>NZ_JBVVTX010000006.1:0-97785 GCF_055809435.1 Yoonia sp. D2-7 | reverse complement strand
CCAAACTGTGATTTCTGGGAGGAACACATGAAATCTTTGATGAATACGGCTTTAGGGCTGTCTTTGGTTGTTGCGACGTCATCTGTTGCGGTTGCTGATGGGCACGCGCAGGAATTGACGATTGCGATTGTGAACAACGGTCACATGATTAACATGCAGACGGTTGCAGAGGCATACACTGAGGAAACTGGTGTTGTTTTGAACTGGGTGTCTTTGGAAGAAGGCGTTCTGCGCGATCAGGTGACGTCTGATACGGCGACCGGTGGTGGTCAGTACGACATCATCAACATCGGCATGCAGGAAGCGCCGATTTGGGGTGCTGCTGGTTGGATCGAACCGCTTGAGTTCGGTGATGACTACGACGTTGACGATATTCTGCCTGCAATGCGTGCTGGTCTGTCCCACGAGGGCACACTTTATGCGGCACCATTCTACGGTGAGTCTTCTATGGTGATGTACCGTAAAGACCTGACAGACGCTGCTGGTGTCACTATCGTTGACAACGATTCTTGGGACAACATTACGGCCGCTGCAGCTGCGATGCACGATCCTGACAACGGCGTTTACGGTGCATGTTTGCGCGGTAAGCCGGGTTGGGGTGACAACGGTGCGTTCATCGGTACGATCGCAAACTCATTCGGTGCTGCTTATCTTAACGCCGACATGACACCAGCATTCGACACGCCTGAGTTTAATGCTGCGGTAACGATGTATGTGAATTTGCTGCAGAACTACGGCCCTCCAGGTTCTGAAGGGAACTCCTTCAACGAGATCCTTGCTCTTTATAACGAAGACAAGTGTGGCCTTTGGATTGATGCGACGATTGCTGCATCCTTCCTTGAGAACGAAAATGTTGCATATGCACAGTCTCCAAACGCTGGTAACCCAGTGGGCGCGAACTGGTTGTGGGCATGGGCGATGGCTGTTCCAACAGGTTCACCAAACTCAGAAGCTGCGCACGACTTCATCGAGTGGGCAACATCTAAAGACTACGTTCAGGCTGTTGGTAACCACCCGGACTTTGGTTGGGGTTCTGTTCCAACTGGTCAGCGTGCATCCACATACGCGATCCCTGAGTTCCAGGCAGCTGCTGGCTTTGCCGAAGCTGAATTGGCAGCGATCAACTCTGCGGCGCCAGAAGCGACCGACATCAAGCCATATGTTGGTGTTCAGTTCGTAGCGATCCCTGAATTCCCAGAGATTGGTACTGCTTTTGGTCAGGAAATGGCAGCGGCATTGTCCGGCGCTAAGTCTGTAGAAGATGCACTTGCAGCAGCTCAGTCTGCAGCGGACGCAATCTTGTCCGAAGCGGGTTACTACTAACCCTTTCGACTGATCTAGGATGGGCCCGGCGTTTGCCGGGCCCAGACCTCCCCCCACGACGACCCCCTAAGTTTTTATATTTATTGATCATTTTGCTTTGATGCGGTGCCCCTTTTGGTGGTGTTGCTCGCTTGATGACCAGTCGCTTTATGCGAACCGCACTGACACGACGACTGAAACCCTGCCCCAAAAGGTGACCCGAGCTATGTCTACGAAAAGAACGCTCCCCCGGATCTTACAAACGCCAGCTGTTTTGCTGTTGCTGGTATGGATGTTGGTCCCGCTGAGCATGACGCTTTACTTCTCGTTTATCCGGTATGTGCTGAACTCGACGATCCGGCCGGAATGGACGACACCGGCGCTCAGTAACTGGCGGGGCTTCGGGAACTATCAGTATGTTCTGAATGCCAAGGATTTTTGGTTTGCGATCCAGAACTCTGTGCTGATCGTGTCCAGCATTTTGGTGCTGACGGTTGTTTTGGGTCTTGGGATTGCGGTTTTGGTGAACCGGAACTTCCCGGGGCGCGGGATTGTCCGTGTTTTGCTGATCTCGCCGTTCTTTGTGATGCCAGCGGTGAACGGGGTGTTGTGGATCAACATGATTTTGGACCCTGTGTTGGGTTTGCAGGGGATTGCTGTTGGCGGGATCAACAACATGATCGACGGGTTGCGTGACTTCCCGGTGTTGGGTTGGTTCTTTAACCTGTGGCCTGTGTTGGAACCGATCTCTTTCCGCGCCACACAGACCTCTGCTTATGCGGTCATTATGATGGTGACGTGGCAGTGGACTCCTTTTGCGGTGTTGATCTTTATGACGTCGTTGCAGTCCGAGGATGAAAGCCAGAAAGAAGCGGCGACGCTTGATGGGGCGTCTGCGTGGTCGCAGTTCATCAACCTGACGGTGCCGCATCTGGGGCGTCCGATTGCGATTGTTGTGATGATCCAGTCGATCTTCCACCTGTCACTTTATGCGGAAATCGAGATTGTCAGCCGCGGGAACGGCAACAAAAACCTGCCTTATCTGATTGGTGAGTTCACCTCGAACAACATCGGTGCGGCAAGTGCGACAGGTATCTTCGCGGTCATTCTGGCCAATATTATCGCCATCTTCTTGCTGCGCATGGTCGGCAAGACGTTGATGGACTAGGAGAAAAGACAATGGCTACCGTTTCTCAGACCTCGAAATTTAGCAAGATCGCATGGCCTGTTGTGGCTTGGATCGTGGCGCTGATCTTCTTCTTCCCGATTTTTTGGTTGGTGTTCACCAGCTTTAAGACGGACGCGGATGCAGTGAAGCCTGAATTCCTGTTCAAGTTCACGCCGACGTTGGAAAACTACACCAACATGACGGAGAACTATGATTACTGGCGCTTTGCGACCAATTCGGTGATCACGTCGACCTTTGCGACTTTGTTTGCGCTGGTGGTGGGTGTGCCTGCGGCCTATGCGATGGCGTTTGATCCAAGCCGTCACACCAAGGACATTCTGATGTGGATGTTGTCGACCAAGATGTTGCCAGCGGCGGCTGTTTTGTACCCGATGACCTTCCTGACGAAGAACATGCTGGGCATCTTTGACACGCACTTTCTGGTCATCTTGGTGTTGTGCCTGATCAACCTGCCGATCGTGATCTGGATGTTGTTCACCTACTTCAAGGAGATCCCGAAAGAGATCATCGAAGCGGGCAAGATGGACGGTGTGAGCACATGGGGCGAAATCAAGGATATCCTTATTCCGCTGGCGTGGGGTGGCATTGCATCGACCGCACTGCTGACTTTCATCTTCTGCTGGAACGAAGCCTATTGGACGGTCCGTTTGACCACGATTGATGCGGCGACTTTGTCGAAGCTGATTGAAGGCAACCGCGCACCAGAAGGTCTGTTCTTTGGACGTCTGTCGGCAGTATCGACAGCGGCTGTGGCCCCGATCATTGTGTTGGGCTGGTTCTGTCAGAAACAGCTGGTGCAGGGTCTGACCTTTGGTGCGGTGAAGTAAGGCGGCTGGCGGCGTCTGATCGCAAGATGCCGCCACGCGACCGGGCTGGAAAAAAGAGATAAATCATGTCGATAATGGTTCCAAAAATTGAGTTAGTCGATCGGACCACACGGTCGATCCGCTATCTTGAACATGGATGGCCTACGGATTTGTGTCGGTGGCATGCCCATGAAGAATACGAATTGCATCTGGTTGTGGCGACACGCGGCAAGGCGTTTGTGGGCGATTACATCGGTGATTTTGAAGCGGGTGATCTGTTCCTGACGGGGCCGAACCTGCCGCATAACTGGATCACGGATAAGGTCTGGACCGAACCTGTGGCGACCCGCGATATGCTGGTGCAGTTCAGCCATGAAAGCTTTGAAAAACTGGCCGAAGGGTTCCCCGAATTTGGCGAGGTCCGCAAGATGCTGACGCTGGCCCAGTCTGGCGTGCAATTTGAAGGGTTCAATCCGACCTTTGCGCGCGGTCACATGGAGTCGATCCGTAATAACGAAGGTCCTGAGCGTATTCTGGCGTTCATCCGGTTCCTTGTGCGGTTGAATGAGCATGCGGAAAAGAAGGTCCTGTCGGTGTCCAAGCTGGTGCAGGTTCAGGGCGGCAGTAAACACGCGCGGATCGGGGCTGTGGTGGATCACATCGTGGCCAACTTCAAAGACGATTTTAGCGTGGGGGATGCGGCTGAAATGGCGGGGATGACCCAAGCCACCTTCGCGCGCAATTTTACATCTGTGACGGGCCACAAGTTCGTTGAATTCCTGACGTCTGTGCGCGTGGGCCAAGCCTGCAGCATGCTGTATGCGTCGGATGCGACGATCTCGGATATCAGCTTTGATGCGGGGTTCCGCAATCTGGCGAACTTCAACCGTCACTTTCTAAAGATGAAGGGCATGACCCCTTCAGAGTACCGCGATACAGCGCGCAAAGACTTGTCTAAACCAATGGAGACCACATCATGAATAGCGCAGTTCTGCACCCAATCGGGGCGACGGGATATGACCGCGCAGCCTGTGCTGTGGGTGTCGTGCATTTGGGGTTCGGGGCGTTCCATCGGGCGCATCAGGCGATGTATCTTGATGATTACATGGACAAGTCCGGTGATCTGAACTGGGGTATTGCGGCTGTGAACCTGCGCGGTGCGGAAGCAGGGTCTTTTGCGGCGGCCGCAGATGATGTGGCGCGCCACGACGGGTACTTTTTGAAATCCTATTCGCCGGACGGGCAGGTGGCGTTGCGCCGTGTGCGATCGCATGTGCATTTTGCAGACTGGAGCGCGGACCGGACAGCATCCGAGGCGTTGCTGGCGCGCGGTAGCGTACATCTGGTGACGATTACGGTCACCGAAAGCGGCTATTACACCGATCCGAATGGCAATCTGAACCGCGCGGATCCAGTCATTGCAGCTGAAATGGCGGGTGATCAGACGCAAAGCGTTTACGGGTATCTGCGGGCGGGTTTGCAGGCGCGGATGGATGCGGGCGGTGCCCCTTTGACCATCGCGTGTTGTGATAACATCCGCCAGAACGGCAAGATGTTGCACCGCAATCTGCTGGCCTATCTTGAGGCCTGTGGCGATGCGGTGTTGCACGCGTGGGTCGCGGACAACGTGGCGTTCCCCTGTTCGATGGTGGACCGGATCACGCCGCGCAGCACGGTTGAATTGGGCGTGGAACTGACCCAGTTGATCGGGTCAGAGGTCGCGTCACCGATCATGGCCGAAGATTTTATCCAGTGGGTTTTGCAAGACAAAGCCGCAGGGCCGATGCCAGATCTGGCGCAGGCGGGTGTGACCGTGACGCCGGATGTGGATCCTTACGAGGAAACCAAAATCCGGGTGCTGAACGGCGGCCATACGGCCTTGTGTTATCTGGCTGCGTTGGAAGGTGTTGAAACCTTTGATGCGGCGATGCGGGTGCCGCATTTGCACCGCCACTTCCGCGCCTTTGAAGCAGACGAAGTGTTGCCTGCGATCACCATTGATCTGCCGTTCTCGAAGGCGGATTATCTGGACCAGATCGACGCGCGGTTTAGCAACCAGGCGATTGGCGATACGGTGGCGCGGATCTGTGCGGATGGCATGGTGAAGTTCCCGATCTTTATCCGCCCCACGCTGGAAGGCTGCCTGAAACAAGGCATCTTGCCGAAAAACGCGATCCGTTCGATTGCCAGCTGGCATGTGTTTGCAACCCATGTGGCGGCGGGCAAAATCCCGTTCAAATATGTGGAACCCAGCTGGGACGATCTGTCTGCCATGCTGGGCACGGACGCCTTTATCACATCGCGCCAACTCTGGGGCGATCTTCCTGAAACTTACCCTGAATTTGCCGAAACCCTTCGGCACGACATCTCTGAATTGGAGCAAAAATGGCCGGTTTGACACTGCGCGACGTGCGTAAAAGCTATGGTGCCACGCAAGTAATGCATGGCGTTGATCTGGATATCGACCACGGCGAATTTGTCGTGTTTGTGGGTCCATCAGGCTGCGGGAAATCCACGCTGTTGCGGATGATCGCGGGTCTTGAGGAAATCACATCCGGGTCGGTGAAGATCGGTGATGTGGAAGTCAACGATGTGGCTGCGTCCAAGCGTGGCGTGGCGATGGTGTTCCAGACCTATGCGCTTTACCCGCATATGAGCGTGTATAAAAACATGGCCTTTGGTCTGAAGCAGGCCAAGACTGATCCGGCCGAGATTGACCGCCGCGTGAAAGCTGCCGCAGAAATCCTGCAGCTAGGTGATTATCTGGACCGGAGCCCGCGCAACCTGTCGGGTGGTCAGCGTCAGCGTGTGGCCATTGGCCGTGCGATTGTGCGTGATCCGGAAGTGTTCCTCTTTGACGAACCGCTGTCCAACCTTGATGCGGCCCTGCGCGTGCAAACACGTCTGGAAATTGCGCGTCTGCATGAACGCCTTGGCAACACAATGATCTACGTGACCCACGATCAGGTCGAAGCGATGACGCTGGCCGACAAAATCGTTGTGCTGCGCGATGGCCGGATCGAACAGGTCGGATCACCGATTGATCTGTACGAACGCCCCGACAACGCCTTTGTGGCCCAGTTCATCGGTAGCCCGAAAATGAACTTCTTCGATGGTGCGGAACTAACCGACGGGGCAGCAGCCCACCTCGGCAAACCGGCTGACGCCAACGTGCAAGTCGGCCTGCGCCCCGAACACCTGACACCATCCGCAGAGAACGTCGTCGTCGAAGGCAAACTGGAACTGGTCGAAAACCTGGGCGAATACGCGCTCGTCCACCTGATCACAGCCGCAGGCACAGAGTTCATCGCCAAAACCGAAAAACCACCACACCAAGCCAAAGGCGAAACCATCGGCTTCACAATCAAACCAAACCTCGCACACGCCTTCGATAAAGCAACAGGTCTAAGAATTACGAGCTAGGCAAAAACGACAGAGCCACACCGATGTGTGGTTCTGTTAACCCTTCGATTCTGCACCGAAAAAACAACCACCGGTGCAGGATTGACGCAGTGCAGCATTTATCACTGCGGTTGATTGTGCAGGTGCAGCATTTCGTGTATTGTTAGCGCTACCAAAGCCTATTTTATGAGAGATTCTAAAATGACTGCCATCATTGAAAATGAAGCGCTAATTCGTGAAACAGCATATCTGTTCTGGCTTGACGAAGGTCAGCCAGAAGGTCGGGATGAGGAACATTGGTTGCGCGCCGTTACCGCAGTAAACCAACCAGTTGCGAAGACAAAAGCGAAACCCGCGCGCAAAGCTGCGGCGAAACCGCGTGCCGCTGCTGCAAAGAAAACAGCGAAGCCGAAGGCGAAAGCCAAAGTTGCGAAAACCACCAAGTAGAGTGGTTCGCTGTCATCCGGCAGTTCGACAAATTACGCGCGTCTTTGGGTCAGCTTACGGGCGCGTTTCTACGAAAAATGTGTAGATGGCCCGAGCGCCTGAACGGAAGATTAAGATAGATGACAGCCCAGACCCAGCCCACCGTGACTGTAGATAGTTTGCAGGCGGAAATAACCCGCCACCTGAAGCTGTCGATCGGGAAAGACCCATCTCATGCGAGCGTTTATGACTGGCGCATGTCGCTGTCATTGGCGCTGCGTGATCTGGTGGTTGAGCCTTGGTTTGCGTCGACGCGTAAGACGTATGAAGGCCAGCACAAACGTGTTTATTACCTTTCGATGGAGTTCCTGATCGGTCGTTTGGTTGAAGACGTCACGATTAACCTTGATGTCGAACAGACCGCGATTGATGCGATGGCCGCCCTTGGTCAGGATTATAAAGTTGTGGTCGCGGACGAACCCGATGCCGCACTTGGCAACGGTGGCTTGGGTCGGTTGGCGGCCTGTTTCATGGACAGTCTTGCGACGCTTGCGATCCCTGCTTACGGCTACGGGATCCGGTATGAACACGGGTTGTTCGAACAGCATTTCGAGAATGGTCAGCAGACGGAATCCGCTGAAGGGTGGCTCGCGCAGCGTCACGTTTGGGAATTTGAACGTCCTGAAGTTGCGTACAAAATCCATTTCGGCGGCTATGTCAGCGAAGAAGACGGGAAGGCCAACTGGCATCCGGCAGAAACAGTTTTGGCGTCTGCTTACGACACACCTGTCATTGGCTGGAAAGGGCAGTGGGCAAACACGTTGCGTTTGTGGGCCGCGAAGCCTGTGAAGCTGTTTGACCTCGAAAGCTTTAACCGTGGCGATTACGTGGGTGCGAACGCGCCGGAACGGCTCGCACGGACGATTTCACGCGTTTTGTATCCAGATGATACGACACAAGACGGTAAAGAATTGCGCCTGAAGCAGGAATATTTCTTTACCTCAGCATCGATCAAAGACCTGTTGCGCCGGTTCTTATCCGAAGGTCATCAGATCACGGATTTGGCGGATCACGTTGCGATCCAGTTGAATGATACGCACCCCGCTATCGCCGGGCCCGAATTGGTCCGGCTGCTGATCGACAAGCACGCATTGCCGGAAAAAGACGCCATTGAATTGGCGCGCAAATGTCTGGCCTATACGAACCATACATTGCTACCCGAAGCATTGGAAAGCTGGCCAGAAGACCTGTTCGCCCGCATCTTGCCGCGGCATCACCGGATCATTCAGATGATCCAACACCGGCATCTGGAAGAAACCGGATCAGACGTGCGGATCATTGATCATGGCAACGTGAAAATGGGCGAATTGGCTTTTGTCATGGCCCATAAGGTGAACGGTGTCTCTGCGCTGCATTCGGAACTGGTGAAGGAAACGGTCTTTGCCGATCTGAACACCGCGTATCCGAACCGGATTATCAACCAGACAAACGGGATCACGCCGCGTCGGTGGCTGTATTCGTGTAACCCCGCGTTGCGCGGGCTGATCAACGACACGATTGGCACGAAATGGCATACTGATCTGGAGCAGCTGCAAGATCTGAACGCGCATATTGACGATGCCGGTTTCCAAGAGGCGTTCCGAGCTGCGAAATCCGCCAACAAGGACCGGATGGCTGCTTGGCTCAAAGATCGGAATGGCGTCACGCTGGATACGTCCGCGATGTTCGACATCCAGATCAAACGTATCCACGAATACAAACGCCAGCACATGAATATTCTGGAAACCATCGCGCTGTGGAATGAAATTCGCGACAATCCAACAGCGGACTGGACCCCACGGGTGAAGGTGTTCGGCGGTAAGGCGGCACCGGGCTATGCGCTGGCGAAATCGATCATTCATCTGATCAATGATGTCGCCGCGACCATCAACAATGATCCCGTGACCCGCGATAAGTTGCAGGTCGTCTACCCTGAGAACTACAACGTTTCGATGGCCGAAATCCTGATCCCCGCCTCTGACCTGTCAGAGCAAATCTCGACCGCGGGTAAAGAAGCGTCCGGCACAGGCAATATGAAGCTGTCGCTGAACGGTAGCCCGACAATCGGGACGTTGGATGGGGCGAACGTTGAAATTCGCGACCATGTTGGTCACGACAATTTCTTCCTGTTTGGCCTGACTGCCGCCGAAGCAGATGCGCAGCGTGCCGATCACGGGTACGCGCGTCGTGCGATTGAAGCGAGCCCGCGTTTGTCACGCGTTCTTGGACAGATCGCCGCTGGCGTATTTTCGGGCGGTGATCGCTATCGCTATTCCGACATTCTGCACAATTTGTACGAGAACGATTATTTCCTCGTGAGCTGTGATTTTGATAATTACTTTGCCAAGCAGCGCGAAGTTGATGCAGTGTATAGTGACGTAACCCGTTGGACTCGCATGGCTGCTGCCAATACGGCAGGCATGGGGTGGTTCTCATCGGATCGTACGATTTCTGGATATGCGCAGGACATTTGGAACGCGCATTCCGTCACATAACTGGTCCTGCATCGCGGGAAATCACGAACACGGGGCGGAAAAACGATGACGGATTTGATCAGCAAAGAAGATGCCGGCAGGATCGCGTCGGGCGTGCATTCCGACCCCTTTTCGGTTCTGGGTCTGCATGTCGTTGACGGCAAAGTCACCATCAAAGCGTTCCACCCCGAAGCCGATACGATTGATATGATCGACCTCAAGTCGGGTCGCAAGGTGGTGTCCCTTGATCCTGTGGAACAGGGCCTGTTTGCAGGGGTCGTGGCCCGTCGCAAAACGCCGTTTGCATACCGTTTGCGGATTACCAAAGGCCCGCATGTTTGGGATGCTGAAGACCCGTATCGCTTTGGTCCTGTCCTTGGCGAATTGGACGAACATCTGATCGCTGAGGGTGCACATCAGGACCTTTGGAAAGTGCTGGGCGCGCATGTCATGGATCATGACGGTGTCGCTGGCACGCATTTCGCCGTTTGGGCCCCCAATGCGCAACGTGTTTCTGTTGTGGGTGATTTCAACGGCTGGGACGGACGGCGCAATCCGATGCGGCGGCGTGGTCAGACCGGTGTTTGGGAAATCTTCATGCCTGCTTTGGGCGAAGGGGAGGCCTATAAATACGAACTGATCGGACCAGATGGCAATCTGTTGCCGCAAAAGGCTGATCCGTTTGGGTTTGGGGCAGAGCACCCGCCAAAAACCGCATCTGTTGTGCGCAAACTGGATGGGCACACTTGGGATGACCAGACATGGATGTCCAAGCGCGAGGCGCTTCACCGTATTGATCAGCCAATTTCGATTTACGAAGTCCATCTTGGATCTTGGCGGCGTGTGCCAGAAGAAAATGATCGCCCGCTGTCCTACAAAGAACATGCTGAACAACTGGTCAGTTACGCCAAGGATATGGGTTTCACCCACCTTGAACTGATGCCGATTTCCGAATTCCCGTTTGATGGGTCGTGGGGCTATCAGCCTGTTGGTCTGTATGCGCCGACAATCCGGCACGGCACGCTTGAAGAATTCCGCGCTTTTGTAGAGGCGTGTCACGCCGCCGATCTTGGTCTGATCCTTGATTGGGTGCCGGGGCATTTCCCCGAAGATGCGCACGGCCTTGGCAAATTTGACGGCACGCCGCTGTATGAACATGCCGACCGCAAGGAAGGGTTTCATCCTGATTGGAACACGCTTGTTTACAACTACGGCCGTGCCGAAGTGTCGAACTATCTGGTCGCTAACGCGTTGTATTGGTTGCGTGAACACCACATCGACGGGCTGCGCGTCGACGCTGTCGCGTCAATGCTTTACCGTGACTATTCCCGCAAAGACGGCGAATGGATTCCCAATAAGGACGGCGGTCGCGAGAACCTGGAAGCGATCGAATTCCTGCGGCGCACCAACACGATGGCCTACGGCGAAGTGCCGGGCATCGTGACGATTGCCGAAGAATCCACCGCCTTTCCGGGGGTCAGTGCACCTGTGGATCACAGCGGTCTGGGCTTCGGGTTCAAGTGGAACATGGGCTGGATGAACGACACGCTGTCTTACATCGAACAGGACCCGATCCACCGTAAATACCACCATCACAAGATGACGTTCGGGCTGCACTACGCGTTCTCGGAAAACTTTGTGCTGCCGATTAGCCATGACGAAGTGGTGCACGGCAAAGGGTCGATGATCGACAAAATGCCGGGGCAGGGCGACGAAAAATTTGCAAACCTGCGGGCCTATTATGGATTTATGTGGGGGCATCCGGGCAAGAAACTGTTGTTTATGGGCTGTGAATTCGCGCAAGGCGTCGAATGGAACTACAACACGAGCCTTGATTGGCACCTAACCGATACGCCGCTGCATGGCGGTGTGCAAAATCTGGTGCGCGATCTGAACGTTTTGTTCCGCGACACACCTGCATTGCACCAACTGGATTGCAAGCCCGAAGGGTTTGAATGGGTCGAAGAAGGCGCCGCAGAGGAATCGATCCTCGCGTGGATCCGTAAGGGCAAAGATGGCACGCCGCCGGTGCTTGTCGTCAGCAACTTTACCCCGGTTGAACGGTCTGGACGGCGCATTGGTGTGCCTGCACCGGGGCGTTGGATTGAAAAGCTGAATACCGATGGGGCCCGTTATGGGGGTGGCAACCGTGGCAACATGGGCCACGCGGATAGCGAACAGATCGCGGCATCCGGACGGCAGCATTCTGTGTCGCTGACATTACCGCCGCTTTCGACATTATTTTTTGAATTGGACAACAGCGGGACATCCTGACCCGCACGATCAACATCAGGACTAGGGAGGAAAACTATCAATGGACACTGAATCACAACGCCTCGCACAGCAAACTATGGCCTTTGTTTTGGCCGGCGGACGCGGAAGCCGATTATACGAGCTGACGGACACCCGTGCCAAACCTGCGATGTACTTTGGTGGTAAAAGTCGGATCATTGATTTCGCTCTTTCGAATGCCGTGAATTCCGGCATCAAACGCATCGGCGTCGCCACCCAATACAAGGCCCATTCCCTGATCCGTCACCTGCAGCGCGGCTGGAGTTTTTTCCGTGCTGAACGGAATGAATCGCTCGATATTTTGCCTGCTTCGCAGCAGCTGGATAATGAAAACTGGTACAAGGGGACGGCTGATGCTGTGGCCCAGAATATCGACATCATTCGTGGATATGGCCCGAAATACATTCTGATCCTCGCGGGAGATCATATCTACAAACAAGACTATTCTCTCATGATCAAACAGCACGTCGAAAGCGGCGCTGATGTGACGGTGGGCTGTATCGAAGTGCCGCGCATGGAAGCCGCTGGTTTTGGCGTGATGAAAGTCGGTGACAATGATCAAATCCTTGATTTCATTGAAAAGCCATCTGATCCGCCTGCAATGCCGGGGAATCCGGATATGGCGCTCGCCAGCATGGGGATTTACGTTTTCGAGACCGAATACCTGTGTGAGCTTCTGAAAAAAGACGCGACAAACGCCGATTCAAAAAACGATTTTGGTGGTGATATTATCCCCGAGATCGTGAAAAACGGCAAAGCTGTCGCGCATCCGTTTAGCCGGTCTTGTGTGCGGTCTGGTCTAGAGGAAAAACCATATTGGCGCGATGTTGGGACGGTCGATGCGTTCTGGCAGGCTAATGTTGATTTGACAGACTTCAAACCGGAACTGGACCTTTACGACAACTCTTGGCCGATCTGGACCTATTCGGAACTGACCGCCCCTGCAAAATTCATCCACAACGAAAAGGGGCGTCGCGGTCATGCTGTGTCGTCGATGGTTTCAGGCGGGTGCATTATTTCGGGGTCCACGCTGGACCGCTGTTTCCTGTTCACAGGTGTGCGCACTCATTCCTATTCGCAGTTGGAAGGTGTTGTCGCCATGCCATACGCCGAAATCCACAGGCGTGCGCGTTTGACGAATGTGATCCTTGATCGCGGTGTTGTCATTCCTGAAGGGCTGGTTGTGGGCGAAAATGCGAAAGAAGACGCAGCCCGTTTCCGTCGGACTGAAAATGGCATTTGCCTGATCACCCAACCGATGATTGACGCGCTGGACACCTGACATGAACCTGCTTTTTGTCGCCTCAGAATGTACGCCGTTTATCAAAACCGGCGGCTTGGCCGATGTTATCGGCGCGGTGCCAAAAGCACTAGCCGCAGAAGGCGTGTCCGTTCGGGTTTTGATCCCCGCTTATCCCGCGCTGTCGGACCATATCGCGTCGGGTACCCAAGTTGCGCAGTTTGACGATTTGTTTGGCGGACGTGCGCGGATCGTTGCAGCACAGGCAGACGGGTTGGATTTGCTGTTGCTAGATGCGCCGCATCTGTATGATCGCGCGGGTAGTATTTATCTGGGTCCGGACGGGCAGGACTGGCACGATAACGATCGGCGGTTTGCCGCGTTGTCTTATGCGGGTGCCCAAATTGGCGTCGGCTGTTTGGACAATTGGACGCCGGATGTGATTAACGCGCATGACTGGCAAGCGGGATTGGTGCCTGCCTATTTGCGCCAGCACGACGGGCCGACACCGCCGGTGGTCATGACGATTTACAACATTGCGTTCCAAGGCGTTTTTGATGCGACTCGGTTGAGCGCGCTTGGTTTGAACGCTGATATGTTCACGCCCGATGGTGTTGAATATTATGGTAAAATCAGCTTTTTGAAGGCGGGCATCGCGCTAAGTCAAAAGGTCACGACGGTTAGCCCCACGTATGCGGCTGAATTGCTCACACCGGATTTTGGTATGGGTCTTGATGGCCTGTTGCGGGCGCGTCAATCGGACCTCAGCGGTATTCTGAACGGCATTGATTTGGACGTTTGGAACCCTGCAACGGACCCTGCGTTGGTTGCGACCTATTCTGCCAAATCCATGAAGGGCAAGGCGCGTAACAAGGCAGAAGTCATGTCTCGTTTTGGACTGACCGATGGCGACGGCCCATTGTTCTGCGTTGTCAGCCGGATGACGTCGCAAAAGGGGTTGGATATGTTGCTGGATTGCCTCGACGATCTGGTGGGGCACGGGGCAAAACTGGCGCTTTTGGGATCTGGTGAGCCGGGGCTGGAACGTGCGTTTATTGACGCGTCGAACCGCTATGCGGGCTCTGTCGGTACAATTATTGGCTACGATGAAGACCTGTCGCATCTGATGCAGGCGGGGAGTGATGCGATCCTGATCCCGTCGCGGTTCGAACCCTGCGGACTGACCCAGCTTTACGGGCTGCGCTATGGCACCTTGCCAGTTGTCGCACGAACTGGTGGGCTGGCTGATACGGTGATCGACGCGAATGAAGCGGCGTTGCTTGCCGATTGCGCAACCGGATTTCAGTTTGCGCCGATTACATCGACGATGTTTGCGCACACGATTGCACGCGCTTGTGCGCTGTACCAACAACCGAAAATCTGGGGTGCAATGATGCGCCGCGCCATGCGTCATCCTGTTGGATGGGACCTGTCAGCGGCCGCATATTTGGACGTCTACACTGCTGCTCAGGAAAGCTAAGGTTTAATCATGACTGCCTATTCTCTTTCCGGTGGCTCAGCCAATGCGTTGGGCGCCATTCATGATGGCGCGGGCGTCAATTTTGCGGTGTTTTCTGCGCATGCGACCAAGATTGAATTGTGCCTGTTTTCGCCGGACGGCAGCCGTGAAACGGTGCGGATCGCATTGCCGGAACGCACCGGACATGTTTGGCACGGCTACTTGCATGATTTGCCTATAGGGACGCTATACGGGTACCGCGCCCATGGGCCTTATGCGCCGGAATTGGGGCATCGGTTCAACGCCAACAAACTGCTGCTCGATCCCTATGCGCGCCAGTTGCACGGCACATGGGTGAACCACCCTGCGACGCTTGGATATGATGACACATCGTCGGCGTGTGATCTGTCGTTCGACAGCCGTGATAGCGCGCCGTATGTACCGAAATCCGTGGTTTTTGACCCCAAACAATTCGCCGAAATGACCCCCGGACACCACCGCAAGTCAAACCGTGATCTGATTTACGAAGCTCATCCGAAAGGCGCGACAAAAGCCCATGCGGGCATTCCCGAAAATATCCGTGGCACCTACGAAGGGCTGGCCTCGGATGAGATGCTGGATCATCTGAAAACGATAGGTGTTCAGGCGATCGAACTGATGCCTGTTCATAGCTTTGTTGATGAAAAGTTTCTCGATGATGGTGGGCTGACGAATTACTGGGGCTACAATTCCATCGGGTTTTTCGCGCTCGAACCGCGGTATCTTGGCCCCGACGGCATTGCAGGTTTCCGCCAGATGGTGGACCGGTTTCACGCAGCTGGCATCGAGGTCATTCTCGATGTTGTCTACAACCACACAGCCGAAGGCGATCAGCGCGGCCCGACTCTGTCGTATCGGGGATTAGATAATGCGTCTTACTATCGTCTGACCGCTGGTCAGCCGCGCTATTACGTGAATGATACTGGCTGCGGGAACACGTTGAATGTGGCGCATCCGTATGTGCTGCGTATGGTGCTTGATAGTTTGCGGTTCTGGGTCGAATGCATGGGGATCGACGGGTTCCGTTTTGATCTGGCCACGACATTGGGGCGCGAAGATCACGGGTTTGATGTGCGCGGTGGTTTCTTTGATGCTCTGCGCCAGGACCCTGTGTTGGCGAATGTGCGTATGATCGCGGAACCGTGGGACATTGGCCCCGGCGGGTATCAGTTGGGCGGGTTCCCCCACGAATTTAACGAATGGAACGACAGCTACCGCGACACCGTGCGCAGGTATTGGCGGGGGGATGCACATAGTGCGCAGGAACTGGGCGCGCGGTTGTTAGGATCGGCGGATAAGTTTGATCACAAAGGCCGACGTGCGGATTCATCGATCAACTTTTTGGCCTCACACGACGGTTTCACGCTGGCCGATACCACTCGTTACAATCACCGCCACAACGAGGCGAACACAGAAAATAATAGCGACGGCCACCATTCCAATTACTCGGATAATGCTGGTGTCGAGGGTGAAACAGATGACCCCGCGATCCGCCTTATCCGGACACGTAGGCAGCGCAACATGCTGGCCACGTTGTTTCTGTCGCAAGGCACGCCGATGATCCCAGCCGGAGACGAATTTGCCAATTCGCAAAAGGGGAACAACAACGCCTATTGCCAAGACAATCCGATCGGATGGATTGATTGGGAAACAGCGGACACGGAACTTTTGGCTTTTGTGGCAAGCCTATCGACCTTCCGGCAAAATCATCTCAGCGTGCGACAAAACCGGTTCCTGCATGGTGCTGCCCGCCCGAAAGATGGCCTGCCGGATGTGGCGTGGACGGATTTCGCAGGCGAACCACTGGAATGGCGCGATCCGGGTCTTGCGAACCTGTGCCTGCTGTTACGGTGTTCAGCAGAGGCGCCGGATTACGCCCCTGACAGTGACATCGTCTTTATCGTATTCAATCGGGCACCTGAGCCGGGCAAGGTGATCCTGCCGTTGCCCGAGCCTGATCATCATTGGGTCCGTGCCATCGACACGGATGCGAACGAACAAGGCGCGTTTTGCGAATTGGAAGGGCCGCACACCATCGTGGCTGGCGAAACCGTCGTGGCCTTTGTGCAAAAGACCGATGGGGCACAGCTATGACCGTGCAGAATGATCTAGCCGCACTTGCCGATATCTGTGGCATCGTCCCGCATTTCTACGATCTTCAGGGCCAACAGTTACCGACATCACCTGAAACGCAACGTGCCTTGCTGGCGGCCAACGGGATTGATGTATCGACTGACGACGCAATCCAGTCGTCGCTGGCGCAATTGCGCTTTGACCGCGATGATCGGTGGTATCCGGATGAAATCATCGTCGAAGCGGGTATTGAGGCTTGGCAAAATTTTGGGCTCGGCGCTGCGTGGGATATCCGTTTGGACGAAAGCGATGATATTCTTGTGTCGGGCGAACCGCGTGATCAAATCACGGTGCCGCCGCTTGATCCGGGGATTTATACGCTGACCGCAACGGCATCTGGCCGAACAGAGGTCATCACGGTCATCGCGGCCCCTAAGACGCTGCCGTCCGTTCCTGATTTGACCGGTGCTACGCGGCTTTGGGGCATGAACCTTGCGTTGTATGGGCTGCGGTCAGAACGAAACGCGGGTCTTGGTGACTTTGCTGATCTTGGTGCTGTCGCACAGATTGCAGGCGGGCAGGGTGCTGATTTCGTTGGCATTAACCCACTGCATGCAATGGGATATGCGGATCAGGCGGCGATTAGTCCTTATTCACCTTCGCATCGGGGTTATTTGAATACAGCTTGCATCGCGCTTGATGCGTTGCCCGGTGCTGGTGACGCGGGTGATTTCGCGGACTTGCGGGCGTCAGAAACGGTCGCTTACCAAGATCACAAACCACGCCATGCGGCAGCGCTGGAAACGGCATTTGCCACGTTCCTAACCAAAGCGGATCCGGCTGATGCACAAAGTTTTGCGGCCTTCCAATCCAACGGCGGTGACGATCTGCACAAGTTCGCCACCTTTGAGGCGCTGAGCGAAATTTATGGGCCCGATTGGCGCCAATGGCCTGATACGCCTGCTGATCCTGATCCGACTCGCGTGACATTTCACATGTGGTTGCAATGGGTCGCTGACCGGCAATTGTCAGACGCGCAGGCGAATGCCAAAGCAGGGGGGATGGCGCTTGGGCTTTACCTTGACCTTGCGGTTGGGTCGCGGCGCGATGGTGCTGAAAGCTGGTGTGCACAAACCGCGATTGCACAGGGTGTGTCCATCGGCGCACCGCCCGATCACCTAAGCCCTGCAGGGCAGAACTGGGATTTGGCGGCGTTTGCGCCCCGCAAATTGAAAGCTGAACGATACCGGCCGTTGCGCCGGATTATCGCGCAAACCATTCGTCATTCGGGCATCATCCGGATCGATCATGTTCTAGGCCTTAACCGCAGCTATTGGATTCCGGACGACGGCAGTCCGGGTGGCTACATTCATCAACCATTTGAAAGCCTGCTCGCCGTGATCAAGATTGAAGCAGCGCGGTACAATTGCGCGGTGATTGGCGAAGATCTTGGGCTGGTCCCTGACGGGTTCCGTGACACGATGCGTGCACACGGGTTCTACGGGTATTCCGTGTTGCAGTACGAAAAAGACGACTCTGGTGCGTTCCGTACTTCGAACGCTGGATCGGCACAGGTGCTGTCATGTTTTGCGACGCACGACACCCCGACCGTTAAAGGGTATGAGACAGGGCACGACATTGATTGGTGGGAAAACCTGTCGTGGGTTGATCGCGAGACCGCAGAAAACATGCGTGAGCAGCGTAAAGCAGACGTATCCCGCTACACGGAAAACGGCGACTTTAGCACAAACGTCCATGGGATGCTGGCGGGGTCATCCGCTTGCTTGGCAGCTGTTCAATTGGACGATGTGTTAGGAGCGAAAGAAGCGCAGAACCTGCCCGGAACCATCGACGAGCACCCGAATTGGCGACGCAAATATGACATAGCGCTGGAAGACCTGAACGACACCCCCGCATTAAAAGCGATGGCTGCGTTGATGACAAGCGCGGGGCGCTAACCGGCTAAGGGTCGTGGCTTGATGTTAGATTCACCATGTTTTTATAGGCAGGCGTGTCAGCGTTCGTTTCCGTTTAGGTCGATACTTGGCAGATAATGTGAATTATGTTCATTCGTGCTGTGTTCAATTGACCCTGCCGATGTATGCAAAGCGACATGTCATGCTTTAACCTTCTTGACGTGTACGTGTGAAAACGAAAACATGTCATGGTATAGTTCATTAGGCCCTAACAACGGACCGATCCATTTTATGTCATTTCAAGATATTACTGCGGTACCCCTTGATGATTCCGATAAAACGCGGCCGCCAAGTGCGTCGTTGCGGTTTCAGGAATTGACCGACCTTTATGCCGGTATTCCGCAGATTGCTGAAGTGACCCAGCAACGGCCACGCCCACCAGAAGACACGTATGATTTCATGTGGCGGTTGCGGCGGTCCGAGACGCCGGAAGATGCGATTACGCTGACCGCTTTTGCGTTCGTTCCAAAGATGGCGATCTGGTGGGGTCATGAATGTTTGCGCACGATGCCCGAAATTCTGACCCCTGCGGATCATCACTTCATGGAAGGCGTCGGCCGCTGGTTGGGCGACCCTTCCAGAGAGAATCGCCACAAGCTGATGAAGGACGCGTTGTGGAGCCCTGATCGTGTGCCCGGCATGTATCTTGCGTTGGCTGTCGGGTGGTCCGGCGGGGCGATTGCACCGAATGATCCGGCCAGCCCACCACTTCACCGTGCACCGCGTGCTTTAAATACAGCCGTGTTGTCGTGTTTGGCACAAACCGCGACAAGTCGTCGTCAAATCTACTACGCGCACTTTATGGACGTGGCACAATCACTGTTTAGGGTGTATTGATCTGGCCTGAACGTGGTCTAACTCCTTGGGTGATATGTCTCTTACTTTGCGCATCGACAATTATGATAAGCTGAGCGACGGCGGTCCTGTGTCCTTTGTGGTCACAGAACGCGGCGCACAGATTGGCCGGTCTACTGCAATGGATTGGACATTGCCGGACCCGGATCGTCATATTTCGAGCCATCATTTTGATATCACGTTTGAGAACGGTCAGTACTTTCTGACGGACACCTCAACAAACGGTTTGTTCATGGATGGCAGCCGTCACAGGCTAGCGGCACCGCATCCCTTGCAAAACGGTCAGCGGTTTCAAGTTGGGCATTATTACATCGTCGTTGATCTTGGCGCTGCGGCACAGCCAGCAGCCCCGTCGATGCCGCCTGCTGCCGCTCCTGCATCGAATGCATTTGCTGCTGACGCGGACCCTTGGGCGATTGGTGGCGGTCCTGCTACCCCGATCAATCCGAACCCGACACCGCAACGCAATCCGTTCGATGACTTTGCTGGCGAATTCTTGGTGAACCCGACGCCATCAGCGCCGCCACCACAACCGGCTGCTCCAGTAGCCCCGCCGCCCGCTGCGTCAGAAGCCGCATCCGGGTCGCCATTTGGTCAGGCACCTGCATCATCTGGATCGCCGTTTTCCAGCCCGCCGATTGCGACGCCGCCAGCCGCAGCACCAATGGGCGTGCCTGCCGCGGCCCCGCCGCCAAGCGGGATCGCGCAGCCACCGGTGCCGTCATTCACACCGCCGCCACAACCGGCTGCGGCACCGGCAGCCGTACCCGGTCTACAGCAATCGCCGATGTCCATCGCGCCGACGTCTGGCGGGTCGAACTTCATGAAAGCCTTCTGCGAAGGTGCGGGCCTGCCTGCCGATTTCGGGGATAGCGCTGATCAAGAAGCCTTCGCGCGCGAATTGGGTCGCAGCATGCGCGTCATCAGCCAAGAACTGATGTCCATGTTGCAGGATCGCGCATCGGCCAAGCAGTTCACCAAGGGCGGTGAACGCACAATGATGGGTGCCGCCGAAAACAACCCGCTGAAATTTCTGCCTGACGCTGTGCAGGCTCTTGAGGTCATGTACATGAAACCCCGCCCCGGCTTTATGGCTGGTGGTAAGGGGATCGAAACCGCGCTGTCGGATGTGCGTAAACACCAGATGGCGGTTTTCGCGGCGATCCAGCCTGCCTTGCTCAAGCTGCTTGAAGATCTCGCGCCTGAATCCATCGACGCAGATACAGGCGGTGGCCTGCTGGGTGGCAGCGGCAAACGCAAAGCGTGGGACACATATGTTGAACGCTGGGATGCGAAGGTTGATGAAAACGAAAACGGGATGTTGGGCGCGTTTCTAAAGCATTTTGCCGAAAGCTACGTCGCTGCGGTCAAATCTTCTCAGGGTTGAACATGACGCCGGAACGCCCGACGCGTGAATTTTCTTCCGGAATACCTGACTTGACGTTTGGGCACCTGAAGGTCACGATCTAGCCATAATGTCGTTGGAATTATTCGCATAATGTCGTTTGAAACGTGTAACTATTTTTGTTTGTGTACCTGCCTAAGGGGGTTGGCTGTCTATGCTTGATTGGTTGAAAGACCCTGTTTCGGATGATGCGCCTTGCGGCCCCGATCTGGAAAGCTCGGACGACGGACCGTTTCTCGATTATTATTACGAAGCCGAATCCCGCATGCCGGAACGGTTTTATATCCCTGCCGTTGAATCAGGTGGGGTTGTCACTAAACCGGCATGGTTGTTCGATCGTAAGACGGTCGCACACAAAGAAGAACTCGCCGAGATTACCAAGCTGCTGCAGCGGACCCGCGATCTGAGGTTGTTGTCGCTGCTGGCTCGCTTCATGGTGCTTGCCGGACGGTTGCCGGATTATGCAGAAGCGCTGGTCGGCATTGCAGATGTGCTGGAAACTTTCCCGGACGATGTGCACCCAAAAGATGTCGCGGATCGGCGCGGCGCCCTTGAAGAATTGGGCAGCAACGTGTCCGTCGTGTTCCCGCTGCAGTACGCTGAAATTGCCGGACCGGGTGAGGTCAGCTTGCGTCGCCAACTGGTCGCGCTTGGCACCGCAAATCCCCGCGCTGGCGAAGACGGGTTGAACACTGGCAAGCTGACAAGTGAAATTGCAGCCCCGGGAAACCGTAAATACGTCGAAGAAGCGCACGCTGCTTTGAACACCGCATTGGCCGCGATGGCGCGGATCAGAAGTGCGTGTTTGCGCAACGATATGAACCCGTTCAATCCAGCGATTGAACCGGCTGAATTGGCCGTGAAAGAGATGCTTGGCATCATCCAATCAGGTCGCCCTGACTTGGCACCTTGGACGGCTGATGGCGATGCGCCTGCGGGCGAAGATGTTGCCGAAGGTGGCGACGAAGATGCAGGTGATGATGCTGACGGTGATGCACCGGTCGGTGCAGCAAAACCGGCCATGGTCGCGGCCGCTGTGGTCACGAAAATTCCGAATCGCGCCGCTGCTTTGGCGACAATTAAGGCGATTGAAGGCTATTTTGCGACGCACGAGCCGTCTTCACCGGCTTTGCTTCTTGTGACGCAATCCCGACTCTTGTTTGGGAAACCTCTGGTAGAAGCGTTGGAAACCTTGTTGCCAGCACACGCTGGACGTGCGGCAATTGACTTTGGCGCGGAAACTGGTTTCGTTTTGGACATGGGGCGATTGAAGATGCTGGCTGGAGAGGCTGTATCACAAGCGCAAGACACAAGCGGTGAAGATGCTGGCCCACCACCCGAGGTGAACAGCCGCAGCGACGTTGCAGGGCATTTGTCGGCCCTAGAAGAATTTTACCGGGCACGTGAACCGGCAAGTCCTATTCCGGTTCTACTTTTCCGGGCAAGGACTTATTTAGAAAAGGATTTCTCGTCGATTGTAACAGAAATAATACCTGCGAAAGTTGACGAATGAATGTAGACTCAACCGCAAAGGTATGGGTAGGTTAAGGGGCGTAGCGAAATTGGCCATAAGAATGCCAACTAGAGCACGCAATATTGGGAGTACGACACTATGGCATCAGATTCAGCATCCGGCTTTCTGAAACGGAACCGCCCACCACGGGTGAACATTTCATACGCGGATCCGTATGATTCGGAGAAAATGGTTGAGCTGCCGTTCATGATGGGTGTGATGGCGGATTTGTCCGGCAACGCGTCACCGATTGAAAAAGATCCTGTGGCAGACCGTGATTTCACTGACGTCACCAATTCGACGCTGGATGACTACGTGAACTCCGTGAAGCCGGGCCTGTCGTTCAACGTTGAAAACACATTGGACCCAGACAGCACTGACCGTCTTGGTGTGAACCTAGAGTTCTCGAAGATGTCAGACTTCGGTCCTGCGGAAATTGCCCGCCAGGTGCCTGCGCTGAACAAGCTTTTGGAAGCACGTGAACAGCTGGCCAACCTTGCCCGCTACATGAACGGTAAATCCAAAGCGCAAGATCACATTCGTGCATTGCTCGACGATCCAGACCTGATGGCCGCACTTGCAGCCCGGTCCGGTGGCGACGACGAAGACGAAGCAAAAGAAGAGTAAGCATTCATCCGACGCGTGCAGGCTGACGGGCCGCACCTTACTGGATAGCAGGGATAGATAGATGGCAAACGACGCAACACAAGCAGAAGACCAGGTCGCCGGTGGCGGACTTAGCGAACTCGACGAGTTCTCGGACATTCTGAAACAAACGATTAAACCACGCTCTGAAGAAGCAGCTTCCGAAGTAGACAGCGCTGTTGTCACGCTTGTGAAAGAAGCCATGGGCGACAGCAGTCTCGTGTCTGAGGATATCATCGACACGATTCAAGGCATGCTGGCCAAGATCGACGAAAAACTGACGTCTCAGGTCAACAAGATCATCCACGCGCAAGAGTACCAAGAACTGGAAAGCGCATGGCGTGGTCTGGCTTACACGGTCAACAACTCTGAAACAGACGCGTCTTTGCGTGTGAACGTGATGAACGTTTCCAAAGACGAACTGAAATCAGAATTGCGTCGCTATCCCGGTGCCAAGTGGGACAAATCCCCGCTGTTCACCAAGATTTACGAACAAGAATTCGGCACCATGGGCGGTAAGCCTTACGGCACGCTGATCGGTGATTTCCAATTCGACCATTCCACAGGCGACGTTGGCCTGCTGCGTGATCTGGGTAAGATTGCTGCTGCGGCACAAGCGCCGTTCATCACATCAGCGGCCCCTGGCCTGCTCGGCATGGACAACTGGAACGAAATGCCAAACCCGCAGGATTTGGGCGAAATCTTTGAAACGCCTGATTATGCGGCTTGGAATGGCCTACGTGACAGCGAAAATTCGCGTTATGTTGCGATGACATTGCCACGTGTTCTGTCCCGCGAACCTTACAGCCAAGATTCCAACTCTGTTGTTGAAGAATTCAACTTCGAGGAAGAAACAGACGGCCACGAAGGTAACATGTACGCATGGATGAACTCAGCCCACGCGATGGCTGTGAACATCAACCGCGCGCACAAAGAACACGGTTGGACCGTTCAAATCCGTGGTGTTCAGTCCGGTGGTGAGGTGATGAACCTGCCAACGCACACGTTCGACACGGGCGATGGGTCTAAAGAAATGAAAATCCCGACAGAGGTGTCCATCACCGATCGTCGTGAGGGTGAATTGTCCAAAGCCGGCTTGATCGGTTTGGTTCACCGCAAACACACAGACAAAGCGGCCTTCATTGGTGCGCAGTCCCTATACCGGCCGAAAAAGTTCACTGACGAACTGGCGACAGCGTCTGACAACATGTCATCACGCATCCCGTACATGTTCGCGGTGTCCCGCTTCAGCCATTACCTCAAGTGTATGGTTCGCGACAAAATCGGGACATCCCCCGATAAGTCCCAGCTTGAGAAAGACCTTCAGACTTGGATCAACAAGTATGTGACCGCTAACCCGGCCACAGCGACGGAAAAAGAGAAAGCGCTTAAGCCTCTCGCCGCCGCAACTGTCCAAGTTATCGAAGACGAGGAGAACCCCGGTTACTACATGGGTAAGTTTTTCTTGAAGCCGCACTTCCAAATGGAAGGAATGGATATCGGCATGTCGCTCGTATCCAAATTGCCTGGCTAAAACTTAACTGTAGAAACTGCCGGTACGCAATTTCGCAACCGGCGTCTTAAATAGGAGAAAGATTATGGCTGTAGACATGTTCCTCAAGCTGGGCGACATCAAAGGTGAATCCCAGGACAAGGCACACAAAGACGAGATCGACGTGTTGGCATGGTCATGGGGCGCGTCCCAGTCCGGCACAACACACATGGGTTCTGGTTCTGGTTCCGGTAAACCAAACTTCCAAGATCTGTCGTTTACAAAATACGTCGACAAATCTTCCACAGACCTGATGAAGTTCCTGACAAAGGGTACTCACATCGAAACAGCGTCTTTGGTTGTTCGTAAAGCCGGTGACGGCCAGATGGAATACATCGTTCTGGATATCGCTGATATCATCGTGTCTTCGATCTCTACAGGTGGTTCCGGTGGCGAAGATCGTCTGACTGAGAACGTGACACTGAACTTTGGTGCGTATTCTTACGTTTACGTTCCACAGACAGAAGCTGGCGCGCCAGACACTGCCACAGAGTGGAAGTGGGACATCGCACAGAACACAGAAGCGTTCGACGGCACAGTTCACACACCTGCTGGCCCACAGTCTTAAGTGGTCCGAACAAAATTCCTGTCGGCGGTTTCAATACCGCCGACAGGCCTTTGGACCGCCGGTAGCGCGTCCATCTAGCCACATTGCGGATCGCGCGTGCAGGCCCGCCGCATGCGAACGATAAGCAAGGCCCATGAATTCAAGACAATCCGAAGCAGACGAGAACCGCAAACGTGACCGGTATCAGCTATCGCTGATGCATGTGTTTCGCGCAGCGCACGCTGATCGGGATGCCAAAAAAGAAGCTAGCCGCGTCGAAGACGGCCACCGGACCCTGACAGAACGTAGCAAAGAACGGCGTCACGGAACCGATGAAGGCACACTGCGCCGTCACCTCAATCGTGACTTGGCCAGCTTGATGAATACCGTCAATCTTGATGCGACTGTTCCGCTTGACGACTATCCCTACCTTAAGAAATCCATCGCCAATTTCGGGTTTTCCGATCTGTCGAATGTCGCGGATTCAATGAATGGTCCTCAGATCATTGCGGATACGATTAAAAAGACATTGTGCCACTACGAACCACGCTTGATTGCCGAAACCGTCGAAGTCACTGCATCCGCCAAGCGCGATCTTGTCACAAACCGCCTAACCTTTGATATTTCAGGGGAAATGGCCGCGAGCCCCGTTGACATACCCCTGCAATTTATTGCCGAATTGGACGAAGGTGTGGGTAGGATTCAGATGACGAAGTTGCAGGTGAAAACGTGAAAAAGGCTTTCCGTGACGCCTACAACCAAGAACTGTCTTTGCTTTATGAACGCGGGGCAGAATTTGCGGCGGAATATCCGTCGATTGCCGGTCGTCTTGGTGGCTTACTGCGTGAAAATACCGACCCAGCCGTCGCCGGTTTGATGGAAGGCACGGCCTTCATGGCCGCGCGCGTGCAGCTGAAGATGGATGAGGAATTTCGGACGTTTACGACCGAAATGCTCAACCAGATTTTCCCAGAGGCGTTAGCACCGACCCCCAGCGTCATGCTCGTGCAGGCAAATCCGCCGTTTGATAACAAAGACCTCGTCGAAGGGCTGCATTTTAACGCCGGCGACTATCTGGACGCCCGTTTTGTTGATGCGGATCAACGTGTTTCCTGTCGGTTCCGGCTTTGTGCGCCCCTGTCTGTTTGGCCTTTGAAAGTCGGCAAAACCGTCTACCATGCCAGCCCTGCCCCGTTGCTGGCAGCTGGTGAATCCGAATTGGCGAAAGGCACGAAGGCAGGTCTGCACCTGACTATCGCGCGTCCGCAATCCGAAACGAACAACGACCCCGGTGGCCCGATCAATGAACTGCCGTTGGACGTTTTGCCGATATATCTGACCGCTGACATTCCGGATGCATCGACGCTTTACGAACAAATATTCTGCAACATGACCCGCGTGTCATTGCGCTACCTTGATCAGCGTGGCGATCCTGTGTTCATCAGGCTTGATCCAAAGTCTATCGAACAAATCGGTTTCGACGACGATGATCATCTGTTCACCCACAACACCCGCGTCTTCCGTGGATTCAGCCGCCTGCGCGAGATTTTTGTGTTTCCACGCAAAATCTTGGGTTTCCGGATCAAAGATCTGTCGCAGCATCTGAAACGCATCCAAGCGCATGAATTCCAAGTCGTGATGGAGTTCAGCAAATCGGACAAGGTGCTGGCCCCGCGCGTCAATGCCAGCCATTTCAGCCTGCATTCAGTCCCGGCAGTGAACCTGTTCGAAGAAACCGCAAGCCAGATCCGGTTGGATGAAAAACGGTCCGAATACGTGGTCACGCCAGACAGTAGCCCGCTGACCCATTACGAGATTCACCAGATCACGTCCGTTTCAGCGCATTACGCGGGCCTGTCATCCAAGGTCGAAGTGCACCCGCTGTACGCCCTGCCCCGCGGCGATATAAAACCGCGTCAGGCGTTGTATTACACGACCACGATGAAAGAACGCCGCGCGACCGAAAAAGAACGGCGTTTTGGTTCGACACAACGCTATCGTGGGACCGAAACGTTCTTGTCGTTGTACGAACCAGAAGAATCTGAGAAAAATCAACGCGCCCAACGACTTCAGGTGCGCACGATCTGTTCCAACCGTCATTTGCCGGGCGATCTGCCCATCGCGGAATCCAAAGATGACTTCCGCATGTGTGACGACGTGTCAGTATCGCTCGCCTGTAAGGCTGGCCCAACCGCGCCGCGCGCCGCGATGACAGAGATCGAAAAGAACGCATCGCACCGCATGACCGCAGGCGACAATTACTGGCGGCTGATTTCTTATCTGTCACTGTCGCAGTTCACGCTCGATGGCGATGATCCGGTCGCCGCAGCCGACAGCCTGCGCGAAATGCTATCGTTGTTCGCGGACATTTCCGACACGATCACCGAAACAAATTTGCAGGGCCTGCGTAAGGTTGAAACCCGCCCGATCGTGCGGTCCATTCTCCGCGCCGGTGCCTATCATGCCGCACGTGGTGTCGAAGTGAAAATCACCTTCGACGAAGCCGCCTTTGAAGGCACGGGCGTCGTCATGCTGGGCGCGGCCATCGACCGATTTATCGCGGAATATGCGGCCGTAAACAGTTTCACGCAGACCGTCATTTCGTCGCTTGATCGCGGCGATATCGTCACATGGCCACCACGCACCGGAACGGGACCGCTGTTGTGAAATACGAAAAAGAAATCCAACGCCGTCAAGCTGACGGCAGGGACCTGCGGGCGATTGGATATCTGAACTATCTGCGCCAGCTTGAACGCAAAAATCCAGACAAGCCGCGCATCGGGAAAAACGCAACGCTGGCCCAAGAAATTGTGCGCATCGGCCAGGACCCGTCGATGTCCTTTCCAGAGGCAGATTTCAGTCGCATCGACGACCACCGCAGCGGTAAACCATCCGCACGAAACGCGTTTCTAGGGTTCTTTGGCGGGCACGGGGCGATGCCGCTGGACCAAACGGAAGAAGTGTATCGCTGGGCGATGATGGGTGACATGGCCTACGTCGAATTCACCGACATCTTTGCCACGCGGTTTCAGCAGCTCTATTTCCGCGCATGGTCCGACGGTCGCGCGATCACGCAGTTTGATCATCCCGACGATGATCGTTTCGGTCGTGCGCTTGGGTCATTGGTGGGCATCGGAACGCAGGCCTACACAGGGCGCGACGACCTGCACGACATCAACAAACTGGCCCTTGCGCCGCTGTCCGTAGGGCGCGTGAAAAGCCCCGTGAAGCTGCAGCAGATGCTGGAACAAGACATGGGCGCAGACGTGCATGTCGAAGAATTCGTGCCCACTTGGGTCATCTTCGAGCCTGATAACCACAGCATGTTGGGTCAAAACGGCAGCACGCTGGGCCGCGATATGGTGCTAGGTGGTCGTGCGCAATCTGTGCAGGACAAAATCCAGATCAACATCGCCACCAAAAGCAACGCCGAATACCGCAGTTTCCTGCCCGGCGGCGAAAGCCACGCACGACTGGAATCTATCGTTGCGTGGTACCTAGGGATGTCCTGCGAGATGGAGGTCGTGCTGACCCTGCCCGCCGACGCGGTGGAACCCGCCGTATTGGGCAAATCCGCAGAATTGGGTTGGATGGCCGCATTGCCGCCCGCCCAACCCTATGCAAACGACGAAAAAATCAAAGGGGCAACATACGCCCTACACGCCGCATAAACACAAAAAAGTAAAATATTTTCAGGGGGATAAGTGATGGTAGAGATTAACATTGAAAAATACGCCGGTAAGATGAACCGGGCCGGTTACGACGCATTTTTGCAATCCATGCGGCACGCGCGTGGTGAAAAGAACCGGAATATCGAAGTCGTACACTGGCTATTTCAGGCCGTCGCCAACCAAAAGTCTGACATCTCTGTCACGTTGAAAGAACTCGGTCTCGATCGAGGTCGCCTGCTGAAAGAACTTGATCAGGGCATGGCGCGGCTCGACAAAAACGTGACTGAATCCCCTGGCATTTCCGAAGGCATGTCGTCGATGCTGAACCACGCGTGGACATACGCGACGCTGTTCTATGGCGAAGCACAGATCCGGACAGGTCACGCCCTACTTGCCATGCTCAACGACAAGCAGCTGAAGCGCGAATTGACCCGTGCGTCAGCCATGTTCGATGAGATTTCCGTTGAACGTCTGGGCCAAGAAAGCCGTACGCTTTGGGCCGATTCCGAAGAAGAAGACATGCGCCCGATGGACGGCTCCGGCCTCGCGTCTGGCGGATCCAGCGGTGCAGCGGGTGATCCATCCACCAGCGCCTCAACCGCGCTTGGCCGCTTCTGCAAAAACATGACCGCCAACGCCGCATCTACCGACAAAATCGTGGGCCGCGACGACGAAATCCGCCAGATCGTTGATGTTCTGCTGCGCCGTCGTCAGAACAACCCGATCCTGACGGGTGAGGCCGGCGTCGGTAAGACCGCCGTCGTCGAAGGTTTCGCGCAGCGTCTGGCTGCGGGCGACGTGCCTCCAACCCTGAAGGGTACACTGCTTTACGAATTGGACATTCAGGCCATGCAGGCTGGTGCGTCCATGAAAGGTGAATTCGAACAACGGCTTAAGTCCTTGATCGACGAGGTACAGGCGTCCCCCACCCCGATCATCCTATTCATCGACGAGGCGCACACGCTGATCGGTGCAGGCGGCGCACAGGGCACGGGCGACGCGGCGAACCTGCTGAAACCAGCCCTGGCACGCGGCACGTTGCGGACCATCGGCGCGACAACACAGTCCGAATACGCCAAATACTTCGAAAAAGACCCTGCGTTGACCCGTCGTTTCCAGCCGGTGCAAGTAGATCAGCCCGACGTTGATCGTTGCTGCTACATGCTGCGCGGTATTCTCGACCCAATGGAAGCACACCACAAAGTCCGCATTTCGGACGAGGCCATCGTCGCCGCTGTGACCCTATCGCACCGCTACATCCCAGCGCGCCAACTGCCCGATAAAGCGGTGTCTTTGTTGGATACGGCCTGCGCACGCGTGGCTGTGTCCCAGTCATCAATTCCTGCCCGCATTGCTGATCTCAAGGAAGGCATCGTGGCGCTTGAAGTCGAGATGAAAAGCAAAGAAGGCCAGCGCGATCTGGGCGAAGAGAACGAAGAACGCCTGCTCGAAGCGAAAGCCGAAGCTGAGAATAAACGCAAAGAACTCGCCGAATACGAAGAGAAATACGCAGCCGAAAAAGAAATCGTCGACCGTATTCTGGCCCTGCGCAAAGCCTTAGCCGAAGCAGAAGGCGAAGAGTTTGAGCCATCCGTCGCGGATGTCGTCGCCGAAGAAGCCAGCACAGACGATGCCGAGACAGACACGCCAGAGACTGAAGAGGGCGACAATACGCCACCAGCACCGGCACCCGAAACTTCCGAAAACATCCCCGAAGGCGCAGACGCAATCCGTTCCGAAATGCTCGCGGAAATGGCCAAGCTGGAAAGCGGCAACCCGGACGACCGCATGGTTTATTCCCACGTGGACGAACAGGCCGTTGCGTCAATCATCTCTGACTGGACGGGTATCCCTGCCGGTCGCATGATGGCGGATGAACTGGAACGTATCCTGAAACTTGCCGACCACCTGAAAGAACGCGTTGTTGGCCAAGATCACGGTCTGAAAATGATCGCGAAACGGATCGAAACATCCCGCGCAGGCTTGTCCAACCCGAACAAACCCATCGGCGTGTTCATGCTCGCAGGCCCGTCCGGGGTCGGTAAAACCGAAACCGCGATTGCGCTGGCCGAAGAACTGTATGGTGGTGAGCAAAACATCATCACCATCAACATGTCCGAATTCCAAGAAGCGCACACCGTGTCGCTGCTGAAAGGCGCACCTCCGGGCTACGTCGGCTACGGCGAAGGCGGTCGTTTGACCGAAGCCGTGCGTGCAAAGCCGTATTCGGTTGTGCTGCTCGATGAGGTCGAAAAAGCGCACCCAGACGTCCACGAGATGTTCTTCCAAGTCTTTGACAAAGGCATCATGGAAGACGGATCAGGCCGCCCGATCAACTTCAAGAACTGCCTGATCTTGCTGACGTCCAACGTCGGGACCGACGTGATCATGGACGCGACAGACCAAGGCATGAAGAACGACGAAGTCGACGCTGAAGACTTGAACGACGCACTGAAACCGGCAGCGTTAGAGGTGTTCCCACCCGCGTTGATGGGTCGGATCGTGACAATCCCGTACTTCCCGCTGTCCCCAACAGCGCTGCGTGGCATCACAAACCTCAAGCTGAAGTCGGTGATCAAACGCCTGAAAGACGCGCATGGCGCGAAGATGACGTTCAACGACGAAGTGCTGGATCACATCGTCGAACAATGCCGCGATCCCGATTCAGGCGGGCGTATGATCGACAACATTATCACCAATTCCATCTTGCCGGACCTGTCGCGTCAGGTGCTTGCAAAAATGGTTGCAGGTGAAGAAATGACCGCCGTCGAAGTCGTCATGAAAGACGGCGCAATTGGTTACGACTTTAGCTAGTAAATACATGTTTCCAATGTCCGGCCGACCCATTCAATGTCGGCTGGACATCTCTTCTTTTCGAAAATTTTTTGAATCAAGATTGGAAATAAGATGGCCATTGCTCTACCCTTTACTGCTGCGCAGTTTCAAAACGAAATTGTTGTTTCAGGGATGTTTCACGGGGGCGTCGCAGTTCCAGGCGGCCCTATCTTACGGTCCCAAGCAGGCAATGCGCTTGCTGCCGGTGATCAAAATCTACATTTCTCACTCACCGACCAGACTGTTGTGTCATACGCGCCGGGTGGCGTTCACGCTCCAACAGGCGGATCTACGGTCAGGTTCCTACCCGATAGTGGAATAAATCGCGCCGTATTTCTGCCCTTCAATGCAAATAATATTGCGTCTGCGATTGTGCCAGCTGGCGTTGATTACTTCTTTACAGACAACTTATCAGGTTGCGCGATCTTCATAGATCTCATGCCAGGTGGGGATCTATTGGTTCACCACGCAAACGCGATGTCGTCTTGTCCGAACATGGCGGCTATTCTGGCGAACCCTGCAATTTCTAAGGCAGACTCCATCGGCTTTGCGGGGGCCATGAATAATATGTCCCAGCAACATACTGCGGCCATGGCGGATCGCGCGGTCGGACTAGGGGGCCCTGTTATCCCTCAAGCACACCTACACCGAACAACCTACATGCAGTGTATTGATGATGAGGTCGCGCGCAAAGAAGCACAGGGTCGGACCGAAGTTGACCACCTTGCGGCCGGTACAAACGTCGTCGGATTTCGGGTTGGCGGACAATGGGAATTCTGGTGGCAAACTTGGGCGATCATGAAATACAAACGACCGCTAATGGCACCAAAGGGATGGTTTGGTCACAGACGAGAATCCGGTGGGCTTGGAGCAGCTAAACTGCTTGATGCCCAGTGTTTCTGGCGTCAGTGACATAACGTAAAGGCCCCCGCTACTGTTCAAAAACTGGCCTGTGCTTTGGTTAAGGCCGCGATTGAACAATTCGTAGCGGGGGCGTCTGACGCAGGATTACGAAACTCAAAGAGCGGTTAGAATTTCGTATCTGACGGACAGAGGATGCGCTTACCGGTATGACATCGGTGCGATGTTTTGTGGACCGCAACGGATCGGCAGGTCATTCACAGAAGTCATGAAGCTTTGCGCCATCGCAGACCGTTCAGGGCACCCGCTCATTGATCCTGCAAAGTTCCGTCTCAAGCCATTTGTTTCCGGCGCCATGCATGCTGTCAGATAGGTCAGGGCGATAGTGGACAGGATGTACTTAGTCATTGAACTTTCCTTTCAACTTGATGCTTGTCGGGCATCGTTTACGTGAGTGTTTGGGAAGGAATTTTGGGCTGTCACACGCGATCAGGGGTCTAGGCTACCTACCTCTGTCATCAGCTGTGTGATTTTTCTGCCGGTGAAAGGCACGCTGGATCAGCCCGCTATTGAACGCGGTTTCATGGATCCGGCAGATCATCAATTTATGCCGACAGGTCGTCGATCAAGTCGCCATAAATTCTGGTAAAGTCAGTCGGCGTGCGTCACCGCACTACAAAAACCGACATCGGTGCGTGGGATGCAACATAACCAGCGTTCGACGCGATGATGTGCTCCTTTAGACCGGGAACGTGGCTGGCCATGACAATCAAATCGCAGCTGTTGTCTTTGGCCGCAGTGACGATGTCTTTGCCGACGTTCACATGCAGATCACCGCGCAAATGGACGTGGTCCACAATCTTGATGCCATATTTATCAGATTGTTCTTTGCTGAAAGTCGCCAGTGCGTCCGCCATGCGGTCACCATCGGTGCGTGTCGTCGCTGTCGGTGCAGCGTCCACAACCCCTACTAGGATTAGCGATCCATTTCCGTCTTGCGCCATCTTTGCGGCAAGGTCCAAAGCGGTGGTTAATGTTTGGACGTGGTCTAGGTCAACGGGAACTAGAATTCGTTTGTACATTGTTTTCCTCCTCCTGATATCAAGAGGTTAACAATTCCGGCAGGCCCTGACGTTGATCCGGATCAATGTCGAAACGGGGCGTTTAAATTATCCTGCCGCGCCGATTATTTCATCGACGATATCGATATACGCTTTCATCTCGGCCGACATACGTGGCGGCGGCGGTGGGGCTGCGGGTTCTGGGCGTGTAGCACTGCCTGATCCGCGCATCTTGCGGTCGGCCCATGCCTTCAGGTCAGCCACGGTGTAATCCTTCAAAAACGGGTTTGCCCGCACGACGCCAGCGCCCATGACTGCCAAAATCGTGTTTCCGTCGCCAGATGACAGCACACGGTTTGCGCCCCCCGGCCCGAGGAAGTGTGCGAGGTACAACCGCCCTGCCGAAATCGAATGCCCTTTCGACTGCAAGAACCGTTCATTTTCGCGTGCCAGATTCGTCACCATCTCACGCGATAGCGTCGGATCATTCCGCAGGTCAAGCAATGCCGCACGGCTCATCGTTTGCGACAGATCGGGCCGGTAATCGCGCATCATCCGCAGCCATGTGCTTTCGATAAATTGGCCAAGACCTGTCGCAGACGACAGCGGGTTTTTGGCTCGCGCATTGCCGCCACTTTCCACCCGAATGATCTGGTTCACCAGACCTTCGACAGCCGCCGATGCGCGACCCGATGTCTGCGCGGGGGCGGCTGCAACAGCCGTGCCACCGCCCGTATAAGCCGCGTAATTCAGCGTCAGCGGATCAACAGGTTCGCCGCGCACACGCATTTCGAAATGCAGGTGCGGCCCCGTCGATCGACCTGTCGTGCCGACATACCCGATCAACTGCCCGCCTTGGACCTGAACGCCATTGCGCATCCCATCGGCAAAGCGGTTCATATGCGCGTACCGACTTTGCAGCCCGCCGGGGTGGTCGATGTAGATAATGTTGCCGTAACTCGGGCTGACATTCGCGCGCGTAATCCGGCCCGGAAGCGCCGCGATAATCGGGGTGCCAGTGGGCGCCGCCCAATCGACGCCACCATGCAAACGGGGGGCGCGCAAAATGGGGTGGAACCGCGGACCGAACGCCGATGTCATCGTGCCTTGCACAGGTGTATGGAACCCGCCCGAACTGGCGCCACCGCCCTGCTGGCTCAGGCAGCTGTAGGCGTCTTCATCGTCAGCGGCGATATAACATGGCATGTCGCCGCTTGGCCCCTTGATCCCCGCAAACAGGATTTGACCGGGCCCCGATTGGGCAGCGTTGGGTGCGTATAATAGTGTCAGCGTATCGCCGGGCGCTGCAAAAGCGTCCAGATCGTGGGCCTGTGACAGCATCACGATCATCTCGCCCACCAGCGTCGTCGGGACACCGCGCCGGATCGCGGCACTATATACAGCGTCCAACAGTCGGAAATCTTGCGCAGGGGCAGCTGTGGACGTGGCAGGCGCAGACAGCGCAAACAGATCAACGTCGATCCAAGGATCGGCGGAGGTCACATAACCCACAGACCCACGTCGCGCCGCACTGCCGATGTAACCATCAGGTCCATACAATGACACCTGCAACGGCACGGGTCCGCTCGCTTCCGGTTTCACGCGGATCGCGATGATGGAACCGGCGGTCAACGTTTCACTATCGGGGATAACGGTGCTGATCTGTTCGGCCATTACCTTGGCCTGATCTGCTTCGAACCCGTTATCGGTCAGCATTTCATCCAGCTTACGATCCGTCACAAGCCGGACGACGATATCTTCGTACACCTTCTGACGAGATGCTTCTGGTTTCACAAATGCAATGCTGGTGGTGTTTTCAATCTTGGTCTCGACGTAGCTGACTTGGGTCGCCTCATCACCAATGGCAGCACCCCAGCTATCTTCGTCATCCGCCACAACAACGCTCAATTCATCATCGGGTTTGACTTCGTTTGCCTCTGGCACGGCGGCGACGGCATCATTGATCGCAGGGGCATCAAGCGACTGGTTACGCTGGGCCTGAAAGAAAGCAAAATCTTCGCGGCTGGACGGCAATGCAGTGATCAATTGCTTTTCCTGCACGACTAGCTGTTCGGACACCAACAACAACCGATCCGGTGTTGGGTTTCCCAAACGGGCGGCGTCCAAACTGGCCGGACCTGCCAAAGATTCGCCAACTTCACTGCCAGTCGCGCGGTCAAAGCGCAGGATCATCGGGTCACCCGCGATATCAACAAAAGGCGTGCGCGTGCGGATCAAGGATGTGGCTGGTGTGCTGTCGTCTTCGACCTGCACAAAGCCCAATTCTCCGTCATCTTCGGCGATCAGGTCTTCGCCACCACCCGCTGGGCGGTTCATAATCAGGCTGACGACCAGCGCCACAATCCCGACCACGGCTGCGACACCAAGAAACCCGCCGCCAAAGATCAGCAACTGGCGGTTCCGTCGCCCCGCCTTGCGCTTCTTGGCGCTTTGCTTTGCTTTTTGAAAGGCGGGATCGACGTCCATTGGGCCTAGCGGAATGCCCCGGTACTTGTGGATTGTTGGATTGTCCGACGTGCAGGTGCTGCAGGTGCCGGTGCGGGCGCTGCAGGTGCGGCCTGACGGCGCGGTGCTGCTTGGGTTGTTGTCCTGCGTGGGGCCGCTTGTGTCGTTGTCCGGCGCGTTGGTTGCGCCACGACACGCGGTGCCGGATCGGGGCAACGCACATCATCGCTGGCAATAATCGCACGGAAAATACGGGCGTCAGGGTCTTGGCTTGGCGTCGACCCACCAACCTGTTCGTAATAACCAGTCACAGACCGACGCGATCCCGGCCCCCAAATACCGTCAATCGTGGACTTATAGCAGTTCATTCGTGCCAATTCAGTCTGAATAGCCCGTGCCATTTCAGCATCCGGCGGATCAAATGCACCCGTTTCAACAAGGCTGGCGAACAAGTCAGGGTCAGCCTCGCGCATCGCATTGCGCGCCTCTAGGTCTTCATACCCAAGGCCATCACCCGAAACAGGTGAATCGACGATTGCAGGCGCGACAATTTCAGGGTCGCTGACGATTTCACCGTCTTCGGTCAGGAAACCAACCAGAATGGACGGCGCAGGCAACCCGTCTTCGCCCGGTGTCGCGCGGAAAATCGCAGGCGCTGGCGCAGGTGTAGCACCCGCCAAGACGGTCACGCCGCCTGTTGTCGCTTGCGATGATGTGCCGCTTGATGCCGTCGATCCACCGCCGCTGGCACGGGGCACAATCGGAGAGATCACAGTCGCAGCTGAAACCGGACGCACAGGGGCTATCAAAACAATCGTGTCGTTCCCGCTGGCGATCGGGGCCAAATTCAACGGCGCGATGTCTGACGCACCTGCGACATCCACAACTGTGCCCGCTGATTTCCATACGGCAATCATCTGTTCCTGCGCCGCAGGCGACAGGGTTTCCAAGAAAGCGTAATCTTCGGCAGTCAGGCGAACATCACTGGTGACCGGACGAAACACGAACGGATCGCTCAGCGTCGAAGACGACCAGATAACATCGTCAACCGCTGGATCGTCCGACACAGGGATCAATTGATCCGCTTCTAATCCGGGCACTGATATCCGGTCGAGCAACATATCCGTCAACGTCTGATTGCCGCCAATTTCGCAGCCTTCGCCGGGCTCGACCGAGGACGCGAAAAACAGGTTCTCGGCTTCATTGGCCGTGCGGGCCAATGCTTCTGCTAAAGGCGTGACTTCGTTCGGGTCGTCGCCTTCACCTTCAAGAAAATCATCGTCGTCCTCGCCTTCGGCTTCCGCCAATTCAATATCGTGGCACATATCCACAAAGACGAATCGCGGGCCGTCTGACGGGGCGGTCACCAACGGATCAAGCGCCACACCATCGCCGCCCGCGACAGGCGCAAAGAAGCTTGCGTCGCCTGCGGACGCGGTCCGGCCAGCGTAATAGACCAACGCAGGACTTGTAGCAGATTGAATAGCAGCGAGCGCAGTTTGCATGTCATCCGCGCTTGGGTTTTCCAGCCGATTGACGACGAAACCCAAGCCCAGAAGGGCTTCGGACACATCAAGGGCAGCACCGCGCAGGTTCGGCAAAGCCGCGTCGCCGGGATATGCACTGTTCGCAATCACAAGGGCCGTGCGGTCTTGGGCTGCGGCGGGCGCTGTTAAACAGGCGGCCAAGGCCATCCCAGAAATCACACTTTTTGATTGTAACTTAAACACGGGCGCACTCCACATCGTTGCGCCTATATTACTGGGGTGCGGTCAGAAATAAAGTCCAGCGTTCGGTTTGTTGGGTGTCTACCTCAATAAAATTGGCGGACAAATAGCCGCGCAGCAAACATTCCTCATCACCTCGAATCGTAAAACTGGCCGTTCCGATGCATAATGGGGTACTTCCTGACAGGATTTCATTGCCAAATACATCTTGCGCAAAAATGTAGATATATCGTGCCGTCAATTGATCGCGGATCGTGTTGGCGCATTGATTCGGGCCAACGGTCCACCACCCACGGGTGACAAAGTCATTTTCCTCGAATTGACCGATTGCGACGTTCACAACATCAAACGATTGATTACAAACAGCAAAAGTCGCACTCGCCATGGATGGCATCACCAGCGCGACCACACCAATTGCGAATTTCGCAACACTTTTTTGCAACCATGAATGAAAGTTATGCAGAAGCTGGACCATGTGGTATTCTTACCAAAAGACCTCAGAAGGGCGAGCGCATAACGCACGTCGTGACGGCCTGCTTTGTTTTTGCCACATTCCCGTGGGACAAAGCGGTTGAGGAAAAAGCAGTATTTGAGGAAGATGTAATAATGAAAAAGACAGCAAAGACTCTCTTTCGTACGTTTGCATGTGTCGCTTGCGTCGCATCGGCCCCATTTGCGGCGTCCGCCCAAGACACTGGTTCAACACAACCACTTTTGATCGACGTCTTCCAAGACGGCACGCTGTACATCACCTATGATGAATACCTCGAACGCCAGCGTCGCGTTCTGGCCGCCCGCAATGCGGGTCAAACAGCTGCACCATTGGCAATTCCAACGCGTCGCCCGGCTGTCACGGCACAAGTCGCGCGCAACTCAAGCGTGATGCAGTTGCAGGATCAGTGGCAAATTGGGGCGTTCCGTTAACATCTAATGTTGACACAACGCCCTGAATTGGGCCCAACTTAGCGCATAGTCAAAGCTGGGTGATCATCTAGCTGCTTTCTAATGCTCTGAGGTCCCCATGAAATTCCGTGCCGTCTCTTCGTTCTTCACCGCTGCCGCTGTGGCCTTTTCCATGGTAGCAGCGCCAGTCGCTGCCCAAGATGACCCGGAATTTGTTCTCGAACTCAATAACGCCGCAGAAACATCCGCTGGTGGGTGCCGCCTGACTTACGTGGCCACCAATCGCACTGGCGTCGATCTGTCCCAAGCCGCATACGAAGTTGCCGTCTTTAATGGCAGCGGGATCGTGTCACGTATTCTTGTGCTGGCCTTTGGTGAACTGCCAAACGGCAAAACCCGCATCGTACAATTCGACATTTCCGATCAGCCCTGTGCCGATACATCCCGCATTGTGGTGAATGATGTGGCAGAATGCACCTTGACCGAAGATGGGGCGACCGGGGACTTCTGTCTGTCTACCTTATCGACAGCTTCTCGTGCATCATTGCAGTTTGGGCTTTGATCCCACAACCATAAGCATTTAAAGGGGTGGCGTGACGCAACTGCGTCCCCCTGTTTTCGCCGACAGTCAAATGTCGGCCTATTTTGATTGATAAAGGTTTCGCTATGAATGCCCCTGACCTCTCTGGTTTGAACACACCGACGATCATTGTGTTTGCTGTTCTTGGCCTCATGTCGATCATTTCGATCTCTGTGACGTTCTACAAAACATTCCAATTCGGGCGCATGGGCGTCGGCAAAGCAGGCAAGGCCGAACAGATTTTGCAAGATTGGTTGGGTGGCCGCGCTGATGAGGCATTCAAAGCAGCCAGCGAACGTAAATCCGTGCTGTCACGCGTGTTGCAGTCTGTCTTTTCGGGCCTGCAGGCCCGCCCGAATTCACCAGAGTTTGCCGAAGAACTGGGTCGCCAAGCAGCCCTTGTTGAATTGTCATCCATGACTAGCCGGATGCGTGTCCTTGAAACTGTTGTGCAGGCCGCTCCGATGTTGGGTCTGCTCGGGACTGTGATCGGGATGATCGACGCCTTTGCAACGCTCGCGACGGCGGACGGCACCGTGGACCCTGCCCTGCTTGCGGGAGGTATCTGGACCGCGTTGACCACCACTGCGGCTGGTCTTGCCATCGCGCTTGTCACTTACTTTGTCGCCACATGGCTCGAAGGTCGGATCGAAGGCGAACGTCAGTCCATCGAAACATTGATTTCGGCCGCCATTCACGGCCGCGTCGACGCAGAGGCGACAGGTTAAGCAGGCGGTAAGGCGTAAACCATGGCCCTATCCAAACCCATAGCGTTACCAAGATCGCCCGCAAAATATCGTTTTGTGCTGACGCCGTTGGCGGACGCGATGTTCCAACTGCTGATCTTCTTCATGCTGTCCAGCAACCTCGCGCCCTATTCACTGCTGACAATCCGCAGCGGTGCAACAGGCAGCCCTGAAGGCGGCGAAACCGGCGCCGAAGAACCAGCACCAGCGCCCGCCGCACCTATTGGGGACGTGGCCATCTGGAACGTTGATGCCGGTAATGTCGTTGTCGGCGGCCAGCAATTCGGGTTTGACTTGCTGGCTGATCTGGCCGCATCCCTGAATGCAGACGGCGATGCATCGATCATTCTTGTCGTCCGCGATGAAGCGAACGTGCAGGATTTGTCTAGCGTGCTCGAAGCATTGGCCGCAGGCGGCATTTCCAACATTCAGATCGCAGGGGGGCCTTCCTGATGCGTCCTCTGCCGCAGGCCAAGAAACCGATCGCACTTGATGTGTCGCTGGCCATCGTAAACATCGTTTTGCTGCTGATCTTCTTCTTTCTGGCGACGGGCCAATTGCTGAACCCGCCTGCCGCAGACGTTGATCTTGCCGAAACATCTGAACTGCCGCTTGATCAACTGCCGTCGCCCGTACTGGTCGTCGTGGCCGACGGATCATGGGAATTGGACGGCGCACCAGTGGCACCCGATCTGCTAGAAGTCGCGCTAGAACCGCTCGAACGTCCTTTAACGCTGCATATCCTCATGAACAAGGACGCACCCGCGACCAGCCTAATCTCTGTCATGAACCGCCCTGAACTGGCCGAAGCCGAATTGCGGCTCGTGACCCTGCGTACAGCGGGGGCCGAAGAATGAGCTTAGGACAAAAAGATAAGGCAATCCATTGGGCCGAAGCGCTTGGCCTATCTGCAGCCGTGCACGTCGGCGCCGCATACCTGTTGTTCAACTTCACCGTCGATCTCGACCGTTTGATGCCAGACGACGTTGACGAACGCCCTGATCTGCTGATCACGTCGCTTGTGCTCGATAACAACGCCATTGTCAGCGCGACCAACCAAGCTGCGGGCGTGGAAGAAGTCGAAGAAATCGATGCTGCGAACGAATTGAACGACGGGGCCTTTGTGGATCCCGAAACGCTCGATCCGGTCACAGAGACTGACGAAATCATCGACGCCGTTGTTCCGGAAGACCCCATCGAGGAAATCGAACCGGAACCGGAAGCCCCCGAAGAGGTTGTCGAAGAACCTGAAGCCGTGGCTGAAGTTGTCGAACCCGAAGCGGTCGAAGAGGTGCTTGAACCGGAAACCGTCGGCGAACCTGACGCGCCCGAAGAAGTCGCAGCTGTCGAAGAAGAACCCGAAACCGTTGATGGCACCGATCTCGTCGATACGCCGGAACCGGAAACCGCCCCCGAAGAAATCGAACCCATTGAACAGGCGTCGCTGGAACCGGAACCAATCAGTCCACTGCAACCTGAAGAACCCGAAACACTGGCACCATCCGGCACATCGCCGCTTGGAACTGGCACGGAAACGCTGACCGCAACCGCGCCTGCCGCGGCAGCACTTGTGCCAGAACGGATAGCACCGCGCGCCACGGGTATCGGCACAATCAGCACGGCCGCAGCTGCTGCAGCCGCCGCACCGCGTCCTGTCCGCAGCCTGCCGACCGTTGCCCCCCCTGCCCCCGGCACCCCCGAAGCCGTGGTCAGCCAATTGGTGAACCGGATCCGCACAAACGTCAGCGACACCTGTCTGATCGCCATCCCGCAGATGGCCGATAATGGTGCGCCTGAATTGCTGATCATGACCGCGACAGAAGCGGACGTCGCCCCATACGCCAGCGCAATTCTTGATGGGATCGAACCACGTCCCGGTCAACGGTCGGTGCTGATGGATCCGCGCCAATGTGCGGTGCTTGATTACCTGCGTCAAAACCGCAGCTACCCTGCGTTCCGTATGTCGTTCGGGCTTGAGGTCGATCAGATCACAAGCGGCGAACAACTGACAGGTGCTGTTGGCGGCACGGCTGGCCGCTATGTGTCCCTGATCCTGATCGACGATAACGGCGTGGTTCAAGACCTTGGTCAGTACCTGTCGTTTATCGGTGATCAGGCACGCTTTGACGTGCCATTGCGCCGCGCAGGATCGACACGTGACACCAAGCAGCTTTTGGTGGCCATCGGCACAAACAGCCGCCCACGTGCAATCGACGAACAAAACGGTCAGCTTGCCGAAGATTATTTCGAAGCACTCACCGCAGAGGTCGGCACGAATGTGCCAATCGTCATGCTGCCCTTCGATGTAAGGTAACATCGGGCCATTGGCCCGGTGCATTTCGCACCACAATCCGAAAAATACCGATTCTCCAATTATGGCGAAATAGTGGCGCGCGCTTCGCACACCCTAAAATTGCGCTCTCTTTTGGATAGTTTGCTATGCAACCTCATAGATCGGCTAGGCCGACGTTACCCAAACCATCCTCTCGGTCAGCGGAAAAAGTGACAAAATTTAGCTAAAACTATGTTCATCGCAACGACGGACTGCCTGGGGGCATCCTGAATAAGGATAGAACATATGACCGACGGTCGACCAAAAGAACCAGGACGAGGCTGCCACCTCACACCTGTAAAAACGCTAAGAATATCAGCGACTACGCCAAGAACAGGCACTGCTTTCAATGATATCGAAGGCAACTTCCTAGATCGCCTGTCGTCTCATGTGGATGACCTGCTGGCAGAAAAACAGCAGTCCCAACGTACCCCGCGACGTCGTCGACATTGGTGCACGCACCTTTTGAAACGACTGACAGCAGACAACACGAACCGTCCCATTCAACGGCTTCCGTCGTCACCGATCGAAACAGGGCACACGCCCACACAATCAACCTAAACGTTAAAACTGAAATAAACCCAAGGAAATACCTATGCTTAAAATCACTTTCGCCGCAGTCACTTTGATCTCTCTCACCGCTTGCATGGACATCGATGGGTCCGCACAAAAGAACAAATTCGAAGGCAGCACATCCGGTTGTGCAAACCGTTCCGCCATTTCGCAGCAGTATATGCAAAGCGTGAATGGTCTGGCCGTGCGCTGTGGCCCGCAGTCTGTTCTACCAGTGACTTACCGCTAACAAAACGACCCCAAGGCCCGCCAAACAGCGGGTCTTGGTTCTTTACGGTTTCAGATCAAAATAGCCAAGCGTCATGCCCGCTTCGCCATCACGGCCCAAAATCTCAGCCTCAAGCAGTGGCATCACCGACGCGGCACTTGCCCCGTCCACAGTCGTCGCCGCCGCAATCAACGGCGCGTCAGCGGCCAAAGCCACCAGCACCTGTGGCTGCGCATCACTGCCAGCGGGCGCGTTCAACGCAAAGCTAAACGTCGCACTGCCATCTGCTTGTTCAGTCAAACGATCCGTCAGGTTATAAACACCGCCTTGCGTCGTCACCAAAGCCAACCACACAGGCCGCCCGCGTCGGTCAGACAATCGACCAACGATTGACCCGCCACTTTCCATGACATTGCTATCCAACGTCAGGATCGGTGCAGACCCGGGAATACCCGCTAGAATTTGCGCCAGATCGGCTACCGGACACTGGGTCGGGTCCAGCGTAAATGACTGCGTCGCAGGAGCCGCATCAAACAGCGCCTCGTATTCGGTCATCATCCCATCAAAAACAGCCGCATCGTCGCTATAGGTCGCGATTGTACCGGCTTGCGGCCCTGCCGACAGACGTTCTGCGAAACCACAGCCGTCCTCATGGTAGCTCGCCAGAAACGCACCACGTGTCATTGGGCCATCAGGCGTTTGCGCGGCCTCGTCTGGCAATGGATCACCGGCAACTTCTTCTGGTGGGAAAATCAGTTCTGGGTTTTGCGAAACGTAATAGCCACCCGCACCCAACATCCCTAACAGGATCAACCAACGTACAATGCCGCCGGCACCGCCCGATTTCTTCTCAGCCGTCCGTGCACCCGCCATCGTTTGTCCAGGCTGTGACAGGTTCAAGCCTGTGGTCGCACCGGTATTTGCGCCAAACGGGCTTTGCGATGTATCGCCGATGCCTGTGACGGGCACGATGCTGCGGGCACCACCTGGCGGGCTTTGCAGTCCAGTCGATGACACAAAACTTTGCGGTTGTGCCGACACTTCATTGCCCGGTGGAATGATCCCTTCGGCGCGCCCGTATTTCTCTGGGATTTGCTCGGGGTGGTCCAAAAGCCGCGTGATGTCCGACATGGTCGCAGGACGATCAGCAGGATTTGGTTCCAGCATATGCGCCAACAGCGGGCGCAGCGCCATGTCGATGTCAGTCAGATCGGGGATACCGCGACGGGCATCCACGGCCTCGACCACGGAACTCCCCATATCAATGGGTTCGCCACGCAGGGCGGCGGCCATCAGCAAACCAAGCCCGTAAATATCGGTACGCGGACCAATTTCACCACCAAAGTGGCCAAGTTGTTCAGGCGAAATATATTTGAATTTACCAGCCAACTGACCGTGCAACGTGCTTTCGGCCATTTCACTGGATTTCGCGATACCGAAGTCGATCAGTACAGCTTCGTCAATGTCGCCATCGCGCAGCATCACGTTGTCAGGCGATAGATCGCGGTGCACAACATCCATCGCATGCGCGCGCGCCAGACCATCTGCCAAGCGGTGCAGCAAACGATAGCCTTCTTCGCGCGTGATCGGGGCAACATCCTTGACGTGATCGGACAGTGCGATCCCGTCAATGAATTCCATGATCAGACAGAAACGGTCCAGTTCGGCATCACGCACAAAGTTATAGTAACGTACGATGGATTTATCGGACAAACCGCAAAGCACCTTGGCTTCACGTTTGAACAGGTTCGCGATTTTTTCGTCATGAGCGAGCGATTGCAGAACGATTTTGATCGCCACGGCGTCACCCGTGAACGTGTTTTCACCGCGGAACACTTCGCCCATACCACCCGCACTGATCAGCTGGGTAATCGCGTAGTTATTGTTAATGACCGTGCCAATTGGCACAGCGCCACCATCCGCGACAGGCGGTGGCGGTGCTGGCATCGGTGCAGGCGTCGGCACAGCTGGAGGCGCCGTCACAACAGGCGGCGCTGTTGGTTCAACAGGTTGCGGCGGTGCCGTTACGACAACAGGCTCAGGCTCAGGCTCAGGCTCAGGCTCAGGCTCAGGCTCAGGCTCAGGCTCAGGCTCAGGCTCAGGCTCAGGCTCAGGCTCAGGCTCAGGAATATTTTCTGGTTCAACGGCCTGCGCAACCGGATCAACAGGCAATTCTTCAGGCGGAGTTGTCACAACAGGTTCGGCAGGCTCAACTTCCAAGACCTCGGGTGCCGCGACGGGCGGCGACGTTGGGTTAACTGCAAACGGATCGACATCAGGGGCAGCAAAGGGATCTTCGATCGGGCTTTCAACAGGATCCTCAAGCGGCGCTTCGTCAGGAATTTCTTCGGGCGCTTCGCTTGGTAATTCCGCTGGCGCAGGGTCGTCGACCGGAACATCCGCTGGATCTTCTACAGGCGGGGCGTCCGGCGTTTCGTCTGGTGTATCGACAGGGGCCTCAACAGGTTCATCTTGCGGAACTTCCGCAGGTGCGTCTTCAGGCACTTCAGCCGGAGGATCGATGCGCGTCGGTGGTTGCGTACCCTCTGCCGTCACAGCGTCATCCGTCGCGGGCGGGATCGTGCCTGCATCTTCGACAGCATCGGCGGTCGGCGGAACAGTCGCACCAAACCCTGCTAACGGGCTACCCGCAATAATCGTGCGATCATTGTCCACAGGCGGCTGCTTTTTGGGCGGCATAATCGGCGGCAGCGACGCAATCTTTGTTTTATCGTCGTCGTCGTCACTCATGTCCAAATATCCACATCAGACGGGGCGACGGTGACGACAACGGCTGTGGTGTTGTCTTTCGCACCACGTTCAAGCGTTTGGGCAATCAACATGTCACAGGCTTCCTGCGGGGTGGTCGCGGCATGCAGAAGCGCCTGCAGATCAGCGTCGGAATTGTGTTCGGTCAACCCGTCAGAACACAGCAGAAACACATCACCGGCCCGCACATTGCCAGTCACCATATCGCAGTTGGGATCTTCCGACACACCAATCGCGCGGGTGATCACGTTTTTACGCGGCCATGTCTCTGCTTCTTCGGGCGTGATCATACCCGCTTCAAGCAATTCGCGAACCTCTGTGTGGTCATTGGTTAGCTGTTCCAGCAGGCCGTCACGCATCCGGTAAATCCGGCTATCACCGGACCAGATGCAGGAAAACTCAGCTTCAAAGATCAACAGACCAACAAGGGTCGCACCGACTGTACCGCCTCCAAGGCTTTCGGCATGGGCCCGAATTTGATGATGCGCGCGCCCAAGCCGTTCCATGAACCGCGCCTGTAGATCAGTGGTCGAAATCGAAAATCCGACAGACGCCATTTCACCGGTAATCGTCTGACTGGCATAATCACCCGCGTCATGGCCACCCATGCCGTCGGCGACCACCCAAATGCCTTGATCAGGGCGGACAACAAAGCTGTCTTCGTTATGATCCCGCACGCAACCCGTATCGGTGGCGCCGCCAGTCTCAATCTTAAAATAGTCGTTTGGCATCGCGTCGTTCCTAATGGGTTGGCTGCGGTACGTCCGCAGTCTCTTGTTCTATGGCGCCTTCGTCAGGCTCTGTTTCGGGGGCCGGTGCGCGGACAGCGTCCGTCATCAGCCAGTTTATCACATCAGCCGATTGCAATTGATCGGCAGCATGGATCGCAACACCGCCGGGGCCGTGGACCCACATGTAGGATCGGCACACAGCGGCGCGCGCATGGTCTGCAATCGCAATATCTTCGGCCAGTCCTGTCAGGTCACCATCAGGCCGCACAGCCCAGAAATCAGGCGTGCTGTCATCGCGCAAGGCAACCATCGGTGCGGTCAGGTTCAGTAGGTGGGCTGCAAATTCGTCGGCACCATCGCCAGTGCGGCGCACAAAACTATCAAGCGCTTCACCCAACGCGTCGTACAATTCAGGTCCGCTATCCAAAACAGGGGGCAACTGACCACAATGGGTCACACCAGCCACCATCGGGAAACGCCGACCGACTTTATCCTGCGCGGGGCGGATCAATCCGCAAATACCACCGGGGACAATAGCAGCACCCAACCAGAACCGAATTTCGGGCGCGTGATCAAACCGCTGTTGCCACGTCCCTTCATCAATGCCGCGCAACGCGGGCAACATCCGGTTGAGCCACGCTTCCAGAATTGCTTGCGTTTCAGATGGCAAACCGCCTGTCACAAAATCACCAAATGACGGGTGTTTGCCATATAGACCAATCGACGGTGTCACGACGCTTCCCTCCATCAGTCTAGGCTCTGCGGGCAGCTGAACTCTGACAGTTCAGGCATGGTGAACGGGTTCGACGCGGTGTTGAACCCGATGTCATAGGAAATCGACCGACCACCGACGTTGAATGTCGCCCGCACCGTGTTGCCCGTACGCTGGGTCGACGCTGCAGACCGCATAAAATTCACGAACGTCCATTGGCCGCCACGGAATTCCATCGTCGAATTACGATCAAGCGTCGGGAACACCTGCAACGTCGTCGATGCACCCGCACCGGGCCATGTCACCGTCTTGGGCGGATCACCCGCCGCCGTGATCGTATTCACGCCGTTAATCTCAAGATGCGCCTGTTCAATTGTCGGGTGCGATGCCTCGTGCGAGATCGTGATCTGCACCTCGGGGTTCGTGCCCCCTGCCCCAAAGAACGCGCGCCTGATCTTGATGGCACGGTCAAACTGACGAATTGCAGAGGTGGACAAACGATCAGCCAGCGGGCTGTTCGGATCAACGGCAAGCCCGTCACCGGTCGCCAGAACATGCGGTGCAAGATAGGTGTTATAATACACATCCATATCACCACCCGGACCGAAGAACCGACCGAAATCAGCTGTCGGCACTTGGCGTTGCGAATTCGAGAACGGGAAGAAATCCGTGATCGTCGCACGACACACTTGGGTAATCGTGTTGTTCAACGCACGGTTCATCTCGGCCAATGTGGCGTCTGTCGCCTCCGACCGGAAATCGCTTTCCGCGTCATTCACGATTTTACGCAAGGCTTGGGGAAGCCGTGAATTATTGCGCGTCAGGTTCGACAACAATTGCGGCAGCAGGGCTGCAGATTGAGCAGGGTTCGACGCCGCAAGGCGCAGGTTCCCACGGATCGCTTCCAGATCGGCAAGCACGATATCAATCGGGCGTTGGCCTTCCGGTCCTTCCAACAGGATATGCCAGCTTTCAAACACTTGGGTCAGCCGTTCGACAGATCGCGTTGGGCTATCGCCGCCGCTGCTGCCGTTGACGCGCGTCTGATCCTTGTTCGAATTCCGCACAGAATCCGTCAAAATCCGTAGGGTACGTGGACCGCGCCGCAACGTGTCCCGCGCAACAAAAGCCCCGACATCGCCGGCTGCGTTTTCAGCAACGCTACCGCCTTCGCCACCAGCCAATTGCGCTGCAAGCGCGTCCAATTCGCGGGTCAGTTTTGTTTCATTGTCTACGGCTTTCACAAGCTGCAAAATCGGGGATGCAAACGGGGCAGCCGCAACTGCAAGCGTGTCATAAAGCGGCGCATCAGCCGACATATTCGCAAGCCGGATTTCATCGAACATCGCGAGCCACGCAGATTCAAAATCGCGGCGATACATCGTCTGCAACGCCTGATCCAAACCAGCCATCTGGCTGTCAAAATTCACAAGCGACGCTTGATCACCCAACACCCATTTATCCGCTTCCAGCGCATCACCAACCTCAGTCAGCTGTTCAAAGAAGAAGCTCCAGAAACCTTCGTAGGTATACAGACCTTCAATCGTCACCGTGCTCAGGTCAGATCCGTCAACGGTTTCAAACACCAGACTTCCCTGCACGCCAAGCGCATTTTCCAGTTGGAAATCAAGTAGGCCAGCGGCCTTGGAACGGTCCTTGATCAGCGCATAAGCCTGATCCGCCAGTGACATCTGCACAATCGCAGACCGCGCATTCGTGATTGTCGTCTCGTCCAGTTTCACACCAACATCGCGACGCCCATCAAGCGTCAGCATCGCATCCAGATGGCTGGCCAATGTTTCGCGGGTATCAAGGCCATTCAGGCCTGTGAATTGGTCAAACCAAAGGTCATCAAAGAACGTCTTGATCGCGTCGTCGTCAGATTGATCCTCGGTCTCACCCAGCAGCAAATACACCTTCAACGCGCGGTAAATTTCAGCGGGTTCTTCGGTATTGCGCAGCTCGGCCAGACGCGTTTCAAGGTCCAGAATAAGACGAGGCCGGAACATCTGTTCCAGCGCATCAGCGTAAGCATTTTCAGTCGCGGCACTCAGCCGGTCACGTTGACCCAGACCGAACCCTTCCCAGATGGTCGGCTCAGCCGTTTCACCATAGCCCGCAGGCATCAAACGCAGGCTTTCCAGATACGGCAAAATCGGTTCAAGCGCGGAATCGTCTACCTCAGTCCGTGCGATTTCAACTTGGGCCGCACGCGAATAGGTCGCGGCTTCTGTTTCGGCGACATTCACTAGGTTACGGTTATTCCAGAAACTGATCCCGAAAACAGCCAGCATAGCAGCCGTCGCGACACCAATCGCACCAAGGCTAACAGCACGCAAAACCGCCGTCCGGCGGACAGCGCCCATATCGTGCGACACCCAATCACGTTCCTCGAAAATCACCTTTTTCAGCAGGTCGTGGATAAAGAAACTCTTCCCCTGCCCCGACATAAACGCAGGCGCCATGCCCGCACTTGCATCCGCGGTCTGGGACATCGCACCCAGCACTTGGTCAATCGGCGTGCCTTCTTGGGTACCCGACGTGAAATAGAACCCGCGCAAGATCGCGTTTGTGTTGTGCTTGGATGGCGCGAAAACACGGCGCAGGAATTCAGACACGTTATCGCGCATCAGCGCCATTTGACCGGGCAGACCAAAGATCGCGACGCGCGAAATGCCGTCAGGTTCTTCGGACAAGCGGTCAATCAATTCATCAGACAGGCGGCTGACAAGCTTATCGAACTCTGGCTTCACCTGCTCGAACGTGTCTTCCTTGCGGTCCTTCGTCTGGAACGTGACACCCCAAACATTCTTGCGGCGATTGACGTTAAAGCTGGAAAAATACTCTCGGAAACCGCTGATCAAATCAGACTTTGTAAACAGCACATAAACCGGAAAATCGACGCGCAGATGTTCATGCAATTCACCCAAACGCGCCCGCACCGTTTCCGCGTGATCAGACAATTCCTGATCATTCATCGTCATCATGTCTTCGGCAGAAAACGCCAACATTACGCCGTTGATCGGCTGGTTCGGGCGCGACTTTTTCAGCAATTCAAGGAACGATGTCCAGCTCGCGGAATCCGCCGATGAATTGCTGTCTTGGGTCGTATAACGACCCGCCGTGTCGATCATGATGGCGTCTTCGGCAAACCACCAATCGCAGTAGCGTGTGCCACCGAAACCTTCCATGCCACCGTCATCACCGTCGTCGCCAGACACGGGAAATTCGATCCCAGAATTGCGCAGCGCTGTCGTTTTACCAGCACCCGGTGGGCCAATAATCACGTACCATGGCAGGTCGTAAAGATAGGTCGCACCGCCAGATTTCTTCAGCTTGGCAAGCGCGCCAGACATCTTTTCAGACAGAACTTTACCGTCGCCTTCAGGTTCAGGCGCAATCAGTTCGGCTTCCATTTCAGCGGCCAGTTTGCGCCGCTTACGCCACTTGAAGAACTGTACGATCAGGATGATCGAAATGATGACACCCAGCACAACGGCCCGCAGCCAAATGGTCTGGAAAATCGCCAGCGGGATCATCGGGAACCCGAACCAAATGGCTATGAACAGACACAAAATCCCCAGCACAATCGCGGGGATACGCATCCAAGGACGCCATTTGAAAATCTTCTTCATCTACTGCGCCTCAGTCTCTTCGCTTGCCGCCTCTTCGGGCGCTTCAGCTTGGTCGTCTTCAAATGTGCCATTGCGGGCAATCAGGATTTCAACACGCCGGTTCAGCGCTTGGCCTTCGCGGGTGTCGTTTGTCGCAATCGGGTCTGCTTCGCCACGACCTTCGACACTGATCCTGCTCGGATCCGTGATCAGATCGTTCAACACCGTTTGCACGCCTTCAGCACGGGCAACGGACAGTTCGAGGTTCGTTTTGTAACGCCCCCGACCAGACGCCGGAATACCATCAGTGAAACCTTGAACGATGATCGGACCGGATTCTGCATTCAGGGTCGCCGCGATCTTTTCAGCGACAGGACCAAAGGCGTCTTTCACCTCTGCCTGACCACTTTCGAACAACAGCGCGTTGCCAACACGGACAAAGATGAACTGACCTTTTTCACCAATCTCAACCGATCCATCGGCGATCTGCGGGGCAAGACTTTGCGTGATCCGTTCAAGCTGCGTGGTGTCCACAACGGGCACATATTCCTTCGCAGCGACCGACCGGATCAGGCTGATCTGCGCCACGTTCGGATGCATCAGGTTCAACGTCCGAGCGACGTCATTGCCTTGATTGTTAATGTACGTTGACAGGCCGGCGTAGCTACCAACCACAACAACTGCGGCCACAGCACCAACGATCCACATCGGAATAGCGCCGTAGCGTTTTGTCCCGCTCAGCGGAACAGCGGACCAGTTGACCGAAATATCCTCATCAGGGCGCGGCTGCACACGGCGCAGCGTTTCATAAATCGCGGCACGAATGCGGGACAATTCCATGCCACCGTTCGGGGCGGTCCGGTATTGACCTTCAAACCCGAGCGATAGGCACACAAGCATCAATTCCAGCAGCTGATACCGTTGACCGGGGGCTTGCATCGCTTTTTCGGCCTCTTGGAAAAAGCCGACCCCTGAATCGCGCTTCTGAAAAAACTGGGCGACCATCGAATATTCGATCCAACGGCCACGATCCGCACCGGGCAAGTTCTGCACGATATCATCGGCAGTACCGCACAGCGCATATTTCGCGATCTGGGCTTCCATCGGATCAGCGCCACCATTGATGGCGTTCTGTTCAAACATGCCGATTTCATTGACGACGTGCTGCATCAACGGTTCGGCCTGCATTTCGACCATGCCTGTCCGCAGGCGGCCAAACAGGATCAACAGGTTCGCGGCAGCGGCAAGCAACGGGTTCGACGGACCACCAGCCCCAAGACCGGTCGCCTTCAACGCCTCTTGCAAACCAATCTGCGGACCCTTGTGGACCGGCTGCGGTGCAGGTGCTTTTTCCTGACCGGGGAAGAAACCTTGCGCGCCCTGACCGGGTGTTGGCTGACCAATGTTGGCCTGTGGATACGGGCTAGGCGCCGCTGGCTGTTGTGGGACGGACCCACCAATCCACGTGTTACCACCGGCAGGCGGTTGCTGGTTTCCGTAGGTATTTGCGGGTGCCGCAGGGGCCTGCTGGCCAAACGGGTTTTGCGACGCGGGCGGTGCGGCGGGCTGCGCAGGCGGGATCGGCGGCGCGGACCCGGGGCGTGGTGGCACAGGCAGCGATCCGCCAATGACCGTGCGATCCCCACCTGGTGCAGGGGGTTTGCGCGCAGGTTGGTTCGTTGGCTGAACAGGAAGCTTCCCGCCAAAGACGGTTTTGTCGTTTTCGTCAGCCATCTACGACTTCTCCGGGATTGCCCACAGTTCCAATTTCATATCCGCCCAGTCACCGGCAAAATGCATCCCGATGGCGGGGGCGGTCGAAAACTCTTGCCAAAGCGGGGTATTCTTCTCGAGCAGGAAGTACACATTCGACGACACCACACGGATTTGACGCGGAGGGTTCGGCAAATGGACCAGATTGATGCCCGGCAAGTTGTTCATCACAATCTCGGACATACGGGTGTTTGGACCCAGCTTGCACAGTTGCGGGAACTGCTGTTGGACCTGCGTCAGCGGCTTGCCAACTTCGACTTCGACCACAAAGGTCGCGTCGCGGAACAGGTTCCTGTCGGCCACTTCGGCGATGAAAGAATTCTGACGCACCTGCTTAAGATCAAGCCGGACAGCACGGCCAACATCACGTGCCAGCAACCGTTGAATATCTTGGACGATAGGCGTGAACGTGGCTTTCGGATCAGCATGATCATAGGTGCCGTAATCACGCGCCATCCGGTCGCCGTCGTTGAACGTAGACAGCTCGCCTGCGAAAGAAATCAGCTTTTCGTACATCCGTTCTGGATGCACAGCGTGGGATTTCGCGTAATGACGTAAAATCGGAATTTCACGGTTCAGCGTCATCAGCATCAAATAATCAGTCGCTTGCATCCCACCACCCGCAGACGGGTCGGCGGCGTAACGCGCAAGGCTTTCCAGCTTGGCTTCAACCCAGCCGATGACACGGGTCAGATATCCCATGACCACAGGATGCACACCCACGATCAACGCAGGCGGGGCGACGGTTGTATCAAGCGTGATCACACCATCGCGGATTTCTGCGATCTTTGCGATGCGCAGACATTGATAGCCCGGCTTCGTCGATTTGCGGATATCCAGTTCCAGACGCGGAATAGCCGTTTCGATTTGGTGTTCGATCCGCGTGGCAGAGGCATTGTCGGCAATCGTGGCCGACGACAGCGCGTAACGGGTCGCGGCCGCATCTTCGCCAAGACCAACATCACGCCCGTTCTGGCTGATATCAGGCAAGGTCAACCAGACGGATAGACCAGCGGCATCATCATCGACACTGACAGGTGTCGGCAGATCACCCATTGAAGGCGCATCAAACGGGCCACCGTCAGGCATGATCCCAGTCACGCTACGCAGACCGATCCGGCCTTGCTGCAACATATCGTTGTCGATTGTCATCTCGGACAGCCCCCACGGATAGGGGGTGATTACATCTGTGCGAGCCGTGATCAGGCGTTCTAGATACCGGTCACTTTGCTGAAGATGTTGGGGCTGGAGGAAAAGACCTTCTTTCCAAGCAACCTTGCTATACCAAGACATGATTATCCAATCGTTCAAAATGCAGCTTTTGCAATGCTGCAACTTTGTTCCGCCGCGACCCTTTGGTCAAGGGAACAACGAAAAACTTACTGTTCCCCAAAAGGGTGCCCGCCGCCCGGATCAATCCAAGGCAGCGGGGGTTTGTTTAGAACTGGAAGCGAACCTGACCAGTGATGCCGTAGCTTTCCAGCTGATCGCTATACCGGACATCGGCACGCGCACTGGCACTGACCTGCTTCACATTACCCAACTCGTTTGGCTGCAAGATGCGGACAAAGTTAATGCCGGTGCTGATCTCGCCATAGGTGCCAAGGTTCTGAGATGTCAGTTCCACATCGTCGCTGCCATCTGCAGGGCTAAAGATCGATGTCGGATCGTCAGCCAGATCAGAATACACAGTCGCAGAGAAGAACTGACGCGTCGCGGATACGCCATCGTCGCCAAACTGTGACTTCGCCAAGGTCGCCCCGACAAACAGAACGCTGCTGTCAAAGTCCTTCACATCCAGATCACCAAGGTTTTCAAAGCTGATTGGCCCAGTTTCAACCTGCGTGTAGGCAAAGCCGGCTGTTGGAACAATCGACAGATCCGATTCAGGGATCGAGTAGAAGTAGCTAGCCGCACCCGATAGCGTCGATGCTTCACTGCTGAACTTCTCACCGTTCAGACCCAGCGTGCTGTTTGTCGCGCTAAAGTCTGTTGTTTCCAACCGGTACTGCAAATCGAACGCCGCAGGACCGTTGGCGGCTGTGGCATACAGACCCGCATAAAGCTGGTCAAACCCGACACCCGTTGTCGAAACCGTGGTCTTTTGGTCAAGCCCAAACACAGGCTGGGTCGATGAACCGATGTTCACACCCATGATCCCGCCCATCGACAAGTCCCAACCGCTGACGGCACCGTTGAAGCAGGCGTAATCGGAACCGACTTGGATACCACCATATGTCGCGGAAATAGTGCCTTCGATCGGTGAGCGCCCTTCTTGCGTCACAGTCCCCGTCGTATCGGCAAAACCACCCGTTGCACGTGACCACACACCGTAGCCGCATGGATCTTCGTCTTCAAACGCCAAGCCTGTTACAAACGGGCTGGTTGGACGGTTCACAATGGAGCCAATCAAAGACTGTGTCAGGACGATGTTACCAGCCAGACCGGACAGACCGGAACTCAACCCGTCTTGGATCACCAAATCGCCGCCGTCTGACAGACCAATCGTGTAAGACAGGATGCCACGTTCATCGACAACTTCGTCGGATGAGAACGTGAAGGCAGACAAATCTTGGTTTTCGTCCAGATCGACAAGCGTGACGTCAATATCGCGCGCATCAACAACGTCCAGCAGGTTAAAGCTCAGGTTCACTTCACCAGTGACGAATGCGCCCGCACCCATCACAATTTGGTCGGCCCCCACGTTACCTTCTGACAGGTCGATATCAAAGACCAACTGACCACCACCCGTCAGACCACTGCCACCGATTGTCACAATGTCTGTCGCGGACTCGTTCGTGCTCGACAGATCAAGGATACCTTGGTTGTCCAAGCCACCGTCGAAGTTCAACGTACCAGTGCTGTTGATTGTGCCTGTGTTGTTCACCTGCCCGACAAAGGTTGTACCAGTTGGCGGTGTCAATGGGGCGAGGGCAATTGGACCAGAACCTGCGCTTAGGTTCGTGACATTCAACGTGCCAGTGTTTGTGAACGTACCATCAATCGCAGTGATATCACGCGCGGTAAACGTACCCGCGTTGTTTGTTTCGGTCGCAGTCAGCGTCGTGCCCGTAGACAGTTCAAACGATGTGCTCGCGGCAATATCAAATGTGTTGCCAACAGTCAGGTCGCCGCTTGCCATGATGGCTTCAGCAGCGGACGTCAGCGCCAAATCACCAGTCACATCCAGATTGTTGCGGGCAGTCAGATCAGTTCCGACTGTCAGATCACCATCAATGGTTGCACCACTGAAGGACAATGTTGATCCGGCATCCGCAGTGACATCTGCAACAACAGTCGATCCTGTCACGGCCAATGTACCACCGCTTGCGACAGTACCCGTTGACCCGGACGTCAACGTATTACCACCCGACACTGTAATCGTACCAGCGTTCGTGAACGACCCAACAGTCAAATCACCGCCAGTGACATCAACTGTCCCTGCGTTGGCCAATGTACCTGTGACGGTACCGTCCAAGGATGACATCGCACCCGCGTTCGTCAAATTGCCTGTCACGACCCCTGCAGCATCCAGCGCCAAGGACCCCGACGTGTTCGTCACATTCCCAGAAATCGGGCCAGTCACGGAAACGGTACCGCCATCATTTGCGATGCCGCCGTTGAATGTACCGCCTGCCGCAGTCAACGTGCCGCCAGTCAGGCTAGTCTCACCGCTGGTCGTGCTGCCTGCTGATGTGTTCACCGAACCACCTGAAATCGCCACGTCACCAGTGATGGTCCCGTCGTGGTTCAACGTGCCGCCAGACGCGGTCACATCACCGGCAACAGTCCCATCAACCGATGTCGTGCCAGACACCTGGTTCAAATCGCCAGCCAATGTGCCCGCCGCTGCAACAGTGACATCGCCACCGCTGTTCACAAGCGCGCCGCCAACCCCGACGCTACCAGTCACATCAACTGTACCACCGTTCGCCGTGACGTTTCCGCCAAAGCTGCCGCCCGCGGCAGTCAGCGTACCATCGTTGACCGTCGCATCACCACTCACGCTTGACGTGGCAGACGTCGTCATAGTGCCGCCGCCAACAATGACGTTGCCTTGAATCTCGCCATCCACAGTGGATGTACCGGACGTATTGGTCAGGTCGCCTGCCAACACATTGCCAGCAGGGATCGCAACAGTTGATCCATCGTTTTCGATGTCACCTGTTGTGTTAGCGTTTAGGTTCAGGGTGCCGCCCGTTGTGCGGATTCCGCCCGAGAACGTACCACCGTTGGCATCCAATGTGCCCGCAGACAAGGTCGTCAGACCTTGCGTATCCGCACCAGAGTTCTGATCTACCGTGCCACCTGAAATGGTCATAGCTCCGGTAACAGTCCCGTCGTTCTGGGTTGTGCCTGTGCCGCTGTTCGTCACACTTCCGGTCAAAGTGCCGGCAGACGCAATGTTCAAGGCACCGCCGGTGTTCGTCACAGAACCGGTCGTCGCACCATTGATGTTCACCGTACCGCTCGTGTTTGTCACACCACCGGTCAAGTTCCCGCCGGTCGCGTCAACTGTCCCGCCATTGTTCGTAACAAGACCGGAAATGTTTCCGCCTGCGGCGACCAGTTTACCAGCTGTCAAACCAACCGTACCATTCAGTGTACCGCTGTTTGTCACTGTCGACGCAGCGTTCGACACAGTCACGTCACCTGTCATCGTGCCGCCCGTAATGGACAGATCACCACCGTTGCTGTTCACATCAGCAGTTGTGGCACCCGCCACAGTCATCGTGCCTGCGTTGTTCAAAACAGTCTGGTCAAATGTTGACCCATCTGCGGTAATTGAACCACCGGACTGAGTCACGACACCCGTGACCCGGCCACCGTTTTCGTCCAACGTACCAGCGGCTGATACAGCTACTGTTCCGTCCAATGTGCCTGCGCTGGAAACCGTTCCCGCTGAAACCGTCACTGCACCGGTGATCTGACCGGTTGCATTCACCGTGACCGAAGACAGGGCATTTCTGTTGTCGACAGTGCCAGTCAACGTCGCAGCAGGGTTAACAACCAGATCACCACCATTGTTGTCCACATCGGCAGTCGAATTGCCGGTGACCCGCATCGTTCCGCCGTTGTTCAGGACTTCTTGGGTAAACGTACCATTCGCAGTCACAGTTCCTGTGTTGGTCACTTGGCCCGTCACAGTCCCGTTGTTCGCCAACGTGCCGCTCGTATTTGCAACCGTCGCAGTCAGACCACCACCTGTCGACGTATCAACGCGGACCGTACCGCCGGTGTTCGTGACAGTGGTCAACGCAGTCGCACCGTTCACATCCAGTGTACCTGTACCGCTGACAGCGACAGTTGAATTCGCAGCATCCGCCGCAGTCCGGAATGTACCACCATCGGCATCCAGCTCGCCGGACGAAACAACAACGTTATCATCCAGAATCTTACCGCCAGTTTGGTTGCTCAGCGTACCGCCTGAAACCACAACATCACCGGCAATCGTATTTGTGTTGTTCGTTGTCCCAGCATTCACCGTCAGGTCGCTCGTTACGGTGTGACCACCTGTCAGGTTCAGCGTTGTCGAACTCCCATTCACAATACCAAGGCCAACGGTCACATCACCGTTCACCACAAGACCCGCATCACCACTCAAGGCAATGCCGCCGCCGACACCAGTGTCGTCTTCCATTGTCAACGTACCGGAAGATGCAAGCACGTTTCCGGTTACACCGACCCCAAGCACGCCAGCTGCAGGCGTCGGATTACCAGCGCCTGTCTCCAACGTCACAGACCCGTCGCTCAGCGTCACGTCACCGACAATCTGACCATCAACAGTCGTCGTGGCACTATCGTCGGAGCTGGCAAAAGCACCCGTCAATTGCTGACCCGCGTCAATTGCCACAACGCCACCGTCATTGGTGACATCAGCCACAGTGGATGCATCAACGTTCAGCGTACCACCAGTCAAATTAATATCTGGCGTCAGCAGACCGTCAGTTTCAAAGGTACCACCGTTCGCATTCACAACACCCGCGCCAGAAATCGTGGTCTGGCCCGTGATGATACCGTTGTTGGTCAACTCGCCGCCCGTTGCGGTCAGCGTTCCGTCGATCGTCCCGCTCAGCGCGGTTGTCCCGTCTTCCTGTGTGAAATCACCAGTCAACGTCACAGGACCAGCAACCGACAACCCGACCACACCATCATTGGTCACATCACCAACGGTGCTTGCATTCAGATTGATGGTGCCACCCTGAACGACAAGACCACCGTTGAAGGCACCGCCGTTCGCAACCAGCAAACCATCTGTGACGGTTGTTTCACCGGTAACTGCGGCACCAGCGCTGTTCGTAAACGTCCCATCGGCAACAGTCACGTCATCGCCAATCGTACCGCTGTTCACAACAGTACCACCACTCGCGGCAGCGCCCATGTCACTATCAACCAGCGCGACGGTACCGGACAAAGTCTCGTTCGCGGCGATCGTAACCGCGCCTGCATCAACGCTTACGTTGGCAGTTGTTGTTCCATTTGGCGTAGCCAGCACATCAAAAGTACCGCTTGTCACGTCAACCGCTGCGAATGTCGCGCCAGTTGAATTCAAGTCACCACCATCAACAGTTGTGGCCCCCTGTACGGTACCCGTCGCATTCACAGTGCCACCGTTTACATTCAGCGCGTCCGTGATCGTGCCATTATGATTGATAATCCCGTTCGTGCCTTCAGCAGTCACGTCACCTGTCACGGTCAGCCCGTCATCAATCTCGAAGGTAATACCATCAGCATTACCCACGGTCCCGTTCGCGATGTCGCCAGTCGTGTTCACCGTAATATCGAAAACTGCGGTGCCGCTGACAGTCAAACCACCGTCGAAGGACCCGCCATTTGCGTTCAGATTGCCGGACGTGGCCGTCGCGGCCCCAGAGATCGAACCGTTAGTATTGTGGTTAAACGTACCACCTGTCACCGACAGCCCACCAGTAATATCAGCCGCGTTATCGGTCTGGCCAGCTTGCTGGGTAAAGTCGCCCGTGATTTCGAAATCACCAATGGTCAGCGGGGCTACCCCGTTATTCGTGATCGCCGCGACGGTGTCCGCAGTAACGTTGATCGTACCGCCACTCACAACAAGACCGCCGTCGAAGTCACCACCCGCAGCTTCCAGAACACCGCCAGTAACAGTCGTCAGACCAGTCACGGTCGCATCGGTATTGTTTGTAAACGTACCGTCAGCGACGTCGACGGTCGAACTAATGGTCCCATCGTTTACCACGGTACCGCCGCTTGCAGTTGCACCCATATCGGAATCGATCAAAGCAACCGTACCGTCCAGCTCTTCGTCAGCAGCAATTGTCAGGCCACCCGCATCAACAGTCACATTCGCAGTTGTCGTGCCAGCGGCCATGCCTCCGGCAACAGCAAACGTACCACCGTTCACAGCAACCGTGTTTGTCGTACCACCGTTCTCAAAGGTACCGCCAGTTGATGTCAGGGTCCCGCCAGTGACCGCAACAGACGTATCCGTCACAGTACCCGTGACACCAACCGCGCCACCCTGCACATCAAGATTACCCGTCAGCGTCCCATCAATCGTCGTCGACGATGCGGTCCCCATACCGTTATCGAAACTTGTCAGATTAGAAGTCAAATTCGCGCCGGACTGAACCGTTACAATCGCGCCTGTGTTGTTGACCTGCGCAGCAGTTGTATCGGCGGTAACATCAAGCGTACCGCCGTTCGTGACAGTGAACGTCGCCATACTATCCGCTACGCCACTCCCCAGCGCAGTCTCCGCTCCAAACGTACCACCTGCGGCAGTCAGCGTACCACCGCTCACTGCAATATCGTCGTCGAGGTTAACAGACCCAGATTCAGCGTCGAATTCGCCGGCTGAAACAACGATGTCACCAAGGATCGTGCCAGAGTTGGTCGTCGTACCTGTACCAGAGTTGGTAACGCTACCTGTAATCGACCCGTTGTTTGTCACAGTACTGGTGCCACTGTTCACAACGTCACCAGTCAAAGACCCTGCAGCGTCGACAACCACAGTGCCGTCCGCGGAGTTCGTAATTCCTGTGCTTCCAACCGTCGCGGCGCCATCGACCGTGACGCTGCCCGTGGTCACTGCAACGCCCATCGACAAGTTCGCACCGCCAATTTGGACAATACCGCTGCTTGTCACTAGCCCGCCAACTTGACCGCTATCAGCGTCAAGCGTCGCACCCGACGCCACATTAATCGCACCGCCGTAGTTACCGCCTAGGTTCAGCTCACCGCCGTTAACAGCCATCGCGCCAGTCGCAGTCACATTGTCGCCGGAAAGCTGCAACTCGCCCGCACCAGCAGTATTCACCGTGATCGCACCGTTGCTCGTAATCGGCGCAGACACGATCGCGACATGTCCGGCAGTCGTCACATCAAACGAAAGCGGGTCACCGCCAGTAACAATGCCAAATCCAGGATCGGCGGCAATTGTATATCCGCCAATATCAAACCGCAGGCCGATTGGCTTAACATTACTGCCATCGATAGTAACAACCGCCGCCCCACTGCCACCAACCGTATCGAAAATCGCAAAGTCACCGTCTGCAAAACTCCGTTCATCGGTAATCGCGGTGATGTCGCCCGCGCCGTCTCTTGTAACAAGGGACCAATTGGCGGTATTCCAGTTCCCGGATGGCGTCACATTGATTGTCAGGGGGCTGCCGCCGCCGTCATCCCAAGTCAGTTCTGCCGCATGTACCGCAGCACCACCGCCAATCACCAACGCGGCCCCTGTCGCCAAAACAAAGACAAGCTCTGTCGCGCGGCCGATGCGGCAATGTTTGCGCAGGCTGCGCTGGCGGACACCGGTTTGAACGTTTTCTGTCGGGCTGGCTTTGGATTGCGTATGCATGTGAATGTCCATCTCGGTAACAAGTGTCAAAATATTAAGACTGTGAAAAATCTGAAGGTGCGGCAAATGGCGTTAAGGCCTCGCATGCCCGCCATATCAGTTCCGTTTGAGAAAACGCTCTACGCGGCGATATCACGTCAAAGCACGCACTTTTGGTCATGCAATAGCTTTTTGGCTTCACAAACGAACTTAACACGGCACCCCCCACGGAAAAGCATTTCTTAATTTGCGGTAAACGAAACATGTTCAATTCGGGCGATCAAGAGAAAACAGGCACAATTGGTAATTGAGTTGCAGGCGGTGCACCCCTGCGTCACCCCAATCATGGACCTTACGTTAACCTTTTTCGAACCGTTGAGAGTATCCCAAGGGGTTTCGGTGGACCCCACCGCCCTGTGTTGTATACCGTTGCCTACAGTCTTGCCCTCACACGGATATGCCCCATCATGAGCACCGCAGAAATCGGCCTGATCGGCCTTGGCACAATGGGTGCCGCACTCGCATCGAACATCGCTGACAACGGCTTTGACATCGCGGTTTTTAACCGGACCACGTCAGTCACCAATGAATTCCACGCGACCGCAGGCGAACTTGCAGCCAAAATTACGCCAACCGAAACGCTGGAAGATTTCGTTGCGGCGATTGCCAAACCGCGCGCGATCATCCTGATGGTGCCCGCTGGCGATCCGGTTGACCAGCAGATCGCGGCACTGCGTCCCCTGCTTGATGACGACGACCTGATCATCGACGCAGGAAACGCGCTTTTCCACGACACCAACCGCCGCGCCCGCGAAGCGACGGCACCGTTCCTCGGCATCGGCGTGTCAGGCGGCGAAGAAGGTGCGCGTTTCGGTCCAGCCATCATGGGCGGCGGCAAGCGCGAATATTGGGACCGTGTCGAACACATCCTCAAAGCCATCAGCGCGAAATTCCAAGATGAACCATGCGCGACCTACATGGGCGAAGAAGGTGCCGGCCACTTCGTCAAAGCGGTGCACAATGGCATCGAATACGCCGACATGCAGATGATCGCCGAAGTTTACGGCGTGATGCGCGACGGCATGGGCATGTCTGCAGCGGACATCGGCGTAACCTTCGCCCGCTGGAATGAAGGCCCGCTCGCGTCCTACCTGATCGAAATCTCGGGTGAGGTCGCAAAAGCGACTGATCCGGCATCCGGCAAAGCCATGCTCGACATCATCGTCGATGCAGCGGGTCAGAAAGGCACAGGTCGTTGGACGGCAATCGAGGCACAGCACCTCGCCGCACCGATCCCCGCGATTGAAGCCGCCGTTGTCGCCCGCAACCTGTCATCGCGCATGGACGAACGCGCCGCTGGCGAAGACCTGTTCGGCACTGCCCCTCAGAAAATCGACTCCATCACGCTCGACCAACTCGAACAGGCCCTGATCGCTGGCAAAGTGTTGTGCTACGCGCAGGGCTTCACCATGATTGAAGCTGCGTCCGACAGCTACGGCTGGTCCCTGCCCCTGCCCGCAATCGCGCAAAACTGGCGCGCGGGCTGCATCATCCGGTCCGCAATGCTCGACGATATGGCGACGGCCTTGGGTGAAAATCCGGACCGCAACCTGATGTTCGCACCGGTCTTCGCGGACTACCTGAAGGCCAACCACCAAGCACTGCGCGAAGTCGTCGCCGCAGGTGCATTGGGCGGTGTCGCGATGCCCGCGCTGTCATCCGGCATCACCTATTTCGACGCCATGCGCACCAAGCGCGGCACAGCGAACATGATCCAAGGCCAACGCGATTATTTCGGGCGTCACGGCTTTGCGAAATTCGGCGTCGACGGCAAAGACCACCACGGCCCTTGGGCTGACTAACCGAATTGCGCGGCGGGCCTAGATACAGCGCCCGCCGTCCACTTCCATGCAAACGCCCGTCACCATGCTCGCCTCGTCAGAGCACAGATAGCAAGCCGCATTCCCCATATCTTCAGGCGTCGAAAAGCGACCCATCGGGATCGTCGACAAGAACTTTGCGCGGATCTCCGGCGTGTCGCCACCCATGAACGATTTCAGCAACGGCGTGTCCCCCGCAACAGGGTTGATCGCGTTCACGCGAATGCCTTCGGGGGCAAGCTCAACCGCCATGCCTTTGGTCGCGTTGTTCATCCAACCTTTGCTGGCGTTGTACCAATTCAACCGCGGTCGCGGCGACACGCCAGCGGTCGATGCAACGTTCAGAATACATCCGGACCCTTGGGTTTTGAACAACGGGACAATGTGTTTCGCCGTTAGGTAAACCGACTTACAATTAACGGCGAATACCTTATCGAAATCATCCTCGGTCACGTCTTCCATCGGCGCTGGCAGGTGGGTCGTACCTGCGTTGTTAACCAGAATATCGACCCTACCGAACACCTTGAGTGTCTGCTCAACCATCGCAGCGACGTCATCGTTAACCGCAACATTGGTCTTCACCGCCTCGCCCGCAACACCGTCGATATTCAGATCGGCGATCATAACCTTGGCACCCTCTGCCAAAAACTTCGCGACAATCCCCGCACCAAACCCCGACGCACCACCAGTCACAATCGCGACCTTGCCGTTCAATCTATCACCCATGATATGCCGCCACCGTCTTTAATGTTGAAAATCCATACAGGGCCTCGAACCCCTTTTCGCGGCCATGTCCCGAAAGGCCCGTGCCTCCAAACGGCAACTCAACTCCGCCCCCTGCCCCGTAGTTGTTCAGGAACACCTGACCAGCACGTAATTGCTTCGCCAGCCGCATCTGACGCGCCCCGTTCTGCGACCAGACAGAGGCGACCAAACCAAAATCGGTGCCATTCGCGATCGCCACAGCGTCCGCTTCATCATCAAATGGAATGACGACTTGCACGGGTCCGAAAATCTCGTCCTGCGCCAGCACGTGTCCCGCGTCCACATCCGCAAAAAGCGTCGGCGTCACATAGGCACCGCCGCTTGGCGCGCCGTCCACAATTTCGCCCCGCGCGGCGATTTCAAGATCGTGGCCCTTGGCGACAAAACCATCGACGATCTCCTTCTGCCGCATCGACACCAGCGGCCCAACATGATGATCATCCAACGCAGGCCCCGCCCGCAAATCGCGGTACTTCGCGGCCATCTTCATCACGACTTCATCAAAGCGCGAACGATGCACCAAGATCCGTGAAGACGCCGAACATGTCTGCCCCGCATTCTGTATCCCCGCATTCACCAAGAACGGCAAAGCCGCGTCGACGTCAGCATCATCAAAAACCAATTGCGGGGATTTCCCACCCAGCTCCAATGTCACTGGCACCACATGTGCAGCCGCAACTTCTTGGATCAATTTGCCCACACCAACAGAGCCTGTGAAAGAAATATGGCGCACGCGCGGATGTTTGGTCAGCGCCGATCCCGCCTCTGCGCCCGATCCGGGCACCACGTTCAACGCGCCGTCCGGCAATCCCGCTTGGCGGGCGATTTCGGCAAAGGCGAGCGCGGTCAAACACGCCTCTTCTGCGGGCTTCAAAACGCAAGCGTTGCCCATTGCCAGCGCGGCACCAACGGAACGGCCAATGATCTGCATCGGGTAGTTCCACGGGATGATATGGCCGGTCACACCATGCGGTTCGCGCAGCGTATAGACCGTGTAGCCATCCAGATACGGGATCGTTTCGCCGTGCACCTTGTCAGCAGCACCACCGTAAAACTCCATGTAACGCGCCAACGCCACCACATCAGCACGCGCCTGCGTCAGCGGCTTACCAACGTCCATAGACTCTAACGTGGCCAATTCGTCAATATTCTCTAGAACAAGCCTGCCAATTTTTGCCAGCACCCTGCCCCGTTCCGCAGCAGTCGCCTGCCCCCATTCCCCCGCCAATGCCGCATCAGCGGCACCAACAGCGCGATCAATATCGACGGCATCGCCACGCGCAATTTGGCACAGAACAGACCCATCCGACGGGTTCATCAGATTAAGCGTGCCACCACCAAGCGCGTTAACCCACGCACCCCCGATAAAACACTTGTTAGGGTCTATGTTCAGGGGGCGCAGGGTCATTTGAAAACTCCAGTTAACTAGTTCCCATAGGCCACGGCAGGCAGCCACGTGACAAGTGCTGGGAATTCAAAGACCAAGAACAGGCCAAACAACTGCAACAGCACAAACGGAATCACGCCGCGATAGATATGGCCCAGCGTGACACCCGGCGGGCACACGCCTTTCAGATAGAACAACGCAAAACCAACGGGCGGTGTCAGGAAAGACGTCTGCAACGTCACGGCGACAAGGATCGCGAACCAGACGACTTCAGGGCTGTCGATCACACCATAGCCGTTGATATCCAAACCAAGGCCCAAGATCACTGGCAGCATCAGCGGCATGATGATCAACGTGATCTCGATCCAGTCCAACAAGAACCCAAGCGCAAAGATCAGCAGCAGGATAAAGAACACAACGACCTGTGGATTGTCGGACGACCCAAGGATCATATGTTCAATAATCTCGTCACCGCCATAAAGGCGCAGCACGTAGGCAAAGAAGTTTGCGGCGATGAAAATCCCCACGATGTAACCCGCCGTGTTCAACGTCTGCCGCATCACATCCAGAAACGTTCGGCCCGTCAGTTTGCGGTTCATGATCGCAAGCAACATCGCCCCCATCGCACCCAGTCCAGACGCTTCGGTCGGGGTGGCGAAACCGACAAAAATCGACCCTAACACAAGCAAAATCAGCGCAAGTGGCGGCACCACCGATAAGGCCACGTCGCCAACCACCTTCATCGTCACGGGTTCACGGTTTTGCGGCAATGGCATGGCGTCAGGCTTCACCAATCCGTAGATGATCAGGAACGTGATATACAAACCGCCTAGCAACAGCCCCGGGAACAGCGCCCCCATGAACAAATCACCCAGCGAAATCGCCAACTGATCCGACATGATCACCAACATAATCGACGGCGGGATTAGGATGCCCAAGGTGCCAGATGCGGCGATCGTGCCGGTGGCGACTTCCTTCGAATAGCCCTGCGCGGTCATCGTCGGCAGCCCCATGACACCCAACAAAACGACGGACGCACCGATAACGCCAGTGGATGCTGCAAGGATGATCCCGATCAGCATTACCGACAGGGCAAGCCCACCGCGCAACGCGCCAAACAGCACCTGCATAGACTGCATCATCCGCTGGGCCACACCGGATTGATCCAGCATCAGCCCCATGAAGATGAACATCGGCAATGCGACCAGAACAGGGTTCTGGATCGTCCCGCCAAAGAACCGGCCAGAGTTGGCAAACAGTTTGCGATATTCGATCCGCGTATCATCAAACGCGATGTATTCTCGGATCGCATCACGGTTCGGATCAAGGATGAAGATCGCGATGATGATGAACACCAAAGAGACACCAACAAGGGCAAAAGCCACCGGAATTCCGCGAAACAGCATGACGATAAACACGCCAAACATGGCCAAAACCATCCATTGGTTCAGGTCCAAAAAAGATATCAACGACAGCAACTGCATTACACGTCACCTTTCCGGCGCGAGGTCACAAGACCGATGACGATCAAGGCGACAACAATCGCCAATGAGATGTACATCGCATATTCGAAAATCTCGTACTCGCGGGTGATGCGACGCGCGCGGATTTCATCGTCGGTGAAGAAAACCACCCAGTACAGAATGTAATGAATGAACCGCCAACCCATGAAGACAGCCGTTGGGAACAACCAGATCAGCTGTTTGGCAAGACCCGTGTTGCTGAAAACGGCGAGGTTCTTCTTGAATGTGGAATAGCCCGCAAGCCATGCCAGCGCGAACAAAAACGGCAGCGATGTTTTCAGGATATAGAGCCTATGAAGGCCATTCGGGCTGCTTGACCCTTCGCCTGACTCTATAGACGCCCATGCGTAATGGGACATCACGTCGGTCATCAGTGCGATAAACGGCAAGAGAAGCCAGCCAATCGCGGCCGCCTCGATCTTGGCCTTCTTCGTGTCGGAATAATTCTGGTGGAAAATGTCCACGCGCACGTGGCTTGATGTGGTGATCGCATAGCCAAACGCGGCCAACATCGCGACGCCATAAATCCACCATTGCAGGTCGTCCAACCATGCTTGGTTATGCCCGTTCGCGCGCAACAATACCTGTGCCACGATCGCAACCATCAGCAGCGGGAATGCCCACGCGATGACATTGCCGACGTTAATCACGAACCGGTCGATTTTGGTGTGGCTTTCGCGGTTCACGTCGCCCGGGTCGCTGATCGCGAGGACCTCTTCGACGCTAAGTGGTGTATTCGTGTCTGTCATCTGCTCTTGCTCTCCCCTGCCCGAGACGACGGCGGCACCAATACATGATGCCGCCGCCCCTATTTAGACTCTGAAACGCGGTTTACCGGTCGCGTGGCAGGTAGATGTTTGTGGCCCAGTTTTTGTACCCTTCGCGGTACTCTGACAGGTCAGCCCAAACAGTCGCAAAATATTCGTCTTCTGCAGCCAGTTCTTGTGCGATTTCGTTCCAGTTGCTTTCGAACAGGTCCAGCATTTCTGGATCCCACTGCTTGATCGTCACGCCGTTGTTTTCAACGTTGTCGACCATCGCATCAAAGTTCTTGGCTTCACCTTCCGCAAAGTTGGTGGTGATGTTGGCCAAGCAAGCTACTTCGATCTGGTTCTGCGCTGTTTCGGACATGTCATCCCAAACGTCGATGTTCACCAGCAGTTCGAACAATGTGGATGGCTGGTGCCAACCAGGGAAATAGTTGTACTGCGCGATCTTGTAGAAACCCAAGCGCGCATCGATCAACGGCATGGAGAATTCAGTCGCGTCAATAGCACCACGTTCCAACGCGGGGAAAATATCACCACCCGCAAGCAGCGATGTGGAAACGCCCAAACGCTGCATCACTTCCGCACCAAGGCCGAAGAAGCGCATGTTCAGACCTTCAAGGTCAGCCGCGGAATTGATTTCGTTCTTAAACCAACCGGATGTTTCCGGCGCGATGATCCCGCACGGCAGAACCTTCACGTCGTAACCCGCGTTGTCGTACATGCCTTGCCACAGTTCGGCACCGTCGTCGTACAGAATCCAGCCAAGGAATTCGCCTGCTTCGGGGCCGAATGGCACAGCCGCAAACAGCGATGCAGATGTGATCTTTCCCTGCCAATAGCCGGATGTTGTATAGGCCGCGTCGACGGACCCGTTGGACACAGCGTCCAGAGCTTCGAGCGTTGGCACCAGCTTGCCGGGATCGAAGTGTTCGAACTGCACTTCGCTTGAGATGCTGTTGATCTTTGAAACAAAGTCGACGCCAGCCGTACCGAGGATTGGCAGGTTCGACCCGAAGGCGGATGTCATTTCGATGGTGTCTTGCGCCTGCACAGCAGACGTCAGCATTGTTGCGCCCAAGGCTGCAACTGTCAGTGTCGTTTTCATTGTTTTCCTCCCTAGGAATGACCGCGAGGCCAAATGGTCATTTTGACTGCACCGATAAGCGACCAAATCATCGGGCTTCACTTTGTTATGCATCAAATTGGTTCGAAAGCTTTACCAAAATCAATACAAAAGTTTTCAGAGAGGTCGTTCCGATCCCTCTCCTCACCGCGCTCCCACACGGCAGACAAAGGCTAGCCCGTTTATTTGCTAGTAATCAAGACATGACACGCATTTTATGCATACATTAATAAATACGCTATAAAATCCGCTGTTTCTAGGCAGTTTTTCTAGCGGGTGGACTGAATTCCGCGCGAATCATCCGGTTACACCAGCGTCATATCCACCGGCGCCAGCCCATCAACTGCACCATGCAACACATCACCGGCGCCCACAGGTCCAACCCCAGACGGCGTGCCCGTCATGATGATGTCGCCCGCCCCAAGGTGATAATAGCCCGACAGATGCGCGATGATTTCGGGCACAGACCACACCATTTCGGACAGCAACCCAGTCTGTTTACGGACGCCATTCACGTCCAACTTGATGGTTTGATCTGCAATCTCATCGAACGCCGCGGCAGGGGTGATCGCCCCGATCACCGCACCGTTCTCAAGGTCCTTACCAAGATCCCATGGTCGGCGGTTATCTTTGCCGACCTGCTGCAGATCGCGGCGGGTCATATCAAGCCCGCAGGCATAACCAAAGACAGATGCGTCTTCACCAAGAGCCGCGACAAATTCAATCTCATGATGGAAGTTCTGGGTGCCCTGCGGGTAGGGTAGCGTCTGCCCGCTTTGCGCCAAAGCCGTGGGAGATTTGGTAAAATACCACGGTGATTCACGGTCGACTTCACCGCCCATCTCGGCTGCATGGGCGACATAATTACGACCCACACAGAAGATGCGACGCACTGGAAAAAGCAGGTCGGTACCAACAATCGGCAGCGTCTGAACGGGTGATGGAGGAAAGATATATGACATCGGAACGACCTTGTTACGTCTCTATTATGCGGCTTAGGGCCTATTTCTAGGCACTAACGAAAAAACCTTCCCCGCGGGGAAGGTTTCATATGTTGAAACTCAATCGAGTTTATCAAGCAGCGCCTGCACCGCCATTTCCAGCTTGCGGCGATCAACGGTCGAGAAATCTTTATCCAACCTGATCTCTAACCGCCCTGCCCCAGCTACGCATTTGACCTGCCCCTGCGGTCTGCGCATCTGGAACGATGTTTTGGCTTTAACCGCACCTACTGACGCGGGCTTCGGCTTCGTGGAACTGCGTGGTTTTGCCGCCTCTTGCCCACCCGTGAACCGACGCAACACATCCAATTCATCCGCGACAGATCGGTTATCCCAGTCCTTCAATTCGGCCTGAATGGCACGCACCGTTCCAGGGACATCTTCAATCTGCTGGGCAACAGCAACGCCAAGCGCACGCGGAATATCCTCTGCAAATCGCAGGTCTTTCCACAGTGGCTCGATCAATTTGATAAAGGTCCGGATGTAGCTGCGTTTTTGATAGCTGGCTGATTGGAACAGCGCGGCGACAGCTTTGTCCGCATCATGTACTTCGGTGTCAGGATCAGCAGCGTAAGAAATCGCAAGCTTCGCCATCTCGGCGAAAGAGATGTCTTTGCGCACAAGGTTCTCGTCCACCATACGGCGATACAACGTCTCTAACGTTTCGCCCTGCGCAAAGATCGCCGCCGGAATGCTGCCGTAAGTGTCCGCATCATTTGTCTCAGCCAACAACGCTTTGTACGCGGCGAGCCTACGGAACCCTTGAACCAGTTCGAACTTGCCATCAGCGCGCGGTTCTACCCGGATTGGGTTCGACAGCCCGATATCCTTGATCGACGTGACCAGTTCCTTCAGTTCGAAATCATCGCCCGGCGATCTGTCGCGCGTCAGCTTATAGGTTTCGATCTGATCGAGCGGGATCAAATCCGTGATCAACCCAAGCCGCTTCAACCGAACATGTTCATGCGCGAGCTTATCATTTTCGGCCCTGATCTGCGCCTCAACTTCAGTCCGATCCCGCACGCTGTCGGCGTTTTCCGTGATTGCGGCGGCCATGGGACCACGCCGTTTGGTTTCACTATTTGAAACCTTCCCCACGGGGAAGGTCTGATCATCAGCTATCGGATCGTCAGGCAGGTCGATGTCAAAGACACGGCGTTTCTTGCTCATTGGTCATCCTCCAATTCATCCCACGCGGCCAAAACGTTGTCCTTGAATTCAAGGTAGGCCCGGTCGAACGTGTCGCGGGCCCGACGCCATGTTTCGCGTGTCATATCGCGGTAGTCGATTTCATAGACCGAACTGAGGAAGCGACCGGATTGCTCCACAGCCCGCGTCATTTCAATCGGGTGTTCGGCCAAGTGTTCGCCAAAAACCTTTCGGAATGCATCATACATCGCACGGTGCAAATCGTTGCCCGGCTCATAACGGGTCATCAGGAATTTGATGTTGGCGAATGACTTCGGCAGCGACGTTTTACCAGCGGGAAGTTTCGCCCCGAAGCCTTCTGTCAGATCACCCAAGGCTTCGGAAAGCTGGCCGATGAATGACGTGGTGCTGTCGTATTCCCAGTAGCCGGGGCCTGATGGCACGTAAAGCATGTCCGCCGCGAAGACCGCATTCATCGACTGATAGCCAATCGCGGGGGGACAATCGAAAACGATGAGGTCGTAGGCATCGTCCGGCAAGCTATCCAGGTAGCGAGACACGGCCGCGAAGAACGTCCATTCAGGATTCAAGTGGCGGTACTGGGCCGACGCAAATTCCACGAAGGCGGCGTTGGCGCAGCTTGGGATCACGTCGATGGTGGGCCAAGCAGTCGGTTTGATAAAGTCGGTGACGCGCAGCGTGTCGAGACCCATGTCACGAATACTGGACGGGATGCGGCGTTGGGGCAGGGCGGTCCCGCTTTCCGCACCTTGCACCGCATTATTCATCCGGTCGGTTTCACGCACTAGGTCACGGGCCATGATGCCCCAAACGGTGTGGTCTTCGGCAACGTCGTTCAGGCCCATGGAATGGGACAGCGTGGCTTGCGGATCGAAGTCGACGCAAAGTACGCGATAGCCGTCAAGCGCGGAAGCATGGGCAAGGTGAAGGGCAACGGTCGATTTACCGGCGCCCCCTTTGAAGTTCGCAATCGCCACGCGAAACGCGCGCTTGCCAGCAGGGCGCTTGGGCATCAGCGACTTGCGGTTAATCTTCATTTTACGCCGCAGTTCGTTGATCTCATCAAGGCTAAACCATCTTTGACGACCATCAGGTTCGACTTCCCCACCGGGAAGATCAGGTTCAGCGGCAAGGCGGCCACGGAAGGTGGATTGATTGATCTTGAAGATCAGCTCTGACACCTCCCAACTGGAGAAACGGCGGAGCGACTTTTCATTCTCGGGCGAGAATGTCTGCTGCCGGATGAAGCTTTGCATCTTCAGGGATTTGGACTGGAGGTTTGCCAGATCTTCGTGGGTAAACATGGTGTCGGCCTTCTTCGGGACGTAAAAAACTGCGTATTCCGTATTTACGCTGAATTTGCACAATTCGTAAAATGATTTTTACTGAAAACCGCAAAAGTTCAAAAACGGACGAAACCCCAACGTTTGCTAGCGAATCGGAGCATGGAGAGAATCGGGCTCAGTGAGAGATCCGCGATGCCGCTGCGAAGACCAAATTGAGGGGACACCCAAGTTAGAGACTGCATCATTGGGGTGACAAAAGATAGCGATAGGGTGACACACTGGATGTCACCTATTACCAATATACCTGATTCAAATATAAATATCTGGGTAAGAGTACGATCGCTTTGCACGTCCTGTGGATAAATCCCTTGACAGAATCGACGCTTCGGACGCAAATACATCCAATCACCGGATCAGCGTTGGGAAACGTCTGGGACCGGTCCAAGGGGACACAAGATCCCACGATATAAGAAACGACCTAACGGCGGTCGCAGAGCAGGAGACACCAATCGTGTTGGTGATGAAACCCGTCGGGCGTGACGCCGCGACGAAGAAATACGATATTCTCTCAGCGATGTTGGCGCATGGATTGCGTCAGGACAAGCATAAGCAGCGATTGATCATGCGGCTAATGGCGCTGATCACGACACGGTATAATTGGCAGCGCGACGAATTGACGATGGGCCAAGCCGAGATCGCGAAGCTTTGGGACGTTGATACGCGGACTGTGAAACGCGAGCTGGCGAAGCTGCGCAGTCTTGGCTGGCTTGTGGAAAAGCGGGCAGCGGCGCGGGGCAGGGTGGCGATGCACGGCATCGCGCTTGATCAGATCATGATGGATACGAAACCCGCGTGGGCTGCGATCGGTCCGGACTTCGTGGCGCGTGTTCAGCCCGGGCAGAGCGAAGACCCCGTTGCTGCGAATGTTGTCCCGCTGCGTCCAGTGGCGGCACCAGTGAACGACGGCACGTTGTGGGCAGAGGCGCAGTCTGTGTTCCATGCACAAGACGAGGCCGGCTTCGCTGCGTGGGTCGAGAAGCTGACGGTCGTCGGATATGAGGCGGGTCAGTTGACCGTGATGGCCCCATCGCGGTTCCACGCTACGTACGTTGCGACGAATCTGTCGGCACGATTGCTGGTCATTTTACGCCGAATTGATCCGAGTGTCGCGAAGATCGTTGTCCAACATTAGTCTCTAACAAGGCTGTATCGTCGCTATGCGCATGATTGACGCGCATAGCTCATGTTTGGTATTATGCCTTATGAATATTCAAACACGTAAACCCACAAACCTGTCGCTGGACCGTTCATTACTGGACGAAGCCCGTGCATTGGACGTGAACCTGTCACGTGCTGCGGAGGAGGGCCTGCGCGCCGCTGTGGCTGCTGCAAAGGGCGCACAGTGGCTGGCCGAGAACCAAGCGGCCATCGCGGGCAGCAATGCCTATGTCGAGGCGCAGGGTCTGCCGTTAGATAAGTTCCGCCAGTTCTAGTGGCGCGGTTTGATGTGTATGAGGTCAGCGGCGTCGCTGGCTATGTCGTTGATGTGCAAGCGGATCTACTGGACGCGCTGAACACGCGGATCACTGTGCCGCTGATGCCAATCGACGACGCCCCGCCGCCTGCACGGCGGCTGAACCCTGTTTTTGATATTGGTGGTGCACAACATGTGTTGGTCACGCAATATATGGCCGCTGTTCCACGGGCTGCGTTGAAAGCATGTGTGGGCGACTTGCGCGACGAGGCCGCACAGATAACCGATGCTGTGGATTTCTTGATGCAAGGATTCTAGGGGGCCAGCCCCCTGACCCCCGGGATTTAGAAAACCCCAAAGAAACCGAGGTCCGGTGCCCTAGCGATAGTAGAGCGATTTGCCGTTATGGAAGATTTGCACCTTTTTAGGGTCCGCATTGAACTGCAGCGTGTTGCCGCGCGTATCGGTGTGGATGCCCGGTAGTTTCGCGATGACGGATGCTTCTTCACCTACCGCATCGAAGTAGAGCAGGGTGACTTCGCCCAAAGCTTCGGAAAACTTGACGGTGCCGGTGTAAAGCGGATCACTGTCGACGGTGACGAGATCTTCGGGGCGGACGCCGACGTTGACCTGCAGGCCCTTGTCCGCCGCCTGTGTCGGCACGGCAGAGCGTGCTGTGCCGCCGCCGTCGAGTGCGACTGTGGTGATGTCGCCAGTTTCGACGATCTTACCAGGGAGGAGGTTCATTGAGGGGGACCCAATGAACTGCGCCACAAATTCGTTTTCGGGCCGTTCATAAAGTTCGAGTGGCGTGCCGACCTGCGCGATGCCCTTGTTTGCCAGCACAACGATCCGGGTGGCGAGCGTCATCGCCTCGACCTGATCGTGGGTCACGTAGATCATTGTGCTGTCGGGCATGGATTCTTTGAGCTGCGCGATCTCGATCCGCGTTGCGACGCGCAGGCCTGCATCGAGATTGGAAAGCGGTTCGTCGAACAGGTAAACCTTTGGATCGCGCACAATCGAGCGGCCGATCGCGACACGCTGCCGTTGCCCACCGGACAATGCCTTTGGCAGACGGTCAAGGTATTCATCAAGCTGGAGAATCTTGGCGGCCTTATCAATCGCCGCGTCGATTTCCGCTTGCGGTTTCTTGGCCAGTTTCAACGCGAATGCCATGTTATCGCGGACGGTCATGTGCGGGTAGAGCGCGTAGGATTGGAATACCATCGCGATGCCGCGTTGTGCGGGAGGCACGTTGTTCACGACTTCGCCGTCGATTTCCAATGTGCCGCCCGTAATGCTTTCCAAGCCCGCAATCATCCGCAATAGGGTCGATTTTCCGCAACCTGAAGGCCCAACAAAGACGATGAGTTCACCCTTTTTGATGTCCAGATCGATGTGGTTCAGCACATTGACCGCGCCGCCGTAGGTCTTTTCAACATCCGTGAGTTTGAGATCAGCCATTGCGGTGTTTCCTTATGAAGTACGTAGAGCCAGGCAAGGTTGCCAAGGGCCAAGCGTGACGGTTTTGCCGGAGACATCGGCGCTGTGCAGGTTTTGCCCGATCTGTGTCCAATTGCCTGTGGGCAAGGTGATCGTGGCCGGACCATCAGAGAGGTTGAAGGCGCAGAAGATCGTTTCGCCATCATGTTCGCGGGTGAAATGCAGCACGTCGCCCGTGTTGGTCAGGTTGTCATGCGTGCCGGACGCGAGGGCAGGGTGGGCGTGGCGCAGGGCAATCGCCGATTTGTAGTGGTGCAGCATCGCGTCGGGATCGTCGGTTTGGGTGGCGACGTTGTTCTGCAGATGGGCGTCGGACACAGGCAACCAAGGTGTGGCTTCTGAGAAGCCGCCGTTTTGGTTGCTGTTTTCCCAGACCATAGGGGTCCGGCATCCGTCGCGGCCTTTGAATTCGGGCCAGAATTCGATTCCGTAGGGGTCTTGCAGGTCTTCGAATGCGACGTCCGCTTCTGTTAGGCCGAGTTCTTCGCCTTGGTAGATGCAGACTGATCCGCGCAGGCACATGATCAGTGTGGCCATGGTCCGCGTTGCTGCGTCTGACAGGTTCCAGCGCGAGACGTGGCGGACAACGTCGTGGTTTGAAAATGCCCAGCAGGCCCAGCCGTCTGCCGCGACGTCGTCGACCTTTTGCAGGACTTCGACGATGCGGGCGGCTGTCGGTTGGTTGGCCGCAAGGAATTCGAACGCGTAGCACATCTGCATGAGATCATCGCCGGCGGTGTATTCGCCCATGATTTCGAGCCCGCGTTGCGCGTCGCCGACTTCGCCGACGGCCGCTGCGCCGTATTTGTCCATGACCGCCCGTAGTTTGCGCAGGAAGGCGAAGTTTTCGGGGCGGTTCTTGGAATACAGGTGTTCTTGGTGGTTATAGGGGTTAACGGACGGGGCGATTGTCGAATTCCGTTTGTCCGCTGGCAGGGCAGGGTTGTCACGCAACTGATCGTCGTGGACGTAGAAGTTGATCGTATCGAGCCGGAAACCGTCGACGCCGCGTTCCAGCCAGAAGTGTGCCACGTCGAGCAATGCGTCTTGGACAGCTGGTGTGTGGAAGTTCAAATCCGGCTGCGATGTCAGGAAATTGTGCAGGTAGTATTGTTCGCGCCGCGCGTCCCATTGCCACGCGGAACCACCAAAGATCGACAGCCAGTTATTCGGTGGTGTCCCGTCGGGTTTCGGATCGGACCAGACGTACCAGTCGTGGCGGTTGTTGTCGCGGCTGATGCGGGATTCTTCGAACCATGCGTGTTTGTCAGATGTGTGTGACAGGACGAGGTCGATCATCACCTTTAGGCCAAGGTTATGCGCCGTTTCGATCATGTAATCGAAGTCAGCGAGCGTACCGAACATCGGGTCTACGTCGCAATAATCGCTGACGTCATAGCCAAAATCCGCCATCGGGGATTTGAAGAACGGCGAAATCCAGATCGCGTCCGCGCCCAAGTTTGCGATGTGCGGCAGGCGGTTGGCGATGCCTTTTAGGTCGCCCGTGCCTGTGCCGTTGCTGTCTTGAAAGCTGCGCGGATAGATTTGGTAAATGACCGCGCCGCGCCACCAATCTGGGTCTTTGGTAAAGGAGTTTGTCACGGTCAGTTTTTCCATTTTCGTCATAGTTAGTCTCTGAATTTCGGAGTCTTACTTCACTGAACCGGCGAGCAGGCCGCGTACCAAGAAGCGTTGCATTGAGAAGAAGACGACCAGCGGGACAGCGATCGACACGAAGGCTGCGGTGGCGAGGATTTCCCAATTGCCGCCGCGCGTGCCGAGCAGTTCGACGATCTGGTTGGTCATCACAGTTGTTTCGCCTGTGGCGTCGATCAGGAACACCTTGGCCACGAGCAAGTCGTTCCATGTCCACAGGAACTGGAAGATGCCGAAGGATGCGAGGGCAGGGAAGGACAGCGGCAACACGATCTTCGTGAAAATTTGGAAATCGGTTGCACCGTCCACTTTGGCGTTTTCGATAATGTCACGCGGCAGGCCGATCATGTAGTTACGCAAAAGATAGATCGCGAGCGGTAGCCCAAAGCCGGTGTGCGCCATCCAAACCCCCAGATATCCTTTGCCGATCCCGATGTTCAGGTGCAGTTTCAAAAGGGGGATGAGGGCGAGTTGTAGTGGTACAACAAGCAGGCCCACGACAATGGCGATCAGCAGGGCACGCCCCGGAAAATCCATCCACGCCAATGCGTAAGCCGCGAAAGCCGCAATCATGATCGGGATGATGGTTGCGGGGATCGTCACGGTGAAGGTGTTAAAGAACGCCTTTGCCATGCCGTCGGTACTGCTGCCCGAGAAAAGGACTTGGGCGTAGTTGCCGAGCGTGAATTTGGGTGGTGCTTTGGCTGTTGCGAAGACACGTTGCGCACGGCCCGAGATTTGGTCGTCATTGCCGGACCAGATGTAGTCGCCGTTCGCCTGCAAGGTGAAGCTTTCGCCGTCGCCAAGGTCTGCGGTTTCGCCTGCTGTGTAGACATCGATTGCACGGCTGGAGGTGCCCCAGACGGAAATCACGGCTTCGCCTTCGCCATCGAACAGGTTGCCTTCAACGACATACAGATCACCGCGCTGTTCGCGGAAATCGTCAGGGTCGGCGGCGCGAATGACGACGTTTTGGACGGATGGGAACATGGCGTTCCACCAGCCTGAGCCAGAGATTTGGTCGGCTGTCCGGAAGGATGAAACCAGAAGCCCGACAGTTGGGAACAACCACAATGCGACAAGCAGCGCAGTTGAGATGTGAACCGCCCACGTGAGGGATGATTTGGTGCCTGCGATGGATGACATCCTAGCGTTCCTTCATTTCTTTACGGGCGTTGTAGACGTTCCAGATCAGGATCGGGGACACGAGCAACATGATGATGATTGCGGATGCGGACCCGACGCCCCAGTCATTTGCGCGGAACAGCTTGTCGAACATGTAGTTCGCAAGAACCTGCGTTTCCCACTGGCCGTTTGTCATGGCGTAGACGATGTCGAACACCTTGAGCACGACAAGCGTGATCGTGGTCCAGACTACAACGATGGTGCCCATGATCTGCGGAACCTTGATCTTGAAAAAGACCTCGAAGGGGTTCGCGCCATCAACGATTGCGGCCTCGACCGTTTCTTCGGGTACGCCCCGTAGGGCAGCCGACAGGATGACCATGGCAAAGCCGGTTTGGATCCAGATCAGCACGACCATGAGGAAGAAAGAATTCCAGAAGGGGATGGTCAACCATGTTTGCGGTTCGCCATATGTGAGCGTTGTGGTGAACAGGGCGATGATAGACAGCAGCGATTTGATGACGAGGTATGCGCCGATCAATGCACCTGCGATGCGCAGGACTTTGAAGATGCTGTTCTCTTGGATGTGCTGGTTTTTCAGCGGCGAAAGCACTGCTTTGATCGCGTACGCCACGAGTGCGGCAAAGCAGAGCAGGATGAACGCAGGGAAGATTTTCAGCATCAGGATAGACCCGAGCCCGCCGTCGAATTTCAGCCAGATCGCGTTGAGAATGCCGATCTGTTCTTGGTCCACGGCACGGGTGTCATAGACGAGTTTAAAGATCACGGACGCGCCGACAAATGAAATCGCCATTGGCATAAAGATAAGCGATTTGGCGATATTCCCCCAACGGATACGGTCGGTCAGCTGGGCTGCGAGCAGGCCAAACGCGGTGGACGCGGCGGGCACGATGATCAGCCACAGCATGTTGTTGCGCATGGCTTCCCAGAATTTCGCGTCGCCGAACATTTTGTTGTAATTATCGAGACCCACAAAAGCACCGTCGGCGGCGCGGGATGTGAGAGACAACCGCAGCGTCTCGATCACTGGATATCCAAGGTAGAGGCCAAGCGCGAACATGGCCGGAAACAGGAACAGCCACGGACGGATCATGTTGGCGCGGTTGATGTTGCGGCCCTGATCACCGGCTTTTTGCGGAAAGATGACCTTGTCGAGGATCATGTTCGATCCGATGAAATACAACAGACAGCCACCCACACCGAGGATCACCGTCGTCAAACCGAGGAGGGCAGGATGCATTGCAAAACCTTTCGAGGGACTGCGAATTTTCTAGAAAATCCGGATGATTTTTCGTGAAAAATCGGGGTGCGCTGGCCGATAGGGACCGGCCAGCGCGTGAGTGGTGATCGTCTTACTCAGGCCAAGAGGACTGAATGCCTGCTGCGACTTCGGCTGCGTCTTTGCCGCCTGCGTAGTCAACCATACCTGTCCAGAAAGACCCTGCACCAACAGCGCCCGGCATCAGGTCAGAACCGTCAAAGCGGAATGTTGTCGCGTTCAGCAGAACTTCGTTCAACGCACGGGATGTGTCGTCTTGGAATTTCGCTGGATCGACGTCCTTGTGTGGTGTCAAGAAGCCGCCGTAACCCATCCACACTTCGTGTGCTGCTGGATCACGCAGGAATTCGATGAGTTCCTGTGCGCCGTCTGATGGGTTTGTGATGGCAAACAATGTGCCCGCGCCCAAAACTGGCTTGCCAAGATCGGCTGCTTCATATGCTGGGAAGTAGAAGAAGTCTGCATCTTCGCCAACAACTGTGCCTTCAGGGAAGAACGCAGGAATGAAGGACGCCTGACGGTGCATGTAGCACTGCGGTGGGCTGTCAAACAGGCCTTTAGGGCTGTCGCGGAAGTCTGTGGATGCAACCGCACCAGCACCACCAGCAACATAATCATCGTTCAGTGCGAATGTGCCGAATGCTTCGATTGCACCGACAACTTCTGGGCTGTCGAATGGCAATTCGTTGGAAACCCATGCGTCGTAGACTTCTGGTGGCTGCGTGCGCAGCATCATGTCTTCGACCCAGTCAGTCGCTGGCCAACCTGTCGCCGCACCGGAACCCAGACCGATACACCAAGGTGTGCCGCCGTCTGCGACGATCTGGTCGGACAACGCGATCAGGTCTTCCATGGTTTCTGGAATGTCGTAACCTGCATCTTCGAAGTTCTCAGGTGAATACCAAACGAGCGACTTCAGATCGACGCGGAAGAACATACCGTAGAGGTTATCTTCGCCGTTCTCGTCAGCATATGTGCCCAGATCAACCCAAGACTGACCAGCTGCATAGTTGTCACGAATCCAGTCGGCAGAGCCGTCTTTCAGTGGTGTCAGGAACCCACGGGACGCCATGTCTGCTGCAAGGCCCGGCTGCGGGAAAATGGAAATGTTTGGCGCGGAACCTGCTTCGGCGTCGATCAGAACCTGTTGTTCGAAGCTGTCAGAGCCGACGTAGGACACTTCGTGGCCTGTGCGTTCTTCAAAGATGTCAAAGATTTCTTCAACGATTTCAGCTTCCGGGCTGAGCCACGTGCCGAAAACGGTGATTTGTTCAGCGGAAGCGGCAGATGCTGTCAAAGCAACAAGCGCGGTTCCTGCATAAAGTGCGGATTTCATTCATCTCTCCCTTGTGAACGTTTGGTTGTTCAATTGCTACATCTCCCAATGTGGCTAACCAAAGCGTTTTGAATGCCGCTAAAAGGTGCGATTCCGATGGGTATGTCAACAGATTTTTTCAAGTATACATGGTTCATACTTTGGCTGCTTGATCAAAAAATGCGTTGACCCTTGTGTTTTTATTGCCCAAAGTCGAGCGATGATTGAAAGCGCTTTGGTGAAATAGATGAACCTGAAAGAACTCTCTGGACGGTTGGGGTTGTCGCCCACGACAGTCAGTCGCGCTTTAGGTGGCTACCCCGAAGTGAGCGCAGAAACCCGTCAACGCGTGTCTGATGCTGCGGTGAAATTCAATTATCAGCCCAACAAACGGGCCCGCGCATTGGCCACTGGCCGGTCGTTCAATATCGGCCATGTGCTGTCGTCATCGAACAAGGATCAGTTGGTAAACCCGATCTTCGGGGACTTTGTTGCGGGCGTGACAGAGACAAGCGGCGCGTTGGGCTACAGCCTGTCGTTGACCGTTACGGACGCAGATCAGGAAGCATCGTTGTTCCGACGTTTGCAATCCGAGGGCGCGGTTGATGGTATCGTGTTGCAGGCCCCGCTGATGAACGATGATCGGATCGCGTTGCTACGTGAAATCGGGATGCCGTTTGTGGTGCATGGCCGCGCGACGGATGTGACCACGCCTTACGCTTGGGTCGATGTGAACAACAAACGTGCGTTCGAACGGGCGGGTCAGTTTCTGTTGGATTTGGGCCACGAACGGATTGGTCTGGTGAACGGCGACGAAACGATGGATTTTGCGTTCCGGCGCCGCGCTGGTTTTGAAGCCGCATTGACGGCGCGCGACCTGACCCCGAACCCGACCTATATGACCAGCGGCGAAATGACCGAAGCAAACGGATATGACGCGGTGCGGGCCATGCTGGCGTTGCCAACCCCGCCGACCGCGTTCCTGATGTCGTCCGTGATTTCCGCGATTGGTGCGCGCCGCGCTGTGCAAGAGGCCGGACTGACGCTGGGCCGCGAGGTATCTTTGATCGCCTACGACGATGATTTGTCCTACCTGAGCAATCGCCAAACCGTGCCGATCTTTACCGCAGTCCGGTCGTCCGTGCGCGAAGCAGGCCGCCAGATCGCCCGTATTCTGGTGGACCAAATTGGCGATCCCGATAGCCCGCCGCAGCATAAATTGCTGGAAGCAGAGCTGGTTGTCGGAACGTCGACGGGGCCTGTTTTTAGAGGCTAGGCAGATCGTCTGCGATATAGGTTTTGACGATGTCGGCAAAGCTGGTTTCGGCTTTGAAACCTAGCTCTGCCGCGCGATTTGGTGCGAAGTTGCGCGGCCAACCTGCGACGATTTTGGCGATGTCCGGATCGTGGGCGGGTTTAATCAGGTCGACGGCGTCCTGACCCGCGATGTCGCGCAAGGCTTCGATTTGTTCGGCCACTGTGCAACTGACCCCCGGTAAATTCAGCGCGCGCCGCCCGTCGAGTTTTGCCGTATCCAATTGGCTTGCGTGGATCAGGAATCCTGCCGCCGCACGAGGTGATGCGAACCAGTGGCGCGTGCTGTCGTCCACGGGCAGGATTGCCTCTTGTCCATTCAAGGGTTCCCTGATGATCCCCGAAAAGAACGATGATGCAGCAAGGTTTGGTTTGCCGGGGCGCACGCAGATTGTGGGTAGCCGCAGCGAAATGCCGTCGACAAATCCTTTGCGGGAATAGTCTTGGAGTAAGACTTCGCACGCGAGTTTTTGTGCCCCGTAGCTGGTTTGCGGTGATTGCAGATAGTCGTCTGTGATCACGTCGGGGTAGGGGCCGCCGAACACAGCGATTGAGGATGTGAAGACGATCCGCGGGCAGTGGTCTGCGGTGCGCAACCCGTCGAGCAGGTTCATCATGGCGTGCAGATTTGTCGACCAGCCTTTGGTAAACTGCTGTTCCGCTTCGCCTGACACGATAGAAGCGAGATGGTAAATCGTGTCGTATTTTTCCCGCGCGATCGCTGCCATTGTCGCGGGGTCGGACACGTCACCGGTCTGCTGTTTGCAGGCCACGCCGTTAGGCGGAAACGCGATGTCGTGCAGTGTGATGTCTGCGTTTGGATCTTCCGCCAAGAGTTGACCCGCCAGTTTTTGGCCGATCATGCCGCCCCCACCGAGGATAAAAATGCGTGTCATGGTATTCACTCTTTTTTGTCAGCGTGTAGGGTTGATCCCAACTGGGAGGACATCATGGGTAGACTAACGGGCAAGCGCGCGCTTGTCACCGCTGCAGGGCAGGGGATTGGCCGCGCGTCTGCGCTGGCTATGGCCGCAGAAGGCGCAACTGTTTTCGCAACCGATATAAACGAGGCGGCGTTGGCTGGCATGGACGGTGTCGAGACGTTTGTGATGGACGTCTGCGATCCGGCAAGCATCAAAGACGGTGTTGCGACAGCGAAGCCTGATGTCTTGTTCAACTGCGCGGGCTTTGTGCATCATGGGACAGTTCTGGATGCGACGGACGAAGAATGGGACTTTGCCTTTGACCTGAATGTCCGGTCGATGATGCGGATGATGCAGGCTGTTCTGCCGGGCATGTTGGAAAACGGTAAAGGGTCGATTGTGAATATGTCGTCGGCCTTGTCATCTATCATTGGCGCCCCGAACCGGTTCATTTACGGCACGACCAAAGCGGCTGTGATCGGCATGACCAAATCGGTGGCTGTCGATTACATCAAGCAGGGGATCAGGTGTAACTGCATCTGCCCCGGCACGGTTGAAAGCCCAAGCTGGCACGAACGGGTCAAAGCGTTGGGCGAAGAAATGGGCAGCTATGATGCAGCACTAGAGGCATTTGTGTCGCGCCAGCCGATGGGTCGCGTTGCGACTGCCGAAGAAATCGCGGCGCTGGTCGTCTATCTGGCCAGCGACGAAAGCGGATTTATAACGGGACAGCCGCACGTTATTGACGGCGGTTGGTCCGGCTAAGGGAGAGAGCGATGAAATTACTACGTTATGGTCCTGCGGGTTCAGAAAAGCCCGGAATGTTGGACAGCGACGGTGGCCTGCGTGATTTGTCAGGCGTGATTGACGACATTAACGGTGCGACATTGTCAGATGAAAGACTTGCGAAGTTGCGCGACATTGATCCGGCAAGTTTGCCTGTTGTAGACGGTGATCCGCGTCTTGGGGCCTGTGTTGGTGACATTGGTAAATTCTGCTGCATCGGTTTGAACTATTCCGATCACGCGGCTGAAACCGGTGCGGATATTCCGAAGCACCCGATCCTGTTCATGAAGGCGAATTCCGCGATTGTGGGCCCGAATGATGACGTGATGATCCCGCGCGGATCCACCCATTCCGATTGGGAAGTCGAGCTGGGCGTCGTGATTGGTAAGACGGCCAAATACGTGACCAAGGAAAACGCGCTGGATTATGTTGCGGGGTATTGCGTCGTGAACGACGTGTCCGAACGGCACTTTCAAACGCAACTGAGCGGGGCTTGGACAAAAGGAAAAAGCTGCGACACCTTTGGTCCAACCGGTCCTTGGCTGGTGACGCGTGATGAAATTGAAGATCCGCAGAACCTTGCCATGTCGTTGGATGTGAACGGCAAGCGGATGCAGACCGGAAACACGTCGACGATGATCTTTACGGTTGCCGAGATTATCGAACACCTGAGCGGTCTGTTTACGCTGCATCCGGGCGACGTGATTTCCACGGGCACGCCTCCGGGTGTTGGTATGGGGATCAAGCCAGAGCCTGTGTATCTGAAAAAAGGCGATGTGATGGATTTGACCATCGAAGGGTTAGGTGCGCAGCGCCAGAACGTGGGCCAAGACGCATAAGGTTGCGAATGGCCTGGCGGGATGACGTTCCTGCCGCGCCATTTCATTGCAAATTGCGATGCCATCTGTCGGCTAGCCGACACGAAAAAGCCACTAATTTCATCGTGTTTTGTTTGTTGCGGACAATTTGTGCATTTGTGGTTGTCGTGCTGTTGACGATAGGTCAGACGACACGCATCAATAGTTAAATTGTGTTAAATACTACCCGCGCGCTGAATATTTCTTTCGAGCGCAATTTTGAAAATGTGATCGTCCATTACGGGCAACAAGCCGTTTCGCGCGGCTTTTAAGATCAACTTATGTGTTGTTGGGAATACATTTGATGGGATTTTTTCTTCGGGCGCTTTGCGCATGCGGATTTCATAAATGGCGTGAAAGCACGTCGCAGCCTGGACAGGTTTGCCACACATGTGGTCGCCGCAAGAGCGCGAGCTTGTTTTAGCGCAACCCATTGATCGCAAGATGAGCGGTGCTAGGTCGTGTACAGTAATGTGACGCGATGAAGGTGCTTTGCCTGTTCGCGAGCCGAATAGGGGCGACCATGAGTAAGCGCGCAATCGTTAAGAATTTGTTTTTGCAGACCAGATCAAGCTACTGGTTTGTGCCAACCGTGCTTGTCCTTTTGGCTGTCGTCGCATCACAGATATCGCTGTTGATCGACCTGAACCGCGATTCCATTTTCTACATCTGGCCAGAGTCATGGGAGACCACGGAGGTGGACGGCGCCCGATCGACGGCGTCGGTGATTGCCCAATCTGTGCTGGGCGTCGCTGGCGTGATGTTTTCGGTGACGATTGTGGCTGTATCATTTGCGTCGGGCAATTTTGGTCCGCGTCTGATCGGTAACTTTATGAAGGATCGCGGCACCCAATGGAGCCTTGGTATTCTGTTCGGCACCTTCGTGTTCGCCTTGATGGTTTTGCGTGCCATTCACAGCGGGGATGGTGCCGATGATCCTGCCTTTGAAGCCTTCGTGCCGCATCTATCATTAGGGCTGTCGATGCTTATGATGGGTGTGTCGATCATCACCGTGATTTATTACGTCCACCACATCCCCGAAACAATCAACGTTTCGAATATCTCTGCCGGATTGGGCAAACGTTTACGGGCCGCCATTGAAACGGCCATTGATGAACGCCCCGAAATAGGCACGTCCGACGATGTTGCCCGTCCGGACGGTGATCCGACGCAGTCTTTGCGGATTTCCCATAACGGCTATATCCAGAATTATGACCGCGAACAATTGACTGAATTGGCGGACAAACATGATCTGCACGTTCATATCCTGCATGGCGTAGGTGGTTTTGTAGGTCCATCTACCGCGGTGATGGATGTTTGGTCTGAAAAAAACCTTTCAGAAGAATTGACCGAAACGCTGTGCGGATGTTTTGTCGTGGGATCGACCCCGACGGAGGATCAGAACCTGTTGTTCATCGTGCAGCAGCTGGTTGAAATGACGGCCCGCGCTTTGTCGCCCGGCGTGAACGATCCTTATACGGCGATCAATTGCCTGAACTGGCTGTATGCTGCGCAATCGACCGCGTCGCTTTACAATGGCGGTTTTCGGGAAAGTCCGATCACGCGCGTTTGGTCGGAAGACGTGACCTTTGACCAGATTTTTTCGCAGGGGTTCGGGCAGTGCTATGCTTACATCAAGACCGACGATTTGACGTCCGCGCATTTGGCGACACTGCTTGATCGGCTCATTGCCGAGATCGAAGATCCGGATGACATCGCTACTGTCCGCGATTTTGCGCGCAAAATGGATTAAGCGGTCAGGCCCAATGTCTGGAGCGCATCAAATACCGTCGTATTGGTAAACGGTTTTTCGAGGCAGAAATAGGTTTCGGTCAGATACAGAAAATCATCGGTTGCCCCGACATATAGATGTGGAATGGCCCGCCCCGGTTGCACGCTTGCCAGCGCGAGGCTGCCGGCCTTGTCGGTCACGATATACGCCGCATTCAGGGCGGCGACGCCTGCTTCTTCGATAGATTGCGGCAGGACGATCGCCGTCGGATGCAGCACAGATGTCAGCATTTCAGACAGGTCAAGTGACATGATCGGGTCGGCTACATAGATGACGCCGTGACTTTGCATGAAACAAATTCCCTGTTGGTCAGTTCACCACTTAACAATTCGTCCCGACGGGGCGCATTAAACTGTGACATAGCAAGGGGCATATCCATGACAACCAAATGTGAGGTGTGCCCGCTGAGACAGCGCGATGCGTTCGCACCACTGACAAAAGACGCCGTCCGCGCCATGCAGCGTTTCAAGGTTGGCGAAATGACCGTCGATGCCGGAACGCCGTTAATGTTGGAGGGATCAAACAGTCCGCAGTTATACACCGCATTGCGGGGCATGGGCCTGCGATCCAAGACATTGCAGAATGGCCGTCGTCAGGTGGTGAACCTTGTGTTCCCCGGCGATTTTCTAGGACTGCAAGCCGCGCTGATGGGCGAAATGGGGCATTCGATTGAAGCCACAACAAGGATGACCCTATGCGTTTTTGATCGCACCGAAATGTGGTCGTTCTTTCGGCAGGACCCAGAGCGGGCTTATGCGCTGACATGGCTCGCGGCGGTTGATGAACATTTTTTGGGTGAAACGATCACCACATTGGGTCAACGCGATGCCCTGCAATCAATCGCTTGGGCGCTGGTCAAAATCTATCGTCGTGGCAAATCCCTTGGGATGGTCGCCGATAATGCGATGACGTTTCCATATAAGCAGCAGGATCTTGCAGACACCTTGGGGTTGTCTTTGGTTCACACCAACAAGACGCTGACCAAGCTGCGTGAAATGCAATGTGCTGTCTGGTCTGATGGCGTGTTGCAGGTGAACGATCTGGATAAACTGAGTGACATCGGAATGGTTGACCCTGAACCCGCTGTCCAACGTCCGATTATGTAAAACGCGCCGCCCTATGTGCCACGAAAAAGGGGCCGGATCATACGATCCAGCCCCGTTTTATTGGGTCTGTATGACCGTCGCGTCTTAGGACGCTTTGGCCATCCATGCGTCTACTTCTTCGCGCACTTCTTCTTTGGTCTTGCCGTATTTGGACTGAATCAGACCTTCGAGCTGTTCACGGTCGCCTGCGACTTGATCAACTTCGTCGTCTGTCAATTTGCCCCACTGCGTAATAGCTTTGCCTTTGAATTGCTTCCATTCGCCTTGTACTTGATCCCAGTTCATCATGGTCTCCTTCATTTGCGTTTCGATTGATAGAGCAACTGGAGGCTGTGCAATTCGTTCCAATGTTTTGGAACATTTTGGCATGTCGTCAGTTCTTGGTAAGCAATAGAAAGGCCTTCACATGCAATCTGTCGAAAAGTTCGCCGTCCCCATCTGGATTATGACCGTGGTGGGGGTGATGGTGGTGCTGAATTTCGCAGCGACACTGTTTGCACCGATCCTGCTGGCGGTTGTTTTGGGCGTGGTCCTATCGCCAGTGTCTGATTTGATGGACCGCTTTGGATTGCCACGCGGGCTAAGCGCATTTTCGACGCTCGCGATCACGTTGCTGGTGATCGCCGTGGTGTTGTTCTTACTTGAACCCGTTTTGACGACGGCCATTAACCGCGCCCCTGTGATCTGGTCTGAATTGCGCGAAACCGTTGAATTGGCGCAGTCTACTTTACGGGGCCTCGAAGAAGCGGGTGAAGAGGTTGCCGATGCATTGGGCAGCGAAGGAACAGGCGCGCCCGCTGAAGAAGCGATGGTTGTCCCTTCGGCCACAGAAGCGTTGTTATACGCGCCGGGTTATGCCGCCCGTGTGATGATTTTTATTGGTACGCTTTATTTCTTTTTGTTGTCGCGCGACGAAGTTTACGCCTACATCGAAAAACTGGATCGCGGTCTGACAGGTGGCGATATGCGCGAAGCTGAAAAGCAGGTGTCGCGCTATTTTCTGACGATCACCATCATCAACGCGAGTTTTGGTGCGCTGGTCAGCGTCATGTTGGCGATCATGGGCATGCCTTTCCCGATTGTCTGGGGGTTCCTTGCCGCCTTGGCGAACTTCATTCTGTATCTGGGGCCACCAATGTTTGCCGTGTGTCTGCTGGTCGGGGGGATCGTTGCGTTTGACGGCCCGCTGAGTTTTGCGCCCGCGGTGATCTATGTTGTGGCCAACATGATCGAAGGGCAGTTCGTGACGCCGTCCTTGGTGGGGCGCACGATGGATGTGAACCCGCTTTTGGTATTCCTGTCGCTGGTCGTGTGGCTGTGGATGTGGGGTCCTGTCGGCGGGATCATCGCGATCCCATTGCTGGTTTGGGTCTTGGCCTTGCGCGACCGCTACAAAGTGGCGGTCGTTTAGGTCATTTCTTCGGGCACGCCCGGCAGATTGCGCCCGAAACGGCGGGCCGGTGCGATGGGATAAGGCAGCAGGAACCCGTCGCGATTATGGGGCGGCGTCTGTGCGTTGTCTTGCGCAATCTGGCGCCACGTCGCGACCTGTTTGGAAAGGTCTGTGTCGTCATCGTCGGGCAGCCAATGCCGAAAACAGGCCTTGGTCAGTTTTGCGACGTCTTCAGGGCGGGTCAGTGTCAGTCCCACTTCGGTATCCCAGCGTAGGCTTCGTCCGTTCAGATTAGCGGATGACACAATCGCTGCTGTATCATCAAAGATCGCCACTTTTGAATGCACGTAGATCAGCGGCGCGGATTTGAGAGTTCCACGACTGTCATCATTCACAGGTCGTGGTTGAGCGGGCGACGTGACAAAGACACGATCGCCAAAAGCTTTGACTATCATGTCGATGCATTTGGCCTGTAGGTATTCGCCGTACCGCGCATCGCTGCGGGTGCTGTGATGAAACGCAACATCTTCGGGGGCACCCGGAAGTAAGACAAGCAATTGCAGGTCGGGGTTTGCTTTCGCTGCCTCTGATAGCGCCTTTGCGATGGGTTTGCTGCGCAGGAACTGGGTTTCCAAATAGATAAAGCGCTGCGCTTTTTTGATCTGGTCGATGTGCGCCGCTTCTAATTCTGTGACGACAGGGCGGGGGGACAGGCGGAACGCGCTTGATGTGCGTGGTGCAGATAATGTGCGCAGCAGTGATTGTTTGGGTTTTGCTGTCGCAGTCCCTGATGTGACGGCCAGCAGCTCGTTTAGATGTTCGGCTGCTTCTTTGGCGATAGGGCCGGACGTCAGGATCTGACAATCCCGCCACGTTTGTTCGCCCGGTCTGTCGTGATCAGGTGTGTCGTAGCGTCGTTCATCCAGATCGAGTCCGCCAATGTAGACATTCGTGTCGTCAAAGACCGCGATCTTTTGGTGATATGTGGTTGGCACAAGACGGGGTAAAAGGCGTCGGTTCGCTCGCAGATTTGGGTGGTCCCCAATCATATAGGGCGCAAGCAACGGCATTATCGATAGATCGCGCTTGGCTTCATCCGCAGGTAAGGCGTTTAGGCGACGCGCCTCTTTCGTGATTTCGTGCATGACCTTGGGCCAAAGCATGGCCGCAGACCCTCGTCCGATACGGGCAGGGTGCATGGCGGGCGTGATGTCCAACAGATTAGGCCTGCCGGATGCTTCGCCTGCGGAGATAAACCTGCGCACCGCGTTCCACGTCATCCGGTGATCATCGGGGCGCACGATCGGATCGAAATCGGTCAGGATCATCCGGATCGACACACCACGCCGCAGCGTGTGGGCAATCAGATCGTACCAGTCTTCCCCAATTGCACGCCCTGCGTCGGAACGCAGTTTCGTGCGGGGGTCAAACACGCGAAACCCGGCCGCTATGTGCGACCGGGCTTGCAGAAATTGCTGCTCAAGGGCTGGATAGGAAGATGATGCGGTTAGAAAGATTTGTGTCTCACCAATCGCATCTAGGTGATCGCCCATTTGTTTGTTCCTTCACGGGCCCGCAAGCGGCGCAATTGTTAGGCTGGCATACGGTTGGACCGTGGGCCTGCAACCAACCAAGCGATAAAGCCCAGCAGTGGCAAGATCAGAACGACGAGTGTCCAAAGAACTTTTGAACCGGTCGTGGCACCTGATCCGATGATTGAAACGATAGCCCATACGTTCAGGACCAAAAGAATAAAACCGCCAATACCTGCATATTCCATGATGTATCTCCGTCTTGTTATGTTGCGTTGGCTGAGCAACCGCCAGCGCCGGATAAGGTTCCGAAATAATGGCGCGTTGCGACAAAAGGCCCTGTTTTTAAAGGATTTCAGAATCATTGGAACCATCCCCCAGGTGTCCAGTTGCTACACCAAGCGCGGCAAATATCGTCGCCACCGTAACTGAACCGAAAGGATCGAACCGATGCTACATTACTCACTTATCTTTCTTGTTGTTGCAGTAATCGCTGCTGTTTTTGGATTTGGCGGGATCGCCAGCGCCTCTGCAGGGATTGCGCAAATCCTGTTCTTTATTTTCTTGGCGCTGTTCGTGATCAGCCTGATCGCGCGTGTCGTCAAAAGATAGTCGAACCGCTGATCTGACACCAAACCAATTTACCCCCGAAAGGAGAATACCATGACACAAGCATTGAATATCGTAGGCGAAGAAACAGAAGTACCATCCGGCGTGCGCAACCAAGACGCACTGGCTGAAGCCATTTCAGGCGTGTTGGCGGACACGTACCGTCTGACGTTCAAGACACACGCCTATCATTGGAATGTTGAAGGCCCACTGTTCTATTCAGTCCACAACCTGACCGAAGGCCAGTACGAGAACCTGTTTGGCGCTGCCGATGAGTTGGCTGAACGTATCCGCGCGCTTGGCAAGATGGCCCCGACACAAATGTCGGCCATCATGGATGGATCAGTTGTACAAGATCGCGACGGCGCATTGTCTGCTGGCGAGATGTGTGAAGATTTGGCAGGCGACCACGCACGTATCGCGCATCGTTTGCACGCATTGATTAAAATCGCAGGCGACAACAACGACCCCGTCACCGAAGATTTGGCGACAGAGCGGTCCGCATTTCACGAAAAAGCCGCATGGATGTTGCGTGCTTTGACCAAAGCATAACACCGCACAAAAAAGCCCCCGCGCCGTGATGGCGCGGGGGCTTTTTGTTGTTCTGATTTTCGAACTTAAGAGTTGTGCAGCGTTTCGGTTGTTGAAAAGAACAACGCTTGGCTGACGGCAGACCGGACTTGGTCGACCTTGAACGGTTTCGAGATCAAGAAAGCAGGTTCCGGACGATCACCGGTCAACAGACGTTCTGGGAATGCTGTGATGAATACGACTGGTACATCAAGACCTTCGAGCAGATCGTTGACCGCGTCGATACCGGATGAATTATCCGCCAGTTGGATGTCTGCAAGGATCAGGCTTGGCTTGTCTGCTTTGCCAAGTGCGACAGCTTCGGTGCGTGTCCGCGCCACGCCTGTGACCCGATGACCCAAGTCTGTCACGATGTCTTCGAGATCGGCTGCGATAATCGGTTCGTCTTCGATAATCATCACGGCACCAGAAGAGCTCGCAGCGATTTCTGCAATCGCGATGTCCAGAAGCTGGGTGACTTCGGTGTCATCTGCTTCGATGATCCGGCCGATTTCTTCGCGTGTGAACCCTTCGATGGTTTTCAATAACAAAACTTCGCGGGCGTTTGTTGTCAGGGCTGCAAGGTGGTCTTGGGCTTTGCGCACCAACCCATCAACTTCGTCCTCGATGCTAAGCTGACGACCGGAAGTCACCCAGATCGCATGGAAGCACCGAAATAGGCCTTCCTTGATTGTTGGGGCTTCTTCGACGGTGCTGCGGTCACGCAGAATTACGTCAAGTGTTGCGACGGCATACTTGTCGCCCCGCCCCTGAGAGCCGGTCAATGCGCGTGCATAGCGGCGTAGGTACGGCAACTCTGCGGCGACATGATCCGAGAACGTGTTGTCCATGGTGTTACTTTCCGTCATTTTTTCAATCTTTTTTGCAGTTCTTTGGAACAATACTGCCAACTACGGGTATTGTTCCATGTAAGTTTCAAATTCGCACACAAAAATTAGTTAGGACCTCCATGTCTGAAGGCAAACATCCGAAGCGTGACGCTGTCATCGCGCATCATATCGATGAGAACCTGAAAGAGGTTTTCGCCGATTATGCGAGCGGCGATATGCCGACAGAGATTGTTGATCTGTTGACTGTGTTGAAAGCACAGGATCAGGAGAGAAACAGCAAATGAGCCATCCTGATCCGAAGGAAGAGCTGATTTCCTTGATGCCGAACCTGCGCGGTTTCGCGATGAGTTTGTGCCGCAACCGTAGTCTTGCAGACGATATGATGCAGGATACGATCGTAAAAGCGTGGGCCAAGATCGATACGTTTGAACCGGGCAGCAACATGAAAGCGTGGCTTTTTACGATCCTGCGCAACACGTATTATACCCGTCACCAAAAGATGAAACGCGAAGTATCCGACAAGGATGGCGCGTTTACAGATACGCTGTCGGTGAAGCCGGACCATGACGGACGTCTTCAGATGCGCGACTTTAAGACCGCTTTTGAGACGCTGCCGGATGAACAGCGTGAAGCACTGATGTTGGTGGGGGCCCAAGGGTTTTCTTATGAAGAAGCCGCAGACACGGTTGGTGTCGCTATCGGTACGATCAAAAGCCGCGTAAACCGTGCCCGTGCTGCATTGACCGAATTAATGTCGCTTGATGGCGAAAGTGCCATGGAACTAACTGATCAGTCGACAGTTGCTGTCATTAATCGCGACATAATTCTGGAAAACTAATGACCCAATTGGCGGATGCGGCACCAAAGCGGTGGTATCATGGACTACGCGCGCGCGTGATCTTGATGCTTAGTCTCGCTGCATTCCCAATCGGTATGATTGCGGTTTTCCAGACAACACGCCTAGCTGAGACTGCTGACGAAAACGCTGAACTTGCCTTGTTGGCGTTGTCGGACCAAGCGGTGCAGGCGGAACGATTGCTGATCCAGCGCGCGTTTGGGGCCGCCAATATGTTGGGGAACCTCGCGCCGTATCTGCTCGAAAACCCAGATGAATGTGCGCCGGTTCTTCAGGGTGTCATTCAAACCGAACCTGCATTTAGTTTTGCAGGGATCATGCCGCTAGATGGTGTGATGGACTGTTCGTCAGTCGAGGAAACGCTGGAATTCGGGAACTACGAAGGTTTTGCAGAGCGGATGCAAAACCCGACCGCCAATGTCGAAATGAATCCTGTCGCACAGGGCAGCAACGCGGCGGTGATCATCGTTTCCACCCCCTTCGAGATCAACGGCGTGTTCGCCGGCTATACCTCTGTTTCGATCCCGCAGTTGAAGTTAGCACAGCAAAAAGCGTTGTCCGATCTGCCTGTGTCCGGTTTGGTTGAACTGTTTACGTTCAACGAAAGGGGCGATGTTCTGACCGCCGAGCATAGCCTTGAATCAGTCGACACGTTGCTACCGCAAAATTTTGACGTGACGCGGTTCCCGAAGTTCCGTGCGCAATCGTTCCGCGATTTCGCGCAAACCGGCGAAAAGTACATCTATACTGTGGTCCCTGTCGCTGACAGCCCGACGACGATCGTCGGGGTTTGGGACCCTGACGCAACGACCGAAGCGGGTGCGATGCAATCCCCGATTCCGGCCAGTGCCTTTCCGATCATCATGTGGATTGCGACCGTCGTCGTGGCCGTGATGGCGCTGTATTCGCTGGTGATCAAACACATCGCGGTCCTGCGTAAACAGATGAACAGGTTCGCAGTGACACGCACCGTTCCCGAAACAGGTTTGAGCAATGGCGCACCTGCGGAGCTGCTGGAAATTCAGGAACGTTTTGTTGACCTGACCGACGATATTCTGCGCGAAGAAGCTCGTCTTGAAGCGATGGTGCGCGAACAGAAGGTGCTTGCGAAAGAAGTGCACCACCGCGTGAAGAACAACCTGCAAATGATCGCGTCGATCATGAATATGCAGATCCGCAACGCGGAACAGCCCGAGACAATTGAAACGTTGCAACGTGTGCAGGACCGGATTGCCGCGCTGGCCGATGTGCACAAGGATCTTTATTCGACCCAAGACGAAGGGCGGGTCAATGTCGGATCACTTGTTGATCGGACGGTTCAGCATTCCATTGAAGTCGGCGTCACAGACGTTACCGAGATCAATCTTGAGAAATCCATCGCGGACGTTTGGATGTTCCCTGATCAGGTTGTTGCCTTGTCGTTGCTTGCCAACGAAGCGATCACCAACGCCATTAAATACATGTCCGCCCAACCAGGTGAAAAACCGATATTGATTGTCAGTCTGCAACAAGATGGAGACACGTGTACGTTGCGCGTGTCAAATTCGACAGTGGACGAAACAGCGGGACGTGGCACAGGCATCGGGTCAAAACTGATCCGCGCGTTCGGAATTAAGTTGGGTGCCGAACAAGACGTCACGCACGAGGCCGGTCTTTATACGTTGCAGGTGCGTTTTGCGATTGCCGCATTTGAGCACGAAAGCCTTGATTACTAAGGTTTACAGTTATTTTGGAACCATTTCCGGACTGATCAGTATCTCTACCAACGCATAGAAGGAGATACATCATGTCCGCACCTGACGTGAACATTGAAAAGCAAAGCCGCCGCCATAAAGGTCCGTTGATCGGAATGGCGCTTGGCCTAATCTTCGCATTTGGCCTGTTTGCCGCCTACACGGGATACGTGTGGGAGCCGGTCGCCGATGAGCCCGAAGCGGCCATTGGTGTCGAAAACTAAGCCACCCTCTTTGCAAAGACATTTATCTGAAAGGAGACATTTCATGGCTCATTCAAAATCAATAACCGAAGCTGGTAGCGAGATCGCAAAAGACGGTGCGAAGGCTGTAAAAGCAGGCGCACGTAAAGCAACTGATCACGCCAAAGCCGAAGCATCAAAGCAAGCGGATGCGGTCAAGACAAATGCCGCGAACAAAATCGCTGGTGAAGCAGCACGCCTTCGTGCCGCCGCTGGTGAGATGACGCAAGACGCGCCGCATACGCAGGCTGTTGAAACGGCCGCCGCGACATTGCAGGACGCCGCGACCCGGGTGCGCCAAACAGACCCGAATGATCTTGTCCGTGATCTGGCCACGTTTGCACGTCGTCATCCTGCGGCCTCTGTTGCTGCAGCGACGCTGGCGGGCTTTGCCATTGGCCGTTTCTTCCGGTCGACGAACCGCGTAGAGTCGGATTTGCCAATGTCGGACGTGACCACGCACCATATCCCGACACCTGACATGTCAGTGCCGTCATGAAACCGGACACTGCACCGCGCGACATGAGCGCCGCAATTTCATCTGTTCTGAGCCATGTGCATGCCCTGCTTCGTAAAGAGGTGGCGCTGCTCAAAAGCGAAATGGCGGATCGGATGAACCATGTGGCAATCGCCCTTGGCCTGATGGGTCTGGCGCTTGTCCTTGTGATGACGGCCCTGCAAGTGCTGACCGGTGCTGCCGTCGCACTACTTGTGGAAGTCGGGCTGACCCCCGCCCAAGCGGCTGGCGCGGTTGCCCTGATCGCCCTGCTGATCGCTGTTGTTGTCGGCATGAAGGCGCTGCGGATGCTGAAATCCGCGTCGCTTGTACCGCACGACACCATCGCGACCATTCAAAAAGACACGACTATTCTAAAGGAGACGTACAGTGACTAATCAAGCTGCCCTAGAGGCCGAAATTTCACAGGAACGTGCCGACCTCGCAGAAACACTGACATCTATCGCCGAAGGTTTTAAGCCATCCGCGATGATTGAAAGCTGGGACAAATCCGCGCCGGAACTGGCTCAAAAGGCCGCGACCGCCGCCAAGGAAAACCCGCTTGCTGTGGGTGTTATTGGTGCCGGCATTGCATTGCTGGCACTTGGTGCGCGTCAAGCGCCCCCCGCGGCAGAGGTGAAAGCGACAGCGGCAAAAGCCGCCGACACCGTGAAGAAATCCGCAGCCCAGATGCGCGAGACACTTTATGATCAGACGAATGAACTGAGCGATGTTGCCCGCGCCCGTATCATCGAGGCCCGCTTGAAAGCCATCGACGCACAAGAGCGGATCGAACGTGGTGCTGCAAAAGCGGTCAAGTCGTCCGAAAATGCCTATCAGACCAATCCGCTGTTGATCTGCGCCGGTTTTGCCGCCGCCGCCGGTGCGGTCGCGATGTCCCTGCCACGCACAGAAACCGAAGACAGAACCTTTGGCGATCACCGTGATGCGCTGGTCGATAAAGCCGAAGCGATCCTGAGCGAAGAAATGGATCGTGCGATGGCGCAGGGGCGTGATGCGCTTGATGCAGCCCAAGAGGCCATGCAGACACCTGCGGGAACGACGGCGGCAGATGTAAATGCGCCAAAACCGCATTGATTCAATCCGATCAAGAAAATGACAGATGCCGGGCCGTTTGCGAGCGGTCCGGCTTCCGCGTGTGAAGATCAAGAAGATAGGCGACCACAATGGTGAAGTCAGATCTGCCTGAAGACCCATCATCAGATGATCTTGCCGAAACGCGTACTGCCTGGGCGGAAGACCGGACCATGTTGGCCAATGAGCGAACGTTCGCGGGGTGGATGCGCACAGGCATGGCCTGCGTGGCGCTTGCGCTGGGTCTGCGGGCGCTTTTTCAGGAAACGACGTACCCGTATCTGGCAAAAGGGGTGTCGGCAGTTTTCATCATTGCGGCCGTTCTGATCTTTTGGGCCGCCGCGATAAAATCGCGCAAAACGCAAAAACGGATGGACTGTCATGCCGTGCAGGCGCAGTCGCATTACCGGATGACGATCCTTGCCAGCCTGCTCACATGTGGGGCGATTGCGACCGGGGCGCTGCTGATCATTCTATGACCAACGGGCGGACCAATACATAATTCACAAAGTGCCTCCTGCTGGTTTTTGCGGCATCCTAGAATCATGATTATTCGATGATCGGGGTGCATATTTTTTAGTGTTCAAATTAATAATTCACGGCGCAATAAGCGATTATCAGTATAAGAAATGTACCATGTCTTGCCAAAATGTGAAAATTGTATGTACTTTTGCAGTTATTGTATTTGGTGAATTTTCGATACAGACACATACTATCCGCACAGACTTT
>NZ_JBVVTX010000005.1:0-99271 GCF_055809435.1 Yoonia sp. D2-7 | reverse complement strand
CGCGCCAGTTATTGATCCTGTTGATTTTGTTGAGGGTTTGTTGGTTGAATATACGTATGTTGTTGAGAACGTTGGTAATGTTACGATTGTTGATGATCTGACGGTTATTGATGACAAGTTTGTTGATCCGATTGCGTGTGGGACGGGTGCTCTGACGGTTGCGGCACCTGGGAATACGCGGACGTGTACGGCGACTTACGAGGTGACGGCTGCGGATGTTCTGAATGGTTTTGTGACGAACCAGGCCTATGCGACGGACGGGACGACTGATTCCAACGTGGCCTCTGCGACGGTTCCGCAGGCGGGTAACCCTGCGATTACGCTTGAGAAGGTGGCGGATACGACTGATTTTACGGCTGCTGCTGACCGGATTGATTATACGTTTACGGTGCGCAACACGGGCACTGTGAATATTGTGCGTGAAAACGGCGGCACAGCGGTGAGCCCGATCACGATCAATGATGACCAGATTGCTGCGGGTAATCTGACGTGTAACCAGCCTGTTGTTTTGTTCCCTGAAGGGTCCACGGACACGCCGACGTCTTATACATGTACGGGTTTTGTTGATCCTGTTGGTCAGGCGGCGGTTGATGCGGGTGAATATACGAACACGGCGACGGCGTCGTTCTCGTATAGCGATCCTGCGGATCCGGCTGATCCGGTGCGCACGGTTGAATCGGCTCCAGCGAGCGACACGGTGACCTCATCAGTTGTGCCTGACTTTAGCCTGAGCAAGGTGACGACGGATACGTATGGTCTTGTTGGCGATGAAATCAATTATACGCTGACGGTCACGAACCTGACGAACCAGACGCTGACAAGCGTGACGGTGACGGATCCGTTGGTGCCTGCATATAGTTGTACGCTGAGCAATGTGGGTCCGATGGCTGTGGTGGCCTGTCCGAACCCTGTTGTTTACGCGGTTGATCAGGATGATCTTGATCTGGGGCAGGTGGATAACACGGCTGAGGCTTTGGCGACGTCGCCTGACGGAACTGAAGTGACGCGCACGGATGACGAGACTGTGGTGTTCACGCCTGCGACGGATCCGACGATCCTGAGTTTTGAAAAAACGGCGTCTCCTGCCAGCTTTACGGCGGCGGGGATTGATATCGATTATACGCTTGCGGTGACCAACGATGGTTTGGTGACGCTGGAGAACATCGTGATTGATGACCCTGATTTGGGTCTGACCTGTACGATTGCGAGCCTCGCGCCGGGTCTGACGGACACAAGTTGTCAGGGCACGCGGGCCACGACGCAGGATGATGTTGATCAGGGGTCTTACACGAATACGGCGACGGCGGATGCGGATCTGGTTGATCCGGTCATGGATGGCGCGACGATCAGCGGGCCTGCGCGGGTTGCGGATTATGTGTTCACAAAAACGGCGAGCAATGATTACACGGCTGTTGGGGATCGTGTGACGTTTACGCTTTCTTTGGAAAACACAGGTAACGTGACGCTGAGCAATGTGAATTTGCTTGATGAATTCTTTGATCCTGATCTGACGTGTACGGTTGCCAGCATCGCACCGGGTGATACGGACACGAGTTGTTCGCGCGAATATGTGGTCACACAGGCCGACATTGATGCGGGCGAAATTGTGAACATGGGCAGCTTCACCAGTGATGGTGTAATTGGCGGTGCGTCTTTGTCGGATACGGCGACAGCCACATCCACGGGTCCAACGCGCGCGCCATCTCTTGCGGTGGACAAGGTTGAACGCGACGGGTCTGGGACGTTTGTACTGAATGTCGTGGAAAACTACGACTTCACGGTGACGAACACGGGTAACGTGACCCTGCGCAATGTTGTGTTGAATGACGCGCTGACGGGATATTCCTGTGCGATTGGTGAAATGGCACCGGGTGCTGTGCTGACGTCCTGTCCTGCGGGTGGATTGCTGGAAACCAGCGTTCTGCCGGATCAGGACGATGTGGATGCGGCGGCGATTGAAAACACGGTCACGGTGACGGGCGATCCGGATGGATTGCCGCAGGTCAGCGGCGACGACACGGTCACCCTTGCGGGTCCGGATCAGTTGCCGGCACTGACGACTGTGAAGACAGTGAACACGGGCGATAACTTTGCGGCTGTGGGCGATGTGATCACGTATTTTTACGACGTGACGAACAGCGGCAATATTACCCTGACCGCGCCGATTAGCGTGGCGGATGACAAGACGACGGTGAACTGTCCATCGCTGCCGCTGGGTGGTTTGGCTGTGGGTGCGACGCTGCGCTGTGAAGCGAGCTATGCGGTGACGCAAATTGATCTGGATGCGGACGAAGTGGTGAACACGGCCAGTGCGAGCATTGATCAGCCGGTTGTGCCGAATGCGACTTATCCGACGGGCACGGCCTCTGTGACATCGCCGGATGCGATGGCCACGGCGGATGCGGACCAGATGCCTGAGCTGAGCATTGTAAAACGGATCAAGCCGGGCACGCCGACGACATATCAGAACCCGAATGATCCGATTATCTTTGAATTTTTGGTGACAAACAGCGGCAACGTGACGATCACGGAAGACATCGTGGTGACGGATACGTTGATCTCGACGCCAGACCTTGAACTTGTGTGTTCCACAGCGGATGTGGCGCCGGGTGATACGGTGACCTGTGAGGCGACATGGCCTGCGGATCAGATCAACATTGACGATGGTGAATTTACGAACAGTGCGACGGCTGCGACAGAGTTTGATGATGGGACTGGTCTTGCGCCGGTTGTGACGGCTGTGCCGGGCGAGGCGACTGCGTTTGCCACGCAATTGCCAGCGCTGGAAACGGTGAAGGCGTTCACGAATATCCGTGACGGTGACACGGATGTGGTGAACGACGTCTTTGCGCCGAACAATATCGTGACCTACACGTTCACGGTGACCAACACAGGTAACACGACGATCGAGGACGATCTGTTCGTGAATGATAACCTGATCGGGCAGATTGCCTGTGGCACGGCTGATCTGGCCGTGGGGGCGAGCCGCGATTGTACCGGTGAATATACGATCACGCAGGCGGATTTTGATCTGGGTGTTGTGACGAATATTGCGTCCGCGACCGATGGGACGACAACGTCGCCGACGGTGACGGAATCCATTCCGGGTGGTGTTGATCCGGCGATTGATCTTGTGAAATCTGTGGTGACGGTGAACAGTGCTGCGGCCCCGAATATCGACAGCACAACGGATACAATTGTCTATCGGTATACGATCACGAACACGTCGCCTGCGACGGGGATCCGGCCTGCGTTGGGTCCTGTGTTTGAAGTGACGGATGACAAGTTCCCGGGTGGGACTTTGACGTGTAACAGCGGGACTGCGTTGCAGCCTGATGCGTCGTTCTCTTGTGAGCAGACCTATACGGTGACCCAGGACGATCTGGATGCGGTGTCGTCTGATCCGGCTGTGACGGGTGGTTTTGTGACCAACACGGCCAGCGCGCAGACAACGTTTGGCGGCCAGCCGGTGACGTCGAATGTGGATGATGTGACGGTATTTGCGGATGATAACGCGGCGCTGAGCGTTGCAAAAGTGGCGGAAAACCAAACGACACCGGGCGATCGTGCGGATATTGAAAACGGTGTGGGCGACACATTGTTGTTCACGATTACGGTCAGCAACACGGGCAACCAGACGATGTCGAACATCATGGTGGATGACCCGATGTTGACGGGTCTAAGCTGTACGGTGAACGGGGCCAGCCCTGCGAACCTGGTGATTGCACCGGGCGAAGATGCGATTTGTACGGGCACCTATGTTGTGACCCAGCAGGATATTGACGACGGGATCGTTGATAACGTGGCGGATGCCAGCGGTGCGAACCCGCAAGGTGTTCTGACCGAAGCCAGCGGGACGACGACGTATCCTGTTGTGGGGCCATTGCCGGAACTGAGTGTTGAGAAGGATCTGGAAGGTCTTGCGCCAAGCTTTACGGATGTGGGTCAGACGCTGGACTTCCGGATTACGGTTGAAAATACCGGTAACGTCACGATGGAGAACATCTTTGTGACGGATGATCTGGTGGCGGGGACCTGTACGATCGGGACGTTGGCACCGGGTGCTGTGGATGACAGCTGTTTGTTCACCTATGCGGTGACGCAGGACGATATTGACGCGGGCTTTGTGAACAACACGGCGACGGCGACGGGCACACCGGCCATTCCGGGCGGGACACCGCAAACGGCTGATGGCAGCGAAACGGTTGATGGTCCGCTGCGCGAGCCGTCGATTGCGGTGGCCAAAGTGGGTACGGGTCCATTGACGGGTGGGACGTTTGACACTGAAGGTCAGGTGGTCAGCTACATCTTTACGATTGCGAACACGGGCAATGTGACGTTGACCGAAGCGCCTGCGGTATCTGATGACAAGATTGGTGCGGTGACGGATTGTGATCCGATCAGTGATGCGCAGCCGTTGCTGCCGACCGAGACTGTGGAATGTCGTGCGACTTATACGGTGACGCAAGATGACGTTGATGCGGGTCTTGTGACCAACATCGTGAACGTGACGATGCCCAATGAATACGATTCCGATCCGAATGCGCCACCACTGGCTGCGACTGCGACGGAAATGGTCACCGGCGAACGCACCCCGTCGATGGTTGTCACGAAACTGGCCTCTGATGATGTGGACGTCGTTGAAGGTGCTGTAATTACATACACTTACACGGTCGAAAACACCGGCAATGTGCGCCTGCGTGATGTGACCTTGAACGACGAACACCGGTCTTCTGCGGGTCTGAGCGCGCTTGCGATCACCCCGAATAACGTGATTGCAGTGCTGGAACCGGGTGCATCTGAAACCCGCACGGCGACCTATACGGTCACACAGGCAGACGTGGATGCGGGCGATGATCTGACCAACACCGTGACCGTGGATGCCACGCCACCTGCAGGTCTTGATCCGCTGGAAGAAACGGCGGACGAAGTGGTCAGCCTTGACGTCAAAGATGCTGAGATGACGGTCCTGAAGACCGTGCCGAATGTGCCTGCGGTGCTGGAAGCGGGCGTTGATGTGACCTTCCAGATCACAGTTGAAAACACCGGTAACGTGACGCTGTCGCTGCCTGTTCTGGCCGATACGCTGAGCACGGTGAACGATCTGGGTGCGGCTGATCAGACGCTGTCACCTGTGTTCCAATCTGGCAATGATGACCTGCCGATGAGCTTTGATGTGGACGAAGTGTTTGTCTACGCAGTGACCTACACGCTGACGCAAGACGACGTGGATGCAGGCGGGATCAGCAACACTGTGACGGCGACGGCGACCGATCCGCAGGGGACATCCGTGTCGGATACCTCTGACAACGGGGCAGGCGACGGCGATGATCCGACCGTTGTGCCTGTGTCGCCAACGGGCAGCCTTGAGACCACAAAATCTGTGCGGACAGGTGCGCCTGATCCGGCCAAACCGACCGACGAAGTTGTGTTTGAAATCCGCGTGGCCAACACCGGCAACGTGACGCTGACAGCGCCTGCGCTGACCGAAAACCTGACCCGTGCGGATAATGTGGCGATCACACCTGCGCCAACCCCTGTGCTGGAAGCGGCCAACGGGACCGACGGCGATCTGGACGGCGACAGCGCGCTCAGCGTTGGCGAAACCTGGGTCTACACGGTGACGCATGCGCTGACGCAAGAAGACATCGACGCAGGCGGTTTGATCAACACGGTCACAGCTGACGCAAATGATCCAAACGGGACGCCCGTTACACCGGATACATCCGATCCGACACCCGCGCCCGTGAACCCTGATCCGTCCATCGCGGTGGTCAAAACGGTGACAAGCGCGCTGCCCGCAGTGCCACAGCCCAACGACAACATCAGCTTCCTGATCACGGTTGAAAACACCGGCAACGTCACGCTCGACGCGCCCGTGCTGACCGACACGCTGACACCGATCGGCGGCACAGCCGTGACACCCAACCCCGTGCCACAGCTCGTCCCCGCCAGCGACACAAACACCAACGGCAAAATCGACGTCGACGAAACATGGGAATACACACTCACATACACAATCACACAAACAGACATCGATGCAGGCGGGGTGGTGAACCTTGCTTCGGTCGTGACCCAAGATCCGTCTGGTGACGATGTTCTGGGCAGCGATGATGTGCAGGCTGACCTGACCCAAGATCCAGCGATGGGTATCACGAAATCCGCGCCAGTTATTGATCCTGTTGATTTTGTTGAGGGTTTGTTGGTTGAATATACGTATGTTGTTGAGAACGTTGGTAATGTTACGATTGTTGATGATCTGACGGTTATTGATGACAAGTTTGTTGATCCGATTGCGTGTGGGACGGGTGCTCTGACGGTTGCGGCACCTGGGAATACGCGGACGTGTACGGCGACTTACGAGGTGACGGCTGCGGATGTTCTGAATGGTTTTGTGACGAACCAGGCCTATGCGACGGACGGGACGACTGATTCCAACGTGGCCTCTGCGACGGTTCCGCAGGCGGGTAACCCTGCGATTACGCTTGAGAAGGTGGCGGATACGACTGATTTTACGGCTGCTGCTGACCGGATTGATTATACGTTTACGGTGCGCAACACGGGCACTGTGAATATTGTGCGTGAAAACGGCGGCACAGCGGTGAGCCCGATCACGATCAATGATGACCAGATTGCTGCGGGTAATCTGACGTGTAACCAGCCTGTTGTTTTGTTCCCTGAAGGGTCCACGGACACGCCGACGTCTTATACATGTACGGGTTTTGTTGATCCTGTTGGTCAGGCGGCGGTTGATGCGGGTGAATATACGAACACGGCGACGGCGTCGTTCTCGTATAGCGATCCTGCGGATCCGGCTGATCCGGTGCGCACGGTTGAATCGGCTCCAGCGAGCGACACGGTGACCTCATCAGTTGTGCCTGACTTTAGCCTGAGCAAGGTGACGACGGATACGTATGGTCTTGTTGGCGATGAAATCAATTATACGCTGACGGTCACGAACCTGACGAACCAGACGCTGACAAGCGTGACGGTGACGGATCCGTTGGTGCCTGCATATAGTTGTACGCTGAGCAATGTGGGTCCGATGGCTGTGGTGGCCTGTCCGAACCCTGTTGTTTACGCGGTTGATCAGGATGATCTTGATCTGGGGCAGGTGGATAACACGGCTGAGGCTTTGGCGACGTCGCCTGACGGAACTGAAGTGACGCGCACGGATGACGAGACTGTGGTGTTCACGCCTGCGACGGATCCGACGATCCTGAGTTTTGAAAAAACGGCGTCTCCTGCCAGCTTTACGGCGGCGGGGATTGATATCGATTATACGCTTGCGGTGACCAACGATGGTTTGGTGACGCTGGAGAACATCGTGATTGATGACCCTGATTTGGGTCTGACCTGTACGATTGCGAGCCTCGCGCCGGGTCTGACGGACACAAGTTGTCAGGGCACGCGGGCCACGACGCAGGATGATGTTGATCAGGGGTCTTACACGAATACGGCGACGGCGGATGCGGATCTGGTTGATCCGGTCATGGATGGCGCGACGATCAGCGGGCCTGCGCGGGTTGCGGATTATGTGTTCACAAAAACGGCGAGCAATGATTACACGGCTGTTGGGGATCGTGTGACGTTTACGCTTTCTTTGGAAAACACAGGTAACGTGACGCTGAGCAATGTGAATTTGCTTGATGAATTCTTTGATCCTGATCTGACGTGTACGGTTGCCAGCATCGCACCGGGTGATACGGACACGAGTTGTTCGCGCGAATATGTGGTCACACAGGCCGACATTGATGCGGGCGAAATTGTGAACATGGGCAGCTTCACCAGTGATGGTGTAATTGGCGGTGCGTCTTTGTCGGATACGGCGACAGCCACATCCACGGGTCCAACGCGCGCGCCATCTCTTGCGGTGGACAAGGTTGAACGCGACGGGTCTGGGACGTTTGTACTGAATGTCGTGGAAAACTACGACTTCACGGTGACGAACACGGGTAACGTGACCCTGCGCAATGTTGTGTTGAATGACGCGCTGACGGGATATTCCTGTGCGATTGGTGAAATGGCACCGGGTGCTGTGCTGACGTCCTGTCCTGCGGGTGGATTGCTGGAAACCAGCGTTCTGCCGGATCAGGACGATGTGGATGCGGCGGCGATTGAAAACACGGTCACGGTGACGGGCGATCCGGATGGATTGCCGCAGGTCAGCGGCGACGACACGGTCACCCTTGCGGGTCCGGATCAGTTGCCGGCACTGACGACTGTGAAGACAGTGAACACGGGCGATAACTTTGCGGCTGTGGGCGATGTGATCACGTATTTTTACGACGTGACGAACAGCGGCAATATTACCCTGACCGCGCCGATTAGCGTGGCGGATGACAAGACGACGGTGAACTGTCCATCGCTGCCGCTGGGTGGTTTGGCTGTGGGTGCGACGCTGCGCTGTGAAGCGAGCTATGCGGTGACGCAAATTGATCTGGATGCGGACGAAGTGGTGAACACGGCCAGTGCGAGCATTGATCAGCCGGTTGTGCCGAATGCGACTTATCCGACGGGCACGGCCTCTGTGACATCGCCGGATGCGATGGCCACGGCGGATGCGGACCAGATGCCTGAGCTGAGCATTGTAAAACGGATCAAGCCGGGCACGCCGACGACATATCAGAACCCGAATGATCCGATTATCTTTGAATTTTTGGTGACAAACAGCGGCAACGTGACGATCACGGAAGACATCGTGGTGACGGATACGTTGATCTCGACGCCAGACCTTGAACTTGTGTGTTCCACAGCGGATGTGGCGCCGGGTGATACGGTGACCTGTGAGGCGACATGGCCTGCGGATCAGATCAACATTGACGATGGTGAATTTACGAACAGTGCGACGGCTGCGACAGAGTTTGATGATGGGACTGGTCTTGCGCCGGTTGTGACGGCTGTGCCGGGCGAGGCGACTGCGTTTGCCACGCAATTGCCAGCGCTGGAAACGGTGAAGGCGTTCACGAATATCCGTGACGGTGACACGGATGTGGTGAACGACGTCTTTGCGCCGAACAATATCGTGACCTACACGTTCACGGTGACCAACACAGGTAACACGACGATCGAGGACGATCTGTTCGTGAATGATAACCTGATCGGGCAGATTGCCTGTGGCACGGCTGATCTGGCCGTGGGGGCGAGCCGCGATTGTACCGGTGAATATACGATCACGCAGGCGGATTTTGATCTGGGTGTTGTGACGAATATTGCGTCCGCGACCGATGGGACGACAACGTCGCCGACGGTGACGGAATCCATTCCGGGTGGTGTTGATCCGGCGATTGATCTTGTGAAATCTGTGGTGACGGTGAACAGTGCTGCGGCCCCGAATATCGACAGCACAACGGATACAATTGTCTATCGGTATACGATCACGAACACGTCGCCTGCGACGGGGATCCGGCCTGCGTTGGGTCCTGTGTTTGAAGTGACGGATGACAAGTTCCCGGGTGGGACTTTGACGTGTAACAGCGGGACTGCGTTGCAGCCTGATGCGTCGTTCTCTTGTGAGCAGACCTATACGGTGACCCAGGACGATCTGGATGCGGTGTCGTCTGATCCGGCTGTGACGGGTGGTTTTGTGACCAACACGGCCAGCGCGCAGACAACGTTTGGCGGCCAGCCGGTGACGTCGAATGTGGATGATGTGACGGTATTTGCGGATGATAACGCGGCGCTGAGCGTTGCAAAAGTGGCGGAAAACCAAACGACACCGGGCGATCGTGCGGATATTGAAAACGGTGTGGGCGACACATTGTTGTTCACGATTACGGTCAGCAACACGGGCAACCAGACGATGTCGAACATCATGGTGGATGACCCGATGTTGACGGGTCTAAGCTGTACGGTGAACGGGGCCAGCCCTGCGAACCTGGTGATTGCACCGGGCGAAGATGCGATTTGTACGGGCACCTATGTTGTGACCCAGCAGGATATTGACGACGGGATCGTTGATAACGTGGCGGATGCCAGCGGTGCGAACCCGCAAGGTGTTCTGACCGAAGCCAGCGGGACGACGACGTATCCTGTTGTGGGGCCATTGCCGGAACTGAGTGTTGAGAAGGATCTGGAAGGTCTTGCGCCAAGCTTTACGGATGTGGGTCAGACGCTGGACTTCCGGATTACGGTTGAAAATACCGGTAACGTCACGATGGAGAACATCTTTGTGACGGATGATCTGGTGGCGGGGACCTGTACGATCGGGACGTTGGCACCGGGTGCTGTGGATGACAGCTGTTTGTTCACCTATGCGGTGACGCAGGACGATATTGACGCGGGCTTTGTGAACAACACGGCGACGGCGACGGGCACACCGGCCATTCCGGGCGGGACACCGCAAACGGCTGATGGCAGCGAAACGGTTGATGGTCCGCTGCGCGAGCCGTCGATTGCGGTGGCCAAAGTGGGTACGGGTCCATTGACGGGTGGGACGTTTGACACTGAAGGTCAGGTGGTCAGCTACATCTTTACGATTGCGAACACGGGCAATGTGACGTTGACCGAAGCGCCTGCGGTATCTGATGACAAGATTGGTGCGGTGACGGATTGTGATCCGATCAGTGATGCGCAGCCGTTGCTGCCGACCGAGACTGTGGAATGTCGTGCGACTTATACGGTGACGCAAGATGACGTTGATGCGGGTCTTGTGACCAACATCGTGAACGTGACGATGCCCAATGAATACGATTCCGATCCGAATGCGCCACCACTGGCTGCGACTGCGACGGAAATGGTCACCGGCGAACGCACCCCGTCGATGGTTGTCACGAAACTGGCCTCTGATGATGTGGACGTCGTTGAAGGTGCTGTAATTACATACACTTACACGGTCGAAAACACCGGCAATGTGCGCCTGCGTGATGTGACCTTGAACGACGAACACCGGTCTTCTGCGGGTCTGAGCGCGCTTGCGATCACCCCGAATAACGTGATTGCAGTGCTGGAACCGGGTGCATCTGAAACCCGCACGGCGACCTATACGGTCACACAGGCAGACGTGGATGCGGGCGATGATCTGACCAACACCGTGACCGTGGATGCCACGCCACCTGCAGGTCTTGATCCGCTGGAAGAAACGGCGGACGAAGTGGTCAGCCTTGACGTCAAAGATGCTGAGATGACGGTCCTGAAGACCGTGCCGAATGTGCCTGCGGTGCTGGAAGCGGGCGTTGATGTGACCTTCCAGATCACAGTTGAAAACACCGGTAACGTGACGCTGTCGCTGCCTGTTCTGGCCGATACGCTGAGCACGGTGAACGATCTGGGTGCGGCTGATCAGACGCTGTCACCTGTGTTCCAATCTGGCAATGATGACCTGCCGATGAGCTTTGATGTGGACGAAGTGTTTGTCTACGCAGTGACCTACACGCTGACGCAAGACGACGTGGATGCAGGCGGGATCAGCAACACTGTGACGGCGACGGCGACCGATCCGCAGGGGACATCCGTGTCGGATACCTCTGACAACGGGGCAGGCGACGGCGATGATCCGACCGTTGTGCCTGTGTCGCCAACGGGCAGCCTTGAGACCACAAAATCTGTGCGGACAGGTGCGCCTGATCCGGCCAAACCGACCGACGAAGTTGTGTTTGAAATCCGCGTGGCCAACACCGGCAACGTGACGCTGACAGCGCCTGCGCTGACCGAAAACCTGACCCGTGCGGATAATGTGGCGATCACACCTGCGCCAACCCCTGTGCTGGAAGCGGCCAACGGGACCGACGGCGATCTGGACGGCGACAGCGCGCTCAGCGTTGGCGAAACCTGGGTCTACACGGTGACGCATGCGCTGACGCAAGAAGACATCGACGCAGGCGGTTTGATCAACACGGTCACAGCTGACGCAAATGATCCAAACGGGACGCCCGTTACACCGGATACATCCGATCCGACACCCGCGCCCGTGAACCCTGATCCGTCCATCGCGGTGGTCAAAACGGTGACAAGCGCGCTGCCCGCAGTGCCACAGCCCAACGACAACATCAGCTTCCTGATCACGGTTGAAAACACCGGCAACGTCACGCTCGACGCGCCCGTGCTGACCGACACGCTGACACCGATCGGCGGCACAGCCGTGACACCCAACCCCGTGCCACAGCTCGTCCCCGCCAGCGACACAAACACCAACGGCAAAATCGACGTCGACGAAACATGGGAATACACACTCACATACACAATCACACAAACAGACATCGATGCAGGTGGGGTGGAAAATTCGGTTGTTGTCACGACTGATGATCCGTTTGGCACCGAAGTTACGGATACGTCGAACAATGCCGACGCCCCGGGTGATACGCCAACAACTGCGCCGCTGAACCAAGTGCCGGGTCTGGAAACGACAAAGGTCATTTTGAATGATCCAGAGGTCGCGGATGATCTGGTTCTGTTCGAAATTACCGTTAAAAACACAGGCAACGTGACACTGTCGTCAGTTGATATTGCATCCGATACGCTGACCCGGCTGGGCACGCCGACGGTGCCGCTGACACTTGCATCCGGGCCTGATTTCCTTGCCGCTGATCTTGGGTCTGCAGAGGGTGCGCTGAAAGCCGGTGAAACCGCCACATACCGTGCCAGCTATGTCTTGCAGCAAGAAGATATTGACGCGGGCGGGATTGCGAATACTGCGACTGCCACAGGCACACCGCCGGGTGGTGGTCTGCCGATCACGGATGTGTCAGATAATGGTGCTGGTGACGGCGATGATCCGACGTTGTTGGAAATTACGCCTGCGCCAGCGTTGGAGATGACCAAGCGTTTGATTGCGGGTGGTCCGACCTATGACAGCACCGATGATATTCTGACCTTTGCGTTTGATGTGACCAACACAGGTAACGTGACTATTCCTGCGACTGTGACGATTGATGATCCGTTGCTGGCGTCGTTGGGGGGCACTGTGTCCTGTCCTGCGACGGATATCCTGCCTGACGGGATGATCACCTGCGAAGGCAGTTTCCAAGTGACCCAAGGTTTGATTGATGCGGGCAGCGTCACAAACACTGCGACCGCCGTGAGCGATCTTGCAACGTCGCCTTCGTCGTCTGTGACCGTTCTGGCGCAACAATTGCCCGCGATGGAAACAGATAAGGAAGCTGTGTCTGTTGAAGTCGAGGGTGTTGTTTATCCAGGCGTGCCGGATGCGCAATTCCGCGTGGGCGCGGTTGTGACCTATAACTACACCGTCACAAACACCGGTAATACGACGATCACAGCGCCGATCATGGTGACGGACAACTTGATTGATCCGGTTTCATGTCCGGCCTTGCCTGCGGGTGGTCTGATCCCTGATGCGGAACTTGTTTGCGAGGCCACATTCACCGTGACGCGCGACGATGTTTCAATCGGGTCTGTAACCAACTTGGCCAGCGCGTCTGACGGGATGACAACATCTGATACCGTCAGCGAAACTGTCCCTGCGGGTGGTGTACCAGCGTTGACCACAACGAAGGATTTGATCAGCGCGGCGACTGCTGATGACGTCGATATCCCGAGCCTTGAATACAGCGCCGTGGGTGACAAACTGACTTACCTCTACACTGTGACAAACACGGGTCAGGTGTCGTTTGTGGGTGATGTGGTTGTGAATGACGACCGGATTGATGATCCGATTGTTTGCTTCACATCGACGGCTGATGACCCTGACCTGTTCCAAAATGAAACGATCACTTGCGAAGCAGTCTATACCGTTGATCAAGACGATATCGACGCGGGCTTTGTGACGAACACAGCCACAGCCGAGACGATCTTTGGCGCGAGCAACCGCGAAGTTGTTTCTGCCCCTGTGATGGAAACCGCAACTGCGGTGGAAGAACCGGGTCTGGTGCTGACGAAAACGGCGGCGACCTTGCCTGTGACGGGTGTGGATCAGGTGCTGACCTATACGCTGACGGCAGAAAACACCGGTAACCAGACATTGCGTCAGGTGTCTGTGTCTGATCCGTTGCTACCGGGCTTCACCTGTGAAGCGGCCACATTGGCACCTGCTGCGACCCTGACCTGTACTGGCGACTATACCGTTGATCAGGACGACGTGGATCGTGGGTTCTTGTTGAACACCGCAAATGCGTCGGCTGTTGATCCGCGCGGCGGGGCCATCACGGATGCGACCCAATTGCGTCTGGATATGCCACCGTCCGCACCTGCGCTGTCCATCGTGAAATCAGCGAGTATCGAACCGTTTGGTCCGGCTGATAGCACAATCCAATACCGTTTCGCGGTGACCAATGACGGGAACACGACCCTGACGAATGTTGTTGTGACGGATGATATCGTCACGCCGCCGTTCACTTGCGAAATTGCGCGTCTTGATGTGGGTGAAACCAACGACACCTGTCTGCTGGGGTACACGGTCACGCAGGCTGATGTGGATCGTGGTGACATCACTAATACGGCTGGTGTGACGGCGGATGATCCGTTCGGCACGGCGATTGACGCAAGCGATACGATCAACACGGTTGGTCAAGTTGCTGCACCATCCCTGATTGCTACGAAAACGGCGTCGGTTGCGGGTGATGGTTCGGCTGGGTCTGTTGTGAACTTCACCGTCACTGTGATCAACAACGGTAACGTGACGCTGGCAGGGCTGGAGCTCGAGGATACGATGACCGCCCTTGATGGTCGCACGATTTTCCTTGATGCACCGTTTGCCTTTGTTGGTGGCGATGGGAATAACGACGACCGTTTGAACCTGTCCGAAACGTGGACCTATCAAGCGACCTATACGATGACCCAAGCGGATGTTGACGCGGGCGGTATTTCCAACGTGGTGATTGGCCGTGCCGATGATCCGACGGGTGCTGGCGTGCTGGATACGTCCGACAACGGGAACGACGGCGACGGTAATACGTCCGATGATCCAACGCAGGTCTTGGTTGCGTCTGAACCGTCCATGGTTGTCACCAAAGCGGTTGGCGTTTCCGGAACGGTTGCGGGTGATCAGGTTACGTTTGAAATCACTGTCCAGAACACGGGTAACACGACGCTAGATGATATCGTTCTGACCGACACAATGACCAACGCGGATGGCACAGATGTCAGCGCTGGCGTCCAAGGTCCGACACGGATTGCCGACACGGGTCCGATCCCGCCGCTGGGAATTGCGACCTATCAGGTCAGCTATCGTTTGACCCAAGCGGATGTGGATTCTGGTGGGTTGTCGAACAGCGTGCTGGGTACTGCGGTTGACCCTGAAGGCACCCAAATCAGTGACACATCCGATAGTGCCGATCCGGCTGATGGTGCTGGTGATGCCGATCCGACGGTGCTTGCCATTGCCCCTGATCCGTCCGCAACAGTGACCAAAGCGGCAGGTGCGCCTGTGCGGCTTGGTGCGGGTATCTTTGAAATCCCGTTCACAGTGACGGCGACAAATACGGGTAATGTCACGCTAAGTGATCTTTCGTTGCGCGATGATCTGGCCGCGTTCGCAGCCCCTGCTGAAGTGGTATCAGTCACGACGCCAGTGGTGTCGGGTCTGACAACGGGTGCCGCGAACGCCGGTTATAACGGGATCAGCGATACGGATCTGGTGGACGGTGATGCAACGCTTGCCCCGTCAGAGGTCGTGACGATCACCTTTACCGTCCGTCTGGACATCGCAAATGGTGCGCCGGAACAACCGAACACGGTCACGTTGAATTCGGATCGTTTGGAAGGTGAAGTCGCTGCCGTGGTTGCGATTGCGCCGCTGGTTGAACCTGATCTGGTGGTCACAAAATCCGTGACGCCGGGCCGTGCTTTGGTCGGTGCGACGGTGACCTACACGATTTTGGTCGAAAACGAAGGTGTGTTTGACGAAACCGGTCTGACGGTCGTCGATGAAATGCCGGCTGGTCTGCGCTTTGTGCCCGGATCGGCAGAGGTAAACGGCAGTGCGACGCCGGAACCTGTGGCATCGGGTCGTCGTCTCAGCTGGGCTGATGTGGATGTGGCGTCAGGTGAAAGCCTTGTCGTGACGTTGCAGGCGCGTGTGGTTGAAGGACCGGGTCGGTTCGAAAACATCGCATTCGTCCAAGGCCGCGATGGTGAAACGATTTCCAACATCGCAAGCGCCGTGCTTGAGGTGCCGCCAGAGGCCGTATTTGATTGTAGCGAAGTCATTGGCCGCGTGTTCGATGACCGCAACCTGAACGGCTACCAAGACGGTATTCCTGAAGTTGATCGCCGCCTGATCACAGATCAGACCTACGACGGCGGTAAATTCACGGCGCCACCGGTTGAACCGCCAAGTGCCGAAAAAGGTCTGCCGGGTGCGCGTCTTGCCACTGTTGATGGCACGATCATCACAACGGACGAATATGGGCGCTATAGCGTGCCATGTGCGGCCTTGCCTGCTGATATCGGATCGAACTTCACGCTGAAGCTTGACCCGACAAGCCTGCCGACTGGTTATGCCGTGACGTCTGAAAACCCACGCACGATGCGTCTGACACCGGGGACGGTGACGCGCATGAACTTTGGCGCGGGGCTGGCGGATGTGATTGATGTATCGCTGACAAATGCGGCGTTCCCGAACGGGCGACCATCTGCGGCACTGGCACAAGGTGTGCAGCAGTTGGTGACCCAGCTGAGCGGTGCGCCATCGGTGCTGAAACTGCGCTACTATACAAACGGTGAAAGCCGTGATGTGGCGCGGGCGCGATTGGATGCGGTCGAGGCGTTGTTGCGCGATGCGTGGCCGCGTGGTGGACGCTATGACCTTGTTATTGAACGTACGATTGCGGAGGTGCAGTAAGATGCAGATGTTAACTGGAAAGACCTTCGCGCGTTTGATGGGGGCGACAGCGATTGTGCTTTTGGCGCAAAATACGACTGCGCAAGACGGGTTTTCGATTGCGATTAACGGTAACCAGATTGCTGGTGATACCCGTGTGGTGCAACAAACCCGCGTCGTTGATCTGGCGATCCAGCAGGCCGATGTGCAGGTTAGTTTCGACGGGCTGGGGGCGACCCCGCGGCTTGATTTGGAAATCGGCACGGCGGCAAATGGGCAGGTGACGGTGCAATCTGCGCTGAACTATCCGGCCTATGTGACGCGCGGTGAACTGCGTTTGATCGACACAAGCGCCGTTGGCGGACCACGTACCGTTGCCGTTGTTCCGGTGACGCCGAACGGGGCTGCGACGATTGCGGTGCCTGACGGTGATATCGCTGTAATCCACCGTGTGTATGATGCCCAAGGTCGGTTTGACGAAACAAAACCGCAGCTGATCAGCGCACCCGAGGCGCGGACACGCGGCGTTGAAGATGGCATCGATAGCACCGCCCAACGCGGGATACCGGTTTACGGCGGCGCGATTACTGTGTCGGGCGAAAACGTAACGCGGGGGGCGGTTGTGACCGCGCTTGGTGAACGTGTGCCGACGGATCGTGCCGGTGGGTTTGTGCTGCAACGGATTTTGCCGGCTGGTGAGTACGGCGTCGATGTCCGTGTCCAAGGGGCAGGGCAGAACGTGGCGCTGGAACGTGATTTGACCGTGCCGGGGTCCGAGTTTTTCTATGTCGCGACCGTCGATCTGACCTATGGCATTAACGATAATGACGTCGATGGACGTGATACCTATGACAGCGGGCGCGTCGCGTTCTTTGTGGATGGGATCACCGATACAGGGATCAAAATCACCGCCTCTGCCGATAGTGGTGAAGGCGATGTGCGTGACATTTTCCGTCGGTTTGACGACAAAGACCCGCGCGAATTGCTGCTGCGGATCGACCCGCGTGATCTGTATCCGACGTATGGCGACGATTCCACGTTAGAGGATCGCACGCCAACATCCGGCAATGTGTTCCTGCGGATCGAACGGGATCGGAATTTCGCCCAATGGGGTGATTTTTCAGCGAATTTGGGCGGCAACAGCTATGTTCGCAATGACCGGACATTGTACGGTTTGTCCGCAGGGGCGGCGTCGCAAGGCGTGACACCACACGGTACGCCACGGTCGCAGGCCTATCTTTACGCAGCCCAGCCCGACCAATTGCCACAACGCGATGTGTTGCAGGGCACGGGCGGCTCTGTCTATTTCCTTGATCGCCAAGACATTGCGCGTGCGTCTGAAACCTTGTCGGTTCAGGTCCGTGATGGTGTGACAGGTCGCGTGATCTCGACTGAAACGCTCGTCTTCGGTGACGACTACGACATTAACTATATCCAAGGTGTTGTGACCCTGCGCCGTCCGCTGCAATCGGGTATCGACGAAAGCCTGATCGCGGGGTCTGCGGGGACCGACAACGACGTGCTGCTGGTCGCGCAATACGAATACACGCCGACGATTGGTGACGTGGACGGCTTTGCTTACGGCGGTCGTGCGGAAGGTTGGGTGACCGATCAGTTGCGTGTTGGTGCGTCGGGCATGATTGACCAGACGGGGATCGAAGATCAGACGCTTGTTGGTGCTGACGTGATGTTCCGCGTGTCTGAACGGACCTTTGTCCAGCTCGACTACGCTGAATCCGAAGGACCGGGTTTTGGGTCGCTGCTGTCGGTTGACGGTGGTTTGATCTTTGACAGCACAGACGTGGCCGACGGTACGGGTGATGCGCTAAAAGTCACAGGACAAGCAGCACTTGTTGATCTGGGGCTTGGTGGCGAAGGAACTGTTGCGGCCTATTATGAAGACCGCAGCGAAGGGTTTTCCAGCCTCGATAGCCAAGTCACGGCGACCACGGGCGACGAAACATTCTGGGGCCTTAGCGCTGATGTTGCCCCGCGTGACGGGCTGCGGATCAGCGGCCAATACGACGATTACGAAAACGCTGTTGGCAATTTCGAACGCGAAGCGCGGCTTGAGATCGAAGCAGATGTGACCCCGCAAATCGCCATCGCAGCGGGTCTTGAATACCTTGATCGCCAAAGTGCGACGGAAACCGGTACGCGTAGCACAGCGGCAGCTAAACTGACCTATAGCCTGTCCGACACGGCAAAGGTTTTCGCCTTTGGACGCACGACATTGGACGTCGACGGGTTGGATGACGACGATCGTTACGGCATCGGCGGGGCGGTGACGCTTGGCCAATGGGAACTGACGACAGAGGTATCCGACGGCAGCGAAGGCAAAGGTGCGCGCATTCTGGCAAGCTATAGCGACGGGCAGGGTGGCACGCGCTATGCGGGTTATCAGTTGGAACCGGGTCGGACGTTGTCTGGCATTGATGCGGACGGCGACGATGGTGGGCAATTCGTGGCTGGTGGTCGGTCGCGCGTGAATGACGCGATCACTGTGTTTGGCGAAAACACCTATGACATCTTTGGCAACGCCTACAGCCTGACGTCGGCCTATGGCTTGACCTACGCACCAACAGACGCGCTATCGACAACGGTCGCTTTCGAGGTGGGCCGCGTTGATGACGAAGACCAGAACAATTTCGAACGCAACGCGATTTCGGTAGGTCTGCAATACGCGGACGACAAAGTCGAAGCGCAAGGCCGGTTCGAATTCCGCACCGAAGACGGGTTGCGGTCCGGCGATGATTTGCGGTCAGACACGTTGCTGTTTGCCACTGATATTGCTTACAAAATTGACGAAGATCAGCGGTTTGTCGTCTCTGCCGATCTGGCGCAATCTGACACCGATGAAGCGGATTTGCTGAACGGGGATTACGCGGATGTGGTGCTGGGCTATGCGTACCGCCCAGCCGTTGATGACCGTCTGAATCTGTTGGCGCGCTACCGTTATCTGATGGATGAATTCGGGCAGCGGGTTGACGGGGTCGACGAACAAGGTCCGCGCCAGCGCAGCCACGTGACCAGCATCGACGCGACATACGCAGTAAGCCAGAACTGGACGTTGGGCGGCAAGCTTGGCTACCGGATGTCCGAGACGGCGTTGACGGCCAGTTCCGCATTTGAACAGAACGATGCATGGTTGGCCGTGGCGTCCGCGCGGTATCATTTGGTCAACGACTGGGATGCGCTTGTCGAATTCCGTAACTTTGGTTTGGTGCAAGCAGAAACCAATGATTTCAGCGTGTTGGCCGCAGGTTACAAGCAGATCAATCGCAACGTCAGCATCGGCGTTGGCTACAACTTTGGTCGTTTTTCAGATGATTTGACCGATCTGGTCGAAGACGATCAAGGCGCATTCATCAATCTGGTGGCAAGTTTCTAAGACGAAACCTGCCCCCGGATTGCATGTCTTGGGCTGTGATTTAGTAGAACGCCTGCAGCCCAGTGATCGCACGGCCAATGATCAACGCATGTATATCGTGAGTGCCTTCGTAGGTGTTCACGGTTTCTAGGTTCATCATATGGCGCATGATCTGGAATTCTTCGGAAATCCCGTTGCCGCCGTGCATGTCCCGCGACACGCGTGCGATATCAAGCGCCTTGCCGCAGTTGTTGCGTTTTATGACTGATATCATCTCTGGCGCTGCTTGTGCATCATCCATCAGACGTCCCACCCGCAGGCTGGCCTGCAAGCCAAGGCTGATCTCGGTCAGCATGTTTGCCAGCTTGACCTGTTGCAGTTGAGTTTGCGCAAGCGGCTTGCCAAATTGTTTGCGGTCCAACCCGTATTGACGCGCGGCGTTCATGCAGAACTCTGCGGCCCCCAAGACCCCCCAACTGATCCCGTAACGCGCACGGTTCAAACAGCCAAACGGGCCTTTCAGCCCTTCTACGTTCGGCAGCAAGGCGTCGTCGCCAACTTCCACGCCGTCCATCACGACTTCACCCGTGATGCTGGCCCGCAAAGATAGTTTGCCGCCCACTTTTGGTGCCGAAAGTCCGGGCATTCCTTTGTCCAATACAAACCCGCGGATTTTACCGCCGTGCGCGTCCGATTTTGCCCAAATGACAAAAACGTCGGCGATCGGGCTGTTCGAAATCCACATCTTCGATCCCGAGATGATATACCCGCTATCCGTCTTCTTCGCCGTTGTTTTCATGCCTGATGGGTCGCTGCCCGCGTCAGGTTCAGTCAAGCCAAAACAGCCGATCCATGCGCCCGAGGCGAGTTTTGGCAGGTATTTGCGGCGTTGGTCTTCGGACCCGTAGGCGTAGATCGGATACATCACGAGCGAGCTTTGCACTGACATCATCGACCGGTAGCCGCTGTCGACTCGTTCGACTTCACGCGCGACTAATCCGTAGGACACATATGACGCGCCTAATCCGCCGTATTCTTCGGGAATCGTGACGCCAAGCAGGCCCATGTCGCCCATTTCGCGAAAGATGCCTGCGTCGGTGTTTTCGTCGCGATAGGCGTCGATCACGCGTGGCTGCAATTTGTCTTGCGCATAGGCCTTTGCCGCGTCGCGCAACATGCGTTCGTCTTCGGTCAATTGGGTTTCGATGGAAAACGGGTCTTCCCAGTTAAAGCGGTTCAGATCGGGGGCGTCTTTGGCTTTCAGCGACATATCGGGTTCCTCTTGCTGGTCGTTTTCTACCAACTGGAACCTCGATTAGGTAATGATTGAAACTGCTCAGTTTATGAGTTCTATGAATGTTATGGTACATCGCCCAAACTACACACCCAGCGTTCAAGAACTGCGTGCATTGGTCAAATGCAGCGAATTCGGGTCTGTTTCGCTTGCCGCAGATGCCCTGAACCTGACGCAAAGTGCTGTTAGTCGGTCGATCCGGTCGTTGGAAGAACGGCTTGGCGTGCAGCTGTTTCACCGCGTGCGGAAACGTCTGGTTTTGTCGGACGCGGGGCGCGCGATGGTGCATGATGCGCGTGAGATCCTGATTGCGCTGGACCGATCCGCGAAGATGGCGATGGCATTCGGGAAGGGCGGTGATGTGTTGCGGTTGGCGGTGCTGCCGACATTTGCTGCAACGTGGCTGATCCCGCGCTTGCCCGCGTTTCTGGACCTGCATCCTGAAGTGTCCATCGATCTCGCGTCGGCGCTGTATCCCGTGGATTTTGACGACAGTCCGTTTGATGCGGCGATCCAACGGGCCAACATGGCGCGCAAAGACACGGATGTTGTGCATCTGCTGGAAGAACGGCTTATCCTTGTCGCGGCCCCCAGCCTGATTACACCTAAGAAGACGCTGACGACGGCTGATCTTGCGGATTATCCGCTGATCCAGTTGGCCACGCGGCCCGAGCTTTGGAATGACTGGTTCGACAACGCGGACGGCGTGCATACAGACCGGATGCAGGGGCCGCGCGTCCAGCATTTTGATATGGTGATTTCAGCAGCTCAAGCGGGGCTTGGGGTCGCTGTTCTGCCAGAGATTTTCGCGCAGCAGGCGATTGCGTCAGGTGCGTTGCAGCAGGTCCACCCCCGGACGCTGCACAGCACTACGTCCTATGCACTGATCCGGCCCAAAGCCCGCCCTGTCAGCGCAACGATTGATGCGTTTGAAACATGGCTGAAATCATATGCGGATCAGCCGATGTTAGGTTAGCCGATCCGCGTCGGGAATGGACAGGTCGATCAGTTCGGCGACTGATCCGATCGCCATTTTTTCCAGAATACGCGCGCGATGATGGTCCACGGTGCGCGGGCTGATGTCCAATTCCCTGCCGATTTCTTTACTGGCTGTGCTGGACGGGTTCGCGATCATGAAATTGGCGACTTCTTTCTCGCGCAGCGTCAGTTTGGCAAAGCGTTTCAGGGCAGAAATGCGGTCGACATCTGCGGCTCTGCGTTCTTGGTCCGCAAGAAAAGCGGCGGTGATGCAATCGACTAAGGCCTTTTGTCGAAACGGTTTTTCCAGAAAATCAATCGCGCCCGCCTTAATGGCTTGGACCGTTTCAGGAACGCCCCCGTGTCCGGATATAAAGATGATCGGGATGTTGATCTTCTTGTCCGCCAGCACCTTTTGCAGTTTCAGGCCGTCCATTTGGGGTAACCCGTAATCCAGCACCAGACACCCGCGTTGGGATGGGTCATATGCATCCAGAAACGCGCGCGCGCTTTCAAATGCCCGCACCGTAAAGCCGCGCTTGTTCAACGCCCGCGACAGACTGGTCCGCACGTCAGCGTCATCATCAATCAGAAAGACGGTGGATGTGTGAGGCGGCGGTGTTTCGACCATAGAAGGGCTATCCAGTTGCGATGCGTTGCCGGATATTAAAGCGTTTCGCATGGCACTGTAAAACGGAACTGCTGCGACGGGTCATCGTACCAAAGATCACCGCCGCCTGCTTCGACAATGGTGCGCGAAATCGAAAGGCCCAGTCCAAGACCGTCGGGTTTGCTGGTTTGGAATTCTTTGAACAGGGTCATGGCAGGATCAACGCCAGGGCCTGTGTCTGCAACCCTGACTTCGATTGCATCCGGCAATTGCACAGCGGTGACCGTGATTTTGCGGTCAGCAGCGTCAGCCATCAGGATCGCGTCAGCCGCGTTCCGCAATAGATTGATCAGAACTTGGGCAATCTGCACGCGGTTACCTAATGCGTTTCGTAACTGTGGGATTTGGGTATCCATCGTAATGTTCCCCGCCTCGAATTCCTGCCGCAACAGGCGTTGAGTTTGTTCGACTAGTTCTTGCAGATCAAATGGCCGGATGGTCCCTTTGTCTTTGCGGACAAAACTGCGCAAGGCGCGGATGATGTCGCCGCCTTGGTGTGCCTGTTCATCCAGTTCTGTCAGGATCGAAATCAGTTCTTCATTCGGCGCAGGATCCATTTTCGCGACCGATAGCGCGGTGTCCAGATTTTGCGTAATCGTCGTCAATGGTTGGCTAAGTTCGTGGGCAAGTCCCGTCGCCATCTGCCCCATCATGTTGACCCGCGTCACATGTGACAGTTCGCGGTTCAAGTCCTGCAGTTTGCCGTCCAGTTTGCGTCTTTGTGCGATTTCGTTGATCAGCGTTTCGTTGGCCGCACGTAGTTCGTTGTAGGTGCGGGGCAGGGGATCGCGGGTGGATACTTCGCCTTGGGACACAAGCGACGTACGCACAGCGAAGGCCCGCACAGGTTTCAGGATCAGTTCCGCGAGGATCAAACCGGCGATGGCCGTTACAATCGAAATGATCGCGGCAATCCAGATGTTGCGCGACAGGTTGTCCCGAATGCCTTGGATGAAATCGTTCTCTGGGGCGAAGACCGCGATGTTCCATGGCAGGTCGATGTCGGGAATTGGCAGCAATAGCGTCATGTATTGATCGCCAGAGAACGTGAATTCGGATTGGACGGATTGGTTCGCTGACAAATCGCTTTTGTCAAAATCCGCAAAGGCCGCCCGCACAATCGGATCGCTGAAATCATTGATACCGATGAACCCGAGTGTACCGTCTTCGTTGCGCGTGCTGATCCGCGCGGGATCAGGGTGCGCGATCACGCGGCCATCATCGCTAAGGATAAAGGCAGCCCCTGAATCGCCAATGGTGAGGTCGGACAGGAACAGGGAAATATCCGCGATATCCAGATCGATCCCCACGACACCGTGCAACTGGTCCTGATCCCCTTGGATCGGTGCGGCGACCGTGATCCCGGGCTGTTGTGATGAAAAGAAGATATACGGGTCGGTCCACACGCGTGACCCCAACTGACGTGCTTCCAGATACCACGGGCGTCCCCGCGCATCGAAGATATCGTTGTCGTCAAAGCTGCGGTCGACCACTTCAAATTCGTTATCGCGCCATATGTATTCCGTCGTCCGCTGTTCGCCGTCGGTTGAGATAAGTTTCGTACGGTAGGGGCCCGGCCCGTCGCTGTTCATGACGTAGACGAAATTGCCGCTTTCGTCCCCGTAGTAGATGCCTGATAGCTGGGTTTCGGCCCGCAACAGCTGGAAGAAATAGCGTTCCATTTCGGCGGGCGCTGTTGTCGACACCAGACCGTTGTCCAACATGCGGCGGGCCTGTTCAGTGATTTCTGTGGCCGGTTCGAGGAAACGCTTGGTATGTTCGGCGGCATTCGCGCCCGCTTCGTCCATCAGGCCACGTGCATGTTCCAGCATGGCACGTTCAGAGGACACGTAAGACGTGGATACAACGAAGATGATGGCGATGAATTGCAGCCCCGCAAGGCTAAGCGCCAGAACAAATCCTAATGAATACCTCATGTCGGAAGTGTGTGCGGTTCGTGTAAGCAGATCAAGTCATTGTCCCGGATCAGCGTCCCCCGATGGGCAACCCAACTGACACCCAATAGCTGCATTCTTAAGCTTGGCGCCAAATTTCAGTGCAGGACCGCTGTCCCAATTTCCGGCAAAGTCTCTCATGAGTTTGGAATGCTGGATATAGGTAATTACGCGCATAGACAGGTTTCGCCGCCACTGAGACAGTCACGGGACAAGCAGGAATCCCCTGCATTGCTGCATTGGGGCGGATCAACGAGACGGACAAAGGCACATCGCCTACGTCCGCATTTCCCGTCCCAAACTATTATTCCTTGGGAGAACAACAATGTTCGATAAAAAAATCTCAACCTTCGCCGCTGTTGCTGTGGCGGCTACTTTGTCAGCGCCTGCGGCTATGGCAGAAGAGTTTATCACAATCGGTACCGGTGGCGTCACCGGCGTTTATTACCCAACAGGCGGCGCGATCTGTCGTCTGGTGAACCAAGGTCGTCGTGACCACGGTGTGCGCTGCTCTGTGGAATCCACAGGCGGGTCTGTCTACAACATCAACACAATCCGCGAAGGCGAATTGGAATTTGGCGTTGCACAGTCCGACTGGCAGTACCACGCATACAACGGCACATCACGCTTTGAAGAAGACGGTGCATTTGAAGGCCTGCGCGCTGTATTCTCGGTACACCCTGAACCGTTCACAGTTGTAGCACGTGCCGACAGCGGCATCGCAACATTCGCTGACCTGCAAGGTAAGCGCGTGAACATCGGTAACCCGGGTTCTGGCCAACGCGGCACCATGGAAGTGCTGATGGAAGCATTGGGTTGGACAACTGACGATTTCGCACTGGCAACAGAGCTGAAAGCGTCTGAGCAGTCCGCAGCGCTTTGCGACAACCAGATCGATGCGATGGTTTACACTGTTGGTCACCCGTCCGGTTCTATCTCTGAAGCAACAACAGCATGTGATTCCGTGCTTGTTGAAGTGTCCGGCGATGTTGTGGCCCAGCTGATCGAAGACAATTCGTTCTACCGTTCCGCAACTATTCCGGGCGGCATGTACCGCGGCAACGACGAAGACGTGACAACATTTGGTGTTGGCGCAACATTCGTCAGCTCCGCTGATGTGTCCGAAGACGTGGTTTACACATTGGTGAAGTCTGTATTCGACAACATCGATGATTTCCGCGGCCTGCACCCAGCGTTTGCGAACCTCGAACCAGCAGACATGGCATCTGCCGGTCTGTCCGCTCCGCTGCACGACGGCGCTGCGAAATACTACACAGAAGCTGGTCTGATCGAATAACGATCCACTCACGTGAAAACCCCAAGGGCAGGTCAGCTTGCCCTTGGGACGCCAAAACACGATCAGCCGGAAACCGGCGACAGGGGGACATATGACGACCGGAGAAAATCGCGCGCTCAGTGAAGCGGAACTTCAGGAACTTGTCGCTGCCAGCGACAGTGGTGCCCGAAGCCCCACCGGCGCAATCGGCAAAATGATCGCAATCACCGCGTTGCTGTGGTCGACCTTTCAGGTCCTGCTGGCATCGCCCATCGGTCCTTACGTTCTTCCCGGTGATTTGATCAATAACTCGCGTCAAATTCACCTCGCCTTTGCTATTTTCCTGTCTGCGATGGCCTACCCGCTGTTCAAAAACAGCCCCCGCGACAGCATTCCTTGGTACGACTGGGTCTTGGGGCTAGGCGGGGCGTTTCTCGCGCTTTACGGCTATTTCTTCTACGACAAAATTGTCGGCAACGGCGGCCTTGCGGATCATTCGGATTCCTACTTCGCGCTTGCTGGTCTGATTTTCCTTTTCATCGCGGCCTACCGCACTCTTGGTCCCGTCATGGTTCTGTTGGCGGTTGTTTTCTTGGGCTACGTTTTCTTCGGATCGTCCGAAGTTGTGCCTGACCAAATCCGTTGGGCTGGCGCATCATTGCGTAAAGCGATGAGCCACATGTGGATCACATCCGAAGGGGTGTTCGGTATCGCCTTGGGCGTATCCACACGTTTCGTTTTCCTGTTCGTGCTGTTTGGTGCGTTGCTAGATAAAGCGGGCGCTGGGAACTATTTCATCAAGATGGCATTTGGTGCCTTGGGCCACCTGCGTGGCGGCCCTGCGAAAGCGGCTGTTGTTGGTTCTGCTGCAACCGGTCTGATTTCGGGGTCATCCATCGCGAACGTTGTGACGACCGGTACATTCACCATTCCATTGATGAAACGCGTTGGTTTCAGCGCTGAAAAAGCGGGTTCTGTCGAAGTTGCGTCATCCGTCAACGGGCAAATCATGCCGCCGGTTATGGGCGCTGCTGCGTTCTTGATGGTGGAATACGTTGGCATTTCCTATGTCGAAGTCATCACCCACGCGTTCTTGCCTGCGATCATCAGCTACATCGCGTTGGTCTACATCGTTCACCTTGAAGCGGTGAAAAACAACATGCCGACAATCGGCAACAAAGCCGTCAACATGGTCAACACCGTGCTGGGGATGTTCGGGTTTTTCGCGGGTTTTGCGCTGCTTTGCTATGCCACGCAGTATCCGGTCGCAGCGATTGTATCATTGTTCCCAGAAGGGTCCGGCCTGATTTTGACCGCATTGCTTGGCTTGGTTTACGTTGCGTTGATCTATCTTGCATCGCAAGTGGAAGACCTTGAACCGGATGATCCCAACGCCGAAGTTGTCGAACTTCCGGACCTCGCGAAGATCTACAAATCCGGCCTGTACTACCTGCTGCCGATCATCGTGTTGGTCTACTTCTTGATGATTGAACGCAAATCGCCGGGTCTGTCTGCTTTCTGGGCGACGTTCATGCTGTTCGGTATTTTGCTGACGCAAAAGACGCTGAAGGCGTTCTTCCGTGGCCAGCCGAACCCGATCAGCCGCCTGAAAGAGGGTCTGACGGATTTGATCGAAGGGATGATCGACGGAGCGCGGAACATGATCGGTATCGGTCTTGCGACTGCAACGGCTGGTATCATCGTGGGCACCGTATCTTTGACCGGCATCGGTCAGGTGATGGCGGATTTCGTCGAATTCCTGTCTGGTGGTAACCTGATCCTGATGCTGATCTTCGTGGCGATCTTGTCGCTGATCCTTGGCATGGGGCTGCCGACAACCGCGAACTACATCGTTGTGTCATCGCTGATGGTGGCTGTTGTGGTTGAATTGGGCGCGCAGTCCGGTTTGGTCGTGCCGCTGATCGCTGTGCACTTGTTTGTGTTCTACTTCGGGATCATGGCGGACGTGACGCCGCCCGTTGGTCTGGCCAGTTTCGCGGCTGCTGCCGTTTCTGGCGGCGATGCGATCCGGACCGGTTTCACCGCGTTCTTCTACAGCTTGCGGACAGTGGCCCTGCCATTTGTGTTCATCTTTAACACTGATCTTCTGTTGATTGATGTGACGGTGACACAAGGGATCATCGTTTTCATTACCGCCACCATCGGGATCTTGGTCTTTACGGCGGCGACAATGGGCTGGTTCATGACAAAGAACCGCATCTGGGAAACCGTCGCGATGTTGGTGATTGCATTCGCATTGTTCCGCCCAGGGTTCTTTATGAACCAGATCCAGCCACCGTTTGAGGAAATCGCACCCGCCGCATTCACGCAAGCCTTGGCAGATGCTGAACCGGGTAGCACGTTGCGCACCGTCATCACGGGACCGGATTTCGACACCTTCGATATGAAAGATATCACCGTGCCGCTGACCGTACCGGATGTGGAAGGGGCCGATGCGCGCCTTGACGCACTGGGCATTATCCTTGTGCCAGTTGGGGATGCGCAGAACATGGACGAACCGGGGTTCGGGACGGACTTGTCTGACGCGCTTTCATCGTTTGATTTCTACGGCGACGAACCAGTGGCTATCAGTTCTGTTCAAGTGGCCGCAAACCAGTTGCCAAAGGAACTGATCTGGATCCCTGCACTTCTGCTGCTTGCTTTGATTGCCTTCCTGCAGAACAATCGGGCGGCCCCACACACGCACCGTGAAGGAGAAACGGCATGAGTAAGACAGTACTTTGCGCGGTCGATATCAACCGGCCTTCTGATGAAGCCAATGTCGTCAAACAAGCCAAGAAATTGGCGGATATGGATGGCGCGCAGTTGGATGTCATCACCGTTGTTCCGGATTTCGGGGCTAACGTGGTCAGCGCATATTTCAAAGATCACGATGTGAAACCGGCGAAAGACGGGGCGGCGAAACTGCTGAACGAGATGATCGAAGGCATCGTTGGTGCCGAGGCGAATAAAGACATTCGTCACATCGTCGCAATCGGCACTGTTTACGAAGAGGTTTTGAAGGCCGCCAAGCTGTCGAAAACCGACCTCATCGTGATTGGTGCGCACCGGCTGGATTTCAAAGACTATCTGCTCGGGCCAAATGCGGCCCGCGTTGTGCGCCATTCCGATTGCTCGGTCTATGTCGTGAGATAACACAGCGCAGGTCTACGCGTACTTACCAATCCAAAACGCCGGGGACATGCCCCGGCGTTTTCGTGTTTAAAGGTCAGGTTTTAGAATTTGCCGGGTGACCAGAAGTATGTCTCACCGGAACTGTCATCCACACCATCGTTGTCGGTGCTGATCCACGCTGTGCCGTCTTCCATGATGGCCAGCCCTTCGACTTTGTCGACCACATAGCCGTTTAGGGACGTCAGATCAGGGATCAGGTCGCGTACCTCTTCTTTGCTGACGACAGGCAGGTCACCACCAAGGGGTGCGGCCACCATGTCAGCCGCAGCGATGCGGTAGATCTTCTTGGTCACGGCAGCCCCGCCGATCTGGTTGTCGCGTTCGATAACGTAGACGTAATCGCCATGTGCCACGATTTCTGACAAACCTACCCAACCGGTGTCAGGGTCGGCTTTCGGATAATGCACGGCCCCCCATTCTTCGGTCTCAAGGTTATAGGCCACCAATTTGACGTGGTTTTCCGGATCATCCGCCCATTCGCGCTGAACCGCCATCCAAAGCGTGTCGCCCACGCGTGTGATGCCTTCGAACCCGAAACGACGTTCAACAGCCAGCAATTCGGCAGGCAACGGGATTTCCGCGTCGATGTTGCCGTCCATGTCAACGTGGTAAAGCCCGTGCGGGATCATCCGGTCGGTGCGCCCTTCAGATGCGATCCAGAACCCTTCGCCGTCAAAATACACGCCTTCCATGTCCAGTTTCTGCGCCGGATGACCACCGCGTGTCACGACAGTTACATCCGTGATTGTGGCGGGCGTCGTCGCAGTGTCGATGGTGAAGATTGTCGGCTGATACCCGTAGAAACTGTCGTTTACCGCGTAAACTGTTGATCCTGCGCCTGCGGACATGCCGGAAATCGCACCCCAACCGATCAATTCATCCGCGCCTGCAGATGTCAGCTGTGGGTAAGATGCGGCCGCGTCAGTCAGTTCGTAGATCATCACATGGGACCGGACACCGCCGTCTTCGATCAGGTCGACTTCGTTTGCGGTGACAAACAGGTTCCGACCGGGGATCGCAACAGCACCTTCAGGACCGACACCGGATGGCAAAAGCTGCGCCAGTACAGGGGCTGAAGGGTCGGTCAGGTCGTAGACCCCAACGATGGACGACCGTTCGGCAAGGATAAAGGCCATTGGCGTGTCGTTGAAAACGCCGAATTCCATGCCTTCTGGTTCGACGCCTTTGCTGTCGGACCGCTTGTCGGGGTAATGACCTGCCGCAATGATCGCCTGTTCGAAACCGGTGCCGTTTTCGTAAACTTCGGTCCCGTCTTTGTTAAAGATCGTCCAACCCCGCGATCCGCCGTCCATGTCGCCTTCGTTGGCGATGGCAAAATGATTGTCGTCGATCCACTGAACCGCGTCAGGTTCACGCAGACGGTTCGGCTGGCTTTCGGTGAAAACCAACGCGCCGCGTTCGTCTGTCGCGTCGATGTTTTCAAGATCAACCTGACCTGCGGAGAAGTGGTTGATCACACCGTCTTTGGTGGCCACGACCATGTGGTTGTTTTCTTGCATCGTCAGGACGATTTCGCCAGCGGCGTTGATGTCGACGAATTCCGGCTCTGGATCCTCAGGCGAGATTTCAGCGATCCCTGTCACGTCGATCACGTTGACTGTGTCACAATCCAAAGACCCGTCAACCACATCGACAGTCACCAGAAAACCACCCGGCAACTGGCCTGTGCGGCCATCGCCAAGGTCTTCGTCGCGTTCGTTTTCAATCGCAACCGCGATGAACGACCCGTCGGGCGCTGCAGCTGTGGAATCCGGCTGACCACCCAGATCGCAGACGGCGGTTTCGGTCATCGTGGCCAGGTCAAACGCTTTGATCATGCCGGATGGCGCTGTGTAGCTTTCGGATGTGTTCACGCCGACAAAGGCGGTGTTGCCGATGATAGAAACGGCTGTCGGTTCACCGCCAACTGCGATGTTCCCTTTTGGTGTCGGATTTGCGGGGTCGGTGATGTCGATCAGGCCGATAACCTCGAGCGGGCTGTCAGAATAGACCAGCGTCATACCGTCGGCTGTGGCGCTGATAATCTCGGCAGAGCTTTCCGCGTTAGCTTCGGCGTTGTTCAGATGCGTCGGAAAGCTGGCGATCCGGTTAAATGCGTCGGCCTGTGCGGTGGCGGCGGTCAGTGCCAAGACAGAGGTCATGGCGGTCAATCTTAAATACACGTGCGTGTTCCCCATAGATTTCAATCGCTCACCGCATGCACGTGCCCCGTAAAAACTGTGTAACGCTTCGAATACAGATTTATGACAGTTGCACGGACCGCCCGACGCTACTGTTTTTTGACATGCTGCGGTCGCGATCAGGCGGTGAAGCTTGCCCGATATTCCGTCGGTGACATCTGCATCTGACGGCGAAATGCGGCGTTGAACCCTGACAAGGACCCGTACCCTACAGCAAACGCGATTTCGGTGATCTGTGCGTCTGTCGTAGCCAACGCCTCTACCGCCCGCATGATACGAATGTGGCGCAGCACCTCGCGCCACGTCATGCCCATTTCGTCGGCAAAGCGACGTGCCAAAGCCCGAGGTGACTGGTTGGACTGCGTCGCGATATCCTCAAATGTCGGATCTGCATGGGCCAGTTGTTCGGTCAATTGCACCGCATTTTTTAATTGGTCTGACTTGGGTGACGGCAAAACGCATTGGCTTGGCACCAATGATAACTGGTGCACGACATCGGCCAAGGTTTCGAAAATGCGTTTGGCGAACGGCGATAGCGGCCCGTTTTCGGGGCCCCAGTCCCGGCATGTGCGGACCAATTCACGCGCAAGAGGCGACATGTCGAACACCGTCAGCACGTGGTCCGGTGCTTTGGTAAATTCGGTGGCGAACAAGACCGATGCAGAGGTCAGTTTTGACAAAACAGTGATTGTGATCGGGTGTCCCGCGCTGATCAGTGCTGCGCGCGCAGGCGGTAATGTCCAGCGTTTCCCGTCGGCTTCCAGACGAATGGTGCCTTCCAACGCATAGAGCAAATAATGGCGATCCACCTCGAATTGAGATGGATCAGCTGGTTCAAAACTCCGGTGGACACAATAAGCTTCTGGCTGCATTCGTTAATTTACGTTTTCGATCAGTGTCGCGTCAAACCTTTTGCTGACAGGTGGGGACGTCATGATAGGCCGTAATACCTGCCCGACTGTCGCAAAGCTATCTGACGCGATGTAGGCGTCAAAATCGCCTACCGTTTCCCATTCATGGACCACCCCAACATCGGTGTCATTGGTCGGGTTCAGGTAGGGCACAAATGACATGCATCCGGTCATCGCGCGAACAGTTTCGACCTCTTGTTTTAAGGTGTCTAGGGCAAGGCTGCGGTGCGCGGATGCGACCGGAAACGATACATGAACAATCAACATTTTATGTCTCTTTCGGTTGGGTTTTCTGGAATATGTAGCCAAGGCTGGTACGGCTTGGCGGCCCGGTTCGAAACCTGCGCACGGCCACTTTGGTCAGTCCGGCGGCATGGGCCATTGCGGTAATATCTGTTCGTTTGAACCAGCGATGCCGGAACCGAAGCCAAATCACCCAATTGCACCAATGCGGTTTTGAAACAGCCAGATAGAGACGGCCATTGGGGGTCAACATCTGCGCAAAGTGATGCATTGCAACTGCGGGGTCGTCGAAATGTTCAAGGACATGCGCGGCCAAGACTGCTTCGAATTGGGTGTCTGGCCGAAAATCATCAAATGCGCAGTGTGCAACCGTCGGGCGCAGTCCGCGTGTCGCAAATTGTGCCTGCGCTTGTTCAAGCATCGCCATCGACGGGTCAAGAAGCGTCACGTCAGAACTGCCGCCCACGTCCACCCAAGCCTGTGCAAAAGCGCCCGTGCCAGTCCCGACGTCCAAAACATGACCTGATCGCAGGACGTCATTCGCGAAGAAATCAGAATACGCTTTGGTGTAGCCAAGGCGCGCAATCTTCGTGTTCCAAGTCAGGGCAGCGTTTTCATATCGCAGAGAAATATCCATGCGACCGACATACCGCCCGCAAAACCGCCGCGCTTACGTCAGATTGCCAAGATTGACCGTGAAGCTGCCAAGTTGCGTGTTTACGGATCAGGTCCTGTCGTAGGCGTCTTCGTAGCGTGTGATGTCATCTTCGCCCAGATAGCCGCCTGTTTGGACTTCGATCAGGTACATCGGCAGTTTGCCGGGGTTGGATAGCCGATGCACGGTGCCGAGCGGGATGTAGACGCCTTCGTTTTCCGTCACCAGTTTTGTGTCTTCGCCGATTGTCACCTCTGCCGTGCCTGCCACGACGATCCAGTGCTCGGACCGGTGGTGATGGCTTTGCAGGCTCAACACGCCGCCCGGTTTCACCATGATCCGTTTGACTTGGAACCGCACATCGAGGCAAAGCGTTTCATACCAACCCCATGGCCGATAGAAGCGCGGGTAATCGTCCGCCTGCGCGACTTTCTGGGTGCGCAACGCGCCGACGATGGCTTTGACGTCTTGTGACCGCGATTTGTCGGCCACGAGAACTGCGTCCCGCATCGCAACCGCCACGATGTTATCGAGCCCAAGACCGACAAGCTGCAATGTGTCTTCTTCGGATCGCAGGTAGCTGTTGGTGCAATCCAGCGCCGTCACCGCACCGATTGCGACCATGCCGTCCGCGTCTGGTGATTGCGTTTGCCACAGCGCGTCCCATGATCCCAGATCGGACCACGCGCAGGACAGGGGCACAGCCATGACGGTTTGCGCCTTTTCCATGATTGCGTAGTCGAACGAAATCGCCGCGGCCTGCGCATATTCATTTGCGCCGAGCCGGAAGAAGTCGAGGTCGTCGGACCCCGCATCAATCGCGGCTTGGCAAGGCGTGACCAGATCAGGTGCGTGCTGGTTGAAGGCCGCGATAATATCTTTGACGCGAAACAGGAATATCCCCGCGTTCCAAAGGTAATTGCCCGCTTCTAACATTTGTTGGGCGGTCGCCGCGTCCGGTTTTTCGCGGAAACTGTTCAGCTTGATCGCGGCACCGCTGTCAGGTGTCTGCGGCAGTTCAAGATAACCGTAACCGGTTTCCGGTCTGTCGGGCGTGATACCGAAGGTCACCAATGCACCGGTTTGCGCGGCTTCAGCGGCGGCTTTGATCGCGGTCAGAAACGCAGGAAGATCGCCGATGACATGGTCTGACGGGGCCACAAGCATCACCGCGTCGGGCGTATCGGCAAGCGATAGGGCAGCGGTCAGGATCGCGGGGGCGGTATCGCGGCCCATCGGTTCCACGATGACGCGGGCGTCGGATAGGCCAAGATCCTGGGCCTGCTCTGTCGCCATAAAGCGGAAGTCGTTGCCGGTCATGATCAAGGGAGCTGCAAAATCGGGGCCCGTAAGCCGCTGTAGCGCCATCTGATACAGGCTTTGTTCGCCGATCAGAGGCGCAAATTGCTTGGGGTAGGCCTTGCGCGATGCGGGCCAAAGCCGTGTGCCGGAACCGCCGCAAAGGATGACAGGATGGATCATAGCAGGGTTTTCCGGGAAATCATTACAAGGACTGTCATGATTTTGCGGGGTGGCGTGTCGTAATGCAAGAGGGTGCGGCCGCCCGGTTGGGACGAGCGACCGCGCAGGGCTTAGAGCCCCGATTTGCTTTCCGCGATATACAGCGGCACGATGGTGTCGAATTGGGCCAGCAGTGCGTCAAGGTCGTCGTAAACCTCTGACACGGTGTCCAAATCTGTTGTCCCGTCGATGCTGTTCAACTGATCGCGTAATGCGGACCAATCGGCGGTCATCGCTGCCAGACCATCGCGGATTTCGGGTGTGGCTGGCGCAGAAACACCGGCCCCTTCAAACCCGTTGACCAGCGCGTTGAGCGATGCGTCAAACCGGCGGGTCGATTTGGCAAGCCGCACTTCGCTGCCCATCACCGCGTTGCCTGTCACGATCCCGCAGGTTTCCTTGGCGATCTGTTGCGACAAGGTCCGCTGACGTGTCGCGATTTGCAACGTGAACGCGTCGTTCTGCAACAGGGCAGGGGGGATGGCGTAATGGCTGATCGTTTCGCTGATCAGGTTTTTGGACGCATGCATCAGGTTCAGATTCTGCCGCGATATGTAATCGGGACCTACTTCGGTCGCGCCAACATCAAAGCGTAGTGTCATCGCCTGTTTGAACGTGTCCCATTGCAAGGCAACACCGCGGATCGCGGACAGCATGCGCCGGTCGTCTTCGGCCAATGCAACGTTCAGCGCGGTATCACCGTCTTTCATGGCGTCCAGCAGGCCGTCGACTTCGGCAATTGCCTCCATAATCGCGGCTTGGTTTTCAGCCGCATTGATCCCTGCTTCGGCCATACAGGCCATTGCTGTGATCCGCTGGCTGTACATCCGGACACGGTCGCCGATTTCGATCCGTTCCGCACCAGCGCGGTAATGATCGTCAGCGGTTTGGGCCATAACAGCGGGTGCTGCTGTCAGCGTCGCGGCAAGACATGCGCCTTGTACGATGCGTTTCATAAAGCCTTTGTCGGTGTTTGACATTGAACAGGCCTCCTGTTGGGTGACGGGGCGGGTCGTTATGTGTGTGCTGCGCTGTTTCATGATTTGCTGATCCATGTTTCAACGCGGCGGTTGATCAACCGACCGGATTCGTTGGTGTTACATGCCGCCGGAGAGATTTCGCCAAAACCTTGGATGTTCAGCGTGATACCGTCCAAACGGTCACCTGCGATGTCCATCAAAGCGTCACGGACTTGTTCAGCGCGGCCTTCGGACAGCGTCAGGTTTGGTTCAAAGGCACCCACGTTGTCGGCAAAACCCACGAAAGTGACCTCTGTGCCTGCTGGCTGATCGGCGAGGTAATTCGCAAGGCGTTCAAGGTCCAGTTTGCCGCGTGGATCAAGGTTGGTTGACCCCGTACGGAAACGGAATGTGGACGACAGACGGTCGTGTGTGTCCAGCATTTCGACCATGTCGGTCGACAGGGCGACTTCGAATGAATCGGTGCCTGCGGATTGCACGCGCTGGCCACGATCGCTGTTGGCGGCTTGCACCACACGTTCGATCCCCAGATCGATAAAGCCGGACTGCAGGATCACGTTGGACGCGGCATCTGATGTCGCGAAATCCACGAAATCAGCGCTAAGCGCATTGTCGATGTCTGCACGGTTGTACATGTAAAGACGACGGAACAGGGCGTATTCCTCTGTCTTCACAGAGAACGCATCGGGTGTCGTGCCGATCCCGCATTCGCTAACCAAAGACAACGGTTTTTGACCGCGCTTGAACGCAAAACCCACGTAGGCAATCGCACCCGGATTGTCGTCGACATAAAGGGCTGCGTTGACGTTGTCGGTTGCTTCGTATGCACCGTTCAGTGCTGCATCTTCGGCCCCGAAGACGCCCGTGCTAAACACCGCGTTTGTGCCTGCGTCGGTTTGCACAACTGGTTCAATCGCCAGATCAGGACCACCCAATTCGGACCAGTTGGTGATGTCACCGGCGTAGATCCGCGCAAGGTTTTCCATCGACACGTCTTGGATCGGGTTCGACGGGTTCACGACCACAACAAGGCTATCAACAGCCACGATGTGTTCTTGGCTTGGGTCGATCATGTTGCCGGCACCTGCGGCTTTCAGCGCGCGGGCTTCATCTGGGCGGATACGGCGGGATGACATGCCAACCTGGATCGAATTATCGAGCAAGCTGGTGAACGCATCATCAGACGTGCCGGACCGTACAAGATACGTGCCGATCTGGTCGCCAAAGCCATCTTCGCCGACCAATGTGGTCGCGAATTCGCCTTGGGTCTGCGTTTTTTCGGTCTGCGCTTCAGCGCTTGTGTCGGTTGCAAAACCGGCCAACAACAGCGGCATCAGGCCTTCGGTGATGGCGTCGGACCCGCCAATAGACACGTCCGGCAAGATTTCCGCGAAGACCGGACAACCGGCACCGTCACAGCGGACGCGTTCGGCGGAAACGCGCAAATCGCCAAGGTCAGTTTGCAAGAAGTAATGTTCGCTATCGAAACTAATTAGATCGCCGACAAGATTAATCGTGCCATCGGTAGATCGCAGCGTAACTTCGTCAGCCGCAGCGGCGCCTGCCAATGCGGTTGCACCAAGCAAGGCACAGATACGGCCAAGTGATGCAGGGGTCTTTAGAAATTCATAGGTCAATAGTCTGCTCCATATGTTATGCCGACTTGGCACAACCCGTCGTGAGGAAACCGGGTCGCCAATCGTCGAACAATCAACTGCAAACTTGATGATTAGGAATGAGGGCGGGATAATGTTTCGGCGGGACCGTAACTTGGCGTAACTTTGCGTAACTGTCCGAAACTAAGGCGGCGGGCCTGATACAATTTCGACGCCCGACTGTATCAATCCCCTAGTTTTGCTGATAATTTGGGCACATCTAAAACTTTAGGACTTTGGCCACATTTAGGCAATTTCTTCACCGTAAGTTACGTAATCGTTTTCATTAAAGGGTAATTATGCCGGAAATTGGCAAAATCTAAACTTTAGATCGAACTCATCTAAAATGTTACGACGCAAACTTGCCTTGGTTGAGAGCATCAATTCGGGACCTGATACAAATTCTCTGTGTCACCCTCATCCGCTGGATCAGACAAGCACCATGGGCACTTGATTAACCCGCATTACGCAACAATCGGCGCATTTGCGCGATTTTGACGGTCCAGTCACCGCACATTTGACGCCAAGTGCCGTTTTCAACTTTGAATTGCGTTGTTGCGCTGGTAGCGTCTGGTGTGACGTTGAGAGTTAGGAAAAGTTGATGAACGCGCGATTTAAGCAAGATGAACGTATGGGGCAGCTTCATACGGCGTTGGGTGCGAATACGCTGGTGCTTCTTCGTATGACGACTGAAGAACACGTCAACGATTTGTTCACCATTCGCGTCGATGCTTTGGCTGAACGCAACGATCTGGACTTTGACGCGCTGATCGGCACCCATGCGACGGTTGAGCTGACGACGTATGACAACCCTGACGTCCCGTTTGACGGCATCATTTCCGAAGTGAACTTTGACGGCCTGCATGAAAACGGCTGGCGCTATACCCTGACGCTAAAGCCGTGGATGTGGCTGGCGGGTCTGCGCCGCAATCAACGGATTTATCACGAGAAAACTGTCGTCGAAATTCTCGACGAACTGCTCGCCCCCTATTCCGGCCTTGGCGAACCTGCGATGGAAAAGCGGCTGTCGGGCAGCTATCCGACGCTGGAATACACCGTGCAATACCGCGAAAGCGATCTGGATTTTGCGACCCGTTTGATGGAACGGTTCGGGATTTCCTACCATTTTACCCATGACCGCGGGTCGCACACTTTGGTGCTGACCGACGCGATGACCGCACATGAACCGCTGCACGGCAGTAGTCGCGCGTTCAAAATGGTGTCCGACGGGAACCGCACCACCGATGAGGAACATTTTACCGATATGCGCCCCGGCAGACGGTTAACGACCGGCGGGATCAGGTTAACGGACTACAACTTCAAGAAGCCAAGCGCGTCGATGGAAACCGACCGGATGGGCGACGCGGCCTACAGTCAGGGCCAGATCGAAAGCTACGATTATCCGGGCGATTATCTGGATCAGGGCACCGGCAAACTGGTCGCCCGCCTGCGCACGCTGCAAGAACGCGGGCAAGATCACCGCCATCAAGCCAGCGGTGATGTGGCGTCTTTGCGGGCAGGCCTCACCGTCAAGGTGAAGGGCGACAAGGTCACGGGCGTTGACGATCCGTGTCTGTGCCTGTCGGCCAGCCACAGCTTTGCGACTGCATCTTTTGCATCAGGTCAGGGCAATTCGGAGCCTGTTTACGACGGATCCTACGTGCTGCTACCGATCTCTGCGCCGCTGGCCCCGGAACGCAAAACCCGCATCCCCGTTGTGCACGGCCCCCAAACGGCAGTCGTGGTCGGCGAGGGCGAGATTGATTGCGACGAATACGGCCGCATTCTGGTGCATTTCCACTGGGACCTCGACAACCGGTTCTCGATGCGGTGCCGCGTGTCACAAAACTGGGCCGGTAAGGGCTGGGGTGGTATGGTGATCCCGCGGATCGGCATGGAAGTTGTGGTCGAATTTCTTGAAGGCAATCCTGACAAACCGCTGGTCACGGGCTGTGTGTACAACGGCAAGAACGACGTGCCCTATCCGCTGCCTGCGAACAAAACCAAGTCCACGTTCAAAACCGACACCCACAAGGGCGGCGGCTTTAACGAGCTCATGTTCGAAGACGAAAAAGACGAAGAACTGATCTATATGCATGGTCAAAAAGACCAGCAGATCGACATTCTGAATGACCGGACCAAGACAATTGGGCAGGACCAATCGGAAACGGTTGGGCGCGATAAAGCGATCTCTGTCGGGCAAGATCATACCGAAGTTGTAGGCCGCGATGAAACGATTAACATTGGCCGCGACGTGCAATATACCGTCGGCCAGAACCAGATCGAAAACTATGGCAAGGACCATGTGCACAACGTGGCCAACATCCACAAACAGGACATCTTTGCCGATCACCTGACCCAAGTTGGCCGCAACGCCGAACATACGGTTCTTGGGAAATCGACGCTGAACGTGAACCAGTCGATCACGAACAACACGAAGGTCCACACGCTGATGGCGTTCCAGAAGTTCGTGATCAAGGGTCCGGGCGGGAAAATCACGCTTGATAGTTCTGGCGTCACGATTGAAGGCGCACAGATCAAACTCAAGGGCAATGTGTCGATGGGCGGCTCTGGCAGTTCACAAGTCCCGACCCTGCAGGGGGCTGCGAACGCGGGCCTGCCACTGGTCGAGGAATGCCCGAAGGAGGGTGAATAATGATCCCGATTGCACGCCTTGGCGATAAACACGTCTGCCCGATCCACGGCCCCAACACGATTGTGTCTGGCGGCAAAGCGATGATCGACGGCAAGCCGGTCGCGCGCATGGGCGACAAAACCGCCTGCGGGGCCACCATCATCATGGGATCATCCATGTCCACCGACGACGGTAAACCCGTCGCCTACCTCGGCTGCGCAACATCCCACGGCGGCGCAATCGTCGCAGGTTCACCAAACCACAAGATCTTGCCGTAAAGACCGACGACAATGGCTCAAGCGCAATTGCACGTCGAACGTATCGTGCTGGCACCCGACTGGGTGGATGACACATCAATCGAATATCCTCGGGAATTATCTGCCCTGATAGAGGCGGATGAAGATCTGCAGATTTACGGTGTCTTCGACGGGACGCGCCGCGCGGCTGTCTTGGGGTTGAACGATCTGGATACGCTGACACCTGAAGTCAGGGCAGCCCCCTTATTTCAACATGACGCCGACGAAGGCGAAGCTGGCCCCTGGTTGTTATCATTCGGGCGCGGGACAGGTGCCCAAGCGGCCGTGCTGCGCGATCATTTTTGCAAATTCCACGGTCAGGGCGTCGGCATCTTGCTGCTGACCGATGCGGATGAACTCGAACTTCGGTCGCACCTGCGCGGTTTGGTCAAAGTTGCCCGCGCGCCCGACAGCACATCAATGGTTTTCCTACGTTACTGGGACCCCGTCGTCGCAAACGAATTCCTACCCAGTCTGGCAACACAACCCACAAGGTTCGAACGGTTTCATTTCACCCAACAAGGCACGCCTGTTCATGTCGTGGCAGAACACAACGCGGATGAATTGACCCTGATCCACGTTTCTGGCCATGCCAGCCGGACGGGCGTGCGGAAGTACTTCACGCTCGAAGCGCCGGATGGTCCCGTGATGGACCGCATTGCAAGAATTGGTCTCGAGAAAAACCTGACCCGCTGGTTAGTCCGCGATTATCCCGATGAATTGTTTGTGGGGGCGGCCCGCGACGCGCTTGGCCCGCATATTTTGCGCGAAGGCACACGGTTCGGTTTCACACGACAGGACGAATTTGCCTATCTCGGTCACCTGATGGTGCATTTTGGCGGCTGGTTTCATCAAAGCGGACAGGTCACGGTTTTGACCGACATTCTGCAAAGCGACAGACGCGCAAAGCAGGTCCCGCTGCGGGCTGCGTTTTCCGACGCATGGGCGGGGTCGTACCGCGCGGTGTTGCGCGATTTCAAAGCACCGTTGTTGTCGGATGCACGTCTGATCGTGGACGATACCCTGACCAAGGACCGAGAGGTGCTTGCGGCCTGCCTGCATGCACATGTTCCGGTTGATCGTCAGGACCCGTTCCGGCACCTTTGGAAAAAATCGCAAGGCCCGCTGGCATCGGCGGGTGCACCTGACACGCACTGGGCCTGCCTTGCGTTTCTTAGTCTGTTTTGGGGCTATAAATTTTATGAAGACCCATTTTTGGGGCGTGTTCATCCTCCGCAATCGGCGCAGGAATGGGACGATGTGTGTAACGATTTTTGGAAAGCATTGATTGATGGCTGATCCTTCACCCGATCCGAATGGAACCCCGCCGTCCGGCGGGCTATCGCCCGTGGCGACCTGTTGTCCGCAGGTCAGCACATTTGACGGATCGCGTAACGCGGCAAAGGTCAGAGGCTTTGACGCCCGCACGAACCTCGCGCAGACACGCGATGCGGATGAATACTGGATCCCGCCGGATGCGGCTAAATCTGTGCCATCAGACCGGATGACCCGAGACGGTGCTGCGTGGGTGTCCGTGATGGTGGGCGACGAAACTGAAGTCGAGGCCAGTTTCGAAGGCCATACCAGCGGGGCCTGCATCGCCAACAGCACGTTCGAAGTAACCCCAGCTGGCATCGCAGAGGTATCCCCCACACGCGGGTCAGCGTCCGGCATGCCGCTGACGCTGCGCGGGATCAGCGCAGGCGAAGCGACGGTACGTGTGTCCTGCGACGGCGAAGACATCGGGTGGTTTCATGTGGTGTGTTATCAACCGATTGTGTTGGAAACGACAATCGGATGCATCAATACCCCGCTTTCAAAGTCGGTCAGCTATTCAACAAACGCACTCTCTAACATGTTGAACGGGACGTTTAATGCGGCGGGTATTCGGATCATTCTGACTGACGTAGGCGACGTCGACCTGAAGGGCGTTCCAGGCATTGCGGCTGCTGAACTGGGCATGCGCGCCACTGTCGCAGAACCGTATTACAGTGAAGGTTTCGGAGAGCTACAGGGACAAAATGCGTTTTTGGGCGCACCAGCCGCCGACGACCAAAGTACACTGGACTGGTTCGGGAGAACCGCAAAATGGCAATCTGGCGCAGCAGCGAAGCGATACTTGTGGTTTTACGTCCCAGATGATGTCCCGTCCCGCTTTAACGGCGTAGTCCCCGAGATTCCGGCAGATCACGCTTTCGTCTTCAAAGATTTCGTAGGAGCGATCGGTGGTCAGACGCTCACTGATAGTTACGCGGTTCTCACCCATGAACTCGGTCATGCTTTGGGTCTGTATCACCCGGACGATGGCAGAATTGGAAACCAATTGCCCAGCCATCTGAAAATGTCTTTGGGACAACCGGTAGCCGCAGAAACCAGTACAAATACAGAGCCTGCGATCAACCCGACATCTCGGGCGCTCGATCCCAAAAACATTGGAAAAATTATGCAACGCGATCCTTTGAACCTGATGGGCTATTGGCCCAATTTTTCGGAACAATCGTTCTTGCGCAAAAACCAATGGGACGCGGTACGCGCTGTCGCCGCAGCATTGTAGTGAGGAAGAACCATGGATTATATTGACCTTTTAAGAGACCAGTGCCCACCTGCGATTGTGGAATACGTGACCGGCACAAATATGACCACGTTCGGAACGGAACCATGGCCCAACAAGGACTATGTCGGCAGCGCCATCTCTGATTCATGCCACATTGCTGCATTATTGTACCGCAGCAGTATTTTACCCAATAACGTCTACTTTAGTTTCGCTAATTATTTTGTGCGCGATACGGGTGTCTATTTTAATGAAATCGAAGACAAAGATCGTCCCGTCATCGTTGCCACGATGCGTCAAATGGCGGCACGTGACCCATTCCCTCAGAGCTTTTTCCCAACAATCACACGGCATCAAATTGACGTCAATGACGTCTTGGCGCAACGGTTTACGGGGCTACCAACCCCCGAGAACGCGACCCCAGAGGCCAATTTTGAGGCGTTCGCCTACTTGCGCTACAAGACCGCAATGGGTGACGCAGAAGCGCAATTTCGGTTGATCGAAGCGCTACGTTTAGAACCATCGCCGAGCTTCGTCTCGATGCACATTGGCCAGATAAACGATCTGAACCTACCGCAAAAAGACGCCATATTTCGGGCGTTTATCAACGATACACGGCAAAGCCTGTCACCGAACCGGATGCCTGGGATAGTTATCGCAAATACTGTCCGGCACTATCTAGGCCTGCCTCAGCATGAAGGGCCGTATCAGCCGCTTGAAAATACCGGCCAACCATATCAACCGCCCGAGAACACATTCAGATGAACCTTCTGACCGCTATTCGCGGTCAGTAACTAACCGCCTGCGCCCCAATAACTGGCACCATTGCTGGTGCTTCGAAATCGACCGTTCCCGACCCTTGACCCGCTTCGTCGGACGCGCAGCGGGCTGTCGCGTAGGCGGCGTGGTAGGGGTAGCCTTGTTGCGCGAGCCGGTCTGGTTCGCCAGGCCAGCTGCTGGTCACAGCATCCACAATCGTGCGGCCCGGGATCGTTTCAAATGCCGCATCTGATCGGCTGCTACCGCCCTTTGCGATCCGCGCGTCGGATGACGTATCGCTGACCCATTCTTTCGCGCCGGACGCAAAGTCATAGAACCCCATCGGTGACGGCGGCCATTGGTTCGCAGCGTCTTTGACGGCATCTGGGGCATCCGCGGGCGGGACATTTTCGCCCGGCATCCAGACGCCACCAGCCGTGCCCCACGGGACCAGCGCACCGCGACTGCGGGCCACGAATTCCCATTCGGCTTCGGTTGGCAGGCGCAAAGATAGACCAGCGATATCGCCCAGCCACGCACAATAAGCGGTCGCTTCTTGCCACGTCATATTCGCGGGGTGATCAGGAATACCGAGCCCGAATGCGGCGTTATGAACCTGCGACGGGCGGCCTGTTGCTTGGGTGAACAGATCGAAAGAGCTATTCAATGCCTCGCCCGCGAGCATACTGAAATCGTCCAAGGTTACGGTATAGGCGGGCAGGGCAGTCGTGGATACGAGCCGCACTTCGCGGTCGCCATTTTCCAACTGCACCGTGATCTCAAAATTGCCTGCGTCAAAAGTGCCGCCTTTGACGGCGATCAGGTTCGCGCGGGTGTCTGCGGCAAGCGCGTCGATTGCGCGTGATGTCTGCAGCGTAGTCAATGCAAACCAGCCGCCGATCCCGACGATTGCAACTACGATAAGGCCAAGGATAATCTTCATGCGTAGCTCGAGAATGTGACAGGGGCGCCTGCGAAACGAGTATCACCGGGGGCCACGTAATCATAGATGTCGTTCATCGCCAAAATCTCGGCGAGTCGTGTGTTGAATTGGGTCTGTGCCCCGAAATCGAGCACGGCGTTCAGGCGGGCAAGCCCTGCGGTCGCGCTGCTTTTCTGGCCGTTTGGCGTGATCCGTTCGACGATCTTTTCCCATTCGCGGCGCGACGAGATGCAATGCATGATCGCGATAATCGCCCCTTCTTGGTGTTCTTCGCGGCTGAACGTAAACCGTTCCGACAATCGATATAGCACAGCACCCTTGACCTCTGGCGGGCCGAAGAACAGCGCACGGGGCTGCTGTTTCACCTTGATTGCAAAGGCTTCGGCGGCGTCGGCATCTTCGAACGGTTGCATGACCCAACTGGCGAGTTGAGACACACCGTTGCCAAGCGCAATCATCGCGTCTTCGCCAAATTGCACAGCATAGATCAACATCTGGACCATCGCGTCGAAAGCCTCTTTGTGGATGAAAACCAGATAGCTAAAGCCGTTCGCGCGGAGCTGGTGGTAGGTGTACATCACAAATTCGATGATCGCCTCGAACCCAATACTGCCGGAAACACCGCCCTTTGCGCCAACGCCCCAAACGACCTGTGCTTTGGCGCGAAACATGAATTTACCGTTCTCAAACGTGATCATCAGATCAAATTCCGCGCCAACACCCGCATTCACGGCAGCCGTACCACCGATGCTGACCATCGTTTTCCATCCCGCATCGCGCAACCGCTGACCTTCGTCTTCGCGCCAACCGGGGTTCAACCATTGCACGCCGCCCGTCAGGCTCCCGCCTGCTTCGACACCGGCAAAAGCGCCTGCGGAAATCTGGCCTTTGGCGCCTGCGGCTGCGGGCTGGACTTGGGTCGATCCGTCCGGCTGCGGCACATATTCGATGCCAGCGGTACCCATAATACTGGCCCCCAACATCGCATGCAGTTTCAGTTCAATCGTGCCACGGAAATAGCCGAAATTCAGCGCTTCTTGCCGTCCTGCTTCGGACGCTGCGGCATCGGCGAATGGCGCACGCGCGAACCAACCGTCCGCATGGGGCACGTAGCCCGTGATTGTGGTTTTCCCTTCCGCCAGAACGGCGCGGGCTTCAGCGTTGCCTGTCAGGCCATAGCTGTTTTTCGACGGATTATACCCGATCGCCAGACCAAATCCGGCATAGCCCCGCAACAGCTGCGCACCTGCGGACAGATCGTGGTAGGGGCTTTCATTTGAATAGGCCATGCTTTCATTGACCGCATCGACCCACGTCAGAAAATCGGCATCCCAGATGTCAGTGATAGATCCCCCGACAGAGGCCTTATAGATCTGACCTTTCCAACTGATCCCACCGCCTAGATCGCTCGCGATCTTTTCACGTGCCGCGGTAAAGGCAGAGCGCAAACCACCCTTGTTCAGACCTTCGCTTGTCGCCTCAAGCAGGGATTTGTCGATGGCATAGCTGCGCATGTGATTGCGCATCTTATCGCTGCGAATAAACGTCCATTTGCGCCCGCGCAGGTTATAGGCCTGCACCATGTGTTTTTCGGGCAGGCTGACGTCAGGCTTGATGTAACCGTCCAGCATCTTAGCAAGGTGGTCTTGGGCCTGAACGGTCGCTTCCGCACCTTCGTTGCTATCTTCGGCTGCGTTTTGTGAGATCTCGTTAAAAGCGTCCTGAACGACGTCGATCTCTGCCTTCAACTCGTCGTGGTCTTCGCCGCCAAACATCAGGATGACGCTATCGCCAACAGCCGCGTCCCCGCATGACAAGACATAGTAAAGTTCGATATCGCCGCAGGTAATACAGGTCTCGGTCACTTCGCAAACGTCTCCGTTGGTATGTAGTGATCATGCATCTTGCGGTTGATAAACGCGAGGGAAATGTCCCCCTTATCAACCATTTCGCGCCAATAAGGCCGATCAGCAGGTGGGGCAACCGCGACCAGACGCAGGTGATGCAGCATAGCGCCGGCACTAGACTGGCTGGCGCCCAAAAGATGGGTCAAATCATCCACCAAAGCGCCACGATCATGTGGCGCGATATCGCTTTCGCGCAGGATCAGATGCGCACGACGCCGATTGATCACATCGGCAAACCCCCGCCGGACATGCGCATCAATGCGAGGACTGTGCCACTGGCCGGATGTGATGTCTGTCGCTGGACGCATGATATGCGCTTGCCATGTGTCATCAATCACGGTGTCTTCTGTCCAGATTACCGCACTGATGTCGTGCAAAATACCAGCGACGGTTTCGGATGGAACAGTCGCGCAAAGTGCACCCAACATACCCGGTTCATGAAACCGAAAGAACAGATCAGCGCCCGCTTCGTCAGGCAATTGCGACAACCGCATCAGACGTCGCAGAAGCGCGTCTTGGGGCAGGGACGTGCGCAGCAAAATGCCCGCGCGGTTCGGCATCATCTGCCAATTGTTATTAGGATCAGCCGAGAAAAAGTCGCGGATCAGGTCATCATCCGGTGGCACCTCGATCAACCAAGGGGACACTTCGGCCATCGGATCGGCACCGTCTTCGACCCCGCGCATGACAATGTTACTGCGGAAAATCATACGACCGTTCAGATCAGCCATGTCCAGCCGGTCTGACAGGAACGGCACACGACCCGCATCAAGAATGGCGAAAAGCCTGTCATCGCCATCGTTTAGCGCGGAAAGCACCGGTGCAGGCAATACGTTTTGCGCATCTTCGTCGGTCATATGTTGACCAACTTGAAAACCACCAAACGTCTGGCTTTCGAAGGTGCGAATGTCACGATACGTCATACAGCTTTCCTAACGCGGCCCCGTGTGTCATGCCAAATCTTCGAGGTCCGGCAAATGGCTGCACGCTTGAACCCTGCGTGCCTCGCGCTCAGACTTATCAAGCGCTGACAGGTCCGCAAGCGCCATACGAAACGCGCGGGTGTTTTCAAGCAAATTAGACGCACCAACAGCCCACCGTGCGACCCGCGGATCCAGTCGGATACGCATCAATACCGCGTGCATTTAGTGTCCGATTGTAATCGCAATCTACGAAGTTGTCCGGAGGGATGAGCAACCCTTTTCCACGGCCAAGCCGGTTAACATAACTACCATTATTGGAATTCGATGCCAAGAAACCGAAGGCTTCAGCGCTGCGTCCAAGTGTTGAAAACTGGCACTTTCCAATTGGCCATACCAGCAGACGGATCACCCGCGGCCAACCACGTCGCTGCCACACGTCGCTGACGTTGGTATCCAGTCACAAAACACGCCTGATAGCTGTCCGCATTGGCTGGGCGTCCCAAAATATGCGCGCCTGCGCCAAATCGGCCTTTGATCCCGTGCCAATGGCTCGCGATATGATCCGCAGACGCCCACGCCAGATTTTCGTCTGGATCAAGATCAACGTCATCATCCAACGGATCATCTGTTGGCCCATCCGGCGCGTCATCGGGTTGGTCGCGATCAAGGTCGTCTTCTTCCAGATCAGCACCCGTGATCAGCGCATAACTTTGGCCCGCAATCTGCGCCAGATCATCGTCGGCCATCTGTTCGATCAACCAAGGCACCGCGCCGACGTCACCTAAAATACCGTAGCCTTTAATCTTACGTGCAGTCGCGTCGATCGGTTGCGTCGTCAGCCAGCTACTACCCGCCGCAAATCCCATCGCAGGCAGCACAACATGCAACGCGTCATCCGCGCGGGCATGATCGCTGGTCGCGATCTGCGACAGACCATCAAGCGCCGCACCGCGGTCCCCCAGCAAAACCGCCGCCCACATCGCCCAGAACGCCGTTTCAGGGTCCGTATCAGTGCAAAGCTCCTGAACGCGTGGCAATAGATCCACCCGCCCGATTTCACCCGCAAGACGCAGCGCACGGCGACGCACACCGGGCGCATCGTCCAGAAAAGCGGCCATATGCTTGCCAGGATCAACGCGGTGAACAGCACAGGCGGTCACGCCAAGCGCGCGCGACACGGGGTTCGATGACCCCAGCAACGGGCTGACTTTGCCCGACAGTTGCGACCCGTGCAGCCACCCGATGCCCGACGCGGCAGGCCCGATCAATTCGCTTGGGTCAGTCTTGATCATCTCGATTGCGTCAGGGATCAACGATGTATCGTGATGCCCAAACGCAAGGTGCGCCGCGGTGAACATTTCACCGCCACCGCCGATACCTTCGAACGCAGCAACCGCTTCGTCCCAGCCCGCCGTGCCAGCGATGCGCAACCCGTCCAAATGCGCCTCAAGCTGCTCATCCAGCCGCCCTAGATACATCGTGTTGTAATGCGGCGCATCCACGGCACGACGACGACGTTCCCACAGGACAGCCGCATCTTCGATGTGTTGGGCAAGGATAATCGGGATGTGTTTCATATCAGTTAAGGTGGATCGAACCGCCCTTGATCCGGTTCGCCCCCGATGAACGGCTTGAAATATAAGCCCCGCGCAGCAGGATTTTCCCGGCCTTTGTCAGCGTGATGCTGGCACGCCCACAACGGATCACGACCTGTTCTTTTCCGGTTATATCGACGATATCTTCGGCCTCATCATCGACGCTGACCCGCATCGGGGCGGAGGCCATATCAAGCTCAGTGGTCCCGTCATCAGGGTCGTCCATCCCGTCACCCGGACGCAAAAGACGGCCCATAATGATCGGGGCACCGGGGTTGCCCTGCTCGAAGATAAGCGCCACTTCCGCGCCAATATCGCGGGTCGACAAAGGCACCGTTGCCCGCGCCGGGATCGCTTCTTCGCTGGGATTGCCGGGAAAGACGACCTGAATGCCGTCCTTTGTCACATCCATGACCATGCCAATCACAACACCGTCGAGCTTCACATCACCAATTTTTACGTCGTTGGGGTTCATTTCAAATCTCCTCGGTTAGGATTGACCAATCGTGTGCCAGTCATTGCCGTCAAAAAGCACAACATCGCTAGTTCCAATCGACCAAAGCCCGCTTGGTCCGACAGACAACCCATACGTCGTGCGCATGTCTTTGTCCGTTTCTCTAAACATCGAAAGCTGACCGTCCTTGAGACAGTAAATCCCGCTCACTGCAGTCATATAAAACGCACCATCAAAATAGCGGACAGCCCAGAACGATTCGTTTGTTTCGTCGTGCCTGATCACGTCCCAGGCGTCGCCACGGCCGAGTAGGACTGTCCCCGCCAAGCCGACCGCCACACATTGATCATCGCCACCGCAGATATCATTGAGAACAACATTGGTAGGACTTTCACGCTGCTGCCAATTCTCACTGTCAAAACTCCAGATTTCGCCATCCCACCCGACTGCGTACAATTCGCTGGGCGACAGCCCATCAATCGCCTGAAATGATGCGGGTTGCGCAGGATGCATAATCTCTGGCGGGGAAATCATGTTCCATTTGCCAAAATTGTGGCGCGCGTAAGCCTGACGTTCGACCCCAACCGCAAAAACGTGGTCACCAACACGACGTATCCCGTTAATCGGGGATGACGGTGGGTTCCCGTCACGATCCCGTAGCGTTTCTTTTTTCGTAGGGCCCCCGCCAATTTCATGCAAGAATCCGTCGGGGTCGATATGAAGCACGGCGCTTGCATCTTCGTTGGTGGTCGCATCGAGCGTCAAGGTGCCGCCCAGCCCAATCGCACACCACCCGGGGTCCTGTTCCCAGTAGCAAAAACCGGTGTGGGGCGCTGTTTCGATGTCCAGATTGGGATCTTGTGTCATGAGAACAAAGCGTTTGTTGGCAAGTTCGATACCACGAATGAAGGTCTGATTTTCCAGATCCATCGGGATGATTTGTGTTTCGGTCATACTGCACCTGCTGCTGCTAATCCGGTTGATGCGGGCGCTGGGACCGCCGCCGGTGCAAATTTCCGAGCGACCTCTGCTTCAGCCTGTGCCACGTCCGCGGGACCGGTTTTACCCGTTGCAATGCTACGGATCCGGTCCGAGTCGTCCATCCCCAGTTGGCCCTTATGGTATTCGTCCAACTGGGCGGCAATACAATCTTCGCTACATGCAGCGTCTGGAAAAGTCTTGGAAATTGCTTCGCAACCACTTGCCCGCGCTTCGCCGTAAGTCACCGTTGGGAAATCGGACCGCGTCCCACTTGTGAATTCCAAATCATGGCCCGTCGCTTGTTTACGTTTGTTTGCGGCACCTTGAAACGTATGCATGATCTTATGTGTGCCCTGCCCTTGATTGGGTCCATAGACACACACACACGGGGCTTTACCCGATCTGTACCGCTTTTTGTCCTTCTTTTTCTCGGCGCCAGGCCAAGCGATGTTGAGCTGCTTTTCGAAATCGTCAGAATCTCGACCGCCCTCTTCAAAAAACGCAGAGGCTTCGACAAGGTGATGGCCCGTTTGGCCAGGGCAACATTTACCTTGTTTCTTGAGCGGATCTTTGGGCAGCAACCGGCAAGCACGGGCTGTTAAGCAATCGCTCGCCGCGCGTTTGTTCGCGCGCGACATGTTTTCGACGCCGTCTTGGGATACCTTTGTGTCAACCAGACCAGCCGCAGTGCATGCGTCATCTCCGTCTTCTTTGTAAGGGGCAAAGTCCTCACACATCACTTTTTCCATTTCGACGTCATCGTCACAAACGGTTTCATCAATGCCTAATTTCGCAAAAGCCATCGTATCAATATGTGGCCACGGCAAAGTATTGCCGGGCGCACTGCCGTGATTGTGCGTTGTCAGGTCGAGGTGACGCACCGCGTTTTCGCCTTCGATCTTCACGTCCATCGACCATGCGTTGAAATAGACCTTGCCACCTGTTTTGCTGGTCACGACACCTTTCTTCGGGGCACAGCCCGCTTGATCGCCGACGCTTTTCTTGAACGCACTTTTATTCTTCAACATCACCTCTTTCTTGGTGATCTTCACATCGCGACTACCTTTGGATGTGTCGGACGACATGCCGGTGTTGGGGTACGGGATCGGCACGCCGGGGGGCGTTGCTGGGGTCTGCGGCGGCGTGAAACAGACGTCGGGAAAACAGCAGATCGATTTACCGCTGCCTGCCTTGCACGACAGTTCGCGCCCGTTGGCGAAGACATCATTCCCCATGATCTACCCTTCCATCCTGAAAATTGCAGTGCCGCGTCTGCCGTCATCATCTGACGTTTGCATGATCACCGTCGGCCCCGGCGCATAGCGTTTTTGCGCGGCGGTCAGACCTAGGCCAAGCATAAGCGGAATGCTTGCCGCACCAGTGTAGCCAAATTCGCTGGCGGGGTTCCAAAGGTCCATTTGTTCGACCCTGATCCGCAACACGCGCGTCAAAGCAAGCGCTGCTTCTTTGAAATAGTATTGCTCACCGTTCAGGTCGCTGACGCGGTAATCGACCTCGCTGAAATCAATGCCCGCTTCGCCCAAAGCACCGCGCATCGCTGTGACAAGTCCATCGGCGCGCGTCGGTTCACCCGACGTGATATGTGCGGCTTCGCGGCCAAAGCCGAGGCCTAACAGTTTGAACGCACCTTCGCGACCAAGCAGCACAGCCCCTGCCCCTTCAGCGGCAGGAAACCCGTTTGAATTCGTCTCGGTCAACACACGATCCTCGGCGTCGTAAAAGCCCATCGTCTGGGCCAGAAGATAGCTGTCCACGCCCGCGATAATGACCTTTTGCGCGCCCTTTTTCATCAACTCACGCGCATCACGCAGCGCCACGATCCCGCCAACGCGACCGTAGATGATCACGGCACTGTCTTCGTGCACCGGTTGGCCAATCGCCCGCAACGTATCGTGCAACAAGGATGCGTCCACACCAGCGAGCCTGCCGGGGCGGTCCGCCTCTGCCAAACACAACAGCACCGGTACATCCTTGGGGTCCACGTCGCCCAAAGCCGCGTAGCATTCGCGCAAAGGCCCTTCGAGCAATGCCTGCAGACGCGCACGGCCCCGTTTCGGCGGGTCCAATGGCACTTCGGCCCCGATCATCCATTTCCCGTCGTGGGATATGAAATGGGTTTCTTCGAAATTCGACAAACGCGCCCGCTGGGCCGCTGCGGCGGCCGCCGCTGTCAGGCCGATTGCGGTGGTCATGCCGCAGGCTTCAATCGCAAGGCCGCTCATAATTCGGGGACCTCTTTATCCATGCCAAGACCCGCAAGCCCCGGATTATATTTCTTGCCGAGCGCACGTGCCCGCCAAAATCCGCGCCCGCGCTTGCCGATAATCGCTTCGCGCATTTCCAGAATATCGCGCTGCAACGGCAGACTGGCCCGCGTCACAACATCAATGATCCGCAAATCGGGTTGAATGATAATCGTGTCAGTGACCGAAGTTCCCGGAATGTCAGGACCGCGACGCCGCGCAAACACAACCGGCAGATCAAGCTTTGGCAGTGCCATCTCGAACGGACCGTCATGCCCCTGCATCATGTTGTTCAGCTTGATCACTTCGCCCCCTTTCGGATGGCGAATTTGCTGGTCGGCGGGGGCGGATTGCGCGTAACGATCATCGTAATCGTCGGGCAAATGCGGAAAACGGTTGTCGATCCAGTCTTGATCATAGGTCCCCGCATACTGCGCACGATCAGGCGCACCGCGGGCCAGTGGGCCAAAGCTGACAGGGGCGACGTTGTCCCATGGGGACTTCAGCAAATTGTGCGGGTCTTCGCAGAATGGCATCGGGGCGCCATCCACGATGTCGCTGTTCTTGGACTGATGCCATCCCATGCCGACGGTGTTCAACGGATACATCGCAGGTTCTTTTTCCGCCGTGTTCAGACGATCCGCGCCACCAAAGGCGTAATCATACGAAATCATCTGGCGGGTGAATGGCGCGGCCTCTGACGGCGATGTGGTCAGCATGTATGATTGCCACGTGCGCGGCCCGAAGACGGCAATCGTTTTTGACACGGTGCCGCAGATCAAACCGGCGTAAACCATTTGGATCGGAACGCCGCCGGGCGCATACGCAGCCCCATGCACAAGCACATCGCAGTAAGGTTTGCGCAGCGCAAATTCGGATTCAAACGTGACCGCGCTCAACCCTTCTTCACCACTGAATTCATCTGCAGTGCACAAAGCAGGTACATCATCCGACCACGTGCAAACGCCGCCGGTTTCAGCCGGAAAGGAAAGCCGCCGCTTTGTCACCACAACAGCATGTTCGCGGCCAGTCGGGTCCATCCCGATACTGAACCCTGCTATTCCGGACCCTTTGAGGTCGATGTGCATAGTCGCCCCGCGCTAATAAAACTTCTAAAATCTATACAACCTTCCCACCGTTACCGGATTCTTGAAAGGCTTTTATGACAATCGCAATATCCTGCAGATTGGGCGGGGATGTGCCCCTGGGTCAAGTCAGGAAAACCCGCAACATTTCACGAAGCGCGAAAATGACTTGATCGGCGTGGCACCACGATGCAGCTTGCAGGCGACATCATCAAGGGGCCGACCACATGCGCTACACGACCGAACACCATTGGCTGCGGGCTGAACAGGGGTTTGTCGTGGTGGGAATCACGCCCTTCGCGGTCGAACAACTTGGCACACTGGTTCTGGTGGAATTGCCGCAAATGGGGGACAACGTGGCCAAAGGGGAAGAGGTCGCAATGGTCGAAAGCAGCAAGGCCGTATCAGACATCTCAGCCCCGATCAGCGGGGACATCGTGGCTGTGAACACCGCGCTTGCAGGCAATCCGGGCCTCGCGAACGAAGACCCGATGGGCAACGGGTGGTTGTTCAAAATGTCCGTGCCAAATCCGTCCGAAATAGACGGCATGATGGACGATGCAGGCTACAAAACATTCATGGGTTAACTGCCCGCACGTACGTCATGCCCTTGTGACAAACGAAAGGTAGCGGTTCCCTTACTTGTTTTTGAGACTGATTCTATGTGAAGCTATGCGCAGGTTGGGCGTATTATTTCTACGAAAGCAGACCTCTTTTTTACACAGCGACCGCGTTTTTAGCATGTTAGGACACTGAAATGGCATCGGATTTTCTACAAGACGGCCGGATGGGCATCCTGAAAACAGAGCTCGGCGAAAACGAATTGGTCCTGCTGCGTTTCAACGGCGAAGAACACGTTAACAACCTTTTCGAATTCCACGTCGAAGCCTTATCCACCAAGGCTGACATTGATTTTGACGCTTTGGTCGGCACGCCCGCCCACGTTTTGCTGAAAACATTCGAACACCCCGATCAGCCATTCCACGGGGTCGTCACTGCGGCCAAATTTGATGGTGTTGATGAAAACGGCTGGCGGTATGATTTGACGCTGCGCCCATGGTTCTGGCTGGCTGGACTGCGCCGGAATCAACGCATCTTTCACGAAATGTCAGTCGTCGAAATTCTAGACGAACTGCTGTCCCCTTACAGCCACCTCGGGTCGCCCGCCGTCAAAAAGAAACTGACCAAAAGCTTCGCGACGCTGGAATATACCGTGCAATATCGCGAAAGCGATCTGGCTTTTGCCACGCGTATGATGGAACGGTTCGGGATCAGCTATCACTTTGCCCACGACGATTCCGGCCACACGCTTGTCATGACCGACGAGATGACCGAACACGATCCCATCGACGGGGATAGCCGCAAATTCCAGCAGGTCGCAGATCGGCATCGCGGCAACGAAGAACATTTCTGGCACGTGGCCCCTGCCCGCCGGATCACCACGGGTGCGATCCGTCTGACCGACTACAACTTCAAAACGCCCAACGCGATGATGGAAGCCGATCACATCGGCGATGCCGGTTTCGGTGAAGGTCAGATCGAAAGCTTTGATTTCCCCGGCAACTACCTTGATCAAGGCGAAGGTAAAGCGCTGGCCAAACTGCGCACTTTGCAGGAACGCGGCCAAGATCACCGTCATTTTGCGACGGGCGATGCCACATCAATGCGGGCCGGTTTGACGGTCAAAATCATCGGTGATCCGATCAAAGGTGTCGATGATCCATGCCTGTGTCTGACCGCGCGCCATAGCTATTCCAGCAACACATATGCCAGCGGCAACGGCAGCGGCGAACCCAATTACGAGGGCACATATGTGATGCTGCCGACGTCGGCCCCACTCGCCCCAGAACGCAAAACGCATGTGCCAGCGGTGCAGGGCCCGCAAACGGCAACAGTCGTCGGCGAAGGCGAGATTGATTGCGACGAATATGGCCGCATCCTTGTGCATTTCGCTTGGGATCTGGCGGGTGCCAATTCGATGCGCTGCCGCGTGTCGCAAAACTGGGCCGGTAAAGGCTGGGGCGGCATGGTGATCCCCCGCATCGGGATGGAAGTCGTCGTCGAATTCCTTGAAGGAAACCCCGACATGCCGCTCGTTACGGGCTGTGTCTACAACGGCAAAAACGACGTGCCCTACCCGCTGCCTGCGAACAAAACACGGTCGACCTTCAAGACAGACACGCACCAAGGCACCGGTTTTAACGAACTGCGGTTCGAAGACGACAAGGAAAAGGAAGAGATCTTTATCCACGCCCAGAAAGACCGGAACGAAAAGACGCTGAACTGCCATTCGGAACGGATCGACGCCAACTGGGTACAATCGGTCGGCCAGAACAAATCCATCGAAGTGAACAACAACCATGTCGAAGCCATCGGCGGCAACATGAACCTGACCGTCGGCCCATCCGCGATCAGCAGCGTGGTCAGCGCGGCGGCGGCGGCAATGGCAGGCGGTGTTGGCAGCGTGGCAGCGGGACTTGGTAAACTTGGCGCCGCGATCCCTGGCGAAGGGCATTATGTCGAAACCATCGACCTGACCAAAACCTCCACCGTCGGCATTTCGGATTCCGCGACCATCGGCGTGTCAAAATCAGTCAGTGTCGGCAAATCCATCGACGTGAAATCCGGCGTGTCGATTGCCGTGGAAACGGGCACATCCTACGATCTGCAATCGGGTGAAACGATCGCGGTCCAATCGGGTAAAACCATGGACGTGCAGGTCGCAGAAGATGCGTCTGACACCGTTGGCAAAGACAAATCTATCGCGGTCGGCGAAAATTTCAGCATTAGCGCTGGCAAAAAGATGGATATCACCGTCGCCGATGAGCTCAGCATCACCGTCGGCAAAAGCAAGCTCGTGATGAAAAAGGACGGCACCGTCCAGATCAACGGCAAGGACATCGACCTGAAGGCCAGCGGTAAGGTCAACGTCAAAGCAACGTCCAAGATCATCGTCAAAGGGTCGAAAGTTCAGATGAACTAATCCGCCAGCAATGCGGCCCAGTTCGCTTTGCTATGCACCACGCGGATCACGTCCAGCGTAGTGTCATCCGCCGTGTAAATCACGAGATGGCGTTGGTACGGCATGATCCGAACAGCAGGCGTAAATTCATCGCGCAACCGGGCCATTTCCGGAAATTGTGCCAGCTTTTCAAACACCTGGCCAAGACCGCCCAAATAGGTGACCGCTTGGTCCTGCGACCACGTTGTCACCGTATAATCCCAGATCGCATCCAGATCGGCCCGCGCAGCAGGGCGTAGCGCCACCGTTAAAGTCACGCGCCGGATTTGTCCGCAATGAAAGATGCCATATCAAATGGGGTTGCAGGACCACTGTTCAAACCGTCGTCGACAACCGCCTGCAGCTCGGCAATCGCGGCGTGCTGTTCCTGATCTTTCCGGATCAAATCGCGCACATAATCGCTGACGTTGCTATAACGCCCGCCTTTTGTGCGGTGTTCGGCCCATGACTTCATGGGATCAGGAAGGGATACGTTCATTGTCGCCATGACGTAAACCTAGGCTAAATGACAAAGATTGTCAAGATTTCACCCTACATCACCGCCCCGATTTGCCATGGGACAAATTCATGATCGCCAAGCCCTAACGCTTCGCTTTTCGTCTGCTGACCAGATGCGGACGCCACGATCAGATCGAGGATATCCGCCCCCTTGTCCGCAATCGCCACGCCCTGCGACACGATATCCCCACAGTTCAAGTCCATGTCGTCCGGCATCTTCGCGTAAAGCGCGTCGTTCGTGGACAGCTTGATCGTCGGCGCAGGTTTCGATCCAAAGGCCGATCCGCGCCCTGTCGTGAACACCACAATCTGTGCACCACTGGCAATCTGGCCTGTCACAGACACCGGATCATAGCCCGGTGAGTCCATGAAAATTAGACCCTGTTGCTTGGGTTTTGCGGCATACCCAACGACTTCTACCAATGGCGTTGATCCGGCTTTTGCGACCGCGCCCAACGATTTTTCCAAAATTGTCGTCAGCCCTCCCGCCTTGTTACCGGGGCTCGGATTGTTGTCCATCGACCCGCCATTGATGCGCGTGTATTCTTCCCACCAGCGCAATTGCTTGGTCAGCGTATCGCCCACCGCATCGGACGGCACACGGTCCAGCAAAAGCTGTTCAGCGCCGTAAATTTCTGGCGTCTCGGCCAGCACAACGCTGCCGCCATGCCCGACCAAAAGATCGCTCGCGGCACCCAACGCGGGGTTCGCCGTGATCCCAGAATACCCGTCAGACCCGCCACATTGCAGCGCGACCGTCAGCGCAGACAACGGTTGCGGCGTGCGTTCGGTGGCATTCACGTCTGGCAAAATCGCTTTCACCTGTTCGACAATCCGCGCCGCCGTTGCCGTCGTCCCGCCCGTTTCCTGAATTGTCAGCCCATGAAACCGTTCCTGTCCGGTACTGCCGAACTTCGTCTTCATCCGCGCGACCTGCATCACTTCGCACCCAAGACCCACAAAAATCGCAGCCCCGATATTGGGATGCGTGGCATAGCCCCACAAAACCCGTTCAAGGTACTCCATCCCCAAACCGTCCGTCGCCATCCCGCAGCCGGTCCCGTGACCAAGGGCCACGACCCCGTCAACGTTCGGATAAGCGTCAAGCAGCCCAGACGTCGTGATCTGTTCCGCCGCCTTGCGGATCACCGTGGCAGAGCAATTCACCGTCGCGATCAGCGCGATCATGTTGCGCGTACCAACCTGCCCGTCATCGCGTAAATAACCGTCAAACGTGCGCGGCGAAACACGCGGCACAGCGGCTTTTGCGGTCTCTAACGCAGCCCCAAACGGCAAATCTGTGTCGTGATCACCAAAGGCGCAATTGTGACTATGCACATGTTCGCCCATCGCAATATCGTCGGTCGCATAGCCAATCAGATACCCGAATTTGAAGACCGCATCGCCCCTAGCAATGTCCGCCCGCGCCACTTTGTGACCCGCACTTACAGAGGCTGCTAAAGCCGCGCCATCAGGCACCACTTGCGTCCCCGCTTTGGTGCGTTCCGTCAGGATCACCACGTTATCGCGGTCGTTCAAAATCAGGGTCGTCATTGGGCGATATATTCCTTTACAGCCGCACGCGCCCCTTGCGATTGCAAGCGCGCATATGCTGCCGTCAAAGGTGCACGGAAAGCAGGGTTTTGCGCAAGCGTTTCACTGAAAATATCGCGAAACCCGAGCAGATCGAAAGCGCCATCTGCCGCCTTCAGCTGACCCGCCATCGGATCGCGGACATCAATCGGGTCACCCTTTTCATCTGTACCACCAACGTATCGCATCCAAGCCGCCACCGCGAGGATCAGACCGTTCGGCAAATGCCCCTGCGCCAGATTATCGGCGATTGTGCCCAGCAAACGTTGCGGCAGTTTCTGACTACCATCCATCGCAATTTGCCAGGTCTTATGCCGGATCGACGTATCCTTGAACCGATCCATCAGCGTCGCGCAATAGGCTGGCAGGTCTTCGCCATCGGGTTGCGGCAACGTCGGAATGATTTCTTCATGCCACAGTTTTTCGCACAATCCGGCAAAATCCGGGTCTGTGACAACATCGCCAATCGTCTCTAATCCAGCCAAATAACCTAGATAAGCCATCGTCGAATGGGTTCCGTTCAGGCACCGCAGTTTCATCAATTCGTGGGCATCAACATCCTTGACGAACTGCGCGCCAACACTGTCCCACGCGGGACGCCCATCGGCAAAATCATCCTCGATTACCCACTGCCTGAATGCTTCATGAAACACGCAAGCAGGGTCGTGATATCCCGCAATCTCTGCCAGCTTTTCCACATCTACGTCAGTTGTCGCGGGCGTAATCCGGTCCACCATCGTGGCCGGAAACGGCACGTTCTCCGCTATCCAATCCGCCAAAGCCGGATCATAGGCACGCGCGAAATCAAGCACCGTGCCCCGCGCCAACGCCCCATTCGACGGCAGGTTATCGCACGACAGAACGGTAAACGGTTTCCCGCCCGCCGCATGTCGTTTTGCCAAAGCGGCCACAATAAACCCAACAGCCGTGCGCGGCGCGGCGATGTTTGCCAGATCATGCACAACATCAGGGTGGGTCCGGTTCAGCGCACCCGTCGCAGGTTCGTGGCAGTATCCTTTTTCAGTGATCGTCAGCGATACGATCTTCACACCCGCATCCGCCATCGCATCAACGACAGCGTTCGGGTCTTCAGGGGCAACCAAAACGCGTGAAATAGACTCTATTACGCGGGGTTTTGGCCCATCTTCGGACAGTGTGACCGATGTGAACGCGCCGCCCTGCGGGCCAAGCTGATCACGCGCGGTGGGACTGCGCAGACTGACCGCGCAAATCCCCCAATCGCCACCCTCATTCGCCATCGCTTCATCGGTGTAAACCGCATTAAAGGCACGGAAAAACGCGCCCGGCCCAAGGTGAACGATCCCCACTTTCGGGGCTTCACACGACCGGTTCAATCTTGGTTTATCGGGCAAGCCACCCTCCATCGACGTTCAACACCGCACCCGTCACGTAATTCGCGGCACCACCACACAGGAACGTCACCGCCCCCGCAATATCGGCAGGATCACCCCACCGTCCGGCAGGAATTCGGCCCAAAATCTCGGCACTGCGCTGCGGATCTTCGCGCAATGCAGATGTGTTATTCGTGGCAATATAACCGGGTGCGACCGCGTTCACGTTGATCCCATGCGCGGACCATTCGTTCGCAAACAGCTTTGTTAGACCCGCAACGCCGTGTTTTGACGCAGTGTAGGCAGGGACGCGAATGCCGCCCTGAAACGACAAAAGCGAAGCAATGTTGACGATCCGACCGCCCGCCTCGCGGGCAATCGCGGCTTTCGCAAAAGCTTGGCACATCATGAACACAGCCTTCAGGTTCACGTCCATCACGTCGTCCCAATCAGCCTCGGTGTAATCGACACTGTCGGCACGGCGAATGATGCCCGCATTATTCACGAGGATATCGAAATCACCCGCACCTTCCATCGCAGCCACCGCCGCCGCAGGATCGGACAAATCAAGGCGCAGCTCTGTGCCCTTCTCCCCCATCATTGCGACCGTTTCAGCACATGACGACCGGCCCGCGGCGACCACGTCGGCCCCCGCCTGCGCAAGCCCCACGGCAATCGCCTGACCGATACCCGTATTCGCACCCGTCACAAGGGCGCGTTGCCCATCAAGTCGGAATGGATCGGTCATTTCAGGTCCCCGATTGCAATCATGTCCATATCGGTGAAATCAACGTTATCGCCGGCCATTGCCCAACAGAACGTGTACGACGACGTGCCAGCACCTGAATGGATCGACCATGGCGGTGAAATCACGGCTTCCTCATTGGCCATCACAATGTGACGGGTTTCCTGGGGCGTCCCCATAAAATGGAAAACACGCTGATCTTCCGGCACATCAAAGTAAAGGTAGGCTTCCATCCGGCGATCATGGGTATGCGCAGGCATCGTGTTCCAAACAGACCCCGGCGTGAACTGCGTGTAACCCATCAGCAGCTGACAGCTTTTGCAAACGTCAGGGTGCAGGATTTGAATAATCACCCGTTCATTTGCAGTCTCGCGCGCACCCATTTCGACACGGCGTGCGTCTTCAACTTTAATCAGCGTGGTTGGGTAGGTTTGGTGGGCGGGTGCGGACAACAGATAGAACCGACCACCCGACAACGTCACTGGACCATCACCCATACCGATATATAAAACCTCACCTTTTTCAAGGGTATACGTTTCGCCACCGACTGCGATCTCACCGGTATCACCAAGGTTTAGCGCGGCCATTTCACGACGTTCAAGGAATGTCGCCGTCCCCGTTTCCGGTACATGATCCAACGTCAGCGGGCCATTGGCAGGCACCGCAGAGCCAAGGATTAAACGGTCGTAATGCGAATACACCAACCGGACTTCATCATCGGCAAACAGGTCGCCCACATGAAAATGTTCACGCAGTTTTTCGGTGTCGAACCCTTTGGCCGTTTCGGGGTCAATGGCGTAGCGGGTTTGGGTCGTTGTCATAGCTCTACTTTCAGTTCAGAGGTTATAGGCAGTTTTGGCAAGGCCGTAGGAAAGGTCATGCGCGACTTCAAAAGCGTCTTGCTCGCGCAACCGTCCGGTCATCACAAGCGTGGACAAATACGCGCAGTCAGATCGACGTGACACATCGTGGCGGGCGGGGATCGAACAAAAGGCGCGGGTGTCGTCATTGAAACCGGCAGTGTTATAGAATCCGCAGGTTTCGGTGGTATTTTCGCGGAACCGCTTGATGCCTTCATAACTATCATGGAACCACCACGGCGGGCCCAGCTTTAGGGCAGGATAAGCACCGGCAAGCGGCGCAAGTTCGCGCGCATAAACAGTTTCGTCCAATGTAAACAGGATGATAGTCAGATCAGGGTCCATCCCAACGGCATCTAACATCGGTTTCAGGCCCGTGACGTAATCAGTACGGCCCGGAATATCGAACCCCTTATCGCGGCCAAATTCCGCAAAGACGCGCGCAGAATGGTTGCGCCGCGAACCCGCGTGAATTTGCATGGTCATGCCGTCATCCAACGACATCTTCGCCATCTCGGTCAGCATCTGGCCGCGAAATTCTTCGGCTTCGACCGCGTTGAAATAGCCACTGTTAATCTTGATGAACAACGCTTCTGCATCCGTGCTGCTCAAATTGGCCGTGTGCGCAGACGGATGCCCGTGATCCGTCGCAGTTGCACCGTTTTCGCGGAAAAATGCACGCCGCTTGCGGTGCGCCACAAGATAACCCGACCAACTGCGTGTATCCTCGCCCGTGATCTCGCCAAAATCACGCAAGTTCTGCGCAAAGCCTTCGAATTCGGGGTCAACAACAGCGTCGGGGCGATAGGTTGTGATCACGCGCCCCTGCCAACCGCTATCCGCAATCATTTTGTGCCACTTCAAGTCATCCAATGCACCTTCGGTCGTCGCAAGCAATTCGATGTTAAACCCATCGAAAAGAGCACGTGGGCGGAACGCATCAGTCGCAAGTTGCGCTTCGATTTGATCGTAAATCACGCCCGCAGTTTTAGGTGACAGCACCTCACCAACCCCGAAAACATGTTCGAACGCATGATCAAGCCAGATCGACGACGGCGTCCCGCGGAACAAATGATAATGTGCCGCAAACCGGTTCCAAATCTGGCGCGGGTCACGTTCAACGGCGCCACCATCGGCGCGTGGAATGCCCAAATCAGCCATCGGAACACCTTGCGACACCAACATGCGAAACACGTAATGATCTGGAATCACAAACAATTCAGCGGGGTTACCAAAACGCTCATCCTCTGCGAACCATTGCGGATCACAATGCCCATGGGGACTAATGATCGGCAGATCAGCCACGCTTTGATACAGCGCACGCGTCATATCCCGCTGGCGCGGATCAATCGGAAACAGACGATCAGGGTCGTTTAATGGCATGCCGAAATCCCCCCCATAACGGAACTGGTACACTAATATGCTAGTCGGTCAGTTGAGTCAAAGTTGAAATGAGGCTATCGTCCCACAAAAGCACACAGGGCACACCATGAATGCAATCGTATTTGATCCCATCGACGCGCCCACAGGGTCCGCAACGGACACGGTGTTTGATGCGCTTTATGATGCAATCGTGCACGCGAAACTGCCACCGGGTGCACGCGTTTCAGAACAAGATATTGCCAAACAGCTCGCCGTATCGCGTCAACCTGTCCGCGACGCATTTTTTCGATTATCCAACCTCGGGTTCCTCGCGATCAGGCCACAACGTGCGACTTTAATCACGCCGATTTCGGTTCAGGCGGTCAAAGACGCGATGTTCACCCGCACGGCGCTAGAGGTCGAAAGCCTTCGGGTGGCGATGACCAAAGACCTCGCAAAATTAATAGATGCGTTAACACACAACCTGTCAGAACAGCGCACATGCAAACCAAATGATGCTGCGGGCTTTCACATACTCGATGAAGCATTCCACGAAATCATCTGCGCCCATTCCGGACACACACACGTTTGGTCACTAATCCGCGCCCAAAAAGCGCACCTTGATCGCATCCGTTTTTTGACGCTTTCGCACGAACGCTACAAAGAAGTCATCCTCGAACACGACCGCATTCTAGACGCTATCGTGAACGCGGATGCGGCAAAAGCAGAGGCCGAATTGCGGCACCACATCAGCGCAGTCATGAACACGTTGCCCGACATTGTCGCTGCAAGACCCACGTATTTCGATCCAAACGCGAAAGATGCACTGCCTTAACCGGCCCCTTTCAAACGGCTTTCTTCGGTCGCCGGGGCATAGGTGCGGTGCGCAAACACCAATAGCGTTGCCCAAGCCGCAGGGTCAGGGTTCGCCCGATCCGATCGGTCTAGTCGGTGGGGCATCACCATCGGCGCAGCCACTGACATGCTGGACGCAAATCCGTCAATTCTTCCACTGATACAGACGCCGTCGCCGTCCGTGGTCACGGTCCCGGTCGCAGTTTCGATGGTCGCGCCACCCTGCCCCGCGATAAATGGCAACACCAATATCGGCACCGCAACTGGGCCTATACTATAGTCACGCCGCCCAAGATCCGACATCAAACACCCCGTCGACAATGGGCACAAAGGGCCAGCCGCCGCCCAATCGTCCTGCGTCATGACTGGTTTTGCAGCGTTAAAATCCACGCCATCCATCCGGCGCAACAAAGCTGCCAACGCCGCACATCCGTCCACCCCGCGTGCGGTTAACCAATGCGCAGCAAATCCGGCCTCGTCCGCGACGCCCCAAGAATATCCCGCACCCCGCGCTGCTTTTTTGGCAGTCGCTTCGACTTCGTTCAGCGAAAACATCACGCGTATCCCGTGGGATAGACCCACAAATCGGACGTCTCAGGCGATAAATCCTCGGGATACGGTGCGCCCTTGTACATGCAGATACGGACCCAGCGATCAGATCGCGGATCGAAATGGATTGCCCCAAAAAACGACAACTTCGCGCGCAGCATATCAATCGGCATAACCGCGGCGCTAATCGTATTGTCGCGGATTTCACCGTAAGGCGCGGCGCGCGTCAGCTGCGCCCGCTTCACCGCCTGCCGATGTTCGGGATGGTCCAGCAGAACCGTCGCAACCAGCGTTTCATCTGCAATACTAGCAAGATCGCGCATTAGCGAAACCGCATCACGCGCGGGGGCCAAGGGTTGTTCAAAGGCTGCTATCGGTTCTTCGAAACGCTCCCCAAGGCGCGGTTCCAGCTTTTCCGCCGACACGTACCACGCGCGCGCGCAGTGTTCCGCCGCGGCCCAATCGATATCCGCAGCCCAGCCGTAGACATCTGCCAGGATCACGCGCAGATGACCCACTGTCATCGTGCCATCAATGCGGAACGATTTTTCGAACGTATCCGCCATGCAATCCGCCAGCCCGTCGACCAAATCCGGATAGGATTCCAACATAAGCGAGGCGACGAGTTCTTGACCTTCTTCGCTCAGCGATTCAAACGCCCATAACCAGAGTCTATTCCACGGGAATTCGCCATCAAATGCCGTTTTCCGGTGGGCCTGTATCTGCTGCAAATCGTCATGCAAATCCGCCAGTTTGGCGACCTGTACCGGATGTTCAGACCGCCATTCGCCAACAGACTTCGCGACGCGGGCAAACAACGTGTCAAACATGCGCAGTTCATCGGCAGTTGCGACTTGCACACGCCGGACGCGGGCAATTGCCTCTTCTCGGGCAATGATCCAATTGTTGAATAAAACCGGATGGTTGATGATAAACGGGGCCATCCCCAGACCCGTCGAATTGCCGATCCCCAGACTTTGCGCGATTGCAGGGTTCAACGCGACCGCCTTGTCGCCCCCTTCCACACGCGCCATGTGTTGCACAAGGTCACGCACGAAGGTCCGGATCAGGTAAACCGTTAACATCTCGGCCTGAAATGGCACGGTCAGCTCAGGTCGATCCGCGATGGTTTCGCGATCCGCCGCCCCGAATTTACCGGACCCGTAAACAGCGGTTGTGCGCATCAGGTAGCCAACGGCATCGATCTGATCGACATCGGGTTGCCGCCCATCCGCAAGTGCTGTGACGACATGCGACCATAACCGAACCGACCGATTTGCCCGTGATAGGGTCAATTCTTTGGCCGAAACGCGACCTGCTTCCTGCAACGGCACGTTTTGCGCCAGCCTGTCGATATCAGCCTGCGTCGGCACGCCATCAAACAGGGTAAACGTCGCATCCCACGCATCTGCGATGACCCGATCCGACCGTTTGGCTGCGGGTAGATCATGGGCAAACGCGATTAACGAATATGAACGCGCGGGCCCACGCGCGGTGTAGACGGCATACCCCACACCAGTCTGATCAATGTCAAAAATCGGCCGTGTGAAGTCCCAGCTTTCGCCCGCCATACGCCGTGTCAGAACACGCATAAAGCTAAGCCTGCTTTGGTGGAACGACCCAAGTCTACTTAATCGCATCACAACATCAGGCGGCCGGCGCGTGATATCTGTGATGCGATCCATCATGTGGCTGGACCAAAATTCGCGGCGAAAAAGCGGTACCAATTGCCGCCCATGATCTTTCCAACCTCGTCGTCAGACATCCCGACCGCCCGCAATCCAGTCTCTATATTGGGGAAATCGCGGTTATCCTGGAACCAATCCGGCATGTCCGGAAACCCAGGTGCGGCAGCTGATCCTTCGCCGTAGTCGATGGTTTTTGTCCATCGCCCCGTCCGCATCCATTCGACGACACTATCGGGATGATCCTGACAAAGATCAGAGCCTATACCAAGGTGATCAACACCGAATTTATCCGCCGTCCGCGCAACCATTTCGCAAAAGCTGGTCAGCGTGCAGTCCGTCTTGTCCTTCAGATGATGCGGGTACAGCGAAAACCCGAGCATCCCGCCGTTTTGCGTGACCGCCCTGATCACGTCGTCTTTTTTGTTGCGCAGCGCAGGGCACCATTCGTGCGGGTTGGCATGTGTGATCGCAATCGGGCGGTCCGAGAAATCAGCTGCTTCAATCGTGGACCGATCCGCTGAATGGCTCATGTCCACAACAAGCCCCACGCGGTTCATTTCACGCACCACTTCGCGGCCCATGCGGGTCAAACCCATATCTTCGGCTTCATAACATCCCGTCGCAAGCAGTGATTGGTTGTTATAGGTCAGCTGCATGAACCGCGCGCCAAGCGTATGGTTAATCTCGACCAACCCAATGTCGTCTTCAATCGGGCTGGGGTTCTGAAACCCAAAGAATATCGCGGTGCGACCTGTCGCCTTTGCCCGATCAATATCAGCGGCAGTTAGACCTTTGATAATCAGGTCGTCGTATTGTTCGAACCAGCGGTTCCACTGTTCAAAGTTCAGGACCGTTTCGCGAAACATCTCGTGGTAGGCGATGGTGACGTGAACCGCGTCCACGCCCCCGATCCGCATTTGTCGAAAAATCTTTTCCGACCAATTCGCGTATTGCAGCCCATCGATCCGCATCAGTCTGGCGTGCCCGCGCTGATGTAGGCAGTTTTCACTGTGGTGTAGAATTCCGCCGCAGCCTTGCCCTGTTCACGTGGTCCGTAAGAACTGTCGCCGCGGCCGCCAAATGGCACGTGGTAATCGGTGCCCGCCGTCGGTAAATTGATCGTCACGACACCGGTCTGGGCATTGCGGCGGAAGTGGTTGGCGCGCGCCAGTGATTTCGTCACGATCCCCGACGTCAAACCGAATTTCGTGTCGTTCACGACGCTCAACGCTTCATCGTATGATCCCACTTTGATCACAGATGTCAGCGGCGCGAACATTTCTTCGCGGTTGATCCGCATGGCGTTGTTGGTGCCAAGGAACACACCCGGCGACATGTAAAACCCGTCATGCGGCATATCGAGCCGCACACCGCCGCAGGCCAGTTCCGCCCCTTCGGATTTCCCAAGATCAACGTATGCTAGGTTTTCAGACAACTGCTGTTCGCTCACAACCGGACCAATCTGTGTGCCTGTTTCTAAAGCGTGCCCGACCTTCATCGCTTGCGCACCCGCGACCAGCTTTTCGACAAATGCATCGTGCACCGCTTCATGCACCACCAGTCGCGACGATGCCGTGCATTTTTGTCCGGTCCCGCCAAATGCACCGCCCAAGGACAGCGTCACGGCAAGGTCCAAATCCGCGTCATCCATGATGGCAAAGGCGTTCTTGGACCCCATTTCCAACTGTACCTTGGTGAAATTCCCGATGGCCGTTGCGGCAATTCCGCGTCCAACAGGCACGGACCCCGTAAAGGACACCGCGTTCACGCCGCCGCTTTCGACAAGGCGTTGACCGATGGCACCGCCCGCCCCCATCACCAACGAAAACAACCCGTCGGGGATGTCTTGCTTTGCGATGATTTCTGTTAACGCGACGGCGGATGCGGGTGTCATATTGGCCGGTTTCCAGATCACGGCGTTCCCGTAGCAAAGCGCAGGCGCGATTTTCCAAGACGCGGTCGCCGTCGGGAAATTCCAAGGTGAAATGATCGCGACCACACCCACAGGTTCGCGGCGCACGTCGATCTCGATACCATCACGCACGGAATCCGCGTTTTCGCCAATCTGACGCAGACATTCGGCGGCATAATACGTGAAGAACTGACCGGCGCGGTACACCTCGCCTTTCCCTTCAGCCAATGGTTTGCCTTCTTCGCGGGACAACAAAGTACCGAGTTCTTCCGCCCGCGCCATCATTTCTGTCCCGATTGCATTCAGGACGGCCTGCTTACGTTCCAAACCATATGCCGCCCATTCGCGTTGTGCGGCGTGGGCTTTTCCAATCGCCAGATCAAGTTGATCCGCACGGGCCTGCGTGAACATCCCAACCAGATCCGTCACATCAGACGGATTGCGGTTTTCGATCTCACTTTCACCGGCAACCCATGCCCCAGCGATGTAATTCAGTTTGGTGTCGCTCACGTTCCGCGCCCCTGTTTGTATTTAGTTCAGAGCACGTTGTCGAAACGGATTGATTCCGTCAAATTTATTCGCACCGACGCAAAGGGCGCACAGATGATGCAGCGACCTAGATCACAACAACACAGTGCGGATCGCAAACGCGACGATGCCCAGCACCGCCACGCTTGCGATCCAAATCGCGATAAACCATGCGATCCGCTTCATCAGTGGTACCCTTCGTCGGGGTCGATTTTCCCGCGAAACACCCAATAGGCGTAGGCGGTATAAATCAGGATCATCGGGACCAGCACGACCGTGCCAACAAGCGCAAAGCGCAGGCTTTCGTCGGGGGCCGCTGCTTCGGCGATGGTCAGACTTGGCGGGACGATATTCGGGTAAAAGCTGATCCCGATCCCGATAAAACACAGCACAAAGATCGCCAAGGCCGCCAAGAACGGTTGCGCATCGCGGCCCGCGTTCAGCCCTGTGAACAACGCCCACGCCGACACAAGAACCGCCGCGGGCATTCCCACGCTCAGGAATACGCCCGGCATCGCAAACCAACGCTCAAAATAGACCGCATCCTGGAACGGCGTCAGGATGCTAACCAGGCCAATAAAGGCCAACGTGCCTGCCCCGAGATACCACGCATACCGCTGCATTTTGCGTTGCAATTCACCTTCGGTTTTCATGATGATCCATGTGGCGCCAAGCAATGCATAGCCCACAACAACCGCGACGCCGGTCAGCACGGAAAACACGCTTAACCAATCCCACCAGCCGCCAGCATAGGCCCGATCCGCAACCGTGATCCCCTGCACCAACGCGCCAAGCGCGATCCCTTGCATAAATGCCGCCACCACTGATCCGCCAAAAAATGCAACGTCCCAAACCGGTTTCCACCGTTCTGTCCGCCAGCGGTATTCAAACGCCACGCCGCGAAAGATCAACGCGAGCAGCATCAGAATGATCGGCATGTAAAGCGCAGGCATGATCACGGCATAGGCCAGCGGGAAAACGGCAAACAATCCGCCGCCGCCCAGCACCAGCCATGTTTCATTCCCGTCCCAGATGGGTGCTATGGAATTCATCATGGTCGCTTTTTCGCGTTCGCTTTCGGCTGTCGGGAACAAAATCCCGACACCCAGATCAAAACCATCAAGGATCACATAGGTCAGCACCGCGAAGGCGATGATACCTGCCCAGATAAAGGAAAGTTCAAACATCAGACGGCTCCTTTTTCGTGGACTTCGGTTTGCTGGATCGGCGTGATGCCAGCGGTCCGAATGGGGCCATCCGCGCGCAGTGGGTCGAGTGTGCCAACAGGTTTGCCCATCATCCGCAGCAGGTAAAACGTACCTGCGCCAAAGACGAAGAAATAAACGATGATGAAGGCCAGCAAAGATGCGGCAACCGCAGGTGCTGCAACAGGGGCCAAACTATCAGAGGTGCGCAGCAATCCGTAAACGGTGAACGGCTGACGCCCGACTTCGGTGGTGATCCATCCGGCCAACACCGCGACAAACCCCATCGGTCCCATCAAAACAGATGTCCGGTGCAGCCATTTGTCATCGTACAACTTGCCCCGCAAGCGCCGCCACAATGACCACGCACCCAGACCCAACATCGCAAAACCAAGACCGACCATCACGCGGAAGCTCCAGAACACGATCGCGACTGGCGGTTCATCCTCGTCCGGGATCGTATCAAGACCGTCCAGCGGCGCGTCCCAATGGTGTTTGAGGATCAAGCTCGACAGTTTCGGGATTTCAATCGCGTAATCGATCCGCTTTTCTTCCGCATTCGGAATACCAAACAGGATCAACGGCGCACCGTCGGGATGGCTGTCGTAATGGCCTTCCATCGCCATGATCTTGGCAGGCTGGTGTTCCAACGTATTCAAACCGTGGAAATCACCCGCAAGAATTTGCAATGGTGCCACTACGATGAGCATCCACATCGCCATCGAAAACATCCGGCGCGCGGCGGCATCTGCGCGATCACGCAGCAAATGCAGCGCCCCTGCCCCGCCAACAACCAGCGCAGTCGTCAGATAGGCGGCCAACACCATATGCACCAGCCGATATGGGAACGACGGGTTAAACACGATAGCCCACCAGTCTTCGGGTACAAACTGGCCCAATTCATTGATGGAATATCCCGCAGGCGTCTGCATCCACGAATTCACCGACAAAATCCAAGTGGCGGACATCAACGTGCCAAACGCCACCATTGCGGTCGCGAACATGTGCAGCTTGTCGCCCACACGGGCGCGGCCAAACAGCATGATGCCCAGAAAGCCCGCCTCTAGGAAAAAGGCCGACAATACTTCGTAGGCCATCAACGGCCCAAGGATCGGTCCGGTCTTATCCGAAAACACGGACCAGTTCGTGCCAAATTGGTAAGACATCACAATGCCCGACACGACGCCCATACCGAACGCCACGGCGAAAATCTTTTTCCAATAGTTGAACAACGCCAGATACGTCTGGTCGCGGGTCCATAGATATAGCCCGTTCAGGACCGCCAGAAAACTGGCCAATCCGATCGAGAACGCGGGAAAGATGATGTGAAACGACACCGTGAATGCAAATTGCATCCGTGCGAGCGTTTCAGCAGTCAGGCCGTCAAACATTGTCATGCCTCATTGTGTAAGGTCAGATGCACCATACGATATAGTGCATCTGATGCACTTGTCAGTTTCGTTTCGGGCCAAAGTCGGCGGCAGTGATCGCACCGTCCCCGTCGCGGTCCACATCTGCAATCCAGCGGGCGGTGTTGTCCACGAACTCTGCGCGGGTCACTTCGCCGTTTGCATCCGTATCGTTGAAATCCATCGTCAGTCCAACCTGCATCCGGTGGCCACCTTTTCCGTGACCGCCTGCATTGTTCTCCATATCCGCCGCGCGGGTTTCGTCGAAAAGAACATATTCGGCGGCATCCAAGACGTCGTTTTCATCTTGGTCAAACATGTAGAAGACGTCGCCGCGACGCGTTGTCGCCTCTGCGACTGTGACGCTGCCGTCTTCGTCCAGATCCCAGTTTAGCAGGAAATGTGCACCCGGAGTTTCTTCTGCGAAAGCGGCAAGCGGGCTGATCGCAAGGGCGGCAGCAATAAGAAGTGTTTTTGTCATGGTCGTCTCCGATTGAATTGGGCGCAAAGGTTAGATTTTGACCGTGCGCAGGTAAGGGCGCAGCGTTTCAAATCCTTGCGGGAATGCGGTCTTTGCATCCGCATCCGACACGGATGGCGGGATGATCACATCATCGCCCGGCGTCCAATCCGCAGGTGTTGCGATCTTGTATTTGTCGCCCGTCTGCAGGGCATCAATGACACGCAGAATTTCGTCAAAGTTCCGACCGACGCTCATGGGATAGGTCATGGTCAGGCGAATTTTCTTATCAGGATCAATGATGAACACAGACCGGACAGCGGCAGTTTCGCTCTCGCTGGGGTGGATCATGTCGTATGCTTTGGCGACGGTCAGGGTCGCGTCGGCCACAATCGGGAACACGAGGTTTGTGTTCTGCGTGTCGTTCACGTCGTCGATCCATTTCACATGTTCTGCGACAGTATCTGTCGACAGACCAATCGGTTTCACACCGCGGGATGCAAATTGATCGGCAAGCTGCGATGTGCGCCCCATTTCGGTTGTGCACACAGGGGTAAAGTCAGCGGGGTGGCTGAAAAAGAACGCCCAATCGTCACCGATCCAATCGTGAAAGTTAATCGGGCCAGTGGTTGTGTCAGCGTCAAAGTTCGGGGCGGTGTCACCGATGCGAAGGCTCATGTCGTTTATCCTATATTTGAAATAGTGGTTTAAACGGGATGTAGACCTACCCATTTACAAAAGCAATACTTTGAATGTATCTTTTAGGTGCGACAACAGGATGCACCCATGAAACTGACCAGCTATACCAACTACGCGATGCGATCTCTCCAGCTCGCCGCGCTGAAATCGCCAGACCTTGTGCGGGTCGATGATGTGGCGAAGATTCACAATCTGTCCCGCCCTCACATTATGAAGATCGTCCATGAACTCGGACGTGCAGGATATCTTGAAACGGTACGTGGGCGTGGCGGCGGGTTTCGGCTGGCGCGTGACGCCAAGGATATTATCGTGGGTGATGTGGTGCGCATTACCGAAGGACCGTTGGACGTCGTCGAATGCTTTAACCCCGAAAAAAACACCTGCCCCCTGATGGGCATCTGCATCCTGTCGCGCAAAATGCAAGAAGCCACCGCCGCCTTCATGGCCGTGTTGGATGACCTGACAATCGCGGATATTTCTGCGAACAAGGGGCAACTGCTCGACCGGATTGCACCGCTTGAACTTCCACGTGAAAAGGCCGCGCCATGACTGAAACAACCGACCTTTGGGTGGACCGCTTTCCCGGATTGTCGCGGCTCAAGGCCCCGATCAAAGACCTGTTAGTGTCACGCAGCACAATCATCGAAGTCCCGAAAAACACGATGATGTTCGGACCGGGAAAATCGCCTGAAAACATGCTGTTCCTGTTGGACGGTACGGTGCGGGTGCAACAAGTCTCGGAAACGGGCCACGAAATCGTGCTCTATCGGATCAACGCGGGGCAAAGTTGCGTGCTGACCACCGCCTGCCTTTTGGCCTACGACGATTACTCAGCGGAAGGGATCACAGAAACCATGGTGCAAGCCGCCGCCGTGCCGCGTATCGTATTCGATGACCTGGTGTCTCAATCCAAAGATTTCCGTGACTTCGTTTTTGCAGCGTTTTCCAAACGGATCACCGATCTGTTCTTGATGATCGACGAAGTCGCGTTTCAACGGCTTGATGTGCGGCTCGCGGACAAACTGATCGCCTTGTCGGAAGGGAAAGATGACATCGCCACGACGCATCAGAAACTGTCCGTCGAACTGGGCACCGCCCGCGAAGTCGTGTCACGCCAGTTGCAGGAATTCCAACGGCGTGGTTGGATCGAACAGGCCCGCGGCAAGGTCAGTTTGCGCAACAGGGTCGAACTCGAAAAGCTCGCAAATCATAATACGTAAAGGTTTTTGTGGCTTGGTGACAATATCACCAAAGATATCCGGCAAAAGGACTACATAAGATATAGCTTTTACAGGCAACGACAGAATCACCGCTGTCCGCGCCCAACCAAAACGAGGTATACTCATGAACTATCCTGTTGATATGTCCGTCAAACCCGATGTTTCGGCCCACTTTGACGAAGCCACAAACACGATCACCTACATCGTGAAAGATCCCAACAGCGACCACTGCGCGATCATCGATAGCGTCATGGATATCGACTATGCTGCCGGCCGGATCACCTATGAAGCCGCCGACAAACTGATCGCGGAAATCAAGGAACGCGGCCTGATTGTTGACTGGATTATTGAAACCCACGTTCACGCCGACCACCTCAGTGCGGCCCCCTACATCCAAGACAAACTGGGCGGCAAAATCGGTGTTGGCGAAAAGATTTTGGTCATTCAGGAAACGTTTGGCAAAATCTTCAACGAAGGCACCGAATTCGAACGCGACGGATCGCAGTTTGATGCGCTGTTTAAAGACGGCGACGGCTACATGATCGGCACAATGCCCGCATTTGCGATGTACACACCGGGTCACACTCCGGCCTGCATGGTGCATGTGGCTGGCGACGCGGCCTTCGCAGGCGACACATTGTTCATGCCCGACGGCGGATCAGCGCGGGCCGATTTCCCGGGCGGTGACGCAGGCGAATTGTACGACAGCATCCAAAAAGTACTGGCGCTGCCAGACGACATGCGCCTGTACATGTGCCACGACTATGGCCCGAATGGCCGTGCGATCGAATGGGAAACCACCGTCGGCGAACAAAAACGTGACAACATCCATGTTGGCGGCGGCAAGTCCCGTGAAGATTTCATCAAGTTCCGGACCGAACGCGATGCACAGCTCGCCGTACCAAAACTGATCATCCCGTCACTGCAAGTGAACATGCGCGCAGGTGAAGTGCCGACAGACAAAGACGGCAATCCAATGCTCAAAGTTCCCGTAAACGGCATCTAAGTCAGGTTAGAACAATGGAAATGAAGACACTTACCGCTGGCCTTTCGGTCAGCGCCCAAATCCTTGCGGCCGATATGCAGGCCATCAAAGACGCCGGCTTTCGCGGCATCATCTGTAACCGCCCCGATGGCGAAGGGGCGGATCAACCGACCTTTGACGAAATCGCAAAAGCCGCGAAAAAGCACGGCATCGAAGCTGTTTATCAGCCGATCACCCCTGGCAAAGTGTCCGATGACGACGCCGACGCCTTTGACACCGCGCTGACCGAATTGCCCGGTCCGGTGCTGGCCTATTGCCGGACAGGTACACGGTCCACCACGCTTTGGTCGCTCGGCCAAGCCGAAAAACGCACCCTTGCCGATATTCTCGCCGCGACCAAAGCGGCGGGTTACGACATGGGCGGCGTGGTTCGCCGGATCGTGAACGGTGGCAAAACGCCAACGGACACAGGCGACGCGCAATACGACATCGTCATCGTCGGGGCAGGTGCAGGCGGGATTGCCGCCGCCGCCAGCCTGAAATCACGCCGCGAAAACCTTGAGATCGCGATCATCGATCCGGCTGACATCCACTATTACCAACCCGGTTGGACGATGGTCGGCGGCGGTATTTTCGACGCCCAAGACACAGCCCGCACCATGGGATCACTGATCCCAAAAGGCGTGCATTGGATCAAATCCGCAGTCGCCGCGTTCGAACCTGCCAATAACGCCGTCATCCTCGATGGCTGTCGTGTGGTGAAATATGATCGCTTGATCGTGTGTCCGGGCATTAAGCTCGACTGGCATAAGATCGACGGCCTTGTCGACACACTCGGCCAGAACGGCGTCACCTCCAACTACCGCTACGATCTTGCCCCCTATACGTGGGAACTGGTCGAGAACATGAAATCGGGCCGCGCGATTTTTACGCAGCCCCCGATGCCGATCAAATGTGCGGGCGCGCCGCAAAAGGCGATGTATCTGTCCGGAGACGCATGGCACCGGCGCGGCGTTCTCAACAACATCGACATCCAGTTCAACAACGCAGGCGGCGTGTTGTTCGGGGTCAAGGATTACGTCCCCGCCCTAATGGACTACGTCAAGAAATACGACGCGACGCTCAACTTCTTCCATACACTTGTGGCGGTCGACGGGCCTGCGAAAAAAGCGTGGTTCGACGTGGCAAAACCAGACACACCGGTTGAACGGGTCGAAATGGATTTCGACATGATGCACGTCTGCCCGCCGCAAACGGCACCTGATTTCATCCGCGTGTCACCACTGGCCGATGCGGCAGGTTGGGTCGATGTGGACCAAAGCACCCTGCGCCACAAAACCTTCGACAACATCTGGTCGCTAGGCGATGTGATGAATGCACCCAACGCCAAAACCGCCGCCGCCGCGCGGATCCAGGCGCCGATCGTCGCCGAAAACATCATGGCCGACATCAACGGCGGATCACCTGTCGCGCAATACAACGGCTACGGATCTTGCCCGCTGACCGTGGAACGCGGCAAAATCGTGCTGGCCGAATTTGGGTATGGCGGGACAATGCTGCCGAGCTTTCCCAAAGCGTTGCTCGACGGCACAAAACCCACACGGGCGGCATGGTTCCTGAAGGAAAAGATGCTGCCCCCTGTTTACTGGAAAGGCATGCTGAAAGGGCGTGAATGGATGGCCAAGCCTGAAAAGATCACCGTTTCGTAATGCCTTCGGTCGTCCCTGTTGCGAACAGGCAGGGGCGGCCACTTAATCACCCGAGGTCACCATGACACTGTCCAACTATCTGCCAATTCTCACATGGGGGCGGGCCTATAACCGGTCCGCTTTTTCCAATGACCTCGTCGCGGCGTTGATCGTCACGATCATGCTGATCCCGCAATCACTGGCCTACGCATTGCTTGCGGGTCTGCCGCCGGAAGCAGGCCTTTACGCCTCTATCGCGCCCATCATTCTATACGCCATCTTCGGCACCAGCCGCGCGCTCGCTGTGGGGCCCGTCGCCGTTGTGTCGCTGATGACAGCCGCTGCTTTGTCCAACATCGTCGAACAAGGCACGATGGGATATGCGGTCGCGGCCCTATCACTGGCCGCACTTTCAGGTGTGATTTTGCTCGCAATGGGCCTGTTTAGGCTCGGATTCGTGGCTAATTTTCTGTCACACCCCGTCATCGCAGGTTTCATAACCGCATCCGGTATCATCATCGCAGCCAGCCAGCTGAAACATATCCTTGGCATCGATGCCCACGGACATAGTCTGTTGGAACTCGTCATTTCGATCATCCAGCACCTGCCAGAAACGAACTGGATCACCGCGATCATTGGTGTTGTCGCGACAGCATTCCTGTTTTGGGTGCGGAAGGGCCTAAAACCACTGTTACAGAGCCTTGGTTTCGGCGCTGGCCTAACTGGCGTTCTCGTCAAAACTGGCCCCGTTTTTGTGGTCGTCGCAACGACGCTCGCCGTTTGGCTGTTCAATTTGAACGACGCCGGCGTCAAAATCGTCGGTGACGTCCCACAAAGCCTGCCACCCCTCACGCTCCCGTCGTTCTCCCCTGCCCTGCTCAGCCAACTGCTGCTGCCTGCCTTCTTGATCTCGATCATCGGCTTCGTTGAATCGATATCCGTAGCGCAAACCTTGGCGGCCAAGAAGCGTCAGCGCATCGACCCTGACCAAGAACTGATCGGGCTTGGGGCAGCCAACATTGGCGCGTCGCTGACTGGCGGTTTCCCTGTTACGGGCGGATTTTCACGGTCCGTTGTGAACTTTGACGCGGGCGCAGAAACCCCTGCCGCTGGTGCATTCACCGCCGTGGGCCTCGCCATTGCCGCCCTCGCGTTGACCCCGCTGATCTATTTCCTGCCAAAGGCCACGCTCGCCGCGACCATCATCGTCGCAGTGCTCAGCCTTGTGGATTTCTCGATCCTGAAACGCAGCTGGGGCTATTCCAAAGCCGACTTTGCAGCGGTGCTCGCCACGATCCTCGCGACTCTTGCATTGGGGGTTGAGGTTGGCGTGTCCGCAGGCGTCGGGCTGTCGATCCTGCTACATCTCTACAAATCGTCCAAACCGCATATCGCCGAAGTCGGGCAGGTTCCCGGCACCGAACACTACCGCAACATCCTGCGCCATGACGTAAAAACAGACCCTAACGTTGTGACTTTGCGGGTGGACGAAAGCCTGTACTTCGCAAACGCCCGCTATTTGGAAGACAAAATCCAGACCCGTGTCGCAGGTGATAAAGCAATCCGGCACGTCATTTTGCAGTGCTCCGCGATCAACGAAATCGACCTCAGCGCACTTGAATCGCTCGAAGCAATCAACGAACGCCTGCGCGAGATGGACGTCAAATTGCACCTGTCAGAGGTCAAAGGCCCCGTGATGGACCGCCTGCAAGAACAGCACTTCTTGTCCGACCTCACAGGCAATGTGTATCTGTCGCAGTTCGAAGCGGCACGATCCGTCGCCGCCAGCTAAACAGAATCGCCCTCTGCCCTATCGCAAGATTCGCGCAGGGGGCCGATGCTTTTCGGCAATTTCACTATTCGAACATTTTCCTGAGATTTGCTGCTGCGCGACATTTTACCAAGGATTTCAGCAAGTTACCCACAGCCAGATGCGCCGCATGCGCAAAGCAAAGAAAATCTTGCCATTGTCATGGCTTTTCGGGCTATATAGAGACAAATACCAAGAATAAGCGGCCAAAGGCCGACCATCAGGCGGACACCTATATGCATAGGCACCAATCATTTCTCTTGCAACCGCGCGTAGCGCGGCCCGCACCCGTGTTGCTGATCTCCATCCACAGCGGAGCCATCAACATGCGCTAAAAACGTCAAAGCCGAGCGGCGGCAACCACTCGGCTTTGGTCAATAACAAACCCCACGGGCTTATCATCTGTTCTACCCTGACATTAGCGCCGTGGCATAAAATTCGCAAGCAATAGCTTTGCGGAAACGAGGAAATTATGTCCGAGCATCCCACTTTCGACCGCGCAAAAGGCTTTGTCGCCCTGCCCGTCGAAGTCCTAGAACTTGATCTCACCCCCGGTGCGTTCCGCCTTTTGGTCGAACTGTGTCGCATGGCCAACGCGGACGGCTTTTGCTGGCCATCGCTTGACCAACTCAGTGACCGGTTGGGGCGATCGAAGTCCGCCATTTCCGGTTACATCAAAGACCTACGCGCGGCTGATTTGGTCACGACGACAGAGCAGAAAACAGCGAACGGTTACAACTATCGCCTCAAATATCAGGTGACGTTTTGGAAGGATTGGCGCGCATCGCTAACCGGCAAAGTCGTTCAGAAAAATGAACGCGGTGTTCAGCAGGATGAACGCCTTAGAGAATCTAAAAAACAGAGTCATTTAAATCAACTTACGCCTGCGGCGGTTTGTGTTTTGGATAAGCTGCTCGATGATTGGGCTGCTTGTTTTCGCGGTGCCCCCTACCCTACCATTGCGCGGTTTCCCTCAGCAGATACCCTGTCCAACAGTGAATATGCTGTGAATGCTGCGGCCAGTGACTTGGCTATATCCGCGGATATAATTTCTGCGCTTCGGGCCACTTGGCGCAAACTTCGGGTCGCGACAGATGAACATGCATTGACCGATCAGGCCAAATATCTTGTCAAAGCCGGATATTCTCAAGCCAACCTTGATCAACTATTAACGCATATCGAAAAGACGTGGGAAGTCCATTGGCGGCGGCCACCGAGCGATGAACAATTCGCTAAACTGATGAAAGCAGCGAAGGTCGTGACTGATCAACAAAAAAGAATCCTGCTCAAATCGCACCTGAAGCGTTGGGAATTGGCACAAAAGACCTTGCAGAAATCGCTGCGCTCAGATTGTTTAGGCGCAACAAAACCATCCGCATCTTTTGCGGCTGGATAACAATATATCCGTGGATATAATTTGATGGCTTACGGGCAATTCGAACAATTCATTCGCAACATGAGCCGCGTTATGGGCGCGGTGAACACAAAGTTGCAGCGCGACCTAACTTTGCGTACGCGCGTCGCCCGTCGGTTTTCGATGGTCGAAGTCGCGGGGCTTTTGTCCGTCGACACGACTTACCTGACGCGCATATCAAACGAAGAATCAGCGTTTCCCGAGGGCGAAAAGCGGGGGCGCGAGCGGACATTTTCCCCGTCCGAGATCATGTTGATCCGCGCGATCATAGGGTCGAACCCTGCCGCCAAACGCCCCTACATGCATTGGCGGACGAAGGATCAGCCGGTGAAGGTTGTGACGTTTGGTGCGCAAAAAGGCGGGACCGGTAAATCGCTTAGCGCTGCGCATTTCGCCCAGTACGTGAACCTGCATTATGGTTTGCGGGTGGGCGTGATTGACGCCGATCCGCAGGCTACGGTTAGTCTGTATTTCGCCGACGAAAAGTTGCCGCTGTTTGAACCGGATACACCAACGCTTGCCGACTTTATGGGCGTAGATGAACCTGGTGCAGATAAATTAACAAACCGTGATGCGACCGCGCTGGATGCGATTTGGCAAGGCACGCCTTGGCCCGGTATCAAATTGATTCCCGGTGGCGCGAATATTCAGAACGGCGATATCAGCCTGTTCTTCATGTCGCAAAGCACCCAAGTGCCCGTGTACCGCGTCCTGAAAGATGCGATCAAAACGTGGGATGAGGGCAACGGGCCGAAGACGGCGCTGGATGATCTCCGTGGTGATAATGGCAAATTTGATATTGCAAAATATGAAGAAGCGTTGGGTGAAACGGTCGATGTGATCGTCATTGACCAGCAGCCGTCGTTGACGTTGATGCAGTTGAACGGATTGGTCGCAGCGGACAACGTTATTATCCCGCAGACGATGAAGGGCTTCGATCTAGCTACGCTTGCGACCTATGTGTCGAACATCGGTGAATACCTTGAATTCATCATGGGGTTCGAAGCGGATATTGAGATCGGGAAGGGCGAACATGCGGTTCTTCCGACCATCGTGCAGGAACAAAACAGTCAAGATACGGACCAGATTTTGGACCTGTATCGCAAGGCCCCACGCGAGGTCATGCAGGTCTGGTACACCCGATCTGATGCGATTGCGAACGCGGCTGAGGAATACAAAAGCATCTACGAATACCTGCCGCCCAAGACCCGTCGTGCGTCGGCAAAAGCGTTCATGGCAAATGCCAACGCGGTGAATGACGCACTGGTGCAAAAGGTCTGGCCGGATCTACCAACCAAAGGCTTTGCCAAAACATTCATAGAGGAGCGCTGGAGCTGATGGCCCGCAAACGCAAACTCGACGCGACGATCCCAGAAGAGACACTAACCCCGCCTGTAGAGCCTGAAAAAGACCGCAAGGGCAGTATGGGGGGCATGTGGGCCGGATCGGCGATGAACATGCTGAAGCAGCGGATCGAAGACGCCCATGGATCGCTTTATGCAGGTGTCATGGCGGGCACGGTTTCGCTTGAATTAGACCCTGCGCAGATCGTGGATCAGGTCGGCAGTGACCGGTTATCTCCGTGGCAAGAAGACGAAGATTTCGCGGCGCTGAAAGCCAACATCAAACGCCGTGGTCAGACGCAGCCAATTCGTGTTCGTCCTGTGGACGAAGATTGGACACCGGACCAAGCGAGCCCGCTGAAAACCAGCGATCAGTTTATGATCCAATCGGGCCGTCGCAGGCTGGAGGCATGTCGCGCTTTGGGTCTGCCTGTACTTGCGATTATCAGCACGACGCAGGGCGATCAGGGTCTTGCTGACCTTGAAGAACGGTTCCACGAAAACACGATGCGTCGGAACCTGAACGGGTTCGAAGAACTGATTTCTATTGGTTTGCTAGCGCGCAGTTTGGGTGAGCTGACGCAGGCCGAAATCGCAGCACGTCTTGGGGTCGGGCAGGGTGATGTTTCGCTGGGTCTGGCGTGTCTCGAATATCGTCAGCAGATCATGGATCAGGTTGATATCGCGACGGCTCCGAAACGCAGCTATCGTGCAATGATCCCGAAACTAAAACGCGGCGAACGGGTGACCCCACTGCTGCCGAAGGCACTGACGGGCGAATATACCCAGCCCTATGATGTTCGCGGTGTGCGGATGGCCGCCAAACTTGGCCCGCGCGGGTATGATATCAGCATGAAACAAACCCAGATCGCAGAGGCGGATTTAGAGCCTATGTTGGGTGAAATCGCCAAGATTGTTCAGAAGTACCAAGCAAAATCGCGATGATCCTATCGTCTGCCGGAGGGGGATTGGCCTGATCATTTGCGCGGGACAACGGGAAACAGATGTGCCAGACTTTGTGCATCAAGGGGAGGATAATTGATGTTCCACACGAAAACCGCTTTGGGTGCTGCGGCACTAGCATTGTCTGCGACCGGGGCCTTGGCCCAAGACGTCACGCTCAATCTGCACCAGTTTTTGCCTGCGCAAGCTGTTGTTCCGGCAAAGATTCTTGACGTCTGGGCGGACAAAGTCGAAGCCGCGTCTGACGGCCGTATCAAGGTCGAACGCTTTGCGTCAATGGCGCTTGGTGGTGCCCCGCCCGAACTGATGGATCAAGCAATTGATGGTGTTGCGGATATCGTTTGGACCGTGGTTGGCTATACGCCAGGTCGTTTCCCAACGACGGAAGTCTTTGAGCTGCCGTTCATGGTTGAAGACGCCAGTGCAGCGTCTTGCGCTTATTGGACGATGTATGAAGCCCACATGCAGGAAGAATTTGCCGATGTGCATGTTCTTGGCACATGGGTACATGGTCCGGGCATGTTCCACACGGCTGATCCTGTCGAAGTGCCAGCCGATCTGGAAGGCATGAAGATCCGCGGTGGGTCGCGTCTTGTGAACCAGTTGCTGGAACGCGGTGGTGCGACACCCGTCGGGATGCCTGTGCCTGCTGTGCCAGAAGCATTGTCCAAAGGCGTGATCGACGGGACCACGATCCCGTGGGAAGTCACGACCGCCTTGAAGATCCCTGAACTGGTTGAAAACCACACGGAATTTGAAGGTCCGGCGCTGTATAACCTGACCTTCGTTCTGGCGATGAATAATGATTCATACGCCGCGATGCCTGCTGATTTGCAGGCAATCATGGATGCGAATTCCGGTCTGGAATTTTCGGTCTTTGCCGGAACCACACAAGAAGCCGCCGACGCGCCCGCCCGTGCGATTGCGGATGAAGCTGGCAACAACATCATCACGATTGATGCTGAAACTGCCGCATCGGATTGGTCGCCTGTGGTCCAGCCTATTTACACGGATTGGATTGCCGAGATGTCAGAGCAGGGCCGCGATGGTCAGGCCTTGATTGACGAGGCGCGTGCGTTGATGTCCGGGTCGTGCGCTGGCGCGACGGCCGACTACTAAAATCACAAGATCAGGACGCTCCGATTGGGAATATCGGGGCGTCTGTTGAGGCCAGAATGTACGCATTTTTCTACTCTATCTCGCGCGTGATGGCCTATCTTGGCGGTGTCATGCTAACGCTTTTGATCGTGATGACGTGCCTGTCGATTGCAGGCCGCAGCATGAATGGCTTGTTTGGTGCAGGCCCAATCACCGGCGATTTCGAACTTGTCGAAGCGGGCGTCGCTTTCGCCATTTTCGCGTTTCTGCCGCTGTGTCAGATCACAGGCAGCCACGCGACGGTGGATGTCTTCACCCAACGTTTGTCACCCCGCGCGGATCGCGTTTTGCAGATGTGCATTGATCTGTTATTCGCCGCCGTGTTGGTCGTGATCGCGGTGCAATTGTTCGCGGGGATGCAAAGCAAACTGCGGTCGGGGCAGACGTCGTTCCTGATCGAATTTCCGGTGTGGTGGGGATATGCGGCCTGCATGATCGGCGCCGGGATATCCGCCGTGGTCAGTGTCTATATCGCAGGAATGCGCGTGTTTTCGGTGATTGCGGGCGAAGATAAGCTGCCCCAAATGCAAGGCGCTGACACGTGACGGATCTGTTTATTGGCGCCATGTCATTTCCGGTTCTACTGGGTCTTATTTTCCTGCGTGTTCCGATTGGTCTTGCGATGTTTAGCGTGGGGTTTGCGGGGCTTTGGATGGTCAACGGTAGTGGGTTGATCGCCTTTGCCCGTCTGAAATCCGAAACCTACACGACATTTTCCAGCTATTCGCTGTCGATCATTCCGATGTTCCTGTTGATGGGCCATTTCGCGACCTTGGGGGGGATGAGCCAAGCGTTGTTCAAAGCCGCCGAGAGTTGGCTAGGCCACAAGAAGGGCGGCGTTGCCATGGCCGCGATTGGGGCCTGTGCGGGCTTTGGCGCGATCTGTGGATCGTCATTGGCCACGGCTGCCACCATGAGCCGTGTGGCGCTGCCTGAAATGAAGCGTTACGGCTATTCCGGTGGCTTTGCATCTGCGACATTGGCAGCGGGCGGCACATTGGGCATTCTGATCCCGCCTTCTGTGGTGCTGGTGATCTACGCAATCCTGACCGAACAGAACATCGCAAAGCTGTTTCTGGCGGCCTTTGTTCCGGGGATTATTGCGGCGCTGGGGTATGTCTTGGCGATCTCGATTTATGTCCGCCTGAAGCCTGACAGCGCGGGCACGCGACCGCGCATTCCTTACGCGGATCGGTTCCGTGCCGTGTTTGCTGTTTGGCCCGTTTTAGCGGTGTTTAGTCTCGTTGTTGGCGGGATTTACGCGGGCTGGTTTACCCCAACAGAAGGCGCTGCAGTAGGCGCATTTGGCACCGGTGTCATCGCTTGGGTCGGGGGCGGTTTGACGTTCGCGACGCTTGGCGAAAGCTTTCGTGTGACGGCGAAATCGACCGCGATGATCTTTTTCATCGTGTTGGGGGCGGCGTTCTACAACGGGTTCCTCGCATTGACCCAAGTCCCGCAAGAAGTGGCCGCATGGGTGGTCGAACAGGGGCTAAGCCCGTGGGGCGTGCTGATCGTGATTTTGGTGTTCTATCTGCTGCTAGGCTGCTTGATGGATAGCCTGTCGATGATCCTGCTCACGATACCGATTTTCTGGCCGATTATGCAGGGGCTCGATTTTCAGTTTGTGACGATGGTTGAACTGCATTCCGCCAAGTTAGACACTGTTTTGGATGCGCCCCCTGCGTTGATCGCAGAGGCAAAAGCGCTGCTTGCTGCGGGCAATGAACTGCCGCGCGAGATGCTGCGCGAACTGGGTATTCGTGGTGCCAATAACGGTGCGCTGAACCGGATCAATACCGAACAGATTGCGATCTGGTTTGGCATTCTGGTTCTGATCGTGGTCGAGGTCGGTTTGATCACGCCACCCGTGGGGATGAACCTGTTCATCATTGGCGCGATGGACCGCGATACCCCCATGTTAGAGACTTATAAAGCGGTGCTGTTCTTCATTGCATCGGATCTATTTCGGGTCGTTCTGCTGGTCGCTTTTCCCGCGATCACGCTGTTTGCGATCCCGTGGTTTTAAGGGAGGAAGACAATGGATATTTCAGGACAAGTGGCAGTTGTCACTGGCGGTGCAAGCGGTTTGGGCGAAGCCACTGTGCGGCACTTTGCCGATCTTGGCGCGAAGGTTGCGATCTTTGATTTTGATGCAGATCGTGGGGCCGCAGTTGCCGCCGAGATCGGTGGCTTTGCGGTGAAGTGCGACGTTAGCGATGAAGCGATGGTCGCGGATTGCATCAAGGCCGTGACGGATCATTTTGGGCAGGGCCCACGCGTTGCGGTGAACTGCGCCGGGCTAGCACATGCTGCGCGTATTGTGGGCCGTGAAGGCAAGGCATCTGTTGATCTGTTCCGTCGTGTGATCGAGGTAAACTTGATTGGGTCTTACAACGTGATGACCTATGCCGTGCAAGCGATGCTTGAGATGGACCCGCTCGCGGATGGTGAACGCGGTGTGGTGATTAACACGTCTTCTGCCGCCTATGAGGACGGTCAGATCGGTCAGTCGGCCTATGCTGCATCAAAGGGCGCGATTGCGTCCATGTGCCTGCCTGCGGCCCGTGAATTGGCCAAACCGGGCGTGCGTGTCATGGCGATTGCCCCCGGTTTATTCAACACGCCGATGATGGAAAGCCTGCCGGATGAAACGACGGCTGCGATCACGAAGAATATCCCGCATCCGGCGCGCTTGGGTCATCCCGCTGAGTTTGCCCAATTGGCGGGTGATATCGTGCGCAATCCGTACCTGAACGGCACGGTAATCCGACTGGATGGGGCCACACGGCTGCCTGCGCGATGAACTGGGACGATTACACGCAGTGGGGCGAACATATTGCCCAATGGGGTGGTGCGTACCACAAATCGCTGCGTGAGCGTCCTGTGCGCGCCCAGACAAGGGCAGGGGACATCGCCGCGCAGTTGCCTATAGCCCCGCCTGAGGGGCCAGAGCCGATGGACGAGATCATGGATGATTTCGAATCCATCGTGATGCCCGGCATGACCCATTGGCAGCACCCGCGTTTCTTTGCCTATTTCCCTGCGAATGCGAGCCCGCCGTCGATGCTTGCTGAACAACTGGTCAACACGGTCGCCGCCCAGTGTATGTTGTGGCAAACGTCGCCTGCTGCAACCGAGGTCGAAGGCGTGATGATCGACTGGTTGCGCCAAGCGATGCAACTGCCCGATGGCTTCACCGGCGTGATCCAAGACAGCGCGTCGTCTGCGACCCTGTCTGCCGTGCTGACCATGCGCGAACGGGCCACCGGATACACCGGCAACCGTGATGGATTGGCGGGGAAGGGGGCCTTGCGGATCTACTGCTCCGATCAGGTCCATTCGTCGATTGATCGGGCCTGTTGGGTCGCGGGGATCGGGCAGGATAATCTGGTGAAAATCGGCACGCTGGGGCCGCGTTACGGTATTGATCCTGATGCGCTCGATGCCGCGATTAAGGCTGATATTGCCGCCGGCCATACGCCTGCGGGGATCATTGCGATTACGGGTGGGACAGGGATCGGGGCGTGCGATACGTTGGGGCCTGTTTTGGCGGTCGCGAAGGCCCATGATCTGTATACCCATCTGGATGCGGCTTGGGCCGGATCGGCGATGATCTGTCCGGAATTCAGGGCTGATTTCTGGGCAGACGTTGAAGGGTTCGACAGCATCGTTTTCAACCCGCACAAATGGTTGGGCGCGCAGTTTGATTGTTCTGTCCAGTTTTTGCGGGATGCGGCCCCGCAGTTGAATACGCTGAAAATCGAACCGGAATACCTAAAGACCACGGGCGAAGCGGTCACGAATTATTCCGAGTGGACGATTCCGCTGGGACGCAGGTTCAGGGCGCTGAAAATTTGGTTCCTGATCCGGTCATATGGATTGGACGGTCTGCGGACACGGATGCGGAACCATGTGCTGTGGGCAGGTGAATTATGCGCGGCGATCCGTGAACTTGACGGGTTCGAAATCACGACAGAACCGATGTTCAGCCTGTTTTCGTTCCGCTGCCCCGGCGACGATGCGATGCAGCAAACGCTTGTTGATGCGTTGAATGATGATGGGCGGATTTACGTGACCCAAGGCGCGTTTGATGGGCAAAAAATCATCCGGTTTCAGGTCGGCCAGTTCGATACGACCCGCGATGATGTAATGCTGGCGTTGGATGTCATCCAAGAGGTTTGGCAGGCGATCAGCGACGCGAGCTAAAGCGCCGCTGCCGCCGTGATCAATGCGTGATGCAGTGACCCTGCCGATGCGCGGGGGCCGAGGACTCGGATGTGGTCGGGGTCGATGCGTTTGATCACGAAGCAAGAGATTTGATGGATCATGGTGCGCTGTGCGTCGCCGGATTGCATGCGTCGGATAGGCACGGCACACAGGCGTTCGCATAGATCACGCATCTCGGGTCCGGTGACGTCGAATGCGACCCAACCGCCGGATTGATCGGTGATGGATGCGGTTCCGCCAAACCGGTTTTTCAACTGCACGGCAAGGTCTGCGTGTGTTTCGCGGGGGGCGCCTATGATCCATTGATCCGGCCCGACCCAGAAACCCGCTTCGGGATCGTGTAGAACGACCTTTCCGGGGGCGGGGACTGCGCCAAGAAGTGCTGCCAGATGCGCGTGACACGCGGTTTCTTGTCCCAGTCGCGCGGATACAGACGCGAGCGCCAAACCGTCATTTTCGGCGATGGTGACGTGGTCGAATGTGTCGATGCGCGGGGTAGTTCCGCCAAGCGCGGTGGTGGGTATCAGATCATGCACGAAGCCGGTCCCCCTGTGGATCGATGAAATGCGGGCTGACGATCTTGATTGCGATATCAACGTCTGTCACGGGCGACACAAGCCGCATGGTATCGCCGATCCGGTTGTCGCCGTTTTTGAGGAACCCGAGTGCGATATGATGCCCCAGATCGGGCGAATAACAGGCCGATGTGACGTGGCCCTGATCGTGGGCGGCATCTGCGGGATCGCCGGTGTTGACCAGATGCCCACCTGCGGGTGTTTTGTCTGACGAATCAACGGGTACGATGCCAACCAAACGCAAATCGTTGTTCGCATTCAGCCCTGCGCGGCGCGATAGGACCGTGCCGATACTGTCTTTGGTTTGGGACACCATCCGCCCCATGCCAAGGTTAGCTGCCGTTGCGTTCCCGTCGAGTTCATTGCCCGTCACGTGGCCTTTTTCGATGCGCAGTACGTTGAGCGTTTCGACGCCATAGGGCGTTATCCCGAGGGGTGCACCTACGTCCATAATCCTGCGGATCAGCGCGTCGCCGTAGGCGGTTGGCACGGCGATTTCAAACGCCAGCTCACCACTGAACGAAATACGGAAAAGACGCGCGGGCAAACCGCCGCAGACGGTGATGTCGGCGCAGGCCATAAAGGGGAACGCGTCGTTGCTGATGTCTTGGTCCACGATCTGCGCCAACACATCGCGGGATTTGGGTCCGGCGACCGCAAATTGCGCCCAGCTTTCGGTGATCGAGATCAGTTGCACGTCCATGTCAGGACACAGGCATTGGCGCACGAATTCCATGTGCCGATAGACGGATAGCGCGTTGGCGGTGGTGGTGGTGACAACGAAATGATCGTCGGCTATGCGTGCCGCTGTGCCGTCGTCCATGACGATCCCGTCTTCGCGCAACATCAACCCGTAGCGGGTGCGCCCGACAGGGATTTTACCCATGCCATTGCAGTAGATTTTGTTGAGAAAAGCCGCCGCATCAGTGCCCTGTACGTCAATTTTACCTAGCGTGGTGACATCGCAAACGCCGACGCCATTGCGGACGGCTAATGCTTCGCGATCGACGCTGTCGCGCCATGTTTCTTCGCCTTTTTGCGGGAACCATTGGGCGCGCATCCAGTTGCCGACTTCGACAAAAACCGCGCCTTGTTCCTTTGCCCATGCGTGGGACGGCGTCAGACGTGTCGGGTGGAAATGCTTGCCCACGTGACGGCCCGCGAAGGCCCCGATTGCCGTTGGCGTGTAGGGCGGGCGGAACATGGTAGTGCCGACTTCCGGGATGGTTTTTCCGGTCAGTTCGGCCATGATCGCCAGCCCGCCAAGATTGGCGGTTTTGCCCTGATCAGTGGCCATGCCAAGGGTCGTGTAGCGTTTCAGATGTTCGACCGCGCGGAACCCTTCTTGGTGGCTGAGCTTTACGTCTTTGACCGTCACGTCGTTCTGGAAATCGAGCCATGCGCGTTTGCAGCCCTGCACGTACCAGAAGGGTTTGATCTCGATTGGCGCATCTTCGGCCTGCGGCAGATCCGTAGGTTTGAGGTTCGTCGCGGCCGCGCCCGATTGCAGCGCTGCGTGGGTGGAAAATGCGCCGCTGGCGGCACCCGCAACGGTCATACCGGGGGGAAGTGTTGCACCCGGCACAAAGGCTGCGATGTCGGGGTTCCAAATGGGTCGCCCGCCTTGATGGCAGGTCAGATGCACGTTGGGGTTCCAGCCGCCGGACATGCCAAGCGCGCCGCATTCAAGCGTGCGCATGGACCCGTCGGCTAGCCGGACATCCGCGAACGTCAGGCCAAGACGGCCTTTGGTGTCGATGACCTCGCCTTGCAGGACTTCGTAGTTTTCGTTGCGCGATTGATTGGGGCGCACATCGACCACGGCGCTGATTTTGATACCTTTTGCGTGCAGATCAGCGGCGGTGCGGTGGCCATCATCGTTGTTGGTGAAAATCGCGATGCGTTTGTCAGGCGTGACGGCGTAGCGGTTGGCGTAGGTCCGGATCGCAGAGCCGAGCATGATGCCGGGGCGGTCGTTGTTATCAAAGGCGATAGGCCGTTCAATCGCGCCAGCGGCGAGGATGCTGCGCTGCGTGTAGATGCGCCACAGGATTTGGCGGGGCTTGCCCAGATCAGGCGTGTGCATGTGGTCGCTGACACGTTCCAGCGCGCCAAAAGTGCCATGATCAAAGGCCCCGATCACTGTGGTGCGGGTCATGAGCCGGACAGTGGGCAAGGTGGCGAGTTCGGCGATGGTGGTCGCTGCCCAATCCGCGCCTGACTGATCGCCAAGCTGGTAGGTTTCCGCGTTCAGCCGGCCGCCCATGCGGAAATCTTCGTCAGCGAGGATCACGTCTTGGCCCGCGCGCCCAGCGGTCAATGCCGCCGCAAGCCCCGCCGGACCCGCCCCGATGATCAGCAAATCGCAATGCAGGAACCCTTTGTCGTAAGTGTCCGGATCGTTTTTACCCGACAGCGCACCAAGGCCCGCGGCATGGCGGATGATCGGTTCGTACAGCTTTTCCCAAAAGGCTGCGGGCCACATGAAGGTCTTGTAGTAAAACCCGGCAGTCAGGAAATTGGACAGGCGGTCATTGATCGCAAGTGCGTCGAACTTCAGCGACCCGAGCCGGTTTTGGCTGTGGGCCAGCAGACCGTTGTAAAGTTCGGCAGTCGTGGCACGCGTGTTCGGTTCCGCCCGCGCACCACCGCGCAAGGACACCAGAGCATTGGGTTCTTCTGACCCCGCTGCAAGTGGTCCGCGGGGTCTGTGGTATTTGAACGAACGCCCCATGAGCCGAACACCATTGGCCAGCAGGGCAGAGGCGAGCGTGTCGCCTTGATGACCTTCGTAGAATTTGCCGTCGAACATGAATCGATGGGTCTGCGATTTGTCGATCAGGCCGCCGGGTAAACGGTTGATTTGTGTCATCTGTCTTGCCCCCGGCGGCGGGCCACGTCGCGTGCGAGTTGAACCTCTGCGATTTCGTGGGTCAGGGTGTTGCGCGTCACAACCAACCAGCTGCGATCGCCCGCTTCGTGGAACCATAATTCGTCGTGCCAGCCTGCGGGATTGTCGCGCAAGTAGGCGTAATCGTGGAAATCTGCGGCAGCGGTATCGCGGGCTGGGTCAGGCCGGTCGAGCAGGGACGCGCTGCCAAGATAGGTGAATTCCGACGCGTCGCGCGGGCCGAGAAGGGGATGATTGATGATCATGCGGCACCTTTAGGAAGGACGGCTGCGGCGAACGGAACGGATGAAAGGGGAAGGACGCGCATCAATGCAAATTGGGCTGATTGCCCACCCCTTTTTCGTCGATCATATGACCGGTTTCGAACCTGTTCATGCGGTAGGCTGCGGCTGTCGGGTGCGGTGTACCGCGCGTCAAAAGATGCGCAAAACAATAGCCCGAAGCGGGCGTTGCTTTGAAGCCGCCGTAGCACCAGCCGCCGTTGAAATAGAGCCCGTCGATATACGTCTTATCGATGATCGGGGATCCGTCCATCGACATGTCCATGATCCCGCCCCACATCCGCAGCACGCGGGCACGGCCCATCATCGGCAGGATCGCCATGCCGCCTTCGCAGACATCTTCGACCACAGGCAAATTGCCGCGTTGTGCGTAGGAATTGTACCCGTCGATGTCGCCGCCAAAGACCAAACCGCCTTTGTCCGACTGGCTGCAATAGAAATGCCCGCCGCCGAAGGTGATCACTCCCGGGAGGATCGGTTTGAGACCCTCGCTGACGAAGGCCTGCAAGACGTGGCTTTCGATGGGCAGGCGCATGTCCGCCTTTGCCAAAAGCCGCGACGATGATCCGGCCACGGCGCAGCCGATTTTCCCTGCACCAATGTCGCCCCGCGTCGTTTTCACGCCTGTGACCGTGCCGTTTTCGATCTTGAAACCCGTCACTTCGCAGTTCTGGATGATATCCACGCCAAGGCTGTCGGCCCCGCGTGCGTAACCCCATGCCACTGCGTCATGACGGACCGTGCCGCCCCGTTTTTGCAACAACCCGCCTTTAATAGGAAACCGCGCGTCGGTGGTGTTCAGCGACGGGTACATCTGTTTGATCTGGTCGACGTCCAGCATGTCCGCATCGGACCCGTGCATCCGCATCGCATTCCCACGCCGCAGGTAAGCGTCGTTTTGCGCGTCCGAATGGGTGAGGTTGAGCACGCCGCGTTGGCTGATCATGGCGTTGTAGTTGAAATCCTGTTCCAGCCCTTCCCACAGCTTCAGTGAAAATTCGTAGAACGGGATATTGCCGTCGTGCAGGTAATTGGACCGGATAATCGTGGTGTTCCGGCCCACGTTGCCGCCGCCGATCCAACCTTTTTCAAGCACTGCGATCCGCTTTTGACCAAATTCCTTGGCCAGATAATACGCAGTGGCAAGCCCGTGCCCGCCACCACCGATGATGATGATATCGTAATGGGGTTGCGGGTCAGGATCACGCCACGCAGGCGTCCACCCTTTGTGCCCTGTCAGGGCTTCCCACATCACTTTGAAACCAGAATAGCGCATCTTGACGACCTCTTTCGTCAAGCCTGCGCTAAGCTTTTTGCAATGTCACTAGTGATATGAACAGGTGAAGGTCCATTACCGACATTTTCTGGAAATGCCGTTATTTCGTCGGCTTTTTCAGTTTGTCCTTGAGGGTGTCCCGTTCTTTTTCGAGCGCCTCGATTTTGTTTTGTTCGCGGTCAAGTTCCAGCCTTGACTGATCCCAACGCTGTTTCCAGAACTGGACTTCGGTGTCCGTGGATTCACCTGCGGTTTCTGTTTTGAATTTCCACAGGATCCATCCCAACGCCAAGCCTAAGACAAAGGCTGCCGACAAGAAGGTAAGGATATGGATTGAAGGTGTTAACATGGCTCTTCAAGCTTTCTTCTAAAGGCGTGAGGGATCTTATTCCCAGTCAAAAACGATACGCTGGTTTTGGGCCGGATCGGCGTCAGCGATAGGATAGTTGCCCCCAAACCCGACAGAGCGGATGGCGTTTGCTGGCACACCTGCATTCGTCAGGTAGGTTTCGACAGCTTTGGCGCGTCCGTTGCTGAGCAGCAGATTTGTCGCTTCACCGCCTGACCCATCTGTGTGGCCTTCGATTTCAAGCGTCAGACCTTGTTCTGCGCAAGCTAGGGCGATGGCTGCGATGGCGTCCAGTGTCGTACCGGCTGCATCGTCAAGCACAGGGGTGCCGTTTGCGAAGCTGACTGCACCGTCTGCCAAAGCGGCGTCGGTTTGGTCTTGGCACGCTTGCGCGGGGGATGCCGCGCCAAGCCGCTCGATTTCAGTGTCACGTGTGGCCAATGCTGCCTGAAGTGTTGTGATTTCGGCTGCGAAAGCGGCTGCTTTTTCACCAAGGTCGGTTGCATTGGCGGTTGCGGCTTCGGCGGCTTCTGTTTTTTCTGCAACCAGTGCTTCCAATTCAGCGATCTGGGTGTCTGGCACGGCTGCCGCTGTAGTTGCTGATTGTTCCAGCGTTGCGACGGTTTCTGCCAGTTCGGATTTTTCAGTCTCAAGGGCGGCAATTGTGTCGGCGTCGCTTGCGCTGACGGATTCGAGGTTTGCGACCGTTTCCATCAAGGTATCGCGTTCGCTTTCGAGCGCTGCAATGGTTTCGGTTGCGGCGGCTGCATCGGCTTCAAGCGTTGCGATGGTGTCGTTCAGCGTTCCCTGTTCTGCTTGCATATCCGCCATTGCGGCCTGCAACGTTTCCAGTTCCTGCTGACCCGCTGCAATCTGATCGGTGAGTGCTGTCAATTCGGTTGACGCATCGCCCGACGTAGCGCTGAGCGTGTCCATGTTGGATTGCAGCGTCGCCATGTCAGCCGTCAATGCGTCTTTATCTGTTACAAGCGTTGCGTTTTCGTCGGTCAAAGCAGTCAATCTCTGCGTCGCTTCGTCCAGATCAGCCGTCAGTTGGTCGCGTTGGGCGATTGCGTCATCCAGCGCGTCTTGTTGGCCCTGACCAGCCCCTTCGATTTCGGCGATTTGCGCGTTCAACGCGGCGGTTTGTTCTGTCAGCGTTGTCCGCTCCGTGTCGAATTGGGTCTGCAAGGCCGCTAATTCCTGCGCTGCGTTTTCAGCGATAGAAGGGTCTTGCGCTGTCGGTGCGGATTGTACTGCGAAATAGAATACACCCGCGGTGGCTGCGACAGTGGAAAGAATAAGGGGGGTTTTCATTGTATCAAACCTGCAATTCTTGACTTGGATCGCACCCCGCAATGACTGGGATGAAACCGCATAATTTTTATAACGAAGCGCGGACGCTTAAAACAGAGCCTACGGGGAAGGGCGGCCCAAAGATAGGGGCCGCCCGTGACGTAATTATTCGACGATAGAGAATTCGATCCGTCGGTTACGCTGTTTGTTTTCAGGAGTTGTGTTAGCAACCACAGGGATGGTTTCGCCGTAGCCGATTGCGTCAACGCGTTGGCCATCTGCGCCTGCTTCAATCAGGAATGTGCGAACGGACTGTGCGCGGGCTTCGGACAGTACCTGGTTGTTTGCTTCGCTGCCGTCTGAATCTGTGTGGCCGCCAATGCGGATCGCCAGATCAGGACAACGGTCTACGATTTCCACAATGCTGTTCAGGATCGGTTCGGACGTTGTGTCCAAACGTGAACTGCCACGTGCAAAGTAGATGTTGTCGGTCAGGGACATCGTGTCAAAGCGGTTTTCGCAAGACGCCAAAGAGAAGTTACCTTCTTCTTCGATTGCGACGTTAAAGCCTGCTTCGGCGTTCATCGCGTTGGATGCCGTCACAAATTCCTGCGCGCTGTCTGCACGGTTGAACGTGAAGTCGAATGTCACTGTGCCAGACGGGATGATATCCACTTTGGCTGCTTCTTCGAGTTTCGCCAGACCACCTTCGAGGTTGAAGTCTGCAACAGGCAGGGAAATTGGTGTGGCGGATGTGACGGACACGGTGTCGTTGTCCAGTAAGGTCACGGCAATTTCTGCTTCGCGGTCGGATGTGACGCCGTGCAGATCGATGGTGTAGTTCACGTTCATCACTTTGCGACGCACCTCTTCGAGGTCCTCCAGCTGTGCCGGATCAAGCTGCATTGTGACGGTTGCTTCTGGGTATTGGAATGTTTCGAACATCAGGAAACGCATACGTACGTTCCGCAGGTCGACGTTTGTGTCGACGGAATCCATCAGGATGCGGATTGACGCCAGACCGTTTTCATCGATGCTGCCGGTGTATGTGCCGAATGTGCTGGATTCCACGACCGTTTCTTTTTTCACGGACTGGAAACGCAGGGATGCGGTTTCGGTGTTCATGGTCCAACCGGGTGCGAACACGCTTTGGGCCATTGCTGTTTGCGGTCCTAGTGCGACCAGACCTGCAAGTAGGATATTGCGTACGCTCTTAGATAACATCTTTTGTTTATTCGTCATGACTCTCGTCCTCCAAATGATCAAATCTCGGCGCTGCCCCCTGCATCATAAGAACTGCACTTAATATCGCAGGTCAGGACACTTCCTGTGGAGGAGCGGCATGATGGCCGTTGAACAGTTCAATTGTTGTGAAAGTGTGACGCAATTGTGCAGTTTTTGAAGTAATGTTGAAGCATTGGGGGCGTCATACGAAACATTTAGGGGCGGGGGGTTGCCACGCGAGCCTAGTATCTGGTTTTGTTTCGGATGAGGTTACGGAGATTTCATAATGAAAAAGTTAGTAGTGATTGGTGCCATGGTGTTGGCAAGTACTGCCAGCCTCAAGGCACAAACAGCCGAAGAAACAGCTGCGTGGGAAATTGCGCAGACGGCTACGACATCTGAAGAAGTGTTCGCATTTATTGAACAGTTCCCAGATGGGACCTACGCCAAAGACGCGAAGGCCCGCATGATCGATTTGTTGTGGTTGGAATTGGCAACCGCACAGCCAGCAGATGGCGCAGCCGCTGCTGAAGCCCCGACTGAAGGGGTTGAACCCGCGCCTGTTGCGTTCAGTGTTCCGCTTGTTGAAGGGTCGCCCGAAATTATCGGCAAATCCCTTGAAGAACTGATCGCTGCGTCACCGTTGTTTCCGCCCGTGGAAGGGTTGCCGGACGAATACTGGAAAGAACAGGAATGTTCGGATTGCCACGCGTGGGAGCAAGCCAATCTATGTGATCAGGCGAACACCTACCTGAACGATGCGGGTGCCGAAAACTTGGTAAAGCCCCATCCATATGGCGGTGCGTTCAAGCTGACATTGCGCAATTGGGCGATGGATGGCTGCAAATAATCGCAGCGTCTACCATTTTTACAGAACGGCCGGGCAGCAGATCAAGCTGTTCGGCCGTTTTGGTTTTGGGCGCTGACGGAGTGTATCGTTGACTTTTTCGGGTTTGTCGCGACAATGTACACGCGTCGGAGAGACACCGCGCCGTCAGGATTTGGAACGCGCTGTTGCCCATGGATGCCTATCAGATTGCCCAAGACTTTTTAGATCGCCAAGGTGACGCAACAGTTGCGGGCGACGTTGAAGCCACGATGGGCTTTTGCGATTTACCCTGCACGCTGGAAACGATGGATCGTGTGACGGTTGCCAAATCCGAAGCGGACATGCGCGCGATCTGCGAAGGGTTCATCCATCAACTGCGGTCGCAACAGGTGACGCATATGGTCCGGACCTGCCAAGAGGCCGTTTTGAAAAGTGATGATACGCTTTGGGCCACGTATACGACCCGCCTTGTTTGCAACGGCAAACTTTTGAACGAACCGTCTTATGGAGCTTTTGTGATCCTCAAGCTGCGAGACGGTGTTTGGAAGATCAGTACGATGCAGTTCGCCATAACGCGTGACAACTGCGTGAACCTGACCTTGCGAGACTTCGCCGCGAAATACGAAACCGTCTAAGGCGCGTCGCGTCGTCGTGGCGTTGATCCTCGGAATTTCCCCCTGCACATCGGGTCTATAGCCTAATATCTTTTGCCTTAGGTATGTCGGAGGTTGTGTTGCATTTGCGTCAATTTTCGGCAGGGCCAGTTTGGTAGCGTTTTTGGTGTTCCGTCTTTCAGCAAAGTGTCGCATACCTTAAGGTGGTAAAAATACCGTTAATAACGTCCAAAATAATAGGGCGAGGGCTAGTTAGTACGGGGGGCGCGATCATGAAAATGTGGCGCAACACGAAGGCAGTGTGTTTTGCAGTTTGCACGTCGGTTCTTGGAACCGGTGCTTTGGCGACACCTTTCACAACAATGGTGCCTGCAACGGGTGTCGAGCTGCCGGATGAATATCCCGAAGCTGGCGGTGTTGCGATTGTTCTGACTGGTATCAACGGCAACATCTATTATCAGTTCTCCGATCCCGATGGCGCGTTCCGCGGGTTCAATTCGAATGGTCAGCCCACCCAGTTCCGTGGGAACCCGTTTACGATCAACAATCCTATCTCGCTTGATTGTGGCTTCACGACCTGTACCGATTATTTTGGCGGGTCGATTGCCCGCATGGATATCCGTTTTTCTGCTTACGACGGTGACACCCAAGTCGGCGGTTTTGATGAAGACGACATTTCGCTGCGGATCAACAACTTTGATGTTGGCAGCTGGTCCGGCATTACGACCGAACGGACAGACAATACTGGTACGACTAGTTTTGGTTTCGAAGACGGTTTTGGGAATAACGTCTTTAACACCGGTTGGTTTGCTTCGACCAATCAGGCGCTGTTGGATAACATCCTGACGACGAACCAAACCGTCGCGCAGGTTTTCGACGACGATCCAAACGACAACTATTGGGATTTCCGTCGCGGACCGAGTTTGGGCGACGATGATCTGCGGACTGTCGCGCCGGGATACGAATTTGAAAAGACCCTGACTGCCGGACCAGAGCCGTTCTTGGTTGTCGGTGACACGCTGAGCTATTCCTATTTGGTCCGCAACATCGGGTCTGTCCGTATTAGTGACATTACTGTCGTCGACGATAAGATTACGAATGTGTCCTGTCCTGCGGCGCCAGGTAATGTGTTGGAACCTGTGCCGGCTGGTGCAGGTGCTGCGAATTTCCTGACCTGTACTGGCGACTATATTGTGACGCAGGCCGACGTCGATGCAGGCGAAGTCACAAACATTGCCCGCGCGAATGGTACACCTGAATATGGTGAACTGGGCGAAGTGACCGACCAAGTGTCGGTTTTTGGCCCGCCTCGTAATTCTGCTGTGACGCTGGACAAGCAAGGCAGCCCTGATCCATTCGGGGCCGCCGGCACGACAGTGACCTATGACTTTACGATCACCAACACTGGGAACACGACACTGACAAATGTTGTTGTGACCGATCCCAAGCTGCCAAGCCTATCTTGTACGATCCCAAGCCTTGCGCCGCTGTCCGTCGACAATACTGTAAACACGGCGACATGTTCTGCCGACTACACCGTGCTGCAAAGCGACGTTGATAATTTTGTGCTGAACGGCACGACGCTCGACAACACTGCAACCGTCAATGCGACAGGGCCGGAGCAATCGGTGACCGCGACCGCGACTGATACGTTGAACGGCCCAACTGCGGCGCCTGCGCTGACTTTGGATAAATCCGCACTGGTGGCTAATTACGACGCGATTGGCGACACGATTGATTACCGCTTTGTCATTCAGAACACGGGCAACGTCACATGGCCGTCCGCCCCGACCATCACCGATGTGACAACAGGTGGCGCGGTTTGTCCGGCTGGCACCGTCGCACCCGGTGCGTCGATTACATGTACGGCGAGCCTGACAATCCAGCAGGGTGAACTTGACGATGAACAGGTCGTCAACACGGCTACCGCCGAAATTACTGTCGGTGGTGTGACTGCATCTGACACGGATAGCGTCACTGTCCCTGCAATCACCAGCACTGGGCTGACCATCGAAAAGCGTCTGCAGGCCGGATCGCCAAACCCCTATGACACTGTCGGCCAAACGTTGGTCTATGAATATGTCGTGACGAACACCGGAACCGTGACGATCGAGAACCTTGTCGTGACGGATGATAAAGTTGCGGTCACCTGTACCCCCACGACTTTGGCGCCGACCGATCCGCCGCTTGTGTGTACATCTGCTGCTTACACGATCGGCCAGACCGATTTGGACGACGGGTCTGTGATGAACACGGCCAGCGTCGCAGGGGCGACCTTGCAGGGTACAACAGTGACGTCTGCCGAAGTTGACCTGACTGTGCCTGCGACCCAATCGCCCGAAATGCTGTTCACG
>NZ_JBVVTX010000004.1:0-125376 GCF_055809435.1 Yoonia sp. D2-7 | reverse complement strand
GATATTTGAGGCGTTTAATCCAAAATACGCAGTTTAACCCGGAAACCGCTCTCTAATGGCCATTGTTGTCACCTGACAATCGTAAAAAATACGTTATATCAACGTGTTAACGATTATGGTTGCCCGAGTTATTCAAAAAGCCCTGAAAATAGGGCCGTTTCAAGTAGGGCAGGGGGCCGATCAACGAAATGATGTAAAGGACACTGATGTACGTGTGCCCATTGCTGACAGCAATCAAACCGTGACGGTGCGCAAGGGCCAGTCGGGTTTGACACCGTGTTTGTGAGCAGAGTTGGCTTGCATCCTCAATCACCATCGTTTTGCGTGATGATGGTGCGCGCTTCGATCCTTTGCCCGTTCACGATGTAGTATGAATGGTCATTGCTGCTGAGGTTCACGGAGATTTCGTGATCGCCCGCTGGCAAGTCAGGGATATGGAAGTTCGGCCCGTAGAGGCGTGCGATTTTGATGCCATCCACATAAAGGTGGGCGTGGCCTGTATTTCCGACGTTTTCGCTGTTCACCATTTCGGGCGTGAAACGGAAATTGTCGGTCGTCACTGACACATTCCAGCCGTTCATAGGGTCTTTTGTGACGGCGATTGCGATCTGCGGGGCGCCGACGGCTGGCACCTCTAACATCCCGTGTTGCATGTCGTGTGCCATCATATCGACTGCTGTCTGCTGCACGGGAAGATCGCGGAATAGTGGCGCGATGAGGACGCCGATCAGAATAGACGCAATGCTGAGGTAGATTAGATATGGAAATCGCAAAGAGATCTTAGACATCGTGAGGCACCCTAACGGTTTTCAAGTTTGTATTTTTGCGCCAATCAGGCACCAGCTTTCTGAGTTTCCACCGCTGGCCTGCGCCCAAAAGCAACAGGACAAGCGCGACGCCAATGATGGGCATATGACCGACAAATTCGACCAGCGCTGCTTCGTTGTTGCCTTCGATCAGGAACAAGACATTTGACGTCAAAAGCACCATAGACAGGGCAAGAACTGTCAGACGGGTGGTTGTTCCAAGCACCAGAATGATCCCGAAGATCACTTCGACAAATCCCGCCGATAGTGCAAACAGACGATCGGTCACGAATTCGAACCCAAGAGCAGGCAAGAAATTCCATGGGTTTGCAGCGAGGAAGCTTTCGGCCAAGATGGCACCGAACAGCTTTTCGGCCAACCCGAGCGTGATCAGCGAAATCCCGACAAGGATGCGCATGATTGCCACCGAAAACGGTTTGTACTGTGCGCGCAATTCTCGTGTTGGCAAGTTGTTGATCAGCAAGAAGATCGCAATGCCAACCATGCTGAGATATTCCAGTGCAGCGAGGACGCCAAATTGGATGGTCAGTCCGAGGTGGAGAATGATCAGCAGAATTGCCGCATGGCGCACAAAACGGTTGGCGATCAATAGAATTCCGATGATGGCCTGCAGGAAAATCAGTTTTGTCCCGAAGGCCCCATAGGCGACCAGATGGGGTGCCAGCAGCGCGCCTTCATATGCTGTCAGCAGCAATGACATGCCTGTGAAGATACGCAAAATTTCGATGAAATCATGCCGGGTTTCGCTGCCGACGACGCGGACCTCTGGTAGCTTTGTGTCCAACACGAAGGACGCAAGCACGATCATGATGGACATCGCTATCCAGATCAAAACCTCGGGGTCAGTGATGCGGTAAGCGACGAAATTTTCGATCGTTACGTTGGTGTCGACAAACCACCGAACGTGCGCAAAGGCCTGCGTCGCACTGAAGGTCAAAACAAGTATCAAAAATGCGCCCAGACTCAAAAGGAGCGCGGGACTTAGTTTATTTCCGATGGATGACATTGGCCGCCCTTACATTGCCTAACGCGTCACGAAATAGCGTGATGTAGGCGCTGGTCCAGCGGCAGCTGACAGATCTGTGATCGGCCTTTATGGCGAGACAATTGGCACTTCGATGACCGTTTTGCCACACAGATAGATAAGTGCGTGGTGCATTTCACGACGGGCACCATAAGGCACAGAACATAGGCGCGTTCTGCCTATCGACCAGCTGATTGTTCCACGACCGAAATTGCTTCGGCGGGCAGGGGAGGCGGCCTTAGACCGCCCGCACAATCACGTCGTACCGTTTGGTATGTAGTCGAAGTGATCGAACCGTGCTTCGCGTGCGCGGCCTGATGTGTCGATACAGTGCATCCCGACGAATGCGCCTGTAAATGATGCGTGTTCGCCGCGCCCTCCTTCATCCGAAATGATTGACGCGTCGAGAGTTTCGCCGATCTGTTGCCATTCCCCGCCTTGCCGCCACAGGAACTTTTGGGACGCGTGATCGACGTCGACCCGCATCTCGACCGGCCCGTCGGCGACGGGGATAATGTCGGACATCCATGACAGCACCCCGTCTGGCCAATCACCTGCGCAGGACACGACACGCAATGCACGTTGGCCGTTCTCATAGGTCAGGATCAGCCCATGGAATTTGCATCGGTTGTAATAGGTGAACAGACCCGCTGCCTGTTGGTAGGTGTCAGGGTCAAAGTCGACCTGCGTTTCGGCCGTGTAAGCGTGGTGTTCCTGCCGTCGCGCCAGCAGCGATTGTTCGAACCATGATCCCCAGCTTTCACGACCAGTCAGGACCACGGCACCTGGTTCAACGCGGAACAACCGATCTGGGTTCGGTGTGCGCAGCCATTGGAATTCGGGCGGAAAGATGCCATCTGCGAAGTCGCGACGTATCGCCTGCGGCGCATGTGGCGTTGCGGTGATGCCCTTAGGGGCAGGGACCTCTTCACGCGGAACTTGGCTGCCGTGTTCGAGGTAGAGCCAATCGTCGCGCCAAACACATTTCTCAATCCCTGTTTCGCGACCCATCGGGCAAAACTGACCTGTGCCGTTTGGACCGGACATCGGGCGGCCCATCAGGAAGGTGTGGTACACTTCGCCCTCCGGCGTTTCGACCATCTGCCCATGACCGGTGCGTTGAATTGGGTGATCTGGTGCATGTTTCGTCGTGATAACGTGTTTGTCTGGGTGATCCTCATAGGGACCAGCAATGCCGCGGGACCGTGACAGGGTGACCGCGTGCTCGTAGCCTGTGCCGCCTTCGGCCGTGGTTAGGTAGTAATATCCGGCGCGTTTGAACAAATGTGGCGCTTCGGTCAGGCCGCGATCTGTTCCGCCGTAGATATTTGTGATTGGGCCGGTCAGTCCGGCATCAGGAGACCATTCTTGCAACAAAATCCCGTCGAAGCGGTCATGCGCTGGGTTCACGCCAGAACCCGCGCCGCGGTGGTTCCACTGCATGTTCACGAACCATTTGCGCCCGTCGTCATCGTGGAACAAGGACGGGTCGAACCCTGAAGAATTAATATACCATGGGTCGCACCAGTCGCCATCAATTGTCTCGCAGGCGGTGATGTAGTTGTGCGCGTCTTTGAAATCCCCATCCAGTCGTTTGACATCTGTATAGACCAACCAGAATTTACCGTCGGCATGCGACAGACACGGTGCCCAAATCCCGCAGCTGTCAGGGTTGCCGCGCATGTCCAAAAGTGCCGCACGGTTCAACGGGCGGGCGACCAGACGCCAGTTCACAAGATCAGTGGAATGGTGGATTTCAACGCCGGGGTACCATTCGAACGTCGACACCGCGATGTAGTAATCCGATCCTACTCGGCAAATCGAAGGATCGGCGCGAAAGCCCGTCAAAATTGGATTACGGATCATGGTGTCAGTCCTTCAGTCGTGTACAGGGGCGCCGTCGCGGATCGGGATCGGCTGATTATAGATGCCGGCGCATCATGTTGACGGGGCGTTTTGTGTCAACCTTCAACGCCCTTTTCGCACGACGGCAGGTGGTGACATGCAACCTATGCATAACACCATTGATGACGTTCTACTTGCCCGCAACTGCGCGTTTTGCTAATCTCACGAACAGATCAGGGAGGTCCTGATCTACAAAATAATCGCAGCGGAGGTCGCGCGAGATGAGCAAGATGCACACATTGGCCGTGTTTATAGGCCGTTTCCAACCATTTCACATCGGTCACATGGATGTCGTCGATAGCGCATTGGCGCAGGCCGACAGTCTATTGATTTTGGTGGGTAGTTCTTATCGCCCCCGCAGTTGGAAAAATCCTTTCTCCTACAACGAACGCGTTTCGTTCATTCGTACCGCCACTGAAAATGCCGCGAAACCTGTCGCGACATTGCCGCTGGTTGATACGTTGTACAACGACCGCGCTTGGACAACCAACGTGCGGACAGCTGTGACATTGCACATGCGCAAGGCTGGTTTGGACCCCGATGCAACCAAGATTGTTTTGGTCGGTTTGGAAAAGGATAAGTCGTCCCAATACCTGAACTGGTTTCCATCGTGGGAATTGAACGGCGTGGCACCTTCGGTCCACAACGGGGTCGTCGTAAATGCGACCGACTTGCGGGAAGGGTTGTTCTTTGGCGAAGGCGTGGATGGTCTAGCGGATCGATTTGGCAGCCAGCAGGTTGCTGCTGTTCAGCAATGGATGGCGCAAATGCCTGATGCAGCTGAGACAATCCGCAAAGAGGGTGCGTTCGTCCGCAGTTATCAGGATCGTATTGCGAAAGCAGAGGCAGTTTACGGGTATCCCATTCCGATCAACACCGCTGATGCCGTCGTGATCCAGTCCGGCCACATCTTGATGGTTGAACGCAAGATGGAACCCGGTAAGGGCCTTTGGGCGTTGCCCGGTGGCCATATCGACCCTGATGAAACCGCCGAAGAGGCCAGCCTGCGCGAGCTTTACGAAGAAGCAGGATTGGACATGCCGAAGGGTGCGATGCGGGGACGATTGCGTGCGCGCCGTGTGTTTGATCACCCTGACCGGTCTGAACGGGGCTGGGTGCGTACCGAGGCCTTTGTTTTCGAACTGCAAGATCGCAAGTCGCTTGAAAAACTCAAGGCGGGCGACGATGCGGCCAACGCCCGATGGGTCCCGATTACCGAAATCACACCAGACACTATTTTCGAGGATCACTTCGATATCATCCAAGCCCTCGTCCCCGATGTACCCTTTGCTTATTCGTCCATTTTGATGGCGCAAAGCTAAGGTCCATTGCCCGCGAGAGCATATCTTTGCACACCAAACCTGCGGGAGGTCCGCAGGTTTCATATCCGTCCCAATCCGAGGAGGAACAGGACAATGACCTACGATCCCAAGGGCGCAAATGCGCTATTCCCCAATGCTGTCGCCGTGGACAACATTCTGTTTGATACCGACAGTTACAAGCTTTCCCACTTCTCTCAGTATCCCGAAGGCACCCAGTTTGTGTCTTCTTATGTGGAACCGCGCCGTGCGTGGGGCCAGATTGATAAGATCATGTTTTTTGGATTGCAGATAGAGCTGGCCAAACTGGCGGGACGTGTTGTCACACAGGTGATGCTGGATGAGGCTAGTCCGTTTCTGAAAGCCCACGGTTTCGATATTTTCATCGAAGGTTGGCAGTATATCATCGACACTTACGATGGTCGTCTGCCGATCCTGATCGAAGCTTTGCCCGAAGGTACCCTTGCGCCAGTATCCATCCCACAAATCCGGATCGAGAATACCGATCCGAATTGCTACTGGTTGGTTTCTTACCTCGAAACACGGCTGCTGCGGGCCATTTGGTATCCGTCCAGTGTGGCCAGCCTGTCTTACTTTGTGATGAACAGTATCCGCGACCGGCTTGAGCTAACTGACGGTGATCCTGCGGGCGCAAAGTTCAAACTGCATGATTTCGGTGCCCGTGGCGCGACATGCTTTGACGCGGCTGGCATCGGTGGGGCGGCACACCTTGTCAGTTCTTTGGGAACCGACACTATTGCCGGATTGGTCTACGCACGTAATTTCTATGGGGCTGATATGGCTGGGTTCTCTATTCCCGCCAGCGAACACTCCACCATGACTGCGGCGGGCGAAGACGGCGAATTGGACCAGATGCGGCGGTTCTTGCGACAGAACCCAGAAGGGATCATCGCCTGCGTGAGTGATAGCTACGATCTGATGCGCGCGGTCAAAGACTACTGGGGTGGTGCGCTGAAAGACGACGTTTTGGCCCGCGATGGTGTATTGGTCGTGCGGCCTGATAGTGGCGATCCGCTAGAGATTGTCCCTGACGTGATCGAAGCACTGATGGCCAAGTTCGGATACAGCCTGACCAAACAAGGTTACCGCATTTTGCCTGAAAAGGTCCGTGTGATCCAAGGGGATGGCGTTAACAAAGACTCTATTTTGGAGATCATGGACGTGATGATTGATCGCGGCTTGGCGATTGGAAACATCGCATTCGGGATGGGCGGTGGTCTGCTGCAAAAGGTTGATCGCGATAGCTTTGGTTACGCGATGAAGGCGTCCGCGATTTTCTATGACGACAAGTGGCACGACGTGTTCAAAGACCCGATCACCGCAAAAGGCAGCAAGACCTCCAAGAAAGGGAAACAAGGCGTGATGCGGTCCGATTCAGGCGCATTTGTCGCTAGACGAGCGGCAAACATACCAAAGGGTGCGGAAGCATTGGAATGTGTGTTCCTGAACGGTGAGATCAAGAAGGTGCAAACCTTCGATCAGATCCGCGCAACCGCGTGGCCCGTCGCCTAAGTGCCCATAACGAACCAGACCAGCGGCCTCTGCGGGGGCCGCTGTTTTGATCAGGCAGCGCTGCCACATGGCTAGACATATGCGTGCCAATTTTCCGCATTGGCATAGAATACCTTGGAGATCGCACAGATCAGCGTTATACCACACAGATAAACATATGCGTGGTACACAATGGAAATGGACATCAAAGAACATACGATGACGGCGAATTCCGCCTATCTCGATCTACTTGATCTTCACCTCAGTGAAAGCTTGTCCGATATCCGCGGTATGCCGACTCAACGCACCCGCAATGGCCGCATATATTGGTACGATAGGTACCGGGTCGGATCTGACACGAAAGAAAGGTTTCTGGGCGAGGACAGCCCAGAACTGAACGCAAAGCTGAAATCCCACAAGGCGCATAAGGACGACGCCAAAGCGCGTAAGGAACGGATGTCGTCGCTGGCACGGATCATGACCGCTGACCGATTTATGCGGCTTGATAAGACGTCTGGTTCGCTTTTGTCAGCGATGGCAAAGGCGGGGTTTTTCCGTTTGGGCGGTGTCATCATCGGCACCTATGCGTTCCGTGCTTATGAGGGTGAGCTGGGTATCCGGCTGAGCGTAGAGCAGGGAGCCTATACACAAGATATTGATATCGCCGGGTTTGAGCATCTGAGCGTCGCGATTTCCGAGACGGATCAGGCAAATCCAAAGGCTGACGACATCTTCAAGGATCTCAAGTTCGAAGCGATCCCCGCGATGCCTAACGAACATATCTGGAAATGGACCCAGACCAAAGGCGAGGCTGTTGTCGAATTCTTGGCGCCGTCTTTTGGCAGCGAGGAGTCCACCAAGTATCTGCCAGCGTTGGGGGTGTCGGCAAAATGTCTGAACCACCTTAACTACCTGATCAGGGACCCGATTGATGCGGTTTTGAACTATGGCTCCGGCGTGCTCGTCAAAGTCCCGTCCCCGCAACGGTACGCCATTCATAAGTTGATCGTATCAGAGCGCAGGGCAGAGGGGCCAAGCCCGATCAAAGCCCGTAAAGACCGGATGCAGGCCGAATTGTTGATCAGCGTTTTGGCACAGGAACGACCAGACGCGCTTTGGGACGCCTATCAAGAGGCTCTAAGCGAAGGGCCAAAATGGGTCGCGCGTCTTGAAAGTGCTTTGCAGAAGATGCCAAAGGTTTCGGGCGTTTTGAATGGGCTGACGGGCGCGGAAGTTTGACCCTTTGGCAAACGGCTGTTTCAATTGCCAGATGATTTGCCCACATTCGTACTAATGAAGTTGCTATTTTGCGTAACACGATCCTGTTTCTCTGTGGCGTTTGCGGTCACCGATGTTGTTAACGAAAAAAGTGCCGATTCGAATGTCACGGTCGCTACTTTGATGGTCGAGTTCGGCAATTTTTGGCCGCGCATTCAATGCAAGAGTTGGTCAACATCCAAACATTATAGCTGGCCGTCAGAGCTCAATTTTCTTTTGCATTCGTCCGCTGAGCGACTCTTTTCAATTTGGAGGAGTTATCGCGTTTAACAATGTGTAACATTTATTTAGACTTTTATTTCCAAATGCTTATCGCTACTTATGAGTTTCAAAAAAGCATAAAAATACAAGCTAGAAGTGTGATTCGAAGCGCTTCTCATATATCGCTTTGACAAAAATCTTATTGCCTAAAAATTTGTCATAACAATTCGGGATTCCGTGCCTTCATAGCAGGCGGTTAAAAATAACTTGCGATCCATGCTCTCTCAGGCAATCATGTTAACTATTAGTAAGCTTTATGACGCCGCGGTCTTATTTTGGGCCGAAATCCGTCAATTATTAAATTTTTTAGGTGGTTAGGAAATGTATCATTTCGATTTCACTCAGACATCCAATTTGTGGACAACACAATCTAAGACTAAGCGCGCATTCGATATTTTTGTAGCAGCGACAATGCTTGTTCTCTTTGCGCCATCAATGCTGCTTATCGCAATTTGCCTCTTTCTGGTCAGCCCCGGCCCCGTCATTTATGCACACAAGCGGGTCGGAAAAGGCAATGTACCGTTTTATTGCCTCAAGTTCAGAACAATGGCGATCGACGCTGAGCAACGTCTCGAGGATTTACTTAACGCTGACCCTGAAATGCGGCGAGAATGGAAACAGACACGGAAATTGCGGCATGATCCCCGAATTGTAGCCGGAATCGGAAATCTGTTGCGCAAATCAAGCCTTGATGAACTGCCGCAGATCATCAATGTTTTACGCGGAGATATGAGTATCGTTGGCCCGCGCCCAATCGTTGAAGATGAACTTGCGCACTACGGCGGCTTTAAAGATGCTTATCTTTCGGTGCGTCCCGGACTTACAGGTCCGTGGCAGACATCAGAACGGTCGGATGGATCATATGTATCTCGGGTGATGAAGGATGTGGATTACATCTACAATGCGAGTTTGCGCACCGATATTTCACTAATCTATACGACTGCGAGTAAGCTGATAAACTTGCGATTGGGTGGCGCTTACTAGTCAGGATCTTTTGGGCAGGCGCTCGGCAATCAACGCGGGGTCGGTTTCTGGGTGGTCTGCAGAAAAGGCGAGATAGGAGTCAAGTAGAACAAGTGGCCCGCTGAGGAGCCAAGCGGCGAGTAGCCAAATCCAAATTGGCCCCCCGAAGTTAAGGCCTAGAAATGGAAACAGTACTAACAATGAACCTGTAATTCCAAGGACACGACAATAGTGCATGTTTTCCTGCCTTTGCGACCCAACCTTCTAAATTGGCGATAGATTTTTGTCGGTCTTATTGTTTGCTTCGATGGTCACGACCTTAGGGTTTCAAATGTATTTTCCAAAGCTTTTTGTAAAAAAGGTAAAAGGGGTGTGACATTATCGTGGTGGCGTGGCGAGCATATTCTAGGCGGCGCAAGTGGCAAATTTATCGAAATTGTCGACGGATCGGGCCGTCTGCGGTAGTCTGAATGTAAAGATATAAATCAAAGCCTGTATTTTGATGCTTTGATCAAGGCCTAATATCATGCGCTGCGTGATGAATTTATTTTACGACTATTTGTACCGAGGTAATTAGTACATGGCGGAAGATACTAGGAAACTGGCGCTTGTCACAGGTGCTACGGGGTTCACTGGGGGGCGGCTGGCAGAAATGCTGGTGGCACAAGGCTACTGTGTCCGTGCCATGGTCCGAGATACAGATGGCGCGGCGGCACATTCTTTGTGTGGGCACGGCGTCGAGACAGTTCAAGGGGATTTGACCGATACAATCGCGATCAAAGACGCGATGCAAAGCGTTACACATCTCTTTAACATCGCAGCTGCCTACCGTGATGCCAGTCATCCCGATGATTACTATTTTCAGGTGAACAGAGACGCTGTGCGTGACTTGATCAACGCCGCTGAAACCGCCGGTGTTGGGCGCATTGTCCATTGTTCGACTTGCGGCGTTCATGGAGATGTGAGCGAAATTCCCGCCAACGAACAAACAGCGTTTCGGCCCGGCGACGTTTATCAACGTTCGAAACTAGAAGGCGAAGAGATTGCGCGCGAAGCTATGGCACGGGGCGTGCCCATCTCGGTGATCCGCCCAACTGGTATCTATGGTCCCGGTGATCTGCGATTTCTAAAATTGTTTCGCACCGTCGAAAACGGGACATTTCGAATGTTTGGTGACGGTGACATCGCGTACCATATGACGTACATCGACGATATTGTGCAGGGCCTAATTCTAGCAGCCGAACATCCTGCCGCGATTGGTGAAGTGTTCCTAATCGGGGATGAAAACTATACCACTCTCAATCGTTTGGTCGCCGAAGTTGCACGCGTTCTCGATGTTGCGCCACCACGCGGTCATTTGCCCGTTGCACCGCTGATGGCAGCCGCCGTTGTTTGCGAAGCAATTTGTAAGCCTTTTGGCATTGACCCACCTCTGCACCGACGGCGCGTGTCCTTCTTCACGAAAGCCCGCGCATTTTCGGTGGATAAAGCCAAACTAATGATCGGATTTCAGCCGCAGACGAGCCTTTCTGATGGATTGCGTCTAACTGCAGAGTGGTACCGCGACACCGGCAAACTGCCTCCTGCTAAGCCAAAGCGTGCAGCATGACTGCATCTGTGATTCCAGATATCGGGTCGCCTGATGCCGACTTGGACCCTTCAGGCGATAGGTATGCCCAGCGTTTTGCCGGTCCGGTGGGGGAATATTTGCTGTCACGTCAGACAGAAGCGTTGCTTGATCTTCTCAAGGATATGTCAAACGCGGCTGTCCTCGATATCGGCGGAGGTCACGGACAATCCGCACGTCCGCTATTGGCAGCGGGACACAAAGTCACAGTCATGTCGAGCAGTCGTGCGGCGTGGGGTCAGATCGCCGACCTTGACCACCCCGAACTTGAACGAACGGTAGGCCCGCTATTGGAATTGCCCTTTGCCGACAAAAGTTATGACGTGGTACTGGCCTTTCGCATGATGGCCCATGTTGGCAATTGGCAGCAACTTTTGGACGAAATGACCCGGGTCTCGCGGCGTGCGGTGATCATCGATTTCCCGCTGCCTGGCGGGGCTAACTTGGCAAAACCAGCGCTTTTGTGGGCGAAGAAACGGGCAGAGGGGAACACCCGCGACTACGCAACAATGGCTAGGCGCGATGTGCATAAGCACCTTAACGGGCGCGGTTTTGGTATCAAAGGTGAGGTGGGGCAATTTGTCATGCCGATGGTGGTCCACCGGACCATGAAATCACCATTTGTTTCGCGAACCACCGAGGCCGCGCTTCGAGCGATTGGATTGGACCGTGTCACGGGGACGCCGGTGGTTTTGCGCGCGGATCGCATGCCATGACACGAATCGAGAACAGCAATTCCAATGCCGCGCTGGACAAGGACCGAGTGCTTGAGCAACTTCAAGAAGAAGGATCTGCTTTGGCAAAATACCAAACCTTCTTTGTTGGCAAACCCGGTTTTTGGCCATTTTTGCGATACGAATTCGCAACGTCTTTGGCGGGAGGCTTTCCTGGAGCTGCTGGCTATGCGTTGCGAAAGGCATTGTACCCCGGATTGTTTGGTAAGACTGGTCGGGGTGTCAACTTCGGGCGCAATATCATTCTGCGCTGCCCGCCGCGCATAAACCTTGGCGGTGGTGTGGCGATCGACGATAATTGCACATTGGACGCACGGGGTGCCGCACAAGAAGGGGGATTGTCGATAGGTGACAACACGCTCCTTGCACGCGATGTGATAGCGGTGGTGAAACAGAACCACCTGATAATCGGAAAGAGTGGTTCGATTGGCAGTCAAACCACGCTGTCGGCGGTGTCAGGAATACGGATCGGCGATCACGTCATTATAGCCGGTCAATGCTACATTGGAGGCGGGCGCTACCGCACTGATCTTGATGCTGGTCCAATGGTCCTACAGGGTCTTGAGACGCGCGGCGAAGTGGTGATCGGCAATGACGTCTGGATTGGTGCCGGGGCACGGATCCTTGATGGGGCGCGAATTGGCGACGGAGCCATCATTGCAGCAGGGGCTGTCGTCAATTGCGACGTACCTGCAAACGAAATCTACGGCGGTATCCCGGCGCGCTACATCTCCAGTCGCAAGCCTAGCGCAGAGGTGCTCAAGTGACCGCGAATTTGCCCGAGAAGTTGACGTGCCAGCGCGGTGGGCCGCTGAAAAAGTATCTTTTGCGCGTTGTGGGCAGCGAAAATATAGGCCGGCTTATCCTGCACGAAGCAGTGACAATGTTTGTGTCACCAATACCGGGCGCATTGGGATTGGCCCTACGGCGATTATTCTTTCCGTTGCTCATTGGTGATTGCGGCCGCGGCGTTGCATTTTCGCGCGGCATCGTCTTGCGCTGCCCCAGCCGTTTGTCGGTGGGTGATGGCACGATGATCGACGACCGTGTCTTTTTCGATATCAAGAGCAGCGAAGCATCGCTGGCATTGGGTGCGCGCAACCAAATCATGCACGCAGTTCATTTTGAGACTGGATACGAAGGCAATATTACGCTTGGCGATGATTGTTTTATCGGGGCATTTGCCATTCTGAACGGACATGGCGGCATAAAAATCGGGAATAACGTGCTGATTGCTGGCCATTGTCATATCGTCGCCGGTAACCACCGATTTGAAGATCCCAGTGTCCCGATCACTGCCCAAGGCATTGACAGCCAAGGTATCACGATTGAAGATGATGTCTGGCTGGGTGCTGGTGTAAAAGTTTTAGACGGCATCACAATAGGACGCGGAAGTATTATATCCGCTGGCGCTGTGGTTAACCGTGACGTTCCGCCCCTGAGCATCATGGCAGGCGTCCCGGCACGTTTCTTGCGCAAGCGGGGAGAGGGCCCCATTTCCGCCAACGGACAGGCGGCCCCTTCATGACCGCGACCACGAAAGGCACGCTGCGCACTTATGTGCCGTTAATGATCAAGATCGCTGTCAGCCTTGGTTTGATCGCATATCTGCTCTTTATCCAAATTGAAAACGTTAGTGATATCCGCCGCGCAGTGTCACAAGCGGACCCATATCTACTGTTTGTGGCGTTTTCTTTGAACGTTATCGGCTATTTGATGTGTTCTTGGCGTTGGCAGCTCTTGTTACGTGCGCAACAGTTTGCAGCGCCACTGATTGAACTCATCCGCGCCTATACGATCGGTATATTTTTCAACTCATTTCTTCCGGGCGTCATGAGCGGCGATTTGATGCGTGCACTGGATATTTCAGATCGGGTGCCGTCTTATACAAGGTCGTTCCTCATTCTGTTTGTTGAACGGCTGACGGGAATGTTTGGTCTGCTACTTCTGGCTATTATTGCGATGCCGCTGATTGGCTGGGATGTGGTATCAGAAACAGGAATTGGCTGGATACTACTGGCCGTCGCTGGCATCCTTTGCGCGTTGACCGCCATTTTTCTAAGCGGTCAGATGCGTGCCGTGGCTTCACGGATGAGCCGTCTTCGCGGCCTTGGATGGATGAAAGGGATCGTCGAAAAGATAAACGAGACGTCGATGCTGTTTGCCGCGCGGATGCGCGTCATCTATGGTTGTATCGGAATTTCGGTTATCTTTCAGGCCAATGTAGTGCTTCACTACTGGTTGATTGGTGAATCACTTGGTATTGACCTGCCGCTCGCAGTTTATTTCGCCATCATTCCGGTTTCCCTTTTTCTTATGATGATACCGGCGTCAGTGAACGGGATCGGTATTCGCGAACAGGCTTTCATATTTTTGTTCGGGCAATTTGGTTTGGCGGCAGAACTTGCTGTTTCACTTGCTTGGGTCGCGTTTGCCATGGTGCTCTTGCAAGCTGTCGTTGGTGGGATCGTTTTTGCGCTGCGGCGCAAACGATCAAAGCATGCGGCGGTCAGATTATGATGTGTACAGGCTCACCAATCCAACGATACCACCACGCGCAACCTTTGGCAGCATTGCGATGTCACAGTGAGATTGCGCATGTCAGAGCTTGAAGAAAGGTTGACGGGATCGCACGAAATGCTTGCTCGATCAGAAGATTTGACCAACAGGGGCAATATGCGGCGGGTTTGGATTTCGATCGGGATTATTCTGGCGGCATTGGTGACACGGGTGGGTCTGCTGGGCGCCCCTGCCGAATTTGACGAATTTTATCACTATATCCCAGCACTTGGGTGGCCGGAAACTGGCGAACTGCGCATCCTTGATGGCAGTTACACGCGGGCGTCGGCCTATACATTAGCTGTTGCACGATTTCTTGACGTGACGGGTCAGAATAGTCTGTTTGCAGCGCGCCTTGTTTCGCTGCTTCCCGGGCTGCTTTTACCTTTGGTATTGTTCTGGTGGGTTCGTGCGCATGTGGGTGAAACCGCTGCAGTCATTGCAACAGCCTTCGCTATTTTGTGGCCTCAAGGCATTTTGGAATCGCAGTTGCTGCGGTTCTACTCGCTTCATGTCTTGCTCTTCTTTGCCGGTGCAATCTCGGTTTATGCCGCTGTCATAGAACAAGGACCGCTGCGGTGGGTTCAGGCCGTTGCTGCAATTGGATTTTTAGGGGCAGCGATGGCCTTACAGATTACGACATTCGTTGCCTGCGGTGGAATTGTCGTTTTTTTGGTCGGGCATGTGCTGTTGCGATTGCATCCATCCAGACGCTGGGTCTGGGGGATCGGTAGTCTCGTTCTGATCGTGGTTGCGCTCGTTACTGTTTGGCCGGCCGGGGCGCTTGATCAGGCCTGGGCGTTATACCGGTTTTCACCTGATCACGCGATCGCAACGCGTGATTATGCCGCGTACTACCACAACAGCCTGCGTCGCGCCTATGAAACCTTCTGGCCGCTTTTCCCGGTGGCTGCCCTATTCGCGTTACGCCTGAATGCACGGCTGACTTGGTATTGCGTTGCTATCTTTAGCACGGTGCTGGTGGTGCAGTCGTTTGGGGCGATGAAAGCGGATAGATATATTTCCGGTGCGATGCCGTTCTTTTTTACGATTTGGGGAATGGCGGCGGTGCAAATTATGCGGGTTTGCCGCCCATATTTATCTTCGGTTGCAATGTTGGGCTGCACTGGCTTCCTTATGGCGTCGAATGGTTTTGTGATATCTTCAGCAAAAATGGTATTGGGGGGCGGGTATGACGCACGATTTCGACAAGATTTCTCGGGCGTGTCCGACCTGCTGGCATCATTGGATGACGACATTTTCGTAGCCACTACTCACGAATTGCACATGGTTGTGGAAACCGGTGGCTATAACATTGATGTCCGTCAGCAAGCGGGATGGGAAGCCGAATTCGATCCGAACGCTATCTTTGGACTTGATCCGCGCACGGGGCGCTATGCCGTCAGGGGAGAGGCGGGTTTGGAAATGCTATTAGGCTGCGTACAGTCCGGCGTAATGATCACCGTTAATAATGTCTGGCAAGGAGAGCGTATTGGTGAACCATTTCGTCGTGCCGCTGCGGCGCAGGATGTTTCTTTCGATGTTATAGCTGCAGGCATGCTTGTCGCGGTTCACTGGCAGACGGTTTTACAAAAAACGCCGCAATGTGAAGGTGTCCCTGACTTATATTATTAACCTGTTTGGTTGTTTGCGATTTGTTACCGGGAAAGAGTAGAAAATATTTCATCAACCGTTACTATCACAGATAGGTTTGGATTTAACTGACCTTCATTAGCCGTAAGATTTTTTTGTACGCCGCGTAATCATTTCGAAGATTCAACTATTTTACAAATATATGCAGGATTGTCTGCCATGCTCTATTCGCCGTCGCATCAGTTTATTTACGTCCATATATACAAAACCGGCGGAGAGTCGGTCATGGCAGCGCTGCGCAAATATTGTCCTATATATCAACGCAATCGCTATATTCGTAAATCTGTTCAGATATTTCCGGTCGCCGCACAGCCTGTCATGGATTGGCGTGCGGCGTTGGTGAACCGCCAACACATGACCGCTGAACAAATCCGTCATGTGATGCCAACCCATTTGTTTGATGCTGCGACTAAATTTGCCTTCGTGCGCAATCCTTGGGATTGGCAGGTGTCGGAATATTCTTATGCACGTCAATCATCGGCACACCCCCATCATGATCAGGTGCTTGGTTTTGGTGACTTCGAAACGTATATCCGACACAAGTGTGAAAATGACACGCGTCTGCAATGTTCGTTCATCTATGACAAAACCGGGAAGCGTTTGGTGCAACATGTCGGACGGTTTGAAGCATTGAGCGATGATTTCACCCGGATATGTGCGGAACTTGGACTTACGGAAAGCCTACCCCACGTGAATGCATCCAAGCGCAAACGTGACTGGCGGTCGTATTACGATGACAAGACGTATGATATGGTCCGCGAGGCCTACAGTCTTGATATCGAAACCTTCGGGTATTCGGAAAGCAGCACACCAACACATGTGATCCCCGATCACCTCAACGCTCCGGCGGGGTGGCACGAATTACCGGTTGGCGCGATCGCCTGACGCGACACGTCATGCGGCTCTGTTTTTTAACCAGTAGGACGTCGCGCCAGATAGATTGTGTCGCCCCGTGTCAGGGCATAACGCGCGGCCTGAGCACCATCGGCGACGACCAGTTCCAGATCAAATCCTGCCGCGCGAATGCGGTCTTCGATATCACTCCCGAAGAACAGAACGTGGTCCGCCTGCCCAAAGTGGCGATGTCGCGCGTCTGGAGTCATAATTGACGCATCTTCATAGCTCTTGGGCCACGAATGGATGACTGGAGTTGTCAGCATCGCTAGACCACCTGGGCGTAGAACGCGCCGCAGTTCGGGCAGCGCTTTACTATCGTTCACATGTTCTAGCACATGGTTCGCCATTACGGTGTCCACTGACGCGTCTGGCAGTTCAATATTCTCCATGTCCAACACCAGATCAGCGCGGCCCGGCGTAATATCCGCAGTCCGATATTGCGTACTGCGCGCACGCAATTCTGTTTCTAGACAAGCCTCTGGCGCAAAATGCAAAAAGCTACCAAAGCCGTCCTGGGGTGCCGACCCATCGAGCCAGTTCTTGATAAATCGATGTCGTTCTCGGGAATGGCAGTCAGGGCACTGGCCATCAAAGCGGATCGCATTAGAACCGAATATGGGATCGAAATGTCCCTCATATCCGCAAAGAGAACATTCGTAGGATTGCTGTTCACCGGCCGGACGAGACTTTTCGACAAATTCTTTGATTACGCGTTCACGACGATATTGCGACATGCGGGACGCCAATTGCGTGACGGCTTGCACGCCAATCTTATTTATTGTTTTCAATTGAAGGTTTCTCCCATGTGTCGCGATGCAAATCCGGGGCGGCAGGACGTTGTTCAAAGTTCCGACGGGTGTTTGGTTGTGCCATGCCAATCTGAGGCATAATTTTTTCGGTGATAAAGCGCGATAACTTGCGTTCAAATGCAGGACGACTGAATTCGCTTTGCACCCTGATTTGTGCAGCATTTGCGAGCCGCGACCGCAGTGACGGATCGTCAATCAAAGCAGTGATCCCGCGGGCCATGCTGGCCGCGTCGGGGTCGACCAACATTGCAATATCGTCATCCAGTACCTGCGTGTGCGTCGGTAGTCGTGTCGCCAATAGGGGGCGACCTGAATCGAGATAGCTGTAAACTTTCATCGGCGTATTGCGCCCTTTGGTGCGCGGCGACGCCACGATGGTTGCCTGCGCGAGATACCGTCCAATTTGCGCGACAGGACGGGGGCCAAGGACTGAAACTTGTGCGGTTATGCCTAGTTTTTGGGCGCGTTCGCGTAGCGCGGATACATGCGCCGGCGCTCCGCCGATAATGACCAGCTGTGCGATAGCACCCTTCGCAACTGCGGCGGCAAAGCCGTCTAACAACAGATCCACGCCCTGATAAGCTTCCAAATTGCCGACATACATGATGACTGGAACATCAAACTGACAATCCTCGGGCACCGGCAAGGACGGGGCATCATCGGTCAGTGGAATGTCTTCGAGTGTCTGGATGGGAAGGTCGGGCGCATGGGCGCGCGTTATATCGGAAAGCGCACGGCAACAGGTGATCGCGCCAATTGCTCCGCGGGCAGCGCGGCCTTCGGCGCGTTCGAATAGCCGTACAAGCCAACTCGGTAAATTGAATTTGTCATCTAACTGCTCTGGAATAGAGCTATCGATATCGCAGATATAAGGAACTCCAAAAAAGCGGCGTAGGATCAGCGCAATATATGCCGACTCTTCGACAGCAATCACAAGATCGTGCCGTCCCCGCCTGAGTAGAGTGGCAGCTTTTGGCAGCATGACGATATCGGCAATTAGTTTCCGAATGGAAAACCCAGGGCCAATGTCTGAGAGGAAACCCAAATGAGGAATGCGATGAACATTGACGCCGCTGATATCCAACTTCTTTCCGCCGGGGAACACTAGTAAATCAATGTGGTGGCCTTGCTTGGCCAATGCGGTCGCTAAATTGCGCACGGCAATAGGCGTTCCGCGTTCGATGAAAAAGGGCTGTGGCGCAAGTATCAGTACATCCATCAAAATCCCCTCGAAAGAGCAGCAATCGAGCCGAAAAACCCTGAATACAAATGCTCCGAATAGCATGTGCATATGGATTTATTCTTGCGCCAGAAAAATTGGCCGCTCACGTGTCGCAGGGACATCATGCTAAAAATCACTCGCTCAAAAATAATACGTGGGCGACAATAACTTGCCCAACATGATTATTGCGCGTTCGAGGCATTACGGCAAGAAAAACATGATCTAGGCTATCAGCTGCTTCATTCATGATGAAAAAATATGCACTAATTCGATTGAATCTTTTCAGGTATTGTATTGTTTTAGTCAAACCATTGCGCAGTTTAGGCATGTCGGCGATGCTTGATGGATAGCCTGAGCGGAGAAAAGAATGCAGAATATCGATGCAGGGTTAGCGCCAATCTGTGCAGATCAAGCAGCGGATTTAGGCCTGCATGGTCTGTCTAAAGCCCATTGTTTTGACTTTGTAATTTTGTGCCTGCATCAGTTTAGGACATGTTAATTTGAAGCGAAAATCAGCTTCACGGCCGACATTCTTTGCGAACGTCAGCGCCATGGCGGGTGGCCGAGTTTTGTCGATTGTCGCCCAAATCCTGATTCTGCCGATTATTGCGCGCTATCTCACGACATCCGAATTTGGCGCTGTGGCGCTGGCTATGGGCATAGTCGTTCTGGCCCAATTGCTAAGCGACGGGGGTCTAGGTAAATCCTTGGTACGGCGACCAGATTATGTTGCGGAAGAATGGGATAGCGTGTTTTGGCTGTTGGCTGGAATCGGCACTTTGCTGAGCGCCGTTCTATTCATGACCGCACCGCTGTGGGAGGCATTGTTTGCGATGCCCGGTCTGACCGAGTTGATAAGGGTCCTTTCTATTATTCCCATGATCCAATCGCTTTCGGCTGTCTTCAATGCGGCACTAGAGCGCGACGATCGCTTCGTGTTGTTGGGTGGCTTACGTATCGTTTCCGTCATACTCAGCCTTGGTGCTGCAATTGGGCTTGCGACGAACGGTTTCGGCGCGTGGAGCCTTGTCATGCAGCAAATCGTGCTCTTCACAACACTTGCCATCGGCGCAGTGATCGCAAGCCCATTTCGTCCACGGTTACGGCTCAGACCCAAGTGGTTCAGGGGGCATCTGCGGTTTGCGCGCGATACGGTCGGAACTTCGCTCGTGTTTACACTGCAGCGACAGGCGCCAATCATGATGCTTGGTTTTGTATTGGGAGCAGGGCCGCTTGGGCTTTATTCGATGGCACTGCGGTTGCTGCGATTGCCCGAACTCGGTCTGGCCGGACCGGCTTCACAGGTCGTGTTTGTGCGGATGGCGCGGCGATCCTCGGACCCTGCAGGCATTGGTGCCCTCTACCTCGCGGCACTCCGCCTGCTTGCTTTAGTCATTGTACCGGGCATGTTCTGTCTCGCGGGGTTTGCGCCCGAATTGATTCCGCTCTTGCTGACCGATCGGTGGGGGAACGTTGCGCTTATCTTCGCGCTGGCAGCACCAGCTTTTGCGCTCGAATCGACGACATCGATGGCAGGTATGGCCTTTCTGGCAGCGGGGCAGACGACGCTGAGATTGCGGATGGCAACCGAACGCGCAATCCTGCAGATCGCGACGATCGCAATTGCGGTGCCATTCGGCATTAATGCTGTGGCGTTTGCGCTGTCACTCTTCGCAATAATCTATACGCCACGGCTGTGGTGGTATGCCGGACGAATAGCCCCATTTTCGCGAAAAAAAGCATTAAGTGCAATTGCTTGGCCGGTTCTATCAGGCATTTTAATTTGGCTGATATCAGCAATGCTCGTTTCGTTGCTTGAAAACCAAACTGCCGTATTTTTGTTTGCTCTCGCTATTGGAATGACGGCAATTGGTTGGGTGCTTGCTGCACTGCCCCAATTAAGCGAATTGCGAGGTGCAATCGCATTATTTCGCAAAGACGAAGGCACCGTCTCACAAGTTAAAGATTCAACCTGAAATTGTTAGCCGTCTATACGGATCCGTAAAACTTGCCGTATTGCGAAACTAAAAGTATCATGTGAGTCTAATTTTTTCGATTTCTTTAAGACTAATTTATTTTTGTAAACGCCTTTAGGAGGTAAGTTGTGTTCATAGACACTCTAGATTCGCTGGATTCCAATTTTTGGTCCGTTTCCGACTTTTCTGTCGATGCCAGCTGGAACCACACTGCATGGAATGCCGATTACTTACAGCTGTCCCAAGGTGAAGTGAGCCTGAATTTCGACGGAGCCGATTCCGGTACAAAAGATTTTACCGGAGCCGAGTTGCAATCGCAGCAATTCTTTGGCTACGGCTCTTATGAAATTGTCATGGCACCATCGGATACCTCCGGCGTCGTGTCGTCTTTTTTTCTATATAACAATACGTTCTTCGGCGGTTCACAGCACAACGAAATCGACATTGAATTCTTGGGTGATGACACGACGCAAATTCACCTCAACTATTACTACGATGATCAACGTCTCGGCGCGACACAGACTGTTGTCGTCGACCTAGGGTTTGATGCGGCGGCTGAACTCCATGCATATCGTATTGATTGGATGCCCGACGGCATCTCTTGGTACGTCGATGATGCGCTGATTTTCAATGTTGCGGCGGCGACTGCGCCTGTCCCAATTCCAGATGAAGGCATGAAAATGTTCATGAACATCTGGAGCGGCGGTGCCGATTTGGAAAATTGGCACGGGCCTGTTGCACCAGACGCTACCGGGACGGCACGCTACGATTCCGTCAGTTATACGCCTGTTTTGGCCCCGGTTGAGGGTACTGAAGGAAAAGATCGACTGAAAGCCGTTCCGTTTATGCCTACGATCATGCACGGCTATGGCGGTGACGATGGATTGCAGGGCGGAGACACCGACGACTTCGTCTATGGCGGTACAGGCCGCGACTGGATCATGGGGCATGGCGGAAATGACGTGCTGGACGGCGGTGAGGGCCAAGATGTTCTTGGTGGTGGTACAGGTGCGGATGTTTTTCAGTGGGACGTCGCTTCGCTTGGGGACTGGCGGGACCGCATCGATGATTTCACCCCATCTGAAGGTGATGTGATCGATATCTCTGCGATTTCCGCAGCTTACGGCTGGGATGCTGCGGCCGCAGAAGCTGCGATTACGGTTTTGGTCAGCTCGCGCGGGACCAAAATCAATATTGAAGTGCCTGACATGGGATTGCTCCCGCTTGTAGAACTACGCGATGTTACGCCGGCTGAGATTTCGGTTGCGGCGGGGACGTTGCGGTTGGTGGCGGGGCCTCCTCCGGGATCTGCGGATGACGATGGGAACATGGCGCTGGCTCTGGGTGCTGGCATGACCGATGCCACAATTGCACCGGGCGAAGAGACCGCCGTGACGCTTGATCTGACCGGTCTGGATGCAGATGCCACCGCAACGGTAACGATCCTTGACGGGGCGGGCGGGTCTGTTTCAGCCCCGTTGGCCGCAGACGGCACAGCCACGCTCGACGTCAGTGCACTGGCCGACGGCACAGCCACAACCCGCGTCACCGCAACAGACGCAGAAGGCAACACAACAACACTCAACGGGCCTGCTTTGCTGCTTGATTTTGCACCGGATACATCTGCGGATGAAGACGGCAATCTTGGGATCACGGCACCCGATCTGGCGATTGATGCCACCGAAGTTGCAGCTGTGACGCTGACAGCCACAGGTCTGGACGCTGATGCAACGGCTGTGATCACGGTTACCGATGGCGTGACGAGCGTGGTGTCGGGCGTGCTGACCCCCGGCGCTGCGTCAACCGTGCTGGACCTGTCGGGCCTGACCGACGGGCCACTGACCACGTCCATCACTGCCACAGATACCAGTAGCAACGTGACGCCAGCCATTGCTGGTCCGACGTTGACGCTCGACACCGTTTCCGATCCCGTGCCGCAAAACGCGATCACCGGCACGGCCGGCGATGACTGGTTGAACGGCACCTCGGGCGACGACCTGATCTTGGGCGGCGACGGACGTGACCGGCTGCGCGGCGAAGGCGGCAATGACACGATTGAAGGCGGCGCGGGCAAGGACAACCTTGGCGGCGGCACAGGCGCAGACATCTTTGCCTACGCACCGGACGCGCTGATCGGCGGGCGGGACCGTATCGAAGATTTCACCCCCGGCGAGGGCGATGTCATCGACCTGTCTGCAATTTCCGCAGCTTATGGCTGGGACGCGGCCGCCGCAGAGGCTGCGGTTTCGGTGATCGACAGCTATCTAGGTGTGATCATCGCGGTGAATGTACCCGGCACCGGTGAAGTGGGCGTGGCCGAACTACGCGATGTTACGCCGGCTGAGATTTCGGTTGCAGCGGGGACGTTGCGGTTGGTGGCGGGGCCTCCTCCGGGATCTGCGGATGACGATGGGAACATGGCGCTGGCTCTGGGTGCTGGCATGACCGATGCCACAATTGCACCGGGCGAAGAGACCGCCGTGACGCTTGATCTGACCGGTCTGGATGCAGATGCCACCGCAACGGTAACGATCCTTGACGGGGCGGGCGGGTCTGTTTCAGCCCCGTTGGCCGCAGACGGCACAGCCACGCTCGACGTCAGTGCACTGGCCGACGGCACAGCCACAACCCGCGTCACCGCAACAGACGCAGAAGGCAACACAACAACACTCAACGGGCCTGCTTTGCTGCTTGATTTTGCACCGGATACATCTGCGGATGAAGACGGCAATCTTGGGATCACGGCACCCGATCTGGCGATTGATGCCACCGAAGTTGCAGCTGTGACGCTGACAGCCACAGGTCTGGACGCTGATGCAACGGCTGTGATCACGGTTACCGATGGCGTGACGAGCGTGGTGTCGGGCGTGCTGACCCCCGGCGCTGCGTCAACCGTGCTGGACCTGTCGGGCCTGACCGACGGGCCACTGACCACGTCCATCACTGCCACAGATACCAGTAGCAACGTGACGCCAGCCATTGCTGGTCCGACGTTGACGCTCGACACCGTTTCCGATCCCGTGCCGCAAAACGCGATCACCGGCACGGCCGGCGATGACTGGTTGAACGGCACCTCGGGCGACGACCTGATCTTAGGCGGCGACGGACGTGACCGGCTGCGCGGCGAAGGCGGCAATGACACGATTGAAGGCGGCGCGGGCAAGGACAACCTTGGCGGCGGCACAGGCGCAGACATCTTTGCCTACGCACCGGACGCGCTGATCGGCGGGCGGGACCGTATCGAAGATTTCACCCCCGGCGAGGGCGATGTCATCGACCTGTCTGCAATTTCCGCAGCTTATGGCTGGGACGCGGCCGCCGCAGAGGCTGCGGTTTCGGTGATCGACAGCTATCTAGGTGTGATCATCGCGGTGAATGTACCCGGCACCGGTGAAGTGGGCGTGGCCGAACTACGCGATGTTACGCCGGCTGAGATTTCGGTTGCAGCGGGGACGTTGCGGTTGGTGGCGGGGCCTCCTCCGGGATCTGCGGATGACGATGGGAACATGGCGCTGGCTTTGGGTGCTGGCATGACCGATGCCACAATTGCACCGGGCGAAGAGACCGCCGTGACGCTTGATCTGACCGGTCTGGATGCAGATGCCACCGCAACGGTAACGATCCTTGACGGGGCGGGCGGGTCTGTTTCAGCCCCGCTGGCCGCAGACGGCACAGCCACGCTCGACGTCAGTGCACTGGCCGACGGCACAGCCACAACCCGCGTCACCGCAACAGACGCAGAAGGCAACACAACAACACTCAACGGGCCTGCTTTGCTGCTTGATTTTGCACCGGATACATCTGCGGATGAAGACGGCAATCTTGGGATCACGGCACCCGATCTGGCGATTGATGCCACCGAAGTTGCAGCTGTGACGCTGACAGCCACAGGTCTGGACGCTGATGCAACGGCTGTGATCACGGTTACCGATGGCGTGACGAGCGTGGTGTCGGGCGTGCTGACCCCCGGCGCTGCGTCAACCGTGCTGGACCTGTCGGGCCTGACCGACGGGCCACTGACCACGTCCATCACTGCCACAGATACCAGTAGCAACGTGACGCCAGCCATTGCTGGTCCGACGTTGACGCTCGACACCGTTTCCGATCCCGTGCCGCAAAACGCGATCACCGGCACGGCCGGCGATGACTGGTTGAACGGCACCTCGGGCGACGACCTGATCTTGGGCGGCGACGGACGTGACCGGCTGCGCGGCGAAGGCGGCAATGACACGATTGAAGGCGGCGCGGGCAAGGACAACCTTGGCGGCGGCACAGGCGCAGACATCTTTGCCTACGCACCGGACGCGCTGATCGGCGGGCGGGACCGTATCGAAGATTTCACCCCCGGCGAGGGCGATGTCATCGACCTGTCTGCAATTTCCGCAGCTTATGGCTGGGACGCGGCCGCCGCAGAGGCTGCGGTTTCGGTGATCGACAGCTATCTAGGTGTGATCATCGCGGTGAATGTACCCGGCACCGGTGAAGTGGGCGTGGCCGAACTACGCGATGTTACGCCGGCTGAGATTTCGGTTGCAGCGGGGACGTTGCGGTTGGTGGCGGGGCCTCCTCCGGGATCTGCGGATGACGATGGGAACATGGCGCTGGCTTTGGGTGCTGGCATGACCGATGCCACAATTGCACCGGGCGAAGAGACCGCCGTGACGCTTGATCTGACCGGTCTGGATGCAGATGCCACCGCAACGGTAACGATCCTTGACGGGGCGGGCGGGTCTGTTTCAGCCCCGCTGGCCGCAGACGGCACAGCCACGCTCGACGTCAGTGCACTGGCCGACGGCACAGCCACAACCCGCGTCACCGCAACAGACGCAGAAGGCAACACAACAACACTCAACGGGCCTGAATTATTCATATCAATCGCTGGATCGGACGATCAGATTTTCGCGGTCATGACTGAGGGCTTGCTGATCGATCTGGAAGCTGGCCAATATGCGTTGGCCCCGAAGGTCCTCCCAATCGGCGATTCAATTACACAAGGTGTTGTGGATGGAACCGAAGTGGCCGCAATCCGCGACGGGTATCGTGGCGATTTGCTAGATTCGATCATCGCTGCGGGCGGCTGGGTCGATTACGTCGGTGTTTTCAACAACGGTCCTGACACAATGCTAGATCGCGATCACAGTGGTGAACCGTCTGTCGCGTTGCGTCAAATCGTTGGCAGCGGGAAGGATTCTGACCTGTCAGATAATCTTGCAGCGCTTGCGCCTGATCTAACGCTTTTGATGGCGGGTACGAATGATATCGAATTCCGCTCTGGAAACTTCTTTCCGATACATCTGCCTAACATTGTTAACAATATCGACAAAGCCGTTACGCAGTTTTACCAGCAGCCCGATTCAGCGGAGAAGTATCTAGTGATATCGACGATTGCGCCAAAACTGACCCATGATGTGCCAATGGAATATGCACATTTTGTCAACGAAGGTTATAGTATCGTTGATGGTGAAGAGGTGGTCGGCGATGTCGGCAATGGCACCTATGTGAGTGGTTTGCGTGCAAAGGTTGAAGATCTTCAAGCGACTCACGCGACGCTTCTTCTTTTCGACAATCCTCATGCCCAGGTCCCGTCTACACCGGCTGAAGGCACTGATCATTTGTCGGTCGACGATGTTCATTATTCGGACGCCGCATATACTGAATATGCAAGCGATCTCTTTGCCTTTGTTGAAGCTGAAACCGGATTATTTAGCGGCACAGGCCTTGACTGGCAGGGGACACCATCCGGATTGGTAGATGTGATCGGCGGGCGCGCGGGCGATCGGATTTCAGGAACATCTGGTGACAATATCATCGACGGTGCCGCCGGATCGGACTTGATCGAGGGTCGTGGAGGTGCGGACACGTTTGTGTTCAATATCGATACTATCGAAGCGGGCGTAACTGATCGAATCCTCGATTTTTCCGCGCTTGAGGGCGACAAGTTGGATGTCAGTGGGATTTCGCAGCACTTTGGTTGGACAACCGAAAGTACAGCTGAGCTCGGTTACAATCTCAACGGGATCGATAGCGGTGTCGAATTGCGTTTGACCGATCCGGACGGTGTTGATTTCGTTCTGGCGCATCTGCAAGGTCTGGCGCTTTCCGATGTTTCGGAAGCAACGGACATCCTGTTCGTCTAGGTATCGTCGTTTTTGTAATTTAAGGCGCGCATCATTTGCCAAAAATCCTTCGGTAAGGCGGACAATTCCGCCTGCCCAAGTTGATCGCGCCATCGACCAGCAGATGCGGCCGAGATTGGTTTGCGCACTTTCTCGTGGTGGCGTCGTTGTTCGACATCACCCATAGGACCGGGCAGGGCTGTGAGCATATCGGGGGTAAATGCGAGATCAGCCCATGCAAAGATTTCAGCGAATTCTTTTTCTGGGCGAGACACAAGGTTTTCATAAGTCTGCTGCCGGACGTCGAGACCGCGCTTAGCAAATGCCATGCAAGCTGCATTTGCATTTGTCCATCGGTCAGCAGCCGTCGCCAAGCTGGGATACAGGTCCGCCTCAACATATGACAGCGCCACATCGCGTCCGTCCCGGACCAGCCAAAGAAATTTGGCGTTGGGATAAAGCGCAGCAATCGCTGGCAAGTGATGCGTGTTATAGGGGGTCTTATCGCCCCAGCGGTCAGTCGAGATACCCTGTGCGTTGCTAAGGAAGCGATAGAAGGCGTTGATCAGATTGCGAAGATTTCGGTCGTTTCTTGGCAGTGCAGACGCTTGTGCTGCGAATTCATTGAGATTGACGAGGCCAAAAGTCGAAAATTCCGGATGTTTTTCGAAATAGGCGCAAAACAACCAAACACGTTCACGCCATGGTAACACCGTCGTGCGCGGCCAGATTTCGATGACTTCGCCCAATACATATGTCTCGGGCGGAATATAAATTGCACCGGAAGCCATCAGCACACGACGCACGAGCGTATTTCCCGACCGACCAGATCCAATAATAAAAATTGGCGGGGGGGCATTCGATAGTGGGCGCTGCAGACGCAGCGTAGCAAGACTGGCGGCGATCATCAGACGTTTGCGGCGGCTTTTCATCTGCATGGCACGTTCCGTTCGTAGATTTGGTAGATCGCATTTGGAGCGTCGATGTGTGAAGCAAACCTAACCATAGCCGTCATGTTAAGCACCGCGCCAATCTCGGCGGTAGAGGCCTGCAAGTTTGCGCAAAACACGCGAAACAGAGGTGTCCGCACCGCGACGCGATACTGTGCCTGGATCCTTCGCTAAACGATCAAGACGCGGTCCAATACTATCAAGACTATAACGCGCGCGCATTTCATCCGCCGCCGTTTTCGCACGTTGGCGGGCCTGCACTGGGTTAGCGCACAATTGTGCTAGAACTTTTGCGACATCACTAGGTTCGCAGTAATCGAAAACGTCGCCAAAGTTTGTACGAAGTCGTGGATCGAGCAAGCAATAGCGACCGGTCAGCGCAGCTTCGGCGACGGTTCGTCCGAACGCCTCAACCAAATCCGGGTGATAGTGATAAATGAAGACATCGAGACTATGCAGAAATGCAAGAGGGGTTTCTGCCCCAAAGGCTAGGATGTCCCATTGTGACAGGTCAGCGTTCAGGTTTTCCAGGTCGGATTGCGGACAGCCCAATACCCGCACTTCGATGTCAGGACTGACGGGTAACGCCGCCATGATCTCTTTGCCAGATTTCGGCCATTTCAGCGCGTCAACTCGCCCGTGGCGCCCGATTGTGATCGAGGTGTCTGATAGGATTTCTGGCCCGATCGGCCACGCATCGGTGTCAAAAACGTTTGGCCAATCCTCACTCGTCAGCCGCACTATTGGCGCAAATGACTGCAATTGCCGCCGCACAGCACCAGATACGGGCGCGATACGTGCGTTAAGGCCTAGACGGGTCTTTATTTTGCGCAAAGTCGCGATCGGATCATATTCCAATGACCCGTCTGCCCGAAATGGCGCGTGGTGCGCGACAAGCATAGCGCAATCAGCTGTAAGCATCGATCGTTCTTCAATCCCGCGGAAAAACACCAAAGGATGATGCAGAAAAGCGATGTCTGCATGCGCGGGCGTTCCCGGGGAAAGCAAGGTGACGCCCGGCAAATCAGCCAGCGCCAGCGCGTCAGGATTGGCCGGATCGCGGCTATCATGCAAATAAGCAGATCTTACAAACAGCAGCCCGACCTTAAGTCCAAGGGCCGAAAATCCAGCCACGTCGGTTGCCATTGCGGCCGTCGTGCCGCCCTGAAACCTTGCATCGCCTACGACGAGGATATCAAACCGTTTCGCCATACCTTAGCCGCCCCGCAGGCGGCGGCCTAACCGTCGCATGCTTTCAGCGCCCAGTTTGCGCGAAAGGGACAACGCGACCGGAACAGGCGCACGAAAACAATTGATCGCTTCCAGCGGTTGCCGTTCGCGAACCGCGTCAATCAGACGCCGCCAGACCCATTTTTTATGATGCTCCAACTTATGATCAAGCAAAGCACGGCGCGTCTCTTCAGTCAGATTTGGCAAAGCGAGCATTCGGTCATCGGCGGCCATCAGATCCGCATGCACAAATGTCGGATGGGTGCCTGACAATGAATCGTCGTGGATAAAGGCGATATAGCCGCAGGGATCACACAACCCAAATCGCGCCCCGCATATCAATGCGCGCGCGTAAAGGTCATAATCTTCCCCCAACCGGAGAGGGCCGTACTGCAATTTGTGCCGATCCAAAAAGTTGCGCCGCATTATGGGTTTCAGAAATCCCATCTCGCGACGTTCCCCGCGCCCGCTGGCGAGATTGGAGCGGATAAAGTGCGCGGCATCGATGTGGCGTAGTCCAATCGTTGTATCCGACCAGACCCGTGTGCGATGCATAGCGTCCTGACCAGGATAGCATTTTTCAATGTCGTCGGCCAAGAAATCCAGGTTTTCGTCTGTTGCCCGCTTCACGAGTTTCGCGATCCGGTCCGCGGCCATGATGTCATCCGCGTCCAGCACCGAAACCCAAGGCGCTGTGCTGTTGGAAAGGGCGAGGTTTCGTGCCTCCGCCGGACCTGTGTTCACAGCTTGCCGCAGCAAGCGCAGGTTAGGCACGTTATCAGCAGCCGTGAGAACCAACTGCGCAGTTGAGTCTTTGGACGCATCGTCAACGACGACGACCTCTACCGCTGCCGTTTGATCGAGCGCACTGGCAACGGCGGCATTTATAGTTTTTTCGGCGTTGAACGCAGAAATGATGATGGTCGCAACGAAATTTTGCTCATTCAATTGAAAAAGTATCCGAACACTGCGGTGTCTTCACACCTGAGGGTTGGTAAGAAACACAGTAATATTGTGCCTCAGCTTGCGTATCGGCTGGGGCTTCACCGGACCAATTACGTTGGCTCGGACCGCCAGCCCAAATGTTCATATAAATCTTGCCCGCATGATGTGGGGCAGGTGGGTTCTGGGAATTGACGCGAAAAACCTCCTTACCATCGACAAACCACACGATGCGGTCGGCAGTCCAATCAAAAGCGTAAAGATGTGCGGCATCTGCAGCGTCAAACCCAAGCTCTAGCCATTTCCCAGGGAGTTTCTTGCCGTCAGAATAAGCCAGAACCCACATCCGTGTCGTATCGCGGCCAAGAAATTCGATGTCGATCTCGTCGTGGGGATCATCGAAATGAGGGCCAGTATAGGTAAAAAACGACGATATCACGCCGTGTGCAGGCGATGGTCGCATGACGACTTCGTAGCGGCCAAAACCGTGGACATCATTGCTTTGTACTTCAGCCCCCAAAAAGGACTTCTGCGTGCTGTCATCAGCGACAGGTGCAAGGTGTAGCGTCAGTACGTCTTGTGCGAAAACAGCGTTTTCCGCACGCCATGCTGTACCAATCCAGTTGCGTTGGATCTCAAAATCCGAGCGATACCAATCGTCGTCCTGGTAGGGCGAGGGCACGTTGCTATCGGCGTCTATGGTTTGCAAATTAGCGGAGCGCCAAAATAGTGAATTAGCATTCGCGACTTCTGTCGTATCGGCATGAAGGCTTTCAACGCTACCGCAGCAAACAAGCAGAAGACTTACCATGAACTTCATGTCACCCATCCCGGTGTACACTGACGTTTACACGTCCACGAAGACAAGTGTAGGACTGAAACATGATTCAAGCAACTGTCATCATTGCGGCATGGAACAGTGAAGATAGCCTTTGTGCGAGTGTCGAAAGCGCTTTAGCACAAACAGAAGTGTCACTTGAGGTCATCGTGGTTGATGACTGTTCGACGGACAAAACCCTCATTGTTGCGCAGGACTTGGCCCTTGCCCATCCGCAAGTGCGCGTGCTGTCACAACAGCGCAATGGCGGACCGGCAGTGGCGCGCAATGCCGCTCTTGCAGAGGCGAAAGGTGAATGGGTCGCAGTTTTGGATGCCGACGATACTTTCGTTTCCGGCAGGCTTGCCGCGATGATCGATTTTGCCGACAGTGTTGACGCCGATATTGTCTGTGACGGGATAATGACCCGCGATGCGGCGAATGATTTCCACCAAACTGCAACGCTGGCCTTTGCAGGGGACCCGCAAAACGACAATTGGACCGTTGCTGAATATATCGCGGGTAACATGCACGGCACGCCCGGCTTAAGCTTGGGATACCTCAAGCCGGTGATGCGCCGTTCGTTCATCACGAAGCATAGGTTGCGCTACGACGAAAATCTTCGCAATGGCGAAGACTTTCATTTTATCCTTGATGCATTGACGAATGGCGCGGCGATACGTTTTCGCGCCGAACCCGGGTACGTCTATTCCGTCGGACACGAGTCTATCTCACGCCGACTGAATGCGGATCATGCCACGGCGCTGGCCCGCGCCGATTTGGCGTTCGCTGCGCGACATGCTGAAGACCTTGACCCTCATTGCATAGCGATGATGCAAAAGCGGGCGCAAAGTACCCTAGACCTTTCAAGTGCGGAACAGGCGCTGGCGGCCTTACGTGATCGTCGTCCTTTGAGGGCAGCAAGAGTGCTTTGGCGACGGCCGCGTGCAACTGGAAGGTTTCTTCGGCAACTTGCGCAAGCCGTGACGAATCGTTTGCGTCGCCGATGAAAGACACATTTCAGGGTCGTTTCTCACTGCAAATCGCTCTGTAAGATTCATCGAAAATACTTAAAACCGCCCATTCGCCCATAAGCTGACTTTACGTCAGAAGCACAACTTTGCCTAAAAATGAGCATGAACACGCCTCACTTCCTCTCAATTTAGGCAGCAATTCTCTCACTATTAGCTCAACCGCAGGCAACCTGTTCCAAGGCGTTGTCTAACTTTTACCGCTGGGTTAGCCAGCCCCTGGCCTGAAAGAGGTCCGAGAGAAGCAGTAAGACCGATTTAATCATTTTGCTCTAATCGACGTGGCGATTGCCGTGTCGTGAATTCATCAGGTGGCATTGATGGCCTGTCGCGGGCGTCAGTCAATGCTGCAGAGCTGTTTGTAGTACGCGTTCCTAAACAGTGAAAATCGCCGATCCGGGCGCCGGAAACACTTCGACAGCAAACACAGGTTTGCAAGTTTTTGCCGCGCCACCGGACACTATGAATTTGCTAGCTCCGCGCGAGAAAAACCGCGGTAGCTCGATAGGAGAAACGAAACGATGGAAATGAACCATGAAGCGGACGCGATGCATGAAATGCACGCGATGCAGGCAAACGGCTTGCTCGCGCCGGAAAATGCAACGCACACCGCCATTAGCTCAGGTGACTGGACAGACCCAGCGACCTGGAGCGGCGGCCGCGTACCGGGTGCAGAAGCCCGCGTTTACATTCCCGCCGACTTAGAAATCACTTACAACGCACGTTCGGACGATCCGCTAGATACCATACGTGTGGACGGTACGTTGTCTTGGGCAAAGACACAAGATACTAAAATGGTTGTAGAAACCATCGTTACGGGGCACGGATCTCGCTTCGAAATTGGGACCGAAGACAGCCCTGTCATGCCGGGTGTCGATGCTGTCGTCATTTTCCGTGATACGCCGATTGATGTGGCATCTGATCCGGGTCAGCTTGGCCACGGGCTTGTGGCTTTCGGTGAGGTAGACATCTACGGCGCCAGTAAGGAAAGCTATCTGACGATGGATGGTGTTTCCGCTGGATCAACGTCTGTCACAGTGACCGGTGACACAACGAACTGGAACGTCGGCGACACGCTGCTGTTCGTTGGGACGTCTTACGAAGGTATCAACAACTGGACCGACAAAGTTCTCCAAACCCAAGACGAAGAGCGTGTCATCACCGCGATCAACGGCAACACGATCACGTTCGATAGCCCGCTTTCCCATGATCATATGCCACCTGATGGCTACGCTGATCTCGACACTTATGTCGCAAACTTGTCCCGTAATATTGTGTTCGCGTCCGAGAACCCTGAGGGCGTTCGCGGCCATATGATGATGCACAACGGGGACACGGACGGGCCGGATGATGTCGCGAACATCGTCGCATACGCAGAATTCCGTGACATGGGGCGTACCGATTTCTCCATCGATAACGATGATAGTAACCCATTGGGCCGTTATTCAATTCACTTGCACCAGATAGGTGCGGGTGCAGGAGAACCCGTCTCTGAGATCATTGGCAATTCGGTCAACGGTGGTAAGGGTTGGGGCATCACCCAGCATGAATCAAATGCGATCATCGACAGCAACGTCGTTTATGATCTTTTTGGCGCGGGCATTGTGTCTGAAACCGGCAATGAACAGGGCATCTGGGCCAACAATCTTGTATCGAAGGTCGTAGGTCACAACGAACGCGGCAAGGACAACCAGGATGGTCTAGGTTACGAGAACAATTCTCGCGTTATCGAACAATACGATAACATCGCCGCGAACGTAAAAGTCGGGTGGAGTTTCATCGGACGCGAAATTTTTGATGTTGGCACCAGTTCGGGTGACGGCATGCATCGCAAGATGTTCGAACGGGATGAAGTCCAATTTGACCCGTCTCCTTTTGATGTTGCTCTCGACCACCAAGAACCAGCGATTACAAGCTTTTCGGGCAACACAGTCCTTGCTGCTGAAACCGGTATCCGCATTTATCACCGCGCTTTTTCCCACGATAGTGACCTGCAAAGCGTCATTGACGATTTCACTGCTTGGGAAATGTCTGGCACCGCGTTCGATATGATGAATTACACGTCGAATTACCTGCTAAAGGATTCACTGCTTATTGGGGCTGATGGCGCCAAGACTGCATTCGTGACAGGCGTGAAAACGTCGGCGGGCATTATGAATAACGTCGAAGTGGCCAACTATAGCACTGTCTACGGTGTGCAAGGTCTGGCCCATGAAGGCATGATGATTGATGTCACTACCAAAAATGTCGACAAGCTTATCTCGACGAGCCATCTAACGGATATCGGTGACCAATATACCAAGCCGATTATCGTCGATAGTAGTGACATCACGCCAATCGATCACGTGACTTTCACCCCGTATTCAAGCGCCGATCTGACAGTCACACCAGACGATCTAAGCCTGAGCATTCATGGTACGACGCGCGATAGCCTTGGCACACGTGTCTTCAACGAATACTTTGAATTGCCCTATTATCGGCAGATTTCGGGTATCGATGCCGAACTCGACGGTGGCAACAAGACCTATCATTCAGAATTCACGTTGGAAGAATTCCTCGATTTGCACGGCGCGGTCCAACGCGCCGATGGCACTTGGTATTCGCCAGTGGTTAACTGGATCACTGACCGTCTGACAGCAGAACATCATCCCGTTGTCATCGAAATCGAACTGCGCGGTTTCGACACTAGCCTGATGGAAAAGTACAATCTTCACAACTTCGTTCCGCCGGAAATCGGCAATCCTGATTATGATATCGGGTTTGGAAGGACGGATGAACATTCAGATGCTGATCACGACGGTCACGATACTTCTGATCCAACGGATCCCGTACACGACCCTGTGGATCACACTAACGATCCTGTTGATGAACCGGTCGTTGAAGAGCCCGCTGTCGATAACGATCCTGAAGAAGAACCTACGACAGGCAATGATCCTGTAGTCGAACCGCCTGTTGAAGACCCCGCGGACACAATTAGCGAACCGGTCAACGATGTCCCAACCACGGATCCTACGTCCGACAATCCGATCATCGGTGATAAAGATGACGACTGGATGATTGGGACGCCGGAAGACGATTACATCTATGGCGATGATGGCCGTGACCGACTGCGTGGTGAAGACGGCGATGACGTGCTCGATGGTGGTGCAGGTAAAGACAATATCGGCGGCGGGTCCGGCGCGGATGTTTTTGTTTGGGGAATGGACAGTCTGGGGACCGGTCGCGACCGCATCGAAGATTTCTCGCCTGAAGACGGTGATGTCATCGATCTTACAAAAATTGTAGCAGCGCTAGGCTGGGACGAAGCAACTTTGTCGAAAGTACTGAAAGTTACAGTCAGTTTCCTTGGCACTACGATTTCGCTCAAGATTTTCGATGAGTTTGTGGCGATTGCCGAACTGCGGGACATAACACCTGATCAGATTTCTGTCTCTGCCGGCACCCTGCGACTGTTCGAAGAAGGACCCACTGGAGTGGATGACGTTTTGGAGGAGCCGGTCACGCCTATCGACGACACCCCAACAGAAATCGACACCCCTGATCCAGTCGTTGTTCAACCCGAACCCGTTGTTGTTGACGTTGCACCGACACCAGAGCCGGAAAACACGATTATGGGGTCATCCAAAGCTGACTGGATGACTGGCACTGCTGGAAATGACTTGATGATCGGGGGCGATGATAATGATCGCCTTCGCGGTGAGGACGGCAACGACATCCTTAAAGGTGGTCCAGGTTCAGACAATCTTGGCGGTGGATCAGGCGCAGATATCTTTGCTTGGGGACCAGACGACATTACTGACAAACGTGACCGGATCGAAGATTTTTCTCCTGAAGAGGGTGACGTCATTGATTTCACAGAGATTTCCAAAGCTTACGGCTGGACCGCCGCAGAGGCGGAAGCAGCTGTATCGGTCGCGGATAGTTATCTTGGCGTTATTGTCTCGATTACAATTCCTGGCAAAGGCACCGAGTCTGTTGCTGAACTGCGGAACATGACGCCCGAACAAATCTCGGTCGCAGCGGGTACGTTACGACTTGTGGCCGACGAAACTTCGTCAAACAGCATCGTTGGGACTAACCAAGCGGAAATACTCAACGGAACTCAGGCTAACGATATCGTGTTTGCTCGTGCAGGTAATGATGTTGTGAATACTGGTGATGGCGATGACGTTATCGTTGGTGGTTTGGGTGCGGACGAACTATCGGGTGGCGATGGTGCGGATACGTTCCTGTTCATGTCAGAAGATGTCGGCAATGGCCGCGATGACATTCAGGATTTTTCCGTAAACGAGGGTGATAAGCTGGACTTTTCAGATGTGTTGCTGGGTATCAGTGCAGAGATGGTGGACGATTTCATGCAATTGAATACGAGCGGCACGTCTTCTGTACTGTCGATTGATACCGACGGCGGGAAAGACAGCTTCATCGAAGTTGCAGAATTGCGCGACACCAATGGGCTGACATTGACCGATCTTATCGAGGCTGATGCTCTAGTTTTCTAAACAATTTCCTATTGATTGCGCCGGTCTCTTTCCAGAGATCGGCGTTTTTCTTTTTTATATGCACTAACGCTTTTTGATTTGCTGGATTGCCCGCAATGCGGCATGCTTAAGACGTTATGAGCACCCTTGATTTCAACGCCCAAACAGCCCTTAACAACCGGTCTATGACCCATAGTAACCGGGGTTCAGGAGCGACTGAAACTTGTGTTCCCGCCGAAAAAGTTCTGGTGGCGATCCCCGCCCTTAACGAAGCGTCCCACATTCGCGAATGCCTTGAATCATTGCTTTCTGATCCTTGGATCGCTGGCACCCGTGTCGTCGTAGCAGATGGCGGCAGCACGGACGATACGTGTGCCATTGTGACCGCAATGATTGCGGATCATGCAGCGCTATCTCTTGTCCAAAATCCCGCTCGTTTACAGGCAGCAGCTATTAACAAGATTGTGCGGGAATGTTCAGATCAAAACACCGAATTTGTCATTCGTTGTGATGCCCACGCGATCTATCCGCAGCGCTATGTAGCGCGGGTGGCGCAAGCCCTGAGCGATTTACCTGAGGCGGCATCGATCGTCACACCAATGGATGCCGTGGGAATAAGTTGTTTTCAACGCGCAGCTGCGTGGGTTGCCGACACGCCACTTGGATCGGGTGGGTCCGCTCATCGGGGCGGACAACGCAGCGGTTGGGTTGATCATGGTCATCATGCCGGTTTCCGTATCGACTGGTTCCGGCGGATCGGCGGTTACGATGAAAGCTTCAGTCATAACGAAGACGCGGAATTTGATCGTCGACTGACGCAGGCCGGAGGTCGGATCAGATTGGATGCCGACATTCGGCTCGACTACAGTATGCGGCCGACGCTGCTTAAACTCACCAAGCAATACTGGTTTTACGGTCGTGGCCGCGCACGTACTGTCACCAAACATCGCATGCGGCCACGAATTCGCCAGCTTATTCCTGCAGTGAACCTTGCCGTTTTGGCGCTTTCGCTTATTGCGACGCCTGTTTTTCCGCTGTTGTTGTTCTTTCCAGCAGCTTACCTTGTTTTACTCGTCGCCGTTTCAGCGATCGCCACGGTGCGCCTGAGAACGTTTTGCGGGCTTTGGGCCGGCGCTGCTCTTGGTGCGATGCACAATGCCTGGGGTGCCGGATTCTTGTGGCAAATGATCTTAGGCAATCGCGTGAAACGATGAATACATTAGTGAATATCCTCCTTTGCACTTTCCGCCGACCAGAGGTCGTGCGCACACTTGAATCTTTAGCGACTATGGATTTGGCGGCCGACGTCTTAGTTCGCGTCGTAATTGCAGACAATGACGACACCCCAAGTGCGCGGGATGTCGTGGCGGCTGTCACCGACGATCTGCCGTGGCCTGTTCACTACCTTCATGCACCGGCCCGCAATATTTCGATTGCGCGCAACGCTTGTCTTGATGCTGTTGATGCGGACGCGGATTTTATTTGCTTTTTGGACGATGATGAATGGGTCGTACCCGATTGGTTGACGCAGCTTTTAGCGACGGCCAATCACACAGAAGCAGATGCAGTTTTTGGGCCAGTCATTGCATCCTACGACGACACCGCGCCAAGCTGGATCAAAGCGGGTGACTACCATTCTAGTTATCCAGTGCGACGGAACGGCCAAGTCGAAACAGGCATTAGCGGAAATGTGCTTTTGCGATGGGGTGCTAACGTACCGTGGAAGAACGAACGATTTGATCTCGCGCGGGGACGCTCTGGCGGTGAAGACACCGAATTCTTCTTTCGTCTGCGCCGTGCCGGCGCACATTTTGAAATCTGCGATGCCGCCCGCGCGTGGGAAAGCGTCCCTGATGCAAGGCTCAGCCTCGCGTGGCTTGCACGGCGACGCTATCGTATGGGGCAAAGCTACGCAGCTTCTGCCACAACTAACGTTGCTCGGGCGAAGCTCGCGCTTTCCGCATGTTTAAAGGCAGGATATTGCGGAATAATGGCCGTTTTTAACGCGCCTATTCGCGCGCGACGTTTCCGCTGGTTGTTGCGCGGCACGCTGCACGTTGGAGTGTGTGCTGGCTGCTTGTCGTTGCGCCAAAGCGAACATTATGGCGGATCGCCTTAGTAAACGGCGTAATCACCAGCCGCATAGTTTTGCGGTTCACTGCGTCCAACCATCGTCATCACAGCGCAAGTTGGCGTAATATCGGCGACACGCAACTGTCGCAAACAATCCTCCAAAGCATCAGCCGAACTTTTCTTCCAGCGAACGGCAAGGACGATTTCGTCGGCCTTGCGCAAAATGGGTAGTGCATCAGACACGGACAGCATTGGTGGAGTGTCGAACACAATGATGTCGAATTCAGCTTCGAGACGGTTGATCAATGCTGACATTCGATTTGACAAAAGCACACTACCAGGATCGCCGGACCCTTGTTGCGCTGGCAGAATGTAGGCACCGGTCAATTCATCCTTTCGCAGGATACTGCGTAAAGGTGCGGTGCTTTGATCGTTTAACAGATCATCGAGGTTAGGCCGATCAGGAGCATTCAATACACGCGCTATCGAACTGCGCCGCAGGTCGGTTTCAACAACCACAACGCTTTTACCCGCCTGCACCGCAGCATGGGCAAGAAGCAAACTTGTTGTTGTTTTGCCTTCGTTGGACAGCGCTGACATGACAGCAATCTTCATGCCCGATGACTTACGCCCGATGATCAACATATTGCGTAGTGTCCGTACGGATTCCGTTAGCGCAGCGTTCCGCGGCTGACCGATCGCTTTTAACGGGTCAACACGACCAAGGAATCCGCGTGCGACAGGTATTGTTGCAAAGATCGGGATCCCTTTCAAAAGACGTCGTAATTTCACCAATCCGTCAACAGAACGATCAAGGAATGTTCGTAAAAAGGCAAGCCCGAGACCGGCACAAAGACCTGCGATCAGACCCAATGCGACGCTGACCTTCTTGCGTGGTGCAGCTGGATTGCGCGGCGGTTCTGCGTAATTGACGACCCGCGCATCGGCGGCCTGCAAAGCAACCGTTTCCGTGCTTTGGCTGTATGTCGTCAAAAATGTTTCGTAGACAAGACGGTTAGCATCGCGTTCGCGTTCCAGTTCGGAAAGCGCAATCTGTTCGCGTTCCCATTCCAAATACGTTTCTTTCAGGTCTTTGAACTGCTGACGAACGGATGCTTCACGCGCGGCAGCGACGGCGACCTCGTTCTCTTTCTCCGCCAGAATGCGCAGAACTTCATTTTCAATGGCTTGGTCGATGGCCGTAACTTGCTGTCCAATATCTTCAATCCGACCGCCAGAACTACCGAACCTGTCTCGCAGTTGTGCTGCACGCAACTCTAGTTCGGCCCGTTCTTGCTGCAAGCGACGAATAAGGTCGGAATCGAGTACACCAGCAGCGGCGGCGAAACCTTGTTGTTCTATCAGAGTGCTAATCTGCCCACGTTCAGCTTCCAATTCTGATCGTTGTGCAGTCGCATTCACCAGACGACGCGACAATTCGCCAAGCTGCTGTTCCATCCAGCCAGTCCCGCCGCTGTCGCCATCAAGGCTTTGACTACGGAATGCGATCACATTGCGTTCAGACGCTTCAAGTCGGCTGCGCATATCCAGAATGCGTTCATCGAGCCCGTCGGTCAGACGCTTGATAGACGCTAGCTTATCCTCAAGCTGGAAGGCAATGTATTGATCAGCGACTGTATTGGCGACTGCAGCTGCAACAATTGGATCAGGTGATGTAAAACGAATATCAAGCACCGAAGAGCTGCCTTGCTGGCGCACAACCAGTCGCCTTGCCAGCGTATCGACAAAAACGGCTTGATCACCACGCACAGTCCGTTCGGCTGACGCGGCAAGCCGCAAATTGGCCGCCGCACTATCGTCGTCCATCGAAGTCGCGTCAGTATCTTGTGGTGGGGCAGGGTCCGGATCGCTGTCTTCCGCACTGAGAACGGATTTGACCATCGACTTAATCGTGGACGTCGCGTTTTCAATCAATGACGGTTCTTGGGGCGTCGGTAGTAAGGCGGGGTTGAATTCTGGCAGGTCTTCTAACGACAATGCCTCTGACACGCGTGATAGGAAACGACCCGAGGTCATGATCGAGATTTCACCGTAAATCTCGTTATTGTCGCGCTCGAGTTGTTGAAACAACGAACCCAATGCATTGTCAGCCTGATTTTCTTGACCCAATAGGATCTGTGCAGTCGCAACATAGGTCGGCGTGATCCGTAATACGTTGTAGGTCGCGACTGCACCACCAATGACCGTGCATAGCGCAATGACCCAAACGTTGCGCCAAAGTATGCGTGCTATTTCGCCTAAGTTGAGGGTAAAAGAAGCGTCTTCGGCGACATCGCGATGGTCATTGTTACGGCCGAGGGCCGTCCGTCGAAGTCCATCATCCGCCACGTTGTTCATCCGAAACCTGTGTCTTCACAATGTCCGCAAATCCCGAAGAAAATAATATAATGGGAAAAGCGGAACTTACATAAATAAATCAAAAAACTATGATCGTCATACTATCTAAACAAGCATCGTGCGACAAATCTATCCTTTCAGGTTAACAGGCGCATCGCATTGTCTCAAGCGATGCGTTTTAAACACGCGAAAAAGTGTACTCTCGATTCGTTTTGTAGTGCGTTGATCACGAGTCATTTGGACCACGCCGGATCAATGCCTTTACCGCGTATTGTTTTTGTTTCCGACTTTTGGCAAAGACAATAATCTCTCCGACTAGCCCCAGCGCAATAATCTGAATTCCCAAAACGACCATCAGGACTGCAAAAATCAACCCCGGCCTATCGGCAAGAGACATCATGCCAAATATACGGCCGATGAGATAGACCAGCGTTATGATAAATCCGACCAGCAGGATCGGCATTCCGATCGCACCAAAAAAACGCAGCGGGCGGCGCAAGAATTTGAGAACAACATACAACATCAGTGCATCGAAAAGCGCACGCACATGTGCAAAGGGTTTAAACACAAACTTCGCAGTTCCCGGCGCGTCGCTATCAGCCTGAGGCAAAGTAAGTTCTGTGACTGAATAGCCAAGTTCACTCGCGATGGCAGGTAGAAAGTGCTGGCGAACGCCAAAACCACAGATTTCTTCAAGAACCTCGCGGCGAACAATGCGCGTACGACAGAAAATGTCAGATACCGAATTTCCGAAGTATTTTGAGAATATCCACTGTAAAACCCGGTTACGGTGCGACGCCTGCCGCCCTTCGCGTGCTGCCACTACCATATCTTTGTCGCGTACAGCTTCAATCAAAGCCGGAAGCGACGCCGGATCAAGTTCAGGCCAACCAGCCACGGTCAGCACATAGTCACCGCGACAGCGGTTCACTGCTCTTAGCAGGGCCGCGTCTTCATCGTTCCACGCGCGCTGACCGATTATGGCCAGTTCGTCCCAGCTATCGGTCAAGTTATCCAGCGACCTGCGCAGGGCATCATCGGTATCATTGATGACGCAAATGACTTCATACGTCATGTTAAGTGCGTCTAGCATCGAACGATAAGAACTCACCGTACCGGGTAAATCAGGCGCGCCGTCAACTGCGATGACAACTGATAAATCGAGTGTCGAATCCAACTCGGGCGTTTGCGGTATTTCCGCGTTAAAAGCATTATTCATAATTAGATAACCTCCATTTGACGCTTCATGTCCGGTTTTCGTCTTCGCCATCCAAAGTGGCGGAGTTGCGAAAAGCCAGCATTACGAGAACGCCACACAACAATAAAAATACCGACGTAACACCAAAGAGCCCAGTTAACGTCATGCGCACGACCTGCGAGCCGTCGGCGGTCGCACCCAGAAAGATCAATGACGTAAGCGAAAGAAGCGCAAATACCCCCCCCGAAAACGTGAACGCAGACAGTGGGCGACGGCCAAAGTACAGTAACGACTTGATTGAAATAAGATCTAGCAAAACCTTGAATACACGCGATAATCCGTAATTGGATTCGCCGAATTGGCGGGCGTGGTGACGAACGCCAACTTGTGCAATTCGCGCACCCATCGGGATTGTCATGGCGGGAATGAACCTGTGCATGTCGGAATAGAGCGGCACTGCTTTAATGACTTCGGCGCGATAAACTTTCAGCGAACACCCGTTGTCGCGGATCGGCAATCCGGTGACTTTACCGATTAGCCAATTGGCAACTTTGGACGGTAACTTACGCGACAACGCCTTATCTTTTCGATTGATGCGCCAGCCGACGACAAGATCATATCCCTCGTGCATCTTGTTAAGCATCATCGGAATGTCTGCAGGATCGTTTTGCAGGTCGCCGTCCATCGTGATCAAGAAGCGACCACGCGCGTATTCGATACCAGCGCGCATGGCCGCTGTTTGGCCAAAATTACGCCGGAACTCCAATACCGCGACCCGGTCATCATCAGCTGCAATAGCAGCGGCACGCAAACGAGTGTCATCTCGACTGCCGTCATCGACAAGCAGAATTTCGAACGCGAGACCGGTTGGTTCTAGCGCCGCGATGATCGCCGCGTGAAGCGGCCTAACGCTTTCCTCTTCGTTATGTAGAGGCACAATTACCGATACATCGGGGCGGTTTAGTAACTCTTCAGACGTCCAAAATTCGTTTACATCTAACATGATACCAGACCTCTCTCCCCTACAGACGGTCCAGCAGTTGCAGGATAGCTGCACCGCTGGCACGTGCGATCGGATGGCCGACAAATAAGCTGCCGAAACTGGTCGTTTACTACTAGTTCGATGGTAGGGCCTCCTTCTGCGACAAACTGATCTCAAGCGTATCCAGAGGGCGCAATATGACGTCCGGCGTCACTGTTTCGCTGATAAAGGCCCCACCAACATCACGTGCGATTCTGAAGACGGGTTGCGGTACGTTCGTCTCTGCTTCGTCTATGAGCGTCGCAGCTTGATTTGTAACAGCCAATACGCCGCGCTGAGTCTCTCGGCGTGACGTCAATTGGTCGATTTCAGAATTGATAGACTGCAATTGGGTCAGGTTTTCACGAATTTTGCGCTGCACCGTTTCGATCAAGTCACGCTCGACCTCTTTCAACGACTGGCTGGCACGGAAAATTTGGTTTTCGGCGTCTAAGTGCCGCGCTTCGAGCTCGAAGAGGGCGCGCTGGGAATTCAGCAAAGCGGGCGATCGGGTAAGGCCACGGTCTAACAACGATTCTAGATTTCCGACCGCATCAGCCATAATACCAACCTGAACGGCGATACCTTCCAGCTTTTGTTTCAGAACAGTTACTTCACGTTCTAGCAACGCCCGAGAAGATTCGAGCGATTCGACTTCCAACGCATGAGATTCGCGTTGTGTCTGAAAAATTTCGCGTTCGCGCACAAGGATCGCGTTTAGTGCAGCAGCGCCGTCCGGATGCATTAAATTATCTGGCAATTCAAAGGATGCGTCGCTTGCTGCTTCTGCCTCTAGACGTGCCTTTCGAATGCGCAATATTGCAAGGTTAAGTTCAATCTCGCGCAGGTTTCCCACAACACGTAAGGTTTCCAATTCTAACCTGCCACCATCCACATCAGATGCCCGATAATACCCGCCTGCTTGCGCCAATAGATGCACCGCACGCATTCCGGGCCGGAATTCGTACGCGCCGGGCCGCGCAACATCACCCAAAACAAACACCGGTCGAAAAACCGCAGTTTCGATAGTGACACTTGGAAGTTCGTTCAATCCAAGGCGGTCCTTCAACGCGGCTGCGATATCGTTTGAAAGGGCAGTGGCGCCTTTCCCAACGGCATCAACTCCGCCAATAATTGGCAACATCACGCGACCGTCTGTGCTGATCACATAAGTGCCGCTAACAACATCCAGATTGCGGAAAGCCAATGCCGTATTGTCCCATGTGACAACGCGTAATCGAATTTCATCCAAAGGGCCAAAATCGTAAATAGAATCGCTAAGTTGTCCTGCGATTTCGGCAGAAGGTGTCGATAGCAATTCATCGGTAGGCTGCGCATGCGCCGGCAGCAATTTACCGAGACAAAACAAAACAGATAGCGCAAGACATAACAGTGGCGTCATATTCACACGTGCCAGCATGGAAAATTCCAAAAATAAATTTTGCCGATACCTAAATAGCTGACAAGCTGACCAAGTTTCGGCTATTGAATAATACGACAATTAACACAAAATTAATGCGTCCGTCGAAGGATAAATGCAAATGACGTCCCAAAAAATTACCGCGATTGTACCAACGTACAACCGAGCGGCGTTTTTATCGGAGGCGCTTGCGGCTATTTTTAATCAATCATGTCAGGTAGATGAAGTAATTGTTTGGGACGACGGATCGACTGATGAAACCGAATCCGTAGTGCGTGCTGCAAATGGTCCAATCCGGTATTTCAGAGCAGAAAACGGCGGCAAATCGCGCGCGCTCAACGCTGCAATGGCCAAAGCGACAGGTGATTTAATCTGGATATGCGACGATGATGACATCGCTTTGCCCCATGCTGTTGAAACTTTGGTAGGACTACTCGCGAAAAACCCTGATGCGGGTGCCTCAGGGGGTGGTTATCGCCGCTTCCATACCGACCCTGCATCCGGTGACCGTATTGAACAGGGTCCGGGGTACTGGCCGGATCTGTCGCAAGGATCTGTACTGCGACACCTCCTTGAAGATATTTTTCTGTTTCAAAACGCAACTTTGGTGCGACGCACGGCCTACCACGCAGTGGGTGCTTTCAAGGAAGATCTGCCGCGTTCCATTGATTACGATATGATAGTCCGTCTTGCTTTGCACAAACCTGTGGTAGTGACGGATACGCCGTTGTTCTTGCAGCGCAAACACGACGGAGAAAGAGGCCCGGCAGCTGCCCGCCATTCCGCCGCACGGTCAGACGAGGTTTGGGAGGCAGCGGATCGCGCCGTGTTCAAACCTTTCTACGACAGTATTCCGCTGTCGCGCTATGCGACAATGTATGGTGGCACGCCACAGGCAAGTCACCGCGCCGCTTTATTGCAACGGGCCTGTATCTATGCGCGTCGCACCGATTGGGGGCTGGCCTGTGCGGATTTCGACGCTGCTGCAAACATTGCGCCAGATTGCCCGCTGTCGACGGTTGAAACAGCAATTTGCCGACGCGCCATGGCAGGCAAACATGGCATTTACCGCGCAACAACCCCCGAAACACGGGCCACATTATCCGATCTTGCACAATCAAACATTTCTGGAACAGCCATCGCACGGTCTTTGCGTCGTGGGCTTCGCTGGCGTTTGCGGGATGCCATTCGCGCAAAGAATTTTGGCGACGCAATGAAAATTACGCAACTGGCGATCGCCTTATCCCGTGGACACAACAAATCGACCGAAACACCCATGATTTCTGCAATTGAACGAACCGATCCGTATGATGTGGCCAACGAAAAAGGCGTCCTATTAGACGCAACAGCCACGTCATGATTAATTTTAGAACACCGTAACGCTTTGCGCGCGGTATTTGTCATGGCAAGGAGAATTCCATGACCCAGTCGCTTACAGCACCCGCCGCTGATGATGGTGAAGCTGGCCATCGCACTCGCCTGCTTTTTTTTGGGTTCGATTCATCAGAACCGTCGCACATTCGCAGAATCCGTTCCTTTCTAGACTGTGGTCTTGATTTGCGGGCCGTGACTATGCGGCGGGACGTCGATGGTAATGATGATGGGCCTGCGGTTTTTTGGGACAACATCCACCTTGGCACAACGCACCATGCCGCCATGGGTCAGCGCCTTTGCGCTATTGCACGCGCCATCGCAACCTTACCTAAACACCGCAAACAGCTTCAAAACTTTGATGTGATCGTCGCACGCAACCTCGATATGCTTGCGATCGCAGTCGCCGCGCGCACCATGATACGACCAGCGCCACCCTTAATTTACGAATGTCTCGACATACACGGGCTCATGACGGATCAGGGGCGCAAAGGGCGCCTTGTGCGCGCGTTCGAACGCATGTTGCTAAAACGCACATCAGCGCTCATCGTGTCGTCGCCTGCGTTTGTAAATGACTATTTTAAGCCTGTGCAGGGCTGGGCAGGGCCCGTCACATTGTTAGAGAACAAGTTGTGGTTGGGGTCTAATTTCGCCGACCGCCCCGCGCCCGACAAGACCAACTTGCAGGCCAAAGAAGGACCTATCAGCATCGGGTGGGTCGGCACATTGCGCTGCGCACATAGCCTAGAAATTCTAGCGGAAACCGCGCGCCGGCTTGGCGACCGGATCGAGATATGTATGCACGGGATCATTCATCGTCACGCGCTACCGGATTTTGATGCGACCCTCGCTAAAACCGCCAATTTACAATATCTTGGCCCTTATTCATATCCGGACGGATTGGCTGACATTTACACTAACTGCGATCTAGTCTGGAGCCAGGATCTTTGGCAATTGGGCACAAATTCCACATGGCTGCTTCCCAATCGTATCTATGAAGCCGGATACTATGGCTGCCCTTCGATCGCAGTGGCACACACAGAGACGGGCAGCCGCGTCGAGGAAGGGCTTGGTTGGACAATCCCGACACCGTCAGCCGATGATTTATGCGATCTCATTATGAGTTTGGACCCGCAAGAAATCGCGAAAAAAAGGCAAGACTTATTGGCCCGCCCAAATGCAGAGTTCCAGCAAACTTGCGCAGAAATAAGGGCCGCAGTGCAACAACCCCTCGCATCTAGTTAAGCACCATCACCCAAATTGCGACAAAAGGCACAACAAAACGGCCATGCCAAACACAATTGCGCATATTGCAGTTCATACGCTTGTCACGCGGGGCATACTGCGAGACTCCGATTTTAAATGGATCCTTGTTGGCTGCATCCTATCCGACATCCCATGGATTTTGCAGCGCATTGTTATGGGGCTCGCCATGGATATTTCGGCGATCCAACTGCGTCTATATGCGGCCATTCAAAGCAGTCTCTTTGTAACTCTGGTTCTCGCGGCTGGCCTCGCGCTCGTGTCTCGTAGGCCGTGGCGAACATTTGCGCTGCTGGCCTTCGGTGTTGTGTTACATTTGCTGCTTGATGCAATGCAGACGAAATGGGCCAACGGGGTCCTGCTGTTCGCGCCTTTCTCGTGGGATTTATTCAACCTCGGTCTTTATTGGCCGGAAAGTGTTTTGAGCATAGCAATGTCGATGACTGGCGTGGGTGTGATGGTTTTTGCGCTTGTGAAAATCCCCGCAACGCCTGGTCGTCCAGTACATCGCCCAATTACGCGACCTGCTGCATCCGCGATGTTAGCTTTCATCTACCTGCTCCTGCCATTCCCGCTTATGTCAACGGCGTACAACGCCGATTTACATTACACGGCAACGCTTTCCCCGGGGTCGAACAGGCTAGGGACTGCGATAGAATTTGACCGTGCGGTTGTACAGCGCGATCATGATAATGTTGTGCAATTGCAGGCATGGACTGGTGAATGGTTCAATTTGCAAGGCGTCGTAGAAGACAGCGCAGAGGTTGTTTCGGTGCGTGGCAGTTTCATTGCGGCAGACACAGTCATAATCGAAGAAATTTTTGTCCACACACCCAGCTGGCGCGCCATATTCTCGCAATTCGGCCTCTTGTTCATCGCATTTTGGTGGATCCGTTGTATCCGATCCAAGTCAGATTAAGCCGGTTTTTTTCAGGGCCTTCCGGTGCGGAAATTGCTCAGGCGATAGTCCAATTTCCAACGCAATATTTTTGAGCTGCGCGTACCGTTTAGCACCTTCCGATCCAGAAAAGGCGCCTGCTTCAGCGAGAGGCATGCGGCGTTTCACTGCGTCATCCAGAGTCAAAGCCATTTCGTGTTGCATGGCATGGTCCATGCGCGCAGTCAGCGCTTCAATGTCGTCAAGATCAACAGGCAGATGGGCAGCATTCGGCAGCTTCTCTGTCAGACTTTGCCGTTGCGTTTCTTTGCAGGCAGGAACGCCGCCAAGCTGTAATGCCGCGACATCCATTGCGCGCGCGGCAATTGCACGCGCCGTGGTATATTTGACCCCAATGACACTAATCAAGCCCGCCGCACCATCAGAGGTATGATCCAGCAGCGTTCCAGCGGTCTGACGACGCACCGTACCGGTCCTGCCATCATCCACGTCGGCGGGGATCATTCCGTCAAAAGTATGCAAAACATCCGTCGACTTCAGGTCAAGAGCGGGTGCTGCGCGATTCAGGATATCGAGAAAATCGTCAACGGCCGTGTCAGTCCCATGGCTGCATGCAGGGGCTTCGTGGGTGCCAATGATCGTCAAACCCGACCATGGCGTCAGAAAATACATGCGCCCGCCGCGATCTACAATTGCATCCGACTTTTCCGTTCCTACAATTCCCATTGCTCGGTCACCTATCTGACGATCAACAACGATGTTGAGCGCGCGTGCGAACGTAGGAAATCTGTCTTGTGCCTCTGGATAAATCACTTTTGACGCCAGCGATTTTGCAGATCCGCCTGTACAGGACAAAACAACACGCGCCGAAATTTTACCGGTGCCGCCGTTTGTCAGGTCGGTCACTCTTGCGCCACCAACCCGTCCATCGCTGTGCGCTAGTGCGTCAACCGCCATGTAATTGGCGATGTGCACACCGTATCTTGCGGCCGCAGACAGGGCAGCGATCTGCAGCCGACCGGTATCTAACATCTGCCCATCACGCCAAACGCCACCGCCGGTAAGGTCTTTGGGTGCCAATTGCCCCAACTGTTGCCGTGCTACAGCGGCGTTGACGACACCTGCACCCCCAAAATCTGGACCGCGCAAACCCAATTCCAAAGCCTGATAAAGCATCGCAGCCGCGCGAAATACTATCGGACCTTTGACGCCATATCCGGTCAGCGGGATTGTAAAATCTAATGGTTTTACAAGTTCTGGCGCAACATGGCGCCAGAACGCCCGTTCGCGCACCGAGGCCCGCAAACGCATAACGTCAAGATTTTGCACATAGCGAATACCGCCGTGTACAATCTTAAGCGAATTGTGCGATGCGCCCCCGCCAAAATCAGCTTGTTCGACCAATGCTGTCCTGTAGCCGCGCATTCCTGCCTCGCGCGCAGCCATTGCGCCGTAGATTCCACCGCCAACGATGAGAACGTCGTATGGCTCTGCGGTAAGGGAATCGAGCGTCGCGCGTTGCAGTCCATTCATGATAAACGCAGCCGGATTTGACGGATAAGGAACGTAAAAAAGCCGACCCTTCGGCCAATCACCTTTGGTTGAGTACCTAAGTCCCACAATGCGGAAATGATGGATTGCGCAGGACGCGCAGGGTCAATGGTGGCGGGCAAATGGAAGCCATATCGACCGACGTCGCGCCAGCAACCAGAAACAGGCAGTGGATCACTGCCAGGCATCACAACAGCGGCTTTTGCGAAAGCAGTTGGCTGGGGAAAGCCAATAGGCCGCCCGCCATTATCACCTAGGAAAACGCCCTGCGGGAGCCCATTTTCAACCCACGCTGCTATTTTTGCACCGCGTGGCCCTATCCATTTCCCTGCACCCCAAGGCAGGATGGCTGGTCGCTTTGCGGCGCGCAATGCACCGAGCACATGATCAATGGGTTCACCGTCTAATTCCTTCTCGCGATATCCGATTGCGAGCACTTCGATTCGTTCCGCAGTGTTTATTTGACGGCCCGCCAGAAGAAGTAGGGTTTGCGAAGCGGGGCCGTTCAATTGAACGGCAAGTGGATCACCGGGCAGCAATGTCACAGTCCAATCGGACGGCAAGTTGCACCCTGAGATTAAATCATCAATTCCTGTTTCCAAAGGTGTTTCTGTCATAATCAGCACGCATTGCTTGTCAGACAGTCCAGCGCGACGCCCAGCCTGTGTCAAATTATTGAAGGCGGCATGCAAAAATGCGTTTCGGTCGACGCCGCTATACATATGAACGTGGCTGTCGATCAGCATCGGGTACACGACAGCAAAGCAAATGAGCAAAATGACCGCATTATCACCACGCTTATACCTTCAAATAAATTTTTGCGCGGGATTAAAAACATAGTCGCGCGAACAGATAGAAAAATTTCCTGATTTAAGGTATACAACGAATATGAGCCGTGTCGCTATTTACCTTCCGGACCATTTTTTATTGAAAGCATTTTATGACGACCGCACCTGGAAATTATGAAAATTCCAGAACCACTGTGTCTGAATCCCAAGGTTTGGTTCTCAGGTTTACGGTGAAACACTGTGATTCGGTGGCCATTACGCTTTGGTTTCTTGTCACGTTTATACAGTTTCGGCGTGACGAACTCTTGCTCTATCCGCTGGCGCTTTATTTCGCCCTACGTGCTTGGCAAAGACGCGACGAAATGACGTGGTTGATGTCGCGTTCACTTATTATTTTGCTGTTGCCATTCTGGTGCTTGATTTCGCCGCTTTGGGCAGTGGAGCCGATGATAGCTTTCAAAACATCGATCTATCTGATGCTTACCATGGTGATCTGTTATGTCATCGTCCTTACACTGCAACCGCGACAAATTTTATACGCCGTGCTCGCCGCGACAGGCACGGTCGCCGTGCTCAATTTGGTATATGGATTGGGAACCGGACGAATGGTCCCCGGTCTGTTCCCGCATAAAAACATGCTCGGGACCAATATGGTGATCCTGTGGACCGTTGCTGTCGCCATAACACTGGACAAAGGCGCGCTGCGCTGGATTCGCTGTTTCGGGATATCATTCGTTTTCTTAAGCCTATTTCTTATCGTTGAAAGCCAATCAGCAACTGCTCTTTTGCTCGCTATCGCAACGGGGGGCGGCGTGATTATCGCGGGGCTGGTTCTACTGGGCACATGGTTGCGCCCGTTGAGACTAGGGGCAATTTGTATCGCATTGGCGGCGTGCTTTGCGCTTGCGGCATGGGTTCTTGCTGAACCGCTGGGCGACGTTATTGGGCCAGTGCTTGACGCGCTCGGCAAAGATAGGTCGTTGACGGGTCGTACCGTTCTTTGGATGTATGCCGAAGATCAAATTCGCGAACACCCTTTTCTGGGTGTCGGATCTGGCGGTTTCTGGCGATACGATGAATCGCCTCTTGTTCGCAAAATCCATGCCGATTTTTACAAGGGCCGGAACACGACGTTCAATTTCCATAACAGCTTTTACGAAATAGCGGTCCATCAGGGCCTTATCGGACTTGGCATGACGGTTCTGGCACTGACTTGGGCGCTGGGATGGACACTGCGCGGGGCGATGACGCTTGGATCAATGCCTGCGATCTTCTTTCTCAGTCAAAGTGCGGCTGTCACCACACGCATCTTTGCCGAAGCTGATTTTTACAAACCCTTTATCCTTTTCCACATGCTTCTTTGGATAGGGGGATTGTCGATAATGCGCCAAATTCGCGAACAACAACGCGAGAAAAGAATTTACGAACAAAGCCTCTCCAACACAAACGCGAGGAACAATGGATTTTTCTGGTCGCGCCGCCCAAGATTGGTTGGTTGGTAGATTGAAACAGGTCGGGGTCTGGATTTCGCGCCCTTCAAATTAGCCCTTGGTCATGACCATTTGTTACGAACCGACGTCTGACTATGCAGCTAGATCGCGCTGGCTATTAAAACTGGGCAATATATTTTTTATTCACACAGGTTTGATTAATGATTTTAGATGCAAGACAACTTCCAGATGGTGAAGAACTTGAGGCTGATATCTGTATTGTCGGTGGCGGCGTTGCGGGCATTACCCTCGCGCTCGAGCTTTCTGGGACCGGTTTAGACGTTATCCTGCTGGAAAGCGGCGGTATGAACTACGATCCGGAAACGCAGTCGCTTGCCGCGGGCCCCATTTTGGGATTTCAGTACGATCCGCTCGACGACTCGCGACTGCGGATGCTGGGTGGCTCTTCAAATCACTGGGCTGGAAACTGTATGCCGCTGGCGCCAATTGATTTTGAAAAACGCGATGAAATTCCGCACTCTGGCTGGCCGATAAGCTATGATGATCTCGCGCCATTTTATGAACGCGCCCAACCGTATTTTGAACTCCAGACCGAACGCCCATACGACATGGAATATTGGGCGAAAGAGATTGGGCTAGATCCAATAAAGTTCGATCCTGAAATTTTCGTCAACCTTCCGATCAACGAAAGTCCACCTACGGCATTCGGTTACACATACGAAGCGGCGCTAAAACAGTCCCCCAATATATCGACTTATCTTTACGCAAATGTATTGGACGTGCTCACCAACGACACAGCAACAACCGTGAAGGAGGTGCAAGTCGCCTGTATCGACGGGCCACGGTTCCGTGTGCGCGCCACCCGTTTCGTGCTTGCGCAAGGAGGTATCGAAATTCCCAGACTAATGTTGCTATCAAATTCCACTGCCACTGCAGGTCTCGGAAACGATTACGAACTTGTCGGCAAGTTTTTCGGCGATCACGGGGCATTGCGCCCCGCAATGACGTTTTTTGCGCAAGATCAGCAAGACGATTTGGCGCTTTATGCCCAGCAGCATTTCTTTGAGGTCGGCGGCGTCCAACCTGCTGTTATCCCATCAGAAGCCTTGCAGCGTCGCGAAAAAATGCCCGGTTTCGTGTTCCACTTGTTCGAAACGAACCGTTCGCCGGGTGACATGTCACTCAGCAGGCTAATAGGTGGTTTGCGAGAGAACGAAGCGCCGCCATATCTTTCATCTGAACTGATGAATGTCCTGACCGATCTGGACGGCGCAACCAATCGGATCATTCGCAAATTCGATGCCGAAACCGATACGTTCATAGAACGGCCTTGGTTCGCACCTTGGCTGACTTTTGAATGTGTGCCAAATCCGGACAGTTCCGTTCATCTTGTTGCCGAAAAAGATATGTTTGGGCAGCATCGCGTCGCATTGGACTGGCAATTGACGGATATGGAAATGCAAACAGTCAAACGCGCCTCAGAGCTTTTGATACAGGAAATTGGTCGGCTGGGTATCGGCCGCGCATGGACCGAAGTTTTGAGGGATGATTATACTTGGCCCGCATACGTCGGACGGGGCAAACACCATTGCGGTACAACCCGCATGTCTGCTGATCCCAAAACAGGCGTTGTAGATGCAGACTGCCGCGTCCATGGCATGTCAAATCTGCATATATGCAGCTGTTCAGTGTTTCCGACGATGGGCTACGCGAACCCGACACTGACCATCGGGGCATTGGCGATCAGGATGGCCGACTATTTCAAGGACGCCGCTGCGGAGGGCAGATTATGACATCGACCCACAGCCTGCTCAATCGCCGCGGATTTATCTGTGCGCTCGCTGGTTTCGCGCTGAACGGTCAGGCCGCATCAGCAGCAATGATCGACAAAGAGCCCAATAATTATGTGGGTCCAGCATCTACCATCGGAAAGGTAATCATACGTGCGGGTGTTGTCGAAAGGAACGCATTTGACCTGCGCAGCGCCTTGCAGATCAGCAACGAGCAACCGCAGGACCTGATCTGTCGCCGTTGGATGCAGCAGATCCGAAACGACTTCGCGAACGCCGACACAGTTTACGTAGACGGCTGGACCCTCAGCCGGACAGAAGCGCGCCTGTATGCGCTGGCGTCACTTCCAGCAACAGAGTGGTATAGTTAAGTGCCCCGAATAATTGTCATTGTAGTAACCGTTATACTGCTGAGCACTCTTGTCCGATTTTTCGTGCCGGCCAGTTTTTATACCGCCACTGCGATTTTCTGTATCCTTGGTCTGTCGATCATCATTCGTCTAATGCGACATGGATCGCGTGACGACCGCTGAACGTTTTAACACGATCACGACGAACAAACGATCTTGCTGTAGATTAACGGCGGAACGACTTTGGGCGTTTGCTTCAGCGTATTCATATTCAAGACGGTTGATGATTGCACCGACAGTGCCTTTGTTTGAAATAACCTGCGCGCAACCGCGCTTGGCCGCCACAATTCCGCCATAATTCTGACACTTTTTGCCCGCTTTTCATCAAGTTGTGCCAAAAAATCACACCTTTGTCGGGAAATTTACGCAGTACCAGAGCTAGTTTTTTGTGTTTGGGCGTCTGTGCATTAGCGTTGAATGCAATAATTACAGGCATTTTTTTATGAATCGTTTAGTATTGCCGCTGATTTGCGGTACGGCATTTGCTGGGTGCGAACGCATGGGACCAGAATATCAGGCCCCTACGATTGAACTACGCAATAATTTTGTCAACGCGGCTCCTGCGACGCTGGAAAACGCGGCAGATCTGGCATGGTGGGATCGTTTGAATGACCCATTACTGACGGGCCTGATTGCCCGAGGATCATCTCAAAACCTTGATGTGCGCACTGCAATTGAACGCAGCAATGCCGCAGAAGCGGCCCTTGGCCGTGTGGGTTTGAACGCGCAGCTCACCGGCGGAGTCGAGGCGGCCGTCACACGGCAGAATTTCGATGACGGGCCCACGACGCTGTCCAACTCACGTGCCAGCGGCAGCTACGTTGTTGATCTGTTTGGAGAACATGAAAACCGTCAGACGCAAGCGCAAGCAAACCTTGGTGCGGCACAAGCGAACGTCGACGTGGTCCGGCTTGCCTATCTCGCGGATATCACCAACGCCTATCTTCAGGCACGCTATCATCAAGAAGCTGCCGCAATCTCACGTATGACAGTGCGTAGCCGCAGACAGACACTGCGACAGATCACGCAAAGACGCGATGTCGGGGACGCGACAGAATTGGACGTCCAACGCGCGCGGTCTGAGCTCGCTACATCCGAGGCGACGCTTCCGACGAGGTCCGCGCAATTTGAAACGAGTGTCTTTCGCATCGCCACGCTTTTGGCAGAACCTGCACAACCGATAATGACCAAAATGCAGGCCGCCGCGTTCCAGCCGCGCCCACACGGCACCAGTCCGGTGGGGCATCCCGCTGACCTAATCCGCAACCGGCCAGATGTCCGAGCCGCCGAACAGGACCTGATCGCGGCCACCGCCGCCATCGGCATCGCAGAGGCGCAATTACTGCCGTCGATATCATTAAGCGGCACCCTGTCAGCAGGGGCGACAGACGGATGGAGCTTTGGACCAAAGCTCAGCATTCCAATTTTGAACCGTGGCGCCCTACAGGCCAACCAACAGATCGCGGAATCGCAAGCGCGCACCGCCGAACTTACATGGCGCGCAACAGTGCTCAAGGCGGTCGAAGAGGTGCAGATCGCGCTTAGTCTCTCGCAGAATTTAGAACAAAAGGTGACCCATCTCGAACACGCGCGCGACGCGTCAAAGGCAGTCGTGGACCTGAGCAGGCGGAGCTACCAAAGCGGAGTTGTCCCATTCACGGACGTGCTGAACGCCGAACGCCAACATGCCGCAAATCAATTGGCAGTGGCGGATGCGCTAAGAGAATACGCAGTCTCTTGGATGGATTTGCAAATCGCAACGGGGCAGGGGGCATCAGCTGTCGCCGCAATGACAACGCAATAATAACGGCGTCTCATGGCGTTCCGAAATGGCGCGCAGGTCGTTCCTGCGAGTGGTCCGTATCAGTCGTCAGAACGCCGGCGTGAAAGGGCGCGAACTTTGGGATGGTCCGTGCCAACCGGGCTCAACTGGGTAGATTTACACTCGGTTTTCACGCTTGAAACTGAATCTTTGCCCGCAGATGTGAAAATCCAAGCGTCCAACAGAATTACTGGCGCACTCAAAATCCAAGCACCTATCACCCAAATCAAAAGGGATCCGTCAAGATAAAGCCCTAATGCGATAGATAAAGCGATCAATCCGCCAAGAATGCCAAGTGATCGCACAAAACGCATATATTCTTGTCTCTATCATTGTAGGTTCCAGCCCAGTCGCCAGTTCCTGCGGTTTTATCGCCAAAAACCTTTATTGGTTAGGAACGTAGCGCTACAGGGATGTTTGCCAAGATGCAACTGCGTCAACATAATAGTCTAGGTGGTTTCGACGGAATTTTCCCGACGAAGTGCCTGTCCAACGCGCATCAACGCAGATATCCAATTCGGCAGACATCGTAGGGTGAGTTAGGGCTACAACCTGCGCGTTCATCGCCGCTCTACCATGCTGAGAATACTACAATAGCACAGGTGGCCGGAGCACTGTGGTCCCAATTTAAGGGTCAAGATAATGAAAAAAGCATCTCTAGAGATTATCAATTCTCCATATTCAGACGACTACGGCATTGCGTAGAATGGCCGAGCTACTGCATCAAGCTGTTTGGCAGAAATTGCAAACGAAGCCCTCTATGCCCACACTAGCGTGAACGCTTTTTTAGATTTCTAAATAAGGCGGTAAAGCTCGATGAGGTCCTGAAAGTCGTGGCTCTTGAAGGAATAGGATTTCTAGTGGCTGACACTAAGTACCCAACTTTTGAGTTTATCGCAGATGGTACGGCTGCAGAAGGCGAGTTCCGCCGAGCGAGCCAATTTCGCGGATCAACCGCTTTGGGGTAGATCGCTCATATCCTAAGCACTATTCTCAGCGTATCGGCTCACTACACATAACCCTGATTATTGGTTTTGTTTGTGCGGCGGGGTGCGCGCACAATCGCTCGGGCAAGGCTGAAAATGCCCAGTCTTGCACCTTAACCTTATGTCAGGAATTGATCGACAACCTGCGCCTGTTGCTTGAGGCCGTCTGGGTCGAGGCTTGTCTTAAGCTTAGTGAAGGTTTCAGCCCATTCGGATGTGCGGACGCGGATTGGTGGCTGCTGTGCGTCCATCACTTGCATAACGACCGCGGCGACTTCATCGGCGGTTTGATAGATGCCTGTGTCCTGACGGTTTTGCGCACCTGCGACGTATTTTTGAAGGATTGGAAGATATTCGTCCTCTAACATGCCGCCCGTCTGCGCCATCTGTTCCATCACGGAATTGGCGAATTCCGAAGCGATACCGCCCGGTTCGACAGCCGTGAAATGGATGCCGAAGGACGGCGTGATATAGCTGGCCATCGATTCCGTTAGGCCTTCAACCGCAAATTTCGCGCCGCAATAGATTTCGTTAAACGGCTGGCCGACCAATCCGCCGACAGAGCTGATGTTGATGACATGACCGGCACGGGCCTTACGCATAAAGGGCATGACGGCCTTCGTGCAGCGTGCAACGCCCATATAGTTGACGTCCAAGATCTTTTGAACGTCGGCTTCTTCGGCCTGTTCTAGGCTGCGGGCGTAACCCATGCCTGCGTTGTTAATAAGCACATCGATGCGGCCTTGTTCTGTAATGACCGTTTCGACCGCAGCGTTGATCGAGGACGTGTCTTGTACATCCAGTTTTAAAACGCGAAGCGACGCGCCCGCCGCTTCCGCCGCTGCATCAAGGGCAGTGCGTTTTCCGGTGTTGCGCATCGTCGCGTAGACAGTGTGGCCTGCTTGCGCGGCCTGAACGGCGGTGGCAATGCCAAGCCCGGTAGAGGTGCCCGTGATAAGAACGATTTTTGACATGGCTTGATCCTTTCGATCAGTTTTTCGCGATAGATAGCCAGACCCGATCAAAGGTCTGGGCTATCAGGTTTTCAGGGATGGGTTCGCCCGACAGGACCGCGCGTCGGGCAAGCTGCATGGCCGGTGCCACCAGCAGAAGCGAAAGCAGGCCGGTATCAAGATCGACCAAAGTGCCGTCGTCGACCCCGCGTTTGAGACGTGCGGCGATATCTTTGGCAAAACCGTCAACGGTGGCTTGTTCATCGGGCGATAGAATTTTGGCGGCGTTTGCGTATTCGAGGAACAAGAAATCTTGCGGACGTTCACGTACAAAACGGAACATAGCGAACCACATGTTCCGCACGCGTTGTGCGCTATCTGTTGCGTTTCCGTCTTCTGTAATGGTGCTGTGAAACTCCGCCTTAAGTTCCATATAGACTTGGCGCAGCATGTCGTCCTTGTTTTCAAAATGAATGTAAACAGTGCCTGCGGAAATTTTGGCACGCTTGACGATACCTGCGACGTTCACCGTGGCGATCCCTTTTTCAACCACTTCCGCGACAAGTGCGTCGCGAATTTTTGCCCTGGTTGCTGGCTTGGCAGGTTTTGGCATGGATCACCCTTTCATGCCTTCAATTAGGATAATGAATATTCATTATCAAGTAGGGCGGACGATTTTTACACCTTTCTTTTGGTTGAGGAGGACAGCGTGTCGCGGCTCATCAAACATCACCGGCAACTGCCAATATCTTTTTGCAAAGGCCCTGACCGGACAAAATTATGCCAATATTTATAGATATACAGCGCACAGGCGTAAATTAATGCGCACTGCGTAGTTATTCAGAGTTGAGCAAGGGTTAATAGAAATGAAGAAGATCTCGGCATTCGCCATCCTACCGTTTTTATTGATCAATTCCGGCGCCCAAGCCGATCAGAACGTCCCCACCCCAGAACTACATCGCTTAGGCATGACACTTTACATCGAAAATTGTGCGATCTGTCATGGTGCAACGGGCGCTGGCGATGGTGTTATGGCTGCCCAATTTGCGCCTGCCCCGCGTGATTTCACAGGCGGTGTTTTCAAGTTTGGCACAACCGGCCTAGGCGACTTTCCAGCACGCGCAGACATCACAAAAATCATTGAAACGGGGATCGAAGGGTCATTCGGTCGGACCATGCCCGCCTTTACCGATTTCACACTCAGTGAACGGCTGGCTCTGGCCGAAGTTATCCGTCAATTCGCTGACATAACAGCATATGGCGAACCGATAGAGGACATCGTCGTCCCTGCTAGTTTTGATATCGATCGCGGTATGGAGTTGTACGAAAGTCTTGATTGTTCAAGTTGCCATGGCGCGGCTGGTCAAGGCGACGGCGTTCTTTCCGCACCGCTAAAGGACATGAGCGGCGCAAGCATCTCACCTGCAGACCTGACGGTGGGTACGTTCAAAGGGGGGCGTGATCCACAAGACGTGTTTATGCGCCTTTATCGCGGGATTCCGGGCACACCCATGCCATCATTCGGTCAGAATGTTAACGTAGACGATCTCTGGAATCTAACAGGTGCTGTCATTGCCCTGAGTGAAAATTAATAACTATTTTTGAGGTTAGTGTGATGGAAATGAATAGACGTTCGCTTATCAAGGGCGGCGCTTCTACACTTTTTGCAGCCGGTCTTGGCACGGGAATCTACGCCGCTACCCCCGCATACAATGAAACTGGTACGCCGCAATCTGCGGGTCGGGTCTCTGGTCAGCTGAAATATGCAGGTAACGGCGAATTTGTCCCTAGTTTTCCTGTCATCAAGGATCACGATATTTGCGGCGTCGATGATCGCGAACCGAAAGCTTTGCGTGTTTCGGATGACGGCGAGCTTGGCGATTGTGTTGTCGAAATTAAAGGCGTCACCGCAGGCAAAAACTGGGACCCGATTTTTAATCACGGAAAGATCTACCAGATTGACTGTAGCTTCCAGCCGTATGTGCAGATTATCCGCAGCAGCGCCTACGTCGATGTCCACAACTTCGATCCGATCCTACACAACATCCACGCGTACGAAGTATTCAACGGGACACGTCGGTCCATGTTCAACTTCGCACAGCCAGAGGCCGGTTTGGTTGACCGCGTCGATCTGAACCTGCGGCGTGGTAATCTGATGATGATCGATTGCAATGCACACAACTGGATGGCGGCTTGGGTCTACACATCGACCAGCCCGTATCTGTCTGTGACCAGTGTCGATGGTCGGTTCGATATTCCTGATATCCCGCCGGGCCAGTACGTCCTGTCAATTTGGCACCCTCTGTTGGGTGAAAAGACTGCGAACCTGAGCGTCGCCGCGAATGCGGATTTGAAGCTCGATCTCGTTCTCACGTAAGTGGAGTAAAGTAGATGTTAACACGTATCCTGACATTAGTAGCGCTGACCGCCGCATCTTCCGCAGCTGCCGAAGCAGACCGCATCATGAAACTGCCGCCGTTGCCAGTCAGTGCAACACCCGAAAAAGACGAGGCCATGGTTGAACTTGGCCGCTTGTTGTTCTTCGATCCACGCCTGTCAGGCGACAGTTCGACGTCCTGCGCAAGCTGTCACGCCCCGGAATACGGTTACGGCGATGGTGCCGAACTGAGCCGTGGCTATCCGGGCACGAAACATTGGCGCAACGCCCAAACATTGGTGAATTCGGCTTATCTGACGAACGGCCTGCATTGGGACGGTTCAGTTGGGTCGTTGTTGCACCAAGTTCCGGGCGCGATGGGTACGGCTTTTGCCGCCAATATTGACGTCACAATGGCTGAAGAGCGGATGAAGCAAATTCCGGAATACCGGAACCGCTTTCTTGAAATTTGGGGCGAAGACCCAACCATCGAACAAATCACACAAGCGATTGCAGCTTACGAACATTCCTTGGTTTCTGCGGACAGCCCATTCGACCGTTTTGCAGCTGGCGATGTCTTTGGATTTAGCCCTGAAGCTGCGCGTGGTCAGGTGATTTTCGCGGGTAAAGGGAACTGCGTATCCTGCCACAACGGTGCTTTGGCAACTGACGAAGATTTCCATAACACAAGCGTACCGCGCAATCCGGAATTCTTGGAAGATCCGCTTGTTCAGGTGACATTCCGGTCCGCGATGCGTGGGTTTGGCGTGGCCAAAGAAGTCTATGAAGGCCTTGATCGTGACCCAGGCCTATATGCGGTGACCCAAAATGACGAAGACATGGGCAAGTTCCGCACACCGCCGTTGCGGTATCTGACTTTTACGGCCCCTTACATGCATAACGGCATTTTCTATACGCTAGACGAAGTCGTGAACTTCTACGACGCAGGCGGCACCGAAGACGTCTTTGGTACCAAATCTGCCATGATCGAACCGCTTGACCTGACTGATCAAGAAAAATCCGATCTGGTTGCGTTTCTTGAAAGCCTCTCTGGTACAGAGATCGTCGAAACATACCCTGATCTGCCCGATTACGAAACGGTCGAGGTTGCAGTGAAGACATCAGCAGGTGCCGGTGATTTTGCCGCAAACGCATCGGCAGCAACTTCGGTGGCCGCCGCAGAAACGCCAGCCGAAAGCAGTTTCTCTTCCACTAGCGCCGGACTTGTTATCGACATGTCCAGCGGAACCGCGCCAACTGCGGAACCGTCATCTGGTCGCCGCGAAGTGATCGTGCAAGCTGGTGATAACCTTGGCATTATTGCGCAGCGTGAATATGGTGATGTGCTGCGGTACCAAGATATCTATGAGGCGAACAAAGACCTTATCAGCGATCCGTCGAATTTGGCGGTTGGCACAGTTCTGGTCATCCCTGAACTATAAGTTTGGGCTGTCTTGGGACGCGAACAAAGTTGCGACATCAATTGAGCGCGCGACCCCACAAACGCGTAAGAACGTAACTTTGGGCCACCTCGAACGGGTGGCCCAAATTGCTTTGTGCAGGCGCTTGTCATCAGAGCGCCGGTTCGCAAAGACAGGCGGAGTTAGGATTGCTGTGCCGTTCTGAATGTCCGTGGCGATAGCCCGGCTTGGCTTTCGAAAGCGCGTGTGAAAGCACTGCGCGATGCGAAGCCTACCATTTCTGCGATACGTTTCACCGGCAGATCTGTGTCGCGCAGTAGGACGCCAGCACGGCGCATACGCAGTTCGCGTAGTAGCTCCATCGGTCCTGATCCGTATGCAGCGGCAAAGCGTTTGGCAAAGGCAGATCGGCTCATCCGGACGCTGTCAGCAAGGCTTTCGACGGTGTGCGGATCGCCCGGCGCATCCAACATCAGCCGTAGCGCATTCCAGACCGACGGATCGGCAAGCGCTGCCATCCATTGAAATGCAGCATCCTGAGATGACAGGCGTTCGCGCAGCATCGCGATCATACATTGCATCAGCAAAGCTTTGATCATCGCGCGGCTTCCCAACCCCGGATGGGACAGTTCGTGCAACAACATCTGCAAAGTAGGCCGCATGCGGTGGGACGACGACACATGTTCCACCAATGGTTCTTTGATCAGGTCGATGATGTCGGTGACACCGCGCAATCCGACGCCAACATGGGCGCAAAGCGCGGTCATCTGCCCCGCTTGTGTTTCGCAAGTTCCCGCCATCAGACGCGACAGATTCATCTCCGCAGGTTTGCAATCGGGGATAGGGTCCCCGCCGGTGCCAAAGTTGTTCAGGGTATGCTTCTGCAGTGCCGGAATAAAGACAAGAGAACCACGCGCGACTTTCAATGGGGGACGCGATTTGAACGTGATCTCCCCATCACCGGACAAAATATAATGCAGTGTCGCCGATGCATCGCGCCCCAGCCCAAGGCTGCACGCCCCGCTAAGTTCGCATAGGGCAAACGGATCGGTCTTTATCTCAAGTTCATCGAATATGTGATCGTATCTCATGCCCAGATTCTTAACCGCATTCTGGACGAAAGGGCACCCAATTCAAAGAAAAGGCACATTTTGAAGACGTAAAGGCACATGGGGAACCATAGCTTGATGTCACACAAGCACTGAAAGGAACAGACTATGTGCCAATGCGATGATCCAAACCACAACCACGGCCGGATGACACGTCGGGCTGCCCTGCGCGGTGGCGTTGCAAGCTCCGTTGCTGCAGCAGCCGCGGTCGCCACAACAACTGCAGCCCAAGCGCAATCTGCCAGCCCCTACGCCCCGCCTGCCGAACCTGCGCTGCCACCGTCTACTATGAAGCTGGACCTCAGCCGTACCGCTCTTGTCGTCACAGACCCACAGGTCGATTTCTTGCATCCAGAAGGAGTGACTTGGGGTGTGATCGGTGCCAGCGTCGAAGAACATAACACGGTCAACAACATCGAAACGCTTTTCAAATCCGCTAAGGCCGCTGATCTGACAGTCGCGGTATCCCCGCACTACTACTATCCGACCGATCACGGCTGGAAATTTGAAGGCGCGCTGGAAAAGCTGATGCATAACATTGGCATGTTTGACCGCCCGGGTCCGCTGAACCTTGACGGGTTCGAAGGATCAGGCGCAGATTGGATGCCTCAGTACAAGCAATACATTAACGACGGCAAAACAATCGTCACGTCACCGCACAAGGTTTACGGCAACGACACGAATGACTTGTCACTTCAGTTGCGCAAACAAGGCGTCGATCAGGTTATCTTGGCCGGTATGTCCGCGAACCTGTGTACGGAATCGCACATGCGTGAGCTGCTTGAGGACGGTTTTGAAGTGGCCGTTGTCCGTGATGCGACCGCTGCTGCCATGCTGCCCGAAGGTGATGGATACCTCGCCGCGCTGATCAACTTCCGCTACATGGCCAACGCTGTTTGGTCCACCGAAGAAGCCGTCGCGCAAATCAAAGCTGCGTCCTAAGTCCCCCGTTTGGGCCGCCTGACACATGTCGGGTGGCCCAAATACGAGACTAAACAAAACCCAACAGGAGTAATTCCCATGAAATCATTGCCAATTCTGTCTGCCCTGTTTGTCATGGCAGCAAGCACAGTTATCGCTGATGACGCGGTGACGTCTGCCGTTCTACAAGAAGAAAACAAGGTCTTTCAAAACGTGATGGGCCCGATCAATTTTGCCAACGCCTATGGCGACCGCGCGACTGGGCCGCATGGCACCTTTGGCCAATTCCCTGCGAATTTTGAAACACCTGAACACACGCATTTGCACAGCTACCGCGCAATTGTTTTGAAGGGCCAGATGACCAATCCGTTCAACGGCGAAGAAAATGCGCCTATTATGGGTCCCGGATCGTATTGGGCTGTGGGCGCAGGTGAAACGCATTCCAAAGCATGTGTTTCTGACACGCCTTGCGAATTCTTCATGTATTCCGACAGCGAATTTGACTTTGCGCCGACGGAATAAATGGCATGTCTCGCAAGGGGCGCGTCGTTTCTTGCGAGCAAATTCAGTGATCAAATGATTACAGGCGTTGGGTTAAAATGCGCACTGCACTGTCAAATAGTGCGGGGTTTTCTTCCACCCTCGCAGCAAGCTGTGCGCCTTCCAGAAGCGGTAGCGCTGCCGCCGCTTCGACAGCCGGATCGGTGACACGTGCGATACTTCCGTCGGTCTGGCCTGCTGCAAAAACGGTCTCTGTCCAGGCGATGATCATTTCACGAAAGCGGCCGATTTGGGCGATCACCTCTGCGGGCAGGCTTTCGCGACTGGTTGAAAACGACACACACAAACACAGGCTTTTGCCGCCATCCAGCGCCGTTCTGTAGCGATCGATTAGTGCCGTAAGCCGCGCGCCGCCCGTTTTCTGGCTTAGATCGATGTCTTCGCACACGGCTTTCAGATCGTTGTAATACCGTTCCATCAAAGCGGCGGACAGGACGGCCTTGGTCGGGAAATGATGGTGGATACTGGCCTTGCGAATGCCGACATCCTGCGCCAAATCGGCATAACTGAACCCGTCAAAGCCGCGCGTGCGCGCAGCCCGTTCCGCAGAATCCAGCAAAGCGGTTTTTGTATCAGTTGGCATTTGTATCCCGCGTATCGTTGACCCTAAGCTTTGCTAATACGTTTTCCGCCGCTTCTAAAGCACCTTCGATATAGCCGCCAAACTGCGGGGCAACTTCGGTTCCGCCAAAGAGCAATGTATCATCCCAAAGCCCGACCATCGCGCGCGTTAACCCATAGGTCGGATGCGCGTGAAGCGGGGCTTGGTCAGCTGCGGTCGACGTCTGCGGATCAAACGCCCAATCTTTAATGTACAGCTTGGCAGGTTCCGCGGCTTGTGGCCCGAACAAACGACCCAGTTGCGCAAACAAATGTTGCCGCAACACTTGTTCATCAGCGCGTCCTTGTGGCGGGACGCCGATAAAGCCGAACAACGCGTAAGGCCCACCGTCCGCTGGGGACGCATCGTGGACTTCGACCATCGGACCGGTTCTGCTCATCGCGTCGCCGGATAGGCCGTCGTTGCGCCAGAACGGGGTGTCGTAGACCGCGACTGCCTTGGCCTGCCCTGCCATCCACGTCGCGATGGACCGCATTGACGCAATCGTTTGATCCGGAAGTGCCGGGGTAAATTTGATCTCCGCTGCAACCCGTGGCGGCAAGGCCAAAACGACACGGTCCGCTTGGATGGTATCGCCATTGGTCAACGTCGCAACGACCCCTGCTGCGTTCTTATCCAAAGACGCCACTTGGGCATTCAGCTGTTTTCGCGCATCCGGTAAGCGGTCCGCCAATGTCTGCGTCAACGCAGCCAATCCGCCTTTCAAGCGCCAAGACCCCTGCATTGATGCAAAGCCGCGGCCGCGTTCGACGTTCCCGCGTTCATCTTCGAATGTCAGAATACCGTCAGAAAATTGGTCAAATTTTTCCAGACCAAACCGTTGGATCAAGGCAGCAATCCGTGGTTGGCCGGGCCAAAACCACGCGGGCCCCATATCAAAGTACCCTGCCCCGTGATGTTCCGTCATGATCCGCCCGCCAAATCGGTCGCGCGCCTCTAGCAACATATAATCCTGCCCTGCGGTTTCCAGCATGTCGGCCAACGCAAGGCCCGACAGACCACCGCCGATGATCATAGTTGTCATGGGCTAGAATCCTTCGCTTGCTGGACGAAGATCCAGCTCGTGCGTCCACGTTGATTTGGGCTGATGGGTCAATTGCCAATAGGTTTCGGCGATGTCTTCGGGTTTCATCATCTTCGCAGGGTCAAGGCTGTGCAGGTCGCGCGACCGCGGTGTGTCGATGATCCCGTCAAGGATGGCATGACAGACATGCACACCCGCAGGCTGATATTCACGCGCCAACGATTGGGTCAACCCGCGCAGCGCGAACTTGGCACTCGCGAAAGCCGAAAACTTTGCACCACCGCGCAAAGACGCCGTTGCACCGGAAACGATAAACGTACCGCCCCCACCCCGTACCATCGGTTGCAACGTTGATTGCGCAAGTAAAACAGCCGTTTGCACCATGGATGTCCACGTGCGCTGGTAGTCCGCAAGCGTCGTATCACCAAATGGCGCAATGACTAGTTCAGCAGTGTTATGGATGACGACGCTTGGCGTGCCATGTTCTGCGATGATCCCTGAAATGACGTCAGGCACGGCTGTGTCATCCGCCATATCAAGTGTATGGAACGCGCCAACGGTGGTTCCAGGTTGCGTGCGACCAAGGCCAACAGGTGTGAACCCACCTGCCTCAAAACGCGCAAGAAGGGACTGACCAAGGCCAGCCCCCGCGCCGGCGACAAGCGCCAGTTTTTTTGCGTAGCCATCAGACAGCCGGTGGCTTTGCATGTGGCAAGTGGCCGGATTTGACCCAAACCTTTGCGCCCTGAGCCCCAGCAACCGCAGACAATGCCTTCCCCTCGGGCAAGCGCAACCATGCACCTTTGCCAAGCGTTTCACCGCCCTCTGTCAGCGATCCTGCGATGACAAGCATCTCAATCCCACCATCATCCGACATGTTCAACGCAGCACCCGCATCGACGTGGCTAAAGGTAACATTTTCACGGTCATCGCTGTGCAGCTGGGCCGTAGCGACACCATCAACCGGCGCTGCCAATTCGTCCGCCATATTTTTGCGGAACTGATTGCGGTCTTCCATGTCAAACTGCCAGAGCTTCACAAAGATCGTACACCCCTGCTCTGACCCCGGTGTGTGGGATGTTGTGGGTGGGTTGCGCACATAGGTGCCTTCTGGAAAATCACCATGTTCGTCCTGAAACACACCATCCAGCACGATGAATTCTTCGCCACCCGAATGGGTATGGGCCGAAAATTTGCTTTCCGGTGCATAGCGCACGATAGTTGTCGCACGGGCCACTTCGCCGCCGATGCGATCCAGCATGCGCCGGTCAACGCCGGGCATGGGCGATGCGTTCCACTCAAGCTGATCAGAGTGAACGACCACGCGTTGAAAAAAGTCAGCGTTAAGTTCCATTGTTTTGTCCTTTCGACCTGAGTGGAGGCAGCTTAGCCCGCGATGCTTGGACGCGCAGCAACTTTGGCGCGCCATGCATTAAGATTTGATAGGCTTTGCGGGATTTCTACTTTGGCAAAGTCGGCAAATGCCAAACCTGCGAAAGCAGTGATGTCTGCCATCGAGAATTTATTGCCGGCCAAATAGGCATTGTCAGCTAAAACTTCGTTCAGATAGCTCATCGTCTGACCGGCAACTTCCTTTTGTTTGTTGCCCCATTCAGCACATTGGTAGGTTTCCAGATCGGGGCCAAGGCCGGGAGTCGCATGATGGAAATAAGCGCCAACCGCGTTCAGCAGGCCATTTTCAGCACGTAGGTTCATCATCGACACTTGCGCGCGTTCTTTTGGGGTCTCGCCTGTCAAGGATGGTCCTTCAAAATGGCCGTCGATGTATTCGGTGATCGCAGTGCACTGGGAAATATGGCTGCCGTCAGCCAGTTCAAGACAAGGCACGACCGCATCTGGGTTCTTTGCTTTGAACGCATCTGTGCGATGTTCGCCGCCCATGACGTCAACCGCGACGAATTCTACATCGTTTGTTGCACCTTTTTCGGCAAGTGCGATGCGCACACGTGCAGGGTTCGGGAAGCCTTCGGTGTCATAAATCTTCATCGTGGTCGTCTCCATTTCATTTTCAATATACATGAACCTACTAGTAGATAGGGTATCTGGCAAGATAATTCTCGCCAACATCTAGGCTCTCACGGCTTCGTGAAATATGCCCTGCTACAGACTGAACTGGGATTTGCGCATTTGCAGCGATTGAAACACTGCAAATGCCTGCAATGACGGGCCCCGTTTAAGGTTGGGCTAACGCCCGAAAGACGGAGTTATGTCACACGTCGCAGCAATGAAAGTGGCAGCATTTTCATCGCCGCGCCCAGAACGCGCCACGGCCAACGCGGGACCGTCACATGGTTGCGCCCAGACTCAACGGCGTCGGCCAGCAGACGCGCACCCTTGGCGCCATCAATGATAAACGGGGTCTTTGATGTATCCTGCCCTTGGGTCATTTCGGATTGAATGTATCCGGGCATAAGGGTCGTTACGTTGATTGGCTTATGTAGCATTTCTAGGCGCAGACCTTCTGCAAGGTGGGCAAGACCCGCTTTGCTGGTGGCGTAGCTTGTCATCGCGCCACGCATGCCGCGGATCGCGCTCATGGAGGACATGAACACCAAATGACCGGCGTTCTGATCACGGAAGATTTCCATCGCCGCCTCGGCTTGCGCGAGCGCTGCAATCAGATTGACCTCAAGCGTGGCACGGTTTTTCGCGAACCCACCTTTGCCAATTGGCGCACCTTCTCCGATACCTGCATTGACGATCACCTTGTCCAGCCGCCCGAAACTGTCGCGAAACTGTCGGAACGTTTCAAAAACCGCCGTATGGTCAGTCACATCGAGTGCTGCCAATTCAACGCGGGTACCCGACAATTCGATTTTCAATGCTTCAAGCGCGTCTAACCTGCGCGCGCAAAGCGCCAGATCATACCCGCGCTTTGCGAATTCACGGGCCATGCCTGCGCCCAGCCCGGAACTTGCGCCAGTGATTAGAATGACGCCTTTAGCGGAATGTGATGAGGTCGGCATCAATTGCTCCCAGATGTTGCTGTTCGTTAAGACTGATCAGGCGCGTATGGCCGGGCCGCACAGAAAGGGTCGTGACGCCGCAATTGACAAGCACATGTTCCATGGCGCGTGTTGCTTGCTCAGTCAGGCCCAGCACATCCTGCACAATCGCAGCTATGGGGCCGCCAGAGGTCACGACATAGGCGGTGTCATCCTTGCCCAGTTCAGCCACCAAAGTCGTCATGGCATCGCGCACGCGTTTGCGAAAAACGCTGCGGCTTTCAACGTAATCACCGTCATACGCACCGTCTGCCCAACGCGTTGTCGCCTTGTCGTAAACGTCTTGAAAGGCCCGTTTCGGATTGGGCGCGTCTGCAAAGGCAGCGCGTAAGGCAGCAGGGCTGTTCAATTCGGGCCGATAGGCCGCAAGAACATCAAAATAGTCAAATTCGTTCCATCCGGCGTCCGTGTTCGCAGGGCCAAATGGCGCGGCGGTTTCGCGGTGCCGTTGCATTGTTCCGCTGACCAGCTGATCTGGCCGCGACACCGCCTTTGCCAAATGACTGGCCTGATCGTGACCCTTTGCGCTAAGGGCGTCGTAGTTGTCCGCGCCAAAGCTGGCTTGCCCGTGCCGTATCAAATGAACACGTGCCATCTTAGCCAGCCTTACGGATCAATTTGCGACAACGGTGGTGCAGGTAATGCACAAAGACCCAAAAGCGTTTGTATTCTGGGTTTTTCGTCTGGCCCTTATGATAGCGGGCGTAGATTTGTTGCACGATGCCGGACAGGCGGAACAGCCCGTAGACCTGATAGAATGTGAAACTCTCAGGGCGCAGGTCCATGGCGTCGCAGTAGTAGGCAATCACTTCGTCACGGGTCAGCATGCCCGGCAGGGTCGTTGGTTGCCGCCGCGTTGCACGTGCCAGCCGATCATCACCCGCCTCGACCCAGTAGGCCAGTGTATTGCCAAGATCCATCAGCGGATCGCCGATCGTGGCAAGTTCCCAATCCAGAACGCCGATCACGCGGGTTGGTTCGGACGGGTCAAGGACGACGTTGTCAAAGCGGAAATCGTTATGTGTCAGGCAAAGGCGTTCATTTTCGGGCAGATTGGCCTCTAACCACCGCATGATACCTTCGCCGCGCGGAACGTTCCATGTGCGGGCGTCGCGATACCGTTTGGACCAACCCACGATCTGGCGCTGCGTGTATCCAGCACCGGCTGCCAGCGTATCCAGACCCGCGGCAACGTGGTCCACCTTGTGCAATGCGATCAAGGTGTCCAACACATTGGTGCACAGGGTGCGCACTTCATCCGGTGAAAGGGACACATCGCGCGGCAGGTTCTTGCGTGGGATGATCCCGTTCAGACGCTCCATCACGTAAAATTCGTCGCCGATGACAGCCGGATCTTCGCAATAGGCATGCATAGTGGGGACGTACGAAAAAACCGGCTGTAGCGCCCGTTGCAAGCGGTATTCACGGCCCATGTCATGGGCACCTTTGGCTTTGGTGCCCGTTGGCGGACGACGCAGGATCAGATCATCGTTGTCGAACTTCAGGCGGTACGTCCAATTCGAAGCGCCGCCAGCGTATTGGGTGACCTCAGGACGTCCCTGCAAGTGTGGCAGGTTTTGCGACATCCAAGGACCTAACAGATCGAGGTCCAGTTCTTCGCCATCCCGAATGGCACCCGCTTGATCAATGCTCATGTCGATTGTCCTTTCATGACACGCGCCATGCGCGCATCCAGTTTGGCAACCTCCTTGCGCAACCCGCCCAGATAGCGGGAAAACGGCAACCAGTTTTTCATCCGCAGCGCCTTACGCGTGCGTTTGTCGATGAAAATGCGTGGTTCGCCGCGTTCCATACCTTCGAGGATCGCTGCCGCAACGTCGGCGGGGCTGGTTCTGGACCGTTCAACCAAACGTTCCGTCATTGCGCGGGCTTTGTCGTCACCGGCACGCATGTTCTGCGCGAGGCCGGTCCGAAAGAAGCTTGGGCAGGCGACATGGGTCGTGATCCCATCCTGTTCAAGCTCAAGCATAAGCGTTTCCGACAAAGCCAAGACCGCCGCCTTGGTGGCGTTATATGCCCCTGCCCCAGGCAGGTGCAGGAAGGACGCCATAGACGCAATGTTCAGGATTGTGCCCCGCGTTTCGGCCAAGAGCGGCGCGAAGGTTTTGCATCCGCGTACGGTCCCCAACAGGTTGATCTCAACGATCCACTGCCAGTCACCCACAGGCGTGTCTGTCAGTGTTCCCATTTGTGCGACACCGGCGTTGTTGATCAACAGATCCGCCCCGCCCCATTCCGTCTTCATCCAACGGGCGGCAGCCTGCAAATCTGTTTCCAATCGCACGTCGCACTTGATGAAATGTCCGCCGATTTCTTTTGCGGTGGCTACTCCGGCTACGGCGTCGATATCGCCAATACAGACTTTTGCACCGCTGGCGGCCAGTTGGCGCGCAAATTCACGCCCTAGGCCCGCGCCGCCCCCCGTTATGAAAACACGACGCGCACTCATGCGTTTTTCCCACGGTATTTGGCCAGTTCCTGACGCGCGACCATGGCGCGGTGGACTTCGTCTGGCCCATCGGCGTAGCGCAAGGCACGCGCCATCAACCACAAATCGGCCAGCGGCGTTTCATGAGTCAGACCTTGGCCGCCATGTATCTGCATTGCCTTATCAACAACGTCCTGAAGCATGTTCGGCGCAACAACCTTGATAGCTGAAATCTCGCTCATCGCGGCCTTAGCGCCAACAGTGTCAATCTTCCACGCCGCATAAAGCGTCAGCAGACGGGCCTGATCTATGGCCATCCGCGCATCCGCGACCTGTCCGCGATTGCCATCAAGCGCGATCAAGGGTTTTCCAAAAGCCTCGCGTTTGCTGCCACGGTTGATCATCAGCTCTAAAGCGCGTTCCGCAGCACCAATGGCGCGCATACAATGATGAATGCGACCCGGTCCAAGACGGCCTTGCGCGATAGAAAAACCTTTGCCGAGACCCAAAATAAGGTTCTCTTTCGGGACGCGCACGTTGTCGAAATTGACCTCGCCATGTCCGGCAGGCGGATCATATTCGCCCATTGTCGGCAGCATCCGTTCGATCGTGACACCCGGTGTATCAAGCGGCACCAGCACCATTGAATGACGGGCATGGGGGTCGCCGTCCGGGTCCGATATCCCCATAAAAATCGCAAGTTTTGCATTTGGATGACCAATTCCCGTGGACCACCATTTGCGACCGTTCAACACCAGTTCATCACCATCTTCCGTAATCGACGCACTGATATTGCGGGCATCAGATGACGCCACATTCGGTTCGGTCATGCAAAACACAGACCGTATTTCGCCCGCAAGAAGTGGTGTCAGCCACTCCTGTTTTTGTGCGTCTGACCCGAAATGCCAGAGCACTTCCATGTTTCCGGTGTCTGGGGCGCTACAGTTGAATATCTCGGCGCTGAACGGATAACGGCCCATGGTTTCGGCCAATGGCGCGTATTCTAGGGTGCTCAGCCCTAGGGCCAATTTGTCGTCAGGCAGAAAGAGGTTCCATAGCCCCGCGTCGCGTGCCTTGGATTTCCAGTCTTCCATCATTGGAACAACTTGCCACGTTTTCCAATCAGACCCAGAATTCAGGCTACGCAACTGGGCGCGGTAGTCGGCCTCATGCGGGATGACCTCAACGCGCATGAAGTCTTGCAATCGTTCTTGCAAGTCTTGGCACCTCGCGCTTGGCTGAAAATCCATAGTCATCTCCTACTGCTGTCTGGTCATTGGTCCGACAAAACGTAACCTTACGTTGGATTTGAAGGTAAATGGCTTTCGCTGCAAGAAAAACAGAATATAATTCTGTTTTACGTTACGGCTTTTGTTAAATCGCAAAGGTTCAAGGGAGAGGATGCTATGCACATCGTATTTTTCGGCGCGGGCGCCATTGGATGCTACACTGGTGCGGCTTGGTTGTCGTCGGTTGCGGCGGCGGGTGGGCGTATCACGCTGATCGGGCGTCCTTCACGGCTTTCCGCCTTGCGTGATCACGCGCTGGACCTTTCCGGCGGGCATAACGTCAACGTCGCCCCCGGTGGGCTTCACATCACAGATGATCCCCAAATCCTTTCCGAGGCTGACTTGATCGTTTTGACGCATAAAGCTGGCGCGCTGCCCGACGCGATTGATGCCATCCGCGCACATAGCGCTGAAAAGACGCCAATCCTGTCGCTATTGAACGGGGTCGCACCTGTCCGCCTTCTGCGCAAATCCCTGCCCGAACGGCATTGTCTCGCGGGGATGGTGCCTTACAATGTCGTCTGGCAAAGCAACACCCATTTGCATCGCACAGGCGCTGGCAACATTGCTTTGCAACGCCATCCGGCGACCGAATGGTTGGCTGCAGCAGGCGTAGAAATCGACCTGCATCCGGATCTGACGCCCATCCAATATGGGAAGCTGTTGTTGAACCTCGCCAATCCGATCAATGCGCTCGCGGGCATTCCGCTTTACGACATGCTGCTTGATCGCGGCTATCGTTTGGTGCTGTCCGCTGCTATTGCAGAAGCATTGAAGGTCTATGATCAAGCAGGCATCGGTTGGGCACAAGTAGGCCCGAATAACCCGCGACTTGCCGCACGTATGCTGCGCGCACCGACATGGCTATTTCGGCTTGTGGTGCTCCGCAAACAACGTCTGGACCGGTCCGCAATGACGTCAATGGCCAGCGATTTACAGACGGGACGTTTGACAGAAATTGACATACTTTCGGGTGAAATTGCCACATTGGGACGACATCACAAAATTCCGACACCGGTCAACAGTGCGCTGGTACGACTTGTGAAATCAGCAGAAACGGGTGACAGCGTCGGGCCAGTTGCGTCGCAGCAGTTGTTACGAGAGGTTGGATTATGAGCGAACTGTCCTTTAGCCCGTTACGGAGCCGTGACACCCCAAAGCAAGAACGCGCGATACGCCGTGTTCACGATATACTGCGTGCGACGGCCGACTATCTTGCGACGGATAAGTTGCAAGATTTGTCGACGACGGTCATTGCGAAACGCGCGGGCATTCCTGTCAGTTCCATCTACCGCTATTTCCCGACACTCGACGATCTTTTGCGCGAACTTTACCTGCAATCAGCAAGTGAGCTGCGCGAGGCGCTTTTTGCAGTCTTTGCAGATGAACAGACCTATCCGGGTTGGCGCGACAGGCTGGGCGCAGTTCTATCCAAGCAACGCAAATACATTGCGCGGCACCCCTATTACCGGCCGTTGCTCATGCGGTTCATGGCAAATCGGGAAACCGTGGCCGTCGAAGACGACGACCACGATGAATTGGTCGTGTTTTTACGCGCCCGTTGGGCACAAGGTGGTGACGGATTTCATGGCGGCGACCCGGCCGTTGTCGCAAACACGACGGTGCAGGTAGCACTTGCGATGGAGGATTTGATCGCGACCCAACCAGACCGCGATACATCCCGCCCCTATTCAGCAGAGCTTTCGACCCTGCTAGAAGCGTACCTTGCGCATTACCTGACCGACGACTAGGCGATTGTGTCCGCGCGGCCCGCTTGCCGTCCAGAAAAGATACAGCCGCCCAAGAACGTTCCTTCAAGCGCGTTGTAACCGTGATAACCGCCGCCGCCGAACCCCGCGACTTCGCCCGCAGCAAACAGACCCGGAATGACAGCACCCGACGCATCCAACATCTGACTGTTAAGGTCAGTTTGCAGCCCGCCAAGCGTTTTGCGCGTGATGATATTCAACTTCACACCGATTAATGGGCCATTCGCCGGATCAAGGATCTTATGCGGCTTTGCGGTACGCTGATAGCGGTCGCCTTTGTAATTGCGCGCCGCATGGATCGCCATCATCTGCACGTCTTTCGTGAACGGGTTATCCACCTGCGCATCACGTGCGCGAATTTCGGCTTCAATCTTGTCCACCGACAACAAATCGTCCGTTGTCAGATCGTTCATTTTCGCGATCAGTTCGCGCAGCGTGTCGGCCACAACAAAGTTTTCACCATGCTCTTTGAACGCTTCGACAGCAGGTGTCGCAGCTTTATTAAAGATGCGCTGCTTCAGGACTTCTTTCCATGATTTGTCGCGGAAGTCAGGATTCTGTTCCGACCCCGAAAGGGCGAATTCTTTTTTCACGATCTTCTGAGTCGTGATGAACCATGAATAATCGAAACCGGTATCTTGGATCATCTTCAAGGTGCCAAGGCTGTCAAAGCCGGGCAGTCCGGGCGGCGGGAAGCGGTTGCCGTTTGCGTCAAACCACATCGACGATGGACCCGGCAGAATGCGAATGCCGTGGTTCGGCCAAATCGGGTCCCAGTTCTTGACGCCTTCGGTGTAGTGCCACATGCGGTCCGCGTTGATCAGATTACCACCGGCCGCCTGACTGATAGCTACCATACGTCCATCAACGTGCGCAGGGACACCTGCCACCATTTCCTTCGGTGGTTGTCCCAACCGATCCACCGGCCAGCTTTTGCGCACCAGATCGAAATCCCCGCCGATCCCGCCAGACGTCACAATCACCGAAGCGGCGCGTAGTTCGAAATCACCCACGATATCGCGATTGGTCTTTTGCCCACGTTCAGCAGTGTCGGCAGCTAGAATTTCACCTGCGACACCTTTGGCGGCACCGTTTTCCATGATGATATTAGAACAGCGGTGCCGGAACTTCAGCGTGATACGCCCCGCTTTTTCATGTTCGCGGACACGTCTTTCAAACGGTTCTTGCGTGCCAGGCCCGACTCCCCATGTCAGGTGAAAGCGCGGGACCGAATTGCCGTGGCCAGACCCAAAGCCGCCGCCGCGCTCAGCCCAGCCCACAATCGGGAACCAACGCATGCCCTGTTCATACAGCCAAGGGCGCATTTCGCCCGCAGCAAAGTCGACATAGGCCTCGGCCCATTTACGCGGCCACTTGTCTTCTGGGCGATCAAACTGCGCGCTGCCCATCCAGTCTTGCATCGCCAACTCGCGTGAATCACGCACGCCCATCCGGCGTTGCTCTGGCGTGTCGATCAAACACAAACCGCCAAGCGACCAAAAGGCCTGACCACCAAGGAAACCCTCGGGTTCTTGGTCAATGATCGTGACGGACTTGCCGCGATCCGCCAGCTCTGCGGCTGCAACCAAACCGGCGAGCCCACCACCCACAACGATGACATCAGAAGTTTCCAACGTATTTCTCCTGCTTATTTCAAGCGACGATAGACAAAAATGACGGGGACCAAGATTACGTACATCAAGATGCTATAGACAGCAGATGGTAGCGAATACGGGCCAAAGCCCTCTGCGCCGCCTACGATGATCGCGGCAATCGCAATTCCCAAGGTGCCGTTCTGAATGCCGGTCTCGATCGAGACCGTCTTACTTTCGTTCAGGCTCCGGCCCAGCAAACGGGGCACAAAGAACCCGATCGTGGTCAAAACCACCACCAGTGCCAACGATGCTGGCCCAAGCTCTGGCAGGTTCGCGACGAACGCATCCCAGTTTGCTGCCAAAGCGGCAGAAATGATGATGATGAATAACACCGTTGCAATCCGTGTCAGCGTCGGTTCGATCCGCGTCATGGCATCAGGTGCCAAACGGCGTACCCCAAGGGCCAAAAGAATGGGCACCACAGTCAGCAAGAACATTGTGAAGGCGGTTGAAGCGATGTCGAGGTCCGGCGCATCTGCCCCCAAAAATGTCATAAGCGCAAAGCTAAGGATGATAGGCACCGTCACCACGCTCGCCAGACTGATCACGGCGGTCAGGGATACCGATAAGGCCACATCGCCCTTCGCCAAACGCGAGATGATGTTGCTGGTGACGCCACCCGGACATGCGGCAAGGATCATGAAACCGACGGCCAGTTCACCGGAAATCCCAAAGGCAGTCACGACAAAATATGCGGCGACGGGCAGAAGAATGATTTGATGTACGGCACCGATCAAGAACGCGACAGGTCTTTGCCCGACACGCAAGAAATCCGCACCTGTTAGCCCCACCCCCAGTGAAAACATGATAAAGGCCAGCCCTAGCGGCAGCACCACTGATATTAATACGTCCACGTTTGCACCTCCCAATGCGACTCGCTTCCTGAATCGGAATATTATTCTGTTTTTCCCGATTGAAGCCGTTTCGACAACGTTTTCTTGCAGGGTAGCGTGTATTACGTCGCGTTCATTGTCTAATGTAATCCCTGTTTGACGGGTCATCCTTGCGTTCGTCACATCAGGTTCGGCAGCCGCGCAGTATGCCGTCCGGCAAACAAATCACCATTGCGGGTTTCCGCAATTTTCTTGCGGGCATCGCAGATACCACCCCGAACGGCACCGTTTATGACCATTCTACAGTGGTCAAGAACCATCAATCGACCAAAGGACAGCGACCCACATGGGAACGCAATTCCAAGAATGAACAACCTGTCAGGACACGCGATTGCAGCCCTAAAAGGTTTTCGAGCGGAAGACGTCGAGGCGATTGGCAAGGTCATCTTGGCGGAGGAGTGGAAATGGAAATTCAATGGGTCGCCCTTGATTGGGGAACGACTAATCTGAGCGCCTATGCGATTGGCGCTGACGGCACGCTTGTGGATCAGTTTCACAGCAGCATGGGAATGTCCCAGCTTATACCAAGTGAATTTGAGCCCACCTTGCTGGACGTGATTGGCCGTTGGCTGCGGGCGGATCGGGTCACCCCTGTTTTGGCGTGCGGTATGGTCGGTGCAAAGGAAGGCTGGCGGGACGCAGGATATTCCGAAGCCCCGTGTCTGCCAGTGGATGGAAAAACAACCGTTCAGGTTCCAACTGATGATCCGCGTTTGGCTGTGCGCATCGTGCCAGGCGTCTGCCAGCGCAAACCAGAGGATGTCATGCGGGGCGAGGAAACGCAGATCGCAGGATACCTTGCGAAAAATCCGAACTTTGATGGTGGCTTTTGTTTGCCGGGAACCCATTCGAAATGGGCGCGCGTCGCGGATGGAAAAATCTACAACTTCACGACCTTCATGACCGGCGAGTTGTTCAGCTTGCTCACGAAGCAATCAGTGCTGCGCTTTAGCACGACAAGTCCAGCGTGGGATGAAAATGCGTTTCTCGAAGGCGTCCAAGAAGCGATGTCATGCCCAGATAAACTAACCGCCAATCTATTCACTGCGCGGCCCAGAACGCTATTGAACGGAACACCGAATGAAGTGCTCAAATCGCATCTTTCCGGTTTGTTGGTTGGCGCTGAAATTGCGGCCGTCCGCGAGATGTGGCGCGCCCGCGATATCGTCATTATCGGGGATCGCGAAAACGCGCGGCTGTATCAGGCAGCTTTGGCAACGGTCGATATCAACTCGCTGATCTATGATGGTATGCAGGCCATAATCGACGGATTGCGCCCTTTAGCCCGTGCTTTTGCGCAAGCGCCTAAACCTGCTTGATGCCAAAAGCTGGCCGGATATGAAGAGGTTAAGTTGATAAAAAAGTCGAGGTATGATCAACTGAATACATCCAAAGAGGGGGTGTATGCTCTTATGCCAAACGCAGCAGAAGCTTTGGATTGTTATCTGTCGATTGCACAAGCGATTGCTGGTCCGACAGACTACGAACTGGTTCTCGAGAATTTTGCAAATCGTCTGCGTGCATTGATTGCACACGATCATCTCGACATTGTGCTTCTGCATCCGACAGGGACCCAGATTTGTTACGAAGCCCGCATGCACACGTCATGGAGCCACACGCAAAACCCCGCAAATCCGACTGAAGAAAGCCCGATCCGCGACGTCCTGCGCGGCGATGTCGCGCATATTCTTACGGACGACGCTTGGACCGATCCCGTCTTCCATTTTGAAGGGTCGGACAGCAAACCAATTTTCGAGGCCAACCTGCGAAGTCGTATTGTCGTGCCGCTGCGGGTGCAGGGCGAATTGATCGGTTCGCTTGCGATTTCGAGCCACAAAAAGAACTTTTACAGCGAAGATCTGATCGTCCTCGCGCAGGGTGCCGCCGATCTGGTATCTGCCTATCTGTTTGCATTGGAACGGGGCAAAGAAGCGAAAGATTCCGCAATCACTGAACTTGAGGCCACAGCACGCGAACGCACGCTGCGCATTGGCGCATTGCGTCTTACCGAAGGGATGGAACGCGAACGGCAGCGGCTGGGAATGGATCTTCACGACCAAACGCTCGCGGATTTATCGCGCATTCGTCGTCGTATGTCGCGGGTCGAGGGCGGTTCAAAAGCCGCTATGGACGAGATTGCGGCGATCCAGGGTGATTTGGATCATTGTCTGGACGAAGTCCGCGGAATCGTAGAGGACATGAAACCCGGTGTTCTGCAGCTTTTCGGTTTTGCAGAAGCCGTTGATGCGCATTTGCAGCGATGCCTTAAGAACATGCAGCGTCGGATCGAAATGCATGTCAATGATACGTCGAACGGTAAGATGGACGAACTGCAAGACACTGTGCGTACGGCCGTATATCGCATTGTCCAAGAAGCAGTGAACAACTCCTTAAAGCACGGCGAATGTAGCCGAATTGACGTGCGGATTGCACAATCCGACAACAATGTGACAGTAACAATCGACGACAATGGTACGGGTATTCAGGACGCTGATTTGCAGTCCCGCAGCGGTATAAGCAACATCAAGACGCGTACGGATCTTATATCTGCGAAGGTAGTTTTCGAACGTTTAGATGGCCAAGTTGGAACACGAGTCATGATTGTGGTTCCAATGAATGCGGGGCAGGTCGAAAGTGACAATACATAACTCTGTAAAGCGAGAAGCTGCATGCGCCTACTGATTGCCGAAGACGACAAACTGCACCGCACATTTCTGGAACGGCTGACGCGTGATACGTTCACCGAAATGCAGGAATTGACGCTCACAAGCGACGGCGCAGCGGCGATTGAGGCCTTCAAGTCTGCCGAATACGATTGCGTCCTGTTGGACCTGCAGATGCCTAAAGTCACCGGTGTCGACGTTGCCAAAGCCATCTGGGCCAAAGCCCCCACCACCAAGATTTTGTTTTGGTCCAACTACACTGAAGAAGCATATATTCGCGGTATCACAAAGATTGTGCCCGACGCCGCAGTCTACGGGTACATTCTGAAATCCGCCCCTGACGAACAGCTCAAACTGGCCCTGCAAGGCGTCTTTATTGCGGAACAATGCGTCATCGACCGCGAAGTGCGCGGCGTGCAGCAAAGGGCAGACAACCGATTGTCCGGGTTGAGCGAACTTGAATTCGAGGCGCTCGTTGATCTTTGCCTTGGGCTTACCGACAAAGCCATGGCAGCACGGCGGAATGTTTCGCTACGCGGAGTGCAAAGTAGATTGCAAAGCCTCTATCAAAAGCTCGGGCTGGATAAGGACGATATTCCAACAGGGGAATGGGGGTCGAGTTTCAATTCACGCACGCGGGCGATTTCACTTGCGTTAACGCAGGGCATTTTGAACGCTGACGCGTTACGCCGCGAAGAGGAAAAACTGCAAGCGTGGATATCGCCTTCCTCTCACTAACACACCCAATCGAAAATCTGCGGGTTCCCGCATAGATGTTGCGCGTCTTTACGCAGACCGAAGATGTCATCTCTTCTAATCGTTTTCCTAGAAAACTGGCTGTCTTGGATGTGATCCAAGTCGGAACATAGGGGGAGAGGCTAGATGCCGTTTGTGAACATCCGCATTGTAAAACAAGTTATAGAAAAGGATCCGGATGGCATTAAGGCCAAGGTGCAAGCCGACGTCACCGCGTCATTGGCAGAGGCCGCCGGTATTCCCGCCGAAAATGTCTGGGTCACCTTTGACGAGATCGACGAAAAGGATTGGTTTTCTGGTGGCGTGCGGGTCAAAGAACTGAGGGCGAACTCATGACGGTTGAAGTTCGTACCGAAGGCATGAACGACATTATCGATGCGGCCGCGACCCTTGAAAAAGTAGCTGGTGATTTCCTGTTCACCGAAGGTCCGATTTGGCATCCGGTCGAGAAACACCTGACATTTTCCGACATCCCCGGAAACGAAATGTTCCGACTTGGAGCAGATGGCAAGGTTCAGTCGTTTCGCAAACCAAGCAACATGGGCAACGGCAATACCTATGATGCGCAGGGCCGTTTGCTGACCTGTCAGCATGCAAACAGTGCCGTGACCCGTACCGAAGCGGACGGTTCTATCACAACTCTTGCCACACACTTTGATGGCAAAGAGCTGAACAGCCCGAATGACATCGTAGTTCGCAATGACGGGTTGATCTATTTCACCGACCCTACTTACGGGCGGCTCGATTACTTTGGCGTTGAACGTGAACTCGAAATGGGCGCGCAGGGCGTTTATTGCGTCACACCAGACGGGAAGACGATCAAGCGCCTTGCTGATGATTTTGCTCAGCCAAATGGTCTGTGTTTCTCGCTTGATCACACGGTGCTTTACGTCAACGACACAGAACACAAACACATCCGGAAATTCGAGATTGCCGAAGACGGCTCTGCTACGGGCGGTGACGTTTGGGTCGACGTGACTGTGGGCGAAGGCGAGGGTCATCCCGACGGCATGAAGATCGACAGCAAAGGGAACGTCTATTGCACAGGCCCCGGTGGGATTCACGTGATCACGCCGGTAGGTGAAACATTGGGCGTTATCCGTACAGCCGAATTTACGGCGAACTTTGCATGGGGCGGCGCGGATCTGAATGATCTCTACATCACCTCATCAACATCGCTGTATCGCGTCCGTGTCAAAACGCCCGGCCTTCCACTGTTTTGAGGCGGTTCGGCTGGTTGGCCAGTGTCATCAGCCAAAGTCAGAACTGGTTCGGTAGAGGCAAGGGCGAATGCGTAGCAAGTTAATTGGTAAAACCGAACCCCTGCCGAACCGGTGCTGATGATCCCGTTTTCACAAGTAAAAAAGTCGTTCCACTATAGGAGAAAGCAATGGCACATGTGATGCCCGACCTATTCAAGATTGATGTAACCGGACACGCGGTGACGCATGCGCGCACTGAAATGATTGCCCGTGGCAAGGTGGTCACGACGGACGAACCGCCAGAACGTGGCGGAACGGATTTATTCGCGACCCCGCTGGAGACGATGCTGTCGTCCTTCATCGGCTGTTCAAATGTCATCGCGAATTATGTCGCTGGTCTTCTCAAGATGGATGTCCGCGGAATGGAATTTGACGTTTGCGGTCATTTTGACACCCGCGGGGTGTTTGGTAAGGCCGAGATCGGAACGCCGTTTCCGGTGATCGAACTGAAAGTCATTCTGGATACCGACGCAGATGACGCGCAGATCGCAAAGCTGGCGCAAATCGTAGGTGAAAAATGCCCGGTATCGGTTCTACTACGCCGTGCAGGCTGCGAGATTCAAGAAAGCTGGGTCAGAAAGTGAACATGACTTTGGGGCATGATTAGCGTGACGTTCACGCGGTTTTGCGGAGGTGCACCGCGTTGTTGCGGGTTTCCGCAGAGTCACCGCGTGATCCCCCGTGCCGATCAAGTCGAAGCAAAGTTAAGAAACTGTTAAGCGACACAACCAAATCCACTAACTTTAGCATTTAGCATGCTGATAACGTGAAATGGGGTCGCTTTCAGGGGAGGACGCTCTGCATTTGCAAGAGCACAGAACTAAAAGTGGGAGAGAGAAAAAATGAAGATAGTCAAATCGTTATGCGCAAGCGCCGTAGTTGCGGTGGCAATGCTCGCGGCGCCAACCGTGTCGATGGCAGAGGATATCAACCTTAAGTACCATGCGTTTACAGGTGAAGGTCCATCAAACTTGGCCGTTCGCTGGTGGATGGATGAAGTTGAAGCCCGCACTGACGGCAATGTGGATTTTACACGCATTTTTGGTGGCGCGCTTGGTAAACTTTCGAGTCAGCCGGAGAATATCAAAGTGGGTGCATTTGACATGGGAGAGTTTTCCCCTGTCTACAACCCGGGTCTTTTCCCGCTCGCCAACGTGACATCCCTGCCCTTCATGAGTGATGATCCACTGGCACACGCACGTGCTGGCCACGAACTTTTCCAGTCAGAAACCGTCGAAGCTGAATTTACAGCGATGAACCAGAAGTACCTGTTTCCGGGGCTTTGGACATCTATTCAGCTGCTGTCGCACGACCCAATTCGTACGATCGAAGATCTGCAAGCTGCCAAAATCCGTGCACACGGTGGCGCTGCCGAAATCCTGAAAGAACTGGACATCACCGTTTACGGCATCCCTTGGGGTGAACTGCCAGCTGCTGCCGAACGCGGCGTTGTTACAGCCGCGATCATCGGTTCACCAGCGGATGCTTATGCCTTTGGTTTTGGCGAAATCTTTAGCTACTGGGACGACGAAGACTGGTTCTTCTTCCCACTGCCGGTCACCATTAACTTGGACACATGGAACGCACTTCCAGCTGATGTTCAGGCGGTTATTGAAGAGCTGAACGAAGAAATGGTGGATCAAGCCCGCAGCCTTCTGGAAGTCGCAGAAACTGAATCCCATGCCCGATTGAGCGAACAAACAGAAATCGTGAAATTGGACGACGCTGAACGCGCCAAGATGCTGGAAGTACGCGACGCTGCTTGGCAAAGCTGGGTTGATGCACGCGAAGAAGAAGGTCTTCCTGGCCAAGCTGTCCTCGATGAGTTCCTTGCGCTTCTTGAAAAGCACGGCGGCTAACCCCTCCCTAGGATGGTCGGGCAATATGTCCGGCCACCACTTGCGCCGTCCAAACCACCAAGACGGGATATGGGCGGCGCAACCGTATTAAACCACCACTGAATAATGCATGTTGCTCAAAGTTTTGCGCTAATCGCAAAGTGAAACGCTTGTTCAAGTTTCCGAATTTTGAGGGAAGGATGTCGCAATGACGAGTTTAACCAGCCGCGCCCTAGGGGTGCAGAAAAAGCTGGAGGAAATCGCTTGCTATGCGTCGGCTTTGGCTGTCGCGACAATGATGACGATCACCGTCCTCGAAGTCGCAGCAAGAGCGTTATTTTCCATAAGCTTACCGGGTGCCTATGAATACGTCAGCTTGATGTTCGTATATCTGATCTATCTGGGTCTGGGATATTCCCAACGTCGCGACGCACATATCACGGTTGGGATCCTCTACGATTTCCTACCCCGCTCAGCACGAAAAGCTGCCGAAGCAGTCTATCTTCTCGGGGCGTTTTTGTTTTTCACCATGCTGACGTGGACCAGCGCTGAATCAGCGTGGAGCAACTACGTCATGGGCGACACAATCCTAGGCATCGTGGAGGTGAAAACCTGGTGGGCACGCGCAGGTATTCCGATTGGATTGGCCCTGTTTTCGCTGCGGTTTTTGACGCAATTGATCAACTTGATCGTCAAAAATGAACTGCTGGAAGAAACCGCAGCCAATGAATTTCCGCACCAAAACTCTGAAGAAGATGAGAATAAGTCATGATTGAGTCACTTCAATTACCGATCGTGATCGGGATGGTTGCGGTATTGATGATAATGCGCGTCCCCGTCGGGATTTCCCTGCTTTTGTCTGGTGCTGCAGGATTTGCGTTCATTCGTGGCACCACCATCACCTTTGACGCCATCGGCGGGCGGTTGTTTGACATTGGATCGGGGTACGCGTTGAGCGCGGTTCCTTTGTTTCTTCTGATGGGGCATGTCGCGGCCAAGGCCGGTATTACGCAGGATATCTATCGCGCAACGCGTGCTTGGCTTGGGCACCTGAAGGGGAGCGTCGTGATTGCAACGACGGTTGCCGCAGTCGCCTTTGCCGCCTGTTCGGGGTCTACCACATCTTCGACAGCGGTTTTCGGGCGTGTTGCTATTCCTGAAATGCTGCGCCTGAAAGTGAACCGTAAATTGGCCGCTGGATGTGTCGCAACGGTTGGCACACTTGCGGGGATGATCCCGCCGAGCATCAATTTGATCGTCTACGGCATCGTTGCGCGTGAATCTATTCCCAAGCTGCTGATTGCGGGGATCATCCCCGGACTGCTTACGGCCTTTGCCTACCTCGTGATGATCTACATCCGCGTCAGCCGTAATCCTGAGATGGCACCAGCGCTGCCCAAAGCAGGTATCGAGGAACGTTTGCAGTCCCTGAAAGGCGTGTGGAGCTTCATCGCCCTTGGCGGTATTGTGATCGGTGGCATCTACGCAGGGATCATCACCCCAACAGAAGCAGGCGCAATCGGTGCTATCGGATCTTTCCTGATCGCGCTTATCCGCAATCGGCTGTCATTCCCTGTTTTGAAAGAAGTTTTCCTTGATACGGCGCAAACCACATCAGTGATTTTCATCATTCTCGTGGGCGCCCTGATTTTCTCGTCTTACCTTGCGGTAAGCGGTGCATCGGGGGCGGTGTCCGAATATATTGTCGGTCTTGATATGTCGATGATGGGCATTGTTTGCATCTACGTGCTGCTCTTGCTCGTGTTGGGGTGCATGGTTGATCCAGTGTCCGTCATGTTCCTAACAGTCCCGATCTTCGTGCCGCCACTGATCGAACTGGGTGCCCACCCGATTTGGCTGGCCATTGTCGTGGTGAAAACGCTTGAAATTGGCTTGATCACACCACCCGTCGGCTTAAACGCATTTGTCCTTAAAGGTGTCGCGCCGTCGTTCTCGCTGAAAGAAATCTTCGGCGGCATCTGGTGGTTCCTACAGGTTGAGGTGATCACCCTGATCATGATCATGTTCATCCCGGCTATTGCCACTTTCTTACCGGAACTGGCCTATGCGAAGTGAGGACGTGATAACGACAGCGCGCAGCCCCAACGACGCCATTGTTTGTTGGGGTGCGAATACGTCCCAATAGTTTCGGAGCGCGCGCTGTTGAGATCGATGTTTTCTGCCCTGCCTGTGTATAGATCTGAGTAGGACGGTCGTTTGATATGAGCGCCAGTTCCAAGCCCGAAACTGAACCGCGACCGATGGTGAAAGTCATAAAGCGTCTGCGATGGGTGCCGACCTTCGACCTGAAAAATAATTTGCGCCCCGATCACGGGGCGCAAATGGTCAGTCTAAACATTTGTTCGGCTTAGCGCCCCATCCAGCCGCCATCGACCGTTAGAATTTCGCCACTCACGTAGTCAGATGCAGGCGATGACAGGAACACAATCGGTCCGGCAAAGTCTTCTGGTTTCCCCCAGCGTCCTTGTGGAATACGGCCCAGAATTGCGTCATAGCGTTCTTTGTCATTGCGCAAGGCTTCGGTGTTATCGGTTGCAATGTATCCGGGGGCGATTGCATTGACGTTGACACCCTGCCCCGCCCATTCGTTCGCTAACGCTTTGGTTAATTGTCCGATCCCGCCTTTGGAGGCAGCATATCCCGGCACCGTGATGCCGCCTTGGTAGGTCAGCAAAGATGCGGTGAAGACAATTTTGCCTCGCGCCCCGCCATTTGCAGCACGCGCGATCATACCACGGCCAATTTCGCGGCTCAGGACAAATTGTGCGGACAGATTGACCTCAATCACCTCATCCCACCATTCGTCAGGGTGTTCAGCGGCAGGTTTGCGTTTGATCGTGCCTGCGTTGTTCACCAAGATGTCAGGCTCGATGCCGTCTGCTTCAAGCTGTTTCACAAATTCAGTAAGGGCACTGCGATCGGAAAAATCGCATGTATATGCCCGGAACGAACGACCTAAGTCCTGTACCGCTTTTTCAACATCGCTACCCTGCTTTTCTAACGTGGCAGACACACCAACGATGTCCGCGCCTGCGGCTGCCAAGGCTTCAGCCATGCCGCGTCCGATGCCGCGTTTACACCCTGTGACGAGAGCGGTTTTACCAGTGAGATCAAATTGGGCCAGCATGTTTATGCTCCTACCTTGATAAGGCTTTTCATTGCAGTCGCGCTGCCATCAAGCGCTTCAAAAGCCGCCTGAATATCAGAGAGCGGGCTGATATTCGTAATGACCGTTTCGGCATCCACACCGCCGCTGGCAATGATTTCAATCGCCTTATCGTAGTCCACGGGTTCATAGACCCGCGCGCCAAGCAGCTCTAGTTCGCGCCAGAAGAACTGGAACATATCGATTTGCGGTTTGGTGGCGTGAATTGCGACCATGACAATCCGTGCACGGCTAGCAGCAACCGCTGTCATTGCATCAACACCCGGCTGCGTGCCTGACACTTCAAATACGACATCGGCGCCTTTGCCACCGGTGCGGGACATGACCGCTTCAACCAGATCAGCGTCTTTGGGGTTCACCGTCGCGAAGCCAAGCTTTTCCGCAATGGCCAACCGGTTTGGGTTCACTTCTGAAATCACCACATTACCGCCAGCATCCCGTGCCGCCATCGCGACCAAAACACCAATCGGGCCACCACCGATCACGACGACATCTTCACCCTCTTTCAGCGCTGAACGCCGCACGTCATGACAAGCGACCGCAACAGGTTCGATCAGTGCTGCATGGTCCAACCGCAGATCGGCTGGCAACGCGTGCAAAGTATGCGCTGGAACGTTCCAGATTTCTTGCATCGCACCATCGGTATCGAGGCCAAGAAACTTTAGCTTATGGCAGATATGTTCATGGCCAGCGGCACAAGCAGGACATTCGCCGCAATGGTCCAAGGGCCGCACCACGACGTTCTCGCCCACGTCGAAACCGGATACACCTTCGCCGATGCTTTCGACCACACCAGACATTTCATGCCCGACAATGCGGTTCAGACCGACACGCGCATCCATGTTGCCATGGAAAACATGCATATCAGTGCCGCAGATCCCACAATATGCGATCCGCACGGCCACTTCACCAGCTTTGGGCACTGATACAGTCGTCTTTTCGACTTTGAATGACTTGTCGCCCCGATAGAAGGCCGCGTTAATCTCAAGAGTGCTCATCATGCATTTCCTTATGCGCTTGCGTGAGTTTGTCCCAATCGAAAGACACGCCAATACCGGCATCGTTTGGCGCGACGGCAAGGTGGTTTTCTACGACCAGTGGGCGATGTGTATATGTATCGATAGGGAAAGAATGGATTTCGATCCACCCTGGGTTTTGTTGAGCAGACACCAAGCTGACGTGCAATTCTTGCATGCCGTGGCTGCACACCGGCATGCCATTTTTCGTCGCCAACGCGGCGGCCTGAAGCCATCCGGTGATGCCCCCGCAATTGGAAGCATCGGGCTGAATATAGCTTAGTTTGGCGTCCGCCATGGCATATTCAAATTCATGGATCGTATGCAGGTTTTCACCCATCGCCAACGGCATGCCAGTGGCGTCGGCAATCTTTGCATAGCCGTGGTAGTCGTCAGGGATGATTGGTTCTTCAAACCACGTAATATCGTATGGTGCGAAGGCGCGCGCCGCTTCAATGGCCTGTTCAACGGTCATGGAATAATTCGCATCGACCATAAAGGTCACGTCAGGCCCGATGGTTTCGCGAACGGCCTTGATACGTGCAACATCTTCGGCCAGCGTTGGTTGTCCGATCTTGATCTTTACGCCGTTGAACCCCTGCGCAAGATACCCGCGCACATTATCCAACAACTTCGGCAACGGAAAATTCAGGTCGATACCGCCTGCATATGCGCGACACCGATCACCCGCACCGCCAGCCATTTTCCAAAGCGGCTGGCCAGTCTGTTTTCCGCGTAAATCCCACAGCGCAATGTCCACGGCAGAAATTGCAAAGGATGCGATGCCGCCACGCGCAACGTAATGAACATGCCATTGCATCGCATCATAAAGCGATTCAACGTCCCCTGCGTCACGGCCAACCAAAAACGGAGCGAGATCATGTTCAATCATCGCTGCAATCGCGCGACCGCCCTTGCCACCGGTATATGTGTAACCCGTGCCCTCTGTTCCGTCGGCAAGACGCACGGTGGCGGTTACCAACTCAAAATGTGTATGATCGCCGTGTTTGGCGTCCGTTAGGACTTCAGCCAAAGGGACATCAAAGGATCGAACTGTGACATTTTGAATAGGATTCTTGGGGTTTGACATATGTGGCGCCCTTATCAGTTGTATTTTGGTCCGACCAAAGTTTATTATAACTTGCTGATACGGCCCCAATTGTCAATAATATTAAGAATATTCAATTTTTAGTCATACAAAAGATGCTGAACTAAAGGATACAGAAATGACTGGAAGAGCTGCAGATCAGGTTGTTCAAGCAATGTCGCAAAGGATTAGGGACGGATCAATTGCAAATGGTCAACCGATTCCTGCTGAACGTGACTTGATGGCAGAATTCAACATCAGTCGCACAGTCGCACGAGAAGCCGTCGGAATTCTGTCGAGTCAGGGCCTAGTTGTTGCAAAACCACGCCACCGTCCCGTCGTCCGCAAACCCGGTTACGATGCCGCTATGGACGCCGCCAGTTCGATTGTTGGCAACCTGTTGTTGCAGCCAAGCGGTGTCCGGAACCTGTTCGATACACGTATTCTCGTGGAAGGATCACTGGTCCGGAATGCCGCCGAACACGCTGGAAAACAGGATATTGCCGATCTGAAAGCGGCTTTGGCAGCAAACGAAGCCGCCATTGACGACAGTGATCTGTTTTACCAAACCGACATGCAGTTCCATCAGGTCTTTTATCAGATTTCGGGCAATCCGGTTTGGCCTTCAGTTCACCGTGCCTATTCGACGTGGCTCGAACCGCACTGGCGGCAAATGCCCCGCCTGCCAGACCGCAACAAGGCGAACTTCACCGCACATTCTGCCATTCTGGAAGCAATCCTTTTGCGTGACCCGGACGCCGCAGAAAACCAGCTAAAGACACACTTGGCAGAGGCTTGGGAACAAGTGCGTCTGACCTTTGGAGACATCTGAATGAAAACGAAACGGCCGATCCACCGGATTGCCTGTGTTGGCGAAGTTATGGTCGAACTGCGTGCGCAACGTGACGGCACAGCCCATATTGGCGTGGCAGGTGACACCTACAACACGGCTGTTTATCTCGCGCGTGCCTTGCGTGATACCGATACGAAGGTCGCTTATGTGACGTCCATCGGAACTGATCCCTATTCTGACCGTATTCTGGATGCCATTCGCAACCACGGTCTCGATGCAACGCTCGTGGAACGACGCGCGGGTCTGATGCCTGGGCTTTACGCGATTGATACCGACGACGTGGGCGAACGGAGCTTCAGCTACTGGCGATCTGCCTCTGCTGCACGGCAATTGTTTTCTGGTGACAGCACACTTTCACTGCACGACCTAGAAACGTTCGATCTGGTTTTGCTGACCGGCATTTCCCTTGCAATTCTGCCGCTAGCCGTACGGTCAAAGGTCCTTGATTGGGCGGACGCATTCAGCAAAGCGGGCGGCACAATCGCCTACGACAGCAACCACCGACCAGCCCTTTGGGAAAGCAGCGATATCGCGCGTCAGGTCAATGCCGCTATGTGGCGTCTGGCTGACATTGCGCTTCCGTCTGCGGACGACGAACAGGCGCTTTTCGGCGATTGCGACAACGCTGCAGTGGCCGCCAGACTACAGGGATGGGGCGTCAGGAATGGTGCAATGAAACGCGGCGCAGAGGGGCCGCTTGATCTGTCGGGTGCCTATGATTTCAAACCATCTGCCGAACTGATCAAGGTTGTGGATACCACCGCAGCTGGGGACAGCTTTAATGCCGGATATCTCGCGTCAATTGCGCGAGGAAACTCTCAACTTGATGCGATGAAAGCCGGTCATGTGCTCGCCGGACGCGTAATTGCATCGCCCGGCGCCATTATTCAGGAATGATCAAGTCCTAAGGTTCAGTAGGCCATGTAAACTGTGCGTTTTTGCATGTAGCCTTCGAACCCGTGTACACCATCTTCGCCGCCAAGACCGCTTAACTTGTGGCCATTGTGGTATCCGTTCACCAAACCGGTAATGCCCGAATTCAAGAAGATCGTTCCGGTTTCGAGGCGCTTGATCGCGTCCATGTAAACGGACGGGCTTTGGGTCCACAAATATGCCGACAACCCGTCAGGGCGGGCGTTCGCAATGCTAAGCGCCTCTTCGTAGTCTTTGACGCGTACAATCGGCATCACTGGGCCAAAAATCTCTTCAACAACTGCGGCGGTGTTCGCCGTCGCATCCACCAGAACCGTTGGTTCGTACCAGTTACCCGATGCGAATGCAGCGCCATCAGGACGTTTCCCGCCAGCCGCGACCTTCGCGCCGCCAGCGACGGAATCAGCTACAATTTGTTCGACGCGCGCCAAAGCGTCCGGCGTTGTTACAGGTCCCATCCCGCCGTTGGTTTTCGGGTCACCGACTTTGACGGCTTTGACCTTTTCCAACACTTTGGCGGTAAATTCATCTGCAATGGATTCTTCGACCAACACACCTTCGTTGCAAATACAAACCTGCCCTGCATTCGCAAAACGGGCAACGACGGCTGCCTCTGCTGCGGCTTCGATGTCCGCATCTTTCAGAACGATAAACGGTGCTGAACCACCCAGTTCTAGCGACAAAGCGGTCAGGTTTTTTGACGCCGCTTCCATGATCATTTGGCCTGCACGGATTGATCCGGTCACCGTAATCATTCGCACTGTGGGGCTTTCGACCAATGGCGCACCGACGTCTTTGCCGGTGCCTGTAACCATGTTGATAACACCTGCAGGCAGGCCCGCTTCTTTGCAAATTCGGCAAAAGACCGACGCGGTGACAGGTGTGGCTTCGTGGGGTTTGATGATCATCGTGTTGCCAGCCACCAGCGCAGGCCCGGCTTTCCGACCAATCAAGGCAAGCGGATAATTATAGGCACACAACCCTAGCGTCACGCCGTACGGCACACGGTAGATGTAAAGCTGTTCGTTCGGACGATCAGATGGCAAAATTTCACCTTGGATGCGACGCGCGGATTCAGCAGCGTACGTCATGTAGCGGATCGTATCGGTTACTTCGCCCGCAGCTTCTGCACGGCTTTTGCCCTGTTCGAGTACAAGCAGTTCTTCCAGAAGATCACGTTCACGCTCAATACCATCTGCGATCCGGTAGATGTGTTCCGCACGGGTTTGCGGTGGCAGCATCTGCCAATCATTTTGGGCACGCGCAGAGGTTTCGATGGCGCGGGCAACATCGTCCGGTGTACAGGCCGGAACTTCGGCCCATTGACCGCCGGTCGCCGGATCAACGACAGGCATTTTAGCACCATTTGAAGCATCAACGAACGCATTATCGATGAAGGCTTGGTAGTAAGTCATAGTATTCCTTTCACGCATGCTCTGTAGCGGGCAAATTCGCGCCCGACATATCTGCAAGCATCTTGTCTTTATCAAAATTCGGATGGGAGTATTCAGCAACGGATCGGCCATGGTACATGGTGATCACCCGATCAGCGAGCATGATGACCTCGTCGATCTCGTAACTTAGGATCAAAACACCAACGCCTCGCGTCGCAAGGTCCTCGATGATGCGGTAAATGTCGGCCTTGGCATGTACGTCGATACCGCGCGTTGGTTCCAACAGGATCAACAGTTCAAGATCGTCATCAAGCCACCGCGAGAAACAGATTTTTTGTTTGTTACCACCTGATAGGAAACGGATTTCTTGATCCGGCGAGGATGTTTTAGTCGATGTTTCGCGGATCGCCTTATCAACCAACGTACCGATCTGGTTTGCGTTAATCAGCCCCGCGCGTGTCGCTTTTTCCAAGAACGGTAACGCAATATTATCGCGCACAGAAAGCGCTGCCATGATCCCGTTTTTGTCGCGGTTTTCGGTCACCATACCCATGCCATCGCGGACAGCAGCGGCGGGTCCGCGTCCCGGTTGCAATGGTTCGCCACGGTAAGAAATGGTGCCGCCATAACCGACCGTCAGCCCAAAGATCGCTTTGGCCAGTTCCGGCGCACCGCAGCCGCGTAAACCCGTCAGGACCAGAATTTCGCCACGACGCAGGGAAAACGAAACATCGTCGTATACTTGCGGTAATTTCAGGTCGCGAACGTCCAGCAGAACATCGTCGCTGATCGTTTTCACAGGCTTCACGAAATCATCAAGTTCGGTACCGGTCATGGTCTGAATGACGGCATCTTCGGTGGTTTGCGACGTGCGTTCAGACAATACGATTTTGCCGTCACGCATCACCGTGACTTCTTCGGCAATGCCAAAGATTTCAGGCATGTGATGCGAGATATAAATAATCGCGACTCCTTCGTCTTTCATGCGCCGGATGAATCCGAATAGGCGTTCTTTGTCTTCTTCGGACAAGGCGGACGTGGGTTCATCCATCACAATCAGCCAACTGTTCGACATCAAGGCACGGATGATTTCGACAATCTGTTTCTCGCCCGAATTCAGATCTCGCACAGGGCGCGACGGATCCAGATCCAGCCCGAAACGATCAAGTTGTGCCGTAACTAGTCGCGCCATCTCGCGTTTATTCAAGAACGGCGTCCGCCCTATGAACAGTTCGCGTCCTAGAAAGATGTTGTCCGCTACCGTCAATTCGTTGATCAACGAATATTCCTGATGGATCATAGCAACACCGTGCTTTGTCGCATCAATGGGTGCCGCGATATCGATTTCTTCGCCATTCATTTCGATCACGCCTTGATCGCGTTGAATGACACCGCCCAACACCTTCATCAGCGTTGATTTCCCCGCACCGTTCAAACCAACCAATGCATGGACTTCGCCAGCAACACAGGAGAAATCGACGTTATCTAGGGCACGGGTCGCAAAAAAGCTTTTGCCGATCCCTTTCATATCAACGCGATTGGTCATGCTGACTTCCCCCGTTGTGTCCAACTGTCAAGAAGGACAACGCCCAAAAGGATCATGCCTTTGATCAGGCTTTGCAGGTACGGATTGGTACCAGTCAGAACCAAGCCGTTGATAATGATGCCGTAAAGCAGAACGCCAAGGATCGTGCCTAATAGCCGTCCGCGCCCGCCAAACAGGGACGTGCCGCCAAGGATAACCGCGGTAATCGCGTCGAATTCAAGGTAAAGACCGGACCACGGTTGGCCCGACGACACACGACCGACCGTAACGATCGCTGATATACCGGCAAGCGCACCGGATAACGCATAGATCCAGACGACCGACCGTTCCGGCCTGCGCCCTAGGACAAAGGCCGTGTTGAAATTCGCGCCGGCTGCATAGACGTTGCTGCCGAATGGCGTCCGGTACAGCAAAATGCTGAGTGCGATAAAGACGCAGGCCACAAACGGGATCACGACAGGCATGTTGCCCCAGCTTGTCCCGCCCAGCCACAAAAAGGTGGGGTCTGATACATTGATCGACGTCGCATCATAGATCACCAGTGCAAGACCGCGCGCCAATGCAAAGGTGGCCAATGTCACCATAAATGCAGACAATTTCAGACGGCCAATGAAAACGCCGTTGATGGCTCCGATGGCCATGCCCGCAATAATTGCGGTCGCAAAGCCAAGTGGCGCACTGCCCGTGGTCGTCAGGGTGATAACACCCACACCACCTGCAAAGGCGACGTTTGATCCAACACTTAGATCAATTCCGCCGGTCAGCATGACAAATGTCATGCCCATCGACACAAGAAACAGCACTGCAATCGATCGCAACAAAATGCCGATGTTCACCAACGAATAGAAGTTTTCATTGGCAAGGCTAAAGCCCAACGATGCGATGACGATCAATCCGGCAAGAACAAGGTAGCGCAACATCAGTCCGCTGATCGCTTTCTTGGCGGTGGTCGGGTTGGCGGCTGCGGTGGTTGACATGAAACGGCCCTTTTTCAAATGTGCCGCCGGCAAGGGAGATTGCCGGCGGCGATGTCTTAGTTACTGAACAGAGTCAGGGCCGAATTCGAGGTAACCGTTCGCGGCGACCTCTAAAGCCTGGTCCACATGGTAAACTGTGACATCTTCCGGGAACCCGTTTTCAAGCGCTTTGGCGTGGTTTGCTTCGCTCAAAACCAGCGGTGTGAAAAAGTCGTACACTTGTTCTAGCTCTTCGCCTTGGCTGATCCGGTAGGCCATCTGCACGAAGTTCCACCCTTCACGAGTGCCCGACAACAGGATGTCAGCCATAACCTGGCCACCTTCCATTTGCTGCATGATCGGAATGTCCCCGTCATAGCCGAAGAACTGCATGTCGGATCTGCCAGAGTTGGCGGCAATCGCGATTGATGGATACATGTAGCCGTCAGTCACGCCAGAGATGGCGTCAAGATCAGGGAATTGCGTTAGCCAGTTTTCGGCCAATGTCTGCGCCTTAACTGTGTCCCAATCTGCGGGCTGTTCTGCGACGACTTCGATGTTGTCACACGCTGAAATGCCTTCAAGGATACCAGCATGGCGGGCTTCACCGGATGGATTACCTGCCTGCCCCAGCATGATCGCAACTTGATAAGGTTCGCCACCTGACAATGCGCACATCGCAAGACCTTGGTTCCGGCCATTGGCAACATCGCCCAGCGTAAAGCTGTAGTCAGCGCTTTCCATTGGCGAATGGACCGCGACCCATGTGATCCCGGCCTCTTGGGCTTGGGCGACCAGCGGTTCAAACGCGTCAACGTTGATGGCGTTCACAAACATCACGTCAGGGTTTTCGTTGATCGTAACCTCTGTCTGCTGGATCATCTTTTCGAGGCTACCTTCGGCAGACAACCAACGTCCGGTGATCGCGATGTCGGGGAATGCTTCATCATAGGCTGCAATTGCGTCTTCAAACCCGGACAGCCACGCGACGTGGTACGGGGCCACGTGGCCATCGTTGATAAAGACGATATCCAGCTCGTGGCCGTCGGCCAAAGCCGTGCTGCCCATTGCTGCGCCAAGCGCGAGTCCTAATTTTGTTGCTGACTTAATTGTCATTGGTTCTATCCTCCATTTGTGAACCGTGAATTGGCTTTTGGAAGCCAGTTTTTCGTTCTAATGCGCTTCGGATTGACGTGATTGCCAAAGCAACCAGTTCACCCCAAGCGCTGTCAAAATCACAACGCCCTTGAAAACCTGATGCCAAACGTCCTCCACGTTCAGCAGGTTCAATGCATTGTTGACGATGCCGATGAATGCGATGCCCCACAGGGCGCCACCGATAGTGCCGCGCCCGCCTTGGATCAGCGTGCCCCCGATAATGATGGCCGCGATGGCATCCAAAAGTAGGCCATTGCCATCAAGTCCCGGTTGCACAAACCCCATACGCGTGGACAGCATGATCCCTGCAAATCCACTGCACAGACCGGAGAACATAAAGATACCGATCTTCACGCGATCAACGTTGATACCAGCAAGTTTGGCGTTTTCTTCACTGTTACCGATTGCAATAATCGCGGCACCGATACGCGTGTGATTGTAGACAACGTAAGCCGCGGCACACAGCGCGATCAGAAACAAGAACGACAGATAAATACCGAAAATCTTCTGCGATCCGGCAAATTGGAAAAAGCCACCCATCAAGAAAATCTGCTGCCCGCGCGGGATCACCAAACCGGACAGACCTTGCGCCATGAACAATGCCGACAGCGTGACGATAAATGCGGGCAGCTTTAGCTTGGCGACCAAAACACCAATCAGGGCCCCCATCGTCAGTGACGCTGCAACCACCGCCAGCAGCCCAATGCCGACACCGCCGGTTAGCCCGAAAAACACCCCTAACAAGACCGCAAAGAAAACGGACGCCATGCCCATCGACAGATCAATGTTGCCGGACACAATTACGAAGAACTGCCCAAGCGCGATCAGGCCAATCGGCACAACCTGACGCGAGATCGCAGACATGTTGTCCAAGCTTAGAAACCGTGGGCTAACGAGGTAGAAAACGACGCAGCAAACCAACGTAACAACAATAATATTGCGCTCACGTAGTATTTTCCCGGCGTCCATGGCATTCTCCCCCTTGTTTGGTCCGACCAAACTTATCTAGTTCTGCTCTAAATTGCGTAGATTCGTCAAGTGTTAATGAATTCCGATGATTTTTGTCGGACGAAACTAGATATTCCCGAGTATCAAATCGGCACACCGATCACCCAAGACCATCGCTGGCGCATTTGTATTTCCAGCCGGAATGTCGGGAACTGCAGACATGTCACAGACGCGTAAGCCTTCAACGCCACGCACCCGCATACGCGCATCCAAAACCGCCATTGCGTCGCCATCTGCGCCCATGCGGGCCGTCCCGACGGGATGGTAGTTTGTTTTCACAACCTTGCGGCAATGGGCCGCCAACCCATCGTCGGACATATCCAGCGGTGCAACTACTTCTTTGATCCGGCTGGCCATAGGTTCGGTATCCATCGTGCGACGGAAGTATCTCAGCCCCGCGATCATCGCGTCCATGTCTGCTTTCTCTTTTAAAAAATTAGGGGAAATCAGCGGCATGGCCGACGGATCAGCAGACGCAAGGCGGACCTCACCTGTCGATTCCGGTTTCAGCAAAACCATCTGGATCGACACCCCATGCCCGTCCCCGATCCGTTTGAGCCAAGCGTCGTCCAGATACATGACTGGAATGCAATAAGCCTCATGCGTGGGTGGCGCGTCCGGCGTGGTGGGATTGACGAAACACGCAGCTTCCAAGCCGGTCGTTGTGATGCGCCCGCGCCTGAACAGTTTGAATTCAAGCCCGTTGCGCAGCATGTTCCAGCCACGATCCTGCCCGTAGTAGCCGTAAGGGCCGTTGGCCCGTGCGACCACGGAAACATCGGGATGGTCCTTTAGATTCTGACCAACACCTTGCAAATCTTCGACCACGTCGATCCCATGATCCGCAAGGTGATCCGCCGGTCCGAGACCGGACAGCATCAAAAGCTTCGGGGTCATAAATGCGCCAGCAGACAGAACGATTTCGCCATTTGTGTGCACTTCGTGCACACCCGATTTGTCGCGATAGACAACGCCGACAGCGCGCCCTTTTTCGATGATGATGCGCTGTACTTCGGCGTTAAGCCGGATCGTCAGGTTGGGGTCGTTTTTAAGCGGATCAAGGAAAGCATAAGCCGCAGATACACGTTGCCCCTTATCGTAAGTGAATTGAAAAAATCCCGCGCCGCGCTGAGAAGTGCCATTGAAATCGGGATTAAATGGCTCGCCCTGCGCCTGCAAAGCCTGAACAAACCATCGGGCCATATCGTCGATGTGACCAGGATCCGACACGACGAGTTTGCCATCTGACCCATGCAGTTCGTTGTTAAACGTCCGATTGCCTTCAAGGCGTTTGAAATGCGGCAGGACATCATCCCAGCCCCAGCCAATGGCATCGTTATTGCCGCGCAACGTTTCGTCCCAAGCGTCGTAGTCGGATGGGCGACCACGCACATAGGCCTGTCCGTTCACACTGGACCCGCCGCCCAGCACATTGCCTTGCGGAATCTCCGCCCTGCGGCCATCCAAATGCGGCTGCGGTTCCGATAAATGGGTCTTAAAAAACTTGGACCCGTTCTTGAGGAGTTTGAAAACCCCCGGCGGCATATCAAGCAACGGATGTCGATGATGATGACCGGCCTCAAGCAGCAGGACGCGTCCGCCGCCATCTTCGACCAGACGGGATGTCGCGACACTGCCGGCAGAGCCGCCTCCGATGACGATGTGATCAAAAGTGTCGCTCATCTTATCCCCCTTCAAAATTCGCCTGTGCTAAACGTCCGTCCCCAAAACAATGATCTTTCCAAACGCGTCCCCGCTCGCCATCAGCTGTAGGGCGTCACCCGTCTGGGCCAGTGGAAAAGCCTGCGCTGTCAGCACGTCAAAATTGATGCGACCTGCTTCGATCAACTGCACGGCCTCTTCAAATTCGCTGTTGAATTGGAAGGAGCCGAAAACTTCGATTTCCTTGAGCATAATCTGGTTCAGATTTACCTTGGCTTCGCGCAACTGAATGTTGCTCAAGATCGAAACGCGACCCTTCTGGCGTACCGCCATCAGGGCTGTGTTGAATGCGGGAATTGCACCGCTGGCCTCAACCACAACGTCGAATTGGCGGTCCAGCGTGGCCTCTTCAAACTCGCCAATCACGAGCCCCTCATCAGCGCCAGCCTTGCGAGCAACATCAACAGCCCCCGCACGCAGGTCGATTGCCGTCACCTGCGCCCCGCGTGCAGCAGCGCCCGCAATTGCCAAAAGCCCCATAGGTCCGCAGCCGGTTACGAGAACCTTTTGTCCTTTTGAAACGCCACCCTTATTCAAGGCATGTAGAGCGCAGGCCATCGGTTCCGCGAAGGTCAAATGGCGAGGATCAACATGTTTCGCGACAGGCCGACAACACCGCGCCGGATGATCGATAACTTCGCGAAAAAAGCCATCCAGATGTGGAACAGTTGTGGCAGAGCCCGGGAATTTCTTAGCGGTGCAAAGGTTTTCCTCGCCGCGCAAGCAGGCCACGCACGTCTGGCAATTCATAATCGGGTTCAGGGCAACCAACTGGCCGAGCTCGAATTCACTTCCGTTCGGATCGGCCACATAGGCGCAAGCCTCGTGACCTAATGTAACAGGATTTTGCAGCACAAACCCAGCGTTCGAGAACTGTGAATAGTAGTGCAGATCGGTGCCACACAGGCTTGCCACGGCAAGACGCAGCCGCACATGTCCCTCGGAGACCGATGTTTGAGGTGATTGATCTGCGATTTGAATGTCGCGCGCAGCGCACAGTTTGGTTTCGATTGCCATGATTAGAACCCCACCGCATAACCGCCGTCGACAGGCAGATTGGCACCGTTGACATAAGCCGCTTGATCCGAGGCCAGATAGAACACCGTGTTCGCCACATCTTGGGGCGTGCCAAATTGGCCACCCGGAATGCGACCTTCGATTTTATCGCGACGTGCGGGGTCTTTCGCCAAAATGGCACGCGTCATATCGGTATCAATGAAGCCCGGGCTGACCGCGTTGCAACGAATGCCAAATTGCGCGGCGTCGACGGCTACAGAACGGGTCAACCCAACGACTGCAGTCTTTGCGGTGACGTATGCGGCGGCGGACGGCAGCGCCATGATGCCCCCCATCGACGCGATATTCACAATCGCGCCGCCAGTTTCACGGTGAAGGGCCACATATTGGCTACAACTTGCAAACATGGCGCGCACATTGACGTCTAGAACAACATCTAATTCATCGGCAGACACATCCCAAACAGGTTTCTTCAGATGCACGCCTGCGTTATTGACCAGCGCACTGATCGGCCCCGCCTTGGCATGGATTTCGGCCAAATATGCGGCACCGCGATCTGCTGCGATATCACATTCAACGAAATGCGCATGCGGTCCCAATTGGTCAATATCGGCGCGGCTACGAGCAACGACGAAGACCTCGTAACCAGCGTCGACAAAACGCTGGCTTTGGCTCAGTCCAAGGCCTTTGTTGCCTCCTGTGATGACGGCGACTGGCATTCAGAATGCTCCCTTTCGGTGATGGCGGTACAATGTGTTCAGCGTGTCGAAGAATGTCTCGACCGGAATTTGTTTGCGGAAAAAGTCGGGCATGATCGCACAGACATCGTCGACGAAGCCAAGGAACCAAACGTCGCGCGGACGCGTCCAGGCGTTGTCGATCGTGTGAAACCCCTTATCGAAAAATGGCGCGACATCTAGGTTCTTCGCCTGCGCACGCCACGTGCATCGGTTCGCTGGCTGTCCGTTGTTGGCAAGGTAGATGCCCGATTGCACAGGTTCGGACGTGATCCATTGCGCGAACGCAATCGCAGCGGCCGGTGTCTGTGTCTTGGTCGAAACCCCGATCCCTGCGCCGCCAAGGATGGCACGCGGGACGTCAAAACCTTCGCAGAGCGGTAGGTCAAAATAATGCAACCGATGATCGCGAAACCCTGCGCGCGCGTAATTCACGTAGCCGAACAGGCAGGGCGAACAGGCAAATTCGCTGGTGGTCGACAGTGTTTCGAGCACCCGGATCGGGTTCATATCGACCTGTTCGTCAGGGCCAAGATCATACAGCGCCCGCAAAATGTGAAGCGCGTAATGTCCGTTTTGGTCGGTAACAAAGGCGTCTGGCGATCGCGGCAGATCGTCTTCACCACGACCCGCAACAATCGTCATGAACATATCAAATGCGTCCACCGGCAGTAATGGCGTTAACGCGTTGTAGCGACTGGCATCCGGCGCAGTGAATGCATCCCAATGGGTCGGCAATGGTGAGCCCAAATCCGGACGATGAACGGCCATCTGACACGCCGCGTCGAGCGCATAAGCCCAGCATCTGTCGTTCCAAAGGTAGCTTTCCTCGGATCCGCCAAGCGATGTTTCACGGTCGGGTTGATATGGAAGCGGTAGCAAGGCACCGGTTTCCGCAATCTGCCCGACATGCGGATGGTCTAGCACAATAAAGTCGTAATTTTCGGCCAAATCCAGAATTGGCGCATCGGCGAACGCCTGTAGTGAACGCTTGTCCCATTCGACCTTAGTGCCGGTTTCTGCCTCGTAAGATTTAGACGCCGCAACAACGCAGTCGTATCCACGGGGATGGTCCCACGTCATGCCCTTTAATGCTGCAGCCAATTCTCAGCCCCCCAGTTGATAGGGCAATATGGCCAGCAGATTATTCTCTTTGCAAGTATAAAAGTTATTTTCATTTTTGAAAATGACGTGCTAGATCAGGTAAGGCCCGCAAAAATCCGCCGGCATTACGGCGAAGGAGACATTCGTGACGACGTCAGACGCATCATCTGAAACGCAAGAAAACCCTCGGGATGGCAGCGTGAGAATTGAACAAACCGGCGCGATCGCAGAAATGATCATTGACCGCCCGAACAAGCACAACGCGCTCACGCCCGACATGTATCGCGACATCGCCAGCTGCTGCGAACACGTGAATAAGACCGATAGTATTCACGTTGTCATCATACGCGGCGCAGGTGATCGGGCCTTTTGCGCTGGTTCGGATATCAAAGCGCTTGATCGCTATGCGGATTTCTGGGCGTGGCGAAATCGCGAAGATTACATTCCACCGATCTTGTCGCTGCGCAAACCCGCTATTGCTGCCGTCAAAGGCTGGTCGCTAGGCGGCGGACTAGAAATAGCGCTTGCTTGCGATTTACGTGTCGTTGCAAAAAGCGCCATCTTTTCCGCACCAGAGGTTGCGCTTGGATGGAATGGCGCAGGTGGTGCCGCGCAACATTTGACCCGTTTGTGCGGATACGGCCAAGCTATGCGTCTGCTTTTATCCGGAGAACGGTTTGATGCCACCGAGGCCCACCGCATCGGTATGGTCGAATATCTTGTCGATGATGGCGACGAACTGGCACGCGCAAGGAACATTGCACAGTCAATTGCAGCACATAGTTCCGTTGCTACCCAAGCTGTCAAAGCTGCTGTACGGTCCGCTCTGGACGTGACCGTCGCGCAGGGCTTGAAGTACGAAAACGAACTGATGTCACTGTGTTTTGCAAAGGTCGCGAAAGACAAAGATCGCTAATCGCGACGCGCACATAGGATAGCCAGCCAAATGCCAAAAAAGACCGGAACAAATGACGACAGCAAGGCTGGGAAATCAGCGGTACCTGCCGTCGCAAAGGCGTTTGATATCATCGAATTGCTTGCCGATGTCGAAGACGGTCTGACAATGAACGAAATGGTCGCTGCACTTGGCCGAACTATGGGCGAAATCTACCGCATCGTTGTCTATCTGACCGAACGGGAATTTTTGTCGCAAAACGCCGAGACCGGTAAATACGCGATGACGTTGAAACTGTTCGAACTGTCCCACCGTCACGACCCGACGGATCGGTTGATATCACAGGCGGTTCCGATCCTCGAACGGATCGCGGCACGCACGGAACAATCGTGCCATCTAGGCGTGTTGAACCGCGACAATGTGATGGTTTTAACCTCTGCACCTAGCCCGCGACCGGCTGGATATGCTGTGCGCACAGGTGCGTTATTCCCCGTCGAACGAACGAGTTCGGGCCATGTGATCCTCGCGTTTTCATCACAACAAACGCAAGATCGGTATATCTGCCAGCTCCCCGATACACAGCAACCCGAGGCGGTCAAACGGCTCGCTCTTATTCGCGACAACGGCTTCGAAGATACGGCAAGCACGATGATCCACGGCGTGCGCAATCTTTGCGTGCCAGTGTTTGATGTCCGCGGCATTGCGGCCGCGATTACCACAGGTTTTATCGCGCAAAATGACCCGATTGCGACTGCTGCTGAAACGTTGGACGCATTGCGATCCGCAGCCAATGATCTGTCCCGCCGCCTTGGATACCAGATTGCCGAAAACACCAAATTCTTGCCCTAACTAGGATTAGAAAAGCCATTATCATGCCTGAAAACAGCTCTTCATTGCCACTGAACGGACTTCGCGTTCTGGACTTCGCACAATTTCTGGCAGGGCCCGTCGCGGCCATGCGTCTGTCCGATCTTGGGGCCGAGGTGATTAAGATCGAACGACCACAGGGCGGTGATTTGTGTCGTTCGATGGTGGTGAATGATCAACGCCTTGATGGCGATAGCCTCGTTTTTCATACATTTAATCGCGGCAAGAAAAGTGTAGCTGCTGATCTGAAACAACCTGCCGATCTCGAAAAGGTGCGCGCGCTTATTGCGACGGCTGATGTGATGATCCACAATTTCCGCCCGGGCGTGATGGACCGGATTGGGTTGGGTTATGACGCGGTACGGGAACTGAACCCGCGTCTCGTCTATGGGGCCGTATCGGGCTATGGCACCAACGGCCCTTGGCGTGACAAGCCAGGACAAGATTTGTTGGTTCAGTCCCTGTCAGGCATTTCTCTGCTGAATGGCAACGCCGATGATGGGCCGACCCCAACGGGGTTCGCGATGCTGGATGTCGCGACAGCTGGCAATTTGGTGCAAGGCATCCTCGCGAGCCTTGTCCGGCGCGGCGTAACTGGTCATGGCGGGTTGGTTGAGGTTGACCTGATATCATCGGCGATTGATCTTACATTTGAACAATTCACCTGCTTTTTGAATGACAATGAACAGCAGCCGCGCCGACATGAAACAGGCAACGCGAACCCGTATCAACCTGCGCCCTACGGGGTTTATCAAGCGTCTGACGGCTGGTTTGCCTTCGCGATGACACCGCTTGAAAAAGTCGCAGACCTACTTGGGTCCGCAGAAATCGGTGCTTTCTCGCAGGCAGAGGCATTTTCGAAGCTTGATGAAATCAAAGCGATCGTCGCGAAAATCCTTGTCACCAAACCGGTTCAACATTGGCTAGACATTCTGGAACCTGCAGGCGTTTGGTGTGCGCCGGTTTATGATTGGCCAACCTTTGTTAAATCAGATGGATTTGCGGCCCTCGATCCGGTCCAGACGATGCGCACCACACACGGCACGGAGGCCCGCACGACGCGCTGTCCGATCCGGCTGGATGGTGTGGCGCTCCAGAATTCTGCTGCTGCGCCGGAATTGGGCGCTGACACAGCCACGGTTCTTGACAGCCTGCAAATGTCGCGGCCCTGAAAAATGCAGTGGCCACTAGAAGGACTGCTTGTCATAGACTTTAGCCAGTTTCTGGCTGGCCCTTACGCGTCACTTCGCCTGCAAGATATGGGCGCGCGCGTGATCAAAGTCGAAAATCCCGACGGTGGTGATTTATGTCGGCGGCATTACTTGTCGGAAACGCGCATTGGAACGGATTCGACCCTGTTTCACGCGATCAACCGTGGCAAAGAAAGCGTGACGCTTGATCTGAAATCGCCGTCCGGTTTAGCAAATGCGCTGAAACTAGTGGCAAAGGCTGACGTTGTTATTCAGAATTTCAGACCCAATGTGATTGAACGGTTAGGTCTGGGATACGACACTGTTCGTAAGGTCAATCCAAAGGTCGTCTTTGGTTCAGTCACGGGGTACGGGGCGGACGGCGATTGGGCCGATAAACCGGGTCAAGACCTTCTTGCGCAGGCACGGTCCGGTATCATGTGGCTAAGCGGAAATGCGACCGCAGGTCCCGTTCCTATTGGCCTACCGCTTGCCGATATCAGTACAGGCGCGAATTTGACGACTGCGATTCTAGGTGCGCTGTTGCGTCAGGCACGGACCGGCCAAGGTGCGCATGTCGAAACCAGCTTATTGGAATCGCTGACGGATATGCAGTTCGAACTGCTAACCACTTACTTGAACAATGGTGGCGACCTGCCGCAACGGCTGGATCACGGGTCCGCCCATCGGTACCTTGGTGCGCCGTACGGCGTATTTGAAACGCAAGACGGGCATCTTGCGCTCGCTATGACGCGGTTGGACATTCTTGCAGATGCACTAGAACTGCCCGAAATCGCGGCTATCGACACGGCCCCGAATGCGAGTTTCACGCATCGCAAAAAGATCCATAACCTCATCGCTGGTCGCCTACGGACCCAAGATGCAGCATGGCTTGAGACGCATCTTGGTGGCCACGATATATGGTGCGCAAAAGTCCTGACATGGGACGACATGTTTACCAGCGGATCGTTTCAGGCGCTTGACATGCTACAGGCGATCGATACCCAAGACGCCAAGTCTGCCCAGTTTGTGAAAGCGCCTTTTCGCATGGACGGCGTGCGCCCAGACCTGAACCGCACGGGCCCTACGCTGAACGAGCACAACGCGTCGATCCGAGAAGAATTCGATCTCGGCGATTAGGTCAGCCAGCAATCAACTTTGCGCGTCGGTTTTCCAGCGCCGCGCGTTGGCGCACCGCCGAATACCGATCAATTGCCACCGCAGCCAGCAAAACGGACCCGCGCACGATGTCGTAGATGTAAGGCGACGCATTCATCAGGTTCAAGCCGTTGTCGATCAGGACCAGAAAGATCGCTCCGATCACTGATCCAACTACCGTGCCGGACCCGCCGGTCAGTTTCGTCCCGCCAAGGATCACAGCGGCAATCACGGTAAATTCGATCCCGATCCCGATGCCCGATTGCAAGCCGCCAACGCGGGCGAGCAGGACCAATCCCGCAATGCCGGTGACAAACCCGCTGAAGGCATAGATGGCGATGGTCACCCGCCCCACAGGCAGATTGGTTTCCTTCGCTGACCGTTCGGAATTACCAATCGCGCGCGCATAAACCCCAAGCCGTGTATGGGCCAAAACGTAGACCCCCAAGATCAAAACGACGATGAGGATCAAAATCGGAACAGGAATTCCCCACAGCCGCCCGTTCCCCAAAAATCCCATTTCGCGCGGAACCGGAATGTTCTGTGCCCCGGTCAAATGGATCGCCGCACCGCGGTAAATCGAATAGGTGGCAAGGGTTGTGATCAGTGGCGAAACCGCGAACCTGATAACAAGAAGCCCGTTCAAGGCGCCCAGTGAGGTGGCGCAAATTATCGTCACGACAAATGCAAAAAGGTAGCTTTCGGTGCTCATCATCAGCTGTGCAAAAAGGGCCGATGTGACAAATAGGATTGCACCCACAGAAATATCGATCCCCGCCGTCAGGATGATAAAGGTCATGCCAATTGCCATGATCGACGTCACGCTTGCCTGGACAAGAATGGCTTGGAAATTCGAGAGCGTCAGAAAGACAGGCGACACGGCAGACAGAATGCCACCAAGCACAATTGTCGCCACCGCGATTGCGATCCATTTTTGACGCGAAACCACGTCGCGCAAACCATCAAGCTGCATCACTGGTCCCTTCTGTTGAACTGGCGGCAAGCGAAATGATTTTGACTGAATCGTAATCGTCGCGTTGGAATTCGCCAACAATACGGCCCTTGCGCATAACCACCAATCGGTGCGTTACATGCAGCAATTCAGGCAGATCAGACGAGACAATAATCACGGCTTTGCCTGATTTGGCCAATTCAACAATAGCTTCATGGATGTCGAATTTTGCGCCGATATCCACGCCTTTGGTCGGTTCGTCAAAAATCAGAATGTCCGGCGTTGTCGCCAACCACCGCCCCAGCATAACCTTTTGCTGGTTACCCCCTGACAAGTCGCTGACGTTGTTTTCGATGTGCGGGATGGCGATGTTCATATCTTTGACAATGCTTCGCGCCTTCGTATTTTCGCCAGCAAATCCAAAGCCGCCTATGACGCGCTGGACAAATTTGGTGATCGACGCGGCGGACAAGTTTTCACGCACTGGCCGGTTCAGAAACAGCCCGTTGGTTCGCCTGTCTTCGGTCACGTAGCAAAGGCCCTGCGCCATCATATCCTTCACACGACGCGGTACGCTGGCATCGTTGATCCGCACGTCACCCGACGCGGGGCGCAAACCAAAAATCGCTTCTGCGACTTCCGTTCGTCCAGCACCCATCAAGCCCGCAATCCCTAATATTTCGCCTGCGTTCACTGACAAATTGATGTCACAGAAATCGGCAGAGGACAGCCCGATAACCTCTAAAGCAGGAACTTGCGACGGCTCTGTCAGAACAACTCGCGCATCAGCCATCGTGCGCCCAACCATCATTTCCTCAAGCGATCGTTGGTTCACATCCGCCAGACGCCCCTGCCCCACCTGTTGCCCGTCACGCAAAACGACGAAGCTGTCACAGACGCGGTAGATCTCTTCCATGAAATGGGAAATGAAGACGATAGAAAGACCGCCTTCCTTCAGCTTATCAATGATCGCAAATAGCTTTTCACGTTCGATTGCAGTCAGCGACGTCGTTGGTTCATCGAGAATGAGAACCTTATTGGCATGCAGCAAAGCCTTCGCAATCTCGACGACCTGTTGTTTCCCCGCACCAAGCGTTTCAACCAGCGCATGCGGGTCAATTTCGATGCCGAGAAACTCGATCTGTTTGCGGGCTGTGTCTTGGGTCGCGTTCCAGTCAATGCGGCCGGACTGCCCGGGTAGATCCGCGATGCTGATATTCTCTGCAACGGTCAGGGACCCAAACAACGATAATTCCTGATGGACCGCTGAAATGCCGTGATCTGCGCCAATGACCTTCGGGACAGATTGCCCATCGACTAATATCTCGCCGCTTGTCGGCGTCAGTAGACCGCATAGCATATTCTTGGTTGTCGATTTTCCCGCACCGTTTTCGCCCACAAGCGCCAGCGCTTCACCGGGGACAAGGTCGAACGAAACACTAGACACCACAGTTTTGCCAGCAAAGGCTTTGCTGAGGTCACGAACCGAAACGACAGGATTGGTGGACGTTGTCATGTCTCGCTCCGCTTACCAAATCGCATCGCCATCCATGTGCCGACAAAAATCAAAACACCTTGGATCATCAATTGATCGTAAAACGGGATACCAATCAGGTTCAGCCCGTTTGTCAGGATGGCAAGGATCGCAACCCCCAAGACCGTGCGGCCAACGGATCCTTCCCCGCCCGCCATGCCAGTGCCGCCAAGCACAACTGCCCCAATGATAATCAGCAGCAAGGTGTCCCCGACGCCTGGAATGGCGTTGCCGAGATTTGCGATTGAAATAAAACCTGCGATCCCGCCCATCGCGCCCGAAAACAGATAAACGCTGAACGTCACGAAAGACACGTTGATGCCGCTAAAGCGTGCGGCTTCTGCGTTGGATCCGACAAGCATCACATGACGGCCCCATGTGGTGCGGGCCATCGCGACAAGCGCCACTGCTACAACGATCAGCGCGACAACAGTCAAAGCGGGAATCCCGAACCAGACCATAAATCCAAAGTCTAACATCCAATAAGGTGTGCCTTTGACAGCGATCCCTGCGCTCAAGACAAACGCGATGCCGCGCGCAATCAATTGCGTGGCCATCGTCGTAATGAACGGGGTTAGCTGAAAATACCCGATCAAAATGCCATTCAGGGCACCGAACACCAAACCGGCTGCGACGCCTGTGACGGCGCCTAGCGCAACGCTTCCCGTGGCACCCATCACCAGTCCGGCCATGACAGCGCTGGCGCTGATCACTGTCGAAATCGACAGATCAATACCGCCCGCCAGAAACACAACCGTCATGCCAACAGCTGCGATCAAGACGACAGCATTTGCGCCAAGCATCGCTTCAATGTTTCCTGCCGATGCGAAATACGGTGACAGCAGAGAAAATCCTACCGCCAGCGCGCAGACGATCACTACCGCAGGGTAGGTTCTGATTAGGGAAATCACGGGTTTCATGCGTACGGTCTTCCAATGAACAGCGATGACGCGCCGCACGGATGCGGCGCGTCATCAGTTCGTCTGTGCGATTACTTCGGGGCGCCCCAGATCTTCGCTGCATTCGCTTCCGCATCGGCAGCAGTGTAAAGGTTACCACCCACGTAGTTCGTGCGATCTACCGTTTCGCCATCAAGAATGCGTGCAACAAGATCGACCGCTGTGCGACCCGTCGCGTCAGTGCCCATCACAACAAATGCGTCAGCTGTACCAGACATTACCGCGTCATATCCGTCGCGCGACCCGTTCACGCCGGTGATGATCACGTGACCATCTTCACCCGATGGCACCAAGCGGTCCAGATCAGTCAGAACTGTCTCTACTGCCGGAATATGGGTGTCAGTCGCCGCGAAAACCGCCGCGATGTCTGGCGTTGCTTGAAACGCGTTCTGCGTTCCTGACAATGCACGATCCGATGCCCAATCTGTTGGAACTTCGATAATGTTGACGTTTTCAAGACTTGCGATGCCTTCACGGAAGCCAAGCGAACGGTCGATACCATTCTGATCATTCAACGCGCCAATCAGTTCGACGATGTTGATCTGGCCTTCATAGCTCGCCAGCGCCTCGGCGGTGTATTCCCCCGCAAGACGCCCATCGACCAAAGAGTCAGGTCCAACAAAGGACTGAACAACAGCGCTATCGGGCAGGTCACGGTCATAGGCCACAACAGGAATGCCAGCACGTTTCGCGGCAATCAAGGCGCGTTCAATCGTGTTCTGATCAACGGCACAAACAAGAATTGCGTCAACGCCCTGCGCAATCAAAGATTGAATTTGTGCGTTTTGCTGTTGCGCGTCGCCGTCCGCAACCACTTCAACAACTTCAAATCCGCGATCCGCTGCACCGGCATGAATGCCGTTATTCACTGCGACACGACTTTCAAACAGCTGGTCAACTGAAAGGCCGATGGTGATGTCCTCAGCGGCCGCTTGAGTCGCCGCAACAACTGTAATCGTTGCAAATGCGCCAAATAGTTTTTTCATCCGATTATCCTCCAAAATTCTTCCGGAATATATCCAATCTGCCTCTCCCATGGTCAGTTTGGTCCGTCCAAACAAATGATCCCATCGGATCGCATTAAGCAAGTTCTTTCTAGACGTAGGGCTGAAATTATTGAGACTCGCTCAGCATCACCAGCGAATTTCTATCCCAACCGGGGTGCCCCAACCCAGAAGATAGAGGAGAACCCGCTAGGCTTTATACATTGATAATGAACGAAAAACAGACGCGATACCCGTTCATTGGATCGCTTCATTCAACCTGTAGTCGCACCAGTGTGCAACGATGCAATTGTTCAGAAAGCGCCTTCAGGACTCCCTAAAATCCGAGTGTATCGCTTCATTTTTTGGCACTTTGGTACAACCAGAATCAGAAGATTACCAATTCGTTAACGAACCATCAGGGCGGCGCAGCATGGGCGCGTTCCAAAACTTGAACGACAGTTCTTTGGCGTGGTCTTCATTTACATCGACCCCCAATCCAGCGGCCTGAGGAAGATCAAAGTGGATGCCGTTGCGTTCGTGCTGTGTAGGGAACAAATCGCGGGCATCATCGACGACGTAAACACCATCGGATCCGACCCGCACCTCGAGCCACGCAAAGTTGGGAACCGCAACCGCAAGATGAACGCTAGCCGCTGTGCAAATTGGACCAAGCGGATTGTGCGGCATCAAGTCGACATAATGCGCCTCGCTCATCGCAGCGACCTTTACTGCTTCGGTCAAGCCGCCGACATTACAGACATCGACCCGATTGAACTGGTGGATGTCGCGTTCGATGTAGGGGCGAAAATCCCATTTACTGGAAAATTCTTCGCCGATTGCGAACGGAATGTCAGTCATGCGACGCAAGGCTTCGTAGGCTTCTGGGGTTTCATCCCGAATAGGTTCTTCGATGAAATCAAGCGTGCCAGACGGCATGCGCTGGCAAAACGACGCAGCCTCGGCAACGGACAAACGGTGATGCCAGTCAATACCAATCGCCATCCCCTCGCCCAGTTCTTGTCGCACCTCACGACACATGGCGGCAGTCCGACCGATGTGCGCCCGCGGATCAAACACTTGAAAATCGCTCAGGTCCGGAAAGACGCGAATACAATCCCAACCCTGAGACGCCAGCGACTTGGCCTGTTCCATTGTAGTATCGAACTGTGTGGATGCGGTGCTGGCAAATGTTGGAACTTGGTTGCGATGCTGCCCACCCAAAAGCTGATAAACAGGGACATCCAGCGCTTTACCTTTTATGTCATGCAAAGCGATGTCGATCGCGGAAATAGCAGCTTGCAAAACCCGCCCGCCTTCAAAGTATTGACTGCGGTACAACCGCTGCCAAAGCGCACCGATATCGAATGCGTCCTCGCCTTTCAAAATCTCGGCAAAGTGTTCAAGCGCTCCAATGACCGCTTTTTCACGCCCCGAAAGACCGCTTTCCCCCCAGCCGAAGATACCGCAATCCGTTTCGACTTTTACGATCAGTTGGTTTCGTCCTCCCACCCAAACGGCATAGGGGATGATCGCCGTGATGCGCGGGCGCGACGTAAGCCGCGATATCGTTGCAGGGTTCGGCGCGGCACTTGAAAGGGTCATACTCGGTGTACTCCTGTTGGTCGAAACAGCTTAATAAAAATCATGACAGTCCACCCAATCTGGCTGACATGCCTTGATCCGCCACTATTTCGGATCCGTTGATGGCCGACGATGCATCCGACAAAAGGAAAGCAGCGACTTTGCCGATCTCATCCACCGAATTCACCCGTGCCGTTGCGTGCCATGAATTGAAAGTATCCATCAGGCCGTCCTGGCTTGCCGCAATCGCGGTCACCGCTTCGGTCATTGTCAGTCCGGGCGCCAATGCATTTACGCGGATGTTCTTGGGTCCGAGGCTCCATGCGAGCGCGCGGGTCATTGCGACGATTGCGCCCTTGGTGCCTGCATATGCTTCGTAGTCTTGCGCGCTAGCCTTGGCATGGTTCGATGCGATATTCACGATGGCCCCGTTACCGGATGACGCCAGTTTTGACGTCAGCAGTTTCGTCAGCACCAACAGCGATCGCTGATTGATCGTCCAGAGCTGGTCCATTTCGTCCAGATCAAGCTGCGCCAGCGGTTTTTGAACCGTAATGCCCGCGTTGTTCACCAATCCGTCGCAGCGCAGCAGATCATCTGCTGCACGCGCCAATGCATCGGCATCACTGACGTCAACAAGAACAAATTGACCACCAGCGGCTTCAACCGTTTCTTTGGCATCAGGATTTACGTCAAAGACAGTGACATTTGCACCTGCCGCTACGCATTGCCGCAAAATACCAAGACCAATTCCCGATCCACCGCCGGTCACGACAATAGATTTCCCCGTCAGATCAATCATTTCACAGCCCCCGCCGTTACACCGGCCACAATCCGGCGTTGGAAAATGACGAAGAGAACAAGCAACGGCAGCGACCCAAGAACTGCGGCTGGAAACAGCTGCTCGGGCTGGACATTCAGGTTGCCCAAGAACCGATAAACACTAATCATGACGGTAAATTTTTCAGGCGATGTCAGCAAAAGCAGCGGGTAGGTAAAGTCGTTCCACACCATAAGCATGACAAACAATGACAGCGTCGCCGTTGCAGGCCCAAGCAAGGGGCGAATGATGTACCAGTAGATTTGCCAATCATTGCAATTATCTAGGCGCGCGGCCTCTTCCAACTCTTTCGGGATGGCACCGATGAAGCTGGTATAGAAAAACACGGACAGCGGTAGATTCAGCGCGGTGAACGCCAGAACGATACCAACATAACTGTCGAGCAGCCCAATATTGCGGAAAATAACGTAGATCGGTGTGATCGTCACAAATGGCGGCGTCGCCAAGCCGAGCGCGACCAGCAACAATATCAAACGTGTGAAACCGTTCGTGCGTCGCGCCAGCGGATAGGCCGCCATAGACCCCAGAAAAGCAACCAGAACAGTGACCGCAAGCGTGATGCTGATCGAATTCGCGACGGACCGCAGATAAGGCATGCTCGACAGAACATTGGCGTAATTGCCCAGATATAGCGTTTCGGGAAGGCCAAGCGGCTTTTCGATAATTTCCGTCGCGGTCCGAAATGACATCGCGATCATGTAGATCACTGGCAAAAGCATCCCGACAACGGCGACCACCACAGCGGATTGGGCGATCCAAGAATACAAACGGCGAAAGGTCATGCGTTTTGCTCCTGACGCCGAAGATAGGCATTTTGGATCATCGCCACCGCAACCACGATAAACAACATGATGATCGACAAAGAGGACGCAAAGCCGAATTTGTAGGATCCGAACAGGTTATTCACGATTTCCAGGCTCAGCGTATTCGTCGCGCGATCAGGACCACCGCGCGTCATAATGAATGGCAACTCGAACGTCTTGAGCGTGCCGACAGTGGACAAGATGATGTTGATCGTGAAACTGGATGCCAACAACGGCAGCTCCAAATGGCGGAAGCGTTGCCAGGACGATGCACCGTCTAACCGGCCTGCTTCGTCAATGTCTTGCGGAATACTCGCGAAACCGACGAGGAAAATCGCAGTTGTGTAGCCAACAAACATCCAGACATGGGTAAAGGCGATCGCATACAATGCGGTACTGGGATCACCCAACCAACCGCGCGTCAGGCCTTCAAGGCCAACGGCAGTCAACAGAGCGTTCAACCCGCCAGAATACGGGGAATAGATGAACTGCCAGACATACCCAACGATCACGAATGACATCATCGCAGGCGTAAACAAAACAGCACGGCAGAAATTACGAATTGCGGGCATGCGGTGCAGCAACGCCGCAAACATAAGACCCAACAGCGTTTGCGCAGCAACAACGATGAAAGTGAATTTTAACGTGGTCCAGACCGCGTTCAAATAACGTGACCGATTTAGGAACCTTTCGTAATTGTCCAAACCGATGAATTCCGACGCACCGACGCCTTTAAAGTCGGTAAAGCTCATCTGAACTGTCAACGCGATAGGGTAGATGAAAAAGCAAACGATCACCAACAGTGCTGGCGCCGTGAACCAAAACATACTGACTGATCGTTTCATTGATGGTTTCCCTTACGCGGTCTTAGCTGGTGCGCCCTAAGGCGCACCGCGTCAAAATCACAGGCTGTCTTCGACGGCCTCGTCCCAACGTTCCAAGACGTTTTCGTTCGACTTGTCGGTATCCAGCAAGAACCCGGTCAGACTATCCCAGATTTCGCCTTCCAACGCCTTTGGCCAATCAAGCACGGCGAACGGGTACATAACAACGCCGCCATCGACACGCGCCTGATCGTAGGCCGAGGCCAGATCAGGCAGACCGCTCGCACCGCCCTGAAACGGGCTATAGGCACTTTCCGCATCCAGCATGATTTGCAGGTTTTCAGGATCAGAGAAGAATGCAATGAACCGCGCGGCTTCTTCTCCGTGCTCTGTTTGGGCGCTCATCGACCAACCGATCCCGAACAGATCAAGCGCAACACCACTGTCCTTGCCAGACGGGATCGGTGCAAAACTGTAATCAAGCCCTTCGACACTTGAAAAATCGGCGATGTTCCATGCGCCCTGCGGCATCATGGCAAAGTTGCCAGCTTTGAATTCGGTCAAAGCCGTTGACCATGGATCAAGACCCGCCTGCCCGTCCGGATCGACGCATTTGTTGTCAATCAAGCCACGCACAACGTCCAATGAGGCGTTGAAGCTCTCTGATTCAACGAAGCTCGCCTCGCCCATACCCAATGCCGCGGCATTGTCTGTTTGCTCTAACCCATTGGCGATCACGAAAAGTGGTGCTGAAAAACCGCCCGTAAAGATAAGCGGCCGGATGCCCGCGGCATCAAGCGCCTGACAAGCCGCATGTAGTTCATCAATCGTCGTCGGCGCATTTTCAATGCCTGCCTGTGCAAGCAACCCGTTGTTCACGAAATTACCCATACCGATCACTTCGAGAGGCATGATATAAACGGCATCTCCCGTCGTCACGGATGGCACCAATGATGGTTCCAACCGACCGTACCACTCTGAATCGGTGCCGAGATCTGCAAGCAATCCTGCATCCCCCCAGATCGACACCAAAGGCATGTCCGTCATCATCACGTCAGGCGCGTTATTTCCTTGCAGACGCGGTGGCAGCACAACATCTGTATCCAGTCGGCTGATATACGAAAATTCAACTTTGATATCCGGATTGGCGGCCTCAAAGGCCGACACTAATTCAGCAATACCAGCGGGTTCGGCTTCGTTGCCCTTCCAGCCCGTAACATCAAGTACGACTTGTTGTGCGTTTGCGGTTTGCGCTGCTACGGTCAGGGCCGCAATTGCCGCGCAGGTCATCGAACGGAATAGGGTCATCAAACTTTCCTCCACCATAATTTGATATACTATTTTGATGACTTTGTAATACTTAAGATCAGCAATCAACCAAAATTACAGCACCCTATGCCAATAATTTTGAAAATCCGTGCGATTTCAAATATATTTTATGGCAGTTCGTATTCCGATAAAGTATATAATGACTAAGAAACTCTCCCCGAAAGCAGCTATCATGACCAAAACGAGTGACAGCAGTTCGATATACTCACGCATTCTTGCTGATATCGGCACTGGCCATTTTCCGGGAGGAACGCGTCTGAAGGTGCAAGATCTTGCCAGTCGTTATGGGACGTCCATCATCCCGGTCCGCGAAGCACTGCGCCTGTTGCAGGGCGAAGGCATCGTCACGATTGCCCAGAATAAAGGGGCCACGGTTTCCAGTTTTGACGCGGATTCGCTTCGCGACATTTTTGAAATCCTCCAATTGATGGAGCCCTACTTTGTCGAAACTTTCGCAAGAAGCTGCACAGAAGCGGACCTTTTAGAGCTGGAAAGCCTGCAAACCCAACTTGAATCGGTGCCGGTCGAAGATAAATCTACATTCACCGGTTTGGATTTGCAGTTTCACGAATTCATCGCGCGCAAACATTACAACGGACGCGCCTTTGGCATTTGGCGGCTGCAACGCCGCATTCTGAACGCGCTTGCTATGAGCGTGCCGATTTCGCGCGCGCGCCACATCGAAATTTTGCAAGAACATCGCGATCTTATCACGGCCTTTCGCGAAAACGACATGAAGCGTGCAGTGGACTGCATCAAAGACCATGTGCGCGGCGCCGGCGATCAGATGTATCTACAACTGAAGACAAATCGCTTGCGCGACTAACGTCATGTGATCCCCCGCCCTATATTTCGCCCGCGAAATGGCAAAGGACGTCGGCGCCTGCGATTTTGCGCGCTGTCGGCGCAGTCGTATGGCACAATTCCTGCGCATGTGGACAACGTGACGCGAACTTGCACCCCGTACCGGTTTTCCCTTCTTCCGCCAAAGCAACTGGCGTCTTGCGGGTCTTCGTACGTGCGCGCGGATCAGGAACCGGCACTGCCGCAAGCAACGCGCGGGTATAGGGATGTCTTGGCGTCTCAAAAAGTTCTTCGGTGGTGGCGAGTTCCACAATTTGCCCCAGATACATCACAGCAATCCGGTCGCAAATATGTTCAACAACGGCGAGGTCATGCGCGATGAAAATATACGTCAGGTCATGCATTTCCTGCAAATCCTGCATAAGGTTCAGGGTCTGTGCCTGAATAGAAACATCCAGCGCTGAGACAGCTTCATCAGCAATGACGACTTCGGGATTTGTCGCGAGAGCACGTGCAATCCCCAACCGCTGTCGTTGACCGCCCGAAAACGCGTTCGGATACCGCAGCAGAAATTCAGGACGCAAGCCAACTTGCTCAAGCAGTTCCGATACGCGATCCGCCAACCGCTTTCCGCGCAGCCCTTCGGATTGCTGCAGACACTGCCCGACAATGTCTATCACGCGCAAACGTGGGTTCAACGACGACTGCGGGTCTTGAAAAACCATGCGCATGTCCCGCCAAATATCCGTCAGCGACTTGCGATCACAGGACACAAGTTCCACGCTAGGTTTGTCTTTACGGTTGAACGCAATTGTGCCGCCCGATGGTTGCAGAATCCGCATAACACAGCGCCCAAGCGTGGTTTTGCCCGATCCGCTTTCTCCAACAATCCCGAAGGTTTCACCTCGGACGACGTCGAACGACACATCGTCAACGGCACGCACAACATCGGTGGATTTCCCAAAGAACCCTCCCCCGATCGGGAAGTGCATCTGCAGGTTCTCAACTTTGATGATCGTCTCAGACATCTGCACGCGCCTCTGAATGAAGGAAACAAGCCACCTTGCCATTGTCCTTTGGTGTCAATGCAGGCGTGGCGACGTCGCATGTGCCAGCCATATAATGATCGCAACGGGTTCGAAACGAACACCCGGACGGACAGGCAAGCGGATGCGGCACCATACCCCTGATCGCAGGAAGCCGATCTTGTTTGGCACCGCCGATCCGTGGAACCGATTCTAGCAAGGCCTGCGTATAAGGGTGCTGCGGGTTGTCAAAAATCGAATAGACATCTCCAAATTCAACCACTTTGCCCATGTACATCACAGCAACGTCTTCGGCGACTTCGGCAACAACACCCAAATCATGCGTAATCAACATGACGCCCATTTCCAGTTCGTCTTTCAGCTCTGCGATCAAATCTAGAACCTGTGCCTGCGTTGTGACATCCAATGCTGTTGTCGGTTCATCCGCGATCAGTAGTTTCGGCTGGCAGGATAGGGCCATCGCGATCATTGCACGCTGCCGCATGCCGCCTGACAGCTCGAACGGGTAGGATTCGAACCGTTCCGCTGGTTTGGGAATACCTACGCGGGCGAGCTGTTCGATCGCCTCTTCTTTCGCTTCGGCCTTTGTCATTTTGCGATGCAGATGCAGTGTTTCCGTGATTTGCTTGCCAATCTTCGTGATCGGACCCAGCGACGACATGGGTTCCTGAAAGATCATCGCAATGTCTTGCCCGCGAATACGCCGCAGTTGCTTGGATCCCGCGCGCGCTGTGGCAAGATCAAGCGTTTCACCTTCGGCGTTGCGGTATGTGATCGACCCGGCAACGATCTTTCCGGGGTTATCAACGATCCGCAAAATAGACCGCGCCATAATGGATTTGCCACTGCCGCTTTCGCCGAGAATACAAAGCGTGCGATTGCGATGAACATCGAGATTCACTCCGTCCACGGCTTTGATCACGCCATCATCGGTGAAAAAATGGGTCTTGAGTCCCCGAATTTCGATCATTGGGTCTGTATCAATGGGCATGTGGGTCTGCGGCATCACGAAGGCCGTCTCCTAGGAAATTAAGCGCAAGGACAGCAATCACGATCATGCTTCCGGGTGCGATCAGCAACCAAGGTGCTTCGACCATGGTCCGAATGTTCTGGGCTTCTTTCAACAGCGTGCCCCAACTGATAATGGGCGGTTGCAACCCGATCCCCAAGAACGACAGCGACGTTTCGGCAAGGATCATCAACGGCACCGCCAAAGTGAGCGACGCAATGATGTGGCTAGAAAAGCTGGGCACCATATGACGGCGGATCACAGCCCAATCGCTAAGCCCGTCAAGCCGTGCTGCGGTGATGAAATCTTCATTGCGCAGCGACAGGAATTTGCCGCGCACCTCGCGCGCCAGTGAGGTCCAGCCGATCATCGAAACAATCAGCATGACAACAAAATATGTGCGAAGCGGTGGCCATCCCAATGGAATTGCCGCTGCAAGGCCCATCCAAAGTGGGATCGTCGGAATTGACCGTAAAAACTCGATCAACCGCTGGATAACGTTATCGACCCAACCACCGTAGTAGCCAGAGATGCCGCCAAGCGACACGCCGATGACAAGCGAAATGAGAACACCCACCAATCCGATGGACATCGACACCCGCGTTCCCATCACAATCCGGCTTAGAATGTCGCGACCAAGGCGATCTGAGCCAAGCAGGTAAAATGTATCACTGGGGTCAATCGGGCCGAAGAAATGGCGATCCGTCGGGATGAATCCCAACAGGTCGTATTCAAATCCGGTCACAAAGAATCCCAACGGGATGATTTCATCGGGATCGTCTGCGTAAGATCGGCGCATCGTAGCCTGATCAATCTGCATCTTTCGCGCTTTTGCATGCAACTGAAAGTCGCGTCCGCCATCAGGCGTTTCGACGAACAGGTGTATCCCCTGCGGAGGCGCAAAAATGCCGCGCCTATTTGTTTCGTCTGGCGCTTGAGGGGCGATAAATTCACCAAAAATCGCCATGAGATAGATAAATCCCGTCAGCCAAAGGCTGAAATACGCGACCTTATGGCGGCGAAACTTGCGCCACATCAGCGCCCTTGGGCTTAACAGTAAAGGTGCGGCAACAGTGTCGGTTTGTGTTTCGGTCATTGGTAACGGATCCTTGGGTCAATCCATGCCAGAAGAACATCGGAAATCAGTGTGCCTATCACGGTCAACATGCTGACGATCAGGATCAGCGATCCGGCAAGATACATGTCCTGCACCAGCAAGGCGCGCAGCAATAGGGGGCCGGTTGTGGGTAGGTTCATCACCACCGCGACGATAATTTCGCCCGACACAAGGGTCGGCAAAATCCAACCGATCGTTGAAACAAACGGGTTCAGCGCGACACGCACCGGATATCGCATCAGCAATTGGAATTCGGACATGCCTTTCGCGCGGGCGGTCACGACATAGGGACGGTTAAGTTCGTCCAGCAGATTTGCGCGCATAATGCGGATCAAAGCGGCGGCGCCGGACGTCCCGACGACGACAATCGGCATCCAGATGTGTTTGATAAGATCGACAAATTTGTCCCAGCTCCACGGCTGATCCAGATACTCTGGACTGACCAGACCACCGACAGATTGGCCGAAATACTTGAACGACACATACATCATTACCAGCGCTAGCAAGAAATTCGGGACCGCAAGGCCCACAAAACCAAAGAACGTCGCCGTGTAATCGCCAACCGAATACTTGCGTACGGCCGAATAGATGCCAATCGGCAGCGCGGTGATCCAAATGAACAAGAGGGTCAGGATCGAAATGCCGAATGTCCAGCCCAAGCGATCCCAGATCAGGTCGTTCACAGGCACGTTTTTCTCGAACGAAATGCCGAAATTGAAGTGAAACAGAATACCCTTCATCCACTTCAGGTACTGCACGTACATAGGTTGCCCGAGACCATATTGGTCACGCAGGGACTGCATTGTCCCCTCGTCCAAGCCACCACTGTCGTTCAGCTCTGCGGCAAGCGTATCAAGGTAATCACCCGGCGGAAGTTGGATGATCGCAAAGGTAACGACAGAAACTAAAAAGACGGTCGGTATCATGTAAACGATACGTCGAAAAAGAAATCCGAGCATGACGTGTCCTTTAGGCGGTGCGTCGCGTGTCTTGAAAATCGTAGCAGAGCTTAATCCGGGAGGACCATGGACAAAGCTCTGCTACCTTTCAGCATCCGGCTACAAAATGCAGCCGAACGCGGGTTACTTTTCAGCGGAGATTATCGCCGCCCTCAAAGTAAAACTGTGCCGTATAGGGCGCCGGCGTCCAAAGCTGTCCGGCAATCGGCATCGGGTCAGGATAGTTGCGCAAATTCTCGCGTGCGATCCCATACGCCCCATCACTTTGCATCAAGCCAATCGTCAATAGCTGGCCAGCAGCCTGATCAATCAGGCTTTTCAACGCAGTTTCTTGGACTGCAGGGTCAGCAGACCCTGTGACACCTTCATATGCTTCGAACAAAGCTTTGATATTGGCTGGTGGTTCAGTACCCGTTGTCGGATCAACACCCCATGCAGCCCATTCAGGTGCCCAATATACCGCCTGACCACGTGGCAGGTAGCAATCTGGGTTTGTATAGGCGTCGTTCAGACCGCCCGGACAGTTCCAGATATAGCCGTCATGTTCAGCGTTGGATGCGACTTCCTGCAGACGAGACCGATCACTTGCACGAACCTGAATATCCAAACCAACGTCCGCTGCGTAACCGGACACCAGTTCCATAACGTCAGGATATTGGAACCCGAACACATCAGCGACAAGGAACACCAAAGTCAGACGTTCACCATCAGGTCCTAACCGGAACCCGTCATCGTCTTTTTGATCCAGACCCATACCGTCAAGCAACGCGCTTGCTGCATCAGGATCAAAGTCCGTGTATTGTGTGGACCATTCTTCGTTATAGAGCGGCGACAATGGATGCGGTGATGTTTGAACCGCATTACCGACACCCAGATAGACCAGATCAATGATCTCCTGACGGTCAATCGCGTGGCTCAATGCCTGACGGAATTCGAACGTGTTTACGATTTCGTTCTTAACCGGATCAGGGTTATTCAGGTTCAACATCAAGGCAGCTTGCGATGCGGTGATATCGCCAACCTGATAGAAACCGTACTGACCACGGTCCTTATTATCGGTCAGCGCTGCAAGGTTCGCAGGGCGACCAATGTGACGCGCCATATAGTCGATTTCGCCGTTAAACGCCTTTAGCAGGATCGATTCAGGGTCTTCGACCTGATCCCACGTCACGCGATCAATATAGGGGAGCTGGTTCCCCTCGCCGTCAACTTTCCAGTAGTACGGGTTACGCTCTGCGACCATCCGGTCGGTTGAACCGTAGGCCTCGACGATGTGCCACGGGTGTAGCGTCGGACGGTCAGCGTTCTGCCAGAAAATCGGCGTATGCATCGGACCGGCACGCAGGTTGAACAATGATACCCAATCAGCTGCAGCAGGTTCAGCATCAACAAGCGCCTGAATGTCGGAATTGTAATCCGCATGGAACTGTTCAAGGTAGTGGCGCGGATAGTTCACGGTGTAATAGCCGAACCCGTATGCGAGGTTCTGCAAGAACAATCCATTGGCCTCACCGAATTTGAACTCAACAGTATTTTCGTCGATCTTTGTGACTTCGACGGGGCCGCTCGCGCCTGTATACATCGGGTGTTTCGATGGCGTCAGCCGCTCATCGGAAAACACTTCGTACCAGAACATGATGTCATCCACGGTGAATGGTTCACCGTCAGACCACTTCATGCCATCGCGCAGATTGAACGTGAACGTCGTCGCATCTTCGGAAACCGTATAGCTTTCCGCGATATTCGTTTCGACCGTTGACCAATCGGCGCTCCAGCGTACCAGGTTTTCGTTACTGATAAGGCGGACCATGTTGTGCTGGTCGCCCCCGCCAAGAATAGCGCGGCGCAACGTCCCGCCATATTCACCAATACTGTCTAGCGTTTCTTGGACCATTGGGCTGGCTGGCAACCGGTCCTCGATCGCTGGCAATGCACCTGATGCGACCAAATCAGCGAGACCTGGCGCCTCTTGATAGTCTTGTGCAATCGCGGGCAGCGCGCCCGCAACAGCCAAGCATAGCGCAGCGGAACCGCTCGCTAGCGCTCGCTTTAATGTAACCTGAGTCCTCATGTCTTATCCTCCATTAGCATAAGTGACAGCATTATGAATGATGCCAGCGCGACCTCCCCGCCGCTTTAATTATACTATCGATATAATATAATATATTAACCGTAGTTCTTTCCCTATCCAAAATGCAAGAATTAATTTACCACCTATTCAAGACGGCACCGTCACGTCCTGAGGCCACTGGTCAGTGTATGTGGTCATTCATCGTATGAAACTGGTTGAACTTTCCGTCCGCCTCTTGCCTGAAAGAGGAATCAGTTGCGCGCGCCACAAAGTTTGCGCTATAGAAACGCTAAACAACAAGATGACGCTGCAAAGCGTTACCAAATCAGCGGTGGACAACCATGCCTGAGCGACAGGGGCGTATCGAAATTAATACCCGCATTCGTGAGAATGCGGAACACCTCGCTGCGGCGCTTGAAGACCATATGCACAAGGTCTTTGCCCCAGATGCGCGCAAAGAATTGCGCCTGTTTACTGCGGGTGAAACAGCAGATCTTCTTGGTATCTCAACCAGTTTCCTACGCAAGCTACATTTCGAAGAAAAACTACCCGAAGTAGAGTCTACTGCAGGCGGAAGACGGCTTTATCACGCGTCCGACGTCCAAGCGATTCGCGACATATTAGAGTCTAATGCTAAGACAAAAGGCACCTATCTGCGTGGACGGCGCGGTGATGATCCGGTTCAGGTCTTATCGTTCCTCAACTTCAAAGGTGGATCGGGTAAAACAACCAGTGCCGTGCACACGTCCCAATGGCTCGCCCTACGGGGCTATAAGGTGTTGGTCGTCGATATTGATCCGCAGGCATCGCTCACAACGCTATTCGGATACCGGCCAGAGGTCGACTTTCTCGAAAGCGGAACAATTTACGACGCGATCCGCTATGATGACCCCCTGCCCTTGTCAGACGTTATCCAAAAGACGTTTTTCACGGGTATCGATCTCGCTCCGGGCGGGTTGCTTTTGCAAGAATTCGAACATGAAACACCGCAAGCCTTGCGTACAAATGTACAGCCACCGTTCTTTGCACGACTGGCAACTGTCCTTCAGACTGTAGAACAAGACTACGATGTCATCATCTTCGATTGCCCGCCGCAGCTAGGATACCTGACGATGTCCGCGCTTTGCGCGTCGACAGGCGTTCTGATTACGATTGTGCCGAATATGCTCGACGTGGCGTCGATGTCCCAATTCTTACAAATGAGCGCGGATTTACTTGATGTCGTCTCTGACGCGGGCGCAGACATGCAGTTCGATTTCATGCGGTTTCTGATCAATCGTCACGAACCGAACGATGGTCCGCAGCAACAGGTCGTCGCGTTCCTGCGGCAGCTGTTCGGTGACGACGTCATGGTCGCCCCGATGTTGAAATCCACCGCGATTTCAGATGCAGGCCTGACCCAACAAACCATTTTCGAAGTGGAACGCAGCCAATTTCACCGCAACACCTACGACCGTGCGGTGGATTCACTCAATCTTGTTTGCCAAGAGGTCGAACAGCTGCTGCAAACCGCATGGAGACGATAGATGGCACGCAAAGGCATTCTGAGCAGTAACATTCCGACGGGTACCCGTTCCAAACCGGCGGCGCGGCCCCCTGCCCCATCGCGCGGCACCGTTGGTGCCTTGCAATCGTCACTGAGCAAACTGCAGGAGAACGCGGTCCAAGAAATCAGTGCCGACCTAATCGAAGATGCAGGTGTTGAAGACCGACTAGGTTTTAGCGGCGAGGCCCACAAGCAACTCAAGGACAGTCTGGAAACCTACGGACAGCAGGTGCCTGTGCTTTTGCGCCCGCATTCCACAAAGACCGGCCACTATGAAATCGTTTATGGTCGCAGGCGTCTCAAAGCGTTGAAAGATCTTGGACTGCCCGTGAAAGCTATGGTGCGTCAGCTTGACGACCACGCTTTGATCATGGCGCAGGGTCAAGAAAACACCGCGCGACAGGATCTGAGTTTTATCGAAAAGGCATCATTTGCAGCCCAGCTGCAGGACATGAACTATGACCGGCAGACAATTGCCGCGGCGCTTTCGATTGATCTGCCGATGGTATCGCGTATGTTGAAGATCGGCACGGCGTTCACCCTACCCTTTTTGCGTAACATTGGATCCGCCCCAAGCATTGGGCGCGACCGCTGGGCAACTTTGGCCAAGGCGATGGAAGCAGACGGCGCATCGAACCGCGTGGACGCTTTCATGCGCACGCCGGACTTTGCGACCTTGTCATCAAATGACCGCTTTGAGGCCGCGCTGAAACGTGCTGCAGCCCCAAAGCCTGCAAAGGCACTCACCAAGCCTCGCACGCTGCGCACCGCAGATGGCAAGGCTCTTGCCGATATCAAACAAACTACACGGGGCGTCACGTTGAACATCCCATCGCGCACGGCTGACGGCTTTGACACGTGGTTCAACGCCAACGCCGATGCGGTGCTACAAGACCTTCACGACCAATGGACCAAATCCACTGACGCGGAGCAATGAAACAAAAAACAGGAGAGGCACGAGCAGACCGACAATAAAAGAAAAGCCCCCCAGGATTGATCCCGGAAGGCCATTCTCGATCTTCGCACTTTTGAGATAGCCCCGAACCGCGCATCCTGTCAACGCTGCATCACTGTGCGGCGACGGGTAAATATTGTCTTTCGTGAAATTATTATGAAACATGAACGCCAAACGCAGTTTGGGCGAACGACACATGCTGTCCAATCGTCCGATGTGACCCTTGTTGATAAGTGGCAAGCACTGCAAGATTTAGCGGATTGCGCGGAAACGTTGGAATTGAACCACCGCACCTTGAGCGTACTACGCGCACTGCTGACATTTCACCGCGATCGCGACATCGACCCGGAGCCACTGAGCACTGTAGTTTTCCCATCCAACAAGACATTGTCACATCGCCTGAATGGCATGCCGGAAAGCACCTTACGGCGGCATCTGTGCAAGCTTGTGGCATCTGGCGTTGTCATCCGGCACGACAGCGCCAATCGCAAACGGTTCAAGCGCAGGGCAGGGGTGGCCTACGGGTTCGACCTCGCACCTTTGGCGCAGAACGCAGCTTACATTGCATCTATCGCGGATCAGGCGCGTGAAAAACGTGACCGGCTGGCAAATTTGCGTGACCACATCGCACAGCTGCGCGAAACGCTTCTAAACGACAATGGGCCATGTGAAATCACAGAAGAGGCCCGCGTCATTTTACGCCGCAAACCTGACGAGGCTGTTTTGAATGCTCTGAAGGCACGTCTTGAAGGTCAGATAGAGACGGTCACCACGGCGAAAATGAACGGTCGTGACAACCAAAATGAGCGGCACATACAATCTGAATCTTTAATATGCTCTGATCAGGTTGTAAAAAAAGAAGAACACAATAGCACAACAAGCGACAGCGCTTTGGTGCGACTGTTAGAGCAATGCAAAGAATACAAGCTCTACTTTCCCGATCCTGTGCGACACTGGAACGATGCATTCAAGATTGCTAGCCAACTCACGGGGATGATGGGCATTGATCAAGCGGTGTTCTTACAAGCTGTATCTAGGATAGGTAAGAAGAAAAGCGTCATCGCGATCTTTCAGATATTGGACCACCTGCCTACGATTGACAATCCGGGTG
>NZ_JBVVTX010000003.1:0-87928 GCF_055809435.1 Yoonia sp. D2-7 | reverse complement strand
GAACAAACAAGGCATGCTCCATCAATCGTTTGGTCGCCCCCATCATTGAACTGGGATTTGCGGCCTTGTCTGTTGAGACACAGAACAATTTTTTGGGCTCGCCAATTTTGTGTAATTCGTGGGCGAGATCAACAATTTTGAGCACATTGGTCTCGAGCATTGCAAGAATTGAATAGGGGTCCTTCTCGGACCGTACATGCTTGAGCGCGGCGAAATTCAAAACGTAATCATACGGTTGGCTTTGCGCAGCAAGCCACTGCCGGAAAGGGGCTCCTCCGTAATCGAAAGGCAACGTCAGAATTTCGTCTGTCAAAATCGGCTCATCTGCAGATCTGAGCGCGCGAATGACCTCCGCGAGTCCGTTCTCGTTGTGATCAATCACATGTACTGTCGCTGGAGCAAAACGCATGACAGTCTTGAGCGTTTGAAATCCGATTGAGCCGGCTCCGCCAACGACCAGAATTCTGGCGCCTTTGATAATGTCACTTAGGGCCGCTTCGTTCGCAATGAGATCATCCGTAAAAAAGCTCTGACTTCGACTAACGATACGTGCGTCGAGTTCGGGCAGATCATAGTAGCTCATTCCTCGGATCCTTCAAAAATCGCGCGTGCGCGTTCGAGCTCTGTGACATTTCCAATGTCGATCCACCGCCCGTGATGTACCTGTGTCCCGCACTTCATACCGCGTGTTTGCAGATCACTAAAAAGCGTTGGTAGATCATAAAATACTTCGCGGGGGATGACAGTAAGAATGGATTTAGACAGCATATAGAAACCCGCATTAATTCGAAAGTTCATCGTAGGCTTTTCCTCAGCGCCCACGAAATCTTCCTGCGGCCCAACGTTCACCACGCCGTAGGGCACCTGATAGGAATAGTTCCGGACAATCATGGTTGCGTCCCAGTGATTATCGATATGCTGTAGTTTAAGTGCGTCAACATCGATATCATTCAAAATATCTCCGTTCAAACACAAGAAGGGCTCGGACAGCTCTGATGGATCAATCAAACCCAATGCGCCGCCCGTACCCATACGCATAGTCTCACGAACATAGGTGATACTGACACCCAGTTCCGAACCATCGCCATAGTGATTGACTATCATGTCGCCCAAATAATTGAGAGACAGAACAAAATGATTCACGCCTTGGTCTCTGAGATGTTCGATGATGTGTGTCAAAATCGGTTTACCACCAATCGGCAAAAGCGGCTTTGGGCAGTTGTCGGTCAAAGGCGCCAGGCGACTACCAAGTCCACCAGCCATAATAACGGCGCTCAATTTTTCTGGGCTTGCAGCCACCCACAAGACAAACATCGACACTAAGTACCCATCTTGGATCAATGGCAGATATTCTAACCCCCGTTGCATCATAAGGCTGCGCACTTCAGGCAAGGGCATTGGGGCTTCAATGATCGATGGTTTACGGTTCACGACGTCGGCGATCAAAGCGCTAGTCTGGCCACCATTCGCCAAAAACCGTCGCAAATCACCGTCCGCGACTACACCAACGAAACGGCGACCCTCTTCTACAACCACGGGTACCAAGCGCAGGCCCGCTTTACTCATGATTTGCATAGCTTCGAGAACCGTCTGAGTTTCGAAAATACACAGATGCTGCAAATCTCGTTCAGTATAATTGGCCAGTCTCACGAGGTACCTTCGTATGCTGTCCAGAATACTGAGGCGGCGTCAAGGACCGTATCCAGTTGTTCTGGGGTAAGATGAGTTGAGCAAGGCAGTGGAAAAATCCGCTGCCACAAATCACCGGCAACATGCATTGGCTCTACCAAAGCAGCCCGATACGGTGCCTGGAGGTGTATCGGCTTCCAAAACGGTCGCAAATCAATTCCAGAGCTTTTCATATGGTTTTGAAATTTCTGGCCAACCTCTGGATCTTCACCAGTATACCAAAACCCAGAAAACCAGTGTCCATTCCGTCCAAATTTTGGCTCTGGAAATGCCTCCAGAACCTCAAATTTCGAGGCAAATTCCGCGTAGGTATTTCGGATAGCCTGCTTGGCGTTCAGGAATTCATCCAATCGCTCCAGCTGAGCAACGCCAACTGCCGCCTGCAGGTTGGTCATACGGTAATTGTATGCAACAATATCATGGTCGTAATTTGCGCCGACCCGGCCAGTCGAACTGAGGTGCTTAATCCGCGTAATTAGTGCGGAATTATTGGAAGCAACCGCGCCGCCCCCGCCGCACGTTACGGTCTTATTCCCATTGAACGAATAGCATACCGCATCAACGCCAGTCATGCCTAACTTCACCCCATTGATGCCTGACGTACCAATAGCGGCCGCCGCGTCAACCACAACTTTCAAGCCGAACTCGCGCGCGAGATCACATAGGCCGTCAAGATCAGGAACTGCGCCCATAATCATCACTGGCATAATTGCCTTAAGTATTTTTCCTGTTTCACGGTGAATGCGGCCATCGGCATGCGGATCCGTTTTCGATAAAATGGCGTCCCGCGCAAGCGACACATCCATTGTCCAGTCAGACGCATGGACATCTACGAGCCAAACGTCAGCCCCAGCATGTTTCACCGAGTTTGGAGTCGCAATGAAGGTCAAAGATGGCAACATGACCAGATCATTTTCTCCAATATCCAACCCTTCTAATGTAAGATGCAAAGCAGTGGTTCCACTGCATAAAACGACTGCAGACGGGGTTCCGCTTAGGGTTGCTATCTGGCCTTCGAAATTGGTCACAAACGGCCCAACAGTCGAAACGAAGGTCGACGTAATGCAGTCTTGCAAGTAGTCAGCTTCCCTGCCTTGAAGGTTTGGAATAGCGAGAGGTATCATGGGCTAAACTGTGCCTTTCTGGCGAAAACGAGCCTTTTCTCCGAGTGCACTGTTCGGATACACGGATGCAACAGGTAAGTGCAAGTAATTGGATAGACATTGCTATCTGCCTTACTCATATTTGCGCAATGCAAAAAGTGACTGATCCGAGGACCCAAGATGCCAAAAGGTTACGATATACGGCCCTGGCGGTCAGGCGATGAAATCCACATCAGGAATTTGTTCAAAGATAGCTTTGGGCGCGAATTGTCTGCCGACTTTTGGAAGTGGCGTTACCTCGACCATCCACACGGGGGTCCGCTTGTGATGCTGGCGTGGTCTGGAGATGATTTGGTTGCCCATTACGGTGCAAGCCAAGCACCGTTCTTAATCAATAGCGAAATCATGCCTGCTGCCCTGTCGATGTCGACAATGACCCACCCCAAGCATCGAGGTCGTGGTTTAGTCGAAGCCGTTGGCGAAGCACTCTATGAAGACCTGCGTCAGGCCAGCTATGCTGCCGTTTGGGGTTTTCCGAACCCAATGATCAACGCAACACGGCAACGCAAATTGGGATGGGAACCAGTCTGCGACGTAGCAACACTATCGCTCGCAACAAAATCTGTTGCCCATACAGCAACCGAAAGCTTACCTGCTGTCGAAAAGGTTCCGGCGATTGATGCGCGCTTTGAAAACTTGAACAACCGGCTGGCAAACTCAACAGGATTGCAATCGTTAAAAGATGAAAAGACGTTGAAATGGCGCATCGATGTCAATCCTGTAAACACATACACCCGATATATAATCACTGATCGCCCAGATATTTCAGCCTATGCGATCACCAAGAACTACGGGATCGCAGAGACAGATATCGTCGATCTACAGGCAATTGATGAGCGACATACGAAGGCCCTGTTGCACTCGATTTGTTCCGATGCGCAAAATGCTGGAATAGAGCGCTTAAACACATGGTGTTTGAATAAAGGTGGACCACGATTGGCCCTCGAGAGATTCGGCTTTAGCGCCAATAGCCCGGTTACTTATTTGGGTGGCCGTCAGTTTAATAGCGCGGTAGGGGACTTTACCGATGCCCGCCGGTGGTCACTGGCTATGCTTGACTCTGATTTATACTAAAGGACGAACATGGAGCGTAAAGTTCATTTTCTTACTGGCATTCGATCCGAATACGACATTCTCGCACCGGTCATTAGCGCCGTTGATGCAATGCCAAACCTATCCTCAAGCGTCATCGTGTCCGGCGGACATCTTTCACAACGTATGGGCAATTCTGTTCGGCAGATCGAAGACGATGGATTTCGAATTGCAGCCCGTATTGATAGTTTAATGGCCTCTGACGGACTGTCGGGTAGGGTAAAAGGTGCGGCGTTACAGATGTCCGGTATGACGGATTTGTTTGCCAATGAACGTCCAGATTTTCTAGTCGTCATGGGTGATCGAGAAGAATCTATGACTGGCGCGCTTGCCGGTCTCTATCACCATATTCCTGTGGTCCATATCGGCGGCGGCGATCATGCAGAGGACGGTAACGTTGATAATCCGATCAGACACGCTGTTTCCAAAATTGCAAACATCCACATGGCGACGACAGAACTAAGTGGGCAGCGGCTCCGCGCAATTGGTGAAGAAGACTGGCGGATCAATGTCGTCGGCGCATCTGGCCTGGACCGCTTAATCAGTGTCGAACACCTCAGTCGGGAGAAGGTTCTGTCACAGCTGGGTCTCGACGAAAAATGCGGACCTTATCTTGTGTTGCTTTATCATCCGACTATTACTGATTTCTCAGAAGCCAAAGCCCACATGGCAACGATCTCACAAGTATTGGAAAAAAGCGAACTGAACGTCGTCGCTCTGATGCCAAATACAGATCCAGGCAGTGACGCCGTCGTTGCCGAGCTCACAGCGCTTTCAGCACGGTGCGACCGTGTTCACCTATTTACATTTTTGGAGCGGGTCCTGTTTGTGAATATGCTGCGCCATGCGCATGCAATGATTGGCAATTCTTCGGCAGGCATTCTAGAAGCTCCAACACTCGGTTTGCCTACAATCAACATTGGTAAACGACAACGTGGGCGCGAACATGCGGCCAATGTGATCTGGACAGGGTATGACCCCGACGAGATTTCAGCCGCGATCGAGACAGCAACAAAAGATGCAGATTTTCGCACGATGCTGGCGAAATGCGAAACTCCTTATGGCGATGGAACCGCAAGTAGTAAGATCGCAAACATCTTGAGCGAAACAGAAATCGACGATCGTTTGTTGCACAAGCGTTTCGTAATGGAGACTTCCATATGATCTTTGACCAAGGACATGGGCCGATTTTGGTCATCGCACCGCATCCCGATGATGAAACTCTTGGGGCAGGGGGCGCGCTTCTGCGTGCACGCAAGGCAGGTCGCGAAGTACATTGGCTTATTGTCACGCAAATGCGCCCTGAAGACGGTTGGCCCGAAGGCAAAGTGGCGAAGCGTAAACTCGAAATAGAAACGGTGGCTGATGCCTATGGCTTCGCGAGTGTACGGATCCTCCCATTCCCAGCTGCCCGCCTCGATACCTTTCCCATTGGTGACATAGTCGCGGCCATTGGAGACGTCGTTAAGGAAATCAATCCCGAAGTCATGCTCTTGCCACATCGCGGAGACGCGCATAGCGATCACGCTGCGGTTCATGATGCAGGTGCTGCGTGCGCAAAATGGTTCCGATATCCATCAGTCAAGTGGGTCTTGGTCTATGAGACGTTGTCGGAAACAGACGCTGCAATTCAACAGGCACTGCCTTTCGTACCAAATATATATGTCGATATTACCGGCCATCTCGAAGAAAAGTTGCGTATCACTCAGATGTTTGGGGCTGAAATCCAAGACTTCCCGTTCCCGCGAAGTCTGGCTGCCATAGCTGCTCTTGCGCAAGTAAGGGGCGCCGCAAGTGGAACACAGGCGGCTGAGTGCTTCATGTTGCTCCGCGCCAGAAGTTGAGGGCGTATTGTGGAGCTTAAATCAACTCTTGTCCGATATGCGAAGGCGGTTAGAATTCTGCCGAAAGCTTTCGCACAAGCACCAATTGGAACCATCAATAAACGCATCCTTGATCCATTAAAACGCCGAGCGTCACGGTCTCGCTGGTTTGTTCGCGACCGTATGGTTCAAACAACGGACAAACTCAAAGGCTTCTCCGCCGGCAATCAACTGTTCTGGAAACAAAGTAACACACGTCCGTGGCAGCACGTGGACAAACGGCTTCGTGAGTTGCACGAACATAAGCCCGACGCCATTGAAGACTTTGTCCGAATTTCCTACGAAAAGTGCTTTAATCCTTCAGTCCTAATAGCTCTGGGGCGCTCGGCCTTAACACAAGAAATCATTCGAAGATGTTTGCTGGACGAGGATACAGCGAACACTTCTCAACTCGCCAACAGAATGCGACGTAGTCAAATGGTGAGCTCTGCGATTGTGTCTCTCGCGAGCTTACTTCTAGATGATAAACACTCAGCGGAGTTTGCACGACTTGCAACTCATAGCAGTCCCGAAATCTCTCGCGGTTTCCTGCGTGTTATCGACAGCTGTGGTTTTGTTGTCGCAAACACTATTGAGCCTGACATCCGCTCCAGATTGATAAATAGCGGATTCAAAAAAGCTACCAAACGCCGCTTAATTGTGGTGCCCGACATATCCAATGTGACTGCAATCGCCATGCTGTGCCAGGGTGCTGAAGAAGCGACCGTTTTTGCAATCGGCGACCTGTATGGACGCGCGAATTTTTCCAACGATACACTACATTCGGGTGACTGTGTTATTTCCGTCGAACACCCGAGAAGCCGCATAACCCGTTTCTCGTCTGAGTATCATCGGGTACATGAAGAAACACGCGAAACCGCTGAATTCCTGGTGTCGGAACTCAACATTGCGTCGAAGGCCAGATTGACCGTCAATGATGACGCAGGGACGGCTTTAGCTTTGGCTGACAATCTATTTTTCCCGTGTTTACAGTTCACAGCATTACAGCAGTTGATGGCGTCTGAAGAATTTGATCACGTCGTCATCGGTTTCGATCCGTCAAGCCCTTCAAAGCGAGCAAGCAATGATCGCTTTTGCGATTTGATTCTTGGCATTAATGGTATTGCATCTGATAGACGGGTAGAACTTGTTTGCACATCAATGCAGGGCTCTGCCTTAGCCGCGTTCGAACAATATACCATCCGACTATCGGCAGGCGCGCCAGATGTACGAATGCCGAAATCTCGGCATCTGATGCTTGAAACCGCGATCAAAGATCTCGAAAAGAAATCGAAGGCGTTCACGGAAAAACTTCAAGGTTGGCCTAGTTCAGACGCTGCACGGGTATTGCTGGCCACATCACAGGTTGCCGCTTACAACAGATCTTCCGCGGCTTATTGTGATGCTTTGACAACAACCCATAATCTTCGTGTGGCCTTTATGGGCGGCAACCTCGTTTCATTTGCTGCCACAATGGAAGAACCGTTGTCGTCTGACGAAATTTATCCACTTCCTCAAGCTCCGCACGGGAAATTCGAATTAACCAAAATTTGGCTAGAGGACTTCCTCCATTCAAAGATTTCGATGATCCATCACAACTATATTGCCCATGTTTTGAGGACGCGGATTAAGGACGTGGCCACAAATGGCCTTTTATCCTACATCGCGCATTCTTTTTTATGTAATGCATGGTTTGCTCAGCTACACGCAAACGATCAGCTGCCCCAACTGGTTATCCTGACACCTTTTCGGAGTCCTAGAGTCGCCGCCCTAGCGGCTGTTTCCAGACACTTTAATGTACCGAGCTTTGCCGTTGAACCACATGGATTGAACGCTAGCTATTGTCGATACAGTAAAATTACAGCCGACTATTATGGTGTCGTCTCAAGCTTTTTTGCTTCCGCTGCAGCGGAAGGATTCGGGATGAGTGTCGATCGCTGTCCGGTTATTGGATCACCGCGCTTGGAAACAACCTCCCACTATGATTTGCCTACAAAAACGGCGCAAGCCAGAGCGGCTTTGGCAGAGGAGTACCCTGTTGATTTTACGGCACCAAAAGCTGTGCTATCTTTCTTTGCGCAACCCTCGAACTGGGATCAAATCTCCGGAGTTTGGTCAAAAATCATTCAGGCCACAAAAGATTTGGATTGCTTGCTGATCCTTAAACTTCACCCAGAGGAAACGGTAGCTCGTAGAGAAGCTTACATGCGGGTCGTCAATGAGGAGAATGCGTTTGATCGAGTCGAAGTTTTAAGCGGTGATGCACAGTTAATCATTGAAGCCTCAGACCTTGTTCTATCAAGCTACAGCGCAACAGTCATTGAGGCGACATTGCTCCGCCGCCCGGTTTTTTGCGTATCAAATGGAGATGTAGATTACCCTCTGAACCAACACGACGTAATTGGTGGCCAGTGTTTTGGGTCTGCTTCTGCTTTGGGTGAAGCCATTCGAGACTATTTAAGCGATCCGTCTAAGTACAATGCTATCCCTGAAACGTTCCTGTCAAATGAAGCACAATTTACGGATGGTTTCTCGCAGCATTTGCATGAGGCTATAACCGATATTTTGGCATTGCCTGCTGATCAATCTTTACGCCCACCTGCGGACATTCCGAAGTCCCTGTTCTTGGATGGCCCACATAAGGTCTATGAAGTTTAGAGCCTCCACTGCTTTCCAAAACTGACTGCGTCGCAATGCCCGCCCGAGCGCGTCAATGAAGTGTCGGTACTTTAGCGTCACCCCCAGCATGACCTAACATTTTGCTACTATAGTGGCGTCGGTGGCTTAACTCTTTGATAGAATTTAAATAGCCTTTGCCGTCACTTGGCTCAGAGGATATTGCGCTAAGTTGAAACGGTACGACAGGAAGAATTGATGCCCAAAGTAATACTTCATATAGGAACAATGAAAACTGGTACGACTTCCATTCAAGAAACGTTGTCCAATAACGCTGACGTCATGTCTCGCTTTAACTACACCTATGTCGGCCCTCCAATGCGGACTTCTGCCGTTCTAGGTCCTACCATCAAGGCCTTGACCGATACCAAGCATGACTTAATCATTTCCGATGAAGGTCTGTGGCACTTCGCAGATAGCAAAAGGAGCGATACACATAAGCTTGCAGGACTCCTGAGAGGTTATGACGTCACTGTACTCATTTACCTGCGCCGCCCAGACAGCTTTCTGAATTCGTGGTTCCAACAGGGGCTAAAATCCGGGACTGGGGCCAAGACCATGTCGCAGTTTTTGGATTCGCCTTTCGTGAAATCAGGTCTTGAATTTTCTAAGCGAATCAAACGGTTCGAAACGTTGTTTGGCGCGGGCAGTATAAAATTGCGAGCTTACGAAAAATCACAACTAAAAGGCGGTGACGCTGTTCTGGATTTTTTGCATGTTACCAACCTACCTGCTGAAGATTTCATGCTACCACAACCCAAAAACAAGACTCCTGATACCGACAGCCTTTTACTGCGCAGCCTATACCAACGTGACCTCGGTCGTTCTTCAAAATTGCTAGCTAATCTGGGAAAGCTCAATCAACATCTATCGAATAACGGGTACAAAGGACGGCGCTATAACCTCCTAACCAAAGCAGAATTGCAAACGATCATAACAACGTATCAACCGGAATTTTCTCGCCTACAGTCGGAATATGGTGGTGGGGTATCCCCAAGTTTCTTTGAGTCTTGGCCAGATATAGAAAATGCAAACAATAGTCTACTAGACTTACGGATGGTCCAAGAGGAGATGCTATCTCTAGAAAGCTAGCTCGCTTTCCTGAAGTTTGAACATATTGCTTTCTAATAGGATTCGCACTTCAAAGTAGCGCGCACCCGGGCACATCATTAACTCCCATAATGATGATTATGTTCAGTCATGCTCCACCATATAATGTTCCAACCCCATCCTATGCGATTTTGCGACTGCGAGCGTGTCTGGCAAATGCCCCACGCTGATCATCATGATCACCACTTCGCTGTCGGGGATATTTAGCGCCGCCCGCATATCCCGATCTTTGTCTGCCCGCATCGACCATGCAAGCGGGCACGCCCCCAATCCTTGCGCGTGTAGTGCGTAGAGCAGTGACATCGCGAACATGCCGCCATCGACGAAAGGTTGGTTGCGTTCTCCGGTGCCTGAAAACGCCTGCAAATCTGCCGTCACGATCAAGGCCCGTGATGCCAGATGTCCGAACCCTGTATTTCCCGGCTGCCAGGACAGTGCCTTTTGCGCATCCGCAAAGACATGCACACGTGCCCCTTGGCGATTGCAGACGCTGGGGGTTTTGCGGGCCATGTCGACCGCTGCGTGGATCATCTCCATCGCCACGGGCGTGTCTGCATATTGGCGCACAGAATGGCGCGACCAAAAGAAATCAGCACCAGTTTTGTCCGTGATTGCCAAGATGTCGTCGCGGGTCACAGGTTTTGTGCCGCCCGTCCGGTCGTCCTCAGCCTTGTCCAAAAATGTCTCTAACGTCGGGTTTTTGATGGCATGGCCTGCATTGAACGCCTGATAGCTTTGCAATGCGGATGTGGCCGCAGGCACCCCGTTCGGGTCAAACTTGGTCCGGTAATCGCGCAGCTTGCCCATCAAGAAGGCGATCTTATCAACCCCGAAACCGGGACGCGGTTCAGACAGCGACAAGCCCTTTTCAACGCCGTGATAGCTTTTGTAGATCGCATGTAGCGCCTGCGCCTGCGTCTTGTCCGCGTCTGTCCCATGCGACCATGCCCCGAAACGCCGCAGATCATACAACTGATCCCTTAACAGTTGGGCCTGTAACCGCAGCCATTTGAACTTGCGCCACACAGCGCGCGCTGCACGGTAAGGAAGGGAACGTTGGTCCATTTCAGTCTCTATTTATCGTCAAATCGGGAATATCGGGGGGCGGACGCGCGGGGTTTTACCCCGTCATCTTTGCGTTGCGGTGCCACAAGACCGCGGGGCGTGCGCTGGGTCATCGGCGGTGTGTCTAGATTTCGTACAAAAACGGGATCTGTGCGCGGCGTAGCATTCACGGGCTCTTGGTTGCGATCTTCTTGTGTGGGGGCCACGATCAACCAGACCCCTGCCCCAAGCATGAAGAACACAAACGAATACATCGATGTCCAGACGTGCACCGTGCACAGGGTGAAGCTAAGCCCAAGGAACGTAAACACCCAAGCTCTACGGAACACCGCCAACACCGGATCAGTCGATAGGTCGCGGCGCATCACGTGGAACAGGATCAAAACATAGCCAAGCGTTACCGTCACAAACCCGGGGATGCCGTAGCGCATCGCCTGCAGCAGCCAAAAATTATCCACCGAATTGGTATACATGTACCAGGGCCGGACCCAATCGTTCAGCCCGATCCCGAACACAGGATTAGCCCAAACGTTTTTCATGCCCCATTCAAAAATCTGTGCCCGCCAATACGCGGTTTCTGCCGAAAACGTCGCATAACTCATGAAGACATCAATCGGTTTGCGGTTCGACAGCAAATCGATCACCACATAGCCCAGCACAAATAGGCCGACCAAAATCCACCAACGCTTTTCGATTTTTGCAAACATCATCGACCACAGGATCAAACCGAACTGCAACGCAATCGCGAGGATCGCGCCAGATGACAGCGCAAGAAATCCGGTGGCCGCAATAATCGCCCCGGTAATCCAGCGCCGCGCTGTCCCAAAAGTCCCTTCCATCGCCACAAAACACAGCGAAAAGGTGATCGAACAGAACAGACCAAAATGGATCGGATGGCTGAACCCCATTTGCACGCGATCAAGCCCGAACCGCCGTTCCTGGATCGAATAGGCAATCGTGCGCATACCGGGCACTTTTTTCAGGAGGTCAATGATCAGCACTTGGCCTGTGACGGCCTCTAACAAGGCCAAAGGCACCATCGCGAGCACAAAGAGGATCAGCATTTTGGACAGGGCCGTGAAATCTTCGCGGGTCCGGATATAGGCACGGCCCAACACGTACCCGCCCAAGAATTCCATCCCCACCGACCCGGTTTGTTGGATCACCTGCGAGGGGTTGTTCATCACCAAAGCCACAGCTGTCCACAGCACATGGCCGATGAACAGGAAATCTGTCGCAAACAATTTGCCAAACCGGCCCATGAACAATTGCGCCATCAACGGCAGGATCATCACGATCAACACAATCCGCACGCCTGTCAGCACCAATGGCCCCAGCGACACGCCCACGGGGATCACCACCGCCAACAGATACAGCCACACCACCAACGGCAGTTTGCCGGACACAGCGATAGGATCGGCCCCTTGGGTCGCTGGTCTGTGTGAAAAAGTGTCGCTTACGGCCACGTGTCGTCCTTTGGCTTATTCATAAGCTCTTATGGGTCTGTGCTTTGCGCTGACTATATGGGGGACCCATCTGTGTGGCGATGGTTTTGCCTCCGATCCGGTCAGATCACCACCAACCTGTGACCCCTTAACCCCTTTGTAACCCCTGCGTCCGCCCTGCCCCGTGATCGGCAACGTGATCCGGACCGGTGGTAATGTCGCGTCGATTTTCCCTGCAAACACCGGAGACATTCCCATGCCTATTCTTGATGATTTCAAAGGCTACAGCCCCAGCATGCAAAGCCCTGTCACACATGCGGTCGGCATCACTGCTGATGATACCGCTGATCTTGGGCATCTGACCCGCGCGCTTTATGTGGGCACGGGCGGCGATGTGCGTGTGACGATCGCAGATGGATCAACCGTAACCTTCGTGAATATGGTCCAAGGCTGGCATCCGATCCGTGTGTCACGGGTCTGGGCCACGGGGACCACGGCGGACCACATGGTGGGGTGCTGGTAATGCTGGGCCTCAGCACAGCGCTTGGCTTTCTGTCGGGTGGGGGGCTGCCTGTCACGGGTGGCTCTGTCACCGTGCCGGACGAGCCTTATATAGAGCCTAATCCGGTCGATCCGGACCCGATCCCTGATCCTGACCCCACACCCGATCCTGATCCGGTGCCTGATCCAACACCCGCCGTTCTGCCCATCACCGTCACGGCACGCTGGTCGCCGCAGTTTTCAACCGTCACCATGGATGGTGCCCGTGTGGCGACAGCCAGCGATCTGCAAGGTCTGGCCAATGTCAGCGCTTTGCCCGGTGCGGGGCCTACGGCGATGGTTGATGCGCTGGGTCGGCCGTTCTGGCGGTTCGAAGGCGACGCTTTCCTCGAGATCGCAGACACATTGGCGCTATCCACCCGCAACATGTCTGTCTTTATGGTCGGCCGTTTCCACCGCGTGAAAACACGAACCGCAGTTCTGTCGCTCGGGCGCAATGCCAATGCCGCCCCCAACACGGTATCCGCCGCGTTAGAGACATCGCTGAACACCTACAGCGCGCCGCTTTTGCGTGCTTTCGCCAAGCCAAACAACACCAGCTACCAGACACCTGAAAAGATGATCACCGGCTCGCAGATGCAAGTCGTCGGCATGGTGGGTCGCGAACCTGCCAATGGGGGATCGATGTTGTGGATGAACAATGATCGTCTTGCCATCCCGAACCCGATCCGCATCTCTGACGTGCCGGGCGGTGAAATTGGCCGCTTTGCGTATAGTCCGGGCAGTTCTGGCAATTGGGGCAGGTTCGATCTGTACGAACTGGTCGTGGTCGACAGTGCCATTGATGCGGCTGACGGTGATGCGCTGGTCGCTGATCTGATGGCCGCCTACACGGTCACACCAATCCTGAACCAGCTTGTGCTGGAAGGCGATAGCATCATGGAAGGCACCGGCGATGTAACCTCTGGTCTAGCGGCCAACATGGTTCTGACCGATCCGGGTACGGGTCTGATCGGGTCGGATTGGCGGGTCGTGAATTTGGCGGGGTCTGGCAGCAAGATCGCAAAGCTGGTGCAGCGACGCGACGCAGAACACGGTTGGGCGCAATTCACACTACCGGGGGAAAACGTCATGGCGTTCGAACTGGGGCGCAACGACATTTCAACCAGCGGCGGCCTGACACCTGCGCAGCACTACGCGAATGTTGTGGGGTATCTGAGCGATGACTTTGGAACGGCTGCGACCAGTATTCTGGACCGCGGTTGGGATGTACGGGTGATGGTCAACATCGCCTCTGCGGCATCACTTGACCCCAATATCACCGCCTATCGCGCCTTGTTACGTGATCCAGCCTTTGCGATTGATACCGCATCGGATGCGGGCAGTGCGCATGACGGCCAAGTGCAATTGGTCGACACCGATCTGATCACTGTGGGGGGCGAAACGGTCTTTAGCACGCCCGCAGATGCCGCAGATTTCACCTATTACGCAGGCGACAGCACGCATCCGGGCATCACAGGCTGCGTTGTCCGTGTGACTGGCGGGGATACCCCCGCGCATGGCATCGCATACGGTTTGTAAACAGATGGGGCGCAGCACATGCGCCCCTACTTTCGCCTGATATAGAGCCTGAAATCGCGCATCAGCCCGACACCGACCAGCCCCACAATCACCATCACCCACCACGGTGCCATGACGGCAGCCGCCCAAAACGCGCAGGCCCCGATGAACGGCACAACAGCCACCTTCACGCCGGTCCGCTGACGCATCAACGCGCCCGCCACGATCAGACCCACAAATTCGCCCAGACACCCAATCCAGATCACAGTGATCAGGTCTGCCCCTTGGTGTAACGCCACCCAGATCACGACCAAAGAGATCAGGCGCGGTACATTGGCCCACATCGCGTTGGTCGTATGCCCCTTGGCCATGGCCGCAATTGACGGACCAGCCTTGGCGATCCGGATCGCTTGTAACACAGCCAAAGGCACCAAAAGCGGCACTAACCCTGCGTATTTGTGCCCTAAAACCACATCCACCAATGGTGCACCTAACACGGCCACGGCGATCACCAGCACCACGCCGCCGAACAATCCGGTCTGCGATGTGACCTGTGCGAGCATCCCAAAGCGGGCGTCACCCTTACTGAGCTGCGGCAGAAAAAAGTTCTGGATCGAATTGGCCATCACAAGGCTCGGGGCCAATGTCAGCGTAAAACCCATCGCAAACAAAGCCAACGGTTCCAATCCCAACACATGGCCCACAATGATCTTGTCGCCTTGGAACACCCCGAACAGGAATATACTGTTCAGCAAAAGCGGCCAGCCAAACCGCAGGCTTTCCCCGATTATGTCGCGGTCCCAGACCAACCGGTAGCTGCGTTGCGCCGTCACATGCGACATCACCGTCATGACCGCCGCCTGCACCACCAAGGCCCATAACATCACGCGGTAATCGCCTAGCGTGGTGGCCAAGGGCCAGATCACCAGCAAAGACGCCGCTATCGGCACCACCTTTGCCCAGATCAACGGACCAAACACCATCTGACGGTTGAGCCGATGCATATCGAAATGGTGCAGCGCATTCAGCACAGGGATCACAGCCAGGACCTGATAGGCCCATGCGACCTGCGGCACCCCCATAAACCCTGCAATAGACCCTGCAGCGACAAACAAAACAACGCCCGCCAACAGACCGCGAACCACCTGAAATCCCTGTAGTGCGGCCTGAAACCGGACATCTTCGCCCTTGTCCGCCTGCACGATCTGTTGCTGCAGACCCAAGGTCGACGCCATTTCCACAGCTGTCATCGCGATCATGAATGTGGCGGCAATCGCGTAGTCCTCGAGCGGGATCAGCGTCGCCACCGCCAGATTGCGGATCAACAGGAATACGGAAAACGCCGCATTGCCGGACAGGATCAGCAGGGCTGACTTCAACATATGGTTTGCCTTTTCATCTGACCGCTTGTTCCCCGTTTACAATGATCCGGTCAATAAGCGGGGCGAGGCTGCGCAAACTCTGGTCAAGACCGTGGGATTTTGGTTCAACCGTAAAAAGTCCAAAAGAAGACCGCGCTATGACCCCCCTCAAGATTTGCCTGATCCTGCATTCGACCCGTTCTGACAACCTGGGCGTTGGCGCATTGACCGTGTCAGAGGTGGAAATCATCCGCGATATTGCCCGCGATCTGGATCACCCGATTGCGATCACCGTCATGGACTGGACCGACAAACGCACGCCTTATGTGGGTGGGGACGATATCACGATCCGCGATCTGGATGGCCGCGTGATGATCAACCCGCGTGGGTATTTCGCGCAGGCCCGCCGCGCTGATCTGGTGATCGATATCGGCGGTGGTGATAGCTTTGCAGATATCTACGGCGGACGGCGGCTGCGACGCATGTTCATCCTGAAATATCTGACGCATCTGGCACGCACACCGCTTGTGATGGCGCCGCAAACCATCGGGCCGTTTACCAACAAGACATCAGCCTTCTTCGCCAAACTGTCGATGAAGCTTTGCGCGATCGTCACCACTCGTGATGATCTATCCACCAAAGCAGCCCGCGATATGGGCGTCACCCGCGATCTGGTGATCGGGTCCGACGTGGCGCTGCGCCTGCCTTATGATGCGCCCGCGAAAACCGACGGCCCTGTGAAAATCGGCCTGAACGTGTCGGGCCTGTTGATGGGCGGCGGCTACACAGGTAAAAACGAATTCGGCCTGCAAATGGATTATCCGGGTCTGATCCGCGATCTGATCACCCATTTTCAGTCTCTAAACGCTGAGGTCCACCTGATCCCGCATGTTATCGTCGCAGACGGGCGCAATGCAGGTGAAGACGACTACCGTGCCTCCCAAGCCCTACACGCGGAATTCCCAGACACCGTGCTCGCCCCCGCATTCGATAGCCCGTCCGCCGCGAAATCCTACATCGCTGGCATGGATTTCTTCGCGGGCGCACGGATGCATGCCTGTATCGCCGCGTTTTCATCAGGCGTGCCTGTGATCCCGATGGCCTATAGCCGCAAATTCGCAGGGCTCTTTGGGTCCATCGGCTACAATCACACCGTCGATTGCACATCCGAGACAGCCGAAGCGATCAAATCCAAGATTATCGCTGGGTTCGAGAACCGCGCGGCACTTACTGACGAGACAAAGACCGCTCTCCAAACAGGTCAAACGCGGCTTGCCACCTATGAAACGGCGCTGAAAAACCTCTGCGCCAAGCTCATCGCGGCCAAGCCCTAGACACCGCCCGTCGCTTCTTTGACGTCTTCTAAATCCCCGCCGGAGGCTCCGACAGCAGTATCATCCGCTACCGGTTCCATTTCTGCGCCAAGCGTTCCGGCCTGCCGCGCAGCATCAAATCCACCATCCGGCCTGTGCGATAGACCCTAATCCGGCATAATCCGGCAAAGGCTTTCACTTTGTCCACCACACCGGGCACGCGGTCGGACGTTGTAATGCGCGGAATTTCAGCCAGCGGCGACAGCCCCATCGCCAGCGTTTTGATCAGCCAACGCAGCTTGCCATGCGCACCCGCGATCATCCCGTAGTCATGCGCCAACTGCCGATCCCACTTCAGATACAGATCCGCAAAGGACCGCCGCGCCGGATGATAGACCTTCATCTGCGGCACATAGCTAATCTCAAACCCCATGCCTGTCGCACGGTGCCCCCAATCGCGGTCTTCAGCTTTGTCGAGCCCCGCAAAATCACCGACAGTCTCTAATACAGGTGTTTTTACCACCAGATTGCCCGTACCGGTGAACCCTTCTTCGCGGATATAGCGTTCCATCCGGTAGGCGTAGATACTTTCATAAGCTTCCAACACCGTCAGACTTGCGGGGTCTGCATAGGCGATCCGGACATCGCCACCTAAAATATCATGGGTCTGGATCGCGCGGGCAGCCGCATCAAGCCAGTCAAAGTGCGCCAGACAATCTGCATCGATAAAGGCAATCACATCGCCCGTGGCATGGGCCACCCCAAGGTTGCGCGCAGGTCCCGGACCGGGCGTGTTTTCCTGTAATAGGGTCACATTCTTCGGCACATCAGGTAAGGTGTGCGATCCGTTATCGACCACAATCACCTCGTCAGGGGGACGTGTCCCGTCGCGTAGCGATCCCAGACATCGCGCCAGCATCTGTGGTTGGTTCAGATGCGGAATGACGACAGAGATCCGCAGATCATTCATAGTAGTCATAGGCGTTGTCGCGATCCATGTAGCGGCATTTGTTCAGGATCACGCCCATCACATTGGTCTGGGATGCGATATCACGTTCGCATTTGTCGATCTGTTTGATGCTGGTCTGCTCGGCTGCGGCCAGCAACAGCACACAATCCACACGTGCCAGAAACGCCATGGTGTCATCACCCGTCAGCATCGGTGGCATATCAAAGATCATCGTATCAGGCGCGTAGGTCGCGGATAGATCATCCAGCACCTGCGCCGTGCCCGGGCTTTGCAGCAATTCCGCAGACCCGTTCACCGCGTTTACATTGGTCGCAAAAATCATATTGTCGCCGACACGCACCGCATGATCAGTAAAATCCGCACGCCCTTCCAGCACCCGACTGAACTGTTGCTCACCCGGAATTTGCATGGCGCGGCTCAGTGACGGTTTGCGCATGTCCATTTCAAGGACCATCGTTTTGTGATCACGGTGGCGGGACAGCGAATAGGCAAGGTTCATCACCATCGTCGATTTTCCGCAGGCCGCCGTCGGTGATGTGATCGCGATCCGCTTCCAGGCGTTAGCCTGCATCACCTGCATCATCCGTGTCCGGATCACGTCGAAATCCATCGCAGGCCGCCCACCATCAGCCGCCACAATCCGGTTCCGGCGCAGCCGTCGGATCGACGGTTTGAAGGCCGTTAATGCAGCCCATGGATCATCACCGCCCCGTTCCATTTCTTGACGGGTTGGCGTCAGATTGCGGGTCGCGCGGGCCTTGGCGATGGCATCTTGGATCGTGCTCATAGGCCCACCTTATCCTTGATCCGGTCCAAAATCACATCCAGCGGCATGACTTGGGCATGGATCAACCACAACAGCGCAGGGATCATCACAATCGCCACTGCAAAAGCCGCAAAAATAATGGTTTGGCGGCGGACGACTTCCCAACGGGTGCGGATCAAAGGCACCGTGCCAAACGGCGTAATCCCCAGCTTATTGACCAGATCAACAGGCCGGCGGATTGCGGTGTTCATCAGTTCCAGCAGCACAATCACCGCAAGGCCGACAAACAACCCGCCCCCCATACCGGCGGCCGCCACGGCCGTACGGTTGGGCCGGTCCGGTTCACGCGGTGATACCGCCTGTTCGATCACAGAAATCCGCTGCCCTTTGGCCAAAGCTTCAATCGTGTCACCGGTTTCGGCGCGTGCGCGGTTGGCCACCGCCTGATCATATTGGGCGCGCAGGTTCGCATAATCGCGCTGCAACGTATCAAGCGTAATCGCATTCCCCGGTGTCGCCTCGATCGAGACGCGCAGGGCTTCCATCGTGGCCTCGATTGTGCGCTTCTGGGCGTTCAGAAAATCAAGCTGACCGTCCAGATCGGCAATCTGGATATCGAAAGCGGACAGCGGCGCACCGGTGGGCGATGTATCAAATCCGGCTGTGGTCTGGGCGGCCACCGTTTCTTCCAAAGCGGCCACTTGCGCCTGCATCACTTTCACACGCGGGTTTTCCGGCGACAGCACGGCCAGCAATGTGTTCAATTCATCCTTCAGGCCCTGCAACTGGCGTTGCTCGGCGGTCTGGCTGGACAGCGGCGTATTCACCCCGCCGATATCGCCCGTATTTTCATAAAGCGCCGTCAGCCGGTCGCGGCGGTCACGAATGATCAATTCATCACGTTCGACCTGTGACAAACGTTCTTGGGCTGCGGATTGCTGGGCACGGCGAAAATCAAGACTATCGGGCAGCGCTTCAAGATTACGTTCTTGGAACGCCAGAATATCGGCACCCCGCGTGGCCAGTTCCTGATCCAGTCGTGACACTTCTTCGTTGAAATACTCAAGCGTTTGCCCCGCCACAGAGGTCCGGATTTCGACGTTCTCCTGCAAGATCAGCGTCACGACTTCATTGGTGACCGTGGCCGACATCAGTGCGGTCGGGGCTTCAAAGCTGACTTCAACAATCGTGGCTTGGACCTGTCCATTGCGGCTTGATCCACCCGTGGTGGCAATGGTGATGCGGCGGCGCAGATCATCGACGATTTCATCGGCGGGCAAACGTTTGACGACCTCACCGGGACGGGCTGCATAAATCTGCAACCTGTTGGCCATTTCCAGCAATGAATCGCGGGTCAGAATGCGCTGCTGAATGATCTGCAACTGTTCCGTGGTTTCGGTCTGCACAGTCGTTGCAGCCAATTCATCGGGGATCTGTTCGCTTTCCACGATCAGCTTGGCGCTGGCCTTGAACACAGGCGGCAGCACAGTCGCCAAGGTCAGGCCAATCGCAGACCCAATCGCCAGACAGATCAGAAAATAATGCAGACGCCGGACAAACAGCGACAGATAGAACCGCAGATCAAAATTCATGCCAACATACTCATGTCACCATATTCATGATGGGCGCCTGCTGCGCACAAAACTGGCGGTGCCTTGGTCTTCCTGACCGCCACCAAAGAACACACCGTCTTTCATGATCTGGTCAATCACGGATCGCGGCACAGTCTGGCTATCCATCGTAAAGGCATAGACCAAGGCCAGATCACACAGTTGGTTGATCAGACGCGGGATGCCACGGGTCACGTCGTAAATAGCTGCAATCGCCCCGTCTTCGAAAATATCGGCACTGGCGCCAGCCACATGCAGACGGTGGCGGATATAGGCGGCCACACCGTCATGCCCCATCTCGGGCAGATGAAAACTGGCAGCGACGCGTTGGGCGAATTGTTTCAGGTCGGGGCGCAAGACAATATCACGCAGTTCGGGCTGGCCCACGATGATCAATTGCAGCAATTCGTCCTTGCCGGAATTGATATTCGTGAACATCCGCAGTTCTTCCAACACATCACGCGTCAGGTTCTGCGCTTCGTCAAAGATCAGCACAACACGGCGGCCAGCGGCATATTCAGACACTAGATAGGTCTGGAACTGGCCAAACAGATCGACGTAATGGGCGTTATGATCAGCCGTCTGGCCTAATGACATCAACACCCAGCGCAGCAATTCACTGCGGTCACCATGGGCGTTCGCAATCAAACCGATGGTCACATCTTCGCGGTTACTATCAAGCAACTGATGGATCAGCGTGGTTTTACCGGTGCCCACTTCGCCTGTGATCAACGTGATCGGGGCGCGTGTCAGGATACCGTATTCCAGCATCGAAAACGCACGCGCATGTGTATCCGACCAGAACAGAAAGCCCGGATCAGGCACCAGCGAAAAGGGTCGTTCGCGCAGCCCGAAATGGGCCGTATACAGGTCGAGGGGTTGTCCCATCGTTCTCCCGGGTAGCGCTTTGCGCTGTTTGCCTCTTGTCTTGATCCTCTGCATGGCATGCATGTCAGGGCCAAAATCGCTTATCTCCAAAAGTCATGGGGCACTTTGGCCCGCGATTGCAAGCATCCTACAAAAAGGTTCCCATATTGGGGCAAATTAATGTTGTGCGAGCAACAGCGCAGGCCGTTAACCAACGTAAACTATCCCTTTGGGACCAAAACTACCCCCTTTTTATAGGGTTTTAGCGTGCCAGCCCCAAATCCACCACAACCATGGCGCGAAACCCGCCTTACTGCGGCCAAAATGTGTTAAGAAACTGAATCTTAACCTTAAAATTGTCCTTAATTTTCCCTTAAAAACACCCAAGCCATCAGTACTCACTAGGAACACTCACAAAGATCTCACGGTCTTTACCCCTGACTTGGGATCCACTGATGCACTTTACAAAAGACATGCAACGCAATGCTGTTCCTGTCGCCATGCCATCTGCTTTTGCAGGTCTGGATCTTGGCCATGTACGGCCTGCGACAACCACACCAAACAGCGCCTACCGCGCTGGGTTGAAACGCGTGTTTGATGTCTGTGTGATCGTCATGGCCAGCCCGCTTGTCATCCCTGTCATGGCGCTTTTGGCGCTATTTGTAGCTTTGGGTGGCGGCAATCCATTTTATACGCAGCGCCGTGTGGGATTGAATGGCCACATTTACACAATGTGGAAATTCCGGTCGATGGTGGCCAATGCTGACGCGGCTCTGGCCCGTCACTTGCAGTCCGATCCAGCGGCACGCGCCGAATGGGACCGGACCCAAAAACTCAAAGATGATCCACGGATCACACGTTTTGGCCGCATCTTGCGCAAAACATCGCTGGATGAGCTGCCACAACTGCTAAACGTGCTGCGCGGCGAGATGAGCCTCGTTGGCCCCCGCCCTATGATGCCTGAACAACAGGGCATGTATCCGGGTACGGCTTATTACAAACTGCTGCCGGGCATCACCGGCCCTTGGCAGGTATCAGAGCGCAACGAGACCGCATTTGCAGAACGCGCCGCTTACGACACCGGCTACCACAACAGCTGTTCGTTCCTAGGCGACCTGAAGATGCTGTTCGCAACGATCGCTGTCGTGACACGGGCAACGGGTCACTAAGGGCACGCCGCTGCGTTCATCCAGCCTAAGCACCAGCCTTTAGCGATCTTGGTAAATCCAGAGCTCCGTGTCGGCTTGGATTGCTTCCACAACTTGTTCAGCCCGAGCCAACGCATCTTGGAACGGGCCACCCAAGCTCATGTATTCCACTTCGATTTCAGCCAGATAAGCTGCAACTTCCGACGTCAATTCGCCCCTGCGAAGTCGGCCTGCTGCCTGCTTTAAATAGCTATCATACTCGTCCGCGAACGGCAGACAGTCTTCGTCGTTCCACCTCTGATCAGCGCCTAATAGCCCAATCGGGTCCCAAACGGACCAACCAATGTCTCGCAGTCTGGATAGCTTGAGTTTAGGTGGAGGTGTTCGTGGCGGCATAAGATTTCTCAAAGTTAGTACGAGATAAATCATTCATAGTTTGGGGCGGATTGAAAGAACCGAAACCAGATTGGTGCGGTCATTCGCGACAAGATCCATAAAAGTCTGCATTGGAGTCAGCTACGCCCACTGACGCACACACACCACACCTGCCTCCCAACACACCACGAGGCAGCGACAAGCGCGGTCCGTCCTGCTAATCTTCACTCTGACAGAGCCGGACAACCGGCCGATAAGATTGAGCAGTGTAATGACATTCCCTTTGATCAAACGGGCCGCTTTATGCGCCGTCCTGTTTCTGGCCGCCTGTGAAGACGCCGAAGACCGCGCAGAGGCGTTCTACCAATCCGGCCTTGCGTTGCTCGAAGCAGGCGACACCGACCGCGCCCTGATCGAATTTCGCAATGTGTTCGAACATGACGGGTTCCACAAAGAGGCCCGCCAGATTTACGCCGATACCCTGCGTGATCTGGGCAGGAGCGATGATGCCTATGGCCAATACCTGCGCCTGATCGAACAATATCCCGATACGGCAGATGTCCGTCTGACGCTCGCCGAAATCGCATTGGGCCGCAACGACTGGGACGAAGTCCGCCGTCATGGCAACGCCGGTGTCGCCCTGACACCCGACGCGCCCCGTGCCCAAGCTGTCGCCGCCGCTATTGCCTATACCACCGCCTTGCGCGCGGATGATGCAGACGCCCTGCAAGCGGCCACCACCCGTGCCAAAACGGTTCTGGACACGACCCCTGATAATCTGGTGGCCCTGCGTGTTGTGATTGATGCCGCCGCCCGTGGTCCGCTGCCTGACACAGCCCTGCCGTTGCTGGAACAGGCCATCAGTCTTGATCCCACATCGTTTGAATTTCACGGGGCCAAGCTGCGCCTGCTGACCGATATGAAAGACGATCCGGCTGCCATTGCCCAGCTCGAGACCATGTTCGACCGGTTCCCCGAAAACCAAGAGGTGCGCACAGCCCTTGTGAACTGGCACCTTGAACAACAAAACTACCCTGCCGCCGAAACCATCCTGCGCGACATGGCAGGCGATCCGGTGACCGCACCTCAAGGTCACATGACCGTCGTCCAGTTCCTGCGCCGCGCCTATGGCGATCAGGCCGCCCTTGATGAACTTAATGCATTGGCCACCGCCACCGCAGATCAGGATGTCCAAGCCCTGTACCAAGCGACCGCTGCCTTGCTGATGTTCGAAGCCGATCCCGCAGGTCCCGGTCTGGCAGCGATGCAGGCCATGACCGAAACCCTGCCTGACAGTGACCAAAGCCGCCGGATCAAGGCGATGTATGCCCAGATGCTGATCGCCACGGATGATGAAACCGCAGCCCGCACCGTCGTGGCCGATATCCTGGCTGAGGACACCACCAACGTCGAAGCGCTGAAAATGCGTGCGGCTTGGGCGATTGATGCCGATAGTCCGGATGCCGCGATCACCGATCTGCGCTCAGCGCTCAGCCAAGCACCGCGTGATCCCGATATCATGATGCTGATGGCCACCGCCCATGAACGCACCGGTTTTCCCGAACTGGCCGGCGAACGGCTGGCATTGGCCGTTGAAGTATCAAACGCGGCCACCGTCCCATCCTTGCGTTATGCGCGGTTCTTGATGCGCGACGGGCGCACGCAGGCTGCAGCCGCTGTGTTGATTGACGCCCGTCGCAGCGCACCCACCGATCTGGAACTGATCAGCGTGCTGGCAGATCTGCATTTGGGTGAACAGGATTGGCCCCGCGCCACCGCCCTTCTGGGCGAGCTGCGCGCGATGGCCGAACGCAATCCACGTGCAGGTCAATTGGCCACAGCGCTGGAAGCCGCCATTCTGTCCGCGCAAAACCGGACCGACGAAAGCCTTGCGGTCCTGCAAGACCAGCTGGAAGACATGGACGAAGACGGGCGGGCCGCCCTGACCATTGCCATGGCGCAAATTCGGGCCGGTAAACTTGAAGAAGCCCGCGCCTATCTGGACACGGCCGTCACCGACCGACCTGATGACATGACATTGCGCATGCTGTCGGGATCCGTTGCGATGATGGACGGGGATGCGGACGAAGCCGAAAGCGTGTTCCGCGCGGTCCTGAATGATGCCCCAGAAACCGAAGCCGCCGTGCGTTTGCTGTATTCGCTGTTGCACCTGCAGGGACGCGATACAGAGAAAGCCCAAGTGTTAGAGACGGGTTTGGCAACACTGCCGGATTCCGAAACACTGCTGTGGATCAAAGCCGGTGCACTGGAACAAACCGGCGATATCGACGGGGCCATCGGCATCTACGAAGACCTGTACACGCGTGACAGTTCCAACGTGGTGGTGGCAAACAATCTGGCCAGCCTTTTGGCCGCGCACCGCGATGACACCGCCAGCCTTGATAGGGCCTACCGGATCGCACGGCGCCTGCGCGGTGTGGATGTGCCCGCGTTCCAAGATACCTACGGCTGGATTGTGTACCGGCGCGGCGATCACGCCGAAGCGTTGGATTATTTGCGACCCGCAGCCTTAGGTCTGCCTGGTGATCCGTTGGTGCAATACCACTTGGGCAAAGCACTGCATGCCTTGGGGCGCACCGAAGAGGCCACGCAAGCCTTGACCCAGGCGCTTGATCTCGCAGGCGACAGCCCCCTGCCCCAGTTCACAGATGCGCGGGCATTGTTGAGCGAGCTGCTACAGTAAACACATTCACACACGCGCTGCGCGAAACCCGCGTCATTCCCTGTTTTTACTGGGAATAAAGTCGTGTTTTACCCCTCATTTTCATCCAATATTAATACAAAATTTACCATTCTTGCCGCAATGTTGACCAAGTTTCGGCCATATTTGACGCGATATTGTTTCCAAAGGGCGCACAACAAGATCAATCCGTGCCTTGGATCACGAGCAGCCACTATCAGGCAGACACACATCAGATTGGACCGGGTGCAGGCCCTTTCAATCAAGGAGACACGACAATGAAGGTCATTTCAGCGATCATCGCCGCAGCCCTGACCCTTTGGGCACAGACTGCCGTCGCACAAAACAACTACCAGATCCGCAATGGTGACATTCTGCGGGTGGAAGTGATCGAAGATCCGTCGTTGAACCGGTCTGTTCTTGTGTCCCCTGACGGGCGGATTTCGATGCCGCTGACCGGTGCGATCAAAGCATCCGGTAAATCCATTGAAGACATCCAGCGTGAACTGGCCTCTGGTCTTGCCGCAAGTTTCGCATCACGGCCAAATGTGTTTGTCGCTGTTGAACGTCTGGCTGAACGCCGCGCTGTCACACCACGCGCGCCTGAACCTGATCCCACCATCGAGATTTTCGTGATGGGCGAAGTCGGCAAACCCGGTAAAGTCACACTCGATCCAGGCGCGAACGTATTGCAAGCCTTTGCCGAAATGGGCGGCTTCACACGGTTTGCGGCATCATCCCGCGTGCAATTGCGCCGTCCTTCCGCGGACGGGGCCGAACAGCTGGTGACCCTCGATTACAAAGCAATCGAAGCAGGTCTCAGCAACGCAGGCATGACCGTGCTGGCCGAGGGTGACATTATTGTTGTCCCACAGCGACGCCTGTTCGAATAATCCCCCCGATATCCCCCCAACTGGTGTGCAGACCTTGTTTGCGCGCCCGTTTTTTGCTTTTATAGACCCTATAAAGTGCCTACCGCATCTGATTTGCCCCACCATATGAGGGCGGACAAGCGGATAACCGGGCCAAAGACAAAAGGGCCGGCGCATGAGCAAGCAATTTCCCAAACGGATCATCCGGAATGCGGCCCTATGCGGGGTCTTGGCATCCACTGTGGCCCTGCCCTTTACGGCGTTCGCCCAAAGTGACGAAGGCGGCTTTCTGATGACCCTGCGGTTGGCCGAACGGTTGATCAGCCGCGACAGCAGCGGGCCGGATACATCCACCAGCAACGGCGTGACCAATCAGGCGATCAGCGATGTATCCCTGCGCGTCAGTTCCGAAACCCGCACCGAGACACTGAACTTTGAATTGGGCGGCGGATACCGCTTTGTGGATGGGCCAAGCACCGATGGGATCAACGGTGAATTCACCGATCCAACCCTGCGGCTAAGCTATGCCCAAGACGCAGCCGCCAGCGCGATCAGCGTCAGCCTGTTTGCCAGCCGGACTGATCTGGATAACACCAGCATCTTGAATCTCGCCCAGACTGCGGATGGCACGTTAGACCCTGATTTTGCCGATTTGACCCAAGACGGGGGCAACCGGAACCGGCTGCGGTTTGACGGGACGTTGTCGTTGCGTGACGACGCGCCCTTCGGACTGACCTTTGGCCTACAAGTCGATGACATCAGCTACGACAATCTGGCTGATACAAGCACACTGACCGATTACACCTATGGCCGGATCAGCGCGAAAGCCCGCTTTGATATCACCGAAGTCATGCAGGCCAATGCGGGCGTGCATTTCTCGCAAACCGCTGGTGCAGACACCTATGACCGTTACGGGATCGACGCAGGGCTGATCCTGACCCAACCCAATGGGCAGATCACCGTGGATGCCGCCGCCACCGACGGAGACGACGGATCGCAGTTGCATCTGTCTGCAGCGCGCAGCTTCACACTGGAAGACACCACCGCTCGCTTTGGTCTGGGGCTAAGCCGCGCCAGCACCGATGATGTGTTTGTGACCGGAACCGCCAGCTTCAAACATACCTTTGCAGATGACAGCCCATGGGGCAACTTCACCGCCAGCGCTGACCGGACCCTGACCCGCGAAGGCCGCGATGACGAAGACCTTGTGACGTCTCTATCTGTGGCCACCAACTATGCACTGACGCCAGTGGCAAACCTACGGCTATCCGCAGGATTTGCACGGTCAGAAGATGTGGCCACCGGTGACATGGTGGATCTGTCACAGGCGAACCTGTCAATGACCTACGCGCTGACCCCCGATTGGACCGCCTCTGCGGGGATCGGGATGCAATCGCGCGATCCAAGTGACGAGACCGCGACAGAATCCACAAGTCTATCGCTTGGCCTCGCGCGCACCTTCGATCTGCGCCGCTAATTCCCTTTGAAAGACACTGAAAATGCAACGCCCCGACGCCAATGATCCGACCTCAATCCGTTACAAAATGCGACGCGCGCGCTTTGTTTGGGTCGAAAAACTGCTCGACCAGATTTTGGCGGCGAAAGATCATGCGACGATCCTCGATATCGGGGGACGTCGCGATTATTGGAAGCTGCTTGATCCCAAATACCACGATCGGATTACCATCACGATCCTGAACACCGAAGAAGACGTGGGTAAAGAAAGCGTCGAAGATATCGGCATCAAAATAGAGACTGTTGTTGGGGATGGGACCCATATGCCGGAATACGGCGACGGGTCTTTTGACATGACGCATTCCAATTCGGTGATCGAACACGTGGGTCTGTATCGGGATATGGCGGGCCTTGCGGCTGAGACCATGCGAGTGGGGCGCGCCTACTACCTGCAAACGCCCAACTTCTGGTTTCCGCTAGAACCGCACTACGGCGTGCCCTTCGTGCACTGGCTGCCCGAACCCACGCGGCTGTGGTGTCATTCGACATTCAACGTAGGCTTTGCGCGCAAATGCAGCTTTGAAGACGCGCTGGTGCGGATCGACCACACGCGGATCGTATCACGACGCCTCTTGCGGCACCTGATGCCCGACGGCGTGCACGAGAGCGAAAAGTTCTTCGGCCTCAACAAATCCCTGATCGTGTACCGTAACTTCGGTTGATTGGGGGCCAGCCCCCGCCCTGCGGGCTCCCCCGGGATATAGAAAAACCCAAAGAAGCGAGGATCAGTCCCCGTGTTTCTTTGGGTCTTTCCAAATCCCCGCCGGAGGCTCCCGCAGTCTCATAACAAAACTACCGTTTCACGCGGCCACGCAGCCAGCCCAAGAACGCCTTGTCGGGGTTTGTCAATTTCTGACGCCCTGCGGTGACCCAGAACGCCCGCCATTCCGCTTCCAACGCGTAGACGTCAAAACCGGGCGCCATGGTGCGGGCTTGGTCCATCGTGTCTGTGCTGAAGGCAGGCAAGCCGGGCACGTCCTCGACCAGACGTTTGCGCGAGAACCGGATCACATCGCCGTCGTCTTCCACCAATGTGTAATCGGGCAGATTGTCGGCAGCGATCATTTTGCGCACCGCGGCACGGAACACACGGACCGGCGCGTCTGATCCGGCCTTTTCGTGCAACGTCGCCACCGTCACCCGCCATTCACGTTGGTTGCCGCAATGTTTGCGCGCGATTTCATAGACGCGGCGTTCCAGCGGTTTGCGCAGGGAAAAGTAATCACGCGACAGGGTGAGGACCGATTTCGCCGTGACCGCGCGGAACAGCCATTCCGACAGCGTGACCGTCACCGACACCATGCGCCCGCCACGGGTCTTGCGCACGATTTCCCATGCCTCAATCAGACCAAAGCCGGATGTGGTTTCTTCATCGCCTGTCACGATGTTGGTGGTGATGCGTGTGCCTGCCAGCCGCTCAAACGCTTCGCGCAGGCGGGTGTAGCTGTCACCGCCGGTATCACGCCGCACGGCCACCAGCAGGTCATGGGCCGTCAGCGTCAGTTTACGTGAAATAGTCCGGCCCGCATTCACCGCCGCCATCAGCTGGCTGATGCAATAGATCAGGATGTCTTTGTCGTGGATTGTCGCACGGCCGCGCACCGAAGGGGTCACTGTCACTTCAACATCGCCGCGCACATAAGACCGGATGGTCCTGTCGGGCCGTGTGGAAAGCGAGAACATCGGATGTTCCATTGACCCCAAGTCCGCCTTTGGACTGGCATCGAATAAGTCACATACGAAGAAGTCCCGCATTCCCGATTGGGGAATTGCTGTCATCTTACCTGCCTTTGCCTCGGGCCTCCCACGATCATTAACCGTCATGGAATCGCCCAACCCTCTATTCGGGGTTTCAGTGACACCCTAAAGTTATCCACAGGCATCTGTCGAGTCCTGCCAGCGCGATCCAATGGGGTTTCAGAGTCGCAGGCTCGTCGGATCAGAGTCGCCTTATCGGGGTTTCAGAGTCGCATTGTCGTTTCAGAGTCGCCCCATGCCCTTTTTTTTGTGGCTTCTGAGGAAAAGCCGGCATCCCATAACGTAATACTAACAGATTCTAACTTTCCTTTTATTTGTTTTCACACCACTCTACGCACAGCTGTCCCCCTGATATCCGTTGTTTTGCTGAGAAAAGTGAGGGGGTGTGCAACCTTTTCTTCCATGTGCTGTGTTTTGTGGTATCTATGCAAAAACAACGCACATAGCAGGCGATCATGAGCAGCACAGACATCCCACCCTATTTCAGCATCAACCCTGATGAGGCGCTCAAAGCCCTTGATGCGCCCACGTCCACTGACGGGTTTTCCGCCATTGCTCGCGCCTGTGAAGCCGGACGTGATGATCTGGCAAGCCGTGGATTGAATGCAGACGGTCAGCGCAAATTGCGCAAGTTTTCCACATGGGAAATCACCCGCTATCTGATCCCCGTCGCCACCGCTCATTTCCGTCGTGTGCTGAAACAGAACCCTGATCTGCCGCAAGGCGCGTCCGAGACAACAGGTGGGGCTAAGTGGTTTACCCTTGATGAGGTCCTCAAACTCCGCGCGCATTTCGGATCTACCGGATCAAAGGCAAAAGAATACCAACCTTACCGTCCTGAAGGTCTGCCCGCGAAGATCGTCGCAGTCGCGAACTTTAAAGGCGGGGTTGGCAAGACCAGTACTGCCGCCCATCTGGCCATGTCCGCCGCTTTGGATGGCTACAAGGTGCTGGTGATTGATCTGGATTCACAGGCCTCGATGACCTCCGTTTTTGGCGGCAAGGTTGAAGATGAATGGAAAACCGTCTTTCCGCTGCTCGCCCGCCATTACGCCACCCATCTGCGCGAGGACAATCAGCGCCGGATGGACCGCGGTGAAAATCCGATCCCGCTGGACGACACCCTGACGGAAGCTTTGGATGTGAAGGCGCAAAGCCTGATCCAAGACACCCATTGGCCCAACATTGATCTGATTGGTGCCCAGCTGAACCTCTATTGGGCTGAATTCCAGGTGCCGGTCTGGCGGATGCAGGGCCGTGGCTGGAAACTGTGGGATGCGCTGACGGATGTTTTGGATGATGACGGTGTGTTGGATGAATACGATATCATCTTCGTCGATACCCCCCCTGCCCTTGGCTATCTGACCATTAACGGGTTGGCCGCCGCTGACATCCTGCTGGTCCCTGTGGGCGCGTCGTTCTTGGAATTCGACAGTACCGGTCGGTTCTTTGACATGCTGCACACGACCTTCAGTTCGATTGAAGAGGGCGAAAACCTCGCCGCACGTGCCTTAGGGCGTCCTGAGATGGCGTTCCAGTGGGATGCGGTCCGTGCGGTCGTCACGCGCTATGATGGCTCTCAGCAGGCTGAATTGGCAGCTTTGATGCAGGCCTACCTTGGCACCACCCTGTCGCCGCACCGTCAGGACTTTACCGCACTCATCGGACAGGCCGGTGAACAGGTGCAGGGCATCTACGAGGCTGATTACCGTGATTTCAACCGCGAGACCTATGCGCGGGGTCGCGAGACCTTTGATAACACCTATGCGGCCTTCAAGACGTTGCTTCTTGGGACGTGGAGACGTGACGAATTGGCGGCGAAAGCCGAGATGAAAAAGTGAACATAATACGTTTCGTGTGCGAAACATCTGGCGTGCGGTGGGTTTCCCATTCGGTCACGCATCTGGGTCAAAAGACCCATGAACAAGGAGACGACCCATGGCCAAACGCAAACGCCTGACCCCCGCTGTCATCACAGACACGCCTGCGCTGGAAACGAAGGCAATGCCGCGCTACCCGCTAGGTGTGGCCCCCAAAACCCGCGCGCCGATTGCGGATGTGGCGCAGGATGCGTCGGCGTCAGCAGCCCTGACCGAGATTGCCCAGACCCTAACCGATGCGCGCGCTGAAGGGCGGTTGATCCAGAAGGTCGCGTTAGACCGGATCAGCGACGATTATCTGGTGCGTGACCGGATCGCTGTCGATGACGCCGAAATGGCCACGCTGGTGGACAGTCTACGGGAACGCGGCCAGCAGACCGCGATCGAGGTCACAGCGCTGGACGACGGACGCTACGGTCTGATCTCTGGCTGGCGACGGCTGCAGGCATTGCGCCAATTAGAGGCCGCTGATGTGCTGGCGATCATCCGGACCCCTGCCGATAGCGCGGATGCCTATCTGGCGATGGTCGAAGAAAACGAAATCCGTGTCGGCCTGTCCTACTATGAACGCGCCCGCATCGTGGCGCGTGCGGTGGATCAAGGGATCTACCGGACCGACCGTGTGGGGCTTGTGACGCTGTTCCATGCTGCATCGCGCCCCAAGCGGTCCAAGATCGGGTCTTTCATCACCATCGTACGGGCTTTGGATGATCACCTGCGGTTCCCCACGGCGCTGACCGAACGGGTGGGGCTGTCGCTGGCGCAGGCGCTTGATGCGGATGCGGGTAAGGCGGATCAGATCATCACGGCCCTGCGTGCACATGCGCCGGAAACGGCCGAAGCGGAAACCGCGATCCTGATGGATGCGCTTGCTGACAAATCCGCGCCTGCCGCCCCTAAGCAACCCGCGCAAAGCATGGCAGAGCCGCCCCGCGATCTGGGACAGGGCTTGCGATACAAAAGGACGGCAAAAGGAGACATTGTTCTCAGTGGCGCCCAATTAGATGACGCTGATTTTAGGCAAAAGCTACAGGCGTTTTTAACCAAGAATGCGACCTGACCCCCTTATTTTTATAAGGGTCTGCAAGGTTAGGTGAACATAATATGTTTCGCGTGCGAAACAATCTGTTTCAGACAAAGGCTAAATTGCCCAAGTTCTGACACACCTGAACCTAAGCAGTGTCAGGTTTTACGCGATGTTAGAGGCTTCACATTAGACCGCTCGGGGGGGCGGACTAGATGGAAGGAAGCCAATGACTGTTTCTGCTGCTGAACAGTACTTACTTGAATTGATCAACCGGGCACGGCTTGATCCACAAGCCGAAGCGGCCCGCTTTGGTTTATCGTTAAACGCAGGTCTTTCTGCCGGGACCATTTCGGGCACACCACGTCAGGTGCTTGCGTTCAATACAGACCTTGAACAATCGGCGCTGGATCATTCGGCGTGGATGCTGGACGAAGACACGTTTTCACATACGGGTGTCAACGGGTCGGACCCAGGGGACAGGATTGTCGACGCGGGATATACGCTGACCGGATCATGGACATGGCGGGAAAACCTTGCATGGACCGGATCAACGAGTGCTGTGAACCTCGAACAAGCGATCGAAGATCACCACGAAGGCCTGTACCGCAGTGCAGGGCACCGCGAGAACACATTTGCCTCTGATATCCGCGAAATCGGGATTGCGCAGGTTGCGGGCGATTTCACGCAGTCTGGGACCACCTATAACGCATCGATGCTGACGTTGAATTTCGCAAGTACCGGATCGGATTACTTCATCACGGGGGTGGCTTACACCGATAGCGATGGGGATGATTTCTACGGTGTCGGCGAAGGCGAGGCCGGACTGACGATCACCGCAGATGGCACTGCCACTACAACGGCTGCCGCCGGCGGCTACGGTCTGGCGGTTGGCGCAGATGCTGCGGTTGCCGTCACAGTCAGCCTTGGGGCCGCAACGCTTGCGACCCTTGCGATTGATATGACCAACGGAAACGCCAAGCTGGACGTCGTGACGGCCAATGATGGCAGCCAGATACTGGCCCTATCCGCAGATGCGACCCTGTATACGGGTATTGCGGACGCGGTTCTGCTCGGGGCCGGTGATCTTAGCCTGACAGGCAGCGATGCGGATAACGTCCTGACGGGCAACAGCGGTGAAAACACGCTGGATGGCGGCGACGGTGACGATAAGCTTTTGGGCGGCGAAGGGGCCGACCGGCTCTATGGCGGTGATGGTTCTGACGTGCTGAAAGGCGGCGAAGGCCGTGATGTCAGTTGGGATAGTCTGGATCACGACGGTGCGGATGCCGCTGCCAATGCTGATATGCTCAGTGGTGGGGCAGGCGACGACCGCTTACATGGCCAATCCGGTGCGGATGTGCTGAACGGTGGCGCGGGCGATGACCGGATGACCGGTGGCGGCGGGCGTGACACGTTCGTTTTTGCCGACGGCGATGATGTGATCCTCGATTTCACCGATAACGTGGACAGCATTCAGTTGGATGGTGATGCCTTGGGTGTGACCACGGTTGATGAAGCACTGGCGCTTGGCCAGATCGTCAACGGCAATGCGGTCTTTGACTTTGGCAGTGACAGCTTGCGGATCAATGACGTGGATAATCTGGACCTGCTGATGAACGACCTGCTGGTTTACTAGAGACTGACCAACAGCTTTACAAAAGGCCCTGATCCAGTGTGATTGGGGCCTTTTTGCATGAAACAGAGCCTGTTTCGCGGCGAACAGTGACACCGCTTTGCAGGTCAGCCCAGGCGCGGTACAAGACGGTATGCATCCATCCGCCGCCAATATCATCTCGCTTTACCGCCGTCATGCGCAGGCATGGCATAAACGGCGACAGGGCATCCCGGGCGAAGCGATCTGGATGGACCGGTTCACCGCCCTTTTGCCAGCGCAGGCACATGTGTTGGATGTGGGATGCGGCACGGGTGTGCCGAATGCGCGTCATATCATCGGGCAAGGTCATGCCGTGACGGGCGTTGATACCTCACCAGAGCTGCTGGCAATCGCCACAAAGGGCCTGCCAGAGGCCACTTGGATCCCAGCCGACATGCGTAGCCTCGCGTTAGACACACAATTTGCGGGCATTTTGGCGTGGCACAGTTTCTTTCACCTGTCCCAAGACGACCAACGCGCCATGTTTGCTGTGTTCCAACGTCATGCGGCACCGGGCGCGGCTTTGATGTTCACCAGTGGTCCATCTGACGGCGAAGCAATCGGGACGTTCGAAGGCGAACCACTGTATCACGCCAGCCTTGATCCGGATGAATACCGCAGCTTGCTGGCACACCATGGATTTGCGGTCATCAAACATATTTCAGAAGATCCGGACTGTGGGGGCGCAACGGTTTGGTTGACGCAGTCGCAGGCGTCATGATCCTAAAAGATATCGATCCGATCGGCGAGCACGCCAAGATCGTCAAAATCATCAAGGTGCAGGCTATTTCCGCCCTCAAACGCCAGAATAGTGTCTGATCCGGTGTCTGTCGCATAACGATCCACGACCTGTGTGGCGGTTAATGTGCCAGCCCATAACGCATCATCCAACGCAATCCGATCCGTCACAGGATTGAAATCCACAGCCCTGTCTTGTCCGCTGCGAAACACAAAGGTGTCGCGCCCGCCACCACCTGACAGCAGATCATTCCCCTGCCCGCCATCAAGACGGTCAGCCCCGGCTTGCCCGTACAGTTCATCATTGCCTGTTCCGCCTTCTAACCTGTCTGCGTTTGTGGATGCGGTAGGGCGCAACGGGTTTTGCCAGCCGCCATCGCGCCCGTCACCGCCAAACAGATAATCATGGCCCGCATCCCCGCGCAGCAGGTCGCTGCCCTGCCCCCCAAATAAAAGATCGGCCCCTGCCCCACCTGAAAGCCGGTCATCTGCGCCCATACCGTAGATCAGGTCATTATCGTCCGTGCCCGTGATCGTGTCCGCATTGCGGGTGCCATACAACGCGATGGTCTGCGGCAGGTCCACCAGATCAGGCACAGGATCGCCCAGTTCGGGACGCTGGGGAAGATCAGGCACCTCGGTGATGGGACCAGGATGGCCGGGTGTGATCACCTGCGGAATGCGGGCGGGCGCAATCAGGTCGGTTTGCGTGAAGCTGGAGGCTGCAATATCGGACCCGTCCGCACTGATCAGGATCAGAACCTCGTCCCCGTAAGTGATCTGGATTCCCCCTGATATAGGGTCGAAAAATAGCTGGTTGATACCGCGCAGCCCATTCCAATCGGTCAGATCAAGCGTGTCTTCGCCCAATGTGAAATCACTGACCGTATCCACCTGCCCGTCTGCGGTCATGACAAACACATCGGCACCTGCCCCCCCGGTCAACGTATCGCTTTGCGCGGTGTCTATAATGACGTCCTCATCAGGGTCTATGTCGAGGCTTAGGCGGGTCAAACCGACCTCTGTCGCAGAGGCCGCAAAGATATCGATTGTCGCCCCGTTGGACCGTGCAGCCAGTGCACTGACATTGGCCAGCGTCATCGTCGTTGTGTCTGCGATATGGGCACGCGCCAGCAATCTGCCGCCATCCAGAACCTGAAACGCGGTGATCCCGTCGTCCGCACCCCCAGCAAATACCCATGTTTGACCCTGATGTGTGGTCGTGGTGATCGCCGTGACCCCGTCAAAGCGGGTGGTGCGGTCATCGATCACATGATCCACCACAACCAATTCGCCCACAGGCCCCGTTGATATCACGCTCAACGAACTGGACCCTGCGGCGGCCATCACCACATAGTCTTGACCATTCACAGTGATCGCTTCTATCGCGGTCGGGGCAGAGGCCCATAATCCCGTTTCCGGTCGCAATGTTTCGCGTGCGGTCATGTTGCCTGCGTCGCGGACCTGCCATGCGCTGATCCCCAGATCAGAGGCGCTCGCGGTGAAGACAAAGCTGACCCCGTCGATCACGCTTGTGGTCATCGCGGTGGTCTCGTCTGCAGCGGTGCGGCCTTTGTCGTCAATCTCGGCGGTGCTGATCACATTACCTGCGCTGTCCAACACGATCTGGACTATGCCGGAGCCGTTCGAAAGACCGGCATAGACACTGGTATTCCCATTCGCGAGCGTCGTGACAATCGGATCAATCAACGATCCGTCAAAACCTGTGGTGCCAGCCAAATCAACCGCCGCCCCAAGGCTGCCGTCTGTGCCAAGGCTGCGCAACGTCAACGCACCGCCAGCCCCGCCGCCCGTCAACAATTGTCCATCCACAAAGGTCAGTCGTGGGTTATTCCCGGCAATCGGCCCAATCGCAAAGCTGTCACTGTCCAGCGCGACTATTCCGTTGCCTGCAATATCCCAACTGTCGATCTGCCCGTCATAGCGCGTCGTGCTATACAGCACATCCGACAACGCACCTGTCCCGAGCGCAAGATCAGTGATCCGCGACGTGCCTGCGTCTGTTGGACGCTGGATCATCTGGGCAAGTGTGAACGCGGGCATCTGTGTTGGCCAACTGCGCCCGGTCACCCCGGGCTGGTATCTAAGATGTCGGTGATTGCTGTGCTGGCGGGGCGGCACAAATGTGGCCGTGATGCGGACCTTGCCCACGTTTTTACGAAAGCCGGATATGTTAAACGCCTACGCGTATTTACCTCAATTTGGTGTTTTCCATTTGGGAACCCATTTGGGATACAGCACAGGCACCCGTATTTTGCGAAAGTTGATCTGATGCCCCCTAAGTTTGGAACCAGCGGCCTGCGTGGCCTTGTTGTGGAACTCACCCCGGCTTTGGTGGCCGATCACGTGCAGGCGTTTATTGCGGCCTGCCCTGTGGGGACGGGCATCTGGGTGGGGCGTGATCTGCGGCCATCGTCGCCCAAGATCGCGGGCATGGTGATGCAGGCGGCGACATCTGCGGGTGTCCCTGTGGTGGATTGCGGTGATGTGCCGACGCCCGCGCTTGCGCTTGCTGCGATGAACGCAGGGGCCGCGGCTGTGATGATCACAGGCAGCCATATTCCGGCGGACCGCAACGGGTTGAAGTTCTATACGCCTGAAGGCGAAATCACCAAAGACCACGAGACAGCCATTTTGTCCGCGTTAGGGTCGAAAATAGACGTCAAACCCGCCCCGCGTGGCCACGATATCGCGGTGCCTATCGCCTATGCTGCGCGTTATGTGGATGCCTTTGGCGGGGATGCGCTATCGGGCATGACAATCGGCGTTTACACCCATTCAACGGTGGGCCGCGATCTGTTGATGCATATCCTTGAACGGCTCGGCGCACAGGTGATTGAACTGGGCCGATCCGACAAATTCATCCCCGTCGATACGGAAGCGGTTGATCCCAAAACCCGCGCGCAGCTGATCGCTTGGGCCGCATCTCATCCGGTCGACGCGATTGTGTCGCTCGACGGGGACGGGGACCGTCCGTTGTTGACGGATGCGACGGGGCAGGTTGTGCCGGGCGATGTGCTGGGACAGATCACGGGTGATTTCCTTGGGGCGGAGATTGCGGTCACGCCTGTGTCCTCAAACACTGGTGCAGAGACTATTTTTGATCGCGTGCTGCGCACAAAGATCGGATCGCCCCATGTGATCGCGAGAATGGACTGCGGTGGTAAGATCGTGGGGTACGAGGCGAATGGCGGCTTCCTGTTGGGGTTCGCTGCGAACGGGTTGGCGCCCCTGATGACGCGCGACGCTGTTCTACCGCTGATCGCGCCGCTGATGGTGGCCAAAGGGCAGGGGGTCGCGGCGATGGTCAAAGCGCAACCCGCGCGGTTCACCGCTACGGGACGTGTTGAAGGCGTGCCAACGGATGTATCGCTCGCCTTTGTGGCCGTGTTAGATACTGATTTTGACGCGCGGGCCGCATTTCTTGCAAGCATCGACGGCACTGAGGTGACGGTTGATCGCACAGATGGTCTACGCATGACCCTGACCGACGGGCGCATTGTGCATCTGCGCCCTTCCGGCAATGCCCCCGAATGCCGGTTTTATGCAGAGGCCGACAGCCCCGACGCGGCGCAAGCGGCGCTGACACAAGGTCTTGCTGCACTGGAATCCGAATTGCGCGCTTAGCTTTCGCTTCTTTGGGTCTTTCTAAATCCCGGGGGGCCCGCAGGGCGGGGGCTGGCCCCCTTAACCCCGTTTGATCCGACGCAAACCGTCACGGGCTTTTCGCCGTATCTGTTCCAGCCGCGGATGCAGTGCGCTGCCCAAAGATAGATCGCCGCGAAACGCCTGCGGGCTGCTGTTGCCCTTGGCCAAGTCGGTCACCAATTGTGGCTCTAACGCAGCGCTTTCATCCACATCAAAGCGTTGCGTCAACGGATAGATCTGCCGCAGTCGATGAAAATCATGCCCCACCGTTGCAGGCAGGCCGGTCCGCGCAATCAGATCTTGGGCCCGTGTACCCCATGTGATCCCATCGGATTTGCGGTTCCACAACTCGATCCCCGCCAGATATGGCACCCAAGCCGGATCAAATACCTGCCATGCGTCTTGCCGGACCGGATGCGCAAAGATCGCGACGCCACCAGCGGTCTGCACATCACGAAGGGTCTCTAACACAGGGCGATGTTCCCCTAGGAAACGATCCAGCCCCCATGTCAGAATATGCACGCGGTTATCAGGGCTGGAATATTCGATACCCGGGATCAGGGTGCAGCGCTTGGTGGACGCATCCGCACAGGCCTGTCGGTATGCGTCGAACTGATCAGGCGCAAAACCCGTGTCATGTTCCGTCATCATCACCGCCCGCACCCCAAGCGCGCCGTAAAGCCGCGCGATCTGGCGTAGGCGGTGTCGCCCGTCATAGGACCATGTGGAATGGGCATGCAGAACAACGCGGATCTGGGTCATCGCAGCACCTTCTTCAGCGTCGCAAGTGTGTCGCGGATCAGGTACCCGCGATGCTTTGGATCGTAATTGTAGAAACTGGACAGCGGGGCAGGGGTGAAGACACCCCGTAGGCTCGCCCAGAACGACGGCCAGCTTGCTTTGTGAAAGTCGCTTTTGGGTCCGCGTAAGACGAAAAGCAGATGCAGCAGCTCACGCCCCAGATGGCGTTGGATGCGCGGGGCCTGTTTGATCGCAGGCGGTGTGAAATCAGCGTCGGTCTTCTGTGCAATCGCCCACGTCGGATAAGCAAACCCCTGACGCCGCGCGAGCGCGAGTGATCCCCATTGCCGCCCGTTCAACTCCATAAACCAGCGCGTGCCCTCCGCATCGCACAGCAGTTCAATCATAAACGGACCGCGCCAGCCGATATCATGCAAAAACGTCTCTATCTTGGCGCAAAGTGCCGGATCAGGCGTGATCGATTGGCAGGCAGAGGCCCCCGATCCATGTGGGTTCATCATGCGCAAACGACGATGCCCTGACCAGGCCATCACACCTTGATCGGTCATGACGCCAAACATCCCTTCACCCGTGCCAGTGATGAGCGGCTGGATCAGGTAAGGGCCGTTCGATGGATCAAGTTGACCAGCGTCAGTGTCTGAAACAAGGTAAACGGGCTCGTCCTTACCCAGCTGATTGTTCGTCACACGCACCGCAAGGGCAGGGCGGGCAATGGCGGGATAGGGAACCTGCGTATCATCAGGTTCACCCGTGATCTGTGTGGGTGGAACATCCAGACCAGCAGCCTGTGCCGCGCGTGTCTGTTGGGCCTTATCCAAGGCGACGGTGGCCTGCGCCCCGCTTGCACCGGCATTACGCGGGTCATCCCCGATGGCGCGATCGACCAACCAAAGCCCGGTATCATCAAGCGGCAAAATATAATCAGGCGCATCATGTCCCTGCATCAGGGTCTGAATGGCGGCGGTTGCAGCCTGCACATCCTGTTCTGGGGCGGGGATTTGGGTAATGTTCACCCCAAGATGGATCAACGTCGGGCGCGCAGTGCGTGCAAAGGCAGAGACACGGTAACCTGCGTTGCGTAGATCAAAGACAACTTCGGGGGCGGGCAGAGCTTCGGCAAAGCCGATACAGATGTGCAATTGACCCATGTTAGATCCGCTTTTTGATAAAATGGGCAAGGGCGCGACGGACACGGGCTTTGGCAGGTTCATGGCCTAAGATAATCGCCCTGATATCGTCCATCGTCATATCAGCACGGATCGACGTGCGCGGGATCGGGTATTGCGATTTGTCATACGCCCCACCGTCTGACGAATAGCACTGCGTGTACCCCGCATCGCGCAGGGCCCGCACCACACGCCCATTGTAAGCCCCGAACGGGATCGCGGCCCGTGTGATCGGCATCCCTGCAGCATCTGCGATCTTTTGGCGTGTATCAGAGCCTAATTCACGGGCCATATCAGCCGTTTTCCAATTCACATGGGCGGCACCATGTGACCCGATCTGATGGCCTTGGGCGACAAGTTCGCGTATCTGCGCGGTGCTCAGCGATCCGGGCTGATCAATACGGTCGGCGAGAACAAAGAACTGGGCGCTGATGTTTGCCGCGTTCAACAGTGGCGCACCAATGGTGAAATCGCTTAAGTTACCGTCATCAAAAGTAAATTTTAAATCCACCTTGTTGCGCAACTGCTGCGACAGATCAATTGTGTCGCGCAAAACCTGTGCTTCAACCCAATAGCGATCCTCGCCCGGCTCAAGCGGCCGCTGGTCCGGGGCGCCAAGCCCGTGGAAATTGAGGATCACGTGACGCATAGGCTGCCTTCTGGGTCCGGTTTGCAACATTCGCCCGCAGCCTAGTCTGTCCGCAGGGAAGATAGGAGTTTCGCCAGCGCCTTTGTTCTACAGATGTGTCAAAATCATCCCATTGGACCGTCTATGACCAGCCCCATCTTGTCGATTATCATCATCAGCTACAACACGCGGGACATGACGCTGGCCTGCCTCGCGTCGGTCTATGCGCAGACACAGTCTCCGTTTGAGGTGATCGTGGTGGATAACGCGTCGTCAGATGGATCGGCTGATGCGATTGCGGCGGCCTATCCGCAAGCGACCGTGCTGGCCGAGACCCACAACCATGGCTTTGCTGGGGCGCACCACATTGCGATGCCCCATGTGACGGCGCCTTGGGTTTTGTTGTTGAACCCCGACACGCTGGTGCTGGACGGGGCGCTGGACAAACTGCTGGCCTTTGCAAAAGAACGGCCTGCGGCGGGGATCTGGGGCGGACGGACGGTCTATGCGGATGGGACGTTGAACCCCTATTCATGCTGGGGGCGGATGACGCTGTGGTCATTGTTCTGCCGGACATCCGGGCTGACGGGCGTGTTTCCGAAATCGGCTGTGTTTAACCCCGAAGCCTTTGGGGATTGGCCCCGTGATACAGTACGCGAAGTCGATATCGTGGCGGGCTGTTTATTCTTGCTCACACGGCAAACATGGGATGATTTGGGTGGTTTAGACCCGATTTTTCATATGTACGGCGAAGAAGCCGACCTATGCCTGCGCGCGAAGGCGCAAGGCATGCAGCCCACGGTCACACCGACGGCGACGATTGTGCACTACGGGGCCGCATCAGAGACTGTGCAAGCGGATAAGGTCGTGCGTCTGCTTTCGGCAAAGGCGGAATTGATAGAACGGCATTTTTCGCCGACGACCCGTGGTTTGGGGCGACATCTGTTGCGGTTCTGGCCGTTGTCGCGCGCTTTGGCCTTGTCGGTGGTGCGCCGCGAAAAAGCAGGGGAATGGTATCAGGTCTGGGCACGACGAGCGGAGTGGCAAGACGGATTTGCGCCGGACATAAAGCCCGTCGCGACACTGGGGGGCCAGCCCCCCAGCCCCCCCGGGATATAGAGAACGTCAAAGAAGCTAGGCGTTTGCGTTTTATTTACCAAATCTGTGTTTGATTATCGTGCGGTCTAGGCAGGGATGCGGACGACCGTCGTCGAAGAAGCCGCCGTCTCGGGTGTTATGCACGACATGACGACGAGACGGCGCACTTTGTGTTTCTTTGACGCTTTTCAAATCCCGGGGGAGCCCGCAGGGCGGGGGCTGGCCCCCATCCGACATCTGTCTAAAGCTGGTCCGCTTGGATGAAACCCACACCGGCCGATACGGCTTGGCGTGATCTGATGATTTCACCACCTGCCAGCCAGTAGGTGTTTTTGAATTCTAGCGCGGGCCCTTTGCAGTCTTCTTCGAACTTCGTGGCCGTGCGCGCTCCGCCGATGATTTGCACGTCTTCGCGTCCTACACGCGTGATGTCGCAAGTCAGGTCGCGCGTGGCGATTTGATCTTCAGGGGTCAGAAAGCTTTGCCGCCGTTGGGCTGTGCCGCCGCCTGCGTTCAAGGCGGCCCGCACACCGATGGGGTCCACACCCATCAGATCGTCGTCGAGCCCGCGTGTCCCCACAAGAATGCCGTCTTCAAAGGCCATTGTGACCTGACCGGGGCTGATCCATGTGATGTTGCGTCCGTTCTGCGCCACTTTGGTCATGGGCGCCACTGCGTCGCGCGCGATGATCTTGACGAGCAGCACATCACCGGGCGCTGCATTGGCCACTGCGGGTGAAATTGCAGGGGTTGCGGGTGCATCATCTGCGCCGATACCTGTCAATGAGCGCCCGGCATTCAGAAATGTGGTTCCAAGCCCGTCTTGGTTCAAGGGGCCACAGGCCGACAGGCCTGCCAGAATAAGACCCGAACACAGGGTTTTCGTGAAATTATTCATCGCCAGAACCGCCCAAATGTATCGCCAAATCGTCCCGCAGTATGTCCGTCGCGCACGATGTCATACAATCTGCCATCGACGTTGATCCGCGCCCCGCCGTCCCGTTGCAGGGATTGTAGGTTGGTGCTGACTTTGTCCCGCGTGGCATTTCCCAAGAAGAAGTCGTTCGGCACGGTGATACGGATGCCTTTGTCGAATGACCCTTCGCCAAACTCTTCGAATGGCACATCGGTCAGCGTGAAATACGCGCCTACCCGCCAACCATTGTCAAATTCACGGTCCAGTCCAAAGGTCGCGCCCCAGTCCCCCGCCAGATACCGGCCCACGTCGACCTGCGCGTGGAACCCGTTGTCAAAGCTGTAGTAGCCCGACAGGTGGCCGGTCACGACGTCATAGTCTTGGAACCCGAACAACTGGTCGTAGTCGCGTTGTGCGGTGTAATTCAGTTCGGCCCCGACTGCGATGCGGCTATCAACCGGTTTCCATAGCAGTTCGGATGATATCCCACCGTGCTGATCTTCCAGATAACCGGCCGTCACGCGGCTATACAGGTCTGTGCTGGGACGCCCGTAATGCGCCAGCGTTAGTGTCTGTATAACAGGATTGCCGTCTTGCCCGTATAGCCGCCCATCGGTGCGCACGTTTTGCAGGTCGTCTTCGTTTTCAGTCTCGTCTGCTAAGGGCAGGTCCCGCAGACTTTGCCGGATCACACCTTTGGCGATGATGTTGGGGGCGAATGTGTACTTCGCTTTCAGCTCTATCCCGCCGTCGATCTGCACAGGCGCATCCCCGTTGAACACGATCAGCTTGGCATATGGCCCCAGCCCCCACGTGAACGCAGGCTCTGTATCAAGGGTGTAGGTCAGGCCGGTGCCCGGTTGGGCGTCGGTGGTCACGCTGTTTTGCGCGATCAGGGCCGCACCCTGCGCACGGTTTTCCAGCGTCTCGAGATCACGGCGCTGGATCGTTGTGGCTTGCAGGGGAATACCGCGCTGTTGTGGCTCTAACACAAAGGTCTCAACCGCTGCTGGCAGTTCAGCCGACAGGATACGCGCCACGCGCCCCATGGCCTGTGCTTCTGACCGGAAGGTGTCGTTGGTGTAGCGCACGCGGGCTACGGTGTCGGATGTCACGTCATAGCCGTTGAGGGTAATCCCTGCGTCTTTCAGTGTCTGTATCAGGGTTTGTTCATCTGTGCCCCAAGATGCAGCGGCCGACAGATCGTTGGGCCGTACCCGCACAGGTGTCGGCGCTGTTTCGCGCCCACCGGGGGCAAGGCGGGTCCGCGGGTTCAGTGTCAGCGTGGCGCCGGCGGCCAGTTCGGACCCGTAGAGATAGGCCAACTGCACATCCAGTCCGGGACGGTAGGTATAGTTCAGCCCGACGTTGATCGGGGAATTATAATCGAGTGACCCAACCCCGGTTTCACTCGTATATCCATCCGACGAATATTCGGCCTTGAAGGTCAGCCTGTCGGAATAGCGGTAGCTGACCCCGCCAAAGACAGCCGCATCCCCGCGAAAGAACTGCGCCGCATCAATTTGCCCACCTTCACCCTTTGCGGCGTTGCGCAACGCAGGGCGCGTCAAAAAGGTGTCACTCAGTATGCCAAGCGGGTTGTCAAAACCATTGCGACTGCCAAGTCTGCCCCAACCAAGACCGGCCGTGACATCAATCTGGGGTGTGACGGCTTTGGTGGCGACGATGTATTCGCTAGCCAGATATCCGGTCCCTAGAAAATCTTGCAAACCGACCGCAATCGCGGGACGCACATCGGTTTCTGACAAGATTTGATAACGCAGGTCGAAACTGCGATCAAAAGTCCCATCCGTGCCAGGACCATTTTGTTCATCAAGCCCCGAATAGCGAAACGTCCCTGACAGGTTGGGCAACAACTGGAACGTAAAGCTCCCGCGCTGTTGCAAGATAAACCCGCCAACAGTCGCTGCAATCTCGGCATCAGGGGCGGAGTGTGCGTTTGGCGTGTCGATCAAGCCCGGCACACCGTAAAGGTTATAGCTCCGGTCTTGGGCCACTGCGTGGGTTCCCGCCAAGAGCGCGATAATCGCGGTCCCACTGGCCATCATGTGCCTGATCTGCATGTGCTGCTCTTCCCCGTCTTTTGTCGCAGGCTAGCGTATATCCGGAACAGGGGAAACGGCATGCCGTCAAAATGTGGCAGAATCTGCCGAAAAGGATGTGTGATTTCCGGCCTGTGCAATCGCACAACAGGTGTGGTGTGCTTTGATCGGCCCAGTATCGGTGGCCGGTACTTTCTTTTAGTCTGACGCAAAAGATAAAAAGCAGTACCTAATATGACGACCGTCCCCGTATTTTCGACCCCGCGCCGCATTCTGATCGTCGTGGAAAACCTACCTGTGCCGTTGGACCGCCGCGTCTGGCTTGAGGCCACAACCTTGGTCAAGGCGGGTTATGCCGTCAGCGTGATCTGCCCGATGGGAAAGGGGTGGGATAAAACCTATGAAGAAATCGAAGGCGTGCACATCTATCGCCACACGGAACCACCAGAAGCTCACGCAGGGGCAGGGGCCTATATCAAGGAATACTGGCACGCGATGAAGGCGTGGTTTCGGTTGGCCCGTGTTGTCTGGGTTGAGCGCGGCTTTGATGTGATCCACGGGTGTAACCCGCCCGATCTGATTTTTGTGCTCGCGTGGTGGTATAGGCTTTGGGGGGTCACCTATCTGTTTGATCACCACGATGTCTGTCCCGAATTGTTCGAGGCCAAATTCGAAAAGAAAGGTCTCTTCTACAAGATCATGCTGGTGTGGGAACGGATCACCTTTGCGAGCGCTTCTGTGTCGATTGCGACGAACGAAAGCTTCAAGAAGATCGCGGTACGGCGCGGCAAAATGAACCCTGATGACGTGTTCGTGGTCCGCTCTGCGCCCAAGTTGGATAACTTTGTGCCGGGCCCCGGGGATCTGTCGTACCGTAAGGGGGCAGGCACCGTGATGGGCTATGTGGGTGTGATCGGCCAACAGGAAGGCATGGATCTGCTGGTGGAGGCCGCAGATCATCTGATCAATACGCTGGGCAAAACGGATGTGCATTTTGCGATCGTGGGCTTTGGGCCGCATCTGGAAATCGTGCAAGCCGACGTCAAAGACCACGGGTTAGAGCCTTATTTTACCTTCACGGGACCTTTGTATGGGGATGATATGCTCGCGGTGCTCAATTGCATCGACATCGGCGTGTCACCTGATCCCAAGAACGCAATGAACGACATTTCCACGATGAACAAAGTCATGGAATATATGACGCTGGAAAAACCAACGGTGCAGTTCGACCTGACCGAAGGACGCGTGTCGGCGCAAGGCGCATCGCTGTATGCGACGGCCAATGATCCGATTGATTTTGGCGATAAGATCGCCCAACTGATGGACGATCCAGACGCGCGCGCGCGGATGGGAAAAGAAGGCCGCGAACGGGTGCTTGGGGCGCTGTCATGGGCGCATTCGGTGCCGCATCTGTTGGCAGCCTACGATCGGGTGTTTGCAAAACGGGGATAGTGCGGGAGCGCGCCGCGCGGGGATTTAGAAAGACCCAAAGAAACCAGAGCGCGCCACCCAGTCATCATACGGTTGCATCACAACAGGGTGGCGGCTTCTTCGGGTACGGTCGTCCGCATCCCTGCCTAGACCGCTTTCGAACTAAATACCGGTTTGGTTAATATAAGATCAACGCTTTGCTTCTTTGGGTCTTTCTAAATCCCGGGGGGGGGCCGCAGGGCGGGGGCTGGCCCCCAATCGACGTCTATTCAGGAATAAACGCGGGCAGTTTTTGCAACACGTCTGCCATGAACCCTTGCAGACGGGCGTCGGCGTGTGCTGTCGTCTCATGCTCTGCGATTGGGGTCACGAACCGCACCATCGCCCCGTCGGTCCGCCCGCGTGTGAAGCTGTCGTAGACCACGGTGGCTTTGGCCGCGTAGTCGCTTGTCATGCGCCGACCCCGTTGGTCGAACCAGTAATAGACCAGCTGTTTGGACAGGCCTTTCTGGATCACGGCCCGATTGACTGCGAAATCACCGTAGATCGTGGTGGGCAAAGATATGGCGTGGGGGTCAAGCGAAAAAACTTCCCACCCACCCACGGGCAGACAGACCTCTGGCGAATGGATACCTGCCCCGTCGGTTTGTGTCGCATACCATGCTGCAAAGACGTTGACTGTCGCGGCACTGTCTGGTGCGCGGTAGGTCGCGTTGATGTAGTCGGTCGCACCCAAAGTCGTTTCAATATCGGGATCCAACGGGATCACCTGCCCTTGCCAGCCTGCGATGGTGCGCGGGAACAGCGCAAAGACGTCGCGGTCAGGCATGACCCGTGGTGGTGCGGGGGTAAAGACGAAGGCTGCGGTGATGAGTGTCGACAGCACCAGCCCCATGACCATGCCGCGTGTGGGGGCAACCGTCAGCACCTGTGCCGCTTCCCCGCCCAACCCGTCTGTGTCCAGATCAACCACGTCCCGCAGCGGTTTGGGATCGCGTGTGAGCCGTTGCAGCGTCAGCGCCATCGCAAACAGGATCGCGATACAGGCCCCGAAGATCACCCAGCCTTCAAAGAAGTGCAGAAACCCTTCGGCCTGCCCAATCCCGTAGGCGTTGACCAGCATGCCGATAATCCCGATCCGCACGGAATTCATCATGACCGTCAGGGGCAAAGCCAGCGCAAACAGCACCGCTTTATGCCAGAACGGCCCGCGGTAAAGGATCGCCATCAGGTAGGAGAACGACAGGATCGGGAACAGGTAGCGCAGGCCAGAACAAGCGTCGGCCACTTGCAGTTTGTAGACCCCAAGGTCGATGATATTGCCTTCAAGGAACACGGGAATGTCGGCAAGCCGGATTAACCAGACCCCCAGTTCTGATGAAATCAACTGCAGCGCAATCGTCAGTTCCCAGTACAGGATCTGCGGCAGCGGCAGCATGAAGATCAGGTGTAGCACAGGCGCCCAATGGTGCCGCCCTTGGTCCCAGCCCATGCAAGTCAGCATCACGCCGCCAACCCATAGGATCAGCGCATAAGCCACGATATCGGGGATCGCCACGAGGTTGCCAAATACCCCCAAAGCCAGTGCAAACAGGGTCAGGATGATGCCGGGCACGGCTCGTTTTGGTCTATGGGGGGCGGTGATCAACCGCCGTTCGCGCAAAAACAGATAGAGCGAGATCACCGGGATCAGCGGCCCGTGGCTGTATTCAGGGGTGATCCACGCCGATCCGAGCAGTACAAAGCCGGACCAAAAGACAGGCAATGCGATGGCGATCAGGCCAATCAGCAGACCCAGACCAAGCCAGTTGATCTGCGGTAGGCGCGCTTGCGCGGGGATATGGTGGATCTCGGTCATGACTGTTCCCAGTTAGGCAACAATCAGGGCAAAATGGTGGCGCGATCAGGGAGACTTTTGGTGATGGTGTAAGCTGCGCGGAAATATACCGGAAAGCAGTAATTTTGGGCCCGATGTGGTGGCTCTAATTGTTTCCCAAAGCGACACAATGCCAAGCGACCCAAGGGTGACGACCACAGCGAATGTCGTGCTGTGATCCGCAATCAGGTGGCTGCGCATCACCACGGCTGCGACGGCCGGATGGATCAGATAGACCCCTAATGACGCCCGCGCGGCGAAAGCAGAGATCTGGGTCGGCCTCATAGGAATGATCTGACACAGGATCAAAGCCACAACAGCAATGCCCAATTGCAGCAGGCCCAGCGTCCAATTCGCCGACAACGCCATGCAAAAGAACAGACACGCCACGCCGGTCATCCGCAACACACTGCCCCCCGTCAGGGCCAGTGCAGCGCCCAACAATACGGCAGGCAGCGCGTAGGCCCATTCCGCTACAGGGCTTGGCCAGCTTGCCATTTGCCACATCGCAAGGGTCGTCAACGACAGGCACATCAATGTCATACACAGGTGCAATTGCACCGATCGTTTCATCACGGGCATCCAGCGCCCCAAAGGCCAAAGTGCAAGGCAGGTCACAAAGGCAAAGGGCAAAAACCACAGGTGTTGTGCCGTGCCTGTCAGCCACATCGTGGTGTCAAATTCGGACCCCCATGTGGCCCCGCGCGATACCTCTGCCAGTTTGAGCCCGCCATAAAGCGCGGATGCGGCCAACCATGGCAGGATCAAACGCCGCCCACGTGTCGCCGCATAACGTAAAATCGCAGGGGCCCTGTGTCGGGTGCACCGGATATGGCTGATTTTCGGGATCGCCAGAAAGACCAGCAGGATCAGGAAATACGAAAGACCCGCATAGCCGATATCACTGTGCGGTGCGCCGGTGTGAAACCAGATGATCCCGATCACGGCAATCAGGCGAACATAATCGAAGCTGGCGTTGCGGATTGGGTCAGACATCATGGTGGCGGCTCCTTTGGCAAGCCGGTTGAGTGTCGGATTTTGTGGTTACCAAAGGGTTAAATCCTGCGGGAAAAGAACGCGGCCTTCCTGAATTTCCATGTTTTTCTTAATCCGCGCCCAATGGGGCGTCTGGTCTCAATAAAGAATTCAGATTTAGCGTGTAGCGACAGGGTATGAGCGTTGTTTACCCTTCTTTTGAGACGGATTCCCCGTCTGACAGGCTTTTGCTTTGGCCCTGTGCGGCTGTGCTGACCGTCTGCATGTTGGCGGTCGTTGTTCTGGCCAGTTGGCCGCGTACCGGTCTGCCGGTCGCGATCTTTTTCCCGCCGTGGTGGAGTTTGGATCAAATCGATGCACGGATCACCCAGGCCGGGGGGGCGATGATCGATTTCGGGGCGTTCAAAGGTGTTGTCGTGGGCATCAGTCCGGACGCTGATTTTGCACAGCATCTTTATGCCAATGGTGCGCTTTGGGCGATGGATGGATCGTTTGCAGCGGGGCTTTGTGTGGTGACATCAGAATGATGGTCGGGATCAAGAAATGGATAAAAGTATGAATAGGTTAGCGCAATTTCGACAGGACGGTCGCCGGTGGTTGTATGGATTGCTTGTGATCAACACGCTGGCCGCGATCGGGGCCAGTGTGTTGACGGGTGGTCCGACGCTTGCCGTCGCGCTGCTGGCATCTGCGTTTGGTGTGGGCGGCTTCATTTGCCTGTGGTCCGATAAAAATAGGGCAACTTTCCGTGCAATCTTTGCGATTTTGGCACAGGCGCAGGTGGCGGTGATTGTGGGGGCTTTTGCCGGGCATACGTGGCAGGTGGATGCGCATATGCATTTCTTTGCCACGATGGGCATCCTGATTTTGTTGGTTGATCACAGGGCTATTCTGGCAGGGGCGGCGGCGGTCGCTGCACATCATTTGATCCTGAATTTCGCGCTGCCTGAAATGATTTATCCGGGGGGCACCGATCTTGGCCGGACGATCATGCATGCGGTGATCTTGGTGCTGGCGACATTGGCGCTTGCCTATGCAAGTCAGGCTTTGGCTGCCATCAATTGGGAAGCACAAAAAAGCGCAGAAGCGAACGAAAAGATGATTGATCAACTGCAAACGTCGGTCGGTCATGTCGTGCAGGCCGGTGTGCAGGGTGATTTCAAAAACCGGATCACGACCACGTTCGATGACCCGCGTTTGCAAGGGATTGCGGATGGCACCAATGATCTTGTGGGCAGTGTCGATCACGGGATTTCGACGACCTGTCTGGTGATGTCCAATCTGGCAAAAGGTGATTTATCTGCCCATGTTGAAGGGACCTTTGCCGGGGCCTTTGGTGATTTGCAGGACAATGTGAACACAACCATTGGCACATTGCGTGATGTGGTGTCCGAAATTCACAGGGTGAGCACCGAAATCTCGACCGAGACAACCGGCATTTCACAAGGGGCCGAAGGCCTGTCCGATCAGGCAGGCCAGCAGGCTGCATCGGTTGAAGAAACATCAGCGGCCATGCAGGAACTGACTTCGTCGGTAAAGCTGAATGTGGATGCGGCTCAAGAGATGTCGCAGGTCGCCACCGATACCTCACAAAAAGCGCAATCAAGCCGGACCACCGCAGAAGATGCGACAGGGGCGATGCGCAAGATGTCGGATAGTTCGGATCGCATCCGCGAGATCGTGAACATGATCGATGAAATTGCGTTCCAGACCAATTTACTGGCCCTGAATGCCTCTGTAGAGGCGGCCCGTGCAGGTGATGCCGGTCAGGGGTTCGGCGTCGTGGCCCAAGAGGTGCGCGCGCTTGCGATGCGATCAGCTGATTCAGCCCGCGACATCCGTGAACTGATCGAGGAAAGTTCTGCCAATGTGACCGAAGGCGTGACGCTGGTTGATCTGCTTGGCACGACACTGCAAAGCATCATCACCTCGGTGTCGGAAGTGGCGGATATGGCCAAACAAATTGCCACCACCAGCACCGATCAGTCCCACAGCATCACCGAAATGTCGTCCGCCGTGATGGGCATTGATCATACAACACAACGCACGGCTGGCACGGCGGAAGAATATTTCCAAAAATCGCAACGCTTGAAAAATCAGGTGCAACGATTGGGGGCCGCGATGGGGCACTTTAACGGGCAATCCAATGCAAGTGCGCCCCACCATCCTAAGCCGGTTCAAACGGCCGCGTAATAGACGCGGACCGGTGCGGCCCTGACGGGATCAAAACAGGTCTTGCCAAAGGCTGCCGTCATGGCACCGCAGTTTGGCTGTTGTACTGTCAAAATAGACGTCCCCCGCGGCCCCGCTTGCCGGTTCTGCGCGAGGGGGCAGTGACAGAACTTCGTTGATTTGCACGGCACCGGTGCTGCCAATGACGCGCAAACCGGTGAACCAAGCGGACCCATCGCTGACTTTGATGGCAAAGTCATCGTCGCCCGCTAGCCCCATTTCGGCGCGGCCTGACCAATTTGATTGGAACAGCAGGCTGGCGGTGTCGGCAGTGCTGGCTTTGTTCAGCTTCAACTGATGGCTGGCGCCTGCGTGATTAAACAACACGGCCTCTGATGCGACGGATAGCTTATTGGTCGCATCTGCGGATGCATTCACACCCACGCCAGACAGGTTGTCGAACGACGGTGTGGGCTGCGTGCTGACCCAGACGCTGCCTGTGTACACGCTGACCGTGCTGGTGGCGATGTTATAGGCCTGCCATCCTAGTTGCGGGGTCACAAACAACCAGCCACCACCACGAAAACTAGCGATTTTGCCTGCCTGTCCGGCCCAGGCATCAACGGGCGCCAGCCCCAGCGCCCATGTGTCCCCTTCGGCGGGCGATGCGGGCGGCGTGGTGGCGTCAAAGTCTTGCACGCTCAGCTGAACGATCATGTCGAGCAGCTCGATCGCCTCATTGTGGGTGACGTGTTTTTGGGCCTGCGCGGGCTGAATATAGGGCAGGTTCAAATGAGTTGATGTCTGGGACATGGGGCGCGCGCCTTTCCGAAAGCTGTGGGTCAGCCCTAGGTGGCCCGTAGGGCATGAAAGTTTTCTCAAGCCTACGCACGGTATTGTCCCCGTTTTGGCAACGCTATGTTTCACCACTTGGTGGGCTTATTTCGGCCATTTTCTTGACACAATTGCCGAAACCCGCGACGAAGGGGTGGGGTGTTATTTTTTATTTAAGAGATTCAAATGTTTTCTATTTTTCGCGACTTCTTTGGCGGTCGGCTGCTTGGTGTTTTTGATGCTCTTCAAGGGGCACTCGATTTCCTACAGCGCAACAATACGATTGATTTGGGTCCCGATGACGGCGTGCGCGATGATGTCACGATTGACGAATATGGTGTGACGCTGCGCGCTGATGTGGACGGGGCGGATGTCACGCTTAGCCCGATTGCCCGGTTGTTCCGGCTGGCAGGAGAGGGCGATTTCACCGTCCAAACAGCCGCTGTTGATACACGGGTTTACGGCAACGACGCGGATAACACCTACATCGGCAACACCGCGCGTGACGTGCTTTATGGTGGTGACGGCGTGGATACGATGGACGGGCGCACTGGCGACGACGTGCTTTATGGCGGCGGCGGCAATGACATCCTGACCACGGGTACCGGTCGCGACAGGGCTTATGGCGGTGACGGTGATGATATTATCCACGCAGGCACAGGCCAGAACCGTGTTTACGGCGGTGCGGGCGATGACACCTATGTGGTGGATACATCTGCCAAGAACCAGCTGTTCATCTATGATTTCGACGCAGGTGATGTGATTGATCTGGGTGGTCTTGCGGGTGCCACCAGCCTTGATGATCTGCTGGCCAAAGGGGGTCGCGCCTATCAATCCAAAGACAATGTCATCGTCAGCTATGGTGACATTCAAATCCAGCTGCGTGATTTTGATCTGGCGGACCTGAATGCTGATGATTTCCGCTTCTCCAACGATGGCGGTGGCACAGGTGATGGCGGCGGCGGTGATGCTGGCGACCTGGGGTACACGCCTGCGGATGATGTGGACGAGATCGACATTGGTGGCGTGACGTATAAACGCCGCGCTGAAGAACCACTGCACGCGAGCTATAAACTGGTCGATGGCAATGGTGTTTATTGGTCGCCCGATTACTTTGTGATGGTTGTGGGCGGGCAGTCGAACGCCGAAGGCAGCGCCAGAGACGGCGAATTTATCCGCAGTGATGATGTTGTGGCCTATGATTGGGTCAACGATGAACTGGTTCTATCAGCCTACGACGCAGCCCCTGCGGGCGGTGCGGCACGGTCCGGATCGACGCTGAAAAACAACTTCTATTTCCCTGCGGCAACCGAACTGGCCGCCGATCTGGGGCAACCGGTTTTGGTTGTGGCCCATGCGGTGCCTGGCTCTGTGATCAGCACTTGGCTGGAAAGCGGCACTGGTGAAAACTGGGCGAACCTGAATCCCGAAGTGACCCGTGCACTGGAACTGGTGGGCCAAGACACCGCAGATGCGTTCCTGTGGCACCAAGGCGAAAGCGATTACCCGCTACCGACCGCGACCTACAAAGCGCTGGCGCTGGAACTGGTGGACCAAGTGCGCGGCACCGATTGGGCGAATGACGATCTGCCGTTCCTGTTTGGTGAGCTGTCCAAGCAAGGCGTGAACTGGGCGCAAAACATCGCCCTGCAAGAGATCGAGCTGGAAAATACAGACCCTAACATTGCCGTTGTCAGCTCTGCGGGGCTGATTTCGGATGAATTGAGCGGTGTGCATTTCAACGGCGCATCGCTCACTGAATTTGCAGGACGCTATGTGGATGTGTTGCAGGGCATCCTGTCTGGCTTGGTCGCTGATCCGAACACAGCCCCGACGCCTGCGATTGATGCGCCTGTGCCTGACCAGATCACATTGGCCGAAGGGCAGGAATTGCGTCTGGACGTGTCCGACTTCTTTAGCGACGCCGAAGGGGATGACCTGTATTACTATTCATACCTCAATAAGCGGAACACCTATCTCTACAACACCGATCAGGACACAGACGAATTGATCCTGACGCCAAGCTATGACCATGCGGGCAATTACACGCTGTTTCTTTATGCCAATGATTATGACCTTGATGGTGACCGGATCGAGATTGATCTGACCATCACAGAAGCCACTCCTTTGGTGACTGTTTTTAACAACCGCAATTTCGACGAAGCCATCCGCAGCTACCGTGATCTTGAAACAGGTCTGGATGCACTGCCGCGCAACCGTGGTCTGGAAATTCTGGATCAGGCGGCCTTTGGTGACGGGGCGCCTGTTACGCTTGTGGTCGATACCCAGCACATCAAAGGCGACGCATCGATCCGTGGTGACTTTGTCCTGTCGGAAACAGCGCCGCGTGCGTATTTCTATGGCGAAGGCCGGTTCAACGTGCAGGGCGATGCGGCGGATAACTACATCTGGGGCTCTGACGGGCGCAATGATTTGCGCGGCAATGACGGCGCGGACCGTTTGTATGGCAACGGCGGCGACGATGTGTTGCGCGGCGATGCGGGCGATGACCGGCTTTATGGTGGCGATGGCGATGACCGGATTTTGGTCAACCGTGGTAATGATCAGGCCTACGGCGGTGCCGGATCTGATACGTTCATCTTTGCGCGTGGCGATGAAGAACTCTACGTTCGCGATTTTGATGCGACCGATGTGGTGCAACTGAACGGCTTTGGCTTTGACGACTTCGCTGATTTTGAAGCAGGGGCCACGATCCGCCAAGGCAACGGGCGCACGATCATCGAAATCGGCGACGATCGGGTGCAATTGTCCGACATCACGCCAGAGACGTTAAACGAAGACCAATTCGTCTTTGTTTAGGGTCTAAACAGGCTCTTTCGCCAAAGCATCATGGGCGCGCAGCGTCTTAATCACGCGGGCCATCTGATCCACAGGGATCATGTTTGGCCCGTCTGATGGCGCGCTATCGGGATCTTCGTGGGTTTCCATAAAGATCGCGGATACCCCAACAGCACAGGCCGCCCGTGCCAGCACAGGTGCGAATTCGCGTTGCCCGCCGCTGGTCGTGCCTTGCCCGCCCGGTTGTTGGACCGAATGCGTGGCGTCGAACACGGTCGGGTAACCCGTCTGCGCCATGATCGGCAGGCCACGGAAATCAGAGACCAGCGTGTTGTACCCAAACGATGTGCCGCGATCGCAGAGCATGATCCGTTCGTTGCCTGTGCTTGCGATTTTCTCGGCCACATTGCCCATGTCCCAAGGCGCCAGAAACTGCCCCTTTTTGACGTTGATCGCAGCACCGGTTTCACCGGCGGCCAGCAACAGATCGGTTTGGCGGCACAGAAACGCGGGGATTTGTAGGATATCGCAAACCTCAGCCGCAGGCGCACATTGGCGGGCGTCATGCACGTCGGTCAGGATCGGCACGCCGAATTCTTCCTTGATGCGACCAAGGATTTCTAACCCTGCCTCCATGCCCAATCCGCGTTTTGTCGTCACGGATGACCGGTTGGCCTTGTCGTAGCTGGCTTTGAAAATGAACTGTGTGCCGGTTTCCGCGCAGGCCTCTGCGATCTTTTCGGCCATCATGCGGGCATGGTCGAGGGATTCCAGCTGGCATGGGCCGGTGATCATCGCAATCGGATGTGACCCGCCAATCGGGATATCGCCAACGGTCACAATTTTAGGGTCTATCATTGGGTGTTATCCTTCAAAGCAGTTTCGATGCGCTCCACATCAGCGGGGTTGTTGAGTTCCCAAAACACGCGGCCTTTGCCATCGACTTCGACACAAGCGACTGTATGGCCGTTTTCCAAAAACCGCAGTTGTTCCAACCCTTCGCGGGCCTCTAACGTGCCTGTCGGCCACGTCATGTAACGTTTGAGCGCGTCGGGGCGGTAGGCGTAGACACCAACATGGTGAAACACAGGGATCGGGTCGGGCAGTTTGCCGGGGTCGATGAAAGGGATGACTTCTTTCGAGAAATACAGCCCGTGACCGCGGTTATCAAACACAGCCGTGGTGCCACCAACGCGGCCCTCTTTGCGGTCGGCTGTGAAATGCGCGTAGGTCTGCGCGTCGCAACGCAAGACAGGGGTCGCAACCATCGCGTCTGGATCATTTGCCATCGCAGTGATCAGATCGTCGATGAACCACGGCGGTGTTAGCGGCGCGTCCCCTTGCAGGTTTACGATCAGGTCGGCGTCGATCTGATGGGCGGCCTCTGCACAACGTTCGGTTCCGTTGTCGCAATCACTGCTGGTCATGATCACATCAGCACCAAAACCACGCGCATGATCCGCAATCCGGTCGTCGTCAGTCAGGACATGCACGGTGCACGGGTTGTGCACGCGTTGTGCACAGTTAAACGACATCTCAATTAGCGACTTTTTGGTGCCGTCAGGCTGCGTCAGTTCGACCAGCGGTTTGCCCGGATAACGGGTCGAGGCGTAACGGGCAGGGATCAGGATCGCGGTTTTCATATCAGGCAACTCCGGCCCGCAGCAGATCATGCAGATGGATCATACCGACGGGATGTTTGGCATCGTCGACCACGACCAATGCGGTGATTTTGCTGTTGTTCATGATCGCAAGGGCGGACACGGCGAGCGTGTCTATCTGCACGGTTACAGGGTCTAATGTAGCGATTTCACCTGCGTTACGCGCCATCAGATCATCCATGTTGCGACGCAAATCGCCGTCGGTGACGATGCCAAGCAGGATGTCATCTTGGGTCACACAAGCCACGCCAAAGCCACCCGATGTCATGGCGATCAACACCTCTGGCATCGGCATATCGGCAGAAACCACTGGAATAGTGTCTGCGCCATGCATGATCTCACCCACGCGGGCCAGCTGCGCGCCGAGCTTGCCGCCCGGATGAAAGACCTGAAAATCCTCCGCCTGAAACCCGCGTTCCACCATCAGCGCAATCGCAATCGCATCGCCTAAGGCAAGCGTCACGGTCGTCGATGTGGTGGGGGCAAGGCCCATGGGGCAGGCTTCTTTGAACGGCGGAAGGATGAGTTTATAATCGGCCGCCTTGATCAGGGTGCTGTCAGGCTTGGCGCTGATCGCAGCCATCGGAATGTTGAACCTACGCGTATAAGCGATGATGTCGGATAATTCACGCGTTTCGCCCGAGTTAGACACGAGTAGGCAGATGTCATCGCGCTGGATCATGCCCAGATCGCCATGGCTTGCCTCTGCGGGATGCAGGTACATGCAGGGCGTGCCGGTCGACATACAGGTCGCGGCGATTTTGCGGGCGATATGGCCGGATTTGCCAATGCCAGACACGATCAACCGCCCCGACGTGCCCAAAATCCGCTGGATCAACGGCATGAAATCAGCGGGCATGTCGTCTGCGAGTTTGTAGATCGCGTCGGCCTCCAGCCGCATGGCCGCTTGGGTAAAGGCAAGGGTCGAGACGTCGTTTGTCATGGGGTTATCCGTCTATGAGACGCAGCAGATAGTCACCGTAGGCGTTTTTGGCAAATAGTGCGGCGCGTTCGCGGAGTTGGTCTGGGGTGATCCAACCGTTCTCGAAGGCGATTTCTTCGAGGCAGCCGGTTTGTAGGCCTTGCCGGTTTTCCAGCGTACGTGCGAAGTTGCCCGCGTCCAGCAACGACGCATGTGTGCCGGTATCCAGCCACGCATAACCGCGACCCATTTTGTGGACCTTCAAGTTATCCTCGGCGAGGTAAAGCTCCAACAGCGTGGTGATTTCCAGCTCGCCGCGCGGGGATGGTTTGATCTCGCGCGCTTTTTTCGGCGCATCCCCATCGAGGAAGTAAAGCCCTGTGACCGCAAAATTCGACGCAGGTTTTTCCGGTTTTTCGATAATGCTGGTGACCGCACCATCGTCGTCGAACCCCACAACACCGTAGCGTTCCGGATCGCGGACTTGGTAGCCGAAGACCGAGTTTTCGTCTCTGCCATTGGCCTTTTGCAGCAGTTCTGTCAGCCCGTGTCCAAAGAACAGGTTGTCGCCGAGGACCATCGCGGAAGGCGCACCATCAAGGAACTCCTCGGCCAGCAGATAGGCCTGCGCCAAGCCATCAGGGCTGTCTTGCACGATGTAGGTGAACGACACGCCCCATTGCGACCCGTCGCCCAACACCCGTTTGAACTGGTCCTGATCTTGCGGTGTGGTGATCAGCGCGATCTCGCGGATACCGGACAGCATCAGCGTGCTGATCGGATAATAGATCATCGGCTTGTCATAGATCGGCAGCAGCTGTTTCGAAACCGCCATGGTGATCGGATACAGCCGCGTGCCGGACCCACCGGCCAGAATAATGCCTTTGCGTGTCATGTGGTGAGGTCCTTTAAAATTGTGCTTAGGCTGATCCGCCAGTCGGGGCGCGTGATGCCAAAATCAGTCTCTAACGTAGTGCAATCAAGCCGCGAGTTCAGCGGTCGTGCGGCTGGCGTCGGGTAATCTGTGGTCGGGATCGGAGTGACGGTGCAGGTGATGCCCGCCTGTTTGAAGATCTCGCTCGCAAAATCCGCCCATGTGCAATCGGGTGCGCCTGAGAAGTGGTAGATGCCGCTTTGTGTGTGCCCATTTGCGTAGGCGCGTGCCATGGTGAGCAGCGCATCGGCGATATCATCGGCTGCGGTCGGCCCGCCCACCTGATCATCGATGATGGTCAGGGCATCGCGGTCCGCCCCGAGTTTGAGCATCGTCTTCACAAAGTTATTGCCGGTTGCAGAGACCACCCAAGAGGTCCGCAAGATGGCGTAAACGCCACCCGCCATTTCGATGGCTTCTTCGCCGCGCCGTTTGGTGGCACCGTAAACGCCAAGCGCACCGGTTGCGTCATCGGGTTTCCATGGCTGGTCGCCATCCCCCGGAAACACATAATCGGTCGAGATATGCAGGAAGGGGATGCCGCGCTTGGCGGCGGCACGCGCCATAGTGCCGACGGCCAAATGGTTAACTTGTTCAGCCTGATCAGTGTCTGACTCAGCCTTATCGACGGCCGTATAGGCAGCGGCGTTAATGATCACATCCGCATCCGTGCCCTCAATCGCGGCGCGCAGCATATCGGGCGTGCCAAGATCCGCCTGATCGCGGCCCAAGCAGATCATCGCCACATCATCGCCCGCACGTTTTTGCAAGGCTTGCGCCACTTGGCCGGTCTCGCCAAAATTAAGAATGGTTAACGCCATATTAATGCTTTGATCCTTCGGCAAATTACCCCTGACGTTTTTCATACAAACGACCTATGGGGCAAGATGGGCATGGTGTTTCTGGGACAGGTGGCGGTCAGCCGTGACAATAATCTCAATCTGATCCGCATGATCGCGGCCTTTGCCGTGTTGGTCAGCCACGCGTGGCCGATTGCCTTAGGCCCGCAAGCTGTACAACCGCTGAAGGCGTTGACGGGCCAGACCTTAGGCACCCTGTCGGTTTGGGTTTTCTTTGCGATCTCTGGTTATTTGATCACGCTTAGCTTTGTGCGCACGGATGATGTGCCCCGTTTTGTGCTGGCCCGTGCACGTCGCTTGATCCCCGGATTGATCGTCAGCGTGATCTTTGTGGCCTTTGTCATCGGTCCGATTGTGACGACATTGCCCTTGGCCGCCTATCTGTCAGACCCTGCAACCGGATCGTTCCTGTGGCACAATGTGCTGATGGCTATGCCGCAATTCCACCTGCCCGGCGTGTTTGAGACCCAACCTTACACGGATGTTGTCGGATCAATCTGGACATTGTTCTACGAGGTCTTGTGCTACGTTGGTGTGCTGATTGTGGGCATGATGGGCCTGCTGCACAAACGCCGCGCGATGGCTGTTGGGGGGGTAATCTATGCAGTTGCATGGCTTTCGATGACCGGCACTGCATTGCATCCCAAACTGACGGCCCTGCATCAGCTGTCCTTGCCGTTTATCATCGGCATGGCGTTTTATCTGTGGCGTGATCGCGTGCCTTTGCATGGTGCGATTGCCGTGCTGGGGTTTCTGCCAGCGATTTTATTACACAATACTGTATGTGCTGTGCCTGCTTTTGTCATCGCGATCAGCTATGCCACTTTTTGGCTGGCTTACGTGCCCGGTGGGGTCATCCGCGCCTACAACAAGGTCGGTGATTATTCCTACGGGTTGTATATTTACGCGTTTCCGCTGCAAGGGCTGGCCGTGTGGTTGGTCCCGGGTCAAGGCCCTTGGCTGAACATCGCGATTGCCACCCCACTGACGTTGATCTGTGCGGTGGCGTCTTGGCATGTGGTCGAACGTCCTGCGATGGAAGGTCGGTTTAGGCTTTCCCCAACCGCTGCCCTACGCCCCCACGGCTAAGAAGCGGTTTCCACCAGTCTTCGTTATCGAGATACCAAGTGACGGTCTTTTCCAGACCCTGTTCAAGGGTTACCGAGGGCCGCCAACCGAGCTCTTTACTGATCCGCTGAGGGTCAATCGCGTAGCGCGCGTCATGGCCGGGGCGGTCTGTGACAAAGGTGATCAGGTCGGCGTAAGGCGCCGCACCCGGTTTTTGCGTGTCTAAGATGGTGCAAATCATGCGGACCAGATCAAGGTTTGTCGCCTCGTTTTCGCCGCCGATGTTGTAGCTGCGGCCGAGTTCGCCCTTTTGCACCACGGTCAGCAGCGCATCGGCGTGGTCTTCCACATAAAGCCAGTCGCGGATGTTATCGCCCGCCCCGTAGATCGGGATCGGCTTGCCCGCCAGCGCGTTCAGGATCACAACAGGGATCAGTTTTTCGGGGAAATGGTAGGGGCCGTAGTTGTTCGAACAATTCGACAGGACCACAGGCAGCCCGTAGGTTTCATGCCACGCGCGAACGAGGTGGTCGGATGAGGCTTTGGACGCGGAATAGGGGCTGCGCGGATCGTAGGACGTATCTTCGGTGAACATGCCGGTCTTGCCGAGTGACCCGAACACTTCGTCGGTCGAGATATGGTGGAACCGGAAGTCGTCGGGTTTGCCCTTGGCTTCCCAATAAGACCGTGCCGCTTCCAGCATCGTGTAGGTGCCGTTGATGTTGGTGATGATGAACTCACCGGGGCCGTCAATCGACCGATCAACGTGCGATTCAGCAGCGAGATGCATGATCGCGTCGGGTTGGTGATCGGCAAAAATAGTGTCTAACGCAGCGCGATCGCAGATATCGGCCTGCACAAAGCTGTAGTTTTCGTGATCCGCGACAGAGGCCACGTTTTCGAGGCAGGCGGCATAGGTCAGCTTATCCAGATTGACGACGGTGTGCCCGTCACGGATCGCCTGGCGCACAACGGCTGACCCGATAAAACCGGCACCGCCGGTAACCAAAAGCTTCATGATTGGGCCTCATAGGTGAATGGTGTGTCGAAATCGGCAAGGAACGGTGCCTCGGCGTCTTTGCCGGACAGGGTCACGTCGTCCGCATCAACGCCCCAATCAATCGCGATGGTCGGGTCGTTCCAGCGGATGCCGCCGTCGGTCTCTGGCGCGTAATAGTCAGAGCATTTGTAGACCACCTGCACGTCAGGGGTCAGCGTGAGGAACCCGTGCAAGAACCCCTTTGGCACGAACAATTGGTTGCCTTCATCGGCAGACAGCGGCACCGCGACCCACTGCGCATAGGTGGGGGATCCTTTGCGGATATCGACGGCAACATCAAGAATCGTGCCGGCAATCACGCGGATCAGCTTGTCCTGCGCTGACGGTGGTGCTTGAAAATGCAAGCCCCGCAACGTGTGGCGTTCCGCCGACAGCGAATGGTTGTCCTGACAAAAATCAATGTCGATCCCTGCCTCAGCCAGTGCTTTACGGTTCCACGTCTCAGAGAAAAACCCGCGATGATCGCCAAAACGGGCAGGGGTGATCTCCAGAACCTCGGGCAAGGCAGTCGGCGTGATTTGCATCGGGTCAATCTTTCATAACAAATTTACGGGCTGTGTAACGCGTTCAGCCCCTACCAAAAAGTGGCATTCTTGCGGAAGTTTCCCCGTTTGGGGAACAGTTGTTCGTGGCGGACCATCAGCCGCTGGGCCTGTTCAGGATCACGCATCGGGCGGCACAGTGTGATCAGGCGTTCAATAGGGGCCGCTTTTTCGGGGGCCAGCGTGTGGGCCTGCGCGAACAGCCCAAAAGCAGTCTCTATGTCGCGGGTTTTTGTGTGGGCATTGCCGAGCATGACCAGCAAATCTGCGTCGCTTGCGAAAACGTCCGGATGTTTGGCGTGCAGGGCTTTGATGCCTGCGTAGTCTTCGATCTTATAGAGCATGCGGGCAGACCCTTGCAGCGCGCCCACGGTCATTGTCTGGTCTTCGGCCCCTTCGACATATTGGGTCACCACGTTGGACATGATGCGGGCGACCAGATCGGGGGATACATGGCGGTAATCGCCGCGCGACCATGCCAGTTCAGGGTTCGACAGGATCACAAATTCATAAGACGGGAAGTAATCCACGCCTTCCGCATCGCGGATGAATTCGTCGATTGCGGCCCTTTGCACTGATTTAGAGTATGTATTGGCCACCAGCACATCCACATCGCGGAAGGTGGACAGCAGCGGCACAGGGCTGACCGTGACCAGCATTTTCAGCGGCTTTGTCCGGTGTTTTAGCAGCAGTGCATGAACGTCGTGCAGCGCACCCAGAATGTCATTGTAAGACAGCACGCGGAATTCAAACCGGTCTGGTTCCGCTTTGATCAGCGGCTGTGGCGGGGATGTGTTCAGGTACAGCCCGAGTTTATTGTCATACCACGTTTCCACATAGCCCAGCGTGATGATCACGACATCCGCGTCTTTGGCCCGTGCCATCACATCCAAATACCGCGTGCGGAAATCGCGGATATCATCCATCGGAAATTCCAGCTTCGACATGCCAAGCTGCATATCGGCATACAGCCCGTCTTTGTGCATCGGGTAGATGATGTCATCGCCGGGGTAGGTGTCGCGTTCAAACGCCCATTTCAGGTCGTTATAGATCGAATGGATCGAGTATTTGTTGAAGAAATTCGGCGTGAACCCAAGACTGTCGCCGACCACGCCCAGCTGATTTTCGTTGCTGGTGACTTTCATACCCGTCTCTAACAAGGCGGATTCCACGTTGCGCGCAAAACAGGACCCGATGGTGAACACAGAGTCGGTGGGTTTCATCGTGAACGATGGTTTGGCAGACGGGCTTGCCAGCGGGTATAATCTGTCACCGCCCCGATCAGGGGACGGGTAGCTGCGTAGTTTGTTCGCTTTGGCGTTGGCGTAGGCGTCGACGGCCGAAATGCTGGACAGGGGTTTATCGGTCATTTGATGCGGGCCTCAATCGATTTGGCAATCGCGGGACGCCCGTTTTTGGCCAGATAACCCGCCATGGTGCCAGCCAGACCTTTGTGCCCCGCCTTAATCGCGTGATCGGCCAGCCCGTGATAATACCACGGCAGATCACGGCGCGACCGGAACATCTGATAGTACAAATGCGGGGTCATTTCGCCCGCAACAGCGGCCTGCATCACACCTTTCAGCATATCGGCACGGCGCATGAAGAGCGCTGATTTATGCGAGGAATACCAGCTTTTCAGATGGTGGATATTGCAGCCTTGGTAGCGTTCCGCATGCAGACGGTCCGGTTCAAAATACGGATCGTAGATGATGAAGACGTCTTTTGCTTGCCCGCAACAGTCCGGCGCATCGCGGTAGCGGCCTGACCAATCCTGTTTGCGTCCCGACCCGAACCGTTCTTCCCACGGCACCAGTTTTTTATCCAATGTCGATTGCGGCGAAAACGCCATCACGGTGCAGCCCGGTGCAAGGGATGAAAACGCCGTTGCCGCATAGGCCCCCATTGAGGTGCCGGTCATCACGACGCGGCGGAAACGCTTGAACAGACCCGATTTGGCTTGGCCTTCGATGAAATTGAACAGGGCCTCGTCGCGGAACCAGTTCTTCTCGAACGCCATGACGCCCAAGTGCGACCAGCCTTCAGAGCGGTAGAACGGATAGCCCCATGTTTCGCGGGCAAGCGACGGTTCCTTGACCGATGACAGGTTGTCGAAGGATACGATTAGGGTGTCTGTGCTGCGATAGGTCATTTGCAGCGCGAATTTTTCGTCCGAATAATACCAGCCGCGGCGGTGATCGGACCTGCGCAAATCAGCCAGCCAGCGTGGCGCGATATCGTCGGGGTCCACCAGTTGCATGACGCTGTCATCATCGTCATCAGTCTCTGGTTTGGGCAGTTGCGCCTGCATGATTGCGCGGGTTTTTTCGGGCGAAAGCAGGGCATTGATCGGGTCGGTCGCATCTTTGGCGGCGTTGATCTGCATCTGGCCAATCAGCTTCTGAAACGCTGCAACGCTGTCTGTGTGCGCTTGATCAACGGCGGCATCACCGCGCAGGCGTTTGACTTCGCGGGCAGTGGCTTTGCTCCAACGGGTGATGGATGTGTCTTCCACCTGATTGGTGTTGAATACGCTATGATCAGCCATCGACAACGGGCTTTGTTCGCCCCCCAGTGGTGGATCAATCAGATTATGCAGAGCAAAAACAGCGTTTGACCGGACCATATAATGATTGATTTGCGCAAGCGCGCTCCCGCGTGTTTTGGCATTCACCGACCAACCTTTGATCAACAACCTGTCGGTCACATCATCGCCCGACCCGTTACGCCAGACGGTGGGTAGCTGGCCGCCGGTGTGCTGGCCATTCAATTGCGGGCGGTGCGGTCCGATGCGGGTCACAGGACCGGGGCGGAACATGGATTTGATGCCAAGGTGTTTGTCATGCAGCACGGGCGTTTCGGGGTTTGCGCGTGTCAGGGTCGTCATGATCGGCTGATCCGCATAAAGCGCGTGACCCGCATTGCCAAAGATGCGCCAGTTCGGGCTGATTACATCGGTGTCGCCCAGATCGATCATTTCGCCCAACAGATCGCTAACCGTGCCGTCGCCTGCATGCACGTTCAGGAATTCGTCGATATCCAGCACCATGACCCAGTCGGATGCTTGGACCTCGGGCAAGGCCAGTGCGTAGGCATAGGCGCGGTTGCGATGCCCGTTTCCGGGGGCGGATGTCAGTGCCGATTTCGGGATATGGGTGACCGCACCCACAGCGTCCAACGCATCGAGCAACACCTCGGACCCGTCTTCGCTGATGTCGGACAGCACGATGATCCGGTCAAACCCGATGGCACGGTGGTAGGCCACCCATTCCAAAAGAAACGGGCCTTCGTTGCGGGCTGTCGCAATAAGTGTGGTCGTCATGGTCATCTGCTCTGTCCGTCTGAATGCGGCTTTTCCTATGTCTAAACCCTAAAGAGGGCGTGGATATGGCGCAAGCAAACGGCGCTGTACGGGAATTCTACAGGCCGCCATAGATATGCCACGTGCGTGCGGTTCATTGCTTTGATACCCCGAGCAGGTTATCGGGGAAGCCGTAAACGATAAAACAGGCCCGTTCATGTTCACTGCACCTTCTCTTGCTGATCCGATTGTTGATAACACCGTCTGCTTGAAAGGCGCATTGGTGGTGCCCCCGCCAAAGGGCGATCAAAATAGGTCGGTGCAGAAATCGGGCGTGCTGGATGCAGACGGGGCGTTTGTTGAAAATTCGATCACATGGCGCAACACCAACCAGATCAATCTGGAACCACCGATGCCTGCCGCCGAGGACATCCAGACCCTAGAGGGGTCTTATATGTTCGCGGGGCCTTTGTTCGGTCACTTTGGCCATTTTCTTGTGGAAAGCATTTGCCGGTTCTGGGCTGTGGATCACCTGAAGGGGAAGATTGACGGGATCGCCTTTGTGCCGAAATTCCAGAACCGTCCGCAGCATGTGGTCGGTGTGTTCCGTCCGCTGATCGAAATGCTGGGCGTGGATGTCCCTGTCATCAACATCGAAGATCCGACCCGCGTTGAAACGCTCTATGTCCCACAACAGGGCTTTGGCATGTTCGAGATGATCGAAGGTGCACCTGAATTCCGCGATTGGATCAAATCCAAAGGCGGCAAAGGCGTGGCCCCCCAAGGCGAGAAAAAGATCTACGTATCGCGGTCGGCTTTGCCACCTGCACGCGGGTCTTTGTTGGGTGAAAAACGGCTTGAGGCGTTGTTAGAGGCCGAAGGTTACACCGCGTTTCATCCGCAAAAGCACAATTTCGAAGAACAGATCGCGGCCTATAAGGCGGCGACGCATATCATTTCGATCGACGGATCACCGCTGCATATGGCGGCTTTGGTTTGCGATGCGAACCAGAAGGTGGCCTGTATTGCACGCCGCGCTGGTGATCTGGACGAGATTTTCGCACGCCAGCTGAAAGCGTTCCAAGGCATCGAGACCACAACGATTTCAGCGCTGAAACAGAACTGGATTCCAGAAACGGATAACCGTCCAAGCCGTGTGTCCTTTGGCGAGGTTGATTTTGGCATCCTGTATGACCGTCTGCTTGAAGGCGGGTTTATCGCGGGGGGCGAACGTTGGGCGCCATTCTCTGAGACTGATCTGGATGAATTGATCGCAGAACTGGCTGTGGCCCAAAAGGTCGGCTTCAAGCGCTACGTCAAACCCTAACGCCTTAAGCGAATAGCAACATCATAGGTGTAGATCATCCCGCGTGGTCTGCACTTTTCGCTAAAAAGCCAGAGTTTGACCGCATTCATGGCCGACTGCTTTGGAACAAGGGCGTTATGATGACTTTTGCTTTTTTGCGGCCAGCGATGGCCTGTGTGATGTTGTCCGGCCTTGCGGCCTGTGGCGGCGGGGGTGGTTCTGATCCGGTTGATGATGTGGCGATCCCTGATGTGCCGGACACGACAACACCCGATGATACCAGCACCAATGGCCAGCGTGCGTCAGCGCAAGCATTGTTGAATACATGGGCCCCGACCAATCCGCCCGTTTACACCGATCTTGCGACGATCCCGACAACAGGTGCGGCCAGCTATGACGGGTATCTGTTCGGCAACCTGTCGAATGAAGCGGATGATATTACCGATAGCGTGATCGGGTCTTTGACCCTGACGGCCAGCTTTACCGCTGGTGGTGCGTCTTTTACCGGCAGTGCCGATGATTTTGTCGATAGCGAAGACGCAGATTTGACGGGATCGCTGGCGGTCAGCGGTGGCATGTTGGACCGCGATGGTAATCCGGCAAGTGATGCGACTGTGGTGCGGGTTAATGTGGCTGGCGTTCTGACCGATACGGCAGACAATGCCCTTGATTTTGGGGTGCAGCTGGAAGGCGATTTTCTAGGTGGAGCCTATAACGCCATTGGTGGCAACGCTTTGGGCGGTGTCAGTGTGGGTGGCGTCGATCAAAACTTTGACGGCGGGTTTATCGCGGAACGCTAGACGGTTTTTCAACGAACAATCATGGCGTCACGCAGGTGGTGTGCCTAGCTGTCTTCGTATCCATTAGGATTTGCGGATTGCCAGTCCCATGTGCTGCGCGCCATATCATCAAGGGTATGGGTGGCAGTCCATCCTAGTTCTGAATTGGCCCGTTGTGCATTGGCCTGCATCGCGGCGATATCACCGGCTCTGCGTGGTTTGATCACGCAAGGGATATCGCGACCGCATGCTTTGGCGAAGGCCGAGACCATGTCGTGTACCGAATAGCTGGTGCCTGTGCCGACGTTAAACACCCGCGCACCAGTCGCAGTTTGGCTGTAATCAACGGCTGCCACATGCGCCCGCGCCAGATCGACCACATGGATGTAATCGCGCAGGCCGGTCCCGTCAGGTGTGTCGTAATCATCCCCGAAGACTTGCAGCTCGGCGCGTGTGCCCACAGCCACCTGTGCGATGAACGGCATCAGGTTATTGGGCACGCCGTCGGGGTGTTCACCGATCTGGGTCGAGGCATGTGCCCCCACCGGATTGAAATAGCGCAGCAACACGGCGGATGCATCCGCGTGGGTCGCGGCCCAATCGCTGATGATCTGCTCGGACATCAATTTGGTCCGCCCGTAGACGGATGTCGGATTGGTGGGGTGCGCTTCGTCGTAGGGCAGGTAGACAGGTTCACCGTAGACCGTGGCGGAGGATGAAAAGATGATCCGGCGCACATTGTGGCGGTTCATCGCGGCGAGCAATTGCAGCGTGCCGCGCACATTCACGTCGTAATAGCCCAGCGGGTCGGTCATGGAATCCCCAACCGCCTTGAGGCCCGCAAAATGGATCACAACGTCCGGTTTGAAATCAGACATGACGTCGTCCAGCATGGTGCCGTCGCGCACGTCGCCTTCAAACGCGGTGATCGGTCCGTTGGTCAGGGCGCGGACGCGGGTCAGGACCTCTGGTGATGCATTATCGTAGTTATCGAGTACGCAAACCGCATGGGCCTGACCTAAAAGTTCCACCAAAGTGTGAGACCCGATATAACCGGCACCACCAGTGACCAATACGCGCATAACAATAGCCTTCTTTGAAATCTGATCAGGTCTTTAGCGGGTTTGCACGAATGTGACATCCCCTTGGGTCACATAAGCCGCCGTCAAAATGCCCGTCGCATAGGCGCCTGTGTCCACGGCGATCTTGCCGCCATCGCTGTTTGCCGCATCCACGATCGTATGGCCATGGGCGACCCATATGCCATCGGTGCGCAGTGTCGTTGCAAAATCCCTGTGCCCCCATTTGAAGGTTTTGTCAGGTTGTAATGCAAGCGGTGTGACCGGATCTGCACCCGCATGAACCACGGTCAGATTGCCGGTTTTCCATGTCGCAGGCAAATTGCGCAGCCAGTCATGCATATCCGCCCCCATTGCATCCAAAAGCGCATCACGAGCGGTGATCAGGGCTGCGCCTTCGCTGCTATTGGTAACCCCACCGATGCCAAAGCTCGCGAGCGTTTGCAGCCCGCCATAGCGCAGCCAGCGCTGGCCTTTGGTCTCTGGTTTATCCAAGAACCCCAACATCATGTCTTCGTGGTTCCCGATAAGGCAGGTCACTTGCGGATCATTTTTGATTTCGAACAATGTGCGCAGCACGCCTGCGCTGTCCTCGCCGCGATCTACGTAATCGCCGACAAAAACACGCGGTGCATCCGGATCAAGGGCGTCCATCTTCGCCAAGAGCGTCATCAACTGAGGCTTACATCCATGTAGATCACCGATAATGAAAGCAGGGCTGTCAGGGGTAACAGGCGTATCAAAGCGTGGTGGCGCATTGCCGCCAAAAAGACGTTTCAGAAAAGACATAAGGGCCTTTGGGTTCGTTTTGTGTCAATCGGTGTCGGGCAAACCTAAGCGGTTTTGTCCCTTACCCCAAGGGGTGATTGACACCCACGGGGGGGGCAGTATTTTCGCCGGTGCTGGACAGCCAGCAGGGGGACCACTTCATGCTATCTTTTCGCGGGTTTACGGCGCTTTGCCTTTGCGCTGTGCTGACGGGTTGCAATGCCCCGCGGGGTGCCGGTTTCCAGTCCGAAGTTTTGGCCGCATCTGAAGTCGCGACCCATGACGCCGACGCCCAATATGATTTTGCCGTTGAACCTGTGACGCGCGACCGTTTGGCTGTGTTACAAAGCTGGCCCCGCGTGGGCCCTGCGCGGCACGGATGGCTGAACCGATCTGCGGGGGTAGGGGCGCCGGTAATTGCGGCGGGTGATGTGTTGTCGATTACGATCTGGGATGCAGCCGAGAATTCGTTGCTGGTGGGGGCAGGGCAACGTGTGACGCAACTTGAGAATCTTGAAGTCGCGCCAAACGGCGAGATTTTCCTGCCTTTTGTTGGCGATGTCAGTGTTACAGGTCTGACGGCTGCCGCGGCAAGGTCGCGGATCGAGACAAAACTGCTGAACACCAGCCCGTCGGCCCAAGTGCAGCTGAGTATGACGCCAGGCCAAGGCAAGACGGTGAACCTTGTATCGGGTGTCCGCGCGCCGGGGCGGTATCCTTTGCCGGATCGGTCTTATGGCGTTCTATCGCTGCTGTCCGAGGGCGGCGGTATCGATTCCGGTTTGGTGAATCCGCAGATCAAACTGTTTCGCGGCGAACGGATCTATAGCACATCCGTCGAACGGCTGTTTGCGAACCCTGCGCTGGACACGACTTTGCAGGGCCGCGACCGTGTGATTGTCGAAGAAGAAGACCGGATGTTCCTGTCGCTGGGTGCGACGGGTACCCAAGCCCAGCATCTGTTCCCCGATGATCAGGTCAGCGCATTGGACGCTTTGGCCATTATCGGCGGCTTGGCCGAAGACCGCGCCAATGCTGAAGGCATTTTGATCCTGCGCACCTATCCACATCGGGCAATAGGGCAGAACGGTCCGTCAAAACCGTGGGTCGTGTTTACGCTTGATTTGACGTCTGCTGACGGTCTGTTCAGCGCCAAATCATTCGAAGTGATGCCCGGCGATCTGATCTACGGCACCGAAAGCCCGGTCACATCGGCCCGCAGCATTCTGGCGTTGTTTGGCGCAACATTGGGTGTGGCGTCGGCGCTATGATGACGGGGGGATGAAACCCCTTTAAAGTGATGCCGGTTTCGTCGACGTATCTGTTGATTGTACTGGTAAGACCGTCGGTGGATTTGTCATCCTAATCTGCTCTATCCACTGAGTTAACGCATTCCGTAAAGCGTCTTCATCCAATGTATTGATTGCGGATCGAACGGCTTTAAGGACTGCCGCGACTTCAATTTCGCTTAATTGCGGTTCGCGCGCGCGCACAATTTTGGGATGCATGGTTGGTCGACTTTCGGTGCCGATGAGGAGTTCTTCATATAGTTTTTCACCCGGGCGTAACCCGGTCATGACAATGTCGATGTCACCGTTTGGATTGTTAACATCACGTGGAGTGTATCCTGCGGCTTCGATCATCTGGCGCGCAAGGTCGTAGATTAGTACCGGATCGCCCATATCCAACACAAACACGTCGCCCCCCACGGCCAACGCACCTGCGGCCAACACTAGCCGTGACGCTTCAGGAATGGTCATAAAGTATCGCGTCACGTCGCGATGCGTCAGGGTGATAGGACCACCTTTGCGGATTTGGTCTTGGAACAGGGGCACGACGGATCCCGATGACCCCAAAACATTGCCAAAGCGGACCATCGAAAAGATCGTTTTGCCCTGACCTATCTGAGCCGTGCGGTTTGCCAGATCCTGAATCAGGATTTCGGCAAGCCGTTTGGATGCACCCATTGCATTGGTTGGACGTACGGCCTTGTCGCTGGAAATAAGGATAAACTGAGCTACGCCCGCTTCAGCCGCAGCTATAGCCAAAGTTTGTGTGCCAAAGACGTTGTTGCTGACGCCTACAATGGCGTTACGTTCAACCAGAGGCACATGTTTGTAGGCAGCGGCGTGCAGCACGATCTCGACGCTGTGCCGCTCCATGATCTGTCGCATTAGAGGGGCATCCATGACGGAACCGAGGAACGGAACAATTTCGATTGCGGTTTCATTGTTCTGCTGTTCCCGCAGTTCTTTATCGATTTCGTACAATGCGAGTTCGCTCATCTCGAGGAGAACCAAACAGCGAGGTTTGTAATCGAGCACCTGCCGACACAGTTCAGACCCAATTGACCCACCAGCGCCTGTGATAAACACGCAGCGGTCGCGGTAGGTGGCTATTCCGTCCAGCATATCGTCTTCAAATGCGGGTCGTCCTAGGAACTGTCCGGGGGCGACAGTAGTCAATTGTCCAACAAGTGTTGTGCCCCGTGCAAGCTGTGCAAAGGACGGCAGCGCTTGTACGTCCAAGTCCCATGAATTGAATTGCTTAGTCAGTTCCAACATCCGTGGTCGGCCGATTGAAGGCATCGCGAGCAGCACCCGGTCTACTTGCCGGGTGCGTTGTAACTTGCGGACTTTCTCTGGAGAGTAGACACGCAATCCTTGTACAATACTGCCCTGCAGTGTGGTGTTATCATCTATGAACGCTACAGGAATGATCGTGTCGTCCATCCGCAGCGCGGCCGCTAATTGCCGCCCCGTCGGGCCGGCGCCATAAATCAGGACCCGCGATTGCTTCGTGTCTTTGTCACGGTAAACGCTGAGCAGGACTTGTAACAAAGCCAAGCGGCTCACGACAGCCAACAAAAAGAAGATAATTGCGAATATGATAAACCCAGAAACTGGATTGTTGTGTCCCGTTAAACCATCAAGCGTGATTGCAGACAGTCCCAAGGCAATTGCATGAATTGCCGATAGGCCGATGGCCCTATTTTCATAAGCCTTTAGTTGAATTCTGTAAATATCCATTACAACGGCCAACAGGCCCGAAATCAGCATAATGAGTAAAATCGCACGTACAGAAAAGAGTGGGGTCTGCTCAAGAGAAAATCCATTGTGGAATAGGGCAAAGCCAAGCAGTAGCGCAATGGGAGCAAGCAGCGTATCTAAAGCAAGCATAATCACCCATTTGGCGGAGCGTGGAAGCCTGCTAACAAATCGATACATTTATATCTCCAAGCTACTTTAGTAACAGCTGATCAGGTGGTTTGCCTAGCGTAAACAAAGGTCTTTTGGCAAGGTTAAGGACGTATTACGCAGTCTGCGTAAGTCACGGTGGTCTGTGGAACACTATGCTGCGCCGTTGTTTTTGTTGACGCATGGTAAGCAGGGGAATGGTCTTAATTGACAAGGCTGATCCTGAGCGTATTTTTGGAGGGCTGATCCTAGCTGTCTTATTTGTTTGAACATAGCCCTTATGCCCTCTGCCATTTTATCCGGATCGCGACGGTCTGGGCTACTCATTTTGGGAGCCAGTGGTCAAGTTGGTCAGATGTGGCGCAAGCTTTGGATGAAAGGATTGCTTGATTTCGGAGTTTCGCCGATATGGCAGATGCGGAGCCCGGACACAAATGGAGGTCAAATTTGTGTGTGGGATAATTTGCATGGTCCTTTGCCAGATATCACCCCAACGGCTGTCATCTGTCTATCAGGAATTACACGTGGCCCAGATATTCACTTCAATACAGACTTGGCTCATGCTGCGGTGGCGGTTGCACGGGGTGCGCCTGTTTTATTTGCTTCAAGTCAAGCTGTTTATGGAGTTCAGCAGGGCGCTCTGAGGGAAACAACCCCCTGCCAACCGCAAACCGACTACGGCCGCGCTAAGCTGGCTGCAGAACAGGCCATCACGCATAATCCAAATGTGACGAGTTTGCGGATTGGAAATGTCATTGGGGCGGATGCACTCTTGCGGGCTGTGCGACACGGGCCAGTCAAGTTGGATCAATTTAGTGACGGGCAGGGACCCCGTCGTATGATGATTGGACCTTTGACATTGGCGCGCGCCTGCGTTGATCTCCTGGCTCTAGGGCCTATTAAGGCACCAATTTTGAACCTTGCTCAACCTAGGCTCGTCGCGATGGCTGATTTATTGACAGCAGCCGGTGCGACGTGGAACTGGCAACCGGCCCCCGTCACGGCCATTCCTGCGTTGGATATGGATTTGACTAAGCTACAACACCTGATTGCGATGCCGGACGCCGATCCGATTGCAATCATGGCAGAGGTTCGGGCGACGGGATGGCAGGCATGACGTGGTCCAAACGCCTCTTGGATGTGATTCTGGCGCTTGTATTAAGTGTTTTGCTGTTTGTTCCGTTTGTGATGCTCTTACTGGTACTCTTGTTAATCGAGGGCAGGCCCTTGTTTTATGTATCAGAGCGCATGATGACACCCGACAGAGCCTTTGCTTTAATCAAGTTACGTACCATGCGGGCGTCGGCTGGGAACACAGGCGTCACAGGGGGCGACAAAGAAGGGCGGATTTCTCCGATCTACAAAGCATTGCGGAAAAGTCGTTTTGACGAAGTTCCGCAATTGCTCAATGTATTGCGCGGTCAGATGTCATTTGTTGGCCCCCGTCCACCACTACGTATTTATGTCGAAGACTTTCCAACGCTATATGCTCAGGTGCTTCGAAACCGTCCGGGTATCACAGGACTTGCGTCGTTGCGGTTCCATGCGCATGAAGAAATGCTGCTTGCTAAGACCACAACTGCAGCCCAAACTGATCACGTTTACCGTACTCGGTGCGTACCACGTAAAGCGATCCTTGATCTGATTTATCAGCGTCATCAAAGTTTTTGTTTTGATTTAGCCCTGATTTGGGAAACTGCAACGCGGGTCTTGCGCCGCAGGTAAGCTGGCCAGTTGCCGTAGGCGGCGCTGGAAAGGTTGCTGTGGTTCATTTGTATAGAAGGTCCCGATGATAGCGCCGCAAAAACAAAAGACCGATCAGCATCAGCACTAGCCCGATGCCAAATACATAAGGTAGATTGACATAATGAGCATCATAGTTGGGATAGAACCCACTGCGCATTTGCCCAACCACTTGCACTAGCGGGTTGTACCACAGGACGTCCCTAAAGGGCTGTGGGATTGTATCAAACAGAAACAATGTGCATGAAATGATGAAAAGTGGTCGTGTCAAAACAGACCAAATCCGAGCCCATATCGGGAACATTGTGAACAAAAAGCAGTTTAGGCTGCCAACACCAATCGCCAAAACCGCAGCCATTGTGAGGCTTAAAGCGACTGATGGCAGGTAGAGTGTAGTACGTGTTTCAAAGATCAACAGGATGCCGATGAATACAATATAGGCGACTAGAATTTGTGTCATGACGTTCAAAATGAATCTTCCCAAGAGGGCATCTATGAAGGTCACGGATGGGTAGCTGAGCAACGCTTTCGAGAATGTTAAAGATGTCGCCGTCTTGGATGAAATATCCATAAACATAAGAAATGGAACCATGCCCGTTGCATAAAAAATAGGAAAGTTGGTACCAAGGGGAGGGTCCCTAAACCCCAATGAGAAGATGATTGTTAAAAGTGCAATGGCACCAATTGGTTCTAGAACCGCCCAGATATACCCACCTGGCGAGCGGCCGTAAGTCGTTGCCATCTCTCGTAACATGAGAGCTAATATAGCGCGTATGCTCGCAAATCGGCGCCGTGGTGTCGCATAACGGGGCTGTAAAGGCGGGGGGATTACCACAGTTGTCGGCCTCTAGGTGTGGAGTGCAATGGCTAGCCATTGTGGCCGCTTTTATGTACTAAGAACGAAAAATGAGCAATTGCCTGTTAGGATGAGGTTTTGACCCAACCCAAACCCACAAAACCTAATGCGCCAGTTGCGGCCAAAGCAAAGCCGCCGCTGAAAGCTGTGAACCGCCGGCCTGCAGCTGCAGCACCAATGGTGGCTTCTCCGGCCAAGCCTGCACGTGTAAGAAAACGGCATTGGGGGGTACTGGTTAGTTTTGTTGTCTTCGTTATTTTGCCAACCTGTTTTGCGGGTTGGTATCTCTATGAACGTGCGGCTGACCAATACGCATCCACAGTCGCGTTTTCTGTGCGCACAGAAGACGCCACATCGCCGATTGAACTCCTCGGCGGCATTAGCGCTTTGTCCGGTTCAGGTTCGTCAGATACAGACATTTTGTATGAGTTCATTCAAAGCCAAGAGCTCGTGTCCCGTGTGGACAGGCAGCTCGGCCTGGGTGCTTTGTGGTCCAAACCGGAAAATGATCCTGTTTTTGCGTATGACCCTTCAGGTACAATTGAAGATCTTGTTGGCCACTGGAACAGGATGGTTCGGATCAATTATGATAGCGGGTCAGGCCTTATTGAAATTCGCTCGCTCGCGTTTGCTCCGCAGGACGCGACCCGAATCGCTGAAGTGATATTCTCTGAAAGCTCTGATATGATTAACGCGCTCAACGATGCTGCGCGTGAAGATGCTTTGGGCTATGCACAAGATGAATTGGCAGCAGCCGTTGAACGCCTGAAAGTTGCTCGCACGGCGTTGACCGCTTTTCGTAACCGGACCCAAATTGTAGATCCCGTTGTTGACATGCAGGCACAGGCAGGACTGTTGGGAAATTTGCAAGCACAGCAAGCCGAGGCATTAATTGAACTCGATATTTTGACGGGGTCTACGCGATCAGGAGATCCGCGCATCGACCAAGCAGAACGCCGCGTCACAGTTATCGAAGCTCGTATTCAAGAAGAACGGCGCAAACTGGGTATCGGCAATGGCGTCGAAGACGGTGAAGTGTTTGCTGATCTTGTAGGTGAGTTTGAACGTTTGGCCGTCGATCGTGAATTTGCCGAACAGGCTTATATTGGTGCCTTGGCTGGCTACGATGCGGCGAGTGCAGATGCGAGGCGCCAAAGCCGCTATCTAGCCGCGCATGTGCTTCCGACATCTGCTGAGCGGGCGCAGTATCCGCAACGGCTTCAATTGTTGGCTATGGTGGGGGTGTTTTTGTTTTTGGCATGGTCGATCTTTGTTTTGGTGTCATATTCGCTCAGGGATCGTCGCTAGGATGATCCGTTTCGAGAACTTAACTAAGACTTTTGTGCTTAAAAAATCGCGCAAGTTGGTGGCGGATAATATCAATGTGACATTCCCGACGGGCCGATCAGTTGCTTTGTTGGGGCGTAATGGTGCCGGTAAATCGACGCTGCTACGGATGATATCGGGGACGATGGATCCAACATCGGGGCGCATCGCATCAACAGGGACAATATCGTGGCCTGTGGGCTTTGCTGGATCGTTTCACCGCGATTTAACGGGTGCGCAGAATGTCCGGTTTATCGCACGCATTTACGGGGTAGATACTGATGAATTGTCAGACTTTGTCGAGACATTCGCAAAGTTAGGCGGACACTATCATATGCCAATCATGACTTATTCCTCTGGAATGCGATCCCGCCTCGCGTTTGGATGTTCTATGGGGATCGCCTTTGATACATACTTGGTCGACGAGGTAACATCTGTCGGCGATGCTACTTTTCGTAAAACCAGTATTGATATGTTTAACCAACGTATGGAAACTGCAGGATCCGTCGTGGTGACGCATTCGCTCCCACAGATAAGAAAAATGTGTGACGCTGCGGCCATCTTGGAAAATGGGCGTCTGACATATTACGACAATCTTGAAGAAGGTATTGCCACATACGAGAGCCAAATGGCCAAAGGCTAAGCTATCAAAATTCTTTGCATGCCATAGCGATTCAGCGGAACATCCTTTGAAATAGATGGCGGCACAGATTTGCAGTTGAGGCTATTATCGATAACCCTATGATATCGCGGTACATACGCCATGTTCCATAGGTTGCTTTCACTTTATTGGCGGAAAGAGATGTCGCTGACATACGCAAAACTGCTAATGGTTCATTTATACCGTACGCAGGTCCATGATGGTTCAAAATTTTTAACCACAATGCAAAATCATGACGCCGGTGGATCAACGGCATGGGGATCTTACCGCAGCACTCAGTATCATAGATTGCGGTAAGGCATCCGATAATGTTTCCCCTTAATAGTGTCTCATAATCTAATTTTTCTGGCACCTGCACATGTATGTCCGGGTGCCCATGGCGCCTTCGGGTAAAGCCGCAGTAACTTAAGACGGCACCTGTTTGGCGTAGAAGTGCAATTTGTCGTGTTAGTTTGCTAGGCTTCCACAGGTCATCAGCATCGAGAAACGCAATGTAGCGCCCCTGCGCTTGGTCCAGTCCATGATTGCGAGCATAGGCCGCTCCGCGGGGGCCTGGGTTGCGCGACAGCTGAATACGGGGGTCTTTCATGGCCAATGCGTTCACAATCGAGAAGGTATCATCATCGGATAAGTCATCAATGACGTGTAGGGTCCAATCTGTTTCAGTTTGAGACTGAACTGAGGCAATGGCAGAGCCAATCGTTGTGCTAGCATTGTAGGCAGGCATCAAAATTGAGACGGTTGGCATTGGCGCGCGCGCTCCTTTCGTGCCGGCGTTGACGGTTGTGTGTGCCTCGCGGTAAGCGGACGCAACTACTTTTAGTGCATGGAAAAAAAAATGACAAAGACAGATGGAAAAGGGGTAGAATTACATCTTTGTAATAACCCTCGTCATTTGTTTTTTGCATTAGCAGATGCCCTTGGACGTGATGTCCGTGCCGTTGTTGTTTATCTTGAAGATGACGTACCTTTAGATGCTGCCATGAAGTCCCGATTGGCTGTGTTTGAGCGAAGAATCAGAGTTCTTTTTTCGACAGATGCGGCCGAGATTGCGCATTTCTCCGGATTTCCCGCCTCTTTTCCTGATATCCTGAGGCGCAATTTGCGCCCGAGTGGGACGCGCGCGACTGGTTGGAAATTGCCTATGTTAGGTGGACGTCGTTTTACGACGGGGTATATTTACCATCCGGGATTTTTTACATCCAAACCAATAAGGGCAAGCTGTGACTATTTGGTGATGCGTGAGGCGGGCCTAAACAATTATGTGACGCATCCAGTGTCGGGGTTGAAAGCGGTGACGCGGGCGCTTTGTGGATTGTCATGGCGCGAGCAAACATGGGGAGAAGAACCCTGGGTGGATGCTATCGAAGTTACTAATCCCGGCCGGTTACCTGAACGGGTGCGAGTTAAAGCGCGTCAACATGGGTTTACCGAAGTTTATGAAAGCTTAAAGCCCGATCAAGTTTGTCGATTGGCGGCGGTATTTTTACCTAATCCACCAGTGATAGATACTCAAAACGGGCCAGCAGCGCTGATATTGACGCAACCATTAGATAAGATCGGGTTATCTTCGGAAACCGAGAAAAGGCAGATTTACACACACATCGCGATACATCTTAAGAAACAGGGGTATCAGGTCTATGTGAAACATCACCCGACCGACACTTCCTTTGCTTTGGAAGATGCCAAGACCGTGCAAGCGAGTTTTCCCATCGAACTTTGGCCTGCGTTGCGTCTGCCTCGGTTTGATTTAGCTGTGGCGCTGTGTTCAGCGTCTTTGGTCGAAGGTGAATTTCTGCTGGCAGAACGTGTTCAGCAACTGATGCTGCCTGACGCTTTCACCGCCGCAGGTTGCAAAGCATTGATGCAGGACTGGCCATCCGCATTAAAAAACTTGTCTCTTTAGAGAAAGCTCTCGCAATAACGTTTCCCATTGAGTGTAAATTATTTCAGGTGCGTACGTTTCACCAATAGATAGGGCGGCTTTGCCGGCATTTTGGCGGTTTTTGGGGTTTTCAATATAGCGCCGCAACCCATCGGACAGCTCTTTTGCACTGCCGCCGACAAGCTGTCCGTTAATGCCGTCTTGGATCAGTGTATTGACCCCTGTGCAGTGCTCGAAACCGACAACGGGTAGTCCGTGCGCCATCGCTTCTGCAACGACAAGCCCGAATCCCTCGAAGGCCGCTGGATGGCAGAATATAGATGCCTGATCATAGATAGGCCCAAGCTGGGGCGTCGTTCCGCAAAGTTGGATAGAAGACCCAAGTTTGCTGGCCGAAATCTGGGAATTCAGGGCGTTATGATTTGGTCCCTCACCGTATATTTTGACCTGCCAGTCTGGAAAATCTGTGTGTAACAAAGTCCACGCATCAACCAAAAGATCAAAGCGTTTCACATCAGTTAGTCTTCCGACCGCAAGTATAGTTTTTTGGCGAGTTGGGCGGGGATCATCCTGTGGCGAAACCCGTGCAACTGCATTCGGGATAACGTGGATGTACGGTTGTTGCTGTGCCGGAAACCAATCCCTAAAATCTTCCAATAGTACCGTAACAGCATCAGCGTCGGTTAAAGCCTTCTTAGCACGGCGCCGGTAGATGGGATTTTGATCCCAGCGGATGCTGTTTCCAAAGTCCTGCTCAGGCAAGTTATGAATAGAAGCAATGACGGGAATGCTCAAAGGTGCCGCGGCACGAACGCAGGCCGTAATGGCAGGCGGCAAAAAGCCCACGACCACATCGGGCGGGTGCCGTTGTAAGTGGCGTCGTAGTGTACGGATAAACAATTCGTGCGTCAGGCCCCATTTCACATGTCCCATGATGTGCCCATGGGGGAGCTTCTTGATGGACGATGGGGTGTTGTTAGTGCGCGGTGTGTCGAGATTCGGACGCCTGAACGGAAACAGGTTCTTAACAACGATACTGTTCGTCTCATACATGGCACGACCTGCGCCGTTATCATAGATTAGAATCTCTACATCTATCCCGCGTGCGGCCATTGCTTGAGCGGTTTCAACGAACACCCGTTCTGCACCGCCAGATAGACCCAAAAGCTTTTGGATGACAAAACAGACCCGTAACGGTGTGGATGTCATCTTAGAAACGGATCACATTTGTCCGCAAAAAGCTGGTGCCCAGCATCAGTCAGATGCATCCCGTCGGGCAAGAGGACTTGCCGATTTTGAGCCTGCCAGATGTGGCGATCAAAATCCATTAAGTCGATCCCATAGTCGTACACTGTATTCATGATATCCAGATTATACGCTGCGAAATTGCGGTTCATTGACGGTGTCCCTGGCCATGATTTGGCGGGGGGAAGAATAATTGTCGTGAGAATGATCCGCCCTGCATTCCGGGATCGTAGCATACTGACGATCGCGCTTAGGTTATCGCGGAATTGCGTTGGTGGCACGTAATGGTGCGGCGGTAACCGAATGATAATATCGCGACGATACTTGCGCGAAAATTCGATCAAACGGTTTCTGGTGTCGGGATCAAGAAACGACAATGCAATGCGTTCATTTTCCAAAAACATCCGATTGGCACAGTCGTTCAGACCAACATGAAGCAGAAAATCTGAGTCCCGTCCCAAATCCGCATTTTCAAACAGCAGGTTTCTGACTTCCGTCGTCGTAAAGAAGCGTTGGCACATACTCGTGACAGACCTGTCAGGATATTTTTCGTATATTCGACCCGTATAGGTGCGCTCCGCACCCTTCTTTTCTCCGTTGTTGTCGTTGGGACGCGGAAGCCCAAGGCTATCACCCATGATCAACACATGGCGGGAGGTATCAGTCTTTGGAGGATAAAAATCCCGATACATAGTACGTTCACGCGCATATGTTGCGTGTTCGCGCGAAATTGCAGCCTTAAGCTTATCAGTATCAACCAGATTAAGAGCTTGGGCTCGTGACAGAGCAAACTGTTGAACCGCGATCTGCAGTTCATTTGCTTGCGCAGCTTCGAAGGCAGCTTCAATTGTGGCGCGGACGACTGATACTTGGTCTTCTGTCATATATCCGTCTTTCTAAAGCTACGGCCGGTCCGGATCGCTTCGTAGAAGTCCATGTTCGCGGCGTGATGCTCAAGCGTAACGAGGCGGTCTTTGTCTTGCCCGGTTAGAAACGCCCGGGTTTGGCGCAATACACCAGGCTTGAAGCGCTGATCATCCTCGTCGTCGAGTGCAATTTCCACCTCAGCAAAACTGTCATGGGTTTGAACCCTGAGCTTTTCCAATGGCTGTAGGATCAGGCGGCGTTCCTTCGTCAGAACTTCCATGCCCCAACGCCCAGGGGAAACCCAATTGGCGTGCCATGCAATCGTCGCTTGATCTGCGCGATGGCCAAAGCCTACGAAAACACCCGCGTCGGGGTGCCAACCAACGCCATCTTGCCCGGCGATACGGGCTTCCAATGCGTCTGGTGCGCCAAAGAAGTGAAATGCCAGATCGATGACATGCGTGGAGTTTCCGTAAAACCAGGTGTCTAATTCCCGAGGGTGCTTGCCCAACGCGCCAATGCGACGTGCCGGTTCAGAGAAATCAAACCTCAGGCTCACCAATCCACCATCTTCGGATATGATGCGGTCAGCTTCGGTGACTGAACTTAAGAACCGCCGATTGTAGCCAACGTAAACTTCTGCTTTTGCGGCCTGAGCCTTGGCAAGTAAAACAGACATTTCGGCGACATCCAACGCAGCCGGTTTCTCGACCAATATCCGTTTGATTCCGTGATCGATCAGTTGACCTGTGACCTCGGCCAAAGCATGGGCATTTACTGTTACAATCGCGGCAACATCCGTGGGAATATTCGCAAGTTGTTCGCCCAGAACACCGGTTTGAGCCGTGATCCCGGTTTCCGCTGCGAATTTCTCAGCAGAGGCTGTCCCACGTCCGAGAACAACGGGAACAATGTCCATTGCCTTCAGAACGTTTGCATAGGCCACGGCCATGCCGCCAGCACCGATTAAAAGAACGCTAGATTGGTCAGACATATCAGGGCTTTCGTCGCTTGGTTTAACTAATCGGACACAGAGTTTCATCTGCTGCGGGCAGACCTAGGTACTTGCACATCGCTTGCAAGTAAAGACGGTGTTGGTTTGCAGAGTCAGCATATGGCGTGAGGCCCGGATCTCCGGTTTCTAAGGCTTGGTCATAGAGATGAGGCATGCCAGAGACGTATTTAATTTCGAAAGGATCAATACGTCCTTCCCGTGTCATAGTCCCCTTCAACTCGTTAATCTCATAGTTTGTTTCGCCGTTCTGCACCAAAATGCTGATATGCATAGTATCAGTGTCTTCGCAGTTGACAGACAGTTCCGCACCATTTTCCAGCGTTGCTTTAAGCGTACCAAAAATCTCGTAAAACCCGGCACGCTTACTTTCAACGGCATTGGGTTGAAGGTTGGACAAATCGACGGTCGCCAAACCTGATTGGTTCAAAAACTCGACTAAATCCAAAAAGTGAACGGCGTTAGAAGCCAAACCGAATGCGCCACCTGTGACGCTGACGTTGGTTGGTTGGTTTTTGGACAGTTCATCAAACAGCGCATGATAGCTATCAAATCCCCGCCGCCCGCAGTTTACAAATCCACGAATTTTGTGTGTCTTCAAAGCGGCCTGTACTACATCAATAGCTTGGACAGATTGGAATAGAATTTTCTCGAAAATGACGACGCCTACACTGTGATGTGCGATAATGTTTTCGAAGGCAGCCTGCCGCGTGTCGGCATTGGTCGCAATGACCACGAGATCAAACGCTTGCGGGCTGGCAGGGACTTCTGCGACCAGCGAATAGCCATGTTTGTCACTTGCTGCCTGGCTTGATATGAAATCGGAAATCCGTTCGTGGGCAGCATGAAACGGCTCGACAATTGTAATATGCGCCGATGTCTTCATCGTGGACATCGCCTGCAAATGGCGAAATCCGATGTTCCCACATCCGCAAAGCAAAATCTGTTTCACCATGCCGTGAGCCCTCCATCTACAATAAGGTTTTGTCCCGTGACATAGCTTGACTGATCGGATGCGAGGTATGCGACGGCATCAGCGATTTCGTGCGGCTCTCCCATTCTTCCAACCATGGTTCTGGCGGAATAATTATCGACGAATTTGTCATTCTGGCCGCTAAAAATGCCCCCGGGTGTCACAGCATTGACCCTGACACCTTGATCACCCCAATAGCTTGCCAAATATTTTGTGAGACCCCAGAGACCTGCTTTTGACGCCGAGTAAATTGCAGGGGTGTTAATTTTATGTCCCTCATAAAGCGCGCCGTCATAGATGCGCTGGTCGGGCGCGGCAACGCCGTAGATCGACAAGATATTCACGATTGCTCCATTGCCTCTAACAGCCATGGGCCCACCAAATACCTGCGCGCACATAGCGGGTCCGGTCAGGTTTACCCGCATGACATAGTCCCAGTCTTCGAGTGGGAACGTCTCAAATGGTTCGAAGAAATTGTCAGACTTTGTTGCGGCTCCGCAGATCAAAACATCGACTTCCCCAAAGTCATTTTCGACGGCCTTCTTTAGATCCACTAACGCATCCCGATCCGACACGTCACAACTATAAGCGCGGCCCAATCCGTTGGGGTCCGCTCCATTTGCAGAGAGAGTTGCTGTGGCTAAATCACGGTCAACGACCGCAACGCGATGCCCATCTGACGTGAGTTTTTTGGTCATAGCAGTTCCCAAGAATCCACCGCCTCCGGTCAAAACAATTGTCTTGGTGCTATTGGCCATTTTTGATGTTCCTTTCGTGTTCTTCGCGCATGAGAAGCTCGACTAATTTGAAATCGATTTCATTGTCGATATCGACTGAACGTTCGTGTGGCATGACATGCAAGCGCGTACGTCCTTCCCACAAACCAAGAGCAAGGGTGTGTTCGTGCCAAACGTAGATTGAGGCGTTCATAGAATAGACGTCTGGTGCGACTTGTCGTGAAACGATGTTACCTTCGATTTTTTTCACCAACCGTATATTTCCGTCAGATTGCGGTTCGACCATATTGAAATAGGGGTTCTTGTCTGCGACATAACCTGTAATGACGGCGTCTGTTTCGTTATCCAGCAATTCAAACGCTGCAGTAATATCCTCTATAGTTCGCAGTGGCGAAGTCGGATCAAGGTCAATGATTTTTGTGACTTCTACGCCAGAGGCAATGATTTCTTCAACAAGGTGGATGATAACCGGTAATTTTCCAGCCTCCGATGTTGCGAGAGACTCGGGTCTTTTGAAAGGTACGATAGCACCGGCATCACGTGCAACTTGTGCGATTTCATCATCATCGGTGGACACATAAACAGCATCAATTTGGGGGCAGCTTTGTGCTTGCTCTATACTGTGAACAATCAAGGGTTTACCCATTAAGTCCCGAACGTTCTTACGCGGGACACCTTTGGATCCCCCGCGCGCGCAAATCGTACAAACTGTCGTCATATTAATGTTCCTTGGTCTCGTGCTTGCAAGGCTAGTCGTGTACTTGCGATTCCGTCTTCAAGTGTTTGAAGGTGCGGTTCCGCATTACCCTGGATAGCGCTCGCGATCCGATCAAACATGGATAAATAGGTTTGTGGCACATCGAAATCGGCGTTTTGCACCGTCACGGTCTCAATACTATTAGGTGTCAGGCGATTAAGATGCCCTGAAAGATCCCATTGAAGCCCTGTTTCGTCGCCAATGATTTCATAGTGGCGCACTCTTTGGCGTGACACATAATCTAATGCGACGTGGATTAACGGTGCACCACCTTGTCCCGATAGTGTCATCAGTGCGGTGTCATTGGCGTTTATTTCCAAATTACTTAAGCGGGCGCAATGCGCATGTTCCAGCTTCAATTCTCCAAAGAACCAACGTGCGACATCTATTTCGTGGACAAGATCCAACTCGACACCGCCACCACGAGCCGCATCTGCGGAATAGCAGGTTCGATAGTCTTGCGTCGGTCGCCAATCAGGCAACCACAATCCGGCAGTAAAATTCGCTCGCGCCGGCCGGCCGAGTGTGCCAGTATCGATTGCATCCTTAGCCTTTTGCAATGATGGAAGGTATCGAAAATTAAAACCCGCCGTGCGGGTGGCAGCGGGTGCGGTCTTTAAGGACTGAATGATTGTATCACAATCAGCGACCGCTGAGACAACCGGTTTCTCGACCAATAGGTTATAACCACGCGCAATAAGGTCGGGTAAAATATCGATGTGATTTGCGGAAGGAGTTGCCAGAACGACCATGTCAAATTCCTGTCCGAACGCCTCATCAGGATCAGATATAATGGTAGCCCCAAGGTTTTCCGCTTCCAGATCAGGTTCCTGACGGTGGCGCAAGACCGTTAGTTTTGCATTCGGAAACCGAGTTGCCGCATTGCGTAGATGTCGCCGGCCAATCGAACCCAACCCAATTATCAAAATAGAGTCCACAATCAAGTTTCCAGCTCAATCTGACGTGCGGGATGACCAATCCAGACGGTCCCTACAGTAGCGTTTTTAAGCAAAACCGAACCCGCGCCAATAACTGCAGCATCGCCAATAGACAGACCTTGGCGCACAACTGCTCCGGCACCAATAAGGACATCACAGCCTGTTGTGACAGCGCCTGTTATATGCGCGCCGGTGGCAACATGAGAGTTACGCCCTATATGGCAATGGTGTTCAACAACAGCAGCGCTGTTAACCAAAACGCCGACGTCAAGGCGAGCACCGGTCCCGATAATCGCACCGGCAGCAACGAATACTCCCGGATCAACGCGGGACGAGGGAGAGACTGTCGCGTTAGGATGAGTGATAGTAGCTAAGCAATCTACAGGAATTTGCGACATGATCCCTGCACGGATCTGAGCACCTCTTGAGGTGACAAACCCAATGCCAATCGCGAGTGAGATATGCTTGTCTACTATTTCGATCAATTTCTCGTCGTCGCCGAGCCATACCCCTAAAAGCGGGTCGGATCCGGCTTCGGGTGCAATATGCCCGATTATGGTCCACCCCGACAAGACTGCTGCCTCTGCTACTACACAGGCGTGCCCGCCGCCCCCTATGATCACCAATGGCTTATCTCGCATGAATGTCGTCAGTGGTTATCGGCGTATCTACATCGATATCGCGTGTCAAAGCGCAGCCCAAAACAAGCGGCAAGTGGCCCGGTGCGAGTCCTGTCCCAGGACGGACGATCTTGATGCATTCATCCGTCAAAACAGTCCCACGCGTCAACGCGCGCGACGAAGTAATCGACCGCCGTCCTGCCAAGGCAGTACGTTTCTCGGCCGCGGTTGGGGCTTTTATTCCGGTTCCAATCGCGCTTTCAATCATTCGAATTCCGGCCACAAATGACTTGAATTCTGCAGGCTCCATAGAGGCCTTTTGGTCAGGTCCAGGTAAAGCTTGATCCGTGGTGATGTGCTTTTCAATAATAGTCGCCCCACGGGCAACTGCGGCCCATGAAATAGCCGACCCAATACTGTGGTCGGACCAGCCAACTGGAATCTGGAACGCTTGAGCCATCGTGTCTATCGCCGCAAGATTGCAGTCGTCCGGAGAGGCCGGGTAGTTCGAGACACAGTGCAACAGTGAAAGTTGTGTATTGCCGCTTGCCGTAATCGCTGCGACGGCCGCTTCAACCTCTGACAGAGTTCCCATACCTGTCGACAAGATGACGGGTTTACCTTTTCGCGCAATATGGGTCAGCAACCCAAGGTACGTCAAATCGCCCGAACTAACCTTGTAACGGTCAACGCCTATTTCGGCCAAAAGGTCGACAGCATCCATACTAAATGGAGTCGAAAGAAATTCGATCTCCTTGCTTTGACAGTATTGTGCTAACGTTTCGAAATCGCTGGATGAAAGCTCTAGCGATTTTAACATTGAGAATTGGCTGTCGTTGTTGTGGGTATTTGCCCGTTGGTAGTCGGCCTTTTGCGCCGAAGCGGTCACCAAATCTTCAGCTCTGAATGTTTGAAATTTGACTGCATCAGCTTTTGCGTCAACGGCCGCGTCAATCATTTGGCGAGCGAGGTCAAGCGACCCATTATGGTTTACGCCGATTTCGGCAATGACGTAGCAAGGCTGGCGCATGGGTTCGTTTCCTAAACGCGGGCATCCAGCGATTTCTCGCTAGTGCGGTGGCTCTTTGCAAAGGCCGGTTCGACTTCCGCAATGGCGTCCTTGAGGATTGTTTCCGTCAAAGGGGACGTTTGGTTTTGAGTCAAAAAGACTCGTAATTTCTCTACGAAAACTGGGAACACGCGATCATCTGCTGGCGGAAGGTATGCCACACTGTTGAGTGTTGAAAGTTTTGTCGACTGAACACTTTCGCCTACTCCCACGAATTCTTCGTAGGGCTTCTCTCCGGCCGTATCGAGAGGGGTAAGCAACACCGGCCATTCGTTCCGGGTTCTGCATGCGGCGACCGATGCTCTTGCTTCGTCTTCGTTATAGGTGAACCACGGCTTAAGTCCTTGAGCATCCAAGTACCAGGCGGCCACATCTTGAAGTAAAACCAGATGGTCTGCAGGATTTAGGTCAGGAATGACAACGCTACGATCGGGCCCTAGAAACGCCGCAAGTGTGCATAAATGCCCGGACTCTGCCAAAGACACAAAGAAACGCCGACACCCTTCGGGACATGCCATTGGTTGTCCTGCGGCCTGACGTAGTTGCCAACTTTGTAACAACGAGCCATTTGACATAGCAACGTTGGCAAAACGAGCGGACGTGATTTCAGTGTTTTGTGACCAAGCAAGATCCG
>NZ_JBVVTX010000002.1:0-48150 GCF_055809435.1 Yoonia sp. D2-7 | reverse complement strand
GCGATACCAACCGTCGCCAAGGGCTTCGAAACTCTCAGGATCAGCGCCTTTTACGACAGGCCGCTCATATCCCTCCAGCCGTGGTTCCACATAGCGCAAACCAGACCGATCAATCCCGAACACATCGACCACATGGCGAAAACTGTTGTGATCGATGTAATCCACCGACACCCATACCTTCTGACCGCGCTTGCGAGCTTCAACCCAAAGCTGGTGACCATCGCTAAAATACGGACCGCCAATCGGCACACGTTCTGTCTGCGCTGGTTGATCATGGAACCAAGCCGTCTTCACATCAGGTCGTGCCGCGAAATACGCCGCCCACCGATCATGGTCATCGGCAGAAGATACGACTTTTCCGCCGTAATAGACCCTGTTTTTGTCAAACGCGCGGTACTGGCCAACCTCTACCGCGCAGGTAAAGCTCTCCCGATCCGCGCCCTCAATCGGTGTGCGTTCCCAATAGATCCGGTGCTTATCGGCAAAGTATTTACCCTCTACTCCAATCGGCTCAAAGCTCGCTGCATCGGCACCGTCGATGGCAACGCCGTAGCTGTAAACGCGGTGCGAATCCTTCGCGCAATGACTATGTTCAATGCGCTGCGTGACGGGGTTGCCATAAGGATAGCTGACCACCGTAAAACTGCCCGGATCGCTGCCCGTCAGCCGCAGATTGGTGATGTAATACCCAGCGTCCTTGTCAGCCGCATACCGTTGATTGAGCACGCGAAACGTCGCCGGATCAGCGCCACGCGCCACGAACCAATGGCGCGACGTAGGCTGTTCTCCCTGCCCGTACACGCGTTTGCCATCGGTAAACCACCGCTCGCCCAGCTTGCGAAACGCGGTGCAATCGATGCCTTCGATCACATCGCCCTTCTTGGTCCGCAACGGCTGGCCCGCGACGCATACATGCGTGCCATTATAAACATAGCGGATCGTAGGAAAATGCCGTTCACACAGATACTGCGCAACCCAATCAACGCCCGCAAATGGACCAATCCGCGGGTCCGCTTCCACCACCCGCCGTACCGTCGCCAACCGATCCCGCATGCCAAACCGGAGCGGCGCATGTTTCCCAGTCAGGTGCTTGTATAACGCGCGATCCCCCTCAGGTGCCGCCAAACCGCCCCGTTCAAACGCGTGCGCCACCCATCCCGTATCGGCAAAATGCAACTGGGTGTAGCGCTCTTGGCAGCCGTCCCACACAGCCTGCGTGACGTCCATGCAAGCCAATACATCCGCCGCAGACACCCCTGCGTCCATGAACAAACGTCCAGCATACCAGTCAGCGTAAAGTGTTGGAAACGCGTCATTATTTGTCATTGAAACGACCTCACGAGGCTGTTTTTCATCATCACAACCGATGACAAGGCCGGCAAACGCGTAAAGAACTGCATTTTATCTGTCGGCGGATCAAAATTTTGCCAAAGCCCGAGAACATGTAGACGGCCATCATGCCAGATGACACTCGCTTCGATATCGCCGCCCTCTGCGACGTTCACCCGCACAACGCGGGCGGCAAGTTCTGGCAAGGTGTCGTCAACCGTGTTGCTCACCACCTCGAGCGTCAGTGCCGCATCGTCCATGTTCTGAAAATACTGGACCACAAAACGCTCTGCGACCTCTTCTAGATCAATGGGTTGATCGCCTTCGACCACATGCAGCCACATTAGGCCCTTTGTCGGTCCGCCCTCCCCTGAACGCAGCATCTGCATCTCGGCGGGCAGCGGGCCAGTGAAGTCGTTAATCGGAACATCCCAAATGGCAGGCACCGCGAATGCGATCGTCTGTTCACCTAGCGTCACAGGCACATCTAGCAAATTGTCACCGAAATTCGGGGCGGCACCGTCTGCAAAATCGAGCCCCTCTACGAACTTCTGATAGACCTCAAACCCCGCCGCACGTCGCGCATCATATGCGTCCTTTGTCTTGATATCAGACACATCAAACAGAACATGCACGGTCAATGCGGACTGCCCTCGCGCATAACACCGCGTGAAAGCGCCTGTCGTTTGCTGTTGGTCGTTTGCCTTCGTCGCAAAAGCTTCGGTCATCGTCATGTTGGGCGTGCTACGTATGTTGCGGATACGATACCCGTCGACTTCGATTTCATAACGACACAGCGCTTCAGGTGCAGCAGGGCTGGCAAGCGCATAGCCAACAATGGTTATCTTCAGCCACTCTCGGGGGTCTTTCACAAGCCCGATATTACCAATATTTCCGATGGTACCTGGGGCGGGACTATCCATCGGGACCGTTTCAATAGACGCGCCTCGCACAACACTGGTCGTGAAATTCAGAAGGGGATCGGCAAAGTCGAACGCTCGCGTGTCCCAGTCGAAATCATCTTGCGCAAAGGCAGGTGTGGCAACCGCCAGCCATACGATTGATACAAACTTCCACATACCACTTAGTCCTACTCTAGACGACTTGCCCGCCAGGTTGGCAAATTGAAGCCTTCATTCACAGACCAATTTCATCTTAAACAACAGGCTGAACTGCGCTACCAATAACATATTGTTTTATCTCTTTAGGAATCCGCTCATGAAAATTGTCATCGCCGGAATTGGCTATGTGGGCCTGTCGAATGCTATTTTGCTGTCGCAAAACCACACCGTTATCGCCGTTGATCTGTCAGAAGATCGCGTGCGAAAGCTCAACAACCGTGAAAATCCGATCATTGATACAGAGATCACCACGTACCTTGCTGAACGGACGTTGGATCTTAGCGCCACAACCTCCAGCGAAGCGTATAAAGACGCGGAAATCGTTATCCTAGCGACCCCCACCAACTACGACCCTGTCGCGAACTACTTTGACACCTCATCCGTCGACAAAGTCATAGAAACTGTCACCGCGCAAAACCCCGACGCGCTGATAGTCATCAAGTCAACGATCCCCGTTGGGTTTGTCGAAGAGGCCCGCATCCGTTTCGCCAACGATAACATCATCTTCAGCCCTGAATTCCTGCGAGAAGGTCAGGCGCTGTACGACAACCTGTACCCGTCCCGCATCATCGTCGGGGAACAATCGGACAGGGCGCAGGCCTTCGCCGAACTCCTCCTTGAAGGCGCAATCAAAAAAGACGTCGAAATCCTGCTCACCGGCCCGTCCGAGGCCGAAGCGATCAAGCTTTTCGCCAATACCTACCTCGCCATGCGCGTGGCGTTCTTCAACGAACTCGACAGCTACGCGCTAGCCGGCAACATGAACACTGAAGAGTTGATCAAAGGCGTCGGCCTCGACCCGCGGATCGGCGATCATTACAATAACCCGTCCTTCGGTTTCGGCGGCTATTGTCTGCCCAAAGACACCAAACAGCTGCTGGCAAACTACGCCGACGTACCCCAGAACCTGATGCAAGCCATCGTAGATGCCAACCGCACCCGCAAAGATTTCCTGTCAGATCAGATCGTCGCGAGGTCGCCGAAGATCGTAGGTATCTACCGCCTCGTTATGAAAGCAGGCAGCGACAATTTCCGGCAATCATCCGTCCAAGGGATCATGAAGCGGATCAAAGCAAAAGGCGTCGAAGTCATTGTCTACGAACCGATCATGGAAGACGAAACCTTCTTTGGCTCGCGGGTGATCCGTGATTTGAATGCGTTCAAGGCCGAAGCCGAGCTGATCGTCGCTAACCGCCTGACAGACGATCTAACAGACGTTGAAGACAAGATCTTCACTCGGGATCTTTTCGGCGCGAGTTGAACCATTACTCAGGGAAACCCCATACTCAGATACTGTAGTATTCCCGATACCAGACCATGAATTTGTTGACGCCCTGACGCATTGTCGTGGACGGCGTCACCTCAAGCAGTGATTTTAAAAGGTCAGTGTTCGCCCATGTTGCGACGACATCACCAGCCTGCATTTCCATCATATTCATTTTCGCCTTCACTCCAGCCGCATCCTCAAGCGCCGCGATAAAATCCATCAAGGGTTCTGGCGATGCATTACCGATGTTCAACACACGAAACGGGGCAACGGGCGATAGGCTGTCACCCTTCTTGATTTCGACCTCTCCACTAGGCTTCACGGGGGCCTGAGCGATAAGCCCAGAAAGAGCGTCAATCAAATCATCGATGTAAGTAAAATCGCGTTTCATCTGCCCTTGATTGTAAACATCAATAGGATCGCCAGCCAAAATGCGTTTCGCGAATTTCATCGGCGCCATGTCGGGTCGGCCCCAGGGGCCGTAAACTGTAAAGAACCGGAACATTGTAATTGGCAGGCCAAAGAGGTGCGCATACGAATGCGCCATATTTTCGGTGGATTTTTTGGTGGCCGCGTAAAACGACACCTGATGATCGGCCTTGTCGGTTTCAGCATACGGCATTTTCGTGTTTGCACCGTAAGCCGAAGACGTCGAAGCCAAGAGCATATGGGCCGGCGGAAATGCGCGGGCTGCTTCCAATATTTCAAAAGTTCCGATGATGTTTGCTTCAAGATAAGATCTTGGATTTTCGATAGAATACCGCACGCCCGCCTGCGCCGCGAGGTGGATGACCGCGTCAGGCTTATGTTCTTCAAAAATCGACATCATGAGGCCAGGTGTCTCGATTTTTTCATTATAGACTTTGAAGTTTGGAGAAGTCGCCAGCATTGCCTGACGCTTTTCTTTAAGCGAGACGTCGTAATAGTCGGACAATGAATCAACGCCAACAACACGCCAACCTTCGTCCAAAAGACGCTGACTAATGTGATATCCTATAAACCCGGCAGCGCCGGTCACAATTGCCGTTTTCATAAATAACTCCCTTAAATCAAAATGTTGGAAAAATGCCTTTTAGAATTACGTACGAGTTTCGCTGCGAAACCCCCTATGGCGCCTCGAACAAATGCGCGATTTCTTGCATGGCGGCGTCGAGCGTTTCTGCGTCGACGGATGGTCCGCTGATCCGGATGAAGTAGCCTTTGCTGTCGCTTGAGCGCGTCAACTTCACACCGCTGGACAGTTGCATTTCGTTGCCCTTCGCGGGAAGCGGTCTTGCTTTGGGGCGGCCCATTTTGACGGCTGGCTTTGGGGCAGCTTCTACGCGATCTATGATGGGTTCGAGCAACGCCCATTCGTTGTCGATGCTCTCTATGCCCTTCGCGCCCTCTAACGCGTCGCGCAGCTTGTCTTCGACCCCGTGCCGGATTGCAGCGGCGATGCGTAGGCCGCGGCGTTCGGTGAGGTCCTCAGGGAATTGTAGAACATCGCCGAGGCATTCGAAGACTTCAGCGAAGGATTTCACCTTGGATCGCTTAGCCTTAGATGCCGCGACGAACAGCTGTGCGACGGCCTCGTCTGTGCTGCTGAAGGCCCCCTGCCGTGCGGCGAGGACGGCGATACGGCCGCGTTCGTAGTGGCTAAGGTTCGCGCGGATTTCATTTTCTTCGACCATCGCCATAAACGACGTCGCCATGTCGCGTGGGGCGCGCACAATGGCTTTGATCTTGATGTAGCCGCCCGTGTAGGTCTTGCTAAGCGCTGTGAAGGCCAGCATACGGCGGTAGCCAGAGATCAACTGATACGCCCCCTGCCCGTCTTTGTAGACTTCGACCGGCAAGCGCAGCCCGTTGATCGTGATGGACGTGATCAGCTCGTCCAATTCGGCCTGATCGATGATCGTCCGGTCGCGCACGAGGTCGTCGGTTTTGATCTGGTCCAGCGGGATTTCTTCGATCAGCAACCCCGCTTCTTCGGCCGCACGCAGCTTGTCTGCATCCAGCCGGTTCATCTTTGCGGCGGGTGTTTCGCCTGTGCCAAGGTGTGCCGCCTCGCCCGCGACCTGTGCTATGGGCGCGGCACCCCTGCCCGGCCGTTCGGGAGTTTCGCTGCGAAACTCTGCGTCCATTGCAGCCAATTGGTCGGCGCTTGGCGGGTCTAATCTGCGTTTTGCCATCAGGGTTCTCCTGTTGTCGTCTGCGGGAGTTTCGCTGCGAAACTCTGGTTAGGTTTGGGGCGAGTTTCGCTGCGAAACTCGGAACCCGTCAAGTTTCGCGGTCCTGCATCATCTGCTGATCGCGCCACCATGTGCCGAGTAAGACTTCTTTAACTTCGGCCCAAGTGCGGTCAAAGGTTTCGCGCCCACGCACGTAGGTATCACGGTTAAAGTCGCGATAATCGGCTTCGTAGATACCGTTTACGCGCTCGCCGGCCTGCCCGACCATGGCGGTCACTTCCTGTCGGTAGGTTGTCATAAAGTCACCGAAATAGGCCTGCACGACGTTTGCGAGGTCGGTCTGCTGTGCCGCATCAAAGCGCGTGACGATGGCGCGGACGGCGTCCCATTCGAATTTCATATCCGGCAATCCGTCGCGGCGGCGGATGGTGTTTTCACCGTCTTCGATGGAGGCGAAGGTGCTGTAGAGCATGTCAAAGAACCGGCCTGTACTGTCGAATTCAAGGAACGAAGCCCCAAGCGGGACCAGAAGGATGTCCGCCGCCGCCAGCGCGTTAATGGTTAGGTAACCGAGGGCAGGGGGCGTATCGAGAAATATGACGTCGTAGTCGGTTAAGATATCCTCACGGGACAGCGCGTTGGTCAGTGCATCCCAGAGCGCCCAAGAGCGGTGCTGCATGCGCCAGACGGGGACCTGAAATTCGGCCCAATAGAGGTTCAACTGCGCGCCGATGAGATCGATGTTGGGCCAGTGCGTTGATTGGATCAGATCGCGCGCATTCGTCTGTAACGCCTCTGTTAGAGTCTCATCAAGGGGCAGGGGGGCTTCGCCACGCGCCTCGCGTGCGCGGTTTTCGGCGACGACGTTCATCGCGTAATCTTTAGCCATAAGTGGGAAGGCGGTCTGCCATTCGTCTTCGACCTTGCCGCCCATGATCGAGGTCATCGATCCCTGGCTGTCGAGGTCGATCACCAGCACCTTGTAGCCGTCCAGCGCCGCGGACATGGCGAGGTGCGCCGCGGTAGAAGTCTTGCCAACGCCGCCTTTGAAGTTCGCTACCGAGATGATTTTCGCGTCTAACCCTTCGGGCCGCCACGGCAGATACTCTTTGTCAGCAGCACCTTCGGTCGCGAAGTGCTTGCGTAGCGCGAGCACCTCTTCGAGGGTGAACCACTTCGAATTTCCTTCGCCTGTCCCTTGCGGCAGATCAGGGTTTGCCTTGAGAACGCGCCGGAAATGGGACGTCGCGACGGGAATCATGTAGCGGCAAACCTCCCACGTTGAGAACTTGCGCAGACGCTTGGCACCATCAGGGGCGTGTCCACGTTTCGCCAGATCCTCGCGCCCTTTCGCAGCGAAAGTCGCGGCCTTCGCGAATCGCGTTGTATCAACAGGGGCCGAGAGTTTGCTTGCAGCAACCTGTGGGTCGATGTTCATATAAGGGGGCAGGGGTGGTTTATCCGCTGATGCCATTATCTTATCTCAATGTATGCAAGGTTTGTATGCTTTGGCGAAACTATCGCACATGAAACCGCAAATGAGAATCGGAATGTCCATTTAGACCCTAATTTTAGGATATCTGATAAGAACAACGACGATAAACTGTTTAGTATCTTTAGATACTTTAGAATCTTTCGGCTGAGATAGTAGAAGTATATCAAATAGTTATGAACCAACACGGACCCACATACAGGACGAAAGGTATCCGTTTACGGGATGAAGAGCACCTGAAGTTAGGACGAAAGGTGCCGATTCGCAGGATGATGGGTATCCAGAGTCGGTTTCGGCTATGTTAGGCTCGATTCAGTATGCGGCGGTGCCAACGCGTCCCGTGTTTGGGTACCCTTGGCAGAATGTCATGACGGGATCGTTACTAAAAGGTACCTTTTTACGGGATCAGCTTGACCCGTCTAAAGGTGCCTCCTTGATTATTGTTTGCAGGTTCCTTTTGCGATAAGGTACCCGCAAATAGCCGTCAACAAGGCACGCCAATGCGCAAAGAGCAGACACCCAAAGACCTGACCGGCCCGCTACGGCGCGGCTCTGTGAAGAAGAACGTCGCCGCGATCCACGTGAGCGGCAAACTAACGTTGTTACAACGGAAGCTGTCGAACGTGCTGCTGTTGAATGCTTACGACACATTGGTGCATCAGGCGACCCACAAGATCGACGCGCAAACTTTGTGCGCGATGATCGGGTATAATTCGAATGATATGGAGTCGTTGAAGGCGTCGTTGCGTGGTTTGGTCGAGACGTTGGCCGAATGGGATATGTTGGATGAGAACGGTGAGCAGGAGTGGGGCGTGTCGAGCCTGCTTGCCTATGCGAAGTTGAAGGGTGGGGTGTGCGAATATTCGTATTCATCGGCATTGGCCGAAAAGCTGCATGATCCGAAGGTATTCGCGCTGATTAACCTTAACATTCAGAAACGGTTTACCTCTGGCCATGCGCTAGCGCTTTATGAAAACTGCTACCGTTTCGTGCGGACGCGTAGCACGGGCTGGTGGGAGCTGGAGACGTTTCGCAGGCTGATGGGCGTCAACGACAGTGCCTATTACGAGGTTTTTAAGCATCTGAACGCGAAGGTAATCAAGCCGGCTGTCGCGGAGGTGAACAAGACAAGCAATATCATCGTGACGCCCGAGACGCGTAAGATGGGCCGATCTGTGACGCATATCCGGTTCAAGATTAAGGACAATCCGCAGCTTGCGATCCTCGATATCGATGACGGGGCCGGGGTCCGAAATTCGCCGGTCTATGCGGCGTTGATAGGGCAGGGGGTCAGCGACCGGCTGGCCAAGCAGTGGATCGCGGAGCACGGAGCGGAGTATGTGGCCGCTAAGCTGGCGTATGTCGGGGAGCGGTCCGACGTGCAGAACCCGGTGAGCTATTTGCAGGCGGCGTTGCGGGATGACTACGCGGCGCCTGCGGTTGAAGAGGCGCCGACGTCAGAGCGCGGACGGAAGTTGGCGATCGTGCGGGATTTGGTGGCAGCGCGAAGCCCGACGCAGCGGGATGCAGACAAACGTTTGTTCATGGCGAGACTGGACGGGGCCGCGCGGTTAGATTTTGAAAAGCACGGATGGATGTCGGCGCTGAATGCGGAAGCGATATTTGGGTTTTGGGAAGAGTTGATGCCGAGTGTGTTTTCAGGTTTTGGTGAAGAAAATGTTGTTTCCGTTCCCGTGAGCAAGTAGGTGGTCCACCATGTTTTCTGTTGTATCTGTTATGAAAGATTGACCCGATGCAAATCACGCCGACTGCCTTGCCCGAGGTTCTGGAGATCACCCCTGCCCGTTTTGGCGATCATCGCGGGTTTTTCTCTGAGGCGTGGAACCGTAAAGCACTGGCTGAGGCAGGGATCGACATTGATTTCTGTCAGGACAACCATTCGCTGTCGGCTGAACGCCACACATTGCGCGGGTTACATTTTCAGGCCCCACCGTCAGCGCAAGACAAGCTGATCCGCGTGATTGCCGGCACGATTCTTGATGTTGCCGTCGACATCCGCAAAGGATCCCCCACTTACGCGCAGTGGGTCGCGGTGCCGCTATCCGCGGACGAAGGCAACCAGCTGTTCGTGCCAAAGGGGTTCCTGCACGGATTCTTGACGCTGACCCCTGACGTGCAGGTCGTCTACAAATGCTCTGACTATTACGCACCCGAAACAGATGGCGGCATCCGCTGGAACGACCCGACCATCGCGATTGATTGGGGCGTGGACGAAGGCGACGTGACCCTGTCCGGCAAAGACGCCGAGGCACCGTTCCTTGCCGATTTCGACACACCATTCACCTATGAGGCCCAATCATGAAGCTTTTGGTTACCGGCGGTGCCGGTTTTATCGGGTCAGCCGTTGTGCGTCAGGCCATCCGTGACGGGCACACCGTCGTCAATCTGGATAAGCTGACCTATGCCGCCTGTCTAGAAAACGTGGCCTCTGTCGCGGATCACAAAAACTACAGCTTCGTGCAGGCCGATATCTGCGACCGCGCTGCGTTAGACACTATATTTGCGGATCACCAACCCGATGCGATCATGCATCTCGCTGCTGAATCGCACGTTGATCGGTCGATTGACGGCCCCGGTGAGTTCATCATCACCAACATCAACGGCACCTACACGATGCTGGAAGCGGCACGGTCTTATTGGGAAGGGCGCGGTCGTCCTGAAGACTTCCGGTTCCACCATATCTCGACCGACGAAGTATTCGGATCGCTCGGCAAAACGGGCATGTTCACCGAAGACACATCCTACGATCCGCGCAGCCCCTATTCCGCGTCCAAAGCGTCATCCGACCATCTGGTCCGCGCGTGGCATGAAACCTACGGGCTGCCTGTTGTGCTGTCGAATTGTTCGAACAACTACGGCCCCTACCATTTCCCCGAAAAACTGATCCCTGTTGTGATCCTGAACGCGCTGGCGGGCAAACCGATCCCGATCTACGGGGCGGGCGATAACATCCGCGACTGGCTTTATGTGGAAGACCACGCCGACGCGCTGCTGACCGTGGTGCAAAAGGGCGAACTCGGCCGCAGCTACAACATCGGCGGCGAAAACGAGGCGACGAACCTTGATTTGGTGCGCATGATTTGCACCATCTTAGACACGAAAAAGCCGGGTGATGCGCCTTACGCTGATCTGATCACCTTCGTCACAGACCGCCCCGGTCATGACGCGCGTTACGCGATTGACCCGCAGCGGATTAGCAAAGAACTGGGCTGGCGGCCATCCGTAACCCTTGAACAGGGTCTGGAAAAGACCGTCGCTTGGTACCTCGATAACGAAGACTGGTGGAAACCGCTGCAAGCCCGCGACGGTGTTGGCGTGCGTTTAGGCACCAAAGCATGAGGGTTCTGGTCTTCGGTGAAAACGGTCAGGTCGCGACAGCTTTGCGCAAACGCGCGGGCGAAACGCAAGTGATGTGCTTGGGCCGCGATCAGGCCGATCTTGGTACGCCCGATATGCTGCGCGCCGCGATTGAGGGCACGGATGCGGATGTGATCATTAACGCCGCTGCCTATACGGCCGTCGATAAGGCTGAGTCAGACACTGATCAGGCTGAACAAGTTAACCATTTGGCCGTCGGCACTATGGCGCGTGCCGCCGCCAAGCGCGGCATCCCGTTCCTGCATATCTCGACAGATTATGTGTTTCCGGGGGATGGCGACCAGCCATGGAAACCCGATGACGCAACCGGTGCGCTTGGCGTTTACGGTGCCACCAAACGGCGCGGTGAAGAAGCGACCGAGATGGCTGGCGGGACTTATGCCATCCTGCGGACCTCTTGGGTGGTCTCTACGACGGGCAATAACTTTGTGAAGACGATGCTCAAACTCGGCGCGGATCGCGATGCGCTGACTATTATCGACGACCAGACGGGCGGGCCGACCGCGGCTAATGATATCGCCGATGCGCTGCTCACCATGGCACGCGCCTACGCAGATGGACGCAGCCAAAGCGGCATCTACCACTTCTCGGGCGCACCCGATTGCACATGGGCGGATTTTGCGACCGAGATCTTCAAACAAGCAGGTATCACCTGCACCGTGACCCCGATCCCGACCACAGATTACCCGACGCCAGCCGCACGCCCGTTAAACTCACGGCTCGATTGCACCACGTTAGAGACTGATTTTGGCGTCACGCGCCCCGACTGGCGGATCAGCCTCAGCACAATTTTAAAGGACCTCACCACATGACACGCAAAGGCATTATTCTGGCCGGTGGGTCCGGCACGCGGCTTTATCCGATCACCATGGCTGTCTCGAAACAACTGCTGCCGATCTACGACAAACCGATGATCTACTACCCGATCAGCACCCTGATGCTGGCCGGTATCCGCGAGATCGCGATCATCACCACGCCGCAGGATCAGGACCAGTTCAAACGGGTCTTGGGCGACGGGTCGCAGTGGGGCGTCAGCTTTACCTACATCGTGCAGGACAGCCCCGATGGTCTGGCGCAGGCGTATCTGCTGGCCGAAGAATTTCTAGACGGCGCCCCGTCTGCAATGGTTCTGGGCGACAACCTGTTCTTTGGGCACGGACTGACCGAATTGCTGCAAAAGGCCAACATCAGAGACGAAAATGCGGTCTTCGGCTACCAAGTCCGCGACCCAGAACGCTACGGTGTTGTGGGCTTTGGCGACGACGGTGCTGTCACGAGCATCGTCGAAAAACCCGAAAAACCTGCGTCGAATTTTGCGGTCACGGGTCTCTATTTCCTCGATGGCGATGCACCGAAAAAAGCCCGCGAAATCAAACCATCCCCGCGCGGCGAGCTGGAAATCACCACGCTGTTGGAGCTTTACCTCGCCGAGGATAACTTGAAGGTTCACAAGATGGGTCGCGGGTACGCGTGGCTTGATACCGGCACGCACGCGAGCCTTCTGGACGCAGGCAACTTCGCACGTACGCTGGAAAACCGCCAAGGCCTGCAAACCGGCTGCCTCGAAGAAATCGCCTTCGAGAACGGTTGGATCACGCCAGACCAGCTCCGCGAACGCGCCGCATTATTTGCCAAAAACGCCTACGGTGACTATCTGCTACGTCTCATAGACGGATAAATGAGCCAAGAGATATCTTTTACCGAGAATTGGAAACGTGAAAGTGACATTCTAATATGCAATCGAAACCCCGTATACTGTACGTCTGCGTTGAGAACCTGTTCGAGACAGGCATCTTGCAATCTATGGTTCTTAGACCGGGAGAAGAGATCTCCAAGCGGTTCGGCGTCGATATCGGTTTCACAAGCGTCTCAAGAACCGACGATGCCTGCAAATTTGTCGAGCTCAAGCGCGATGTTTCGGCAAAATATGAGGTGATCGAAGGAAAGCGGGGCAAAAAGCCGGTAAGTATCTCTAATATTATTCTCTTTATAGGTTTCTTATTGCAGGTGATTTGGCGAAGCCGAAAGTATGATGTTCTACATTGTAGAAGCTATATGGGGACCTTTATTGGTTGCATCTCGGGGTTGCTGTTACGAAAGAAAGTCATTTTTGACGTCAGAGGCTACCTTATCGATGAAGCTCTTGAAGTAGGGCGGATTAAGAGAGGAGGTTTAGCCGAAAAACTTTTGCGTGTTATGGAGCGTTTCATATTCCGGCAAAGTGATGAAGTTATTGCGGTATCAAATGCAATGGCAAAAGATATTCTGGAACGCTTCTCTCGTAAATCCACAGTCATACCCAATCCAACATTTTTCCCGAATTTGCCGAGAGTGGAGCGGAGGCGCGAAGTCGTTTACAACGGTAGTTTGAACCAGTGGCACCGTCCAGAGTACTTTTTCGAAGCGATGTCTATATTATGTGGAATGGATACAGAAGTCATGGTTAAAGTTCTGACTAACCAGACAGAAATAGCCAATAGCTACGTTTCAGAGTACGGGGTTGATCCTGAAAGAATAGAGATTGTTTCGGTACCAGCCCACGACGTCGTTGGTCAAATGAACGGTTCTATGCTTGGCTGGTGTGTAATCGAGCCAAGTTTTTCGAAAAGTGTCTGTGCGCCCGTCAAGTTTAATGAGTATCTCGCGGCTGGAGTGCCGGCCTTGGTGAATGAGGGGATAGGGGACGTTGCAAAAACAGTTGAGTCCTACAACGTGGGCTTGGTAATTAGCGGCGCTGAAACTGGGGAGGTTGTCGCACAAATGATACTTCGCCATTTGGACAACCTTTCTCCCGATTATTCCGTACCCGCAGAACTCGTCGACCAGATTGATTATGATCGTGCAATTTTGAAAATCTGGGAACTGTACTGCTCAGATAGACAAAGATAATGCAGATTTTTCTGATTGAAAATCTGAAACTAAAGTCACTTTGCGTTGGAATATTTTTTCTAACAAGCGTTCTGACACTTGTTTTGGTGCCGTACATCGAGCAACCAGATGTAACTATCCGTGGACCAGAGTACATCGGGATCCTGAACGCGTTGTTTCGCGCTGTATTTGGAACCATCTTTTACGATTTGTATTACGAAATAGATAGTAACTGCACTATCTTGAGCGGAGCATTTGCAATTTCAGCAGAGATCATTGGATGTAACAACGATATTGAGCTTGCTATAATTCAATCAGCAGTTTCTTTTGCTGTTGTCAGCGCCCTTGTGGTGAGTTTTTGGAATGCGGAACCTTACTACAATTGTAAACAAACATGTCTCTTTGTCAGCTTCGTTACGCCTGCATTTGTGTTCTATTCTGGCGTTTTTTCGACAGAAGGCATCGTAATTGTTGGAAGCACGTTCCTCACGTTTTATCGTTTTAGATTTCGTAGTATTTTACTATTTGCTTTTTTGGCATTCGTGGATTCAGGAAATATGATGGTCGTGTCCATTTTTCTCGTTTTGAGATACTTTTTTAGCATAGGAAAATTCGTCAAGGCGGTTCCTATCGGCTTGATTATTGTCGTGGCGTTGAATGCAGTGTTCCGAGAGAATATTCTCACTTTTCTATTTCAAGTTACTGGCTATGAAAGATTTTTTCAAGTTTTTCACAAGATATCAACGGAGGCGGAAACTACCAAGTATCCTGTTGTTCTGCGGCCTTTGATTACCATGATGACTTTTGTTGACATGAAGCCGTCTGGTTTGAAAGTTCCTCTAGCATCTCTAATTTTTTGGGGTACTTTTTTCTCTTCTATATATGCAATTCGTACAAGATTGAGTTCAGAATATGTAGTCTCTTTCGGAGCGGCTTTGGCGACGATAATATTCTTCACCACGTTGCTACCCCAGTACTCGAATGCAAAGTACTATGCTTTTACTATTCATTTGTTAGTGTTTCCTATTACCCAAAACCTAGGCGACACCAAATCTGTATATCTGTTGTCATTTGTCAATGTATTGATCTTGTTTTTCCTTGCGTTGTATAGGGTGTAATTTGGGTGAATATGTGTTGGTTTTTCTCCTCTGTCCAGTTAAACGATCTATTCGGTAATTGTCAGTTGGTACTACGATATGTGATCTCTAGGGGGCTTGTATGAAGTTTGTTTTTTCGATTGTTAGTCATTTGCAATCTGATTTGGTAGATACGCTAATTGATAGCTTAGATCAGTACTTGGATGTTGGCGTTCATCAGATTCAGCTAGTGATCACCCATAACCTACCAGATGCTGGGTGGTGTCCTAGGTCAAAAAGGGGCTTTGAAATCGTATCAATAAGGAATTGTAGGCCTAAAGGGTTCGGTGACAATCATAATTCAGCATTTTCAAGCAGCGTTTCCGATGTTTTTCTAGTGGTGAATCCTGATGTTACTCTTGATGGCCCTCTTAAATTGGAAGACTTTGTTCCGCCTCAGGGGCATGTTTCCAGCCCAATGGTCTTCAGTCCTGAAGGCATTGTTGAGGACTTTTTGCGTTTAGATCTTACTCCGATCAATCTTATACGGCGCTATTTGGGGAGGGATGGTGGCTCAGTTGATCGATTTGATTGGATTGGGGGGATGTTCTTAGTGTTCAGATATGAAACATACATGCAATTAAAGGGCTTCGATACTGACTATTTCATGTACGTTGAAGACTGTGATTTGTGTTTCAGAGCGAGAGAGTTGGGGTTGTCGCTTAGCGTTTTGGCAGAAATTTCAATCGTGCACGATGCTAGGCGGCAATCTGGTAAGTCATTTAGACACATGCGTTGGCATATCCAGAGTCTTCTTTTGTATTGGTCGAAAAGGGCGCGTACTGCGGTTTTCCTTCGCTGATAGTATCGAATCTCGCTTGATAAAATTTTTGTGGAGCTTTGTCTTTGTAAATGTTAGCGGACGGACTGTGTGACGGAATCTCGCAACACTTTAGGTAGACGGTGGTAACTTACGATGACCCAAACTTTTGATATAATATCTCCTAGGATTGCAGTTCTTGGCTTGGGTTATGTGGGGTTGCCCTTGGCGGTCGAGTTCGGAAAGAAATTTCCGACAATTGCTTATGATGTCAATGAAGAACGCGTGGCTTCTCTTAGAGCTGGACATGATCGTACACTTGAAGTTAGCGATGCCGAGTTAAGGCAGGTCGAATCACTAAGCTATACGACAAATTTGCAAGACTTAACGGCTTGCAATGTATACATTGTTACGGTTCCAACTCCCATAGATGAGCATAGTCAACCGGATTTGACGCCGCTTAAGGCGGTATCGAAATCCTTAGGGGGTGTCATATCGAAGGGTGATGTCGTTATCTATGAAAGCACCGTCTATCCCGGAGCAACTGAAGAGGTCTGCGTTCCAATCATCGAAGAAGCATCAGGATTGTGCTTCAACCGAGACTTCTTTGCTGGGTACAGCCCTGAGCGTATCAATCCCGGTGACAAAACGCACAGACTGACAACGATACAAAAGGTGACCTCTGGATCTACACCGGAAATCGGTCAGTTCGTTGATGGATTGTATGCCGAAGTGATTACTGCTGGCACTCACTTAGCGCCGTCAATTAAAGTGGCTGAGGCGGCAAAGGTGATCGAAAACACGCAGCGCGATGTCAATATTGCGCTTATCAACGAACTCGCGTTAATCTTCAATCGTTTGGATATTGATACTCTCGAAGTATTAGAGGCGGCTGGGACGAAGTGGAATTTTCTTCCTTTCCGTCCGGGGCTGGTCGGTGGTCATTGTATTGGCGTTGACCCATATTACCTCACCCACAAAGCCGAAGCTATGGGCTATCACCCACAGGTCATTCTATCAGGTAGGCGGTTGAACAATGGAATGGGCGCATATGTCGCGACACGGTTGATCAAAGAAATGCTGACCAAGAAAATTCAAGTAAACGGGGCACGGGTTCTCGTTCTTGGAATTGCATTCAAAGAGAATTGCCCCGACGTTCGTAATACAAGGGTCATCGATGTGGTAAAGGAACTCCAGTCCTTTGGAGTTGATGTCGTGGTTTCTGACCCATGGGTTGATGCCGATGAGGTTCGTTCTGAATATGGCATTGAGCTACGGTCACCGGTTCCTGATTCATATGATGCCGTCATATTGGCGGTCAACCACGACGAATTTCGAGATCTTGGAGCAAAGCAGATCCGAGACTATGCGAAGGACGATCATGTATTTTTCGACTTAAAGTCTGTATTTGAGAAAGACGAAAGCGATTTGAGGCTTTAATGAGCTCCTGGATGATTATTAGATGAGTGGGGCTTTGTTGTTCAGAGCTTGTATGCACATTGAAAATTGTGTGATGAAAGGTCAAAATGCTGCCTAATGCTGAAATAGTAATACATGTTGGTCTGCCCAAGACAGCAACAACATCGTTGCAAGACTACTGGTCTAGCTTCGGAAACTACGCTGGAATTGGAAGTAAGAACGTTCGTTACACTAATGACCTGTTGAAATTATTTTTCCGATATGCCCGTGGCTCAGCTATAGATCGGGAACTGAACGATTGGATGGATAGCGTTAATAATTGGCGAAAAGAGGCTCTAATTAGTGGGCCTATAGTCTTGAGTAGTGAATTTTTCTTTGGTAGCGAATTCAACCGAAATACAGAGTTTCCTGTCGTGCATTCGAGTAAAGTGTGCGCCTCGGCTCCATTATTACATGGCTTTCTCGAGAAAGTGTCGAATACGCTTAAGGCGAAGGGATCTCAGCTTAAGGTGGTTCTGACGATTCGGAATCAGGTTGATTGGTTGGGTTCCAAATACGCTCAGGCGTCATCGAAAATATTTAGACCTTCTCAAGTTGATTTCGAAACAAGATTAAGTGCTTTCGCTTTGAATGTTGATCGTTCTTGGTGTGATTGGAGTGTCTGGATCAAAGGCTTCGATAGAACCTTAGGAGCGGAAAACGTTTCTGTTCTTTGTATGGAGGAGATTGGCACACCAGAATTTGTTCACCAAATCAATGAAATTTCAGGTTTCGAAGATGCCTCGCAAGTTAATAGTATACCGTCTTTTGCGGGCCGTCACATGAATAAGAGAAGTCTTAGCGACAAAGGGTGGGAGTTACGTAAATTTAGTTTGGCTGGTTTCATAACAAAACGTTCTCGCATAATGCCTAACGGGAATACATTCTATGCGCTTTCTGCAATATTCGGTGCTTTGGGGCGTTTTGGAATAAACCAAGCAAAGCCAGTTGATAGATTTATTGTGCCGACGGAGCTGGCCAGATGTCGGATAAGTAGTGTGTGTGGCGAAGGAAATCGTTGGATTGCTAAGAGGTTGGGAAAGAACTTAGAAAAACTTGGTTACTTGATTTAAGTTCTCGCATGGTAATCGAAGTACTTCATGTCGGCATTATAGAAGTCTTCTATATCCGCCCTCATGCTTGAGAAAACTTCTTCGACTGATGTATCATATTTAGATATTTTTGCTTTCCTTTTTTGTAGATTGCGAACAATCCGGTGTTTTACATTTTTTCGACTTTCCCCAAATAGAATTTTTTCAGCCGAATCCATTCCACCATCTTCCAATTTAAGAATGTGGCATTTTGCTGCTTTGGGAAGAAATTCGATTTGGGGCCTAATATGATTGTCACATATGGATTTGTCAGTTTGGTATTCGGCGAAAATATCGTGCATCCAACTTTCAGGGTCTTTTTCGGTCATTCCAAGTGATCGTTGCCAGTAATATTCTGATTTAAAACGATTAAACGGATGCCGCACAATTGTAAAAGTCTCAACCTGCCCAGACAAATCTAAAAATGACTCGAATAAATCAGCATGGAAATGTTGTGGGGTTATTTTTAGGAAGTCAATGTTAACTGGGTTTAAGCCATTCACAATAAGCTGAATTTTCCATCCGCATCTTTTGGCAACTTGTTCAATATATGATCCACCCGTTTTCGGGATGTGAATAAAGAAAACGAAGCGTGAGTTTTTTGATAGAAGCGGCATTATGTTACCTTTTTAGAATTTTTAGTGACCAATGCTGTAGTCGCAGCATACACTATTGCAATTGTCATGATGCCTAAAGCCGGATCACCATCAAGAAGCGTGGTTGCGATTGTTACTGCAATGCCGCCAGCGATCAGAGCTGGCATTATTGAGTTTAGCAATTCTGTGAAACCAACGCGGACGTATTTGCGAAGCGCAAAGAATGTTAGTGCTCGCATTGCCAAAAATGCGATGACCATCGCCCAAGCAGTCCCGCTTAATCCATAGAACGCTGTAAGAAAAAATGTGAGCGGAATGCCGAAGCACGTAATATTGATCAGCGAGATTTTGAAAAGCACATTAGACTTGCCAATACCCTGTAACACCTCTGAGGCGGGTCCACCAATGGCGTAAATGAGTCCACCGATCGCTAGAATTTTTGCCGGGTATGCTGCTGCCTGCCAGGTTTCTCCGAATAAGTAGTCGACTAGAGGTGCAGCATAAATTTCGATAGTTAGTAGAAACGGGAAAAGTAGCAGTGTCATTAAGCGCGTGACGAGGAGATAATGTGGGCCTATTTCTGCGGGCCGTGATTGCATACGGCTATACACTGGAAGCATCACACGTGAGATCACCCTAACAATTTGAGCTCTTAGATTTTCGGTTATGAGATAAGCAATCGTGTAAACTCCGAGAGAGCTGGCACCAAGAAATGTTCCGACCGCAATTTTGTCCATGTTGGTTCGAACATAGTACAAGATCTGAGTTCCAAGCATCCAGCCGCTAAACCCGACGAGATCATAAAGGCTAGAAAGGCTGAACCGGAAACGAGGCCGCCACTTGGCGAAGCGCCAAAGCAGAACCGTTCTAACGCTTAGTGTTACTATTTGTTGGAAGATTAAGGCTCCAACACCTGCACCCCCCATCGCAAGTGTAACCGCGGCGGCGGTACCCATAACGGTCCCTGAAAGTTCAGAAAGGACGATTTGCTTGTACCGAAGCCTCTTGACTAGACGAACTTCTGGAAGAATTGAAAGCCCGTGCAGTACAATACATATACTTAATGCTTGGGCTACGTTCTTCACCCCAGGTTCAGTGTAAACCCAGACCATTAGATTGGACAGAACAAAAGCAAATATCGTTGACCATAGTGTTGCAACACCCAATAGGAACCAGAATGCACTGTCATGCCGCAGAGACGTTTGGGAATCCCTGGACCTCTGGATTAGCGCCGTTTTCATTCCCAAATCGACTAATATGAAGGTCAACTCTAGGAAAACGAGGGCCATAGCAAAAAGGCCAAAGTCTTCGGGAACGAGAAATTTTGCTATGAATATTCTCAACAGGAGCGATAAGCCCTTGTTAAAAATGAGGTTTAACGCGTTCCAAGAAATTCCTTTTCGAATTTGTTTATTAGGTGAATTGTCAGGGCCGCGCATCTATGAACTCACCATCATAATTGTTTGTTGGAAGCACCTGTTCGAGAAGTACTAAATTTGTCATACCACAGCTACTTTATGAGACGTACTAAGGGCCCGTAAATCGCCATGATTTTTTGCCAAAAGTAATGAAGTTTATAGTGCATAAACGACTCTTTTCTCTGTTTACCTCCCAAGCGCATGCGCGATGCCCGATTTCTAACAAAAGTTGTAGCCACTCCTGACTTTTCGATGCTATAACGGACTAGGTTTTCGGGGTCTAATGGCGTTGCATTGTTTACGCAAAATTCAACTGCAACACGGCGCCTTTGGCCATATGCTTTTATAGATTTTTTGCCTCGACAAACTGCAAATCTGTCATTGTATCCGCCGTTCCAGTGTTGCCAGTCTGGGATCCAAATATGGCTCCCAAACCCAGCCACAGTGTCCTGTAGTATGTCGAAGAAGCTGTCGTGGTATTTTAGATCAGGCCTAGCAAAAATTACTATGTCCGGATCCCAGTTGAGTGCAGCTTCACATGCTTGATCGATTGAATAGAGTTGATGAACTAAATTTCTCAACGTTGTGCCGTTGTCATTGAATGCATCGCCGTGCTCCAATAGACTGTCTAGCTCCGCCTTGAGTTGCTCTGTGTCGGGCTCATCAAACTCCAACCAGTCATGAGGTATAATGAGGTGCTCGTCCTCGCTGATTGAACCAACTTCGCGGGATCGTTTACTGTTTAAGGTGCGTTGGTTAAAGAGGTGTGAGAAAACTTTTACATCACCAAAATGTTTGCTGGCTTTTATAATATTTTTGTCGATCGACGGATATGTGTCAGATAGCGACCTTGTTATCCCAAAGAAGCAAATTGCAATTTTCGGCATAGGAGTTTTACTTCATTTTAGATTGTTACTTCGAGTTATAAAAGTCGGACTTTTTACACCGGCTTCGTGCATGGCTGGCCTAAGCCTTTCGTCAGGCGTATGCAACGTACTTGTGTTGTGCTCGACCTCTATGAGGTTTCTCTAGTAGTGAATGGGCGGTCGCGTCTTGAGTGCGCTTGCGGCTTGGTTCGCCCTTACTTACATTGGGCATGATAGATGCAATTGACGCATGGAAGTGAAATCGAAGGGTAGGTGATTTTTGCTTGGGCTCTCTAAAACTATGATTAAATTTTTGGGCCTAGGTATCGTCGGTGCGTTCCCTGTGGTCGCTCTAAGCGATACGACATTGTCGACATATGGCACTCCCGGCTTGGTTGAGACGCCTGTCGCGACGGGCTTTAATGTGGATGAGTTTTCATTCGGGGTGTCTATTTCTGATATAACACTTCGTAACACTCTTGTGTTTCAACTGTTCCCTCGGGCTTATGGGAGTTTTCGATATTCAATCACTGACGATTTTCTTAGTGATGGACCACTTTTTGATCGTAGCTTTGATGCACACTTTGTGCTTCTCGAAGAAAGAGACGCTCTGCCGGCCATAGGAATCGGTCTGAGGGATTTGTTGGGGACCGGAATTCTATCTGGCGAGTACATCGTTGCGACCAAGCAGGTGTCAGATAGGCTGAGTGTAACTGGTGGAGTTGGTTGGGGTAGATTCGCAGGTCGTGGTAAATTTGATAATCCATTGACAGTACTTGGTTTTGATAATGTTGACCGTTCTGGGGAAAATGCGGCTACGGGGGGGCAATTTGCGGTAGGGCGGTGGTTTCAGGGACCTGCAGCCCTATTTGGCGGATTGAATTTTGACCTCAATGAACAGCTAAGCATCCAGTTAGAGTACTCCCCTGACCTTTACTACCGCGAGCAGGCAAATGCTGGGGCCACGATTCGATCCCCAATCAACGCTGCTTTGGAATATCGCTTCCAAAATGGTGTTGGTGCTAAGGTCTATTTGATAGGTGGTACGACCCTTGGCGGCCAATTCGATTTTGCCTTTGACCTGAAAAACCCCTTGATTGTGGGTGGCCGTGAAGATTTCCCCGCGCCAATAAGGTATCGCGGCGATCTTGTTTCTGATGGTTTGTCACGGAACCAAGTGGAGATCACCAACCGGTTAGAACAAGAGGGGCTGGCGCTAGCTAATATCGAGCTAAGTGAAAGTGGTGCCATACTGTTTGTCCAAAACGACCGCTGGGGTGTTGAAGCGCAGGCCGCGGGCCGGGCGGCGCGGATATTAGCCAATACCTTGCCCCCCCAAATCGAGGAATTCACCATCGTATTCCAAGAACGAGGTGTTCCAATCAGTTCAGTCACAACACATCGAGCAGATCTTGAAGATCTTCAATATGACTTTGACTCTGATTGGCGAACGCTTGCTCGAGCCGTCATCGAAGATGCGAGCACCGTTGGCGCGGGTGACACTAATTTTCGCTATGATTTGGGCCCCTATGCAGCAACATCATTCTTCGATCCGCAGAGTCCAATTCGGATCGATTTTGGAGCCGAATTACGGGCAAGCTACCAAAGTGCACCAGGGTTCACATTCGATGCGCGCATACGTTATCCTGTGGCCGGCAACCTTGGAGACTCCGATCGCGAATCCGACTCTGTAATCCAAAAAGTTCGATCAGAATCTTTCAAATATGCGCGGGAGGCTGATCTTGAGATCAACCAACTTACAGCGGAATATATCTGGCGACCGGCGCCTGAGGCATTTGCGCGTATTACGACCGGCTATCTTGAGAACCAATACGGCGGTCTATCATCAGAATTTCTTTGGTCTCCGATTGATAGTCGTTTGGCGCTCGGCGTAGAGCTGAATTATGTCAAGCAGCGTGACTTTGATATGTTGCTGGGTTTTCAAGACTACGATGTGGTGACCGGTCATGCATCGGCCTACTATGATATTGGAAATGGATTTCACTCCCAAGTCGACGTCGGTCGTTATCTCGCGGGTGATTGGGGGGGGACACTTACCGTAAAACGTGAATTCAACAATGGTGTTAAAGTCGGAGGTTATTTCACGCTAACGGATGTTCCCTTCGATGACTTTGGAGAGGGGAGTTTCGATAAAGGGCTGACCCTTGAGATCCCATTGTCCTTTTTCACGGGCCAACCATCGCGCCGAGTACTTAGCCAAAAGCTCCAACCAATTTTGCGGGATGGTGGGGCACGGCTGAACGTACAGAACCGGCTCTATCCATTTGTTCGAGACTACCGTGGCCCAGAATTACGTGATGGTTGGGGGAGGTACTTGCGATGATCCGTTTTTTGTCCCTCCCGCTTATTTTGTTGTTGAGCAGTTGTAGTTCCGACCCAGAGCGGACAACGCTGGATACCGTCGGAAGCTACTTTGCGCCAGGCGAGTATATTCCGTCACCGCGGTTCTCGGAGTTACTAACTGAACCGCGCCCAATTTTGGATATCGAACTCATAGATCTTGGCGTTGCCGGCAAGCTTATTTTGGAGCAACAAGACGGCGACTACGCTCGTTACCTCAGTGCTGACTTGGGAGGAATTGTCCTACAAAATGGTATGCTGCACAGCATCTATGGATTTGGAGAACCTCTGGTTGGCGCGGAGCTTTCGCAGCCGCTTGCCTTAGTCCTAGCCGGTCGAACGGGAACGTCAGATCGGTTCCACACATACCTAAATGGCGAAGATAGGGCAGTGCGACGAACGTTTCGCTGTGAAATTGGTGTGCGAGAATTTCAGGATGTTGAATTGACGACGGGCAAGATCTCAACGCTCTTGATGTCTGAGGCTTGCGAAAGCCTGACAAGCTCGTTCGAAAATCTTTATTGGGTAGATTTAAGACGTCGAGAAATCATTCAATCACGCCAATGGGTAGGTGACAACGTGGGCGCTATGGTGACGCGCGTCACGCGGCCATTGTAAGATCAATGGCTCTCGCAGGCGACTAGTGCTCAAGCTGTAGCGCTTTTTGAGAGGTATCTGTACTGCGTCGGTTATTAGTCTGAGGGTGGTCACGGACGAGATGCGCAACATTGATGTCGCTGCGGGCGGAACGAACAAATTTCATCTTTGATACGACTTCGCAAAGCTTGGCCGTAACCGAATACGTTGATAGATCGAAGGCAAAACAGACGTAGGTGCTTGACCTTGTGCGCTTACGGATAGAAACAAGCATCTACGACATTTTGTCACTTGCAAGGCAGGCCATGAAACCATCCGAAAGCCGTATTTTGAAGCTTAACCATATTGACGAGCTAGACGGGCTGCGAGGGGTTGCGGTTTTGGTCGTATTAATTTCTCATTGCGCGAACGCCGGCTTTCTACCGGAGGTATTCGGCCGCGGCTTTGGTCAGCAGGGCGTGGCGCTTTTTTATATTCTCAGCGGCTTTCTCATAGCGTCTCTCTATCTCGACATTACTTTTTCTAGGCGAAAAATTTTTAAATACGCCGTAGCACGAGGTGCAAGGGTCCTGCCTCTATTCTACGCCGTCATTTTGGTAGCTAGCTTCGTGTGGTTAGTTACTGGGAGAGAACTATATAATTTCAGTACTCTGCCTGAATGGTTGGGTAACGTGCTGCTTATTCAAGGCACTTCCGTATTGTGGTCAATACCGGTAGAAGTGCAGTTCTATGTACTTTTCATTTTTTTGTGGTTTGCGCGGAGCCGAGACTATTTGTGGGGAGGCTTCGTGTCATTATTAGTTTTCCAAGGTGTTCTTCTAATATCAATCGATGCCAGTGAATATAGCCTACCTTACTGGCTACATTTTTTTGTTATAGGCGGAGTTGCAGCTCGATTGCGCTCAAATATATCTGTTTATCCTTGGGTTGGGGCGGTAGTTCTTTGCGCGTTGCCCATCGCGCTCCCTGAGGTGAGAAGGGAGCTTGGTTGGCTGGTGCTCCCCAACTATATTGACCCCATCACAGCAGGATATCCCGTTTTAATTTTTTTAATGGTATTGTGGAAATCTAAAGCGTTTGGGTTTTTAGTGCATCCCTTTTTGCGATTTTTAGGTAGAATCTCCTTTGGAGTTTATCTTATTCATAGACCTGTGATTGGAGCAGTTGATAGTCTTGACTTAAGCGGGTTCTTTTCTTTTGCGTTAGTGTTGTGGATATCCTTGCTTGTAGCAATTTTAAGTCTTTATATCTATGAGCGTCCCGCTCAATCCTTCTTACGTTCACGGCTGGCATGAGCCTTTTTCACTTGTGGTGCATCGAATCAATCAATGGACGCGACTCCACGAAATGCTGGAAGAGACTTGGGTCTCGAGTCATACGGTGATTGCGGATCATAAAAACACGGAGCTCTGTGAGCGATATCTGAAGCGCGACTCCTATTGTCGTTGAGGGTAGGGTGCTTTGCCCATTTCCTCCATCATCTTTTCTCTGAAGACTTCGGCGGGAGTTTTCCAGCCTAAGCATTTGCGTGGCGTGTTGTTGGGTTGGTCGCAGATCTGCTTGACGTCATGGTCAGTCATCCCCCTGATATCACGTTTACGGGCAAGCCATCGCCTGGCGCGCCGATTGGTGTTCTACGGTGCCTTTCTGCCAAGGCGAGGAAGGATCGCAGAACCAGGTCTGGGTGCCGGTCTCGGCCTGCAGGTGCGGCCAGCTGGCGAACTCAGTGCCGCGATCGAAGGTGATAGACCGTCGCGCGATCAAAGGCAGATCTTTGATGGCTTTCATGATCTTGCCCATCACAGGTTTCGTCCGCTTGTTTGGGTTTTTGAGGATCACGGTGAAGTGGCTAACCCGCTCGACCAGTGAGGTCACATTCATCTGGCCGCGCTTCTGTTCAAACAGCATTAAATCGCCCTCCCAGTGACCAAACTGCCGCCTGTGAGCGGCATCGTCTGGCCAGAACAAGATGCTGACATCACGATCAAACTTGGGCTTCTGGCGCTTGCCGGCGCGGCGGGGTGTGCGGTTCTTTCGGTGCAGGGACAGGTACCACCACAGCTCATCGCGCATGCCTTTTTTGGAGTAAATGTAGCGATAAATCGTCTCTTGGCAGACCCGTAGTTTATCGCCTTCATAGATCAAACAGCCGGCGATTTGCTCCGGGGTCCAGCCGTCTTTGATACGTTCGATGATCAATTCTCGCAGCGCTGTATGCCGCATCAACTTGCGGTCTTTTTGACGGCGTGAGAGCGCCTTCATCGACGCCACAACACCGAAATAGCCAACAACTTTTGGCATCTCAGCATCTGAGAAGTGGTTGCGTCGGAGTTCGCGGAAGATGGTCGATCTGTCACGTCCAAGACGTTCTGCGATCACATCAACGCTCACTTTGGCTGCGCGCCATGTCTCGATCTTGCGTCTTTCTTCTAAGTCTAGCTGCTTGTAGGGTCTCATTGTGCGTTTTCCTTTTGTGTGCCAACAGGCTGTTATCACTCAAAAGTCGCAAGTCAGGGTAGCGCGCACCTCGCACACAGAATGTGCCAATAATCAGGGTTATGTTAAGTAGACGGATAGGAAAGGTATTCAAGGATAGGCTGTGAGTCTAACTCATGTTACGCGATGCCAAGTAAGCAATATGATCCATTTCAATCCGTTTGATTTTGATCCGTACCAAACCCAAAATCTCTAAGATTTATGCCTCTTGCTTTGGTTCTTGCCGGATGTGTTCTTGAACAGCGGCACTCACGTATTTGAGAAAATCTTCAAAAGAGATACGCACCTCTTGGTTTCCAGAATATGTCCAAAATTCAATGTACCCAAATCGTTCTGCTGGCCCGCCTTCATCTTCAGCCAGTCCTTCAGGAAACACACACGACAAATTTTCTGGATTATACTCTCGTCCATGTGAAAATTGCTCGAGCACTTTAGCAAATTTGATATCGTTTAATCCGTTAAGGAAGGACTCGATTGGATATAGATCAGGGTTAAGTGAAATCCGTGTTCTCATCTAGTTCACTTCGGAAAAAACGACGTTAAACGCGCAGGTTGTGAGATCACTATCCGAAAGCAGTTGATCCGCGAAACTGGCTCGCTAGGTGGAACTCGGCTTCCGCAGTCGGACCATCTGCAATAAAATTGAACTCATGAGTTGGGTACTCAATGTCAGCCATTGGAAAACCCCGCTCTTCAAGTGTCTCGATCCAAGCCACGGTTTTGAAGACTTCATCAAGTCTCATAAAGGCTTTTTTGTCTTCAAAGTAGTCATGATCTAAAAATGCATAATCATTCACGACCATTAGGTTTGGGCCGTTTCCTGAATGGACCCAGTGATCCGTAGCATCAGGCTTTAACGCCTTGTTTAGAAAACCCAAGAAGCGTTCACGATTGTATGGGTTATTAGCGGCTTCATTCATTACCGCCGCCAAACAGCTTGATGCGACCGTCTTGCCATCCCATGCAGTCCCACAACCATCTGTATATGGTGACTTAATAATTTTTAGAGACGCTTTGTTCATTAGTCCTCAAACATGAGCGTATCACCATTCAGAACCATCACACCGCTAGCATCATGAGAAATTTGTTTCAAAATGGTACTCAGAAACTGAAACTGGCCTTCAATATTTTCCTTTCGTATACGCAAACCTGCTGCGGATTGGATGTTCATTGACCTCCCTAAGCCCGCTAAGATTTCGTGATCAAAACGTCCCGGTGGATAAACATCTTTCCAGTCTGAGTGGATAGAAAATCCAGATTCATCAACGACTTTCTTTAAAAAATCTCTTAACTCTTCTTCGGACAAATCTGAATACAGGTTGATATCTAGCGCAATCTCATTAGCCTCCTACACTACCGTCTGATCTTACAATCATTAGATCGTTGAGGCCATCGATTGGCCAGTCATCGAACTGGGCCTTCAAGTGTTTTAGTTAAGTTACAGCCTGTGAAGTCGACCTCAGCAAGCGCGCTCGCAATGAGTTGTTTGCTTGATTTACCGCCGGTATCGAGCCACCCTGTGTGTTGTTTGACTAATTCGTTGAATTCATTCATATTCATGGTCAAAATTGTGCCGTTACCTTCGAAAATGCCCTTTCAGATGAGAGAGTTAATATCTTCCACCATACTTTCAGGGGTGCAGCCTTCTATCCTAAGATCGCCACTTTCGGTATTTTCAATAACTTCTGCAAAGTACGGTTTTCCGGCACGATAGACGATGTGATCGAAAGGTCCATTTCTGGTTTCATCCGGCTCTGATACGTCAATGCCTTCACGCGATAGACCAATAAATGACGCTCTTAATGCAGCTTCCGTTTGGTCGAATATGAAAATATCAAGTGCAAATGAAAAATCTCCTGTCACCCTTGATATGAATGCGCCATTACGGCTTTCTTCTAAAAAATCGTAAGAAATGACATCCTCTTCGGTATTTTGAACGTCATCGGGCATCAAGCTCAGATATTTCAGCGCGAACTCAAGAGCATCAGGGGTAACTGAGATCAATATACTTCTTTGTATCAACGGCACTTCCTCCAAATTTCTAAGACTTGCGCAATTTTTTCACTGTCTAGCCCTGGGAAATTTTCAGCAAACTTCATCGCATTTTCATAGGGCTGTCCATTCAACTGCTTGATGAATTGATGCTGTGCACGATCGATATTGATGATCCCAGGTCCAGCCTTGGGAAATGTAGTGCCCGTATCTGGATGGTATCCGTAAGTCCGTCCATTAACAACGATATCTTCGCCGATTTGCTGATACTGACCCCGCTTCAAGGCGTCCATATCAGCGCCTAAATCAATATCCGGGTCCACCATAGAATTCATTGCTTTTGTTGGATCTTTCCCTCTTGTTTTGCAAGGGTCATGTCGCCGGACAGGACGTTTGGGTGGGTTATCTAATTTCCGCACAATACGTATATTGCCACCGTTCATGCCAAGCGTATTGGGATCCACCTCGATCTTGTACTGTCGCACGCGGTGTCTGATGCGCGCGATGTTGTCGGCACCGGCGCGTGCGAGGGCTTCGATTTCGTCGTGCAGGCCTTTGCCGATACGTGCCAAAGCACGGATACCGTCCACGAAGGCCTCAAGGATATTTGCGAGGACCCCCAAGCTACGGGCTTTGGTCGCCAGCCCCCGCAGCTTCACGATAAATGTTGCAAAACGCCCGGCCAGTAATGGGATACCACCCCCGCCTAATAGGGCTGCAATCACCGCTAAAACGACCTCAATAAGGACCTCTGGCAAGATGAACCCAGTCACGACGCCGGACATTTCAGCCCAGAAGTTCGGAGTCATGTTCATGGCAATCGCCATGAGGATATGAAAGACATATTCGAACGCGTTAGTGTCGCTTGCGATCAAAATCAGACGTTCAATCCAATCCTGACCATTATCAATCAACTGCGCAAACAGTTCACCTAGTTCGCCCGGAAGCTGTCGCAGGCTATCCAGGGCAGATTCCATGAGATCAACAGTGCCAGACGCAAGATCACGCAAAGCTTGCATGATGATATCGAGGAATTCACTCAGATCATCGATGTCTTCAAACAGCCCAGTCACACCTTCAGCGACAGTTTCAGCCATTGATGTCCCATAAACAAACATCTGGCCGAACAAGCCGCCATATCTGAGCAAGCCTTGTTCAAGAGGCGTTTGGTTCTCCACGTAGCTTTCATACCAAGCTGTCGCAGCCTGATATTGAGAGACCGCCAGATCACTTACACCACCCCAGAAGCCAGCCTCGCCTTCATACCAAGACACCAGCCCCTTACTAAAGCCACGCAGACGCGCATCAGGGATGGATAAAAGCCCCTTTGTTTCCCATTCGAGCACATAAGGCGCCAAGTCGATAAGTGCCTTGTCACGGAACTGCGTCAGTGCAGTACCAAGGTCTGCCATACCGCCATCAGCTTCGCCCCCACCTTGCGGAATAATCGATGCGACGACACTCCCGTGTGCGACTTCAACAGGTGGCGTTGTTCCCATCGTCACCAGCGGCGCAGTGGGTGCATCACCGTCTTTCTGACCGTGGGCAATCAATGGCTCGGTTGTCAAAGAACCGTCAATCACGATGCCTGTAGAGTCTTCGAGCCGCACTGCGCCATTGGTAAGAGGCGTAAACCAGCTATCGGTGTAGTTGGCTTCTACAGCAGCCTGTCCCGTACAGGGTAAACAGACACGCTCCATATCACCTTGAGCAGACGGCGCGTTTGCTTGCGCGCGTGCGGCCACATCACTTGGGCTTGGAGATTGACCAGTTCCATCTGCCATTACAGTAACCCTGCTTGATGTAGATCGCCTAACCGGTCTTTCATACGAACCATTTTATGCTCTTCATTCAAGGATGATTCTAATACTTGTTGGATATATCGATCTGGGTCACGGCATTCGAATTCTTCGCCGTATACAAGCTGCCAAGCTGCAAATGTATGGACATGCCGAACCGCTCGCACTTGATAGCGGTCCATTTTTTGAACCACACGGCCTACCAAGTCAGTCAAGTCATTCTCTGTCAAACCGCTGGCCTCATCGGCAAAGCTCTTGCGTAAAGCTAAACCGACTTCCAATTGACGACGGCGCTGCATAGCCACAGCAATCGCTCTTTCATCAGCAGATACGAATTTGGGACTCGTGGGACCTTCCGAAGATATCTTATCTTGTGGAAGCGAGTGAACGGTCACATGGCCCGGTATCGGACAGCATACATAACTCGCAACTGTGATCTCATCATAGCCATGAAACAAAGGGCAGCGCTGTTCTGATCGATTACTGTGTTCAGTGATGTACGCTTGTAACACCAGCGGTTCCCAAAACCGGAAATACCGCCAACGTCCATCGGTTTGCTGTATTTTTGTGAACCTCCTGAAATGAGCGCAAAGATCAGCCAAAGATGCATCTGACCGTAGATATATCCCTGGCTCTTTGTCCCAAAAATGCCATGGCGCGTCAGACTGTGTGAACAGGTTGCGAGTGAAGACGTTTTCGTCTTCGAGCTGGACGATCCATGGGGCTACGTCCTTCAGCTCGTCGTAGGCATTGCCTTTGAACAGACAATGGTGCGTGAGACCTGAGACCTCCAGCAATTCAGGCAGGTTCGGCACTTTGGCTGCATCAAGGATCGCATATGTATGCAGCGCTGTATCGCAGGTCCGGCCGAAAAGCGACTCGTAAAGCGCATCCGGTACAGTCTTCAAATCCACAACGCCAAGCTGCGCATCAAGCGGTTCAACACCGTCGATTGTATTGATCTGCAAGTCTGGCTCGTCGGGTGCCCCAGCCGTTTTAGGCGACTGAACCCAGTAGTCATCAAAATTGTCAGCGTTCAAAATACAGCGCCTTTACTAAGCCTCGATCACACCTGCCAACAGATAACCCTAGGCAGCAATAACGCAACTTATAAGCGTTCGATGCGGCTGGGGAAAGGCGGTGCTATAATGCTGGTTTCGAGCTTAAATAGAATTTGTAATACAAGCTACATATCCTGCTATCTTACTATCTCAAACAGCCGTTTGGACTTCGCAAAATCGCCGGGCCAGCCTGGGCCAATCCTGCAAAATGCCTGGGCCAAATACGTCCACAGGCGGAAAAACAGCTGGGCCAAACGCGTCCATGACGAATTAACCCGCTGAAAATAAACAGTAAAAATGCCACACCACTGAAACACCTTCAAAACGCCCCTTACGCCATTGTTTTTGCGCGCAAAAACGCCTGTCGCAGAGAGCTGCATGACGTGTGTAATTTTTATGGGACTGGCTGTCCCACGAGATGCAGTCCTTCCAATCAGTTTCGGGTACGTTGTCACTGCTGACCCGCAGAACGCCTGACAGAGCGATTGCGCAAAGCAGGGGAATTGGAAGTCAGAGCCACGCCGCGCGCGCTCAGGCTCACCTCCGCTGCGCAAATCTGCCTGAGAGCCCAAACGAAGCTCACTGAGGCGCAACTACTAGCATTGGCGCCAGGGTCTCCAAGCAAAAGAGACCAGCAGCACCCAGTGCCACTCATTTCACGGGCGGCATGACTTGGCTACAGAACCCGCCCATTCAGTTTTGCAGGTTCATATCGCGGATAGAGGCAGTTAAACTACAACCTTAAGCAGTTGGACGCCGACAACATACAAGATCATTGATTGCCGACTATGTTGCAACGGACCTTCGGAGGATGAACATGCGCAAACTGGTGATTGGCAGCGTTGTTTGCATTTTGTTGATCGCGATTGCTGCTTTAAGTTGGGGACGCTCCTTTTATCAACGTCACGTCGTTTTGAAGGCGCTTGAAATTGCACAAGGTGACCCAGCCTGTTTTTTCGACGGTCGATTTAACAATGGCGGGATGCCGGTTGCCCGCCCTGTCCCGCAAGACGACGATTTCCTGACGCTCTGGCCAGACTTTCGAAATAAGGTCATCCTGTCCGAACCGGCCAAGCCGTTCCACGTTGGAATTTTTGTTGTCCGGGGTAGCGATACCAATACCCCGACCGGAGAAGCATGGGGCTGGTCCTACCGCAAAGGCACGTTTTGGACCGCACGGTTGGAAGGTTTTTTCAGTCTGGCCTATTCGGGTGATCCAATAAATGACTGCTTAAAGGCACAACAATGACCATTACCCTCTTTTCCCACCACCTGACGACACCAACACCCATCGCGATGCCTGCGTTTCGCGTTTGTGCGGCGCTGGATGGGGCATTGTCGGATGATGCGAACAAGACCTGCGCGTCTGATCTGTTCGAGGCGTTCTTGGACAACTTCGGCCCCGACATCGCCTACGCCGCGACATCCGGTAAATCACGGTGGACGCCGAAACTGGTCAAACCCACAACCACGAAATTGAAACGGATGAGAGAGGTGATCGCCAACGGTTTCACAACCCATACCGGAATGCGCCTGTACGGTCCCGACACGAATGTGCTTGGAAAACCAGCGGTGCCGTTCCTCAGCATCACGCAGGTTTACCCGACCTTCATCGCGATCGACATTGCAGTTCCGCACGATCATCCCAACCGCGATACCTTTGCGCAGGCCAGCGATCACGCCTTGCGATCAGCCAAATTGATGGCGGGATATCAAGGGTTTGGGTTCTTCAAATCCCCGATCAGCGGATTGGCTGATAACAACTTGCCCGTTGCATCCGACCGCTTCCGCGCCGCGACGATGACCGAATGGATGGGCAACCCGTCTTGTACACTCTGGTCCCCGCGCACCGCAGATAATTGGCCCGGATATGAAGCGGGCATCACCGAACTCGGCTGGCGCACCTACGTCGGTCGTATGTTTACGGACCGCATCACGGCCGCCCCTGCCGCGAGCTTAACCATCGAAGACCTGCCCAACATGAAAATCGTCACGGCAGGTCCCGCCCCGATCTGGGGAGACGTCAACGCGGACGAAGACATCACAGCCTACAAAGACGCCTACGCCTACCTCGCCCCCGTATTTACCAGCCGTGACATGTTGCGATCCAGCACGCTGGGCGGGATCCCATCCTACGACCCTGCCCGCGCCGCAGTCGTCGACGGGTACCTTAACCGCTTCGCCTGATCCCCGCTTGTTTTACGCAAGATTATCAACCAATAGTTGCTAATCGCGGGTCATCTCTTATTGTGGCGCTGGTAAAGAATTACCGGGATTGATCAGCGACATGAATGCCATCTTCAAGCAAAATGACCGTATGGGTTCGTTGTCCACAATTCTTGGGCAGGATGTGTTAAACCTGTTGCGCTTCGACGGTGAAGAACATCTCAACGGTTTGTTCACCTACCGCGTCGAAGCATTGGCCAAGACCGATGACCTTGATTTCAACGCGTTGATCAGCACCCATGCCACCGTCAGCCTCAAGTCATATGACTTGCCGGAAACGCCTTTTGACGGGATTATTGTTGAAGGCGAAATGCTGGGTCAGGGCGAAAACGGGTGGCGCTATGCGTTTACTTTGAAACCCTGGCTATACCTGCTCAGCTTGCGTCGTAAGCAACAGATTTATCACAACAAAACTGTCGTCGAGATATTGGACGAACTGTTTAGCCCCTACTCCGGTCTTGGAAAACCTGCTGTTGAAAAACGTCTGACCGGCAGCTACCCGACGCTCGAATATACTGTGCAATACCGTGAAAGCGACATGGATTTCGCGACACGTTTGATGGAACGCTTCGGGATATCTTATCACTTCAAACACGACACAGGATCGCACACGCTTGTGCTGACAGACACGGCGATTAGCCACGATGATTTGCCGGGCGGCGCCCGCGAATTTCTAATGGCCGACAACGGTAAACACAGCCGCGACGCCGAACATTTCTGGGACATGCGGCCTTCACAAAGATTAACAACGGGTAAGATCCGATTAACGGATTACAACTTCAAGACGCCTAATGCAGCGATGGAAACAGACCGCGACGCCGCAGCGCCTTACGTTGAAGGCAGCATCGAAAGCTACGATTATCCAGGCGATTACCTCGCACAAAGCCCCGGCAAAGACGTCGCACGCTTGCGCGTTGAGCAAGAACGCGGACAAGATCCGCGGCACCGTGCATTGGGCGACTGCGCCTCTTTACGTGCCGGTCAAAAAGTCAAAATCACGGGCGACAAAGTACCCGGGGTCGACAAAACACTCTGCCTGTCCGCCAGCCACAAATACGCCTCCGGCGGCTACGGAACGACCGAAAACGGCGAACCCAGCTTCGAAGGCCAATACCTGTTCATGCCAGTTGGCGCCCCGCTCGCCCCCGAACGCAAAACCGCACGACCTGTTGTGCAGGGTCCGCAAACGGCTGTGGTCGTCGGCGAGGGCGAGATCGACTGCGACGAATATGGGCGGATTTTGGTGCACTTCCACTGGGATTTGGACAAGCGGTATTCAATGCGCTGCCGGGTTTCGCAGAACTGGGCGGGCAAAGGCTGGGGCGGCATGGTCATCCCACGGATCGGCATGGAAGTCGTGGTTGAATTTCTGGAGGGCGACCCCGACAAACCATTGGTGACAGGCTGCGTCTATAACGGGAAGAACGACACGCCGTATCCGCTGCCGGAACATAAAACGAAAAGTGTTTTCAGAAGCGATACCCACAAGTCCAGCGGTTTCAATGAGCTGACTTTCGAAGACGCCAGCGAGGCCGAAAAAATCTACATGCATGGTCAAAAGGATCAGGAAATCCATATTGAAAATGACCGTACCAAACGGATTGACCGCAACCAGTTTGAAAGTGTCGGGCGTAATAAGACTTTAGAGACCGGTAATAACCATCATGAAGTCGTCGGTGGCAATATGACGATCATGATTGGCCCCAATAAGCTTCAACAAGCCGTGCTTGGAAAGTTCAAAGCTTTGACCAGCAAGCTTGGTGACATCACATCAAACTTGGGCCTACCTGACATGTTTAATATGGGCGAAGGCAACCTGATGATCGGCGTGGCAAAAAACAAAGCTGAAACGATCATGCTGTCAGCAACAGAAGTTGTTGGTGCTGGCAAAGCAACAACCGTTGGCGGTGGGTTCCAGACTGTTGTCGGCGGTATTATGAACACAACCGTGGGTATTGGCTCTTATGAAGAGGTCGGACAGAACAAAGCAGTTGTTGTTGGAAAACAATACGAAATCGTCGTCGGTGATAGCAGAATCGTTATGGACGAGGATGGAACCGTTTCGATAACCGGTAAGAAAATTCTCATGCACGGTGATGATCTTGTTCGGATCACTGGCAAAAACGTAAAAATAAACTAGCGGGATTTTTTAATATGATTCCGGGTTTGCGGCATTGGGATTTTTCAAATAAAATCAACCGGCAAGCCGACGGCGGCGGCGGCCCTGGCTTGCTTGAAGAGGTGCGCGCGTTTGTCGTTGGTCAAAACAACATCGACATGACCACGCGCGAATTTCTGCTTCATCGGGATCATGAACTCGCTGAGCATATGGCTGCTCGTATTCGCGAATATGAGGCGATGATCACCGTAATCGGCTGGGCTACTGGAATGGTCACGCCGCCACCGCCGCTTACATCGGCAGGTGTTAGGCAGCAGATTCAAGATGCTTTGTCAGAAATGACCCAATCACTGATCGAGCGGTCGCAACGAGAAGGCTGGGAGCATCTCAATCCGCTTAACGCAGGGGCAACTGCCGTGGGGGTCTTATATGATGTATCCGGGGGAATTGCTTGGCTTATTGGTGCTACAGAGACAGCTGAACGATATGATGATATTTCTGATGCAGCTTATTCTGTAGACGTCTGGGACCTATATGCCAATGCGGTCAACGATATCGTAAGCGCTATTATGGACGGCTTAGCGCAATATTGGACTGAGTTTTGGCAAGAGGTTGATACAAATGGATTTCTTATCGCATACAATAAGCTGCTCATCGACGGCGGCTTCTTGGCTGCTGAACTTGGCATCGATATCGCATTAAGCGCGCTCAGTGGTGGCGTAGGTGGCGCAGCGAGCAAGGTTATTCGAGTGACCGGCCGACGCATCTCAGGCAATGCGACCGAAGTCGTATTGAAGATTGGTGATGCCGGCGACACAATCCCAGACGGCAACACTGTTTTTCGACACGTGGTCGATGACACCGAAATACCTGATAATGTCGAACGCTTAATGGACGAAGATTCGCTTGGTGGTGCAGCCCCGCTTGATGATACTGCCGCCCGGCTAGACGAACGTCCTAACGGCGCGACAACAACGGTCGTGCATGGCAATAGTCGAGGCGCAAACGATGTGTCGTGGGAAGTTGGCGAAAACGGACGCCCTATTTCTGCGACAGCCACCTTACGTGAAGACTTTGGAGGGACCACCCGTGGTGATGAGGCAACCGCTCTAGCCGTCGGCAGATCGGGGAACGATGGCGATCATGGTGGGCACCTTGTTGCACATCGCTTTTTGGGCGACACGCCTGCTCATGGTATGGTTCCGCAAGCTGGGAACCTTAACCAAGGTGCTTGGAAAAGGATGGAAAACGAGTGGGCTGATTGGCTCAACAAATATCGCCCTGCCGAAGGTAACAGAGTTGAAATTGATTTGGTGATCGATACCGACCCACCAGGTGCGGCACGCCCCGACACGTTGTTTGCAGACTACACCGTGTTCGAAGTATCTCCTGACGGTACACGACAACCGATTTACAGAAATGAACACGAGTTCCAGAATGAAGCTGGACAGACATATGAACGCGTTCGGTTTCGAAACGACGGAACGATAGAAGGAAGCTAGGATGATACGTGATGAAATCGTTTTGGAGATCGGGCAATTGGTTTTGCGCGCGGCCAATGAGACGTCCGCAGATTGGGCATACGCAGGCTATGTTTATCAAACTGCAGATGGCAAAAACTCTTCGCGGCAGGACTTTCTGTTTGAAGCGGGTCTAGAGCGTAGTTTCTTGAACGATAAATCGATAAAACGCGACATTCGCACGATTTTCCCCCGCCTTTGGCAGGTTGTGACCGACAATGATGAAAATCATCCCGTCGCGATAAAGGTAGGCGTGCGCGCCGCTGATCGCGATCTGAAAGTTTTGTTTGAATTTGATGATGGCAATCGCTGGGCCGTTGGGCCGGGCAATGTCGCCCAAGCTACCCAAATCTATCTCGGTGACCTGTTCCCCGAGGCCCTTCCATGACACGTTATGATAGCGCAGCATGGGCAAAAAAAGCGAACAAGCGCAAGGCCTATCGAGATCATGTAAGGGACAGTTTTTTCAAGAAAACGCAGGCGGTGAAACACGCCGAACCGCAAGATATGGTTGGCTCACCAGCAAGCCAAAGCGAAAAAGTTGCCGACCTTCTTAAATTAACCGCCAAGGGTTCTGGGATAGACGCCAACCAAAAAGACGCTATCGCCACCGCTCTTGCTGCCATGAAGGTCGTGTCGCTCGGAACCGGCACAATGGGGACAAGCGCCAAGACCGAAGCCGTGCTAAGAAGTTTCTCAATGAAAAACTTGCGAGACAACTGGTTTTGGTCGCCGAGCTTTTTTGACTAGATGACAATGAACCTCACCACCGCCCTTCCCATTTCGCACACCGCTTTCGCCCACTGGCACACCGACGATACCGAAATCGGTGTGGTTGTAGCAAAGGCCACTTTTGTGTTGTCCACGGAAGGCACACTACCTCAGGTCCCACCGCCAGAACTAAACATGGTGGATCTGTACACCGGCGATCCGACCGAAACCGCGCTTGATTACGAACAAGACATCGCACCGCATAAACCAAAAACCGACCTGATCATCCGCGGTCGCGCACGTAGCTTTGAAGGCACGCCGCGCCGCGATTGGCCCGTGAATATCAGCATCCCTGACCGACTTAACTACGGCTTTCACGTGCGCGGCCCGTCTCAATGGCTCAAGCCCGGGCGCAAGTGGCAATTGTCACAACCGGACAACGTCACCGAGGTCCCGCTGACCTATGCGCTTGCCTATGGCGGGCACTGCACCGAGGGCGAAACGACGCAGTTCTTTGAACAAAATCCGGCTGGCATCGGCTTTATGACCGAAGCCGCAGCATCTGATCTGGACAATTGGCCTGCCCCACAAGTCGGGCTTCTGGCCGACTTCATGGCCGCCTCTCCGTTCGAGCCTATGGCCGTCCATGGCACGATGCCCATCGCCAAAAGCTGGCTGCCGAGACGTGCTGTCGCGGGGACATTCGACAAAGCGTGGGAACGCGACCGCCATCCACGTATGCCGCTCGATTACGATCTTGGGTTTTGGAACGCAGCCCCTTTGCGCCTGCAAATCGGCCCTTACCTGCAAGGTGACGAAGTGATCGAAGTCACGGGCATGTCGCACAAGAGTGAAACCATCGCCCTGCAACTCCCCGGCGCGAAGCTTATGCTGCAATCACGGTCTGATCCGCAGGAACCTGCGCTCCCGATGGCGCTCGACACAGTTGACCTAGACCTCGACACTGTGGACGATGGACAGATCACCATGACCTTGCTCTGGCGCGCGCTGGTCCCTGACCGCGACGCGTTCACCGAAGCTGAAATCATCCGAGGATAGCCCATGCATTCTGCCGCCCGCCATTCCGGCAAAAACGCGATCATCACCTGCATGGCGCCCGACGTTTGCAAAACGCAGGTCGGCAATGCGGTGGTGCCGATCCCCTACATGATCATCTCGAAACTTGATTGGTCGGACAAAACGTCCAAAGACGTCGAACTCACCGGCATGAAAGCGTTCAATATGGACGCGCGGACCAACAAGGTGACAGGCGATGAACCCGGATCGCTTGGCGGCGTCAAATCCGGCGTGAACAAAGGCTGGTGCCGCCCGCAATCGAACAAAACAAGCGTCTTTGTGAACGGCGCAGAGCTGCTGCAGAACAACAACCTCTACGAGATGAACTGTGCGGGACCTGAAGGCGCAGGCAACACAATCGGGCGGCTCACGTACTTCGAATAGCCGCGTCCAAGACACTAACCAAACGTAGTCTTCACTTGTCAGGCAGACGATACACATTCTCGCACCGATCACGAACGCCCGACTCTGGTGGCGCTTCATCGGGCCTTGCAACTTGACGACGTGATGACGTGATCGGCGCTTTGGACCCCGCGCGGTTCATTTCCATGATCAACTTCGTCATCCCGTCTGGGGCCTCAGACAATCCCCGCCGTTTCTTGTCATAAAAGCCAAGATGCCGCGCCAGCTTATCCAAGGCTGCTGCGCGATCCTCCATCACGACTTTCATCGCACCGCTTTTGGTCACCTGAACCTCTCGATACAACGGGCGGCTGCTTTCTGGGATGTCTTCATATGCGGTGAAATGCACCCGCAGAAGCCCCAGACCATTACACTCCGGACAATCAGGATGCGGTGCACGTGTCGCGTTATACCCAAATCCGCCAGCGTTTGACGGTTCGTCTTTCATTGCGCGAACATTCGCTGGCAAACCCTTCCACGCATACACAGCGACATCAAATTCACGCTGCGTGCGCCATTGATAATGATAGTGGGCACCGTGACAATAGCGACAAGCACCGCGCACCGGCCTGCAAATCCTACTGGGATCCGCACGCACGATCGCAACAAGAGACCTGAGCATATCCAAGGTTTCGGACTGAACGCGTTCAGAATATTCCGCCTCAAACGCGGCAATCCGGGCGCGAACCTTAACATTTGTCAACAAACGGGACCCAGCGGATTTTGCAGAGTTGTCGCTTTTTGGCGCATAGCCCGCGCGCTTGTACGCCGCAGTCGCATTGCGGTCCTTCATATACTCATGGCAAAACGCCTCGTGCCTTGTGTTGGCAAGTGTAGCCATCTGATTTTCACGCCCTTCGTTTGTCCACCTGAAGCAAAAAGCCGACAGGTGTTTTCCTTTATAAAACAACCATTTTTCCATCCTGACTAAGCACAAGACGGAGTCCGGCCACCCGTACTTGCCCCCATATCCCTTGGAGCAAGACCCTCTTAATTCTTCCTATCCACGCAGTGCCGTTTATCGATGGCCAGCCGCTTGCCCGTAAGCTTTTCACTTACCCCAGATGATCGTTTGACCGGTCTGGTCCCCCGTACGTCGTGTCGGGTGGGTTTAAATTCTGCGTTTCTTGTGGTCCCAGAGGATGCCGGTTGCCACAGGGTTGGGTGAGATCCCGGAAGAGTTACGTTTTTGGGCGCGGGAAACGAAAACCGAGGCAGCTGTCTTTACCAAGCGCGCGATTTTAGACGCCGCAGAAAGGGAAAACAGCCGCGTAAACCCTGACTTTGAACAACAGCTGAAAGGGCTCAGCGATTGATCAGAAATCACGGTCTTGTCTTGGTAAAACTGTAGATGAGTCATGGACGCACACATTCCCACCGCGAAACCGCGATCGTTAAGCTGTGCACGTCCTGTGCGATTTAGGCCCATAGATATGGGTTAAACGGACTATAGCGCTACTAAATGTGCGAGTCACGAGAGAAACAGGAAAAACTCATCTAGAAAACAGTGGAAATAAAATGGCGCGGGCTAACCACGTTTCGCGGTGTAAGCACTCGATGAAGCTATAGGAGACGACAGCCAGCACAGGCGCGCGGAGAACGCCTAGATCATCAAGCTGTCATCACATCAGTTATGCCAATGACCCAAGGCAGCCCTGCGCGGATACACCCGACACACCACCCACCGCGGCGCGAGACGCAAAAATAGCACCAAGCAAGCCAATAACATGGAATCCCGCCGCGCCTTCTCTAGCCGCGACGCGCGCGATCCCCCAAATTTTTCCCTACGGCGTCTCGCGCTGCTTAAAAGAGACGCACAGCCTCAGCACAGCGCGAGACGCCGTAGGGAAAAATTTTTCGCCCAAAATGGTAGGGGCATGCACACCCGATTGCAGCCGCACGCCAAACAGGGATGAAATCCAAACGACAACCGTACTCGCCCTTTTATTGACAAAAACACAAATGATAACCACAAGTAGAACATTAACAATTTTTACTACTTAATGGGTTCTCTGTTCATGAACGCACCATTCAAGCAAGACGCCCGTATGGGTCATCTGACGACGGTTTTGGGTGGGGATACGCTTGTTTTGTTGCGGATGGTCACCGACGAACACGTGAACGACTTGTTCACCATTAAAGTTGAAGCGCTGTCCGAGGACGATGACCTCGATTTTGACGCGCTGATTGGCACGCATGCCTCCGTCAGCCTCAAGAGCTTTGAACATCCAGATGTGCCGTTCGACGGGATCGTGACCGAAGCGACATTTGCGGGCATGCACGAAAACGGTTGGCGCTATGAACTGACGCTGCGCCCGTGGTTCTGGCTGGCTGGACGTCGTCGTAACCAGCGCATTTATCACGAGAAAACCGTTGTCCAAATTCTCGATGAATTGCTCGCACCCTACGCGGGTCTCGGCAAACCTGCAGTTGAGAAACGGTTAAGCAATTCTTATCCGACGCTCGAGTACACCGTGCAATACCGCGAAAGCGATCTTGCTTTTGCGACGCGGCTGATGGAACGCTTCGGGATTTCCTACCATTTTGAACACGCCGACGGGAACCACGCGCTGATCATGACCGACGTGATGACGGCCCATGACCCGTTGCCGGGGGCATCCCGCAAATTCCAGATTATTGCCGAAGGTCACCGTGCAAACGAAGAACATTTCTGGGATATGCGGCCAACGCGGCGCATGACAACCGGCGGAATAAGGTTAACGGACTACAACTTTAAGATGCCCAACGCGGCCATGGAGGTCGACCGCATGGGCGACGCCCAATACGCGGAAGGCCAGATCGAAAGCTACGATTATCCGGGTGACTATCTGGAAGCAGGACGCGGCAAAGACGTCGCGCGCCTGCGCACTCTGCAGGAACGCGGGCAGGACCACCGCCACCGCGCCGTCGGTGATTGTACGTCAATGCGGGCCGGATTAACCGTCAAAGTCGCAGGTGATAAGGTCAAAGGCGTGGCCGATCCGTGCCTGTGCCTATCCGCCAGCCATGCCTATTCGACCGCCGCTTACGCGTCGGGCCAAGGCGGCGATGGACCGAACTACGAAGGGTCCTATGTGCTGCTGCCAGTGTCGGCGCCCCTTGCACCTGAACGCAAAACACACATCCCGAAAGTACAGGGTCCGCAAACGGCCGTCGTCGTCGGCGAGGGTGAGATCGACTGCGACGAATACGGGCGGATTTTGGTGCACTTCCACTGGGATCTCGACAAGCGGTATTCGATGCGCTGCCGTGTGTCGCAAAACTGGGCCGGTAAAGGCTGGGGCGGCATGGTGATCCCACGGATCGGCATGGAAGTCGTCGTGGAATTCCTCGAAGGCGACCCGGACAAACCGCTGGTCACAGGCTGCGTCTACAACGGCAAAAACGACGTGCCTTACGATCTGCCAGCGAACAAAACCCGCTCTGTCTTCCGCACCGATACACATCAAGGGTCCGGCTTCAACGAGCTGACGTTTGAAGACGCAAACGGCGACGAACGCATCTATGTTCACGCACAGAAAGACCACGAAGTTCACGTGCAAAACAACAGCGCAAAGCGTGTTGATGTGAGCGAAGTCGAAAGCATCGGAAACAGCAAATACTCCGAGATCGGCAAGGACTTCAACTTCCAAGTTGGCGGCAACGCCGTAACTGCCATTGGTGTCTCAGACGTCAGTTTGCAGGCCTCCAAGCCAATGCAGGCTTATGACGATGGCCCGCTGCAACTCGCTTACAAAACCACGATCCCCGGTGGGCCAGATGCGGGGCGCGGCCACTATAAAATGATGGTGTCGCAGTCAATGACAACGCTGATCGGGTCGCAATCCAGCACGCGCATTGGCGACAGCAGCACCGTTGCTGTCGGGACCAGCATGCAATTGAATGTTGGCGCGCAAAAGAACGAAACCGTCGGTGATGGCTCATATGAAACAGTCGGCGGCGGGCGGTATATGCACGTCGGCAAAGAGATCGATCTGCGGTGCGGTGCATCGCGCTTTATCATGAAACGCAGTGGCGAAATTGAGTTAATCGGCACGCATATTAAGCTGCGTGCCAAGAAAATCGATCTTAACTAGTGAGCCGTGACATGAACCGTAATTTGAAAATCCTTAGCGCACTCGTAGTGGCAGGTGTTGGTGTCGCATGGGCCCTGTTACCGCCAGGATCTGCCGTAGCAACCGCATGTGATGGCACGGCTGTCGGCCTGAATGAAACCGCTCCAGCTCAGCTGGTCGCAATCTTCGATCGTGGCTGCGCCGCAGCGCTCGTCGATGAACAGGGTCTCGGCCTTGCCTATGACTTCGGCTACCCATCGTTGGTGTTGCAGCACGCGTCCGCAGACGAAGCGAACGCAGCGATTGATGCCACAATCGCCGAGGGCGACCGCGGGTTTTTCGCGAACGATCCAGCAGTCTTGGAACAGCTTGACGGCGCTGCGGCCGATTTTGTGCGCGCATCACTGTTCCCACAAGACGCACTTGCAGCGGCGACCGATCCGTCAGTTGTGCTACAATCTGTGCCACTCTGGAACGCAAATCAAAATGCGCCAATCATCATCGCAGGCTGCGAAACAACTGACTGCGACGCCAACCTCACCGACTGCGCGGGCTATGTAGGCTTAGCTGATAAACACGCAATCGCAACAGGTGAAAAGACGTTGGCGGACGTCTATGCAAGTTGCCCAATCAGCCCAACATGGGTGCTCGGGTTGCGCCGTGCGGGCCTTGTCGACACCGCTTGCACCAGCACGTTGGCGGTTAATCGGGTCATGGACGCGCCCGAAACCTTGGGAGACGCTTGTTTCCCTGCAGATTTCGATGCGCAAACATTACCAGGGATCGGCTCTGCCGATTTGCCACGCTTGTTGCGGGTACGCGGGCCGTCCGGCCTTGCTGACATCGGGGCGGGCAACATGCTGACGCTCCAGTCATTCTTCCCAAGCATCGTCACCTACATAACGCAGAATGGAGATCTATGATGGTTGAATTCACGCGCGAAGAGCTGGACGCATTTCTATCCAAAACCGACTTCGACTTCTCGAAAGTTGCGGATTGGGAAGCATTTCTTACCGAACGGCGTTCAGGAGGTACAGGGCGTGACGCTGACGGCATTCAGCTACGTGACATCAAAAATTATGCAGTAGGCACTGCGACCGTCATCACCAGCGGCGGAACTGTGACAGCACAGTTTAACGTCCGAACATTAGGGACAGGGCACGCGTTACCCCCCGGACTTTTGTACGTTTATTATGCCGATAGCCCGGGCCCGAAAAAGGTGAAAAGCTTTTATGTCGGACCACCGTCACGCTCAGCGACGTTCAACCTCGAAGTCAGCAGCGGTGGCCCTGACGGCGAAGAAGGCTGGGGGGCGCTTTATTACGTGATCATCAAGTCAGGTAACTTGCCCGGACAAGGCCTTGCTGAAATGGCCGGAAAACGGGCCTTACGCGAAGCGATCAAAGGCGCTGGTTGGATCATGCGCAGCGGGTTTCGCATGCTCTCAATGGGCGAGGCAGGGTATGATGTCACCGTTAAGGTTGGGTACGGCCCTGTGACACGCGATTACATGCCGCAAGAGATTATTTCAGACGATCTGATGGAACAAATCGGCGATGCGGCACGTGGCGCACGCGATGCGTTGTTTGACTAGGAGCCACACATGCCAGCAGCATCTCGCAAAGGCGATATATGTGTCGGGCACGGGTGTTTCCCCCCGACCCCATCGGTCGCAGGTAGCCCCAATGTCTCGCTTGACGGAATTCCTGCGCTGCGCAAAGGCGATGCCGTCGCACCACACGGGTGCTCAAACTGCCCGCCGCATGGCAGGTCTGTATCAGCAGGCTCTCCGACCGTTTTTGTGAACGGGCGACCACTTGCCCGCGTTGGGGATGGCGTAGATTGTGGCGGGTCTGTTTCCGCGGGCTCGGGCACTGTCAGCGCCGATATTCAAATCATTCCAAACCCCGTGATCAGCGCCTATCAAGCCGCCCAAGGCGCCCCTTGCGTTCGTGAATGCATGCGCGACGCAAATGCCAAAGGCCAAGCCTTTGTGACGACCGCTGGTTAACAAATGGTTCGCGTCACTCCTTTACCGCATCTCTATCGCCAGCGTTTCGCCTTTCGCGCAAACCGGCTCTTTGCTATCCTTGATGCAACCGCATACGATAACCTACTGATCGCAATCGGCAAATCCGGCCTTGAATTCGAGAGCCTGTTCTCAGGCGAAGACGCGCTCGTGCTGTCCGGTGAGGCGCCCTATATCGTCGTCCTCGACCCCACGAAACCCAAAGCCGTCCGCGATCTGCTGCAGGCGGCGAAAGCACCGCACGCAGGGTTTATCATCGAAACAGATGCGACCATCGACGACCTGCGCCGCCACTACGCCTCTTGGCTGAACGTCACAATTGATGAAGGAACGCAAATGGCCCTTTTCCGGTTCTACGACACCCGCATCCTGCTCGCCTTTCTCGGCACGCTTCAGGCTACCGACGCCGCAGCGTTCTGGGGACCGTCAGAGCGGTTCTATGCGCTCAAATCTGGCGTACCTTCCGTTATCACCCGCCCCACACTCAGCGGACCAAACCGTGCAGCTCTTCCGCTGGAAAAACCCTACGCGGTCAACGTGCAACAAATCGAAATGTTCACCCAAATCACAGATCAGGTGTTCCGCAACCGGCTTGCCGATTTCTTGGGTCGTGTCTTTTGGGAAGAGGGCGAAACGCTCTCACAAACCCAACGTCTTGAGATCGTCGATCAGGCAATTCTGGACTGCGCATGGCTCGAAGTTTGCCGCGAAGGCGATGTTGTGTCGATGGCAGTTCTGCGCCTTGTCACACCTGACCTCGTCGCGGATGACGCCTATCGCGACGCTGTGATTGAACAGGTGCCAAACCCCAACCAACGTGTCGCAGCCTATCTTGGCGAAGCGGCTATCCACATGTCAGCCCAAGACAAAGAGCTCTTCTACGGCAAGGTTAGTTTTTGGTGGGAATTCGTGAAAGGTAAAATCTAGGCCATGATGAACCCAGAATCTGCGCGTATTATTGCTGATAGTGTTGCACGAAAGGTTGAACCATTCGTAAGATCAGAAGCGCTTGATCCAGCCACACGGCCCCTGCCGCCCTATAATTGCCCGACAGGGACTTGTCGGACCGACAAAATCTGCACAGAGGTCTCTGTCGGCGACCCGATCGATCCGATGGGGCGCGAGCATATCGAACGCAACGCTTGCAACAAATGCCCGTCAACAAATCCAACGCCGGTTGTCCGCATCGGGCGAACTGGTCGCGGTGGGTCGATAACCTACGAAGAAATCACGCATTATACAGACCGCGAAGGCAATACTTGGACGCCAGACAGCGGCCTCACAGCCCCAGTTTTCCACGGCGATGCCGGGCTCGGAAACCGGAATGCCGAAAATCAAACTTACCGCCTTCTACTAGGACAAGGCGGGCGCGGCTGGCAATGTCGCTACTATGGCGGCGCGGTTGATGACACGAGCCTCGATCTAGGAACATACGACTACGCTCCAGCGCCAGGTACGGCACGAGCCGTCGGTAATCGCGTCACGTTTGGGCTGGTTGGTGACGATCATAACGACATGGACGTGAAGCCCCACAATTCCAATCCCAACTACGCCCCGAACCTAACTGAAAAATTCTAACGCAATGGCCAAACCTATCGACCCACTCACAGGCGCCTTCCGCCTTGGCACTGACATGACACTCGCCGACATTTGGACTGGTCTGCACAGCGATGCACAGATGTGGCAGCGATCAGCATTCGCAGCAGACACCCTGCGCCAACGCGCATCTATCGACGATAACACCAAGTCTCTTTTGACAGCACTTGCCCCCTGCCCCGCCACACGCTGGCAAGCCTTCATTGAAGCTCAAGGCGTCACCCAGATCGGAGCCATCGCGCTGTCGTGGTGCGCAGACGTTGAGCTTAGCACCGTCGCGGACCTTTTTCTGCGCGAAATCTCTTGCCCCGCCGATATTGATAAACGCGCAGCACAGCGCCTGAATCCTGCCCTTCTGCCTAGCACACGGTCACTAAGCGAATTGACCGCATCGGCACAAAGCGACATCAAAACGCTCGTCCTCATGTGCCTCGGCCAAGCAACGCCTATCACCTTCGACGTCTCAGCTGCATGGCTCCAAGATTTGCCTGCCATCGTCGGTGCGATCCTGCTTGAACGCTACGATCCCGCAGTATCTCAACTTGATCCAAACATCCTCTCAACTTGGCAAGCGGCCGCCTAACAGGGCGTTTGCGACAAACGGCTTCCCTCCAACGCAAAACGCTGTCTTCCATCGCTGACGCTGTGTGACCCCGTCACGGTAACTCTCTCAACATCCGCACCTTCGCACACGACCAAACTATCGTCCGTCAGCGCATACAACTGCCCATCATCTACCGCGAAATACGGATTTAGAAACCGCAAAGCAGGCGCGTTCATGCCCGCCACAGGTTTGCGATACCGACTGCCCAGCAACATGTGACCCGCACCGTCGATCAACAGGCGTGGCGCGGGGCTGCGTGCTGTCCCAAGATCAAGCGCACCGATCCGTTTGACTTCCTTCCCGCGAAACAACAGCGCCTCACCCATTGTCGCGAACAACCGACCAATCGGCATCACCGCGGCCGGATCGGCAATGTCGCGCTTGCGCACGCCTTCCACAATTAACCCATTTTCATCCATCGCATAGGCACCACCAAGCAGCCGGAAGCTATCCATATCCGCCTTCACGACCACCAGCCGATAGTAATCACGTGGATCGGTCAGGTTCATGAAATAGGCCCGATTGGCACA
>NZ_CM147912.1:3275000-3564670 GCF_055809435.1 Yoonia sp. D2-7 | reverse complement strand
GTTGGCACGTGGGAAGTGATGTTAACCATACGTTAAGTAAGATTTTCCTAAGATGAACGCCTGTTCTGCTTTGGGGTGTTCATCATGACAATATTTCGTACCTACGCCGCACTGGGATGTCTGACTGTTCTCGCTGCATGTGGCGGATCGTCGGGATCGGGTGTTGTATCTACCTCTGGCCCGATCAGCATTCAGGACGTCAACGCTGCGGGTGACGCTTATTTCAGGTTTGCCGCAGATGGTTTCATGGCGCTTGATCAAGCGGCCTTGGAAGCGCAAGGATCGGCGTCTTATGACGGGTATATGCTGGCGGTCCCGAACGGGTCGTCTGATGCGTTGGTCGGGCGGGCGCAGATTGATGTGACCTTCACAAACGGTGGTGATCTCTCGGGTGATGTGCGTGATCTTGTGCTTATCCCCGAAAATGAAGACGTCGTTGCGATCCTACGCGCCGACCCCGCAGACGGCTACACTCCGATCGGTGACGCGACAGCGCTGACGCGATTGTCTGGTGAATTGGACCTATCTGGCGGGGAACTGCGCGGGTCGAGGATTGATGTCGATGTGTCCGGGACTGTGGATATTCCTGGCGCCGCATTTGATGCGCGCCTCAGCGGCACAGAGACATTTGATGTGAGTGGAAGACTGCAGAGTCAGGTTGCCGAGACGGGTGAATTTGTCGGACAGGGTTCGCTATTTGCGCGTGGGTCAAGATTGCAATTCAACCTAGGGGCTGTTGTGTTTGCTGAATAATTCTGTGCGTTGACCTGAAGTAATTGGCTGGGGGATGACACCTACACCGGGTCGTTGTTCGCGACAGAAAGGGGTGGTTAGGCCAATTACTGCTTCCTCATACTGAGGGTGCTGTGCTGTTTTGGCTACGATTAGTATTCCAACCACATCAGAATAAATAATCCAAAACAGTGACTTAAAAGAAATGTTCTTAACTACTAATATTTTAGTTTGACAAAACACGCCCGTCGCGACGACAGTAGGGTGTCGGCGAAATCCGGCTCATAACATCTTTAGGGAGGAGAAAAGATGCGTAAGTATCTGCTCTCCGCAGTTGCGGTTTCAGCCGTGGTTGCGGGGTCCAATAGCGCTTTGGCTGATGAAGCCGCAGCACAACGTTGGATTGATCAAGAATTCCAGCCATCCACATTGTCCAAAGACGATCAGATGGCCGAAATGCAGTGGTTTATCAACGCTGCAGAACCGTTTTCTGGCATGGAAATCAACGTCCTGTCCGAAGGCATCCCGACACATTCCTACGAAAGCGAAGTCCTGACAAAGGCGTTCGAGGAAATCACGGGCATCAAGGTAAACCACCAGATTTTGGGTGAAGGCGAGGTCGTTCAGGCCGTGCAAACCCAGATGCAAACGAACCGCAACCTGTATGACGGTTACGTCAACGATTCCGATTTGATTGGTACCCATTCGCGTCTCCAGCAGGCTTACAACCTGACCGAACAAATGGCCGGCGATTGGGCCGCAACGACGTCCCCGACGCTTGATCTGCCTGATTTCATGGGCAGTCAGTTTACGACTGGCCCGGATGGCAATCTGTATCAGTTGCCGGATCAGCAGTTTGCGAACCTGTATTGGTTCCGCAAGGACTGGTTTGACAATGCTGATTACCAAGCAGCGTTTGAGGAAAAGTACGGCTACCCGCTTGGTGTGCCTGTCAACTGGTCGGCGTATGAAGATATCGCCGAGTTCTTTAGCAACGATGTGAAAGAAATCGACGGTGTCGCGATCTACGGTCACATGGATTACGGCAAACGTGCGCCTGACCTTGGTTGGCGGATGACGGATGCGTGGCTGTCTATGGCTGGTGCCGGATCGAAGGGCGAACCAAACGGTGTGCCAATCGACGAATGGGGCATCCGCATGGAAGAAGGCACCTGTAACCCGGTGGGTGCATCTGTCACACGTGGTGGTGCGGCGAACGGTCCAGCGGCTGTTTATGCGATCCGTAAGTGGGACGAATGGCTGCGGGCATATGCGCCTCCAGGTGCTGCGTCTTATGATTTCTACCAGTCTTTGCCAGCATTGGCCCAAGGCAACGTAGCCCAGCAGATCTTCTGGTACACAGCGTTCACAGCCGACATGGTTGCCCCGCAGTCCGCAGGCAACAACACAGTTGATGAAGAAGGCACACCACTTTGGCGTATGGCCCCATCCCCGCATGGTCCATATTGGGAAGAAGGTCAGAAGGTTGGTTATCAGGACGTGGGTTCATGGACGTTCCTGAACTCTACACCGTCTGATCGGGCTCAGGCGGCTTGGCTTTATGCCCAGTTCGTCACATCCAAGACTGTGGACGTGAAGAAATCCCACGTTGGTCTGACATTCATCCGCGATTCATCTGTGAACCACGAAAGCTTTAGCGAACGTGCACCACAGCTGGGTGGTTTGGTTGAATTCTACCGGTCCCCTGATCGTGTGGCTTGGTCGCCAACCGGCATCAACGTACCCGATTATCCAAAGCTCGCGCAGATTTGGTGGCAGCAGATTGGTGACGTGAACTCTGGCGCGTTTACACCGCAAGAAGCCATGGACCGTCTGGCCGAAGAAATGGACATCACCATGGGTCGTATGCAGGCAGCTGATGAAGCCGCCAATGTTTATGGCGGATGTGGTCCACGTCTGAACGACGAACAAACTGCGGAATACTGGTACGCAAACGGCGGCGCAAAGCCACCGCTTGAGAACGAGAAACCGCAGGGCGAAACCGTCAACTACGACGAACTCGTTGCTCGCTGGGCGGCACAGTAACCTCCCTGTTGGGCATCTGCCTAACGCACGCTGGGGCCTTTTCATTGGGGCCCCAGCACTTACGACACATCTGACCGGCAAGGGCCGTTATGACACTCCAAGTAAATGATATTTCCAAAGTGGTTGGTGGGCAGACCCATATCAAACCAACGACTTTGACGCTTGAGACAGGCCATTTCAATGTCCTGCTTGGGAAGACCGGATCGGGCAAAACGTCACTGATCAAAATGATGGCCGGACTTGATCCGATTGCCAGTGGCCAGATCATCATGGAAGGCCAAGACGTGACCAAGCTGACGACGCAAAAGCGTAACATCAGCCTCGTCCATCAGTTCTTTGTGAATTACCCGCACATGACCGTGTATGACAACATCGCCTCGCCGCTGAAAGTGGCTGGGATGGCGAAGTCGGAAATACAGGGTCGCGTGGAAGAAGCCGCAGACATTCTGCAGTTGCGCCCGATGCTGCATCGTAGGCCACACGAATTGTCCGGTGGTCAACAGCAGCGAACCGCACTGGCACGTGCGATTGCGAAGGAAAGCCGCGCAGTGTTTCTGGACGAACCGCTGGCGAACCTTGATTACAAACTGCGTGAAGAATTGCGCGAACAACTGCCCGAACTTTTCGCGGGGCGCGGCGCGGTCGTTGTCTATGCGACATCCGAACCAGAAGAGGCGTTGCTGCTGGGTGGTTACACCGGATTGATGGACGACGGGAATGTCGTCCAGTTCGGCAAGACTGCCGACATCTATCGCACGCCCGGATCGCTAATGGCCGCTTCTGTATTCTCTGACCCACCGATCAACACGGCCGTGGTGACGAAAATAGGCGATACTGTTTCAATGGGCGACGCGACTTGGCAGGCCGCAAATGGGTTGGCCGATGGTACCTACACGATGGCTGTCCGCCCGCATCACGTCACACCTGTCGCCAGCGCCCAGAATACGGTCGCGCTGTCCGGTAAGGTGCTTGTGACGGAATTGTCCGGCTCTGAAAGCTCTGCGCATTTCGCGATGCCGGGAGCGGATTGGGTGTCATTGGCACATGGCGTCCACCCCTACGAGATCGGCGAAGATCATCCGTTTTACCTTGATCCGACCGCCTGCTTTTACTTCGCGCCTGACGGGTCGCTTGTCACAGGGGAAACCGTCTGATGGCCAAAATTACACTATCGAAATTGCGGCATAGCTACATGCCCAACCCGAAATCCCCTGCTGATTATGCCTTGAAAGAAATCGATCTGGATTGGTCCGATGGCGGTGCTTACGCCCTGCTTGGTCCGTCTGGATGTGGCAAATCTACGTTGCTCAACATCATTTCCGGTCTGTTGGAACCGTCCGAAGGGCAGATCCTGTTCGACGGCAAAGACGTGACCGCGTTGCCGCCTGATCAACGCAACATCGCGCAGGTTTTTCAGTTTCCGGTGATCTACGACACGATGACTGTTTACGATAACCTTGCTTTCCCGCTGCGCAATCGCGGTGTGGCCGAGGACCGCGTGAAGCAGCGCGTGACAGAGATTGCAGAGATGCTGGAAGTCACGGAAATGCTAGGGGCGAAGGCGGCTGGTCTGTCGCCTGACAACAAGCAAAAGATCTCCATGGGACGGGGATTGGTGCGGGACGATGTCAATGTGGTGATGTTCGACGAACCGCTGACTGTCATCGACCCGCATCTGAAATGGAAGCTACGGAGTAAGTTGAAAGAGCTGCACCAAAAGGTGCGCGCGACGATGATCTACGTGACGCATGACCAAACCGAAGCGTTGACCTTCGCCGACCAAGTGGTCGTGATGCAGGACGGTGAGATTGTTCAAATCGGCACGCCGGTTGAGCTGTTTGAGCGGCCTGCGCATACCTTTGTCGGCCACTTCATCGGCTCGCCCGGCATGAACGTTCTAGATGCAGAGGTGCGCGATGGCGGCGCGTTTTTGCAGGGTCATCATGTAGGCCTCGAAGGCACGATCAATACTGACGCGGGCACACCGCAGATCGGCGTGCGACCAGAGTTTGTGACGCTTGGCGATACGGGCCTGCCTGCAACGGTGCGCAAAGTGTCCGACATTGGGCGGCATAGCGTGGTTGATGCGATGATCGGCGATACATCCGTGAAAGCCGTGACCGAAGGCGCTGTTCCCGAAAAAGGCGCCGCTGTACACCTGCAATTCCAACAAAACCAGACACGACTTTACCGTGACGGCTGGCTTGCCACGACAGGGGAAAACCCATGAAAACCGAATCCCAAAAGGCGTGGTTCTTTGTGCTGCCAGTCCTACTACTGGTCGCCTTCAACGCCCTGATCCCGATGATGACCGTGGTAAATTATTCGGTCCAAGAAACATTCGGGAACAACGTCTTCTTCTGGGAAGGCCTGCGCTGGTTCGAAGAATTGCTGCATTCCGAACGCTTTCACGCAGCATTAGGGCGGCAGTTCCTGTTCACGGGCATTATCCTCGCGATCGAAGTCCCCTTGGGCATCATCATCGCTTTGTCCATGCCGCGCCAAGGCATGTGGGTGCCTGTTTGCCTCGTGCTCATGGCGCTACCGATGTTGATCCCGTGGAACGTGGTTGGCGCGATGTGGAACATCTTTGCGCTGCCTGACATCGGCTTGCTTGGCTATTTCATGAACACGACGCTCGGCATTGACTACGACATGACGCAAAGCCCGTTTGCGGCGTGGGCCACGATCATCACGATGGATGTCTGGCATTGGACGTCGCTGGTTGTCTTGCTGTCTTACGCAGGCCTCGTGTCGATCCCTGATGCTTATTACCAAGCGGCCAAGATTGACGGCGCATCGCCCTTCAAGGTGTTTCGGTACATCCAATTGCCGAAGATGAAACAGGTCCTGACCATCGCGATCCTGCTGCGGTTCATGGACAGCTTTAACATCTACACAGAGGTCTTTGTGATGACCGGTGGTGGACCCGGTAATTCGACCACATTCCTATCGATTGATCTGGTGAAAATCGCGCTTGGTCAGTTTGACCTTGGTCCGGCGGCAGCCATGTCACTGATCTATTTCGCGGTCACATTGCTGGTCTCTTGGCTATTCTACACTCTTATGACGAAGGATGACGCGCCATGAAAAAGCGTAATCTGATCCCGATTATTTATATTCTGTTCCTGCTGTTGCCGATCTACTGGCTGGTGGCGATGTCATTCAAAACCACGAACGAAATCCTCGCGGGGTTCAGCCTGTTCCCGCAGACGTTCACGGTGGAGAACTACACGACGATCTTCACCGATCCGACGTGGTACTGGGGCTACATCAACTCGATTATCTATGTGTCACTGAACACGGTAATCTCCATCGCGGTGGCCCTGCCTGCGGCCTATGCATTCAGCCGGTATCGGTTTTTGGGCGACAAAACGTTGTTCTTCTGGCTGCTGACCAACCGGATGGCACCGGCAGCGGTCTTCGCCTTGCCGTTCTTCCAGCTATATTCTGCGGTGGAGTTGTTCGACACCCACCTCGCAGTTGCATTGGCGCATTGCTTGTTCAACATCCCGCTGGCGGTGTGGATTTTGGAAGGCTTCATGGGCGGCGTCCCGAAAGAGCTGGACGAGACTGCCTATGTCGATGGCTATTCCTTCCCGCGCTTCTTCATGACGATATTCTTGCCGTCAATCAAAGCGGGTGTCGGTGTAGCTGCGTTCTTCTGCTTCATGTTCTCATGGGTGGAACTGCTGCTGGCGAAAACCCTAACTGCGGTGGATGCGAAACCAATCGCTGCAACAATGACCAAAACGGCGTCCTCTGCGGGGTACGAACTTGGGCTATTGGCCGCGGCTGGCACACTGACGATTATTCCGGGCGCCATCGTGATCTACTTTGTGCGCAACTACATTGCGAAGGGCTTTGCCCTCGGGAGAGTTTGATATGTTGACTTGGATGGCATGGACATGGCCAACGGCACTGTTCTTTATCGGGTTGTTCAGCACAATGGGCGTGATCACCTTCATCGAAATCCGCTACCCCGGCACGTCAGAACGCAAAGGGGCGCTTGGGCTGACGACAACACGGGGTGACAGGTTGTTCCTGTCCCTGCTCGGAACCGCCTACATCTTCCTCGCATGGCTGTTCTTTTTCGGGATGCCGCTGTGGGGACCACTCGCGATCAGCATCGCATGGGGCGTGTTCTGTTTCTGGAAGGTTTGATGCGGAAATGGACGACAAACGGCTTTGAAGTGTGAGTTGCTGGATAAGAGAAAGACGAAAGCTGGGCGATCGTGGCGTATGCGGCGAAGGTCTGCTTCGAGCCCATACCTACAACCTTGATGGCTGGGGTTGGCTTGTTGTTAAGCACTTAAGACTTCATACCTCTGGATGTATTAGTAACAAATTCTGGGAGCAATTCAGTGAAACTGTACGGATACGCCAACGGCGATAAAAGCGAGAGTTTGTTGGAGTTAGATTCAGTATCAATTTGCTTTGAAGGCCCTGAAGAGGCGAGGAAATTTGCCGACTTTGCCAACGCATGTGCAAGCGAGATGACGTCTATGGGAGATGACTACGACCACGTTCATTTTGTCGGTGGGGAAACGCCAGACATCACCATTGGACGATTACTAGACGTCAACAAATAGCCTTTGCAGATGAAAAACTCTAACGGTCGCGTTGTCCGCATTGCCGAACTTTGTGCTGTTATTGGTTTGGCCAGACGATGCTCGCCACCTGGGGGGGTCGTTTCATAACGCAACGCCTTAGGGCCCGAACCGGAGCTACCGCGCGATGGGGCAAAGTTGTCGGGGAGCTCACAAAAACCTTGGTGATACGAAAGTCTTAGTATTTAATGCCCCAAGGGAGAGAGCAAACCAGACAAGAGCGGGATCACCCATGCGGCAAAAGAAAAAGAGCGAGTTTCTGACTGAGGTCGAGCTAGAGTTCATGACTGAACTTTGGGCGCTTGGTGAAGGAACGGTGCGCGATGTGCTGGCCCAATTGGCGCCGGACCGCGACCTTGCTTACACATCTGCCGCTACGATCCTGCGGATTATGGAACAGAAGGAATTTGTCACAAGCGAAAAGCAGGGCAAAACTTTCGTTTATAAACCGGCCTTGGCCAAAGACGCCTACCAGACAAAAACGCTACAAGACCTGTCGAACAAGCTGTTCGATGGGACTCCGGCGTCGATGGTTGCGCGTTTGGTGAATGACAAAGGCATGTCTGAAGCAGCATTGGAAGAAATACGGGCGTTATTGGACAGGAGATTGACTGATAATGACCCCTGAACATCTGCTGAGCGTTTATATCGACACGAATATCGTTCTTTTGACCGTGGCCGCCGTCTGGTTCTTTGCCAAACGACTGATCGCACGAACGCCCCTGAAAACGGCGTATTTGACACAGCTACACTTGCTTTACGGGTTGATCGCGATGGTCGTCGTATCCCCGATTGCGATTTACGGCATGGATATGGGTCAACGGCTGGGCTGGCTGTCTGGGCCATCCGGCATTAGCGTCTCCGACTTCCTTGTTTCCCAATATTTGCATGGCAACATCGCGATGACCCCGTCGAAGTTCGAGCATCTGTTGATGATCCGAACCGAACTGACCCACGAGATCGCATCGCTGACAAGCTGGCTCGGCTATGCCGTTCTTGGTGGTTTGTCCGTAGGTTTTGCGATCATCGTTGTCCGCAATGCCCGTGACACGCTGCAGCTGATGGGCATGATCCGTCGCAGCTATGTCTTGCGCCGCATTGGTCGGATTGATGTCCGCTTTACCCATGAAACGTGTGTCCCTTTTTCGACACGTGGCCTTTTCCGTCATTACATCGTGCTGCCAACCGGCCTGCTGGCCCAAAGCAATGATGTCCGCATCGCTGTGAGCCATGAAATCCAGCACGTGCGCCAACGCGATCTGACGTGGGAAATCGCGTTGGAATTGGTGCGCCCGTTCTTCTTTTGGAACCCAGCCTTTGCGTATTGCAAACGCGACGTCGAACGCATCCGCGAACTGGCCTGCGATCAACAGGTGTTGGGCCGTAACACGCATCCGATCCGCGATTATTGCGAATGTTTGCTGCGCGTCTGTCAGACCAGCCTCATGGGCGACCGCACTAACCAGATCATCACGCCAAGCGTGCCCTTCGTGCAGATCGACAAACGGGCAAACGCGAGCCACACCGAAAGCTTCCTGAAAACGCGCATCATGTCGGTGCTTGATGACGAACACCCGCAGAATACCCGACACATGGGATCAGTGCTGATGTTGTCGCTGTTCGCTGTTGTGGTTTGCGCGACGATTGCGCTGCGCCCTGTTAATGACTGGAGCCATGACAGGCTGATGTTGTCGACAATCGTGAACCTTGAACGGTTGAATAGCCGCACTGTTAGTCCGTGAACATATGTCTGTGCGGCCGGAGCTCTTTTCCTTTGGATGATGCGACATTAGGTTCCACCTAACACCATACAGGGGCGCTTCATGTCATCCATTGTTTCCGTGCGCGATTTGCGCAAAGCCTATGCCGGCGGGTTTGAGGCGCTGAAAGGCGTGTCGCTTGAAATTGTAGAAGGCGAAATTCTCGCACTTCTCGGGCCAAACGGGGCCGGTAAAACCACACTGATTTCAACGATTTGCGGGATTACGGTTCCAACATCCGGGTCTGTTGCGGTCGGCGGTCACGATACACAGACCGATTTTCGCAAAGCGCGCGATCTGATCGGTTTGGTCCCGCAAGAGATCAATCTTGAACCGTTCGAAACGGTCATGAGCACGGTGCGTTTTACACGTGGTCTGTTCGGCAAGCCGCGCAACGACGCGTATATCGAACAAATCCTGAAAGATCTGTCGTTGTTCGATAAGAAGGACAACAAGATCATGATGTTGTCCGGCGGTATGAAACGCCGTGTGCTGATTGCCAAAGCGTTGGCACATGAACCGCGTGTGCTGTTCTTGGATGAACCAACCGCAGGCGTGGATGTCGAGCTGCGCAAGGACATGTGGGACGTGGTTGCGAAACTAAAGCAAAGCGGCGTCACGATCATTCTAACGACCCACTACATCGAAGAAGCAGAAGCCATTGCAGACCGTGTTGGTGTGATCGCAAAGGGCGAAATCCTGTTGGTCCAAGATAAGGCCGACTTGATGGCCCAGATGGGGCAAAAGCAGTTGAAGATCGAAGTATCCGAACCAGTACCATCGGTTCCCGCAGCCTTGGCCGATTACGCGCTAGAGGCAGACGGTACGACACTCACTTACACTTACGACACCAAAGGTGAACGTACTGGCATCACCACGCTTCTGAATGATCTGCAAAAGGCGGGCATTCAGATGGTAGATATTCAGACCGAACAAAGCAGTCTTGAAGACATCTTTGTTGGTCTTTTGAAGGAAGACGCATGAACCTGATAGCTATCCAGTCGATCTACCGCTTCGAAATGGCGCGGTTCTTTCGGACGTTGACCCAATCGTTGATCTCACCAGTCATTTCGACGGCACTTTATTTCGTTGTTTTTGGCGCAGCCATCGGTAGCCGCATGGAAAACGTCGAAGGTGTGCCATACGGCGCGTTCATCGTGCCGGGTCTGATCATGTTGACCGTGATGACCCAAGCCACGTCAAACGCGTCGTTCGGCATCTATTTCCCCAAGTTCATCGGGACGATCTACGAATTATTGTCCGCGCCTGTGAACTTCCTAGAGATCACAATCGGTTATGTCGGGGCGGCGGCGACGAAGGCGTTGATCATCGGGATGATTATTCTGGGTACGTCCTACCTGTTCGTCGATATCACCATTGCCCATCCGCTTGCGATGCTGGCGTTTTTGTTCCTGACAGCACTCAGTTTTGCGTTGTTGGGGTTCATCATCGGCATCTGGGCAGGCAATTTTGAACAGCTGCAACTGATCCCGTTGCTGGTTATCACGCCGCTCGTCTTCCTTGGTGGGTCATTTTATTCGACGTCGATGCTGCCGCCAGTTTGGCAGACCATCACGCTGTTTAACCCGGTGCACTACTTGATTTCCGGTTTCCGCTGGTCGTTCTTTGGTGTGGCTGACGTGCCGGTTGGCATCAGTTTGATCGCGATTGCGGTCTTTACCGGGGCCTGTGTCACCGCAATCTGGTGGATATTCCGCACAGGTTGGCGCATTCGGCAGTGACGCCCTTGCTGGACGGGCAGCCGCGGCCTATTTGAGGGGGATGAAACGCTTTATCCCTTTTATGAAGTCCGAACCCGTCGTGTCAGTTGTCCGCTTGCAAGGCGCGATCACCAATGGCGGGCGCGGTCTGGATGACGTCAGCCTCGCGCCTGTGTTGGAAAAAGCCTTTACCAGAGGCAAACCCAAAGCGGTCGCTTTGCAGATCAATTGTCCGGGCGGATCGCCTGCGCAATCGTCGTTGATTGCGGCACGTATTCGCAGGCTGGCTGACGAAAACGATTTGCCCGTCGTAGCCTTCGTCGAAGATGTGGCTGCGTCTGGTGGGTATTGGCTTGCCTGTGCGGCGGATGAAATCTTTGTCGATGAAAGTTCGATGACCGGATCAATCGGTGTAATCACTGCCGGGTTTGGACTGGACAAAGCGATCAGCAATTATGGGATCGAACGGCGGGTGCATACGGCTGGGAAATCCAAGTCGATGCTGGACCCGTTCAAGCCTGAAAAAGAAGAAGATATCGCGCGGTTGAAAGGCTGGCTGGAAGAATTGCATGGCATCTTCATCAGCTATGTCAAATCGCGACGCGGTGACAAACTGTCCGACAATCCTGATCTGTTCACCGGTGAAGTCTACTTTGGCCGGAACGCGATCAAAGAAGGGCTGGTTGATGGGCTTGGCCATCTGGTGCCTGTGATGAAGGACCGTTTCGGCGAAAAAGTCCGGTTCCGCAAATACGGGGAAAAGAAATCGCTGTTGTCACGGTTTGGCATGTCGATGATGCAAGACGCCGTTTACTTGGCAGAGGATCGCGCAGCTTTTGCGCGATTTGGCCTCTGAGTGATTTTTAAGATTATTCTCCTCTTTCTTGCTTTCATGGCTGTGTTAGCCATGTTCGGAAAGTGGCGGTTTCCGGGGCAGGAACAACTCGCAGCGGCAAAATGTAAAAGCTGCGGGCGTTACAGAATTGGTAAAGGCCGTTGTGCCTGTAAGAAAAGGTAGAACGGAATGGATTGGGTGTATGTCGTCGTAGGGCTGGTTATCCTACTCTTGGCGGGCGATAGCCTTGTCAAAGGTGCGGTCAACATGTCGCTACGTTTGGGCGTCCCTGCCTTGATCGTGTCGTTGACGATTGTTGCTTTCGGTACCTCTGCACCAGAGCTTTTGATCTCTATTCAGGCGATTTGGGACGGCGTGCCCGGCTTGGCGCTTGGCAACGTTGTCGGTTCAAACACGGCCAACGTTTTGTTGGTGCTTGGTATTCCGGCGCTTTTGGCTGTCATGCACACCAGCGAATGCGACACGCGCAACAGCTACCTCCAAATGATCGCAGCGACGGTTTTGTTCATCGTTCTCTGTGCGATGGGCCCTCTGACATGGGTGTCTGGTATCATCCTGTTGGCAGCACTAGCCGCGATGCTGACGTACGCCGCAATGTCCGCAAACAAGCACCGCAAACAATCCTCCGAAAGCGCAGCTGAAGAGGATGAAGAAGAGCTAGAGGGTGCTGACCCGAACCTTGGTTGGGGCAAAATCATTGGTTTTCTGGTGTTAGGCCTCGTTGGTCTGCCGCTCGGCGCATCGCTTCTTGTTGATGGATCGGTGAACATCGCGCGTCAGTTCGGCATTTCCGAAACCGTCATTGGTCTGACATTGATCGCGATTGGGACGTCATTGCCGGAACTGGCTACGACAGTGATGGCTGCATTGCGCCGTCAGGCAGACGTGGCTTTGGGCAACGTCATCGGATCAAACATGTTCAACTTGCTTGGGATCATGGGCGTCGCGTCACTTGTCGGCACGATCCCTGTTGATCCGCAGTTCCTGTCGTTTGACTTGTGGGTCATGCTGGGCGCGTCGTTGCTGTTGATCCCGTTTGTCTTCATGAAAGTGGATATCAACCGCACGTGGGGCGTGATGTTGTCGGCTGCCTATGTGGCGTATCTGCTGTTTGTTCTCGCCTGATGCCGGGGGCGCTTGTCACAGGCGCTGGTGCCCGACTGGGCCGCGCGATGGCGCTGTATTTGGCGGGGCGCGGGTACGACGTTGCGGTACATTACGCGTCGTCTGATAAAGGCGCGAACGCGGTCGTGGATGAGATTAAGGCCCTTGGCCAGAACGCGGTCGCCATCCAAGCGGACATACTGGATGAAAACGCGACACAGGGCCTGATCGGTCGTGCTGTCGATGCCATCGGCCCATTGTCAGTGTTGATCAACAACGCGTCTATCTTCGAACATGATGACCTGAAAACGGGGACTCGTGACAGTTGGGATCGCCACATTGAAACGAACCTGCGTGCGCCATTCGTGTTGACCCAAGGCTTCGCAAACCAAGCGCCGAAACCAGAGCTCGACGCGCGCGGCGAAGCTGTCGCACAGGCACTGATCATCAACATGTTGGACCAACGCATTCACAAACTGACACCCGAATTCGCGTCTTACACCATCGCGAAAATGGGGCTTTGGGCGTTGACCCAAACATCAGCACAGGGGCTTGCGCCAAAGGTGCGCGTGAACGGGATCGGACCTGGTCCGACGTTGCAGGGTGCGAACCAATCGCAGGCGCAGTTCGATCGACAACGGGCTGCGACGGTTCTGCAGCGTGGCGCAAATCCCGATGACATTACAGCGGCTTTGGGTTACTTTCTGGATGCCAAAGCTGTGACCGGACAGATGCTGAGCGTCGATGGTGGCCAGCATTTGGCGTGGGAGACACCTGACGTAGCGGGAGTTGAGTAATTGAAACGGCCTCAAAATTGAGACTCGGCCCGCAAAGTTGTGCACTACGCGTTTGTTCCGTTCACCAATGTAAATATTTTATGAATAAAATCAGTAATTTGCCAATAGGTAAATAAAATATTCATAAATAACAAGGCATTAAGAATATGCCTAAAAATTAGGCAGATACATGAACACCCCTAAAAACAACGAAAAATCCGGTGTGTTAACGTTTTGCCCACTGAGTTATCCACAAGACTCGTGGATGCCTTTACCCTTGTTCCCTTCGCGGCTGTATGCAGAGCAGCCCAGAATCACGGACCTGTGACCGATGAGTGATGAGATCGATAATCAGAACGACGCCGAGGTCGCGCAGCCCGTGACCGGCTACGACCGTATCCACGGTTATCTCAAGACGATCGACAGTTCTCCGGGTGTTTACCGGATGTTGGATGCGGACAGTCGGGTGCTTTACGTGGGCAAGGCGCGCAATCTGCGGAACCGTGTCAGTAATTATTCACGCCCGTCCGCCCAGCATTCGGCGCGGATCACCCGTATGATCCGTGAAACCGCGTCGATGATGTTCTTAACGACGCGCACCGAGACTGAAGCGCTTTTGCTTGAACAGAACCTGATCAAGCAGCTTAAGCCACGGTACAACGTGCTGTTGCGTGACGATAAATCGTTCCCGAATATCCTCGTGTCCAAGAACCACGATTTCCCACAGCTCAAAAAGCATCGTGGCGCAAAGAAGGAAGAAGGCAACTACTACGGCCCCTTCGCCAGTGCGGGCGCAGTGAACCGGACGCTGAACCAGTTGCAACGCGTGTTCCTGATCCGCAATTGCACTGACAGCGACTTTGAAACGCGCACGCGACCCTGTTTGCAGTATCAGATCAAACGGTGTTCGGGTCCCTGTTGCGGTCTGATTTCCGAAAATGACTATGCACAGACTGTGGCGGATGCGGAAAAGTTTCTATCGGGCCGGACCAAAGGCATTCAAGAGGCGCTTGCCGCGCAGATGAACAAAGCGTCCGAAGAGATGGAATTTGAACGGGCCGCTGCATTGCGCGACCGGATCAAGGCGCTGACGCAAGTGCAGACGGCGCAAGGTATTAACCCGCAAAACACGGAAGAGGCGGATGTGATCGCGCTTCATGTGGATGGCGGGCAGGCCTGTGTGCAGGTGTTCTTTATCCGTGCGAACCAGAACTGGGGGAACCACGACTACTATCCTCGGATCAGCGGTGACGAAGATCTTGCAGAAGTGATGGAAGCCTTTGTCGGTCAATTCTATGCAAACCGTGAACCGCCCAAGGTTCTGCTGTTGTCGCATGGCTTGGACAACGACGACCTGATGGCGCAAGCCTTGGGGGATAAGGCGGGGCGCAAGGTCGAAATCATTGTGCCACAACGGGGTGAAAAGGCTGAACTCGTGTCCAGTGCACTGCGCAATGCCCGCGAAAGTCTGGCACGCAAAATGGCAGAGACAGCGACGCAGAGCAAATTGCTCAAGGGGCTGGCCGAGGCGTTCGCGCTCGACGCGCCGCCCAACCGGATCGAGGTTTACGATAACTCGCATATCCAAGGTGCCCATGCCGTTGGTGCGATGGTTGTGGCTGGACCTGAAGGGTTCGAGAAAAGCAATTATCGCAAGTTCAACATTCGCGGGGATGATCTGACCCCGGGCGATGATTTTGGCATGATGAAAGAAGTCATGACACGACGGTTCGGGCGCTTGTTAAAGGAAGACCCCGAACGCAAAAGCGGAGCTTGGCCTGATCTGCTGTTGATTGATGGCGGGGCGGGACAGGTGTCGTCCGTTCGCGAAATCATGGATCAGATGGGGGTCAGCGATATTGCGATGGTCGGTGTGGCAAAGGGCGAAGAACGCGACGCGGGCAAAGAGGTGTTCCACCGGACGGGCAAACCCGTGATGGCGCTGCGCCACAATGATCCGGTGCTGTATTTCATCCAGCGGATGCGGGACGAGGTCCACCGGTTTGCCATCGGAACCCACCGCGCGAAACGCGCCAAAGCGATGTCAGCGAATCCCTTGGATGATGTGCCGGGTGTCGGTGCCGCCCGTAAACGTGCATTGCTCGCGCATTTCGGGTCAGCCAAGGCCGTGGCGCGCGCGAACCTTGCGGATTTGAAAGCGGTCGAAGGCGTGTCCGGCAATATGGCGCAAACCATCTATGATTTCTTCCACGAGAACGGCTAAAAGATTTGATGCCTCCGGCGGGGATACTTCCGGCCAAAAGAGGGGTGGCGTTGCGTATGGCAACTTCGCTTTGGTTTGGGTAGGTAAGTGATATGCAGTGGAACATCCCAAATATCCTGACGCTTTTGCGTCTTCTCGCAGCCCCCGGTGTGGTGCTGATGTTTCTTTATTTCTCGCGCCCATACGCGGATTGGTTTGCACTGATCCTGTTTGTCGTGGCGGCCGTGACCGACTTTGTGGACGGATATCTGGCCCGTGCGTGGAAACAGGAAAGCAAATTCGGTGCGATGCTGGACCCGATTGCGGACAAGGCCATGGTGGTGATCGCATTGGTCGTCATTACCGGATTTTCCGGCATGAACCCTTGGATTTTGCTGCCTGCAACGATCATCATTTTCCGCGAAGTGTTTGTGTCCGGTTTGCGCGAATTTCTGGGCGATACGGCTGGAACGCTGAAGGTGACGAACCTCGCCAAATGGAAAACGACGGCCCAAATGGTCGCCATCGCATTTCTGTTCGCGAAAGGTGCGTTTGAACATTTTATCATCGAACAGACGATCGGAATGGATCAGGCGACGGTTGATGGCATTCTGGATGGCACGATTGAAGACGTTGTTGGGCTTGGCTGGAAAAACTTTGGATGGGATTTCAGCTGGTATGGCGGGATCATCCTGCTGTGGATCGCCGCGGTTTTGACGTTCATCACAGGGCTTGATTACCTGCGAAAAGCGATGCCTTACCTGAAAGGGGCCAAGTAATGGATGTCATGTATTTTGCTTGGGTCCGCGAACGGATCGGATTGCCAAAAGAAAAGATCGAAACGCAGGCCGCGACCGTGTCTGATCTCGTGGCTGAACTGGTTGCCCGCGAAGAACGGTATGCGGCAGCATTTGCCGATGTCAGCGCATTGCGCGTGGCGTTGGATCAAGAATTATCTGATTTTGACGCGCCATTGGCCGGTGTCCGCGAGGTCGCATTCTTTCCGCCGATGACGGGTGGTTAAGATGATCGTTCGGGTCCAAGACGCTGTGTTTGACGCGGGCGCCGAACTGAACGCCTTTGCGACCGCACGGCCAGAGGTCGGCGCGATTGTGACGTTTACGGGTCTTGTCCGCGATGTTGCGGGCGGTCTTCAGGGGATGGAGATCGAACATTACCCCGGCATGACCGCAAAAGCGATTGAGGCGATTGCGACTGAAGCGCAGAGCCGTTGGTCCTTGGCCGATGTGCTTGTCATTCATCGCTATGGTGTTTTGCAAGCGACTGACCCGATCATGATGGTCGCCACCGCGTCAAAGCACCGTGCAGACGCCTTTGCTGCCGCTGATTTCCTGATGGATTACCTGAAATCGCGCGCCCCGTTCTGGAAAAAAGAAACGACAGGCGACGGCGCGTCTTGGGTCGCCGCCAAAGACGAAGACGAGGCGGCGCTGGATCGCTGGTCCTAAGCCCCGTGACGGTGGCAGGTCACGATGTGATCGTTCACCAAACCGCAGGCTTCCATGAAGGCGTAGACAATTGTCGGGCCGCAGAATTTAAATCCCGCTTTCTTCAAGTCCTTTGAAATTTGCACGGACAACGGTGTTTGGGTCGGTACATCCGCTTGGGTCGCGAAGCTGTTGATCAGTGGCGTGCCGCCGACGTAATCCCATAGGAACCTATCAAAGCCTTGTTCTGCTTCGATCCTTTGCCACGCCTGTGCGTTCGTGATCGTGGCCGCGATCTTGCCCCGATGCCTGATGATACCTGCATTGCCCAACAAACGCGCGACATCGTCGTCACCCCATTCAGCGATGGTATTGGGATCGAATCCCGCGAACGCTTCGCGGAAATTGTCTCGCTTCTTAAGAATTGTGATCCATGACAGTCCAGCCTGAAACCCGTCCAAGACCAGTTTTTCCCACAACGCGCGACTGTCGTATTCCGGAACGCCCCATTCGGTATCGTGGTAGGCTTGATAAATCGGGTCGTCGCCGGGCCAGCCACATCTTTCAACCATGGTCGATCGTCCTGTCTTAACTGCATATTAGCTGATTTCTGGGCAGAATGACGCATCCCTGATGAGATGCCAACATGCTCGCACCTTCTAATGCTTCTGACGATGACCGTCCTCTTGATCCGTTTCAGGCTGCTATGGCCAGTAGGGACAGTGATGTTCTGACGCTTGTCAGTGATGCGCTTGCGGCCGGACGAACGCGGATGGCGTATCAACCGATAATGCTGGCAGGGCAAAAGCCCGGCATCGCATTCTACGAAGGTTTGGTGCGGGTCTTGGACGAAGCTGGGCGGGTCATCCCTGCCGCGCATTTCATGTCGGTCATTGGGGAAAATGATCTGGGACGCGAAGTGGATTGCACGACATTGCAGCATGCCTTCGCACTGCTTCGCCTGCGACCGGATTTGCGTATTTCGATCAATGTCTCAGCGCGGTCGTTGGCGGACGGCAAATGGCGCGACATTTTGCGCGACGGTTTGGATACCGATCAGAACGTGGGTGATCGGTTGATCTTCGAAATATCCGAAACGTCCGCGATGGAACTGCACGAAATCATGATTCGCTTCATGGTTGAGATGCAGCCAAAAGGCGTTGCTTTTGCCTTGGACGGCTTCGGTGCGGGCATGACAGCGTTCCGGCACCTGAAAGAATTCTTTTTTGATCTGGTCAAAATCGACAAAAGCTTCGTGCGCGGCATCCACGAAGATCCTGACAATCAGGTCCTTACTGAGGCCTTGATCATGGTCGCCCATCAATTCGAAATGTTCGTTGTGGCAGATGGGGTTGAGACCGCAAAAGAAGCAGAATTTATGACCCAGCTTGGCGCAGATTGTTTGCAGGGATACCACTATGGAGTCCCGAAATTCGACATCTAAGACACGACATGCAAATGCTGCATTGCAGCAATGCAACTGCAGAAACTTATTGCCCTAACGTAAACTAAGCCTTAAAGAAGCCCCAATTCGCAGGTTGGGGCCTGTACTTATATGCACGTTGTGCTCCAGTCTGATCACAGAATAAATCTGAGAGGACTCACTATGACCAACGTCGTTATCGCTTCTGCTGCCCGTACTGCCGTCGGCAGCTTTGGAGGCGCTTTTGCAAATACTCCTGCCCATGATCTTGGTGCTGCCATTCTTGAGGCCGTCGTTGAACGTGCTGGAATTGACAAAGCTGAAGTATCCGAAACGATCCTCGGTCAAGTTCTGACTGCCGCTCAAGGGCAGAACCCTGCGCGTCAGGCGCACATCAATGCGGGTCTGCCAAAAGAAGCATCTGCTTGGGGCATTAACCAAGTATGTGGTTCCGGTTTGCGCGCCGTCGCACTTGGTGCGCAGCACATCCAGTTGGGCGACGCGTCTATCGTTGCCGCTGGTGGTCAAGAAAACATGACGCTGTCACCGCATGCCGCACACCTGCGCGCTGGTCACAAAATGGGCGATCTGAAATACATCGATACAATGATCCGCGACGGTCTGTGGGATGCGTTCAACGGTTACCACATGGGCCAAACTGCTGAAAACGTTGCTGATCAATGGCAAATCTCCCGCGATATGCAGGACGAGTTTGCGGTCGCGTCACAGAACAAAGCCGAAGCTGCGCAGAAAGCTGGCAAATTCGCAGACGAAATCGCCGCCTTCACCGTGAAAACACGCAAGGGCGACATCATCGTCGACCAAGACGAATACATCCGTCACGGCGCAAACCTTGAAGCGATGGCAAAGATGCGTCCTGCCTTTGCGAAAGAAGGCTCCGTCACTGCTGCAAACGCGTCCGGTCTGAACGACGGCGCGGCGGCCACATTGCTGATGTCCGTAGATGACGCCGCCAAGCGTGGCATCACGCCGCTGGGTCGCATCGCTTCTTATGCGACTGCTGGTCTCGATCCGTCCATCATGGGTGTCGGTCCGGTTATGGCATCCCGCAAAGCGCTGGAAAAAGCTGGTTGGTCCGTTGGCGATCTTGATCTTGTTGAAGCAAACGAAGCTTTCGCGGCTCAGGCCTGTGCTGTGAATAAAGACATGGGCTGGGATCCGGCAATTGTGAACGTCAACGGCGGTGCGATTGCGATTGGTCACCCAATCGGTGCGTCAGGTTGCCGCGTACTGAATACCCTGTTGTTCGAAATGCAGCGCCGCGACGCCAAAAAAGGCCTTGCGACACTGTGCATCGGTGGCGGTATGGGCGTCGCGCTGTGTGTCGAGCGTGACTAAAAAAATCGAGGGGTGGCGTAAAGTTACCCCTCATCCCTCACGTAATAATATTGCGCAGAAATTCATATCTGTATAATTTGGTTACAACATTAATCTCTTGGAGGAGAATCCTATGTCCCGTGTTGCACTTGTTACCGGCGGTTCCCGCGGTATTGGCGCTGCCATTTCTACCGCACTCAAAGACGCAGGTTACACCGTTGCCGCGACTTATGCTGGTAACGACGAAAAAGCCGCAGCATTCACAGCTGAAACAGGCATCAAGACTTACAAATGGGACGTTGGGTCTTATGAAGCTTGTGCCGAAGGTATCGCCAAGGTTGAAGCTGAAGTTGGTCCAATCGAAGTGTTGGTTAACAACGCTGGCATCACCCGCGACGCGCCGTTCCACAAAATGTCACCGACCCAGTGGAAAGAAGTCATGGACACGAACCTGTCCGGCGTCTTCAACATGACCCACCCGATCTGGCCAGGTATGCGTGAACGCAAATTCGGCCGTATTGTTACCATTTCTTCAATCAACGGCCAAAAAGGTCAGTTCGCTCAGGTGAACTATGCGGCTGCGAAAGCGGGCGATATCGGCTTCACAAAGGCGCTTGCACAAGAAGGCGCACGCGCTGGCATCACCGTGAACGTTGTGGCCCCGGGTTACATCAACACCGAAATGATGAGCACGATCCCAGAAAAAGTCATGGATTCAATCGTTGGCGCGATCCCAGTGGGACGTTTGGGCGAAGCTGCTGAAATCGCACGCGCTGTTGTGTTCCTTGCATCCGACGATGCGGGTTTCATCACAGGGTCCACAATTTCCGCAAACGGCGGTCAGTATATGTCGTAAGGACTCGGTCCTTACCTGAAATACAAGAAGGGCCGGTCGCAATGACCGGCCCTTTTTTGTGATCCGATCGACTGGGAGGAAGATCGTGGATCATATTGCAACGCGTGGGAGGAGCGCGTTGGTAATGCCTTAGGCAGCCTGTGGTGCAACGCCTGTTGCGGTGTTTGGCTTACGTGTGAACATCGCGACAAAGAAGGCGCGGATCGCTGCGTTCCGCTCTGCGTGGGCGCGTTCGATGATTTTGCGTGTCGCTTCGTTTGTTGTGATCGCGTGCATTTCGTTTACTCCTGATGAAACAAGTTCATTTGATCTGTCTTCAATATGGGGCCCAGCAATAAAACTGACAAACGAGTCTTTTCATAGCTTCAGTTAAGATATACTAATGTGAAATGCCTGATCGTTTACCTCCTTTGACGGCCTTCCGTGCGTTTGACGCAGCGGCACGCCACATGTCTTTCGCGAAAGCAGCGGACGAGTTGAATGTCACTCCTGCTGCTTTATCTTTTCAAATCAAATCGTTAGAAGAACATCTTGGCCATCCGTTGTTCCGACGTCTGAACCGCGCTGTCGAATTGACCGAATCTGGCAAGATTTTGGCGCCCGGTGCTGCGGATGGTTTTGAAACTTTGACAAAGGCGTGGTCTGCTACAAAACGCTTGCATGATAACAGAACCTTAACTGTGACGGCTGGTCCCAGCTTTACGTCCAAGTGGTTGGCACCGCGTCTATTTCAGTTTGTGCAAAACAACCCAGATATCGACCTACGCTTTTCGGCCAGCCTCAAAATGATGGATTTCACGCGGGATGAGGTCGATGTCGCAATCCGGTTCAGCCAACATGATGATGAAGGGTTCTATAGCGAACCAATCATCGAAGAATGGCTGTGCCCGATGGTTGCGCCGGCATTGGCGGACAAGATCAAAACAGCGTCCGATATCTTGGATTTGCCGTTGCTGCACCAAGACGACATCACGTTTCTACATCCACCGGCTGATTGGGACACATGGTTTCAGGCCGCCGGGCTAAAGCCGCCGACGACCGCAGGCACGCATTTCAGCCAAAGTGACCATGCCGTGAATGCAGCGTTGTCAGGGGCAGGCGTTGTTTTGGGCCGGATTTCGGTATCGGAAAAACATTTGACCGACGGCAGACTGGTCATGCCGCTTGATCTCGCGATTTCGGGCCACGCAAGCTACCGGATCGTCTGCGCAATAGGGGCAGAGAATCGTCCGCAGGTCGCACGGCTCATGTCATGGATCAGGGAAGAAGTTGCGGCAATTGATGCTTTGACGAAAACGCGGACATTCGCCTGACTGCTGCTTGCCAAGATGGGTCGGCGCAACCCGCGCCAACCCGAAGTCGTCAAGATTAACTGGCGCTTAAGCGCGTAATCTCTTCTTTGAGGTGGAGTTTTTGTTTCTTGAGACGCGCGATCTCAAGGTCGTCGGTCCCAGCGCTGCGCTGCATGACCTCGACATTGTCCGAGAGGTGTTGGTGCTTCTTTTTGAGTTCCTGCAGGTGTGAACTTAAGCTCATTATTTCCTCCAATATGTGTGAACACGTCCACTGCACCACAGATTTGACCACCTGTCACGCCGCAGAGCAGCAAAACGCGATCTAGGCAACGTGCCGCCAAAAGGTTGCTGAAACGTTAATCAGTGGGGGTCACGAATGGGGAAAGAAGCGCCATCGCGCAAAATCGCCTTTACTTGCGGTGTGTAGCTTTCGGCATCACCCTTTTTTATAAGGTCCCCGTGCATAATCAGCGGGGCAGACATATGAAATGGGGCGCGGCCGCTGTGGATCGCCTGCAGCAAAAATAGGCCCGGCGCAGCGTGCGAATGGGCGGCGATTGGACGCAGAATAACCGACCCTAACCTTCCGGTTAGTGCTGCTAATACCTCTGGTAGGCGGGTGATATGCTGGATGATGGTTAACGTACCCTTCGGTGCAAGGCGACGCACACCAATATCAAGCCAATCAGACAGCGGCGTATCCCCTGCCAGTGCCACATCACGACCAGCGTTCTGCGATGCGTGTCCTTGCGTTCGATCATAGTAGGGGGGGTTCATCATCACATGATTGAACTGCTGTTGACGCAAATCCGCGGGCAGATTTCGTAAATCAGCGCAGACAACTTGCATCGCGGCACCAGCCGTCGCCGCGTTCTGTTCGGCAAGATCTGCATATTCGGGTTGCAGTTCAACGCCGGTCATCCGCAATCCGGTCACACGCGCATCAAGACATAGTGATGCCACCCCAACCCCGCAGCCAATTTCCAGAACGGTTTCACCCGTTCTTGCAGGTACGCTTGCCGCCATCAGGACGGCATCAATACCGGATCGAAATCCCTTCTTTGGTTGTAAGGCGTGGACCTTACCCCCCAAAAACGCATCATTTGTCGTGTTTTCGGTCACTGGCCCAAATCGATCTCTGCATCGCGCATGATCGCCTGTGCCATAAACAAATCACGATCTGCGACCATTAGACGGCGCGGCATTATGCCTATGCTACCTTCCATGACGCTCATGTTTACGTCGAACTGGAATGCGGTTATATCCTCGCTATCCAGAAGGGCCGTAGCGAGGGCGATGACTGTAGGGTCGTTGGTGCGCAAAAGTTCTTTCATAGTCCTGACGTAAGATGCGAAAGTATCTTTGTCCATAAACCGCCGGATACCGTGATGAGCCTTGATATCGCCGCCACCAAACCACACGAACGCTTGGCAGCGGCGCTGTCGGATGATCTGACTGCGGTCAACGATATGATCCGTGCGCGGATGGCGTCGGAACATGCCCCGCGAATCCCTGAAGTGACAGCACATTTGGTAGAGGCAGGCGGTAAACGTCTGCGCCCGATGCTGACGTTGGCGGCGGCACGGATGTGTGGCTACGATGGTCCGTATCACGTGCATTTGGCTGCGACGGTCGAATTTATTCATACCGCAACGTTGCTGCATGATGACGTTGTGGACGAAAGCAACCAACGGCGCGGGCGTCCAACTGCAAACCTGCTGTGGGATAACACGTCGTCTGTTTTGGTCGGCGACTATCTATTCGCGCGATCGTTCCAGTTGATGGTCGAAACAGGATCCATGCGGGTCCTTGATATCCTGGCCAATGCTTCTGCGACGATTGCCGAAGGCGAAGTTTTGCAGCTGACTGCGGCTGCTGATCTGGCAACCACCGAAGAGATTTATTTCAAAGTCGTGCGCGGCAAAACCGCTGCGTTGTTCTCTGCTGCGATGGAAGTCGGCGGGGTGATCGCCGATCAGGATGATGCGACTGTGAAGGCGTTGTTCGATTACGGCGACACATTGGGCATCGCGTTCCAGATTGTTGATGATCTACTGGACTACGGCGGGACAACTGCGACCGGTAAAAACGTCGGCGATGATTTCCGTGAACGCAAACTGACCCTTCCCGTTATTCGCGCGATTGCAGCGGCTGACGATGTGGAGCGGGACTTTTGGACGCGAACCATCGGCAAAGGCCGTCAAGAAGACGGTGATCTTGACCACGCGATTGCGTTATTGGCAAAACACGGCACGATGGAAACAACGCGCCAAACAGCGCTGGACTATGTGGCACAGGCGAAAAACGCTTTGGCCCTGCTGCCGGATACCGATATCCGCGAGATGTTGATTGATCTGGCTGATTACGTCGTGGCGCGTATCACATAAGCCGTGTCGAGATAGTCTAGGCGCTTAGGATCTGCGCGGGCGTCACCCACCATCCCATTTCAGCGACTTGGATAATACGTGCGGCGTGCCGTGCATCGGCCATGTTCTTGGTAATGCCAAAGCACGTAGCGCCCGATCCGGACATGCCTGCAAAGGCGACCTGTGGAATCTTGTTCAGGCGATCAAGGGCTGATTGAATGACAGGCGCTGCCTTGATGGCGGCAGGCTGCAGGTCATTGCGTTGGCGGGCAAGCCAATCGGTGAACGTGTCAAAATCCATTTTCTCAGGAATATCTGCCATCGACGGGTTCAGTTTGCTGGCCAAACCGTCAAACACTGCTTTGGTCGGTACAGCAATCTTCGGGTTGATCAGAACCATCGCACAGTTTGGCAAATGCGGGGCAGGGGTCAGGTCCTGCCCAATGCCTTGCATACGGATGGGTGCAGGTGCTGCGAGGCAGACAGGCACGTCTGCGCCTAACATAACGACTTCGGGTGCAGACATAGGCAGCGGTTCGACGTCCCACATCTCCGCGAGCAATTTTAACGTCGCAGCCGCGTCAGATGACCCACCGCCAAGACCCGCCTCGTTCGGTAAGTGTTTTTCGACCGTGATCGCGGCGCCTTTGATCACGCCGCGCATCCGCCGCAACGTTTCAGCGGCCCGCAGGATCAGGTTTGTCCCGTCAGTGGGCACGCCTGCCGAAAAGGGTCCGGTGACGGTCAACGTAAGACCATCTGCGGGTGTCGCCGTGATCGGATCGCCTGCGTCCGTGAAGGCAACAAGACTATCAAGTAGGTGGTAGCCGTCAGCCCGTTGCCCGGTCACATGAAGTGTCAGGTTCACCTTGGCCGGAGCGACCGTTTTCTTAATTGCCATCAGCTACTCTAATAGGTTCTGCGCCTTCTTCGATCAGAACGGCATCAAGACCAATTTCAATTTTCCGTCTGATCCGCGCTGCATTTTCGCTCGTGTCATCCGAAAACGACAGGGCGCGGTGCCATTGGAACTGTGCTTCGGTGGCGCGACCAACGGCCCAATAGGCATCGCCCAAATGATCGTTGATCACCGGATCCACAGCTTCGAGCGCGGCTGCATTTTCAAGATGGCCAACGGCGTCTTCGTATTGGCCCGTTTGGAAAAGCACCCAACCTAGACTGTCCACAATCGCCCCGTTTTGCGGTTGAACGGCAACGGCACGTTCAATCATATCGAGGGCTTCGTCCAATTTTTCACCCCGTTCAACCAGCGAATAGCCAAGATAGTTCAAGACCTGTGGCTGGTCAGGGCGGAATTGCAGCGCAGACCGGAAATCGGATTCTGCCTGTTCCCATTGGTCAAGCTGATGGTGGGTGATTGCACGCGTGTAGTAAACGAACCACCGTGCCGGATCATTGGCGTCAAACAGATCAAGCGCCATACTATATGCATCGTTCGCGTCTTGCGTCTGTTCAGATTGGCGCAGCGTATCGCCCAAGCTGACATAGATACCGGGCATGTCCGGATAAGAGCGCGACATCGCGCGCAGCACTTCGATAGCACCTTCATAATTGCCATTCTTGCGCAGGGCTTCGGCGCGTCCGATCTCGGCGACGGCATAGGCCGGATCATCGCGCGATACACGTGTATAGGCTTCGTTCGCGAGACCATATAAATTAAGGTCTTCCAGCAGATCGGCAACCAACAGCAACACTTCGGTGTTGTCAGGCGTCAGGAATTCGGCGGCACGCGCGTAGATAAGCGTGTAGTTCTCGGGAACATCGGCACGCAGGGCTTCGGCGACGGCCAGATAGACTTCGCTCATGCCTTCGGTCGGATTGGTCACGACGTCATATGGGGTGGGGGACTCATCAGCGATCCGGCTACGTAGATCGGTCAATCCGGGGTCCAGATTGTCACCAAACACTGTATCAATTACAGCAAGCGCATCATCGCGGCGGTCAAGCTGGCTTAGAATTTGAGCGTGTGCCATCGCACTGCGGCGGTTGTGGCGCAGCCCGCTGTCGGTTGTTGTCAGATCAAAGATGCGCACAGCCGCGTCGAAATTCCCGACAGAGGCCAGAGCCAACGCTTTGTGATACGCACCGAAGGACTGCAATCCAGTGGATTCGCCCAGTTCGTCAAAGCTTTGCAAGGCTTCATCAACCTCACCCAGCGCCATATGCGCCCATCCTTGGGACAGGCCGTCCACCACGGGACCGACGGTGCGATTCATTTCAAGGGCTGTGAATAATTCCGCCCAATTGCCTGATTGCACGGATTGGACAGCAGTCACGATGTTGGAATGCTGACGATTGATCCCTAACGCGACCATCCCGTCCGCAATGGCAATTGCATCCTGAAACTTGCCGCGCGACATATTGGCGGTCAAAGCGTTTTCCAGCAAAACAGCGTTGTTTGGATCAGCGACAAGGGCCTGCGCATAAAAGCGGGCACTGTATTCAAAATCGGAAAATTGGGCGGCTTGTCGTGCTGCGAGATACGCACCAGCATTCGGAACTTCTGCCAAGGCTGGCGTGATCATGGTGCTGGTAAAGAGTGCAGCAATCAAAGTGCTGCGCAGTTTTTGTTTTAACAAGCCTATCGCCCCTGTTTTGCTGCCCAACTCAAAGCCTAGGGGACGAATCGGATCGACGCAAATGATTGATCCAAAATGGGCGGATCATTGCGAATATGAAAAGGGCCCCGCAATTGCGAGGCCCTTTGATCGTGTCGTGCTGATCATTACATGTTCGGGTAATTCGGCCCGTCGCCACCTTGCGGCGTGGTCCATGTGATGTTCTGGCTCGGGTCCTTGATATCGCAGGTCTTGCAATGAACGCAGTTCTGGAAATTGATCTGGAACTTGGTTTCCACACCTTCGCCGACGAATTCGTAAACACCCGCTGGGCAATACCGCGCTGATGGCCCCGCATAGTCGCGCAGGTTTGTGTCCACCGGAATGCTGTCGTCTTCCAGTTTCAGGTGCGCAGGCTGGCTTTCCTCGTGATTGGTAAAGCTGAACGCGACGTTGGTCAGGCGATCAAACGACAGCTTGCCGTCCGGCTTTGGATAATCAATCGGCTTGTGGCGCAGCGCTTTTTCAGTGGCTTCCGCATCGGATTTGCCGTGCTTCAGCGTACCAAGCAGCGAGAACCCGAATGTGTTCGTCCACATATCGAATCCACCCACGGCCAATGACGCAAGCAGACCATGCTTGGACCACAGTGGTTTTACGTTGCGGACCTTTTTCAGGTCTTGACCGATTGGGCCTTCGCGCACTTCTGTGTCGTAACTGTCCAGCGTATCGCCGGATTGACCCGCACCGATGGCCGCAAACGCGGCTTCAGCGGCGTGGATACCCGACAGCATCGCGTTATGGTTCCCCTTGATGCGCGGCACGTTGACCATGCCCGCAGAACAACCCAGCAGCATACCACCCGGGAATGCGGTCTTCGGCATCGACTGATAGCCGCCCTCGGTAATCGCACGCGCACCGTATGCAACGCGTTTGCCGCCTTCCAAAAGGTCCGCGATCATCGGGTGATGTTTGAAGCGCTGGAATTCCATGTAAGGGAACAGGTGCGGGTTCTTGTAGTTCAGGTGAACTACGAAACCAACGTACACTTGGTTATTCTCAAGATGGTAGATGAAAGATCCGCCGCCTGCTTCGCTGCCCAAAGGCCAGCCCATCGTGTGGGTCACGGTGCCTTCTTTGTGCTTGGCTGGATCGATTTCCCAGATTTCTTTCATGCCAAGGCCGTACTTCTGTACGTCCGATTCAGCGGCAAGGTTGTATTTCGCGATCACTTGCTTGGACAACGACCCGCGGACACCTTCGGACAGGAATACGTATTTGCCGTGCAGCTCCATGCCCGGTTCGTAGTTCGGGCCGTGCGATCCGTCTGCTTCGATCCCGAATTCACCAGCGACGACGCCTTTGACTTCGCCGTTTTCGCCAAACACCAGTTCGGAACAGGCCATGCCTGGGAAAATTTCGACGCCGAGTTCTTCAGCTTGTTCGGCCATCCAGCGGCAGACGTTGCCCATCGACACGATGTAGTTGCCGTGGTTGTTCATCAGGGGTGGCATCGCCATGTTTGGCACGCGGATTTTGCCCGCTTCGCCCAGCATGTAGAAATTGTCTTCTTTCACAGGGACATTGATCGGTGCGCCTTTGGCTTTCCAATCAGGGATCAGCTTGTCGATACCGGATGTGTCCAGAACAGCGCCGGACAGGATGTGCGCCCCAACTTCGGACCCTTTTTCCAACACGACGACGTTGATGTCAGCATCTAGCTGCTTCAGCCGAATTGCCGCAGACAGGCCCGCAGGACCGGCCCCGACGATAACGACGTCATATTCCATTGCTTCGCGTTCAGTATCGGCCATGTCGCACCTTTTTGTCCTTTGGGGGCGCACCCCCGCAATATTGTTGCGAACCGAGTTAACGCATCCGCAAAAACAGGGCAATCAAGACGCGACGGTAAAACGACCGACTGCGGCGATATCGCACAAAAAAGCGCCCTGTGCACAAAACGGGGCGCGCAATGTCTCGCTATGTTGGCAGATTATCCAGCCATCAGAACCTGCAAACCGGTGAAATCATCGCCGTCGGATAAGATATTGATGTAGACGGTGACGTTGCCGCGCATGATCCATTCGGCCACATCAGGGGCAATACCGCCGGCCGCACGGATCATCGCAGGAATATTCGCGCGGGCATCGGCGCTGCCGAACAAGGGATCGTTGCTGTCTTCACCATCGGCTAGGCCAAAACGATGATAGTTGGCACGGTCCTGCCGGATGACGGATGCCGCATCACCCAAACGGGCACCGGATGAATTTGTTAGATCATCCGCGCTAATATGGGCGGCATAGGTCGCAGCGACGAAATCTTGGGCAACCACAGGGGACGCAAAAAGGCTGGCGGCAAGGGCGATGTATTTCATGAATCTCTCTAAGCTATCAAAATGTAAGCCGAAGTTTATACGGCACATGCGGGTTCGAAAGTCAGGAATTCCACCAGTGAAGCGGGAATGTTTCGCCGATGGATGACGCTTGTACTTGACTTTGCTCTCCCCAAATAGGCTATGAACGTCCGATGTAGAATTTAGGCCAAAAGGGTCGCTGTTATGGAAAAAATCCCGCTCACACGTGCTGGCTTTGACAAGCTGGATGCTGAATTGAAGCACCTTAAGACAGTCGAACGTCCGACGATTATCCGGGCGATTGCAGAGGCGCGCGAGCATGGCGATTTGTCAGAGAACGCAGAATACCATTCGGCGAAGGAAAAGCAGTCCTTTATCGAAGGGCGCGTAAAGGAATTGGAAGGCGTTATTTCATTGGCTGACATCATTGATGTGGCCAAAATGAAGGGTGCCGTCAAATTTGGCGCGACTGTCACCATGGCAGACGAAGATACGGACGAAGAAAAGACCTATCAGATCGTTGGCGAATACGAGGCCAACATTGAAGAAGGTCGTTTGAACATGAAATCGCCAATCGCGCGTGCCTTGATCGGTAAAGAAGTCGGCGATAGCGCCGAAGTGCGCACGCCCGGCGGTGTCAAAAGCTACGAAATTGTTGAAATCGCTTACAAATAGACCCGTTTGGGTTTGGTGAGACGAACATGGCGAAACGCCCTCAAATGACCACGGCGGCATTCACGCCGAGCCGTGCGGAAGTTATCGCGCTGATTCTTTCGGTGGGATGGATGCTGACCGTGAGCATCTTTTTCTTGGTTGTGCCAAGCGAACCTGCGGAAACGGGCTTTGACAGCCTGCGGTTTGTGCTGACGTTGATCGCACTGTTCTTGCCTGTGGCGATGATCTGGGTAGCGGCTGTGGCTGCGCGGTCTGCAAAAATTATGCGGGACGAAGCGCGGATGTTGCACAGCGCCATCGATGATCTGCGCGAAAACGTCATGACCGAAAAGCAGGGCAATCCGTTGACGTCAAAGGCGTCGGTCGAACGCAAACTGAACCAGATCGCACAAGCGACGAAAAAGCCCGATGTGCCATTGGCCACTTTCACCAGTTCGCGTGAAAGCGGCAGCAAATTGGAAATCACGTCTGCAAAAACGATCCAGCCGGAACAGCCTGCATTGGGGCTAGAGGTCCAGCCAGAGGATAACACCCCGCCGCTGCCGCGGGTTGATCTGATCCGCGCGTTGAACTTTCCTGATACCGAAGGCGACGCCATTGGCTTTGCCGCCCTGCGCAAGGCGCTGAAGGATCGGTCGGCGCGGCAACTCGTGCAAGCCAGCCAAGACGTGCTGACGCTGTTGTCACAAGACGGCATTTATATGGATGATCTGGCCCCTGATCGGTCACGTCCCGAACTGTGGCGGCGGTTTGCCCAAGGCGAGCGGGGTCGTGCCATCGGTGCGCTGGGCGGTGTGCGGGATCGCACGTCGCTTGCGTTGACCACGGCACGGATGCGCGAAGATCCGATTTTCCGTGACGCCTGCCACCATTTCCTGCGCCATTTCGACAAGATGCTCGTGTCGTTCGAGGTTGTGGCGACGGACGCCGAATTGGTCGAAATGTCCGACACCCGCACCGCCCGTGCATTTATGTTGCTGGGTCGGGTAACGGGGGCGTTCGATTGATCGCCGTCTTCTTACAGACTTTGCCGTTCTTCGGGCTTATCGCCCTAGGTTACGCTGCTGTAAGGACAGGCTTTTTCAGCTCAGATGCAATCGGTCACCTGACCAAATTCGTGTTCTATTTCGCGCTGCCCGCGATGCTTTTGCTATTCGCTGGATCTCTTGATCTCGCTGATGTGCTCGACTGGAACTTCGTCGCCGCCTACTTCGTCGGGTCGTTTGCGATATACGCATTGGCGACGCTGGTGTCGGTCATCCGCGGCCTGAAAATTGCAGAAGCGGCGATTGAGGCGCAGTGCGCGATTATCGGCAATGTCGGCTTTTTGGGCATCCCGATGCTGGCTTTGCTTTTGGGCGAAGGCGCAATCGGCCCGATCATGATGATCTTGGCCGTTGATCTGGTGTTCTTTGGATCATTGGTCGTGATCCTGATCACAGGGTCGCGTGACGGGCGGTTACGTTTGGGCACGCTGAAAACCGTGGCGGTCGGTGTCGCGAAGAACCCGATGGTCGTATCAATCGCGCTGGGACTTGTGATGTCGCGCCTTGAAATACGTCTGCCAGAACCCGCGATCAGTTTTCTGACGCTTCTCGGGGCCGCAGCAACACCGGGTGCGTTGTTTGCCATCGGCGGGTCGCTGGCTGGTAAATCCGCCGAACGTATGAGCGTCGCGGGCTGGCTGACATTTTGCAAACTCGTCCTGCATCCAGTCGCCGTTGGCATCGCAGCTTTGTTCGTGTTCCATGTTGATCCAATTGCGGCGGGCATGATGATCGCAACAGCAGCGCTGCCCGTTGCTGGCAACGTCTATATCATCTCGCAGCACTACGCAGTTGCCCCCGCGCGGGTGTCCGCCGCGATCCTTGTCTCAACGGTGCTTAGCATTCTTACGATCCCGTTCGTCATCGGATGGGTGACAAGTCTTTAACGCTCAGATAGCCCTTAGCAAAACGAAAGGGTTGCGCGATGAAAACGATCTCTGAGAACAAGTGTTTTGGCGGGACGCAAGGCGTCTATTCCCACGAATCGACGGCAACGGGTACGAACATGACCTTTGGTCTGTTTTTGCCTGCAGAGGCTTCGGACGGTCCAGTGCCAGTTCTGTGGTATTTGTCCGGTCTGACCTGCACCCACGCCAATGCGATGGAAAAAGCAGGTGCGCAGTCTTGGGCGGCGGAACACGGTATTGCGCTGATCTTCCCTGACACATCGCCACGCGGTGAAGGCGTGCCAGATGATGAAGCCTACGATCTGGGCCAAGGTGCCGGTTTCTACATCGACGCGACGCAGGCCCCTTGGGACAAACATTTCAAAATGTGGACTTACATCGCAGATGAACTGCCTGCGCTGGTTGGCGAAAATTTCCCGCTGGATATGGGGTCGCAGGCGATCACGGGCCATTCCATGGGCGGGCACGGTGCCCTGACGCTTGCCATGGCTCTACCGGGTCGGTTCCGGTCTGTGTCTGCGTTCGCCCCGATCTGCAACCCCACAAACAGCGATTGGGGTCGCAAACAATTCGGCGCCTATTGGGGTGAAGAATCCAACTGGGGTCCGCACGACGCGACCCTGTTGATGCAAAGCGAAGGGTTCGATGGACCTGTTCTGATCGACACAGGCACCGACGACCAATTCGGCGATTTGCTGGGAACGGCAGCTTTGGCTGGCGCGATGGCTGAGAAACGCCAAGAGGGCCATTTGCGGATGCAAAAGGGCTACGACCATTCCTATTATTTCGTGTCCACCTTTATGGAAGATCACATCATCTTCCACGCAGAGGCATTATATAAATGATCTATGTCGATGCGGACGCATGTCCGGTCAAAGCCGAAGTCGAACGTGTCGGCTCGCGTCACAAACTGAAGATGTTTGTGGTGTCGAACGGCGGCATTCGGCCTTCGGCGAATCCTTTTGTCGAGAATGTCGTTGTGCCTGATGGGCCAGACGTCGCCGATATGTGGATCGCGGATCGTGCGACCAAAGGGGATGTGGTCATCACTGGCGATATTCCTTTGGCGGCAAAATGCGTAGAAAACGGTGCGCTTGTTCTCAAACATAACGGTGAACCGCTAACGACTGCGAACATCGGCAACGTGCTTGCGACCCGCGACCTGATGGCAGACATGCGCGCCGCTGATCCATTCCGGCAAGGCGGCGGTAAACGGTTTTCAAAAGCGGATCGGGCGCGTTTTTTAGACGCGCTTGAACGCATGGTACGGGCAGCGGCCAAATTATGATGCGGCTGTCATCGGGGCAGCTTGGGTCTGTTTGCGCATTCTTCGCGGTTTTCTTTTTCGTGACCAACGACACGACGATCAAATTCCTGTCGGGCGACTACGCGCTGCATCAGGTTGTGCTGATCCGGTCGCTGTTGGCTCTGGTTTTGACAATGTGCGTCATTGCGCCATTCAACGGCGGTTTTGCGATTTTCAAAACAAAGCGCTTGCCGCAGCATTTTCTGCGCGGCGGCTTTACGGTCATGGCCAATATGACGTTCTTTCTGGGATTGGCCGCGATGCCCTTGGCGGACGCGACCGCGATCTTCTTCATTAGTCCGATCTTGATCACGTTGTTTTCAATCATCTTTTTGGGCGAAAGCGTCGGCCCATGGCGCTGGGCGGCGATCCTGATCGGGTTCGTGGGCGTCCTGATCATGATCAAACCCGGCACAGGGTCGTTCCAATACGCGTCGTTCTACCCTTTGGTTGCGGCCCTTTGTTACGCAAGCCTCAACACGATGACACGGCAGATGGGGTCCACCGAAAGTGCGGCGACCCTTTCGGTCTACATCCAAGTGACGTTCATCATCGTCACGCTTTTGATCGGCTTGGCGATTGGTGACGGGCGATACGGGGATCAAACCGATCCGGCGCTGAAATTCTTGCTGCGGGAATGGACGTGGCCCAACCTGTCCGATCTCAAATATTTCCTGATCGTCGGGATTGGCGTCGCCGGTGGTGGTTTCCTAATCAGTCAGGCGTATCGCGTCGCAGAGGCGGCATTCGTGGCACCATTCGAATACGTGGCCATGCCGCTCGCGGTTTTATACGGCATCTTCATCTTCGATGAATGGCCCGAACCTATGGCCTATCTCGGGATGACGTTCATCGTTGGGGCAGGGATCATCACGATCTGGCGCGAGGCGGTCAATCGCAAGGCCGCGCAACGTCCGCGGACACGTCGTTAAGCTAGACGAACGCGGCGATCTGGCTAATGTGTGGTTAACCCAAAGGAATGCCAAATGCCTACAATTAACGCCGTCATCTTCGACATTGGAAACGTCCTAATCGAATGGCAACCAGAGCGGTTCTTTGACAGCGTGATCGGCGCCGAACGGCGCCGGGCGATGTTCGCCGCGATTGATCTGCACGGCATCAACGACAAGGTGGATCGCGGCGAAAATTTCCGCGATACCATCGTGGCCGCAGCCCAAGCCAACCCCGCTTGGCACGACGAAGTCATGATGTGGCACGACCGCTGGATCGAAATGGCGGCCCCTCCGATTGATCGGTCTGTGCGGGTCTTACGGGCATTGCGCGCCGCTGATGTTCCTGTGTTCGCGCTGTCGAATTTTGGCATCCAGACATTTGACATCGCAAAGCCGGTCTATCCGTTCCTGAAGGAATTCGACCGCAGCTATATTTCGGGCCACATGGGCGTAATCAAACCCGACGCGGAAATTTATCAACAGGTCGAAGACGACTGCGGGCTTGATCCAAAGACGCTTTTGTTCACGGATGACCGGATCGATAATATTACAGCGGCACGGGCACGCGGCTGGCAGACACATGTGTTCACTGGCGCAGATGGCTGGGCGGACCGACTGGTGTCTGACGGATTATTGACGGCCGAGGCTGCGCAATGACGCAAATGATTCCCTTCGCAGAAGCGGATGCGATCCTGAACTGGATCGATCTGACGGACGCATTGGCGGCAGGCCATGATTTGCCGCCTGCGAAGGTCGAAGATGTGTTCCTTTACCAAGGTGACAACACGCTGTTGAACCGCTCTGCCTGGATCAAGGGTCTCGGTCTCGCGGTCAAATGCGCCACGATCTTTCCGGGCAATCGCGCGGTAGACAAGCCAATGGTGAACGGCGGTGTCACGCTCTATTCTGATGAAGATGGATCCCTGTCCGCGATCCTTGATTTTCATCTCGTGACCAAATGGAAAACGGCAGGGGACAGCCTACTTGCGGCGCGTCGCTTGGCACGACCCGATAGCCGGAACATCCTGATCGTCGGTGCTGGTACCGTTGGTGGTTCCCTGAAACAGGCGTATAGCGCTGCGTTTCCAGACGCGACATTCACCATATGGAACCGGAGCAAGGCAGGGGCGGAAGACTTCGCCGCTGACTATCCGGACGTCGCCATTGCCGATGATCTGGAATCGGCAGTACGCGACGCGGACATCGTCACCTCGGCCACCATGTCGACTGATCCATTGATCAAAGGCGATTGGCTTCAGCCCGGCCAACACATCGACCTGATTGGCGCGTATCGACCCGATATGCGCGAAGTCGACGATGCGGCCCTGCAAAAATCGCGCATCTTTGTTGATAACAAAGGCACCACGATGGACCACATCGGCGAATTGAAAATCCCGCTGGCAGGTGGGGTTGTTCAGCCAAGCGATATTAACGCCGACTACTACGACATCGATGCCTTTGAGCGTCATAGTGATGACGAAATTACGCTGTTTAAGAACGGCGGCGGTGCGCATCTTGATTTGATGACAAGCAGTTATATTCAAGCGGTTTGGGCGCAACGGCATAATTAAACGGTATATCCGGCGAAACATCTTTTGATGATCGCTGGTTTGGAATTGGAAGGCGGACAGATGGTCTGGTTTATTGTTGGCTTGGTTTTGCTCGCGGTCGTCGCAGCACCGAAGGTTCTGGAATCGCGCCGTACACCCATGACGGCAAAAAGGCGTCAAAAAGCACCGGGTGCCTTTGCCGAACTGTCCCAAGGCATCACCCATTACCAATGGATCGGGCCGGTCCGGGGCCCCGTCGCCGTCCTGATCCACGGCCTATCGACCCCTTCAACGGTTTGGGCGGACGTCGCACAGGTATTGGCCGATACCGGTTATCGCGTGCTTGTTTACGATCTGTACGGCCGTGGTTTTTCCGACGCGCCGAAGGGCAAGCAAGACGCAGCTTTCTTTTTGCAGCAGCTCAATGATGTGTTGGAACATGAAGGACTAGCCGAAGACCTGACACTCGTAGGGTATTCGATGGGTGGCACGATTGCGACGGCATTTGCAGCGCAACAGCCGCATCGCATGAAGCGGTTGATCTTACTGGCGACATGCGGCGTTGAAACACGCGAAAGCGATTTTTCCGCGTTCTGTCGCACGAAACCTATCATCGGTGATTGGCTGCACGGGCTATTCGCAGGCGCGCGGATGCGTCGCGCGCTTTTGGCTGATCCCGCGGGGCAAGCTGCACCGGCGGTGTTGGCATCGCAGCTTTCCGAACTCAAACGGCAAGGGTTTTTGCCTGCCGTTCTTTCAAGCCGCCGCAATATTCTAGAAGTGACGCAAGAAAAAGAACACCGCGCGATCAGTCGCGACGGTATTCCGGTGATTGCAATCTGGGGTGAACAGGATGCTATTATCCCCTTGTCCGCGGTTGGAACGTTTGCCCAATGGAACCGTACTGCCCACCAAGAAGTCGTGCCAGGCGCAGGTCATGCCGTGCCGTATAGCCACGGCGAAGAGCTTTCGGTGTTCTTGCGAACGATGCTCCGCGAACAGCGCTGACGTTACGCGATCCGTTCTTGGGGTTTGCTCACGAGGGCCTGTGCGACGTTCGCAGTATTTTCCCACGCAAAGGCGACGCAGTTGCGACCCAGTTTTTTCGCCTGATACAGCGCCTCGTCAGCGCGGGCGACAAATGTCAGGAAATCCGGTCGATCGGATAACCATTCTGCGCCGATACTGATGGTGACGGACATCGCCCCGCCGTTGTCTACAATTGCTGTTTGCGCAATGATTTGGCGGCACCGTTCCGCGATGCGGCAGGTTTCTTCTTCGGTCACAGATGGCAGGATTATCAGGAATTCATCGCCGCCCAAGCGTGAAAAGACGTCTGAAGGCCGTAGTATTTTCCCGATACGCGTCGAGATTTCAGCAAGAACCTTGTCCCCCAAAACATGCCCGAATGTATCGTTCACTGCTTTAAAATTATCGACATCAAAACACAGCATCGCGGTGCCGTGGTCGCTTTCGATTGGTGGGGGCATTGCATCGTAGGCGGCGACAGCACTACGGCGATTGTGAAGTCGGGTCAGCGGATCCGTTGTCGCGGCGTTAAACAGGGCGATATTCTCTGCGGCGAGCCCTTCTTCTCTGCTCATCAATGACCCGATTAGCACCGCGCCAACCAGATTGAATGCCAGCAATACTGGAATAATCTCATAAATCAGTTTCCACATCATTTCGCTCGGCAACACGGCCACAGCGATCAGGTGACTTGATATCACAAGGCCAAGCACGACATAGCTCAGCGCTGATTTCGACATTCTGTTGCGAACTTTATACGCCCATATCGGGCCCGCAATCGCGGCGATTGCGATGCCTAGCATGCCAGAGGCTGCACCGGTGCCCCCAAGATAAAAACGAGTGGCAAGCCCCATGACACCGGCAATAATTGCTCCGGGAATTCCGAAGAAGGCACCGGACAGACCGACAAGAAGGCTACGCATATCTATGATGATGCCATCCGCGAAAACGATCGGGGTAAACATGGCAAGCACAGCGCCAATCCCGAAGGTGAATCCCATCGTTGTCTGATGGACCCAAGTCTTAGAGGTCAGTCGAACAATGAAGCCGTAGATATAAATCACGGCAATCGCGAGCAGCATGGGGTCGATAAGGATAACGGCAGTCTTGAGCAATGAAGTCATGGGGGCCTCGGCTTATGATGCCGCGACGCTACCGTTGGACGGTGTGCAGAACCTTAAGAGAACGCAGAAAGTTCCCTGGGGTCTGACGAAATTTCTACATAATTCTCTACAATTTTAGCTAGCTGCGACCAGCGTCGATCGGTTTTCTTTGATCGGAAGGTGGACGATTGCACTAAACGCTCCGACGGCCACACCGACCCACCAGACATAGGTATAGGTCCCGTAGGCGTCATAAAGTGCCCCGCCAAGCCAGACTCCCATGAACGATCCCAGCTGGTGCGAAAAGAAAACGATCCCGTACAGTGTGCCCATATACCGCAGACCATATAGATGCGCGACAAGCCCAGACGTCAACGGCACGGTCGCCAGCCACAGCGACCCCATGCCAACCGAAAACAAGATGACTGTCGTGGGTGTCATGGGCGTCATGATAAAGGCTGCCGCAATGATAGTCCGCCCCAGATAGATGCCAGCCAGCAGATACTTTTTCGAATACCGCTTCCCTAGGTAGCCCGCGAAAAGTGTGCCGCCGATGTTGGCCAAACCGATCAGTGATATCGCAACCGCGCCCAACGCGCTGGTGGTTGTGATGCCCATACTGGCAAGCGCGCCACCGGGCGCAATAGGTCCACACATCTCAGTCACGAATGCCGGAAAGTGGGCGGTGACAAAGGCCAGCTGGTAGCCGCAGGAAAAGAAGCCCAGAAAGATGAACGTATAGGACGGGTCCTTGAACGCACGGATCAGGATTGCGCCCATGCTTTCTTCCAGTTCCGCTTTGGTTGCGACCTTTTCAGATCGCATCATCGGCAAAACCAGCAAAACAGCCAAAATCAAACCCGCGAAGGTTACGAAGGTCATCTGCCATGTCATGAAGGTCAAAAAGTATTCGGCAAGCGGCGCGCCAAAAACCTGTCCCGCAGAACCAGCCGCCGTCGCAATGGCCAAGGCCATGGACCTATTGTCATCTGACGCGGCCCGTCCAACCACGGCAAGAATGACACCAAACCCAGTGCCCGCGATCCCGAATCCCACCAGCACTTCGTACATTTGGTGCGCAATCGGGGTCGTGGCGCCTGACGACAGCAACAGTCCGGCAGCATAAAACAATGCGCCAAGTATGATTGCTTTGCGGTCCCCAATCTTTTCAGCAATGGCCCCGAAGATGGGCTGACCGATGCCCCAAGCAAGGTTCTGAATCGCAATGGCAAGTGAAAAGTCGGTGCGCAGCCAGCCGAATTCAGTCGCGATCGGGATTTGGAACACACCAAATGATGCACGGATTGCAAAGCCGGTCATGATGATGACGCAGCCCGCAATCAGGACTGGATTGATAAGGGCGGATTTCGATTGGGTCATGGCAGCACTTGATTGGCGCAAGTGCCGCGTGTCAACGCCGCAATTGTATCGGTACAGACCAGCCATAGATGTGGTCCGTGTAACCGTCAGCGTCTGTTTCGTTCTTCAAATGGATGCCGCCAGCGTTGATGTAGAAATCAATTGCACGCGCATTTCCTTTCAACACGGTGGCGGTGAACGCGGCCCCTTCGGTGACATGGGCCAAAAGCGCGATACCCGCGCCTGTGCCATGATATGGCCGCAGGACGTAAAGCGATTGTAGGGCGAAAGGGTACCTATCACGCAGGTCTTGGTCCTGTTGTGGTCTGCGCAATGCAAAACCGACGCCGGGAATGATGCTTGTGGCGTTATCTGGATTCGCCAGAACCTGTGTCCAAAGATTGGTCCTATTGATCAGGTCACGGGACGCAATTTTTGACGCGGGTAAAAGATCGGGATAGGTTTCCTGCCAGCTTTGCACGTGCATTTGCGCGATATCCAAGACGTCGTCAGGAGTTGCTTGGCGTGGTGTCATCTGATCGCGTCCGATGTGTTGTTCGGTTGGAACGCTAGTCGAATTTTCGCGAAAATGCGATGCCTCCGGCGGGGATTTAGAAAACGTCAAAGAAACGAAGGGTAGTTTTCAATTCTCGACTGACGGGCTATGCCGAAGACGATGACAATGCACGAGATATATCAAGCCAAAGTTGCTGCAGGCGAGCTGACGTCGGATGCCGCACAGGTTTCGGTGATGGACCAGTTGGAACGGGTGCGCGCGGCGATGGCGGCCCCTGCACCCAAGCGCGGGTTCTTTCGCAAAGCCCCTGATCCAGAACCGGGTCTTTATATGTGGGGCGGTGTCGGGCGCGGGAAATCCATGTTGATGGATCTGCTATACGATGCGGTCGACGCCCCTAAGCAACGCAGCCATTTTCACGCCTTCATGCAATGGGTGCACGCCCAGATGACGGAAGCCCGTAAATCGGGTGTCGACGATGCTATCGCGCCCGTTGCCGCTGATTTGGCAGGGCGTGTCCGGTTTCTGGCGTTTGACGAGATGCAAATCACCGACATCACCGATGCGATGATCGTGGGGCGTCTGTTCGAGGCGTTGTTTGCTGCGGGCGTCACGATTGTAACAACGTCGAACCGCCCACCTGATGATCTGTATAAAGACGGTTTGAACCGACAACTGTTCACACCATTCATCGCGCTGATCAAAGACCGTTTGGTCGTGCATGAACTTGTCAGCGAAACGGACTACCGTCAGGGACGTCTGGCGGGAACGCCGACCTATTTCACGCCGTTAACATCCGAAGCGCGCGCGCAAATTGATCAGGTTTGGGATGACCTGACACAAGGCGATGCCGCCCCGTTGGTGCTGCACGTCAAAAAACGCGAAGTCACATTGCCCGGTTTCCATAATGGTGCCGCGCGGGCGTCGTTCTATGATCTTTGTGGTAAGCCACTTGGCGCTGCCGATTACTTGGCTTTGGTGGATGCCGTCCGCGTGCTTATTCTGGAAGATATCCCGCAACTGGGACGGTCTAATTTCAACGAAGCCAAACGTTTTGTGACCCTAATAGACACGCTTTACGAAGGGCGCGTGCGGTTGATTTGTTCTGCCGCGGCCCCCCCCGAGATGCTGTATCTTGAAGGTGAAGGGACGTTTGAATTTGAACGGACAGCCAGCCGTTTGCGCGAAATGCAGGCGGCAGACTGGGCGGTTTGATCAGAAGGCGGGAACGCTGATCGTTGTGCCTGCGATCATCTGTTCAGGACGGGCCAAGGCCATCGGGTTCGCTTGAATAAGACGGCTTGTTTGGGTCACATCGCCGTAGAATTTCACAGCAATTGCCGCCAGACTGTCTGCTCCGGTGATCACGTAGTCATAACCATCTACCGAAATAATTGCTGCCGGATCATTGGACAGGTCAGGTACGACGGGTTCCGTGCCTTCGGTCACCAGGACCGCCGTTGTCACAACTGCCCGCAAAAATGTCGCCAGATCAATCTCCCCGTCGGTTGTGACCAATCCAACGGGGATTGCCAGATCTCCTGCGCGCGCGCGGGCCGTGACCGTCTGTGTGATTTCCGTATCCGGCACCCCGGCTTTCAAAGATTCGCCGATCAGCGTTGCAAACCTCTTGTCCGGCACCGAGGCTTGGACATCGGGCACTTCAAGACCAAGGACGGCAAGCGTGTCGCTGACCGCCGTACCTACGGGAATCGACGCCGTAGGGTAGCCAAGATCGCGCGCCACGATTGCGTTGATGATCTGGGCTGCGGTTTCTTCGGTCGCTGCGATGTCGTCTTCGCTTGCGGGTGCTTCGATGATCGGATCAGGCGCGGTTACCGCCGCATCGCGCTGCGGTAAGATGCCTCCGTGTTGCGCATTGATAATATACGCGCACAACGCGACAGCGAATATAAACAAACCAATGACAAAGCGGATCATGTTGCGGCCTTCGTGGGCGTGATGGGTGGGCTTGCATGGCGAATACACCAGAACGGTTTAAAAGACATGCCCTTCTCGCGATGTCGTATCGTCAAGGCCGGATGCGTGATTTGCTGAGCGCCGCAACGGACCGGCAGTCAGGCGTGACCGGATCGTAGGTTGCAAAGAACGTGGTTTCGGGGTCAATGCTGCTTGGTTCGATGTATTGACCGTTGATGCAGACGTCTTGCGCGAAATTGCCCGCGTTAAACCCAAACCCTGGATTGCCGCAATCATCGACATTGCCGTTCGCGTTCCATTCTTGGGACACTTGGCGGTTCAGGTCGATCGCGGTCGGGAAGGTGAATGTCGCCGGATCGAAGTAAAGCGACCATGATGTATCCGGCGTCTTTTCGATCAGGTTCCACGACCCCACGCGGGTCCCATTGAAATAGCCGGTGATCTTGAACGCGGTGATGTCCGTTTCGCGCACCAACGTTTTGCGCATGGCACTGTCGGGCAATTCCATTCTGCCCGTCATGGTGTAACCGTTGCCGCCGGTCCAGCACATGTTCAACGTGGCCGCGGTTGCGGTCTGTGCAAACGCAAACATGCAGGCCACAAGGACCTGCATGCTGCGGACTGCTCGACGGGTTGGTCCCATCTGTCGTCTATCTCTTTTGCGTCTGGACCTTACGCATTTGGAATGCGCAGGCGTTGACCGATCTGCACTTTGTCAGGTGACGAAAGCTGATCGCGGTTTGCTTCAAAAATACGACCGTATTCACCGGTCGCGCCGTAAAATTGCAGCGCGATATAGGCAAGGCTGTCGCCGCTTTCGACGGTGTAGAACCGTTCGCCGCCAACCGTTTCGGTTTCGGCGGTAGAGGCTGCGAATGCGCGCAATTGCAGTTCGCGGGCCGCTTCAACTTCGTCAGCGTTCCCATTTTCCAGCGACCGTTGTACCAGATCAAACAAAAGCGTTTGCGGATCGACATCACCATCGCTGGTGCTGATCGCATCAGGCACTTCGATTTCGCCACTGGCGGCAGCAGCGGCCAAAATACCTTCCAACGACTCTGCTGTCGTCGCTGCGTTGCGGGGCTGCAGGGCAATGCGCGTTCCGGTGCCGTCTGCGTTTTCGGTCGTCACGTCGTACAAACCAGCGACAACGCCTTCGGTCAGCATTCGCAACTGGTTGCGGTTGGCGATTGCGATGGCTTCGGCGATTTTATCTTCTTTACTGCGAACGTCTTCTGCCGTCGGGGCAGATGCTGCAAGCGCTGCGGTCGCGGTGGGGATTGATGGCGCTACAGCAGCAGCTGCGGAAACTGCGACGATGTCTGATTCAGGCGCTGGTGTTGCGGCAACCGGTGTAGGAGCTGGAATTGCCAACAAATCAGCGGTCTGCGCACGGCTGACTTGGATATCGGACAGTTGCGCTACGATAGATGACAGGGCTTCGGCCTGCGCACGCTGTTGGTTCTGGGTCATGTAAAGCGTGCCCATCACACCAACGGCGAACGTCACGGCCCCAACGGTGATCGCCCATGGCAATACGTTAGAACGTGGCTTTGGGCCTACTGGTCCGACTTGTCTCATGATGTTGTCCCCTCGGTCGTCAAACCGAGCGATGACCAAACCTGCATCCCGCCTCGGTAATATTTGATTTTGTCAGCAGGATATCCTGCATCGATAAGTGCGTTGACCAAACGGTGGGCATCCATTGTCGTCGGGCCCGCATCAAACACAACAAGGGTCATTGCATCGGAAAAATTAAAAGCACCCAACATGCTACGTGCGCCAAGTGCCTTCAAAATTTCGGGCAAAAGCGGATTGTCGGGCGTCACAAGTGTATGTGGAATACTGGCCGAGGCAGGCAAAAAGCCAATTGCGCGGTCAGATGGCAGGCGGCTGTCGATCAGCAGACCCTGCCCATTGGCCAATTCGTTGGCCATGAAATCAATCACACGGTTTTCGGTGATCGTTTCAACGTCATCAGCGGCGGTATCTGGCGCAATACACAGACCGTCACAGCCGCCGTGCAGATCGTAAAAACGGGCGGCGGAAATCGCATCCGCACGGGGTGCTTGTGCAATGATCTTGTCTTGGCCCTGATACGTAAAAGTGGCGTCAGTGGCCCCTGCGGTGGTTTGCGCAGTCGCCTCAGAGGCGAAAATTGCCCCAGCCAACGCGACAGCCATAACTGTTCGCGACATAATGCCGATCCCCCAATATGAAGCACCATATCTTGAACAGATGGCTGGCAGGCCCGGTGCTTTTCGTAATTACGACTAGATATAGACGCAGAGTGATTCGGTCGTCAAAGAGAAAACGAATCATCAGGGAAATTATCGAAAAGGGGAAAGTTTAGATGTTTTCCCGCATAACGGCGCCAGCCAGATACAATGACCCGCAAATCAGGATACGCGCATGAGGTGAATTTGCGGTGATATCCTTGATTGCATGGGCCACATCGGGTGCTGCCTTTGCATCAAGTCCCACGGTTGCGGCGATCCTTGCGGTTTCTTCTGCGGGGATCGTGTTTGCTTCGTTCGGGATCGAAACGGCGGTCAAATTTGTCGCAACTTCGGCAAGTGGCGCAAGATATCCACTGATGTCTTTGGTATTCAGCATGCCGCAAATCAGATGCGTCGGGCGCGGTGGCTGTTGTTTCAGCGTCGCAGCGAGCGCGCGTCCCGCCGCCGGATTATGCCCGCCATCGAGCCACAGTTCAGCAGGTGCTGCCAGATCAACCAGCGCACCTTTGGTCAGTTTTTCCATCCGTGCGGGCCAATAGGCTTGGGCCATCGCTGCTTCGCAGGCGGCTTCATCTTTGTCCAAGGCGCGCAGCGCGGCAATCGCGGCACCTGCGTTCATAATCTGGTGTGGGCCGGGCAAGGCAGGAAGGGGAAGATCAAGCAATCCGCGTTCGTCCTGATACACCAATCGGCCGCGTTCTTCGGACACATGCCAGTGCTGACCATGGGCCAACAGCGGTGCACCTAAACGGGCAGCTTTCGCTTCGATCACGTCCATCGCTTCGTCATGTTGCGGACCCACGACGCAGGGCACGCCGCGTTTGATGATACCCGCTTTTTCGCCTGCGATGGCTGTCAGCGTATCACCAAGGAACGCCTGATGGTCCAAATCAATTGGTGTGATGATCGTCAGGGCAGGGGTATCGATGACGTTTGTGGCATCCAGTCGTCCACCAAGACCAACCTCAAGCAGTGTGTAATCCGCAGGGGTTTCCGCGAACGCCAGTAGACCCGCGACAGTCGTGATCTCGAAGTAGGTGATCGGGTCCGGCCCATTGGCGTGGTAACAGCGGTCCAGCACTTCGGTCAGCGCATCTTCGGTGATCAGTTCACCAGCGAGCCTGATCCGTTCATGAAAACGGGCAAGATGCGGGGACGTGTAGGCATGCACGGCAGCGCCCGACTGTTCCAAACCCGCACGGATCATGGCTTGGGTCGATCCTTTGCCATTTGTGCCTGCGACGTGGATGACGGGCGGCAATTTCTTTTGGGGATTGTCCAAAGTTTCCAGCAACCGCCAAACTCGGTCGAGCGTGAGGTCGATGACCTTCGGGTGCAGCGCCATCATGCGGGCAAGGATCGCGTCGGAATTGGTCGTCATGTTGTAGCTTTTCCAGTTTGAACAAGGCGGACAAGCGATACGCCAGCGGCGATATCAAATGCCCCACACATTGCAGGCCACCAAACGGGGCCGGGTGCGCCGATCACATGCAGGCCAATGTCGAGAATACCATGCCCGATCAGCCCACCCGCCAGCAAATGTGTGCCACGCTGAAACCCGAAGCGGGCCAGTGTCGCAAAGCCAATGAAAATGATCAGATGCAGGGCAAGGTTGCCGGTATCCGCTTCTTGTGCCGCGAAGACGGGGTAGAATAGTGCGATAGCGCAAAGGAACACGGCTGTGCCGGAACGTTCCGCAAGCATCCCTGCGTGGAACATCATCAGCATCGCCAACCCACCCAATCCCGCGCCCACAAGCGCGGCGATTAGGATCACGCTTTTGCTTCCTCAGCTTCCGGTGTCTCGGCGTCTGGCGCAGGCAAGTCGCCTTTGATTGCAGGTGGCTGTTTCATCAAAAGACGCATGATCGTGATCAATTCGTCCTTCAATTCCGTCCGCTTTGTCACGCGGTCCAGCATCCCGTGGTCCAACAGGTATTCAGCGCGCTGGAACCCTTCGGGCAGTTTTTCACCGATGGTTTGTTCGATCACACGGGCACCGGCAAAGCCGATCAACGCGTTTGGTTCCGCAATCTGAACGTCGCCCAGCATTGCGTAGGATGCGGTCACACCTCCTGTTGTCGGGTGTGTCAGAACCACGATGTACGGCAGGCTTGCTTCTTTCAGCATTTGCACAGCAATTGTCGTGCGTGGCATCTGCATCAGGCCAAGAATACCTTCCTGCATCCGCGCGCCACCAGCTGCAGAAAACAGGATCAACGGACATTTCAGTTCAATCGCACGTTCAGCAGCGGCAATGATCGCGTTACCCACATACATCGACATAGACCCGCCCATGAAGGAAAAGTCTTGAACAGCAACAACGGCTTTCGTGCGGCCAATGTCGCCTTCTGCCACCAACATCGCGTCCCGTTCGCCGGTCTTCTTGCGGGCGTCCTTGATACGGTCGGTATATTTCTTTTGGTCTTTAAAGTGCAGCGGATCAGCGACAGGTTCGGGGACCTCGACCTCGTTGAACATGCCCAGATCGAACAGCGCCGTCAGGCGATCACGGGCACCAATCGCCATGTGATGATCGCAGTTCGTGCAGACGTTCAGGTTGTCCGACAATTCGCGATGGAACAGCATCGTGCCGCATTCGTCGCACTTCTGCCAAAGGTTCTCTGGAACCTCGCGCCGCGAAAACAGCGAATTAATCGTGGGTCGGACGTAGTTCGTGATCCAGTTCATAGCAAAATGCCCCTGCGTTGTTGACGCAGAGATATGCGCGGGCGACACGAAATGCAATCAACGGCGTGCCGCCCGTGATCGTGTTATTCAGGTAAGGGTGCCACTGGCGCGGTCTCTTCCGATATCGCAGGCTCTGTTGTGCTGATCGGTGCTGTCTCAACCTGATCACCACTGTAGACGTAAATCCCGCCGACAATGGCAACAATCACCACAACGGCAAGGAACCAAGGGGCCGCACTTCCTTCGTTTCCCGGACTTATGCCATTGCGGATGTCGCGTTCCGCACGGCGTAAATTTTCTTCGTCAATCGAGGACATGGTCGTCTCCTTTTCACATGTGAAAGTTAAACGCCGTCAGCATAGCCTTGCGACATGGTCTCGCACCCTGCCGATTGATTACTGCGCAAAACTGGCCTGAACTCGCCGTTTTTGCGAATGCGCAGGCCGTAAATGGCCGAAACCAACCGCCAAAGGCTGGCTTAAACCGCTTGTCACGCCCGCGCCCCTTATTTAGACCCGTTTCAAATGATATTTCGGGAGGCCGACCCATGACTAAAGTAGACAAAACCCACCTGCCAAGCCGCCATGTGACCGAAGGGCCATCGCGCGCCCCGCACCGGTCCTATTTTTATGCGATGGGTTTGGACGAAGAAGCGATTGCGCAGCCATGGGTTGGCGTCGCGACCTGCTGGAACGAAGCGGCCCCTTGTAATATCGCCCTGAACCGCCAGGCGCAGTCTGTGAAGCTCGGCGTGAAAAAGGGTCTCGGCACCCCGCGCGAATTCACCACAATCACCGTGACCGACGGCATCGCGATGGGCCACGAAGGTATGCGGTCTTCGCTCGCCTCTCGCGAAGCGATTGCTGACACCGTTGAATTGACCATGCGCGGTCACTGCTATGACGCGCTTGTTGGTCTGGCTGGTTGCGACAAATCCCTGCCGGGTATGATGATGGCGATGGTGCGTTTGAACACGCCGTCTGTCTTTATTTACGGTGGGTCCATCCTTCCGGGCCGGTTGCACGGCAAAGACGTGACCGTGCAAGACGTATTCGAGGCCGTGGGTCAGCACCAAGCTGGCAACATGTCTGATGCGGAACTCGAAGTTCTAGAACGCGTGGCCTGTCCATCCGCTGGTGCCTGTGGTGGCCAGTTCACTGCGAACACCATGGCCTGCGTGTCAGAAGCAATCGGTCTTGCGCTAATGAATTCGTCCGGTGCGCCTGCACCATACGAATCCCGCGACCAATACGGTGTGGCTTCTGGTGAAGCAGTCATGAACCTGATTGCGAAAAACATCCGTGCGCGTGACGTTGTGACCCGCAAATCTCTTGAGAACGCGGCGCGTGTCGTGGCCTGCACAGGTGGTTCCACCAACGCTGGTCTGCACCTGCCTGCGATTGCGCACGAAGCTGGCATCGACTTCGATCTCTTCGACGTCTGCGACATCTTCAAAGACACGCCTTACTTCGTCGACCTGAAACCGGGTGGTCAGTACGTGGCGAAAGACCTTTACGAAGCAGGCGGCGTGCCAGTCGTGATGAAAGAACTGCGCAAAGCGGGCCTGATCCACGAAGACTGCATGACAGCATCTGGCCGTGAAATGGGCGAAGAACTCGACATGATCATGGGCGAAGCTGATGATCGCGTGATCTACCACATCGACAGCCCGCTGACGAAAACCGGTGGTGTTGTTGGCCTCAAGGGCAACCTTGCTCCAGAAGGCGCGATCGTAAAGGTCGCTGGCATGGCAGAAGCTGAACAAGTCTTTTCAGGTCCTGCGCGTTGCTTCGAGAATGAAGAAGAAGCGTTTGCCGCTGTGAAAGCACGCAAATACGAAGAAGGCGAAGTTCTGGTCATCCGCAACGAAGGCCCAGCAGGTGGTCCGGGCATGCGCGAAATGCTGTCCACGACGGCTGCACTTTCTGGTCAGGGCATGGGCAAAAAGGTCGCATTGATCACTGACGGTCGTTTCTCCGGTGCGACACGCGGGTTCTGCGTGGGTCACGTTGGACCAGAGGCGGCGCATGGCGGTCCAATCGCGTTGCTGAAAGATGGCGACATGATCACCATGAACGCTGTGACGGGTGAATTGTCCGTTGATCTGACAGACGAAGAACTTGCCGCACGTAAAGACGCATGGGCCGGTCCAAAGGAAACGATCTACGCATCCGGTGCGCTTTGGAAGTTCTCGCAACTCGTTGGGGCCACACGTTTTGGTGCGACGACCCATCCGGGTGCGAAGGCCGAAAAACACATCTACATGGATCTCTGATCGCTGTGTTTCCGTTTGTAGGTAGGTATATTGTATTCGGCGCGGCCCTGCTGGTTGCGGGCTGCGCTGAAATCGGGTCACTGGGGGCGCCGACGCCTCCGACACCAGCACTGGCACTTTATGGTGGCGACGTAATCGCGGCCGTGCCTGAAGGGTATTGTATCGAAACCAAAGCCAGCAAACCGCGTAGCGGTTTTGCGGTGATGGTTGGCTGCGGCGTGATCGCAGGCACCAACGATCGGCCACGCCTGAACGGCTTTGCGACTGTCCAAGTCGGACCTGCCGGATCAGCAATCGTGGCAGAAGACCCCGATGGGTTCGAGGCGTTTTTGTCAACGACCGCAGGTGAAACCCTGCTCAGCGTCAATGGCAATGCAAGCACGGTGTCTGTAGGCGGGGTCAAACAAACCTCGGGTGCTGTGACTGTGCGGTTTGCGGATCAAGCGGCGCCACCTGTTGCGGGATTGCAGACGACCGAATGGCGTGCATTCGTTGACATCAAAGGACGGCTGACCACAATCGCCGTGCGGGGTATGGCCGAAACACCGTTGACCGCGTCACAAGGTCAAGCGCTTCTGGAAAGTGTGCTCGCGTCGATGCTTGCAAACAACCAGATCGCAGAAACGGTTGCCGAAACCTGACAACGGTTTGCTTTTTGGAAACGGTTCGGCAGATAAAGAGTAAGACACCATCTGAAAAGGTCACAGTGTGGCGCGTCAACGATCAGGATTGTTAGATAAAATTGTTCACCGTCGTGCCTTGGCGCGCTGGAAAGCTGCTGCGCGTAACGCGGAGCGGGCTGACCTATCGACATTGCGTGAACAACGTAGCCGTGCGCGCCAACTGCGTGGCGCGGTTGATCAGGTCGTACATGTGGCGGAAAGCCGATTGGCCTTGCCGCGTGTCGGGTCCAACAACTTTGCCAAACCACCTAGCACCAAATGGTCGTGGCGACCTGCACTTTGGCGTGGTCCGATTTCACCCAAAGGGGCGACAGGTCTGCGCAATGGGGACCACATCAGCGACGACATCAAGGTGTTCCACGATTGCAAAGTGTCCGAAATGACATTGCGCCAGATCCGGAACACGCGCGAAGGGGATTTGGCACCCTTCGGCTTGGAAATGGATGTATTGGGTTTCGACGGCAGTTTCCTGTCAGTGGCGATTGATTTGCCTGCGGACGCGGCTGACGGTCTACGCAAGCGTGACATCGTTCGGGTCCAAGGGTTGATCCGTACCGAACGCCCCGCGACTGTCTTTGCGCGGCTCAACATCAAATGCGGGCCGAATACCGAAAACCTCGTCCAAGAACTGCCGCTTCTTGATCGCGAGGTATCTGTCGATTTCGATCTGGCCTACGCTGATCTGAATGAAAACCGGATCGACGGCATGTGGCTAGACCTGATCATCGAAGATCCGGCGATGAACCAACTGCGTATTCGGGATTTGACTTTCTGCCGCTATCCGCGCGCTGATCTATAAGGGAACGGTGGCATGACTGATTACACACTGCTGAAAAACCGACTGCACGCGGGCGTCTGGGAAGGAACCCTGACCGGACCAAAGGACGCATCGCCGGTGCTGGTCTTGCGCCATGACGATGAAATCGTGCCGGGATTGACGACCGAATTTTCCAGCGATGGGACATGGGTCGTACGCGCACCTGTGCCTGCTGACCGGATCAACGACGACGTCCAGACCTACGTGATTGTCGAAGAAAACAGCAACACAATCCTCAACAGCTTTACAATTTTCGCGGGTGACCAAATGGCAGATGCCCTGCAGGTCGAAGTTGATTTGTTGCGCGCCGAGCTAGATCTTCTCAAGCGCGCGTTCCGCAAACACTGCGTCGAAACGGCCTAAGACCTTTCAACGCGATCTTGCGAAGACGGCGCCGCGCGAAAAGACGCAGGTGACGCGGCGTTTAGGGTGACGTGCGCGTCAACTTTGCACAATGTATGCGAAGTTTTGGGAGAGAACACATGACCACCAACTATCCGCACCTGCTGGCCCCGCTTGATCTTGGCTTTACGACGTTGAAAAATCGCGTGCTGATGGGGTCGATGCACACCGGTCTGGAAGAAACCAAAGACTGGAACCGTGTCGCCGAATTCTACGCGACCCGTGCGCGGGGTGGCGTCGCGTTGATGGTGACAGGTGGCATGGCCCCAAATAAAGAAGGCGGCGTATTTCCCGGCGCCGCTGGTCTCTTTAATCAAGATGACATTGCGAACCATAAAATTGTGACAGACCGCGTCCACGATGCAGGCGGTAAAATCGCGATGCAAATCCTGCACGCAGGTCGTTACGCTTATTCGCCTGAATGCGTGTCCGCCTCTGCCGTGAAATCCCCGATCTCTCCATTCCCGCCGAAGGAATTGGATGCAGAAGGTATTGAAAAACAGATCAGCGATATGGTCACTGCCGCCGTGCGTGCCCAAGAAGCCGGGTATGACGGTGTCGAGGTGATGGGCTCCGAAGGGTATTTCCTCAACCAGTTCCTTGTCACCCACACCAACAAACGCGACGACGAATGGGGCGGATCCTACGAAAACCGGATGCGCCTACCGGTCGAGGTCGTGCGCCGTGTCCGCGAAGCGGTCGGCACTGATTTCATCGTCATCTACCGCCTGTCGATGATCGACCTGATCCCGAACGGGTCCACATGGGAAGAAGTCGTGCAGTTGGCCAAAGCAATTGAAGCTGCAGGTGCCACGATCATCAACACCGGCATTGGCTGGCACGAGGCCCGCATCCCGACGATTGCGACATCTGTCCCGCGTCGCGCCTTTAGCTGGGTCACAAAAAAACTGATGGGTGAGGTGTCGATCCCCGTCATTACATCGAACCGGATTAACACGCCCGAAGTCGGCGAAGACGTGCTCGCGGATGGTTGCGCCGATATGGTTAGCATGGCGCGCCCGTTCCTTGCCGACCCTGATTTCGTGGCAAAAGCCGCCGCGGGCGACTCGGCTAAGATCGCGCCGTGTATTGCATGTAACCAAGCCTGTCTGGATCATACGTTTGGCGGCAAGCTGTCGTCCTGCCTTGTAAACCCGCGTGCGTGCTATGAGACCGAACTGGTGGTCACGAAAGCAGAAGCACCAAAAACTGTAGCAGTCGTCGGCGCAGGCCCTGCAGGTCTGTCAGCAGCACTCACCGCCGCGGAGGCAGGTCACAGCGTCACGATCTTCGACAAAGCGGCAGAGATTGGTGGCCAGTTGAACATGGCCAAACAGGTACCGGGCAAAGAAGAATTCTGGGGGCTGGTCGATTACTACCGGACTGCTGTCGCGGACGCGGGCATCACGCTCCAGTTGGAAACCACGGCTGACGCCGACGCGCTGGACGGGTTCGACGAAGTGATCATCGCGACTGGTGTTGTCCCGCGTGATCCGCAGATTCCGGGTCAGGACGGGCCGAACGTCCTGTCCTATATTGATGTGCTGCGCGGTAAGGCCCCTGTGGGCAGCCGTGTTGCCGTGATCGGGGCAGGGGGCATCGGTTTCGACATTGCCGAATATCTTGTGACCGATGACAGCCCAACCGAAGACTTGGATGCGTGGCTGGAAGAATGGGGTGTCGGTGATCCTGAAAATGTCCGTGGTGGTTTACGGCCCGAAGGTCCGCAACCTGATGCGCCGACCCGCGAAGTCACGTTGTTGCAACGCAAAGCGCAGAAGCTGGGCAAAGGCCTTGGTAAAACGACAGGCTGGATTCACCGCGCTGGGCTTCAGATGAAGAACGTCAAAATGGTCGGCGGCGTGAATTACGAAAAGATTGACGCAGACGGCCTACACGTCAGCGACGGCGAAGCGCGTGAAAATCCACGTGTCATCGCGGTCGACACCATTGTTTTGTGCGCTGGCCAATTGCCGGAACGCACGCTTGCAGATGATCTGATGGCGAAAGGGCGGTCCGTTCATATCATCGGCGGTGCCGATGTGGCGGCAGAACTGGATGCGAAACGTGCGATTGATCAAGGCACACGATTGGCCGCGAGCCTATAACGCATGGCCAAAGCACCGGATCTTGATGAAGCAACCAAAAGCGAAGTGATCGAGATGGCTTTGTCCGATCACATCGCGTTTGCGGACATCAAGGCCCAGCACGGTTTATCCGAAAAAGAGGTCAAGGCGGTGATGCGATCCGCCTTGAAAACCGGCAGTTATAAAGCGTGGCGTAAACGCGTGCGGACCTTCGGTGACCGCCGCGAAAGCTATAAATAGCATAAAAATATACGGAATCTGCGTTTCCGATCTTGCTACAAAACTATGCAATACCCCGTTATTGTCAGGCCATCGTCCCATTCCTGCCCGATTTCAGGGGCAAAAGGTTGCTTGTAAGTAGCCAGAATGAGGATCGCGTATGGATCGCCTGACAGAAATGGAAGCCTTTGCCACGGTCGTAGACCAGGGTGGTTTCACAGACGCGGCCAAAAAGATGGGGATTTCCAAATCCGCTGTCTCTAAGCACGTATCTTCTTTGGAAGCCCGCCTTGGTGCGCGGCTTTTGAACCGGACGACACGCAGGGTTAGCCCGACAGAGATCGGTCTGGCCTACTACGACCGCGCTCGCCGCGTTCTGAACGATGCAGGCGAAGCCGATGCGCTTGTCACATCCATGCAATCCGCGCCCTCTGGCTTGTTGCGGATTTCCGTTGCGACAGACTTTGGCGTGAACCATCTGTCCCCCGTTTTGGGTGAATTCCTGTCTGAATTCTCGGACATCACGGTCAACATGGTGCTGAACAACCGCTACGTTGAACTGATCTCTGAAGGCTTCGATATGGCCGTTCGGATTGGTGAACTGGAAGACAGCACACTGCGTGCCCGTAAGCTGACCGAAACGTCCAAACGGATGATTGCGTCACCGGCTTACTTTGAACAATATGGTCGTCCTGAAAAGATCGACGATCTGAACGAACACAAATTGCTGCATTATTCCAACCAAGCCAATTCGGCCGTTTGGAAGCTGACAGCACCGTCTGGCGAAAAACGCCAAGTCCGCACTGCGGGCTGGCTGACAGTCAACGACGGTCAATCCCTGCTGAACGCCTGTATCGGCGGTCTGGGCATCGCTTACCTGCCAAGCTTCCTTTACGCTGACGCTATGGCGCAAGGTCTGGTCGAAGTCGCGATCCCCGATCTGCCCGTCGAAACCCAAGGTGTCTACGCTGTTTACCCGCCAGGCCGTTTCACACAGCCGAAAGTGCGCGCTTTCATCGACTTCCTTGTCCATTCGTTTGCGGACAAAGGTCCAGACAACTGGAAGTAAACCAAATTTCCCCCGGTGTTACACACCATACCTAGGCGCTACTTCCCCTCCCGAAGTAGCGCCTTTTTTCTGTTTAAAGTTGCTTGGTTAGCGGCCATTCGGGAATTGACGGGCTCAGGTTCCGTTTCTATGGTGGTATGCACGTTATGATTGTGGTCTCGCAATTCTGGACGCGCATAAAGTAGACCGATGATGGAAAGGGCTTTGATGAAGTCTAGTGAAGCCTACCGCAGACGCCGAGACCCGTGGATCGTGGCGTTTGTTTTCGCGATATCAATGGCCGCAACTCTGGCGCTGACGCTGTATGAAAAACAGCGAAACTTTCAAACAGGCCTGATCCGGTTCGAACAGGAAACCGGCGTAATCGAAACCAGCCTGCGCACAACTTTTGACGCCTATGCACAGGTCTTGCGTAGTGGTGTGGCGCTGTTTGAAGCGACCGAAAACGTTGATCGGACCGTTTGGCAGGATTACGTTTCAAACCTCAAGCTCGAAGAAAATTATCCTGGTATTCAGGGTCTTAGCTTCAACGCCATTTTGCATGACCGTGCAGAGGTGGACGCATTGGTTGCTGATGTTCAGGCGAATGACTGGGCTGAATTCGATCTCAGGCCCGATGGCGAACGTCCTATTTATGCGCCGATTTTGTATCTGGAACCCTTTATCGGACGCAATCGGCCCGCGTTGGGATTTGATATTTATTCGGAAACGAACCGACGAGCAGCCGTCGATCGGGCGCTTCTGCTGGGTGAACCTAGCATGACGTCAAAAATCACGTTGGTGCAGGACGACGAAAGCCTGAACGACGAAACGAAAGCCGGTGTTTTGGTCGTTTTGCCGATCTTTGATCGCACAACCACAGCGATGGCAACGCAACGCGAGAAAGCCAAAGGTTTGATCGTCAGCGTCTTCCGTATCAAGGATTTGATGGAAACCATCCTGAAGGCCAATTTCGATGGCGAAGGGCTTTACCGCAAAGATGTCAGCCTGTTCGAAGTGACTCCCGAAGGTGAACTGCTTTCAATGTATCAGGACATGCCCGAACCGGATCACACACCGGTCTTTGCATCTGAAAACACCTTTTCAATGTATGGCAAAACGTGGCGGCTAATGGCGACATCCACTAGCGTGTTTGAAAAGGCCACCGCACTGAACAGCCACATTATTGTTCTGCTGACGGGCGTATTGATGTCGATGCTTCTGACATTTCTGGTGTGGGGGCAGGCGGTGCGTAACCGTGAAAGCCAGCGGGCAGCGGATGCATTGGCGAAGGGGAATGCGCAAATTGCCTTGTTGATGAAAGAGGTGAACCACCGCTCCAAGAACCTGCTCAGCTTGATCCAAGCCATTGCGCGTCAAACCAGCGCCAGCAACCCGCAAGATTTTTCAAAATCGTTTTCCCGTCGGCTGACGTCGTTGTCCGCGAGCCAGGATTTGCTGGTGCGCAACAATTGGGAAGACGTCGATCTACAGGATTTGATCACGTCGCAGCTTGGGCATTTCAAGGATTTGATTGGATCCCGTATTTTGTTGACCGGACCGAAAACGTTGCTGAACGCTGCGAATGCGCAAACGATCAGTATGGCGATCCACGAATTGGCCACCAACGCGACCAAATATGGTGCCTTGTCGAATGATGTCGGGGTGGTGAATGTCGACTGGACCACCACGGGAACCGGCCCCCAAGCCATGTTTGAACTGCACTGGGTCGAAAGCGGTGGACCGCCGGTCGTGGCACCCGAAACGAAAGGGTTCGGTTCCAAAGTCACCGGAACAATGGTTAAACTGTCGTTAGAAGGCGAAATCGAAACAAGATTTCAGCCCGAAGGGTTTGAATGGCACCTCGCGTGTCCCGCATCCAGTTTGGCTAAGTTGGACTAGAAATGGCTGTATCGGTATTTGGGTTGGTGTTTTGACGAAACGTATCTTGATTGTCGAAGACGATGTCCTTTTGGGACTCGATTTGGCTGAACAGCTTGAAGCATCCGGTTTCGAAGTCATCGGCCCCTGTATTTCTGCCGCTCAGGCATTGTTAGCCTTCGAAAAAGAAGGATGCGATGCGGCGGTTCTGGACATTAATTTGGGGCACGGGACGTCAGAACCGGTCGCACAACGGCTTCAATCGCTCTCGATCCCCTTTGTGGTGGCGTCGGGGTATTCCGATGATCAATGGCCGCAGGTGTTTCGGGGGCAAGCATCCGTCACAAAACCATTTCAGGCGGAAGATCTCGTTGATCTGTTGACCGCCGTTTAGGGGATCAATTGGACTCTGTGCTGGTCACAATTGCTTCGACCCTGCGGTTCGCATCGCGGCCAGCTTCGGTCAGATTGCTGCCCACCGGTGACAGATACCCCATGCCCTCTGCCGCTAATTGACGACCCGGAATGCCGTAGCTGTCGATCAGGCGTTGCCTGACCGCGCGGGCGCGCCGTTTGGATAGGCTGATATTACCTTCCAACGATCCCGCGGAATCGGTGTGGCCGACCAAGGCAATCTGCAAATCAGGGTGCGCGCGCAGGTAAGCAGCAAGCGTTTCAAGCGACTCATAAGGCCCATCCGCCAAATCGGACGACCCGGGAACAAAGCTAAGATCGGTCAGTACGGCGCGGCCAATCTGGGTCAGCGCCGTGGCCATATCCGCAGGTGGTGCGCTGTTGGCGGGACTGGATGATGGTGCGGTGGCGGCCACAACAGAACTGCCCCGACTGGAAACGCGCCCCAGATCGCCGTCGTTCGAAACACGGTCAATCTGGACATAGGCCGCTCGCGCGATTTGACTGATCAGCAGGACGGTATGTTCCGGCCCTTTGTCACCATCTTTGAAACCCGCCCAGTATCTGAAATCGCCTAGGTTTACCTGCATGTCAGGTGGCGGCAGCACGTCCAGCGCAAAGCGAAAATCGAACCCGCCACAAGCGTCACCCTCGCAGGTGAAAATTTCTGTGTATCCACCTGCAAGCAGTTGATCGCGAAGAGGCTGCAAGATTTGCAACGTGGTCAGTCCCGCCACCGAGATTTTCCAAGCACCCTGCGCAACAGTGCCTTCTGCAATGTTGTTGGGGACGCTCCCATCTTTCCATGGCCCCGTCGCAATCATCAACGTGTTCGGCGCACCTGCTTCTTGATAGGTGGCAACGGCGTTCCCCGGTAGCCGCAAATCTTGCGCAGCCGCGAGGTAAGGCAGGCATAACGCAGCAAGAAGGGGAATGCCACGGATCATCGTGACTGGCTGTGATACCCGTCATTCGGGCGCATATCGGTGGCCGACGCCACGCGGTTGGTCATGTTGAAAAAGCCAGCGACATTGGCAATGTCCCAAATGTCACGATCCGTAAAACCGACATTGCGCAACGCGTCGCGGTCTTCTTCGACGATCGTCGCACTCGCCATGGTGATCTTTTCTGCAAACAGGCACATGGCCGTTTGGCGGGCGTCCAGATCAGCAACGCGCCAGTTCATCACCAGCATCTCGCCCAGTTTGGGATCACCGGATAATTCGCGTACAGCGGCCCCATGGGCGGTCAGGCAATAGAAACACTTGTTGATCGACGACACGACCACGGCGATCATCTCGCGTTCCAGCTTGGTCAAGCCGCTGTCAGCAAGCATCAGGTCGTTATAAAGCGTCGTAAAGGCGTTCAATTTGTCGATGTCGAACGCATAGGCCTGCAACACATTCGGGATCATGCCCAGCTTGTCTTGGCAGATGTCGAAATATTTCTGGGTGTCTGCGGGCAACGGGTCAACCATCGGAAGATCAAGGGCAGTCACTTTGTCGGTCATGTATTCAGTCCGGTTTGATACGATAGTGGTACTGTCCCACAACCTGCATCCCGAGGGAAGTGTAGAGCGCATTTGCACCGGTGTTCGCCGCCACAGCGGCCAAAGTGAACCACTTTGCACCCTGCGATTGCCCCCAAATGGCGCTGGCACGGGTCAGGTTTGCGGCAAGTCCCTGTCGACGGTCGTTTTGCAGCACCTCTAGCGAATGCAACATCGTGCAATCATGCGCGACGCCCGCAAAGGCGGTGCCTGCGGGGCGATCATTCACACGCCCAAGAAACGTCGCCTTCGAACAATCCGCGCGGTCCATCACGGCTAATCTGGCCGGACCCGTCCCACCTTCCGCCCAAATCTCGCGCTGGGTGGCAAGCGGCGGCCAGACCTGAAAACTGGTCACGGGCGGGGGCTTCACATCCGTGATGTCGGCCGATGGAATCGCGTACAAAAGCGTGGTGTCTTTTTCGACGTAGCCCGCGTTATCCAGATGGACCGACAAAGCATCATCACCGGATCTGATCATGAACAACGGGACCTGACCAAGCGCACGCATCGCGTCCTCTGCACCCGCGATCTGTGTGGGATCGAATGCACCAACCGTTGTCGCAGCACTGACCCGTTGGCCGCCGCCCTTGCCTTCGCGAATGGTGAAGCCCGGCACAGCGGATTTCGCAGCAGCTGGCCATGTTACATCAAGTGCATCGCAAACGGTCTGGGCATCGGGCAGGTTCATGCGGGAAATATCTTCGCCAGCTCTGCCATTGCGCCATCTAAACGCGTCGCATCAGCGCCACGGACAACAACGTTTGACCCGTATTTCCCGTCCTTCTGAAAGGGATAAGACCCGACTGACAGGTCAACATAGGTCTGTGCAAATTGCCCCAACGGGCCTGCAATATCGCCTTCACCACGATCAACACGCAACGTGCGCGACAACAACGGCGCGCCGCCCGTTAGGGTCGGCAAAACGCTCGCCACCATGGCCTGAAAGACCGACGGCACCCCCGCCATGACATGCACGTTCTGGACAGTAAAACCGGGGGCGGTGCTGACGGGATTGTCGATCAGCGTGGCGCTGTCAGGAATGCGGGCCATACGCAGGCGGGCCTCGTTCAGTTCCTGTCCGCTGCGGTCATAGTGGGCCTGCAACAAAGCACGAGCATCGTCGCGGACGTCGATGTGATCGTCAAAAGCGGCGGCGATGCAATCCGCCGTAATATCGTCGTGCGTCGGGCCGATACCGCCGCTGGTAAAGACGGTATCATAGGCGGCGGACAAAGCCTTCACAGCCGCGACAATCGCAGGGGCATCGTCGCTGACCACGCGGACTTCTTTCAGGTCGATACCTGCCTCGGTCAGCTGACCTGCCAGATAATGCATATTGGCGTCGCGGGTGCGGCCCGACAGGATTTCGTCACCAATGACGAGCATTGCGGCTGTGGGATTTGGCATTGGTGGTCTCCTTGGTTACGACCATGTTATAGGGCGGTCCATGCAGTTTGCCACACCTCTTATCCCCGCCCGATTGATCAAACGTTACAAACGGTTCCTGTCCGATATGACATTGGAGGACGGGACCGAAGTTGTGGCGCATTGTGCTAACCCCGGATCAATGATGGGGCTGGCGGAACCGGGGATGAAAGTGTGGCTGGAACCAAACGATGACCCTAAGAAAAAGCTGAAATATGGCTGGCGACTGGTGGATCACGAAAACGGACATTTCACGGGGGTGGATACGTCCGTGCCGAACCGCGCGCTGAAGGCTGCATTTATGGATCATCAGGTGCCGGGGTTTGAATATGATCTTGTGCGACCCGAAGTGAAATACGGTGAAAATTCGCGGATTGATTTTCTGCTGACAGGGCAGGGGCCGGATACCTACGTCGAGGTGAAAAGCGTGACGCTTTCACGGACCAAAGGGCTCGCTGAATTTCCCGATTCCGTCACCAAACGCGGTGCCAAACATCTAGCTGAATTGTCCGAAATGGTCCGGCAAGGCCACCGCGCTGTGATGTTGTACTTGGTGCAACGGACGGATTGCGCGGGCTTCACCCTCGCCGCGGACATCGACGCCGCCTATGCGCGGGCCTTTCGCGAAGCGCAGGCCGCAGGTGTTGAGGTGATGGTGTTTGATTGCGCGATTTCGCCGGATGGTGTGGACATTCGCAATCCGTTGGATTTTGTTGATCTGTAAGGGTGCCTCCGGCGGGGATATTTACGACCAAAAGAATTGGGTCGGCTGCACTACTGGTTTTGTTGGGCATGATCGCTTATGTCGCGGGAAACGTGTTGAGGACGAGATGATGACGAATAACGGCCGCGTGACCAAAGATGGTATTCGGATTTACGAGCCAAGCGATTTTGCGGGCATGAACAAGGCTGGCCGCTTGGCTGCCCAAATTCTGGATGATGTGGCGGCTTTGGTCGCCCCCGGTGTGTCGACCGCTGCTTTGGATCAGTTTATCACGGATCAGGTTGAACTGGCTGGCGCAACGTCTGCAACGATTGGCTACAAGGGCTATCAGCACGCAAGCTGCATTTCCGTGAACCACGTCGTTTGTCACGGAATTCCCGGTGAAAAGACCCTGAAAGACGGTGATATCCTCAACATCGACGTCACGGTCATCGCTGACGGATGGTTCGGCGATACGTCTCGGATGTATGTCGCGGGTAAAATGTCGCGCAAGGCGGAACGTCTGGTACAGGTCACGCATGATGCGCTGATGAAGGGCATTGAGGCTGCGAAGCCCGGGAATACGTTTGGCGATATTGGTCATGCCATTCAGGTTTACGCTGAAAGCAACCGCATGTCTGTGGTTCGCGATTTTTGCGGTCATGGCCTTGGTCGCGTGTTCCACGCCCCGCCAAATGTGCTGCATTATGGTCGCGCGGGCACCGGTGCTGTGCTGGAAGAAGGCATGTTCTTTACCATCGAGCCGATGATCAATCTGGGCCGTCCAGAAACCAAGGTTCTCGCTGATGATTGGACCGCTGTGACCCGCGACAAAAGCCTGTCTGCGCAGTTCGAGCATTCCATCGGGATCACCGCACAAGGCGCCGAGATTTTCACGCTATCACCTGCCGGTAAATTCCACCCGACCTACGAGGTCTAAGCAGGCGGCATCGTGACGCCGATCAAGCCAGCGATGTCGCGCATTGACCTGACTTTTTCGACATCGACACGTGCGAGGTGGGCAAAACTGCCGCTTGGGTCAAATCCGAAGGTGCGCACACCTGCGGCGATGCCTGCACTCGCCCCCGTTGGGCTGTCGTCGATGAACACCGTTTCCGCGGGCGTTACACCCGCGATCTGCATCGCATGATGGATCATCGTCGGATCGGGCTTCGGGACATAGTCATGGCCGGAATAAATCCGGTCTGCAAAACGGTCAATCAACCCTGACGGCGTCAACGATATCGCCATCTTCTTTGGCGGGCCGTTCGATGCGATTGCGGTGGCGATGCCTGCGGCGTCCAAATGATCGAGGAACACGTGCACGTCATCGAAAACCTGCACGCCTTTCGAAAGGGCCGCGAACATTTCGCCGTAGATTTCGTCCAGCCATCTGTCCGGCAACGCTGCCCCCATGTCGCGTGCCGTTGTCATGACACCCGCCATGGTGCCGCCGACAAACAGGGTGTCCACGTCTTTAACTGAAATCTCCAATCCGTAGCGCGATAGGTTTTCCGCAATCACGATATTTGTCGTCGGTTCAGTATCCACCAACACGCCATCGCAATCGAAGATCACAAGTTTTACGGTCATCAGTTCAGCTCCAGCAGGGTGATCCACGTGTCGCCATAGCGCCGTTGGTCCAGTTTGCGAAACCCCGGTGGGGCGGGCAGGGCGGTGTTGTCTTCCAGTACCATCAACGCGTCATCGGCGATCCAGCCTGATGCGCGCGCGGATCGGAGTGCAGCCGGACCAAGGCCCTGACCGTAAGGGGGGTCTGCAAAGATCAGGTCGCAGGGTTCATCGGCGTCGGGCAGTTGCGTGACATCACATGTCAGCATCTTGGTGTCTGCCGCTCGTCTACATTTGTCGATGTTTGTCGCGATCAGTTTTTGTGCCACGCGCCCGCTGTCCACAAAGGTCGTGAACGCGGCCCCGCGCGACAACGCTTCAAGCCCGAGCGCACCTGTCCCCGCGAACAGGTCCAGTACCCGTGCCCCGTCGATCGGGTTGCCGTATTTGCCGCCCTGCAACACGTTGAACAGGCTTTCGCGCACGCGGTCGGATGTGGGGCGCAGATGGGCCGATGCATCACCTTTCCCGACATCTGCAAGGGTCAATCCGCGATGCTGCCCGCCAATGATTCTCATGCTTTCAGCAGTGCTTTCATATCCGTATCGGGGTCAGTGATCAGGTCAGGCGCAGGACTTTTGCCCGCCTCAATCAGGCGCTTCCCGATCATGTAGTTGCGCGGGTCGTTCATCGCATCCACGGCAATCAATTGGTCACCCTTGTAGTACCAGTGCGACTGGGCATCGCCGGTTTTACGCACATAAACGGCGCCATAGCCGATGTTCAGGCCCGCAATCTGAAGTTTGCAATCGTATTGATCGGACCAGAACCACGGCTTTGGCACATAGGGCGTTTCGATCCCTGCGATATTCTTTGCCACAACGTCGGCCTGATCAATCGCGTTGCCGACGCTTTCGATCCGGATTTGATGACCGTCCAGCGGGGCAGAGGCACAGTCGCCAGCAGCCCAAATCGCAGGGTCGGATGTTTGTCCAAAGCTGTTCGTCGCGATCCCGTTGTCGATGGTTAGGCCGGCACCTTCGGCAAGGATTGTAGCGGGCGCAATGCCGACGCCGACAACTGCAAAATCAATATCAAGCTTTGTGCCGTCTGTCAGGACAGCGCCGGTCACCACGTCGTCGCCGATCAAACGCTCTAGGCCCACGCCTTCAACGATATTCACGCCATGCGACGCATGCAGGTCGCGGAAGTAGTCAGAGGTTTCAGGGGCCGCGACACGTTGCAGAATCCGGTCTGCCATCTCGACCAAGGTCACGGAAACCCCGCGTTTGGCCGCCACAGCTGCGGCTTCCAGCCCGATATACCCGCCGCCGATGATCAGGGCCTTTTTCCCGTCAGCAAACGCAGGCGCCATGGCATCCGCATCCGCCAGATCACGGACGCTGAACACATTCCCCAGATCGCCACCAATCGCGCTGGGCAATGTGCGGGGATGCGATCCGGTCGTTAGAACAAGATGATCGTAAGTCAAAACGTCGGTATTCTCCAACGTCACAGTTTTACTCACCGGATCAATCGCGGTCGCGCGTGTGGACAGACGCAGATCGATGGTGTTGTCGGCATAGAAACTAGCGGGGCGCAGGTACAAACGTTCTTCGACCATTTCGCCGAGCAGATACGCCTTGGACAAGGGCGGGCGTTGATAGGGGGGCACTGGTTCACCACCGACAAGCGTGATGTCGCCGTCGAATCCTTCCGCGCGCAGCTTTGCCACACATGATGATCCGGCTTGGCCGGCACCGATAACGACGACATGTGGCATAGTTTGGTCCTTGAACTGGTCTTGCTTACCCCTCAAACCTATATTGTTGGTAACAACAGGTGCAATCGAAACAAGGATACAAACATGACGATTTCAATTGGGGCCACTTTGCCCGACGCGACTTTGCTTTACATGGGCGACGAAGGCCCGACTGGCGTACAAATGGCTGACAAATTGAAAGACCGGAAGGTCGTCATTTTTGGTCTTCCGGGGGCCTACACCGGCGTTTGCACCACGTCACACGTGCCTAGCTTTATGCGGACCAAGGACGATTTCGCAGCCAAAGGTGTGGACGAAATCATCTGCGTATCGGTCAACGATCCGTTTGTAATGGACGCGTGGGGCAAAAGCACGGGTGCGGCCGACGTTGGCATCACGATGTTAGGGGATGCTGAAGGCGCGTTCACCAAAGCCATCGGCATGGATTTCACAGCACCACCTGCGGGCCTGATCGGGCGATCCAAACGGTATGCGATGGTTGTCGAAAACGGCGTCGTCACTGCGCTGGGCGAAGAAGCAAGCCCCGGCGAATGCGACATCTCGGGTGGGGAAGCTCTGCTCGCCAGCATCTAACGCGCTGCCCAGAATCGATTTCAACGGCCCCTTGCGTCATTGTCGCAAGGGGCCTTTTTTGTGGGTGTAGCACTGCCCGCCTATCCGAATAGGGGATCGCTAAAATAAAGTGACGTTACGTCCGTTTTCGTTTTCAAATTCGCCTTCCGCATAGGTTTTTAACTGAAATAGCAAAGCACTATACGGCAGACACCTAGAGAGTCCGAGCCAATTGAGGGGAAATAGGAAGTGGGGTTCCCATCGAACTTCATCCTCAGAGAGACGCAAGATCTCAGTAAGCGAAACAAGGCAATGCCATGAACCAGTTTATCAGTTCTTCGATCGACACTCAGGCAAGAGCCATCTTCGCGGGTACAGTCCCGGCCTCAGAACAACAACGACTGACCCGCGAAGAGCTTCGTAAGCAATTTGAAGAAGACCTCGATGTTTTCACAAAAAAATCCCCTGCTGGAACAAATAAACGGAGCATCGATCATGACACCCATGATGATTAAGATACTAAGTCAATCGATCGAAGCTATTGCTCAGGGCACAGCAGGTCACGAGATCGACCGCGGCCATTATGACCGCTATCGCGGCATGCAGAAGATCGTGAACCGTCTGGCCGCAATGGATCTTGTCGTATTGGCCGAAACTGTTGAGGCAGATAAAATTATCCTAACGCCGACGCCGCGAGCCTATGAAGTCATGCAAAACGGCGCAACCAGAGCGGCGATTTGCAAAGCCGCTTAGGATTCGCTTTGCACAATTGTCCGCGTTGGGAACGGAATATCGACACCAGCTGCATCAAGGGCTTCTTTCACCTTACGTTTCATGTCGGCCTGATACTGAAAATAATCAGCCGACGGACACCAAACGCGCACCAGAAAATCCACAGAACTGGAATTCAGCGTATTCACCTGAATGAACGGTTCCGGATCATTCAGCGACCGTGAATCGGACATGATCGTGTCGCGGATCACATCTTCGGCAGTTTTCAGACTGGCACCATACCCAACACCAAATTCCCACTCTGCGCGGCGGGTATCGTAGATGGAATAATTTTCAATCGTATTTCCCCACACGTCAGAATTTGGAATGATGATCTGCACATTCCCAAGCGACGCAATTTCCGTGAAGTTCAGGGTAATGTCTTTCACGGTCCCCATCTTGCCGTCGACCTCAACGAAATCGCCGATCTTGATGGGGCGGAAAAAGATGATCATCACGCCGGCCGCGATGTTGGACAGCGTGCCTTGCAACGCCAGACCAATCGCCAAAGATGCGGCACCGATGATGGCCACGACGGACGTGGTTTCAACGCCAAAGGTGTTGAGAACAAACAGAAACGCGAAGCCGATAACGACGTAGCGGACGATATTGCCAAGGAAATTGAACAGCGTTTCATCAAGATGCTGATGGCGTTCGCCCAAATGAACAAGCCGCCGACGTGCCCAGCCACCGATGACGAAACCGATAAACAGAATTGCGATAGCTGCCAGAACGGACCCCACGATAGAGGCCAGAAAATCAATGGTTAAGACATCGGCGACTGTCTTGCCGTTCATGATTTCGGTGTTCAGTAGCTCTTCCATCGTTATTCCTTTACGAGCGCGTCCATTTTGGCGCCCAATTTTGCGTCTAGCGCGCTGATCCCATCGCAATCATGGGTCGTCAGCGTCACGTCGACGGTCTTGTATACATTTGACCACTCTGGGTGGTGGTTCAGCTTTTCCGCCCAGATGGCGACTTTTGTCATAAACCCGAAAGCGTCAATAAAGTTCCGGAAAACAAACGACTTTTGGATTGCATCGCGTCCATCGGTCATTGCCCAGCCGTTTGCAAGAAGCGGCGCAAGTTGCGTTTCGCGTTCCGCGTCGGTCAATTTCTCGGTCATTGCTGTTCCTCTCGGTTTTCCTTTTTGAACGGGCCGTAAGATGTCAGGATTTCGATCTCGTTGTCCACCGCGTCACGTTCCGCATCAAGGTAATTGGCAACGGCTTCGCGAAACCCCGGATCGGTGAAATAATGCAGCGAATGGGTCGCCACGGGCAGATAACCACGGGCGAGTTTGTGTTCGCCTTGCGCTCCCGCTTCGACGCGGTTCATGCCGTGTTCAATCGCGTATTCAATCGCGCGGTAATAGCACAATTCAAAGTGCAGACAGGCGCGATGTTCGACACATCCCCAATACCGTCCGTACAGCGTTTCGCGCCCGATGAAATTCAACGCCCCCGCAATGTACTGCCCGTCGCGGACAGCCAGCGACAGCAGCATATCGTCGCGCAGATGCTCTTGCGCATGATCAAAAAACGCCCGCGTCAGATAGGGCGTACCCCATTTGCGGTTGCCGGTGTCTTGATAGAACCGCCAGAACGCGTCCCAATGTTCGGACTGAATATCGTCGCCCGTCAACATCAGGATATCGCCGCCAAAATCATTTGCCTGCGCGCGTTCTTTACGGATATTTTTGCGTTTGCGGCTGGCAAGGCTGTTCAGGAAACCATCAAAATCGGCATAGCCGTCGTTTTCCCAATGAAACTGCTGACCGATACGGGGCAACAGGCCCATTTCTTCGCCTGCAATTGCTTCTGTCTCTGTGCAGAATGTCACATGGACGGACGATAGCTCGTTGTCGGCGGCAATCTGGATCGCGCCTTGAACGATTGCGGACATACCAACGATCTCGAACCCTGGACGGGTCAGAAAACGGCGTCCAGTGGCAGGGGTAAACGGCACCGCCATTTGCAGTTTCGGATAATACCGTCCGCCCGCGTTTTCGAACGCATGGGCCCAGTTGTGGTCGAAGATATATTCGCCCTGCGAATGTCCCTTGGCGTACAGCGGCGCAACGGCAATCACCTGATCGCCTTGCTTTGCTGTCAGATAGCGGGGCTGCCATCCGGTGCCCGGCCCGACTGATCCGCTGTCTTCTAGGGCCTTCAGAAACCGATAGGTCGTAAAGGGATCATAGGGCCTGCCGTCCTGCGTTTCGGGGCAAGCGCAAGCGTCCCAATCGGCCTGCGCAATGGTGCTCAGGTCGGGGTGGGCGGCGATCTCTATGGCGTCATCAGTCATGAAGGTTGATGTGTGCGCAAAATGCGGTGGGTCAAGCGAGGTAGCCTTCAAAAGTCACGTTATCGACTATTTTGCGCGCTTGCGCTTCCTCTTCAGCAGATTTGATCGTCCAGCATAATATATTGGCACCCGCGGCTTTCAATTCGGCGACGCGGGGGCGGTCCAGATCATGCGCTTCGTGACTGATGAATGATGCGCCCGTGCGGTCATAATCAGGGATTTCACGCAGCCGTTCACACAGATCGACAGCCAACGGTTCCCAATCGGCGGGGTCATAACTGCTGGTCACCAAACCACGTGGAATGTGCGGCGCAGCTTCGCCAAACGCGATCACAGCGTGCGGGTTAAACGACATCACAGCGACGTCGCCAGCGTAGCCCGCCAAGACATCGGCTGTCGCTTGCTGCAATGATCCAACATTCGGTCCCATGTTCAGGTCTTGATCCTTGATCTCGATCAGCAGCGGAACACGGCCATCAACAAGGGCCAAAACCTCTGCCAACGTAGGGATGCCAGCCTTGCCACCACTCAACGGTATCTGTCCAAGCTCTGCCGCCGTGCGCATCGTGATCGGGCCCTGTTCGGCAGTCAAACGCGCAAGGTGATAGTCGTGAAACACCATCGGCACACCGTCCTTGGACAACTGCAGATCAATCTCGATCGCGTAACCTGCGTCAATCGCGGCGGTAATCGCCTCGATAGAATTTTCGGGGCGACCGTCCGTTTTGTCGTGCAAGGCCCGATGTGTGATGGGGCGCGTTAGGAATGCTGCGGGAAGTTTCATTTGATCTGAAACACACCATCAATTTCGACAGCAACACCCAATGGCAGGCTTGGTGCGCTGACTGCGGCACGTGCATGACGGCCGATGTCGCCCAATGCTTCGACCAGAAAATCAGATGCGCCGTTGATGACCTTGGGCTGATCCGTGAAATCAGGGGTCGAATTCACAAAACCACCCAGCTTCACAACGCGAACAAGGCGATCCAGATCGCCGTCACATGCGGCTTTCAATTGGGTCAGCAGGTTGATCGCGCAGGTTTTGGCCGCAGCCATGCCTTGATCAACCGTGTAATCATCACCCAACTTACCCGTCAGTGGCCCAGTCACATCCATCGAAATCTGGCCGGATACAAACACCATGTCGCCCGCAATCACGTAGGGCACATAATTGCCCGCCGCAGCAGGGGCTTCGGGCAACGTCACACCGAGTTCGGCAAGTTTGGTTTCAATCGCAGATGTCATTGCGTGCTCCTTTAATGAACTTAAAGGAACGCTATCCTTGGCCGTGATCAGGCGCAATGCACTCCGCGATCACGTCTCGCGGAATGCCTTGGCAAAGTAGTCAGCCAGCGGTTTGATCAGGTAATCCATCGGGCTGCGATCTGCGGTCCGGACGAAAGATTCCACCGGCATGCCGGGGATCAGCGTCATGTCCTCGGGCAAGCGATTGATTTCACCTTCGTTAAGTCGCAATTCGACACGGTAGAATGAAGCAGAGGTGTTTTCGTCCTGAAACGCATCCGCCGAAATCAGCGTCACAGTGCCAAATAATTCCGGCGTGCGGCGTTGATCAAACGCGGAAAAGCGCATCGTCGCTTCTTGGCCCACATAAATCTGGTCCACATCGGTCAGTTGCACTTGGGCGGCGATCACCAGCGGGCGGTCTTGCGGGACAAGAAACATCACCGGATCAGCAGCGCGAATAACGGATCGTTCGGCAAACACGGTCAGGCCGTACACGATGCCGGACAAAGGCGCACGAATATCCAACCGGTCAAGCTGTTCGGTCAACGTGCGTTGACGTTCGGACAGTTCCAGTTCGTTGAACTGCAGATCGCGCAGACGCGTGATGGCTTCCTCGCGACGGGTGGTATCAAGGCTTAGCACCTCGATTTCGATCTCGGTGATCTGCTCTGCAGCTTGGGCTTCAAGCGCTGCCAATTCGCCAACACGCCCGAGCATATCAGCCTGTTCACGCTGCAACGCGGACACGCGGCTGGCTTGGGCAAGGCCGCGATCCAGCAGGCTTTGCTGGTCAGCCAGTTCCTGAACGATCAGCGACTTCTGACTTTCCAACGCTTCTTGTTGGGCCTTGATGCCTGCGATCTGGCTCACGATTTGGGCACGCCGTTGGCCTAACTGTTCCTTGGTCTTGGCCGCCGATTCCAGCCGCGCCTGAAACAAGCGTTCCTGACCTGCGATCAGGCTATCGATTTCGGGGCGATCAAAGGCGAGCAGTTTTTCGGGGAAGGTAATCGTGTCACTTCCATCGCGTTCGGCTTCCAATCGGCCACGACGCGCAAGGATTTCGAACAACTGACCTTCGACGATCACCAATTCGGATTTCAACGCATTCGAATCCAGCTGAATCAACAGATCGCCCGCTTCAACAACATCGCCCTCATCCACGAGGATCGCTTCGACGACACCGCCGTCAGGATGCTGGATCACTTGGCGGTTGCGGTCGACTTCGATTTGGCCGGATGCGATCACAGCCCCTGTGATCTGCGCCATGACGGCCCACGTACCAAAGCCGCCGACAAGCACCAGCATCGCCAGCAGTCCAATGATCATCGGCTTGGCGACAGACCACCGTTTATTCGGGTTTTGCTCGCTCATGATACGCCCCCGCCTTGGCCGGTTGTCTTTTTGATTTGATCGGCATTTTTGACCATCTCCTGCAGAACCTGATCCTTCGGGCCAAAGGCACGCCGTGCCCCGTTTTCAATCACCAACAACAGATCGCATTCCTGAATAGCAGCAGGACGATGCGCCATGATAAACACGATTTTGCCTTCCTCTTTGGTCAGTTTGATCGCGTTGTTCAGCGCATTTGATCCTTCGTTATCAAGGTTCGAATTTGGTTCATCCAGCACCAGCACAACAGGGTTGCCATACATCGCACGGGCCAGCCCGATCCGCTGGATTTGACCGCCAGAAAGACGACCGCCATTGGACGCCACGCGGGTGTCGTAGCCATCGGGTAGCTTGAGGATCATCTCATGCGCCGCCGCCTTTTTCGCAGCTTCCACCACGGCGGCATCATTCGGCTGCATCGACATGCGGGCGATGTTTTCTTTGATAGTGCCATCAAACAACTGCACGCGCTGCGGCAGATACCCAATATGTTGGCCCAGAACGTCAGGGTTATACTGGTCCAACGCAGCCCCATCGAGCCGGATTTTCCCACCCGCAGGACGCCAGATGCCGGTCAATGCCCGCGCCAATGTCGTCTTGCCCGCACCCGATGTGCCGATCACCCCAACCGCTTGTCCAGGTTGGACGGCAAAGCTGATCATACGCAGTGACGCGGTCTGTTCCCCTGGCGGGATCACAGTGACCTGATCCGCGACAATGCGGGCAGCGGGTTGCGGCAGGGTTGTCCTATCATCATCGGCAGGCACATTACCCAAAAGCGTTGACAGATTGCGCCAGCCTTCACGGCCCTTTTGGAACGTCGCAAACTGCCCGACAATCAATTCAATCGGTGCCAAAGCACGGCCCAGCAGGATGGAACCGGCAATCATAGCACCCGGCGTCAGTTCGCCTTGTAGCACCAGATATGCACCAAGCCCCAGCATCGCGGATTGCAAAAACAACCGGAACGTCTTGGTCATCGCGCTAAAGGTGCCCGCGCCATCTGCAGCCGCAATCGTCGCATCTAGGCTTTCGCCACGAGCAATTTGCCACCTGCTAAACGCGGCATCGCGCATGCCAAGTGCATGCACCATTTCGGATTCCTGTCGGATCTGTGCGCCCATCGTTTCGGATTGGAACGTCGCCGCATTCGCCTTTTGCAGCGGCTTGCGGGTGGTCAACTGGTTTGTGATCGCAACGCCAATCAGGATCACGCCGCCAACAAGGCCAAGCAGGCCCATCAACGGGTGAAAGATAAAGATGCCAAGAAAGAATAGCGGCGTCCAAGGCAAATCAAACACAGCCATCAGGGCAGGCGATGTAATCAAACGTTGGACGCTTTCCAGATCACGCAAACCCGTTGCGGCCTGTTTCGTGGCTTTGTTAATCGTGGACGCTTTCAACACAGCTGCAAAAACGCGGCGGTCCATTGTTGCCTGAAAACGTGCGCCGACGCGGCCCATGATCCGACCACGCACGTAATCCATGATCCCCATCATCCCGTAAAGGAAGGCGACCAAAACAGACAAGGCGATCAACGTCTCTAAGCTACGCGACCCCAAAACCCGATCATATACATTCAACATGTAAAGCGGGCCGGTCAGCATCAGCATGTTCACGAAGAAACTGAACACGGCGACCATCCAATACAGGCCCCGGCTTTGTTTGCGCGCATTGATTAATTCAGCGCGACCTTGTGCTGTCAATTCGTCTGCCATTGGCGGTTCATCGCTCTATTTATTTTTTGTTACTACTTGGGGTATCAATTACCCGATAAAGACAACAACGCCACTGCAAACTAAGGTTGTTGCAATTTTTACGGACAAGCGTCACATCACAATCACCTCTTTTAAAGATCGAAACTGTTGAATTCATGAAGTCACCTTTTGCCATTTGCTTGACCCTATCCTTGCTTGGCGCATGTAGCGTCGCCCCCGAAGGGGTTTCGGTCCATGACCCCTACGAGGCCCGCAATCGGTCTGTCCACGCATTCAACAAAAACCTCACAGGTGGCTTGGGCAGTGGCGAAAGCAGCGGCCCGCGCATTCCCGCGCCCATTTCGGAACGTGTGATTGATTTCGCCGATAACGTCGCTTTGCCGGGTGTGATCCTGAATAACACATTGCAGGGCGATCTGGGTGCTGCTGGGTCCAATACCCTGCGGTTCATGATCAATTCTGTTTTCGGTCTTTTTGGCGTATTTGATCCGTCCGATATCATCGGGCTTGAAGAAATTGATGCCGATTTTGGTCAAACGCTATCTGTTTGGGGCGCACCAGAAGGCGCGTATCTCGAATTACCGCTCATTGGCCCGTCAACCGAACGCGACACTGCGGGTATGATTGTGGATGTCCTCATTGATCCGCTGGGTACGTTCTTGAACGAAGACCAATTGCTTGTCGCTTCAGTAGGGTCGCTGGCCGGACGCGTCGCGAAAATTGACCAAGTGGGCGATACCATTGGTGATGTTCTGAACGAAAGCGCGGACAGCTATACACAGGCACAGCTGATCTACCAACAGAACCGCCGTTTTGAAATCGGGGCCGAAGCGGCTGAAGTCGCCGACCCCTACGCCGACCTATACGGAGACCCGTAATGATCCTGAACCGTCGTCAAATGATCGCAGCCACAAGTGCTGCAGTTCTCATCCCGCAATCTGCAGCCGCCTTGTCCGTGCAGCAGTCGCAAGCCATCGTCACGGCCCTTGTGACCGAAGTGAACGCGGTCATCGCATCCGGCAAATCCGAAGCCGCCATGATCCGCGATTTCGAGGTTCTGTTTGATCGCTATTCCGATGTGCCAACGATCGCGCGGTACTGCCTTGGCGCAGACGCCCGCAGCGCAAGCGCGGCCCAGATGCAGTCCTACACCGTTGCCTTCCGCAGCTACATCGCCAGCAAATATGGCCGCCGCTTCCGTGAATTCGTGGGCGGTGAAATCGTCGTTGAAGGCGCGGCACCCGTCAAAAGCTGGATCGAAGTTGAGACAACCGTGAAACTGCGCGGACGTTCCCCGCTCCGGATGGATTTCCACGTCTCAGATCGGTCCGGATCGCACAAGTTCTTCAACTTCATCATCGAAGGCGTGAATATGCTGTTGACCGAACGGGCGGAAATCGGGGCGCTTCTTGATCGGCAAGGCCGCAACCTTGATGCGCTGACAGCCGAAATCGGGGCAGCCTGATGCGTAGGCTCGCCGCGATATTGGCTCTGATGCCGACGCTTGCTGCGGCAGGTCCTTACGATGGGACGTACAAACAGGTCGCCAACGCGGATTGCGCGAACGTCGGCGTTGATGGTGGTGCGCTGAAGATCGAAGAAGGCATTTTCTTTGGCGTAGACGTGCAATGCCGCATGACGCGTCCGGTGGACGTGCTGCAAATGGATGCGACGCTCTACACGATGCAATGCTCCAACGACGACGAAGTCTGGACAGAACGCGCGATGCTGATGGACGCGGCAGACGACGACGGCATCATCATGATTTGGAACGGTTACGCGTTTGCCTATTCGGCCTGCGAACCTGAATAATCCCGACTGCTAGTTTGCGTTGTTCAGGATGTTATTCAACACATCCAGAATGGCACCGTCATTTGGTGATTCCGGTGCCGCGGGTGCGGGGGCTTGTGGTGCAGCGACACCCGGCTGGAAATTCGGATCACTGCGACGCAACTGATTGCCTGGACCTTGCATCGGCAGCGGCACTGGCTGTTGACCGTCAAGCACACGCGTCATCGTCTCGCGCCAGATATCAGCAGGCAGACCCCCACCAGTCACACCGGACAGCGGGCTGTTGTCGTCATAGCCCATCCAAACGCCAGTCACGTAATCGCCGGTAAAGCCGATAAACCACGCATCCCGCGCGGATTGAGTCGTGCCGGTCTTGCCTGCAATCTGCCAGCCATCAATCTTCGCACGCGCACCAGTGCCGCGTTCGACCACTTGGCTCATCATCCATGTTAGTTCGCGGGCGGACCGTTCACGGATCACACGTTCCTTGATCCCGCCAGCAAGGGCCGGAAAAATCTCGTTCGTGGCGGCGACTTCAAGTTCAACAAATCCGTAGGGATCAACAGCGGAGCCACCGTTCAGGATACCCGCATAAGCACCGGTCATTTCGATCAATGTGCTTTCGGATACGCCAAGCGCCAGCGCCGGACCATCGGCCAGATCGCTTTCGATCCCGAAACCTTCTGCGACAAGCCGCACAATATCGCGGCCCACGTTTTCTGACAGGATCACCGCTGGAATATTCCGGCTTTCGACAAGGGATTCCGTCAGCGTCACCGGACCTTTGAACTGGCGGTCATAGTTTTGCGGACACCATTCGCCCGATCCGGGCGTGGACCAGCACATGTCGGTATCGTTGACGTAATCGTTGGGCGAGAAATCCATTTCCAACGCAGCCGCAAAGATGAACGGTTTGAACGCCGATCCGGGTTGGCGGCGGGCCTGAATAGCGCGGTTGAAATCACCTGGGTTCGGGGCAGACCGCCCACCAACCATCGCCCGTACAGCGCCGTCTGCAGACATCACAACAATCGCGGCTTCGGCTTCCGATCCAGCTTTTACCTTGTTTTCAAAGACCCATGTCAGGGCGTCTTCGGCGCTGGCCTGAATGTCTTGATCGAAGGTCGTGTGAATGTTCACGTCTTCTGTGGTGTTGCGCGTGAAAAATTCAGGGCCGGACGCCATCACCCAATCGGCGAAATATCCGCCGGTGTCTTGTTTCGCAGCAGACGACAACGTCGCTGGGTTCGCGCGGGCATCAGCGGCCAGTTGGGGCGACAAACGTTCCTGCACTTCCATCAAGCCAATGACGACGTTCGCGCGTTGTTGGGCAGCTTCCAGATTGCGGGTCGGCGCGCGCGACGATGGGGCGGGTAGCAAACTCGACAGCATCGCGGCTTCCGCAGGGCGCAGGTCACTGGCTGATTTGCCAAAGTAGCGTTCAGATGCAGCCGCAAACCCACGCGATCCCGCACCCAAATAGGCACGGTTCAGGTAGATCGTCAGAATTTCGTCCTTTGTGTACGCGACTTCCATGCCCATCGCGTAAACGGCTTCTTTCACCTTCCGCCACAAAGTGGTGCGGCGGCAATCGGCCTCATAGGCGGCTTCTGAATCCCATTGGTTCGGATCAAACGGTGTGCCAAGGCACAGCAGCTTGGCGACCTGTTGCGTGATCGTAGACCCGCCGTTGCCGGACAGTGGACCACGGCCAGCGCGAAGATTGATCCGAACCGCAGAGGCGACACCGCGCGGCGAAATGCCAAGATGACGGTAGAACCGTTTGTCTTCGGATGCGACGACGGCGTTCACCAAATGGGGGCTAACCGTTTCGGTCGTGATCATCCCGCCAAACTGATCGCCACGCCAAGCAAATGTATCGCCAAAGCGGTCCTGCAATGTCACCGAACCACGGGCGCGGCCATCAATGACGCTATTTGCAGGCGGCATTTGCGAAGCGAAGTAGAACACCCCAAGGCCAACCATAATGCAGACAATTGCGGTGCCGCCCCAGATCAACCGCCAGACGGCGCGAAAAATGCCGCCGATGAACGCGGTTAACAGCCCGATAGGGCCGCGGCGTTTGGCTGGCGCGCGTTTTGCGGCCTTGCGCGCACGCGCGGGTTTCTTGGGTGCGGGCTTTTTTGGTGCGTCCGCAGCATACCGTTTTTCAGCAACCAATGGGCTGCGTTTCTTACCATTTCCGCTCATGTCTCGCCTGCACCGTTCCGGTATCTTTGGGTCATCATACGCGCTGCAACTACGAATGTAGAGAACCCAGATGGTCCAGCGGCGCTTTTATGTTTCGTCTAATTTTTAGGCAAAACGATTAATTTGTGCAAAAAATGTGCAAATTGCGTCGGGTATGCCCAAAAAGCGCCTCCAGAATCGTTGTTCCCCTCGGCGAGATACCGCCACTTAGGCCCACAGCCGCACGGTCGCGGCATTTGGGCAGAACGACAAGGGGACCCCTCGTGAAACTGATCATTGCAACAATCAAACCATTCAAGCTGGAAGAGGTCCGCGAAGCGCTGACCGGCATCGGTGTGCGTGGGATGATGGTATCTGAAATTAAAGGCTTCGGCGCACAATCCGGGCACACAGAAATCTACCGTGGCGCAGAATACGCCGTGAATTTCGTGCCGAAAGTGAAGCTTGAGATCGTCGTGCAGGACAGCATGGCAGAACAAGTGGTTTCCACAATCGCCACTACAGCCAAGACCGATAAAATCGGCGACGGCAAAATCTTTACGCTTGATGTGGAAGGCGCGATGCGCGTCCGCACCGGCGAACTAAACGACGACGCTATCTAAGGGACCCGGACAGATGAAACTCACCAATACACTTTTTGCGGGGGCAGCACTGGCAGCATTGCCAAGCTTCGCCTTTGCCCAAGAGGCAGCCGCACCGGGGTTCGATGAAATCGGCCCTTACATCATGACAACCTTCTTGTTCTTGGTTGCAGGCTTCCTCGTGTTTTTCATGGCCGCAGGCTTTGCAATGCTCGAAGCTGGCCTTGTGCGCGGCAAAAACGTTGCCATGCAGCTGACCAAAAACATCGCTTTGTTCTCTATCGCGTCCATCATGTACTGGCTGGTTGGCTTCAACCTGATGTACCCGGGCGAATTCAACGGCTACCTTGGCCCAATCTTCGGCACAACAACATGGCTCGAACCAGTTGGTCTTGATGCGGCTGACGCAGCACTTGATTACGCATCCGTTGCATCCGACTTCTTCTTCCAGCTGATGTTTGTTGCAGCAACCGCGTCCATCGTTTCTGGTGCTCTTGCTGAGCGCATCAAACTGTGGCCGTTCCTGATCTTCGTCGCAATCCTGACAGGCCTGATGTACCCAATCTCGGGTTCTTGGCAGTGGGGCGGCGGTTGGTTGTCCGAAATGGGCTTCTCTGACTTCGCCGGTTCTACAATCGTACACTCTGTCGGTGGCTGGGCTGCTTTGGCCGGTGCGATCATCCTTGGGCCACGTTTGGGCAAATACAAGGATGGCCGTACTGTTCCAATGCCGGGTTCAAACCTTGCACTTGCAACACTGGGTACATTCATCCTGTGGCTCGGTTGGTTCGGCTTTAACGGTGGTTCACAGCTTGCTGCGGGTACTGTTGGCGACATCACTGACATCGGCCGTATCTTTGCGAACACAAACATGGCAGCAGCATCCGGCGCAGTAGCCGCGCTGATCCTGACGCAAATCATGTACAAAAAGGTCGACCTGACGATGGTTCTGAACGGCGCGCTTGCTGGTCTGGTATCCATCACAGCTGAACCGCTTGCTCCATCACTGCTCGGCGCATTGCTGACAGGTGCTGTAGGTGGTGTGATCGTGGTCTTCGCAGTTCCACTGCTCGACAAGCTGAAAATCGACGACGTTGTTGGTGCGATCCCTGTTCACCTGCTGGCAGGTATCTGGGGTACACTCGCAGTGGCCTTCTACACAGGCAACTGGGGCGCACAGATCACTGGTATCGTAGCTTACGGTGTCTTCACATTCGTCATCGCTGGTGTGATTTGGTTCATCCTGAAAGCAACAGTAGGTATCCGCGTCAGCGAAGAAGCCGAGATCAACGGTCTCGACATGGCTGAGCTGGGCATGGAAGCTTACCCAGAGTTCAACAAAGGCTAAGCCCCTCCTCCTTCCTTCCTAGGGGACTAGCAAACTTAAACCCGGCCGCATCATGTGGCCGGGTTTTTTCGTTCCAACAGGAGGAATTCCAACAGTCCTTGCCGCAATACGGGATGATCTTGCTTGTTCTACGAATAATTCGAGTAATTCTTCTAATCACGGTTCGATTGGTGCCAATAAACGGAAAACCTTGCGCAATTTCTGGGCCATTCTCCCATCAACCACGAATCCTTCTATCTGCGGAGTGCCACCGATGATCCAGACACCATACCTTCTGTTCTTGGGCGACGCGCCTGACCAACTTGCCGCGAAAGTTGCCATCGGCATCAAAGACTGGCGTCCAGAAAATGCTGTCGGTCAATTCCGCATGGCGGGTTGCGGGGCTGACCTTGGAATCACTGAGATGACTTTGGAAGAAGGCCTTGCCGCTGGCGCCAAGACATTGGTCATCGGCGTGGCCAACCGCGGCGGCGTTATTTCCGATGCGTGGAAAGAGGTGCTCGTTCAGGCGCTGAACATGGGCTACGACATTGCGTCCGGTTTGCATAACCTGCTGCGCGACGAAAACGAACTGATGGCAGCGGCCCGTGTGAATGGCCGGACATTGTTCGACGTGCGTATCCCGTCTGTCGCCTACCCAATCGCGAACGGTGTGAAGCGGACAGGTAAGCGGTGCTTGGCCGTCGGGACCGATTGTTCTGTAGGCAAGATGTACACTGGCCTGTGCATGGACGCCGAAATGCAGAAACGCGGGATGAAGACGACATTCCGGCCAACCGGCCAGACCGGTATCCTGATCACCGGTGGCGGTGTGCCTTTGGACGCGGTCATCGCCGATTTTATGGCAGGTGCGGTCGAATATCTGACACCTGACAACGACGCGGATCACTGGGACCACATCGAAGGGCAGGGCAGCCTGTTCCACGTGTCTTATTCCGGCGTGACAATGGCGCTGATTCACGGCGGCCAGCCCGATGCGATCGTTCTGGCGCACGAACCAACACGGACGCATATGCGCGGTTTGCCGACCTATGACCTACCATCGCTCGAGGCGTTGCGCGATATGGTCCTGCCGATTGCGCGTGTGGCGAACCCCGATTGCCAGATCGTCGGTATTTCCGTGAACACGCAGCATCTGTCGGATGAAGAAGCAAAAGCCTGTGTCGCGGAAATTGAAGACCGCATGGATCTGCCAACCACCGACCCGTTCCGCTATGGTGCGGCAAAGCTGGTGGACGCTCTCGAAGCGATCTAAACATCTGCAAACGGGGGCGAATTTTCGTGAAAATTCGGCGGGGGCCAGCCCCCGTACCCCCGGGATATAGAGAAACCCAAAGAAGGTGGGCCGCATGGACATCCAAGTAACGCGCGACGTGTTTCAACTGGCGCAGGTATTTACCATCAGCCGTGGGTCGCGGACGCAGGCCGAGGTATTGACGGTGCGGGTTGCGGACGGCGATCACGTCGGTATGGGTGAATGTGTGCCCTATGCACGCTATGGCGAGAGCCTTGATAGCGTCACGGCCGAGATTATGGGGCTGCCTGCGGATCTGACACGTCAAGCGCTGCAAGATTTGTTGCCGGCCGGTGCCGCCCGCAATGCCGTTGATTGCGCGTTGTGGGATTTGGAGGCGAAGCAGGCGGGCAAGCGCGTTTGGGATATGTTGGGTGTTCCTGCGCCAAAGCCGGAAATCACCGCATATACCCTGTCGCTAGACACCCCAGAAAAGATGCAAGAGCAGGCGGCGCTGAATGCGCATCGTCCGTTGTTGAAGATTAAACTTGGCACGCCGGACGATATGGCCCGGTTAGAAGCCGTGCGGCGCGGTGCGCCTGCGTCTCGGATCATTGTCGATGCTAATGAAGGCTGGACTGCTGAGGTCTACGCCGAACTCGCCCCACATCTCTTACGCCTTGGCGTGCAGATGGTAGAACAGCCGTTGCCTGCGGGTGACGACGACATGCTGTCTGAGATCGCACGCCCGCTGCCTGTTTGCGCCGATGAGGCCTGCCATGATCGCACGTCGTTGCCCAAACTGAAGGGCAAATACGATATGGTGAACATCAAGCTGGATAAAACCGGCGGCCTGACAGAGGCGCTGTTGCTCAAGCAAGATGCTATTGCTGCGGGCTACGATGTCATGGTCGGCTGCATGGTCGGATCATCGCTTGCCATGGCCCCAGCGGTACTTTTAGCCCAAGGTGTGGCGTTCACGGACCTTGACGGCCCGCTTCTGTTGGCCGAAGACCGCGATGAACCTTTGATATTTGACGAGGCGGGCGTGCACGCACCTACCGCCGGACTATGGGGATAACGCGATGCGCACAGTCTATTTGAACGGCAACTACGTACCAGAAAACGAAGCGCAGGTGTCGATCTTTGATCGCGGCTTCCTGATGGCGGATGGCGTGTATGAAGTGACGTCAGTCTTGGACGGCAAGTTGATCGACTTTGACGGTCACGCGAAACGTCTGGAACGGTCGTTGAACGAACTTGGCATGCAAAAGCCTGATTGCTTTGACGATCTGCTGGAAATTCACCGTGAGCTGGTGAAGTTGAACGACATCAACGAAGGCATGATCTATCTGCAAATCACGCGCGGCGCACCAGATGACCGTGATTTTGTCTACCCTGATCCCGAAACGGTAAAGCCGACCGTCGTTCTGTTCACGCAGAACAAGCCGGGTCTGGCCGATAGCCCGGCTGCCAAGAAGGGGATGAAAGTGATCTCCATCGAAGATCAGCGCTGGGCCCGTCGCGACATCAAGACCGTTCAGCTGCTGTACCCGTCCATGGCGAAGATGGCAGCGAAAGCAGCTGGCGCTGATGATGCATGGATGGTCGAAGATGGCATGGTCACCGAAGGGTCATCCAACAACGCCTACATCGTCAAAGGTAACACGATCATCACGCGTCACTTAGGCAACGAAATCCTGCACGGGATCACCCGCGCCGCCGTTCTACGCTTCGCCCGCGAAGCCCAGATGCAGGTCGAGGAACGCAGCTTTACCATCGCAGAAGCCCAAGAGGCGGACGAGGCGTTTATCACCTCTGCGTCGACTTTTGTGATGCCAGTGGTTGAGATTGACGAAAAGCCAATCGGTGACGGCACACCGGGGTCCATCGCGCCGCGTCTGCGTGAAATCTACCTCGAAGAAAGCCGTAAGATGGCGATCTAAGCCAGATCACCACGCACAAAAAAAGGGGCGTCCTTTGCGAAAAGGACGCCCCTTTTGTTTGATTTATTAGGATGTGGCTTCGGGGATCAATGCCACAACATTGATGTTCGCCGCTGTGGTCAGGCTGATCCGTGCGAGGGTCGCGACCTCTTGCCCGTCAACGGTGACAAGCGTGTCCGCGCCGTTGTTCACAGGGCCAAGCGTGATGGCACCCGTGCCGTCACCTACCGCGATGTTCAGGATATCCTCAGCAGGGTCGAAATCCTTGATCGTCACGGGATCATCAGTCACGTCTTCGACGCTGACTACGGCCAGATCATTTCCTGCACCCAGTTTCAAAAGATCACCGTCATCGGCCAGCACCACGTCATCGCCTGTGCCAAGCGTCACCTCGTCCGCACCATCGCTGGCCAGATCGCGGACATCGACGATATCGTTCTCGGACCCGGCGCGCACGGTGTCATTGCCGTCACGATCAACGACAATATCGTTGCCCGCACCCGCCTTGATCAGGTCATCGCCTGCACCGCCACGGATCAGGTCGTCACCGCTATTACCTGCGATCACATCATCGCCGGACCCGCCATACAGCACATCGGTCTCGCGCCCGCCGTCAATCGTATCGTCGCCTGCGCCGCCATAGGCGATGTCCTGACCCAGACCCGTATCAATCGTTTCATCGCCATCGGTACCCGCAATAAGATCAGATTCTTCGTCGGCGGTTTGCACGATTTCCCGACCGAACAGGCTGATGTTCACGGTTTCGGGGTCGGTTACGCCTTCAAGGATAATCGCGGTTTGGTCGCCTACGTTGATCAACGTATTTTCACCCGCTTCATCAGGCGTGATCGTCAGTTCGCTGCCGTCAAAGATCGCAGGAATTTCCAGTTCGATCCGTTCACGGGCCTCATAATCGGTGATGGTTGTGGGTTCGCCTTCGTTATCCCACCGCACGGCAAAGGCGTCGTTGCCACCCCCACCTGAAATTTCGTCGCCTTCGTCACCAATCAGGATGTCATTGCCGAAGCCGCCGAATAGCGTGTCGGCTTCATCGTCACCGGTTCCCGCATCAAGCGCCATGATCAGGTCTGCGCCAAGATCGCCATAGATCGTGTCCGCTCCGGCGTCGTCCATGATCGCATCGTCGCCATCACCACCACGTGTCAGATCATCGCCTTCGTTATTTCCGGCAGAGAAATCATTCCCCTCCCCCAGAAATACGCGGTCATCGCCGGCACCGCCCGTGACTGTATCATCGCCGTCGAATGCGCGGATCAGGTCGTCGCCTTCGGTGCCTTCTTCCGTGTCATCGCCTGCGGTCAGATCCAGAAAGTTTGTGACCGGGGCCGTGGCCGCCGTTGGTGTGTCCGGCTGATCCGCGTCATCACTAGAGCCGCTATCGCCCGCGACGTCACCGGCAGATGAACTGCCGCTGTCGCTAAACAAAAGGCCCGATAAGCCAAGCAAAATCAGTACTGGTAAAACAAATTCCATATTCGACCCCCATCGAAATGACTTTTACGCTGCACCCGTTGATCGGCGTGCAGCGCTTATAATGACCCCAATAGGACCCGTTCAGGCTGTATGGTCAAGCAGTTAGGTTGAGGGTGTTTCTTGTTGCGGATCAATGTGATGTCATGGCTCGCATTGTTTCCGTTTCGGATTACTTCTCTGGATGACTTTCCGCGAATGCGGCTTTGGCCGCATCGGACGCGTCTGTCTGGTGTTTGTCGCGCCATTCGGCAAACGGCATTCCGTAGAACGCTTCACGCCCTGCGTCTTTGTCCATCTCAATGCCGCGTTCATTGGCGGCTTCTTGGTACCAGCGGCTCAGGCAATTCCGGCAAAACCCTGCAAGGTTCATCATATCGATGTTTTGGGCGTCGGGCCGATCTTCCATCAAATGCTTTTGCAGGCGGCGGAAAGCGGCGGCTTCGATTTCGATGCGGGTTTGGTCGTCCATGGTCTTATCCTTTCACAGGCCGGTATCGGCCAGAACTTTGTCTAATATCGGGGCGAGCCTGCCAGCCCACAAGGCCTGTCCGGCAGCATCCGCGATCAAATCATTGCGCAATTCGATCAGAACATTCGGGCGATTGTGCGCTGTTGCATGACGATCAATCGCATCGTCAGGGAAATAGCCGACATAGGGGGCGTTGTCGCCGACGCACCACCCCATGGCTTCACAGGCGGCAATCAGCGGACGCGCCAGACGGTCATCATCCGCATAAAGCACACCGATCTCCCACGGGCGCGGCGGGCGTCCTCGCATTTGTGGCGTAAACGAATGAACAGAACAAATCACAGTGTCATCCCGCCGAGCAGCCAGATCAGCAAGTGCGGCGTGATATGGGCGGTGCAACCGGTCAAGCCGACGTTCCTTTTCAGCTGTATCCGCGTGGTGGTTGGCGGGAATGATTGTGCCATCGGAAAGACGCATCAGCAGGGTCGGGTCACGTTCACCACGGTTCGGATCAATCACCAACCGCGAGAAGTTGGATAGAATCGCAGTTGCCCCTAGGGCAGTTGCAAGCCCGTGGGTCACCCCAGCGGCGCCAATATCATAGGCAATGTGGCGTTCCATGTCCGCCGCAGGCAGGCCAAGATCGCCCCCATTCACCCATTCCGGCACGTGATTTGACGCGTGATCGCTCGTAATTAACCAGCGTGACGGGCTTTTGGGCTCAAGAGTGGTGAAATATTCAACAGTCATACGTGTTTCATCAAAATAGGGTTGAGTGCAGTTGTGACGTCCGGGGTTATAAGCAATAAGGGCGCCAAAAGGTGTTATCGCTAACGAAGGCACCTCACGCAGTTGAAGTATAAGGATCACCCGTATGAGACGTCACCGCAATGTCAAAATCGTCGCAACACTAGGACCAGCATCTAACGACTACGACATGATCCGTAAGTTGGTTGAAGCCGGTGCTGACGTGTTCCGTCTGAATATGTCCCACGGTGATCATTCCGAAATCAAAGTGCGTCACGAAATCATTCGCCAAGTTGAAAAAGACCTCAACAGCCCGATCGGTATTCTGGCCGACCTTCAGGGGCCAAAACTGCGTGTGGGTGTGTTTGCAAACGACGACGGTGAAGAATTGGTGCCGGGCGCAGATTTTCGTCTCGACCTTGACGACGCGCCGGGTGATCTGACCCGCGTTCAGCTGCCACACACTGAAATCTTCGACGCACTTGAACCGGGCGCGCACCTGCTGGTGAACGACGGTAAGATCAAGCTGCGTGTCAAAGACTGCGGTGCGACTTTCGCGAATTGCGAAGTCATCGTTGGTGGCGTGATTTCCAACCGTAAAGGCGTGAACGTGCCTGACGTGACACTGCCGTTGGCCGCGCTGTCCCCGAAAGATCTGAAAGACCTCGAATTCGTGTGCGAATTGGGCGTGGACTGGCTGGCGCTGTCCTTCGTGCAGCGTGCCGCTGACGTCGAACAAGCCCGCAAACTGTGCAACGGGCGTGCGGCGATCTTGTCCAAGATTGAAAAGCCAAACGCGGTGAAGGCGTTCGAAGAAATCCTCGCGGTGTCCGACGGTATCATGGTTGCGCGTGGCGATCTGGGTGTTGAACTGCCTGTTCAGAACGTCCCGCCAATCCAGAAAAGCCTGATCCGTAAATGCCGTGCGGCGGCCAAGCCGGTGATCGTGGCGACACAGATGCTCGAATCCATGATCGACAGCCCGATGCCGACACGTGCCGAAGTCTCCGACGTCGCAACCGCCATCTACGAAGGCACGGACGCGATCATGCTGTCTGCGGAATCTGCGGCAGGGTCTTATCCGGTTGAAGCCGTGACAACGATGTCCAACGTGGCCGCCGAAGTCGAAGCTGACCCAACCTACACCGACATCATCGAAGCATCCCGCAATTCCACGGGTAAAACTGTGGCCGACGGGATCGTTTCTGCGGCGCGTGAAATTGCGGAAACCACAGACGTCAAAGCAATCTGCTGTTTCTCCCAATCTGGGACAACAGCATCCTTGGTTGCACGCGAACGCCCGCGGGTGCCAATCGTTGCGATGACCAGCTCACCTGAAATCGCGCGGCGTTTGTGCCTGACGTGGGGCACCAACTGCGTGGTCACGGGCGACGTTCACCGGTTTAAGGATGCGGTGATCGCGGCTGTGCGTGCGGCAAAGGCTGAAGACTTGGTCGACGAATCCGACATGATCGTTGTGACGGCTGGTGTGCCCTTCAACACACCGGGTACGACGAACATCTTGCGGGTTGCCCCATGTGCAGAAAAGTTGATTTTCACAGCAGATGCTGATTAAGGTTTCCTAACGCGAAACAATCGCAGGAAACGGGCATGGATTCAGACGTCTTATTTGTTGTGGGCTTCATCATTGCGGTGCTGTCCATTCCGGCAATCGTGTCTGCGTTCTCCGACAATCGGTCGCCTCGGGTGCCTGCAATTGTTGTCCTGATCGGGGCCTTGATGATCGGTTATGCGATCAACGAACGGCCCGGCGCCTATAACTTTGATACTTTGCCGGACGTCTTTGTTCGGGTGATCGGCAAAGTCCTGAACTAAAAGGCCTCAAGTAGGCATGTTTTGCCCACTTATCGCTTGCTTTCCAAAGGACTCAGACCTAAAGAAGCGCTTCCACCCGCGCGACCGGCCAATCTGGCATGCCGAGTCGTGCGTTCAACCGAACTCAAGAGGAGACGGAAATGCCTAAGATGAAGACAAAATCGAGCTGCAAAAAGCGGTTCAAGACGACGGCGTCAGGCCGTGTCGTCGCAGCCCAAGCGGGCAAGCAGCACGGCATGATCAAGCGCACAAACAAATTCCTTCGTAACGCTCGTGGCACAACCACTTTGAGCAAAGCAGACGAAGGTATCGTTAAATCAATGATGCCTTACGCACGTTAATTAGAGGGATTTAGGATATGCGCGTTAAAGGTGGTACAGTCACTCATCGTCGTCACAAAAAAGTTCTCGACGCTGCCAAAGGTTATTACGACCGTCGTTCCAAGACTTTCAAAGTCGCGAAACAGGCCGTCGACAAAGCGAACCAATACGCTACTCGCGACCGTCACAACCGCAAGCGGAACTTCCGCGCGTTGTGGATCCAGCGGATCAACGCTGGTGTACGTTCAGTAGACGAAACATTGAACTACTCCAAGTTCATCAACGGCCTCGTTCTGGCTGGCATCGAAGTCGACCGTAAGGTTCTGGCTGACCTGGCCGTAAACGAACCAGACGCATTTGCGACAATCGTCGGCAAAGCAAAAGACGCACTGGCTGCCTAAGTCAAACGTCGATCAGAATACGAAAGGGCCGTCCACAATTGGGCGGCCCTTTTGCGTTAATGGCCGACGGCGAATGCCCCGTATTCAATCAGGTCCGCATCGGTTGTTTCATGGTTCAATTTGACAGACCCCACGACTTCATCCGCTGTCGGCCCCGCGATCATTGCGGAAAAAAAGCCGCTTACCGCTTCGGTTCCTGCTAGATTACCCCCTGAGGTAAATCCGGTAGACACGCCATCTACGAATGGGGGGCCGTCTGGGGTCAACGTCAAGTCAGCCAGGGTTTCGCCACTTTCAAGCTGTCTGCCGCGAATAGTGCCTGAAACCGATAGGTTTTCGAATTCGGCAATCAGCGCAACATCGCCTGTGATCGTAGTGACGTGGTCGCCCGTGGCTTCGTTCGTCACAAGTGCTACGTAATCCCCTGTGTAACGCGCCGTCCCCGACAGCGGTAGATCAGTGGGTGCGTTACGTGCGATGATCGTACCTGCATAGCCTTCTGCAACCGTTTGATCACTGACGATCACAGCAACCGAACTGTTCCCGCTCCCGCTGCGCAGATAAACGCTCGAACCGTCTTCCGTCGCATACCCTTCGAACCCTTCTAAATCTCTGCGGACGTCGCGGACAAATGTAAGTGAGGACTCGGTAGCGGGATCAGGGTCAAAGCTGATCTGGCCGGGGACGCTGGTAAGATCAACCTCAAAGCCAAGCGTCGCGTTCGAAACAGTACTTTCCGAAATGGTCTCAAACGGAACGGACGTCGATCCACCACAAGCGGCTAGCGACAAAAGAATAGGAAGTATGGCAGGTCTTAATAGCATGTTTAGCCTTTTCACTGGTTAAGCATCGAGATGAGGCCGAACATATTGGAGGCGTAGTCGTCAGTCGACCCGGACTTTTGAATTGACCCTTTGATTGTCTGGTCGTTTTCTATCCCAAACACGAAGGAGCCGGCCTCATGCCCCCAAACACCTACGACACCGGCCGCCTCGACCTCCCATTGCGTCGGCAGTGCAAAAGATCCACTGGCTGCCTAAGCCACACGTCGATCAGAATACGAAAGGGCCGTCCACTATTGGGCGGCCCATTTGCGTTAGGGTTTAGTGACCGATGGCAAAGATGCCAGCTTCACCTGAAATGATGGTACCGTCAGCATCGCGATCATAAAGTACGACTTGCCCTACGACTTCGTCACCAGCATCACCTCCGATTGCTCCGGCGTAATCGCCGTTAGATACTTCGTATCCCGCATGCGCACTTGCGCCCCTGAAAACCCCGTCAGTCTCAATTGACGTCTCGGCTAGTGTGATGTCGCGCAGCGACAATTCGACAGCATCATCAAATAATTGGACACCGCGTTCTGATATTGTCCCGCTAATTAGCATATCGTCAAAATCCACGTCCAACGCCACGGTGCCCGCGATCGGTGAACCCGGTGTGTCGTTTCCAGCGAAAAGAATTGAGCCAACGTAGGTTCCCGTCATGCTTACCGCTCCTGTTGGCAAATCCTGTGTGGGCGCCAAGCGTCCGGCAAATAGGTCCACAGCAAAGGCGTCATCGGGCGAGATAAGCATCGCCGCGTATGTTGCATCAGTGGCGCTGCTGACAAGGATTTGTTCCCCTTCGACAGTTGATCTTGAACCACCCAGAAAAGGGCCAGAATCGAACGTAGAATTACGCGGCAATGCAACGTCAATGGTTTGGTTCGCAATTGAGACCGTCGTTTCACTAAACGACAGTACAGAACCGCTCGGATTATCAACTGGAAAGACGGCGGACGCGCCGCCACCGCAAGCCGCTAATGCCAAGAATCCGGTTAAGGGCAAAGTACGCGATAGCTTCATTTTTGGTCTCTCTACTCATTAGGCTAAACGGTTTTCCCAAAACTATCGAATGACCAATCAAAGGTCTATCTTGAGATTCGAATTGACCAGCGGATCGCACCGGCGTCTTGCACGGCAAACGCATAGAAAGCTCAAACCATGACTACGAGAACGGTTGCCTCGGCCTGCGATTGGTTGTCACTGAAAAAGACGCAATAGCTGCTTAAGCACCTCGTCGGTCAGAATACGAAAGGGCCGTCCACCATTGGGCGGCCCTTATGCGTTAGTGACCAGCGGCGAAAACGCCAGTTTGCTGCCCCGTTGTTGTAATGCTAGCGTTGTTCTGCGCGCGAGTCGTAACAAATGATCGGGTGACGGTCCCTACAAGTTCGGCGCCTTCCGCTGTCGAACCGCCTAGCACACCAGAGTAATCAGTTGTCTCAATAGTCTCTCTACCGTCTTCTTCATTCACGGTGGTCTGCTCATCAATTGTACCAAAGGTCCCGTCTGCGAGAATGGTGCTTTCAGGAAAGCTAATTCGAGCGTCTTCATCTAGCACGAATGGCAAACCTAGCTCGAACAAATCTGTTGTCGCCTCTGTCACCTCACCACTGATCGTCATCGCGTCCAAGTCCACGTCAAACACGGCAGTGCCTGTGATATAGCTTCTGAACGTGTCATTTTCGGAATTCTCAAAAACCCCGACGTAGCTGCCTTCTAATGTTGCGCGCCCCGTTGGCAGAGCACCCAACTGTGCGGTGCGACCAAAGAACGTTTCTGCCACGACGCCTTCATTGCGGGTCAATAAGATTGCAGCAAATGTCTCATCGCCTTCGCTCAGCGCGAGGATTTGACCTTCGCCGTCCTCCAATTCCGCCGCGCCTAGGAACGACCCTGCATCAAATCCTTCGCTAAGTGGGAGCACAAGGTCATTATTTTTTGTTTGAAACGCAATGGTTTGACTATCTACCGTGAAAGACGGGACGTCTGTCGTTGAACCGCAAGCGGCCAAAGTAAGACATCCCAGTGGGGCAAGTGAACGAATTAAAGAATGCACGTCGGGTCCAATCAAAGCTTTATGTAGGCCAACTGTGATCACCTATGCATCGAACTTCAAACAAAAATTGACGTTTCTGGCCTGAACGGCTTTCTTTGGGGCGACTCGGAACGCAAGGATTTCACACCATGGCACAAAACGACTACGACGCCGGTCGTTTGAACCTTCCCTTCGTTGGCATCTCGACCTTCGGCAAGCGGCCTTACGTTTCAAATTGGTCTACCATCGACGCGGATGTGGCTATCCTCGGCGCCCCTTTCGATTTCGGCACCCAATTCCGCCCGGGCGCTCGCTTTGGTCCGCGTGCGGTGCGCGAGGCATCGACCCTGTTCAGCTTTGGTCACGGCGGGGCGTATGACCACGAAGACGACGCCACCTATCTCGGGTCCGACGTACGCATCGTCGATATCGGCGACGCGGATATCGTCCATACAGACACCGACAAAAGCCACGCGAATATCAAACAGGGGGTCGCGGCGATCCTGAAAGCGGGGGCGTTGCCCATCACCATTGGCGGTGATCATTCCATCAACATTCCCTGCATTGATGCCTTCGCGGGCCAAGGTGACATCCACATCCTGCAAATTGACGCGCACCTCGATTTTGTCGACGTGCGGCATGGCGTACGCAACGGGCATGGCAATCCAATGCGCCGCGCGGCGGAAAAGTCATATGTCACCGGCCTGACCCAAGTCGGCATCCGCAATGTGTCGTCCACGGCTAAGGAAGGCTACGACGACGCGCGCAAAATGGGGTCGGATATCATCTCGGTCCGGCAAATGCGCAAACTCGGGGCTGATGAGGTGATAAACCGTATCCCCAAGGACGCCCGCGTCTACGTCACAATCGACATCGACGGGTTTTGCCCGTCCATCGCCCCCGGCACGGGGACGCCCAGTCATGGCGGGTTCCTCTATTATGAAGTGCTCGAAATGCTACAGGCCCTCGCCAACCGGAACGATGTTGTCGGTATTGATCTGGTCGAAGTCGCCCCGGCCTACGATCAAACCGACAGCACAGCGATCCTCGCAGCACAGGTCCTGTTGAATTTCCTCGGCTTCATCTTCCACGCACGGGGGCAATGACCGACGATAATCTCAGGGGCGTCGACCGATGCCCCGCCGATCAGGCCAGCGTAGTTAACCGTGTCTTCGAACACGGCATCGCGTGTATTTTCACCCGAGATTGACACGCCCCCCACGCTTGCAACCCATCCCCCCATTCACTAACACCACATCAACCCATTCAAGAGGCGCGCCATGGACGATCTCAAATCCAAATACCTGACCCTGATTGCCGATGCTGGCGATGAAAACACCCTCGAAGACCTCCGCGTGCAGGCGCTTGGCAAAAAGGGCGAGATTTCCTTGCAGATGCGTGAGCTGGGCAAAATGACGCCAGAGGAACGCCAGACAGCTGGCCCTGCGTTGAACGCACTCAAGAACGAAATCAACTCTGCGCTCGCCGCCAAGAAATCCGGCCTGCAAGACGCAGCGCTTGATGAACGTCTGCGGTCCGAATGGCTCGACGTCACGCTGCCCTCGCGCCAGCGCCCCGCAGGCACGATCCACCCGATTTCCCAAGTCACGGACGAGGTCACCGCGATCTTCGCCGACATGGGCTTTTCCGTCGCCGAAGGGCCGCAGATCGAATCCGATTGGTACAACTTCGACGCCCTGAACATTCCGGGCCACCACCCTGCGCGCGCCGAGATGGACACGTTCTACACGCACCGCGCCGAAGGCGATAACCGCCCGCCGCACGTCCTGCGCACGCACACATCGCCCGTGCAAATCCGGTCGCTCGAAGCCAACGGCGCCCCAATCCGCATCATCTGCCCAGGCCGCGTCTACCGCGCCGACTACGACCAAACCCACACACCGATGTTCAACCAAGTCGAAGGTCTCGCCATCGACAAAGACATCTCCATGGCCAACCTGAAATGGGTGCTCGAAGAATTCGTCAAAGCGTTCTTCGAAGTCGATGACGTCGAACTCCGCTTCCGCGCCTCCCACTTCCCGTTCACCGAACCATCCGCAGAGGTCGACATCCGCTGCTCATGGGAAGGCGGAACGCTGAAAGTTGGCGAAGGCGACGACTGGCTCGAAATCCTCGGCTCCGGCATGGTGCACCCGAAAGTGCTGACAGCCGCAGGCGTCGATCCGGCAGAATACCAAGGCTTCGCCTTCGGCGTCGGTATCGACCGCATCGCCATGCTCAAATACGGAGTCCCCGACCTCCGCGCCTTCTTCGACAGCGACCTCCGCTGGCTGCGGCACTACGGTTTCCGGTCATTGGACGTGCCGACGCTGGATGGTGGCTTGTCGCGTTGAGTGAAAGAATATGGCACTACCTAGAAGTAAATCGGGGTAGATATCTATGCGCTGTTCATGGAGGGTTCTGCGATGGGGGCGACAACTTTGCGCAAAAATGCCCTGCTTGCGGTGAAAATGCGGCGGAATCTTCGGTAAACCCATTGGATAGGTCGCTAGAACTCATCAATGGATTACAGCGTCGATCACAAAGAAGCATAGCTGTTTCTTCCGCTCTGATTGGAGGCCTGAGTGCTTCAGCGTTTCTGGGGCTAAGTGCCTCTAGCTTTGAGCAAATGATCGCAAGCAGTAATTGTGCCAGCCCAGAGCATCTATTGAAACTCGTCGTCGTCTCAATTCTCCTGCTAATTGCATCCGTTGGAGTCTACGGTTTCAGCATGCGTCAGATTTCAGTTTTCAGGGATGAGAAAAAAGTATCGCGGACAATGGCTGATTGGCAAAAGTTCGCATTTTCAAAAACTGCCAAACTTGAACGTGAAGCAGTTTTGTCAGGAGTCTTTTTCATAGCATCTGTCGCAACACTGGTCGCTGCCGGCGTTATTTTTCTCTTCTGCCTCTAATTGACTAATTTTCGAATTGGCAAAAAGGACTGGAAAGCCCCACAAATGCTCTTCGACAACACCCACCACAAACACCCCGATCAACGTCGCCGCTACGCGCTCTACGAACTCGCCTACACCTTCGTCGATTTCTTGGCGGCCATCCTGTTTATCATCGGCTCCGTCATGTTCTTTTCCGACGAATGGACCTACACAGGCACATGGCTGTTCGTCATCGGCTCGATCTGTTTCGCGCTGAAACCGACCATCCGGATCACGCGCGAAATCCACATGATCGCAAAAGGGCGGGCCGACGCCGTCGCAGACAACCTGAACAAGGACGAAAACAATGGCTGACACCGAAGACCTGAACGACACATATCCGGGTGCGGGCACGTTCCAGTTCGGCGATAGCAAAGAAATGTGCCAACGTCTGATCGACCTCGTCCGCAAGGGCAAGAAAACCGCAACCTGTGGCGCGGCCCGCGATTTCGAAGACGAACCCGAAGCCATGCCCGTCGTCGGCCGCTGCGACATCGCGGCGAACTGGGACACCACGCCAGCCCTCGTAATCCGCACAACAGCCGTCCACAAAATCCGCTTCTGCGACGTCCCCGAAAAACTCGCACTCAAAGAAGGCGAAAACGAAGCGCTTGTCGGCTGGCGCAAAGACCACAAAGCCTTCTTCAAACGCAACGGCGGCTACGACCCCGAAATGATGCTGATCTTCGAAGAATTCGAACTCGTCGAAGACCTCGACGGACGCGCCCTCTAAACCCATCGTCCCGCGTAACAGCAATCATCGCGCGGGACCTCGGCTTCTTTGGGTCCTTCCAAATCCCCGCCGGAGGCACCCGCACGTCCAACACACGCCACGCACAAAATCGTCATGTGACATCAGCCACGACACAGCTACAAAAGTCACATGATACGCATCCTGATTTTCCTCGCCTTGTTCTCCAACCAAGCGAACGCCCAAACCAATCCCGATTCAATCCTGCCCGACAGCCCGTGCCACGGGCAAACGGCCTGCGAACTCGACGGGCGGGAATACCACGTCAAAGAACCGGACGGATGGGACGGCGTGTCACCGCTGCCCGTCTTGCTCCATTTCCACGGTTGGGCGCGGACAGGGGCGGGACCAGTCTACAACGGGCGTATTTCAGGCGCGACACGCAGGCGCGGCGTCCTGCTCATCGCCCCAACAGGCGTCAACAAAACATGGAACTTCCGCCAATCCGGCAGTCCCGATATCGCCTTCGCCAATGCGGCCCTCGAAGACGCCGCAAAACGCTATCCCATCGACACGTCACAAATCTACGTCTCGGGTTATTCCTACGGCGGCCTGATGGCATGGCGCTACGCCTGTGAAAGCGGTGATCGGGCGTTGGCGGTGATGAGCATCAGCGCAACATTCGCGTCTTCCGGCCACTGCGACCAGCAGCCAACCGAATTCCGCGAGGTCTACGGGCTGCGCGACACCGTCCTCGATTTCCCCTACGGCCCAGACGGGGACGCCACATTCCCTGTCATCTTTTGGCGCGACCAATACGATTGTGGGGACGCGACCGACGAAACAGACTACGCGATCACCCAGCGGCGCACCTTCACGCGCACAACATGGGATTGCGGCCCGAACAAAGTCACGCTCGACGTCCACCCCGGTGGCCACCTGATCCCGCGCGGCTGGATTGGGCGCCAGCTTGACGAACTGCTGGACCGGACGCCCACCTATCCGTGACCCGCACTTCCCCCCAGCACAGCTTTGGGTTAGGACAGCATCAACACATCTGATGCACGGACGACGTTCATGAAATTCACGCTATCTTGGCTAAAATCCCACCTCGACACCGACGCTTCTGTGGCGGACATCGCAGAGGCGCTGACCGACCTCGGGCTCGAAGTCGAAGGCATCGAAAACCCGATTGAAAAGCTGCAGGCCTTTACCATCGGCTACGTCGAAAGCGCGGAAAAACACCCCGACGCGGACAAGCTGAAAATCTGCCAAGTCGCGACTAAAGACGGGCCAACGCAGATCATCTGCGGGGCACCCAATGCCCGCGAAGGCATCACCGTCGTCATCGCCTCCCCCGGGACCTACGTTCCGGGCCTTGATATCACCATCGGTGTTGGCAAAATCCGTGGCGTCGAAAGCTTCGGCATGATGTGTTCCGAAAAAGAGATGGAACTGTCCGACGAACACGACGGCATCATTGAACTGCCATCCGGCGACGTCGGGCAAAGCTACACCGATTGGTTGGCAGCGAACGATCCGTCCAAAGTTGACCCTGTCATCGAGATCGCCATCACGCCAAACCGGCCAGATGCGCTTGGCGTACGCGGAATCGCACGAGACTTGGCAGCACGTGGCCTTGGCAAAATGAAACCGCGCGAAGTCGATGTGGTGCCCGCGACGATCACATCCGATCTGTCCGTCACCATCGCGGACGACACGCTGGACGGCTGCCCCGTGTTCACGGGCCGCCTGATCAAAGGCGTGAAAAACGGACCGTCGCCTGCGTGGTTGCAAGACCTGCTGCGGGCGATTGGCCTGCGTCCGATTTCGTTCCTCGTCGATGTGACCAACTTCTTCACCTACGACCTGAACCGCCCTTTGCACGTCTTCGACGCGGACAAGGTTGCGGGTAACCTGCGTGTGCACCGTGCGGCTGGCGGCGAAACGATCACTGCGCTGGACGAAAAAGAATACACATTGCAAACGGGCCAGATGATCATCTCTGATGACAATGGCGCGGAAAGCATCGCGGGCATCATGGGTGGTTTCGATACGGGCTGCACCGAAGAAACAACCAACGTCTTTGTCGAATCCGCGTACTGGGATCCAGTGCAGATCGCCTACGCAGGCCGCGCGCTGAAGATCAATTCAGACGCGCGCTACCGCTTTGAACGGGGCGTTGATCCGGCCTTCACGCCCGAAGGTCTAGAACACGCCGTGCGCATGATCGTCGATCACGCAGGCGGTGAAGCGTCCGAGATGATCGTCGCAGGTGCCGTGCCGGACGTGTCGCGTGCGTATAAACTGGACGCGAAACGGGTGATCTCACTCGTTGGCATGGACATCCCTGAAAGCACACAGCGCCAGACGCTGACAGCCCTCGGGTTCCGTCTTGAAGGTGACATGGCGCATGTGCCGTCATGGCGGCCTGACGTGCAGGGCGAAGCTGATCTGGTCGAAGAAGTCGCACGGATTGCGTCGCTGACCAAACTGGAAGGCAAACCACTGCCGCGTATGGCTGGTGTGCCGAAACCCGTGCTGACACAGATGCAACTGCGGTCTTCTGCAGCACGCCGGACAGCTGCGGCTTTGGGCTATAACGAATGCATCAGCTATTCTTTCATCGACAAAGAAGCGGCGAGCCTTTTTGGCGGTGGTGACGACGCAACGATGCTGGAAAACCCGATTTCCAGCGATATGTCGCACATGCGTCCGGGCCTTCTTCCGGGCCTTTTGCGGGCAGCATCGCGCAACCAAGCGCGCGGTTTCGCAGATATGGCGCTGTTCGAAGTTGGTACAGCCTTCCAAGGCGGCGAACCGGGCGAACAACACACTCAAGTGGCTGGCATCCTGATTGGACGGACTGGTCCGAAGGACGTGCTGGGCGAAGCGCGTGACGTTGACGTGTACGACGCGAAAGCAGATGCAGAGGCGATCCTGTCCGCCATTGGTGCGCCCGCAAAGGTGCAAATCCTGCGCGGCGGTGAAGCGTGGTGGCATCCCGGTCGTCACGGCCGGATTTGTCTGGGGCCAAAGAAAGTGCTCGGCGTCTTCGGTGAAATCCACCCGAAAATCCTGCGCGAAATGGACATCAAAGGTCCTGCTGTTGGCTTCGTGATTTACCCTGAACAAGTGCCCGTGCCGAAGAAGAAATCACCGGCGCGACCTGCTTTGCAGGCAACCGATCTGCAAGCGGTTGAACGGGACTTTGCCTTTGTGGTGGACGCGGACGTTGAGGCACTGACGCTGGTCAATGCAGCGACCGGTGCGGACAAAGCACTGATCACGGATGTGCGTATCTTTGACGAATTCATCGGTGGGTCCTTGGGCGAAGGTAAAAAATCGCTTGCGATGACCGTACGTTTGCAGCCCGTTGATGCGACGCTGAAAGACAAAGAGATCGAAGCAGTTGCTGCGAAGATCGTCGAAAAAGTGACGAAAGCCACGGGCGGTACGTTGCGCGGCTAATGCCGCGCCAGATTGGGGGCCAGCCCCCAACCCCCCGGGATATTTGAGGCCAAAAGAAAGGGAACGTCCCGATGAAAGTTTATCTGTCCGGTGAAATTCACACTGATTGGCGCGATGAAATTATTGCGGGTGCTGGCGCGCTTGACGTGACCTTTGCAGCCCCTGTGACCGATCATGCCGCATCCGATGATTGTGGCGTTGCGATCATGGGTGCGGAGCCGAACAAGTTTTGGCACGACAACAAGGGCGCCAAGCTAAACGCGATCCGCACGCGGCACGGGATTGAAACCGCTGATGTTGTGGTCGTTCGTTTTGGCGAAAAGTACAAACAGTGGAATGCGGCATTTGACGCTGGCATGGCAGCCGCCCTTGGTAAATCACTGATCGTGATGCACGGCGCGGATCATCAGCATGCGCTGAAGGAAGTGGATGCTGCGGCGTTAGCCGTTGTGGAAACGCCGCAGCAAGTGGTTCAGATTTTGGAATACGTCCTGTCAGGATCGCTTCCCGGCTAAACGGGCCGCGCCGGAATGTTCATAGCTTTGCCCACAGCAGGGCGCGCCATGAAACGTTCCAGATAGGCAGGCACGTTTTTCAGATCGTCAAAACCGACAGCGTCTCGCGTTTCGTAGAAGTTCAACGCGTTCAGCCAAGGCGCGATCGCCATGTCTGCGATGGAATAGTCACCGGCGATCCAGTCTTTGCCTTCCAGCGCGCCATCCAACACGGCCAATAACCGTTTGGCTTCATCGCGGTAGCGTTCGCGCGGGCGGGGATCTTCGATCTCTTTGCCTGCGAATTTATAGAAAAATCCCATTTGACCAAACATCGGCCCAAGGCCACCCATCTGGAACATCACCCATTTCGTGATCTCTGCTTTTTCGGCAGCGTTGGTCCCGATGAACTTGCCGGACTTTTCACCTAAATACAGCAGGATCGCGCCGCTTTCCCACAACCCGATCGGGCCGGTCGGGCCATTCGGGTCAATGATCGCAGGGATTTTGTTGTTCGGGTTCAGCGACAGGAATTCGGGGCTTTTGACGTCGCTGTCAGATAGCGTCACCAAATGTGGTTCATAGGCAAGACCCATTTCCTCAAGCGCAATGGATACTTTCACGCCGTTTGGTGTCGGAAAGGAATACAGCTGGATGACGCTTGAATCTTTGGGGGCCCAACGTGTCGTGATCGGGAAGTTCGCGAGAGATGTCATGCGACATAGCCTTAAATGAAAAAACGTTATCCCCAACTTAGGGGGAATGGCCCTGAATAAAACCCATGGAAATCTATCACGACTGCAGTAAAGATGTGCGTATTCGCGCAGCTGGCATCAGATCAGACGCGTTTGGAACTGAAATGTGGGGACTACAATGATCAACGAATTCAAAGATTTTATCGCCAAAGGCAATGTCATGGACATGGCTGTTGGTATCATCATCGGTGCGGCGTTCACGGCAATCGTGGGCAGCCTTGTGGCCGACCTTATCAATCCAATCATCAGCCTCTTCATGGGCGGTCTGGACTTTAGCGGCATGTTCGCAATTCTGGGCGACGGCGAGTTTGCAAACATCACAGCCGCTGAAGAAGCAGGCGCTGCGGTCTTCGCATACGGTCGTTTCATTATGGCCATCATCAACTTCCTGATCATCGCGTTTGTGGTGTTCATGCTGGTGAAAGCAGTGAACAAAGCCAAAGGTCCTGAAGAAGATGCAGCACCAGAAGAGCCAAAAGGCCCAACACAAGAAGAACTGTTGGCCGACATTCTGGTACAGTTGAAGAAGTAATTCGCATTCTTTGCGAAGTGAGAAAGGCCCGCACATTGTGCGGGCCTTTTGCGTTTTAGGCTTTCAAAGCCAGTTGGGGCGACAACACGTCAATTCCCAGCGCCTTGCCGACGGCGAAATACGTCAGCTTGCCTGCGTGAACGTTCAGACCGTTCAACAAATGCGAATCATCTTCGCAGGCCTGACGCCAGCCTTTGTCGGCCAAAGCCAGCATAAACGGCATCGTTGCGTTCCCAAGCGCGATGGTAGACGTGCGGGCCACAGCCCCCGGCATGTTGGCGACACAATAGTGCATGATCCCGTCGACGTCGTAGATCGGGTCTTGGTGGGTCGTGGCTTTTGATGTCTCAAAACACCCGCCCTGATCAATCGCCACGTCGACAAGCGCCGCACCCGGTTTCATCTCGGACAGTTGCGCGCGTGAAATCAGCTTGGGGGCAGCCGCACCGGGGATCAGGACAGCCCCCACAACCAGATCAGCCTCGCGGACCAATTCAATCGTGTTGCCAGCACTGGCATACGATGTCTTGAACTGGCCGCCAAACACATCGTCGAGATACCGCAAACGGGGCAGGGACCGATCCAGCACGGTCACGTCCGACCCCATGCCAGCCGCAATTTTCGCGGCATGTGTCCCAACAACACCGCCACCGATCACGACTACCTTCGCAGGACCAACGCCCGGCACACCACCCATCAAAACACCGCGTCCACCGTTTGCCTTTTGCAGTGTCCACGCACCAACTTGGGGCGCAAGACGGCCAGCAACTTCGGACATTGGGGCTAGCAAAGGCAGGCCGCCGCGATCATCGGTCACCGTTTCATAAGCAATGCACGTCGCACCAGATGCGATCAGGTCATGCGTCTGTTCGGGATCAGGGGCGAGGTGTAGATACGTGAACAGGATTTGCCCTTCGCGCAGCATTTTACGCTCAATCGCTTGGGGTTCTTTGACCTTTACGATCATGTCGGCGGCAGCAAATACTTCGGCGGCGGTGCCAACCATCTGGGCACCTGCGTCCGTGTAATCGGCGTCGGCAAAGCCCGCGCCGACGCCTGCGCCAGCTTCCATCGTGACGGTATGGCCGTGAGCTACGGCTTCGCGGGCGGCGTTTGGTGTCAGGCCAACGCGGAATTCCTGTGGTTTAATCTCTTTGGGGCAACCGATGTGCATGGTGATTCTCCTTCTCCCTATCGCCCGATAGTCTGCCGCTCTGGTTGCAAATGCTTATGGAATACCGTTGCTTGTTAGCGAAACCATTCGTAAGTTTGTGCAAGTCTGCTGCAAATATTCGAAGGATCGTGCGCAAAATGGAAATAGACCACATCGACCGCCGCATCCTGGAGGTGTTGCAAAAATCGGGCCGGATGTCGAATGCGGACCTTTCGGAAATGGTGAACCTGTCGGCCTCTGCCTGTCATCGGCGGGTACAGCGTTTGGAAAAAGACGGCTTCATCCGGGACTACGTGGCGCTGCTGAACCCGCGCAAGGTCGGGCGACCCACGACCGTGTTTGTCGAAATCACCCTGTCAGGACAGGCCGACGAAGTGCTCGATGCTTTTGAGAAAGCCATCGCACGCATCCCCGATGTTTTGGAATGTCACCTGATGGCGGGGACGGCGGATTATCTGCTCAAGGTCGTGGCTGGCGACACCGAAGATTTCGCGCGCATCCACCGCCGCTACCTCGCAACGCTCCCGGGGGTGGCACAGATGCAATCTTCATTCGCGCTGCGAACAGTGCGGAACACAACAGCGATGCCAGTTTGAGTGTAAGTGGCTGGATTGCGGGACGAAGAGGCCATATCGTCGCGTGCTCGAATGGCCGCTTCCTCAACTTATACTGGGATAATACACTCAGAGCTTACGCATCTGCGGCGTCATCACGTGTCATTATGATTTCGCGCGTGATCTGCCACCGGCCATCTTCAAACACGAAGTCGATACTAAGTGAGATAAGCTGATAGCGCCCTGTCGCCTTGTTCTTTCGGCTGACGACGATGTGGCCGTGCGTGTCGTCAGCTTCGACGAGGTGATATTTCACCCATGGATTATCGTCTTTCAAAGCACCCATATTCTCTTTGATGAACGCCATGAACCCGCTCTTGTCGCTGCGCATCAACGTGCCGTCGTTCAACAGAAGATAGGTCTGCATGTCACGGTGATAGAGGTTGTCGAGTACCTCGAACGAGTGCCCGGAGACGCCATGGATCAATCCATCCAACGTTTCTTGGACGGAGGCTGCATTCGCGTGATTTTCGGTCATAGCCATTGGTGGCTTCCTTTCGGATGTTTGCTTTTCAGGAGGCAGGATTTGCTGGGTCATTCGGTGGCGTAGTTGCTGAACATATCCAGTACGATCCGCCAAGGTGCATCTTCGTTTTCACGTTCAAGGACGTAGATGTACGACCCTTCGAGCTGAAAATCGTGGGCTTCGACTGAAGCTCGTGTCACGCCTTTCATGACGGCTTGTGTGCCGTCGTCTGAGATGAATAGGTCTTCGACCGTATGCGACAAGTCGCCTTGGTTCTCGCTCATGAAGACGATGGTTTGCAATGGAACGCCATCACGACCCTGTGCTGGAGGTGTCGCAGGTGCGATCCAAAACGTATTTTCATCGTAGAGAGCGACCAACCCGTCGGCGTCATGTGATGTGGCCAGTTCATTGAACCGGTCGTTGAATGCGATCAGGCTTTCGCGCGCGTCGGCTTGGGCCTGAATTTCAGCAAAGGCGGGCAGTGCCAGAGAGGCAAAGATAGCAATAGTAGTGAGGGCGGATGTCAAGCGCATGTGCTTGTCCTTTCAAGTTCGTATAGAGATTTTAGGGAGTTAGAAGAGAACTTGCCTTATGCGGCGCGTGTCCCTCGGATTGGGTAGTTGTTCTCAGGGTTGCGAATGAACCGAAGACCCCCAAGTAGGGTTTTCAAATCGGGACGGGCAAATGGTGCATTCGAAATATCTGTGACCTGCACCTGACCATCAGCATTTACAACGAATATACCGGGTTCTGCGAAGGGGCGATCTGTTTCATTCGCAGACCGAGGGTCAGAAACGTAAAGGCCAAGGGCGTGCATTTGATCCAGGCTCAACCCGAAGCCAACAGGGTAGCTTGGCCGCACCAGAGCAATCTGATCAGTCGCTTTGGCTTCAGGATCAGCGGAAACCGCCACAACATCTACGCCAAGAGCGTGAAACTCGGGCAGCAGTGTCTCCAGTTCCTTTAGGTAGCTGGTGCACACTGGGCAATGCTTGCCGCGATAGACAACTACCATCTGCCAATCATATCCCTCTTGAGGAACGCCAATCGTCAATTCGCCCCCACCCAACTTGGCGACTTCGATTGCTGGAAACTGTGATCCAGCAGGTGTTTTATGTGATGACATTTTGTAGTCCTTGTGTTTTGTTATGATCGTTATAAAATAAACTCAAAGCGAAACGTCAAGGAATTTTGTAGTGAACGTCACAAAAAGAGTGGGGCGACCTAAAGCATTCGACCGCGACGAGGCCCTTACCAAGGCAATCGGCGTGTTCTGGAAGCAGGGATATGAAGGGGCATCAATGAAGCTGCTGACAGACGAGATGGGGATCAATAGCCCCAGTCTTTATGCAGAGTTTGGCGATAAGCATGGCCTCTACCTTGAAGCCATTAACAGCTATGCGACGAATGATGCCTGTACGCCGTTGGTTGCTCTGGAAACAGTGCCCGACATTCGTGAAGCGGTCCGAGCATTTTTCAACGCAGTAGTCGACTACTCTACGCACCATGCTAGCGGCGCGAAAGGGTGCTTTCTTGTCTCGTGCGTTGCGACAAGCGCTGGACATGTTGACGGTACCGCAGAAATGCTGCGTGACGCGATCACCGCCACAGACGAACGCATCAAAACGCGCTTCGATCAAGAAATAGAGAAGGGATCACTTCCAAAGGATTTCCCAAGCGCTGAGCGTGCCAAACTGATGTTTGATTTGCGTCAAGGCATGGTGTTTCGAGCGCGAGCTGGTTTCTCTGATGATAGACTAGAGAGTGACGTAGATAAGTACGTTCGCGCAGTTTTGTCAGCACCCGAAAGCTGACTTTCACAAACGCTGCAGCATCGGGCGAGTTGGGCTCAAAGCAGACGTAAGGATCCTGTTCTTATCGTTCCGGCCTTTGAGCCCCCGAAATCACCCATCCTCCAAAATCAGATCGCTCGCCTTTTCCCCGATCATGATCGCGGGCGCGTTGGTATTGCCTGACACGATCTCTGGCATGATCGAACAATCCGCGACCCGCAGCCCGCTGATCCCGTGTACCCGCAATCGCGCATCGACGACCGCGTTTTCGCCTTCACCCATCCGGCAGGTCCCCGTCGGGTGGTAGATCGACGCCGTGTTGTTGCGTGCCCAATCCAATGTTTGATCGTAGTCATCCATCGGCATGTCTTTGTTCGGGCGGTATTCTTCCGATATTTTTTCAGTCAGGGGCGCATTGCGTGCAATTGTGCGGGCGATATTTACACCTGCAACAACCGTATCGCAGTCGGTTTTCGTCGACAGGTAGTTCGGAATGATCGCCGGATAGGCGCGCGGATCGGATGATTTCAGGCGAATCTCTCCCTTTGATTCGGGACGCAATTGGCAAACTGACATCGTGAACGCCGAAAATTTGTCAGCCCCTTTACCCGGATTTTCAGCCGACAAAGGTTGGACATGGAATTGCACGTCAGGCGTTTCGACCTCTGGCCGTGTCTTCATAAAACCGGTGGCAAGGGATGCGGCCATGGCCATCGGACCGGTGCGGGTGGTGATATATTTCAACCCGATTTTGGCCTGCCCGAACAGCGATGACACCTCGTCATTCAGTGTCGGTTCGTGGGTCTTATAAACCAGCCGTGCTTGCAGGTGATCTTGCATGTTTTTGCCAACGGCCCGCAGCTCCTGCTTCACCTCAATCCCGTTCTCGATCAACTGCTCCGCGTCGCCAACGCCTGACAGCATCAGTATCTGTGGAGAGTTGATCGCCCCCCCCGACAACACGATTTCTTTGCCCGCTTTGACGATCTGCTTTTTGCCAGCACGGTCGGTGTATTCAACACCCACAGCACGCCTGCCTTCGATGATCACGCGGTCGACTTGGGCATGTGTCCGAATCTCGAGGTTCGGACGTCCTTTAATAGGATTCAGATAAGCGACAGCTGCAGAACACCGACGGCCATTTCGGGCGGTCAATTGAAAAAAGCCAACGCCTTCTTGGGTTTCGCCGTTGTAGTCGGGATTAAACGGATAACCGGCTGCTTCGGCGGCGGCGACCCATGCATCTGTGATCGGGCGCTGAATACGCATGTTGGAAACGGACAGCGGCCCTTGGTCGCCATGGAAATCATCGGCACCGCGTTCGTTGTTTTCCGCGCGTTTGAACAGCGGCAAAACATCGTCCCACGACCAGCCGATATTCCCCATCTGGGCCCAGCGGTCATAGTCCTGCGCTTGACCGCGCACATACAGCAAACCGTTCAGGGACGACGATCCACCCAAAACCTTGCCGCGCGGCCATTCAATCGACCGGCCATTCAGGCCGGGATCAGGTTCCGTCTTATAACACCAGTCGACTTTGGGGTTATGGATCGTTTTGAAATAGCCAACGGGGATATGAATCCACGGGTTGATATCACGCCCACCTGCTTCAAGCAGGATGACCTTGTTCGTTGGATCGGCGCTCAACCTATTGGCAAGCACGCAGCCAGCTGACCCGGCTCCGACGACGATGTAATCTGCGTGCATTTCGACCCCTTCCTGCGATTGTTGAAAAAAAGTCTATGCAGAACGCTCATCCCATACTAGTCTTTTTTTGAAACTAAAAGTCTCAATAATACGAGACGCCAAAGGGAGGAACTACAATGAGTGTTGGAAACAAGCTAAGTCAGATCTCGCGCCGTGATCTGTTTAAGCTCGCGGGCCAGTACGGGATGAGCAGCACGCTCATGGCGGCTGGTACGTTTGGTGGCGCAATGTCACTGGGCAATCTGGCGTCCGCTGCTGAATCGACATACGAACGCCGCTTCGCGAAAGAAGCAAAGCATACGCTAAAATTTGGCGCTGCGGGCTTTAACGCACGCAACTTGCTGATCGAACGCGCTGGCGCACTTGAATTTGCACGTGATCTGGAGGCCCGTACTGACGGTGAGATCCGTGTTGAATTTATCGGCGACAACCAAATCTGCGGTCAGACATCCTGCGTTGAGAAAACACAGCAGGGTATCGTAGACATCTACGCTGCATCCACACAGAACTCTGCGGGTGGTGCGCCATACCTTAACGTTCTGGACTACGCGTATATGTTCCGTAACCGTGCGGATCAGTACCATTTCTTGTACTCTCCGAAATCTCAGGCATTGCTGCGTGATCCATATGAAAAGCGCCACGGCCTGAAGTTCTTGTTCTCACACGCTGAATTGCGCGGCATCCAGCTGGGTCTGGCATGGGAAGACAAGGACACAGTCACAAGCATCGACCAGCTTGCAGGCACAAAGAACCGCGTTACAGGGACACAGCTTGGCCGTATCGCCATGGAAGCGTTGAACCTGAACCCAGTTCCAGTGGCTTGGGAAGAAACACTTGATGGTCTGAAGCAGGGCCTGATCGATGGTGCTGAAACATGGGCGTCTGCGGTTGCATATGCGAACATGTCACCTGTTGTATCCCAGTCCGTTCACCTGAACTTCTTCTGCGGGACAGAGCACACAGCAATGTCAGCATCCATCTTTGATGGCATGACAGGCGAATTGCAGGATGCGATCATGGAATCGTCTTACTGGGCACAGACACACGTGCAGGCCGCGAACGAAGCCGCACTTGTGAAAACTGTTGGTCAGTCCGATCCACAGCTTCCAAACACAATCTTCGCGCAAAACAACGTTCGCAACGCGTTCTTGTCAGCCGAAGAAATTCGCAAAGCCGAAGAAATGTGTTCACCAGAATTCCAACCACAGCTGTGGGAAGAATGGCGCGAGCGGCTTAACGGCTGGTCCGGTGGTCTGGATACATATCAGGAAATCTATGACGAAGTGCGCACAATCGATGCGGACACGCTTCCTGAAAATGTTGAACCACGCCGCTGGTGGAAGGGCTAATTTAGCGCTTTACTCATTGCGAGGGCCGGCCGAGGGAGGAACTGTTCGGCCGGCCCTTTCACATAGAACGCATTCCGCGCAGGCGCGGTTTATCAAGTTGGGGGAGACCTTCGGATGTCACTTATCACCGAAGCTTTGGCAGTCGTGCCAGCCATCTTTTCAGGCTCTGCCTGGGAGATGCGGGACGCTTTTTATACAGATGGAATGTGGCTCTTCTGTTTCTTTTTGACGATTGCCGCAGGATTTCTGGGGCATTATTTCTTCCGGTTCCTGCCGTTTATGGATCGCCACCTTGAACGCGGTATCGCAGTTGCGACTTATATCATGATCGCAGCGATCATCTGCTGGGGCGTCATCGACCGGTTCGTATTTTCCAGCCAATGGTCTGGGTCAACGACAGTGCCGCCGTTCCTGTTCATGATCATGGCGTGGTTCGGGTGTTCGTATAACGTCCGCCTGCGGACCCACCTGTCCTTCAACGAATTTCGCAACAAGATGTCGCGCAACGGCCAGATGGCCGCGCTGACAATGGACACTGTGCTTTGGTTCGGCTTCTGCTGGATCGCGATCACAACGTCACTGAAATTCACCGCGTATTCCGCCGACAATTTCCAGTTGGTTGATGGCGTCGACAACACAATGAAGTGGTGGTTCTACATCACCGTCCCTGTGGCCTTTGGACTGATGTCCGGCCGCGTCTTTGGAAACTGGATCGAGGATTGGAAGAACTACAAATCCGGTGATCCGATCTTGAAACAAGCTGTTATTGGGGGGGACGTCTGATGACTGATGGTACTTTGATTACGCTCATATCTGTTGGTGTGACGATCCTTTTCATGCTCGGCGCGCCCGTGCTTCTGGTTATTTTCTATTGGGTGATCGGCTGTAGCTTTGTCATCGACTTGCCCATCGACAACACAGGCAACGAACTGCTGAACGTGTTCAACAAAGGCTTCGCGCTACTCGCGATGCCGCTGTTCATCTTGACGGGGGACTTGATTAACCAATCAGGGATCGCCCGACGATTATCGGATTTCGCGTATTCCTGTCTTGGCTGGTTGCGCGGTGGTCTGGCGATGGCGTCACTGGCGGCATGTGGTCTGTTCGCGGCGATCTCTGGGTCGAACTCAGCGACGACGGCAACCATCGGGTCCATGTTGCACCCTGAAATGGTCAAAGGCGGCTACGACGAACGGTTCTCGGCGGCGACAGCTGCTGCGGGTGGTACGGTCGGGATTATCATTCCGCCATCAATCATCTTCATCGTTTACGGCTTCTTGCTGAACCTCCCGATCTCTGACCTGTTCGTCGCCGGGATCATTCCGGGTGCGTTGATGGTCTTGGCCATGATGACCGCGTGTTTCATCATCTGCACGCTGAACGGTTGGGGCTACCTGATCCGTTTGTCCGTAAGCCGCATTTTCAAAACGGCCATCGGGGCTTGGCTTGGCTTCTTTGCCATCGGTCTGGTGCTTTGGGGCATCTACACTGGCAAGTTCTCTCCGACTGAAGCCGCAGGTGTGACCGTTGGGTTCTGTATGCTTGTGGGCCTTCTGTGCTTCCCATTGAACAAAATCATGGGCAGCAGCGCGGATTTGCCAGCCGAAGAAAAAAGCGTTCTGTCCATGTTCGTGGTCGAAGGGTTCACATTGCTGCAACTGCCATCCATCGTGTCGCGCTCAGCGCAGATCACAGGTATCCTTGTGCCACTGATCGCGGTGTCTGTGGCGATGCAGCAGGTGATGTCCTCACTTGGGGCGAAAGAATACATCGGTGACTTTGTGACGGGGATGGGCGGTTATTATGCAGTTCTGTTCACATCCATGGCCATCGTTTTCGTGACTGGGATGATCCTTGAATCCCTACCAGTGACGATCATTCTTGCACCAATCTTGGCGCCGATCGCGGCCTCTGTGGGCGTCGATCCAATCCACTTCTCGGTGATCTTCCTTGTGGGTGCGTCCATCGGGTTCATTACACCGCCGTACGGGTTGAATTTGTACGTCGCGTCAGGAGTGACAGGCGTTCCATACTTCAGATTGTTACGTTACACGGTCCCATACCTCGTCGCGCTGATCTCAGTCTGGTTCCTTGTAGCACTGACACCGGAGTTGGCGTTGATGTTGCTCCCTGAGTAAGTGGAAATAAGAAAATGGCACGCGACGATCTAAACGAGAAACAGAACATCCCAACCAACATGCGGTTGCTCTTGTTGCTCGAAGAGGTCGCAGCGACCGGTGTGCCTGTCACACCGACCGAAGTGAACAGTCGGCTTGGCCTGCCCAAGCCGACGATCCACCGCCTATTTGCCACGCTTGAAGAGGCTGGTTTCCTGCAACGTGACATCGACGGACGATCCTATAGTCCGGGGCGCAGGCTGCGGCAGATGTCGGTCGATATTCTATCAAGCCTACGGATCAGGACCGCGCGGCTCGCCGTGCTGAACGCACTTGCGTCAGAGGTCGGCGAAACCTGTAACGTCGCCACTCCTGACCGCGATGCGATGATTTATCTGGATCGCGTCGAAACCAAATGGCCACTGCGTATTCAGTTGCCTGTCGGGACGTCTGTCCCGCTTCATTGCACGGCATCGGGTAAGATGTACCTGTCGTCGCTACAACCCAGCCATCTGGAACAATACCTTGGGGCGGCGCATCTGGAAGAAATGACGCCTCAGACGATCACCGATCCAGTCAAGCTGGCAGAACGGCTGTCGCAGATCAAAGAGCAGGGTTATTCGACCGACAACGCCGAATTCATGGAAGACATGGTTGCGTGTGCCGTCCCGATCTTAGATGGGCGCGGGCGTTTAGTGTCAACACTGTCGATCCACGCACCCACGCAACGCATGAGCCTCGACGACGTCAAAGCACATGTTCCGTTGATGCACGAAACAGCAGCGAAGCTAACGCACTTGGTTCTGGACGATTAAAGCTTTGGGCGATTAAAGACCGGCCAGTTGAACGACGGCTTCTGCATTGCTCAGCGCGGCAAAACATGCGGCCAATACAACCATGACAGCAGCGACCAGCTTCAGGTTCAGACCGCGAGACCGCTTTGTCTGCTCAGGGTCTTCCTCATGATATTCCGGCATCGGTTGTGGAACAATCGTTGGATCCAGTGACATCGGTTTGAACGGCGGGATCGTCTTTTGACGACCAAAGCGGCCAGCAAATTTCGGCCTTTCGTCCAGTTCAATTGCACCATCATCAACGCCGTTGCGGGTTTCTTCGTTGAATTCTTTGACCCAGTCAGCAACGTCGGTTGACGTGTTTTCCTGCAGCAATTCCAACGGGGTTTTCTTCAGTGGGGTTGGTGGAATTGTCAGCAATTCCTTGTTCGTCTCGGACACCAAACTGGTCAGCGTCATCCCAAGACTTTCGTTCACAACAGGGCGGACATAATCGTCGACATGCGTGTTGTGCGGGTCAACCATTTCAAACCACGAACGGGCGGACTGAAGACGGTCTTTGGGTGCGATCTGCATCGCTTTGTCGATCGCGGCCAAGAACAATTCGTCATATTCAGGGAACGATCCGACCAGCGGACGGCAAGGATCAGGGTTCTTTACCGCAATTTCGGCAACGCGGGTCTGACTGTTCACGGGGGCCTCACCCGAAATCAGGTGATAGAAAGTGGCGGCCAACGCATAAAGGTCGCTGCTTTCGTTCTGATTGCTGCCAGCGAAATAGAATTCCTGCGGAGAATATCCGTCTTTCACAACCATCAGCGTCGAAACGGTGCGGGTCTTCTTGCTTGCCTCTTCACGAGCAGCACCAAAGTCGATCAGGAACGGATTGCCCCACTTATCCAGCAGGATATTGTCAGGCGAAATGTCACGGTGCAGCAAATCGTGTGCATGCACCAGTTCAATGGCGTCTAGGACCTTGAACAACATGTCGCGGATTTGGGTAGGTGTCAGGTCGCGATTGTCATCTTCAATGATCTCTTTCAGATCACGCCCTTCGATCAGATCGAGCGCCATATAGGCGGTGTGATTGTCTTCGAAAACGCGGTGCACGCCAACGATATTGGGGTGGCGCATCTTCGCGATACTGCGGGCTTCGCGCATGAACATGTGCACGATGGATTTGTACTGGTCTTGATGTGTGGACGACCGAACGATGACGCTACAATTGTCGCGGCGGTTACAGAATGCCTCTGGGAAGCATTCTTTGATCACAACGGTCCGGTTCAAGCTGTTGTCGCGGGCGAGATACGTAATCCCGAAACCACCACGGCTAATCTGGCCTGTGATGGTAAATTCGCCGTCCATCAGCAATGTGCCGTCAGGAAGACCTACGTCGTCAGAAGAGACATCATCGATCAACTTTGGTATCGCGGTCATACGGTCACCGGTCATCGCGCGTGAAATGGCGCGTCCTTCACATTAAAAAAACTGTTGGCACATCTGACGACGCGAATGTGTTGGATTTGAGACGAATTTGAGGAATCCTGCTACATTGCAGCTGCGCGCGCGACCTCGGCACTGGTCAAACCGTATTTCGGGGCGAAGCGCTGGCGGGCCGAAACAAGGCGCGGATCATCAGGCCGCAATCCCAAAGTACGAATAAATTCAATGCGCTGTTGGGACCGCAGCGTGTCGCGATCAATGGCCGTGCCCATCGCCCGATCAATCACCTCACCCCCAGGGGACACGTGAAACCATTTCGAAAAATCGCGGAAATGGTGCTGGTTGTGCAGCGTTGTGACATACCGTTCGACCCGCGTTTTGGGGATATTCAGGTGGGATGTCATGTGGAACCATTCGTATCCCAAGAACGTCAAAACCCCACCCACGACAACAATCGCAAACGCGATTTCAAAAGCAAACGGAAGTCCGATTATCGCGGCAACACCCCAAACCAGACCAAAGTTGAACGCCAAAACGGGTAGGGCGACCCAGACCGGCACAAAGAACAATCCGTGGTTCGTCGGGAAATCATGATGCCCGTAATGCGCCTGATACAGCAGATCAAAGGTCCATTGTTGCTTCGGCGGCGGCAAGTGAAACACGTAGCGATGCAAGTTGTATTCGTTCAGCATCTGGGCCCCGATCCCAAGCGGGACAAGCAACCAAACCCACCAAGGGGCACCGGCGAGCACGACAATCCCAATGGCGGCGGCAAGCGCCATCAGAACGACGCTTAAATGCGAAAACATGATCTTTAGTCGCGCCATCTTTGCCTCCCGCGTGGGGGAAGTATTGGCGCGACCACCAGACCTGTCAAACGCGACGCTACGACAGCGTTAAATCGCGACAGGCTGACCCGTCTCGCAGCTTTGCGTCGCGGCATCGGCAAGCAGCTGTGCCTGTAACCCATCGTGGATCGTCGGGGTGACGGTGGACCCTTCGTTCAGGCACGCCACGAAATGCTCCATCTCGCGACGGTAGGCGCTCTCGTACCGCTCAAGGAAGAAATTCAGCGTGGGCGCACGGCGATAACCAGCCTCTGTCGCGACCTCGACCGTATTCTCAAGATGGTTCTCGGCGCGCAGCATCCCCTTCGCACCATGCACTTCGATCCGCTGGTCATAACCATAGGTGGCACGACGCGAATTGCTGATCTGACAAATTTTGCCGGACGCCGTTTTCAGCATCACACCTGCAGTATCCACATCACCGGCTTTCCCGATCTCGGGATCAACCAAGGCAGACCCGTAGGCAACGACCTCGATCGGGTCTTCGCCCAACAGGAAACGCGCCATATCCAGATCGTGGATCATCATGTCGCGGAAGATACCACCGGATGATTTTACATAAGACAGTGGGGGCGGAGACGGGTCGCGGGAGAGGATCGTCACCATCTCGACGTCCCCCACTTCACCAGCAGCGATCCGCGCCTGCACATTGGCAAAGCTCGGATCAAAGCGGCGATTGAAAGCGGTCATAAACTGAACGCCGGTTTCATCGACGATCTTGATCAGGTCGCGAATGCGATCCGCAGACATATCGACGGGCTTTTCGCAGAAGATATCTTTGCCCGCCTTCGCGGCAGCGGCGATCAGGTCAAAATGCGTGTCGGTTGGGGTGCCAATCACGACAGCATCCACGTCTTCGGACCGCATAATCGTGTCGTTATCCCGCACCTCGGCGCCAAGCGTATCAGCAAGCGCTTTGGCCGTTTCGGGAAAGAAATCTGAAACGGCCGTGACCGTTGCATTGTCCATGCCACGGATCGTACGGGCATGCACTTGGCCAATGCGGCCAGCGCCTAACAAAGCGAGTTTGATCATCGTTTTAGCCTTTCATCTTGGGGGCCGCAAAAGCGCGCAGAACAGTTTCTGCGGCGGCTTGGACGGGGGCATGTGTGTCTTTGAGGATCGTGTTGCGATCAAAACGATCAGGGTCTGCATTTACGGCATCGCGCAAGGCGGAACCAAATGCCATGCGTAACTCGGTGCCAATGTTAAATTTGCACACGTTTGACGTCTTGGCCAGCAACGTGCGTTGATCCATCGGAACACCGGACCCGCCGTGAATAACCAGCGGCACGGTTGTCACAGCCTCAATCGCTTTGATCCGGTCCATGTCCAATCCGCCGGATTTATCTTGCTGCAAATGGACGTTGCCAACGGACACCGCCATCGCATCGACGCCGGTCTCGGCTGCAAAAATCGCAGCCTCTTCCGGATCAGTGCCAGCAGATGCCTCGCCGTTGTCGTAGCCCACAAAACCAATCTCGCCTTCGCAGGAAATACCTGCGGCATGGGCCATATCCGCGATCTTTTTCGTCTCGGCGATATTGTCGCGCAACGCCTTGCGCGACCCATCAAACATCAAAGATGTGAAACCACTGTCCAGCGCCTCAGAGCAATCATCATAGGTGTAGCCATGGTCGAGATGAGCGACGACAGGCACCGACGCATGCTCTGCCAAATGGCGGAACATCTTCCCCAAAATCGGCAGCGGCGTATGTTCGCGACAACCGGGACCGGCTTGCAGGATCACAGGACACCCCACCGCTTCGGCTGCGGCGACATAGGCGCGCATATCTTCCCAGCCAAGGGTCACAAGACCCCCAACGGCGTAACCGTCTTTCAGGGCGGGTTGCAGGACGTCTTTCAGTGTGACGAGAGGCATGCGTATTCCTTCAGCATAGCGCTTGTAGAGAGTGCGGACCCTCCGGGGGGGATATTTTTGACCAAAAGAAGCGGGGCGCGCGGTGCCCTACTTGAACTTCGCGATCATGTCTTTGATGCCTGGAATCGTTTCCAATTGATCCGCGTGGGATGGCTGAAAAAACTGCACGAGGCTGCGTTGCGACAGACCACCAAGGATCGTGAAATAATACATCTCGTAACCCGGAAGAACGGCACAAGGATGATAGCCGCTGTCGAGACAGATCGTTGATCCATCAACAAGGTGATACGCATCACCGGCCTTGCCGTCGTCGCGTTGCAGCATTTGCACGCCGGACCCGTGGTTCGGTTTGAACCGGAAATTGTAGGTTTCGTCATGGCGCGTCTCAAGCGGCAGGCGATCCGTGTCATGTTTATGCGACGGGAAACCGGACCAGCCGCCAGCGCCCACAGTGAACAGTTCAGACACCAGCAAACGGCCGACTTTGTCGTGGTATTTCGTGCCCAAGATATGTTTGATCTTGCGGTGCGTTTTCGTGTCGTCGGACCCGTATTGCACTTTGTCCAGCTCATCAGAGCGGACAGCGAAGGCGTCCAGCACCTTGTCGTAACGCGCACCCGCGACGAACACTTCGGCCTCGTCGGACATGCAGACGATCGTGGCTTTCGCAGCGGTTGGGACATAAACGCCTTCAGGTTCACCGTCCCAAACATCTACAACACGGTGGCCCAATCCGGCGACCTTGAACCCTTCGATATCGACGTCAATTGTACCCGTCGCAGGCACGATGCAGGTCTCGTAACCGGGCACGCTGTATTCAAACGCCTGACCCTTTTTCAGTTTTACGATGTTGAAATAGTTCAGCGGCACAGTGGCGTCATCGACATCGACGATTGGATTATTCTGGTTATCAAACGGGGCAATATGCATGGTCTATCCTTCGTCGCGCGGCACAGATGCGCCGGGGTGAGTGTTCAAAAATTCCGTAAGGTCAGCGGGGTAAGGCATCGCAGGCGCGCAACCCGGCTTGCCGACGACGATGGCCGCACAAGCAGAACCGCGCAAAACGGCCTCTTCCAGATCGTAGCCATCCGCGATGGACGACAGCATGCCCGCCATAAAACTATCACCGGCCCCTGTCGGTTTCAGGGCCGTGACGTTGTAAATGCCCGTGCGCAATTCACCGTCTTTGGTAATCGTCACGGCGCCATGTTCGCCCATCTTGTAGACAACAATGCTGGCCGTGGTGGCCGCTAGTTCGCGGGCCTTATCCAGCCCTTTTTCAATGCCGCCAGCCATAAACCCGAATTCTTCGTCATTGCCGACGATCACGTCCGACAAAGCACCGGCACGGGACAGCACGTCGGCTGCGACTTGCGGCGATGGCCAGCTATAGGGGCGGTAATCCACGTCAAAGATAATCGGCAATCCGGCCTTTCGGGCCAGATCAAACGCGGTAAAGGCCGCCGTGCGCGACGGTTCCGCGGCAAACACAGTGCCGGCCGTCACCAAAGCGCCAAAGCGTTGGTAATCAACCGCGCGCACATCATCCTCGGTCATTTCAAAGTCAGCCGCGCCATTGCGGTAAATCACCGACTGATGCCCCGCGATCCGGCTTTCGTATAGGGCCAGCGAATTGCGTGCTTCCCCGCCGACTGTTTTCACGTAGGTATCATTAACGCCGTATTTGTCGCGCAGCATCGTTTGGCAGGTGCGCCCGACTGCGTCATCGGACACGGATGTGACCAACGCAGCTTTGCCGCCCAGTTTTACGATCCCAGCGGCGATATTGGCGGACGATCCACCCATGTCTTTGGTAAACGACGTGGCCTCTTCGATCCCGATCCCAACCTCGGTCGGAAACAGATCAAGCCCCACGCGGCCTACGACCACAAAGTCGTTTTTCCGAATGCCTTCAATCACATCGTTCACTTGCGACCTTCCGCATTCCCGCCTGCATCGGCGTCCAAAATCTTAGGGTATGGGTAATTCATGCCAAGCAGTTGGCGCATATCCGGGCTGGCTGCATCGAGGAACTCCTGCGGCAAAGCAGCGGGCATATCCTCCAGCGGTTTGACCCATTTCGGCAGATAGTTGATCAGCACAGCATTGCGATCATGGTCGGCGTTATTGGGCATCGCACAATGCCACATCACACCGTAAAACAAGACGACATCACCGACGTCGCCGGTCATCTGCTCGCATTTATCGTAAAAATTGTCGGCCTCTGTCGGATACCGCAGTTCCTTTTGCGATCCGGGCACATAGCCGGTCGCGCCGCTTTCCACTGTGAATGGATCAAGAATAATCGACACCTGCGCGTTCATCGGGAAAGACCCGTTTAGCCCAATCGGATGGCTGTCCGCGTTGTAAAAGTCCCAATAGGGGTAATCCACATGCGGCTCCTGTCCCGGTCCACCGGGTAGGATGCGGTTCGCAGCGATAGAGCCCATGATGAACTCTGTTCCCAGAAACTTGCGCAGGATATCCATCAACACAGGATGGGCGGCCATCCGTGAAAACACCTCGCCTTTCGCCAGCAAATTCCAAACCCTACGTTGCAGGTTCAGTTTGCCATCATCGGCCGCAGCCCCTTGAAAATGCGTGGTCTTGTCGGCGTCATTTTCGGAATGCGCCATAATGATCCGGCGGGCTTCCGCAATATCCGCATCGTCAAACAGACCAGAGATCGCAACGACCCCATCGCCATTCAGCAGGGCGTCGACAATCGTATCAGGATCGGCGGTTTCGGCTGTAAAGCGCAGCATCAGACACCCTTCCGTTGTTTCGGACGCGAGGATTCCCAATCGACATGGGCCTCACGCACTTTGTCGGACGTGGTGATATGCGGCGTGCCGACTTCCCACCACGCGTGGCCCTCCGTCGTCCAGCCTTCGTAGGGATCGACATTCATCACGATGACGCTGGTGTTTGTCGCCTCTTTCGCGCGTTTGAATGCTTCGCCCAATTCGGCCGCGTTAGACACGGTTTCCGCATTGGCACCCATCGCGCGGGCGTGCGCTTCAAAATCCACCCCAACTTGGTTCACAGCCGTCGGTGTATCCGCGATCAAGTTGTTGAAACTCTCGTTGCCAGTGTTGTTTTGCAGCTTGTTGATGACGGCAAAACCGCCGTTATCCAGCACGCAAATGATCATCTTTTTGCCAGTCAGCACGGCGGAATAGATGTCCGAATTCATCAGCATATATGATCCGTCACCGGTAAAGACGACGGTGTCTGCGTCTGGTTCATTCTCGGCCTGCGCGATGCGTGCACCCCAGCCACCTGCGATCTCGTAGCCCATACAGGAAAAGCCGAATTCAACGTCGACTGTCCCGATATCCAGCGTTTTCCAGTTCGCCGTGACTTCCGCTGGAAGTCCACCGGCGGCCGCAACAACGCGGTCACGCGGGTCCATCAGATCATTCACGACGCCAATGGCTTGGGCGTAAGAATTCGGGCGGTTCCCCGGTTTGCAGTTCTCGGCGACATAGGCGTCCCACTTTTTGCGCTCGTCTTGGGCAAAGGCGGTCCAATCCGCAGGGGCCTTATAATCGGTATCCATCGACGCGAGGCAAATCGCGGCATCGCCAACCACAGTCAGCGACATATGCTTTGCGGCATCATGGCGACCAACGTTGATCCCCACGATCTTGGCGTCATGGGCAAACGCCGTCCACGATCCGGTGGTGAAATCCTGTAAACGAGTCCCAACGGCGAGGATCACATCAGCCTTCTCAGCAATACTATTCGCCGAATCCGACCCCGTGACTCCAATCGGCCCGCAGTTCAGCGGGTGATCGTTGGTCATATTCGCGCGGCCCGCGATGGTCTCAACCACAGGGATGCCTGTGGCCTCCGCAAAGGCAGTCAGCTCTGCCACAGCACCAGAATATTGCACACCACCGCCCGCGATAATCATCGGACGTTTAGCCGTCTTCAGCAAGGTCATCGCATCGACAACCTCCTCCATATCAGGGGCTTGGCGGCGAATGCGGTGTACGCGTTTGTCAAAGAACGACAGTGGGTAATCATACGTCCACCCCTGCACGTCCTGCGGCAGACCGATGAACGCAGGGCCACAATCCGCAGGGTCCAGCATTGTGTTCAACGCGGCAGGCAGCGACTGGATCACTTGCGCAGGATGCGTAATCCGATCCCAGAATCGCGATACGGCCTTGAAAGCATCGTTCACACCAAACGTCGGGTTCCCGAAATGCTCCAACTGCTGGAGAACCGGATCGGGCAGGCGGGTCAAAAACGCATCGCCGCACAACATCAACATCGGCAGACGGTTCGCATGAGCCAATGCAGCAGAGGTCAACAGGTTCGCGGTACCCGGCCCAGCCGAAGCTGACGCAAACATAAACCGACGCCGCTTGTGATACTTCGCATAAGCCGCCGCCGCGAATCCCATCCCTTGTTCGTTCTGACCACGATATACGGGCAGTTCGTCGCGATGATTATACAACGCCTCACCCAGACAGGTGACGTTGCCATGGCCAAAAATACCAAAGCCCCCGCCACAAACACGGGTCTCAACCCCATCAATTTCAATATATTGGTTCGCAAGCCAGCGGATGATGGCTTGGGCTGTGGTCAGTGTCACAGTGTTGTTTTCGGTGGTCATGCGTTTCGCCCATTGACGGTCATTCGAATCTTAGGTTACTCATTTTGCAACCGGTTGCAAACCGCTTTTTGGATGGATGCGATATGAAACAGATTGGGATAGGCATTGTCGGCGGCGGCTACATGGGCAAAGCGCATGCTGTGGCGCATTCTGCCGTTGGCGCTTTGTTCAATACGGCACTGCGCCCACGGCTCGAAATGGTCTGTGCGACCAATGATGCATCCGCCGAGAAATACAGAAATGCTTATGGATTTCAGCGCGGTACGTCCGATTGGAAGACGCTTGTGCTGGACGAAAAGGTAGAGGCAATCGTGATTGCCTCCCCCCAGTCCACGCACCGCGAAATCGCTGAACTGGCCTTCAGCGTCGGCAAGCCCGTGTTCTGCGAAAAGCCGCTGGGCCGCGACGTCGCAGATAGCCGCGCGATGGTAGCCGCCGCCGAAAAGGCGCGGGCGATTAACATGAGCGGTTTCAACTACATCCGCACCCCAGCCAGCCAATACGCCAAGCAATTGCTGGACGAAGGTGTCATCGGCGACATCACTAGTTTTCGGGGTGAACATACCGAAGATTTCATGGCCGACCCGCAGGAACCCGCGACATGGCGGACGGACGGCATCGCAAACGGTTGTATGGGGGATCTATCCCCGCATCCGATCAATTGCGCGCTGCGCCTGATGGGTCCGATCGAAAAACTGATCGCTGAGGTCGAAACCGTGATCCCAACCCGTCCCGGGGGCACCGTGACCAACGACGACCACGCGCAAATCATGTGCCGATTCGCATCCGGTGTGCTTGGTAATATCTACGTCAGCCGCACGGCGACGGGCCGCAAGATGGGGTACAAGTACGAAATCACAGGAACCAAAGGCGCGATCTATTTCGACGGCGAAGATCAGAACGCGATCCACCTCTACAAAATGGACGGACCTGACGCGCAACGCGGGTTTACCAAAATTCTGACAGGTCCCGCGCACCCCGACTACAAACCCTTTTGCCTCGGACCCGGTCACGGGACGGGCTATCAAGATCAAATCATTATCGAAGCCAAGGATTTCCTGACGGCAATCCACACTGGCGAAAACATCTGGCCCACATTCCGCGACGGGATGGAGGTCAATCAAATCGTAGCTGCGTCGCTTGCATCCTCGCAGGCCAAGACATGGCTCAACGTCAACGACTTCTGAAGAAAGCACCTGTCATGACAATCACCATCGGCAACGCGCCCTGTTCTTGGGGCATCGAATTTCCGTCTGATCCGGCGTACCCCACATGGGAATCGGTTTTGGACCAATGTGCAGCAGCGGGCTACACAGGCATCGAACTCGGGCCAATCGGCTACATGCCGGAAGACCCGACAGTCTTGGCGCCAGCCCTCGCAAAACGGGGCCTCAGCATCATCGGCGGCGTTGTGTTCCAGCCGTTCCATGACGCGGACAAATGGGACGTGGTCATGGATGCAGCGCGCCGAACCTGCGAAGCGTTGAAAGCACACGGCGCAAAACACCTCGTTTTGATCGACAGCATCTCACCACGTCGGGCCCCCACAGCAGGTCGTGCTGACGAAGCCGAACAAATGGACGATGCCGAATGGGCCGCTTTCCGTGACCGGATCGTCGCGGTGGCAAAAATGGGGGCCGAGGAATACGGCCTGACCGTCGGCATCCACGCACACGCGGGCGGCTTCATCGATTTTGAACCAGAACTGGAACGCCTGCTGTCCGAAGTGGACGAAAGCATCCTCAAAATCTGCTTCGACACGGGCCACCATTCCTATGCTGGTTTTGATCCGGTTGCGTTCATGAAGAAACACATCAACCGCATCAGCTACATGCACTTCAAAGACATCGACCCCGTGGTAAAGGCTGACGTCGTCAAGAACCGCACCGATTTTTACAAAGCCTGCGGTCAGGGCATTTTCTGCAACTTGGGCGAAGGCGACGTCGATTTCCCAGCCGTGCGTCAGGTGCTTCTCGACAACGGCTTCACCGGTTGGTGCACAGTCGAACAAGACTGCGATCCATCCATGCCCGGCACCCCGCTAGAGGACGCCGAATCCAATCGCAAATATCTCGAATCCATTGGCTTCTAGGGCTGCAACGGCAGTGCACGGGTTGTGCACGCCTTGTGCACGCAAGTCACAAGCTGATCTTTGGTAAGGAATACACAGATGACAAAACTCAAATGGGGCATGATCGGCGGCGGCGAAGGGTCGCAAATCGGACCAGCACACCGGCTTGGCGCGGGGCTCGACGGGCTGTTCGACTTTACGGCTGGCGCACTTGATCACCGGCCTGACGAAGGCATCGATTACGGTAAACGCCTTGGTCTGGGTGATCGCGCCTACGGGTCGTGGCAGGACATGTTAGAAGGCGAGAAAAAGCGCGGCGATGACCGCGTTGATCTTGTGACAGTGGCAACGCCAAATGCGACTCATTACGAGATTACAAAGGCTTACCTCGAAGGCGGGTTTCACGTTCTTTGCGAAAAACCAATGACAATGACGGTCGAAGAAGGCGAAGCCATTGTCGAAATCGCCAGCAAAACCGGCAACATCTGTGCGGTGAACTACGGCTACTCCGGCTACTCACTCGTGCGGCACATGAAAGCCATGATCGCACGCGGCGACATCGGTGCGGTGCGGGTCGTTAACGCGGAATTTGCACATGGGCACCATGCTGATGCGACGGACGCCGATAACCCCCGCGTACGCTGGCGGTATGATCCGGCACAAGCAGGCGTTTCCGCACAATTCGCAGATTGCGGCATCCACGCCATGCACATGGCGTCGTTTGTGACAGGGCAGGAGGTCACGAAACTCTCGGCCGATATCGTATCCGCGATTCCTGTGCGGACACTCGAAGATGACGCTATGGTCAACTTCCGCATGGATGGCGGTGCAGTAGGCCGTCTTTGGACCAGCTCCATCGCGATTGGTCGTCAGCACGGGCTTGGCATTCAGGTCTTCGGCGAAACTGGCGGATTGCGTTGGTCACAAGAACAGCCGAACCAACTGTACTACATGCCGCTTGGCGAACGCCTGCAAATCATCGAACGGGGTGAAGCAAACCTGTCGCCAGAGGCAGATCGCACAACCCGCGTCACAATCGGTCACGCCGAAGGCATGCCACTTGCTTTCGCCAATATTTACAAAGACTTGGCCGAGGCAATCAGCGCGCGTAAAGAGGGACGTGTGATGGATGCAGCGGCAAATCTGTACCCCCGCGCCGAAGACGGTCTGCGGTCGATGGCAGCCGTTGTCGCCGTCGCGGAATCAGGCAAAGCAGATGGCCAATGGCTCGACGCACGCCCGCCGATGTTCCGCTAAACAAAAGGGCCCGTGCAAATGACGGGCCCTCTTTCTTTTGGTCATAAATATCCCGGGGGTTTGGGGGCTGGCCCCCATATCGAATTTTCTGGAAAATTCGTTATCCCGCTGCTTCAGTCGTCAGCCGATCCATCATTTCGCATACGGCGGCTTCATCCCCGGCCGCTGCTGCGGCTTCCAGTTCTGTTTGCATTTGCGCGACAAGCGCTTGGGCCTTGCCTGGATCCACCGCCATCAACGTTTGCACAGCAGCAATCAGATCGCCCTGCTTTGCCTGAACGTCCGCAGGTGTGCATGCCAACGCTTGGTTGGCAGAGATTACGACAACGGCGACAGTCGCAAGGATACGTGTTTTCAACATCTTAAAGCCTATCAAATTGTTCGGACCTGTTAGACCCAACTGGTAGGGCCAAATCAACCGCGGATCGGGTCTATCGGCGCGGTTTCGCCTTATGGCAAAGGACGCAGGGTCCCGCGTTCGATCACAGAGCAGTCAAACAAATGGGCCTTTGGCGTCATCGTCGTGTCGTCCACTATGGCGGCGACAAGTTCGATTGACTTGGCGATGATGTCTTTCAACGGGTTGTGGATCGTCGTCAGGTTAATGTTTTCCCAACTGGCCATTTCCATGTCATTCAGACCGATGATGCCGATATCTTCGGGCACCCGTAATCCAGCGTCTTCGATTGCGGATAAGGCCCCAATCGACAGCACGTCATCGCCGCAAAAATATGCCTCGGCCGGGGAGCCTTCTGCCAGCAAACGCTGCATTTCGGCCCGACCTGCGTCAAAAGAATAAGCTGTTGCTGCGCTTGTTGTGACAGCCACATCGGACGCGGTGGCTAGTTCGGTGACAAAGCCTTTTTCGCGGTCTTGCGTCGATGTGGCGGACCGTGGACCGCCTAAGAAACCAACACGTTTGTAGCCGCGCGCGACCAATGTCTTTGCCGCCAATCGGCCCGCAGAAATGTTGTTGATTCCAATGACATTAACCTTCGGGCTGACCGCGTGGCGACCAAAGGAATGGACGACGGGAACGCCAGCGGCGCGGAACGCTTCAGCAAAGGACGCGGGCAGGGTGGAGGACGCGACGATCACACCGTCTACCGAATATTGGCGCAACATCCGCACGGAATTTTCAGCGTCGGTTTCATCGGTCAGGTTCACCAGCAAGGGGCGCAAACCGCGATCCTGCAGGCCGCGGGTGAACAGGTCGAACACCTCTAGAAAGATGGGGTTGTGAAAGTTGTTGGACACCAGACCAATCATCTTGGTCCGTCCGGTGGTCAATGAAGAGGCCAGCGCATTGGGGCTATACCCCAAATCGGCGGCGGCCTTTTCGATCTTCTTGCGGGTCTTGGGGGAAACCGACGCGCCTTCGGTATAGGTCCGTGACACGGCAGAGCGTGAAACACCGGCGCGTTCTGCGACGTCTTTCAGCGTGACTGCCATTTGGAACCCCCTTTAACCACTTAATCGTTCTGACGAGGTTCTTTAGCGGGGTCTGCGATGGCCGCATAGTCGATTGTTGCAAATCGCTGGCCGCAGATCACGGAAAGTCCGATAAAGAATATCGCCCAAAAGGTATTCCCGCCTGCGATCTCGACCAGCCCCCAGACAAAACACACGATGACCACGGCCACCCGTATCCAAACAGGTTTGAAAAACGGGTGGGCGAGATCAAAAAGTTTCATCAGGCGACGCCTTCGTATTCGGCGCCGGTTTTAGCACCCGTGATATAGGACACCACATCATTGCCGTCCGTCTCTTTGACGTTCAGGTTGGCGCAGATGCGGCCACGGCGGAATACGATGATCCGGTCCACAAGGTCAAACACCTGCCGCATGTTGTGCGACACAAGGATCAGGCTTTCGCCCTGTTCCTTGAGCGTGCGCACGATGTTTTCCACCTGTGCGGTCTCTTGCACACCCAAGGCAGCCGTAGGTTCGTCCATGATCGTCAGCTTGGATGCGAACGTCGCTGTGCGGGCAATCGCCACACATTGACGCTGACCACCGGACATGTTGGCGATGGTGTTCTTGATGTTGGGAATCTTTACGCCGGTTTTCACCAGCCCTTTCATCGTGTCTTCTTTCATCGCTTTGTAGTCCAGCAGACGGAACGGGCCGAGCCAGTCGAACTTCGTCTTTTCACGGCCAAGGAACAGGTTGTCCGGCACGTTCAGGTCATCGGCCAAAGCCAATGTTTGGAACACGGTTTCGATCCCTGCTTCACGGGCATCAAGAGGTCCAGCAAAGCTGACGGGTTGGCCGTCAAAGATGACTTCCCCGCGCGTGCGTTGTTCAACCCCAGTGATCTGACGCACGAAGGTGGATTTGCCCGCCCCGTTGTCGCCCATGATCGCCACGTGTTCACCGCGTTTCAGTTGAAAATCGGCGTCTTCCAAGGCGTGCACACCACCGTAGTGTTTGGTCAGCCCTTTGGTTTCCAGAATGTAATCTGACATTGTTCAGGTCCTCCCGTCTTATGCCCGCGACGCGGCGCGTTGTTGTTGCCATTGGTCCAGTGCAACCGCACTGACGATGATGATACCCAGTACCATTTCTTGGTAAAACGCGCCGAGTTTGAGGAACGTGAAGCCCGATGTAATCACACCAATGATCAGCGCACCAATCACCGTCCCGATGATCGACCCGCGTCCCCCAAACAGGGACACGCCACCGATCACGGCCATGGCGATCGCTTCGAGTTCATAGGTTAGACCCATGCCGGATTGCGCTGTCAGGTTCTTGGATGTCAGGATGACAGCGGCCAAACCAGCCAACATACCAGCGATGATGTAAACCAGCACCAGATGGCGTGGGACATTGATGCCGGACATGCGTGCGGCTTGTTCGTTTGATCCAATCGCGTAGGTGTGTTTGCCGTAGACGGTGTAGTTCATGATGAAGTGGAACAGCACAGCCAGCGATAGGAAGATAATCACGGGCATCATGCCCGCGCCGATCTTCGCATAGCTTTCCGTCGGGAAAGACACAGGGTTACCGCGTGACCACCACTGCGCCACGCCGCGTGCGAACAGCATCATGCCAAGCGTTGCGATGAATGGGGGGATGCGGGCAAAGGCCACGAGAAGGCCGTTGATGCATCCCGCAATCAGCCCGACACCAAGCCCCACGATGACGGGGATCAGCCAAGGGAGATCAAGCGCCCATTCGCCAAAAATCGCCTTTGGGTTTGGTGCGCCGTTGACTTCGGCGACTTGTGCGAAGCTCATCGCGATCATGGCCGTTGCACCAACGACAGATCCGGATGACAGATCAATGCCAGCCGTGATGATCACTTGAGTCACACCAAGGGCGATAATGCCAATGATGGCCACTTGGACGATGATGATCCGCAAGCGTTGTTCGTTGAAAATGGTGTCAAAACGGTCGCGTGTATCAAACAACAGGCTTTGACCGTTCATATAAGGGAGAACTTGGCCCAGCACTTCGAAGATAATGATAATGAGGATCAACGCGCCAAAGACGTTCAGTTCGTTAGGCCATTGCCGTTTGGATTTGTCGAAGGTCAGGCCGCCTGTCCCGTCGCTATTGTCTGACATCTGTCAGCTCCCCTTAAAAATGTAGGTGGGTGGTCGTTTGATGTGGGGCAGCGCTGGGCCGCCCCACATGGTCATTCTGTCCGTTGTAAGTCGATTAGACTTACTGGAAGTCAGCCAGGTTTTCAGGTGTCACCAGCTTGAATGGGATGAAGACTGTCTTGTCGACATCTTCGCCGTTGGCCAGCGCCATAGCTGTTTCGATGGAACCAGCGCCTTGACCTGCAAGGTCTTGGAATACTGTAACGTCCATGTCGCCAGCGGACATCGCCAGCAGCGCGTCGGAAGTCGCGTCAACACCACCAACGACAACGTCGTCCATGGAAATGCCGGCGGCTTTCATTGCCTGAATAGCACCAAGTGCCATTTCATCGTTGTTGCCGAAGACAGCGTCAAACTCATCACCGGATGATATCCAGTTTGTCATCAGGTCATTCGCTTCGTCGCGGGACCAGTTTGCTGTCTGCTCATCCACGATTGTGATGAAGTTACACATGTCCATGCCGATCACGTCATGGAAATCTTTGGTCCGCTGAACAGCAGCTTGGTTAGACAGCTGACCAACCAGAACATATGCAGCCGCACCGCCTGCTTTGCCTTCAGCGCGCAGCTGACGGCACATTTGGAACGCGGCCAATGTGCCGGATTCGATTTCATTGGATGCAACGAACGCCTGACCGTCTGGCAGTGTGTCCATGTTGATCGGCTGGCGGTTGACGTAAACCAGTGGAACGCCAGCGGATGCCGCTGCGTTTGACATCGCTTCAGTTGCGTTTGTGTCAACTGCGTTCACGATGATCGCATCAACGCCGGACGCGATGAAGTTGTTGATCTGGTCAAGCTGCTTGGCCACATCATCAGTCGCGTCTTCAACCTGCAATGCGACGTCGTCGCTTGCTTCGTCAAATGCTGTCATGCCGTTCCGCATCACGGTCAGACCGTTGTCGTCGAAACGTGCGACGGACACACCGATTTGCATTTCAGCAATTGCTGTCGTGCCCATCAGGGTTGTCAGGCCAGCGGCCAAAAGTACTTTTTTCATTGTTTTCCTCCCAAGGAATGTGCCCGGCGCACATGATTCAAAAACCGGGGCCCTGTAGTTCAGGGCGTTGAGTTCATCCCCCCTCATGCGGCTTGCGCCGAAAGGTTTGAGGTGATGAATGCGATAGACTTTGCCAGCGCTGTGGCGGGGTCTGTCATGGCGTGAATATCTGGGGCAAAGCATTCGAATGATGCGGGCCCTGCGTAGCCTTGTGACTGTAAGGCTTTCAATTGAATGACGTTGCCAAGCCGATCTTCGGCATCAACCAAAACGCGGTGGGCATCCGTCATGTCTTGCGTTTTTGGCGCAGGATCAATGATGCCGGAGATATGAACCAATCCGGTGAGGTTAGCGTGAAAAGCGGTATCACCTGACAAATGATGGTGGAACGTATCATGGACGATCTTGAAACAGGTCGGATTGCCTATTTCAGCCAGTACAAGCGCCACATCATCCTTGTGTCGCAGTGTGCTGGTCTCAAAGCCAAGCGGTTCGATGAACCCGATCAGGTTCATATCGGTCAGTATCGGTTGAAAGATGTGTAGCGCGTTCCGCAACGCGTCCCGCTGCTGAGTGCGATCAACGATGCCGCTAGCTACGGCTGGGATCAATGCGACACCATGTGCGCCACACGCTTGCGCCGTTTCCATAAGGCTTTTTGCGGCGGCTACCTTGGTTTCGGGCGCGTCGTTAAACGCTTTCACTTCAGCCAAAGCAAGAATGTCGATCCGCAGATCAGCCGCCAAATCCTTGATGTGGTTCGCTGATGTGCCTTCAAAGAGTGGACGGTTCAAATCATTGCGAAATTCGACGCCCACGCAGCCCACTGCGGCCGCCAGTCCAAGCACGTCCTGCGCCGACAATGTCGGAACCGTCATGTGATTGAGCGCCATTGGCAACATCTGAAAAGGACTCCCCCGGATTTCGTATCACCACTGTAGGCATGGGGTTTTCATTTTGCAACCGGTTGCATTAATGGGTGCAATAATTCGATCAAAGCGTTGAAAATGTTAAGTTAAAATTGATATTTTTGTTTCAAAGAAGCGGAGAAACGTCTCTTGAGGGATTCGCAAATCATTCTGTGCGGGGTGTGTGTGCGACTCGGTTCCCGTTTTAGGTCGCTGTCATCATTTTTCGTCGTCGGACCGCGTCAGGCCATATTTCGCGGCAAGCTTCCATACGTGGTCGGGGACCATGTTCTTCATTTTGGCTGGCTCTTCGCGACGCAAATGCAGGATCGTTTCAACAGCTTTCATTTCCAAACGTGCTTTGGCAAATTCGAGCCCCTTTGGCCCCAGCAACGGCATCAAGACCCCCATGATGGGACGCAACCAATTGGGCATGCGTCGCAACGGCAATCCACCTGCCGCAAGTTTCGTGTTCTCTAGAAAGCCTTTGACGGATGATGTGCGATTGCCTTTGGAACTGGGCGCCGTCAGCGATACCTCGTCGCCCAATCCGGCAAGCATTTCCGCACCACGATCATTGCGGACGATCACCCATTGGTCGCCCATACCGGCCATATATCCCACCGTGATATCCGACAGCCGGTTTGTATAATCGACACAGGTCTTGCAGGTCAGCGGGAAAAAGTCGCGCGGCAGATCGGACAGGGGCAGCTGTAGGAAAGGAATGTTGCGGATGGTGCCATCAGTAAAGCGCAGTTCAACATGGTAGTCTGCTTTGAATTCCAGATATGTGACGGTGTCGGGTTGATCCGTTAGCCTGCCAAGAAAGTCATGGAAATTCGCGGTTGTTGTGTTGTCCGAACATGGGGTGCCAATGACATAAATGCGGTCGAACCCCAGCTTTGCCTCAAGCGCACGCAACGCATAGATCTGACAGGGTATTCCGATCACCGCGATCCGCGCGTGTCCTGCTGCAATTGCCGGTTCGAGCAGCGCTAGAAGCGGCGCGTAGCCCATCCGCATCCCCCGCGCTTGTGCCATGTCCGCGGCTTGCGTGATCAACGCGGGTTGCGGTTTCCAGCGATCGTCAGGATCGGGCACCATGCAAAGCACCGCATCAACTGTTCCGGTTTCGAGTAACCGTTCGGCGAGCCGCGTTGTAAGGCCGGTCCATTGTGCGCCTTGGCGCGGGTTCTTCAGGGCGGCGCGATACATTTTCTGAGTTACCCCAAAGAAAACCTCGTCCCCTGACGACATCGCAGATCGCCCGTGTGTCTGTGTTTCAGCCAACGGATATGTGGGTTTGATGAATTGGCAAGCGGTGCCACACGCGCTTGGGTCCTTCATGCGAGACACGCCACAGTCGGTGCATAAGTTGCGTGGGGCAGGGTCAGCGAAGGACGGAGTTTCGATCATACTGTCAGCTTATCCTGACAGAAGCATGTGTCCAGCGTTTCCGCCTCTTGTTGCCCATCGAGCTGCATGTCAGACATCATCTGCCTGAGGGAGGGTCACCAAAATGCGTATTGCTTGTCTTCACACCGCGCAGGTTCACGTCGCAACATTTACAGATTTGTTCGCTGATAAAGCGCCCGATGCTCAGGTCATTCATGTAATCCGCGACGATCTTTTGGCGCAGGCTCAAGTCGGCGGCATCGCGATGGTCGAAGAGCCGTTCATGAACGCGGTCGCGGCACTGGATGAAGCGGATGCGATCCTGTGCACTTGTTCGACGCTGGGTCCGCTGGTGGATCAGCTGGGCAATCCGAAAGTGGTGCGGATTGATCGGCCTGTCATGAACGTGGCTGCGGACGTTGGTCCAAAACCGCTATTGGCGCTTTGTCTAGAAAGCACACGTGCCGCATCGCTGGACCTGTTGATGGAGGCGGGCGCAAATCTAACCCCGACCGTTCACCTTTGCGATGGCGCGTGGGCGTTTTTCAAAGCGGGCGATATGGCGGGGTTCGCCGATGCGATTGCAAGCTCTATTCGCGCCGTTGCTGCTGGCCATGATTGCGTTGTCTTGGGGCAAGCGTCGATGCGTGTTGCGGAGCCTGCATTGCGCGATCTTGGCATTCCGGTTCTTTCATCACCTGCGCTGGCCGTGGATCACACCATCGGAGTTGCGTTGTCATGAAGTTAGGCATTGCCGTATTGGTGCTGGCTTACGGCCTGTCCCAGTTTTACCGCGCGTTCTTGGCGGTTCTGGCACCTGATCTGCAGGTCGATATTGGCGCGATGCCGGATGATCTTGCGGCCGCATCCGGTGTTTGGTTCCTCGTCTTTGCGGCGATGCAAATCCCGATTGGGATTGCGCTGGATCGTGTCGGGCCAAAATTGACGGCTGTTGTGATGTTCGCGCTGGGCGCGGGCGGGGGCGCGTTTGTCTTTGCGATGGCCCAAAGCCCGATCCATGTGATCATTGCGATGGGTCTGATCGGCCTTGGTTGTGCGCCTGTTTTGATGGCCAGCTATTTCATTTTTGCGCGCACCTATTCGCCAGCTGTCTTTGCAACACTGGCGGGTGCGACAATCGGGATTGGATCGCTCGGCAATCTGGCTGGCGCGTCGCCGATGGCGTGGGCCGTCACGACATACGGCTGGCGCGAAACGATGCAGGGGCTTGGCATCGTGTCGCTATTGGTCGCTGCGCTGATCTGGGTCACGGTCAAGAACCCGCCGAAGGTCGAGACAGAGCATCGTGGATCGGTGTTTGATCTGCTGAAGATGCCGCAGCTTTGGCCGCTTTTCGCGCTGATGTTCGTGAACTATGCGCCTGCGGCTGGTCTGCGCGGTCTATGGGCGGGGCCGTATTTGCGTGATGTGTATGGGGCAGATGTCAGTCTGATCGGGCAGGTGACCTTTGTGATGGGCCTTGCCATGATCGCGGCGAGTTTCGCCTACGGTCCGTTAGAACGGCTATTTCGGACCCGCAAATGGGTCATCATTGCGGGCAACACGCTGAGCGTCGTGTCGCTTTTGATCCTGTCAATCGTCCCCGATCCCGGTGTTTGGGTATCCGCGGCGCTGTTGGCAATTATCGGGTTTGGCGGCAGCACGTTCCCGCTGTTGGTCGCCCATTCCAAGGCGTTCTTTCCAGCCCACCTGACAGGACGCGGTGTGACACTGGTCAACCTGTTCAGCATCGGCGGTGTTGGCGTTGCGCAATTCGCGACTGCGCCGCTGCATACTTATGGTGTCGGCATGGCAGGCGGGTTCACCACTGCATACGGCCTGATCTTCGCGTTCTTCCTTGTGACAGTCTTGTGTGGCTTGATCGCTTATTTCTTTGTGACCGATCGCACGGATTAGTGATCCCCCTTTCTTTTGCTGGACCTGCGCGGTAAAGGGGCGTCGGTTTAACCAAGGATAGGATCAATGGGTTACAAAATCGTCATCGTTGGCGCCACAGGTAATGTGGGTCACGAAATGCTCAATATCCTCGCGGAACGTCAGTTCCCTGTGGATGAAATTGAAGTACTGGCCAGCCGTAAATCGCTGGGCACGGAAGTGTCATTTGGCGACAAAACCCTGAAGACGAAAGACCTTGATACGTTTGACTTCACGGGCTGGGATATGGCGTTGTTCGCTGTCGGTTCTGAAGCGACAAAGAAATACGCGCCAGTAGCTGCGAAAGCGGGCTGCGTGGTCATCGATAACTCATCTCTGTACCGCTACGATCCGGACATTCCGCTGATCGTGCCAGAGGTGAACCCAGAGGCCGTGCACGACTATAAAAACAAGAACATCATCGCGAACCCGAACTGTTCGACCGCACAGATGGTTGTGGCGCTGAAGCCTTTGCATGACCGTGCAAAGATCAAACGCGTTGTTGTGTCCACGTACCAATCCGTATCTGGCGGCGGTAAAGCTGCGATTGATGCGCTGTGGGACGAGACAAAGTCGATCTACAACCCGACTGACAACAAGACCCAAGACGTGTTCACCAAGCAGATCGCGTTCAACGTGATCCCGCACATCGACGTGTTCATGGAAGACGGCACCACGAAAGAAGAGTGGAAGATGGTCGTTGAGACGAAGAAAATCGTCGACAAGAACATAAAGGTGACGGCGACCTGTGTGCGCGTGCCTGTATTCGTTGGCCATTCAGAATCGATCAACATCGAATTCGAAGAATTCCTCGACGAAGACGAAGCCCGCGACATCCTGCGCGAAGCACCGGGCATCATGGTCATCGATAAACGCGAAGACGGCGGTTATGTGACCCCGATCGAATGCGTCGGCGACTTCGCAACGTTCATTTCGCGCATCCGTCAGGACAGCACGATCGACAACGGCCTGAACCTGTGGTGCGTATCTGACAACCTGCGCAAGGGTGCCGCTTTGAACGCAGTACAGATCGCGGAGTTGCTGGGACGTGAGTGCCTGAAGAAGGGCTGAATTGCCTGAGAGATTGTAGAAAAGGCCTCGCAGGGATGCGGGGCCTTTTTGTTTGGTCAGCTGCTGTGTGTACCGCGGACGGGGTAGTCTTTTTCGCGGATAAATTTCAGTCCGCTCAAGATGCCTCCCAGTGCGGGTCGCGAGAATGGCGCGTTTGAAACGTCGACAATATGCAGATTGCCATCGCCACGAATCACGAATGTTGCGGGTTCTGCAAACGGGCGATCGGTTTCTTCAGGGCTGCGCGGGTCTGAGATATAGACGCCCAATTCTTGCATCTGCGCAATGCTGAGGTCGTAGGCCAGTTTGCCTTTGTACCCGATGTCGGCTGCTGATGCTTCGGCTTTTTCTTTTGGGTCGGCTGAAACGGCGATGACGTCCACGTTGATAGCTGCGAAATCATCCAGCATGCCGTTGAGCTCTGTCAGGTAGTTCTTGCAAATTGGACAGTGCTTGCCGCGATAGACAACCACCAGTTTCCAGTCCCCGTTGTCGGGATTTGGTTTGCCCAATGTTACGTTGTCGCCGTCAAGCGTTGCGACCGTCATGTCGGGGAAAGTCGTGTTGGGTGTCAGTGTCTTTGCCATGTCGTCGTCACCTTTTTATTTGCGGTTCAGACGGGGAACCATGACAAAGCCCATAGGTTCCGTGCCTGCCGGTCACATAAATGTGCGGCAACTGTTCAGCGCGAAACGCCGCTTGGAACCCGATGGCGAACCGCCTAGGGTCCGGCTGAATTTTGTTGGAAAGCCCCTGCACCATGTTCGCCTTTGACCAGTTCGCTTTTCTAATCGCTATCGTCTTTATCTTCGCGGGGTCTGTTAAAGGGCTGGTCGGGATCGGGATGCCGACGGTGTCGATTGGCATCATGAGCCAGTTCAGCCCGCCCCATTTTGCCATCGCGGTTGTCGTGTTTCCCATGCTGATCGCGAACATCTGGCAGGTGTACCGCACGGGCGTCGGCCTGGATACGTTGCGCCGGTATAAGGTGCTGGTCGCGTTTATGGTCGTATCCCTGATGATCACGACCTTTTTCACGGCCAAGGTGCCTCCTGATTTTCTGATCGGTGTGATTGGCGTCGCTATTGTGATCTTTGCGGTCACCAGCCTTGCCCGTACCCCGCCCGCGTTGCCGGATCATCGTGACGGGCTTGGTCAGGTGATCACGGGGATCGCTGCTGGTGTGCTGGGTGGCTTCACGAGCATTTGGTCGCCGCCTTTGGTCACCTATCTGATTGCCCGCCGCGTGGAGGCCGAGGAATTTGTCCGAGCCGCTGGCGTTTTGATCCTGATCGGGACCGTTCCGTTAATCGTGGGCTTTTGGCAAACCGGATTGCTGAACGGAGAAACTGCCCCGATGTCGATCATGATGATTGTGCCCACGTTGATTGGTTTCACAATCGGCGAGGCGATCCGCAGGCGTATGGACCCCGCGAAGTTCCGGCAGGTCATTTTGTGGGTCTTCCTGCTGATGGGGATTAACCTGCTACGGCGCGCTTTTTTCTAACGCTTGTCAGGCAAAAATTTTGTGACTACCCATTTTTGAAATGTTTGGGAGAACAAGATGCAAAAGACTGTCGTCAATAGCTGGAACGAATGGGACCCACTGAAACACGTGATCGTTGGCCGTGCTGATGATTGCCATATTCCGCCCGAAGAACCAGCCCTTGATGCGAAGGTCCCCGAAGACAGCGACATGCGCGGCCAATGGGGACGCCGTCCGCAGGAAACGATTGATCGGGCGAATGAACTGCTCAATAATTTTGCGGCGCAATTGCAGGCCCGTGGTATTCGTGTGGATCGCCCGACGAGCATTGATCATTCGCTGCCCGCGACGACGCCTGACTTCCACACAGATAGCCAGTTTGGCTGTATGCCGCCGCGTGACGTGCTGCTGACGGTCGGATCTGAAATGCTCGAGGCGACGATGTCGTATCGTTGCCGCTGGTTCGAATACCTAAACTATCGCCCGCTGATGCAGCGGTATTTCAATGAAGACCCGAATTTCCGCCATGAAAGCGCGCCAAAGCCGCGTTTGACGGATGCGGATTATCATCCCGATTATCTGAGCGATAAGATTGGCAACGCAAAGCGCCTGCAATGGGCCGCTGAGAAGTTCTTTGTCACCACCGAGGAAGAACCGTTGTTCGACGCTGCTGACGTGCTGCGATTTGGCCGCGATCTGGTTGTGCAGCACGGGTTCACAACGAACCTGAAAGGCATCGAATGGCTGCGGCGTCATTTCCCTGATCATCGCGTGCATACAGTTAATTTCCCCGGTGATCCCTATCCGATCCATATCGACGCGACTTTTACGCCGCTGCGCCCAGGATTGATCCTGAACAATCCGCAACGCCGTTTGCCGGAAGATCAACGCGCAATGTTTGAAAAGAACGGTTGGGAAATCCACGATGCGGCACAGCCCGCGCATAATACGCCGCCGCCGCTATGCTATTCATCAACGTGGCTTTCTATGAACGTGTTGGTGCTCGATCCGAAAACGGTCTGTGTTGAGAAATCAGAAGTCTATCAAGCTGAACAAATGGACAAGCTGGGTATGGAAGTTGTCGAAGTCGAATTGCGCGATGCCTATGCTTTTGGCGGCGGTCTGCACTGCTGTACGGCGGATGTGTATCGCGAAGGGAATTGCGAAGACTATTTTCCGAATATGTGAAGTCTGTTATGAATTTAAAAGCGAAGAGGCGGTGTGCAATTAGGCAGCCGCCTTTTCGTTGGCTGTATCAATTGATTTAGTTAATTTCATGTTAATAAAATATTAACGAATTGGTGAAAATGTATTATACATCGAAATGTGTTAACTATTATGGCGAAATATTGTCATTGTTTCCAATTCGGCAACAGCCCAGCTTTGTTAACTTTTTGCATTAAGCAAGAAAGATAAACAGTATCGGGAATCTAATCGATTCTGTTTCGATTCGATGCAATTTTGAGGCCGATGTGCGCTCATTTTGCGGGCAAAAGTTAACGAAAATTGGGCGATTCTGACAAAAACTGCCTATTTTTGCATTTTTTTAAAAATTGCCTTCTTATTGATTTTACGGTTTTTTTCTCATTTTTACGTTACGTCCGGGGAAATAGAAAAGTCACTTCCCATGAAATTCACTTTCGTTTTGCGAGATTAATTAATCAATCCGCAACTGGGGGCGATGAAATGAAACTGACGATAAGCAAAGGAGCTGCCACTCCTTTTCCTGAGATTGAAGGCGACTTTTTAGACCGACTGACGCGTAGTGCTGATGATATCATGCAAGATCGTGCCGACGAAAAGAAGCCAGCACGAAAAGCGCAAAACGTTAACGGACCTGTGTCTCGTACCAGCCGCGCAATCAAGTGCGTTGTGTCTCATACAGAGTACCAAATCACACCGCTATTGCGGTTGATCGTTTCCCACCGTGTTCCGAACGGCGCACGGACTGCCTAACACCAGAATTATACTACAAATCTCAAAACAGACGTTCACCAAAAAGGAAGAACCATGTTCAAAATTACTTTTGCCGCAATCGCTCTTTTGTCCACAACAGCCTGCATGGGGACAAGCAGTCAAACTGTTTCGACCAAAATGACAAGCCTCGTGGACGGCTGTCCGCATTACACCGGCGTTAGTCGTGAATATTCCCGTACCGCACCTGGCTTGCCTGTACGCTGTGGTCCGCAGTCCGAACTTCCGGTTACGTACCTTGATTGATCCTGATCGTGTTGCTGGCCTTGTTTGAGGCCAGCACCCGTTTGCTGAACACCGATGCCCTTGGCGGGGGCCTGCTTCGCTGGACGCTTATGTGATCTGCGTCGATGTGAGGGGCGGTGTGACGTAGAAAAGGGTAGTTCCCAACGGGAGCTACCCTTTTTCTTTTGGTTTCGAAATGTGCACAATGATATTAAAATTGCGCCATTGTTTCGACAAATTGATTTGGTCTTCTGATCTTGTAAACGCCGCTTTTTTCCGCGGCGCGTTAAGTTTTAGAGGTTCCAAATGAATAGTTTTATAAAAGGCGCAGTTGTCTGCGCAATTACTTTGCCGTCTTCGATTTCGGCGGCCACCCAAAGCAACGCAATCGATATCGCATGTGGCCAGACCTATACAGTTGTCAGTGGTGATACCCTAAGCGGTATTAGTCTGCGGGCCTACGGATCGCTGTTGTATCAACCAATCTACACCGCGAACGTCGATACCATCGGTGCAAACCCTGATATGATCTATATTGGTCAGAATTTCATGGTGCCGTGTCTGTCTGATGATGGAACTGTTGTGGCTGCTGTCGAGGATCAGTTGATCTTTACCTTTAACAAAGCATCCGCCCCGCCATTCATCATTAACAGCGGGATCGTTGATGCCTATCTCGCCGAAATTGCAGAGGTGACTGAAGGGCGCGTGACCTTCGTTGATCCAGAAGTTATGAACCGTGATCATGCAGCCCAGCTTGATCTGGTCACAAGCGGTGCGGTGGATGCGACATACGCCCTGAATTCACATTTGGCAGACAGCCACCCGTTACTGCAATTGTCGATGGAGCCGATGTTCGGTGGCTCCGCCGAACAGACTGCCGTGTCCATGTGGCGTTTGCACGAGGATTATTTGGCGAAAGCTGACTATTTCCCCGAAGCAGAGCTGCTTGGCTTTATCGCCTCGCCGGCTGCTCATATCTGGCGTGACGAAAGCATGCCGGTCGTGGCTGGTGAAGGCATTGCTGCGAAAAACGACTATGCGATCCCGTATTTTGACGGGCTGGATACACGTGGTCCTGCCGCAATGCGGGCCGAAGTCGCGGATTGGACCGCGACCTATGAAGCGACCCATGACAACGACCCGACGTTCTTCTTGGCACACGGCGCTGCGATTGCGCTTGGTATCTGGAACGAAGAATCGACCGTTTCTGTGATGGAAGTTGATAACGGCCTTTATACGCCAACGTTTTCGGTTGTGATGTCTAACGACGCATGGGTGCAAATTTCGGCTGAAGACCAGGCTGCAATCCGCGAAGTATCGGGCGAAGCGCTGGCCCATCGGTCTGCCGCGTGGGACGATTTCGACAACTCTTTCCGGTCGCGGATGTTGGACCTTGGTCTGAACTTCGCAAAAGCCGATAAAGCTTTGCTTGATGACCTTTGGTTGAGTTCTTTGACGGATCTGAATGCCTGGACACAAGCCGCGACAGATTTGGGTATCCCAGCGAACGAAGCGGTTAATGCCTACCTTGCCGATCTACGGTCGTTGGAAAACCGCCTGATGTACCGGTCTGACGAAACCTACGTGGACCAGCACCCGTTTGTGACTGGCGGTCTGTAGTCGCTTAAGAATGTAACCTAACGATTTAGAAAATAGCGAACGGGCCGTGCATATTGCGCGGCCCGATTGCGTATCAGAACCGTTCTGCGCGTAGCACTTGCGCGTCGGTCACGGATACAACGCCAATATGGGGTTCAACCACTGCGAATGCGGCTTCTAGTAGGCCGTCGAGCCGTTCTGGTTTAATCAGGCACACCACGTTCACCATGCCCGATCTGCCGACTTGGCCGTCGCGGGTCCACTGTCCGGATCGGCCTGATCCACCGATCACTGGCATGATCGTGTAGCCTGTCACCCCTGCGGTGTTTAAAGCGTCGGTTAGGCGGCTTTCCAGCGGGGCTTCGATGACGATAGATACCCGTTTAGCGTCGTGCATTTCCATATCAGGCTCCGGTCATTGCTTGGGCAATCGCGAGGTAGATCGGAATGCCGAGTGTCAGGTTGAAGGGGAACGTTACCCCGAGCGACAGTGTCAGGTACACCGCTGGGTTCGCTTGTGGCAACGCCACCCGCATCGCGGCAGGCACGGCGATGTAGCTGGCAGAGGCGGCGAGCACCATCATCAGAACGATCCCGCCCAGCGACAGACCAATCAACATTCCCAGTGCCAGTCCGATGATGCTACCGACAAGCGGCATGGCGATGCCGAAGGCGACCATCGGTAGTGTCACGACCCCTTTGGCTTGGCGCAGTCCGCGCCCCGCGATCAGGCCCATGTCGAGCAAGAACAGGCACAGCACGCCTTTGAATGGGTTCACGATAAAGGATTCAATCTCGGCAAGTCCTTTTTCGCCCGTCACCGCGCCGATCGCGAAGGCACCGACAAGCAAGACGATGGATCCGTTCAGCATGATTTCCCGCATCAATCCGGGCGCCATTTTGCCGCCTGATCCGGATCGGGCGACCAACCACAAGGCGGACAGGATCGCCGGGGCTTCCATCGCGGCGGCGACTGCGACCATGTAACCTTCGGCGTCGATCATTTTGCCTTCAAGGACGGATGTAGCGGCCACAAAGGTCACGATCGAAATTGACCCGTAGTGCGCGGCGACAGCGGCCGCGTCCGTCGCATCGAGTTTGGTCAATATTTTCAGCAGAGCGAAGGCGACGAATGGCAAGCCGAACGACAGAACGATACCTGCCGCGACTGCCGACAACAGCGTGCCATCCACACCGTGGGCTGCAACCGATGCGCCACCTTTGAAGCCGATGGCGAACAAAAGGTAGATCGACATGCCTTTGGCCACGGCTTCGGGGATTGTCAGGTCGGATCGGGCAAGTGCTGCAGCAAGACCAAGCGCAAAGCTAAGAATAATTGGCGAAATCAGGTTCGCGGCGGCAAGATCGAAAATGTCGGTCATGTCGGTCCTTATGCAGTTTTAGCTTACTTAGCGTTACGTCCAGATGCTGCAAGTGCAGAATTCCGAGAAAAGCGAAGCCAACCTGCGGAATTCCGCAGTCTGGCAGGCAATCGGTGCGCGGATTTCTTCATGAATGCGATGGTGGCGCTGCTGTAGCCTCTTTTTTGAGCAGAAAATAGATAATGCCGGGAGGAGATACAATATGACCAGAAGCCTAATCGCGACAGCCGCCACGATCCTTTGCGTGAGTACACAAATCGCAGGAGCCGCCGAATGGGACGTTTCGCTGTGGGGGGAACGTCGTGCCTTTACTGAGCACGTCGAAAAGTTGGCTGAACTGGTTGCCGAGAAGACGAACAACGAATTTAGGCTGAATATTTCCTACGGTGGCTTGGCGCCTAGTCGCGAAAATTTGGATGGAATTTCAAAGGGTAGCTTTGAAATGGCGCAGTTCTGCGCAGGATATCATCCGGAAAAGAACCCAACGATCACAGTGCTTGAGCTGCCGTTTTTGGGGGTTACATCGCTCGAACAGGAGATCGCGCTTTCGTTGGCTGTTTATCGTGACCCGATCACCCAAATCGATATGTCACGCTGGAACGCGACCCTTTTGATGCCGTCGCCGTTGCCACAGTACAATATCATGGGCGCTGGAAACCTGCCGTCTTCCCTGTCCGATTTCACGGGATTAACCGTCCGCGCAACAGGCGGTGTCGGCAAAGCGATCGAAGCGCTCGGCGGTGAATTGGTGTCCATTCCGGCCCCGGAAGTTCAAGCGGCAATGGCATCGGGTGAAGTTCGCGCCGTCAGTTTTGCACCGCATGCCCATATGGCATTTGGCACCGTTGATCAGGGGTCATGGTGGACCAGCAATTTGAACCCCGGAACTGTGAATTGCCCGGTTGTGGTGAACACGAAAGCGTTGAGCGCCCTGAACGAAGCACACCGCGATGCGCTGATGTCATCCGTGGATGAGGCGCTTGATCATTATGTTGCGTATTACGAAGGGGCCACAATGGACGCGTGGGGTCCGGCATTGGCTGAAAACGAAATTGCGGTGCTGACATTGCGCGACGATATCATTGCATCAATCAAAGACGAGGTCGCGACACCTGCGGCGCAGGCGTGGATCGAAGAATACTCAGCCCGCGGTTTGCCGGCTCAACAGCTTTACGAAAAGGTCATTGCGATCATTGAGGGCACTGAAAACTAAAGCGCCGTTTGCCACCCGCCCCAAACTTGCGCAAAGCGTTTGGGGCGGGTGCATTTCGTGTAAAGTCGACTGACTAATGATCAGATCGCGTGATAGCCGTTTTCGAGATCGAATTCTTCCAGTGTGCCTTCGCCGATGTCGTTCCACAGCCCATGAAGCGACAGGCGTTCGCCTTCTACCGCGTCCTTGACGAACGGGAAGGTCATCAGGTTTTCAAGCGACACCAGCACGGATTCTTTTTCCAGTGCCGTCAGCCGTTCTTCGTCAGTTCCATTAGGCAAACGGTCATAGCCGGGGCGCAAAATGTCCATCCAGCGGCCAACAAAGCTAGTCTTTTCTTCCAGCTCCGGCGCGTTGCCTGAACACATGTGGTAGCAGCCAGCGACCCCGCCACAGGTCGAATGACCCATGACGATCAGGTGCGAGACCTTAAGGGAATTCACAGCGTATTCGATTGCTGCAGACGTCCCGTGATAGTCACCGTCTGGGTTGTAGGGTGGCACAAGGTTGGCCACGTTCCGGTGAATAAAGAATTCGCCTGAATCTGCCCCAAAGATTGACGTCACATGGACCCGACTGTCGCAGCAGGAAATGACCATCGCACGCGGATGCTGCCCGTCTTCCGCCAAATGCTTGTACCAGCTTTTGTTCTCTGTGTAGGTCGTGGCTTTCCAACCTTGGTAGCGCTTGGCCAGATAGGCGGGTAGGGGGCGGCGGTATGGCATTGTGGTACTCCCGAAAAGTTCCTTGGCTGATATGTCGAATTTGCTCGGATTTCGAGAGGTTTTTGAACCTTTTCAATTGTCCGGATCAACACTTCGGATACCAACGTACGCTATAACAAGGGTATGACTTATCACAGCCCCCTTCTGGCACCGCCGCCAGCCCGCCCCGCTGCCCGCATCGCTGTCTTGCGATGTGAGGAACAGTTTACGATGGATCCTGCCCCTTTACGCACGTTGTTCGCCGCATTGCCTGATCATGAGGCCGAAGATATCGTTTGCCGCGCTTTGGAAGATATCGCTGCCAAACTGGACTATCTGCAGAATGGCCGCACAACGGGCGCGTTTTCGGAAATTTGCGCCCCTGCCAAGCGTTTAGCTGCCGTTGCCGAACAGATTGGCCTGACCGAAGTTGCTTTGGTTGCGCGGCACACATCTAACGCGGCTGAAATGCAGTGCGGTGTGGCGCTTGGTGCGACTTTGGCCCGCCTCGAACGCGCGTTTGATGCGGCAGTCAGCCATGTTTGGGATTTCCGCCACTATTCCCACTGATCCGGTCCAGAGGTTCCCTGCGGTTCCGTCACGATCATCCTTGCAGCCCTGACCTGTGTTGCTAGTCTGGCGCAAAATGCCCGAAATAGGATGAGATATGTCGCTGACGTTTGCCCCGGACGATGCAGAAAGCATCCCTCTTTACGTAATTTCTTCTGAAAATTTGGACGCTATTCCCGCCGAAGCACGCGCTTGGGCGGATACCAACGCTTTTGTCGGCAGCTTGGGGCAGACCTTAGTCGTGCCTAGTGCGGATGGTGCGATTGCCTGTGCGCTGGTTGGATTTGGGACTGCGAGAGCTCGCGCGCGTGGTCGGTTCCAAATTGCGGAAGCCGCGACAAAGCTGCCTGTCGCAACTTATCACATTGCCGCTGGTCTGGATGGATTAGCGTTGGAAGAAGCTGCGCTTGGTTGGCTTTTGGCGGGATATTCGTTTGACCGGTACGTCAAGCCGTCGAAACCAATCGCTCAATTGAAAGCACCCGAAGGTGTTGATGCGGCGCGGCTGGAAATCATTGCGGCGGGCGAGGCATTGACCCGCGATCTGATCAACACGCCAACCGCCGACATGGGCCCCGGTGATCTGGAGGCCGCGACACGTGCGTTGGCTGATGAGCATAGTGCGTTGCTGCATGTGACCACGGGTGATGATCTGCTCGAACAGAATTTTCCCATGATCCATACCGTTGGCCGTGCCGTTGGTCCCGACCCACATCGCGCCCCGCGCCTTATGGACATGACATGGGGTGATGATGGTCCGACACTGACATTGGTCGGGAAAGGCGTGTGTTTTGACACTGGCGGTCTGAATATCAAACCGGGTGCATCTATGGGACTGATGAAAAAGGACATGGGCGGTTCCGCGACTGTGCTTGGCCTCGCGCATATGATCATGGCGCTTAAACTGCCGCTGCGGTTGCGGGTGCTGATCCCTGCCGTCGAAAACAGCATTGATGGCACAGCGTTCCGGCCACAGGACATTTTGACGTCTCGCAAAGGTTTGACCGTCGAGATCAATAACACCGACGCCGAAGGGCGGCTGGTGCTGGCTGACGCGCTTGCGCTCGCGGATGAAGCGACACCTGATCTGGTGATTTCTATGGCGACGTTGACCGGCGCTGCGCGTGTGGCGGTTGGCCCTGACATTTCGCCGTACTTCACCAACGAGATGAAATGCGTCCAAGCGCTTGAAACTGCTGCGATTGATGTGGCTGATCCGGTCTGGCGGTTGCCGTTCCACGAACCTTACGAATCCATGATCGAACCGGGGATTGCTGATCTGGACAACGCGCCCAAAGGGGGATTTGCGGGAACGATCACGGCGGCGCTGTTCCTGCGCCGTTTCGTTGAAGCGCCTTACATGCATTTTGATGTCTACGGCTGGCAGCCTGTCGCGCAACCAGCCCGTCCGAAGGGCGGCGTTGGCATGGGCGCGCGCGCGATCCTTGCGGCATTGCCTGCGATGCTTAACCTGTGACGGACCGCCGGATCACACCTGCAAACGGACGCGTCGCGGCGCGCCATTTGCAGGGCATCGTCGCCGCTGAAAAATACGTTGACGGCACGCCAATGCGAGTCACGCGCCCTATCGTTGATCTTTGCGCAAAGCCTGCGGGAAAACGGGATCGTCAGCTGTTGCTAGGGGCGGGCGTGACTGTGTTTGAAACCCACGACGGGTGGTCATTCATTCAATCAGATGCGGATGGATACGTAGGCTATGTGCCCAGCGATACGCTTGACGACACCAAAGCGCCCACGTTTCGGATCGCGACGGCGGCGACCCATGCTTACGAGACCGAAAGCTTCAAATCAGCCGACCTGATGCGCCTGACTTTCGGGGCGCAGGTCACGGTCATTGATGAGCGCCCCAAGATGTACGAGACGCCACAGGGCTTCATTCCGAAAAAGCATTTGCGCCCGCTTGATCGGCCATTCGCCGATCCTGTCACAGTCGCACAGCTATATTTTGGAACACCTTACCTGTGGGGTGGCAATAGCACCGCAGGTGTCGATTGTTCGGGGCTGGTGCAAGCCGGTCTACAGGCCTGTGGTCATTTCTGTCCGGGCGATAGTGATATGCAGCAAGCGGAACTGGGGCAAGATATCGCGCCCGACGCGCCGCTACAGCGCGGTGATCTGATGTTTTGGAAAGGTCATGTTGGTATCATGGTCGATGCGGATGTGTTGTTGCATGCTAATGCGCACCACATGGCGACGGCCTATGAACCCATCACAGCCGCAACTATTCGGATCAAGGCGCAAGGCGATGGAGATATCACTGCGCGGAAACGGATCGTTTAGGCGCCATCGTTGCTACGCTGACCGATCAATCGACGATGCGGATCAATTTCCGTTCAAGCACCCGCAGCACGGATTTCAGGTCATTCCCGCGCTTCAGCACCTGACCGTCGATGCCGATCAGCACATATTGACCCTGCTTCATCCGCAATTTGGGGCGCTTTTCAATCCGGTAGATCGGGTTTTCAGCGGTCCGCTTGAAGACGGAAAAAACGGCGAAATCTCGCAGGGATGATATTCCGTAATCCCGCCATTCGCCTGCGGCCACCATCCGACCGTAAAGCGACATGATCACGGATAATTCGGTGCGGTGAAAAGCGACCTGTTCGGGCAGCGGGCGGTGGAGTGATGTCAAAGTCATAGGGATCATTTTGGGGCAACAGGGCAAGGAATCAAGGCTTTTACCCACAACGCCCCAATCTTGCCCCAAAATGAACGGTACAATGCCTTGGACCGAACGACATGCTGCCACTTGCAAACGTCAAACCAGTACTCAGCAAAGTGCTACTCCGGTGCTGCATTCGATAGCCCCCACCCAGTGTGCGGCACCGGAGACTTTGTGAACTTTCCCACACATCAAACCACATGCCGACGCATTAGACTGATGGTTTTTAGCCGCAGATGATCCGGCGGATCGTGTTGTTCGCACCGATCTCGAACCCAAGCCGGTCGGGGTGGTATTCTTGGCTTGCCACAGTGCCGGGGCGGATGATCCGAATTTCGCCAGGCCGGAAACCGCGTTCCAGAACAAAAGCATCTTGCCCGATGATCCCGCTATACCGCGCGGCCCCGCAAGTATCGTCAAGACCGGTCGGGATCGGATTGGCGACCGGAGGTTCAATGATGGGGGTCGCAGGGATGCAAGCTGTGCAAAGGGTGCCAAACAAGGCCAAAATAGTTAACCGCATGTGATTGTCCGGATGCGTTCATCCGCTCCAATATAAAAGTTGATACGTTCAGGTCGCAGATCTTCGGTCACGGCGTCACCCGGTCTGATGACGCGGACTTGGCGCAGGATCAGGACGCGTTCAAGCGCTGTTGCGTCTTGGCCAACCAGATAGCCGAAGGGTGTGGCCCCACATGTATCTGCTGCCCCGACGGGGACCGGATCAACCGTAGGTGCGACAATGGCTGGGGGGCGGGTGCTGCATGCCGCGAGGGCGCAAAGTGCTACAACGACAACAGTTACCCGCATGACAGACCAATAATCATGCCATCTGCGTTGGTTTCGATATTCAACCGACCGGGCACGTAATCTGTGGTGACAACGGTGTCAGGCCCTACGACCCTGTCATTCAGATCGGCAGGCAGTGTCACAGCAGCGATGTTCGATCCAAGCAATGCGGTATGGCCTTGCGCACCACACGGGTCGGTTTCGTCGACAGGCGCGTTGCCTGATGTACCTGCGCAACCGCCGAGAACAACAGCGGCAAAAGCGGAAAGAAGAACATATTTTTTCATGAATGCACTTTGCCGTGTCGTGGTTTGTCTTGGCAAGCCCTGAACGCTGTCTGATTGCACCCTTGAAAGAGGATGTTTTTGCCCGCAAGACTGACATGAGACACATTATAGAAAGGTCACGCCCATGCGTACTCGTGCAGCTGTCGCCGTAGCGGCCGGAAAACCCCTTGAGATTATGGAGGTCAATCTTGAAGACCCGCGTGCGGGTGAAGTTTTGGTCGAGATCAAGGCAACGGGTCTATGTCACACGGATGAATTTACCCGGTCTGGCGACGACCCCGAAGGTATTTTCCCTGCGATCCTAGGCCATGAAGGCGCAGGCGTTGTGATAGAAGTTGGTGAAGGTGTGACATCGCTGGAAGTCGGCGATCACGTGATCCCGCTGTACACGCCAGAATGTCGCGAATGCGAATACTGCCTGAACCCGAAGACAAACCTGTGCCAGAAAATCCGGTCGACGCAGGGTGCTGGGCTTCTACCCGACGGATCGACACGCTTTTCCATGCTCGATGGCACGCCGATCCATCACTACATGGGCTGTTCCACCTTCGCGAACCACACTGTTGTGCCTGAAATTGCGCTCGCGAAGGTCCGTAAAGACGCCCCGTTTGATAAGATTTGTTATATCGGTTGCGGTGTGACGACGGGGATCGGCGCTGTGATCAACACGGCGAAAGTCGAGATCGGATCGACCGGTATTGTCTTTGGTTTGGGGGGCATTGGTCTGAACGTGATCCAAGGTCTACGCCTTGCGGGCGCGGATCAGATTGTTGGTGTCGATCTGAATGATGGCAAGGTCGAGATGGCGACGCATTTCGGCATGACCGACTTTGTGAACCCTTCGAAAGTCGAAGGTGATCTGGTTGCCCATTTGGTCGAACTGACTGGCGGTGGTGCGGATTATACCTTTGATGCCACGGGCAATGTCGGCGTGATGCGCACAGCATTGGAAGCGGCCCACAAAGGCTGGGGTGAAAGCATCATCATCGGCGTGGCCCCTGCGGGTGCAGAAATTTCCACACGGCCATTCCAGTTGGTCACAGGTCGCAGCTGGCGCGGGACCGCGTTTGGTGGCGCATCTGGCCGGACGGACGTGCCGAAGATCGTGGATTGGTACATGGACGGCAAGATCGAGATTGATCCGATGATCACGCACAAACTGTCATTGGATGAAATTAATCATGGATTTGATTTGATGCACGAAGGCAAATCTATTCGGGCCGTTGTTGAATTCTAAACCACCCAAATGAACACGAGAGGGGTCGCGCTTTGCGGCCCCTATTACGTTTTTGCGGGGTTTGTCCCGTAACAGGCCATGAACATGGCCACGGCGCCATCGACGACACGGTCAATCTCGGCCTGTGAAAATGTCCGGTCCATGCTGAAGACAATGCGCGGGAATAGGTCTGCTTTGCAAAGCTCCGCGAATTGGTCTGCCGCCAAAGGCACATCTGCGATCTGTAGATCGCCACGCAGGGTCGCATCGGTCAAATAATCAACGATCCGTGAGCGCACCATCATGGGGCCGCTTTCGTAGAATTCTTGTCCAAGTTCGGGAAAACGGTCACTTTCACCAACACAAATCCGAAAGATGCGCAGTCCGAAATCCGACGTGAGAAAGTGGACCATTTGCAGCGCTATGTCGTGCAGAACTTCCCGCACAGGGCTGTCCATGTCGATGGTCGCGATCGCGCCTTCAGCTTGGCGTTGGCATTCGGCCCGTGCGACTTCCATGAACAACAGGCGTTTGTCGGGAAAGTAGCTGTACAGCGTCGCCTTAGACACCTGAGCCGTTTTGGCAATGTCATCAACGCTGGCCCCTTCAAAGCCGTCAGCCATAAAGACTTTACGCGCGCCTTCTAGAACTTGCGCAAATTTGCGACCTTTTTTAATTGTGGGCAGGGTGCCGTCGGGCATGGTGTATTGCTTTCATAGGGGGGTGAGGGGAATATAAACTATTCAGTTCACTTTGGGCAAGTGCGCGCGCCTTGCCCCCTGCGGAACTTTGCCTATATTAGAATCATTCTAAATTGAGGTCTGCCATGATTCCCGGATTTGCCCATCGTCGTCAGTTCAAAGATTTGTCTGAACAGGAAATACTAGCGCTCGCCATATCATCCGAAGAAGATGATGCCCGCATTTACCGCCAATATGCACAGGCATTGCGCGAGGATTATCCGGCGTCGGCTGCGGTATTTGACGGCATGGCTGTTGAGGAAGACGGTCACCGCCAGCGTTTGATTGATCTGCACCAAGCGCGGTTTGGCGATATGATCCCGTTGATCCGCCGCGAACATGTGGCAGGTTACTATGCCCGTCGCCCCGTTTGGTTGATCGAGAACCTGTCGCTGGACCGTGTCCGCAGCGAAGCGTCGCAAATGGAAAGCGACGCCCAGCGGTTTTATGAAACGGCTGCCGCCCGTGTGACCGATGCCGCCACCCGTAAGTTGTTGGGTGATCTGGCGGCTGCGGAAGCGGGACATGCCGATTTGGCCGGTGATCTTGCCGAAACCCATCTGGGTGCTGATGCTAAAAGCCAAGAAGATGATGCGGCCCATCGCCAGTTTGTGCTGACATGGGTCCAACCCGGCCTTGCAGGTCTGATGGATGGGTCAGTGTCGACCTTGGCCCCGATTTTTGCCGTGGCATTTGCGACGCAGGATACATGGACGACTTTTCTCGTCGGGCTGGCCGCATCTGTCGGCGCGGGTATTTCGATGGGCTTTACTGAAGCCGCATCTGATGATGGTCAAATCTCTGGCCGTGGATCGCCGTACAAGCGCGGCGTCGCTGCGGGTGTCATGACCACCATCGGCGGGCTAGGCCATGCGTTGCCGTATCTGATCGCAGATTTCTGGACCGCGACGATCATTGCCTTGATTGTGGTGTTCGTTGAGCTTTGGGCGATTGCATGGATTCAGAACAAATACATGCAGACGCCGTTTGTGAAGGCGGTCTTTCAGGTCGTTCTGGGCGGTGCGTTGGTCTTTGCAGCAGGTGCTTTGATCGGGTCGGGCTAAGTATTTTTCTGCGAAAAATGTGAGGGCGCTGCCCTCACACTCCCGAGATATTTACGACCAAAAGAAGATCAGAGCGCCTTGATCATCGTGGTCGCGCTGCGGAACTTGAACACGTGACGTAATGGGCCGAGGTGGCTGGTTTTCAGTTTTGTAAAACCGTGGCGTTCGTAAAGCGATTTGGCGCGGGGGTTGGTGTCGATGACATCAAGGCGCAGTTCCGGATATCCGCGATCGCGTCCTTCTTGCATAATGGTGTGCAACAGGGCGCTACCGATCCCTTGACCGCGGGCGGCGGCGTCCACGAAAATACCGTCCATAAGGAAGCGTTTGTTTTCGACATCGCGGTCAAGCAGTGCAAGCAGAGCTGCCCGCCAGATCGCCCCGATGTGGCCATAGATCGCGACTAGATCGCTGTAATCGCCGCCGACGAAGGCACCATCATAGGTTTTGAATCCGACGACTCCTAACAATTGGCCATCATCATCGGTTGCACAGATCGCGTGGTTCGGGTCCATGACGCGCTGAATGAACTGGAGCGCCTTGTCGCGTGGCCCCATCGTCATCCCGAGCTTCTGTCCGAAGGCGTCCCAATAAAGCGCCGCGGCGTGTGCTTCGGCCCCATCGGGGATGCCTGCCTGAGTGCGCATTTTTTGATGCCCTACAAACCCATTTCAGTAAAAGGCATGTAGGTAACAGGCGTGCCCGGTTCAATGGACATGGCATGATCGGGCAGGGCCACAAGACCGGTCGCCCAGCTTAACCCAGAGACACGGCCCGATCCTTCGGACCCGAAGATTTCAACCTCGCCTTGGCGGGTCAGGCGCGCGCGCAGGTATTCCTGACGCCCTGCTTTTTTAGTTTTGGTGAATGCAGCTGGCAATTTGTAGCAGATCGGTTCTGCCCAGCCCGCGCCCGCCAAGACGGACAATGCAGGTCGTGCAAAGATCATTGCGCAAACGGCGGCCGCAACGGGATTACCCGGTAGGCCAAAAACAGGGGTTTTGTCCCAAATGCCAAGCGCCAAGGGGCGACCTGGTTTGATTGCCATCCGCCACAGTGCCAATGATCCGGTATTGGCCAGCAGAGCAGATATGTGGTCTTCGTCACCGGCGGATGCACCGCCGGATGTCAGAATGACGTCGCAATCTTGTGCGGCTTGATCCAGCGTATTCTTGATTGTGTCGCGGTCATCACCAGCGATGCCAAGGTCGATCAGATCGTAGCCCCACGCCTTGATAGCGGCGCATAGCATCGGGCGATTGGCATCATAGATCTTGCCAGGTCGTGCCATTGTGCCAGGTTCAATTAATTCATCTCCGGTCGACAAAACGCCCACACGCAGTCGTTTGCGCACATTCAGTCGACCAACACCCGCAGAAGCGAGGGTCGCCAAATCGCACGGCGACAGCTTGCGGCGCCCTTGGAAAATCGTGGCGCCCTTCGCCATGTCTTCGCCCGCCTGCCGCGCATTCGCGCCGGTTTTTAAAGGCCCGTGAAAGGCTATGGCGTCTGCGCTGCTGGTGACGTCTTCTTGCAGGATGATGGTGTCAGTTCCTGCAGGTACATCCGCGCCCGTCAGAATGCGAACGGCGTGGCCGGACGGGACCGTGCCTGCGAAGGGATCGCCAGCGGCGGCGCGCCCTGCGACGAGCGGGAGTTCATGCGCCCCGTCGGAAATTGGCCCCTTGAACGCATACCCATCAACAGCGGCGTTTGTGACTGGCGGATGGGCACGTAGCGCAATGGCAGGTCCGGCCAAAATACGATCTGTACCTTCGGCCAGCGGTATACCCTCTGCCCCGCAGACCGGGTGCAATTTTGCGCGCAAATGGGCCAGCGCATCAGACACAGGTGTCCAATGAGCGCCTTGCGGCATTGCGAAACAATCGTTCCGCAGAGGAGGAGGTATCAGGCCCATGGTCATAAGTGTGGGTCTCTCACGCCAAGAATCCAACCCTCGACAGGGGCGCTGATGTGCAAGTCTGCGTGAAGTTGTGTAACAGTTCTTTGTGCAAGATGGTGCGCGGTTGCCATGACCTGATGGGCGTCTTTGATGATATGATCGGGGCCTTGGCCTGCAAAAAGCGTTGGCCAGATTTCAACAAAACTGATTGGGGCGGTGAGATTTTCAAACGGCCAGACGTTGATTTGATCAGGAAATGCCAGCCTTAGCTTTTGCAAGACAGGCAGGCCCATGATGATTTGCGACCCGACCGCACCAGCCCCTGATAGTTGCCAACAGGTGAACGCGCCCTTCGCAAGATGTTCGACCGCACGCCGTTCGGGGAACGGATTTTGCGTGCGCGCCAGACCTTTGCGGGGTAGATGATCAATATCGCGCCCCAGACCGTTCCCCCAGAACGGGCCAATACCGGGCAGCGTCGCGTTGATCTGTCCTGCCAAATCGAAGCGATTATTGGCTTTTGGGGTGTCTTCCACGCGGTCGGTGAGCCAGTCCCAGATCGCAAGCGGATCATTGGTGCCTGTCAGGTGTTGGCCAAATCCTGTGGGATACCCGAAAGGAAAATCAAACCCGATCATGGCAGTTCGGCCAGCAGTTAGTTCGGTTTCGAAAAAATCCTGCGCCCAGTTCGCAAAGACCTGTCGATTGCGAAAATACATCGGATTCTTGGACGTATCGCCCTGACTGACGCCTACCCAAATTGCATCACTGGTCGGTTTCGCCCCCCGATCATTGCCGCCGGACCAATCGACCATGACGAAGCTATCGTAGGTCATAGGCCTGTCTCTGACAGGATGAAGTCTGCGATGGTTGTCGTGTCGTTCAGATCAAAAACCGGACGATCAACGTCAAGCTGGGTGTCCGAAGCAACAGCCTTGATCGTCGGATCATTCGTGGCGATGAGCGGGTTGTTTGGGGCAGCGCGAAAGGCTTCGATCTTAGGGTGGTTGTCGCGTTTCCACCCTTCAACTAAAATCAAATCGACAGGCGCCATTTGTGCGAGCAGATCGGCAAGCGGTGGTTCAGGCGTGTCGCGCAGTTCGGTCATCATCGCCCAACGATTGCCGGATGACAGCACAACCTGATGCGCCCCCGCCGCGCGATGTCGGTAGCTGTCTTTGCCGGGGTGGTCGATGTCAAAACTGTGGTGTGCATGTTTAAGGGTCGAAACGGTAAATCCGCGCCCCGTGATTTCCGTTACCAGACGTTCCATCAAACCGGTTTTGCCTGCGTTCTTGTAACCTGTGACGCCAAATATTTTCATAGCATCGCCTCTGCTGTCTTGAGGTCTTCGGGCGTGTTCACGTTGAAGAACGCTTGATCATTAGGGAATTCAGCGGTGCCAGCGTTGTGCTTTTGCGTCCACATCACGACTTTGCGCAGGCCATCGTTTAATGCAGCGCGCAGATCGTCACGCAAAGCGACCGGCCACAGACCAAACGTGGGTTGCCTGCCGGACGGGGACGCGGCGAGCGCGAGACCAGTTGTTTCGCCTGCAAGCAAAAGCTGGGGCGTCAGGTCACACGGGAAAAACGGGGTATCGGCGGCCGCTGTGATGATATGGCTGTGCCCCAAGTCGGCCGCGTGATCCAACCCCGCAAGAACGCCGGACAGGGGGCCGGCGAAACCGGTGATGCTGTCCGCCACAACCGCGATGCCGTAGTCGGCAAATCGGGTTGCGTCGCCATTGGCGTTCAGAATCACGCCGTCCGTCTGCGGGTCCAGCCTGTCGATCACACGCTTGAGCAGGGTTTGCCCGCCAAGGGGCAGCAGGCATTTGTCAACGCCGCCCATACGCGTGGCCTGTCCGCCCGCAAGGATCACACCGAGTGGTTGTTTCATGGGGTCGGCCTTGTGCTGGGTGTTGTTCCGGACAGGTAAAATGGCAGGCAGTAATTCGTCATCCTGTTTTCCGGCCTGATTTTTTCGGTTCATCGGCGATTTGCGATGGGTCCGCGTCGCGGATGAGTCGGTGTTCGCCGGACAGGCAGACGAAGCGCTGTCCTTTCATGCGCCCGATCAGGGTCAGCCCACATTGCTGCGCAATTTCAGCGCCCCAAGCGGTGAAACCCGACCGTGATGCGAGAACCGGAATGCCCATGAGCGCGGTTTTGATGACCATCTCGGACGTCAGTCGTCCAGTTGTGTAAAGGATTTTGTCAGCGGCGGGCACTTTATCAGACAGCATCCAGCCTGCGATTTTATCGACGGCGTTATGGCGACCCACGTCCTCCATATACACCAGTGGTTGGTTGCCTTGGCACAGGACGGTCCCGTGGATCGCCCCCGCCGTCAGGTAGAGCGATGGTGTTCGGTTGATGTGGGCCGCCAGCGCATAAAGGTCGGATGTCTTTACCGTCGTTTCGGGCAGCGCGACGTTTTCCAGCCCCTCCATCATATCGCCAAAGACGGTCCCAACCGCACAGCCGCTGGTGCGTGTTTTCTTTTGCAGCTTTTCTTCAAAGGTGGTCGCAGACGCGGTGCGCACAACTACGGTTTCCAGTTCTTCATCATAGTCGACGCCCGTCACGTCTTCGCCATCGGCCAGCATGCCTTGGTTCTTCAAGAACCCCAGGGCGAGGAATTCCGGATAATCCCCGATTGTCATCGCCGTGACAATTTCGCGGCTGTTGAGAAAAATGGTCAGCGGGCGTTCTTCGACGACATTCAGGTGCGTCGGTTGCCCGTGCTGATCTGTTCCTTGAACGGCTCGCGTCAGCCGTCCCGCAGAAGGGTCGGGCGCAATGATATAGCCGGAAATATCGTCAAGCTGAGCCAATTGTCATTCCTTTGGGTCGGCGCTAAGCGTTAGGGGCCGCACAACAACTTAGGCTGAACCCATGTTATCTGCTACTGAGAAATCCGCCTATCTTGCAGGCATTCGCGACGGTTGGCCGTTTGTGTTTGTCGCAGCCCCGTTTTCAATGCTGTTTGGTGTCGTCGCAATTGAAGCTGGGCTTAGTTTATCGCAGGCGATGGGGTTTTCTGTCGTCGTGATTGCGGGGGCCGCCCAATTTGCAGCGATGCAGATGATGGTGGACGGTGCATCTATTGCGCTGGTCCTGTTGGCCGCGTTGGCTGTGAACCTGCGCATGGCGATGTATTCCGCGTCATTGGTGCCGTGGTTGGGAACGGCCCCGCTTTGGCGGCGCGCTGCGGTGGCGTATTTTCTTTTTGATCAATGCTACATGGCGTCAATGTCTGAATACGAATCCACACCGATGTCTGTTTCGGACAGGTTCTGGTTCTTTATGGGGACAGCGACGCCTCTGGTTCCGGTGTGGATCATGTTTACGGCCATTGGCGCGCTTGTCGGGACATCGATCCCGCCAGAATACGCGTTGGATTTCGCTTTGCCGATTACGTTTTTGGCGATGATCGGGCCGATGATGCGAACTTTGGCGCATGTGGTTGCTGCGTTTGTGTCGATGTGTGTCGGGCTTGCGTTGATCTGGTTGCCATCCGGATCAGGCCTGCTGATTGCGGCAGGCTGCGCGATGGTGACAGGCGTGATCGTTGAAAGCTGGATGGAGAAGCGGACATGACCTTTTCAGATGCAGAAATTTGGCTGATCATCGTGGCGCTTGGGATCGGGACCTACCTGATCCGGTTTTCGTTCTTGGGGCTGATTGGTGATCGCCCAATGCCGCCGATTGTGCTGCGCTTGTTGCGCTATACGCCAGTCGCCGTGCTGCCTGCGATGGTGGCACCTTTGGTCGTTTGGCCGGATGCAACTGGCGGTGATCTAGACCCAGTGCGTGTGGCGGCCGCTATTGCAACGCTGGCTGTCGGTATTTGGAAGAAGAACCTTTTGTGGGCTATCGGGGCAGGGGCGGCCACGCTTTATGCGGGCCTGTACCTGACAGGGCAGTTTTAGTCCTGTTCGCGCACTTCACGCGTGGTCACGCCAGTTACGGCTGCAAAATCGTCCGATAGATTATTCGGGAACCACGAACTGCCGACAGCATCGAAGCCGGGAAGCTGCGTCAGCAATCCGGAAATGGAGCGGCTGCAGTGTGCTTTAGGTTCTGCGCCATTGGCGAGCGCAAGTCGTAGCGCCTGATCAGCGACGGCTGCTAATACTGTCACTTTTTGGATGACAACGTAAAATTCGCTACGGGCATGGAAAGAGATATAGGCCCGTTCCGCCGCAGGGCTAAAGCCGAACAAAACGTCGTTGCGTTCCGGTGTGCTGGTTGCTTTGAAGCTTCCGGCTGGATCAAACAGAACGCGCTGTTCCGCGTCGATTAACAACCCGGAATGGGCCCCATTTCCAGAGCTGACATTCTTGACGGTAAAGAGGGTCAGCACGCTTGGGCCATTGCTGCGATATACTGCGGCGTTCACCGCGGTATCGGGTGCCCAGACCGGTTCAGCCGAACAGGCCGCAAGCGCAAAAGGTGCGCCCACCACAAACGCGCGTCGGGTGAGCGTCGCAGTCATTAGCCGCCGACGAGCGCCAAGAAGATCAGAAAGACGATGATTGCGATCGTGCCGCGTGTCACCATCTTGATAAAGCCGTCAAACGTCTTTTCTTGAACTGTGATGTCCATTTCGCCGTGCTTGTGGTCTGCCATGATCGTGGCCCTTCTTGATAGATTTTGCGCTGTCCTAGCTGATTCAGTGTGCACTGTCACGTGTGTAGGGCGGGTTAAGTTGCCGCATCTTCCGCATCACGTTCTAGGGCAGAGGCAAGTTGAAACCCGATCCGGTTCGGTTCGGCTTGATCCACACGCTTTGGACTGGACACCAACATGACATTCAACTGGCTGACGTGTTGCACCAGCTGCGTTTTTGCACCAGCGCCATTGGTCCCGTAATAGGTGACGATATCGGGGTCAAAATATCCCAGACCTTCGATTTTCATCACACCTGCGTCGCCGCCGACGAAGCCAAGCCCAACTTCGTGATCGCTGTCGAGCTGTTTCTCGAAATTCTGAATATAGAGGATGATCCGTTCGTACGCCCATTGTGCCGGACTTTTCTTGGCGGCGGGTTCTTTCATCGCTTTGGGCAGATCACCTTCGGAAGGGCAGTCCTGATCGGTGGTGTGCACCTCTTTGATCTTCGGCAAGATGTCATTTTCAAGCGCTTCGGCTGAAGTTACGATTTCGTCGTTCATGAGAGGGGCACCGCCGTTGTTTCTTTGATCTCCTCCATAACAAAGCTGGCCGAGATGTCCGATACAGAAATTCGTGATGTTAGTCGTTTGTAGAAGGCGTCGTAGGCGGGCACATCTGCGACCCGTACGCGTAGGACGTAATCCAGATCCCCTGTCATCCGGTAAGCCCCGACAATTTCGGGCATCCCTGCCAATGCTTTGCGGAACGTATCGATCCAACCGGCTTCGTGTTGGTTCGTCTTGATCAGAACCATCGCGGTCAAAGGGCAGCCGGCGCGTTTGGGATCGACCAAGGCGACGCGGCCCGTGATCACGCTGTGCTGCTCCAATTGTTTCACGCGCCGCCATGTGGCGTTGCGCGATAGATTCACGCGTTCGGACAGGTCGTCGACGGACAAAGTGGCATCCTGTTGCAGGTGCGTCAGGATCGACTTGTCGATTGTGTCTAATTTTTCCATCATGTTGGGATGATGTCCCATTGATTGACGAAGTGGAAGGGATGTTTGGGACGTTTTTTTGCGGGATGCGATGTTAATGTTGCAGCAACCCACGCACAGGAGCCGCCCCAATGTCTGATTTGTCTTCCCCGACCCAATCCGGTGTCATCGCACGCCTTTTCACTGACCATCCGGCAACTGTGAACGAAACCTATTTTGGTCACATGAAATTCGCGTTTGGCTTTGCGTTCTGGTTGGGTGTTGCGGCGTTTGCGGCTTTGCTTCACGCAATCATCCCTGCCTTATGTGAAACGACAGCAAGCCGTATCTTGATGCGCTTGCATGGTCGGATCACGGCCCGTCACTAATGTGCCGGATCGCGTCGTATATTGGGCCTGAAATCCCGCTTGAGAATATCATCGTCCGTCCGAACCACTCGTTGCTGGCTCAAAGCCAGAAAGCGAACGAAGCCAAGCTGGCCGTGAATGGTGACGGGTTTGGGGTCAGTTGGTACAATGATACGTCGGATTTGCCCGGTTTGTATCGCGACGTGCTACCCGCGTGGGCGGACGATAATCTGACGAACCTGTGCCGCATGGTGCGGTCGCCGTTGTTTATCGCGCACGTGCGCGCATCAACAATGGGCGAAACCAGCCGTGTGAATTGCCATCCGTTTAGCCACGGGCGTTGGTCCTTTTGCCATAACGGTCAGATCCCGCACTTCCCCGCGATCCGGCGGCAGATGGAGGCGGCTTTGCCCGATGATCTGTATGCTGCGCGTCGTGGCACGACAGATAGCGAGATGATCTTTCTAACGCTGCTTGCCAACGGTTTGGATAACGATCCTGCAGAGGCGATGCGCAAAACGGTTGCCGCCATCACAGCGCAGGACGTCATGAGCCCCGTGAAAATGACATGCGTGCTGAGCGACGGTGAAAGCCTGTACGGGTTTCGTTACGGGGCAGACGGGATTGCGCCGACGCTTTATGTGTCAGGTACGCTCGATAATGGTGGCCGTGCGATTGCGTCAGAACCGTTGACTGGCATGGCGACGGGGTGGAACGCCATCGAACAACATACGTTGTGTCGTTTAGGCCCTGAACAAAACGAGATGCGATCGCTTGTCGCTTAAGTCTGCCATCGCCATGCGCCATCGTCCCCCATGGTGCGTGTGGCGATGCCTGTCTGGTGCAGGTGGTTGAGGTGTGCCAGCGCCTCGACCAGCGCCAGACCGTAAGCACTGCGCCCGATCTTGCGTTTGAACAGTGGCACAAAGCATTCGCCACCTGTGCGCGGTTCTTTCAGGTGTTCGATCAACCGTTCCAGCGCCCCGTGATGGTTTTCGATCATCTGACGTAGGCGTAGTGGCAGACCTGTGAACGGCAGTTTGTGGCCCGGCAAGACCAACTGGTCATCTGTCGCAAAGGGCTGAAAGCTTTCGCAGGCCGTTAGCCATTCTTGGACCGGATCAGCGTCTGGTTCGGTTGGATACACACCAAGGTTCGCGCTGATAGAGGGCAGTAATTGATCGCCGCCGACCACCAGATTGTCATCACGCGACCAGAAAGTTGCATGTTCAGGGGCGTGGCCGTTGCCCATGCGGATGTCCCATGTCCGACCACCGAATTGGACGGTGTCACCATCGACCAGTCGCGTGTACCCCATCGGCAGGGGATCAACGCAATCGGCGAAGTTAAATGGACGTTCGGTTTTGCGATGCGCGAATTCTTCGGCAGACATGCCCGCGCGGAGATAGAAATCAAGCGCTTCGTCTGTGTAGGTGGGTTGTTCGTCCAGCGTCAGCATCCGTGTCATCAGCCAGCCGGTGCGCGGCATCAGCAATTCGGCACCCTTGGCGATGAACCAGCCAGCAAGACCGACGTGATCAGGGTGGTGATGAGTGACGATCAGGCGGGACACGGGTTTGCCTTGCAGTGGGCCCGCCAGCAGGGTTTCCCAGATTGCCTTGCCTTTTCGCGACGAAAATCCGGTATCGATGATTGTCCAGCTCTCGCCTTCATCGAAAGCAAAGATGTTCACGTGGTCCAGTGCCATGGGTAACGGTAGGCGCATCCAAAGGACGCCGTCGGCGACCGTGATCGCCGCACCCTCGGGTGGTGGTGTGTCCCAAGTGTAGGTAATCAACGGCGTTGTCATTGCATGTCCTGTCGGCGTTGGCCGCTTAGGCTGCGAAATCGTCTGGTGTGATGGCCATCAGATCAGCGCTGCCGGTGCGCGTATGCGCCAAAAGGCTGGCGTGCTCAGGCAGTAACCGATTGATATAGAACCGTGCAAGGCGTTCGCGCGAAGCATCACCCGCGACAGCAGCCTGCAGATGCGCATGACCACCCAAGACGCGCGCAAATGCGCGCAGGTAAGGAACAGCGCCCGCGAAACGGTCCGTCAGATCATCCTGCGCGACCAACCATTCTGTCGTTTCACGTAGGTTTTCGATCGCCTGCCAAACAGCTTCGGCGAGGTTCGGAAATTTCTTCTTCGTGGCGTCTGTGATGTCTTGAATTTCTTCAAGCAAAGCGAATGCAGCATCACCGCCGTCCATCAGTTTACGTGCAACGAGGTCCATAGCTTGGATGCCGTTGGTGCCTTCGTAGATCGCGGTCACGCGGACATCGCGGGAGTATTGCGCGGCCCCTGTTTCTTCGATGAAGCCCATGCCGCCGTGTACTTGCACGCCCATTGAGGCCACATCGATACCTGTGTCTGTTCCGAATGCTTTGCAGATCGGCGTCAGGAACGCAGCGCGTGCTTTCCATTTCGGATCGTCAGTCGCTGTTGTCATGTCGATGGCGACAGCATTCATCAAAGCGATAGCGCGGGCGGCAAAAACCTCTGCCTTCATCGTCGCCAGCATGCGGCGCACGTCAGCGTGTTCGATAATCGCACCTGTGCCGGGTGCTTTGCCTTGTTTGCGTTCATTTGCGTAAGCAATCGCATGCTGCAAAGCGCCTTCGGCAACACCAAGGCCCTGCACACCCACGCCCAAACGGGCGTTGTTCATCATCGTGAACATGGCGGCCATACCGCCGTTTTCAGGACCGACGAGCCAGCCTTTTGCACCGGAATATTCCATCACAGCGGTCGGGGACCCATGCAGCCCCATTTTGTGTTCCAGTGACACAACGCGCAGATCATTGCGTTCGCCAAGGTTGCCGTCTGCGTCTGGAATGAACTTTGGCACCATGAACAGACTGATGCCTTTTGTACCAGGGACGCTATCCGGCAGACGGGCTAGCACAAGGTGGCAGACGTTTTCGGTAAAGTCGTTGTCGCCCCAAGAGATATAGATTTTCTGGCCGGAAATTGCATAGCTGCCGTCGCCGTTTGGTTCGGCCTTTGACCGCAGCGCACCGACGTCAGAACCGGCCTGCGGTTCGGTCAGGTTCATTGTGCCGCACCATTCGCCAGAAATGAGTTTCGGCAGATACAGATCTTTGATCTCGTCTGACGCGTGATGCTCCAGTGCTTCGATCTGGCCCTGCGACATCAACGGGTTCAACTGCAACGACAGGCAAGCAGACGACATCATATCGTTCACAGCCGTTGTCAGCGTCATCGGAAGGCCCATGCCGCCAAAGTCAGGCGCGGCTGAAATCCCGATCCAGCCGCCTTCTGCGATTGCTTTGTAGCCGTCAGCGAAACCCGGGGATGTGCGCACAACGCCGTTTTCCAGAACAGCCGGATGTAGGTCACCGGGTCGTTGCAATGGCGCGAGTACGTTTTCGCACATCTTGGCGGCTTCTGTCAGGATGGCCTCTACCGTGTCAGACGTCGCATCCGCGAAGCGATCGGTGTCCGCAACGGCGCCAAAGCCTGCGATGGTGTCCATGAGAAAACGAATGTCTTGGACCGGTGCACGATATGGCATGAGGACCTCCTGAGGGCGGCTGCGGCTTGGCAAGAACGCAAGCCGCGCTTATGGGTAAAAGTTACCCGCAAAATGTGCCATGTCCGGCACCCCATCAACTGAAACGCCACGTCATGACTTTTGCCGCCTCACGTCGACTGACCGCAGACCCGCGCGGAATCGCACAAGCGGCGCATATTTGGGCGGACGGTGGGCTGGTCGCGGTCCCGACTGAAACTGTGTACGGGCTTGGCGCTGATGCACGCGATGATACAGCCGTTGCGCGCATTTACGAAGCAAAGGGGCGTCCGTCATTCAATCCGTTGATTGTGCATGTCCCCGACTTGGCGGCGGCAGAGATATATTGTGTTTTCAATGATGATGCGCAGCGTTTAGCGCAGGCATTTTGGCCGGGCGCATTGACGCTGGTGCTGCCGATTAAGCCTGACGCGGGCATCAGCAAGCTGGTCACGGCAGGATTGGACACATTGGCCGTGCGTGTGCCCGATCACCCGCTCGCGCGTGATGTCCTAACTGCGTTCGGTGGGCCGGTTGCGGCTCCGTCAGCCAATCTGTCGGGGCGGATTAGTCCGACGACGGCCGATCATGTATTGGCGGGCTTGGATGGTCGGATTGATGCTGTGCTGGATGGCGGTGCTTGCCCCGTCGGCGTCGAATCGACGATTGTAGCCTGTGTGGGTGCGCCTGCATTGTTGCGGACAGGCGGGGTTCCAGTCGAAGCATTGTCGGCCTGTCTTGGTCAGCCGCTTTTGCAGCCCGATGATCCGGAGACGCCGCAAGCACCGGGACAATTGGCATCGCATTATGCGCCGAAAGGAACGGTCCGCTTGAACGCGAAGGAACTGCACGACGGTGAGGTGCTGTTGGGGTTTGGTCCGGTAGACGCGGACGTCAATCTGTCGCTAAGTGGTGATCTGATAGAGGCCGCATCGCAGTTGTTTGCCTGCCTGCATCAGTTGGACGAGATGGGTGCTGCGCATATTGCGGTATCGCCAATTCCGCAAACTGGATTGGGTGCCGCAATCAATGACCGCTTGAAAAGGGCCGCTGCCCCGCGCGATTAAGGTCGAATTTTCTGGAAGAATCGAAGCCTTATCCGGCGTTTTGCCGTTCGATATAGCTGCGCAGTTCTTCCGCCTCGCGCCGTGCTTCGCGTAGGCCATCCATGGCGGCCCGCAATTCGGCTTCGGTTTGGGCGTGTTGGTTGGTCATTTCAGCTTCACGCTGCTGCAAATAAGTAATCGCCTGATCGCGCGTTTCTTCGGCGTCGTGCAGGGATTGGGCCATCTTATCCAATTCACCGATTTCGGCTTTGGTCACACGGGTAAACCGGTTGATCAGCCAGCTCGCGAACCATCCAAGGGCAAAGGCCACAAAAAGGATAATTGCGGTGGCAATGATAAATTCGGTTCTATTCACGTCAGGTCCGTTCTTATTCTTGTGCTGGTGCTTCGGCTTCTTCTAGCGCCGTTGGTACTTCGGGTGTTGTTTCGGGCACAATAAGCCGGAATTCAATACGCCTGTTCGCTTCACGACCTTCGGCTGTGTCATTATCCGCAATTGGATCAGCCTCACCATAGCCTTTTGCTTCAAAACTGGAAACCGGAACACGGCGGGCACGCAGCGCATCAAGCACGGCGCTGGCCCGTTCTTGCGACAGTTGCGCATTCATTTCTTCGCGGCCTTGGCTGTCTGTATAGCCCGCAATTTCGATCCGCAGATCAGGGCAGCGTTTCAGAATATCCGCGATTTCATCGACAACAGCTGTTGTGTCGGACGTGATCGACGATGCACCGGGATCGAATGTAATTTTCCGGACAGCCGTGACTTCGGTGATCTTGGCAACGCATTCTTCCGGCGTTGGCAGACCTGCAATCGGATCAAGTTCTTTGACATATTCAACTTCGATATCGAATTCGGCCGATTGTCCCAGTTTATCAATCAGCAGGCGAGAGATATCAGCCTGCGCTGTCTCTGATCCCGTTTTGCCGCGCACAGTGACGGAAGCTGGTTCAACGACGACGGACCCGTTAGACAATTCAGACATCGCTTCGATGCCAGCCAGCACGCGGATGACCCAACCGGATGGAAGGTCGTCAACAACGCGCGTGCCGATCGTTACGTTGCTTTGCCCGAACTTTGCGGATGCATAGTTGCCCGCTGTTGTATTGGTCAGTTCGTCCGGCACGCGTCCGCGCAATTGCACAGCACCTTCAGGGCTACGTGTAATCGTGAATTGCGGTGGTCCTGCGGATGGATCGGTCGGTGCGCGTGGTAGATCTGACGCAAGCGCATAGACGTCTGGCAACGCATTTTCCAACTGACCAACGACGCGGTCGAATGTGGTTTGCGCGGTGCCTTGCTGCGCGACAAGCGCGATATCGGTATCAGAGATCGTGACAGTGCCGCCGCCAAGATCTTTGACCGCCGTAATCGACAAAGCGACCGCTTCGCCCCAAGTCCGTGATGGCACGCCGAGCGCTTCGATACAGCCGGGGTCGCCTGTAAATCCTGCATCTTCTGCGGCGGCAACGATGGCGGACAATGCTTCGGTGCTATCAACAGCACAGGCATCGAAATGTGCCCCTTCTTCGTCGATTGCAAAGCGTGTGGTGAATGGAGAAATGACAGGCCGCGGTGCCGTTAGATCGACCGTAACCCAAACATTTGTCGGTTTATTGCGGGACAGGTTGCTTTCCAGTTCCGCTTTTTCCAGTTCGGAATCGGTGATTGCATTCACAAGCACACGTTTCGACGAAACAGAGATTTTCGAGCGCGGCAAATCAGACAAAGCGCGCAGCGCATAGTTCAGGGCAGGTTGCCACGTTTCGGGAACGGGATAATCCGCAACTTCGAGCAGATCAGTGACGTCTTGGCCGTCAGCGATGTCCGCGATCCGTTCAGCCAGCGCTTCGCGGTCGGTATCGGCGGGGATTAGCCCAATCAAGGATACGCCGCTGTCGTTGCGCAGAATTTCAATCGCAAATTCGGGCGGTGCGATAGACTGCGAATCAATCACGTCCATGTTGTCGATGACGCGGCTGGCGTCCACGATGCTCCCTGCTGCGGAAATAGCGCGGAACCGAACAGCTTCGGATGGGGCTTGGCCTTCCAGCACAACTTGCAGTCCATCACTGACCACAGAAGCCCAGTCATGCCCTTGATCTATTAGGACTTCACGCACGCCCACGACGGACCGTTCTTCGATGAATGTAACCGCTGCCCGCGCAGAGACGACGCAGACGCCAGCGGCGGCTGCAAAAACGACGAGGCGGGTGAATAAGGCAGATAGACGCATTACTTTTGAAATTTTCTCATATTTGCATCAACTGCATAGGCCCCAAATGCCTAAGGTTCAATCAAAGGAAAAACGCGACGGCGAAAAAGACCAGCGGGATTAAGCCTGCGTTCCGGTTTGACCGGAATAGCATCAGCAACCTGTCGTTGTCGTCAGGGTCGAACCGGCCCAATTGCCACATCAGGTGCCAACCCATCGCCCAAGGCCCGCCGAGGGCAACGACAAGCGACAAGAACGACCGATCAATGGTCGCCATGACAACAGCAAGTCCCAGCAAAAGGACTGTCCCGATCAGGAAATACCGTAGCCAAGTGCTGGTGTTGTCGCCAAACAGACGGGCCGTTGATTTAACCCCGATCAGCGCGTCGTCTTCAGTGTCTTGATGGGCATAGATGGTGTCGTAGAACAGCGTCCACGATATCCCAGCGACATATAGGGCGACCGCCGGCCAGCCTAAGCTGCCTGTTGACGCGGCCCATGCCAGCAATGCGCCCCAGTTGAATGCAAGACCCAGAAACACCTGCGGCCACCATGTGAACCGTTTTGCGAATGGATAAATGGCGACAGGTATGATCGACAAGAATCCCAGCCCGATTGCGGTCATCGGGAAGGTCAGCAAGATGGCGAGCGAAACCAGCGCCTGCGCGGCCATCCAGATATAGGCGCCTTTCACAGACACCTGTCCAGATGGAATGGGTCGTGATCGGGTTCTTGCGACCTTTGCATCAAATTGGCGGTCAGTGATGTCGTTCCACGTGCATCCAGCACCGCGCATCAGGAAGGCCCCGATGCCGCATCCTGCGATGATCCAAACGCTAAACGTCGTGAAACTATCTGTCATGAGGCTCGCCAATGCGACGGCCCACAGACAGGGAACATACAACAGCCATGTCCCAATTGGCCGATCAGCACGCGATAAACGCAGATACCCACGTGTTGGCGAAGGCGCGAAATGGTCGACCCAATTGTCAGCGCTGTCCGCAACTGTCCCGAATTGGGCTTCGCCCTCTGGCGTCTTGTCGATCTCGGTCATAAAGTCCGCCTATGGCATCGAAAGTTCGTCTTTATGTAGATCATCCCCTTGGTGAAGGGCAATTGGTTCCGTTGTCGCGGGATCAAGCCCATTATCTATTCGGGGTGATGCGCATGTCGGCAGGCACAGTCCTGTCGTTGATCAACGGGCGTGATGGTGAATGGGACGCAGAAGTCGCCGAGGCAGGAAAACGCGGCGGCGTGCTGGCCTGTCAGGCGCAGACCAAACCGATGCAGTATCCCCCTGACCTTTGGCTCTTGTTCGCGCCGATCCGCAAAGAACGCATGTCGTTCATCGTGGAAAAAGCAACCGAACTCGGGGCGGCAAAGATTATGCCGGTGCAGACTGCCTATACGAATAACGGGGACCGCGTGCGGCTTGAGAAACTGCAAGCGCAGGTGGTCGAGGCGACCGAACAATGCGGCGGTACTTTTGTGCCCGAAATGACCGCGCCTGCGAAGTTGAAACAAGTGCTGGCCGGATGGGATGCGTCGCGCACGCTTTATTTCTGCGACGAAGCGATGATTGGTGAGACGGCAGGTTTTACCGGACCGCCACCGGAAAATGGTGCTGCAATCCTGATTGGGCCAGAGGGTGGGTTTTCCCCCGAAGAACGCGAAATGCTGCGAAATCTGCCATATTCACAGATAATTAGTCTGGGTCCGCGTATATTGCGGGCAGAAACAGCCGCTGTGGCTGCTTTGACGCTTTGGCAGAATGCGATGGGCGATTGGCAATGATCCGTGTAGACGACGGGGATCGGGAAGCCTTGGTCGATTTCATGCTCGCCCACGCGCCAATCCTGATGTTCCCACTGACAAACCTAACCCGCTACGGCATGGGCAGCAGCCATCCGCGCGCGATCAGTGCTTGGGTGGCCAAAGATGGCGACAAGATCACGGATGTGCTGACGATCAGCGCGGAAGGGATCGTATTTCCATGTTGCCCAAACGGCGATTGGGCCAGTGTCGCGTCGGTGATCAAAGGACGGCAAATCAAAGGTTTCATCGGCGAAGGCCAACAGGTCGCGGCGGTGCGCCATGCGACGGGCCTGACCCGCAAGGCAAATCTTGACGCCACCGAGCCGTCGTTTGTTCTGAACATTGCGGATATGGGAATGCCGGATGTTGATGGTTTTTCGCTCCACCCCCTGTCCGCAGCATCACGCGCCTTATTGATCGACTGGCGGGCCCATTATCAAATGGACACGCTAGAGGCTCCAAAAGACGTGGCGCATGATCGCGCGATCAGGGAAATCGACGCCTACCTCGCGGCGGATTCGCACCGCGTTTTGTTCAAAGATGGGGTGCCTGTTTCAATGACAGGCTTCAACGCGCAGCTGCCAGAGATAGTGCAAATCGGCGGCGTTTATACGCCACCAGAATTCAGGTCACGCGGTTTTGCGCGGGTGGCCCTTGCGATGCACCTCATGGAAGCGTCTATTGATGGAGTCACAACAGCTGTGTTGTCGGCGGCGAATGATGCTGCGGCACGCGCTTATGTGGCGATTGGATTTGAACGCACCGGCAGTTTTGCCATCGCGATTTACGAGGATGCACAGGTCGCCCATGGCTGATTTCTTTCGACCCGAAGCGAAAGCCACGATCTGGCGGTTTCGCGATGTTTGGGGTGCCTTGCTGGTGTTGGCACTTGGCGTTTGGTGGTCCATCACTGGCCTCGGGTTTGTGACTTGGCTGGGGTATATCATTGCGGCGATCGGTGTGATGCTGCTGGTCGCGGGCATCCAGCGCGGGCGGTTTCGCCAAGGCAGTGATGGCCCGGGGATTGTGCAGATCACTGAACGTAGGTTGGCCTATTTCGGCCCGCTTGATGGCGGTGTCATGGACATCAACGATATGTCGCGGCTAAGCTTTGACCCCACAGGACATCCCGCCCCTTATTGGGTGTTAACCGGACCAGAAGCCTGCGACATCGCGATTCCGACAACCGCCACAGGGGCCGAAGCCTTGTTTGATGTGTTCTCGGCCTTACCTGATTTGAAGACTGAAAAGCTGTTGGGCGTCCTATCTGATCCACCAGCACAACGTGTTGTGATCTGGCAGAGACCAGTTCATCTCTTGCATTAACCCGAGACTGGGTTCACCAGATAAATCCAGAATATTCCAAGTTGAGAAAGACCAGCAGATGTCCATTCCCCAAACCGGCGGCGGCCTGATCGAAGATCATTCTCAACTGGCAGAAATGCTGTCGAAGGGCTGTAAGCCAAAAGAAGACTGGCGTATCGGCACCGAGCACGAAAAGTTCGGGTATTGCCAAGACAGTCTGATGCCATTGCCATACGAAGGTGATCGGTCGATCAAGGCGGTGCTGAATGGCCTGAAAACCCGTTACAATTGGGCACCTGTCGAAGAAGGTGGCAACATCATCGGCTTGACCAAAGACGGGGCAAATGTGTCGCTCGAACCGGGTGGCCAGTTGGAACTGTCCGGTGCGCCGCTCGAGACGATTCACCAGACCTGTGACGAAGTGAATACCCACCTTGAAGAAGTGAAGTCTGTCGCGGACGAAATTGGCGTGAAGTTCATCGGTTTGGGCGCTGCCCCCGAATGGACGCACGACCAAATGCCGCTGATGCCCAAGGGTCGTTATAAGCTGATGAATGCTTATATGGAAAAGGTCGGCACGCACGGGACACAGATGATGCGCCGGACCTGTACGGTTCAGGTCAACCTCGATTTCGGGTCTGAAGCCGACATGGTGCAAAAGCTGCGCACGTCGCTGGCGTTGCAGCCTGTGGCGACTGCGCTTTTTGCGAATTCACCCTTCTTTGAAGGCACGCCGAACGGTCACAAATCGTGGCGTTCGCGCATCTGGCGTAGCTTGGATGATAGTCGCACGGGCATGCTGCCTTGGGTTTTTGAAGACGGTATGGGGTTTGAACGCTGGGTCGATTGGGTGCTCGATGTGCCGATGTATTTTGTCTACCGCGACGGAAAATATATCGACGCGCTGGGCATGTCGTTCCGCGATTTCCTGAAGGGCGAATTGCCTGCGCTACCCGGTGAAAAGCCATTGTTGTCCGACTGGGCGGATCATCTGACAACCGTTTTCCCTGAAGCGCGGATCAAACAGTTCATTGAAATGCGCGGCGCGGATGGCGGCCCTTGGCGGCGGTTGTGTGCCTTGCCCGCGTTCTGGGTTGGCATGATGTACGACCAGACGGCTTTGGATGCCGCGTGGGACTTGTGCAAAGACTGGACCGCTGAACAACGCGAAGCACTGCGCGTGGCGGCATCCATTGATGGGTTACAGGCCAAGGTCGACGGCATCAACATGCACGATCTGGCGCGCGAAGTGGTGGCAATTTCACATGCTGGCCTGAAAGCACGGGCGAAACCCGGTGCAGGCGGCATGGTCGCGGACGAAACCCATTTCCTGAACGCGCTGCATGAAACCATCGAGACAGGCAAAACGCCTGCGGATGAATTGCTGGATCACTACAATGGCGACTGGAACGGTGATCTGAAAAAGATCTACAGCGATTTTTCCTACTAAGCGCTGGTTTAAAGACAAACGTTGAACATTTGCGATCCTGTCCGGCTTTGCCAGACATATTCATCCGCCACTTTAGGCGGCCATTGGATGCTAAGCTACGCGTTCGGCGCGGCGCAAGGTCAACGTTTGTCTTACGTCACATTTGAACGATTCGCCCTAACACGTGGTTAACGCGAACCGTCGTTCACTTAAGCAAGCGGGTCTGCGCCGAACCGGTTTGGTCCTTCAGTGCCCTTGAGGCAGAAAATGATGATCAAGGCGATGGCGCCGACCGCGGGAATAAAGGCGATCAGGTACCACCAGCCGACCATGTCGCGGTCGTGCAGGCGACGCACGCCAACCGCAATGCTAGGTAAAAGGATCGCAAGCGAACCGATTGCATTCAAAATCCCAAACGTGCCCAACATCGCATCCAACGCAGTTGTGACCAGCCCAAGGACGAAGGCAAACATTGCGAACCACCACAGTTCTGAACGACGGGCGCGACCCGTAAAGTCGGCGTATTTATTGAAGCACGTTTTGACGGAAGTTTGGAAATCCATGAGAAATGGCCTTTGTCGGTGAGAAATGAAATGTTTAATGATGTGTGAAGATTAACGAGACCTACATGCTTGACGCAAGGTCCGGTTTTCCGCACCGTGTGCTACTGCCGCCACCGGTTTCAGTCCTAAGAAAGGGGCACTTTGTCGTTTCTGCTGAATCCCCGCTGGATCATGATCATTCTACTGGCTTTGCCGGTGACTGGGATCACTGCACTACACCCTCAGGCGGGAAGCGCCTTTGTTATGGGAGCGTGGGCTGGTGTGCTTCTCGCCGGACCGCCGATCTTTTTCATCGCTTGGGTGCTGCGCATACAAAGCCTCGCAGACACACTGCGCCCGTTAACGCACCTGCCGATCCTGATCGCGTTGACGATTGCCCTGCTGTATTATGCGGGCGTCGATTTTGGGCCGCTCGGTGTTTTTGGCGGTGTCGGGGCGGCTGCGTGGTGGATCAGGCGGAAGGTGTCATTCGGCCTTCTTTGATCCGATCTTGGTTTCTGTCCCTGCCCGCAGACGACCAATGTTGGCGCTGTGCCGGAGGTAGACCAGCACGGCGAGGACCAGCAGCAATACAATCAATGTGCCGTATCCGAAGAAGATTGCGAAGGCGGGCGCAAACCCGGCGGCCAGCAAAGCGGCCAGCGACGAAAACCGGAACACGGCCGCAACAGCAAGCCAAGTCAGACAGCATGCCAGCCCAATCGGCCATGCCAATGCCCACATCATCCCGAGATGGGTTGCGACACCTTTGCCGCCTTTAAAGCCCAACCAGACAGGAAAACAATGGCCCAGAAATGCCGCCAATGCTGCGATTTGCACTGCGTCTTCGCCTGCAAATGCGCGTGCCAGCAGAACGGCGACAGCCCCTTTGCCTGCATCAAAGATCAGCGTCAGCGCCGCCGCCTTTTTGTTACCGGTCCGCAAGACATTGGTCGCCCCGATGTTGCCGGACCCGATTTCGCGCAGATTGCCAAGGTTCAGTGCCTTCGCGATTATCATGCCGTAAGGCACGGATCCCAGCAGATAACCGATCGCAGCCCAAAGCAGCAGACCGCCCATTCCTGTTGTCAATTCTGGCATGATTATTCCCCCGCCACGCGATTGCCTGCGACCCACGTTCCCAAAACGCGGCCCTGCATACGTGCGCCATCAAACGGCGTATTTTTGGATTTTGACTGTAGCGTTTCGCGGTTCAGCACGAATGGCGCATCTGCGTCGAACAAGACCAGATCGGCAGGCGCACCTTCCGTCATGCGTCCGCTTCCCAAACCCAGCAGACGTGACGGGTTCAGAGAAAGTGCTCTGAACAAGCGTGGCAGGTCGATTTGGTCTTCGTGGTATAGGCGTAGTGCGGCAGGCAGCAACGTTTCTAGCCCAACCGCCCCGCTTGCCGCTTCTTCGTAGGGCAGGCGTTTGCTTTCTTCGTCTTGTGGTGTGTGCATCGAACTGATGATGTCGATCAGGCCATCCGCGACCGCTTGGACCACCGCGACCCGGTCTTCTTCGGACCGCAACGGCGGTTTGATCTTAAAGAACGTCCGGTAGTCCGCGACATCCAATTCGTTCAGCGTTAGATGGTGGATGCCGATGCCCGCGGTCACTTGCAAACCGTTCCGCTTGGCGCGTTCCAGCGCAGGCAGCGCACGCGCCGTGGTGATTTGGTCAGCGTGGTAGCGCGCGCCAGTCATCTCAATCAGGCTGATGTCACGATCGAGCCCCATGCGTTCGGCCATTGGCGACACGCCGGGCAGGCCACGCAGGGACGCAAACTTGCCCGATGTGACGGCCGCGCCATGCGACAGGCCTGGGTCTTGGACATGGGCAATCACAAGGGCATCAAGCGATTTAGCGTAGGTCAAAGCCCGCGAAAAAACCTTTGTATTCGTCACGACGCGGTCGCAATCGGTGAACGCGACGGCACCAGCATCGGTCAGTAGCCCGATTTCCGTCATTTCACGCCCCTCGCGCTCTTTGGTCAGGGCCGCCATTGGCAACACCCGCACCGGCGCATCCAACGCGGCGCGGCGTGCAACGAATTCGAGCGTTTCAGGTGTATCAATCGCGGGCGTCGTGTCTGGGCGCGTCACAATCGTGGTGACGCCACCAGCAGCGGCGGCACGTCCGGCAGACCGGAAACTTTCCTTATGCCGTTCACCCGGTTCAGAGACCTTAACGCCAATATCAACGATCCCAGGCGCCAGACATTTACCACCACAATCCACGACCGTGGGGCCTGTCATATCGGGTTGGGTTTCGTCGAACACGCGGGTGATCGCGCCATCTTCGACCAGTATCGCGCCAGCCTTGTCGGTCAACGCCACTGGGTCGATCAAACGTGCGTTTATGAACAAGAGCTTAGTCATTGCATGTCTTTCTAAAGGGCTGAACCGTTGATGTGAGACGTGTCATAAATCGGTGTCTCCGGCAAGTTTGCGCATCTGGATGAACACTTCGCGGGCATCCGCTATACGTTCGAAACCGATGTCTGTTGAGGTCCGCCCGTTGACCTGTGTTGCGAAGTAGATCGAAGGCGGCGTGCCATTGCGATAGATCAGGTCATCGAGCGGCGGGATTGGATAGCTGGCGGATCGCACACCAATCGGTTTGGTGATCAGCATACGTTGATTGGTCAGGCGATAGCGTGTGTTGTAACGGGTCAGACTGTCCATCACCGGACCTGCGAAAACGATCACCACACCTACGACGATGCCAGGCGCAAGGATCGCCCAATAGCTGCCGGTATTGGCGCGATCAATCACCGTCGCGAGACCAAGACATGCCAGCACCAATGCAACCGCAAAAATGCCTGTGGCCATTGTCGCCATGCCAAACCGCAGTTTGGTGTCAGGGCGACCTTCCCACAGGATTTCCTCGTCGGGCTGAAGGGCTGGAAAGTCGGACATTAACCGCCGATCCAAATCATCAGCCAAACCAACAGCCCCATGACGATCAAGGCGGCGGTTGCCACCATGCCACCAATACGGGCGTCTGATTTGGGTTTCTTCGCGGGGGCATCCGGTGGCGTGATCGTGCCTTGTGAACTATCGGATGTAAGCGGTGTCATCGGCGGTGGCGCTGCACCTTCTTCGGTAAATGTCGCGACCAACTTTGCTGCACCATCTGTGCGCAGCACTGCGCCCGCTTCCCCGAATGCGCCAGAGCGGATGATGGCAAAGTCACCTTTGAGACCATTCAGCTGGTCCATTTCTGGCGTCATATCGGCCTGAGATATCCCGTAACCAAGCATCAGGAATTGCGCCAAACCAATTTCGTTTAGGGTTTCCGCTGATACGATCTGAACGTCATCAGGTGCCGTGATCGGTGCATTCAGTGCATCAGCAAGGGCGTCATACGTGTCGCCCAACTGTCCTGACAAAATTGGATCAAGCTGAAACACGCGAACACGACCGTGTTCATGAGGTAGGATCACATTTGTCACGCCATGACACCTTCGATTGCAGCTCCACGTCGCGCCCGTAGGTTTCGCGCGAGCAAATCCATCGCGGCCATGCGTACAGCTACACCCATTTCGACCTGTGTCTGGATAACAGACCGGTTGATGTCGTCGGCGATCGTCCCGTCGATTTCAACACCGCGGTTCATCGGGCCGGGGTGCATGACAATGGCGTCAGGTTTGGCGTGCGCCAGTTTGGCCGCATCCAGCCCGTAACGGTGGTAATATTCACGTTCTGACGGGATGAACCCGCCATCCATCCGTTCCTTTTGAAGTCGTAGCATCATGACGACATCGACGTCTTTCAGGCCTTCCTCCATGTTGTGGAAGACCTCGCAGCCGAACTCTGCAACGCCTGATGGCATCAATGTCGGCGGGGCGATCAGGCGGATACGATTTTCCATTTTACCAAGCAGCATGATGTTGGACCGTGCGACACGCGAATGGGCGATATCCCCGCAAATGGCGACGGAAAGCCTGTGCAAACGGCCTTTTGCGCGTCGAATTGTCAGCGCATCCAGCAGAGCCTGCGTCGGGTGTTCATGTTTGCCGTCGCCCGCGTTCAGAACCGCGCCGTTGACCTTCTGGGCCAGCAGATCGACCGCGCCAGAATGTGGATGACGTACTACCAAAAGATCGGGGTGCATCGCATTCAGGGTCAACGCCGTATCAATCAGCGTTTCCCCCTTTTTCAGCGATGACGCCTGCATCGCCATGTTCATCACGTCAGCGCCTAGCCGTTTGCCCGCCAGTTCGAAACTCGCCTGCGTGCGGGTCGAGTTTTCAAAGAACATGTTGATTTGCGTCATGCCGGCCAATGTACTGCGATGCCGCGCAGAATTGGGGTTATCGGCATATTGATCCGCCAGATCGAGCAGGGCTGTGATTTCTGTGGGGTGGAGCGGCTCTATCCCCAAAAGATGCTGGGCGCGAAACGACATGGGGCGGTTCCTTATGCGTGGTTTGCGCCGTTATATGAAGCAGGCTGCGATCACGCAACGGGGTGCGCGCAATCAGCGCTACCGTAGGTCCGATTTGAAGGATATGAATGGGGTCATGGATTCTGTGGATACATATTGGGACGACCGCGCGCTGCTGGAATGGCAGGTCGAACTGGGCGCTGATGAAGCGATCAGTGAAGCGCCCGTGAACCGCTATGATCTGGAACCAGCCAAACCTAAAACGCCGCCGAACCCGAATGCGGGTGGCAAACCGCCGATTCCCGTGGCGGTGAAGGAACTGGATACAGTCGCACTCGCGCAATCTGCGGCGGCCGGTGCCGGTGATATCGGCGGGCTTCGCGCCGCGCTTGATGGATTTGAACATTGCCATCTGAAAAAAGGTGCCCGCAAAATGGTGTTCGCGGCTGGCCAGCCTGCGGCGCGCGTGATGATCGTAGGCGACGCACCGTCCCGCGAAGAAGATGTGGCGGGCATGCCATTTGCGGGTGTCCAAGGTGATTTGCTGGCCAAGATGATGGATGCAATTTCGTTGCGTGCAGATGCAGAAGACGCGGCCCAGTCCGTTTATCTGACAACCGCGATGCCGTGGCGGGTGCCGGGCGATGCACTGCCCAATGCCAAAGACCTCGCAATGATGCGTCCGTTTCTGGAACGCCACATCGCGCTGGCAAACCCTGATGTGGTGATTTTGATGGGCAATACGCCTTGCCAGATGTTGTTGGGGCGCGGCGGGATCAGGGGCCTGCGTGGTAAATGGACCGATGTCGTTGGACGTCCTGCGATGCCGATGGCGCATCCTGTGTCGCTGCTGAAGAACCCGCTTGCGAAACGCGACGCTTGGGCTGATTTGTTGTCGGTGCAAGCTAAACTCAGGGATCTCGCCACATGACCGACCGCGCCTTTTTGCCAACACGTATCGCTGTGCTGACGGTTAGTGACACGCGGACGCTGGACGATGATAAATCGGGCAACACGCTTGTGGCACGATTGGAGGACGCGGGGCATCTGCTTGCGGATCGCATGATCCTGCCGGATGAACGTGATCAGATCGCGGATCAACTGCGTAAATGGTGTGCGGATGATGCGGTAGATGTCGTCATCTCGACGGGTGGGACAGGCCTGACAGGCCGTGACGTGACCGTCGAAGCGCACCGCGATGTCTATGAAAAAGAGATCGACGCATTCGGGACCGTTTTCACCATCGTTTCCATGCAAAAGATCGGAACATCCGCGATCCAAAGCCGTGCGACGGGTGGTGTTGCGAACGGAACGTACCTGTTTGCACTGCCCGGCAGTCCGGGAGCGTGCAAAGACGCGTGGGATGAAATTCTTGTGAAGCAGCTCGACTATCGGCACATGCCCTGCAATTTTGTAGAAATAATGCCACGTTTAGACGAACATCAGCGACGGAAATGATTTCACGCGTCGTTTGATACAGTGAATGATCCGTCTGCGGGGCGCGGGCGTATTGATTTCAGGAGTATACAAACATGCGATTTTTACGTCGAAGCCTTGTTGGCATCTTCCTGTTGTCTGTCACTTTGGCGTTGATGGCGTGGGCCGGGAACATGGTGCGTGGGGCTGTCACGGAACGGATGGCACAGGAACCGCGTAGTTTTCCGCAACGCGAACGGGTCTTTGCAGTCAATGTGGTGACGTTAGAACCGCAGACAATCGCGCCCATTATGACTGTCTTCGGTGAACTGCAAAGCCAGCGTAGTCTTGATCTGCGCAGCCCTGTTGGGGGGACCGTGCTGGAAGCAGACGTAAACCTGACCGAAGGCGCGCTGGTGAAGGCAGGGCAGGTTATTGCCCAGATCGACCCGTTTGAAGCCCAGTCTGCCTTGGACCGTGTGCGGGCGGATTTGCAGGACGCGCAGGCCGAATTACGCGATGCAGAACGCGGGCTTGCACTGAACGAAGACGAACTTGTCGCGGCGCAATCACAGGCGACATTGCGTGCGGCAGCCCTGACGCGTGCGCGTGATTTGCAGACACGTGGTGTCGGTACGGCAGCCGCAGTCGAAACCGCAGAGCTTGCGGCATCAGCATCAGACGCGGCGGTTCTGTCACGCAGGCAATCAGTTGCGCAGGCCGAGGCACGATTGGATCAAGCGACGACCAGACTTGCGCGCGCTCAAATTACCCTTAGCGAAGCAGAACGTACCCTCGCCAATACACGCGTCACTGCTGATTTCGACGGTGCTCTGTCCGACGTTGGCGTTATTCCCGGCGGTCGGATTACGGCAAATGAACGGATTGCCCAACTGATCGACCCTGATGCGCTTGAGGTGTCGTTCAGGGTGTCGACGTCACAATATGCCCGTTTGTTGGATGGGGCAGGTGATCTGCTAAACGCGCCGATTTCCGTAGGTCTTGATGTGTCAGGTGTTGATCTGATCGCGACAGGTCAGATCACCCGTGAAAGTGCCGCTGTTGGCGAAGGCCAGACAGGGCGACTTTTGTTTGCGCGTCTTGAAGGATCTGGTGGGTTCCGACCCGGTGATTTCGTGACGGTCCGGATCGAAGAACCCGTGTTGAACCGCGTCGCACAGGTGCCCGCGACTGCCGTGGCCGCTGATGGCACGGTTCTGGTCGTCGGCGAAGAAGACCGTTTGTCGTCAGAGCAGGTCGAACTTTTGCGCAGGCAGGGTGACGACGTGATTATCACCGTGCGCGGTCTTGCAGGTGAAACGATTGTTGCGGAACGGTCGCCTTTGTTGGGCGCGGGGATCAAGGTGGACCCGATCCGCCCCGGTCAAGCGGATGAAGCTCCAGCAGAGCCTGAAATGGTCACGCTTGATCCTGAACGCAAAGCAAAGATCGTCGCTTTTGTCGAAGCATCCCGCATGCCCGACGACGCAAAGGCCCGCATTCTGTCCCAGCTAGACGCCGACGAAATTCCGGTCGCAACAGTGAACCGGATCGAAGGCCGGATGGGGGGCTAGATCATGGCAACGGGTGGCGCGATCTTGACGAAGGGGGCAGGCGGCATCCTGTCATATTTTACACGGCATCGGACGGCGGCGAACTTGCTGCTGGTGTTGATGCTGTCTGCGGGTTTGTTCGCATTCCCCAATATGCGGGCGCAGTTCTTTCCCGATGTTGTCGTCGACGATCTGTCGGTCAATGTCGCGTGGTCGGGCGCTGGTGCAGAGGACGTCGACGCGGCCATCGTGCAGGTTTTGGAACCTGTGTTGTTGGCGGTTGAAGGCGTGTCATCATCGGCAGCCACATCGCAAGAAGGCCGCGCAAGTATCCGGTTAGAGTTTGAACCCGGCTATGACATTGATCGTGCCGCCGAAGATGTGCAGCTCGCTGTCGATAGTACAAATAACCTGCCCACAGATGCGGAAGACCCAGAGATCAGGCGCGGCGGGTGGCGTGATCGTGTGACCAACGTCATGCTCACGGGTCCGGTTGGCGTCGAACAATTGGGCCGTTTTGCCGATGAAATGGTTGTGCGCCTGTTTGCGGAAGGGGTCACAAAGGTCAATATTCGCGGCGTTGCGGCGCCTTCGACAATCGTCGAAGTGCCGTCACTGTCGCTAATCGAATATGACATCGGGTTGTCTGACATCGCAGACCGGATCGGCGAAGAAGCCGCCGCTGATCCTGCGGGTGATGTGTCCAATGCGGCCCGTGTGCGTACGGGTGTTGCAAAACGATCTGCCGATGAAATTGAAGCCATTGTTCTGCGAGCTAATCCTGATGGGTCTAGTCTGACGATCGGCGACGTGGCCAATGTGCGCGTTGAAGGTGTGGACCGTGAACGCGCCTATTACGTGGGCGGCAACCCAGCGATCCAGATCGAAGTCCAGCGTACCGCGCAAGGCGACGCGATTGGTATCCAAGACACTGTTCAAGAAGTCGCGGACGAACTGAAAGCGTCACTGCCACAAGGTGTCGAGATTGATCTCGTGTCCGCGCGGGCAGAGGTGATTCAGGCGCGTCTGGATATCCTGCTGGAAAACGGCCTGATGGGGTTGGCGTTGGTCGTCGGATTGTTATTCTTGTTCCTGAATGCGCGCACAGCGTTTTGGGTCGCGGCGGGTATTCCGGTCGCGATGCTCGCGGCGATTGCGCTGATGTATGTCTCGGGTCTGACCATCAATATGATCTCGCTTTTTGCGCTGATCATCACGCTTGGGATCGTGGTCGATGATGCCATCGTTGTCGGTGAACACGCAGATTTCAGGGCGCGTAACCTGCGCGAACACCCTGTTGAAGCAGCCGAGAATGCAGCGCGGCGCATGTTCAGCCCTGTATTTTCTTCGACGATCACAACCATTATCGCGTTCTTTGGTCTGGTTGTGATCGGTGGACGGTTCGGCGACTTGATCGCGGACATTCCGTTTACCGTAATCGTTGTTTTAGCGGCATCTTTGGTCGAATGTTTTCTCATTCTGCCGAACCACTTGTCGCATGCGATTGCCACGACATCGAAAGAACATTGGTATGACATGCCGTCGCGGATCGTGAACCGCGGGTTCGATGCGGTGAAAGAAAACCTGTTCCGGCCATTCATGGCGGGCGTCATCTGGGCGCGGTACCCTGTTTTTGCGGGCGGGTTGGTGCTGCTGGCGTCGCAGGTGGCTTTGGTCATCACGGGCGACGTGCAATGGCGGTTCTTTTCCGCGCCTGAACAGGGTCAGGTGACAGGTAATTTTGCCATGCTACCGGGGGCTACGCGCGACGATACCTTCGAGATGATGCAGGAAATGCAACGCGCGACCGAAGCGCTGGGCGCGAAATATGAAGATGAACATGGGATCAATCCGCTTGTTTATGTCTTCGCGCAAATCGGTGGCAATTCTGGCCGCGCCCTGTCTGGGGCTGACAGTAAAAGTGCGGATCAACTGGGCGCGATTACGATTGAATTGATAGACGCGGATAGCCGTCCTTACACGAGCGGAACATTCGTATCGGACCTGCAAGACAGCGTCCGCCAACATCCTATGGCCGAAACAGTCAGCTTCCGGTCTTGGGGCAGTGGTCCGGGTGGCGATAGCCTTGATATCCAGATGTTCGGGGCAGATGCCGAAACGCTGAAAGCAGCGGCCGAAGCGTTGAAAACCGAACTGCTCCAATTCCCAGAGATTTCCGGTCTTGAAGACACGCTGGCCTATGACAAAGAAGAACTGATCCTTGATCTGACACCGCAAGGGCAAGCATTGGGGCTGAACATTGACGGGCTTGGCCGTGTTCTGCGTGAAAAACTGGGTGGTATCGAAGCGGCGTCCTATCCTGATGGCACCCGCTCTGCGACGATCCGTGTGGAACTTCCGGCAGGTGAATTGTCCGCTGATTTTCTGGATCGAACGCAAATCCGAACACCGAGCGGCGTTTATGTGCCTTTGGCTGACGTTGTGACTGTCGAAAGCCGGACAGGGTTTTCCACGGTGCGGCGTGAAAACGGGATATTGCTGATTTCTGTGCTGGGTGACTTGGATGATGAAGACGCCGATCGTGCCGCCCAAGTGCAGCTTTCGATTAACGAAGATATCTTGCCGGGAATCGAGACGCGGTTTGGTGTCGACACGGCGTTGTCGGGGCAAAGCGAACAGGAACGCGCTTTTGTCGAAGACGCGCGCAACGGGCTGATCTTGGTTCTGGTGGGTATCTATCTGGTGCTTGCTTGGATATTCTCTAGCTGGTCGCGCCCGATTGTCGTGATGTCGGTGATCCCATTTGCATTGATCGGGACAATCTACGGACATAACGCATGGGGCATCCCGATGAGCTTGTTCACGGTTGTCGGCATGCTGGGCATGGTTGGGATCATTATCAACGACAGTATCGTGCTGGTCACGACGATTGATGAATACGCTGCCGATCGCGGTATCTTTCCTGCGATTATCGACGGGACAGCGGACAGATTACGTCCTGTGCTGCTGACAACACTGACGACGGTTCTTGGGCTGGCACCACTGCTTTACGAAGGATCGAACCAAGCCGAGTTTCTGAAGCCAACCGTCGTGACCTTGGTCTTCGGGCTTGGGTTTGGGATGGTGTTGGTTATGTTTATCATTCCTGCGCTGATGGCTATTCAGGCTGATGTCGGCAAACAAATACGGGCCGCGAAACGTGCGCTGCGTGTCCGCAAATTCGGGGCAACATGGCCTGCGATGTTGGGTGCATGCGTGGCGGTTGGATTGTTTGCTGTCACGTTGGGGCCCGTGATCGTGACGGGTGCTGCGTTGCCACAAGCCGTCGCGATCCTGCCTGCGTTGTCGGGCGGGTTCGGGGCTGCGTTCGGGATATTCGCAGGCGGTTTGGCCGTCGCGCTGATGGGAATCTACATGATCGCTGGCATCGGGTTGGCGTTGCGGTGGCGTAAGGCCTAACCTTTGGGGCAGCCACGCACGTCAACGGCGTAATCACTGCCAAGGACTGTGATCCGGATCGCTGAACGATCAAGCGCAAAGCTGCTGGATGACGCGTGGATCATATCCACGGTCGCCTGCAAAGTATCGCCATTGCGCGTTATGTCTGCCTGCGACACCCAAATTTCCGGATTGCCTGCTTCGACAATAACGGCCTCTGTTTGGCCTGCGGGGGGCATCGTTAACGTGGCAGTCACCATCAAGCCGCGTTCCCCCGGGGACACATCACAGGTTGCGGTTTGCACACCAGCATCGCGCGCGGAAACCGGCTGGTTCAGCAACGACGCGGTGATGGCGCCATCGCGGCGTCCATCAGCGGGAAGTAGGGCATCGAATGGCAATGAAACGGGTACGCAAATGTCTTCGCACACGCCAATGGTGATTTCGCCAGACATGTGAATGGGCGCATTCGGGTCCACTTGCGTCAATTCGATCGGCAGAACCAGCGTATCGTGATACCCGATTGACTGCATGGCACCTTGTTCAAAGACCTGTGGGACGGGCCAATGAAATTGGGCGGCAGTGATGTTCTGCGATCCTGTCCATGAAAACTGCGGCGGGATGCCTGCGTCACCGGGTGCACGCCAATAGGTTTTCCAGCCGGGCCGCAATGTCACGCGGACACCAGCCATGTGTGTCCCTGACGGCGTTTGCCATCCAGGGATGACGTCGATTCGGGCAAGATCGTCAAAAGGGCCCGCCATCGCGGGTGAGGCCAGCGTCGCAGCCATCAAACAAGTCGTCTTAAGAATCGCGGTTAGTGTTTTCATAACCTCTACATAGTCAGGAACGGCTGTAATTGAACTCACGTCTTGGCGAGCAAAATTTTGTGTGACTTGTACTACCGGCATAAGCTTGCAAGAATTGGAATATGACTATGCAGCCAACAAATCTTACCGGTAAGCTTTTAATCGCCATGCCCATCATGGGTGATGATCGTTTTGCGAAAAGCGTCGTCTACATTTGCGCCCATTCCGAAGACGGCGCGATGGGTATCATCGTGAATAAACCATCCACCGAAGTTCGGTTTGCGAACCTTCTGGAGCAGCTTGAGATCGAAATGGCTCCGACGGCACGAAAGATACGGATCCATCTTGGTGGGCCTGTCGAACAGTCGCGCGGGTTTGTTTTGCATTCCACCGATTACGCGTCCGAAGGCGGGACCATCGAAGTTGACGACAATATCTCGATGACCGCTACCATGGACGTTATCGAAGAAATTGCGCGGGGCGCGGGCCCGACAAGCGCGATGATGGCGCTTGGTTACGCGGGATGGGGACCCGGCCAGCTGGAAGGTGAAATCGGACAGAATGGGTGGCTGACCTGCGACGCGGATGATGACATCGTGTTCGGTCGCGCCAATGATCACAAATGGACCGCCGCCCTAAAAGGTATGGGCGTCGATCCGTTGATGTTGTCTGAAACGGCTGGGCGGGCCTAGTTTTTCTTCTTTGCCAGTGCCTTCAGCAGTACGAACGCGCCAAGCACCAGCGTAAACGCATCAATCGCACCCGGTCCGGACATGCCCGGCGCACCACCTTGCGGCAAGAACGGTTTGGCTTGTTGAATGGTCGCTTGCGTGTTGGTCGGGGCTGCGGTGCCGATGATACCTGTCTCGGAATGCTTTGCCGTCTTTGACCAGTTCTTCAGGGCGGATGAAATGCCTTTCAACGCGCGTGTTTCGGCGTTGTCGCCGCCATAGAACTGCTTGGATAATTCGTCCAGTTCCGCGATGACCTTGTCCAGAGCATTGGAAATCTGTTTGACGTTGTTCTGCCCGCTTTGCAGCCGCTGGTTGGCCTGATGGTCTTTGGGACCACCCGGATTGTGCCGATGAACCATATGGTTGAAGTGGCTTTGCGATTTCATGTCGCGCAGCACAAGCTTGATGGCTTGTTCCCAACCTTCGATCTTGCTGGCCAGCTGGGTATGCGCCAGTTTTCTTGGATCAGGCGCGCCGGGCAGAATTTTGATCGTTTCAGCTCGAATCGTCATAGCCAATTGTTCGAGGCGGATCACTTTTGCTTGGTGCGACATGTAACAAGTCCTTGGTTTAACCGGATTCGGTGGACCGTATCATGCTGATAATGACAGTAAAGCGACAATCAGGGATTGTTACTCCTGCGTTATGATCGCCTCGAGGATGGCAATTGCGCTGTCGCTATTCCAGTGCGCGTCGCCTTGAAGTCGCGCAATTTCGCGGCCTTCGGGATCAAGGATAAGGGTCACTGGCAGGCCTAATACTCCCATGTCGCGGGCCAATGTCGATCTGGGATCTGCGTGCAGTGGCAAGTTGTCGACTTCAATTTCGTCAAAGAACCGTTCCATCGCGGGGCGTGGATTGCGGCCGGTCGCAATAGTCACAACAGAAAATTCGTCGCTGCCAAGCTGGTCTTGCAGGTCTGAAAGTTGCGGCATTTCGGCCCGGCAGGGGGCACACCATGTGGCCCAAAAGTTGACCACCGCGAATTGGCCTTCGTACGCGCCAAAGGTCATTTCGCTTCCGTCTTCACCGACAAATGTTTCATCAGAGGCTGGTTTCGGCTCGGAATGGAAGTTCAGCTTGCGCATATCGCCCTCGCGCAGCGCCTCAAATGTGCTGACATCCGCCATGGCGGTATTTGCAAGCAGCCCAAGGGCCGTATAAAGCAAAGCAGATTTCAAATTCAGCACGGGGCTTCCTTTCTCATGACCAAATCCGCGAACACAATGTGGGGTGGCCGTTTTGCCGCTGGACCGGACGCCATTATGGAAGCGATCAACGCATCCATCGGGTTCGATCAACGTCTAGCTGCCCAAGACATTGCTGGTTCACGTGCCCATGCCGCCATGTTGGCCGCCACAGGCATCATTACGGATAACGACGCCGAAGCGATCCGTGAAGGCCTGCTCACGGTGTTGTCAGAGATTGAAACCGGAGAATTTCCGTTTTCCACCGCGCTCGAAGATATTCACATGAATGTCGAAGCGCGGCTGAAGGATTTGATCGGCGAACCGGCTGGTCGTTTGCACACGGGTCGGTCGCGGAACGATCAGGTTGCTGTCGATTTCCGTCTATGGGTCCGTGACCAATGTGACGCGGCTGATGCAGCACTTGAGACGTTGATGAAGTCGTTGTTGGGCCAAGCCGAAGCTGGTGCCGACTGGGTCATGCCCGGATTCACGCACCTGCAGGTCGCGCAGCCTGTCACGTGGGGCCACCACATGCTGGCCTATGTCGAAATGTTCGCCCGTGACCGGTCCCGTTTTGCCGATGCACGCAAGCGGATGAACACATCGCCTTTGGGTGCTGCTGCGTTGGCCGGAACGTCCTTCCCGATTGATCGTGACATGACGGCGCAGGCGCTTGGGTTTGATCGGCCTATGTCTAATTCGCTGGATGCCACATCTGATCGTGACTTTGCGTTGGAATTCCTTGCTGCGTCTTCAATCACTGCGATGCACTTGTCCCGCTTGGCCGAAGAACTGGTGATCTGGTCCTCTGCCCAATTCCGTTTTGTGAAGATGTCCGACAAATGGTCCACCGGATCGTCGATCATGCCGCAAAAGCGTAATCCAGATGCGGCTGAACTGATCCGCGCCAAGATCGGCCGTATCTTTGGGGCAAATGTTGCGCTGATGACCGTGATGAAAGGTCTGCCGCTGACCTATTCAAAGGACATGCAAGAAGACAAAGAGCAAGTGTTCGACGCCGCTGACAATTTGTTCCTCGCGCTGGCCGCAATGGCAGGTATGGTTGCCGATATGGAAGCCAACGTACCGTCACTAGAAGCCGCCGCTGCGACTGGTTTCTCCACCGCGACGGATTTGGCCGATTGGCTGGTCCGCGAATTGGGCCTGCCGTTCCGCGATGCGCACCACGTGACAGGATCGCTTGTTGCGATGGCAGAGGCGAAATCTTGCGACCTGCCAGAATTGTCCCTAGCCGACATGCAGTCGGTCCACCAAGATATCACACAATCGGTGTTTGACGTGCTGGGTGTGAAAAACTCTGTCGCGTCGCGCACCAGCTTTGGCGGCACAGCCCCTGCTAACGTACGGGCGCAGGCCGCACGGTGGAAGGACGAATTGGGATGAAAATTGTTGTGCTGATGGTTGTTGCTGTGGGTCTTGCGGGATGCGGGGCCAACGGCGCACCGTTGCGCCCGTCTGGCAGCACAAGTCTTTCGGTCGGGTCCGGCGGCGTGTCTGTCGGCAATAGCCTAGGCCTGTCGAACGGGACATTTTCGCTTGGGGTGAGCCAAAGCTCTTCTTTGAACTAGGTCATGATCCGCGTCGTCGCCATGTGCCTGTTGCTAGCAGGATGTGACGGTGCGGCCCTTGTTTTTGACGCCGATAGCGACAGTTTACGTCCTGAACAGTCGCGCGATCCATTCGGCGGCGATGACCTAAGGCTGGAGTTGTGACAATGCGGATGATTTGGCTGGCACTGGCGATCTGGGGTGCAATCCACCCGATGTATTATTTTATCCAGTGGTTTCAGACCAACGGCTGGGACATCATGGTGATGGTTGATGCATGGCACGCGAACGCGGCCAGTTCGGGTCTTGTTTGGGATCTGACCATTGCGGCGGTAACGCTGACAATCTGGATTGTCGTTGAAGTTGTGCAAACCCGTGCGTGGATTCGGCTTGTGGCGATCCCTGCAACATTCTGTATCGGTGTCAGCTGCGGTTTGCCGCTTTACCTTTATTTCCGGTCCGCACCCAAAACTTAACTGTAGCCTAGCGCCTTGATGGCATTGCCGTGGTCGCGGGTCACCGTCTTGATTTGATCGGCCGTCAGGATATCGCGCCAAGCCCCTGCAATTCCTTTGCGGAAAAAGCGTGGCTGGTGTTCCGTGTTTTCGGTGAATCCGTCCGCTTTTTCCTGACGTTTCAATTCTTCAAAACGTGAGTTATTGATCGCACGTGCTAACTTCGCCTTATCCACGGCCACACCAATATGGCGCAGGACGAGGCCGAATGTTTCGACTGGTGCATCATGCATGTCTTCGTAACGAATGACGCGCACGTTGTGGGTCTTGGCACCCGCCCAGCTTTGCACGTGAGACGACCAATCGGATGTGAACTGTAGTGCCGTGCCTTGGGACCCGCCGACCACGGCGTTATGTTCGCGCATCCGCTCTATCGCATCGTCGATGCTTAATCCGTAGTGGCTGGCGAATGAAATCGCCACATCGCCAGGGTGGCGCGCAACGTAGATGGCACCGCGCGTGTACGGGGCAGGGATCAAAGGCGTGCCGTTAATGGTACTGTTGTAATTGTGGGTTTTGACAAGCGCCACCTTCGGTCCGGTGATCGCAGTTCTCAGCAGGAACCTATTGCGCAAAGCGACCGTCTTGGCCGCATCAGCCAGATCGTAATCGCCGCCGTTGGCGCGTTCATAGTGGCGGGCGTCCGCGTCTGCATAGCCAAGCTTGCCGACCGAATTGATCGGCAAGGGATCTTCGCCGCCAAGCAAATAGTTGGCGAGAAAAACGCGAAGCCATGTGTTGCCAGATTTCGGATATGACGCAATCCAAAATAGGGACTGACGGGGCGGCTGTTCCATCGTGGAAACCTTCGGGGCGAAAAATGGGACTTACGAAACATTACGTCGAATATAGCCTCCACTTAATCCTCTCATTTCTGAATGCACCCCCAAGTCGTAAAAATGTGATCAGAACGGCGAATTTTCTCTGACGCGATGAAAGAATAGGCGCTTGGGCTTCACACGGAATCTGGTAATAGACGCGGAATCTGTTTGAAAGGTCGGGCCCATGGATCATTTTCTGTATCGCGATGGACAATTGTTCGCTGAAGACGTTCCTGTCGCTGAAATCGCGGCAAGCGTCGGCACGCCGTTTTATGTTTATTCGACCGCGACCCTGACCCGTCACTTCAAATTATTCGATGATGCGCTGGATGGTTTGGATCATCTGGTATGCTTTGCCATGAAATCCCTGTCCAATCAGGCGATCATCAAAGTTTTAGCCGATGCTGGCGCTGGCATGGACGTGGTGTCTGGCGGTGAATATTTCCGCGCAAAGGCGGCCGGCGTTCCGGGCGACAAGATCGTTTTTTCCGGTGTTGGCAAAACCGTTGATGAAATGCGCATGGCATTGGAAGGTGGCATTCGCCAGTTCAACGTCGAAAGCGAACCGGAAATGATCGTGCTCGACCGTGTGGCGCAGGACTTGGGCGTCGTGGCCCCGATCACCGTCCGCGTGAACCCTGATGTTGATGCAAAGACCCACGCCAAGATCGCAACTGGCAAATCCGAGAACAAATTCGGCATTCCAATCAGCCGCGCCCGCGAAGTTTACGCGATGGCCGCGAAACTGAAGGGCCTGAAGGTCATCGGGATCGATGTGCATATCGGGTCGCAGTTGACTGACTTGGCTCCGTTCGAAGCCGCCTATCTGAAGGTTGCTGAACTGACTGAAACGCTGCGCGCGGATGGTCACGAAATCACGCGCCTTGATCTCGGCGGCGGTCTGGGTATCCCTTACGCGCGGTCCAACGAGGCCCCGCCGCTGCCGTCTGAATATGGCGAATTGATCAAACGGACCGTTGGCCACCTTGGCTGCGAGATCGAGATTGAACCGGGTCGTCTGATTTCGGGCAACGCTGGACTGCTCGTATCTAAGGTCATCTACATCAAAGAAGGTGAAGATCGACAGTTCATGATCATTGACGGCGCGATGAACGATCTGATCCGCCCTGCAATGTACGAAGCCTACCACGACATCGACCCGATCATCGAATCGGTGCCGGGCGCGGAGCCTGCGAAATACGATATCGTCGGACCTATCTGCGAAAGCGGTGATACCTTTGCCAAAGGTCGTGTGATGACCGAAGTCAAAGCTGACGACCTGATCGCGTTCCGCTCTGCTGGTGCTTACGGCGCCGTGATGGCGTCCGAATATAACTCGCGTCCATTGATCCCCGAGGTTCTGGTGAATGGCGATCAATTTGCGGTTATTCGCGCACGCCCTACCTATGAAGAGATGATTGCACGCGATACGCTTCCAACATGGCTCTGATCCGTTAAGGTAAGGGTCAGATAAAAGGACCCGATACTCTGACACAGCGCCCGACAGCCCCTGACCATATGCGCCACTTGGCGTTTCCCATCGCCGCGACCCGTCTGGGTATGGTGGCCGAAGGCGTGACGCGGGCGTTCTGGCCGTTCTGGTCGGTGTTGTTTGTGTTGATCGCGCCGCTGATGTTTGGCTGGCACGATCTTCTGACACGTCCTTGGCTTTGGGGTTTGGGCACCGTCGGCGTCGCCTTCCTGATTGTCGCATTCATCTGGGGCCTGCGTCGGTTCCAGATGCCGGCGCGGGAAGCCGCCGTCGCGCGCGTTGATGCGGCCTTACCCGGACGACCCATCGCCGCGATTGCCGATACCCAAGCGATTGGCGCAGGTGATCCCGAATCAGAAGCCGTGTGGAATGCTCACGTCGCCCGCATGGAAGACCGCACCAAACAGGCAACCTTTGTCGAACCTGATCTGCGCATTTCGGACCGCGACCCCTACGGGCTGCGTTTTATCGCGCTGCTGTTTTTTGTCGTGGCGTTGCTATTCGGGTCGGTACTGCGTGTCGGAACATTGGTTGAACCCGCTGGTCAAACGCTTGCCACTGGCCCTGTTTGGGAAGGCTGGGTCGAACCACCTGCCTATACGGGCAAGCCTTCGATCTACCTGAACGACATCCCCGAGGGCGTGCTGCGCGTGCCGGAAGGGTCGCAAATCACGATCCGGCTTTACGGTGAAGTGGGCGCTTTGACCGTTGCGGAAACCGTTTCGGGCACGGCGGCTGATCCAGATGAAGAACCCGAAACACAGCAGCAATTCGTTGCCATGCAAGATGGTACGCTCGCCGTTGAAGGTGACAATGGCATCGTTTGGAACCTGCTTGTGGTTGCCGATCAGCCGCCGCTGGTTGAACTAACCGGACCGATTGAATCAGACGCGATGGGCGAAATGTCCCAGCCATTCTTGGGGATGGATGATTACGGCGTTGTGTCCGGCACAGCTACCATCGCGCTTGATCTTGATGCCGTTGATCGGCGTCATGGTTTGGCCGTTGATCCTGATGGATTTGAAACGCTGGTGTTGGACCTGCCGATGCCGTTCACGGGCGACCGGACTGATTTTGAAGAATTCCTCGTTGATGATTTGTCCGAACACCCGCTTGCGAATTTGCCTGTGACCATGACCTTGGAGGTCACAGATGCTGCCGGTCAAACGGCGCAAAGCCCGTCCGAGCCTTTGATCCTGCCCGGTCGTCGGTTTTTCCAGCCCTTCGCGAAATCCATCATCGAACAGCGCCGCGACCTGATGTGGTCGCGTGATAACGTGTCGCGAATTACGGATGTGATGAAAGCGATTTCGCACCGCCCCGAAGGGCTGTTTTCGAACGAGACAACATATCTGCGGATGCGCGCGATCATTCGCCAGCTTGATGGATTCGTGGACGAGGGGATCACCGCAGAAGGTCAGGCAGAAGTCGTGACCGCGCTTTGGGATCTGGCCATTCAGCTTGAGGATGGCACACTTGCCGATGCCCGCGAACGGCTTGCCCGCGCCCAAGAACGGCTAGCCGAGGCGATGCGCGATGGTGCGTCGGACGAAGAAATCGCAGAGCTGATGCATGAATTGCGCGAAGCGACTGATCAATACATGCAACTGCTTGCCGAAGAAATGGACCCGAATGAAGACGGGACCGATCAGGCGGACAATTCGGAAAACACTCAAGAACTGTCTGGCGACGAACTGCAAGCGATGATGGATCGCATCCAAGAACTAATGGAAGAAGGCCGCATGGCCGAAGCTGCCGAACTCATGGAACAGCTGAACCAGATGCTTGAAAATATGCGCATCACCCAAGGCGACGGCAGCGGCAATGGCCCACGCACGCCGGGTCAGCAAGCGATGGAAGACCTCGAAGATACGCTGCGCGAGCAGGAAGAACTGTCCGATGATGCGTTCCGCGAATTGCAGGAACGGTCCAATCCGGAACGCCAGCAGGCCGAAAACGGCCAGCAGCAAGGTCAGCAACCCGGTCAGCAGCAACCGCAAGGTGGTGAGCAGGGACAGCAACAGGGCCAACAAGGTCAGTCGCAGAACCAGCCGGGTCAAGATGGTCAGCAAGGATCAGGTCAAGGTGTCGGTGAGGACAGCCAAGGTGGCGGTCAAGATGATCAGGGTTCTGGCGGCGAAGGTTCAGGTGCCGAAGACGGGCGGTCGCTGGCAGAACGGCAGCAGGCCTTGCGCGATGAACTGGAACGCCAGCGCGGTGCGCTGCCGTCGCTTGATGGTGAGGCCGGCGAAATCGCAGAGAATTCGTTGAACCGCGCTGAACGGGCGATGGAAGGTGCGGAAGACGCATTGGGTCAAGGCAACCTTGCCGAAGCGATTGACCGCCAAGCTGAAGCGCTGGACGCATTGCGCAACGGGATGCGGTCACTTAGCCGTGCATTGGCCGAAAACCAATCCGAAGAACCCGGTCAAGGCGAACAAGACGGTGGGGCGACCGAACGTGCCGAACAATCCCAGCGCGACCCGTTAGGCCGTGAAATGGGATCAGAGGGCGGTCAGTTCGGAACAGACGAAGGCATGTTGCAGGGCGGGGATGTCTATCGCCGCGCCGAAGAACTGCTTGATGAATTGCGTCGTCGCAGTGCCGATCAGGAACGGCCGGAAATCGAACGCGATTACCTGCGCCGCCTTCTCGACCGTTTCTGACAGGGGCCGTTATTCGGTGGCGATTGCAGTCAACATGGCCTGCACGTTGTCGTCCAACCAAATGCGGGCAACATCGACAGCATCCACGTAGCTTTGCAATGCGCCAGCAAGTGCTGGAACTGCCGCGGCGATGCGGTCGGCCTGCATGTAGATCAGCACAAGCACCATGATAATCAGCAAAACAGAGATGAAACCGCGCCTGAAACTTTTCCGGTTGGCTTCTGCGGCTACGGCTGGAACGGCTGTTCCGTCTTCCGCGCGTTCCGCATCCGAACGCAGGCTCGAATTGATTTCTTCGATATCTGGCAACAGATCACGACGCGATGCATGGGCAGCAGCAGCGGCACTAGCAGCTGTGCTTGCCGTTTTTGCGGTGGCTGTCGCATCATGATCTTCAGCCGTTGGTGCGACGTCTGGCGTCGGTTCCGGGGCTTTGATCGGCGCAGGTGTAGGATCGCTGAGGCCGAGATCAGACTGGCTTTCCATGCTCACCGCGGATTCAGATTTACGTTGTGCTGCTTCAAGTGCAGCTTCTTCACGCAAGATATCCGCAACCGACGGATCCACAGGTTTGCGGTTCTTTGGTGGTTGCGGTGCAGGCGCCAGATTGTCGTCGTCAGATACATCTTTGAAAGCATCATCGATGGACCCACTGAACTTGTCGGCATCTGCCGCAGGGCGTTCTGCCGCTGGGCGTTCTGGCGCGGGTGGTGGCGTGATTTTCCGTGGTTCCGGTGGTGTGTCATTCGCTGACGCACCTGGTGTTTCAAACCACGTGTGCTGACAATTCGAACATTGCACGTCCCGGCCACCGCTGGGAATTGCGTCATCGGCAACCGCGTATTGGGCGCCACAATTTGGGCAAATTAGCCGCATGGATGTTTTCCTTCTGCCAACAAAGGGCAGTTAGACTTGTGAGTGTTAACCAACAATTATCAATCACAGCGCGAAAGGCCAATGATTTGCAACGAAGTTGGACGCGAATTGATTGAAACCTGTTGCAGTTTTGGGCAATACACATCCCAACCGGGAAAAGGAAAGTTCGTGTGATTGCACTTGATAACGTCGCCTACCACTATGGCGGGGCAAAACTTTTCTCTCAATTGACCCTGACGTTGGAACCCGGTTCTTTTCATTTTCTGACCGGACCGTCTGGGGCGGGGAAGACCACTTTGCTCAAACTGTGCTACGGCGCACTGCAAGCCACAGAAGGCGAAGTTCGGGTTTTTGACACGCCAGCCACTGCGTTGGATCGCGATCAGGTCGCGATGATCCGTCGGCGGATCGGGGTGGTGCATCAGAACTGCGAATTCTTGGATCACTTGTCGATTGCAGAAAACATCGCCTTGCCGCTGACCGTATCCGACAGGCTTGATCTGATGGAAAATCTAACCGATCTGCTTGGCTGGGTTGGTTTGACAAAGCAAATGGATCAGTTGCCGCCGGAACTGTCCGGGGGCGAACGTCAGCGGGCTGCTTTGGCGCGCGCCGTCATTATGTCACCGGATGTGATTATCGCAGATGAACCCACAGGCAACGTGGATTGGGAGATGTCGCAACGGTTGCTGACGTTGTTGGTTGAACTGAACCGAATGGGCAAAACAGTTCTGATTGCGACCCATGACCTTAACCTGATCCGGACGGCTAAGTCGCAGGTTGCCGCACGCGTATTACGTTTGAAAGACGGTCAGTTGCTGCAGGCGGGGGCGGAACTATGAACATGTTGCGCAAGATTTTCGAACTGCTCGTTGGTGACGCCCAAGCGGACCGGACGGTGCCACCCACAGGGTTCACCGCGCGTTTGACTGTCTTCACGGCAGGCGCGATGGCGTTTCTGGCCGTGTTCGCATTGGCGTTGTCCTTGGCCACAGGTCGTCTGGCGGATCGGTGGGGGGCAGAACTGGCCCGTACATCGACATTGCGTATTTCCGCACCAGAAGATCAGGCCGCCGCCCAACTGCAAGCCGCGATTACCGTACTTGAAACCACCCCCGGCGTGGGGTCCGCGCGCGCATTGACGCCCGAAGAACAAGAAGCGTTGCTAGAGCCATGGTTCGGCCCCGGTTTGCCACTGGACACATTGCCGATCCCGCAACTGGTCGAGATCATCGAAGACGGCGACGGATATGACGCGACCGGGCTACGGGCACGATTGCAGGCCGAAGTACCGGGTGCCGTATTGGATGACCACACGCGCTGGCGCGAGCCACTGATCGAAGCTGCATCGCGTCTACGCAGTCTTGGTTGGGTCGCGATCCTTCTGATCGGGGCATCTATGGTCGCTTTGATCACCTTGGCGGCACAAGCGGCCTTGGCAGCCAACGCTCAGGTGATCCGGGTAATGCGGCTGGTAGGCGCAAAAGATACCTATATCGCCCGTGCATTTGTGCGGCGTTTCACCCTACGCGGGCTTGGCGGGGCTGCGATTGGCACGCTATTCGGTCTTGGTGCAGTCCTGTTGTTGCCAAGCGCTGATGCCGCTGGCGGTTTTCTGACTGGTCTTGGCTTTCAGGGCATCCAGTGGATATTTCCACTGGTGATCCCACTTATCGGCGGCATATCCGCCTTTTTCGCGACGCGTATGGCCGCCTTGCGCATGTTGAAGGAACAATCATGAGTTACGCTATCCAATGGGTCCGTTCCCTTGTGTTTAACCTCAGCATGTATGTGGTGATGGCTGTCATCGGTATCCTGTGGGCACCGTTTGTTTTGTTTTCGTCGCGGGCGGCGGTTTATGCCTGCCACCTGTACTGCCACACAATTATCTGGATGGCGCGCTGGATGATCGGCCTAAAGGTCGAATACCGCGGAACGCCACCAACGCATGAAACGATGATCGCAGCGAAGCACCAGTCGTTTCTGGATGTTCTGGCGATCTATGGGGCGGTGCCGCGCGGCAAATTCATCATGAAACGCATCCTGATGTACGCGCCGATCTTGGGTTGGTTCGGCCTGCGTGTGGGCTGTATTCCCGTTGATCGTGGCAAACGAGGTGCGGCGATCGTCAAAATGCTCGCCGACGTGAAAGCCGGAGCAGCACAGCCCGGGCAGTTGATCATTTACCCGCAAGGTACGCGCGTCGCACCCGGTGTGGATGCGAAGTATAAGACAGGTACGGGGGCATTGTACCGGCAGCTTGGCCAGTCTTGTGTTCCGGTGGCGCTGAACATCGGTGTGTTCTGGCCAAAGCGTGGCGTTTATCGGAAACCGGGGACAGCAGTAGTCGAATTTCTTGAGGAAATCGAACCGGGTCTGCCGCAAAAGGAATTCATGGACCTGATCGAGACGCGCATTGAAGCCGCATCAAACCGTCTGAATGCCGAAGCGGGATTTGTTCCAATTGAAAAAGCCTGATCATATCACTGATATTGCATCGCTCGAAGCGTTGTATGGCACGCCGGCCAAGGCGTCAGTGATCAAGGTCACGGATCACTTGATACCGACCTATGCGGCTTGGATTGAACGATCTCGGTTCTGTATTCTCAGCACTGTGGGGGATGCGGGCACGGACGCATCGCCGCGTGGGGATGATGGCCCTGTTGTCCGGATTGCAGATGCGAAAACGCTGTTGATGCCGGACTGGCGCGGCAATAATCGTATGGACAGCCTGCGCAATATTGTCAGTGACGGACGTGTCAGCCTGATGTTCATGGTGCCGGGATCAAACAATGTGATCCGCGTGAACGGAACGGCGATTGTGACGGCTGATCCTGATGTTTTGGACGGTTTTTCAGACAAGGGCCGCAAGCCGCGATCTGTGATCGTGATCACCATTGCTGAAGTGTATAGCCAATGCGCCCGCGCCCTGATGCGGGCCAAGACATGGACATCGGGCGATGAAAGCGCGGGTTTACCAACGGTAGGCGACATGTTGGCAGAGGTTGAAGCGGGCTTTGACGGCGCTGCCTATGATGCGGAATGGGCACCGCGTGCCGCAAAGACGATGTGGTAATCTAGCTGGTCTTGCCGAATGTGATGTTCGACGCAGGACCAAGGCCGCGCCACAGGCTAACCCCGATCACGAAAAGACTGATCACCAACCAAATACCGCCCCACACCACCGTTGCTCCGCCAAATTCCTCGGCGAGCATCCGTGCGTCTGACCGCAGATTGGACCGTTGGATCGTGTCGCTGAAAATGTCGTAGGGCACGTAGATCATACTCGTTAGGCCGATCACCCGCAGGATCAGATCATTGACGTCATGGGGTAGGAACCGCGCAGTGGCGAGCATGGCCGCCCCAGTACCGACGCAAAACAGGATCGCGAAACCGTCGCGGATATAAAGCGCGGTCACCAGCAACATCAATGCACCAAACAGGCCCATGATGATCCGGTCTGCGTGTGACCTTGTCGCTGCGATCAGCAGGGCCAGCCCGATCAGTAACGACCCCAGATAGCCCGCTGTCAGCGTGAGGAAACGGTTGCCGCCGCGTGACCAAACAGCCCCGCCTTGATCAGCGGAAATGGTAAGGCTCAGCACATCACCGCCAGTGAAAACAGTCATCGCCGCATGAGAAAGTTCATGCAGGAACACGATCAGAATCTTCAAGGGTATAATGACAGGCGTGGGCCACAACGCGAACACAAGGCCGATCAAGACAATCAGCTGCCAATGTCCGCGCAGGGCTTGCATGACTTAGGCAGCCAACCCTTTAGAGCCGAGGTTGAGGTACTTTTGACGGCGCGCTTTACGCACTTCATCGGCTGGAAGCTTCGCCAGATCATCGACCATTGCGATCAACGCGGATTGAACGGATGCGATCGCATCTTCGCTGGCACGATGTGCGCCACCTTTGGGTTCGGCGATGATCATATCGCAGACGCCCATTTCGTGCAGGTTTTGTGCGGTTAGGCGTAATGCTTCTGCCGCTTCATTCGCTTTGCCAGCATCTTTCCAGAGGATGGATGCGCAGCCTTCGGGGCTGATCACGGAATAGATGGAATGTTCCAACATCGCGACTTTGTTCGCCGTGGCAAAAGCAACAGCGCCACCTGACCCGCCTTCACCAATCACTACGGAAATCAGGGGAACAGACAGGTCGAGACATTTCTCGGTAGACCGCGCAATTGCTTCGGATTGACCACGTTCTTCGGCGCCTTTGCCCGGATATGCACCGGGTGTGTCGACAAGGGTGATGACAGGAAGACCAAAACGGTCGGCCATATCCATCAAACGGATCGCTTTGCGATACCCTTCAGGGCGGGCCATGCCGAAGTTGCGTTCAATACGGGATTTGGTGTCGTTGCCCTTTTCATGACCGATTACCATCACCGGACGCCCATCCAGACGGGCGATGCCGCCCATAACAGCGTGATCGTCGGCAAAGTTCCGGTCACCGGCAAGCGGCGTGTATTCGGTGAAAATAGCGTCGATGTAATCTTGGCAATGCGGGCGTTCAGGATGACGCGCCACTTGGCATTTGCGCCAAGGTGTCAGGTTTGCATAAAGCTGGTCCAGCAGATCAACGGCTTTTTGATCAAGCTGTGCGGCTTCTTTTTCAACATCGGCTTCCGGATTTTCGCGGGCCATGGCGCGCAGCTCGTTAGCTTTGCCTTCGATCTCGGCCAGTGGTTTTTCAAACTCAAGATATTGGGTCATGACGCGCCTTATGTTTCGTTGCGTCAGATATAGGGTGTGATGTGGGGGAGTTGCAATGGTTTGAGCACGGGTTGGCAGGGAGACGTGCGGCTGCGCCGACACCCCTCCCGCCATCCCGTAGGTATTAGCCTGCAATCAGTTCGGATTGCGCGACGATCACTTCGGCCTGTTTGATGGAGGCGATGTCGACAAGACGGCCTTTATAGACCGTTGCCCCTTCGCCCCGTGCTGTTGCGTCCTTCATTGCCGCGAGGATTTCGCGGGCTTCGGCGACGGCTTCATCCGATGGTGTGAACACTTCGTTCGCCAACGCGATTTGCTTCGGATGGATCGCCCATTTGCCGACCATACCCAATGTCGCGGATCGTTTTGCTTGGGCACGGAAGCCTTCGTCGTCAGAGAAATCCCCGAATGGCCCATCCACAGGCAGGATGCCATGGGTTCGGCAAGCCGCCACAATAGCGGCTTGTGCCCAATGCCAAGGGTCTGAGAAATGACGGTTTTCACCGTGCTGCATGTAGTAGTTTTCTTGCGTTCCACCGATGCCGGTAGTTTGCATTCCCATGGACGCCGCAAAATCTGCGGCACCGAGGCTCATCGCTTGCAAGCGGGGGGAAGAGGCCGCGATTTCTTCGACGTGTGCAATGCCCGCTGCGGATTCGATGATGACCTCAAGGGACACTTGTTTCGTTCTGCCTTTGGCCCGTTCAATTGCGGTAATCAGGGCGTCGACGGCGTAGACATCTGCCGCGCACCCGACCTTTGGGATCATGATCTGGTCGATCCGGTCGCCAGCCTGTTCGAGCAGGTCTACGACGTCGCGATACCAATACGGTGTGTCGAGTGAATTGATCCGCACGGACAGGTATTTCGTGTTCCAGTCGATCGTGTTGATCGCTTCGATGATATTGGCGCGCGCGGCGTCTTTGTCAGACGGGGACACGGAATCTTCGAGGTCGAGGTTGATGACGTCTGCGTCGGACGCCGCCATTTTCGGGAATAGTTTCGTATTCGATCCCGGCCCAAAAAGCTGGCAGCGGTTCGGGCGTGCAGGGGCCGTTGGTTGCAGGCGGAATGACATGCGTGATCCTTTGAGCAGTAAAGTTTCGTCTTGAGCTGCTCAATGGGTAGAATGTTGCGCGGCTGTTGGCAAGGCGCATTTTGCGAGCGCAGCATTTTGACGCTGCGGTGCAATGTCAATTCGACCTTAGATGCCTCCGGCGGGGATATTTCCCGCCAAAAGATAAGGGGCGGTACCGTTATGGCCCGCCCCGATTGTTTTAGATGCCTGCGTCAACAATCGCTTTGGCGAGTATCGGGACCGTTTTTTCGTTCAGACCCGCGATGTTCATGCGGCTATCGCCAACCATGTAGATGCCGTGATCGGCCCGCAGTTTTTCAACCAACTCTGGTGTGGTGCCAAGGCGCGAGAACATACCGCGGTGATCCGCAAGAAAGCTGAAGCGATCCGAATTCGTCAGGCGTTTCAACTCATCGGCCAGCTGTTGACGCAGGGCCAACATGCCGTTGCGGGTTTCTTCCAGTTCCGCTTCCCAATCGGCCCGTAGGTCTGGGTCGTTCAGGATAGTTGTCACAACGCGTGCGCCGTGATCTGGCGGGAAGGAATAGTTCTGGCGGTTCAAGAACTGCAATGTTTGCTGGGTCAGCGGCTGCGCGTCGGCAGTCGCAGAAATCGCCATTAGGATGCCGGTCCGCTCGCGGTAGATGCCAAAGTTCTTGGAGCAAGACGCCGCGATCAGGACTTCATCAAAGGACGACGCAATTTTGCGCGTTGCGGCTGCGTCGTCGTCCAGACCGTCGCCGAAACCTTGGTAGGCGATATCGACCATCGGGATTGCGCCGCGTGATTTCAGCAGGGTGATCACCTCTGCCAATTGATCGGCGGTCAGGTTGGCGCCTGTTGGGTTGTGGCAGCAGCCGTGGATCAGAACCACGTCGCCTGCTGGCACAGTGCCGAGGTCTTCCATCAGGCCCGCGAAATCGACGCCGCGAGTGTCGTTGTCGAAATACCGGTACTCGGCCATTTTCATGCCGAGGTATTTGATGATCGACGGGTGGTTTGGCCATGTTGGGTTGGATAGCCAAACAGTTGCATCAGGGGCTGCCATTTTGATCAGCTCTAGCGCCTGACGAATGGCACCTGTTCCGCCGGGTGTGGCGACGGCAGCGATCCGGTCGCGAGCAACGGCGTCGCCCAGCACGAGGTCGATCATCGCGTTGCCAAATTCTGGATCACCAGCAAGGCCTGTGTAGGCTTTGGATGACTGGTCTTCCAAAATTCGCTTTTCGGCAGCTTTCACGGCCCGCATGACAGGCGTGTTGCCTGATGCGTCTTTGTAAACGCCGACGCCAAGATCAACTTTGGTGTCGCGCGGGTCGGCCTTGTAGGCGGCCATCAAGGCAAGGATTTTATCGGCGGGTTGGGCTTTAAGTGCTTCAAGCATTGTATTTATCCGGTTTGTATCGGGAGATCGGCGTACATGCCCCATTCGGACCATGAGCCGTCGTAAAGTGCGTGATCGGTTTTGCCGATCCGTTCGAGAGCCAGCGCCAGTACGGCGGCTGTCACACCTGAGCCACATGTAGTGATCACAGGCTTCGTCAGGTCAGCCTCTGCCGTATGAAAGACGGCACGGATGCCGTCAGGGTCTTTCATCGTGCCGTCGGTGTTCAACAGCGTCGTAAAGGGAACGTTCACCGATCCCGGAATATGGCCTTTGCGCATACCTTCGCGGGGCTCGTCTGCCTCACCACGGAAACGGTCTGCGCTGCGTGCGTCGATGATCGTGTAATCGCCCAGCTTTGCGGCGCGGGCCACTTGGGTCACGTCCTTCACCATCTCGTTGCGGGGGGTTACGGTCATGTGGCGATCGCGGATCGTTGGTTTGTCTTTGGTGATCGGGTGTCCTGCTGCCAGCCATTGGGGTAGGCCGCCGTCCAGCACGGCGATATTCTTTTGCCCCATCAAACGAAACAACCACCACACGCGGGCCGCCGAAAACAGACCAAGCGCGTCGTAGACCACAACCTGATGGCCGTCGCCCACACCCATTGCTCGCATGCGGGACATGAACTTTTCAACCGGCGGGGCCATGTGTGGCAATTCAGACCGCAGATCAGCGATTTCGTCGATGTCAAAGAACCGCGCACCGGGAATGTGACCTGCGGCGTATTCGGCTTTTGCGTCGCGTTCCATGCCGGGCAGGAACCACGTGGCGTCGAAAATGCGCAGGTCGGAATCTTTGAGATGTGCCGCAAGCCAGTCGGCGCTGACAAGAGTTTGTGGGTCGTCGGTCATGATAGGGCCTCCGCAAAGATCGAGGCCGTGATTATAGGGACAGGCGTGTACTGACAAGCAAACATTGGCCCAAAACGAAAAAGGGCGCCCCAATGGGACGCCCGAATTCGAAAGCGGTTAAAGATTAACCAGCCATTTTGTTTTTGATCATACCAACAACGGCAGTCAGGATCGCGCCACCGGCACCACCACCAACGGCAGACCCGATGATGTCGCCAAGACCGCCACCTGGTGCCGCCGCTTCGCCAGCAACCGCCGCGCCGCCTGTCAGCATGCCAAGGATCTGACCGCCGCCAAGGCCACCGATCAGACCAACGATAGAGTTCATTGTTGTGCCCATAGAGGCAGATTTAACGCCTGCGCCTGCTGCGTTGCCGCCAACGGCACCTGCGATAAGCTGTGTAATAAGTGTTTCCATAGTCCCCGGTCCTTTATCTATTGCGCGTATTGCACAATTTATGGACGGAACGTTAACACGGATTTGGAATAACGCCAGATGGGAGAATGTATGCGTTATTCCCCGTGCCGCAAAAGACGTTGCTTCTGACGACCCCAGTCGCGCTTTGCTTCGGTGGCCCGCTTGTCGTGGTTCTTTTTACCCTTAGCGGTAGCGATCTTGAGCTTCACCATGCCTTTGTCGTTGAAATACATCACCAGCGGGACAAGCGTCATGCCCTCACGGTTGGTCGCATTCGACATCTTGATCAGCTCGCGCCGTTTGCACAGCAGCTTGCGCTTGCGCCGGACTTCATGCGGGAACATCGCAGCTTCGTAGGGGGCGATATAGGCGTTGGTCAGCCACAATTCGTCATCTTCAACTGACGCATAGCTTTCGGCAATATTCGACTGGCCGATCCGAAGGGATTTCACCTCGGATCCGGTAAGAATGATCCCAACTTCAAGGTCTTCCTCGATTGCATAATCGTATCGGGCACGCCGATTTTCGGCGATGACTTTGTAATTGGTCTTTTCTTTGGGTTTCTTGTTCTTTGCCATGGTCGCATTGAGATAGGCGATAGGGTGTTGTTCTACAAGGCCAGTCTGGGCAGAGTGTCGACTGACGTTGACCTTAAGGCGGACCACCAATGTTCCTACAAATCTTCATCGGCAGCTTGCTTTTGCTGGTGTCCATCGGTGTCGCCAGTCTTGGGTATTGGATTATGGAAACCTTGTTGGGACGTGCCAGAGAATGGTTAGGCCGTCCGCCACACCGACTAAAGATGTTTATGGTGTTGGCTGCCGTATCGACTTGGATACTCGGGCAGATTACTGTCGGCGTTTGGCTTTGGGCCCTGACATTTTTGGGTCTTGGTATTTTCGAGACATTGGAACCGTCCGTCTATTTCGCTCTGGTTGCGTTCACGACGTTGGGTTTTGGTGACATCCTCTTGCCGACGGAATGGCGGATTCTTGGGGGCATGGCCGCGGCTAACGGGCTGTTGAATTTTGGACTGCTGACAGCTGTCTTGATCGAAGGGATGCGTTTCGCCCGTGTGCAGCAGCGCAACGAGCGGGAGAAGAAGCTGTGACCGTAGCCGTTATTCCAAATGCAAAGGCCCGCCATATCTTTTTAGCGAAGCACGGGCTGGTCACAGCCCCCGTTGGAGTCGGCAAAGGGGCGGATTTGCAAGAGGTCGTGAACGATCTGGGGTTTGTCCAGCTCGATTCCGTGAACACATTCGCACGGGCCCACGACCTGATCATGTGGACGCGCAGGCAACAATATCGACCGACGCATCTGTCAAATCTGCTCACCAAGGATCGCGGTGTGTTCGAACATTGGACCCACGATGCGTCTGCGATTTCAATGGATCATTTCGTGCACTGGCGGCTCAAATTCGTCCGCGACGCGGCTTGGCTGGAAAGTCGCTGGAAAGAATGGCGGCGCGACGACTTTACCAAGAAGATCGACGAAGTTTTGCGCCACATCGACGGAACTGGCTGCTGTACATCGGGCGACGTTGGGACGGACGAGGAACGCGGCAAAGGTGGCTGGTGGGATTGGCATCCCTCAAAGACTGCATTGGAATACCTGTGGCGGTCAGGGCAGGTATCGGTGGTACGCCGTGAGAATTTCACAAAGATTTACGACCTGACGGAGCGGGTTATTCCGCCCGAGCATTTAAATGCCCGCTTGACGGAACAAGATACGGTCGATTGGGCCTGTGGATTTGCTTTGGATAAGCTTGGATTTGCCACATCCGGAGAAATTGCAGCGTTCTTTGCACTGGTGACACCAGCTGAGGCGCGGGCGTGGTGTAAGGCTGCGTTGGCAGACGGCCGTGTGATCGAGGTGGATGTCGCGGGTGTCGACGGCAAACTTCGTCGCAGTTTCGCGCGGCCCGATGTACATGACCTAACCCTTCCCGACCTGTCCCAACGTGTGCGGATCATGTCGCCGTTTGATCCTGCTTTGCGTGACCGGAAACGGGCAGAGCGATTGTTCGGCTTCCACTACCGCATCGAAATCTTCGTGCCCGCGCCAAAGCGCCAATACGGGTATTACGTCTTTCCAGTCATGGAAGGTGATCAGCTGATCGGTCGGATCGACATGAAACGCCAAGGGACGACGCTTGTCGTGACCGCGTTCTGGCCGGAACCATCGGTGCGTATGGGGGCTGGTCGGATCAAGCGGCTTCAGTCGGAAATCGGACGCGCGGCGCGATTTGGTGGCTGTGTCGACATGGCATACGCCGATGACTGGCTTCGGCGGTAAAAACAAAAACACCGCCCGCTGGGGAAGCGGACGGTGTTTTGCAGACGGGTGATCTGTACCAATCTGGGGACGAAGACTGGTACGGAACGCTGCCTTAGCGGATAACGTCGTAGTCTTTTGACAGCACTTCTGTGCCACCGACGTTCAGGACTGCGAGGATGTCTTGGTTTGCACCGAGACCAAGGTCAACTTTGACGTTTGTGTTCACGCCGCCACGGATTTCTTCCGTGCCGAGCAATGCGCCACGTACGCCGTTTGAGAAGTCATAGATTTCGACTGTGCCAGCGCCGTCAGCTTGTACAAAGTCCAGCTGCAGTTGGTCTGTCTCTGCGAATGTCTCACCGAATGGGAAAGAGTTGTAAGCAGATGCTGTAGTTGCGGTTGCTGCGATTGTAGCTGCTGCGAGTACGATTGTTTTCAAGTTTGTCATTTTCATATTCCTTTGATGGGTGTGACCGGGAGGTGGCCAAATTGGGGGGAGGGGAGGTCAGCCGTAGAACACTCGGCCGACCAAATTTTTTGATTTAGCGGATAACGTCGTAGTCTTTTGACAGCACTTCTGTGCCACCGACGTTCAGGACTGCGAGGATGTCTTGGTTTGCACCGAGACCAAGGTCAACTTTGACGTTTGTGTTCACGCCGCCACGGATTTCTTCCGTGCCGAGCAATGCGCCACGTACGCCGTTTGAGAAGTCATAGATTTCGACTGTGCCAGCGCCGTCAGCTTGTACAAAGTCCAGCTGCAGTTGGTCTGTCTCTGCGAATGTCTCACCGAATGGGAAAGAGTTGTAAGCAGATGCTGTAGTTGCGGTTGCTGCGATTGTAGCTGCTGCGAGTACGATTGTTTTCAGGTTAGTCATGATCGTGTTCCTTTAATGTGTGTGACCGGGAGGTGGTCGGTTATTTGTTTGAAGCGACAGTAGCTTGCCGCGTTTCGATGAGTTGAAGATGGGATCAAAAACGGGGTTCGGGAAGGGGACACCCTGTCACGAAAAAGAGAACGTATTTGATGCTCTGGTCCCCTTGATTTTGTTTTTGGCGACCATTTGGCGAGTTCCGTGCAACCCTGCACAACGGCCGTTTCCAAGCCGCACAGAACAGGCCATTTTCGCGCTTTTTGCGGGTAGAATTATTTCAATTCCAAACAGCAATGATCACGAAAAAAAACCCCGCTCCAGAATGTGAAGCGGGGTTGTTTCAATGTAGTCGCTGGCGCGTGATTGTTTGTTGCGCGATTGCTTCAACGGCTCGCGTGGCCGTGAGCAATTGAAGGCGAATCTAGTCGATCAGACCGGCGAATTGCATCGCAGCTTTGACCTTTGCTTTGGTTTCGTCCGTCAGACCAACCAAAGGCAGGCGCACTTCGTCGCTGCACAGGCCTAAAAGGGACATGCCATACTTTGCGCCGACCAAACCGGGCTCTGTGAAGATGGCTTCGTGCAGTGGCATCAACCGATCCAGCAATTCTAACGCCTTTGGATAGTCGCCAACCAGCGTCGCGTTCTGGAATTCGGCGCAAAGTGCGGGTGCGACGTTCGCCGTGACCGAAATACAGCCCACACCGCCATGCGCATTGAAGCCGAGCGCAGTTGCGTCTTCGCCAGATAATTGGACGAAGTCTGTGCCGCATGTCATGCGCGTGCGCGGGACACGTGCCAAATCGCCGGTCGCGTCTTTAACGCCGATGATCATGTCGTGCTTGGCAAGCTCACCCATCGTCGCTGGTGTGATGTCCACAACCGACCGACCGGGGATGTTGTATAGCACAATCGGCAAACCGCAGTCAGCCGCAGCCGTGAAATGTGCGATCAGACCCGCTTGGGTCGGCTTGTTATAGTATGGGCTGACAACCAGCGCTGCCGCAGCCCCTGCTTCTTTCGCAGCTTTCACAAGGCGAACCGTTTCAATCGTGTTGTTTGACCCTGCACCAGCGATAACCGGAATGCGGCCGTCTGCCGCTTCGACCACGATCCGCACAACATCATCGTGTTCCGCGTGGGTCAGTGTCGGGCTTTCGCCTGTGGTACCAACAGGGACCAAACCGTTGCTGCCCTGATCAATATGCCAATCGACCAGCTTTTTGAGCGCATCACGATCCACCTGGCCGTTCGTAAACGGCGTGACGAGCGCGGGAAGAGACCCTGTGATCATGACGCATTTCCTTATGTGCGAGGGGCAGATTCGCCCCATTTGAAGTCGCGCGGAACCTAGACAGCTTTCCGCCGATGAACAAGTTCAGCATTGTGTATTAGCCTAAGACACTTACTTTGATGATACACCTCTCCAAAGGCCTTTGTTCATGCGTTTGATCCTATCTGCTCTTGCTATCGCTTTCGGCGCAACGGCGACTGTCGCACAAGACAGCGACGCGGCCTTGGTGGCTGCCATCCAATTGGCAGATGGTGGTGACTATCAAGCCGCCCTTGAAAGCGTCGACAATGCAGTATCGCGGGATGTCCTGACGTGGATGCAATTGCGTGACGGTAACGGATCGTTCGCTGATTACCGCACATTCCTAGACAATCATCCGGATTGGCCCGGACAAACGCGACTATATACAAGAGCGGAACGCGCGATTGAAAAAGGTGGCGATGCCGCAGACATCATCGCGTGGTTCGGTGACCGGACGCCGGAAACGGGAATAGGGGCAGTGCGCCTTGCCGAAGCGTTGATCGTGCAGGGTAATCCTGACGCGGCAGAAGACGTGATCATCGCGGCGTGGCTGAACCTGCGATTATTGGCTGAGGATCAAACCGCCATTCTCGATGGTTTCGCCGACGTGGTCGCACCCCATCACGTCGAACGTGCCGACAATCTGTTGTGGCGCTGGCTGACCGATGAAGCGGCGCGCATGATGCCTTTGTTGGATGATGATCAGGCCGCACTTGTCGCGGCGCGGATCGCCTACATTCGCGAACGCGGGATCAATGACGCCATCGCCGCCGTGCCTGCCGCGTTGCGGACAAGCGCCGGATTGGCCTATGACCGTTACAATTGGCTTGCCAGCGATGGCGAACGGACAGAGGCGATCGCGATCCTTAAGGGTCGATCAACGTCGGCAGATGCGTTAGGCAAACCATTCCGGTGGTCCAGTTGGCGCCGTGTTCTGGCGCGTTGGGAAATGCGCGAAGGCCGTATTCAAAGCGCCTATGATCTCGCGTCCAACCATTTCCTGACCGAAGGCAGTTCTTACGCCGATCTGGAATGGCTGTCGGGCTACATTGCACTGCGCTATTTCGATGATGCGACCTTGGCTTTGTCTCATTTTGACGCAATGGCAGCTGCCGTCGATACGCCGATCTCGCTCGGACGTGCGGGATACTGGCGCGGGCGTGCCTATCAGGCGCTGGGTGATGCAAATGCGGCGGCGCTGGCTTATGCCGAAGCGTCGGATCACCAAACCAGCTTCTACGGATTGCTCGCAGGCGAACAATTGGGCATGGCGCTTGATCCTGCTCTGACGGGGCGGGCGGATGCGCGGGATTGGCAAGGCGCTGATGTTTTAGAGAATGAACTCGTGATTGCCGCCCTTGCATTGCTTGAGGCGGGCGAACGAGGGCTGGCCACGCAGTTCTTCGCGCAACTCGGCCGACAGTTGGACGGGGATGACACGGGCCGATTGGCGGCTCTGATGGAAGAAATTGACCAGTCGTACTACGCCGTCTTGCTTGGCAAAGCGGCCGCGGCGCGCGGGATCATTGTGCCATCCGCCTATTTCCCGATGCACGGTGTCGCTGACATGGACCTACCGGTTGAACCCGCATTGTCCTTGGCGATTGCGCGGCGTGAAAGCGAATTCAACGCAGGTGCAGGCAGCCCCGTTGGGGCGCTGGGCCTGATGCAATTGATGCCGGCGACGGCACAAGAAGTCGCAGGGTTCTTGGATCTTCCCTATTCCAAGGCGCGATTAACGTCCGATTGGACCTACAACGCCCAGCTTGGATCAAAGTATTTGTCCGTGCTGCAAGACCAGTTCGGCTTTTCACCTGTCCAGATCGCAGCCGGCTACAACGCAGGCCCCAGCAGGCCGTGGTCATGGATGGACCAGCGCGGCGATCCGCGGATCGGTGAAGCGGATGTGGTGGATTGGATCGAACACATCCCGTTCCGCGAAACGCGCAATTACGTCATGCGGGTCACTGAATCGATCCCTGTCTATCGTGCGCGTCTGACCGGACAGACAGGCCCCATCGCGTTTACGGCTTTGTTGGTGGGGGACAAGCCATTGGTGCGTCCGCAAACCCGACCGGTGCCGCAACCCGTTGAAGAACCGCTCAGCGTTTCAACGTCTGACGCACCAGCCATCGCAACGCCCGCCCCCATTCCAACACCAAATGGCGTACCGGGGATCAGACCAATATCGCGTCCGGGCAACTAGGTCTTGGCAGCTTGCCTTGCCCGCCAAACGGTAAACAGCCCCGACGCGATGACAAGACCCGCGCCCACTGCCACGTGAAGCTCTAACACTTCGCTAAAAACAATGATCCCAATCGTGCTGGCAAAGACCAATTGCAGGTAGGCGAAAGGCTGCACGGCACTGGCCTCTGCCACTTCATAGCATTTGATCAGCAGGAAATGCCCAAGCGCGCCAGTGATGCAAAGCGCCAACATCCACGCCCAATCAGGGGCGGTCATCGGTTCCCACGATGAAATACCAATGGCGGTCAGCAAAACCGCCCCAACCGTGCCTGTCCAAAAGAAGCTGGTAGCAGCAGTGTCTTTCCGTGCAGCATAACGGGTCAGCAGCGAATAAAGCGCAAACATCAAAGCGGCGATCAGCGGAACAATCGCGGCAGGCGCAAAGACGGTAATACCCGGTTGTAGAATGATCAAAACGCCGAAGAAGCCTACCCCAATCGCGGCCCACCTGCGCCACCCGACAGCTTCACCCAAGATCGGACCGGACAGGGCTGCAACGATCAGCGGATAACTTGCAAAAATCGCGTGGCTTTCGACAAGTCCAAGCAGGACAAACCCTGTTACCATCACGCAAATCTCGACGCCCAGCAAAAGGCCACGAAATATCTGCAAAGCTGGCTGCATGGTCGCCGCAGCTGCCTTGATCGATCCGGCTTGGCGGCGGGCAATGGCGATGACGAAGGCGGCAAAGAACCAATAGCGGATCATCACAATCATCAGGACGTTGTATTCGCCCGCCAAATGGCGCGAAATGCCGTCTTGCACGGCAAAGACGAATGTCGTCCCGATCATATACAGAATGCCAAGGCGCGTATTGTTGGACTGCATCAGATGCCTTTCACAGCACGGGTCATATGACGTTTGCGGCCGAAGCCCGGTGTGCGCGTGACGGTCAAGCCAGCCTCTTCCAGCGCCCGCCTGACATGGCCTGCCGCAGTATATGTGGCGATGGTACCTTGCGGGGCGGTGTGATCGGCGACGGATTGCATGACGTCTGCCCCCCACATCTCGGGGTTTTTTGCGGGCGAAAATCCGTCAAGAAACCACGCATCCGCCTGCGCGTCCCACGCGGGCAGGGTTTCGCGGACATCGCCAGTGATGACTTCTAGCGTTACGCCCGGCGCGTAAATCGCAGGGCCTTCCATCGCGTCATCCCAAATCGAAAGCAGTTGCGGCGCGAGATCACCTAATTCAGGGAATGCTGCATGGGCGGTGCGGGCTGCGTCCGCAGCTAGCGGAAATCCTTCGAAACTTGTGAAGTGGAACGTGCCCTTGCGGCCCGCGTCGATCCACGCCTGAACAGTCGTCAGGAAATTCAGCCCTGTCCCAAATCCCAACTCTGCAATGTGAATATGCCCACCAAACCGCGCAGGCAGATCGTTGCCATCCAAAAACACATGCCGCGTTTCCGCCAAGCCGTTATCCAGCGAATAATACGGGTCATCAAACTGGGTCGAAACAGGCACGTCCCCCAGTTTGGTTTTGCGCCAAGATAGGTCAGTTGTCTGGTCGCGCATGGGGTTTTGCCTTACGTGTCGCATGTGTCTTGGGGTTAAGGCATCTTTGCGGGGATAAGACGACGATGGCAATCGCAGATGTGACGATCATGGGGGCAGGGGTGTTTGGCCTTTCGGTCGGATATGCCTGCGCGGTGCGCGGTGCAGCGGTGCAGATCATTGATCCCAACGGTGTCGCAGCTGGGGCCAGCGGTGGTCTGGTTGGCGCATTGGCCCCACATGTGCCGGAAAACTGGAACAGTAAGAAAGCGTTTCAATTCGAAAGCTTGATGATGGCTGAAAAGTTCTGGACCGAAGTGCAGACATTGACCGGACAGGATGTCGGTTATGCACGCTCAGGGCGTTTGCAGCCATTGGCGGATGATGCCGCCGTCGATCTGGCACGTAAGCGGGCCGTCACGGCGGCAGAACTGTGGGAAGGTCGGGCGATCTGGGACGTGGTTCCTGCGGATACACTCGGGGCATGGATCCCACCGTCGCCGTCCGGTTTTGTCGTGCGTGATACGTTGTCCGGTTTGATCCGTCCGCGACGGGCGACCAAAGCGTTGGCCACAGCAATCACAAAACTTGGCGGGCGGATCGAAACCAGCGGAAAGGCTGAAGGCAAGGTCGTTTGGGCCACAGGCTGGCAAGGGTTGGTCGACATGACAAACCGTCATACCCGCCAGATCGGTAACGGCGTGAAAGGCCAAGCGCTGTTGTTGAAACACGCAGCAATCGGCGCACCGCAATTGTTTGCCGACGCCTTGCATATCGTGCCGCATGCCGATGGCACGGTCGCGGTCGGGTCCACGTCTGAACGTGAATTTGATGATCCAACTGCCGTGGATGCGCAACTGGATGACATCCACGCGCGCGCCATTGCTGCGTTTCCGGTGCTATCGGGCGCACCGGTGATTGAACGCTGGGCTGGGGTCCGCCCGCGTAGTCGCAGTCGTGCGCCGATGTTGGGGCATCATCCGTTTGAGGACGGTGCTTTTGTAGCCAATGGTGGGTTCAAGATCGGTTTTGGTATGGCGCCACTGGTCGGGCAGGTCATGGCCGATCTGATCCTGGACGGCGTCGACCGCATTCCTGATGCGTTTCAGGCGGATCAGAACCTTTAGGCGGTGATTTGACCGCTTGTGCACAACCGACCATCGCCACCACGCACCCAAAACTGACCGTCATTGGCGCAAAGCGTGGCTGTTTCACCCAAGATCAATGGGGACGATCCGCGATAGCTGAAATCGGTGAAACCGCCGTACAGTTTGACGGCTAGTTGCATCATAAGATGCGCCAACAACGGGCCGTGCACAACAAGACCAGCGTAACCTTCGACATCGCGGGCATAGTCAGCATCATAATGAATGCGGTGGCCGTTGAATGTCAGCGCGGAATAGCGAAACAACTGGGTCGACGTGAATACCAGCGGTTCGGAATGCGCCGCAACCTTCGGCGCAGGTGTCGGGTCGGCTGGCTGCGCGTCTTGTGGGCGATACACCAGTTCTTGCCATTCCGTTACGGCCAAGGCGTGACGCTGTTTGATGTCGTGGCGAACGCGGACAAATGCCAATGGGCCTGAACGCCCGTCTTTGCGCGTCACGGCTTCCACGGTTCTGACTTTTTCGGCCTTGATGCCCGCCTTCAACGGTTGATGCTGCACAATCCGACCCGCGGCCCACATGCGGCGCGGCAATCCTAGGTCGGGGATAAACCCGCCCGTCGCAGGGTGGCCATCGGGGCCAAGCGCGTCAGGAGTCTGCGCATCCCAAAAGTAAATATGATGGGCAAACGGCGGCAAGGCATCACCGCTTTGGATCGACGGTGTTTGTCCAAGCGTAGCTTCCAAGGCGGCGGCCCGCGCCGGATCAAGCGTGTCGGTGATGGATTGCGTTTGATGGGTTTTCGACTGCATGATGTGGCCTATCCCGAATGGAAGGAGGGTGCAAATGCCCGCAGTCACGTCGCTTGATCATCTGGTTTTGACCGTCGCGGACGTTGATCGCAGCATCGCATTCTACACGCGGATTTTGGGGATGACAGTGGAAGCATTCCAACCTGCCGATGGGTCAACGCGCTGGGCGCTGACGTTCGGGGATCAGAAGATCAACCTGCACCCAGCGGTTTCGCCATTCGCGCCCCATGCCAAGATACCAACGGCGGGCAGTGCGGACTTGTGCTTTCTCAGCGAAACCCAGCTTTCGATGTGGCACGCCCATTTCGATAAACGTGAGATCAAGGTTCTTGAAGGCCCCATCGCACGCACAGGCGCCACGGGGCCAATCGTTTCTTTGTATATTAGTGACCCCGACGGAAACTTGATCGAGGTATCAAACCGCGCTTAAATTTCAGCTTTCAACCGATCCATCAAATCGTTGAGCGCTTTGAGGTTCACTTCGTTTTTCAGCAAACCGCCTTCGTCGAATTGCTCGTAGTTCGCGCCAACAAGAACCTCTGGCCCAAGGATCAGTTTTGGCCGGAATGGCGCAAGGACTGAAACAAGGTGTGTTTGTGTCCGTTCACCGCCAGACCGACCGGCCGTTGCTGACATAATGGCGACGGGTTTGTCTGCCCATGGCGCGCCTTCTGTCCGGCTGACCCAGTCAAACGCATTCTTCAAAACGCCGGGGATATTTTTGTTGTACTCGGGTGACGCAATGATCACCGCGTCTGCCTGTGCAATCTGATCGGACAGTGTCTGGACGGCAGCAGGGATGCCTTCATTTTCTTCGAGATCACCATCGTACAGCGGAACCCGCAGGTCAGCTTCGATAAACGCATCTGCGCCGAATACCTGTGCTGCGTGGCGCACGAGCATGGTGTTAGTGGATTTTGCGCGTAAAGCGCCTGATATGCCAAGAAGCGTTGTCATGTGTTCATCCTTCGTAATCTGTTGCTAAAGGACTTAATCCGACTGCCGGGTTTTCCAACTGAAAAGGCTGTGCAGTGACGCGACCTGATTGAGCGCAAATGCGCACACGATTGTTTGCAGGGCCATCCGGCCCTGCGTCTGTGCTTCGCAAAGGATATTGGGGGCCAAAAGTCGCAGTCAGGCGTCGCTTTGCCGCCAGTGGTCTTTTTGACTGGGCAAAAACGCCTCGACTGCCGCTGTTGCGATTACTGCCGTGTCACCGGTTTCCGCGTTCGCCACGTTCTGCCCGCCTTTGATTGCCGTGACCGTAGCGCGTCCACGCGGCAACATTTTTGCGAGTGCGGTGGTGTCCAGTTTGTCTGGTTCCTGCACGCCAACCGTGACCTGAACCCGCATCGCGTCGGTCGGCAGGTCTATGCTTTGAAACAAGGGTAGGGTCGAATGGCGAAACGCATCTTCAATCGCGCGTTTGGCCGCCTTTTGATAATCCATGCCGTGCAGGTCGTTGCCCATACCCATTTCGATGATCACACGCTGGTCCATTATGTCCGCTCCATCATAAACGATACATTGATCGCGGCGTTGGCGATGACTGTTGGGTTGCCGTCAGGGCGCGGCACATCAAGCCCGCCATGGTGTACCGTTACACTGGGTTGTCCGTAAGGAAAGATATCGAGCAACGCATCGGTATCGACTTGTTCCGGATTTTGCACAGCAATTTCTACGTCAATGATCATGGCTTCTTTCGGGAACCCAAAGAGTTCGGCCATGTTGATGGAATTATGCCATAGCGCGTCTTGCAGCGCCCGTTTGGCCGCTTGGGTATAATCCTGACGGCGGAGCGACGTGCCCATGCCAAATTCGGTGAGGACGCGGTGTTTTGGCATCGGGGGCTCCTGTCTAGTTCAGACTAAATTGACGTTGTTTGCCGTCCCACCGCAAGCCGGTTTTCGCAGCAAGACGTTTGCAGCTATCGTCAAGACCCAGCGCGTTGCACCAATCATTGATGGATCTGACCGGGACCGCGTGAATATCGCCGAACCCATCTACAAGAACACACTCTCGCGGCCCCTGTTGGCCTGCGTATTCGCGATGGCCAAACACAAAATTGCGGGCGGTCATATCACCGGCCCGAATACCAAAACGGTACAGACGTGCGATGGTGTCATTGAACAAGGCAAGGTCGGTGGCACTCAGATTGTCCTTGGTCGTGTGCAGGGTCTGACCGAGACCACCGTCGGTGACGTTTTCTGAAATGCATCCCAACCCCACATCCGTCTGCACAAACCCGTACATATGCGTAATGGGCGGAATATCGGTGGGGCCGATGCGGAGCATCATCCGCAGGTATTCGCCGTATTCCTTGCGGGTCCAACGGGTCCGGATGCTTGGAAAATGGCGTTCCGTAAACGTGGCAAGCTTCGCGCGGCGCTTGGTGTCTGCGAGTGGTTTTAGCACTTTGATCAGTCTGGTCGGATCGGTCGGGTGCACATAGATGATCCGCTGCGATCCTTCGGCAACAGGGGTAAGGTGGCTGAGCTTCAAAAGCGGTTGAAAGGTCTGCTGCATGGGCCCATCAACAACGGGGGCGACAGGTTGCTTGGACATGACGTTCCCTTTGCACAAGTTGTACGGCCTCACGGCATCGGTAAAGCCTGTCGCTTTTTTGGGCAAGTGACTGTTGAGTGATCAGCTTGACCAAAGGTAAAGGGAAAGCCTGCGAATGGTACATTGCAAACGTCAAAAGCATTTACCATTATCAGGGATCACGCCTCATATTATGAAGGACCGCTCCGTTGTTAGCTGAAAAACATCCCCAACAGGATCAACGTCTTGCAACTTTGGCGTCGTACGACGTTCTCGATTCCGCGAATGAGGCCGATTTCAACGATATTGTTGCCTTGGCATCGGCTATTTGTGACGTACCCGTGTCGCTGATCAGTTTGGTTGATGATGACCGCCAGTGGTTCAAGGCGCAGGTCGGGTTTGATCCGACTGAAACGACATTGGACCAATCTGTTTGCTCGCATGCGATCTTGGAAGATGACTTCTTGGAAGTGTCAGACATGTCCAAGGACCAGCGCACAGCGGATAACCCGCTTCATACCGGTGAGGTCGGCGTGCAGTTCTACGCAGGGGCGAATTTGGTGGCCCCCAACGGCATGCCCATCGGGACGCTTTGTGTGCTGGATCACAAACCGCGGCAATTGACCGAGTTTCAGAAGCAATCACTGAAGACATTGTCGCGCCAAGTGATGGTGCAGCTTGAACTGCGCAAACGGCTCGCGTTGGAAGAAGCGCTGAAGGCCGAGATGGATCACCGCGTGAAGAATTCCTTGCAGACGATTGCATCGGTTTTGCGCGTCGCGGCCCGCAGTATCGACGACATCGATGCGCAAGGCGTGCTGGATACGGTTGAACGCCGGATTTCCGCGGTAGGGACGCTGCACAGTGAATTAATGGGCAGCAAAGGGCACAATTCGGTTGATACCAAGCCGTATCTTGATCGGGTGGTGCGACTGCTTGCCGATGTTGCACCTGATAATGTCGAGATGACAGTTGATGCGGTTGATGTGGCACTTGATGCGCGCAAGGCGTCTGCGTTGGGGATGATCGTCAGTGAATTTGTCGCCAATTCCATCAAACATGCCTTTCCTAACGGGCGGGCGGGTGTCGTGGAAATCGCGCTTACGACAGATCAGGCCGAAGGGCGGCTGACCTGTCGTGATAACGGTGTGGGCAAAGACGGCGGCCACGATGCAGAGGCAGACGGGCGCAGCGGAATGGGCGCACGCCTGATGTCTGCTGCTGCAGTGCAATTGAACGGGCACCTTGACTATGAAACGCAAAACGACGGCACAATGCTAAGCGTCGTGTTCGCGATCTAAGGTTTTTCGCGCAGGAAGGGGTTAGTATTCCACCCCGATTTGCGCTTTGATCCCTGACCGGAACGGGTGCTTGACCAGTTCCATTTCGGTCACCAAGTCCGCGATTTCGATCAGGTCGGCGTGGGCGTTGCGGCCTGTTAGCACAACGTGGGTCATGTCTGGCTTTTGGGTGGCAAGGAATTCTACGACTTCGTTGATATCCACATAATCGTAGCGGATCGCGATGTTGATCTCATCCAGCAGGACCATTTGGTTGGTCTCGTCCAAAATCAGTTCTTTCGCCTTGGCCCATGCCGCTTGTGCCATTTCGGTGTCACGGCTCTTATCCTGCGTTTCCCACGTGAACCCTTCGCCCATTGTGTGGAACGCACATTCGTCGCTGAATTTCGACAGGATCAGATCGCGTTCGCCCGTTGACATACCGCCTTTGATGAACTGAACCACGCCACACTTCATATCATGCGCAATGCACCGGAAAATCATCCCGAAAGCAGCAGACGATTTACCCTTACCTTTGCCGGTGTGGACGATCACGAGACCCTTTTTGTCGGTCTTTGTCGCCATGATTTTATCGCGCGCGGCCTTCTTCTTGGCCATTTTCATTGCGTGGCGGTCGTCGGGCTGGGGGGTGTCGGTCATCGGGGCATCCTTTGTGGGTGGTCTACCCAGTGTGTTACGTGTTGACCACAATCACAAGACATGGCGTCACCTTGTGATTTTTCCCCTCACGGTTCTGTGAATAAGGCGATATCAAGGCAAAAAACGAGATAAGACAAGCCGAGGCAGACAGATGCGTTTATTTTCTATGGTTCTTTTTGCGAGTTATCTGGGCGTAGCGGTATTGGCAGCTGGCGTTTAAGCCTTCTCTCCTTTCCAATCCCAAACAAAAAAACAGGGACCGAAGTCCCTGTAGGTTCACTGTGCGGAGTAGCGCATTCAGTGGGTTACGTACTCTGTGAGCGGTCACTGTGGTTATGGGGCACGTTCATTGGGGGTCGTAATAAAACGGCTGGTTGGTAGCCTGTGGACGTCGTTTGGGTCTAGCGAACCACGGTCAGCGTATTCGTCGTCAGGCATCAAGGCGCGCTTCAAGACGATGGGAAGCGCAAGGCCAAACAAGTAGGCGATGATGCAGGCGATTGCATTCAGTTCTAATGGCTCGCAAGCCATCTGCACGAGATGTGCACACACAAGCGACGCCATAAGTGTCGGTATAGACAGGTAGCGCGGGTTGCGTTGCTTTGGCGTTCTGTAAGTCATTTTGTATCCTACTCTTTCGTATCGTTACCTTACGTAACAACAATCCTCATGGCGACGAGAACATTTGCAGCAGTACGTCTGCAATTCTGCAGCCGGATATTTGTGGGTAATGCGCATAGGCGCACTATACTTACGGTCAGGTTAAATGCGCTGTTGGGGCGCTTCTTAGTCTCTTGCACCTGTTCTCTGATCGTTAGGCATGCCCCATACGTCAAATGGTTAGTTTTGGAATTACCATGATGGGGATCAACCGAAATGATGGATTGGAACGACCTGCAATATGTATTGGCTTTGAAAGAAGGCGGAACAATGAAGCAGGCCGCTATACTATTGAGAACAGACCCTACGACGGTTTCGAGACATATTAAGAGGATCGCGACCCATTTCGAGACAGACCTGTTTAAGATGCAGAAGGGTGGGAAATGGGTTCTCACGACGCAAGGCGAAGAACTGACGACTTTAGCAAAGAATTTCAAAAAGGGTTTGGATCAATTTCAACTTGGTGAAGGTGGTTCTACAGAGTGCGAGACAATTGTCATTACGTCGCTTGAATTCTTGTTGACCCATTATCTGTCGCCGAAAATTGAAAGCGGAATGAATTGCTTTCCCGATACGAAATTGTCGCTGGTCGCCGCGGATCGACGGTTGTCTTTGGCGTATGGCGAAGCAGACATCGCATTGCGTTTTGGTCGGCCGACAGAAGGCCATCTCATTACCAGCAAAATTGCGGACATTTCTTTTGATTTGGTCCAGTTACGCGGAACAAAGCCAAAAGAATGGATTGGTCTTCAAGAGGATCTAGATTGGACGCCGGACATGCGTCGCGGCGTTGGGCACTTCGGAAAGCCTCCGATCTTGCGCGTGTCGTCATATGCCGCAGCCCGTGAAGCCGCGATAGCAACGGGCCACGCCACAGTGGGACCATCGGTGATCATGCGCGAAGGCGGCCAATTGGAAACCATGCCGGATACATCACCGGTTCACCGCGAAGTCTGGAGCGTCATCCACGAAACCCGTCGGTTGAGCCAGCGGCTGGCAGCAGTCCGCACATGGATCAAGAACGCTGTGCTCGAGATGCAGCTACAGCAACACAACATGGCGTAGCGGTTACGGAACCGCGGCGATGATTTCTTGAATGCGTGCCGCGGCCGAATTGGATCGCGGCTGCCAAAGATCGCGATCAATCGCTTCTTGCAACCTTTGTGCAATTTCAATCAATGCGGGCGCGTTATGCTTGTTGATGAAATCTCGGACGGTGTCGTCCTCCAAAAATGCGTTCTCGACTAGATCGAAATGGTGATTGCGAACGGCACCAGTCGTTGCCGCGAAGGCGAATAGATAATCCACGGTCGCGGCCATCTCAAAAGCGCCTTTGTAGCCGTGCCGCATGACCCCGTTGATCCATTTAGGATTCACTACTCGGGACCGCACAACGCGACCGATTTCATCTTCGAGCGTACGAATGACAGGACGTTCGGGGCGGGAATGGTCGTTGTGGTAGATCGGACGATCCTGGCCTTGCAACGTGCTGATGGCAGCAGCGGCCCCGCCTTCGAATTGGTAATAATCGTCACTATCGAGGATATCGTGTTCGCGGTTGTCTTGGTTTTGCACGACGGCTTCGGTCTGGGTCAGGCGTTGTTCAAATGCAGCCCGCTTTTCTGCGCCATCATTGCCAGCGCCATAGGCGTATGACCCCCAAGTCAGGTAGGCCTCGCCAAGGTCTGATTTGTCGGCCCAAAGGCGTTCGTCGATCATGGCTTGCAGGCCCGCACCATATGCGCCCGGTTTTGATCCGAAGACACGGGCGGTGTCTTCGCCCTTTTGGGCGCGTGCGGCGGCGGGGTTGAGATCAGCCGGCTCATCAAGCTCTTGGACGGCTTTGGCGGCGGAATCGACGAGCGCGATCAGTTGCGGGAACGCATCGCGGAAGAAACCAGAAATCCGCAGGGTCACGTCGACGCGTGGGCGGCCAAGCACGCCTTGCGGAAGGATTTCGAAGCCTGTGACGCGACGGTTGGCGCTGTCCCATTTCGGTTTGACGCCCATGAGCGCAAGGGCTTGGGCGATGTCGTCGCCGCCTGTGCGCATGTTGGCGGTGCCCCAAGCGGTCAGAAGCATGGTGCGCGGCCAGTCGCCGTGGTCTTGCAGATGTTTTTCAATGAGTAGGTTTGCCGATTTCCACCCGAGCGCCCAAGCCGTCGGTGTGGGCACGGCCCGGCTATCGACGCTGTAGAAATTGCGCCCTGTAGGAAGCGTATCAAGCCGCCCGCGGGTGGGTGCGCCGGACGGGCCCGGTGTGACGAAGTGCCCTGCAAGGGCGGTGAGGAGCGCCGCCGACTCTGCCGGGCCGCATTGCGTGACTTTGGGCGTTATGTTCGCGGCAATTTCGTCGAGGACGGGTTGTGACGCTCGCGGGATTACGCCCACATCACCCCACCCCCCGTCCCGCAGGAGGTGCTGAGACAGAATTTCAAGGCGTTCGACCGTATCCCCGTTTGTCCGCCATGTGTCAGTTGTAAGCCGCTCAAGCAGTTCAGGTTTTTCAAGTGCGGGTGCCGCCAGATCGCAATCAAGCGGATCAATTGTTAGGTCGAGGTCTGACGCGATCGCCCGAAGTAGCGAAGCATTTCCATCTTTCCCTTCACCGCGCGGCACGCGTGCTAAGGCGATTGTCAGGTCACGCGCAAGATCAGCAGTCGGCGATTGTCCGAAGATATGCAGCCCGTCCCGAATTTGCGCTTCTTTCAATTCACATAGGTAGGCGTCAAGCTTTGCCAGATCGCCGTCTTGGTCGCCGGTGAAGGCTGCATCTTTGGACAATCCGCTGACATCTGAAAGCGATAGGATTTCGCGGCGCAGGTGGTCGATGCGACGTGGGTCAACGCCTGCAGCCTCATAGTATTCGTCGACCAGCGCTTCGAGATCGCGCAGTGGTCCATAGCTTTCCGCCCGCGTTAGCGGTGGCGTCAGGTGGTCAATGATGACCGCTGATGTCCGTCGTTTGGCTTGGGTTCCTTCGCCCGGATCGTTGACGATGAAGGGGTAGATATGGGGCGTTGGGCCAAAGACGGCTTCAGGCCAGCAGGTTTCCGAAAGCGCCACCGCTTTGCCCGGCAGCCATTCGAGGTTGCCGTGTTTGCCCATGTGAATAAGGGCGTCAGCGCCCCAGTGGTGCCGCAGGTAGAAGTAGAAGGCGAGGTAGTTGTGCGGCGGTACGAGGTCCGGAGAATGGTAGGTTTCGGTCGGGTCGATGTTGTAGCCCCGCGCCGGTTGCAGGGCCACGACGGCATTTCCGAAGTTATGGATGCTGAGCTTGAAACCCGCAGATTGCGCATCCGTCTTTCCGCTGATGAAGGGATCGGTATCGGGCGCCCCCCATCTGTCTGTGATCTGTTGTTTGATGTCCCATGGGAGCGCGTTGAAGTGCTTTTCATAGACATCAAGCGGCAGGTACGATCCGCCGTCGGTATCTGCCCGATCTGTGAGCCAGTTTGTCGGCCCTGCCATGATCTGATCCATCAGAGATTTGGCGTCACTTGGGGCGTCGACTTTGTACCCTGCGTCTTTCAAAAGCGTGAGCGCGTGGATTGTCGCGGCGGGTGTATCGAGGCCCACGCCATTTGCTAACCGTCCGTCTTTGTTCGGATAATTGGCAAGAATGAAGGCGGTCTTTTTGTCCTGCGCGGGCGTTTCCCGTAGCTGCGCCCAGTTTGCGGTAAGCTGTGTGACGAAATCAATTCTGTCGCCGCGGGCTTGGTAGGTGGCAATCGGGCATTCGGTGGCTTCGTCGAAGAAGGCTTCGCCCTTGAAGCTGACCGCGCGGGACAGCACGCGCCCGTCGACTTCGGGCAGAGCTACGTTCATCGCGATGTCGCGTGCGGACAGGCCTTGGGGGCTGTCTGTCCATGCGTCTTCGGAAGCGCTGGACAGGATGACCTGGAACACCGGTGCATTGTTTGCAGAGGCCATAATTAAAGGGTTTTGCGGGCTGTCGTCGCCATCGTGCGGCGACCCAACGGCGAAGGCTGTGCAGTTCAGGATCACCGAAGGTGGCGCGTCTTGAAAGATCTGGTCGAGCGTTGCCACGGACAGTGGATCCTTCAATGACGCCACGAAGATTGGCATCGGTTGAAGCCCCGCACGCAGCAGGGATTTCACCAGACGATTGATCGGATTAAGCCCGCCGCCCTGCACCAATGCGCGGTAAAAAATGATTGGCACAACGCGTGCACAAGGCGTGCACAATGCGTGCACCGCCGCGACCGACGAAATGCCAGTTCCAGGCCAGTAAACGCCTGCCCGTAAGAGTGGCGACGCGGCCTGCGGTTTGGTCCCGCCATCAATGATGGCCTGCGCATAGCTGAGGAAGTTCGTGCTGTTCTGCGGCCCGCCTTCGACCAAATAGGACCAGAGCGCGTCGTAGTCGTCGTTTGTGCATGTGCTGAGATCACGCAGTTCTTGGTCGGGCTTGTCGTCACCGGGTAGGGCCACGAAGGTGATACCCGCCTCGCGCAGGCGCGCGGCGTATTGCACAAGGCCGTATTTCCAATAACCCGCACCGCCCAGAACACGCGCGATCACGAGCCGCGATTTGGTTGCGCAATTGTCGAGGTGCAGGTCGACCGACATCGGATGCTGGAGGTGCATCATATTGGCGAGCCGCAGGGACGGTGGGCTGTCCATTTCGGCACGCGCCTCAGACAAGGCGGCCAGTTCTGTGTCCGCCGCAGAGATCACGATGACGTCCGCAGGGGTTTGCCCGAGGTCGACCGGTTCTTGCCCGTCGTCGATTGCACCGGGGGTGGCGGCTAGCAGGTGCATCTGGTTGAACCTCGTGTTAGGTGCGCCTCAAATGAGAGGTTTGGATCATGGATTATAAAGCTGCGGGTGCCCCTAAGAAGGGAAAAAACCAACCGCGTCATAGTGAACACAACGCACACGGGTCCGGCAAAAAGCCGTTTGGTGCGCGGGAAACGAAAGCGGAATTGCTGGCGCGGATGAAAGCCGCGGCTGAAGCGAAGAAAGCAAAGTGAGAATGGGGGCCAGCCCCCAAACCCCCGAGGTATTTTTGACCAAAAGAAGAGCCGCCGGGGCACGTCATGTCAGGGGTTTTTCCATGAAGATGGAAGAACCTGCTGCATTGTAGGGCGGGAATGCGTCGCAGCGTTTGAATCCGTGGGATTCGTAGAGTTTGTGGGCCGCGTGTAAGACGTCGCCGGTTTCCAGTTTCATCATTGTTGCACCCGCGTCCCGCGCTGTGTCTTCGAGTTGGCGCAGGATTGCGCCTGCCACGCCTTTGCCGCGTGCGTCTTCGGACACGAACATGGATTTGACTTCGGCGTAGTCTGGTTTGAGCGCGATTGCGCCTGTTCCCAGAACGGTGCCATTTTCGCGTGCCGTGTAGAATTTGATATCCGGTGACACGAGGTCGTTCACGTCGAGGTAGAAGTTATCTTCGGGCGGAAACAGGGATTCCATCAACGCATGGCTTGCTTTGAGTAGCGCTGTGGTTGCCGGTTCACGCGGGTCTGTTTCCGCCACTATGATCATGCTGTCAGGGCCTTTGTGATGGCTGCTTGGTCAAGTCCTGCTTCGCCGATGACAACCAGACGGGTTTCGCGTGGTGCGTCGCCGAAGGGTTGGTCGAAGTAGGTGTCTACGCGCGGGCCAACCGCCTGCAGCGTTTGCCGCATGGGTTTGCCTGTGACCGCGACGAAGCCTTTGAGACGCAGGATGTTGTACGCGCGGATTGTGTCGCTGACTTGGGTTGCGAAGGCTGCCGCATCAGCGATTTCGCCGCGTGTGACGATGAAGGATTCGAATTCGTCGTGGCCGTGTTCATGTTCGTGATCATGGTGATGATCGTCGTCGTGGTGGTCATCATCATGGTGGTGATGATGGTGATGGATTTCGTGGCGAGCTTCGAGGTCAGCCTCTGATCCGATGCCTTGGCCAAGCAGCACGTCGACGGGTAGGGCGCCCATGGCGGCCTTAACCACCTGTACGCCAGCGCGGCTGTCGGTTTTGAGTTTGGTGGTGAGCGTTGTGACCTCGTCGTCGGATAGCAGGTCTGCCTTGTTCACGACGATCATGTCGGCGCAGGCGATTTGGTCTTCGAACAATTCAGACAGCGGTGTTTCGTGGTCGAGGTTTTCGTCTTGCGCCCGTTGTGCGTCCACTGCCGCGATGTTGTGCGCGAATTGGCCGTCGGTGACAGCACGCCCGTCAACCACGGTAACGACGCCATCGACGGTGACTTTGGTGGAAATGCCCGGCCAGTTGAAAGCGCGGACAAGTGGTTGCGGCAGGGCGAGGCCGGAGGTTTCGATCACGATGTGGTCGGGTTTTGGGTCACGCGCCAGAAGCTGTTCCATCGTTGGGATGAAGTCGTCGGCCACGGTGCAGCAGATGCAGCCGTTGGACAGTTCAACGATATCGTCTTCGGTGCAAACCTCATCACCGCACCCTTTGAGAATGTCACCATCAACGCCGAGATCACCGAATTCGTTGATGATCAATGCGATCCGTTTGCCTTCTGCGTTTTGCAGCATGTGCCGGATGAGCGTGGTTTTACCGGCGCCAAGGAAGCCAGTGACGACGGTGGCGGGAATTTTAGCTGCCATGATGTATGTCCAATGTCTGGGTGGCTTGGTATGGGGTCATTATGACCAAGCGACTTGTGATTTGTAAAACCTGTGACGGACCCGGTGTGGCGCTAGCAGATGCGTTGCGTGGACGGGCGACAGGTTGGGAAGTTGTGATGCACGAATGCCTGTCGGCCTGTGCAGAGCCTGTGTCGATGGCCGTCCAAGCGGATGGGAAGGCCACGTATGTGTTTGCCGGACTGACCGACGCGGATGCGGACGATGCGGTGGCGTTTGCGCGGTTGTATGACGACACGTCGGATGGATGGGTGGCTGACGCCCGGCCTGCCGGACGGCTCCGGTTTTGTCTCAAGACGCGGGTGCCAGCACTGTAGGTCATGGGGCTGTGATCTCGACGGCCAGTGGTTGCCCGTTTTTGCCCCATTCCGCGTGATTGTCGGCGTTGAGCGTGACGCGGATCACTTGACCGGTCTCGATATGATCGATGTGGAACCAGTTGCTGTAGGTGCGCGCCAGTTTCACCCCGTCGATGTAGATGTGGGCGTGGCCCGTGCCTTGGGTCGGGTCCGTGTTGACCGTTTCTGGCGTGAAGGTGAAACCGTCCGCCATGATATGCAGGTTAGCCGCGTCGCCCATGTCGGGCATCAGCATGATGGACAGGTCGGGTGCTGTGCCTTCCCATTCCAGTAGGCCGGACATGTCGTGGCCCATATCGCCGTGACCAGCGTGGTCGTGTGATGACGGGCCCATGCCGCCAGCTACAAGGAAGCCGCCGCCAAAGCCGAAGGTGAGACCGATGATAAAGAGGAGGAGCAGACGCATCACGCTTCTCCTAGGTTTTTGGACCAGACAGCGCCTAACAGCAGGCCAAGCACCGCCCAGACGGCAAGGCCCGTGCCTATGGCCCGAGCTGCGAATTCTGCGCCCAGTTCAGGTGGGGCCGGTCCGGTCAGCGTGTCGGGCATTGGTGCGCCGATGATATGCGGTGCAGCGAGCAGGATGATGGCAACGCCCCACATCGCCCAATTGCGCCCAAACGCGATGAACCACAGGCCAAGGCCCGTTGCCGCAACCGTGGCGAACCACCAGATTTGCCTCGCTTCGACATCAGCGGCGTTCATGCCGGGCAATTCAGGCGCAAGACCAAAGGCGGGTGCCATTTGTACGGTGATCCAGCCCGCGATGCCCCAGATCAGTCCTGTGCGTGCTGTGATGGGTTGACCGCGTTCTTCAGCGAAGACCATCAAGGCCAGCAGCATAAGCGCGTAGCCCACGTAGATCAGTGCAGAGAACATGATGCTGAGACCATCGCGCATAATGTCGATACCGCCCTCGTGTGCGACATGCGCGGCGGACGGATCAGAACCGAAATGGGTCAACGCACCGGTTTCAAACAATTCAGCGTGTAGCAGAATAGGCTGCACGAATGCGAATTGGAGCACGGCTGCGAACAGACCTGCCCCAAAGCCAGCGATCAATGCGCTGACGACAACTTTGCTAAACATGATGTGTGGTGTGTTTAGTGGCAGGGAAAGCCAGTTGCGTGACGCACGTCGTGTGCAGCGTCATGCAATGTGGATGCCTGTACGTGGCCAGCGACAGCGATGATGCCAAGGCCGATAAATGCGGCGGCAAACAACGACAATGTCGAGGATACGGATTTAGTTTGTGGAGCGGCGATTGCGCGTGCTTCGGTCTTCATGTCTTTTCTCCTTTGCCCGTCACACCCGACGGGGATGGGTTGTCGTCATGCAAGGCCGGTCTCCTGGCTTGCGGGTCGATGCGCTTTGTTGCCTTCCCGGTTTCCCAGTGGCGTCTTAACAAAGCACTCTCCGCATACAGTCGCGGGGGCGGCTGTGGTTTTGGGCCTCCGAATTGGGATCGGCCCTGTCCACATTCCCGTTTGATCCCCTGATGCTTTGCACCGTGCGGGGAACCATGCCTGTGTTTTGTGCGCTGTGCGGGGCGGCGGGTCAAGGATGAAACCGACGCGATTTGTCTGTGATGCGGCGTCAGCAGTGGCTGGGGCACGATTTATCCAGAAAAATCGGATGTCTCCGGCGGGCGGCGTCTTGAACAGGCGAAAGGTCGATTTGCGCAATATCTTGTGGATAAGTGGCTGGATTTGGCCATATGCGGGGTGGATTTGTTGACTTTGTCCGCTGTCGCGGGCGATGGTTTCGGACCGTTAGAATCACTGTAGGCCCTGTATCTGTGCGTTTTAGTAAGCTTCGCTTGAATGGCTTTAAAAGCTTTGTCGATCCGACCGATTTGATTATCGCGGATGGGCTGACTGGCGTTGTGGGCCCGAATGGATGCGGAAAATCTAACCTTCTTGAGGCTTTGCGCTGGGTTATGGGCGAGAATCGGGCCAAGGCGATGCGCGGTGGCGGGATGGAAGATGTGATTTTTGCGGGCACAGCGACCCGTCCTGCCCGTAACTTTGCCGAAGTGTCGTTGCAGATTGATAACTTTGACAGGCTCGCGCCCGCTGCGTTCAACGATTCGGATAATCTGGAAGTTGTGCGCCGGATCACACGCGATGCGGGGTCTGCGTATAAGGTCAGCACGAAAGATGTCCGCGCGCGTGATGTGCAGATGTTGTTCGCGGATGCATCAACAGGTGCGCATTCGCCTGCCTTGGTCCGTCAGGGTCAGATTTCAGAGCTGATCAATGCGAAGCCCAAAGCCCGCCGTCGGATTTTGGAAGAAGCCGCCGGGATTTCGGGGCTGTATCAGCGGCGTCACGAGGCGGAACTGAAGCTGAAGGGCGCAGAGACAAACCTCGTGCGCGTTGATGATGTGGTTGAGCAGTTGGCGTCACAACTGTCGCAGCTTGCCCGTCAGGCGCGCCAAGCTGCCCGTTATCGCGAAATTGGCGATGCGTTGCGTCAGGCCGAAGGCATGTTGCTTTATCGGCGTTGGCGCGAGGCCGACGAAGGCTTGATCGCTGCTGCTGGTCAGTTGCGTGAGCGTACGGTTGCTGCGGCGGCTGCGGAAAAAGAGGCGTTACAGGCCACGACTGCACGCCAATTGGCGGAAGAAGCGTTGCCTGCGTTACGCGAAGAAGAAGCGATTGCTGCAGCGGTTTTGCAGCGGTTGATGGTGCAGCGCGATACCTTGTCCGAGCAGGAAAGCCGCGCGGTCGAAACGATTGCGACGCTCGAATCCCGTATCGAACAGCTGACCAAGGATATGGAACGCGAAGGCGGGTTGAACCGCGATGCGGGCGACACCATTGAGCGGCTGGAATGGGAAGCGGCAGAGATTGCGAAGGCCGGTGTTGGCCATGAGGATGCGCTTGAGGAAGCGAATGACGGTGCCCGCGAAGGGGCCGCAAAGCTGCAAGAGCGTGAAGATGATCTGCAAACGTTGACCGAAGATGTGGCGCGGCTTGCTGCCCGTCACCAGTCCGCGAAACGTCTGTTGGACGATAGCCGCACGACACTGGAAAAGAACGAAACGGAAGCCGCCCGCGCGAAAGAAGCGATGGAAGCGGCAACGCAGGCCTTGGAAAAGGCCGAGGCGGATTTCGAGATGGCCGAAGCTGCGGAAGAGCAGGCGGTAATGACGGCTGCGAATGCAGATGAAACGCTGGTGGAAACCGAAGCCGCCCGTGCTGAATGCCAGACGATGGAAAGCGATGCGCGGTCCCAACGGTCAGAGGCTGAAGGCGAGGCAAATGCGCTGCGGGCCGAGGTTAATGCGCTGGCGAAATTGGTTGAACGGGATACGGCTGAGGGTGGGCAGGTGCTTGATCTGCTGACGGTGCAGTCGGGGTATGAAAAGGCGCTTGGTGCGGCTTTGGCCGATGATCTGCGGGCCCCTGCGATTTCGCCTGATGCCGCATCGGGTTGGGCTAATTTGCCTGCGTATTTGTCGGTGCAGGCTTTGCCGGATTCTGTGAAGCCGTTGACCGAATTCGTTGATGTGCCTGAGGTGCTGGAACGGCGGATGTCGCAGGTCGGGCTGGTGAAGCAGGAAGAAGGCGCGCAGTTGCAGGCGGTTTTGAAACCGGGGCAGCGGCTGGTGTCTGTTGAGGGTGATGTTTGGCGCTGGGACGGTTTCCGTGCCGCGTCAGAGGATGCCCCGTCTGCGGCTGCATTGCGGTTGCAGCAGTTGAACCGGTTGGTCGAATTGAAACGGGATCTGGAAGAGGTTGCGGCGAAGGCCACGGGTGCCGCACAGGCCCATGAGATTTTGACGCGTCGTTTGGCGGATTTGACGGCTGCGGATCAAACGGCGCGGACGGCGCGGCGTGATGCGGATCGTTTGGTGGCCGAGGCGAACAGGGCGGCGTCGCGTGCTGAGGCGGATCGCGATCTCGCGAGCGGGAAGTTGGAAGCGTCCAACCTTGCGATGAAGCGCTATGTCGAAGAGGCGATGATCGCGCGTAAGGCGCTGACCGAGGCGGAAGCCGCGGCGACGGGTCTTGAGGATCTGGATGAGGCGCGCGGACGCGTTGAAGATATTAAGATGACCGTGGAAGCCGCAAGGATCATGATGATGACCCGCCGGTCCGCCTATGATGAATTGCGCCGCGAGGGTGATGCGCGGTTGAAGCGGTCGCAGGAAATCACGAAGGAAGTGTCCGGCTGGAAATACCGGCTTGAAACGGCGAATAAACGGACGTCGGAACTGGCGGATCGCAGGGCTGCGTCCGAGGCAGAATTGGCTGAGGCGGCTGCGGCACCGGAAGAGATTGCAGAAAAACGTGCCGAATTGGCGGATGCCGTGGATGAGGCTGAAGGGCGGCGTGCGGCGGCGTCTGATGTGTTGGTCACGGCTGAGACGGCGTTGCGCAATGCGGCGGTGGCCGAGCGGGATTCGGAACGCACGGCGTCAGAGGCGCGTGAGGCGCGGGCGCGGTCCGAGGCGCGATCAGATGCCGCTAAGGAAACCGTGGCTTATGCCGAAGAACGGATCATGGAAGCGCAAGAAATGTCGCCTGCTGAACTGCTGACGCGATTGGATGTTGACGTGGACAGCATGCCTGCCGTTGATGTGATCGAAGGTCAGGTGAACCAGTATAAGCGGCAACGTGATGCGCTGGGCGCCGTGAACCTGCGGGCCGAAGAAGACGCGAAGGAAGTGCAGGAAGAGCATGACCTTCTGGTGAACGAAAAAAGCGATCTAGAAGGCGCGATTGCAACGCTGCGCACGGGGATTGCATCGTTGAACAAAGAAGGTCGTGAACGGCTGCTGACAGCGTTTGAACAGGTGAACGAGAATTTTGGTTTGCTGTTTACGCACCTGTTTGGTGGCGGTGAAGCGCGGCTCGAGTTGGTGGAATCGGACGATCCATTGGATGCGGGGCTAGAGATTCTGTGCCAGCCACCCGGTAAGAAGCTGTCCACGTTGTCGCTGTTGTCGGGTGGGGAACAGACCCTGACTGCGATGGCACTGATCTTTGCGGTGTTCCTCGCGAACCCTGCGCCGATCTGTGTTCTTGATGAGGTGGATGCGCCGTTGGATGATGCCAACGTGAACCGGTTCTGTGATATGCTGGACGAGATGACACGCCGCACAGATACGCGGTTCTTGATCATCACCCACCACGCGGTGACGATGTCGCGCATGGATCGGCTGTTCGGTGTGACGATGGGCGAACAGGGTGTGTCGCAGCTTGTGTCCGTAGACCTGAAGAAGGCCGAGGCGATGGTTGCCTAAACGGCTGGGAGACGCGCGTGCAAGCACGACGCCCCTCCCGCCGTCCCGTTATGTTGGTGCGTGACCTGGCATACGTTGTTTCCACAAAGCGCGTGCTTCTTCTGGTGCAAGGCGTTCGACCTTCATCTTTTCCGCGCGTTCGGCTTTGTGTTTGTCAAAACGATCAATGTAGACGAGCGTGGCGCCTGCGCTGAGCAGGCTGATCGTCCAGAGCCAAAAGATGAGGCCCATGATCAGAACAGCTCCGATTTCCCAGTTCCATTGGAGCGGGATTTGGTCATCCGCCATCAAGTCGATGATCGTCAGAATTCCGGCTAGGCGGTCACCTTGCCCGATGAGACCAGCGAACCATTCTGCGGCGGGTACGCTGATTTCTGACAAAGCGTAGCCTAATAGCACGAGGGCGAGTAGCGGAACGAAACCCGCCCCGAAACCCGCAAACGGCGTATGTGGATTGCCGCTTGGGTCGCGGCCAATGGCGACGGATGCGAGCGGCACAAGCAGTGCTGCATAGAATGCAGTGAAGATAACCCAACCAATGACCACGAATTTAACCAAGAGCGGGATGTCGGAAAGCACGTATCTGGCAATGTATTCGGGTGACGCGTTTTCAAACAACACGCGGATGTCGGTCACAGACATGGATATGCTGCGCATGTAGAAAAAGGCCAGTGCGAGGGAAATCAGCGCGGTCATGAGACCAACAAGAAGGCCGTAACCGCTTGCCGGAATAATCAGGCTCCAGAAGTTTCCGGCGGGTTTGTGTCCGCGTGTCGTTAACCCCAGTCGCATGCCGATCAGCATTGGGAACGAATAGATCGCAGCAAGCAATGTCACGAAAAGCGCACCGACAGCAAATGCGCCAGCTTCGCTGCTGCCCGACCGGAAGAATAATTGAAAGGCCACGATGATCGCGAGAAACGAAAGCCCCGCCAGTCCGCACACCATGATCGGGAAAACGATGATGTATTGCCACAGGATGTTGAACGAAAACGGAATTGCGCGGAGTGCTATCATTGGATTTGCTCGAATACTCGTTAGGAATAATTGTCCTAAAAGGGTGACCGAGCCCTGTGTCAGGATTTTGACCACAGCGTGGAGTTGTTGTGTGGGGCTTTGACTATCGCGCTAGCTTGGCAGCCGTGCCCGCAACACCCGCAGCATGTTTTCACCCATGACTTTGCGAATTTGCGTTTCGGGAGTCCCGATGTCGACAAGCGCCTGCGTGATGGCCGCCAGTTCAGATGTGTCGAACGATGTTGTGACCGACCCGTCGAAATCTGACCCGAGGCTGACGTGGTTTTCGCCAACCAGATCAATCGCTGTCTGAATGCTGCGTGCGATGCCCGCTGGACTGTCATCACAGACGGCCGTGCGCCAATAACCAATTGCGATGACACCGCCTCTGGCTGCGATATCTTGCATCAGTGCGTCGTCGTAGTTCCGTTCGCTCGGGCAGGCCCCAAAAATGCCAGTGTGGCTGACTACGATGGGCATGTCCGTGATCGCAAGCACATCGCGTGCGACCTGAGGCGACGAATGGGCCAGATCAAGGATCAGGTTGCGTTGTTCGACTTGCGTCACAACTTCGCGGCCAAAATCGGTGAGCCCTGCGTTGTTTTCGCCATGCAGCGATCCGCCGAGTGCGTTGTCGAAGAAATGTTGCAGCGCGATCATGCGGTGGCCCGCGTCGGTGAGTTTTTCGAGGTTGGCGATATCACCTTCGAGCGGATGCGCGCCTTCGATGCCCAGAAGCCCGCCGACCACGTTTTGGCCTGCAGCCCGATCCGCGAGGAGCTGTTCGAGGTCGGATTGCGTTTCGATGACCCGCAACTGTTCGCTCTTGTCCGCGAAGTGGTGCAGTTTTTCGGCTTGGTACAGCGCTCGTTCCAATAGGCTGTTCCATGTGCGGGGCGGCCAGAGCTGTCCGATTGCCAACAATGTGATGTTGTCTGTGGCGTCGGCCGAATTTTCATGGATGTTTTGGCCCGCCGGACTTTTCGTGACAGCCGTGAACATCTGGATGGCGACATTACCTTCTAGCAGACGCGGGATGTCGACGTGTCCGATGTCGCTGCGTTTGAGCAGATTGCGATCCCAAAGCAGCGCGTCTGCGTGCCAATCGCCGATGATCAGACTGTCGTGAAGCGCCTGTGCCTGATCGCTGATCTGGTAGGGCGCGTGTGGTCGCAGGGCATTGCGTTCGGCGGCGACATAAGACGGCGCGAAATAGAAGAACGCAGCAATTGCGATAAGAACGAGAACAGCGAATGCTTTGAAAAACCGTTTCATAGTGCGTTCAAAAGTCCGGTGGTTGGCCATGCGTCCGCAGGTAGGCCCAGCCGTTGTTGTTCCACTTGGATCGCATCGCGGGTTTTCGCGCCGAGGATGCCGTCGATGCCGCCCACGTCATGCCCGCGAGCCGCAAGTTTGCTTTGGAGCGCTTGCATTTGATCGCCCGACAGGCCCGCTGTCGGGTTGCCTGCATCGTAGACCGGACCACCTGCGAGCCGTGTCGCGAAATAGGCGGCGGTGGTGACGTAAACGAAGCTTTGGTTCCATTCGAAATAGACGTCGAAGTTGTCGTAGGCGAAGAACGCTGGCCCGTTGCGCCCCATTGGCAGAACGACGCGGGCCGTCAGGTTCGTGGGGGCGGTTCCGTCGCGGGACGACACGCCAAGTGCGTTCCATTCGGCAACGGTTTTGGGGTGTTTCAGACCGGTTTGTGCCCAATCCAAGGTGTCTGGCACGCGGATTTCTTGCAACCAAGGTTGGTTAGGTTTCCATCCTAAACCTGACAACACATTTGCGCCGGACATCAGCGCATCGGCGGCTGATCCTTTCAGATCAATTTTGCCGTCCCCGTCGCCGTCCAATCCGCTTTCGATGATATCGCCGGGCAGCATTTGGACTTGGCCAATTTCGCCTGCCCATGCGCCTGTTGTTGTGTCGGGGTTAAAATTGCCGCGTTCGTTCAATTCAATCGCTGCGATTAACTGCGGGCGGAACAGTTCGGGGCGGCGGCAATCATGCGCCAACGTCACAAGCGCGTTGCGTGTGTTAAAATCGCCTTGGAAGCTGCCGTAGTCGGTTTCAAAGGCCCAAAAGGCCAGAATGACTTCGCGGGGGATGCCGAATTGCGCTTCGATCCGGTCAAAGGTGGCAGCGTTGCGTCGTGCAGCCGCAACGCCATTGTCGATCCGGTTTTGGCTGATCAAAGCACGGGAAAACGCGATGAAATCTTTTTGAAACACGCCTTGGGACCGATCCGCGTTCAGCACGCGTTGATCAATTTGCGCGCCGTTCAGCACGCGATCAGCGGCGGTGGGGGACAAACCGTTCGCGACGGCTTCGGCTTTGACGCCTGCGAGAAACGCGGGAAGCGGTCCACCGCAGGTTTGCGCCACAGCAGGGCTTGCGAGCATGGAAAGGGCGAAAGCGAGGCGGCGCATGGCGGTTCCTGTCAGTTAGGTTTTGCGAAAGGTAACAGCCGTGCCACTGCGCGCAACGGTTGTGATTAGATGATGGCGACAAACAGCGCGATGACGAGCGTCATCCACCACGCCGCCCACAACGTTTGCGTAATTTGGGCGATGTCGTCGGGGCCGAGGGTGTGCTTGCCCGCCTCGTTGACATAGGGGAATAGCGTTAGTTTGCCGTCGTAACTGCGTGGGCCGGCCAGTGCGACGTTTTGCTTGTAGGCCATCGCGGCCTCTGGCCAACCTGCGTTGGGGGACCTGTGCAGGTTTGCGTCGTCGGCGATTTTGGCAAATGGTGTTTGGCGATCTGTCGCCCAGATCAGCAGTGCTGTCAGGCGGGCAGGCACCCAGTTCAGCAGATCGTCGAAACGCGCCGCTGCCCAGCCGAATTGAAGGTGGCGCGGTGTTTTGTACCCGATCATGCTGTCGGCGGTATTGGTGATCTTATAGACCAGCAAGGCCGGAAGGCCGCCAATTGCGAACCAGAAGATCGGGGCGATGACGCCGTCGCTGAAATTCTCGGACCCGCTTTCGATCGCGCTGCGGGTGACGTCTGATGTGGTCATGTCACGCGTGTCGCGGCTGACGATCATCGCCACGGCACGGCGCCCTTGTTGTAGAGACATGCGCAGGCCAGTGCCGACGGCGGCCACGTGTTCGACAAGGGATCGCTGTGCGATCAGCATCGCCCCAAGAATAACGTCCGCCCAAATGCCCGGAATGGCGGCGATGATCATGCCAAGTATCAGCGCGGCAATCGCCAAGGCCGCGAAACTGATCGCGCCTTTGGTTTTGCGGTTTGTGCCTGTGTTGTATGTCGTGTCGATATGGCCGACGGCCTTTCCCATGATGACAGCAGGGTGTGGGACGCGCGACCACAGCCATTTGGGTTCGCCAAAGATCCCATCAAGGATCATCGCGAAAAGAACGGTCAAAAGGCACCTTCAAGCTGGTCCCACTGATCAGGTGCAGGCAATCCAAGGCGGAGCCATGTGTTATCGTATGGAAATGTCCGCGACCAGATTTTGGATTGCGCAAGCTGGGCTTGGGCGGCTTTTGCATCATCGACTTCGTACAGGCGGAACAGGCTTGTGCCACCAAGAGTGATCGCGCCTTTGCTTTCCAGTAGGGCGTCCAAGCGGTTTGCATCTGCGGACAGGCGGGCGCGGGTTTCATCCGCCCATTGGGGATCGGCTAACGCCTCTGCCCCGATTTGCAAGGCTGGGCCGGACACCTGCCATGGGCCTAAGGCTTCTTTTAGGGCGGTGATGATCGCCGGATCGCCAATGGCGAAACCAAGACGCAGCCCCGCGAGCCCCCAGAATTTGCCAAAGCTTTTCAGGATGACCGTGCCGGGTTTGGCGGCTTCTGCGATGAGGGATTGATCGGGAATCACGTCAGCAAAGCTTTCGTCGATGATCCGCAGGTCGCCCGTGATGTCTGACGCCTGCCATATCCGCCCGTCTGGGTTATTTGGATTCACGGCGACGGTCGCATTTGCTCCGTCCGGATCAGCAAACCAGTTCGCGGATTGAAACGCGGCCGCATGTTCATTGTACGTCGGGCCAGGAATATTGACGCGGCCAGCAGTTGTCAGGCGCGGCAGTTGCGCAATGACCGATGATGCGCCTGCCGTTGCGAGACAGGCTGCCCCTTTGGGAACGGACCAATAGGCGCGGGCGCGCGCTGTGATCAGGTCAAATGCGCCGCTGTCAGGCAGGGCTGTCCATGCGTCGGGCGACAGCGTCGGGATCGGGTAGGGCACAGGATTTATACCCGTGGATAGGTCCAGCCATTGCGCGCGCGTGCCGCCGTACTGGGCAATTGCCGCATCCAGCCCGCCGCCGTGGTCGCGTTTTGCAGGGGCATCAATCATTCTGTGGTGTCGTCAGTTGGGATCGGCTGGTGGCGCGTGACGAAGTGCCCTTTGATCGCTTGCGGCCATGTGCGGTAGGGCACTTGGCCTGTTTCGGATGCCGCGTGTGATGTCGCGTAGGTCACAATACCCTCGGCAGCGTCCTGTTCCGGTGTGAAGTCGCCCAAGGTGTAGGCCAGTTTCCCGTGAGCTTGGATCGACACGTTGCAGCCGTGTTTGCAGCCCATCAGGCAGGACACACGTCGTGTTTTGATGTCTGGCACGCCTGCAGCGGCGGCTTCAACAAGGCTGGCGAGCTGTTCTCCGTCGGTGATTGTGTCTTCGCCTTCGGTCCATTCCGGACGCTTACAGGTGTCGCAAACCGTGATCCAAGTTGTCATTCTTGACGTGCCTCATACAATTTTGATGCGTTTCAAGCTGATTTTGGCCGGTTCGGCAAGCGAATTGGCGGGATCGTGCCTGTTTTGAACGCAGGCTGATTGGCAGTTAACCATTCCTTAGGATTTTAGGCACAGAAAGCTTGAGCAGCCGTTAATGATTGTAGTGGTAACCGTTCGATTCCTCGAACCAAAGTTTAGTGAGAAGGTGCCATGCGTGTATTGATCGTACAAAGTAAGACCGAATTGGGGGCCTTGTGGGCCCGCCACTTGGAACGATTGCAGGCTACTGTGACGGTCGTCGAAACGGGTGACGACGCGCTTGTTCTTCTCCAAAAGCAGACCTTCGACGTGATCGTGCTTGATCTGGTCCTGCGCGAAGGCAGTGCGCTGACCGTCGCGGACTTTGCTAATTTTAATCAACCACGCGCAAATGTCGTTTTTGTGACAGATACGACCTTCTTTTCGGATGGATCGATTTTTTCGCACAGCGCCAACGCCCGCGCCTTTGTTGAAACAGGAACGCCGCCAAGTGACTTGGCGGCGATCGTTCATCATTATGGCAATTCCGCTAGCCGGGACGCCCGCGCAGCAAGCGCCTTTTGATCACCCGCGCCCGTGCGGCGCATCAAAATCAATCACAGGATTGGTCGGGATGATCCGGTTCGGGTTAATCGTTTCGTGACTGTAGTGATAGTGACGCACGATGTGATCCATGTTCACCGTCTCTTTCACGCCCGGCCATTGATATAGTTCGCGTGTGAACCCCCAGATATTCGGGTAATCAATGATCCGTTTGCGGTTACATTTGAAGTGCTGGTGATAAACCATGTCGAACCGGATCAGGGTCGTCCAAAGCCGCCAATCTGCTTCGGTGATCGTGTCGCCGGTCAGGTAGCGGTTTTCGGCCAAAATGCCTTCGATCCAGTCAAGGCTATCGAACAACGGACCAACGGCGGCATCATAAGCGTCTTGCGTGGTCGCGAAGCCGGATTTGTAGACGCCGTTGTTCACAGTGTCATAGATTCGCGTGTTGATTTCTTCGATCGTGTCGCGCTGGGCCTCTGGCCAGAAATCGGCGGTGTTACCGGTGATGTCGTTAAACGCGCTGTTGAACATCCGAATGATTTCGGACGATTCGTTAGACACGATTGTGTTCTGCTTTTTGTCCCACAGGATCGGCACCGTCACACGGCCCGAAATTTGCGGGTCAGCTTTCAGGTAAATGTCGCGGGCAAACGGCAGGCCGAATAGTTTGTCGCCTGTCGCCCCGTTGCCATCCACCTCGAATGTCCATCCTTCCGACAGCATTTCGGGATGCACAACAGACACGTCGATGTGTTCGGTAAGGTCTTTCAAGGCGCGAAACACCATTGTCCGGTGCGCCCATGGGCAAGCGTTTGAAATATAGAGATGATAGCGCCCGCTTTCGGCTTTGAAGCCTGCGTCGCCTGTTGGTCCCGCAGACCCGTCTGCGGTGATCCAATTGCGAAACTTTGCGGTGGACCGCACAAATGCCCCGCCGGATTTCTTTGTGTCGTACCAAACGTCATGCCATTCGCCGTCAACAAGTTGTCCCATTGGGGATGTCCTTTCAAAACTGTGTTGTGACTGATTTAGGCGAGGTCGGACTGCCGACAAACCCCTGTTCAAGCGCAGGTTCTGCGCATTGATGCACACATCTACGCGTCGCATTCGGCGCGCGACTGCCGTTTTGTCCCATTGCGGGTCATGCCGTTGGTCCATATACCACCCCAATAGACGAAGCCCGAAAGGGCCAGAGAGGTTGGTGATCCGTCCGGTTGACCCTAGAGGGGACCATGGATCACGTCGTCGGACCTCCCTCATGCGGTTGCGTGGGGTTTCTGGCGTATAGGGCAGAACTTGGAGGATCAGATGCGGATCATTTTGACACTTCTCTTGGCGGTTGCCGGATCATCGGCGCAGGCCCATCCGGGGCATTTGGCCGATTTGGCAGGTCACGACCATTGGGTTGCTGGGGCTGCGATTGGTCTGGCGATCCTGACCGGCATTTACGGGGCCCTAAAGGGCAAGAAAGAGACCGACGCAGAGGTCGAACCCGAATTGGAAGAAGAAGGGGAACCCGCGTGAAAACAGGTGTCATGATTTGCGGCCACGGGTCGCGCAGCCAATCTGCGGTCGATGAATTTGCGACCTTGGCGGATAAACTGCCTGCGTTGTTGCCCGACGATTGGATGACCGACTACGGCTATCTGGAATTCGCAAACCCTGTGATCCGCGATGGTTTGGACAAGTTGCGCGAAGCAGGTTGCGACCGCGTGCTGGCCGTGCCGGGCATGTTGTTCGCGGCGATGCATGCAAAGAATGACATTCCGACTGTTTTGAATACCTACGCGGCGAAGCACGGCATCACCGTGTCTTATGGCCGTGAATTGGGTGTTGATCCCAAGATGATCGCGGCTGCCGCTGGTCGTATTCGCGAAGCAGTTGATCAAGCGAATGCCGATCTGGGTGAATTGCCGTTGGAAGAGACCTGTTTGGTCGTGATTGGCCGTGGTGCGTCTGACCCTGATGCGAATGGCAATGTGGCCAAGATCGCCCGCATGGTCGCCGAAGGCATGGGGTTTGGCTGGCACGAGGTTGGTTTTTCCGGTGTGACCTTCCCGCTGGTCGAGCCGTGTTTGCAGCATGTGACGCGGCTTGGATACAAGCGTGTGATTGTGTTTCCGTATTTCCTATTCTCGGGCATTTTGATCGACCGGATTTATGGGTTTACGGATCAGGTTGCCGTCGAATATCCCGACATTGATTTTGTGAAGGCCGGTTATCTTGGGGATCATCCGCAGGTGCTGGCGACGTTTGCAGAGCGGATCATCGAGCAGGTTGGTGACAACCCGCCGCCGAATTGCGGGACATGCCAGTATCGGACGCAGGTGCTTGAGATCGGCGGCGGTGACGTGCGCAAGATTACGCCTGAACAGCGCGAACAATTGTCGGGTGGCGATCATCCCGCTTTTGCTGCCGTGCCGCCGCCCACCTGCGTGCTGTGCAAGTACCGCACGGGCGTCGTTGGGTTTGAAGGCGAAGTGGGGGCCGTTCAAGAAAGCCACCACCACCATGTTGAGGGCCAAGGGGCAAATGCGCCGGGGTCGAATGTCGCGGATTGTGCGTTGTGTGATACGTTCTGTACGGGGATGTGCCGACTGGTTGAGGCGGACCACCACCACCATCATCATCACGACCATGGGCATAGCCACGATCATCATCACCATGATCACGACCATCACCACCACGCAGAATACCCCCATGCGAAACATCCGCACGGGCCGGAAAGCGCGCGGAAATCGAAATCCTGATCAGAAGGCCAGACAGTGCGACCGTATGAAAAAGATCCAAGTGCTATTTATGCGGCCAGCTTTGCGACCGTGCGGCGCGAGGCAAAGCTGGATCGCTTTGCCCCTGCGATGCAGCCCGTTGTCACGCGGTTGATCCATAGCTGCGGCATGGTCGAGATTGCGGATCGCCTAGCGTTTTCGCCTGATGCCGCCGTTCGGGGGCATGACGCATTGCGGGCAGGTAAACCTGTGTTGTGTGACTGCGAAATGGTTGGTGCGGGGATTATTCGTCGTTATTTGCCTGCGGATAACGATGTGATTGTGACGTTGAATGATCCGTCTGTACCTGATCGTGCGAAGGATATCGGGAATACGCGTTCTGCTGCCGCGGTTGAACTGTGGGCTGATCATCTGGACGGGGCTGTTGTGGCGATTGGCAACGCGCCGACTGCGCTGTTCCATCTGCTTGAGTTGATTGATGCGGGTGCGCCGAAACCTGCTGTGATCCTCGGGTTTCCTGTAGGGTTTATTGGCGCTGCTGAAAGCAAGGCAGAGCTTGCCGCTGATCCGCGTGGTTGTGATTTCATTGCGCTGCGTGGACGAAAGGGTGGATCGGCGATGGCCTCCGCCGCTGTCAATGCGCTGGCTGCTGGTCTTCCGGAGGACAAAGTATGACGACAACGCCTTGGTTGCATGTTGTGGGGATTGGCGAAGACGGACTTGATGGTCTTGTGCCGGCGACCCGTGCTGTTGTGGAAGCGGCTGAAGTGATCCTTGGCGGCGAGCGGCATCATGCGCTGGCCGAGGCGGTGCAGGCCGAACGGATCGCGTGGCCGACGCCCTTTGATGCGATGATCGAGACGATTGAGGGTCTGCGGGGCAAGCGTGCTGTCATCCTCGTTACCGGCGATCCACTGTGGTTTTCTGTGGGGGCGCGTATTGGGCGCGCGATTGATCCGGCGGAGATCGTGTATCATCCGCAATTGTCTGCCTTCCAGCTGGCGTCTGCCCGTATGGGATGGTCGTTACCGGATGTTGAGACGTTGACCGTGCATGGTCGTCCTGTGGAGCAAATGATTGCCTTCATCCAGCCGGATGCACGGTTGTTGGTGCTGACGACGGGGGCGCAAACGCCCGCGCAGATCGCGGCGTTCCTGACGGAACGTGGGTTTGGACAATCGAAGCTGACAGTCTTGGCTGCGATGGGCGGTAAGGATGAGTTGCGCTTTGATGGTGTGGCGGAAAGCTGGGATCACGAGGTGCCAGCGTTTAACACGCTCGCTGTTGAATGTATCGCGGCCCCTGATGCGGCTTTACTGCCGCGTGTGCCGGGATTGGCGGATAGTTTGTTTCAGTCCGATGGGACGATGACGAAACAGGAAATTCGTGCAGCGACTGTTGCTAAGCTGATGCCGATGCGCGGGGCGCTGTTGTGGGATATCGGCTGCGGCTGCGGGTCCGTTGCGATCGAATGGATGCGGGCGGCGCGGTATGCGCGTGCTGTCGGGATTGAACCGCGTGCTGATCGGCGGGCGATGGCGGGAGCGAATGCGCTGGCGCTGGGCACCCCGAAGTTGGAATTGGTGGACGGGTCCGTGCCTGCCGCGTTGGACGGGCTTGCGGCACCTGATGCGATTTTTATTGGTGGCGGGTTGAGCCGTGAAACGTTTGACGCTGCTTGGGCGGCTTTGCGTCCTTTGGGGCGTCTGGTGGCGAATGCTGTGACCTTGGAGAGCGAGGCGGAGTTGATCGCGCTGCACCGTGATTTTGGCGGTGATCTGGTGAAGCTGATGGTGCACCGTGCCGAACCTGTGGGTCGGTTGACGGGGTGGCGTCCGGGGATGCCTGTGACCCAGTTGAGTTTGGTGAAACGATGACTGGAGACGCGCGTGCGAGCACGACGCCCCTCCCGCCATCCCGTGGAACCTTGTATGGTGTTGGCTTGGGGCCAGGTGCGCCGGATTTGATGACGTTGCGCGCAGCCCGCTTGATTGAGGGAGCGGATGTTGTCGCTTATCCGACGTTGGCAGGGGGCGAGAGTTTTGCACGGTCGATTGCGGTGGATTTGATCAAGCCGGATGCCGTTGAGATCGTGATGGATGTTCCGATGTCTGTGGAACGCCAGCCTGCTCAAGATGCTTATGACGCGGGCGCTGCTGCGATTGCGGAGGCGCTGGAGGCGGGCCGGGATGTGGTTTGCCTGTGCGAAGGGGACCCGTTTTTCTACGGGTCGTTCATGTATATTTTCGCGCGTCTTGCTGACCGGTTTGACGTGCAGGTTGTGCCGGGGGTGACCTCTGTCACGGCCTGTGCCGCGTCTGCGCGGATGCCGTTGGCTGCGCGAAATGAACGGCTGACTGTGTTGCCCGGGCCGCTGCCCGAGGACGAGCTGCGTGACCGGATTGCGGGCGCTGAGAGCGTTGTGATTATGAAGGTCGGCCGTCATTTGGCGAAGATCCGTGGTGTGATTGACGCGCTGGGTCTGATGGATGGTGCCGTCTACGTTGAACGTGCGACTTTGCCTGCGCAGGTCGTGCTGTCGCTGGCGGATGCCCCTGAAAAGGCACCGTACTTTTCGATGATATTACTGACTAAAGGGGCCGATCCATGGCTGTGAAACCTGTTGTTTTGGCGCTTTCCCGTTCGGGAGAGGCTGTGGCCCATCGCGTGGCGAAAGTTTTGGATGCGCAGGTGCATGGCCGCGAAGGTCGTGTGGATCAGGCGGATGCGTTTTTTGCACATGCGTTGGATCATACGCGAGAATTGTTCGCGGCTGGGGTTCCGATTGTGGGCGTCTGTGCGTCGGGGATTTTGATCCGCGGTGTTGCGCCGCTGTTGGCCGACAAGACGACTGAGCCGCCGGTGATTTCGGTGTCTGATGATGGGGCCGTTGTGGTGCCGTTGTTGGGTGGTCATCGCGGCGCGAACCGCTTGGCGGCTGAGATTTCTGACGCGCTGGGCGCTGTCGCTGCTGTGACGACGGCGGGTGATGTGGCGATGGGCGTGGCGTTGGATAGTCCGCCTGCGGGTTGGCGTTTGGTGAACCCTGATGACGCAAAGGACGCGATGGCGGGGATGTTGTCGGCGGGAGGTGCTTTGCTGGCTGAGGATGCGTCGGTGCGTGCTGACTGGTTGGATGCGGCGCCGTTTGCCGAGGATGGCACGCGGTTGTCCTGCACGTCGGCTGCTTTGCCGGATTTGGGCGGCGATCATTTGCAGTTTGCGCCGCAGGTTTTGACGTTGGGTGTTGGTTGTGCACGGAATTGTCCGCCAGAAGAGCTGTCTGCATTGGTGCAGTCGGTTTTGGATGAAGCAGGGTTAGCGCCTGAGGCGATCCATTCGGTGAATACGATCACGTTGAAAGGCGATGAGCCTGCGATTATTGATCTCGCCGCATCGCTTGGTGCGCCGATGCGGTTGTTTGAGGCGGATGTATTGGATGCTGAGACCCCGCGTCTTGCGAATCCATCTGATGTGGTTTTCGCCGAAGTGGGTACGCATGGTGTGTCTGAGGCTGCGGCCTTGGCGCAAGGTGGCGCGGACGCCGTGCTGACCCATCCGAAGCGCAAGACGGCGAATGCGACCTGCGCGATTGCGATGGCACCTGCCCCCTTGGTTGATCTGAAGGGAAGGTCGCGTGGGCGGTTGTCGATTGTGGGTATTGGACCGGGGCAGGCGTCGTGGCGCACTCCTGAGGTGTCGCGATTGGTGTCTGAGGCTGAGGAATTGGTCGGATACGGGCTTTATATTGATTTGCTGGGGCCGTTGGCTGTGGGCAAGGAACGGTCTGATTTTCCGCTGGGTGGTGAAGAAGATCGCTGCCGGTTTGCGCTTGAACAGGCTGCAAAGGGCAAGAACGTGGCGCTGGTATGTTCGGGTGATGCTGGCATTTATGCGATGGGCGCGTTGGTGTTTGAATTGCTGGATCGGTCGGTGGATCAGATGGGTGTTTCTGATGCAGCGCACCGTGTCGAGGTTGTCTGTTCGCCGGGGGTTTCTGCGTTGCAGGGGGCTGCTGCGCGGGCTGGTGCCCCGTTGGGACATGATTTCTGTGCGATTTCGTTGAGCGATTTGCTGACCCCACGCGAGGATATTGTGAAGCGGTTGAAAGCCGCGGCCGAGGGCGATTTTGTGATCGCGTTCTATAATCCGGTGTCGATGCGCAGACGTACGTTGTTGGCTGAAGCGCGTGATATTTTGCTCGAGCATCGCCCACCTGAGACGCCTGTCATGTTGGCGTCGTCGCTTGGGCGGCCTGAGGAGCATGTCCGGTATCGCCGCTTGGATGAGTTGGAAGTTGATGAGGTGGATATGTTGACCGTTGTGCTGGTTGGGTCGTCGCATTCGCGTCTGGCACAATTGGGGACGGGACCGCGCATGTTCACGCCGCGGGGGTATGCCCGCAAGATTGATGGGGATTTGGCGTAGAGTCGCGCGTCCTTTGGACGACGCCCCTCCCGCCATCCCGTATGGAGTTTTGAGATGACTGTTTATTTTATTGGCGCAGGTCCGGGCGATCCGGAATTGCTGACGTTGAAAGCTGCGCGCGTGATCGGGGCCTGTCCTGTGTGTCTTTATGCGGGGTCGTTGGTGCCGGCAGAGGTCGTCGCCTGTGCGCCGGAAGGTGCGCGTGTTTTGGACACCGCCCCGATGACGTTGGATGATACCCACGCGGAGATTTTGGCGGCACATGCGCGTGGTGAAGACGTTGCGCGTGTCCATTCGGGTGATCCGTCTTTGTACGGCGCGATTGCGGAACAGATCCGCCGATTGAAAGAAGCGGGAATCGATTATCAGATTATTCCAGGGGTTCCGGCCTATGCGGCGGCGGCGGCGGCGTTGGGTACTGAGCTGACTGTGCCAGAGGTTGCGCAGTCTATCGTCTTGACCCGTATGTCGATGAAATCGACAGGGATGCCCGAGGGTGAAACGCTAGAAAATTTCGCCCGTACGGGGGCAACATTAGCGATCCATTTGGGGATCAGGGCGCTGCGTGAAATCGAACGTCAGCTGATTCCTTATTACGGCGAAGACTGTCCTGTGATCGTGATTTACCGCGCCTCATGGCCGGATCAGTTGATAATTCGTGGCACCTTTGCCGATATTCGCGAAAAAGTACGGGCCGCAAAAATCACGCGTACTGCGTTGATTATGGTCGGTCCTGCGCTGTCGGATAACCACGGTTTCCCTGATTCTGCGTTGTATGATGCCGCGAAACCCCATGTCTTGCGCCCAAAGGTAAAAGAAAAATCTTGAACAATTTGGCAGGTTTACGCTGCGGCGCGGCGGACGTCGTCACTTGATATTTACAATTAGAAGTACATCCTAGGGTTCCAGACAAGGAATCGGCACGATGTTTCAAATGTTTCCGCAAGAGGTCCGCGAGGGCCTAGAACAAGCCCGTAAACAATCGCTGAAGCGCAACGATCGGCTTTGCGTTCACGACGGCGACGACGTCTATCGTATCCTGCGTTTGTGGGACAATGGCTTTGCTTTGGATGCGAAAACGTCGCCGCGTTTGCGGGGACGTGTCGAAATTTACGACGGATCGCGTCATCTGTACCAATGTCTTGTGATAGATTCCGAATTGGACGGTCAAGAACGTGTGTTCGATTTCAAATGGGTCAACACAATCCCCGACCGTCCGCCCGCGGATTTTGTCCGCGAGCAGGATGCGCCGATTGCGTTGCTGCCGCGCTAGTTACTGAAGATCGCTGAACGCGGCTTGAAGGCGGGCGATTGCCTCTTCGATTTGCGCGCGTGGTGCGCCGAGGTTGAACCGTAAGAAATCGTCGCCCCCTGATCCAAAGGTGGGGCCGTGGTTGGCTGCGATTTTGGCTTCGTTTTGCACCCGTGCTGTGAATTCTTCGCGCGTCATGCCCGTGCCCGAAAAGTCGACCCACGCCAGATAAGTCGCATCGAGCGGCATCGATTTGAGCCCCGGAATGGCGTTGATCCCGGCGTCGAACACCTGCCGGTTGCCGTCGAGATATGCTTTCAACGCGTCCACCCATTCGGCCCCTTCGGGTGAATAGGCTGCCGTTGCCATGAACAGGCCAAAGCTGTTCGGTGACAGGCCAAGGGCCGCCATGCGTTTCCCGAATTGCGCCCGCAGATCAGGGTCTTCGATGATGACGTTGCCTGAATGGCTGCCTGCGATGTTGAAGGTCTTGGTCGTGGCCGTCATTGTCACAAGCCGGTCTGCGATCCCGTCGATATGCGCCGTCGGAATGTGGGTGTGGCCGGGCATCGTCAGATCGTGGTGGATTTCGTCGGACACGAGGATCAACTGGTGCCGTTTCGCGAACGCTGCGACGCCCGCCAATTCTGCGCGCGTCCAAACGCGCCCACCGGGGTTATGGGGCGAACAGAGGATCAGCATCCGTTCGTTGCCGGTCATCTGTGCGTCGTAGGCGTCAAAATCCATCTCGTAGCGGCCATCGTTATTGACCAGTTCACATTCCACGACTTCACGCCCTGCCGCTGCGATGACGCGGGCAAAGGCGTGGTAGACTGGTGTGAACAGAACCACACCATCGCCGGGGTTCGTGTAGGCGTCGACGCACATCCCCGTTCCGTTGACTAAGCCGTGCGTCGTGAAAATCCATGACGGATCGATCTGCCAGTTGTGGCGTGTTTTCATCCACCAACAGATCGCGTCTTTGTACGGGCCTTCGTCGCCGTAGTATCCGTAAACGCCGTGGTCGTGCATTTTCTTGATGGCATCCTGCACGCATTGCGGCGGTTGGAATTCCATATCTGCCACCCACATTGAGATGCCATCGTCAGGGGAGACGCCGTAAATCGCTTCCATGCTATCCCATTTTACCGAATGGGTGCCGCGCCGGTCGATTTTCTGGTCAAAATTCATTGGTCTCTCCGCAACTGACTTTTTTGTAACGTGCTTTGACGCGCGAGGGGGTGCAAGTCGAAAACGGTCACACTTGCGGGATGGTAGGCGAGACGCTAGATGGACGCGCATGACATTGCGCAAAATCCTGATCCACCCCGACCCGCGGCTGAAAGCCAAATGCACCCCTGTTGTGGACTTTTCCACGGACCGGGCGAAGCTGGCCGATGATATGCTGGAAACGATGTATCACGCACCGGGTATTGGTCTGGCTGCCCCGCAGATCGGGATCACCGAGCGGATGATCGTGATGGATTGCGTGAAGGAAGAAGGCGGCACGCCCGAACCGATGGTCCTGATCAACCCAGAAGTGGTCTGGCAAAGCGACGAACGCAGCGTCTACGACGAAGGATGTCTGTCGATCCCTGATCAATACGCCGAAGTGGAACGCCCCGCTGCGGTCGAAGTGAAATGGCAGGACGTTGACGGCAAAGAACGCAATGAGAAGTTCGATGAACTGTGGGCGACATGTGTCCAGCACGAGATCGATCATCTCGATGGCAAGTTGTTTATTGATTATCTGAAGCCGCTCAAGCGCCAGATGATCACCCGCAAGATGCAAAAACTGAAACGCGAAATGGCGCGCGGCTGATGGCGGTGATGCCGATTGTGCAGGCGCCCGATCCGGTGCTGTCGCAGGTGGCCGCCGACGTTGTGGTGTTTGATGACGCGCTGATCAGCTTGGCCGAGGATATGTTGGCGACAATGTATGCCGCAAATGGCCGTGGGATTGCAGCACCTCAGGTGGGTGTGCTGCAACGTCTGTTTGTGATGGACGCCACGTGGAAAGACGCCGATCCGCAGCCGGTGATTTTCGTGAACCCCGAGATTGTGTCGGCCTCCGAAGAAATGTCGACCTTGGCCGAAGGGTGTCTGTCGATTGCAGGCGATCTGATCAATGTGACGCGCCCCGCGTCGGTTGTTGTGCGTTGGCGTGATGTGGATGGTGGGTTTCTTGAGGCCAGCTTTGACGGTTTCTCAGCGGCTTGTGTGCAGCACGAGATCGATCATCTGAACGGTATTTTGATTACGGATAAACGCCAATGACCCGACCTTTTGTAATGTGGCCGCACAAGGCGCTCCGCACGGTTGCTGATGATGTGACAGAAATCACGGATGAAACCCGTGCGATCTGGGACGAAATGATCGACGCGATGGAAGCGATGCCCGGTGTTGGTCTGGCTGCGGTGCAGTTGGGGGTTATGCAGCGGCTCGCGGTCGTGGATGCGTCCGAAAAACGCGGCCAAGCCGTGTGCATGGCGAACCCAGAGGTGCTGCATGCATCGGTGGAATTGCGCCCCCATGCCGAAGCGTCGCCCAACCTGCCGGGTCAATCTGCGTTGATCAATCGCCCGCGTGCCGTGACTGTTCGGTTCATGAACCGTGATGGCGAGATGGAAGATCGCGACTTTGTTGGCCTGTGGGCCACGTCGGTGCAGCATCAAATCGACCACTTGGCCGGCAAGATGTATTTCGACCGTCTGAGCAAGACAAAGCGCGATATGTTGCTGCGGAAGGCACGTAAAGCGGGCCGGTGACGCGTTGTCCGAATAGATGAAAGGGATACCAATGCGAGTGATCTTTATGGGGACGCCCGATTTTTCGGTGCCTGTTCTGGATGCTTTGGTTGATGCTGGCCACGATGTGGTTGCCGTCTATTCACAACCGCCGCGGCCTGCTGGGCGCGGAAAGAAGGATCGCCCGCCGCCCGTGCAAGCGCGGGCCGAGGCGCTGGGATTGCCGGTCCATCATCCGGTGTCTGTGCGCAATGAAGACGCCCAAGCGGTTTTCGCCAGTCACAACGCCGATATCGCTGTTGTCGTGGCCTATGGTTTGATCCTGCCGCAGGTGATTTTGGATACGCCGACGCATGGCTGTCTGAATATCCATGCGTCGTTGTTGCCGCGTTGGCGGGGTGCGGCGCCGATCCACCGTGCGATTATGGCCGGGGATGCCGCGACTGGCGTGTGCATTATGCAGATGGAAGCAGGGCTGGATACCGGTCCTGTCCTACTGCGCCAAGCCACGCCGATTGCGCCAGCTGAAACAACGGGTCAACTGCATGATCGGTTGTCGGCAATGGGGGCTGCGTTGGTGGTTGAAGCATTGGATCGGTTGCCCGAATTGACGCCCGAAACGCAACCGGAGGACGGCGTGACCTATGCCGCCAAGATCGACAAGTCCGAGGCGCGCGTCGATTGGGATCGCCCTGCCGCCGAGGTTGCGAACCACATTTGCGGGCTGTCCCCGTTTCCGGGGGCGTGGTGCGATGTGGACGGTGAACGCGTGAAGCTGCTTGTCGCAGAGGTCATCGACGGCGTTGCAGCACCGGGCACTGTATTGCAAGGTTTCGACGTTGCATGTGCGACAGGTGCGGTGCGCATCACTCGCGCCCAACGCCCCAGCAAAAAACCAATGGATGCGGCGGATGTGTTGCGTGGTTTGGATCTTGGGGATCGTCTGAGTTAGGCGATCTTTGCCCTAGCGTAATCGTTTTAGTTGGGTTAGCTTTTCTCCAAATGATGAGGAGAGCCGGATGCTTAATACGATACCGCGCATTGGATACGGGACATGGAATCGCTTGGGCGATGCGGCCTATGACGGGACGCTGACAGCGCTTGATGTCGGGTATCGTCATCTGGATTGTGCTGAAGGCTACGAGAACGAAGAACACGTTGGCCGTGCGATTGCCGATCACGGCGTTGCCCGTGATGATCTGTGGGTGACAACGAAGGTCGCACCGGAAAGCTTTGGTCCCGGTCAGATCAGGCCGCATGTTGATGCGTCGCTTGAAAAGTTGGGCGTTGGTCCTGTTGATCTGTTGTTGCTGCACTATCCGTCGATCAAAGATGAATACGATATCGAAGATTACATGGCGCAGCTGGCTGCCGTTTATGACGCCGGTCTGTGCCGCAATATTGGGGTGTCGAACTTCACGAAGCCCTACATCGCGAAAGCAATGGATTTGCTGGGGGATCGCCCGATTTTCACTAATCAGGTGGAGCTGCATGTTTACCTGCATAATACGCCAATCGTGTCGGATTGTCGGTCAAAGGGCATCCCGATGACCGCCTATTCGCCGTTGGCGCGCGGTGCTGTGCTGGATGATCCTGTGCTGCAACGCATTGGTGCGGCACACGGTGCCACGGCTTCGCAGATTGCGTTGGCGTGGCTGCTATCAGAGGGTCATATCATTATTCCATCGGCGGGCAGCCGTGACCGGATTGCGGAAAACCTTGCCGCTGGTGATATCGTTTTGACCGATGCGGAACGTGCCGAGATTGCAGGTCTGAATAAAGATATGCGGTTGGTCGACGGGCCGTGGTGCCCGACATGGGACGTCGCATGACACCCCCGCCGTTCAGCCTTGTCGGGATCGATCATGTGGTGTTCATCGTGGATGACATGCCCAAGGCGCTTGCGTTTTATCAGGACGTTTTGGGCTGCGTTCCGGGGTATTCCTATCCGACGTTGGGGATGGAACAGGTTTGGGCAGGGTCCGCGTTGATCGTGCTGTGGGACACCACGCATCCGGGTGCGGCGAGCGCTGTACCGCCAGTGAAAGGCGGTCGGAATGTGGATCACCTGTGCATCGCGACATCGCCGTTTCAGCCTGACGCCATGCGGGCGCATTTAGCAGCGCATGGTGTGGAAATCGACCGTGAAGCGACCCATGGCGGTGCCAGAGGTGTCGGCCTTTCATTCTATATTTTCGACCCCTTTGGGAACAAGCTAGAGATTAAAGGACCAGCGGAATATCCGGATGGGCGGGATTGGTGACGGGCCTATAAGGCGCCAGCGTCGCGCGAAACTGATCCCGTCAAACTGGTGTCACGGGCCAAGCTAGAAAAACGTCTCTGCCTGACCTTTGGTGATCTTGGTTTGGGCGCGATGGCTGCTTAGGTGTTCGGTCAAGGAGCACACTTATGCAGACATTTTCGTTACTTGATCTTTCGCCAGTCCCCGAAGGCAAAACGGCCGCAGATGCGCTTGCCAATACGGTCGCGCTTGCCCAAGCGGCAGAAGCTGCGGGATATCATCGCTATTGGCTGGCGGAACATCACAACATGCAAGGTATCGCAAGCGCTGCAACGTCGGTCGTGATTGGCCACGTGGCGGGCGCGACTAAGACGATACGTGTCGGCGCAGGCGGTATCATGCTGCCAAATCATGCGCCTTTGGTGATTGCCGAACAATTCGGCACGTTGGCCACGTTGTATCCCGACAGGATTGATTTGGGTGTCGGTCGTGCGCCAGGAACGGACATGGCGACGGCCCGTGCTTTGCGCCGTCACATGGCACCTGATGATACCTTTCCACAGGATGTGCAGGAATTGATCGGCTACTTTGGTGACGTGCCTGATCATGCATCGGTTCGCGCTGTTCCGGGAGCCGGGACAGATGTGCCTGTCTGGGTGTTGGGGTCTAGTCTGTATGGTGCGCAATTGGCCGCACATCTGGGGTTGCCATACGCCTTTGCGTCGCACTTTGCCCCGGATCTGTTGGGGCAGGCATTGCAAGTTTACCGTGAGTCATTCAAGCCATCGGCGTATTTGGAGAAACCCTATGCGATGATGGCGGCGGGTGTTTGTGCCGCACAAACGGATGCAGAGGCGGAATATCTGCGGTCGTCGCAGTATTTGGCCTTTGCGAACCTGCATATGGGGAAACCCGGAAAGCTGCCGTATCCGGTGCGTGACGTGGCAGCGCAGGTGCCCGGTCAAATACTGGCGGGGGTGAAACATGCGTTGTCCTGTTCTGCTACAGGATCGGCTGCGCCCGTGAAAACGCAGTTGGCTGGCCTGATTGATACCTACCAACCCGATGAAATCATGGTGACAGGGATGATCCATGATAACGCAGAACGGGTGAAGTCATTCCAGATCGCGGCAGAGGTTCTGACGGAGCTGTGTGACTGAAAGTGCCGTTGATGAACGTGGGCGGCAATTACCGCATTGGTTCAAATTGCGCGCTTTGCATGGTACAGTCGCGGATTACGTCGGTTCCGCAGTCGCGGAATTCTAGGTCTCGGGTGAGGCAGATGCGTGCTTCTTGGATGTAACCTTGGCGGCAGGTGATTGTGATCTGGTCGGGTTCGAGCGTCTGGTTCGACTGGATGAATGCCTCTTCGATCAGGGACGCGGGCAAGGTCACGGGATCGGTGAGTTTGCGTAGGACGTCGGGCCGCGTGACTTTGTCGTAGGCGACGCGGGACAGGGCATAGTAATCTTCGGAATCGAGACCTGTGCAGACCCCGTGTTTGTTCCACTGGTGCCAAGCCAGCCCCGATGTTCCCATGATGTCGGCCATGTCGCCAGTTTGCCCACGCGACGGCGGGCGGAATGATGTCCGGCAATCGGCAGGGTAGCCGCGTTCGTATTGCGGCCAAAGACCGTGCAGGACCCAGCCGTGATCGCGCGCCGGATCACATTGCGGGGAATCGCGGTCGTCGCCTTCGTATGCGCACCAGTTTGCGGACCAAGACAGGGACAAAACGTAGTAATCAAATTCGCCAGCAGTGTCCTGTGCCGATGCCATACCAGCCCACGTCAAAAGCCCTAAAACCATCCGCCACATTTTGATCTTCCCTAAATTGCTTGGCATCCTTATATAGGCTTCAAGTTCCCCGACAATGCGAACCCGGCCCAAGCGGTCAGCCCCTTCAAGGGCGCGGGAAAGGCTTGTCATTTTGATGAGGAGACATTTGATGTCCGATAAACCGATTATGGCAAAAGCCACAGCAGTTTGGCTGTGTGACAACACCACAATGACGTTCAAGCAGATCGCTGATTTCTGTGGCTTCCACGAGCTGGAAGTACAGGGAATCGCGGATGGTGACGTGGCAACTGGCGTGAAGGGGTTTGACCCGATTGCGAACAACCAGCTGACCCAAGAAGAAATCGACAAGGCCGAAGCGAACCCGCTGCATAAGCTGAAGTTGAAGTTCTACAAGGCCGCCCAAGGCGAAGAAAAGCGCCGCGGTCCACGTTATACGCCGCTGTCCAAGCGTCAGGATCGTCCTGCGTCGATCCTGTGGTTGGTGAAGTTCCACCCAGAGCTTTCCGATGGTCAGATTTCCAAACTGGTCGGCACAACAAAGCCAACCATTCAGGCGATCCGCGAACGCACCCACTGGAACATCTCCAACATTGATCCGATTGATCCGGTTGCGTTGGGTATGTGTAAGCAGGGCGAGTTGGACATGGCTGTTCAGAAAGCCAACGCCAAAGCCGCCAAAGAAGGCAGCGCGATGTCTGATGACGAGCGCCGCAAGTTGGTCAGCACCGAACAATCCCTTGGCATGCCTGCCGAGCCGAAGATGCCTAGCGCGATTGCCGGTCTTGAGACGTTTTCTCTGGCTGAAGACGATGCAGACGATCTGGAGACGAAGTCTGCAGATATGGACGTGTCCGATGCTGATAGCTTCTTTAACCTGCCAGATGATGCGGATGAGAAAGACGAAGACTAAGGTCCGCGTCACTTTCGTAAAAAGTATGGAAATCCCGGCCTTTGCGCCGGGATTTTTTGTTTGAGCCTGCATCCGTTCATCGCCTAATCTGGATTGGATAATTTAGGAGATTTTGATGCGTTTTTTGACGGCTATATTTTTGACTTTGACCCCGGCGACAGCGGTCGCTGATGCGCTTTGCGACGAACTTTGGCTGACCCGCAACACGGTCTTTGATCGTGCTGGGTATTGTTTCGGGTCTGAATTGGGCAAGTCTGTTTTTGATAACAGCGATTGCACCACGTCTTCGCCGAAACTGAGCGCGGAAGACGAATTGATCGTCGCGCAAGTGCGGGAAGTCGAAGAAGAATTCAGTTGCGCAGTGGATACGTCCCGCCAGTCGCTTGATGTTGATTATGTGGATCAACGCCGTGCATTGGCTGATTTGCCGGTGCGGACTGGTTATGAAAGCGCGTGTTTGGGATACGACGGGCCTGCGCTGTTGATGACAGCGGGGCGGCATCCGGATACGGCGTTTTTTGGAGAAATCATGCCGGGTGATAATATTGATTTTGGTTACATCACCGTGGATGGGATGGAGTTCATCGATATGGGCGATGGCCGCATGGGATGGGTTGGCGGTCTGTTGTTCTCGCCAAAAGTCTGCGCGGGTGGCATGGCGGGCTAAATGCTGCGGCGCGCATTTAAGGCGGCGGTAATTGTACCGTCGTCGAGGTAGTCGAGTTCACCGCCCACGGGCACGCCCTGCGCCAGCGACGTGACAGTGATGCCGGGCAGTTGGTCCGCGATGTAATGCGCGGTGGTCTGCCCGTCGATGGTGGCACCAAGCGCGAGGATCACCTCGGTCACGTTTTCGGACTTGATCCGGTCGATCAGTTTGGGGATGCGCAGTTCTTCCGGCCCCACAGCATCAAGCGCCGACAGAGTCCCGCCGAGCACGTGATAGCGGCCTTTGAAGGTTTGGCTGCGTTCCATGGCCCACAGATCAGCAACGTCTTCGACGACGCAAATCTGACCGATCGCCCGTTTTTCGCTTTCGCAAATATCGCACACGTCGGTCGTGCCAATGTTCCCGCAGTTCAGGCATTCGCGGGCGGTAGCACCCACGCGGTGCATGGCCTCGGCTAGCGGGATCAATTGCAGGCTACGCTTTTTGACCAGATGCAACACGGCTCGCCGCGCAGACCGCGGTCCAAGACCGGGCAGCTTGGCGAGCAGCGTGATCAGGTTTTCAAGATCATCGGTGCCACTGGTCACGTGCGGCCCCCGAATTTTGGGCGAAAAATCGGCACTTAGAACGGCAAATTCATGCCCGGCGGCAAGCCAAGGCTTTCGGTCATTTTCTGCATTTCAGACTGTGCCCGTTCGCCAGCCTTTTGTTGCGCGTCTTTGATCGCTGCAAGGATCAGGTCTTCGACGACTTCTTTTTCGTTCGGATCAAAAATCGACGGATCAATGTCGAGCGCCTTCAGCTCGCCTTTGGCTGTTGCCGTTGCTTTCACAAGACCTGCACCGCTTTCGCCCGTGACCATCATGTTTTCGAGGTCTTCTTGCATCTGGGCCATTTTGCCCTGCATTTCCTGCGCGGATTTCATCATCTTGGCCATATCACCAAGGCCACCAAGCCCTTTGAGCATTTTATCATCCCTTTGTGCGTGTTCGTTTTTAAATAGGTCTTTTGCGGGGTGGTAACAAGTCGGGGCTTGTATCCGACTAAAAGAGTCGGTTAACCCTTATTCTGACGGAATCACTCAGGAAAAGGAAATCCCATGTCACTTACTCTTTTTAGCCATCTGCCGCGCGCCGCATCAGTCGTGGCGCTGTTATGTGTATCGTCGGGGGCAACCGCCCAAGATGCATCACCACAAGACCTCGTCGCGGCACTTCAGGAAGGCGGATTGGTGATCTACGTTCGGCACGCCACGACGGAAAGCGATTATGCGGATCAGGTTCATGCTGTGATGGGTGATTGTGCGACCCAACGTGTGCTGAGCGCAGAAGGCTGGTCAGAAGCCAAAGGCATTGGCGCCGCAGTGCACGCGTTAGAGGTTCCGGTCGGTGGCGTTGTCAGCAGTGGGTATTGCCGTGCTTGGCAGACCGCTGATCTGGCATTTGGTCATTATCACACGGATGAAGCGCTGCATTTCGCAAAGGCAGAGGATTACTCAGAAGCGGACATCGCGCAGATGCGTGAGAATGTATTGCCGTTTCTGACCGAAGTCGTGGCAGAGGGAAATCGCGTTGTGGTTGGCCACGACGACCCGTTTGAAGCTGCGACTGGTATCTATCCCGAACCGCAGGGTGTCGCATATGTTGTGCGTCCAGAAGGCGACAGTTTCACTGTGCTTGGTCACATTGATCCGGATGCTTGGCCAACAAACTAAGCTGACCTGACGGGGCTCATTCGTCGTCGAATGGGTCCCATTCATCATCGACTTCTGGCAACGCATCTGTAAATGCGTCTTGCGTTTTTTCCGCTTCGGTCCGGATGTCGGTGATTTTGGCCTTCGGGAATGCCGCGATGACCGCCTGCACAAGCGGGTGTGCCGCTGCTTCCGCCTTGATCGCGTTTTCAGCCGCGTCGCGGATTTCCGCGATGGTTTCTGCCCCGCCTTCGTCGCGGACAGTGATCACCCAGCGATTGCCTGTCCATGCCTGCAATCGTGACCCCAACCTGCCGACCAAATCGGTGGATGCATCTGCTGTTGGCTGCACTTCAATCCGGCCGGGTTGGTAGGCTACCAGACGGATGCCTGTTTCGACTTCCACCAGTAGTTTCACGTCGCGATGCCGCCGGATCAGGTCCACGACATCTTCGAAGCGTGCGTAGTGCTGCAGCGCGTCTTCGGCCAAGGCCACGGCAGTTTGCGCGCCAGATGCCGATGGACCGGACGGTCCGCTGTGCGTTGGTACGGGCGTGCTGCCCATCGCGTTTGTGGTTCCGCCGCCTTGCGGGGCAGGGCGTCCACCGCCTGTGGGCCCGCCCGTTGGCGGTGTCGCGTCTTTGAGTTTGCGCACCAGTTCGTCGGGCGTTGGCAGGTCGGCCACGTGCGTCAGTCGGATCACCGCCATTTCGGACGCCATCATTGCGTTGGGGGCGGCTGCGACTTCTTCCAAGGCTTTCAGCAGCATTTGCCACATCCGCGTCATCACGCGCATTGGCAGTTGGCCTGCCATTGCTTGGCCGCGGGTCCGTTCATCGGGGCTGATTGTTGGGTCGTCTGCCGCGTCCGGCGTGATCTTGATGACGCTGATCCAATGGGTGATCTCGGCCAGATCGCGCAGGATCGCGAGCGGGTCGGCACCGTCGGCGTATTGCGCTGATAGTTCGGTTAGGGCTTCTGCTGCTTCGCCGCGCAGGATCATGTCGAATAGGTCAAGCACACGCCCACGGTCGGCAAGGCCCAGCATCGCGCGGACCTGATCGGCGGTTGTTTCGCCAGCGCCGTGGGAAATGGCTTGGTCGAGCAAAGACGTCGCATCGCGGGCTGATCCTTCGGCGGCACGGGTGATCAACGCAAGCGCGTCGTCGTGAATTTCAGCGCCTTCCGCCTTTGCGATCTTTTGCATCAGCGCGATCATGACTTCGGGTTCGATCCGCCGCAGATCAAAGCGCTGGCAACGTGACAGGACCGTCACGGGGACCTGCCGGATTTCGGTGGTCGCGAAGATGAATTTGACGTGTGCGGGAGGTTCTTCGAGCGTCTTCAGAAGCGCGTTAAACGCGTTCTTGGACAGCATGTGAACCTCATCGATGATGTAGATCTTATAGCGGGCAGAGGCCGCGCGATAATGCACAGAATCGATAATCTCACGGATGTCACCGACGCCTGTCCGCGATGCAGCGTCCATTTCCATGACGTCGACGTGCCGCCCTTCCATGATCGCGGTGCAATGTTCGCATTCGCCGCATGGTTCCGTCGTTGGCCCGCCGTTGCCGTCCGGCCCGATGCAGTTCATGCCCTTTGCGATGATCCGCGCAGTGGTGGTTTTACCTGTCCCCCTGATCCCTGTCATGATGAAGGCCTGCGCAATCCGGTCCGCTGCAAACGCGTTTTTCAGCGTGCGGACCATAGCGTCTTGGCCGACAAGATCGACGAAGGTCTCTGGTCGGTATTTGCGGGCGAGGACCTGATAAGCGGGGGCGTCAGACATAAGCGGGCTTTCGGGGTTCTGGTGTTTGCGTCAAACTATGCGTTAGGGCGGGCGACGTCTACCGCTAGCGGGGCGAAGATGGGATTTGAAATTTACGAGATTGCTGTCGGTGGCGGAGTTGTGGCGCTTTGCCCGATGCCAATGTCCGAACAGGACGTCGGGTTGGTGAAGGCGTGGCAGCCAGATTTAGTCGTATCACTGACAGAACGGCATGAAGGGGCGACCGCAACTTTTGCTGTGCAGTTTGCGCGTTGGGCCCATGTGCCTGTCGTGGACTTTGGTGTGCCTGATGATAGCGCTTTGGATGACGTTGTTGCGCAGAGTGTTACGATCATTCGCAATGGCGGGCGCGTGTTGTTTCATTGCATGGGCGGATGTGGGCGGTCCGGTATGGCGGTTTTGCGGGTGATGCATGTCATGGGTGTGCCGGATGCGTTGTCCGTCCTGCGTGATGTCCGTCCTTGCGCTGTCGAGACGGATGAACAGGCCGCGTGGGCGATGCGGCCTGTCTGATCGCGTTTAGCGCTTTTTCTTCTTCACAGCTTTTTTGACGCCTTTGGTGAACTTCTTGCTCCGCAGGCGGGCTTGGGCTGTTGTTTCAGTGGCGATCGCATCTTCGCGGCGCAGTTTCTGGAACCGTTTGAGCCGGTCTGGCGTCACATCACCTGCTTCAATCGCTGCCGCTACTGCACACCCCGGTTCGCCTTCGTGTTTGCAATCCCTGAAACGACATTGGTTTTCGAGAACGGAAATCTCGGAAAACACTTCGTTAATGCCCGCGACCACGTCAGCAACACCAAGCCCGCGCATGCCGGGCGTGTCGATCAGCCAACCACCCGAAGGCAATTTGTGCAGACTGCGGCCCGTGGTTGTGTGTCGCCCGCGTGCGTCGTCTTCACGGATGCCTTGGGTGGCCCCGTCTTCGCCCGTCAGCGCATTGGTCAGCGTGGTTTTGCCAACGCCGGATGATCCGGCGAGTGCCACGGTTTGCCCTTTGCCGCACCAAGGTGCCAGTTTCGTCGTCTCTGTCACGTCGCGGGCATCTAGGGCCACAACGGCAAGGTCGGGGCCAAGCGCCTGCGCTTCGTCGATGTAGTGCTGCACGTCGTCGGTTTGGTCCGATTTCGTCAACAGGATCACGGGCGTTACATCGGCGTCGTAGGCCAGCGCCAGATACCGTTCCAATCGCGCGACGTTAAAATCCGCGTTGCAGGATGTGGTGATAAACAGCGTGTCGATGTTTGCCGCGATCAGTTGGCGTTCGCCGTGCTGATAGTCCGACCCGCGTTGCAACGTTGATATCCGGTCCAAGCGCCGGATCATTAGGGCCGCTTTCGGATCGCAGAGCACCCAATCGCCAATGGCGATTTCTGACGTCGACATGCCCGGTTCTAACGTGAGGTCGGTTTTGCCTTCGGTGGTGATGACCGAAATCTGGGTGCGGTGAACGCCGCGCACGCGTGCGGGCGTCGTTGTTGTGACTTCGTCAATGTCGACTTGGGATTGGTAGAAGTTGGTCCAACCTAGGTCGGCCAGTGTTGTTGTGGTGGTCAAAGCGATATCCCTCGCAATAGATCATAACACGTCATTGGTAGACATGGATCGACAAGGGAAGCGGGATCGCTCAGCGCTGCCCTGTCTGGGCGGAGGATGAAACAGTCATAAAAGTCCTCCTTTGCTGAAAGGTTTCGTCGCTGGCGCGCATAATAGGGCGCGTAGGTGAGAGGCTGGACATCGACCCAAGTGGGGCTCGTTGTGGCTGCTTCCTTCCGGACCTGACCAGGTTGGCGAGGCACCTGCCCGCGCCAACCTCTCAGGGCCTATATAGGGCGGTAATTTATATCGTGCAAGAGCGGGTCAGCCGTCGAATGACAGTGTGAAGGATCGAAACCCGTCGGCATCAACACCGTTATCGACCAATGACCTGTCGGTGCTTGATACATCGGCCTCTTTGCAGGTTCGAAACACAGCTGTTGTATCTGGTAAGGGTGCGAAATCCCAAACGAACGGGCAGGGGACTGTCACGGGTGACTGCCGCTTCAGTGACGCGATGAGCATGTCTTGTGAGTTCTGATTTGCGACGTGGATGATGTCGTCAGGCGGAATATTGTGTCCCTGTTCAAGGCGGTTGGTCGCGGACACCAGCACAAATTGGTCCGTGTCACGCACCAATTCACCGTACCTGCGAATCTGGCTGATACGATCGCCCGGCGGGGCGCTGACGTCGATCCGATAGGTCAGACCAAACACCGTGTCGAAGAAATATGGCGGGACATGTGGGTCGATCAAAACCTGATTTTTTCGGCCCTTTTGGATGGGGCGGTACAGAAGCGCCGACGCTTCGAGCCAATCCTTGATTTGCGCCCCGTTTCGTAGAATGGCGACTGCCGTGTTGTTGAACGGATAGATGGCCGTCACGTCGCTGCGCTTGATCGGACCGGGGGGGATGCAAATGAAGTCATTTGGGTTGGACCTGCTGCCCGTCGAAAAGGGCGCGGCCGTTGTGAGAAACGGAAAGTCGGCAAAGCGCGTATCTTTCAGAATGTCCTGCATATGCAGTTGGCGGGCGCATGACAGCAAATACTGGGTCAGGTCAGGCTGGATCAGGCTAAAAGCCGTCGACAGGGGCAGGGTCGTCCGTGCGATTTCTTGCTGTAGGGACGTAATTGTCGCGTCATGCAAAGGGCGAACCGTTGCGAATGCTTTTGGTTCAGCCTGTTCTGTTGGCCTGTAAAGGCGTGTGTTTTGATCAACGATTGCGACGTGATCTGCGCGGCGTTCAAGCGCCAGATCAATGACGCCAAGGTAACGCCCGAACGCACCCGACATAACCGTGGGTTTGCCACAAATTGTGCCATTGCGTGCATCAATCGTCGGGCCGCCGCGCGTTGTGCCCAAGGGGAATGTTTCGTGCGTGTGCCCCGCCATGACGACATCGACACCTTCAATGCCGGCGATGTCAGCCGCAACATTTTCGATATGGTCATCTGGGTCGATCCCGAAGTGGCAAAGCGCGACAATGATATCGGCGTTCTGTTCCTTGAGCTGGGCCACAACGGTTCTTGCTGTGCTGACGGGGTCTGCGGTGCTGACCGCCGGCGCGCCGTCGTCTGTTGTTAGCGAAATGACTGGCGTTGTCAGGCCGATGACACCGACACGAATGGGTGGACGATTAGGCCCTGTTTCAACGTTGATGATTGTTGAATTGGGATAGGTCGTCTTATCGTCGTTTGTGCTGACATTTGCGGACAAAACGGGGCAATCGATCTGCTTGATCGTGTCGGACAGCGGTTCAACGCCGTAGTCGAAATCATGGTTACCAAGGACAACGGCATCATATTTCAGCGTGTTGAATGCGTCGGCAATGGGATGGATGTCCGATGACGGTCCTTGCATTGCGGCATCGGCAAGCGGGCTGCCCTGCAAAAAGTCACCAGTGTCAAACAGTAGCGTCGGAATACCGTCTTGGCGCAAAGCGCCGATTTCGCCCACAAGGTTTGCAAGGCCGCGTTGGGGTGTCGGGCGCAACGTTTTGTAATCATACGGTAAAATGTGCATGTGCAGATCCGTTGTCTGCAGCAGCCGTAGCTTTATGATCGGACTGAACTGATCAGTTGCCGACTCATCTATCTCGATCCGCTGGGGTGCGAGGGTCATTTTCTGCGCCTTTGGGTTGTATTCGGTGTCCTACGAATTGGCGGGCAGAATTGTTCCCGCAGAGAATTGAAATTTTTGGCATTACGTGACACTGCGACATCTATGAAACATGCAGAGACAGTAACGTTCGGTGGGTCCGGTTTGGATCGGGCCGCTCATGAACGCAAAGATGTGCAATCGCTTTGGCTTGATCCAACAGTACGCTTAATTGTGCTGTGGCGGGGTAAACCAATGGTCACAATAGACCATTCAAAACTCGTTGCGGTTAAAGTTGACCATGACGTTGTCTCTGACGCAAGCGCAGAGCATGTCTATCTGGGGCGCGATAACGGCACGCCCGTGTTCGCGATCGACATTAGCGCTTGGGAACCCGAAGCGTTTGATGACACCACCCTTGATACATTTTTGGACCCGTCGGAACAGGCGCATCCAACTATGAAAGACACGGCTGTCTTTGCGGAATTGCGCGCGATCATGACGCATCTGTCGCCCCGTGATGCGGAGTTGGCAGCAACGGCCCGTGCGATTTTCGGGTGGCATGCATCCCATAGGTTCTGCAGCACATGCGGGCACCTGAGCGATTTTGCGATGGGCGGGTGGCAACGCAATTGCCCAGCGTGTGCGCGATCCCATTTTCCGCGCACCGATCCGGTTGTCATCATGCTGATCACGCGCGACGATAGCGTCTTGGTCGGGCGATCCCCGGGTTGGCCCGAAGGGATGTATTCGCTGCTTGCTGGTTTTGTCGAACCTGGTGAAACGTTGGAAGCTGCCGTCAGGCGCGAGGTGATGGAGGAAAGCGGCATCACCGTCGGTGCGGTGTCCTATTTGGCGTCGCAACCATGGCCTTTCCCTGCATCTTTGATGTTCGGGTGCATGGGCGAAGCGTTGGACGATGAAATCACGGTCGATGTCGAAGAACTGGAAGATGCGATGTGGATCAGCCGTGCGGACATGCATATTGTTTTTGCAGGGCAACACCCGGTTATGAAACCAGCGCGCAAAGGCGCGATTGCGCATTTCCTTTTGGACAATTGGCTATCGAATACGCTGGATTAGGAACGGGCAATTCGGGACTGTCGTGTGCGGAATCGATCTGACTAACAATGGGATGAATAATGAACTTTTCGACGCATAAAGACATCGAAGCGCCAATTGATTTTGTATTCAGCAAAGTGACGAACTTTGATGGTTACGAACGGCAGGCATTGCGTCGTGGGGCTCAGGTGACGCGCGTGGATGGCGCGGGGCCCGTGCGTGTCGGATCGGCATGGGATGTGGCATTTACGTTCAGAAGCAAGGATCGCAATCTGCGTGCGACCGTCACAAATATCGATGCGCCCAACGAGCTAGAGATCGATACCGTTGCGACTGGTCTTAACAGTGCGACAGTGGTGAACCTGATTGCCCTGTCGCCTAAAACAACACGTGTGGCGGTGACGGTCGACATGAGCGCTAAGTCGTTGTCAGCCCGTCTGCTTTTGCAGTCCTTGAAGCTTGCCAAGTCTAACCTGAACCGACGTTTTTCACGTCGGGTAAATGAACAGGTCGCAGGTATCGCCGAAGACTACAAACGTAGCAAATAACCCTTGTTTTGCGGCCTTATTGTTGACTTAGTCGGCCATTAAAAAGCGGTAACGTCTTTAATGGTTGAACCGTCATGGCTGCTGAAACAATTTATGCTCTTGAAGAGGCGAATGTCTCGATTTCCGGTGGCGGTCAGCTGTCAGGGATCACGCAGGGTGACGGTAGCCATCTCAACGGTTTGGTAATCACGCTGGATACCAACGATTGGGTCGGCGTGAACATTCAAGATACAGAAGCGAATTTTCAGGACAGCGACAACAGTCAGACCTTGGATGGCGCTCAGACGTTTAACGGGACATCATTTGGTGATGGGCGTCGGGTAGAGGCCGAATACAGCATTACAGTCGAAGACCCCGATGGCGTTGTCTACACGTTGATTGGCTTCAACATCAATGAGCCGGGTGTTACGTCTTACAGCACTGTTGAAGGTTTGGCATTTGTCGATACTGGCCTAGGTTTTCCACCCGTCGGGGTTCCGTTGACGGTGACAGGTACGTCCGAGGGGCCGTCGTTTCCATATGCTGATCTTGCCGTGCCTGATTGTTTCACGCCGGGCACCATTATTCGCACTAACACAGGGCATAGCGATGTTGCTGATTTGCGCGTCGGTGATCGTATCCCGACATCAGATCACGGTTTGCAAACGATCCGTTGGATCGGGCATCGCCGTTTGCCTGCCGCCGTTCTGGCAGCACAACCACGATTTCGCCCCGTCGTCATCCAAAAGGACGCGCTTGGCGAAGGTGTCCCGGCCAAAACGATGTCAGTTTCGCCGCAGCACCGCATTTTGATCACGGGTTGGCGTGCTGAACTCATGTTTGGTGCGACTGAAATCCTCGTACCAGCGATCAAGTTGTGCAACGATTCCACAATCTGTCAGGTCGATGATGGTCAGGATGTCACTTACATTCACGTGCTCTTTGATGCCCATGAAGTGATCTGGGCCGATGGACTGCAAACTGAAAGCTACCTGCCGACGCCGGACGGTGAATCACCTGCAGATCGCGAAGTGAACGACCTGTTCCCTGAACTGACGGAACGGGGAACGAGCGTCTTGGCTGCGCGGCCCTGCATTTCTGATCGCCGAACGATTGTGTTGACGCCTTACGCCGACTGACGTTGTGATGCGCGGGGGTAGACCCCCATCAGACGGACCATATCCGTGAAGTAATCCAGTTCTTCCAACGCCAGTTTGACGTTTTCGTCGTCTGGATGCCCTTCGATTTCCGCGTAGAACTGCGTCGCTTGGAACGTGCCGCCGACCATGTAGCTTTCCAGCTTGGTCATGTTCACGCCATTGGTCGCGAACCCGCCCATTGCCTTGAACAAAGACGCCGGAATGTTGCGCACACGAAATACGAGGCTGGTCATCATGCCGTGATCGCCCCTGCGCGCGCGATTGATGTCGCGGGCCATCACGATGAAGCGGGTCGTGTTGTTGTCCTGATCTTCGATATTGCGTGCAAGCACGTCGAGACCATAAATTTGGGCCGCCATTTCAGAGGCAAGCGCGCCTTGCGAAGAATCATCGCCTTCAGCCACGTCGCGCGCGGCCTTGGCGTTGTCCGAACTAACAACGCCGCGAATCGTGTGTTCTGTCAAAAATCCGGCGCATTGCGGCAAAATCACAACGTGGCCGTGGGCGTGGGTAATTTCAGACACTTGCGCACCCTTTTGCCCCAAAAGGTTGATGTGAACGCGTACGAATGCCTCATCCACGATGTGCAAACCGCTTTCGGGAAGCAGCGAATGAACGTCGGCAACGCGGCCATACGTCGAATTTTCTACAGCAATCATGCCCAGTTCAGCGTCGCCATTGCGCACAGCTTCAATCGCAGAGGTGAATGTCGGGCAGGGCAGCGGGTCATAGTCCGGACACGTATCGGCACAGGCCTGATGCCCATATGCGCCAAGTTCGCCCTGAAATGCGATTTTGCCACTCATTCTTAACACCTCCCGACACATGATACCCAAAAAGGGCAATTGGTCGCGGCACTATACCTTGCAACCGAGGTAAGGAAGCGGATACATACCCGCAAAACTGCGAACGAATTGGAACGCGACATGTTCGACACAATGACTATGACAAAAGCCATCGGCGGCATCTGTGGCACATTTCTTGCCTTTTTGCTTGGCGGTTGGGTTGCTGAGACGATCTATCACAGCGGTGGGGGCGGTCACGGCGACGGCCACGACCAAGCATATGTGATTCCCGTTGAAGGCGGCGAAGCAGCGGAAGACGTACCTGCTGGTCCCCCATTTGAAGAAGTTTTCGCAGCTGCGGATGCAGCCGCTGGTGAAGGCGCGTTTCGCCCGTGTTCTGCCTGTCACAAGGTTGACGGCACCGACGGCGTTGGTCCGCACCTGAACGGTGTTGTTGATCGTGCTGTTGGCGGTGTTGACGGGTTTGGTTATTCCGGTGCGTTGGTTGCTGTGGCCGAAACATGGACACCTGAGAACCTGAACGCATTCTTGGAAAGCCCGAAAGGCTACGCGCCAGGTACAGCGATGAACTACAACGGGATGCGCAAGATCGAAGATCGCGCCAACCTGATCGCATATCTCGCGACACTGAGCGAATAATCATCGCCAGTTATGACCTAATCAAAGCCGTCCCATGTCACATGGGGCGGCTTTTTTGTGTCTAAGTGATTGGAAACGGTCCGTTCACGCCGAGTTCACGCATTCTCAACTTGATTGTTTGGACCGTCCGGTTAGCTTTGATAACAAAGTTACGTTTCGACACCCCTTGGGAGAACAAGATGCAAAATCGCCACCAAAATCGTGCTGTAGCCCGTACCAAACAAGACACACGCGCCAAAACCGCGATGTGGATGTCGGGAACTGCGATATTGGTGGGCATGTCGTTGCTTGCGGGGCAGGCGTTTGCTGACGGGCATGTGACCGTAAGCCATGCGTACAACGAATACGGCGACATTAAATATCCGGCTGATTTCGCACATCTTGATTACGTTAATCCCGACGCGCCATTGGGTGGTGAAATTTCGGTGTCGTCCAGCGGTACGTTCGACAGCATGAACCCGTTTGCCACGCTGGAAGGAACGCCGGGTGCGCTTGCGTCGGCTGTGTGGGAACGTTTGATGACCACGACGTCCGACGAAGTTGGCACGTACTATTGTTTGGTGTGCGAGACGCTCGAGTATCCGGATGACAATTCCTACGTGATCTTCAATCTGCGCAAGGACGTTACATTTTCGGACGGCAAACCGATGACGGCAGCCGATGTGATCTTCACACATGAACTGATGCGCACCCAATCGACACCGTCGTTCCAGCAAGGGATTACGGCTTTGGTCGAATCCTACGAAGCCTTGGACGACTACACCGTGAAATTCACGTTTGCTGAAGATGCCCCTGCACGTGGCCGGATTGGCCAGATGGCGAATGCCTTGGTGATGCAAAAGGCGTGGTTCGAAGAAACAGGCGCACGATTGGACCAATCGAGCCTTGAGGTGTCACCGGGCACGTCTGAATACATGACCGGGTCTATCGATCCGGGTCGTCAGATCATTTACGAACGTAACCCCGATTATTGGGGCAAGGACCTGCCGATTAATGTTGGTCGGGGCAATTTTGATAGCATCCGCATCGAATATTTCGCGGATACCTCCGCCGCGTTCGAGGCGTTTAAAGCGGGTGAATTCACCTTCCGTCGTGAAAACAGTTCGATTAACTGGGCGACATCCTATGATTTCCCAGCGATTGAAAACGAATGGGTAACGCGTAAAGAACTGGAAGATGGCACCTTGCCCGCCGCGACCGGTTTTGTGTTCAACTTGCGTGATCCAAAATTCGCCGATCGCCGCGTGCGGCAAGCGATTGGGTTGGTCTATAACTTCACATGGACCAACGACAATCTGCAGTATGGGCTGTTCCAACAACGTGAAAGCTTCTGGGAAAATGACCGGCTTAAGGCTGCGGGTCTGCCCGAAGGTCGTGAACTGGAAATTCTGGAATCCCTTGGCGACAAGATCGATCCTGAAATCCTGACGACCGAAGCCGTTGTGCCGCATACGTCAGGCGATCGTCCGCTAGATCGCGGCAATCTGCGTGCCGCTTTGGCGTTGATGGAAGAAGCCGGGTACACAACTGGCGATGACGGTCTGCTAATAGATGCAGACGGCAATACGTTGGATGTGGAATTTCTTGAGACCCGCCAAAGTTTTGACCGGATCATCAACCCGTATATCGAAAATCTGAAACGCCTTGGCGTGAACGTGACCTACAACCGTGTTGATCCCGCGCAATATCAGGCCCGCACCCAAGACAACGATTTCGAGATGATCTTTGGCTACTGGGTCAACGGCCTGCAAGAAGGCACCGGCTTTAGCCAGAAATACGGCTGTGAAGACAAAGAAGACGTGTTCAACCCTGCCGGTTACTGTTCCGAAGCTATTGATGAACTGGGCGAACAGATTGCGGCTGCAGAAGACTATGACGAAATGGCTGCTCTTGTGCGTGCCGCCGACCGGATTATGCGTCACGAATATTTCATCGTGCCTGTTTGGTATCTGGGCAAAAACTGGGTCGCGTATTTCGATATGTTTGAGCATCCTGAGAACCTGCCTGAATTTGGGCTTGGCCATCTCGACTATTGGTGGTTCAACGACGAAAAATATCAGGCCCTGAAAACGGCCGGCGCGCTGCGTTAAGCAGCCCAAGAGGAAGACCCCATGGGCGCGTATATCCTTCGCAGGCTGTTACTTGTGATTCCCACTTTGTTGGGGATCATGATCCTGAATTTCGGTTTGACCCAGTTCGTGCCCGGTGGCCCGATCGAGACGATTATTGCCCGCATGGAAGGCGGCGGTGACGTGTTCGAATCCATCGCCGGTGGCAATGCGGATGCCGATGTGGGCGCACAAGAAGATAGCGCCTATCCTGGGTCGAGCGGTCTTTCCAAGGATTTCATTGAAGATCTCGAACGTCAGTTTGGGTTTGATAAACCGCCGTTGGAACGGTTCCTGAACATGATGTGGAACTACATCCGCTTCGATTTCGGCGAGAGTTATTTCAGATCGATTTCCGTCGTTGATTTGATCCTCGAGAAAATGCCGGTGTCGATCACACTTGGCCTTTGGTCGACCTTGATTGCCTACGCGGTGTCGATCCCGCTTGGGATTAAAAAGGCTGTCCGCGACGGGTCGCGGTTCGACACGATCACGTCGGCGACCATCGTTGTGGCCTATGCGATCCCTGGCTTTTTGTTCGCGATCCTGCTGATCGTTTTGTTCGCGGGCGGGTCCTATTATCGGTTATTCCCGTTGCGCGGTTTGACCTCTGCCAATTTTGAGGAACTGTCGATGATCGGGAAGGTGCTGGATTATTTCTGGCACATCACGTTGCCTGTGCTTGCCTCGACGATCTCTGCCTTCGCGACCCTGACGTTGCTGACGAAGAACAGCTTCTTGGACGAGATCAAAAAGCAGTATGTGACGACGGCGAAGGCCAAAGGCCTGTCCGAGAAGAAGGTCCTGTACGGCCACGTGTTCCGGAACGCGATGCTGATTGTGATCTCGGGCTTTCCGGCGCTGTTCATTTCGGTGTTCTTTGGCGGATCATTGATTATTGAGACGCTATTCTCGCTCGACGGCCTTGGCAGGCTCGGGTTCGAGGCTGCTGTCGCCCGCGATTATCCTGTGGTCTTTGGCACGCTCTTTGCGTTTTCGTTGATGGGCCTTGTCGTAGGGATTTTGACGGACATCACCTATGTCTTCATCGATCCACGCATTGATTTCGAGGGGCGCGGCTGATGGAAATGCAAGTGACCCCAAAACCGAAACGCATGTGGTTGTCGCCGCTGAACCAACGTCGTTGGCGCAATTTTCAGCGCAACAGACGTGCCGTCTGGTCGCTGTGGATATTCACAGTACTGTTTGTGCTGTCGCTTTTCGCTGAACTGATCGCGAACGACAAACCGATCCTTGTGTCGTATCGCGGTGAACTACGTATGCCGATTGTGTCGTTCTATTCGGAACGTGACTACGGCGGGGATTTCCCGACGGAGGCAGTTTACGGCGACGTCGAGGTGAAATGCCTGATCGCGACGGGCGGGCTGGAGGATTGTTTCGACGATCCCGAAGGGTTGCTTGAAACGGTGGAAAGCGGCGGTGACGTTGATATCGAAGGGTTCCAGAAGGGTTGGACCATTTGGCCGCCTATTCCCTATTCGTACAACACCATCGTTGACGTGCGCGGCGTGGCCCCTGCGCCGCCGTCCGATACGAATATCCTTGGCACCGACGATACCAAACGCGATGTGGCCGCTAGGATTATCTATGGGTTCCGCCTATCGATTTTGTTTGCGGGTATCGTGACTATCGGGTCGTCGTTGATCGGTATCCTTGCGGGCGCTGTGCAGGGTTACTTCGGTGGTTGGACCGACCTGATTTTCCAGCGGTTCATCGAGATTTGGACGGGCATGCCGTCGCTCTATGTGATCATCATCGTCTTCGCGATTGTGGGGCGCAGTTTCTGGCTGCTTGTGTTCCTCACCATACTCTTTGGCTGGCCTGCCTTGGTGGGGCTGGTGAGGGCCGAATTCCTGCGTGCGCGCAATTTCGAGTATGTGCGTGCGGCCAAGGCGCTTGGCGTATCTGACCGCACGATCATGTTCCGCCACATGTTGCCAAACGCGATGGTCGCCACGGTCACGATGCTGCCGTTCCTTGTGACGGGGGCGATTGGCGGTCTCGCATCGCTCGATTTCCTTGGCTTCGGCTTGCCGTCATCGGCACCGTCGTTGGGCGAGCTGACCTTGCAAGCAAAACAGAACCTACAGGCCCCATGGCTTGGCTTCACCGCATTCATCACCTTTGCTGTGATGCTGTCCTTGTTGGTGTTCATCTTTGAAGGCGTCCGCGACGCGTTTGATCCGCGAAAGACCTTTTCATGAGCCTGCTGCTTGATGTCAAAAAGCTAAATGTCCGGTTCCGGCAGGATGGGGAAACGACCCATGCTGTGCGCGATGTGTCGTTTCAGGTGCATAAGGGCGAGACGGTCGCGCTGGTCGGTGAATCCGGGTCCGGTAAATCCGTAACAGCGTTGTCGACGGTACAATTGCTGGGCGATAGTGCACATGTCGACGGGTCGATTGCCTATGATGGCACCCAAATGGTCGACGCCGCCGAGGCTGATCTGCGCCGTGTGCGCGGCAATGACATCAGTTTCATTTTCCAAGAACCGATGACGTCGCTGAACCCGCTGCACACGTTGGAAAAGCAGCTGGCGGAATCGATAGAACTGCACCAAGGGCTGCGCGGCGCTGCAGTTACGAACAAGATTGTGCAGTTGTTGAACCAAGTGGGCATTCGCGACGCAGAAAGCAGGCTTGGCGCGTATCCGCACCAATTGTCTGGCGGCCAACGGCAACGCGTGATGATCGCGATGGCGCTGGCGAATGATCCCGAACTGCTGATCGCGGATGAACCGACAACTGCGCTTGATGTGACGATCCAAGCCCAGATTTTGGACCTGCTGGCAGAGCTGAAAGAACGCAAGCAGATGTCGCTGCTGTTCATCACCCACGACCTGACGATTGTACGCAAAATCGCGGATCGGGTGTGTGTGATGAAGGATGGTGAAATTGTCGAAACGGGTCCGACGGCTGACATCTTTGCGAATCCGAAGCATCCCTATACGCAAATGCTGCTCGCCGCGGAATCGACGGGTACGCCGTTGCCGGTTCCCGCGGATGCGCCTGTGGTGCTGGAAACGGAATCTGCGAAAATCTGGTTCCCGATCCATCGCGGTCTGTTGAAACGCACCGTGGGACATATCAAAGCGGTGAACGACGCGACCTTGACCGTTAGGGCAGGGGAGACAGTGGGCGTCGTCGGCGAATCCGGTTCTGGCAAAACGACGCTGGCGCTTGCGATCATGCGCCTGATCCGGTCCGAAGGGGCGATTACGTTCCAAGACGAACGCATCGACGGGCTGAACCAGAAACAGATGCGACCGCTGCGCACCGACATGCAGATCGTGTTCCAAGACCCCTACGGATCATTGTCGCCGCGTATGACTGTCGCCCAGATCATCGCCGAAGGGCTGACGATTCATGAGATAGACCCGGCAAGGGACCGTCGCGAAATGGTGGCTGAGATCATGACAGAAGTCGGGCTTGATCCGACGCTAATGGATCGTTACCCGCACGAATTTTCCGGTGGCCAACGCCAGCGGATCGCAATTGCGCGGGCGATGATTCTGCGTCCGAAGCTGCTGGTGCTGGACGAACCGACATCTGCGCTTGATATGACTGTGCAGGTTCAGATCGTGGAATTGCTGCGTAATCTGCAACAGAAATACCAACTGGCTTACCTGTTTATTTCGCATGACCTGAAAGTCGTTCGCGCGCTGTCCCACAAAGTGATGGTGATGAAGCAGGGCGATGTTGTTGAAGCAGGTGATGCGGACGCGATTTTTGATGCGCCGCAGACGGATTATACGCGTGCCTTGATGGCAGCAGCGTTTGAAGGGCGTGCGATTTAACAGCCGTTCATCCGCACGAAACGCGACTTTCACATAGAAAAAGGGCGCCGCGATCATTCGCGACGCCCTTTTCAATTCGTGTTCAATATTAGCTGTCGGACCCGATCATGAAGCATGACGTGCCGCGTGCCTGTAGGCGGCGGCAGGCCAGATCAGCACCTTCGCGGGTCAAACCCATGAAGTTCGCGTCGAACCCGCCGGAGCGTTGCACGACGCGGCGCAATGATCCGTCCAGCGTTGTCATCTCGTTCAAAGCGACCTTCAGCAACACGCGTTCTGCTGCATAACGCGATGGATACCGCCCGACGTTCACGCCCCAGTGGCGGCCGCCGGATGTGGAAATGCGTGTGACGACTTCTGGTGCTGCTTGGACTTCTTGCGCTGGGCCTTGAACCGATGCGGTGATCAATTCTGCTGGGCGGGCCTGCGGGGCAGGGGCGGATAGTACTTCGCCTGCTTCGGCGTTTGGCGTTGCCTCGAATGCGCTTTCGGTCAGGACCGCGTCACCCAATGCTTCGGACAATGCGGTGTCGATGGAATCGGTGTCGACTGTTTCGGCCAGAAGGCTGGCGATCAGGTCGGTATTCACATCAAGCTGCGGCGCATCTGCGGCGGGGCGTGATTGCGGACGCAGGCTGGCTTGGACCAAACCCGTGACACGGATCGTTTTGCCGGAACCGCCGTTGGTCGCCGCTGTCCCATTGCTGGACACAAGCGTGTTCGCGGCAGGTGGCGTCGGTTCATTGACGCGGACGTTGGATGGTGCGCGCTGGAAACCCATGTCCATCAGTTCTGTGATGCGCGCGTTCCGTGCTGCCGTGGAAGACCCACCAAACACAGTCGCAATGATGCGTTCTTGGCCACGCTGCGCAGAGGCGACAAGGTTGAAACCAGCCGCACGTGTGTAGCCTGTTTTGATCCCGTCGGCACCTTCGTAAGCGTTCAGGAAACGACGGTTGGTGTGGGCCACACGGGCAACACCAGCATCGGCGCTAATACGAGAAAACAGGTTATAATACTGTGGGAAGTCATAAATCACGTGACGACCAAGGACGGACATGTCGCGTGCAGTAGACATGTGCCCGCTTTGCGTCAGGCCGTGTGCGTTTTTGAACGTGGTGTTGGTCATACCCATCGCGGCAGCCGTCCGGTTCATCCGCGTGGCAAACGCAGATTCGGAACCAGAGATCGCTTCACCAATCGCTGTGGCCGCATCGTTGGCGGATTTCACAGCGGCAGCGCGGAGCAAATACCGCAGTTTGATCGTTTGACCGCTGCGCAGGCCCAGCTTTGACGGCGGTTCTGATGCAGCGTTGGATGTGATCCGGACCTCTGTATCCAGCGTGATTTCACCGCGCTGGATTGCTTGGAACGCAATATAGAGCGTCATCATTTTGGTCAGGGATGCGGGGTGCAGGCGCGTGTCGGCGTTGCGCGAATGCAAAACCTCGCCTGTGCGTGCATCCATGACCATCGCCGCATAAGGGGCCGCTGCCGATTGCACAGGTGCAATTACGGTGACCAAAACGGAGAATAAGAAGAGTGTTACGCCATAGGCGCACTGCTTTAGACGACTTGCCACGTCGTTTGCCTCACTATTAAAACTGCCTCGTGGCCCCACTTTTTGACGCGGTGACCTTATTGATTACAGCGAAGCTAACACAGCGAATCTGAAACGGTAAACATTCTGTTTTCAAAGACTTCCGTGGTGTGAATCCTGCCACACCGCCATATTTAGTGGGGTTTGGCTGCAAAACATCTAGATCGTCCTCAACAAGCTAGATCATGCTTCGGCTACGCTGCGTCAGGCTTGTCGGATTTTTGCCGATGTGTGGGGTTTTCTTGCTAGCCACCTGTCTTATATAGAAGGTCAATCGCAACGCCCGTAGGAATTACCCCCAGCATGCTGAGCAACATCACAATGATGGCCGATCGCAAAGACAACGACGACAGTGATGTCGGCGTCGCTTTGGACGTGAAACCAAAGACAAAGCGCCCGCCGCTTTATAAGGTGATGATCCTAAACGACGATTTCACACCGATGGAATTTGTTGTGATGGTACTGGAACGGTTCTTTGGGATGTCGCACGCCCAATCATTTGAATTGATGTTGACGGTCCATAAGAAGGGCCTCGCCGTTGTGGGTGTTTATAGTCACGAGATTGCAGAAACGAAGGTCGCGCAGGTGATGGATTTCGCCCAACGCCACCAACATCCGCTGCAATGCACAATGGAGAAGGAATAGCGGTCCACCGTTAGTCCACCCGCACATGTCCGCATATTCCCGCCTGTCCACCGCCCTTACCGAAGGGGCGCTGTCGCTGCCTGACGGTCCTGTTTGTCTGATGCGTCCGCCGCTGGACTATGACGTCAACGATCTACCGCAGGACCGCGTGACGATCCAACATACGTTTAAGCCGGATGCGGCGGGGTGGTCTAACGCGGGCTATCCGGTGACGGCCGCGTTTTCCGAAGCTGAAACCGCTATTGTTGTTGTGCCGCGGTCCAAAGCATTGGCGAAATCCATGATCGCAGAGGCCGTAGGCCGTGCGAAGTTGATCGTTGTTGATGGTAACAAGACAGACGGAATCGACAGCCTGTTTAAGGCATGCCGCAAAATTCTGGGCGATTTGCCGTCGATCACCAAGAACCACGGTCGCATCTTTTGGTTCGAAGCCACCGATGCTTTCGCCGATTGGGCCGCACTTGCACCAGCAAAAGGTGACCATGGTTATGTGACCACCGCTGGTGTGTTTTCGGACGGCGCTGTGGATGCGGGGTCGGAACTGTTGGTCGCGAACCTACCGTCTAAACTGCCTGCACACATGGCCGATTTGGGTGCCGGTTGGGGTTACCTTGCTGGGCCTGTGTTGCAGCGCGATGGTGTGCAAACGCTTGATTTAATTGAAGCAGAGGCGCTGTCGCTTGATTGCGCCCGCCAAAATGTCAGCGATGACCGTGTGAATTTCCTGTGGGAAGATGCGACCACCTATCGTCCGGTAAAGGCCTATGCCGGCATCATCATGAACCCGCCGTTTCACATCGGTCGCAATGCCGATCCATCGCTGGGCCGTGCCTTTATCGCGTCGGCTGCCAAGATGTTGGCAGGCCACGGTAAACTTTGGATGGTCGCGAATCGTCATTTGCCCTATGAACAGGCGTTGAGTGATGCGTTTCGTAATGTTGAGAAGATCGCGCAGAATAACGCGTTCAAAGTTTTCCATGCCACGCGCCCTTTGCGCTGAATGACGGCGAAATAGCCTGACCGGAGTTTCGACACATGTCCTTTTCGATTGAAGGCAAAACCGCGATTGTGACGGGGGCCGCAAATGGTGTTGGCCTCGCAATTGGGAAACATTTCCTGATGAAAGGCGCAAATGTCGTCTTTGCCGATATGGACGAAGAACGTCTGAAAGCTGAAATCAGCGATTATGCCGATGATGATAGCAATGCGCGCATCTTTGCGGGCGACCTGCGCCAGAAACTGACGATTGCGAACCTTTTGTCAGCGACAATCGATTCGTTCGAACGTGTCGATATTCTTGTGAACGCGTCCCGGCAGGTGTTGTTGTCTGATCCGCTAAGTGTGGATGACACGTCGGTTGAAGACCTGATTGATCAGAACCTGATGACGGCCCTGCGTTTGACCCAAGCTGTCGCCCGCCGGATGATCAAACAGGCGAAAGACGGCGACGATGATGCTTATGTCGGGTCTATCGTGAACCTCAGCTCGATTGCCGCGCGGCGAACACATCCTGATCTGTTGGCGTATTCGGTGAGTTCAGCTGCACTTGATCAGATGACGCGGTCAATGGCCGTGGCGCTTGCGTCGAAACGTATTCGTGTGAACGCGGTAGCGTTCGGGTCGGTGATGAGCGCGAGCCTGAAAGGCACGTTGCGCGAACATGACGAAATGCGCGACGCGATTGTGGACAACACACCATTGCACCGGATCGCCAGCCCGAATGAGGTCGCGGATGCGGTGCAGTATCTGGCGTCAGATGCGGCCGGTTTCGTGACCGGTCAGGTCATCACCGTTGACGGTGGCCGGACCCTGATTGATCCGGCAGCGGTGTCTGCACACTAAGCGATTTATTCAGGGAAACGCGCGATACACTGCGCGATCCCTGCTTGCGCGTTTGAGATGTTCTGCATCTGGCGCTGTTCAAGGGATGTCAGCTTGGCCCTTTCCGCATTCAGATCAATCGCGATCGGCACCGTCCGCGTCCGCGTTTCTGTCTTGTCACAACGGAAACTGAACTTCGTGCCATCTTCATTCTTGCCGACGCAATTGGCACGGCGGGTGCGCACGTTTTGCCGTTCTTCAACTGCAAACCCACGCGACAGATTGGCGCGCGTTTCGGCGATTAGCGCATCAAGAACACGGACTTCGCGGTTCACTTCGTCCAGACAGGCTTCGCGCGGGGTCGCGCAAGCGGTCAGCAACAGCGGAACAATAAAAAGGGCGGCACGCATTAGTATTTCCTTCGTTTTCCGTCCACAGGGGTTGATCTGTATCAAGGGTCTGTGGTCCGCTTCATGACATGGTATAGCACAGAATGTTATGCAATATCAGACCAAAGGAAGATGCATGTCAGACGAGATGATTACCGAAAAAGAAACCGCTGCGGCATGGTTTCGGACATTGCGCGACGATATCGTCGCATCCTTTGAGAATTTGGAAGACACACTGGCGTCCGGGCCAACGGCGGATATGCCTGCGGGCCGATTCGAGGTGAAGGAAACAAAGCGGACTGCCGATGATGGTGACGACGCAGGCGGTGGCCTGATGTCCGTAATGCGCGGTGGACGCGTGTTTGAAAAAGTCGGCGTGAACGTATCCACCGTCTACGGTACATTGGGTGAAGCTGCGCAAAAAGCGATGGCCGCCCGTGGTGTGCCCGGCATGGACACTGATCCGCGGTTTTGGGCATCCGGCATTTCGTTGGTCGCGCATATGCAAAACCCGCATGCCCCTGCGGTGCACATGAACACGCGGATGTTCTGGACCCCACATGCGTGGTGGTTTGGTGGCGGTTCTGATTTGAACCCTTGCTTGGAATACGACGAAGACACGGCGCATTTTCATGCCACCCAAAAGGATCACCTTGATCCGCACGGCACTGATTTGTACCCGTCATTGAAAGAATGGGCAGACGAATATTTCTACATTCCGCACCGGAAACGTGCGCGGGGCGTGGGCGGCATCTTTATGGATGATCGTAACACAGGCGACTGGGCAAAGGATTTTGCGCTGACCCAAGATATCGGACGGGCTTTCCTGCCTGCTTATGTGCCGTTGGTTGAAAAGCGGCGCGACACGGTGTGGTCAGAGGCCGATAAGGATGCGCAATTGGTGCATCGTGGGCTCTACGCCGAATACAACCTCGTCTATGATCGCGGGACAAAGTTCGGCCTGGCGACAGGGCATGACGCGGATGCCGTTTTGATGAGCCTGCCGCCATTGGCTAAGTGGGTCTAATCCACGGGGTGCAACTTTTGCGGATGATCGGATTGGGGGCCAGCCCCCAAACCCCCGAGATATTTGGACCAAAAAAAGTTAGTTCACGCGTGCGCTGATCCGTTTGGCGCCCGTGTGTTCGGGCTGCGACGTGTTTTGGATTGGCGCCCCATTGGCTGCGATTTGCACGGCGAGTTGGAATTCACTGCCTGAAACGCCAGAGCCTGACCGCGCCGCGATCCGTTCAAAGGTTTTTTCGGACGCGACCAATAGCAAAAGCTTTGCCATCCGGTAGTGCCGCAGGCCTTCTGCCTCGACCGTTGCATTTGCAGGCAAATCGAGGCGCGCAATTTCGGACTGGGACGGCGGCAACACGATGATCCATGTGACCGCGACAACGACGAGACCGTAGAGTGCGGATCTGATACCGCCGATGATCAGGCGAATGCGCAAAAAGATACGGCGGAGTGCGGCAAGCATATCGGGACCTCATTTCTGTGGTCCCGATTTTGCGTTTCAATACGGCGGTTCTATGACGCCCGTAGGGTATCAATCATCAACTGCACGTTCTCGGGATCCGCATCTGGCGTGATCCCGTGTCCGAGGTTGAAGATGTGCGGCCCGTTCGCGAAAGCCTTTTTGATCCGTTTGACTTCGTCGATCAGGTCCTGACCGCCCGTCACCATATGCGACGATTTCAGGTTACCTTGGGTACAGCCGCCTGTTTGCAGGTTCGCTGCCGCCCATTCCGCCGTCACGCCGTCGTCCACCGCAATGCAATCTGCGCCGGTCGCTGCGTGCAGACCAACGTAACGTTCGCCTGCGCCGCGTGGGAACGCGATAATCGGAACATCTGGGTGGCGTGCCTTGAGCGCTGCGATGATCTTTTGCGTCGGTTTGATCGCGTAATTGACGAAATCATCTCCCTGCAGCGATCCGGCCCAGCTATCAAATAGCTTCACAACTTCGGCACCTGCGTCGATTTGCATCGAAAGGTATTCGATAGTGGACGCGGTCAGCAGGTCAATGATGCCTTCGAACGTCGCTTTGTCACTGTCTTTCAGTGCATGTGCCGGTCCTTGATCTGGCGTGCCTTTGCCCGCGATCATGTAGGTCGCAACGGTCCACGGTGCGCCGGCGAAACCGATCAGGGTCGTCTCAGACGGCAATTCGCGCGACAGGATGCGCACAGTTTCGTAGATCGGCGCCAGATGTTCGTGGATCGCATCTGCTGGTTTCAGCTTTGCCAAACCGGATGGATCGGTGATTGTGGACAGGCGTGGCCCTTCGCCCGTGACAAACCACAGATCAGCGCCAAGTGCTTGAGGTAAAAGTAAAATGTCAGCAAACAGGATGGACGCATCAAAGCCGTAACGCCGGATCGGCTGCAATGTGACCTCTGCCGCCAACTCTGAATTATAACATAGCGATAGGAAATCACCGGCCTGCGCCCGTGTCGCCCGATATTCCGGCAAATACCGTCCTGCTTGGCGCATCATCCAGATCGGCGGCGTCTCAAGTGTTTCGCCTGCCAATGCACGCAGGATGGTTTTTTGTTTGGTCATAAAAGGCGTCCTTTTGATCTTCTTTTTGGTCCCAACTCGGGCCGCTGATGTCAAGGGAGTTGTCAGGCTAAGTTGACAGGTCTACACAACGTTTATGACATTGAATTTGCCGACCCCCGCCCAGCCTTTCAACATCGGAACCCGTGGTTCACCGCTTGCTTTGGCGCAAGCGTACGAGACGCGCAAGCGCTTGATGACGGCATTTGATTTGCCGGAAGCTGCATTTGAAATTTGCGTGATCAAAGTGACGGGTGACATCATCCAGGATCGGGCTTTGAAGGAGATCGGCGGCAAAGGTCTGTTCACCAAAGAGATCGAAGAGGCCCTGCTTGACGGGTCGATTGATATCGCCGTGCATTCGATGAAAGACATGCCTGTTTTGCAGCCTGACGGGTTGCTTCTGGACACATATCTGCCGCGCGAAGATGTCCGCGATGCGTTTATTTCGAACAGCTGCACTGGTTTGGCGGGTTTGGCGCAGGGTGCCACTGTCGGCACGTCGTCATTGCGCCGTCGTGCGCAGTTGCTGGCCCGCCGTCCTGACCTGAATGTCGTTGAATTCCGTGGCAACGTTCAAACGCGTTTGAAAAAGCTGGGCGATGGCGTGGCAGAAGCGACGTTTCTGGCGATGGCTGGTCTGAACCGTTTGCACATGGATGATGTGCCGAAGACAGCCATTGCGCCTGAAGATATGCTGCCCGCTGTCGCCCAAGGTGCAATCGGGATTGAACGGCGTGGCGACGACAACCGCGCGGCTGAAATGCTGGCCGCGTTGCATGACACGCCAACCGGTCAACGGTTAGCGGCCGAACGTGCGTTTCTTGAGGCGCTGGATGGATCGTGTGAAACGCCTATTGGTGCTTTGGCCGATCTGGATGGGGGCACATTGCGGTTGCGCGGTGAAATCCTGCGTCCCGATGGATCAGAGGTTCTGAACGACGACGCGACTGCGCCTATCGAGGATGGTGCTGCCCTTGGTCATGAAATGGCTGCAAAGTTGCTTGCGAAGGCCGGTCCGGGATTTATGGGTCACTAGGACCGCGTTGATCGATCCAAATACAACAACATCGCGGCACCGGTCAGGATTGTGAAAGCGCCCGCAAATGCGGCAAGGTGATAGCCGCCGATGGCCGCCCCGACCGCAAAGATGAGCGTTGCAAGAGCGTGCGAAACTGTCCGTTGTAACGTCATTAACGATGCGCCGGCGCCCGCGCGATCATCAAGCAAATCCTGTAAGTAACTAATCGACAGTCCGTAAAGCAGGCCGCCCCCGATGGCGACGGGCAGGATCAACAGCCAAACTGTTCTGTATGGGGCAAGGATGGGCAAGAGCGCCATAAAAAGGGCATAAAAGACGGCTCCGACAGCGATGATATGCAAGCGTCGAAAATATTTGGCCAATGTGCCGACCGACAACATCACAAGGATTTCGAGCGCAACAAAGAGCCCGAAGAACACGCCAACGTCGCCCGTCGTCCGTCCTTCGGCCTGCACAAACACAAGCGCGAGGATGACCCCCATCAGGGTCGATCCCGAATGCACCGCACCCATCCAGAAAATGCGCCAGACAATGCGACCCGCAAGCAATTCCTTTACGGACGCAAAAAAACCGAGACCTGATTTCTGTTCCATCCAAGGTGCTGTTGCGTCGGTGGGCCAGCGCGCCCAGATCAGAGTCGCAAAAATGAGACACACGGCGCACATGGCCGGATAGAGCGCGGTCAACGGTATGCCCGCGTCAAAAACGAAGCCCCATGTCGGCAAAACAACAACAAACGGGACGGCAAAGAGCGCGCGAATGACGGATGTCACGCCATCCCGGTCAGCGGCGGCCCAACCGGCAGTGTAGAGACGGGTAATCGCAAAGAGTTGCCCGAGGATCGTTGCGGATATCGGTAATAAAATCGCATGGGCAATGACAAAGGCCGTTGCGTTGTTACCCAGCCACCCGACAGCGGTGCCACCAATCGCACCCATGATAGCGAGCAATGCCATGGGTTTGCGGCTCGGTTTTTGGTCAGTAACGATGCCCACCCACACGGATGCTGTCACGGTCACCGTAAATGTCGTAGCAAGCACAACCGCAAAAGCGGTGTCCGATAAGCCAAAGATCGTTATGCCCAATAGTGATTTGTACGGTTCGAACGACGCTGCCAAAACGCCGAACAGCATCGTTGCCGCCCCGATCATCCGCAATACCGGATCGCGCCAGATGATAAAGATTTGCGACATATCAGGTCGGGATCACCTTGCCGGGGTTCATGATGCCTTTCGGGTCGAGGGCGGTCTTGATGGACCGCATAACGTCAAGCGCGACAGGGTCTTTGCGCCTACGCATCGTGTCCAGTTTCGATTTGCCGACGCCATGTTCGGCACTGAACGACCCACCAAATTCCTGCACGGCATCTTCAACGGCTTCAACCATCGCCAGCATGACATCAGGATCATTGCGGCGCGGATAGGCCGTGTGGTGGATGTTGCCGTCGCCCAAATGGGACACGATGATTTCATGGACGTCTGGATCAAGCGCTTGCAACCGTTTGGTGATGGACCGCAATGCGGGGCCAACGGCGCTAAGGGGGACCGCGATATCGGTGTTCACGCAAAGGCCCGGATCGAACAGGATTTCGCCAGCGGCTTCGCGGCGCTCCCACATCTCGCGGCGTTGGGCTTCGTTCTGCGCGACAACGGCATCAAGGACGCGACCGTCTTCGAACATCGCACCCAATGTATTTTCTAAAAGGGCGACGACAGGAACCGTGCCGTCGTCTGCAGGTGTCGCATCTTTGGGGGATGTGGCGCCAACTTCGATCATGACATTGACGTCGTATTGATCGTCGAAAGGTTCGCGCGGGTTCTTGCCCCTTTCGAGATGGCGTTCGATGTAAGGGCGCGGCATATATTCAAACGCCTCGACAGCGCCACCAGTTGCGTCTTGGACGTGATTAAGCAGGGCAAGGCCGTCTTCAATCGTCGGAACCGCGACCATGGCAGTTGCGTAGGCTTTGGGTTTTGGAAACAGCTTCATGACGGCGGCTGTGATGACACCCAATGTTCCTTCCGCGCCAATGACAAGATTGCGCAGGTTCAGACCGGAGTTATCTTTATGCAGTTCGCTCATCAGGTTCATGATGCGCCCGTCGGCCAACACAACTTCGACGCCCAGACATAAATCGCGGGTGTTCCCGTAGCGCAAAACATTCGAACCACCTGCGTTGGTGGACAAGGCCCCGCCAATCATCGCACTGCCGCGGGCGCCAAACGTCAGCGGAAAGATCAGATCGTGGGCGTCTGCGGCGTCATGCATCGCTGACAGGATCACACCAGCCTCGACCGTCATGGACCGCGCATCAGGGTCAACCTTGCGGACAGCGTTCAGCCGATCAACCGACAACATGATCGCGCCGTTGTTCGACGTGGCCCCTGTCAGGCCAGTGTTGCCGGACACCGGAACAACTGAAAAATCAGCGGCATTGGCGATCCGTAGAATTGCCGCAACCTCGGCTGTTGAAGCAGGGCGGACGACGACAGCGGGTTTCAGTTCGTAATCACCTGTCCAGTCGCTTTGCCATTTTTCGGTGTCATCGCCGGTTAGGACATAATCTGCACCGATTGCATCCTTCAGATCGTTCAAAATTGCCATGACGTTCCCCCCAGCAGTATCTCGGCACGACGCTAGCGACGGAGCCGAACCGTGGAAAGCCCTGCGCAATTCTTTTGGTCATAAATATCTCGGGGGTTTGGGGGCTGGCCCCCAATCGACACATCGTCACCGGACGAACTCAAATCTGTCTCGTCTATTGGGGTAATGATGTGGGGTGGTGTTGTGGTGGCGTGGGGGAGACTTGAACTCCCGTACTCAGCGTGGCTCGCTTATGCGAACGCGTCAAGTCGGGCTATCGGCCCAAGCGCATGATCTCGGTTATCGCTAAGAGAAAGTGTGGTGGCGTGGGGGAGACTTGAACTCCCGACCTATCGATTATGAGTCGATCGCTCTAACCAACTGAGCTACCGCGCCAACGAGGGACCGATTACGCAATGCGCCCGAGGGTGTCAAACCGATTCTGACATTGTTCTGCGCTTTCCTTACGACGCACCGCCCCCTACAACAATTTCAAAGCAAATGGGGGCCAGTATGACAGCCAAACAATGGGAATTCTGGATTGATCGTGGTGGCACCTTTACGGATGTCGTGGCGCAAGCCCCTGATGGTCAGATCAAGACCCATAAATTGCTGTCCGAAAACCCTGAACGCTATGTCGATGCCGCTGTGCAAGGCATCAAAGACCTGATGGGCACCGATACGCCTGCAGCTGAATCGATTCGTGCGGTGAAGATGGGGACGACAGTTGCGACGAATGCGCTGTTGGAGCGCAAAGGCGAAGATGTGTTGCTGCTGATCACCAAAGGATTCGGTGATCTTTTGCAGATTGGTTATCAAAACCGACCCAAGCTGTTCGATCTGGAAATTAAACGCCCTGAACTGCTGTACCAGACTGTCGCTGAAATCCCTGAGCGGTTGGATGCAGATGGCGGTGTTGTTATGCCGATTGATCTGGGTGCTGTGCGTGGTGCGTTGCAAGCGGCGTTCGACGATGGGCTGCGGGCTGTCGCGATTGCGTTTCTGCACGGTTACCTGAACCCTGTGCATGAAGATGCGGCGGCGGATATTGCCCGTGAAATCGGGTTCACCCAAATCTCGACCAGTTATGCCACATCGCGGCTCGCCAAACTTGTGTCCCGCGGCGATACGACAGTTGTCGATGCTTACCTATCCCCGATCTTGCGTCGCTACGTGGATCAGGTCGCAGGTGCGCTTGATGTTGGCCGCGTCTGCGGGCGGTTGTTGTTCATGCAATCCTCGGGCGGTTTGACCGATGCGTCGCTGTTCCAAGGCAAGGATGCGATTCTGTCGGGGCCTGCTGGCGGGATCGTCGGTATGGTGAAAACGGCTGAACTTGCTGGCCATGAAAAGCTGATCGGCTTCGACATGGGCGGCACGTCCACCGACGTCAGTCACTATGCTGGCAACTATGAACGTAGTTTCGAGACCGAAGTCGCAGGTGTGCGCATGCGCGCCCCGATGATGGATATTCATACGGTAGCTGCGGGCGGCGGGTCGATCTGTACCTTCCGCGATGGTCGTTTTCAGGTCGGACCGGAAAGCGCGGGCGCCGATCCGGGACCAGCCTGTTACCGCCGTGGTGGTCCACTGACCGTGACCGATTGCAACGTGATGCTCGGCAAACTGTCGCCAGATCATTTCCCTGCCGTGTTTGGCCCCAAGGGTGATCAGCCGCTGGATCGCGATGCTGTGGTGGCAAAGTTCGCTGACCTCATCGAAACGGTCACGCAAGAGACCGGAGAGAACCCCGGCACAGCCGAGGAAATCGCACGTGGTTTCCTGCGGATTGCCGTTGATAACATGGCCAACGCGATCAAGAAAATCTCGGTGCAGCGCGGACATGATGTGACGGGCTATACGCTGCAATGTTTCGGCGGTGCGGGTGGTCAACATGCGTGTCTGGTCGCTGATGCGCTGGGCATGAGCCGCGTTTTTGTCCACCCCCACGCAGGCGTTTTGTCCGCCTTCGGGATGGGATTGGCTGAAATCAGGGCGTTGCGTGAGGTGCAATTGGATGTGCCGCTTGAGGATACTGCCGCCGCAAAGACTGCTTTGACCGCGCTACGTGACGAAGCAGAGGCTGAAGTCCGCAAGCAAGGTGTGTCCGACATTACGACCGAAGCCCGTGCGCATCTGCGCTACGACGGTTCGCACCAACCGCTTGAGGTGCCGTTTGGCACCCCCGCCGCGATGCAAGCCGCGTTCGAGGCCGCGCACCAACAACGTTTCGGTTTCACATCGCCTGAACGCGCCATTGTCTTTGATATGATCAGTGCAGAGGCAATTGGTGGGGCTGTCACGCCGCCTGCGCCGGTTGTGTCTGGCAGCACGAAAGCGGCCCCGATTGCCCATACGCCTGTGGCGTTTGATACGCGGATTGATGTGCCGCTTTATGATCGTACGACGCTTGGTGTCGGCGCAAAAATCCAAGGCCCCGCGATTGTGTTAGAACCGACTGGGACCAATATCATCGAACCCGGCTGGTCCGGTGGAATTGACGATACTGGCAACCTGATCCTGACCCGTGAAGGGGCCGCACATCGCCCGTCCGCCGCTGGCACGAAGGCCGACCCGATCGTGCTAGAGGTCATGTCGAACCTGTTCATGTCCGTTGCGGATCAGATGGGTGCCACGCTTGCGAATACGTCTTGGTCGGTGAACATCAAGGAACGGCTCGATTTCTCTTGCGCGATTTTCGATGCGAATGGTGATCTGGTGGCGAACGCACCGCATGTGCCTGTGCATCTTGGGTCAATGTCCGACAGTATCAAAACCGTTATGCGCCTGAACCCTGACGCGGCAGAGGGCGACGCATATATGCTGAATTCGCCCTACAACGGCGGGACGCATTTGCCGGATGTGACTGTTGTGACGCCTGTGTTTGTCGATGGGAAAGCCGCGTTCTGGCTCGGGTCGCGTGGCCACCATGCGGATATCGGCGGGCGCACGCCGGGGTCGGGACCGCCTGACAGCACACATATCGATGATGAAGGCGTGCTGATTGATAACGTGCAGCTTGTGCGCGGCGGGCGGTTGTTGGCGGATGAGGCAGAGGCCGTGCTTGCATCGGGGAAATACCCGTGCCGTAACATCCCGCAAAACATGGCTGATCTGAAAGCCCAAGTTGCAGCGAACGAGACAGGCCGTCAGGCGCTGCTGAAAGTCTGCGAAACCTATGGGCCGGACGTGGTGACCGCCTACATGGGCCACGTGCAGGACAATGCCGCCGAATCCGTGCGGCGCGTGATTGATACGCTTGAAGGCGGCTCATTTGACTACGCGATGGATGAAGGCCAGCACATCAAGGTCAACGTGACCGTGGATCGCGAAAACCGTCAAGCTACTGTCGATTTCACAAGCACCAGCGCCCAGCATAGCGGCAATTACAACGCGCCGTTCGCGGTCTGTCGTGCTGTGGTGCTGTATGTGTTCCGCACGTTGGTAGGTAGTAATATCCCATTGAACGAAGGGTGTTTAGAGCCGATCACGATCATCACGCCCGAGGGCACGATGCTGAACCCGAGCTACCCAGCGGCGGTGATCGCGGGCAATACTGAAGTATCGCAAGCCGCGTGCAACGCGCTTTACGGCGCGCTGGGCGCGATGGCCTGTTCGCAGGCGACGATGAACAACTTCATCTGGGGCAACGACGATTTCCAGAACTATGAGACGATTGCGGGTGGCACGGGCGCTGGTCCGGGGTTTGCTGGTTGTGATGCGGTGCAGACGCATATGACGAACACGCTGATGACTGATCCCGAGATTTTAGAGAAACGGTTCCCCGTGCGGCTTGATACCTTTGGGATCAGGGCTGGGTCTGGTGGAGTGGGGCAATATCGCGGCGGGCATGGCGCATTGCGCGAATTGACGTTCCTGACGGATGTGACCGTGACGACGCTATGTTCGCACCGGGTGGTGCCTCCGTTCGGGGCGAACGGAGGCGGCGACTCCTTGCCGGGCGAAAACAGCGCACGGATGCCGGACGGGACTGTGGTTGCGTTGAAAGGGAACGACGAGATTGAGCTGCCAGCGGGGGCGACGTTTATTTTGAAATCACCGGGCGGCGGCGGCTGGGGGGCTGCATAGGCTATCGCGCATTTTCACAAGATTATGAGTTGAATTCATTTGATCGGAACGTAAGTTTCCGATACGAAACCCGCATGACGTCCGCACCGGGAGAGCCGGTTGGGTCCGTCGCCGAAGGAGCAACCGCCCCGGTCACTCTCAGGCAAATGGACCGGTGCAGGGCATAACACGCCGAAGAGAGACCTTAGATGGTCCGCCGAAGGAGCAAGCCCAGATTGGGTGAATCTCTCAGGTCCAAAGACGGCGGGGGCACGACGCGACAGCGTACAATGGCGGAGATTTTGCCATGCCTCATATTGCGATCCTAGGTGCCGGTATTACTGGTGTTACCACTGCTTATTCCCTTCACAAACGTGGCTTCGACGTCACCGTCTATGACCGCCAGCGATATGCTGCGATGGAAACCAGTTTTGCCAATGGCGGTCAGTTATCTGCGTCGAACGCCGAAGTTTGGAACCAGTGGTCGACCGTCCTGAAGGGCATCAGATGGATGTTGCAGGCCGACGCGCCGCTGTCTGTGAACCCGCGTCCGCAGTGGCACAAAATCTCTTGGATGGCGGAATTTCTGGGCAATATCCCGCGCTACAAGACGAACACGATTGCGACCACCAAGCTGGCCGTCGCCGCACGCGCTGGGCTGACCGAGATGGCGGATCACACTGGTGTTGATTTCGATTTCAGGCCTGCGGGTATCCTGCATTTTTATAAGACTCAGAAAGACCTAGATCACGCGCGGCGCGTGAATGGATTGCTGGTGCAGGGTGGTTTGACACGAACGGAACTGACACCGGACGAGGTGCTGGCGAAAGAACCTACGCTGCGCGGTGATATCCTTGGTGGGTTCTGGACCGAAAGCGATAGCACTGGCGATATCCACAAATTCACGGTTGGTTTGGCGGATTGGTTGAAGCGGCAAGGCGTGACGTTCAAGCTGGGCCATGCGGTTACGGATGTGCGGTCTGACGCCGACGCGGTAACGATTCGCGCGCAGGGCGAAGACCGTTATGACGGTGTTGTCGTAACTGCTGGTGTCGGATCACGTGCGATTGCGAAAAAACTTGGCGACCGTGTGAATGTCTATCCTGTGAAGGGCTATTCGATCACGGTGAACCTGCCGGATGCGGTATCGCAAGCAGGTGCGCCAAATGTGTCGCTGCTGGATGATAAGGCCAAGATCGTGACATCGCGGCTTGGTGTTGATCGGTTCCGTGTGGCGGGTACGGCTGAGTTCAACGGTGAAAACCGCGATATTCGGGCGGATCGGGTGAAGCCGTTGACCGAATGGGTCGAAACGCACTTCCCCGATGTGAGCACCGAAAGCGTTGTGCCGTGGGCGGGGCTGCGTCCGATGATGCCAAACATGATGCCGCGTGTGGGGCGTGGGCGGTCTGAACGCGTGTTTTACAACACGGGTCACGGTCACCTTGGTTGGACGTTAAGTGCCGCAACCGCGGACCTGATTGGTGGGACTGTTGCGGATGCGTTTCAGAAGCCACAGATCGGCACAACCCTTAGTGGTGAATTGAAAATGGGCTGACGAATGCCTATGTGGATACCAATTACAAAAGGGTATCCACATGTCATTTGAAGACGTTGTTCTTGGTTTATTGGGCGAAAATATTGTTTTTGTCTTGCTGGCGATCTTTATCGTCGTCTGCATTCTTGCTGGCGTGCGGATCGTGCCGCAGTCTGAAAAGTTTGTTGTAGAGCGGCTGGGACGTCTGCGGTCCGTGCTTGGGCCAGGCATCAACTTTATCGTGCCTTTTCTGGACCGTGTGCGTCACAAAGTCAGCGTTCTAGAACGCCAGTTGCCCGCGATGACACAAGACGCGATCACGTCTGACAACGTGTTGGTGCAGGTCGAAACATCCGTGTTTTACCGGATCATCGAGCCAGAAAAGACAGTTTACCGTATTCGCGACGTCGATGCCGCGATTTCCACGACTGTTGCAGGCATCGTGCGGTCAGAAATTGGCCGGATGGAGCTGGATCAGGTGCAGGCAAACCGTGCGACATTGATCGATGCGGTGCGTGCGCAGGTCGCGCAGCAGGTTGATGATTGGGGTATCGAAGTGACGCGTGCCGAAATTTTGGACGTGAACCTTGATGCGGCGACCCGTGCGGCGATGTTGCAGCAGTTGAACGCTGAACGTGCACGTCGTGCGCAGGTGACCGAAGCTGAAGGCCTGAAACGTGCAGTCGAATTGCAGGCGGATGCGGATCTTTATGCCGCTGATCAGGCCGCAAAAGCACGCCGCTTGAGCGCGGATGCCGAAGCATATGCAACCCAAGTCGTTGCTGTGGCGATTGCCGAAAATGGTTTGGAAGCGGCCCAGTATCAAGTCGCACTGAAACAGGTCGAAGCGTTGAACGCGTTGGGTGCTGGTGAGGGCAAGCAGACAATCGTACTGCCAGCCAACGCGCTAGAAGCATTCGGTAACGCGTTTAGTATGTTGAAAGGGAAGTAACATGTTGCATGAACAATGGTGGGTTTGGATGTCGGCAGCGCTGTTGTTGGCAACTGCCGAAGTGATCATTCCCGGTTACATCTTCTTGGGCTTCGCGATGGGCGCATTTGTCGTCGGTGGGCTGCTGTTGGTCGGGTTGGCTGGGCTTAGCTTGCCTATTACGCTGGTCGTTTTTGCTGTGTTGTCGCTGGCCGCCTATCTTGGCTTGCGCTGGGTGTTTGGTTTGAAAACTGGACAGGCCACGTTTTTCGACACGGATATCAACGACAACTAATCCCGACGCCGTTTCCCCCAAAAAAAGCCCGACGCGTAAAGCGCCGGGCAGGGGATGGTCGTACCGTGGGAGGCAGCTTTGCGAGGGGGACAGGGCAAAAGCTATCGGTCGACCGGCAGGGTAAACTTTTAGATGTGGGACATCAGGTCGGGGCTTGTGTCAGACATCCGCATCGCACGGCGTTTCAGGCCGTCACGCACTTGGTCCATGTCCATCGTCACCGGGCCAGCAACAGAACACGGGTAGCGGAATGTCGATGTGCCGCGCGCGATATCTACGCGGGCCTCAAAGGCACCTGCTGTTGCGTTGTAACGTACGTCTCCGAGGCTGATGTTCATAGTCTTTTTCCTTCGTGGGGGCCGCAAGGTGCGGCGATCGTGAGTGGTGGGAAGAACTGTGGATCAGTGTGTCGCGGCTTTGTGGGCTGCTTGGCGATATAGGTTCGCATTGATGATCTTGGGGCTTAGGGAGGTTGGCCCGAAGACGGTCAGTGGAAACCGAAGGCGGCGATCGTTCTGAACAACATCAACTGATGCTTCAAAGGCACGAAGCCGCTCATTATACCGTAGGTCTCTGATCTGCATTTGACTCTTCCTTGTCATTGCTTGTGCTAACAACTTAGGAATCGCAAAAAGGTTCCGAAAGGGGCGTCACGCCGACGTGAATCGGCGTGATTTTTCGAAATCGCATTGAAATATATGGATTTTATTGTGCGCCAAGTTGGCGTGTGACGCGCTGTATCTTAGTGGTTTGGCGATTCAGCCTGCGGTGACGCCATCTCGGATAGAATCGATTGTGTCGCTTCCAACGGGTTTTCGGCGCGCCATACCGGGCGACCAACAACCACGTGGTCTGCGCCGTTTGCGATAGCCTGTGCTGGGGTTGTGACCCGTTTTTGATCGCCAAGGTCCGCGCCAACAGGGCGTACACCGGGTGTCACGATCAGTTTGCCATCAGCTTGCGGAAGGGCGCGGATCAGCCCTGCCTCTTGTGGCGATGAAATAACGCCATCAGCGCCAGCTTCCATCGCGCGACCGGCACGTTCTTGCACCAAATCAGGGATCAACCCGTCTTTGACCATGGCGCCATTCAGGTCATCACGGTCCAAAGAGGTCAGAATTGTTACAGCGAGGATCTTAAGATCGGTGCCGGCAGCGCCTTCTTTGGCTGCTTTGACCACGTAAGGATCGCCATGCACGGTCAGAAAATCGAGATCATATTGCGCGATTCCCCGCACAGCCGCTTCGACTGTTGCGCCGATGTCGAAGAATTTCATGTCCAGAAAGATGCGTTTGCCGCGTTCCTGTTTCAGTTCGTTTGCAAGGGCCAGACCGCCGCCGGTCAACATGCCCAGACCAATTTTGTAGAAGCTGACGCTGTCGCCCAGTTGATCCGCCAACTGCAGGCCCGCAACCACGTTTGGCACATCCATTGCAACAATCAGGCGGTCATCAGCGGGCAGGGTCATCGGGCTATCCTTCATCTGGTTTTCCAGCGATTGAAGCAAAAGGCCCGAATGGTCAACGTTTTGGCCTGAATTAGTGGGTTCCAAACGAAAAAGGTGCAGTCCCTTGGGAAGGACCGCACCTTTCGTACATTAACCGCCGTAATCGTTACTAATGGCCACCCAACATGGGAACAGGCCAAACTATTAATCTACGCCGCTCTGCTTTGACCGTTTTGATCGGCCTTTCGCAGCTCAGAGGCTTGATCTGCAAACAACTGCCGCACCATTTCTGGCGTGAGAGGGAAAATGCGTCGCGGGGTCGACGCGTCTTTATGTTGGCAGGTGTTAGACATGATCTCGTTCTCCTGCATCCAATATGGGTAAAACGACCGGCGGATGTCATGGGAAAGGTCACGACGCATTCCCCCTTGTTTCAAAACAGCCCCATTTTTCGCCGTGAAATCTTGTAAGCGGCGCGTGTCCTCCCCATCTTAGTTGTGAGGCCCAAACAGGGGTGTGCCGCGATGTCGGGCACTTCAAATGTCAGGGCGCTTATTAGAGGAGATTACCCCATGAACCTTGACAAGTTCACAGAGCGGTCGCGCGGCTTTGTTCAGGCTGCACAGACTATTGCAATGCGTGAAAGCCATCAGCGGCTGACACCTGAACACCTACTCAAAGCCTTGATGGACGACGGCGAAGGTCTTGCTGCGAACCTGATCAACAAATCGGGTGCGGATGCGGCTGTGGTGCGTCAGTCTGTTGATACGGCTGTGTCCAAGATTGCCGCCGTCAGTGGCGACACCGGACAAGTATATATAGACACTACTACCGGCAAAATTCTGGCAGAGGCTGAAAAGCTGGCCGAAAAGGCGGGCGATAGTTTTGTGACTGTCGAACGGCTGTTGATGGCGCTGGTGATGATCAAATCGAAGGCAAAGGATGCGCTTGATGCGGGCGGCGTTGATGCGAAAGCGTTGAACGCGACGATCAATGACATCCGTAAGGGCCGTACCGCCGATAGTGCGTCTGCCGAAGATGGGTTTGATGCGCTCAATAAATATGCCCGCGATCTGACTGAGGCTGCGAGCGAAGGTAAGATTGACCCGATCATCGGTCGCGACGAAGAAATCCGTCGGTCGATGCAGGTTCTGTCGCGCCGGACCAAGAATAACCCTGTTCTGATCGGTGAACCCGGCGTTGGTAAAACAGCGATTGCCGAGGGGCTTGCGCTGCGCATCGTCAATGGCGACGTGCCCGAAAGTCTGCGGAATAAACGCCTGATGTCTTTGGACATGGGTGCGTTGATTGCTGGTGCAAAGTATCGTGGTGAATTTGAAGAACGTCTTAAGGCGGTTTTGAAAGAGATCGAAACAGCCGCCGGCGAGATCATTCTGTTCATCGACGAAATGCACACGCTTGTCGGCGCTGGTAAGGCGGACGGCGCGATGGATGCTGCCAATCTGATCAAACCTGCGCTGGCACGTGGCGAACTGCACTGTATCGGTGCGACGACCCTCGATGAATATCGCAAGTACGTGGAAAAAGACGCGGCCCTTGCGCGTCGGTTCCAGCCCTTGATCGTGGAAGAACCAACTGTCGAAGATACGGTATCGATCTTGCGCGGTATTAAAGAGAAGTACGAACTGCACCACGGTGTACGGATTTCCGACAGCTCTTTGGTTGCTGCCGCAACGCTGTCGCATCGGTATATCACGGATCGGTTCTTGCCGGACAAGGCCATTGATTTGGTCGATGAAGCCGCGTCGCGGTTGCGGATGGAAGTCGATTCCAAGCCGGAAGAGCTGGACGCGCTTGATCGTCAGATCATGCAGCTACAGATCGAAGCGATGGCGTTGGAAAAAGAAGACGACGCCGCGTCTGTGGACCGTCTTGAAAAGCTGCAAAAAGAACTGGCTGATCTGCAGGATCGCGCGTCAGAGATGACGGCGAAATGGCAGGCTGAACGGGACAAGCTGGAAGGCACCCGTGAGGTCAAGGAACAGCTTGATCGTGCACGGGCCGAACTGGATATCGCGAAACGTGAAGGTAATTTGGCCAAGGCCGGAGAGCTTTCATATGGCGTGATCCCTGATCTGGAACGCAAGTTGTCGGAAACCGAAGCGGCTGAAGACATGATGGTCGAAGAGGCCGTGCGCCCTGAGCAAATCGCGCAGGTTGTCGAACGCTGGACCGGCATTCCAACGTCGAAGATGCTGGAAGGTGAACGTGACAAGCTGTTGCGCATGGAAGACGAACTTGGCCGTCGCGTGATTGGTCAACGTCAGGCTGTGACGGCTGTTGCCAATGCCGTGCGTCGGTCGCGTGCTGGGCTGAACGACGAGGATCGCCCGCTTGGGTCGTTCCTATTCCTTGGGCCAACGGGTGTCGGTAAAACCGAACTGACCAAAGCTGTTGCCGAATATCTGTTCGACGACGACAGCGCTATGGTGCGGATCGATATGTCCGAGTTCATGGAAAAGCATGCGGTGGCCCGCCTGATTGGTGCGCCTCCGGGATATGTTGGTTATGACGAAGGCGGTGTTCTGACCGAAGCTGTGCGGCGTCGCCCGTATCAGGTTGTCCTGTTCGACGAGGTCGAAAAGGCGCATCCGGATGTGTTCAACGTGTTGTTGCAGGTGCTTGATGACGGGATGCTGACCGATGGTCAGGGCCGGACCGTGGACTTTAAGCAGACGCTGATCATTCTGACGTCGAACCTTGGGGCGCAGGCGTTGTCGCAGTTGCCGGATGGGGCAGACGCGGCGGATGCGAAACGGAACGTGATGGACGCGGTGCGTGCGCACTTCCGGCCTGAGTTCTTGAACCGTCTGGACGAGACGATCATCTTTGATCGGCTTGCACGTGAAGACATGGCGGGCATCGTCGAGATCCAGATGCGTCGTTTGCACAAGCGTCTTGCATCGCGGAACATCACGCTTTCGATGGATGAAGGTGCGCTGAAGTGGCTTGCCGACGAAGGTTACGATCCGGTGTTCGGTGCGCGTCCTTTGAAGCGTGTGATCCAACGCGCCTTACAGGACCAACTGGCCGAGATGATCTTGGCTGGTGATGTGCTGGATGGATCGGATGTATCGGTCAGTGCCGGTGCGGATGGGTTGATTGTGGGGGACCGTGTGTCGCCGACAGGACGACCCAAACCGGATGACGCTGTCGTTCACTAAGATAAAAAACGGCCCCCACGTGGGGCCGTTTTCATTTTGCGGGTTAAAGAAATTTCGGTTTTCTGCTGAGGCCCGCAATTCCGCCGATAGTTAGGACCACGCACACCGCCATTGTCGTGGCGATGGATTTCAGCACCGTGGCGGTGCTTGTCGCAAAAACCAACGAGGTGGGAACGTTGGGCCATCCCCAAATCATCGCGACGATGCCAAGGTTTTCAGCATAATCGAACAGGGCGCATGCGACGGACAGAATGATACCGAAACGGATCAGCCCATCATTGGCGATACGGCGTCCCAGCCAGATGATCGTGGCTATCAATGTCGCGGCGAGCACGGCTGGGTAAACTGTGTCGAGCGGGATTTGCCGCGTGAGATAATAGTGCCGCCCATCGGGACCAAGCCCGTCTAATAGATGCGCGGCGTCAGTGTGGTCGTAGCCAAAAGGGCGCATGTCGAACGGGATGTACCCCGAAACCGCTTCGATGTGGGCCAGCGTCACATTTATCATCACAAGATAAATGAACGCGCCGATCAGGCCGAAACCTATTGCTGCGGTGCCGATATGTGTTGTGCTATTGCGTGTCGTCATTTGGTAAACTCCTTTATTTGTGCCAGATATGGCTGCGGACACGACAGGTCGCATTATCATTTGATAAGGTTTGCAAAGATGGATTTACGGACGTTTCTGCTGCAGTCCGATGCTTTGGGCGATGTGGCCATCGCGGATCGCTTTGCTGCAAGTTGGACGACCACACGTCTAGGCATCGGCGGGCACATCACCCGCCAAGAAGATCCGGCAACCGACGAATACATCTTGCTGGACGGCTGTCTTGTCAGCCGGATTTGCGATCCTGACGGGAAAGAGGTCTGTGTCGGGTTTTACGTTGGGCCAACGGTCGTCACGCCGAACATCGCACGGACAAGAAACGGAATGTCGCTGGTTTCGATCTCAGCGACGTCGGAGGCGGTCATTGCACAGATCAACAGTGATCGGCTGACGGAGTTGATGATTTCATCAGAACCGATACGCAACTGGGCCAATGGTGTGTTGCGCGCGGCGCTTAGTCAGAAAGCAGATCGGGAATGGTGCCTTGCGGCACTTGGTGGTGCAGACAGATTGCATTGGTTTCGCGAAACATATCCGGGATTCGAGAATACTTTCACGCACACGCTGATCGCATCCTTTCTAGGGATGACGCCTGTCACGTTCAGTCGACTCCGGTCCGACGATAAGCGACCCTAATGCGGCAGGCGGTCCTGTAGGAGTGGACCCCGCGTGTCCGCGAGGTCCGATGCATATATAGGTGCCGCTGGATTTAGCTTGGTGGCAGGATCACCGCGTCCAACACGTGGATCACGCCGTTGGATGCTTCGACGTCTGCCGCCACAACGTTGGCATCGTTGACTGTCACGCCGCCTTCGGTGCCGATTGTGATCTCTGCGCCGTTCACGGTTGCGGCCGTCATGCCGTCGGACAGATCAGTCGACATCACTTTACCTGCAACGACGTGGTACGTCAGAATGCCTGCCAGTGCTTCTGGATCGGCGAGCAGTGCTTCGACTGTGCCTTCTGGCAGTGCGGCGAAGGCTTCATCTGTTGGGGCGAATACGGTGAATGGACCTTCGCCTTTCAGCGTATCAACCAGACCTGCGGCCTCAACAGCTGCGACGAGTGTTGTGAAGGAACCGTTGGCGACGGCTGTATCAACGATATCCATGGAATGACCATCAGCGAAGGCTGCTGTGGACAATGTGGCTGCGGTTGCTGTTGCAATAAATGTTCTACGAAGCATTTGATTTCTCCCATTCAGGTTGCTGCCGTTGTTGGCAATACAAACTTTTACGGGGCAAAGTCCGGTTGGATCATGCGGGGAATACTGCCGATGGGTTTGACTTCGGATGCGGCGCGGCTAAGCCAGTGCCGTCTGCGTTTTCCAGTCACACTTGTGTGAATTTTCGTGATCTGGGCGCGATAGATCCGGCTGAAATATCCATATGTTTCAGGAATTGGCGGCAATGTGAGACATGTTGCCTAACAATCGTCGTATATACCCCCAATTAAGATGCAACACGCATGATCATCGGAGACACGCATGGCTTATCGCTGGACCAACGACCTGACCCACACGGATGTGACGCCAAAGGCGGCATTCCTTAACCGCCGTCAAATTCTGGCAGGCACAGTCGGGCTGGGCGCGATTGGTTTGGTCGGCACATCTGCCCAAGCCGCTGGTGAAGACCTGACGCCAAACACGCTCGAAGAAATCACGAGCTACAACAACTACTATGAATTCGGCACTGGCAAAGAAGACCCAGCGCAGAACGCCCATCAACTTGATACAGCAGACTGGAAGATCACCATCGACGGTATGGTCGATAACCCGGGCGAATATGCGTTGGCCGATCTGATGGATGGTTTGGATGTTGAAGAACGCATCTACCGTTTCCGCTGCGTTGAAGCATGGTCCATGGTCGTGCCTTGGAATGGTGTCGAACTTGCGGACATCTTGAACAAGGCGGGCGTGCAGTCGTCTGCGAAATACGTGGCCTTTGAGACGGTGGTGCAGCCCGAGAATATGATCGGCGTGCAGCGCGGTGTGCTCGACTTCCCTTATGTCGAAGGTTTGCGTCTGGACGAGGCGATGCATCCGCTGACCTTGATGGCGACTGGCATCTACGGTGAACCAATTGCAAACCAGAACGGCGCGCCGATCCGTTTGGTCGTGCCGTGGAAGTATGGCTTTAAATCAATCAAATCCATCGTCCGCATGACCCTGACCGATCAGGAACCGCCAACCAGCTGGAACAAGGCCAATGCGCGCGAATATGGTTTCTATTCCAACGTGAACCCAGAGGTCAGCCACCCGCGCTGGTCACAGGCATCCGAACGTAAGATCGGCGGCGGCTTATTCGCAGCGCGTCAGGACACCTTAATGTTCAACGGCTACGAAGAAGAAGTCGCCAGCCTTTACGAAGGCATGGACCTGTCCGAGAATTTCTAAAGACCCGAAAGCGACCCAGATGATCGATACTTTGAACACCACACTCCGCCGCATTCCTGCATGGACTATATACATAGTCGGTGCTGCGTGGGCTGCGTGGCTGTTCTATCTGGGTTTGACGGGTGGGCTAGGGCCGGAACCGATCAATGCGTTGGAACGTGAATACGGTGAAGTTGGCCTGAAGTTGTTGATTGCGGGACTGGCCGTGACGCCACTGCGCAAATACGCAGGGCTTAATCTGCTGAAGTTCCGCCGTGCGCTGGGTGTAACCACCTTCTTCTATATCGTCGCACACTTCAGCGTTTGGGCTTTCTTGGACGTGCAGTCTTTCGCCCGTGTGTGGGAAGAGATCGTGAAGCGGCCCTATGTGACAGTTGGCATGTTGTCCTTCGTGATGATGATCCCGCTGGCCGTGACATCAAACAACATGTCGCTACGCAAAATGGGTGGGGCGGCATGGCGTAAGTTGCACAAGCTGACCTATCCAATCGCCCTATTGGGTGCGGTCCACTATCTATGGCTTGTGAAAGGCTTTCAAATCGAACCGATCATCTACCTTATGGTGATCCTCGGACTGCTCGCGGCGCGAATCCAATGGGCCAAACGCACGGTTCCAGCCTGAATTCAGATTTCATGCGTACAAAAGAGGCCGTGGATCAATGCGATTCACGGCCTTTTTGTTTGTTGGGGCATGGGCATAAGGCCAGCCGATCAACATATCAGGGTTAATGGTCTGGTGCAGGCTAATGAAATTGCATTGCGACCCAAGGTCCGCGAACGGAAATTGCGCTAAAGGTCTAAAAACACGGTAAAATTCAGAAATTCACAAAAACTTTGCAAAAGGTCAAAAAACTGCTTGCGGCTCTCGGGAGGTAACACTAAAAGCCCCCTTACCGGAGACGCAGAGATGCAGACACGGGGCGGCGGACGGAGCGAGGCGGAGACGCGGAGCTACTGAAGTTGGGAAAATTCCGAAGGTACTGATGGCGGGGCGCGCCGAAGAGATTGGGCGCACACTGTTATTTTTGTCTTCAACGCTTTTTGACAATAGAATAGAACTGAAGAGATATGTGGGCGGTTTGGCCTCGTTCGATGGATCAAACGTCTGTATATCGCGCTCATAGTTATCAATCTTATGATTGGTTTCGATGATTGAGTGTCAGCTTCACTGTTTGTACGGCTTTCGGTAACTTTGGTTACCAAAGCATATCAAACAGAGAAAACGTCAGATGATACCTTAGCCGGGTCATTTGATGTGATGTGCAGAGGTTCGAACGTCAAGGATAAGCGC
>NZ_CM147912.1:2912500-3272500 GCF_055809435.1 Yoonia sp. D2-7 | reverse complement strand
CCTTGAGTGTGATTAGAATGCGTTGGAATGCGCAACCATAGTGGGTGATAGTCCCGTATAAGAAGCATGATAGGACGTATTAAGTAGGGCGGAACACGTGAAATTCTGTCTGAACATCGGAGGACCACCTTCGAAGGCTAAGTACTCCTTACTGACCGATAGCGAACCAGTACCGTGAGGGAAAGGTGAAAAGCACCCCGACGAGGGGAGTGAAACAGTACCTGAAACCGAACGCCTACAATCAGTTGGAGGGCCCATGCGGCCTGACAGCGTACCTTTTGTATAATGGGTCATCGACTTGGTCTATCTAGCAAGCTTAAGCCGTTAGGTGTAGGCGCAGCGAAAGCGAGTCTTAATAGGGCGCATGAGTTAGATGGATCAGACCCGAAACCGAGTGATCTAGGCATGTCCAGGATGAAGGTTAGGTAACACTAACTGGAGGTCCGAACCCACACCTGTTGAAAAAGGTCGGGATGAGGTGTGCCTAGGGGTGAAAGGCCAATCAAACTCGGAGATAGCTGGTTCTCTGCGAAATCTATTTAGGTAGAGCGTCGGACGAATACCCTCGGGGGTAGAGCACTGGATGGGTAATGGGGACTCACCGTCTTACTGATCCTAACCAAACTCCGAATACCGAGGAGTAATATCCGGCAGACACACAGCGGGTGCTAACGTCCGTTGTGGAGAGGGAAACAACCCTGACCTACGACTAAGGCCCCTAATTCATGGCTAAGTGGGAAAGCAGGTGGGACGACCAAAACAACCAGGAGGTTGGCTTAGAAGCAGCCATCCTTTAAAGATAGCGTAACAGCTCACTGGTCTAAATAAGTTGTCCTGCGGCGAAGATGTAACGGGGCTCAAGCCATGAGCCGAAGTCTAGGATGCACATAGTGCATGGTAGCAGAGCGTAGTGTGACATAGTACCTGACGATATCAGCACCTTTGGGTGTTGTGATCGTTATGGTGCTTTCTGTGAAGCCGGCCTGTGAGGGATCCGGTGGAGAGATCACTAGTGAGAATGATGACATGAGTAGCGACAAAGGGAGTGAGAGACTCCCTCGCCGAAAGTCCAAGGGTTCCTGCTTAAAGCTAATCTGAGCAGGGTAAGCCGACCCCTAAGGCGAGGCCGAAAGGCGTAGTCGATGGGAACCAGGTTAATATTCCTGGGCCAGGAGGATGTGACGGATCTCGAAGATTGTTTCCCCTTATCGGATTGGGGAGGCCGTTGAGAGGTTCCTGGAAATAGCCCTCCATGAGATCGTACCCTAAACCAACACAGGTGGACTGGTAGAGAATACCAAGGCGCTTGAGAGAACCACATTTAAGGAACTCGGCAAAATACCTCCGTAAGTTCGCGAGAAGGAGGCCCGGTGAGAACGCAAGTTTTTGCCGGGGGCACAAACCAGGGGGTGGCGACTGTTTACTAAAAACACAGGGCTCTGCGAAGTCGCAAGACGACGTATAGGGTCTGACGCCTGCCCGGTGCCTGAAGGTTAAAAGGAGGAGTGCAAGCTCCGAATTGAAGCCCAGGTAAACGGCGGCCGTAACTATAACGGTCCTAAGGTAGCGAAATTCCTTGTCGGGTAAGTTCCGACCTGCACGAATGGCGTAACGACTTCCCCGCTGTCTCAAATGTGGACTCAGCGAAATTGAATTGCCTGTCAAGATGCAGGCTCCCCGCGGTTAGACGGAAAGACCCCATGCACCTTTACTATAGCTTCGCATTGGCATCAGACACAGTATGTGCAGGATAGGTGGTAGGCTTTGAAACCGGGACGCTAGTCTCGGTGGAGCCTCCCTTGAGATACCACCCTTATTCTGTTTGATGTCTAACCGCGGTCCGTTATCCGGATCCGGGACCCTGCGTGGTGGGTAGTTTGACTGGGGCGGTCGCCTCCCAAATTGTAACGGAGGCGCGCGAAGGTTGGCTCAGAGCGGTCGGAAATCGCTCGTTGAGTGCAATGGCAGAAGCCAGCCTGACTGCGAGACTGACAAGTCGAGCAGAGTCGAAAGACGGCCATAGTGATCCGGTGGTCCCGAGTGGAAGGGCCATCGCTCAACGGATAAAAGGTACGCTGGGGATAACAGGCTGATGGTGCCCAAGAGTCCATATCGACGGCACCGTTTGGCACCTCGATGTCGGCTCATCTCATCCTGGGGCTGGAGCAGGTCCCAAGGGTACGGCTGTTCGCCGTTTAAAGAGGTACGTGAGCTGGGTTTAGAACGTCGTGAGACAGTTCGGTCCCTATCTTCCGTGGGTGTAGGATACTTGAGAGGAGTTGCCCCTAGTACGAGAGGACCGGGGTGAACGATCCACTGGTGGACCTGTTGTCGTGCCAACGGCAGTGCAGGGTAGCTATGATCGGACAGGATAACCGCTGAAGGCATCTAAGCGGGAAGCCCCCCTCAAAACAAGGTATCCCTGAGGACCGAGGTAGACCACCTCGTCGATAGGCCAGAGATGTAAGCGCAGCAATGCGTTCAGTTGACTGGTACTAATGGTCCGATAGGCTTGATTTGATCCAGTAATAGTCTGACTTTACTGAATTAAAATCATGATACATACACACACAACCATGCAGTCGTACGCGACTTGGAACTCTCTGACGTTGTTCATTTGATTTGGTGGTCATAGCGCGAGCAAAACACCCGATCCCATCCCGAACTCGGCAGTTAAGTGCCGCTGCGCTGATGGTACTGCGTCTTAAGGCGTGGGAGAGTAAGTCACTGCCAAATCTAATGAGCAACGTCAAAAAAGTATCTCTCAACGATAAAAATACCAATCCAACAATCAAACTCGAAAACACGACAGTGGTCATAACGTCTGAGTAGCTGTCACTTTGCAAGCAAAGTAACCTTCCTACGCCTTCAAAAAACACAGTGGTTTTTTGAAAGGGACAAAACACCCGATCACATCCCGAACTCGGCAGTTAAGTGCCGCTGCGCCCCCTTACGGCGTTTGGCAAGCAAACGCCTGTCGGTCGGCGGATAGTACTGCGTCTTAAGGCGTGGGAGAGTAAGTCACTGCCAAATCCAATAAGAAGCCACCCGCATCTCTCGACGATTAATCCAAAAATCTCACGAATAAATAATAGGTAAAACAAGCGGCGCGACTAACGGCCAGCGAGATGTATGTGGATGTCGACTGACGCAAAAAATCGACTTGGCAAACCCTCAAAGATAGATCGCTCGTTCGAGATCGTGGTTGGCGACAGTACGTTAGGAAATTTGACTCGTGCAAGTGAAACCAATGTCTGACGCAGCGATGTCGCCAGCGGTACCGCAAAACGCGGCGCACAGACCCAGATGCCGTCGACCATACCGAAGCTATCAACCCCCTCGGGCAAGGCATAGGACGTTATCACTGCAACCTCACATCCGGACGCCCTTTGGTCATCGCGCAATTTAGCAAGCCAACCGGCTGTCCAGTTCTTCGTGCGTTTGCTTTCCCACAGAATACTGCCCGCAACACCGTTTGGCCCAGTCACATCTTGGCGCACATCCGCCCCACTGACCCCTTTAGCCACCGGCACAAACCCGTCGATCGGAAACGCCGCGCCTAAGGTTTCCTCAAGAACGATTTCAGCCGCTTCGCCTTGAGTCTGCATCGATCCCTGTTCGGACTTCTGCTTAAGTGCTTCGATCTGGCGCTTCATGCCTTCCATTACCTGCGCTTGCTCAGCCAGTTTCAATCCGGCCTTTTCGTCTGCCTCGCGGGATAATTTCTCAGCCAAAGCCGGGCGTACCGCTGCGAGCATCTTTTGCAACTTCAGCTCCATCTCGGCTTCTTTATCCTTAAGCTCTTGCTCACGTTTCAGCGCGGCGGTTTGGGCAGCCTGCGCCACTTTCAGCTTTTCATCTTGCGCCTTGATTCGGTCTTGTAAGGCCGCCTGCTCAACAGAGCTCTCGGCTTTAGCAATGTCCTTGGCCTGCGTTTGTGCAGCAGCCAACGCCTTGGTTGCTTGCGTCTCTCGCTTGGCCAACTCATCGTTGAACGATGCCCGTAAATCAGCCAGCATTGGGCCTGCCAATTGCTCAGTCAGTTCGATTTCGTTGGAACACTTCGGACACTGGATCTTCAACTCGGACATGCGTTCACCTTAACAATTTGGAGAACGTTTCATCTACCACGGAACTGAATGCGTCTCCAGCACCGGTGTGATCTTGGACCTGTCGCGGTTTGATGCCGCTCCTTTGATAGCATTTACTGCACCAAAGGAGACTGACTATTAGACTGAAACGGACGGACGAATTCCGCCAAGATGCAGTGCGGATCGCACTGACCAGCGGGCTTACGTGGAAACAGGTGGCGGATGATCTAGGTGTCGGGATGTCGACGCTGAACAAATGGATCACAGCCCACCGAGATACGGATGTGGTATCGAAAGAGGATTTAAGCCTTGCCCAAGAGAATGACCGGCTTCGGCGTGAGAACCGGATTCTCAAGGAGGAAAGGGAAGTGTTAAAAAAGGCCACGGTTTTCTTTGCGAGCCAAAAGCCGTGAGGTTTAAGTTCATCGAAGAACACCGATCTGCGTTTTCCATTGATCTGATGTGTCGTGTAATGGCTGTCAGTCCCCGCGGTTTACGTACCTTCCGCAGCCGACCTGCAAGCCGCAGACAGCGGTTTGATCTGGTGACGCTGGCACATATCAAAGAACAATCGCGTCTCAGTCTTGGCAGCTACGGCAGACCTCGAATGACCGAAGAGTTGAAGGAGATCGGCCTGAACGTCGGTCATCGCCGTGTGGCCCGTTTGATGCGCCAGAACGGCATATCCGTTGTCAGAACCCGCAAACACAAGGTGACCACCGACAGCGATCACAAGTTCAATATTGCGCCAAACCTGCTGGATCAGGATTTTGTGGCTGACCAACCGAACCAGAAATGGGCGGGCGATATCAGCTATGTTTGGACCCGAGAGGGCTGGCTTTATCTTGCGGTGATCCTTGACCTACATTCACGCCGTATCATTGGCTGGGCGGTAAGCAATCGTATGAAGCGCGACCTGGCGATCCGTGCGCTGAACATGGCCATAGCCTTCAGATCACCGCCGAAAGGCTGCATCCATCACACAGATCGTGGGTCGCAATATTGTTCTCACGATTATCAGAAGATCCTGCGCCAGCATGGGTTCATGGTGTCGATGTCTGGGAAGGGTAATTGCTATGACAATGCAGCAGTCGAGACCTTCTTCAAAACCATCAAGGCCGAGCTGATCTGGCGGCGATCATGGGAAAAACGGCGGCAGGCTGAGATGGCAATCTTCGAATACATCAATGGCTTCTACAACCCACGCCGTCGGCACTCAGCACTGGGTTGGAAAAGCCCCGTCGAATTCGAACGGAAAGTGGCTTAAACAAGTACCTCGGGCGGCACTAAAGCGTGACAGGTCCAGCTAGTTGCAAGTAACTACGTCAACCTGTGGTCTCGTTGGCGGCAGTAAGATCGGCATGACCAAAAGAGAAGAATTTGGTCAGGCTGCGCTCGACATGCACAGTGAAGGATTGCTGAAGTTTACCGACGAGTGCATCAAGGCCAACGAGTATGCGCTTATTGGTCGGGCTTCTAAGCTGGCAGACAATCTAAATGCTTCCAAAAAGCAAGAGCTTACGAAGGCTGAGGACCTCAGTGAATGCCCATCTCCTCGGACATTGCGCCGCTGGATTGCCGCGATGAACAAGTTTGGTCGTGGGGGGCTTGTTGATCGGATTGATGGTCGCGGGAACCGCTCCAGTCGCATGGGCCCGGAAGCCATTGGATTGATGATGAAAGAGGTGCGCGGTTATCTCTCACTTGAAAAACCGTCGATCAAACACAACCATGAAAATGTGAGATTGAGCTTTCATGAGCGCAATGAGCAGGCAAAGCTCGCTTCTGGTCTGAACCTTCAGAACTGGTCTGAGGAGCGTATGTCGAAAGTGGAAAGTAATTTACTGGCCGGTATCGAATTCTTCGAACGCAAGGAACCAGCTCAGCAGAAAGCTGAGTTGGGCCATCACATCCCAAGTTTCGAGGAGCAGACCGGCGTTCCACTGGACCATCGCGCATCCAAGAAAAGTAGGGGTGCCAAAGCCGGTGACCTGCCTGCCAAACCATCCAGCTTCACCGTCGAGGAGGACTAATCATGAGAGATTTCGTATCCAAGGAAGCGGCATTGGAAGCCGTACGTGGCCTTCTACATCGGTCTTGATTGGGATGCCGACGCGTCCCGGCACATTAGTCGTCTTCTGCAGCGCGATGAGGAAGGCAGCCTTGTTGCTAAAGCTCGACAACTTACCGGGACCGGTGAGACCCGCGGGATGATGCTAGTGGGTGCGCCCGGGAGCGGGAAATCACACCTCATGGACCGGACTTTGACCAAGGTTGGTCAGGTATTGGAGGACACCGCCAATACACGTCCACTGTTTGCATGCCCAGTTCCCAGTCCTGCAACTTTCAAGAGCATGGTGTTGGCTTTGCTGGAAGTTTCCGGGTTCGAAGGTGCAAATCTCCGTCGCGAGGCATGGTCTCTTTGGCAGATGTTTCGGCACAGGCTCAGCATGCTGGGCACTGCAGTCGTTTGGATCGACGAAGCGCAGGACCTTTTCTGCGCGGACCGTAAACTCATCCTACGCGCGTTAAAATCTCTTATGCAGGGCGACAACGCGGTCGCGGTCGTCTTGTCCGGTACAGAAGAGTTGGCTGAAGTCATCCGTACGGACCCGCAAGTCAAACGCCGTTTTACGGCGATGGTCCTTCCCGAGTTAGTCGAGACGGTTCATGGCGACATGTTTCGCGCTGTGATGGCCGATTACTGCGGGCGGGTTGGATTGGAGCCGCCGGTTGAGGCGGAACTGATCGGGCGCATTTTCCACGCACACGGTATCGCTTTGGACGCGCCATTGAGCTTTTGCTGATGGCTATGGAATTCGCGATCGAATGCGATGATGCGTTCCTGTCCATCGACCATTTCGCATCAGTTTATGCAATGAATGAGGCCTGCTCAGCGTCTCAGAACGTCTTTTATGCCGAGGCTTATCATGTTTTGGACCCCGATGCGGAGGATGGCGTGCAGGCGCCGAGATCGCGTCGGAAACGGAAGGGGTGAAGGATATGTCGACTTTATTTCCTCATCTTCCGCTTCAACATGATGAAACGCCAATGTCATGGGCATCACGCCAAGCGGCCTTCCGTACGGGAGGCCGCGTCGTCCCGTTCCTCAATGCTCTTGAGATCCCTGCTGCAGACCTTGCCTGTGGTAAATCGGAGGCTGTCGAACGGCTCTGTGCGAGGGCCGGGCAGGACCCAGCCCCTGTCACCATAACGGCTATGGGCAAGAGGCGTTACAGGCTTCGCGATATGGAGTTTTCGGCTGAGCTAACGACCGGCGTCGTAACACGGTTCTGCCCGCTCTGCCTGAATGAGGACTGCGATGGGCAAACCTGGCCTAATGCAGTCATGCGGCACCGCCTACACTGGCGGTTGGGGCCTGTCCGGGCTTGCCGCAAACACAGTATCGCTTTGACCGATGTGCGGATCGGCAGATGGACTGACATGCTGCACGAGGTTCAGGCGATGCATGGCGCTATGTCGGCGGCCTGCAGTAGTCTGGTACGGCAACCATCTCCATTGCAGAGCTACCTCGAAGATCGTTTCGAGGGGGTGTCCGGCCCAGCTTGGTTGGATGGACAAGCGATTGATCAGGCCTGTCGCGCAGCTGAGATGTTGGGTGGGTTGATGACGTTTGGCCCAGATCAGAAGGCTGCCGAAATGACTGAGGATATGTGGGACACGGCTGGTCGGGCTGCTTGGCGCTTGGTGCTGGATGGTGATGCTGCTATCCGCGATTTCCTGCGCAAGAAACTCCTGTCCGCAGTCAAAATGAATGGTCATCCGAGTCCGAGAAATTCATTTGGCATGCTTTATGGGTGGCTGTTTGCCAGCCGCCTCTCAAAGGACCTTGGGCCGATCCGCGATATCGTACGGGAGGTCATTATCGAAAATGTGCCGTTGGTGCCGGGGCAATTTCTTTTGGGAAAGCACGTCACTGCTCCGCGTCTCGCCAGCGTAACCTTAATTGCGTCAGCAGAGGGCCTGCATTCGAAGACGCTGACAAAGATCTTGCGGTTGGCGGGCGTTTTCGACGGCGCTCGCAATGTCGTAGCTGATTATGCACTGGCGAAACCTCTCATTGAGCGGGCAAACATGGTTTCAGCGGGTTGATGGTTGCGCCAGCTGAGATTATGGCCTGTATCGCAAATCCGCCTGACAGTGCTTCCGATGAGATTCGATCCTGGATGTCCTGAATGTCATTATTTGAAGAAGATGTTCCTAGATCATTGAAAATGCCCCCTTCGGGCGGCTTTTTTGAAACTTTCGATAGCCATTTGATATGTGTAAGTGGTCATTTTGGCCGCCGATGGGTATAAATTACTAAATGAAAACAATATGATGTTTCAGAAGGTGGCCAAGTTATGGGGGGTCCACAGCTATGCCCATGAATATTGCAATTTGGCCCTAGCGGGTGCCAATCTGTACTCATGAAATTGCCATCGGCTAAATTCTTTCCAAGAACTGAATTTAGCCAATGTGCCAATTTTACTTCAATGATCAGGGTCGGCAAACTGAGCCTCGGTGCGATCGTAAATCAGCTGATCAAGATAACAATAAGATGGCTTCTAGCTCTTTTACCTTACAATAGAGCCGATCCAATCGTGAAAGCATGCGACTGCAGACCGGATTTTGCGATCTGGGGAGGCGACCAGATAGAAGTTCTGGCTGGTGGGGACGGCTTCTTCGAAGGGAACAACTAAATCGCCTCGATTGACGTAGTTCTTTGTGAACAAAGTATCGACAATTGCGATACCGCGCCCTGCTGTGACACTTTCGAGCGCAAGCAGCGAGGATTCAACTGACAGCCAAGTCGAAGGCACCACGCTTTTCAGCCCTAATTCGCCGAACATACGCGGCCAGTCGTTTTCGGAACCGACAATACTAACAATGTCTGCGGCCTTAAGTTGGGTCGGATCCCTTTGTAGCGCATCGGCAACCTGAGGGCTGCAGATTAGAGACGCCTGACCGCGTCTGAGCTGCCAAATATCCCGTTCTGGCCAATCGCCATTGCCATAGCGAACATCCACATCAATCGTCGCGTCATTCAGCCGGTCCGACCACACGGTGGTCGAGACCACGACGTTGATCTCGGGGTGCAAGGCGCGAAACTCGTGCAATCTGGGGGCCAGAACGATCACACCGAACGAGATTGACGCACGGACATGCAGTGTCGTTTGTTTCTTGGTTTGGAACAGCCCATCTGTCGCGGTTTGAAGATCGACAAAGGATTGTCGTACAGGTTGGGCGTAGGCCTGCCCGATGTCTGTCAACTCGACGCCTTTCGGTAGCCTTTTGAACAACTTCATCTCGAGCGTTTCTTCGAGCAGCTTGATATGCTGGCTGACTGCTGCGGGCGTGAGATTTAACTCATCCGCAGCGGCGGCAAAAGATCCATGCCGCGCGGCAGCTTCAAAGGTGCTCAGCCAAGTCACATGCGGAAGGCGTCTCATGGCGATATCCCAATCGTTCTTCTGCCACAGTTGCCTGCATCTGTATTGCCAATCAACCCTGCATGCACAATCAAATTTAGGCCTAAGCCGCAAGTTTGTTTGTTTGCGCAGGCGTCTCTGGTCCGCTTTTTTGGCGGCTCTTAGAAAGGCGGGCGTAGACCTTGGATACCTGTGAATTTGATTACGTCATTGTGGGCGCGGGATCTGCCGGTTGCGTGTTGGCGAACCGGCTATCCGAGAGCGGTAAGTTCACGGTTGCACTGCTCGAAAGCGGGGGGAGCGATGCGCGGTTCTGGGTTAAGGTTCCGTTGGGCTATGCCATTAACGTCGCAAACCCGAAATTGAATTGGGGATATCGCACCGAGGCGGACGAAGGACTGAACGCCCGTTCGATCAGTTGGCCCAGAGGGCGGGTCATCGGCGGGTCGAGTTCGATAAACGCGATGACCTACATAAGAGGTCTGCCGCAGGATTTCGATGATTGGTCGCAGGCGGGCGCCACGGGCTGGCACTGGGACAACGTGCGTGCAGTGTTTGACCGCATGGAAACCCACAGCGAACTTACACCGACCGGCCGCAGCACCCGTGGTACGGGCCCGGTCTGGGTGTCGGACCTGTCAGACCGAATGATGCCGTTTTCGGATACCTTTTTGAACGCAGGCCGCGATGTCGGTTACGAAGTGGTCGACGACCTGAACACGGATGGGGCTGAGGGCATAGGCTATTATCGCAGCACGGTGCGCGGCGGTTTTCGGTGGTCTGCGGCGGATGCGTTTTTGCGATCCGCAAAGCGGCGTCAGAATTTGGCGATCATCCGCGATGCCGATGTCACCCGCCTATCGGTGGCGGGCGGAAAGGTCACTGGGGCGGCCTTCGTGCGCGGGGGACAGACCCGTCAGATTACTGCACGCAAAGAGGTCATCCTGTGTGCTGGTGCGATCAATTCACCGAAACTACTGCAACTGTCCGGTATTGGTCCGGCCGCATTGCTGAAATCCCACGGTATTTCGGTCGTGCGCGACCTGCCGGAAGTTGGACACGGATTGCAGGACCATTTGGCTGTTTCCTATCAATTCGCCGCAACCGAACCGACGCTCAACACGCAGTTGGGCGGGATGCTGCGTAAGCTGATGATGGGGGCGAAATATCTGCTGACGCGATCAGGCCCACTGTCCGTACCGGTCAATCAGGTTGGTGGGTTTGTCCGTTCTTCCCCCGACAATCGCTTCCCGGACATGCAGATGTATTTTAATCCGGCTTCCTTTGCGATGACGCCCTCGGGCAAAGCGGTACTTGACCGTACCCCCGGGTTTCAAATCTCCGCTCAGCCCTGTCGCCCGACCAGTAGGGGCCGCATCGAGATCGTGTCGCCCGATCCACGCGTTGCCCCCAGCATCCAGCCTAATTCCCTCTCGACGGACGTAGATAAAAGCGCTGCCATTCAAGCAGGTAAAGTCCTGCAGAGATTTGCAGCGGCCGACAGCCTCAAGGCCGTCACATTGCGGGCCAAGGCGCCCGATCTGATGGCGCTGGACGACGATGGCTTGCTGGCTGATTTCAAACAACGCGCGTCGACCGTCTATCACCCCACCTGCACTTGTCGGATGGGGCGCGATGATCAGACGTCGGTTCTGGATGCCCGTTTGCGGGTGCATGGGGTAGGGGGTGTACGTGTCGTGGATGCCTCGGCTTTCCCAAATATTACGTCTGGAAATACCAACGCCCCAACAATGATGCTGGCCATGCGTGCCGCCGATCTGATCCTGGAGGATGCCTCGTGAAACTTACGAACCTTGAAACCTTTGTGGTGGGCAACCCGCCGCCGCGCCATGGTGGTCGGTACTTTATCTTTGTCCGCATAACGACCACTTGCGGTATTACAGGCGTTGGTGAAATCTACAACGCGACCTTTGGGCCCGACATCTGCTGCGCCATGGCTCGTGATATGTTCGACCGTCATTTTGACGGCGCAGACCCCCACCACATCGAGGCGTTGTTTCGCAAATCCTACGGTGCGGGGTTCACCCAACGGCCAGATGTCAGCGTGATGGGCGTGTTCAGCGGCTTGGAAATGGCATGTTGGGATATTGTTGGGAAAGCCGCAGACAAACCAGTTTATGAGCTGCTTGGCGGGCGCGTGAATGATCGTTTGCGCAGCTATTCCTACATCTATCCCGCCAGCGGCGATGTGTATCCTGACCCTGACACGCCTAATGCCTACAATGATCCCGCCATCGCCGCCGAAGTAGCGCTTGGGATGGCAGGCCAAGGTTTTACCGCCCTAAAATTCGACCCCGCGGGGCCGTTTTCTATCTATGATGGTCGCCAGCCTGGTCTGGATAATATCGCGCTAAGTGCCGCGTTCTGCCGCGAAATCCGCGCGGCTGTTGGGACACGCGCGGACCTATTGTTCGGCACCCATGGGCAGTTCACGGTATCGGGCGCGAAACGTATGGCCCGCGCGATTGAACCGTTCGATCCGTTGTGGTTCGAAGAACCTATTCCGCCCGAAAACCCTGCTGATATGGCACAGGTCGCCGCATTTACATCCATCCCCGTGGCGGCCGGTGAACGGCTGTGCACCAAGCACGAGTTCGCCAGAATGCTCGAGGTTAGCGCCGCGTCGATCCTGCAAATTAATCTGGGACGTGTCGGCGGCCTTCTGGAGGCCAAGAAGATCGCGTCGATGGCGGAAACGCGGTCGGCCCAGATCGCGCCGCACCTTTATTGTGGACCCATCGTCGCGGCGGCCAACATTCAAATCGCCACCTGCACCCCGAATTTTCTGATCCTTGAAAGCATTGGAACTTTTGATGGGCCGTATATGTCTGCCGTGACAGGCGGGATCACATGGGACAACGGCTATATTATTCCGCCAACCACCCCCGGTTTGGGGTTGGAACTTGACGATGCTGCCATCGCAACAATGCCATACGAGGGGACAAAGCTTCACCTTGAAATGGCGCAAACACCTATCACACCCTGAGACAGGAAACCTTATGCTGACACTTGATAAATTCTACATTGATGGCGCTTGGGTTGATCCGGCGTCTGATGCCACAATGCCGATCATGAACCCCGCCACCGCTGCGCAAATCGGCACGGTGAGCATGGGCAACAGCACCGATGTCGACCGTGCTGTGGCCGCCGCCAAACGCGCGTTTGAGACGTACTCAATGACGACGAAAGAAGAGCGCCTTGCGCTTTTGCACAAGCTGCGCGTCGAAACCAAAGCCCGACTTGGCGACCTCGCCGCCGCGATGACTGCTGAAATGGGCGCACCTGCGACGATGTCGCTTGAGGTGCAGGCCGATTCCGGACTTGGCCACCTTGATGATTTCATCAAGGCGCTTGAGGCGATGGAAGACGAAGAGATCTTGCCAAACGGCGACATCATCACCCGCGAACCGATCGGCGTTTGCGGCTTGATCACACCTTGGAACTGGCCGATCAACCAGATCGCGCTTAAGGTCATACCAGCGCTTGCGACGGGCGCGACCTGTGTACTGAAACCGTCAGAGCACACACCGATTTCCGCGCAAATCTACGCCGAAATTGTTGAAGCCGCCGGATACCCCGCCGGTGTCTTCAATCTTGTGCAGGGGGATGGCCCTAGCGTTGGCTCCGCCATGTCGCAACACCCCGATATCGACATGATGTCCTTCACCGGATCGACCCGCGCGGGCACTGCCGTGTCACGCGACGCCGCCAGCGATATCAAACGTGTCACGCTTGAGCTTGGCGGTAAATCACCCAACCTTGTGTTCGCGGATGCTGACCTGCCCAAACGTGTCACCGAAAGTGTCGAGGGCTGTTTTTACAACACGGGCCAGTCTTGCAATGCGCCCACTCGCCTTCTTGTAGAGCGCAGCTGTTACGACGAGGTTCTAAAACTCGCCAAAACGGCAGGGGAAGCACAAAAGGTCGGCGATCCTGCTCAGCCCGGCGATCACATCGGCCCCTTGTTTGACAAGATCCAATACGATCGTGTGCAGGCCATGATCCAAGTTGGGATCGATGAGGGGGCCAAGCTGCTGGTCGGCGGTCTGGGCAAGCCCGATGGTCTTGAAGACGGCTGGTTCGTGAAGCCTACGATCTTTTATGATGTTAACCACGATATGCGCATTTCCCGCGAGGAAATCTTTGGCCCTGTGCTGGTGATCACGCCTTTTGACAGCGAAGAAGACGCGATCACGATGGCCAACGATACTGATTACGGTCTGGCCGCCTATGTGCAATCCGGCGATGAGGCGCGCGTATCACGCGTCGTGCGTCGTCTGCGTGCAGGGACGATCCAAATCAACGGGCGCGGGCCGGATTACGGGTCTCCGTTCGGGGGCTATAAACAGTCTGGCAACGGGCGCGAAGGCGGCGTGTTTGGCCTTGAGGATTACCTCGAGGTGAAGGTGCGTCCGCCCTTCGCGCTATAAGGCCAAGCCCTGACAAACAAAAAACGGCGCGGAGATTTCCGCGCCGTTTTCTATTGATAATAACCGAACTTACAGCGCTTTGGCCGCGATCCGATAGGTGCTGCGCATTGCAGCACGGTCGGTATAACAGCCGCGCAAATGGCGGCTTCCGCTTTCGGCAACATAGCCTTCGCGGCCATGCACGATGCGGTGATTGTCAAAGACAATGCAATTGCCCGCCTCGGACCGGAATTTCATCACGAAACGGTCGTCTTGCATCATGCGGATGAACTTGATGAACGCGGGATAATAGATATCCAACAGCTCTTGCGGCAGGTCCATGTTGTCCTGCAGGTGCTGGGAAATCGTCACCCCTGTCACGTTCCCATCCTGATCGGTTTCAATGACCCGTTGGTGGGAAAGATAATCAATCTTTTCATGGCGGTAGAAGAACGGAATTTTGTGGGACGCGAGCAGGTCAAATGCGGCCGGATCTTCCTCTTTCAGCGCCATGGCGACGGCGATACCATCCAAGAACAGGGATGCCCCCCCATCAACGGTATTTTCGATGCAGTGCAGGAACTGAACGCCGGGTGCTGCTTCCTCACCGGGAAGGTCGGTGTGCATCTCAAGCGGACCAGCCGTGAACGCCAGATTGGTTGGGTTGATTTCAACGCGAACGTTAAAGAATAGGCCTTCACCTGACGGTGTAACTGGGCCGATTGCCTCGACCAATTTGGGAAGGCTTTCCTCCGTCGGCTCCATGTCCGTGACGATGGCGATCCCGTCTTCGATAAGAGCCCGCGTCAGGGCTACGCGGCCTGCGGCTGTGTCGATAACCTCTGCCTGCGCGACACGTTTGATCTTGGGCAGGTGGTCATTATACCAAACGCGCCGCGGCAAGGCGGCTACATCAGCGGGACGACCCGTGGTGGCAATGTCTTCAAGAAGATGAATAGGAACTTCGCTAGGGGTGTCTTCTGTTTCCCAATCGATCACCAGCGCGTCTTCCCGAAAGGCCAGTGACTTTGCCTTTGGCGCACTTGCGAGCTGGGACACATCAAACACCCTCTCACGGGTTTGTGGGTCAATGCTCGACGTGCTCGCGTCGCGCAGCCAGTAATAATTGAAGTATTTGGGACCATTGGAAAGCGGGATCACCACTCCGGTCTCTTGAAGATCAAACTGTGTCTGAGTCATAATCTCTATCTCATTTTTAGAGGTCGTTGGTTACTGAGCGTAGATGTTGTTTTCTGCATCCAAACGTCGTCGGATTTCGCGCAGATGCGCTTCGGCCTGACCGGGGTAATCATCAAGTTCACGGGCCGTTTTCTCCGCAATTTCATCGGACAGAACTCGCAGTTTTTGGCCTGTCTGTAGTGCACGAATAAAGGTCTCGGCGGCGCGTTCGAAATAATAAAGGCGGTTGAACGTGTCTGCGACCGACGTCCCAACCACGAGAACACCGTGATTGCCCATTACCATGACTTTCTTGGCTGGATCAGACAGCATTTTCGCACAACGGATACCTTCGTCCTCGAACGCAAGTCCGCCAAAGGCATCATCGACAACATAACGATTGTAGAAAGTCGCAGTATTTTGATCGATCGGCAGCAGAGTGCTGTCGTCCAGACAGGCCAATACGGTCGCCCAAATGGAATGTGTGTGCATCACACACCGCGCATGCGGGCATTGCCGGTGGATCGATGCATGTAGACCCCATGCGGTGGGATCGGGCGCATTGGGGCCGGTCAACACGTCAGGGTCATTGGCATCGAGCATCAGCAAGTCGGACGCGCGGATGTTCGAGAAATGCACCTGATTGGGATTGATCAAGAACTGCGTGCCGTCCTCATTCACCGCGAGGCTGAAGTGATTGGCCACCCCTTCGTGCATGTTCAGGCGGGCGGCCCATTGAAAACTCGCGGCAAGGTCGGTCCGTTCGGCCCAGTGTTCCATGTTTGCGCCCCCCATGGTCAGCGCGCCAACACAGGTTTTGACAGGCCCGTCGGGATAACCTCGTAGCCGGCCTCCTCGGGTTCGTCATCGACCAGCTCAGTCGGGAAACCGGGTGCTGTGATCTTCAGACCGGTGGCATCTTCGAGGCGGCGAATGATATTCGGCGACAGTTCCCGTTCGCCGTATTTTGCAATCCCGTCATCAAAAATCTCAACCAACAGGGGGCTGATTTCCAGCGGCACATTTGCGGCCTCAGCCAGAGATTGGAACAGGCCAATGTCCTTTTTCACAAGGTCCATCGTAAAGGACACGTCGCGCGATCCATTCAAGATCAACTGGCTTTCGGTTTCATGCACAAAGGATGTCCCAGAGCTGATTTTCATCGCCTCATAGGTCGTGTTCATATCGATGCCCGCGGCCTTCATCGTCACCAGCGCTTCGCAACAGGTCAGCAAGTTGGCGGTGGCAAGATAATTTGTCATCACCTTCAGCGTCGATGCCGACCCGATCTCACCGGTATGCAGAACACGACGACCAAGGGTCGTCAGAGTTGGCAGCATCCGTTCGAACGTCGCGCGATCACAGCCTGCAAAGATCGAGATATTGCCCGTATCGGCGCGATGGCACCCGCCCGAGACAGGGCATTCGATGGCAGAACCGCCTTTTTCGGCCACAAGCGCCGCGAGGCGTTTCACTTCTGAGACTTCTGTGGTGGACATTTCCATCCATATCTTGGTGTCGTCGACATGCGGCAACATCGCTTCGACCACTGCCGCGCAGGCCTGTGGGGATGGCAAACAGGTGATGACAGCATCGCAGGATTGCATCAGTTCCGCAGGGCTTTCCGCAGCTTTTGCGCCTTGGGCGACAAATCCGGCCACCAGTTCGGGGTTGAGATCACAAACCGTCAGATCAAACCCATTGCGCAGCAAACTGCCCGCAAGTTTGCTACCAACATTCCCAAGCCCTACAAATCCCATCCTCATATCGTTTCAATCCCTGAACCGCTGCTTCATAAGCCTCCAGTTTTCGATGACGGGTGGGCGGATATAAAGCAACGGATTCAATGGCTTTGGGTCCGTTTTACTTAAGCGTATCTACCGCCCAAAAGGACAACCCAATTTTGCGCTGTTATGTGCACACTTTTCCAAAATGTACTAAGCGCCAAAAACAAAAAAAATCCATCGAAGATTCCCGACGGCGATGCTGCGTGCTGGCGCGCTGAGAACGTCGACAATAGGGTAATGTTTTTTCTGTGACGCCGCTGTTTTCGTTTTACGACTGGGCGTTGATCGGCAATGCATAGACGTATGATTGGACACATCTTTACTTTGAAGCAGCTTGAGGCGCTCGTTTGGGTCGCCGACCTTGGCAGCTTTCGCAAAGCGGCTGCGCACCTGAATACGACCCAGCCGAACATTTCAGCACGCATCGCTGGGCTTGAGACGACGCTAGGTACGATTTTGATGCAGCGGGATGCGGGGTCCGTGCGGCTGACTGAAAAGGGTGAAGAAATCGTGCAAGCCGCCCGCCGCGTGCTGCGCCAATCCGAAGATTTGATTACCATCGCCGAACGTCCTGATTTGATGCAAGATCGCCTAAGGCTCGGCGTGACAGAACTGATTGCGGGGACGTGGTTGCATCCCTATCTGCGCAAACTCAAGGAAACATACCCCGGGATATCGGTTGAATTGACCGTTGATTTGTCGCGCAATCTGGATCGGGCGCTTAGCAGCCATACGCTTGATTTAACTATTCAAACGGCACCGTTCGCGTTGCCCGTGTCCGGCACCATCGCGCTTGGTGACTATCTTTACGGTTGGGTGGCCGACCCCACGATTGCTGCCGCACTGCCTGGCAAGCAAACGGTCGCAGACCTGACTGCGTTCAATGTATTGACCCATGCGCGGCACACGCAGTCTTTTGTCGAACTGACAGAACATGCTGACAAAACGGGCATCGCCAAGGCGCGGTTTGTGCCGTCCAGCAGCCTATCATCGTGCTTGCAAATGGCGGTCGAAGGGATGGGGGTCGCACTTGTCCCACTTGCCATGGCCGAGCGCGACATTGCGGCCGGTCGGCTGGTCGTGATCGATGCTGACTGGATGGCAAAGCCGCTGCAGGTCGCAGCACGGTTCCATGCCGACAAGGTCGCAGGTTACGTCGCCCAAGCCGCCCAAATCGCGTTGCAGATTGCGGAGACGTATCACACATAAGATCATAAATTTTGATCATAGATATTCACAGAAATAATTGGAACATATCGTGCGTGCGCCGCTAGGATGACGACATCACAGCATAAAGGCGAACAGCATGTCATCTGTCAGATTGGGCGTAGATATCGGCGGAACCTTCACGGACGTCGTGCTGGAAGCCAATGGCGAAAGCTATTCCACGAAGGTTCTGACGACCTATGCTGCGCCTGAAAATGCGATCATCGATGGGATGCATCAGGTCTGTAGCAAGGCGGGCGTGACGCCTGCGGACGTGACACAGATCATTCATGGAACGACGCTTGCCACCAATGCTTTGATCGAACGGCGTGGGGCGAAAACTGCGCTGATCACGACCGAAGGCTTTCGTGATGTGATCGAGATGCGGACGGAAAGCCGGTTTGAACAATATGACTTGAACCTCGTGCTGCCGGACCCGCTTTTGCCGCGTCAGATGCGGTACACCGTGCCTGGGCGGGTTGATGCGACGGGGGCCGAGCTAAAGCCACTGACGCGCGCTGATATCGAACCCGTTGTCGATGCGATTGCACGGGCAGGGTATGAAAGCGTCGCCATCGGGTTGATCCATTCCTACCTGAACGACAGCCATGAAAAGCTGGTGCGCGACGTGCTGGCCGACCGGCTGCCGGACGTCATGATATCGCTGTCGTCCGAGGTATCGCCACAAATGCGCGAATACGAACGGTTCAATACGGTCGTTGCAAACGCCTACATCAAGCCGTTGATGAAGTCCTATTTGGGGCGTTTGAAAGGGCGTTTGGCGGATGAGGGTGTCGGCTGCAATATCTTCCTGATGCATTCAGGCGGCGGAATCATATCGCTGGAAAACGCTGCCGATTTTCCTGTCCGATTGGTTGAATCAGGACCGGCAGGCGGGGCTGTTTTTGCGGCACACATTGCGGCGCGATACGGTTTGGACAAGGTGCTATCCTTCGACATGGGCGGGACGACGGCCAAGATTTGCCTGATCAAAAACCAAACACCCAAGACATCCCGCGTGTTCGAAGTCGCGCGAACCTATCGATTCAAAAAAGGATCAGGGATGCCGATTTCGATCCCGGTGATCGATATGGTGGAAATCGGGGCAGGGGGTGGATCGCTCGCGCATGTGGACGCGATGCGGCAGATTCGCGTCGGCCCGGAAAGCGCGGGATCCGAACCGGGGCCAGCATGCTATGGTCGCGGTGGAGCCAGACCGGCGGTGACAGATGCGGATTTGGTCTTGGGTAAGCTGGATCCAGATAACTTTGCAGGCGGATCAATTCAGTTGCACAGCGACGCGTCGGCTGCAGCCCTTGTTACGGAAATTGGCGAAACGTTGGACATGGACGCGGCGCAAGCGGCCTTCGGCGTTGCCGAGGTGGTCGATGAAAACATGGCAAACGCGGCAAGGGTCCACGCGGTCGAAAACGGCGAAGACCTGTCAGACTACACGATGATCGCCTTTGGCGGGGCGGCCCCGTTGCACGCGGGACGGCTGTGCGAAAAACTGGGTGTTGATCGGTTATTGGTGCCGCCGGGGGCTGGTGTGGGATCGGCGATCGGGTTTCTGCGCGCACCGTTTTCGTTCGAGGCGAACAGGTCTGTCTACATGCGGTTGACGGACTTCGACCCCGCGAAAATCACAACGCTGCTGTCTGATCTGAAAACCGAAGCCACAGGTTTCGTCCGAAACTGCGATGTGCAAAGCCCGATCATTTCGGAATTCAAAGTCTACATGCGCTATTCCGGCCAAGGCTGGGAAATCCCGATCAGCTTGACGGAAGATCAAGCGATGAACCCTGACGTCGCCACATTCGAGGCGCGCTTTATTGCGGATTACACCAAGTTATTCGGACGGGCCGTCGCTGGTATGGATATCGAAATCACGGTCTGGTCCGTGAATGCAACGACACCACCTGAACCCGTCGGACGTGTCGACGAAGCAGAAGCGACGACACCCGCAAAGGTCGCGGGTCAACGGCAGATGTTTGATCCCGCGGTCGCCGACTTCGTCGTCGCCGACATGTTTTCGCGGGGCGATATGACGACAGGACAGCAGTCCGCAGGCCCTGCCGTGGTTGTCGAAGCCGAAACCACGATCATCGTGCCGTCATCGCGTGTTGCAACCCGCCAACCCGACGGCTGCATCGACCTACGCGTGAAAGGATAGACCATGAGCGCCCCATCCAACGTCGCCTATCAAGTCATGTGGAACCGTCTGATTTCGGTCGTGGAAGAACAGGCGCAAGCACTTGTACGCACAGCATTTTCCACATCCGTGCGCGAAGCGGGTGATCTGTCTGCCGGCGTGTATGACCTGCAGGGGCAGATGCTGGCACAAGCCGTGACGGGCACACCCGGACACGTGAATGCCATGGCTGATGCCGTTGCGCATTTCATCCGCCGGATTGGCCGCGATAATATTCATGACGGCGACGTCTATATCACAAACGATCCGTGGGAAGGCACTGGCCACTTGCACGACATCACGATGGTGACGCCGTCCTTTCATCGCGGCGATTTGGTCGGCTTTTTCGCATGCACCGCACATATCGTTGATATCGGCGGTCGTGGTTTTGGGGCCGATGCCGCCAGCGTCTACGAAGAAGGTCTGTACATCCCGATCATGAAGTTTGCTGATCGCGGTGTCGTGGATGAAACGCTTGTTCGCATCGTGCGCGGCAACGTCCGCGAGCCGGATCAACTGATCGGGGACATGTATGCGCTGGCCACGTGCAACGAGATCGGGCATCGCCGATTGATCGACATGATGGATGAATTTGACCTTGCCGATTTGACAGGGATCGCAGCCTTCATTCTGGACAATTCGCGCCGTGCAACAATTGAACGGATCGCCGCCTTACCCCAGACGACAGCAACAGGTGAAATGACCGTGGACGGCTTTGCCGCACCCATCACGTTGAAGGTAAAATTGACGATTTCGAAAGACCGCATTCTGTCGGATTTCGAAGGGACGTCAGGACTTGACAAAAAGGGCATCAATTGTCCGCTTGTCTACGCTAAGGCCTACGCCTGTTACGCACTGAAATGTGCCATCGCGCCGGAAATACCCAACAATGCCGCGTCCTTAGCCCCTTTTGAAATTGCCGCACCGGTCAATTCAATCGTGAATGCAGTGCATCCCGCGCCGGTTGCCTTGCGCCATATCGTCGGTCACTTTGTGCCTGATACGGTTTACAATGCGCTCGATAAAATCTTGCCGGGTGTGGTGCCCGCTGAAGGGGCTGGATGCTTGTGCAATTTCCAGGTCTCTTTGCGGCCGCGTACGGATGCGCCAGCGCCGAATGACGCTGTGCGACGTGAAGTTTTAACATTCAATTCAGGCGGTTCTGGCGCGCGTCCTGCCTTTGACGGGCTTAACGCGACGGCTTTTCCATCCGGTGTGATGACCATGCCAATTGAAGCGACTGAACATGCGGGCCCGGTGATAATTTGGCGCAAGGAATTACGGCCCGATTCTGGCGGTGCCGGACAGCAACGTGGTGGTCTTGGGCAGATGATGGAAGTTGGAGCCCGCGAGGGACACGAATTTGACATCCAAGCTATGTTTGATCGTGTCGATCATCCCGCGCGTGGACGCAGAGGTGGCGCATCAGGTGGGCCGACCACGATCGCGCAGGATGACGGCACGCCGATGCGCGGGAAGGGGAAACAATTCGTCCCACACGGGCGTAAAGTGATGATGGCGTTTCCGGGTGGTGCTGGCTACGGTCAAGCCAAGGACCGATCCGTTGATGCGGTCAAAAAGGACTTGGCACGCGGGTATATTTCTGCGGCATCGGCGGCAGATGATTATGGATTAAGCGCGGCAGATATCGCGTCCGTTCAGGCGGCCGTCCAACGAGGAGAGGACTTATAATGGCGCAATTACCGCAGCACAAAAACTATGACGTTGTTATCATTGGCGGTGCCATGATGGGATCATCGACGGCGTGGTTCCTAAGCAATATGGCCGGATTTCAGGGCAAAGTCTTGGTCGTTGAGATGGACCGCACCTATGCAAATTCGTCGACGGCCCACACGAACAGCTGCATGCGGCAACAGTTCTCGAATGAATTAAACGTCAAAATATCCCAATTTGCGGCTGATTTCGTCAAAAATATGCGTAGTTACATGGGGGACGACCCCCGTGTGCCCGAACTGACGATCCAGAACTACGGGTACATGTATCTGTCGGACAATGATGAATTGACCGCGACCTTACGCGAGAACCAAAAAATCCAGATCGCAGCAGGTGCCGAGACTGAACTGCTGGGAACTGATGAAATTCAGGCGCGGTACCCTTTCTATCAGTTGGACGATATTCAGCTTGGGTCTATCAACCTGAAAGACGAAGGGTATTGGGACGGTGGTTCCGTATTTGATTGGTGGCGGCGGGGTGCAGTAGACAACGGGGTTGAATACATCAGCAACCGTGTCGTTGGCATGGATGTGTCTGGTGGTCGTGTTCAGTCTGTGACGCTCGAAACGGGTGAGGTGATTAGCTGTGGACAAGTGGTAAACACCTCTGGACCACGTGCTGCATTGATGGCGAAAATGGCGGGAATTTCACTTCCTGTCGAGCCTCGCAAGCGTTTCACATGGATATTTAGCGCTGAAAAACCATTGGATCGTGATCTTCCTTTGACGATTGATCCGTCTGGCGTGCACATGCGGCAGGACGGACCGACAACATATTTGGCCGGTGGGCCGCCTGATGATGAAGATGACATCGCCGTTGATCCGGATGATTTCACTATGGATCACGGGCGTTGGGAAAACCACGTTTGGCCGATTATTGCGACACGGATACCGCAATTCGAAGCGATCAAAGTCGTGACAGAATGGGCAGGCCACTATGCCTATAACACCCTCGACCAGAATGCCGTCCTTGGTCCGCATCCAGAGATTACGAATTTTGTGTTCTTGAACGGATTTTCGGGGCACGGTTTGCAGCAATCCCCTGCGATGGGACGTGCCATCGCTGAATGGCTCGCATACGGGGAATACCGTAGCCTCGATATGGCACCGTTTGGGTTTGAACGGGTACTTGAAGGCCGTAAATTTGTTGAAAAGGCAGTGATTTGATGCGCTATCCCACCAACCCATTTACCCACGCCATCGCCGCGAAGCAAAAACAAGTCGGCATTTGGGTAAGCCTGTCTAGCGCATTTGCAGCCGAGGTTGTGGCGCCTGCTGGCTTTGATTGGGCGTTGCTGGATATGGAACATACACCAAGCGATTACTTCACGGTTACAGGCCAGATGCAGGCGTTTGCCGCGACGCAAACCACCGCAATCGTTCGGCCCGAATGGAATGATCCCGTCGTCGTGAAGCGCCTGCTCGATATGGGCGCGCGGGGACTTCTGTTTCCGATGATCCAGTCGGTTGAGGAGGCTGAAAAAGCAGTCGCATCAACGCGCTACCCGCCGCATGGCACCCGTGGCATTTCAGGATCAACGCGCGCAACAGGATTCGGCCGGATCACGGATTATACCGACCGCATCAATGACGAATTGACCGTTATCATCCAGCTTGAAACTGCCCATGCGATTAGTTTGGCCGAAGAGATTGCTGCCGTGGATGGTGTTGATGGCATCTTCTTTGGCCCCGGTGATATCGCCGCTGATATTGGAAAACTTGGCAAACCGCTTGACCCAGCCGTATGGGATTTGGTGATGCCCGCTGCACGTAAACTGATGGACAAAGGCGTCCCTGTCGGCACGCTTGTTATGGATCCGGATTTCGCGGCAAATCTGCTGAACGACGGCTTTACATTCGTTGCCTGTGGTCAGGATACGTCGTTGCTGGCAAAAGCGACAGATGCGGCGCTTGTAACTGTAAAAGCGCAAATAAACACATAGAAAGGCCCAGAATGAAACTAAAGAAACTTGTCCTTACAGGGGCTGCTGGCCGCCTTGGGTCGTACCTACGCGAACCGCTGTCAAAGTTGTGCGACGAACTTGTCTCGACAGACATCAATGATGTTGGAAAGCTCTATGTCGGAGAGACCTTTATTAAGGCCGACCTTGCCAGCTTTGATGACATGATGGGCGTGATCGAAGGCGCGGACATGGTTGTCCACATGGGCGCTTTTGTCGACGAAGGCCCGTTCGAACAGCTTCTTGGTCCAAATTTTGTTGGGTCCTACAATGTGTGGGAAGCGGCGCACAAGCATGGTGTGCGGCGTGTGATCTACGGCAGTTCGATCCACGCGGTTGGCATGTATCCAAAGAACGAATTCATCGATACCGAAGTGCCGCATCGGCCTGACACCTTCTATGGTTTGGCGAAATGCTTTACCGAAGATTTGGGCCGCATGTATTGGGAAAAACGGGGCCTTGAAAGCGTGCATATGCGCATCCTGTCCGCCGCGCAGGTCAACAATCCGCGCGCATTGGGGTCGTGGTTGTCCTACGACGATCTGATCCAACTGGTGACGCGCTGCATCGACACGCCTGTGACAGGTTTCGCGATTATTTACGGTGTTTCCAACAACGACCGGGCACCAGTCGACAACGCAAAAGCCGCGTTTTTGGGGTACCGCCCGAAAGACAACGCCGAACAATTCGCGGAACAAGTACTTGCCGAAGCGGAACCGCTCGACCCGCATGATGTCGGTCATATGTGTCATGGCGGGCCATTCGCCAGCGTCGATCTAGGCAATTCCGGATTGGCCGGGATGAACGTCATCGACGATACGAAAAAGACTTGAATTATTACCCCTTTCGCCCGGATTTTACTGGGCGAAGGGGGTAAAAAATGTGATAATCACGCATGAGATTAGCGTTGAAATTATCGGTCTGTTTTGTGGCGCTGGCGACTGCGTCAACAGCACAAAACCTGCCTGCCCCCGTCACGAATGATGACTATGCGCCGATCGATTTGGCCGAAGCGAAACTGGGGCAATTGCTATTCTACGATCCGATCCTGTCGGGGAATAAATCCGTCGCTTGCGCGACGTGTCACCATCCGGCCTTGGGCACTGCAGATGGCGTTTCCTTGTCATTCGGTGACGGCGGGATTGGGCTGGGCGCAGATCGGAAGTTTGATCCCGATAACATCCCCGAGGAACGCATCCCCCGTAACGCCCCTGCGTTGTTCAATCTTGGTGCACATGAATTTACGGTGATGTTTCATGATGGCAGACTCGAGGCGGACCCGACCAAACCGGGTGGTATTCGGACGCCAATGGATGCGGATATGGTCGTGGGCTTTGCTTCAGTCCTGTCCGCGCAGACGATGTTTCCTGTACTTAGTCGCGATGAAATGGCCGGATCGCATCGCGAAAATGACATTGGTCGCGCCGTGCGGCAGGGCCTGATCGCGGGTGAGGGTGGCGCATGGGATATGATTGCGCGGCGGGTCGCGGACATCCCTGACTACGCAGAGCGGATGGCACAGGTCTATCCACACATTGATGGGCCAAAAGATATTGCTTTCACAGATATTTCGAACGCAATCGCCGTCTTTATGGCGCACGAATGGCGATCTGATACAGCGCCTTTTGACGCGGTTCTGCGTGGGGAACGCGAACTGATAGGCGCCGCTGCGCGCGGGATGGATTTGTTCTATGGCGATGCTGGATGCGCGTCATGTCATAGCGGACCGTTCCTGACGGATCACGATTTCCACGCAATGGGCGCGGCACAAATCGGCCCCGGAAAATCTGCGACATTCGAAGATCATCATCGCGACGAAGGACGTTTTCGCGTAACTGGCGATCCTGCCGATTTCTACGCGTTTCGTACACCTTCGTTGCGCAATGTCGCTTTGACGGGACCTTACGGGCACGCGGGGGGGCACAAAGATTTAGACGTTTTTATCGCAGCCCATGCAAATCCGGTCGCGGGGCTCGAAAACTACGACGCTGCGCAAGCGGTCTTGCCTGCGTTTGATGTGGACGACTTTACCGTCATGAATGATCCCGATCAGGTGGTCGAGATTGCAAAGGCAGTCGTGACCCCGTCCATCAAACTTACCGACGCGGATATCACCGCCTTGATTGCTTTCTTGGACACCTTGACTGATCCGGTCGCCACGACGGGAAGGCTTGGTAGCCCGTCAGTCGTGCCAAGCGGCTTGCCAGTTCCGACCCCAAATTAACGACGGATCGTTACGGTTTTATCAACGTCGGTCTGAAGAAACGTTTCTTCGCCGTCGGGCCAAGTCACAATGACCGTTACGGCGTCGGCAACACCCAGTCCAAAATGCAGGGGAAGCGCTTGGCCACCGGCATGACCACCGCCCACGACTTTTTGCTGCGATTGTGTGCTGTCACCCGTTTCAAACCGGACCGTAGCACCAATCGCATCGGGGTTGGGGCCGTCCTGAATTAGGCGCACCCGCAACCAATGGCCCGTGCCCGGCGTTACATTCCGGTAAAGTTCCAGCGGCGCGCGCCTGTTCGTCACAATCAGGTCAAGCCGCCCGTCCTTATCAAAATCAGCAAATGCCGCACCGCGTGACCGATCCGTGGTTGCAATCCCCGCACCACTAGCCTTTTCAACAAAAGTCCCATCAGCGTTTTGCATCAGCAGGTTGTTCGGATCACGCGTGGCCATCCCCGGCATCTGATCGACGTTGCCTTTCGCGATAAAAATATCCGGAAAACCATCGTTGTCCACGTCGCCAAATTCAGCATGCCAGCCTGTCGATGGCCTGCCGTCATCGCCAATATGCGGGCGCTGTGCGTAGGTCCCGATGCTGTAAGGGGCGGCAGCATATGTGCCATCCGGCTGAGCGATTTGCAGCAATTGATCACCCATAGATGTCAGCATCACTTCGTCCCGGCCATCGCCATTCAGGTCGCGCGACGCGACACCCATGCCCCAAAGCGACACACTTTCCCAACCATCCTCAGCGCCCAAAAAACGTTGTTCGCCGATGTCCCACATTTGTTCAAAGCCGCCTTTGACGTAGTAATGACGGTCGTTCGAAATACGCAACGTCGGCTTGCCGCGGGCATCCCGCGCAGCCAGCATCGATAGCGGACAGAAGCCGGGCGATAGGACTTCGCGTCGGTATCCGTCATCGGTGGGGCGCAGGATAGTGTTCGTGTCGCAGGCCTCAAACGGGCCGTCAGGATCAGTTTGATCGACGTAATTCCCAATCGCGAGCGTCGGGCGCGTGCCGTCCCACCATGCGGAAAATGCCGTGCTCCATTGGTCGGTTTGCGGAATGCCGAAGGCGGCTGTTGCGTCGGTAAAGGTGCAATCGGGTCCCCCTTTTAAAGCAACATTTGCCTCGACCCGCAGCACAAATAGATCCATGATCCCGTCGCTATCCAGATCCAGCGGATAGGCACCGGTGACGCCCGTCAATTGGGGCAGAGGCAAGTCTGTGAAGGTAAAGTCATCATCATTGCGGACTAGTTTCGCGGCGTTGGTCCCGCCCGCAGCGAAAATGTCAGGCAAGTCGTCATTATTACAGTCAAACACAGCAACGCCGCCGCCCACAAAATGATCCCAGCCGCCGTCATAGACGTGGTGGGGCAGTGCAGATGAACGATCCTCGAACATGGGATCGGCTCTGACAATGCCAGCCATGAGGCAAAGCGCAATCGTCGCCCGGATCATGCGGGTTGTGTTTCTTTTGAGAACAACCGGTCGGTCATCGCAGACAACGCCAACGCGGATGCGCCGCGCGCCCAAATCAAATCCCCCCACGCATGGGTTTCGACCATACATGGCGTGCGGCCTTCGGATAACGTCAGCGAATGCATTTCTGCGATGACTTCTTGGCCGTAAAGGTAATCGTACTGCATCCGTTCACCCGACAGGATGATCAGCGGCGGATCGAACAGCTGGATGACGTTGGACAGGCCTGCGGACAAATACCGACCAGCGCGGTTAAATATTGTCTGCGCGGCAAGGTCGCCTGCCTTCGCTTTCAAGAACAGGTTTTCCAACATCTCTTGCGGGCTTTGGTCGGTGTCCAGCGAACGACCAAGTGCAGTTGCTGCTTCGCGGGCCAGTGCGTAGTCGGCCAGATACGCTTCGAGGCAACCACGCTGCCCACAGCGGCACAACGCGCCATCAAGTTGCACCTTTGTGTGGCCCAATTCCAGGCCTTTGCCCTGCGCGCCGCGATACAGCTGGTTGTTAACCACGACCCCCATGCCGACACCGTGTTCAATCGTCACGACGGCAAAGTTATCCATGTCGCGGCCTGCGCCAAACCATAGTTCCGCCAGCGTGAGCACGTTGGCGTCGTTGTCCAGTGACACAGGAATGCCAAATCGAGCGATAAAGGCGTCGCCCAGTGCGACCTCTCGCAGTTGCAACAACGGTGACCACAAAACGGTCCCGGCTTCGTGATCGATGATCCCTGAGACGCCAATCCCGACTGCTTTGACGTCGGCCATGACGTTGCCGGATTCCTCTAGCAGCGTTTCCATCAACGCGCTGATTTCGTCTAGCAGGGCCTCAAGGTCCCGCCGTCCAAGATCATTCGGAAGGCTGCAATCGGCCACCATATTTCCGGCAAAATCAGCCAGAACGGCAGTGTTTTTTTCGTCGGATAACTTAATTCCGATCACATAATGGGCGTCCTGCACGACTTCCAATGCGACTGGTGGGCGTCCACGCCCTGCTTCGCGCGTCAGACCGGCCACTTCACGTAGGTATCCCGCCTCGATCAAGTCTGCCGTTAGCGTCGTGGCCGAACCGGGGCTAATGTCCAGCGCGCGGCTAATGTCTGTGCGCGCCGTCTGCCCGCTTGACCGCACAAATTCGAAAATACGTTGTTTTAGAGTCCGCTTTCCGCCCGTGGTTGACTTCAACCTTGGGCCGCAACCGTTTCCCTGCGGCGTAGAGACATCAAAGTAAGATTCGAGCGTTGAGTCGATCCGCATAAAGTTTAATCCTTAAAGAAACGAGGGCTTTCTCGCTTCTGTTTGCACGAGTTTGCCCGCAAAAATGACATTAGCATAGACCTATTTTGAAAATTTTACGCAACATATCAAATTTTTATTTTGACAACTAAATTAAATAAAGCGACGTTGCTGTATCGGGACCGCTAGGTCCGAATCTTCGCCGCATCACGGTGAGGAATGCATTATCTGGGAGGTAAACATGCATAAACACGTTATCGCAGCCGCAATCGCAGTGGCAGGCTTCGGCTCTGCTGCATTCGCTGATGGCCATGGCATCACAGTCGGCGTGAGCTGGTCCAATTTCCAAGAAGAACGCTGGAAGACAGACGAAGCCGCTATCAAGGGCGCTTTGGAAGCTGCTGGTGCAAACTACGTATCCGCAGACGCGCAATCATCTTCTGCAAAGCAGTTGTCAGACGTTGAAAGCCTGATCGCACAGGGCGTTGATGCGTTGATCATTCTCGCACAAGACAGCTCTGCCATTGGGCCAGCAGTTGATGCAGCCGACGCTGAAGGCATTCCTGTCGTAGGCTATGACCGCTTGATCGAAGACAGCCGCGCGTTCTACCTGACATTCGACAACGTCGAAGTGGGCCGGATGCAGGCACGTGCCGTTCTGGAAGCAGCGCCTTCAGGCCGTTACGTCATGATCAAAGGGTCACCAACCGATCCAAACGCAGACTTCCTGCGTGGCGGTCAGCAAGAAGTGCTGCAAGCGGCGATCGACGCGGGCGACATCACAATTGTTGATGAAGCTTACACAGATGGTTGGTTGCCTGCGAACGCACAGCGCAACATGGAACAGATCCTGACAGCAAACGACAACGGCGTTGATGCTGTTGTGGCGTCGAACGACGGTACTGCTGGTGGTGTTGTTGCGGCTTTGACTGCGCAAGGAATGGAAGGCATTCCTGTGTCCGGCCAAGACGGTGACCACGCTGCGCTGAACCGCGTCGCACTGGGTACGCAAACTGTATCCGTCTGGAAAGACGCGCGCGCCCTTGGTGCAGCAGCTGGCGCAATCGCGGCAGAACTGGCCGCAGCAGACGGTGACATGGTCGCCATCGAAGGCGGCATGGAGTGGACGTCACCTGCAGGCACGACTCTGAACGCAATGTTCCTCGCGCCTGTTCCTGTGACCGCGGCCAACCTGTCCGCTGTCGTTGACGCAGGCTGGATCACACAAGAAGCATTGTGCCAAGGCGTCACAGACGGCCCAGCACCTTGTAACTAAGGGGTTCCTCCCGACTGGGGTCCGCGTTCTTGGACGCGGGCCCTAGGCTTTCACCACCTTCCACCAAAATTTACAGAAATCTGTTGGCCCCACTATACTGTGCGTGGGCCCAGATGGAGCGAGCGTTATGTCAGACCAACCCGAACCGCAAAAGAAGCGCAGTTTTGCGAAAACTTTAGAATTGGACATGCGTCTTTTAGGCATGATAGGCGCGTTCATCGTCGTGGCAGTGGCCTTTAATATCCTGACTGGCGGGCGTTTCCTGACACCGCGCAATATTTTCAACCTGACGATCCAAACGGCCAGTGTTGGTATCATGGCAACCGGTATGGTTTTCGTGATCGTCACGCGCCATATCGACCTATCCGTTGGTGCGATCCTCGCCGCGTGTTCGGCGCTGATGGCGATGACGCAAGTGCGATGGCTGCCTGAAATTCTTGAAATTGGGCATTGGGCCATTCCTTGGATCGCAATCGTCGTCGGCATTGGTTTGGGCGCGCTGATCGGTGCATTCAACGGCTGGCTCGTTGGGTATCAAGGCATCCCCGCATTTATCGTCACGCTTGGCGGTTTTCTGATCTGGCGGAACGTCGGCTGGTACCAAACCAGCGGCCAAACGATCGGCCCGCTTGATAAAACCTTCATGACATTCGGGGGGATCAACGGGACGCTTGGTGGTCCTCTCAGCTGGGCGCTGGGGATTGCCGCGATCATCTTTACGGTCTTCGCAATTTTCAAGTCGCGTCACACGAAATCAACGCATGGCTTTCCGGTGAAACCAATGTGGGCTGAACTTACTATCGCAGGCATATGTGTCGCTGCCATCGCGGGGTTCATCGCGATCCTGACCAATTACACCGTGCCGGAACGCGTCGTTGCACGTGATCCGTCGCGTTATGGCTGTGAGGTCGCTGAAGGCTGTAACGCTGTTTACGGCTTGCCAATCTCAGTCCTTTTGTTGATCGGCATCGCGGCCATCATGACTGTCATCGCGCGGCGCACTCGCTTTGGGCGGTACATCTTCGCGACCGGCGGCAACCCTGACGCAGCAGAGCTGTCTGGCATCAACACACGTTTGCTGACGGTCAAAATCTTCGCCTTGATGGGAGCACTTTGTGCTGTCGCTGCCGTCGTTGCTTCGGCACGTTTGGCGAACCATTCCAACGACCTTGGTACGCTGGACGAACTGCGTGTGATCGCGGCCGCGGTTATCGGCGGCACGGCGCTGTCTGGCGGGATCGGCACGATTTACGGGGCCATCTTGGGCGCACTGATCATGCAATCGCTGCAATCGGGCATGGCCATGGTGGGGGTCGATGCGCCCTTGCAAAACATCGTCGTTGGCGCGGTACTGGTCTTCGCCGTCTTTATCGACATCCAATATCGTAAGCGCGTGGGGGCGAAATAATGGCACCTTTGGTTGAAATGAAAAACGTATCGATTGCCTTTGGCGGTGTGCAGGCGGTCGACAATGTCTCTATCACATTGAATCCCGGCGAAGTTGTTGGGCTGTTGGGGCACAACGGCGCGGGTAAATCAACGCTGATCAAGATGCTCTCCGGCGCCTACAAAATGGACAGCGGCGAGATCTGGATCAACGGCAAGCAGGTGCAGATCAATTCGCCGCGCGATGCCCGCGATAATTCTATCGAGACGATTTACCAGACATTGGCTTTGGCCGATAACCTAGATGCGGCGTCAAATTTGTTCTTGGGACGGGAATTGACAAACGCCATCGGGTTCGTGGATGACGACCGGATGGAAGCGGAAACCCGCAAAATCATGGCGCGCCTGAACCCGAATTTCAAAAAGTTGAAAGAACCGGTATCAGCGCTGTCAGGCGGTCAACGCCAATCGGTGGCGATTGCACGTGCGGTCTATTTTAACGCGAAAATCCTGATCATGGATGAACCAACAGCTGCGCTGGGCGTACACGAAACGGCCATGGTGGCGGAGCTGATTCAAGAGCTGAAAAAGCAAGGTCTCGGCATCTTCCTGATTTCGCACGATACCCGCGAAATGATGGAGCTTTGCGACCGAGTGGCCGTGATGAAGAACGGGCAGATGGTCGGGGCAGAGCGGGTCGAAGACGTCACCGAAGACGACATTCTTTCGATGATCATCCTCGGCAAAAACCCAAAGGCCGCAGCATGAAGTTCATCGGTCTCGACCTTGGAACGTCGTCTTTGAAGGCCATTCTGGTCGACGAAGATCAACGTATCTTGGGCGAACATGCGGTGCCTTTGACGGTCACGCGTACTCAGTCAGGCTGGTCAGAACAAGACCCGCAAAGCTGGTGCGACGCGGCGATCACGGCCCTGTCCGCATTGGCGGCAGCGCATGATTGCAGCGATGTGACTGGGATCGGGCTGGCAGGACACATGCACGGCGCGACGTTGATCGGCAAAGACGACGAAGTCCTGCGGCCCTGCATGTTGTGGAATGACACACGCAGCCACGCGCAAGCAGCTGCAATGGACAACACCCCCGCATTCCGCGATCTGACAGGCAACATCGTCTTTCCGGGTTTCACGGCACCAAAGGTTGACTGGGTTCGTGAAAACGAACCGAATATCTTTGCACGGATTGCCAAGGTTTTGTTGCCAAAGGATTACCTGCGCCTGTTCTTGACGGGTGAATACGTCTCGGAAATGTCCGATGCTGCGGGTACATCATGGCTGGACACGGGCAAACGGGACTGGTCTAACGACCTGCTTTCGGCCTGCCATTTGACCCGCGAACAGATGCCGCGTCTTGTCGAAGGATCGGCCGCATCGGGCAAATTGCGTGCCGAGATTGCCGCGCAAACTGGCCTGCCACAAGCCATCGTCGCAGGTGGGGCAGGGGATAACGCCGCTGCCGCAATCGGGGCAGGCGTTGTGCAAGACGGAACGGCGTTTGTATCGCTCGGCACATCCGGCGTCTTGTTCGCCGCAAACGACCGCTACCGGCCTGATCCGGCGACGGCTGTACACACGTTTTGTCACGCTGTAACAGATACTTGGCACCAAATGGGTGTGATCTTAGCGGCGACTGATGCGCTCGAATGGTTATCGCGTCTAACAGGGCAAACAGCGGCGCAACTGACGGGGGACCTTGGGCCTATACAGGCCCCCTCGCGCACATTGTTCCTTCCTTACCTTGGTGGCGAACGCACGCCGCATAATGACGCAAACATCCGCGGTCAGTTTCTGCATCTTGATCAAGCGACCGACGCGCAAGCGGCCGCGCGTGCCGTTCTGGAAGGCGTCACATATGCCTTTGCAGACTGCCAAGATGCGTTGGCCGCAACCGGCACCACGATCACGGCGGCGTTGGCGATGGGCGGCGGTACGCGGTCGCGCTACTGGCTCGATCTGATTGCCACGACCCTGAACATTCAACTGCAATTACCCGAGGCAGGCGACTTTGGCGCTGCATTGGGGGCCGCACGCCTTGGCATGATGGCGTCGACCGATGCGGGGCCAGAGATCGCCACGCTGCCGCCCATCGCCACCACAATTGATCCAACACCTGCGTTGCACGACGACCTCAAAGCGGGTCACGCACGCTATCGCAAAGCATATTCCGTACTTAAGGACCTGTAATCATGACTGACTTCTTCAACGGCATCTCTAAAATCAAATACGAAGGTCCAAAGACGGACAACGATTTTGCCTTCCGCCACTACAACCCTGACGAAGTTGTCTTGGGTAATCGCATGGAAGATCACTTGCGTTTTGGTGCCGCCTATTGGCATTCGTTCGCATGGCCCGGTGGTGACCCGTTTGGTGGCGAAACATTTGAACGCCCTTGGTTTGGTGACACGCTTGAACTTGCAAAACTGAAGGCCGATGTGGCGTTCGAGATGTTCGATATCCTCGGCGTGCCTTACTACTGTTTCCACGATGCGGACGTGCGGCCCGAAGGCGCTGATTTCGCGGAAAACACGCGCAATCTGGAAGCAATCGTCGATTATTTCGCGGAAAAACAGGATGCATCCGGCATGAAACTGCTGTGGGGCACGGCGAACCTGTTCTCTCACCGTCGTTTCATGGGGGGGGCGGCGACGAACCCAGATCCGGACGTATTTGCGTTTTCGGCTGCGACGATCAAAACTTGCATGGACGCGACGATCAAATTGGGTGGTGAAAACTATGTGCTTTGGGGCGGTCGCGAAGGGTACGAAACGCTTCTGAACACCGACATGGGTCGCGAACGTCAGCAAGCTGGGCGCATGTTGCAGATGGTGGTCGATTACAAACACAAGATGGGGTTCAAGGGCGCGATCCTGATCGAACCCAAGCCGCAAGAGCCGACAAAACATCAGTATGATTTCGACGTTGCGACTGTTTACGGCTTCCTGAAAGACTTTGGTCTGGAAGGCGAAGTGCAGGTTAATATCGAACAAGGCCACGCGATTTTGGCAGGGCATTCGTTTGAACATGAACTGGCTTTGGCGCGCGAGCTTGGCATCTTCGGGTCCATCGACATGAACCGCAACGATTACCAATCTGGCTGGGACACCGACCAGTTCCCGAATAATGTGCCTGAAATGACGTTGGCTTATTACGAAGTGCTGCGGGCGGGTGGTTTCAAAACGGGTGGGACCAACTTCGATGCCAAGCTGCGCCGTCAGTCAATTGATCCAGAGGATCTGATCCTCGCGCATGTCGGCGGCATGGACGCCTGCGCGGCAGGTTTCAAAGCGGCTGCAGCAATGCTGGACGACGGGAAATTGGAAGCAGCCCGTGACGCACGTTACGCGGGGTGGGAAACAGATGCCGGGAAAGCACTGCTCAATTCTGACCTAGATAGCATCACGTCCCGTGTGGTGTCTGAAGGGATCAACCCAACGCCGCGGTCAGGCCGTCAAGAGCGGTTGGAAAACCTCGTGAACCGCTACACTTGATAAATTGCGCGCCTCATCCAGATCGGGTGGGGCGCGTCAAAATGTTGGGGGCTGCGCATGCGCGGGCGGTTGGCCATATTCGACGGGCTTTCCCTTTTCACCCTGAACCGTCCATTTTGCGGCGATCAAATGGAACGTACGCGTTTCAAAACCACTGTCATCGGCGACAAACTGCGGCCGCCACGCGCCTTCGATCTTCATGGGCAGTCGGCTTTTCTTGACGTCGGCCATGTGTTTCTGTCCGTCGCGTAAGGCTTCCAGCCGCGCGATAATTGCAGCGGCTTCCGTAGCCCTTCGTCCGGCGAACGTCACCGCAATTTCAAGATCACCTTTCACAAGTCCCGTAATGATCACATCGTCACGATTATTCTTACGCATGACAGGGATCAGTTCGACGTCCACATGACAAACGGTGTTCTGGAATAGACCGGCATCTTCGTACTGTGGACTGACTTTCTTCGATTTACGGCGCACTTGCATGTGTTGGACCCAGTCTATGATCGTTTGGGCAATTCTATGTTATTGGCGTTAACGAAGGATTATCGTGGTACCTAACGCATGGGCCGTCCCAGAACTTCATGTTCTATTCAGTCGGGTTCTTTTGTCGGAACGATGCGGTGACGCGATCAAACCAGTCCCATTTGCAACGCGCGGCTTTGTTGAAAGACAGGTAGATATCGCGTTGGAAGATCGGTGCATCGGCTGACAGGGTCAGCGTACCGGACGCGACGAACGGCATTGCTAGTCTCTCTGGCAAATAAGCGCTTCCGCCTTCGCGCAAGATATAATCAAGCCCTGTGTTCGCATTGCCGAAGCTGATCCTTGTGCCGATGTCACCGGGAAAGGCTGCGGCGTGATCGCGTCCAAAAACCGTGCCTGCCTCAACAAAGACGTAATCCGATGCGATGCCGTGTGGTGTTTCAAAAAGCTTGATCTGGTCCGGCGATAAGGCGATTTGGTCCTGCCGCGCTGATGTGGCTGATCCGTAGGTCAACGCCAAATCGGCCTTCCCACTGTCCAACCATGCCGCGATATCCGCCTGACTACCCAGCCAAACGGTCAACGCAAAATCAGGTACAGTGTCTTTAATCTGCCGAAAAAGCGTATCCCCGAGATGTGGCCAAAGGTCGTGATCGCATACCAGATTGCAAACGCCAGCCATCCCTGCGGGTAACGACACCTCTTGTCGGGCCTGCTGCCAAAGTTCGGTGATCGTGTCGGCATAGCGAAAAAGCCGTTGGCCAGCCGCCGTCAGCGTTGCCCCTGATTTACTGCGGATCAAAAGGGTTTGTCCCAATGCATCTTCCAGCGTCTTGAGACGAGCGGTCACGGTGGATTGCGTGACGTTCAGCACCTCTGATGCGCGGACAAGGCTGCCGGTTTCGACGATGGTCAGGAAGGTGCGTAATTCTTGTAAGTTCATCACTTAAGTTCGAATTTTTCGAACTTAATGTCCATATTTATTCGTTATCTTGGTTTCATTTCTTCGGATAGCCTTTGCCCAATTCAAAAAAGGACTGTGCGATGGCGATATCGACTTATCAGATGCTAATTGACGGCGCGTGGTGTGATGCGGCTGACGGCGCGCGGTTCGACAGCGTAAATCCTGCGACAGGCGACGTGTGGTCAAACGTACCCGAAGCGACGGCGCGGGACGTTGACCTCGCAGTGCAAGCCGCAGACGCCGCATTGGACGGGCCTTGGGGGCAAATGACCGCGACCGAACGGGGGAAATGCTTGCGGCGGTTGGGCGATCTATTGGCCGAAAATTCTGAATCTATCGGGCGGGTCGAAACAACCGATACCGGCAAGATGTTCAAAGAAACAGCATGGCAAGCGACCTATATCGCTGAGTATTTGCACTTCTACGCAGGCGCTGCGGACAAAATTCACGGCGAAACGCTGCCTATTGATAAGCCAGACATGTTTGTTTTCACCGAACGCGAACCCATCGGTGTAATTGCTGCTGTAGTGCCTTGGAACAGTCAGATGTTTCTCAGCGCGGTCAAGATCGGTCCCGCATTGGCGGCGGGAAATACGATTGTGCTTAAGGCGTCTGAACATGCCTCTGCGCCTTTGTTGGAATTCGGCAAATTAGTCGCGCAGGCCGGCATCCCCAATGGCGTCGTAAACATCGTGACCGGTGGTGCAACCTGCGGCAAAGCGCTGACATCGCATCCACAGGTCGCAAAAATCGCTTTTACAGGCGGGCCGAATGCAGCCCGTCAAGTCGTGCGTAACTCGGCTGAAAATTTCGCAGAAGTGTCTCTGGAACTTGGTGGTAAATCGCCGTTCATCGTATTTGACGACGCGAATATTGAAAATGCTGTAAATGGCTGCGTGGCCGGCATTTTCGGCGCGACAGGGCAGTCTTGCGTCGCGGGATCACGGCTGTTTGTACATGATGATATCGCGGACGAGTTCCTCGAAAAACTGGTGCATATCGCGCAGAATATCTGCATCGGTGACCCGCAAGATGATGCCACCGAAATGGGCCCGCTTTGTACCCAAGGCCAGATGGATCACATCCAGCGCCAGATTGCTTTGGCGATTGAACAAGGCGGACAGGTTCTAACGGGTGGCAAGCCCGCAGATTTGGCAGGGCTCTATTTTGAACCCACGATCATCGCGTGCCCAAGCCCCGAGATGACCATTCTCGATACGGAACTGTTTGGTCCGGTTCTCACCGTGCAGCGCTTTAAATCCGAAGATCAGGTCGTCGCGATGGCCAACGATACGGTGCACGGTCTTGCTGCGGGTATTTTCACACGCGACAGCGCCCGTTCCATTCGCATGTCCAAGCGTGTGAAGGCGGGGATCGTTTGGGTGAATACCTATCGCGCGATTAGTCCGATTGCGGCTTTTGGTGGCGTGAAGTCAAGCGGTTACGGGCGCGAGGCAGGCATGCAAGCCGTCTACGCCTACACCCGTCCCAAAACAGTCTGGATGAACCTGTCAGACGATCCCATTGCCAACCCTTTCAAAATGAGGTGACCCCATGAAGTTTCATTTAGCAATCAACCTCGAACGTATGTCCGAAGACACACCGATCACGACGGTGCGGGATCATACGCTTGAAATGGTAAAAATGGCAGATCAGGCTGGGTTCGAGGTGGCATGGGCCGCCGAACACCACGCGCTTGAAATGACGATCGCGCCCAATCCGTTCCAGATCATGACATGGTGGGCGGATCACACTGAAAACATCCGGCTGGGATGTGGTGTGGCGAACGCGACCTATTGGCATCCGATCAATCTGGCCGGAGAGGCGGCAATGGTTGATCTGCTGTCAGGTGGTCGGCTGGAATTGGGCCTTGGGTCCGGTGCCTATCAGCGTGAATTTGACCGAATGAAGCCGGGTGTCAGCCAAAAGGACGGGCACAAATACCTACAAGAAATGCTGCCGCTTGTTCGGGAATTGTGGAAAGGCGATGTCACCCACAATGGCGCGCATTGGCATTTTCCGGCGGCAACGTCGTGTCCGAAGCCTTTGCAAGATTCCGTTCCGATGTGGGTTGCCGCGCGGTCGCCGGGCACGTTCGATTATGCCGTTACGAACGACTGCAACGTGATGTGCTGGCCATTCACCTTGCCCATGGCGGAGGCCGAGAAATATAAACAGCAGCTTGATGAAAGCATCGCCGCGGCGGGCGGTTCGTGGTTCGGAACCTTTGCATTGATGCGCCATACTGCGCTTTACGATAACGACGTCGACCGTCAGGTCACCTTGGACGCAGTGCGCCGTGTCTTGGGGCGGTTCGGCAACCTGATGATGCAAAAAGGCGAGGTCGTGAACGGCTTCCCTGAAGAAGTCCCGCTGTCCGCATTGGAAGGAAACGTGCGGGTTGATCCTGATATGCTCGAAGAGAACCTGATGTTGGGGACGCCCGAACAGGTCATCGCCAAGCTGAAGGCTTACGAGGCGCTAGGCGTCGATTCCTTCATCTATTACGCCTCCATGGGGCTCGATATGGACCGTCAGAAACGATCCATGGACCTGTTTATCAATCACGTCATGCCGGAGTTCGCATAACATGCCCGCTGAAATTCGCCGTACCATTACGAATATCCAGACCACATTCATTGAAGGTTGGAAGGCGCCACCTGTTCCAACAAAATTGATCACCGCCATGGCAATCATCAAGAACCCGTGGTTCGGGCAGGGTCATGTCGAAGATTTGCGCCCCGTCATTCGTGATGTCGGTCCGGAAATGGGGCAACTTCTGACAGACATGATTCTGGACGTGGCAGGCGACAAAGTCGAAGGGTACGGGAAGGCGTCCGTCGTTGGTATGGGCGGTGAACTGGAACACGCCCAAGCGTTAACGCACACGCTTTGGTTCGGGAATGCCTACCGGCGCGCGGTCAATGCGCAGTCCTATTTGGTCTTTTCGAACACGCGAGGGGCGGCTGGGACGTCGTTGATGATTCCACTGATGCACAAGGATGATGGGGGGCAGCGGTCGCATTACCAAACGATCCATGTGTCAGTGCAGGACGCGCCCGCAGAGGATGAAATCATCATGGCGCTTGGCGCGTCGATTGGAGGGCACCCGAACCATCGGATCGGCAATCGCTATCAAGATATCGCGGAAATGGGCGGCGATGTGGAGAACCCGGCGGGTGTCTGAGGTCGCGCCAGATGGAACTGCTTTCGATCTAAGCGGCGAAGGGCCTACAGTCGTGTTGATCCACGGTCTTGGCCTATCGCGGCGACTGTGGGACAGCCACTTGCCAGCCCTGACAGGCTGTCGCGTGTTGCGCTACGATCTTTACGGTCACGGTGAAAGCAGATCTGCGAAAGAACCGCTTTCATTGCGGGTGTTTGCGCAACAATTGGCGGATCTGATGGATCATGTCGGGATGGCCCAAGCGCATATCGTAGGGTTTTCCATTGGTGGCATGATCAATCGACGCTATGCGTTGGATTTTCCCGACAAAATAGCGTCGCTCGTGATCATGAATTCGCCCCATAATCGGGGTGCGGCAGCGCAGGATGCGGTAGAAGCGCGGGCCAAAGCCGTGCGCGAACAAGGGGCGTTTGCGACCTTTGACGCCGCGCTGAAGCGGTGGTTCACGCCCGATTATCTGGTGACAGGGGAAGGAACCCGAAATGTGCGTGACTGGCGCGAACAGGTGGACGCTGAATGCTATGCGCAAACTGCTTGGGTACTGGCCAATGGTGTTCGTGAACTGATTGCCCCAAAGCCGCCGATCACGGCGCCTGCTTTGGTGATGACCTGCGAAAACGATAGCGGCAGTACCCCGCAGATGGCGCGCGACATTGCGGCGGAAATTGCGGGCGCGCAGACAATTATTGTGCCGCGCCTTCAGCACCTTGGTCTAATGGAAGATCCAGCCGCATTTACGGCCCCGCTTTGCGCATTTTTAGCGCAGCGTAGCCATCCAACCTAAGGTTTGATCGGTATCGCCACCGGGTTTGTATTCTGCCCCCAGCGGCGCGGTGTATCCCAGGTCCGCGATGGCCTTGAACACGTGTTTATAGGCGACTTCACCTTCATCCGGTCTGCCACGCGCGGGCACGCCCGCGAATTGGATATGCCCGATCTTGGGCAACAGGGACGCCAGTCGATGCGTCAAATCACCTTCCATCAACTGAACATGATAGCAGTCGAACATCAGCTTAAGATTGGGTGCGTTCACAGCGTCAATAATCGCTATCGCCTGCGTCGTGGTAGTCAGGAAATAGCCGGGTGCATCATAGCGATTAAGCGGCTCAATCAGGATCGTGATGTCATGGGCTGCCGCCTGTGTCGCCGCGTATTTCAGGTTCGCCACAAAGCAATCGTGTGCCGGGCTCCCGGCCGCAAATCCGGCCATGACGTGCACGGCACCGCATCCAATTTGTACGGCGTAAGCAATCGCCTGATCAATCGCGGCGCGGGCTTCATGGATGCGGTCGGGCAGGGCGGACAACCCGTTGTCACCACCTGCCACGTCGCCGCGATCCGTATTTATACCCAGCATCCGCAGACCTGTGGCATCAAGCGCTGTTTTCACATCCGCAGGATCAACCGCATAAGGCCAATGGCACTCAACCGCGTCAAATCCTGCAGCCTTCGCTGCGTGAATAGCATCGGGAAGCGCGAGGTCGGTCCACAGAAAGCCAAGGTTCGCTGAAAACTGCGTCAATCGTCCCACTCCACATCAAACTTTGTCACAAGGTCTTTGACTTGGGCATCTGTCAACGCGCGCGCAGGTATGCCGCGCATCATCATCGCCAGCCTTGCCGTATCTTCGAGTTCCTCAATCGCGTTGCACGCCGCCTCAACGTCTTTGCCAGCCACGACGGGGCCGTGGTTGGCCAGCATGACCGCTGACCGTTTACCTGCGAGTCCGCGAACTGCATCACCCATCGCCGGATCACCGGGCATAAAGAACGGGAGTAGTTTTACTTTCCCCAACTTCATGATCGCGTAAGGGGTCAGTGGTGGCAGGAAATTATCGGGGTCCGCATCAGGCATCATCGACCACGCAACCGAATGACAGGCATGCAAATGAACAACGGCACCAGCGCTGCTGCGGGTATCGTAGAACGCACTGTGCAGCGACATTTCTTTGGTTGGTTGATCGCCCGCAATCAGGACGCCCTTAGCGTCGAAACGTGACAACTGACCGGGATCAAGTCTGCCAAAACTGGTGCCCGTCGGGGATACCAAGAGTCCGCCGTCGTCGGTGCGGGCCGAAATGTTGCCCGTACTGCCGCCGGTGAGACCACGGTCAAATAGCGATTTGGCGAGCAGACACATCTGTTCGCGAAGCTGGGTGTCCGACATCGCTTAACCGCCCTTCGGCAGATCAAGGCCGGCTTGGGCTGCGTAAACTTTGGCGACTGCGGCGTCATCTTCGCCACCTAGTCCTGCTTCCGCTGCTGCGGCGAACTGTTTCAGTGCCGCAGTGGTAATTGGCGCGTCAAAGCTCGTTTCCTTCGCAATATCCAGCACGATGCCCAGATCCTTTGGCCAAATGTTCACGCTGGAATGAGGCGTGTAATCGCCGTCGACAATATGCGGCCCACGGTTTTCCAGCATCCATGACGTACCTGCACATTCGGGGATCACCTGCATGAAGTCTTCGGCGCTGACCCCTTGGCTTATCCCGAACGTCATGGCCTCGGCCATCGCGGCGATATGAACACCCGCCAGAAGCTGGTTCACCGCTTTCATCGCAGAACCTGCGCCAGCGGTATCACCAAGACGAAAGACCTTTTCAGCGGTCGCATCAAGAATGGGGGCTGCGCTCAGGAAAGCGTCAGGCGTGCCAGAGGCCATCACGCTTAGCGCCCCGTTCGCGGCTTTGACAGAGCCACCGGAAATCGGGGCGTCCAGATAATGAACACTGTGTCCGGCACACCGTTTGGCCATGTCGCGGGCAAAGGCAGGAGGAACAGTCGCACATGCGATCACAACGCTGCCCGCTTGCATTTTAGACACAATGCCTTCGTCGCCGAACAAGACGGTTTCGGTTTGGGCGGCATTCAGGACGACAATCACAGCAGCGGATAGGGTCGGGGCCACTTCGGCAAGCGTGCCTGGTGCGCCGCCTTCTGATTGGAACCTTGCGACTTGGGCTTCGTTGACGTCAAAGCCGTGTACTTGAAGGCCAGCTTTACGGGCGGATGATGCGATGCCATATCCCATGGACCCCAATCCGATCACGGCAACCGTTGTGTCTATCATCGTTGTATTCCGTCGTTATGTCCCATTGGCTTTAGGTTTAGCACCAGATCGGGCGACAAGCATACCCGCAAGAATAAGTGCAACCCCGATAATCCGTGTGGTCGTGTTACCCGCGCTGCCTAATGCGATATCGACAGCGACGCCGGAAATCATCTGACCTGCAATAATCAACATCGCCGTTTGCGCAGCGCCAATCTTAAGCACAGCCCAGCTGGATGCGGCGATGAACACAAAACCGATCGGACCGCCAAGATAGGCCCACCATGGCGCACCCCACGGATCACCCGTGAACAAGCCGCCAAAGGCGATCCCAACTGCAGTGATAAAGGCAAACCCAACCACGTGGTTCCAATATGATGAATGCAGGGCGGATGTGTACATCGACAAGCTGCCGTTGATCTGACGGCTCAACGATACCAATGCGCCACCCAAGACGGCGAGTGCTGCGAAACCAAGCATCTATACGCCCCCGAAGAAGATAAGAATGACCGATCCAGCCATGATCAACCCTAGCGCCAGCATGTCGCGGGCGGTCGGATTGCGCTGCGGCAGACCCATCATTCCCCATTTGTCAGCCACAAGGCTAAAGACCATCTGCCCAGCCAAACCCAAAGCAATCGTGCCCGAAATCGCCAGTGCCGAATTCATCGTGGCCGATGTCAGCATGACAGTGACAGCACCCGATATGCCACCAAGATAAGCCCACCATGGAACTTTGGTCGTTGGTTTCGCCTTCTTCGGACGCATCGCCAGCAATACAATAATGGCCAAAAGTGATCCGGTCACATGGGGGACCCAAGACGCAAACAGAAGCGATCCGGTGACCGCCAATGTGCCGTTGAACCAGACCATCAAGGTCAGCAGGCCGCCTGTGGCAAATGCACCAATAAAATCTAGTAATCGGGGGGTGTTCTGGTCAGTCATGGCGCCACACCTGACGCTAATTTCAGATGGGCGCAAGTAGCCGTTGACTCTGTCTGGCGCACCTCTATAAGCCGCCCATTCATTGGTGTTGGTGGACCTCGCAAGAGGAACCCTGTCATTGCGGCAAAATCCGCAAAAAGGACAACGCCCTTCATGCCTTTCGGGGCGCATATAACGAAGGAGATCAGCGTATGACTAAACGTACCGCTGCCAAGTACAAAATTGACCGCCGTATGGGCGAAAACATCTGGGGTCGTCCTAAGTCCCCAGTGAACCGTCGCGAATACGGCCCCGGCCAGCACGGTCAGCGCCGTAAGGGCAAATTGTCCGACTTCGGTATCCAGCTGCGTGCTAAGCAAAAACTGAAAGGTTACTACGGCGACCTGACAGAGAAGCAATTCCGCCGCATCTACGCCGAAGCTGAGCGTGTAAAAGGCGACACTGGTGAAAACTTGATCGGTTTGCTTGAGCGTCGTTTGGACGCTGTTGTGTACCGCGCCAAGTTTGTTCCAACAATCTTCGCAGCACGTCAGTTCGTGAACCACGGCCACGTGACAGTGAACGGCAAGAAAGTGAACATTGCTTCTTACCGTGTGTCCGAAGGCGACGTGATCGCAGTGCGCGACAAGTCCCGTCAGTTGGAAATCGTTCTCGTGGCATCCCAATTGCCAGAGCGCGACGTGCCTGATTACATGGCTGTTGACCACAACAAAATGACTTGTGAATTCACACGCACACCAACACTGGGCGACGTTCCTTACCCAGTTGCGATGGAGCCAAACCTCGTGGTCGAATTCTACGCGAAGAACTAATCGTTCTTCATACGATTTCTGGAAAGGCCGTAGCATCCGCTACGGCCTTTTTTGTTTGGGGGGACTGGTCCAGCGCGCCTTTGCTTGGGGACGTTTTATTTCGAAATCAGGCAGGTCGTCTGATCCTTGACCTATCTTCTTTGGCAGATGCGGCCCCGGAAATCCGAAGCCACATCCGTCGTGATTCAGAACTTGCCGTTGTCGTGGGGCATATCTGCTGGAATTTCGGAAACCGTGTCCCAATGTTCCACGATTAGGCCATTCTCGACGCGGAACAGATCAAAGAACGCGGTCGGTGTTTCGCCGATCGTGCCTTCTGATGCCGCGAAGACAAAGTTGCCTTCCGCCACCACGATATGCGTTTCCGCATAGGCCATTGCCTGTCCGGCCTCTGCCATCGCCGCAAGGGCCGCACCAAGACCATCAAGTCCGTCACCAACCATTGGGTTATGCTGCAAATAGGTTTCGGTCGAAACATAGTCCGTAATGCGTTCCGGCGCGCCACCTTGCAGCACATCCTTCACAAACCCTTCGACCAGCGCCTTGTTCGCAGCTGTCTGTTCAAGGTCAACGACCTCGGTCGGTCCATCGGTCATCGAACGTCCTGAAACCGTTGCGGCGGGGGGCACCTGAAGATTGTCCCAGTGTTCAACCACTTGGCCGTCAGCCACGCGGAAGACATCAAACGCCACCATAGTTTCAGCCCCAAGCGCCTGAGCGTTATCGTAAGTGTTGTGCAAAACAACCATGTCACCCTCGGTGATCACGCGGTGGGTCGTCAGTGCGATCCCGCTTTCTTCCAATGCGGGAATGAAGCCAAGGATCGGGTCCGCACCAGTCGGCACGGCGACGTTGTGTTGAATATAGTCAGGCGCAACAAGCGCGCGGGCGGCATCAACATCTGCGTCTACGAAGATAGCTGCGACGGCAGCCAGAACTAGGTCTGTAGGTGTCATTTTCTGTTCCTTTATGACAATTGATTCGTTATGCAAATGTTGGTATCAAATTCGCACCTAGTATCAATTACGCACTATTTAGGAACCAAGTATGCTTAACGTAACCGCGCTGACCAAAGATGATGCTGCGAATTGTCCGGTCCGGCAGGTGCTGTCGAAAGTCACGGGCAAATGGCAGGTGCTGATTGTCCTAGCCTTGGAAGACGGGACGCTCCGTTTCGGTGAGTTGAAACGCACGATTGGCGACGTCACACAGCGCGTCCTGACCGAGAACCTGCGCAGTTTGGAACGCGACGGCTACCTGCGCCGTGATGTCGATCCGGGACCACCTGTTGCGGTGCGTTACACACTGACCGACCTCGGAGAAGAACTATTGCCATTGCTGCGCGGCCTGACCGAATGGGCGGCACATCGCCATGTAGACGTTCAAGCCTCGCGCGAGATCTTCGACGCGAAACAATAGATGCGGCGGTTAGAAGCGGCGGGCCTTAGAACGGTTCTTCCAACCAAGTCGTTTGAGGAAACTTTAGCATTTCATCCCGCAGCCATTGCCCAGCGACCCCCAATGCCCGTCGTTCTGTCCAAACCAGATCAATGCCTTCCAGTAGGTCGTTTTGCTGAAACGCATAATTGAGCCGAACGAGTTCTTTGCGTTCAATCGGTTGCTTGACGAGCGATAGTGGCAATTCGGCCCAACCAAATCCGGCACGGACAAAGTCGATGATCAAATCGGGATCTTCCACGTGCCAAACTGCGGCGCTCTTCTTTTCGTTTTGCTGTGATGTTCCTTTGACCGGATCTTTGTGGCGCAGGATTTGTCTATGGCGCCGTAGGTCACGATAAGAGGCGTCAATGTTCTGCGCCAACGCATGGTCAGGTGCGCAGACCGGGATCAGTTTAGAATAGCCAAGTCCGCGAAATTGCAGGCCAGTCGGGTAACCCTCTTGTTCCGCCATAAGGCCAATATCTGTTCTGCCGTTGCGTAGCATGTCGGCTGAATCGTTGGAGCTGGGCGTCGTGACTTCCAGTGAAACCGAACTGAACCGCTCTGTGAACGCACGCAGCAAGGGCATAAGCGGTTCTGTACTAATGCCTTTTTCGACCGAAAGGGACACGTGGGTCTCGATCCCTTCGGCCATGGAATTTGCCATCGCTATGAATTCGGTCGTACCCAGCAGAACGCCGCGTGCATGCGGCAATAGCGCCTGTCCTTGAGGTGTCAGGACAGGGCTGCGGCCGCTGCGATCAAAAAGCGGAACGCCACAATCAATTTCAAGATTCGCAATCGCGGTCGAAACTGCTGAATGGGCTTTGCCCAGTCGCCGCGCCGCAGCTGAAAACGATCCAAGGTCAGCCGCATGGACAAAAGCACGAAGGGTTCCTGTATTTGGCATGTTTAACCTGTCTGATTTTCAGACAGATACTAACTGGATCGCAGCAGAAAAACAGATAGTAAAATTTGGAATGCACCACCCTTCATGCTGGCCAAAGGTTTCGATATGTTCGATGAATCCCTTATCCTTGATCTAACTACACGCCTGTCCGGCCTTCCTAGGTTCGCGTTGGCGCAACTGCCAACGCCGTTGCACCCACTGCGCAATTTTGACCAACTGCTGAACGGTCCTGAATTGTGGATGAAACGCGATGATCTGTCCGGACTTGAAGGGGGTGGAAACAAAACGCGTAAACTCGAATTTCTGACAGGGGACGCGCTGGGCAAAGGGTGCGATATGCTGGTGACTGTTGGTGCAATCCAGTCCAACCACACCCGCCAGACTGCAGCGGCAGCCGCCAAAGCGGGCATGAAATGCGCGTTGCTGCATTGCGCTTGGACCAAGGACGCAGGCCCGAACTACCGTCATGTGGGCAACATACTGCTGAGCCATATGTTGGGGGCAGAGCTGTATATCGACGAAACCGAACGCCCGATCGAAGATCAGGGACCGCTGGAAGAATTCATGGCTCATTTACGCGCGCAGGGTCATCGACCCTACCTGATACCTGGGGGTGCATCGGAACACCCCCTTGGCAGTATGGGGTACATGAACTGCGCCATCGAACTAGCGATGCAAATGCAGCAGACGGGCGTGTTCTTCGACCACTTGGTTCATACGACGGGATCGAGCAGCACGCAGGCGGGTCTGGTTGCAGGTTTCAAGGCGCTCGGCGTCCCAACCAAGATTATCGGGATCGCCGATGACGGCGAGACAGCAATCAAAACGCGGCGGGTCCGCGAGTTAGCGAACGAAGCCCTCGCGGTCTTAGAATTGCCCGAGCTGGTCGAGGAAAATGATGTCACGGTGATTGCTTCAAACGATGCCGACTACGGCTATGCCGATGATGGGATCAAAGAGGGTATTCGCCTGATGGCTACCAAAGAAGGGCTCATCGCCGATCCGGTTTACGAAGGCCGCGCGATCCGCGGTCTTCTGGATCTGGCCGCACAGAACCGGTTCGCGTCGGACGCGAAAATCCTGCTGATGCATCTTGGCGGTTCGCCTGCGGTTCATGCCTATGCGGGCCAATTCGGCGACATCGCCCTGACGCCATTCAACACAAAATAACGACAACGACCGCCCTACGACACAAATCACATCGGACAAAGACGCTTTGATCGCAAACGGCGATCAACTGAACTACCAGCGGGCCGTGCCAGACATGTTGCGGGTGGAAATACAAAACAGGAGCTAGGCAAATGGCTAACAATACGGCTTTGCGCAGTGGGCGCGAACGCGTTCAATACACGGTGGCCTTTGAAGTTATCCTCATGGCAATTCTCGTGCCCGCTGGTGCCTTGCTCTTGGATAAGAGCATCGCCGAAGTTGGCGTGCTTGGGTGCATTCTTGTGCTAAAGGCAATGGTGATGGGGCTGATCTATAATTGGTTCTTTGACAGGTTTGACGCCAAATCGGGCCGCGTTGCGTCCGACCGTTCGACCATGGGCCGAATCCTGCATGCCGTCGGTTTCGAAATGTCGCTGCTGATCACTTCGATTCCGATCTACATGTGGTGGTTCGATTTCAGCATGTTGCAGGCGATATCGACGGACATCGTCGTCACAACCTTCGTCGTTGGGTACACCTATGTCTTTTCGCTGGTCTATGATCGGAAGTTCCCGGTTGGATCCCGTTAAATGCGCGCTACGCACCCAATCAACGCGAAAGCGACCGCCCTTCGGCCTTAAGCTTTTTGTTCAGGATTTGCCGAACCTTGATCCCCGCGCCATCAGCCCCCAGCGTCACTTCTAAGAAGTCGAGCCCGCGTGGATCGGCGGCAACGCTGGCTTGCAGTTTTTCAAGCAGGTGTTTGTCTTCGTCAAACGCGGCAGTCACGCTCGCGCGTGTCTTTTCGGCAACCTCATCTGTCAGCGAAGGTACGTCAAACGCGGCCATCCAGAAATAGTGCGTTTTACCGCGCTGCGCAGGTGTCACGATATGGCAGCCACGCACGATAAAATCGGACCGTTTGCCCGCATCTGGGTTAGGGTCATGCACATTCCAGTCCGAAAACGAAATGGCCAGTGACGGCATTCGTCCCTTTTGCACCCGCTTGATCGGCTTGTCTTCGGGCAGCCCCATGCCTGCGCAGAACAGCGGTGACAGCGGCGCAAGGTCGAATTCCTGTTCGTAGCAAATTGTCTCGCCGTCCATGTAGGTGTCGGGCGCCGTGATCCAATCGTCCTGCTTGAAGGTGTTCTTATGCAGAAAGGCGATGTGCGTCAGGTCCAAAACATTCTCGCGGATCAGCACCCAGTTGGCTGCGACCTCGTAATACCCATGCACTGGCGTCCAGTCGGGGTCTGTCTGATAGCCGACTTCTGGCGGGTCACAATCAATGGCATCCTGATCGCCCAGCCAAATCCAGACATAAGCCCCGGCATCGCGCACTGCAAAAGACGGAATTTCGGCGGTTTTGGGTTTCATGTGCTGCGTCGGTGCTTTGGTGCAGCGCCCTGCGGTATTGAACTCCATCCCGTGGTAAGGGCAGACGATCTTGTCGTCACGAACATGTCCTTCAGACAGCGGAGCCCAACGATGCGGGCAGCGATCGTAAAGCGCTGCGGGCGTGCCATCCTCTAGCCGGTAAAGCACCACAGGTGTTTCCAGCAGCCATCGCGCCAGCGGTTTCGTCGTCACCTCATCGCGGTGCGCCGCCACCCACCACATGTTGCGGGGATAGTTGTCCTCAAGCATCCCGTTGGGAATCGTTTGGCCGTTGGTCCGGTTGGCATCGTCTTTCATGTCGCATCCTCGCTATTCAAAAGCGTCTCAAAACGCGCGATTTCGTCGGGTTTCATTTGGTAGCTGTGATCGGCATCTGGAAAGCGGCCAGATCGCACATCGTCAGCATAAGCCGCGAAGGCATCGGTCGCGTCTTGGGCAAGGTTGGCATAGCGTTTGGCGAACTTGGGCTTAAACGTATCGAACGCACCCAGCAGATCGTAGCCGTTCAGAAGCTGGCATGTGCCAGCAGCGCCCGCACCAATCGAAAAGGTGAAGATGTCCACGGCGTCATCCACAGCCTTGCCGACCTCATAAGGCATCGCCTCAATCTCAAGCCCTATCGCACCGGCAGCCTCGATCGCGCGGGCATCCGCAACAATGTCCATCGCCGCCTCAGCCGTCCGGCCCTGCATCTTAAAACCGCCCATTTGATGAACCTTGTGGGGCAGCAGTCCAACATGGCTCATCACCGGAACGCCTGCATCGGCGACCGCGCGGATAATGTGTGCGCCTTCACGGCCCAACTGCAGCTTCAACGCGTCCGCGCCGCTTTCCTTCATCATCCGTACGGCATTTGTCACGGCGAGGTCAGGCGTCGCGTAGGACCCATAGGGCATCGACACGAGACACAGGGTGTTTGGCGCACCCCGCCGCACGGCTTGCGTGTGCATGATCATCTGATCAACGGTCATCGCCAGCGTATTTTCATGGCCATGCAAAGTCATGCCCAGACTGTCGCCGACACCAACAATATCAACGCCGGCACGTCCGGCCCACGTGGCCGTCAGTACTTCGCCAACCGCGACCATGACCAACCGTTCGCCTGCAGCCTTCTTCTCGGCCAGTTCCGGTAAGGTCAGTTTTTTGCGGTCCTGCGTCATTTCAGCCTTTTGCGACTATGGAATCGTCGCATTTGTTGTTCCATTTGGAACAATATGCGCTAGGACAGGCGTAACTGGCAATGGGCAACCGATCATGGATAGATCAAACGACACAGACCTGACGCGGATATTCGACACGATCGAATATCCCGAGGCGTACCGCATCACCTATTTGGCTAATGCCATCGTGTTCCCGGCCTACGCCGAGATCAAACGGGACTTTGGCCTCGTGCGTGCTGAATACATTCTGCTGGCTTGCCTATCGCACTTTGACGTTCTCACGGCACAAGACGTGGCCCGCATATCACGCCGCCCGCGCAACACGATCAGTCGTGCAGTGCATCGCATGTTGCACGATGGATATTTGGACCGCGCCCCTGACCCGTCGGACGGACGGCAATCAAAGCTCAAGATCACCCCAAACGGTCGGGCTTTGCATGAAAAGATCAGCGGCTATTTGAGCCGCCGGCAAGATGACGTTTTGGCGGCGCTTAGCGCCGACGAACGCGCAACCCTTGGGGCGCTCCTGAAAAAAGCGGCCCTTAATTCCGCAAAACTTGACGACTGAGGCATCCTCAATGGCTGAAATCGGACCAAACACCCGTCTACGCGTGTCACCGTTCTACGAAGCGACGATTGGGGAAGGCGTGACTGCCTTTTCCCCCTACAACAACATGCTCATGCCGGTGTCCTACGGCGACGCAGATGCCGAATATGACCGTCTGATGAACGGGGTGTCGCAATGGGACGTCAGCGTCGAACGGCAGGTGGAAATCATAGGGCCAGATGCTGCCCGATTGGTCCAACTTTTGTCAGTGCGGGACCTGTCCAAGATCGAAGTCGGAAAGGGCAAATATGTGCCGATGTGCGATCATCGCGGGGTGCTGATTAACGATCCCGTTGTGCTTAAACACGAAGACGGCCGGTTCTGGCTGTCTATTGGGGACAACAACATCCTCATGTGGGCGCGGGCCATTGCAGCCGAACGCGGGTTAACCGTCGACATTTGCGAGCCTGATGTCTCTCCGATGGCGGTTCAGGGCCCCAAAGCCGAATATGTGGTCGCGTCCGTCTTTGGTGATTGGGTGCGGGCGCTGAAATATTTCTGGTTCGCCCCGGCAGAAATCAACGGCATCCCGCTGATCATCCAGCGTTCGGGCTATTCCAAACAGGGCGGGTTTGAAATCTATCTGCGCGACGGCACGCGCGGGACCGATCTGTGGAACATCATCAAGGAAGCTGGTGAACCATGGGGGATCGGCCCCGGAAACCCGAGCCCCATCGAACGGATCGAAAGCGGGCTGTTGTCCTACGGTGGCGACACAGATGACCAGACCAACCCGTTCGAGGTCCGCCTTGGCAAATATGTTGATCTGGATCTTGATGACGAGGTGGTCGGTATACAGGCGCTGCGGCGAATTAAGGCCGAAGGTGTTAAACGCCAGCAGGTAGGCATCGTCTTCGATAACCCCGAACGCCGACCCGGCCATGCGATTTGGTACGCGGTTCAGCAGGGCGATAGGGGTGTTGGGCACATGACCTGCGGGGCATGGTCGCCACGTGCGGGGGCGATGATCGGATTTGGATTGGTCCATACGGACCTTACCGTCGGTGATGAGGTTGACGTCGTGCGTGGCGGGTACGTCGACCGCGCGAGGCTCTGCGAATTACCGTTTTTCTAGCGTCCTGAACGGGATTCTTCCCGCGAACCAATCGGCGGCCTGCAAATGGCCGCCATCGGCTACCGACTTGATTCAGTCCGGCAAAAGGCAAAGCTATTCTGCCCGAAGGCAACCAAAGTTCGCGCATATTTTGAGGATGTTGGTGGAGCCTAGCGGGATCGAACCGCTGACCTCCTGCATGCCATGCAGGCGCTCTCCCAGCTGAGCTAAGGCCCCATCAGATGTGGATATTTCCACATGGGAACGACTTGCGTCGCGTGCTGCTGTCTATGCAGCGTGGCGGGCGAGATCAAGATCAAAAATCTCGCCCATCACGAAAATCTTCTGAGACGAATTAATCGTCGTCGTCGCCAGTGGCTACATCAGCCAATTCTTCCAATGATACGGTATCATCGTCATCATCTTCCAGAACGTCATCGCCCAGATCGACATCATCATCGTCGTCCGCGTCTTCGTCGTCCAACACCAGATCATCGTCTTGATCCGCGTCTTTGGCGTTCATTTTCTTGGTCTGCGCATCTTCGGCATCAGCAACCATCGTCCGTGTCTTGCCAGTCTCAACAGGGACTTCTTTCCCTGTGTACGGGCTGATCACCGGCGTGGCGTTCAAATCGTAGAAGCGTTTGCCGGTCTCGGGGCAGAGGCGCTTCGTGCCCCACTCTTCCTTAGGCATTGGCTATTCCTTATAAATCTGGTCGTGCTCTTGCAGCGGATCGCTGCCAACTGCCATAAGCAATGAGTGGTGTCAAAGCCTTTGGCACAGGTCAACAACGGAACTATGGATATGGGCCACCATACCCTGCATGGCAACCCCCCGATTGAGGTCGCTTTACGCCGGTCATCTACCGCCAAGCGCCTGTCTTTACGGGTGTCGCGGCTGGATGGGCGCGTCACACTGACGATTCCCAAGCGCGCGCGGGTGCCAGAGGCGGTCGCATTCCTCGAAGAACGCGAATCGTGGCTGCGCGGGCATCTGTCCCGAGTCCGCGAATTACACGTGGTTGAAGCAGGCGGCACGGTCCCTTTTGCCGGTCGGTTGATCCCCGTCGTGGTAGGGCGCAGCAAGCGTGCGATGCTGACCGAAGATGCATTGCATGTCCCGAATGAACAGACTGCGGGCCAGAAAGCCCAAGCGCTGTTAAAAGCGCAGGCGCGTGATGTGCTAGCCTCCGCGTCGGATCGTTATGCGGCGCAGATTGGTAAAACCTACGCCCGATTATCGCTGCGTGATACGCGGTCGCGGTGGGGGTCGTGTTCGTCCAAGGGAACGCTGATGTATTCATGGCGGCTGATTATGGCCCCGCCAGAGGTGCTGGATTACGTCGCCGCCCATGAAGTCGCGCATTTGGCCGAGATGAACCACTCTCCTGCGTTCTGGGCCGTCGTGGAACGGCTGTATGGGGATCACATGCCGGCACGTCGCTGGTTACGTGAAAACGGTGATCAATTGCATCGGGTACAGTTCGGCGATTGACCTGATCCGGTTTTGTGATCACAAAGATCACATGATTGCGCCACGTCCCCTAGATCCAACCGCTGCTGCCCACGAACGTGTGTATCGCGCTTTGCGTACCCAAATCATGCACGGTGAAATTGATCCTGGGGCGGCGCTGACGTTGCGGGGGATCGGGAAGGATTTTGATGTCTCCATGACGCCTGCGCGCGAAGCCGTGCGGCGTTTGGTGGCGGAAGGGGCTTTGTCGCTATCGTCATCGGGGCGTGTAACAACACCCGAACTATCCAACGACCGGATCGAAGAACTGGCGACCCTGCGCGCGATGATCGAACCGGAATTGGCCAGTCGTGCCTTGCCACGGGCGCATTTCGCGCTGATCGAACGGCTTGAGGCGATCAACCAAGGTGTCAGTCAGATGGTCGCGCGGCACGATGCATCCGGTTACATCCGCATGAACCTCGAATTCCACCGCACGCTTTACCTGCGGGCCCAAGCGCCCGCGATGTTGGCGGTGATGGAAACAGTGTGGCTGCAACTTGGCCCGACGATGCGTGCCCTTTACGGGCGGCTCAATCGGACGGAACCGCCTTATCACCACAAACTGATCCTTGCGGCACTAAAGGCCGGGGATGAACCCGGTTTGCGATTGTCAGTCCGGACAGACGCAACACAAGGCCTGCGGATGTTAAAAGCCTAAGCAGGCATCGCGGTCGGGACGATGGTCCGTGGTCTATCGGTATGCAAAGCCATGCGAATTTGATCACGGAAGACGGCAGCGTCATGGCCCAAGGCCGTGCTGAGCGCCATCAAAAAATCGTGCTCGGCGCTCGTCAACGCACCGTCGGCGGCAGCGACGTCAACGCAGGCTCTCATAATCGTATCACGCTCAATCCGGGAAAATGGCGCGACAATTCCGAGCAGTTCGTCAGCTTCTGTTGTCTGTGCATATTTCGCAGTGATCATCTTCTGACCGACAGTATTGCCGGTCAAATGTTTGTAGGACCGCAACAACACCTGAAGCGTGTTCTGGCTGATGTCGCCGCTCAGCCGCGCGGTGTGGAACATCATCGTAAGCAATGTTTCCGAGAACATTGGTGTTTCAGGCAGTGATGGAACTTCGATTTTTGTCTCTTTACGGGGGCGTTTGCGCATCGCAACAAACAAAATCAGAACGATCCCCAAAACGATTCCGCCGTATTTCGTCACCACCCAAAGCGTCGTCAAAGTTGCCGCAGACGCAGGTGTTGCCACGAGCATAAGGATCGGGAGAGCCATCAATAAACGCTGCATTTGCCTGTCCAACAAAGGTTTAAGTTGAGCAAGGTTAGCGCGGCAATGTGGTTAACGTGTGGTTGCAGTCGGACATGAGTATGACAAATTCTGCCCGCTTGTCTGTTAGGATTCATCCGTTTCATCAAAACGCAAACCATGTTTACGGGCAAACCAGATGAACAACGGTATTTCCATTAAGCTCATGGTCACAAAAGAAAATATGAACCAATTCGTACTGAATAGGATCATATCAAAAGCCAGACCGCGCCCTAGAAATAATGCGCCAGCCAGAACCAAGGCCGCGACTGAAATAACAACGTCGCGCCACATGATGGCATTCCAGCTCTTGTGCGGCAAGCTCGGGTAGGCCCACAGATATGCGAAGGCCAACAAAGCCGCGTTGATGATCAGAATGGTAGCTTCGGGAGACACATCAAGGTTCCTTCGTTGGGCATATCATAGATATGAAATGCAATGCGATCGCGCCAGTGCGTGTCTGATGGGTCGCATATCTATGAGCTGGCGCGGTATCGACCCATTTTCGTTGTATTTGAGCCCATTTTTTAAGATTCTAATGACAAAAGAAGAAATATCAAAAGCAGGTCATAGGGCATGACAGACACACTACTCGCATTGTACGAGCGGATTTCGACGACGTTGTCGGATCGCTTCTGGGCTGTGATCGCTTACCCAACAAGCTCGGATCACCGTCTGTTTTGGGTTTACCTGATGACCAGCGCTTTGTTTGCGCTGTTCGTCTACCGCAAGACATGGCCTCGCAATGGCGACAATACACCGTCGTTCCTTGCGTTCCTGTTCCCGAAAAAAGTCTGGAGCAACGCATCGGCGTGGCTTGATCTTCGTTTCTTCGTGATCAACGAACTGACGATGAAATTGATCCACATCGGACTGCTAGCCGGCACATTGGCGTTCACGTTTCAGCTGATCACCGGATCAAACGAACTGGTCGCTTTCAATTGGAACGAAGTGCTGACGGTCAAGGGCATGTCGATTTCGTTGGCTTACCTGATCATCGCGATCGCGGTCGGGGACTTCATCGGGTTTTTTATCCATTACCTGCAGCATAAGATCCCATTTTTGTGGAATTTTCACAAGGTACACCATAGCCCAGAGGTCATGCATCCGCTGTCGAATTTCCGCGAACACCCGATTGATAACATCGCTTATGGCATCGGAATCGGCGCTGGTTACGGCGTTTTGATGGGCGTCGTCGCCCTTGTCTTCGGATATGTGCCGCGCCCGCCAGAGGTGCTGGGCGTGCCTCTGTTCTTCTTCTTGTTTAACGTCGGCGGCTACCACCTGCGTCATTCGCATGTCTGGCTACGGTGGAAAGGGAACTGGTCAAAGGTGTTCCCGTCGCCCGCGCACCATCACGTGCACCACAGCTGCCATCCTGATCACCTCGACAAGAACTTCGCGTTCATGTTCCCGATCTGGGACGTGCTGTTCAAAACCTACCACATGCCCGACGATGATCGGGACGTGAAATTCGGGCTCTATGGTGTGGAAGAAACGGAATATACATCCGTTTGGAAGATTTACACGCTGCCGTTTCGCGATTTGTGGCGCAAACATGTGGGCGTTGCTGGCCCCACAAAAAGGGCCAGCAAAGACTGATTTACATGTGGATCGCGCCGTCGCCACAGGCGAGGGCGGCTTCACGCACCGCTTCGGAATAAGTTGGGTGCGCGTGGCATGTGCGTGCGATATCTTCGGCAGCCGCGCCAAATTCCATCGCAACGCAGATTTCATGGATCAAATCGCCCGCCATCGGGCCGATGATATGGGCGCCCAAAATCCGGTCGGATGACGCATCCACCAACATTTTCACAAAACCGTCGCCTGCAAAGTTCGCCTTGGCGCGGCCGTTGCCCAAGAACGGGAATTTGCCGACTTTGTACGCGCGGCCTTCTTCCTTCAGCTGTTCTTCGGTTTTGCCGACGCTGCCAACCTCTGGGTGCGTGTAGATCACGCCCGGGATTACGTCGTAGTTCACATGGGGCTTTTGGCCAGCAATGCCTTCCGCCACGGCCATGCCTTCGTCTTCGGCTTTGTGGGCCAACATTGGACCGTCGATCGCATCGCCAATCGCATAGATACCAGCCACATTGGTCGCATATTTCGCGTCCGTTTTGATCTGGCCACGGTCGGACATCGCAACGCCAAGCGTATCCAGTCCCAAACCGGTTGTGTAGGGTTTACGGCCTGTGGCGACCAGCACGGTGTCAGCGTCAACTGTGTGCTCGGAATCGTCTTTGCGCAGTTTATACGTCACTTTGGCTTTGGTGTTCTTGGTCTCAACACCTTGAACAGCAGCGCCCAGCGTGAACTTCAGACCCTGCTTCATCAGCAGTTTCTGGAATGTCTTCGCAACCTCGGAATCCATACCCGGTGTGATCGCATCAAGGAACTCGATTACAGTCACTTCGGCACCAAGGCGGGCATAAACAGACCCAAGTTCCAGCCCGATGACACCCGCGCCGATCACGACCAATTTCTTTGGAATTTTGCCAAGCTCAAGCGCGCCGGTAGATGTCACGACAGTCTTTTCATCGACCTCGATACCGGGCAGGGTGGATGGTTCAGAGCCTGTGGCGACGATGATGTTTTTCGCCTCGTGGACGTCGTCACCGACTTTAACCTTGCCCGCCTCAGGGATTGATCCCCAGCCTTTCAACCAGTCGATTTTGTTCTTCTTCATCAGGAATTCAACCCCGCCGGTATTCTGACCGATGACGTTGGCTTTGTAGGTCTGCATCTGTTTCCAATCCACAGACGGGGCTTTGCCCTTCAGGCCCATTTCGCCGAAGTTATGTTCGGCTTCGTGCAGCATGTGGGTGGCGTGCAGCAATGCTTTGGATGGGATACAGCCGATGTTCAGGCAGGTCCCGCCAAGCGTTTCGCGACCTTCGACGATGGCCGTTTTCAGACCAAGTTGGGCGCAACGGATGGCGGAGACATAGCCGCCGGGACCTGAACCGATGATGATGACGTCGTAGTTAGCCATGGGGGATCTCCTAGGGCGAAATTGGGCTGTGACACGCGTGCACAATACGTGCACAACGCGTGCACCGCGATGTTAGAACAAAAGCGCTGACAGGATCATCAGCATGGTTGCGGTGAAGCCTACGAACCAAATGAGCGACCGCCAAGGGGCCCATCCAAATATGTAGGCAGGAACATAGAGGACGCGGGCACCCAGATAGGTCCACGCGCAAATTGCGGAGAATGCGGTCGCCTTGTCGCCAAGCACGACAACAACGACGGCGATGGTGAAAAAGATCAACCCTTCGAAATGGTTGTTCATGGCGCGCTGCAAACGACCAGCGGTGCCTGTCAGCGTAATATGCGTATCACGCGGACCCATCGCCGTTTTCGGGCCGACCTGCAGATTCGCGAAGACGGAATAGAGCATGAATTGCCCGGCTTGTAGGAGGGCGGCAAGGGCGAGGACGGTGAGTTCGGGGGTCATGGTTAAGATGCAATAGACTTGGTGAAGCCGCCGAGCGCACTTCCCAAAAAGTCCCCAATAGCTGAGTAGTTTCCGCCAAAGTTCTTAGGCTCGTTAACAAAGTCTGCAACCGAAACGGTCTGGTCTTCGACTTTCATCTGTGCGCCCATGATTGCGATTCCTCGACTAGTTAAACTTGGACCAATCCATGCACCTGCGCTATCTGTGCACGCTTCATTTGCCCAAAGCACAAGTCCTTCATTTGAAAGCCACTCCATACATGGGGTGACATTTCTGCGTAGATCATCAGAAAGATCGAATTCCGTATCTACTACAAATTCTGAGTTTATACCCAATTCAAGCAACTTCTTTAGAATCGCAGAAATTACCACAGCGTTCCGTTCAAGAGCATTCATTTACTTCTCCTTCGGTGCTGGACTCTATTTGAAATTGGCCAGGGTAATCGAAACTACCCGGGCCGTTAATCATTAGAAAATAATCTTCTGGAATATGGCAATCAAAGATCCATCAACAAACGTCGTGGATCTTCAAGCGCTTCTTTCACGCGTACAAGGAACGTCACCGCACCTTTGCCGTCAACGATCCGGTGGTCGTAGGACAGGGCCAGATACATCATCGGACGGATCACGACCTGACCGTTGATCGCCATCGGGCGGTCCTGGATTTTGTGCATGCCGAGGATGCCGGACTGTGGTGGGTTCAGGATTGGGGACGACATGAGCGACCCGTAGACACCGCCATTCGAGATCGTGAAGGTCCCGCCTTGCATTTCCGCCATGGACAGTTTGCCGTCACGGGCTTTTGCGCCCATCGCACCGATTGCCTTTTCGATACCCGCAAAGGACATCTGATCGGCATCGTTGATCACTGGGACAACAAGACCCGTTGGCGTACCTGCGGCGATGCCCATGTTGACGTAGTTTTTGTAGACTACGTCGGTGCCGTCAATCTCAGCGTTCACTTCGGGCACTTCGTTCAGCGCGTGAATGCAGGCCTTCGTGAAGAAGGACATGAAGCCAAGCTTCACACCGTGTTTCTTCAAGAACAGGTCTTTGTATTCGTTGCGCAGCGCCATCACCTCGGTCATGTCGACCTCGTTGTAGGTGGTCAGCATCGCGGCGGTGTTTTGGCTGTCTTTCAGACGCTTTGCGATGGTCTGGCGCAGGCGTGTCATTTTCACACGTTCTTCGCGCGCAGCCTGATCTGCAGCAACTGACGCACGTGGGGCGGCGGCAGGGGCAGGCGTGGCCAGCGCGTTCAGCACGTCGCCTTTCATCACGCGGCCGTCTTTGCCAGTGCCCTGCACGTCTGTCAGGTTGTTTTCGGCCATCAGTTTTTTCGCGGATGGCGCGTCTTCAACGTCTTTTGTTGCAGCAGCCGGGGCTGGTGCGGCTTCTGCCTTTGGTTCTTCTTTCTTGGCAGCGGGCGCTGGGGCTGCGTCGCCTTCGCTGATTTGTGCCAGCAGGGCGTCGACGCCTACAGTTTCGCCTTCTGCAGCGACGATTTCAGACAACGTACCGGCGATGGGTGATGGCACCTCAACGGTCACCTTGTCTGTTTCCAATTCACACAGCATTTCATCAACTGCGACAGTGTCGCCGGGTTGTTTGAACCATGTGGCGACCGTGGCTTCTGTCACGGATTCACCCAGTGTTGGGACGCGAACTTCGGTGCTCATTTCTTTGATCCTTTAATCGTCAGCGCATCGTCAACGAGGGCTGTTTGCTGTGCTTTGTGTTGGCTGGCCAAACCGGTCGCAGGGGATGCGGCGGCGGCACGACCGGCATAAGCCGGACGGGTGTTTTTCGCTTTGATACGGGTCAGAACCCATTCGATGTTTGGTTCCATAAAGGACCAAGCACCTTGGTTCTTTGGTTCTTCCTGACACCAAACCATTTCGGCATTCTTGAACCGTTCGAGTTCATTCACCGCGGACTGCGCAGGGAACGGATAGAACTGTTCGAACCGGAGGATATAAACGTCCTTGATGCCACGCGCGTCGCGTTCTTCCAGCAGGTCATAGTAGACCTTACCGGAACACATCACGACCTTCTTGATCTTGTCGTCCGCAACCAGTTCCGTGTCCGAATTGCCCTGCTGGGCATCATCCCAAAGAACACGGTGGAACGATGATCCGGTGGTGAATTCTTCGGCTTTGGAAACAGCCAACTTGTGACGCAGCAAGGATTTTGGTGTCATCAAGATCAGTGGCTTACGGAAAGTCCGGTGCAGCTGGCGGCGCAGCAGGTGAAAGTAGTTCGCAGGCGTTGTACAGTTCGCAACGATCCAGTTGTCACCACCACACATCGTCAGGAAACGTTCCAGACGGGCGCTTGAATGTTCGGGCCCTTGGCCTTCGTATCCATGTGGTAACAGACAAACGAGCCCGGACATCCGCAACCATTTGCTTTCACCAGAACTGATGAACTGGTCAAACATGATCTGTGCACCGTTGGCGAAATCACCAAATTGGGCTTCCCAGAGCGTCAGCGCATTTGGTTCAGCCAGCGAATAGCCGTATTCGAACCCAAGCACCGCGTATTCCGACAGCATGGAATCGATGACTTCATACTGGGCTTGACCCTTGCGGATGTTGTTCAGCGGGTAGTACCGATCTTCGTTGTCCTGATTGATCAGGCCGGAATGACGGTGGCTGAACGTGCCGCGCGTACAATCCTGACCGGACAAGCGAACAGGGTAGCCTTCGGTCTGGAGCGACCCGAAAGCCAAGGCTTCGCCGGTGGCCCAGTCAATGTTTTCGCCGGTCTCAAACATTTTCGCTTTTGAATCCAGCAGACGGGCAACCGTTTTATGCAGCGGGAAGTTTTCCGGTGCGGTCGATAGCGCCTTACCAACAGCCTTAAACGTCGCCTCATCAATCGCGGTCACGCCGCGCTGGTAGTCGTCTTTGTGACGATCGAGATGCGACCATTTCCCGTCGAGCCAATCGGCCTTGTTCGGTTTGTATTCCTTGCCAGCTTCAAATTCGGCATTTAGGTGCGCTTGGAACGCGGCCTTCATGTCTTCAATTTCGCCTTCCGGGATCAGGCCGTCCTTGACCAAACGCTCGGTATACAAAGTCAGCGTGGTCTTCTGCTTTTTGATCTTCTTGTACATCACCGGGTTGGTGAACATCGGCTCATCGCCTTCGTTGTGACCAAAGCGGCGGTAGCAGATGATGTCGAGAACGACGTCTTTGTGGAACTTCTGACGGAATTCGGTCGCGACGCGGGCCGCGTGCACAACTGCCTCTGGATCGTCCCCGTTCACGTGGAAAATCGGGGCTTCGACCATCAGCGCGATGTCTGTCGGATACGGGCTGGACCGGCTGAAATGCGGAGCAGTTGTAAAACCGATTTGGTTGTTCACAACGATATGCATCGTGCCGCCGGTTTTGTGACCTTTCAGACCAGACAAACCGAAACCTTCGGCGACAACACCTTGGCCAGCAAAGGCCGCGTCACCGTGCAGCAAGATCGCCATAACTTTTGTGCGGTCTTCGTCGTTCTTTTGGTCCTGCTTGGCGCGGACTTTCCCGAGAACAACAGGGTTCACGGCCTCAAGGTGGGACGGGTTCGCGGTCAGGGACAGGTGGACCGTGTTGTCGTCAAAAGACCGATCAGATGACGCACCAAGGTGGTACTTCACATCGCCGGATCCATCGACATCCTCAGGTTTGAAGGACCCACCTTGGAATTCGTTGAAAATCGCGCGGTACGGCTTTTCCATCACATTGGCGAGGACCGACAAACGACCGCGGTGCGGCATGCCGATCACGATGTCTTCGAGACCCAATTGACCACCGCGTTTGATGATCTGTTCCATCGCAGGGATCAGGCTTTCGCCGCCATCCAGACCAAAACGCTTCGTGCCCATGTATTTGACGTGCAGGAACTTTTCAAAACCTTCGGCTTCCACCAAGGAATTCAAGATCGCTTTCCGGCCGTTTTGGGTAAAGCTGATTTCCTTGCCCAAACCTTCGATGCGTTCTTTCAACCAGCCCGCTTCATCAGGGTTCGAAATATGCATGTACTGCAGGGCAAATGTGCCGCAATAGGTGCGGCGGACAATCGCGATGATTTCGTTCATCGTCGCGATTTCAAGGCCCAGCACATTGTCGATAAAAATCGGGCGGTCCATGTCAGCGGCGGTGAAACCGTAAGACGCCGGATCAAGTTCCGGATGCGGGTCATTATCGCGCATGCCAAGTGGGTCGAGGTCGGCAATGAGGTGGCCGCGAATACGGTATGCGCGGATGATCATCAACGCGCGGATGGAATCCAGAACGGCGGAACGCACCTGTTCTTCGGACAGACCAACGCCCTTTTCGGCAGCTTTGCCTTTGATCTTTTTGCCAGCGGCCTCTGGTTCGGCGGCCCATTGGCCGTCGAGCGCTGCTGTCAGATCGTCGTTTGGCACGGGCGGCCAATCGGTGCGACCCCAAGACGGGCCAGCGGCCTCTGCCTTGGCATCCGCAGGTGCGTCGCCAAGCGACCGGAAGAAAGCCTGCCAGCTTTCGTCGACAGCACCGGGATTGTCGGCATAGCGGGCATAAAGCTGTTCGATATATTCCGCGTTATGCCCTTGCATGAAGGAAGAGGCGTGGAAAACGTCGTTGGGGGATTGGTCGTTCATGAGGGGACCTCATTGGGGGTTAGGTCGGGCATGGTGTTCCCTTCGAAAAGGGGTGAGGCGGGGTTGCCCCCGCCTGCGTTTTTTTACTTCGCAATCGCTTCCAGCACAGCTTCGCCAAGCGTGGCCGGGCTGTCTGCGACGACGATCCCTGCGGATTTCATCGCTTCGATCTTGCTTTCTGCGTCGCCTTTACCACCGGCAACAATCGCACCAGCGTGACCCATACGGCGGCCCGGAGGCGCTGTGCGGCCAGCGATGAAGCCAGCGGTTGGTTTCCAGCGGCCCTTCTTGCGCTGCTCGGCCAGGAATTCGGCTGCTTCTTCTTCTGCAGAACCGCCGATTTCACCGATCATGATCATGGAGTGTGTTTCATCATCGTCGAGGAACATGTCGAGCACATCGATATGCTCGGTCCCTTTGATCGGGTCACCACCGATGCCTACGGCCGTCGATTGGCCCAAACCGCTGTCAGATGTCTGTTTCACTGCTTCGTAAGTTAGCGTGCCGGACCGGGACACAACACCCACGCTCCCGCGTTTGTGAATGTGGCCGGGCATAATGCCGATTTTGCAGGCGTCAGGTGTGATGATGCCCGGGCAGTTTGGCCCGATCAGACGGGAGGCAGAGCCTTCAAGGGCACGTTTCACACGCATCATGTCCAGCACTGGAATGCCTTCAGTGATACAGATGATCAGTTCCATTTCCGCGTCGATCGCTTCGAGGATGGAATCCGCAGCGAAGGGCGGCGGTACGTAGATTACGGACGCGTTTGCTTCGGTCACGGATTTGGCTTCGTGCACAGAATTGAAGATCGGCAGGTCCAGATGCGTCTGACCACCTTTGCCTGGCGTCACGCCGCCAACCATTTTGGTGCCGTATGCAATCGCTTGCTCGGAGTGGAATGTCCCCTGAGACCCTGTCAGGCCTTGGCAGATAACTTTGGTGTTTTCGTCTACGAGAATGGCCATTGGGCCCTCCGAATTGTTATGTCGTCATCGATATTGCCCCGTTTCCGGCGCAGGTTTGGTTAGCGGCTGACCGTCAAGGAAACGGTCAATTGATCCTGATCTTGTGTGAGAATTGCGTCGTAGTAAGTGTCGTCAGATGCCCAGTTCCAATTGAAACCAGAGCTGATCATTTCTTCGTTGGGGCGTTCGTCCGCGTTCAGTTCTGCAAACAACGCACCAAGGGCGCCGTGCATCTGAACGGGATCAGTCGTATGTGCGTTGACGGGTAGGGTCATCGTGCAGGATGCTTCTATCGGGTTGCCGTCAACGGAAATAGTCAACGCAGCATCGGCCGACGTCACAGTCAGATCAGCGTCGCCGTCGACCGTGGCATACCCAAGGGATGCGGCCATGTCTTCAGTGCGGCGTTCCAGTAAAGCGGGTTGTGACGCGACGCAGGCGGTATGGAACACCGTCTTCAATTCGTCGGCTGTCCATGGTGCGTTTGCGAGGTCCTGCGCGAAAGCAGTGCTCGACAATCCCATCAACAAAGTGATTGAAAATGTGCGCACCATCATCATTCTCCCGGTGCCAATGCGATGGCCACAGCAGTGCCACGCAAAGGTGCATCGCCGACGTCAGGGGAATAGGGGGCTTGGTCTTGGGGGGATGAACGAACTGGTAGTTCGACGAGTTCGGGGCTGGAGCATGCGAAAAGGCCACAGGCCATGAAGCCTGTCGCCAACAGTTTAATCGGTGTGCCCCGCATGTTTCACCCTTCTGGTTCGTCCCTCGCCGCGGTTTGCGGCAAAGGGGCCCGAACCTTATCGAAAGGTAACCGGGCTCTCTGTTTGTGGACCACAACGTACAGGCATGCCTGCAATTTGGACCGAATATTGTGCGCTAACGCCGGTCAAACCTGGGCAAGCAGCTTGTGTGCTTGGTTTGTCGAAGTTTGCTGTTTCTGTTCCTGACCCGACGCATGCGGTCAAAGTTAGAGCTGAAAGAACAAGAATTGATTGCTTGATCATGATTACATCCACCATTCGTTTCGATTTTGTCTTAAAATTGAAATGGTGGGGCGATGTAGCCAAACTTTGGCCCAATTCTGGTTTTTTCTTGTCCTTTCGTTTTTAGTCGTGCTGCCTAAGCTGCTTTTTGGTGGTTGTTCCGGCGCTATCGGCGCGCCGGAACGTTGTGTATTTAGCGGAAAGTCACTGGCGAAGCGGACTGCGGACCGCACCGTACAGGCATGCCTGCAACGGATTGGGAATACTGCGCGCTAATTCCGGTCAATCCTGGGCAGCCATTCAAGCTGCCAGTGTAGTTCCGGGATACATCCGCGCCATCGACATCCATACAAGCGGTTGTTGCGGCGAGGGTGAGCAGTGCGAGCATTGGCTTTAACATGACAATCTTCCTTTGAAGTCGTGATCCAGTGGCACAGTATTGTGCCTTGTAAACGGGACTACGGTTCAAAAGTTGACGAGATGTTGCAGTCTCAATTCGGTTAAAATCCACTCCTATTCAGTTTGATTGAATGTCTAAAAGACAGACTTTTAGACTTATTGAACGATTGGCTGTGTTTGTGGTCCGCAGCGCACTGGATCAGCTTCCGTACCAACCACAAGAGCTTGCTCCTGAGGTGATCCCTCTGTGCAGTTCAGTGTGCCGGTTTCAAGAATTGTGTCGCCAATCCGGCTCGCGCCAAAACCTGCATCACAGGCAGCAAGAGCGGTAAGCATGGTGAATATGCAAATGTACTTCATCGTAAGACTTCCCAAGTCGTGCGGTTTAGGGTCCCGCATCTGATCATATTTTGACACCGTCGTGTCACATCAGGCCCCACCCTGATCACCGCTCTGGATCTTGCCTGATCCTGCCTCAGCCTTTGACGGCAGACACGATTTTTTGTGCCCCGTCTTTCAGGTCGTCAGCCGCAATTACATCAACGTCTGAATTGTTGATGATCGCTTTGCCTTCTTCCACGTTTGTCCCTTCAAGACGGACAACCAGTGGCACTTTCAAGCCAACTTCTTTCACCGCGGCGACAACGCCTTCAGCGATCACATCACAGCGCATGATGCCGCCGAAGATGTTCACAAGGATGCCTTTGACGTTTGGATCGGATGTGATGATCTTGAACGCTTCAGTTACTTTTTCTTTTGTCGCGCCGCCACCAACGTCCAGGAAGTTGGCAGGTTCAGCGCCGTAGAGTTTGATGATGTCCATTGTGGCCATCGCAAGACCCGCGCCGTTCACCATGCACCCAATTTCACCGTCCAATGCGATGTAGTTCAGGTCGTACTTAGAAGCGGCCAGTTCTTTTGGATCTTCTTCTGTTTCGTCGCGCAGGGCAGCGATGTCTTGGTGGCGATAAACAGCGTTACCGTCGAACGATACCTTCGCGTCCAGCACTTTCAGGTCGCCCTTGTCAGTGACGATCAGTGGGTTGATCTCAAGCATTTCCATGTCTTTTTCGACAAATGCTTTGTAAAGGATGCCCATCAGGCCAACACATTGTTTGACCTGCTGACCAGTCAAACCCAGCGCAAACGCGACGCGACGGCCGTGGTAGGCTTGGTAGCCCGTTGCAGGATCAACTGTGAAGTTCAGGATCTTTTCAGGTGTGTTTTCGGCAACTTCTTCGATGTCCATGCCGCCTTCGGTCGATACAACAAAACCGATGCGCGATGTCTGACGATCGACGAGCAGGGCAAGGTACATTTCTGTTTCAATGCCAGAACCGTCTTCGATGTAGATGCGGTTCACTTGCTTACCGGCTGGGCCAGTCTGGTGCGTGACCAATGTGCGGCCGAGCATCTTCTTCGCTTCTTCTGCAGCTTCCGTCGCAGATTTCGTCAGGCGTACACCGCCTTTGTCGCCAGCGTCGGCTTCTTTAAACGAACCCTTGCCGCGGCCACCTGCGTGGATTTGTGCCTTAACAACCCAAAGCGGGCCATCCAGTTCGCCAGCGGCTGTTTTGGCATCTTCGGCTTTCAAAACCGGACGACCGTCACTGACGGGTGCGCCAAAAGATTTCAGCAGGGCTTTGGCTTGGTATTCGTGGATGTTCATGTCTGTCCCTCGGTTGGGGTGAGTTTGGACCGACTGAAACACATGATTGTTTAATAAAAAACTGCCAAAACAATGATAGCGCTAAAAAAGCGACATTTGTGATCACAGTCTTTTTGGGTGTGATCACAAATCCAAGAATGAATGAAGCGAACCGATTCGCTTTGGCAATGGTCATAAAAAAAGGCGCCCACGATGGGGCGCCTTATCAATTCTTTAGTGCGAGCCCTTAAGCAAGCGAATCGTCGATGCCTTTACATGCAGCGACCAAGCCTTTTACGGCGTCGACAGATTTGTCGAACATCGCCTGCTCTTCTTTGTTCATCTTGATCTCAACGACGCGTTCGATGCCGCCAGCGCCGATCACTGTTGGCACACCAACGTACATGCCGTTCAGGCCGTATGCGCCGTCAACGTTTGCCGCGCATGGCAACAGACGCTTTTGGTCTTTCAGGTATGCTTCGGCCATTTCGATGCCGGATGTCGCAGGCGCGTAGAACGCGGAACCTGTCTTCAACAGGCCAACGATTTCAGCACCGCCATCGCGTGTCCGCTGAACGATCGCGTCCAGTTTGTCTTGTGTCGTCCAACCCATGTCCACCAGATCAGGCAATGGAATACCCGCAACTGTGGAATAGCGTGTCAGCGGAACCATCGTGTCGCCGTGGCCGCCCAGAACGAACGCAGTCACGTCGCGCATGGATACGTTGAATTCTTCGGCAAGGAAGTGACGGAAGCGTGCGGAATCGAGCACACCTGCCATGCCGCAAACCATGTTGTGTGGCAGGCCGGAAAATTCGCGCAGCGCCCAAACCATCGCATCAAGCGGGTTCGTGATGCAGATAACGAAAGCGTTCGGCGCGTGGGCTGCGATGCCTTCGCCAACGGATTTCATTACCTTCAGGTTGATGCCCAGCAGGTCGTCACGGGACATGCCCGGCTTACGTGCAACACCAGCAGTCACGATGCAGACGTCTGCGCCCGCGATGTCAGCGTAATCATTGGACCCTTTGAAAGACCCGTCGAACTTGCCCGCAGGTCCAGATTCGGAAATGTCGAGCGCTTTACCTTGTGGTGCGCCTTCGGCGATGTCGAACAGGACGACGTCGCCCAATTCTTTTACCGCAGCGAGGTGCGCAAGCGTGCCGCCGATTTGTCCAGCGCCGATAAGGGCAATTTTAGGTCTAGCCATGAGAGGTATCCTCTGAGGTGTGAATTTGGCGAGATGCCTAGTCTTTTGCGCGGCGCGGTGCAAGTGTGCGGCGGTGCAGCAATCCAAAGCAGGTGTCACATGGATGGGTTAACATTTTGGTTCATGGCCACTTTTGCCGCTTTTTGCGTTGGGTTGGGAAAAGGCGGTGTGCCGGTCATTACGGCCATGGCAGTGCCGCTTATGTCCCTTGTTATGTCGCCGATTCTAGCTGCGGGTTTGTTGCTGCCGGTGTTTATCGCGGCGGACATGGGCGGGCTTTATGCCTATCGCCGGATGTTTCATCCACGTGTTCTGAAAATAATGATGGTTGCGATGCCAATCGGCGTTTTGATCGGCTGGGCGACATCCGCTTATGTGTCGGAAGGCGTAGTCACAATCCTGATCGGGCTCATCGGCGCGTCGTTTGCGTTGAACATGATTCTGCGCAAACCGATCTCATCAGAACCGGTCGAACCACGATGGAAGCCAGGTTTGTTTTGGGGGACGATTACAGGTTTTACCAGTTTCGTCAGCCATTCAGGATCAACGCCTTATCAGATCTACGCGCTGCCGTTGGGTATGGATAAAATCACATACGCGGGCACCGTGACCGTGGCGTTTGCCTACATCAATATTGTGAAACTGATCCCTTATTATGCGTTGGGTCAGCTATCGCTCGATAACCTAAAGATGGCATTCGGTCTTATGATCCCTGCCATTATCGGGGTGTTTGTCGGTTTCCGACTGGTCAAGGTGATGCCCGAAAAGTTGTTCTTCCGGATCATCATCTGGGCGTTGTTGTTTCTTTCGATCAAGTTGATCTGGGATGGCTTCACGCGGATTTAAGCGTCGTTCCCGTCGATAATCAGTTCGGGTGTTTCAAGCTGAAACGATTCACCTGCTGCAACAAGGCACGTCGGACCACCGGGTTGGGTCACGGTGATTGTCCAACTGCCAGTTTCAGCAGATGCGTAGACCTCAACGACCGTGTTGTTCGCCCCAAGCCCCATCGCTTGGCGACCTTCGCCGTAGAGGGTTTCTAGCCGTGATACGACGGCTGCGTGGTCCGCACATGCGGGTGCTGAATGGGCTTGCGCCGTGGCTAAAATCATGGCGCCGATGCCAAATGAGAGCAGGTAGAAATGACGTTTCATAGTATTCACCTTGTATGCTGGGAGAGGGACGCAAACCCTGCGTCCGGCAATGATGAAGTATTGAGATAACTATGACCGGAAAGGGTTAATTCTCCGTGACGGTGCATTGCGCAACAGTTTTTGCTGCACTGCGGCGCATTTCGGGTTGAATGATTGTGTGGTTTGCGGTCATGTTTGCGCAACATTATTGCGAAGGAAGATTCGATGGAAACCCGCCCAGCCCGTTCCGCCCTCTATATTCCCGGATCAAAGGATCGCGCCTTGGACAAGGCGCGGGGCCTGCCTGTTGATATCATTCTCTTCGATCTCGAAGACGCGGTGGCGCCCGATGCGAAGGTCGGTGCGCGCGAAACACTAACCAACGCCTTGGCTGCGGGCGGGTACGGGCCGCGTCAAAAGATTGTTCGGATCAATGGGCTAGATACGCAGTGGGGGGCTGACGATGCAGCCGCTGTCGCGCATATGGATTGCGATGCTGTGCTGCTGCCTAAGGTCGATAGCCCCGCTGATCTAGATGCGCTGGCTGCGCTTATTCCGGACCTGCCAATTTGGGCGATGATGGAAACACCGCTGGGTATCCTGAACGCACAAAGCATTGCGGCACATCCGCGCCTTGCGGGCTTTGTTATGGGGACAAACGATCTTGCGAAGGACCTGAATGCGCGCACCCGTCCGGCCATGATGACGGCGCTGCAGCATTGTCTGCTTGCGGCGCGTGCAAATCGAATCACTGCGCTTGATGGGGTCTATAACGCGTTCAAAGACGACGACGGCTTGGCGATCGAATGCGCCGAAGGGCGCGACATGGGCTTTGACGGCAAAACGCTGATCCATCCGGCGCAAGTTGCGATTTGCAACGCGGCATTTGGGCCATCGCAGGACGAAATCGCATTGGCCGAACGCCAGATTGCCGCGTTCGAGACCGCAGAGGCCGAAGGGCAGGGGGTCGCCGTTGTCGACGGAAAGATCGTCGAGAACTTGCATGTTGTGACCGCACGGGCGACGCTGGCGAAAGCCGCAGCAATCGCCACGTTGGAAAATTCATGATCTATATACTTGCCGGTCTGATCCTTTGGTCAGGTGTTCACTTCTGGAAACGCATCGCCCCGAAAGAACGGGCGAAATTTGGCGACAAGGGCAAAGGCATTGTCGCCTTGGGGTCTGTCGTGGGCATTATATTGATGGTGATCGGATATAAGGTCGCCGATGGCACCTTCTACTGGGGCCGCAGTGCGGCGATGACGGGTATCAACAACCTGCTGATGCTCTTCGCCTTCTACCTGTTCGCAGCGTCAGGTGCAAAAACCCGCGTCACCAAGGCGATCAGGCATCCGCAATTGACCGCCATCGTGGTCTGGTCTGTGGCGCATATCCTCGTGAACGGGGATAGCCCGTCTTTCCTGTTGTTTGGTGGCATGGCCGCTTGGGCAATTGCCGAAATGCTTGTGATCAACCGCGCAGAAGGACCGCGCGGACCGTATCACGAAGTGCCGATCAAGAAAGAAATCACCGCCGTTATTGCCACAGTGGTCGTTTTCTTGGTTGTTGCGACCATCCATATTCTTCTTGGCTACAACCCGTTTGGATAAGACATGAAAATCTACCGCCTGCTCACCGAAGACGACAGTTCCGAATTTTGTCACAAAGTATCACTGGCCTTGTCCAAAGGATGGGAACTGTACGGTGACCCGACCTATGCCTACGACCATGCCAACGGCGTCATGCGCTGCGGACAGGCGGTGACCAAAGATGTCGATACGCCTTACAGCCCAGATATGAAGTTAGGTCAGCAATAATGGCACCCAAGACGAACGCAGGCCGCTTTTTCGAAGATTATGCCGTTGGTGATGTGATCACACATGCGGTACCACGCACCATCAAGATGGGTGAAAGGGCGCTGTATCACGCGCTTTACCCCGCGCGGCATGCGCTGCATTCGTCTGATAAGTTCGCGCAGGACTGCGGGCTGCCGTTCAGCCCGTTGGATGATCTGATCACGTTTCATACGGTTTTTGGGAAAACAGTGCCTGACGTGTCTCTGAATGCGGTCGCGAACTTGGGCTATGCTGAAGGCCGCTGGCACACATCCTTGTGGCCCGGCGATACTGTGACAGCCACGTCAGAGGTCATCGGGATCAAGCAGAACTCTAACGGGAAATCCGGTGTTGTTTGGGTGCGCACCGAAGGGCGGAATCAGCATGACGAACTGCTGCTGTCCTATGTGCGTTGGGTCATGGTGCGCAAGCGGGGCGAAGGTGAAGCGCCCGCGGCGGTCATCCCGGAGCTTACGAAAGTTGTTGATCCTGCGGATTTGATCATCCCCAAGGGCCTTGATTTCACGGGGTATAACTATGCCTTGGCGGGTGAGCCACATAAGCTAAGCGACTATGAAGTCGGCGAAATTATCGACCACGTGGACGGCGTCACGATTGAAGAAGCCGAACACATGATGGCGACGCGGTTGTGGCAAAATACAGCGAAAGTGCATTTTGACGCGACATTCCGCCCTGATGGCCAGCGATTGATGTACGGCGGTCACGTGATCTCGCTCGCGCGGGCGCTGTCGTTCAATGGGCTGGCGAATGCGCAGATGATCGTGGCGCTGAATGGTGGTGCACATGCGAATCCTTGTTTTGCAGGTGACACTGTGCGGGCTTGGTCCGAAGTGCTTGATACTGCCGAAACATCCGCGCCTGGCGTGGGTGCAATCCGGTTGCGGCTTGTTGCGACGAAAGGAGCAGTGGGAGAATTGAAAGGCGAGGACGGCAAATATCTGCCTGATGTCCTGCTTGATCTGGATTATTGGGCGCTGATGCCGGTGTGACGTTTGGTGACGCGCGCTTTCAGCGACGCCCCACCCACCGTCCCATTTTGTGATCACACTTTTTGCCGCTGTGATCACAAGATCGAAAAAAGTCACCGCATGGGACAATTATTCACAGTTTCTTTGGATACCTCTGCGTGACTCCGCGCTAAGATTCTTGCTAGAACACCTCAAAGCCTGTGCGCAGTCCGCCTGCGCTAGCCACAAAAGGGAACAGCCATGGCCGATGTGAACCGGGGTAATCGCCCTCTGTCACCGCATTTGACGATTTATCGTCCGCAAATGACTTCTATGACCTCTATCTTCGTCCGCTTGACCGGCAACGCCGTCATCGTCGCGGCGTTGATGATCACATGGTGGTTCGTTGCCGCCGCAGCAGGGCCAGAGGCCTTTGCGACCGCGAACGGTTTCGTCACCAGCTGGTTCGGCGATCTGGTCTTGTTCCTGTCCACATGGGCGATCTGGTACCACACATTTGGCGGCATACGTCACTTGATCTGGGACATGGGCTATGGCCTTGAGGTCGAAAAGTCCGAAACCATGGGCATCTTGATGATCATCGGCTCTGTCCTGATGACCATCTTCTGCGCCGTCGTATTGTAAGGGATCACTGACATGGCATTTGTAACTGATCGTAAACGCGTCGTGGGCATGGGCTCTGCCAAAACAGGCACAGACCACCACTGGAAAATGATGGTGTCCTCTGTGGCGCTTGTGGTGCTGATCCCGCTCTTTATCTTCACCTTTGGCGCGACCTTGGGGTCGACCTACGAGGAAGTCGTGGCCTACTACGCCCGTCCCGTGCCTGCCGCGATTGCAGCGCTGACGTTTGTGGTTAGCTTTTTCCACTTCCGCAAAGGTGTTCAAACCCTGATCGAAGACTACGTCCATGGTATCGCCCGCAAGGCGCTGATCATCGCGATGATTTGTCTGTCTTATGGTGCCGCAGCGCTTGGCGTGATCGCCATCCTGCGCCTTGCCCTTTAATTCTGCCGGAGATTTTTGATGGCTGCTTACGAATATGAAACCCATTACTATGACGCGATTGTGGTTGGTGCCGGTGGTGCTGGTCTGCGCGCGACATTGGGTCTTGCTGAACAGGGTCTGAAAACGGCCTGTATTTCCAAAGTCTTCCCAACGCGGTCGCACACTGTTGCGGCGCAAGGCGGGATCGCTGCGTCGCTGGGCAACATGGGCCCCGATAGCTGGCAATGGCACATGTATGACACTGTGAAAGGGTCTGACTGGCTGGGCGATACGGATGCGATGGAATACCTCGCCCGTGAAGCCCCGAAGGCTGTTTACGAGTTGGAGCACTACGGTGTGCCATTCTCGCGGACCGAAAAGGGCGAAATTTACCAGCGTCCATTTGGTGGCCACACAACTGAATTTGGTGAAGGCCCACCTGTACAACGTACTTGTGCTGCGGCTGACCGGACTGGTCACGCGATCTTGCACACATTGTATGGTCAGTCTTTGAAGCAACAGGCTGAGTTCTACATCGAATATTTCGCGATGGACCTGATCATGTCCGAAGACGGCGTCTGCCAAGGCGTCATCGCTTGGAAACTTGACGACGGCACGATGCACGTCTTCAACGCGAAGACTGTTGTTCTGGCGACTGGTGGCTATGGCCGTGCTTATTTCTCTGCGACCTCTGCCCACACCTGTACGGGTGATGGCGGTGGTATGGTGGCCCGTCAGGGTCTACCGTTGCAGGATATGGAATTCGTTCAGTTCCACCCGACTGGGATTTATGGCGCTGGCTGTTTGATCACCGAAGGTGCGCGTGGCGAGGGGGGTTATCTGACCAACTCCGAAGGCGAACGTTTCATGGAACGTTATGCACCGACATATAAAGACCTCGCGTCACGCGATGTTGTGTCCCGCTGTATGACGATGGAAATTCGTGAAGGCCGCGGTGTTGGCGCAGATGGTGACCATATCCACCTGCACCTGAACCACCTGCCGAAAGAAACGCTGGATCTGCGTCTGCCGGGTATTTCAGAATCTGCACGCATTTTTGCTGGTGTTGATCTGACGAAGGAACCAATCCCTGTTCTGCCGACCGTGCACTATAACATGGGCGGTATTCCAACGAACTATATGGGTGAGGTGCTGAACCCGACCAAAGACAACCCCGACGCAATCGTGCCGGGCTTGATGGCTGTTGGTGAAGCGGGCTGTGCATCTGTGCATGGTGCGAACCGTCTTGGGTCTAACTCTTTGATTGACCTCGTGGTCTTTGGCCGTGCCGCCGCGATCCGCGCTGGTGAAGTTGTTGATCCGAACTCTGCCAACCCGACGCTGAACCAAGCATCCGTGGACTACGCATTCGACCGTTTCGATGGGCTACGCCACGCGAAAGGCGAAACATCGACCGCCGAACTGCGGCTTGAGATGCAAAAAGCGATGCAAAAAGACGCGGCTGTGTTCCGGACAGACAAAACGCTGGCCGAAGGTGTGACCGCGATGGAAGGTATCGCAGGCAAGATGGACGACATTAAAGTGACCGACCGGTCGCTTGTGTGGAACTCTGACTTGATGGAAACGCTTGAGCTGACGAACCTGATGCCAAACGCATTGGCGACGATTGTGGCTGCTGAAGCACGTAAGGAAAGTCGCGGGGCGCATGCCCACGAGGATTACCCTGATCGTGACGACAAGAACTGGCGCGTTCACTCATTGGCCGTTGTCGATGGGGCGAAAACCACACTGACAACACGTCCCGTGCACCTTGATCCGCTGACAAACCACGACGAAGGTGGGATCGACCTTAAGAAAATCGCACCAAAAGCACGGGTATATTAATACCCGCGCAGGCGGCGTGTGTTTTACGTGATCAGGTAAAGGATTGTTCGTTTTAATGATGTGTAAGGTTGGCCTCCAGCTTGACCCACAGGCGGTATTGCCACAGGAATGGTGTAGTTTCTTTATTACCACACCATATCTGGGGGGATAGCGTGATGGGCGTTACACAAATTGGAACAGTTAGTGCGGTTTGTGCTGCGTTGATATTGTCTGGGTGTTCGGTGGCGGACATGCGCGGCGCACCGGCGCAAACACGGGCCGAATGCCATTCTGACTGGCTAAGGGAACGTCAATCGAACCAGACGGGCACCGTCCAAGAGGCCGTCGATTTTGAAGAGCTGATGCTGCGGTTCTTGTATAGCTTCGCAGCGTTCACAACGGCGCCTGGTGTTGCTGACGCGCGGTATCGGTCCTGTTTGGAACGGTTGGGTGTCACGAACGTCGATGCGTATTCGGCGCAAAATAGGGAATTGGGCCAGACTGGCCCACGTCTGGAACCACTGCCGCCGCGCAGACCTGCACATTGCCCACCGGGCGCGTCAGTTCTGTATGGCGGTGCGGGGTATTGTGTCGGCAGATGAAGTTTCGGTTGTCCATCATATCGATCGCTTTACTTGCAGGATGCGCATTGCCACCGCCCGATCCGGCGCTTGTCGCGGATCAGTGTGAACAAAGGGCGCGCGATGCCCAAGGACCGACTGGTGAAGCTACAGTTGGTTTTAATAACCGTTCCGGCGGTTTTGCAGATGCAAGCGTAGGGGTCACGTCTGATTTCCTGCGTGGATTGGACCCAGTTGCGGTCTACGAAAGATGTGTGTTTCAGCGCACGGGTGAATTGCCGATCCGGCCACCTGTTCTGCGCAATAGATAAAAGACTGGGCCTGCCCCAGAAGGAGAGAAGACATGGTACAACTGACACTCCCTAAGAACAGCCGCATGGTGACTGGCAAGACTTGGCCAAAACCTGAAGGTGCGACGAACCTGCGCAAAGTGCAGATTTATCGTTGGAACGAAGAGGACGGCAAAAACCCGTCTTTGGACACGTATTTCGTGGATATGGACACATGCGGTCCAATGGTTCTGGACGCACTGATCAAGATCAAGAACGAGATTGATCCGACACTGACGTTCCGCCGGTCCTGCCGCGAAGGCATTTGCGGATCTTGTGCGATGAACATCGACGGGATCAACACGCTGGCCTGCATCTACGGCATGGATGACGTTGAAGGCGACGTGAAGATTTATCCGTTGCCACACATGCCTGTGATCAAGGATTTGATCCCCGATCTAACCCACTTCTATGCACAGCATGCATCTATCATGCCGTGGCTGGAAACGAAGACGAACCGTCCTGCGAAGGAATGGAAGCAGTCTGTTGAAGACCGCGAAAAACTGGATGGACTGTATGAATGCGTGATGTGCGCATGTTGTTCGACATCCTGCCCATCTTACTGGTGGAACGGCGATCGGTATCTTGGGCCAGCAGCGCTGTTGCATGCTTACCGCTGGATCATCGACAGCCGTGACGAAGCAACTGGCGAACGTCTGGATGAATTGGAAGATCCGTTCAAACTCTACCGTTGCCACACGATCATGAACTGCGCAAAGACCTGCCCGAAGGGTCTGAACCCAGCCAAAGCGATTGCAAGCATCAAAGGCATGATGGTCGAACGCGTCGTCTAATTTTTCGAAATAGTCTTGAAGGGCCCGCCAGTTTGGTGGGCCTTTTTTGTTTGTGGGATCATCTGCGATTGCTAACGTTCGCGGAGTACGATTGATTGACCACATGACACATACCCCACCATCTGACGCCCAAACGCGTCGCGCCGTCAAACCCGTGATCTGCTATCCTGTGGATGCGCTGGCACCACCGCCACTGGCCGATTATCAGGCGGCCTTCACGGGGGCGCCTGTTATCACGACCGAAACCGCAGCCCCGCGCGACGCCGCTGCAATTCGTGTGCCCGCAGGACATATGTTGCGGATCACGAGCGTGGATGGACCGCAGGTGGGTGATTTGAATCTTTTCAACGCCAACGACCTGAATGAGCGGTTTTATTCGGGGAAAACGCGTGCATTGCACGGCACGCATGTCAGCACAGGTGACCGGCTTTGGTCCAGTTTCCCGCAATTGCGGCCCATGGCCACTGTGATCAATGACACGCTTGATTGGTACGGCGTCGATGATTTCGGCGGGTCCGTGCACGATGTCATCGGAACACGTTGTGATCCTTATACCGGTAACCTGCTGAACGGGACGCAGTATCACCATTGCTGCCATTCCAATCTGACGCGTGCCTTGGCGGATGCGACTGGGATGTCTCTGCGTGAAGCGGAACCTTTTGTGCACGATGTTCTCAACGTCTTCATGTGCACGGGGTTCACGCGCGACACGGGGCAATATTTTATGAAGGCCAGCCCAGTGCGACCAGGTGACCACCTTGATCTATTCGCGGAAATTGATCTGCTTGCCGTGCTTAGCACGTGTCCGGGTGGCGATTGCAGCGCCGAACATTCGTCAGACACGGCAGCGTGCTATCCGTTGCAAATGGATGTGATCGCGCCGCTTGACGGAGCGCTATCGCAATGGAGTTCACCTGAACAGAACGGATATGACCGCAGCCACGGACGTTAAGGCGCGGGGTAGCTGACAAATCCGCCGGACATCAAATGGGTCTCATCCGCCCCATGAAATGCACCGAATGCGCGATCTTCGCCGATCTCGCCCTGCAACGTTCCAGCGACGCCGAGTACGGTGACCTGACCTTCCAAAACGTTGTCATCCTTGATCTGGGCATCGACGGTTAGCACCTGATCGGTGCCACTAAAACTAAGGGTCGACAGATCAGCATCTAATGTGATCGTTCCGCGCAAAAGAGAATTGCGGCCACGGACAAAATTGTCGGTAATCGCAATATCTTCAATAAACGCGACGGCATAGGGACCAGTGAACGTCGCATTTCCTGTCAGGTCGGATTGAACTGGCTGGTCGGGGATAATGCCGGCATAGGCGCGCAACCCGACGCCTTCTTCGCGGCCGGCAATCAATGAAACGGTGTCATCCAAAACGGTTGACTGTGTTTCGACTAAAGCGACGGGGAATTGACCATTTGGGGCAGGTGTTTCGAAACCGTCTGATGCGCCTTTTTGGGCGGCGGGGCCGCATGACGACGCAATGAAAACTGTCGTAAGAACTGGCCATCTGGCAAAACGCATAACGAGATCAATCTTACATACATGAATTACACAAACATGGGCCAGTATGACGAAGACGCATAGTGATCCGCCCGACCCCGCGATGAACCGTGGCGCGAAGATGCGTTTTTTTGTTCGCAAGCTCAAGCCATGCTGTGATCTAATCGCAAAAGGTGCAGAGAGCGCAAAAGAAAAGGGTGGCTCGCAAGCCACCCTATCAGAAAAATACTCGTAATATTGTCGAGACTTAAATTTCCATAGCTTCAGGCGCAGTGCCTGATGAAACGGCTTCTTTGTACCAAACAGGCTGACGCCCTTTGCCGGTCCATGTCTGAGATTTATCAGACGGGTTCGCGTATTTTGCAGGTGCCTTTGTTTTTGGCCCCGCTGCTTTACGTGCTTTTTTCACAGGTGCATCACCCGTTATGTCAGCAAGCGTATAGCCGTGCTTGGCCGCAAGTTTTGCGGCTTCGTCCCGAACCGCTTTCAGTTCTTTGTCACCAATACGCGCAAGCGCTTTGTCCACGTCTTTTTGGAGCTTTTCGAGCTCCTTACGAGACATACCCTTTAGGTTAATTTTCATCGGTAGCTCCGTTAGAAATTCATGCATAAATCGCCCCGACTCCCGTGGGGTTTACACATGTCTTTCCGCCATACACGAAAAATATGTCTGTTGTCTATTCCGCTGCAATTTTGCGTGGGTCGACCAAAGCAACGATATCGAACATGATTTTGTTTAATTCAAAATCCTTTGGTGTGTAGACTCTGGCGACGCCAATTGCTTTCAATTTAAGCCCATCGTCGTCGGGAATAATTCCGCCCGCAATCACTGGAATATGATCCAAGCCAGCAGCTTTTAATTGTGAGATGACTTCGGCAATCAATGGCAAATGAGATCCAGATAGGATCGACAGCCCAATAACATGTGCGTCTTCAGATCGGGCCGCTGACACAATGTCTTCGGGTGTCAGGCGAATACCGTCGTAGGCAATATCCATACCGCAATCGCGCGCACGGGTAGCGATTTGTTCGGCGCCGTTTGAATGACCGTCAAGTCCCGGTTTTCCAACAAGAAACTTCATCCGACGACCAAGTGCCGCGCTGACCAAATCGACCTGTTCGCGAATGTCATCTAACCCTTCGGTCCGATTTGACGGATTGCTGCTGACGCCTGTAGGTGCACGGTATTGGCCGAATACGTCGCGCACGACATCCGCCCATTCGCCCGTTGTGACACCGGCTTTTGCGCAGGCAATTGAAGGGCCCATGATATTCGTGCCGTCAATTGCGGCGGCGCGCAAAGCGGCAAGCGATTGATCAACAGCATTTGCATCACGATCTGATTTCCATTTGGCCAAACGCGCAAGTTGATCCGCTTCGGCTTTTGGATCGGACACCATAATTGCGTCATCACCAGCGGTGAGCGGTGACGGTTCACCGGCCTGCCATTTATTGACGCCCACAACGGTTGTATCACCCGTTTCAATTCCACCAATACGGGTTGCATTGGATTCGACGAGGCGGGATTTCATATAACCAATTGCGCCTACTGCGCCGCCCATACCGTCAATCTGTTTCAGTTCGGCACGTGCGCCGTCTTTTAGCGCATTCACTTTGCGATCAATTGCAGGATTACCGTCAAACAGATCATCGTATTCGAGCAAATCAGTCTCATACGCCAAAATCTGCTGCATGCGCAGCGACCATTGTTGGTCCCATGGACGGGGTAGCCCAAGCGCTTCGTTCCATGCGGGCAATTGAACTGCACGCGCACGGGCGTTCTTAGATAGGGTCACTGCAAGCATTTCGATCAGAATGCGGTAAACGTTATTTTCAGGCTGCTGTTCAGTCAGGCCAAGTGAATTGACCTGCACGCCATAACGGAAACGGCGGAATTTCGGATCTTCGACGCCGTAACGTTTCTGACAAATCTCGTCCCACAGTTCGACAAATGCGCGCATTTTACATAGCTCGGTCACAAAACGAATGCCTGCGTTCACGAAAAACGAAATGCGACCAACCATCGCTGGAAAATGTTCTGCGGGAACTTTGTCTTTCAAATCATCCAAGACGGCAGTTGCGGTTGCCAATGCGAAAGCCAATTCTTCTTCCGGCGTCGCCCCTGCTTCTTGCAAATGATAGGAACACACATTCATTGGGTTCCATTTCGGCAAATGTTCACGGGTATATGCCGCGACATCGGTAATCATCCGCAAGGATGGTTCTGGCGGGCAAATATATGTGCCGCGCGACAGGTATTCCTTGATGATATCGTTCTGAACGGTGCCTTGCAGGGCAGACACATCCGCACCCTGTTCTTCAGCGACCGCAATATAAAGCGACAACAACCAAGGGGCGGTCGCATTAATTGTCATGGACGTATTCATTTGCTCGAGCGGGATATTGTCGAACAACGCGCGCATGTCCCCGAGATGGGAAACAGGAACGCCGACCTTACCAACTTCGCCCTTTGCCAGAATGTGATCGCTGTCATAGCCGGTTTGTGTCGGTAGATCGAAAGCAACCGAAAGACCGGTTTGGCCCTTCGCCAGATTGCCACGATAAAGCGCATTAGACGCCGCCGCTGTCGAATGCCCTGCATAGGTCCGGAACAACCATGGTCTCGTTTTCTGCGTCTGCGACATAAGGCTACTCCGGAATCAGGTCAGGTAATATTGTTTCGCTGTGGGGTTAATATGAGACATTTTGTGGCGCTGTCAATTCGCTGCGTTGCGGCATCCCCGTTTTTCTTGAGGAACCGGTGGGATTTACCTAGGCCGCCGCCCGTGGCAATGTCCCGCAATGACGCAACCTGTGACGCTGCCCCTTTGGGCGTTCATTCTGATCGTGCTTTTCGCCGCAGTGACGTTTGCGTCGCATTTCCTGTTTCCATCTGTGCGTTGGTTTTTCCGGCGCAGGGCCGAAAAGCTGATAGCGCAGTTGAACACGCGGCTTGAACGTCCGATTGAGCCTTTCAAACTGGCGCGACGCTACGACATGATCCAGCGTTTGCTGTACGATCCAGAGATTACCCAAGCTATCGTGGACCACGCTCGCGAAAATAACGTACCGGAAAACGTGGCCTTTGAAAAAGCACGGCATTACGCCCGCGAAATCGTTCCGTCTTTCTCTGCGACAGTCTATTTTACCTTCGGGATGCGCATCGCTAAATGGCTATCGCGCATGTTGTATCGGGTCCGCCTTGGGTCGTTTGACCGCGACGCGCTACAGTCTTTGGATAAAGACGCGACAGTGATCTTTGTCATGAACCATCGCAGTAATATGGACTATGTTCTGGTGACTTATCTGGTCAGCAGGGCCTCTGCGTTGTCTTATGCGGTGGGCGAATGGGCGCGGGTTTGGCCGTTGTCCGGTGTGATCCGCATGATGGGGGCATACTTTATCCGCCGCCGGTCACGCACGGCTTTGTACCGTCGCGTTCTTGCAAGATACGTCCAGCTGGCGACCGATGGTGGCGTGACCCAAGCAATGTTCCCCGAAGGCGGGCTAAGCCTGACCGGCGAGGTCGGTAATCCGAAGCTGGGCCTGTTGAACTACATCGTCGAAAGTTTTGAAGACGGGGACCGGGACGTGATTTTCGTTCCTGTGGCCTTGAATTACGACCAAGTTCTCGAAGACCGGTTCCTGATTAAGGCCGGCAAGGGGGGCAATCGCCGCTTTCGGCCGCCGCTATGGACGGTTATCAGCAGCGTTTCGACCTACTTCTGGCGCCGCCTGACGGGGCAATTCAAAGGTTTCGGGACAGCGTCCGTCGCATTTGGCGCACCGCTGACGCTGTCGAAATTCGATGTTCAATCGGATTTGACCAGCGAAGTCGCGCAAGAACTGATGTCTCGGATCAGGGCCGTGGTGCCAGTTCTGGCAGCACCCCTTGTTGCGCGGGCCATCGTTGTGGAAGGTGCTACGTCAATTTCCGATCTCGAAGCGTCCGTTGGCAGGATGCTGGACGGATTGAAGGAAAAGCGGATGCCGTTGCCGAAGCGGAATGTCGCGGCGATTGTGGATGAAACACTCGGGCGGTTTGTGTTGCGCAACTTGCTGGAACGTGATGCTGACGGGGTTCGCGTTAAGGCTGATGGCGCTGATGTGCTTGGCTACTACGCGAATTCAATTAAGCACCATTTCCCGTCCTGAACCGCGTCAGGTACGGGAATCCAGTCTTGCCTGAAACCGGGTTAATGTGCCTAATAACGTATACATTTTATTATCTTAGAAAGGGCCCATTAATGGCGTTTCATTTCAAATCATTGGTTGCGGCTGGGATCGTGGCGGGCGGTCTTGCAGGATGTGCAGACGTTTCTTCAGGCGGCGGTGGCAGCCAGGCGGTTATTCTCGCGAACAAAGTCGTCACGGTGAGCAACAACACAGGGCGGACCATTTGGCGGTTCTACGGGTCTCCGACAACGACCAACAGCTGGGAAGAAGACATTCTGGGATCCGAAGTGTTCCCTGCGGGCACGTCGCGCAACATTGATTTTGCAGATGGCCGGACAAGCTGCGGTTACGATATGCGGGCCGAATTCCAAGACGGAACAAGCATTGTGAAGAACAATATCGACGTTTGTACCGTATCGCTGGTCTCGTTTCCCTAACGTTTCTGCGATGCGGCAGTAATTAAATTACAAAAAATGCATCCATGGTGTTGCTTTGTTTCGCTACCGATCTTATTGCTAGGTCAGACGCCCGATTCTGCGGCGCGGCATTGACACAGGAATAAAGCGAGATGGAGCGCACCATGGCCCTTGATTTGACAGCAGGCGCAGACGCCTACGCAGCCCCGAAAAAAGACCTTTACGAAGTCGGTGAAATGCCACCTTTGGGCCATGTCCCAGAGCAGATGCAGGCATGGACAATCCGTCGTGAACGTCACGGCGAACCAGACAAAGCGTTTGAAATCGAAACAGTCGCAACACCAAAGCCCGATAGCCACGAAGTGCTGGTTATGGTGATGGCCGCTGGCGTTAATTACAACGGTGTTTGGGCTGGTTTGGGCGTACCCCTTAGCCCTTTCGATGTTCACAAAGCGGAATACCACATCGCCGGTTCGGATGCCTCTGGCATCGTCTGGGCTGTGGGTGACAAGGTGAAGCGCTGGAAAGTCGGCGATGAAGTTGTGATCCATTGCAACCAAGACGACGGCGACGACGAACACTGTAACGGTGGCGACCCGATGTATTCCCCGTCTCAGCGGATTTGGGGCTATGAAACCCCTGACGGGTCATTTGCACAGTTCACATGTGTGCAAGCGCAGCAACTGATGCCGCGTCCCAAGCACCTGACGTGGGAAGAAGCGGCGTGCTACACACTGACGCTCGCGACAGCTTACCGGATGTTGTTCGGTCACGAACCACATGACCTGAAACCGGGTCAGAACGTTCTGGTTTGGGGCGCGTCCGGCGGTCTGGGGTCCTATGCGATCCAGTTGATCAACACGGCCGGGGCCAATGCAATCGGCGTGATCAGCGACGAAAGCAAACGTGACTTTGTGATGTCGCTCGGGGCGAAAGGTGTGATCAACCGGAACGATTTCGATTGCTGGGGGCAACTGCCTACCGTGAACACACCCGAATATGACGGATGGCTCAAAGCTGCGCGTAAGTTCGGCAAAGCCATCTGGGATATCACCGGAAAAGGCGTGAATGTGGACATGGTTTTTGAACATCCGGGCGAAGCAACTTTCCCAGTTTCGAGCCTCGTTGTAAAAAAAGGTGGCATGGTTGTCATTTGTGCGGGAACTTCTGGGTACAATTGTACGTTTGATGTTAGATACATGTGGATGCACCAGAAGCGCCTGCAGGGGAGCCACTTCGCAAACCTCAAGCAGGCGTCCGCCGCGAACCACCTGATGGTCGAACGTCGACTGGATCCATGTATGTCTGAATGCTTTGAGTGGAACGAAATTCCGGCCGCTCATACGAAGATGCGCAAGAATGAACACAAGCCCGGCAATATGGCCGTGCTGGTTCAATCTCCCAAAATGGGGCTGCGCACCTTTGAGGATTGCATTGCACCCGAATAACAACTATAAGTTGTGTTAATCGAAAGGGGGCGCATCCATTTTGGTTGCGCCCTTAATGTTTTCAAATACTTGTTTGATAGTCGGCCCGCTATTTATGGGGGTGCCGAAACCGCCGGTGATGCGGGGGCCCTGAAGATGGTAAGTATTGTGGGTTAGCGATTTGTTAACCTTAAATGCAAAGGCTGTAACATGGGACACCAATGGATTCTTGACGTCATTGTTGATTTGAAAAGTTTTGCTCAGCAGAACGAATTGCCCGACCTAGCCGAAGAATTGGATCGGGTCGCGGTCGTGGCAGAAGCTGAAATAGACCCGGACAAGAGGGGCGTGCCGCATTTGGCACGAAGTGAAGAAACTGAACCTAGACGAATTCTTACGCAAGCTTGAGAAGGTTACGGCTCTTGAAGAAATTCATGGGCTGACATTAGGTTTACGTGATCACTACAAAATCGACCATGTGGTTTACCACTGGGTCAGTGCTGATGGTGATCAATATGGGTTCGGGACGTATCCGCCCAAATGGGTTCAACACTACGTAGATAAGGAATATCTTCGTATCGATCCGGTCGTCATAGGCTGTTTTCAGGGCGCTCATCCAGTCAATTGGAAGCGCCTTGACTGGCGGAGCAAAGCCGCCCGGCAATTCCAAGTAGATGCAATCGCCCACGGTATTGGGAACCAAGGGTATTCGATCCCGCTGCGCGGGCCAAATGGACAGTTTGCGGTGTTTAGCGTGTCCCACACTTGTTCGGACGACGTCTGGGAAGCATTTACCGCAGAACATCAACGCGATCTGGTTTTGATCGCATATTTCTTGAACCAAAAAGCGTTGGAGTTAGAGAAAAATCGCGTGCCAGAAGCAACCCGCCCTCTTTCCCCCCGCGAGGTAGATGCCTTGACGTTCCTTGCGATGGGGTATGGCCGTGCGCAGGTTGCGGACATGCTGTCGATCTCTGAACACACGTTGCGGGCCTATATCGAAAGCGCGCGGTTCAAGCTCGGGGCGTCCAATACGATCCACGCTGTCGCCAAGGCGCTGGCAGACGGGCACATCATCGTCGGTGGTGCTGCGCGCGATTCCGTGGGCGGTTGGCCGGGGCGTGATACGCACTCCGGTCATTAATGCCGTCAATGATTTCTTAACGACCAGCGTACGGTGCCGTAATCCTTCCTAGACCCGCACGTCGCAATCTTAACCATCTTTTTATAGACAGGTTAGGATGCGGCAGATGCTGCGATATATTTATGGACGGGACATCGGTCTGGACGCCAAATTACAGGCGTCAATGCACCGCGATCGTGCGGACCAATTTAAGCGACGTCTTGGATGGGAAGTTACCGTTGATGACCGTGGCTGGGAAATCGACGAATACGACCGTGACGATACCCTGTATGTGATTTGGGTGATGCCCGACGGGACGCATGGCGGGTCTATGCGGTTTATTCCATCGTCCGGCCAGACGATGGTAAATGACCACTTTAGCGACCTGCTGGGGGATCGCGTGATCGACGACCCGCTGATTTGGGAATGCACGCGATATTGCTTGCGCGATGGCGTGCCGTCACGTGTTGCAGCGGCACTTATGCTTGGCGGTGGCGAATTGATGCGCGCGTTTCATTTGACGCACCTGCTTGGTGTCTTTGATGCGCGTATGATCCGCATTTATCGCATGATCGGGTCTAGTCCCGAAGTCTTGGGGTCAAGCGGCGTAGGGCGCGACCAGATCAGCGTCGGGCTGTGGCAATACAGGCCGATTGATCGGGTGCATGTGTTGCGCCGCGCGGCAGTGTCGTCGGGCGTGTCCGAACACTGGTTCCATCGGTCGATGGGGCGTCCCGTAATCCTTCCGAAAGCCGCTTGATCGCTGGCACCTTTGCCGCGTGCCATATAGGGTCGGCGCATGAATATGCCGACCCAAGTCACCTTCTCAGAAGATCAGGCCGAAGCCTGGGATGCCGTTGCTCAGACCCTTCGTCAATCGGGGGTGCATCTGGACGATAGCCTGCTGATGCCGCCTGCATCCGATAAGTCATCTGTGATGGCTGTGATCGGCAAGGCAGGGTCGGGTAAAACGCTGTTGTTGGCCAAGCTCTACAAAGCGTTGGAAGAGGCAGGTGTTGATGTCATTTCAGGCGACTGGGAAGGCAAAAAGCGCAAAGATCGCAGAACGTTGGCAATTCTCGCGCCGACCAACAAAGCCGCGTCCGTTTTGCGCAATCGCGGTGTGCCTGCGACAACAATTCACCGTATTCTTTACACACCGGTCTATGACCCAGAATACGAAAAGGTCGCCGAATGGCTGGCTGGATCGGGCGAAAAACCCGAAATTGAAGGTCTGACAGACGTCGCATTAGACCGTGCCTTTGCGTCGTTTGAGGCAAACAAATCGGTGCCAGCAGCGCTTGCTGCCGCCGGATTGCGCGGATCGGATTTCATCACGGGTTGGAAACGTCGCGAAGAACCGCTCGATATCGGGTTCATCGACGAAAGTTCGATGCTGGACGCCAAACAATTCGAAGACCTGCAAGAGATTTTCCCGACGCTCGTCTTGTTCGGCGATCCCGCACAGTTGCCACCGGTGCAATCCTCCGGCGGTATGGTGTTCGAAACGCTCCCCGAAAAGAAGGTCAAAAGCCTTGAACGGGTCCATCGACAGACGGCAGGCAACCCGATCCTTGATCTGGCACATGCGCTGGCCGACCCGATGCTGGATTTCTATCATTTCGAAAAAATGGTCGCGGAAGCCGCGCAAAAAGACGAACGGGTTGTCATGGCCCAACGGGTTGAATCCGATCTGATGGCGCGGTCGCCCGTGCTGGTCTGGACCAACAAAACCCGCATCCGGTTGATCCACGCGTTTCGCGCCGCATATGGCGCGCCCAGCGACGAACTGCTGGAAGGCGAGCCGCTGATCTGTGACGGTATCGAACTGCCGATGAAGCACCGCAAGAAGCGGCTGGACCTCGAAGCACGCGGGCTGATCAAAGGCGCGCAGGTCGTTTATCTTGGGCCAGGTCGTAAACCCGGCTTTTCGCGCTTGCACGTGATGGGGGCGGAAGAGCCGCAAATTTCGGCGGCGTCTATCGTGAAAATCGAACAGGAGGGCGACGAAGAACCGTTTATCCCGTTCGCGGCACGCATGGGGGCGACGTTCCTGCACGGCGCGGCTGTCACGATCCACAAAGCGCAGGGGTCGCAATGGGACACGGTGCAAGTCTTCGCACCCGACATCGAAATTGCCGCCCGCATGGGACGGGTCGAGGCGGGCCAACCGCTTTGGAAACGCCTGACATACGTTGCAATTACGCGGGCGGAGAACCAGTTGCGCTGGGTGGTGCGTAACCGTCTTGCCAAGCCATCGGGTGAACTGCGTGTGGACGACTTACGCGCACCAGCGGCACCATTGGAACTGACGGGCGGGGGAGAACCATGAAAAGCATCATTATCACGGGCGCAAGCAGCGGTATCGGCAAAGCGACCGCTGAAAAGTTTCTCGACGAAGGCTGGCGTGTTGGCATGATCGCGCGTCGCGCAGAACCGCTGGAAGATCTTGCTGCGGCCTACGACAGCGCCGTCGCGCTGCCCTGTGACGTCACAAAAGAGGCGGATGTTGACGCCGCTTTTGACGCCTTCGGGCAGGTTGATGTGTTGTTCAATAATGCGGGCATGTTCGGCAAACAAACCTCGATCGACGAGATCAGCCTCGCCGATTGGCAGTCCGTGGTCGATGTGAACCTCACTGGCATGTTTCTGTGCGCGCGCGCGGCTTTCCGGCAGATGCGCAAGCAAATGCCGCAAGGTGGTCGGATCATCAACAACGGCTCGATCTCAGCGCATAGCCCGCGTGAAGGGTCGATCTGCTACACGACGACAAAACACGGGGTCACGGGGCTCACCAAAACGCTGAGCCTTGATGGGCGGCCTTATGACATTGCGTGCGGGCAAATCGATATTGGCAATGCGCGGACCGACCTTGTGCAGCAGCTTGAAGAAAAGCGGGCGGCTGAGGGGCTTGATCCGTTACCAAGCATGGCCGTGGAAGATGTGGCCACAGCGATCTATCACATGGCGATGTTGCCGCCCGAGGCAAACGTGCAGTTCCAAACGCTGATGGCGACGAAGATGCCCTACATCGGTCGGGGATAGTTTTTACCGTTTGAACACGGAAAACACGGCAGAGGCACCCCAACCAGCAGCGATCGCAATCGCCAGCGACATCAAGCCGTACAGAAGCGCGTTGTCATGCGCGAGATTATACAACCAACGTTCCAGCCCGACCTTCTTCACCGGAATATCCGTCACATAAACATCGACGATATCGCCACCACGGGTCAGGTAAATCTCGGCGCGGTAGTCGCCTTCTGTCAGGTTTGCAGGCATCGAAATATTGGTGCGGAAAAGGGTTTCGTCTTCGACGAGTACGGCGTCCGGCAGTGTTTGGTAAAGACGCTGATCTTCCCGAATGCGGATCAACGCATCCTCGAAATCAACTTCTTTGCCATCCATCTGCCCGTATGTCCGGATTGCATTCGCAATGCTGATACGGGCTTTGCTATCGACCTCAGCGTTCAAAACGTCGGCCAATGGCATGTTCGTGGCGACCGCATAGAACGATGGCGCAACTGCAACATTCACAGAATCCGTGTTTACCCAGATACCAAGCCTGCGTGCCTTGCGGCGCACAGTGACCGGGCCGTCGGGCCCTGCAACGGTGATAATGACACCCAGTTTTTCGTCAGATGGTGCAGGTGCATCGCGTTTGATCGCGCCAAAGATCAGGATGTCTGATCCGTCGAAATTCGCGGTAATCGCGACTTCATCGCGGCTCAGGCCCAGAACGATTTCTTCGGCTTTGGCAGGCATGGATAGCAGGCAAAGCAAGGACAGTAGGCGGATCAGCATCAGTGACCACCCCCGCCGCCAATAGAATACAGTTCTGACGGTTGGACGAGCAAATCAAAGGCCAGCTTGCCGCAGACCAACAGCACCATGATAGCCAGCAGAATACGCAATTGTTCGGCTTTCATCTTTACGCCGATCCGCGTGCCGATCTGCGCGCCAACAACGCCGCCGACCAACAGCAATACGGCCAGAACAACATCAACCGTATAGTTGGTTGTAGCGTGCAGCATTGTCGTGAACGCGGTCACAAAAATGATCTGAAACAGGGATGTGCCGACAACCACTTTGGTCGGCATGCCAAGCAGATAAATCATCGCCGGAACCATGATGAAACCACCGCCAACACCCATAATCGCGGCAAGAATACCAACGGTGATCCCAACCAAAAGCGGCGGAATAACAGAGATATAAAGCCCGGATACCCGGAACTTCATCTTGAATGGCAGGTTATGAATCCATGTGTGTTTACGACGCGTTGGCGGGGCACCTTTGCCGGATTTGCGGATCGCCCGTAGGCTTTCGACAAACATCAGCGACCCGATCATGCCAAGGAAAACCACGTAGCAAAGCTGCACCAGCAAATCGACTTGTCCGAGCGATCGCAGGTAGTTGAACACCACGATACCAAGTGCTGCGCCAATCAAACCACCGATCAGCAGCACCGTCCCCATCCTGAGGTCCACGGTCTTTCGCTTGAAATGGGCAAGCACCCCCGAAAACGATGAGGCAACGATTTGGTTCGCCTCTGTGGCGACGGCCACAGCAGGAGGAATGCCAATGAAAAACAGCAAGGGGGTCATCAAGAACCCGCCGCCAACGCCGAACATTCCCGACAAAATACCCACAATGCCGCCTAGTCCAAGTAATAGGAAGGCGTTCACCGAAACCTCGGCGATAGGAAGGTATATTTGCATTGGGCTGTTCCGAGCGTTTAAGTCCGCTGCATTCACATGACCCGACTAGGTGGATTAAGTCAAACCCCCCGCGACACATTTTTGTGCAAACGCGGCATTGGCAGGGGATTGGACCTAATCGTGCAGCCTAATTGGCCTTGTCATGCAGCCAGCGGCGCAACACTTTTTCAAGTTTTGCAGCGCCAATCGGCGCCATCGCTTTTGTGTGTTCGTGGCTGATGTTTTCATCGGACATGCCAGCGGCCATGTTCGTGATGCACGAAATTGCAGCGGCCTTTAGTCCCAAGAACCGCGCAAGGATCACCTCAGGTACGGTAGACATCCCAACAGCATCGGCACCCAGCATCTTGATCGCTTTAATTTCCGCCACGGTCTCAAATGATGGACCCGAATACCACGCATAGACGCCGCTATGCATATCCACACCTTCAGCGTCGGCCGCATGGCGCATGGCCGCACGGATGCTTGGGTCGTAGGCGTCTTTCATCGGGACAAATCGCGCGTCAGTCGGTTCACCGATCAACGGGTTCAGGCCGGAAAAGTTGATGTGATCCGACAACGACATGATCGACCCTGTCGGCATTTCCTGATGCATGGAACCGGCCGCGTTGGTTGCGACCAAGGTGTCAGCGCCCAATTCCTTCAGAACCTCTAATGGATGACGCATCGCATCGCCGCGACCGCTTTCGTAATAGTGCGACCGCCCGCCGAAAACAGCGACACGGACACCGTCCAGATCGCCCACAGTCAGGCTGGCCTTGTGACCAGACACGCCCGCATGCGGAAACCCGTCCAGTTCCGCGTAAGGGATCGCAACCCCGTCCACTTCATCAGCGATATGCGCCAGACCTGACCCAAGGATCAGGCCAACGCTGACAGGGGCGTCGCCCGCCTTTGCGCGGATCACGTCCGCGACGGATTTAGCGTTCTTTGACATAAGGTTCTCCGCCAGCGCGAGGTGGGATCGCTTTGCCGACAAAACCGGCAAGGATGATCACGGTAAGGATGTAAGGCAGCACGTCCAGCAGCTGACCGTTCACCTTGAACGACAGGATGCTTTCGATGAGGTCAGGACGCAGCGCCAACGCCTGCAAGAAGCCGAACAGCAACGTCGCATAAAGCGCATACCATGGACGCCATTTCGCGAAGATCAACGCAGCCAGCGCGATATACCCGCGACCAGCGCTCATGTCCTTCACAAAGCCAGCTTGCAGCGCGGTCGCCAAATAAGCACCCGCAATGCCGCACAGCACGCCACAGATCGCAACAGCTGCATAACGCAGACCAACAACCGACACACCAGCCGTGTCCACAGCCGCAGGGTTTTCACCCACAGCGCGCAGACGCAGACCAAAACGGGTGCGATACAGCAACCACCACGTGGCAGGGACGCAAAGCAGGGCGATGTAGACCAACACAGTGTGGCCAGAGATCAGTTCGTAATAGATGGGGCCAAGCACGGGCACGTCACGCAACGCGTCCGCGAATGGCAGTGTGATCGGTTCAAACCGTGCGCCGTCCGTCAATTGTGGTGTCCGGCCACCTTGTTTGAACCAGCTTTGGGCGACAACAACGGTCAGACCAGCGGCAAGGAAGTTAATCGCAACGCCGGAAATCAACTGGTTCCCACGGAATGTAATCGACGCAAGGCCGTGGATCGCAGACAGCACCAAGGATGCGGCGATACCAGCCAACAAGCCGACCCAGACCGACCCGCTGACATAGGCGACAGCAGCAGACAGGAACGCGGCGGCCAGCATTTTGCCTTCAAGGCCAATGTCAAAGATACCCGCACGTTCGGAAAACAGACCCGCAAGACAGGCCAGCAACAAAGGCGTGGACAGGCGCATCGTCGAATCGAGGATTTGAAGAAGAGTTAACAGATCCATGGCTTATGCCTCCGCCTTATTGCGCCGCATGGCGAGGAACATTTTCTCAAGCGGGCTGCGGACCATATTGTCCAGCGCACCGGTAAACAGGATCACAAGCGCTTGGATCACAACGATCAATTCGCGTGGGATCGATGTCCACAGAGCCAGTTCTGCGCCGCCTTGGTACAAGAACCCGAACAGGATCGCAGCAAGGAACACGCCAAACGGATGGGACCGGCCCATCAACGCCACAGCGATCCCGATGAAACCGGCACCTTCGACAGCATTCAGAACAAGGCGTTCGGCCTCACCCATCACGTTGTTGATCGCCATCATGCCAGCCAGACCACCGGAAATCATCATTGAAACCATGATGATTTTCGTCGGGCTGATCCCTGCGTATTTCGCAGCACTTTCTGAATGACCAAACGCACGAATTTCATAACCCAAACGGGTTTTCCAAATCAGCGCCCAGACAGCGAAACACGCAGCAACAGCGACAAAGAATGAAACGTTCGCAGGCGCACCACGGAATAGGGTTGTTTCGCCAAAGCTGAACATGTCTTGGAATGACGGCAGATGGGCGCTTTCGGCGAACTTCGCCGTTGCAGGTTCCATCGACCCTTTCACCTTCAACGCGCCAATCAACAGGTAGTTCAGCAACGCAGCCGCGATGAAGTTGAACATGATCGTTGTAATCACGATGTGGCTACCGCGCTTCGCCTGCAAGAACGCAGGGATCGCGGCCCAAGCGGCGCCAAACAGGGCTGCACCAAGGCTGGCACCCACCAGTGCAATCGACCAATGTGGCCACGGGATATAGAGGCAGACAAGTGCTACGCCCAAGCCACCCAGAACAGCCTGACCTTCACCACCAATGTTGAACATGCGGGCATGAAACGCCACGGCGACGGCCAGACCAGTGAACATAAAGTTGGTGGCGTAATACAACGTATAACCCCAGCCATAAGTCGACCCCAACGCGCCATCGATCATCAGTTTCAGCGCAGCCAGTGGGCTTTCACCAATCGCGAGGATCACCAAAGCCGACAAAAAGGCGGCCAAAATCAATGAAATGAGCGGGACAAGGACCACTTCGGCCCATTTTGGCATCACATCCATTACGCAACATCCCCAGTCATACCGGCCATCAACAGGCCCAGTTCTTTTTCGTCAGTTTCAGCGGGCAAACGTTCGCCCATGATCATCCCGTCAAACATCACGGCCACGCGGTCGGACAGGGACAGAATTTCTTCCAGTTCTACGGACACCAGCAAAATCGCCTTTCCCTGATCACGCAGGGCAACGATCTGTTGGTGAATAAATTCAATTGCGCCGATATCGACACCACGCGTGGGTTGACCGATCAGCAACAGGTCCGGATTGCGCTCAATCTCGCGGGCCAGAACGATCTTCTGTTGGTTGCCGCCGGAGAAGTTCTTGGCCGCCAGTTTCGGATCAGGTGGACGCACGTCAAACCGTTCCATCTTTTCGATGGTGTCCTGTTTGATCGCATTGTTGTCCATGAACAGACCAGAGCGCTGGTATTTCTCGTCGTGATGATAGCCAAACGCGGTGTTTTCCCACGCGGCGTAATCCATGATCAGACCTTCGCGCTGGCGGTCTTCTGGCACGTGGGCAATACCACGTGCACGGCGGGACCGACCGTCAGATTTCGATCCTGTCAGGTCCAGTTCGACACCGTTCACGGTGATTGATCCAGTAGCCTTTTCATAGCCGCCTAGCACTTCAAGCAATTCGGACTGACCGTTGCCTGCAACACCAGCGATCCCAAGGATTTCACCCGCCGCGACGTTGAAACTGACGTCTTTCACGCGGTGAACGCCCTTATCGTCGGTCACGTTCAGGTTCTTAACCTCTAGGATATTTGCACCCGGTTGGGCAGGGACCTTATCAACCTGCAACAACACCTTACGGCCGACCATCAATTCAGCCAGTTCCTGCGGGGATGTTTCAGACGTCTTCACTGTTGCGGTCATTTCACCACGGCGCATCACGGACACTGTATCCGTCGTATCCATAATCTCGCGCAGTTTGTGCGTGATCAGAATGATCGTTTTACCTTCGGCTTTCAGACGCTCCAGAATACGGAACAACTGATCGGCCTCAGCCGGGGTCAAAACGCCTGTAGGTTCGTCCAAAATCAGGATGTCTGCCTTGCGGTACAGGGCCTTCAGGATTTCGACACGCTGCTGCATGCCCACGCCAATATCTTGGATCAACGCGTCTACTTCGACGTTCAGACCGTATTCGTCAGCGAGGTCTTTCAGCTCTTTGCGGGCGCGGTTCAGGGACGGTTTCAGCAGTCCGGAATCCTCGGCACCCAAAATCACGTTCTCTAGAACCGTGAAATTCTCGACCAGTTTAAAGTGCTGGAACACCATCCCGATACCAGCGGCAATCGCGGCTTGGCTGTCAGGGATTGCGGTTTTTGTACCGCTGATGAAAATCTCGCCAGCGTCTGCTTTGTAAAACCCGAACAGGATCGACATCAGCGTCGATTTCCCTGCGCCGTTTTCGCCAATGATGCCGTGGACCGTGCCGGGCATCACGCTGATCGAAATGTCTTTGTTCGCTTGAACGGGACCAAAGGCCTTGGAAATGCCTTTCAGCTCAATGGCTGGTGCTACGTTTGTCATGCGGGTGCCCCCATCCCTACAAATCCTACCATGCGTGTGATCTTGCCGTCGGGGGCCAGATCAACTGTGTACTGACCCAATTGGGACTGATCGCCCTCACCAAATTGGACCGTCGCACGGGCGTAAGTCAGGGTTGTTGATGTGTTGATGACGGCAACAGGCATGCCCGGAGCCATCTTGGAAAACTGTCCGACATAGGCCTGAACGGCAGCTACTGTCGTCAAAGGGTCAGCCGTGCGCGGGTCCGCATAGACAATTTCATCCGAAAGAGAATCCGCGACCTGCGCGTCTCTGGTTGCATCGTCGGCAATCGACCATGCGGTGAAAAAGGCATCTATTTGGGGGATCATCGGCATATTCCTGAAATGAGATGGGCCGCACCATAATCAAACGGTGCGGCCCTAATCGTTTGGCCTATTTGGCTGACTTAGAAGTCAAGCGCAGGGCACGTCTCGTCAGAGTTATAGTTGTGGACAGAAATTTCGCCGGCCACGATCGCAGCTTGTGCCGCGTCAAGTGCTGCAGTCATTTCTGCTGTGATGAGCGCTTCGTTATGCTCGTCAACTGCGTAGCCAACGCCACCGTTGGACAAGTCCATTACGTTGAAACCTGGCTCAAGATCAGTACCAGCGGTCATCGCGTCATAAACCGCGTTATCAACGCGCTTCAGCATGGATGTCAGAACCTGACCGGAGTGCAGGTAGTTCTGGTTCGCATCAACACCGATGGACAGGATGTTTTCGTCTGCAGCTGTTTGCAGAACACCAACGCCAGTACCGCCAGCGGCTGCGTAAACGACGTCAGCACCCTGAGAGATTTGCGCTTTTGTCAGCTCGGAACCCTTAACCGGGTCATTCCATGCTGCAGGTGTTGTACCTGTCATGTTCGCAACAACAGTCGCGTCAGCGTTAACCGCTTTTACGCCCTGTGCGTAGCCACATGCGAAGTTACGGATCAACGGGATGTCCATGCCGCCGATGAAACCAACAGTGTCAGTCTCGGACGCCATCGCAGCCAGCATACCAACAAGGTATGAACCCTGCTCTTCAGCGAACACGATGGAACGGACGTTTGGCGCGTCTACAACCATATCGATGATTTGGAATTTGGTGTCTGGGTAGTCGCCAGCAACTTCACCAAGGGCGGATGCCCATGCGAAACCAGCCATAACGATTGGGTTTGCGCCAGTTTCAGCGAAACGACGGATCGCTTGTTCGCGCTGTGCGTCGGACTGAATTTCAACTTCGGCGTATGAACCGCCGGTTTCTTCGGCCCAGCGCTGTGCGCCGTTGTAAGCAGATTCGTTGAAGGATTTGTCGAACTTGCCGCCAAGATCGAACAGAACAGCTGGGTCAGCAGAAACTGCGCCAGCGGACAGTGCCAAAGCGGCCGTAGCACCCAAGAATTTCGTTGTAAGGGTCATAATGGTGTCTCCCAAGTCGTTGTGAGGAGGGAAGGCCAACGACTTTCCCCCAAAAGTCAAACCAGTCTGTGCTGGTTTATCGCACGATAAGGCATTGCCAGCCCGCTAGGGTCAACCGGTTTTTCAATTCGAGGGATGTTTTTTTGACCAACCGGTCAATTTTTAATCAGACCATTTGCGGAATGATCACCAATCAGCGTGCGGCGCAGTACCAATGCTGCAACGGCATGTCCATCGGGGCGGGCGTAGTATTTTGGGCGCATCCCGACGTTTTCGAAACTATTGTTTTCATACAGTGTCTTAGCTGCAATATTGTCTTCGGCGACTTCTAGAAAGACCGACGTCGCCTGTTGTCTGCGCAGGTCGTCCAAAAATGTGGCAAGGTTGCGCTGGGCGTGGCCTTGGCGGTGAAAATCAGGGTCTGTTGCGATGGTCAGAACCTCTGCTTCGCCGGCGATCAACCGCCCTAGCAAAAATGACCGCACGTCACCCAGCAGAATCACTCCCGTGGAATCAAGCAGGCTCGCGAACTCTTTCGCGGTCCATGGGCGGCTTTGGGTAAAGGCCGCTGCATGCACACGCGCCAGGTCACCGGGCGTCATGGCAATAGAACAGGGGCTGCGTCGCGCGGCGGGGCCGCGTCTGCGGCACGGACATAATAAGGTGCGGGGCGATCGGTTGTGTCTGGTACGCGGTCGCGGGCAATCAACGCGATGTTCTTGATCATGGCCTCGGGTGCCACAATAGGCGAGGCGGCCTGCGCGATATCTGACGTTGCAGGGACCAGAACTGCCGTGCTGATTAGATCGGCAAAGGTTTGGACGTAAACTTGATCACGCGGTGCGCTGACTTGCGCGACCACGGGGCGGGGCAATCCATGCACCTGTGCCTCAAGATGGGTCACACCCACAGCAGGAATACCAAGCCCCAAAGCCAATCCACGCGCAGCAGATACAGAAATCCGGATACCCGTAAAATTGCCCGGACCAGTGCCCACACCAATCGCGTCGAGATCCTGCCAAGTCAGCCCGTTTTCCGACAAAACCTGTTCGAGCATTGGCATCAGATGTTCGGCTTGGCCTTTGGCCATCGGATCAACACGCACAACCACTGTGTCACCATCGATCAGGCAGGCAGCACAATGTGCACTGGCCGTATCAAACGCCAGAACCCGCGTTGTCATGTGATCGACCACGTCAAAGGTTTGGTGGCATGACGCGTCAGCACAGATTTCGCTTCCAAATCAAGCTGCACGCATTTCACCCACCAGCCAGATGTGGCCCCGGCGGGAAACAAATCGTCTGGTAAATGGGCCTTAGCCGCGTCTTTAATTTGGGCGGCTGTCATCGGATCGCTGGACATCACCCGCATCATTGCGTCTTTCATCGCCGTGTACTTGGCCGCATCCACATTGGTCACTTGACCGGGGACATTGACGTTTTCGACGGCGATCTTTGTCATGGCTTAGGCCGCGACTGGACGAACTTCGATGACTTCAGGAATATAGTGACGCAACAGGTTCTCGATCCCCATCTTCAACGTCAGTGTGGATGACGGGCAACCGGCACAGGCGCCTTGCATGTGAAGGTACACGATCCCGCGTTCAAAACCGTGGAATGTGATGTCGCCACCATCTTGGGCCACAGCAGGGCGCACGCGCGTATCAAGCAATTCCTTGATCTGACCAACGATTTCACCGTCTTCACCAGTGTGCTCGGCGTGGCCGGACGTGACCTGATGATCGGCCCCCATCACAGATGCGCCAGACTGGTAATGTTCCATGATCGCGCCCAGAATGCCGGGTTTGATGTGGTCCCATTCAACGTCATCGGCTTTCGTGACAGTCACGAAGTCCATACCAAAGAAAACACCCGTCACGCCACCAGTCGCAAAAATGCGCTTGGCCAACGGCGATGCTTCACCGGCTTCGGGTGTTGGGAAATCAGCGGTGCCAACTTCGAGAACGGACTGACCCGGCAAGAACTTCAGCGTGGCTGGGTTCGGTGTGGATTCGGTTTGAATAAACATGAGGTGCGGTCCCTTCGGTTGGACCACAGATATGCGCCCGACCCGCCAATGTGTCAAGGGTTTGGAATCATTCTAAGTTGGTAGGACGGCGGCAATTCCGGCTGTTTCACAGAACCGTCATGAGAATCAGCGACACTTAATCCAACCGATACCCCATAGTCGGCCGCTGCGACCCCGTCCCAACAAACATCGCAGCAGACCATTTGCGCCCGGCGCTCCCCCGCCGGGCGCGTTTGTATCGGTGACAAGTCTCGGCTTTACCGACCGCAATCTGCATCCTACGCTCTGCTTTGGCACAAACAGGGGCAGAACATGGCGACCGGAACCAACATCAAAACCTACTTCGAAGGCCAATGGCATGATGGCGATGTGCCGATCATGCGGGCGGCGGACCACGGGTCGTGGCTTGGGACGACTGTGTTCGACGGGGCGCGGCTGGTGAATGGGTTAACGCCGGATTTAGAACCACATTGCGCACGGGTGAACCGATCAGCAGAGGCGCTATTGATCACACCAACTGTCCAAGCGGACGACATGGTGCAAATCGTGCGCGAAGGGCTGAAAATGTTCGCGCCCGACGCCGCGGTCTATATCCGGCCAATGTATTGGGCGCTGGATGGTGGGCCGACAGCCGTTGCACCAGCGCCAGGGGCGACAGGTTTCGCAATCTGCCTCGAAGAAATCCCCTTTCACGCAAATGCCACAACGACACTCACGACCACCCGCTTCCGCAGACCGGTTATGGAAAACGCGGTGGTTAACGCCAAAGCGGGCTGCCTTTACCCCAACAACGCACGTATGTTGATGGAAGCGCGGGCAAAAGGGTTCGGAAACGCGCTGGTCGCGGACGCCATGGGCAATGTCGCAGAAACAGCAACGGCAAACATCTTTATGGTGCGCGACGGGGTCACGTTTACGCCGATTCCCAACGGAACGTTCCTAGCTGGCATTACGCGGGCGCGACACCTGTCTAATATGCGGGATGCGGGCATGGAAGTGTATGAAACGATCCTGACTTTCGACGATTTCCGCGCTGCAGACGAAGTTTTCATCTCGGGCAATATGTCCAAAGTCACCCCCGTCACCACCTTTGATGACGTCCAATACCAGCAAGGGCCGATCACACGACAAGTCAGAGATATGTATTGGGACTGGGCGGCAACCGCCTGATACCGATTGCCAGCGCGGTTTGGTTACGGCACACTCTGACCAAAGGCGCATGAGGGAGGCATCAATGCGGAAATTCTTAGTGGTGCTCGACGACAGCCGTGAATGTCTGAATGCAATGCGGTTTGCAGCGATGCGGGCCGCAAATACCGGCGGCGGCGTTACTGTCCTGTCAATCATTCCACCTGATGAATTCAACCACTGGATCGGGGTTGGTGAAATCATGCGGGCCGAAGCACGCGAACGGATCGAAGTCCATTTCGAAGTCTTCGCCAAATGGATGCGTGACAAACAAAACGTAGACCCCGAATTGGTCATCCGCGAAGGTGAACCGATCAACGAATTGCTGGATTATATTAACGAAGATTCGGAAGTCGGTGTGTTGGTTCTTGGCGCGGGGGCGGACAAAAAGGGTCCGGGTCCGTTGGTGACGTCGCTATCGCGCCAAGCGGGCGATTTGCCCGTTCCGCTAACGATCGTCCCGGGCGAGATGTCAAAAGAACGTCTGGAAGCCATCACATAAGCCGTCTGCGATGAAGCTCAGTTGATCGTCATCTGACGCACATCATTCCTGATCGAACGGTACACTTTGCGCCCCCATTCGGCGTAAATCTTTGGACCGGGGTGGTAGCCGTCAGGGCTCATCAGGCTTGGCTCCGGTTCAAAATCCAATTCTACATAACGACAGTTGCTACGATGCTGCACCATCTTGCGCAGCGCACGATCATAACGGGCGGCTTGGGCGCCAACGATCCAGCGCAGCGGCTGCGGCAATAGCGGAAAGTACTGCATTTTTGGGATGCCATTGATGCACAACACGTCGGGCGCGAACTTTTCTTCCAGCAGGGCCAACAGTTCTGCGTAGCGTCGTATCCAAATATGAACGGGGGTGAGGCTTGTGATGTCGTTCACGCCCAATGACACCGAAATTAGATCGTATTTCCCGGAAGGCATGTCGCGCACGCGGTCCATCGTTTCCGGTGTGGTTGATCCTGTCTTTGCGTTCACGGCCCATGTTACCGTGTTGGTCTGCGTTAATCGGCGCAGCATATGACCCAATAACGCTTCTTCCTGATGGGAGGCGCCGACACCCGCAGCTGAACTGTCACCGACAATTAAAAGCCGCAGATCAGGGCCAGTGCCGCGTTTGCCTGACCGTTCACCCGACGCATCCGGCAATTTCAGCGCGGATTTCCTGACGTTGTACGCCTGCCAAGCAAGGTAAGGCGACAGCGCACAGCGGGCAACGACATCAAGCATCTTCTCTCTCCAAGGCAGTGTTTCGTAGGTTCGCAAGAGCAACTTCAGAACGGCGATTGGGTTCCCGAAAAGCTGCGCAAATGCGGGGCCAATTGCGCCGGAAAATGGGGTTCACGATATACTAAGGGTGCCAGAGAAAACGGAAATTTTGCGTTTCTGGGTTCCGCGAAAAATCATGAAATTTTCTTGGAACGATCTGCCGGGCTTGTCGTTGCTTAGCCGTAACCGCTGACGAATTCAGCGGATAACTACTGAGGAGAATACGATGAAACGCTTTCTTACAACGACCGCCGCAGCACTTGTACTTGGAACGACTGCATACGCCGACGGACAGACAGCCGTGTTTTCTGACATGGAGTTCGACTCCGCTATCAACCTCAATGCCTCTGATCTGATCGGTGCACGTGTTTACGCATCCGAAAACGAGGTGAACGCCGAAATGACCGTCGAAGCAGACGGCGAAAAAGAATGGGACGACATTGGCGAGATCAATGAAATCGTACTGTCCCGCGCTGGTGACGTTCAAAACGTGATCGTTGGCGTCGGTGGCTTTATCGGCATTGGCGAAAAAGACGTCTCAATCAGCATGGATGAGCTGAAGTTTATCAGTGACGGTGAAGAAGCCGATGAATACTTTGTTGTCGTACAGTCCAGCGTTGCGGGAATCGAAGACGCGCCAGCCTACATCGGTAGCGATGCCGATGAAGATACAATGACGGATGACCAAGCCGCAATGACGGACGACGCAGACCGTCCGATGCTGATGGCACCGGACATCGAACGTGACGGGTACACACGCGTTAGCAACGAAGATCTGACCACGGAAGACCTGACAGGTGCACGCGTTTACGGCTTGAACGACGAAGATGTGGGTGAAATCAGCGAACTGATCCTGAACGACGACGGCACGATTGGCCGCGCGGTGATCGACGTTGGTGGTTTCCTTGGCATGGGCGAACGCCCAGTTGCGGTGACGCTGGAAGAGCTGAACATCACGCGTTCTGACGACGGTGACGACTTCCGCGTCTATATCGACAGCACCCAAGAAGCGCTGGAAGCACAGCCAGAATACGACGGGTAATGCCTTCTGAATTGTGAACTGATCGGGGTGGGGGGAAACTCCCACCCCGTTTTTTGTGTCCAGCTTAGCGCTGTGGCCGCAACAGCCCGACGATGTCATAGGTTTGCTGTAAAATAGGCTCTGCGATTTCGCGCGCCTTTACAGCGCCATCCGCCAAAATCCGGTCGATCTCTGCTGGATCATCCATCAGACGGGCCATTTCGCCGGAAATCGGGCTGAGTTTTTCAACAGCCAGATCCGCCAGCGCAGGTTTGAATTTACCCCAACCGGCGCCTGCATATTCGGTGATCACATCATCGGCGCTACGGTCATCCAAAGCGGCGTAAATCTCGACGAGGTTCTTTGCCTCGGGCCGGTCTTTCAGACCGTCCATTGTGTCTGGCAAAGCATCAGGATCGGTCCGTGCTTTCTTGAACTTCTTCGCGATCAGGTCCGCGCCATCCGTCATGTTGATGCGTTCCATGTCCGATTCACCGGACTTCGACATCTTCTTGGTACCATCGCGCAGGTTCATGATCCGTGTGGCTGGGCCTTCGATCACTGGGGTTGTCTCAGGGAAGAAGTCGTTTTTGAAGTCGTGGTTAAACTTCTTCGCAATATCGCGTGTCAATTCTACATGCTGCTTCTGGTCTTCACCAACCGGCACATGTGTGGCGTGATACAACAGAATATCGGCGGCCATCAGGGCAGGGTATGCGTACAGGCCAAGCGAAACCTTCTCAGCGTTCGCACCCGCCTTGTCCTTGAACTGTGTCATCCGGTTCATCCAGCCGACGCGGGCCACGCAATTGAAAATCCAGCCTAATTCAGCGTGGGCGGCCACAGCTGACTGATTGAACAGGATCGATTGCGCCGGATCAAGACCGGACGCCAGATAACCAGCCGCGACTTCACGTGTGGCATTTGCCAGCTCTGCAGGGTCTTGCCAGACGGTAATCGCATGCATGTCCACAACGCAGTAAATCGTCTGCATATCGCCTTGCATACCCACGAACCGTTTGATCGCGCCAAGGTAATTGCCCAGCGTAAGGCCGCCGGACGGTTTAATTCCCGAAAAAACGCGGGGTGTGAATTGTGTTTGTGTCATGTGACGGGTCCACTCTGGCCATCTGAAATGAGGTCGCATACCCATGCCAGACAGATACACGACTTTCAACAGGCCTTGGGGAACGACGACCATGCATAGCGATCCGGATTTTGAACCGCCCGTGAACCCGTTACCGCCAGCGATTATCGTGCTGGCCTTGATCATGGTTGTCGTCGAAGGGGCGTTGTCGCTTGCGGCTGCTGGCATCATCGGTGGGCCTACGGGCATCGGCTGGCGGATCGGCGCGTTGCAGGACTACGGCATTTCGCCACTCGTGCTCGAAGTGATCACGACCCGTGGCGATTACGGCCGCGATCTGGTGCAGCGCTTTGTGACCTATCCCTTCGTTCATGGTGACTTTACCCACGCGTTGTTTGCGATCGCGCTTTTGCTTGCGCTGGGCAAATTCGTTGGGGACGCGTTCGGATCAATCAAAACGCTGGTCGTCTTCTTTGGCGGATCGATCTTCGGGGCAGTCATATTCTGCCTGCTCGCCCGCGATTCCAGTCCGCTGTTCGGGGCATATCCTGCGATCTTCGCGCTGATCGGATCATACACGTACATCTTGTGGCTTCGCCTTGGCCAAACGGGCCAGAACCAACTGACGGCCTTCCGTTTGATCGGCTTCCTTTTGGGGCTGCAATTGGTCTTTGGTCTGTTGTTTGGCGGCGGGCAGTCGTGGATCGCGGAACTCGCCGGCTTCGTCTTTGGCTTTGCCGTCGCGACCATCCTTGTACCGGGCGGTTGGGGCGCGTTGGTCGCACGTCTGCGCCAGCGGGGATAAGCTCTGGTCAGGGCCGTGCAGGCCAGCTAAATAACACCAGACGAAATGGGGAAAACGACAATGGCTAGCCAGATTAAGCCCAAGCGCGGGATTATGGACATCGCTTTATACGTAGGCGGTGCGTCCCATGTGGACGGGCAGACCAACGTGCTGAAACTGTCGTCGAACGAAAACCCGCTTGGACCATCAGCGGCTGCCAAAGAAGCAGTGGCGCGGTCGGTCCACGACATGCACCGCTACCCGTCCACCGACCACGGCCCGCTGCGTCGCGCGATTGGCGAGACCTGGAAAGTGGACCCTGATCGCGTGATTTGCGGCGTCGGATCGGACGAAATCATCCACTTCCTGTGCCAATGCTACGCCGGTCCGGGGGATGAAGTCATCCACACCGAACACGGCTTTGCCATGTACCGCATTTCAACGCTTGCGGCAGGTGCGACACCGGTTGAGGTGAAAGAAAACGACCGCGTGACCGACGTGGATGCGATCCTTGACGCCTGTAACGCAAACACCAAAATCGTTTTCATCGCGAACCCGAACAACCCGACCAGCACCATGATCGGCGAAGGCGACCTGATGCGGTTGGCTGACGGCGTGCCTGATCATACCATCCTCGTGCTCGACGGTGCCTACGCAGAATTCGTCGATGGCTATGATGGCGGTGCATCCATTATCGAAGCCCGCGACAACGTCGTGATGACCCGCACGTTTTCCAAGATTTACGGCCTTGGCGGATTGCGCGTTGGCTGGGGTTACGGCCCAAAAGAAATCATCGACGTGCTCAACCGCATCCGCGGCCCGTTCAACCTGTCTTCTGCGGCACTTGCGGCGGCGGAAGCATCAGTGCGCGACCTCGACTATCTCGAAAAATGTCGGACAGAGAACGCCAAATGGCGCGATTGGCTGGCCAACGCATTGGCCGAAATCGGCGTGCCGTGTGACACATCCACAGCCAACTTTGTTCTGGCGCGTTTCGGGTCCGAACAGGAAGCCAACGCTTGCGACGACCACCTCAAATCCGAAGGCATCCTTGTGCGCCGTGTCGCGGGGTATAAACTGCCGCACTGCTTGCGGATCACTGTCGGCGATGAAAGCGCCTGCCGCCGTGTCGTGCACGGCATCGCGCAATACAAAGGGGCGCGGTAATGGCCGTCATCTTCGAACGGGTCGCGCTGATCGGCCTTGGCCTGATCGCGGGATCAATGGCGCATGCGATGCGCCGCGCGAAATGTGTGACCGAAATTGTTGGTACCGCGCGGTCCGCCGAAACACGCGCAATTGCGAGCGAAATAAACCTGTGTGACCGGATCACTGAAACGGCTATCGAAGCTGTGAAAGACGCTGATCTGGTCGTGCTGTGTGTGCCCGTTGGGGCGATGGAAGCCGTTATGGCCGACATCGGACCGCATCTGAAACAGGGTGCGACGCTGACAGATGTCGGGTCGGTCAAACAAGCGGTGATCGACATTGTGAACCCGCATGTCCCTGACGGTGTTCACTTTATACCCGGTCACCCGCTGGCAGGGACCGAACATTCCGGTCCGCATTCCGGTTTTGCGACGTTGTTTGACAACCGCTGGAACATCCTTGTACCGCTCGAAAATTCCGATCCGGCCAAGGTCGACCAGCTCACACAATACTGGGAAGCGCTAGGCGCAAACGTTGAAACCATGACGCCGGACCACCACGATCTGGTTTTGGCCGTCACCAGCCACACGCCCCACCTGATCGCCTACACAATGGTTGGCGTCGCCGACGATCTGGCCCGCGTCACCGAGAGCGAAGTTGTGAAATTTTCGGCGGCTGGTTTTCGAGATTTCACCCGTATCGCAGCATCCGATCCAACGATGTGGCGGGATGTGTTTCTGACGAACAAAGACGCGACGCTGGAAATTCTGGGCCGCTTCACCGAAGAGCTATTCGCATTACAACGGGCCATCCGGCAAGGCGACGGCGACCATCTGCACGATTATTTCACGCGCACACGGGCGATCCGGCGCGGGATTATTGAAGCGGGCCAAGACACGTCAGAGCCGAACTTTGGCCGGACACCGGGCACGAAAGATTGATTTTTCGCGCGGCTCTTTTGCTGTGCACGCTCGGGTGCAGCGCGGCCTTAGCGCAAGACGCAACGCAACGCCCGAACGCGCGGCCCACAGCGCAAACGACTGCACCTGTAGCACCTGTTCAACCTGATCTATCGGCCATCCGGCCCTTGTCCCGCACGCCCGCTGTAATCGCCATGGCCCCGCGCCTCACGGTCCCATCCGCTGAGTTACGCCCGGCAGCGCGCCCCTATGAACGCCCTGATTTAGCGCATGGTGCTGCGACTGATCCACAATTGCGGGCGGAACAAGATCTCTTTGCATTTAGCCCCACGGCACCCGCCTTGTCCGAACGCCCGACGCAACGCCCAGCTGCGATTGAACGTGCCGCGCAACAACGCGCCGCGGCCATCCGGCGCGGTCAAGTCTGCGGCGACCCCGCGATCCAAGGCGAAGCTATCGGGCGTGTGAACGGTCGGGGACGGTGTGGCATCGATAACGCTGTGCGCGTGCGATCGGTAGCTGGTGTGACCTTGCAACCAGCCGCGACCATCGATTGTCGCACGGCATCAGCGCTGAAACGCTGGGTGACGACGGGCGCGCAACCCGCGACAGGCGGGCAGGCGTCGTCTTTGCGCGTGGTCTCGCACTACGCTTGCCGTAATCGCAATGCGGCCTCAACAGGCCGTTTGTCCGAACATGCATTCGGCAAAGCAATCGACATCGCGGGTATCGGTCTCAAAAGCGGTCGCGAGATTACTGTTTTGACAGGTTGGAATTCATCACGCGATTCCAATGCTTTGCGACGTATGTGGCAAGCGGCCTGCGGGCCGTTCGGCACCGTGCTTGGCCCCAACGCAAATCGGTTTCACCGCGACCATTTCCATTTTGACACTGCAAGCTACCGATCTGGGTCGTACTGCCGTTAACGAAAGTCCGGCTTGCCGACATGGCTGAGCCGGCCCATCGGCGGCAGGATCGTCCCGCGCACAATCTGCGTCAACACATGCGGCGCTGACCAAATTTGTGACACCGGAAACATCACGTGGTCGCGCAACTTCGGCAGGAACGTACTGTCCGATTGATACTGCGGGGTAAACGCGGCCGACATCGCCTGAAACGCCCAAACATGCCAACGACGGGCCTTTGCATATAGGGCAGGGGCGGCAGCAACACCTGCGACGGAAACGGCTTTGGCCAAGGCAACAGCATCCAGCAACGCCATATTCGCCCCTTGGCCCAACTGCGGGCTGGCACGGTGCGCGGCATCACCAATGTGGACGATACCGTTGCCGTAGGGTTTGCGCAAAGTCCCATGAGTGTAGCGGGCCATCGTCATTTGATCGGTCTGCGTGATCTGAGCGGCAAAAGGGGCAAAGGCAGGCCACAACGTCGTCGCCTCATCGCGCCATGCATCGACGCCGCCCGTCGCCCAATCGGCATGCGCGCCGGACGGCATTGACCAAAAAATCGCAGCCTTCGGGCTGTCGTCACCCGGTAATGTCCCAATTGGCAAGACACCCACCATCCGGTCTGCGCGGCGATAGCACTGGCTCAGGTAATCGTTCGGCAAATCCGTTTCCGGCCAATCCACGGTGCCCCAAATCGCGCCATAAGCCAAGGGGCGCGACACAATCGGCGACAAAGGGGATCCTGCACCGGCGCTATCCACAACCAGATCAAACGGTCCAAATTGTTGCCCATCGGCGGTGGTCAAAACGCCAGCAGAGGCTGACTTGATCTCGGCGCTGCTTTGCAATGCGATATCGCGGGTCTTTGCGGCCTGAAACAACGCATCAAACAGGCTCGCGCGGTGGATGGCCAAACCGCGCTGCAGCCTGTGTTTGGCATCGTAATGAACATCCAGCACCCGTCGCCCCGATGGTTCCACGTGGCCCAACATCCGGCTGATGAAATTGCCCTTCGCACGCGCCAGATCACCCGCACCAACACAATCCAGCACAGCCTGACCAATCGGCTGGATCACCAGACCCGACCCAACTGGGCGCGGCGTATCAAATTGGTCAAAGACCGTCACATCATGGCCCTGATCCGCCAACATCGACGCTGCCGCCAACCCGCCGATCCCCGCACCAACAACCGCAATCTTTTGAACAGAACTCATCGTGACCCTCTAACCTGACTTTCGGGCACACTAACCGCATAAATCCGCGCAAACCATGGGGCAAAGCCGCCTCTTTACCCGCGCGGGACAGCGCCTTATAAGCCGCTTTATGAGACATCACATGATGATCCAGATACGAATTATTCACCCGGCTGTCTGACCACCAGACGAGCCGGGCTTCAGGTGTTGCGACCGCGCGCCGACCCTCATCCTATGACGTGATATGATCCAAAGGACGCCACCCATGTGCGCCGACACCCCTGAATACAAATCGACCCTGAACCTGCCCAAAACGGACTTCCCGATGCGGGCTGGTCTGCCAAAGCGTGAACCAGAATGGCTTGATCGCTGGAACACCATCGGCGTTTACGACCGCCTGCGCGACAAAGCGAAGGCAGAAACACGCGAACCATTCACCCTGCACGACGGCCCGCCGTATGCGAACGGTCACCTGCACATCGGTCACGCGCTGAACAAAATCCTCAAGGACTTTGTGGTGCGATCCCAGCAGATGATGGGCAAAGACGCACGCTATATCCCCGGTTGGGATTGCCACGGCCTGCCAATCGAATGGAAGATCGAAGAAAAATACCGCGAAAAAGGCCGCGACAAGGACGATGTACCTGTCGTTGAATTCCGCCAAGAATGCCGCGATTTCGCTGCGGGTTGGGTCGACATCCAACGCGAAGAATTCAAACGCCTTGGCGTCACCGGTAAATGGGAAAACCCGTATCTGACGATGGATTTCCACGCCGAACGTGTGATCGCGGAAGAATTCCAGAAATTCTTGATGAACGGGACGCTGTACCAAGGTTCCAAGCCCGTCATGTGGTCGCCGGTTGAGCAAACGGCATTGGCCGAAGCTGAGGTCGAATACCACGACAAAGAAAGCCACGCGATTTGGGTGAAATTCGCTGTCCGCGCCAAAGGCGAAGGCGTCGATATGGCCCTGCTGGATGAAGCGGGCGATTTCGAAGGCACTCAACAGAACCTCGCCGAGGATTTGCTGAACACCAGCGTTGTGATCTGGACCACCACGCCTTGGACGATCCCGTCAAACAAAGCGGTCGTTTACGGTGCCGACTATGATTATGGCCTTTACGAGGTCATCGGCACACCCGAGGAAAGCTGGTGCACCATCGGCGAAAAGTTCATCCTCGCTGACAAGCTGGCTGCAGGCGTGCTTACCAAAGCACGGCTGGAAGAAAACATGTGGCGGCGCATCCGGTCCGTTGATGCGGCAGAGCTTGCAACGATTTCCCTACGCCACCCGCTGAACGGCGTCGAAGGCGGCAATGGCGAATGGGACCAACCGCGCGATTTCCGCGCTGCTGACTTTGTGACCGATGAAGAAGGCACCGGTTTTGTGCATTGTGCACCATCGCACGGGATGGAGGAATTCGAACTCTACCGCGACCTCGGCATGCTGGAGCAGATGATCACCTATAACGTGATGGACGACGGATCTTTCCGCGAAGATCTGCCATTCTTCGGCGGTAAACGCATCCTGCGCGCCAAGGCTAAAAAGGGCGATTGGGAAGGCGACGCAAACGGCGCTGTCATCTCGAAGCTGGCATCCGTTGGCGGACTGCTCGCGCGTGGCAAAATCAAACACAGCTACCCGCATTCATGGCGGTCCAAAGCGCCGATCATCTACCGCAACACGCCGCAATGGTTTGCCGCCGTGGATAAAACGGTTGGCGACGGTCAGGACACATACGGCACCACGATCCGCGAGCGCGCGTTGCGGTCCATCGACGAACTGGTGACATGGACACCGCCAAAAGGACGCAACCGCCTGCATGCGATGATCTCTGATCGTCCCGACTGGGTGCTGTCGCGGCAACGCGCATGGGGTGTGCCGCTGACATGCTTCACCAAAAAGGGTGCGCTGCCGACCGACGCGGATTTCTTGTTGCGTAGCGATGAGGTCAACAGCCGCATCACCGCCGCATTCGAAGACGAAGGCGCAGACGCGTGGTACATGGACGGGGCGAAAGAACGGTTCTTGGACGGCACCGTGAACCCTGATGACTACAATCAGGTCATGGACGTGCTCGACGTGTGGTTCGATTCCGGTTCAACCCACGCCTTCACCCTGCGCGACCGCGAAGACGGGTCCGAAGACGGGCTTGCTGATCTGTATCTCGAAGGCACAGACCAACACCGTGGCTGGTTCCATTCGTCGCTCTTGCAAGGCTGCGGAACGATTGGTCGTGCGCCATATCGCGGTGTGATGACCTGCGGATTTACCTTGGATTCCAAGGGCATGAAGATGTCAAAATCCTTGGGTAACATCATTGCGCCCAAAACTGTGGCAGACCAATATGGCGCGGATATCCTGCGTCTTTGGGTGGCGCAGGTTGACTACGAAAACGACCAACGGATCGGTGATGAAATCCTGAAAGGGGTGTCCGACAGCTACCGCCGCTTGCGCAACACGATGCGCTTCTTGCTCGGATCGCTCAACGATTTCACCGACGCGGATCGGGTTGAACCGGCGGATATGCCGGAGCTGGAACGCTGGGTGCTGCACCGTCTGTCCGAACTGGATGAGACCGTGCGCAAAGGCTACGCCGCCTACGATTTCCAAGGTGTTTTCCAAGCGGTCTTCGCCTTCGCAACGGTTGAATTGTCAGCGTTCTACTTCGACGTTCGCAAAGATGCGCTGTACTGCGATGGAGATACAGACCGCCGCCGTGCATCACGCACCGTGCTCGACATCCTGTTTCACCGCCTGACTACATGGCTGGCACCTATCCTTGTCTTCACGATGGAAGAGGTCTGGCTGGAACGTCACAAAGGCGACGATGTCTCAATCCACCTAACCGACATGCCGGAAACACCAATGGCGTGGCGTGACGCGGCACTTGCTGAAAAGTGGGCAACTGTGCGCCAAGTGCGCCGCGTTGTGACCGGCGCGCTAGAGGTCGAACGGACCAACAAAGTCATCGGCGCATCGCTCGAGGCCGCGCCGACCGTCTATGTGACAGCAGACGTCGCTAAGGTGCTGGAAACAGTGACCTTTGACGATCTGTGCATCACGTCCGGTATCACGGTCAGCACCGATGCGGCCCCTGCGGATGCGTTCACAAACGACGATGTAGCGGATGTCGCAGTCGTGTTCGCGCGGGCGGACGGCGACAAATGCCAACGCTGCTGGAAAATCCTGCCAGACGTGGGCACGCACAGCCACGCAGGTGTCTGCGGACGCTGCGACGCAGCACTTGCGTAAGGCAAATCAATTGCGGGCCGGCATGCAATCGCCGGTCGGCCCGCTGACTATTGTCGTGGAAAACGACGCTGTTGTGGCGCTTGATTGGGTGAAACCATTGCGCGATGACGATCATCCGGTGCTGATCGCGGCATTGGATCAACTTAGCAAATATTTTGACGGCAAACGGCAGGATTTTGATTTACCCTTTGCGCCGCAGGTCTCTGACTTCCAAAAGATATTCGGCCAAGCCCTTTGCGACATCCCATACGGTGAAACGCGGACCTATGGCGACCTTGCCAAACAGCTCGACCGTCCGGCGCAGGCCATCGGTCAAGCCTGCGGGGCGAACCCGATCGCTATCCTAATCCCTTGCCACCGCGTTCTGTCGTCGACAGGTCTTGGTGGATATTCAGGGGCAGGCGGGGTCGAGACAAAGGTGAAGCTGTTGCAACTTGAAGGGGCCGGTTCGCTTCTTTTGTAGCAAAGGCCACGTATCGACCGCAGCAGAACCTCGGCGGTTTTTAACCGTCTTTGCCGTGGATCACCTGCTGCATGGCACCAGCCCCAAGCAGATAAATCGACGTCAGCATCAGACCATAATGCGCCAAAGACGCAGGGTCGAAATTGACCCATGCGGCCCAACCGGCAAACACCGTCCACGCCATCGCCACAGGTAAGGTGACCACACGCCAACGGGCAGTGCGGACCGGATGGACAAACTTGACCGGAAAAAACATTGCGGCGGCTAAGACGGCAACCAGCACGAGGCTCACGTAGAAATTGGGCTGGATCGCAAACAGAACAAGAACCACCATGTTCCAGCATCCGGGGAAGCCGGAAAAGGAATAGTCTTTTGTTTTCATGCGCGTGTCAGCAAAATAGAGGGCCGATGCAAATGTGATGACAATGATCGCCACCCAACCGGTCCAGCCGGGCAGCAGCCCCGATTTAAACAGCGCGTAGGCGGGCACAAACACATAAGTCAGATAATCGATGATTAGATCCAATAAGACGCCGTCAAAGATAGGCGCGTTGGTCTTCACGTCGTATTTGCGGGCCAGCGGACCATCGATCCCGTCCACAAAAAAGGCCACGACGAGCCACAGGAACATCATCGACCAGTCCAGATCAACAGCGGCGAGCATCGCAAGCATCGCGAAAACCGCACCGGAGGCCGTCAGTAAATGAACGCCCAAAGCTTTTTGTGAAAGTGTCATCCCGCGTTCATGAAGGAAATTCTGTGTCGGGGCAACAATAAGACCGCATAAGGAACAACAAGATGGTCAGTTCCTGTGTAGTGCGTTTGCATGGGGGCCAGCCCCCATACCCCCGAGATATTTAAGGCCAAAAGAAAAGGTATCAGGCTTTCGGGTGGGCGCGGTTGTAGACGTCCATCAGATGGGCGGTATCGACAGCCGTATAGGCTTGGGTGGTCGACAGGCTTGCGTGGCCCAGCAGTTCTTGAATGGCGCGCAAATCACCACCTGCAGTAAGCAAATGGGTTGCGAAGCTATGGCGCATCGCGTGGGGCGTCGCACTTGCGGGTAAACCCAATTGCAGGCGTGCCTTTTCCATAACCTTTTGGACGATACGCGGATTAAGCGCGCCACCTCGGGTGCCGCGAAACAACGGGCCGCTTGGTTCAATCGGGTGAGGCGACAAACGCAGGTAGGTGTCGACTGCGTCCTTTGCCGCATCAATCACGGGCACGATGCGTTCCTTGCCGCCTTTGCCTTTGATCATCAAAGTATCCGGCAGTGGGACCGACGCACCTGTCAGGCCCAAGGCTTCGGAAATCCGTAATCCGCACCCGTACATCAGCGTCACAACGGCCATGTCGCGCGCTGCCACCCAGCTGTCTTTGGCCTGCAATTCGACGGTATCGATCATCGCAGAGGCGGCATCAATCGCCAAAGGACGCGGCAGTTTCTTGGTGAATTTCGGGCTGCGGGTGGATAGCACGGCTGTCGGTTCAAAACCTTCGCGTTCCGCAAGCCATCGATAGAAGGTTTTGACGGCCGATAACGCTCGCGCCAGTGACCTCGCACCGACACCGCGGCTGCGTTCATGCGCCATCCACGCCCGCATATCGGTGACGCTGATCTTCGCAAGTGGCCCAAGACCTTGGGTCTCGCCGTTGTGCTGCGTCATGAATGCCAGAAAACCCATCACGTCGGTTTGATAGGCTTTTAGCGTATTGTCGGCGGCATCATTCAGGGCGCGGCAGTGGTCCAACCACGCCGCAAGCGCATGTGACAGAGCTGGCGAAATCAGGCCAGCCACCGGCGCATCGCGCGTTCGAACACGCCACCAAAGAATGTCAGCAAATCGGTGCCCTGCTGTGGGGTGAACTGATGTGGATCTTCTGATCCCATCACCAGCATGCCGGGCAGGCGGTTCGGGCCAAAATCAAGTTTCAAACAGGCTTCTGACCGGATGTAGCTGGCTTTGTCGCCAAACAGGCTGGTGTCGTCCGCCGTCACTTGGCGCAGGGTCACTTGGCGCACGGACATGTTGCGGCCATGGGTGATATATTCGTCGATCTCACCAACAGGCACGACCTGCAAAACTTCGCCAACTTTGGCGACGGCAGCGTTCGGTTCGGCATCTTCGCTTTCCAACACCAGACGCATCACATCAACACGCAATGTATCGGCAACGTCACCGGACAAATCCTGCAAAAAGGCTTCGAATTCAGTGGCGTCCATCATCCGCAGAACTGCGCGATGGATTTGGTTTGTGCCTGCCAGGTTTTCATATGCGGCGGCGATCACTGAACGGTGGGTGTCCTCAAGACGATCCAGACGGGCCTCAAGACGTTCCATCGCAATACCACGCAGATCGACAATATTGCCGCCCATGGTCTGTTCGTTTGCGGCCACGAGGGCGCTCATGATGTCTTTGTCCTCAAGCAATGCTTCAGGATCGGAAATAATCTTGGCGCGGATATCCGCGTCCATCAGGGGAATGCTTGTCATTAGAACCTGCTCGCTACGGTATTATTTTCTTTTAGACATAGCAGAGCGAAGATGCCTTGGGATAGGTTTTTTCACACTGCGGCACAAAGCGGGGTATCGGTGCAACATACGCAGCTAGACGCTGGCAAATAAGGTATAGTGACCATAGCTTCGGGATAGAGGCTTGTCCGAGCGGAAATTATGCTTGCGCAATGCGCGGGACATAAAATGGTTCAGAACCCCATGACCAATGAGCGCGACACAAGGATGATCGCCAGTGGCCCTGACCATTAGCTTTGCAGCGCGGTCGACACGCGCAAAGAACCGGTCGCGGCTTTCGCAATTCTTGCGCCGACCAAGAAACCAAAGAACACGTGAGATCGCAAACAGGGTTTTGGGCTTCGCACTAAACGGAAGCGCCGGAAGGTCAGGCAATTCGGCTTCACGGAAAACCGGATCGTTCACATCCATGAACCCAAAGACTTCCATCGCGGTATCCGGACTGCGTCTGAGACTGCTGGTGAAAATATAATCGCAACGCGGGGTCGGTTGCGTCGGTAGGAACGCGACCAAAGGGGCCGCGTTATATGCATCAACCAAGGCGCGAAAATCACGAAACGCAACGCGTTCCGTGTTGTCAAAATCGACAGCAGCATGACGATAAAGATAGATATGCGCTGACACCAACTTGGCCCCGGTAAAACGAAAATGGCGACCCTTAGGCCGCCATTCGTTTACCATAAATCGGCAATTTCTTAAAGGATTGTGATACCTGCTTTTTCGATATCAGCCATGAAACCGGCCAATCCTTTGTCCGTCAGAACGTGGTTTGCCATCGCTTTGATCACTTTAGGAGGCGCAGTGCAGACATCCGCACCAATTTTCGCGCATTCGGACATATGGTTCGCCGACCGGATAGAGGCGGCAAGAATCTGTGTGTCAAAGCCGTAGTTGTCGTAAATTGTCCGAATATCTTCGATCAATTCGAGACCGTCTAAGTTGATGTCATCCAAGCGGCCGATGAATGGGCTGATGAATGTCGCACCGGCTTTGGCGGCCAAAAGCGCTTGGTTCGCTGAGAAGCACAGCGTCACGTTAACCATCGTGCCTTCGTCGGACAGCGCCTTACAAGTCTGCAAACCGGCCCATGTCAGTGGCACTTTGACGGCGATGTTGTCAGCGATTTTGGCCAACTTGCGGCCTTCGGCCAGCATCGTTTCCGCGTCCAATGCGACCACCTCGGCGGACACAGGACCAGATACGATGTCACAAATCTCTTTCGTGACTTCCAGAATGTCGCGGCCTGATTTGGCGATCAAGGACGGGTTGGTTGTCACGCCGTCAACCATGCCAAGGGCGTGCAGTTCCTTGATCTCGTCAATTTCAGCCGTATCTACGAAAAACTTCATCTGTAATCCCTCCGGGGAATGGGTTGGCGTTTGTTGCGCCAGCGTTTACCTCAGAACGGACAGGGCGAAAAGCCCATACCGCAACTGCCAATCGCCCGAAGGGGATCACGCTTGAGCCAAGAATTCTTCCACGAAGGTGAATTGGTCGCCGTTTTGACGGCCCAGCCGCTGGACAGGTTCCTTGATTACAAGGCGACCGAAGGTGGCTGTCACCTTGGTGCATTCGTTGAAGTCCCGTTGGGGCCGCGCAAAGTGCTGGGTGTTGTCTGGGGGCCGGGCAAGGGTGACTTTGATTACAATAAGGTAAGGTCGGTCATTCGGGTGCTGGATGTCGCGCCTATGCGTGACGAGATGCGGCAGTTCCTGACGCGCGCCGCCGACTACACGCTGACACCGCTGCACGCGATGCTGCGGCTCGCGACCCGCGCACCGGGATTGGGTGATGCCCCGTCGATGCGTAAAGTTTACCGTCTTGGCGACCAAGAACCCGACCGCGTGACGGCGGCCCGCACCAAGGTGCTAGAAGTTCTGCGCGATTATGGTGGCCTGTCGTTTACCCTAAAAGAACTGGCCGACATGGCGGGTGTTGGGTCCTCTGTGGTGAAGGGGCTGGTGAAATTGGGTGCGGTCGCCGAAGTCGACGCCCCTCGCGACATGCCCTATCCGATGCTTGATCCGGACTACGGCGGCAAAGAATTGAGCCCCGATCAGGTGGCAGGCGCGGATGCGTTACGCGCCGATCTGCGAAGCGATAAATATGGCACGACGCTACTAAAGGGCGTGACAGGATCCGGCAAAACCGAAGTCTACCTCGAAGCGGTTGCCGAATGCCTGCGCATGGGGCGTCAGGCATTGGTGCTGTTGCCCGAAATCGCGCTATCTGGCGAATTCATTAACAGGGTCGAAGCGCGGTTCGGCATGAAACCCGCCGAATGGCATTCCGGTGTGACGATGACCGAACGCCGCCGCTGCTGGCGGATGGTCGGGCAGGGGGACGCACAGCTGATCGTGGGCGCGCGATCCGCGTTGTTCCTGCCGTTCCAAAATCTGGGTCTCATCGTCGTCGATGAAGAACATGATACGTCATACAAACAAGAGGATGGTGTCCTTTATAATGCCCGCGATATGACCGTTTTGCGGGCGGCGATTAACGGGGCGCAGGTTGTCTTGGCGTCGGCCACACCAAGTCTGGAAAGCTGGGCGAATGCGGATCAGGGCAAATATAAGCGGTTTGAGTTAAAATCGCGTTACGGCCCGGCGATCATGCCAAAAATGTCCGCGATCGACATGCGTGTCGAAGACCTGCCAGGCGGCAAATGGGTGTCCCCTTCGTTGCGCCAAGCCATTGCGCAACGCATTGAAAAAGGGGAACAATCGCTTGTTTTCCTGAACCGCCGTGGTTACGCGCCAATCACGCTGTGCCGTGCTTGCGGGCATCAAATTGGCTGCGATCATTGCGATGCGCGGATGGTCGAACACCGCTTTCTCAAGCGCTTAATGTGCCACCAATGTGGTGAAACCAAACCGATGCCAAACGTCTGTCCGCATTGCGAAGCTGAGGATAAACTTAGCGCAGTTGGCCCCGGTGTTGAACGCATGGGCGAAGAAATTACGGACCTGTTTCCGGATGCCCGCGTCGCTATTTTGTCGTCTGATTTGTACGGCTCTGCCCGCGCCATGAAAGCGCATATCGAAGAAATCGCGCAGGGCGGCACCGACATCATCATCGGGACGCAATTGGTGGCAAAAGGCCATAACTTTCCAAAGCTTACGCTTGTGGGGGTCATTGATGCGGATCTTGGATTGCAAGGTTCTGATCTGCGTGCCGCCGAACGTACGTTCCAACTGATGCGACAGGTTGCAGGGCGTGCTGGACGGGCCGAAACCCCCGGTGAGGCGTTGCTGCAAACGTATCAGCCTGAACACGGCGTCATCCGTGCGATTTTGGCGGGCGACGAAGAAGCATTCTGGTCGGCCGAGGCGCATGAACGCAAAGACGCAGGCGTGCCACCATATGGACGCATGGCGGGGATCATCCTTAGCGGCACAACGGCGGAAGAGGTGTTTGATCTGGGGAACGCGATGGCACGCCAAGACGGGCCATTGCGCCGGATTGGCGCGCAGGTTTTTGGCCCCGCGCCCGCACCCATCGCACGGGTGCGCGGACGGCACCGTGTTCGGCTGTTGGTCAAGGCGGAGAAAAGCGCCCCGCTGCAACAAGCACTGGCGCAATGGGCTGGTCAGTTCAAACTGCGCGGCGAATTGCGGATGGCCATAGATATCGATCCGCAAAGCTTTTACTGACGCGTAAGCCGCGCTTTCCAATCCCGTATAAGGGGCGTAAGCCTGCCTCATGAATATCGTCCGCCTTGAAGATGCCCGGCACCTGCCATTCTGGCAGCGGCCTGTGACGCTGCTATTTCTGTTTGCGATGGCGCTGCCGGTTGCTTTTGCGACATGGTCTGCATTGCTGAACAATTTTGTCATTGAGGTCGCGAATTTCGACGGCTCTGACATTGGTTGGCTGCACACAGTCCGCGAAATTCCTGGCTTCTTTGCGATTGGCGTGATCGCGTTGATCATGTTCATGCGCGAACAGGTGTTGGGGATTGTGGCCCTTGTGATGTTGGGCGTTGCGACTGCGATCACGGCCTATTTTCCGTCGATGGCGGGGATTCTGACGATCACGATGCTGTCGTCGATCGGATTTCACTATTTTGAAACCGTGAACCAATCGCTGCAATTGCAATGGATCGACATCAAACGCGCACCGCAGATGTTGGGCTGGCTGACCGCAGCTGGGTCGGGCGCGACGCTTGTGGCCTATCTGTTAATTGTGGGCACGTGGAAGACCTACGACCTAAGCTACGCTTTTGTTTACATGGCCGCTGGCGGGTTTACTACGTTTGTCGCGGTTTTCGCCTTTTTCGCGTATCCTCAATTCGAAAGCCCGCATCCGCAGTTGAAGACTTTCGTCCTGCGTCGCCGCTACTGGCTTTATTACGCGCTGCAGTTCATGTCGGGCGCGCGCCGTCAAATTTTCGTGGTTTTCGCGGGCTTTATGATGGTCGAGCTTTTCGGGCTAGAGGTCCATGAGATCACGCAACTGTATTTGATCAATCTTGTGGTCAACATCGTCTTTGCCCCGTTGATGGGCCGTTTGGTCAGCGTGTTTGGCGAACGCCGTGCGCTATTGTTCGAATATGCGGGACTGATCGTGGTGTTTTTGGCCTATGGCGGCGTCTACTACTTTGGCTGGGGCGTCATCGTCGCGGCGGGGCTTTACGTTGTGGATCACATCTTTTTCGCGCTCGCCTTGGCGTTAAAGACCTATTTCCAAAAGATCGCGGACCCCCAAGACATTGCGCCGACAGCAGCCGTTGCGTTTACGATCAACCACATCGCGGCGGTGTTTCTGCCTGCAGCGTTGGGCTATCTGTGGCTGACGTCACCAACGGCGGTTTTCGTGTTGGCGGCTTGCATGGCGAGCGTTTCGTTTGCGCTGGCATTGTTGATCCCGCGCCATCCAGTGCCGGGGTACGAGACGCGGTTGCAGACACCTTTGGCGCGCGTTGCCTAAGTTTCGCGGAGAAGCTGTTGTTTTTAAATGATTTTTAACGTAGTTCCGCACGGCGTCTTAAGCTGAAATTCACGCCCTTGTGTGTGCTGCTGGAAAGGTCGCCTACCGCGCACTATATACTACCCGAACCCGAACAGGAGATTGCCATGTTCTTTATGACCCGCGACAAATCCGAAATGATCTCTGCTGATGCGGCCCTGCTGGGGCGTGCGATGCCAATCCCGACTGCTGAAGCGCACCATGTTTTTGGCACGCCGATCACACCTGATGTGCCAGAAGGCCAAGAGGTCGCGATGTTTGGCATGGGCTGTTTCTGGGGCGTTGAGCGGATGTTCTGGCAGCTGGATGGCGTGACGTCGACGATGGTGGGCTACGCAGGCGGGTTCACCCCGAATGCGACCTATGAAGAAGTGTGTTCCGGCAAAACCGGCCATAACGAAGTGGTTCGGGTTGTCTATGATCCATCGGTGATTTCATATGATCAGTTGTTGCAGGTGTTCTGGGAAGGCCATGATCCGACCCAAGGGATGCGCCAAGGTAATGATCGCGGCACGCAATATCGGTCAGGCATCTACACTTATACTGATGCGCAGGCCAAAGCGGCAGAGGCCAGCAAGGCCGATTTTGCCCCGCGCCTATCCAAAGCAGGGTTTGGTGCGATCACAACAGAGATTACGCCGGCACCCACATTCTATTTTGCTGAGGATTATCACCAGCAGTATTTGTCAAAGAACCCAGACGGGTATTGTGGCATCGGTGGCACTGGCGTGACCTGTCCAATTGGCGTCGCGGTCTAAGCAAAACACAATAAGCGATCACAAGCCTTCCCTGCGGGGAAGGCTTTTTTGTTTTGACCTGCCTGTCGCCACGGCATACCGGAGGGCAAACCGCAAAGGGCACCTAATATGACCACTTATTCTGCACTAACGACACTGATGGGCGAAGAGCTTGCGACGAAACTGGGCGACGCGCTTGAAGCACTGACACCTGAACCAACTGGTGTGGGCGTTTTCGAGGTCGAAGATGGGTCCGGGCTATGGGAAGTCGGCGCGTATTTCGACGACCAACCTGATGTCGCTGGCATGGCTGTGTTAACCACGATGTATGACGTGAAGCCGTTTGTCGTGTCCGAAGTTCCCGACACCGATTGGGTTGCACATGTGCGGCGCGAACTGGCACCGGTCGTCGCAGGCCGGTTCTTCGTCTACGGGTCACATGACGCGGACAAAGTGCCTGATGATTGTACGCCATTGCTGATCGAAGCGGCGATGGCTTTTGGCACGGGGCACCACGGCACGACATTGGGCTGTCTGCGGGCGTTCGACCGACTGGTCAACGCAGGGTTCACATCTGGCAAGGTCGCGGACATCGGGTGTGGGACCGCCGTTTTGGCAATGGCCGCAGCAACTGTCGTACCAGAAGTTGTGATCGCCACGGACATCGATCCGGTCGCCGTTGATGTAGCCGAAGTGAACGTGCGGGCGAACAAACTGGACGGTCAGGTGAACTGTGTTACGGCCCCCGGTTTCGAAACTCCGGTGCTGAAAGACGCGGCCCCGTTCGATTTGATCTTCGCCAACATCTTAAAAGGGCCACTAATCGGCCTTTCTGCCGACATGGCAAAAGCGACAATCGCAGGTGGACATGTGATTCTGTCCGGTATTTTGAACGAACAAGCTGATGACGTGGTTAACGTTTATGAAGGAAATGGATACAGTCTTTTGCATCGTGATGTGATTGTTGAATGGACGACGCTAACGTTCACCAAAAAGACTTAATTTCTTCGTAAATCAGGGCTTTGCCCCATTGTTGCCACATTTCAGAGTCAATTTTTGAGTATACCCATTAGGGTGGGATTAATGTTTGAGTGAGGTCGTAATGGCTTATGTTAATGCACCATTTGAGAAACGCCTGCGCAAAATTGTGCGCACGAATAACCGCATGGCGAATGCTGGCGTAGTTCATAAGATGCAATCGGATGGGTTGGTTGTTGCCAAGCCACGGCTTTACGCGCCCCGTTTTCCGTGGCGTGGTTTAGTTCTGCTCACTTTTGCGGTGTTTGTGTTTAAGGGGTACGTGCATTACGCGCTGGGGGAAGCTGATTTTAACCAACGCATTTCGGCCCTGTCCGAAGGGACAGTGTTTGAGCAAGTCGGGGGACTTGCCATGTTTGCCGATCCTATGACGTTGGCGATTTCAGAGCTGCTTAACAAGTTTATCGGGTAATTTCTGGCCGGCAGCGCATGCCGCCAGTATCGAGTCTGTTCATTGTTTTGAACACCCACATACGAAAGGCCGGTTAGATTTCTCTAACCGGCCTTTTTGCTTGTCCCAAGTGTTGGGAAATTAGCGCGTGATCGTCGAAATAGTGTCCAGATCAGCGTAAGTCAGGCCGATATCTTCGAGTTCACGTGCTGACAGTTTGGACAGCGCTTTGCGTGTGATACGCGCGTCGTTCCAAGTTGCCAAAGTGCCTATTACGGAGGCGAAGATGTTAGAAAAGCGGCCTGCGTTCAGGACGGCGACTGGGCGGGTGGTGTCAAAAGCGGCCATGGCCATGCTCCTTAGCTGGTGCTGCGTTGCAGCGGTGATGTCTGATAAGCCGCACTTAGGAGTCTTATCCGAGTCTGACTAGGGACTTTTATTGCATAGGTCATATGCGTTTTCAGAATACCCGAGGTTTCGCCATTACGCCCTTTGAAATAAGGCGAAATGGGGCAGCGGCTGATGTCGTTTTTTGGCAATCTGATGGCGCATTTTGATCTTCAAAATGGGTCATGCTGCAATTGCGACATAACTCATGTCGGATTTGGTCAATTCAGTTCCCGCTTGGTATATGTTCGCCTTTTGTGCTATCGGTGAAAAAACAACAAAAAACCGAGCAGGATGAGGAAATCAGATGCGCGTATTGGGGATTGATCCGGGTCTGCGGAACATGGGCTGGGGGATTATCGACGTGGCTGGCAGCCGCATGACCCATGTCGCCAACGGAATTGCCCATTCGACGGGCAAGGATTTGGGATTTCGGTTGTTGTCGCTGTACGAACAATTAACGGACGTTATTCACACTTACGGCCCAGAAACTGCCGCCGTTGAACAGACGTTTGTGAACAAAGACGCGGTGGGCACGCTGAAACTGGGCCAAGCGCGCGGGATCGCGATGTTGGTTCCGTCGAAGGCCGGGCTCGAGATTGGCGAATATGCCCCCAACGCGGTTAAGAAAGCCGTTGTTGGCGTGGGCCACGCTGCAAAGGCGCAGATTGACCATATGGTCCGCCTGCAATTGCCGGGGGTCGAATTGGCTGGCCCCGATGCGGCTGACGCATTGGCAATTGCCATTTGCCACGCGCACCATCAACAATCGGCGAACCATTTGTCACGCGCGATTGCAAAGGCCACAGCATGATCGGGAAAATTTCAGGGATTATCGACTATCGCGGTGCGGACCACGTGCTGATCGACGTGCGCGGCGTGGGCTATGTTGTCTATGTGTCGGACCGCGTGAAAGCCGGATTGCCCGCGAATGGCGAAGCGGTGGCGTTGTTCACCGATCTACTGGTGCAAGAAACGAATTTGCAACTTTTCGGCTTTACGTCACTGGTAGAAAAGGAATGGCACCGCCTGCTGATGTCAGTGCAAGGAATTGGTGCGAAAGCGTCGATGGCGATTTTGGGCACCTTGGGTGATGAAGGCGTTAGTCGCGCCATTGCGCTGGGCGATTGGAATGCGATTGCAAAGGCCAAGGGCGTTGGCCCAAAGACCGCGCAAAAGGTGATCCTTGATTTGAAGGACAAAGCGCCGTCAGTGATGGCAATGGGCGGCACCTTGGCCGAAAATCTGGACGACGCGGTTTTGGAGCCTGTCGAGGCGCCGAAAAAGAAACGGGCAGCACCGCCAAAGGCAAATCCCGCACAGCCAGAGGCGCTATCGGCGCTCGGCAATCTTGGTTATGCGCCCGGTGATGCGGCAAGTGCGGTCGCTGAGGCATTAGGTGCTGAACCTGATCTACAGACGGCTGGATTGATCCGCGCCGCCTTGAAGCTGCTGGCCCCGAAGGAGTAAAGGGTGTCCATGCAAGAACCGGACCCCACATTACGCCCTGACCGCCAGCCCGAAGATGCGGATCGCGCGTTGCGTCCGCAAACGCTTGATGAATTCATCGGACAGCGTGATGCCCGCGCGAACCTGAAGGTGTTTATCGAGAGCGCTAAGAAACGTGGCGAAGCGATGGATCACGCGTTGTTTCATGGGCCGCCGGGCCTTGGGAAAACGACGCTCGCGCAGATTATGGCGCGTGAATTAGGCGTGAATTTCCGCATGACCTCTGGCCCTGTTTTGGCCAAGGCGGGTGATTTGGCGGCGATCCTGACCAATCTGGAAGCCCGCGACGTGTTGTTTATCGACGAAATCCATCGTCTCAATCCTGCTGTTGAAGAGGTGCTTTATCCAGCGTTGGAGGACTTCGAGCTTGATCTCGTGATCGGCGAAGGACCAGCTGCGCGGACAGTACGGATCGAATTGCAGCCCTTTACGCTGGTCGGTGCGACAACGCGGATGGGCCTGCTGACGACGCCTTTGCGGGATCGTTTTGGTATTCCGACGCGGCTCGAATTTTACACCGAAGATGAACTGCACGAAATCGTCACGCGTGGTGCCCGCCTGATGGGCGCACCTGCGGCGGATCTGGGTGCGCGCGAGATCGCGAAACGAGCGCGGGGCACGCCGCGGATTGCGGGGCGTCTACTGCGCCGCGTCGTTGATTTCGCTGTTGTGGATGGCGACGGAACGGTCACGCAGGAAATCGCGGATATGGCGCTGACACGGCTTGGCGTGGATAACCTGGGCCTTGATAGCGCGGACCGTCGGTACCTGCGATTGATCGCGGAAAGCTATGGCGGTGGCCCCGTGGGTGTCGAAACCCTATCGGCGGCGTTAAGCGAAAGCCGCGATAGTTTGGAAGACGTGATTGAACCATATCTGCTGCAAAAAGGGTTGATCCAACGGACCCCGCGCGGGCGGATGCTGGCGCAGGCCGCGTGGCGTCATTTAGGGCTAGATGCACCCAAAGGGCAGACGGATATGTTCGGGTAGCGGGATGCGCGGTTTTTCTGGAAAAATCGAAACCCAAGACCCTCCAGCGAGAATTGTTAAGGACAGATGAAAATGGAACCTGATCAAGTTGCTGCGTTGTTTACGCGTGCTGATGACACCTATCTGTGCGCGCGGTGGGGCCGTCCGATTGTGCCAGTGGTGTTTGGCGTTGATGACGCGACGCTTGCCGTTTTCAAAGGCGCGATCGAAGCTGTCGTGACGCTTGCCAACCACAAGATGGATGAAACGGACATGGAATTGGGTGCAAACCTGATGGTGTTCTTCTGTCGCGATTGGGACGAGATGCCAGAGGTGCCGCATCTGGAAAAGCTGGTGCCGGATTTGGTGCCGCTGGTGGAGCGGCTGAAGGCGGCGGACGCCAACCAATACCGGATTTTCCGCTTTGACGAAGCCGGCGCCATTCGCGCGGCCTTTGTTTTCCTGCGGATGGATGCGCATCTTGAACAGGTGTCGGCCGATACGTTGGCACTTTCGCAGGCGGTTCAAACCATTGTTTTATGGTCCGATCAGGCGTTCCGGGAAACATCGCCTTTGGCCGTTCTGAATGACCAAACTGTTCTGCGTCCTGAAATCGCAAACGTCATCCGCGCGGTCTACGATCCGGTTATGCCTGCCGTTGCGCATGATCCGTCCCATGCTTTGCGCCTGTCCGCCAGAATTGGAATGGTGCAATGACCCATGTTTTGCCTGTCAAAGTCTACTACGAAGACACGGATATGGGTGGGGTTGTCTACTATGCCAACTACCTCAAATTCATCGAACGCGCCCGATCCGAAATCGTCGAAGAGTTGGGCGTAGATCAAAATGTCTTAAAGGCCGACGGATACGTTTTCGTCGTGACCCGCGTGGTGGCCGACTATCTGGCGCCTGCGAAACTTGGCGACCGATTGGAAGTCAAAACCACGCATAAGGCGACATCCCCGCTGCGGTGGGTGTTCGATCAGACGGTCTGGCGCGGCGACCAATGTCTGTTCAAGGCGGATGTCACGGCCGTTTGCATGACAAATGAAGGACGTCCCGTACGGCTTCCGGCGGAACTTCGCGCACAATTGGCATAAACGCCAACAATTCGTGATCAATTGCGTCGTGGATTTTGTTTTCGCGATGCGCTAACACTATCTGCAACAGAGCCCGACAACGGGCCTAAGGGCAGAGCAGGTATATGGAACACGACTTCACAATGTGGGCGCTGTTTGCGCGCGCGACGATTACCGTCAAATTGGTTATGATCATGCTGATTGCCGCATCTTTGTGGTGCTGGGCTGTGATCGTGGACAAGATCATTCAATACCGTAAAGCGCGGCGCGAAGCAGAGGTTTTTGACCGCGCGTTCTGGTCGGGTGAACCGCTGGATACCCTTTTTGATCAGATCGGTGCGAACCCGCGCGGCCAAAGCGAAAAGATTTTTGCCGCTGGCATGTTGGAATGGCGCAGATCGCACAAGCAGGACGGCAACCTGATCGCGGGCGCTCAGGCGCGGATTGACCGGTCGATGGATGTGGCGATTGCGAAAGAATCCGCAAAGCTGACAAAGGGCCTGCCGGTTCTTGCAACGACCGGATCGACCGCCCCGTTTGTTGGCCTGTTCGGGACCGTTTGGGGGATCATGAACGCGTTCATCGAAATCGCAGAAGCCCAAACGACGAACCTTGCCGTTGTAGCACCCGGTATCGCAGAGGCGCTTTTGGCCACTGGCCTTGGCCTGCTCGCCGCGATCCCTGCCGTGATTTATTATAACAAGCTCAGTGCCGATGCCGACCGGATCACTGCTGGCTACGAAGCCTTCGCTGACGAATTCGCGACGATCCTAAGCCGTCAGTTGGATTCCTGATATGGGTGCTGGTGTCATGAAATCAGATGATGGCGGGGGCCGCAGACGGCGTCGCCGGTCATCGCGTGGCCAGCCGATGGCCGAGATCAACATCACGCCTTTTGTGGATGTGATGCTGGTTCTTTTGATCATCTTTATGGTGGCCGCCCCGTTGATGACGGTAGGTATTCCTGTGGAATTGCCGGAAACCAGTGCGAACGCTTTGCCGTCCGACGACGAAGAACCGCTGACCGTTACAATCACTGCGGATGGGCGCACGTTGATCCAGACGACGGAAACGCCGCGCGCTGAATTGATCGCGAAATTGTCTGCGATTGCCGCAGAACGCACATCTGACCGCATCTTCCTGCGGGCCGATGGCGCGAATTCGTGGAATGCGGTCGCGGAAATCATGGGCGATTTGAACGCGGGTGGCTTTTCCAACATCGGCTTGGTGACTGACATGGCCCAAACAGGCGCGAGCGAGTAAGCCAAAATGGCGACACCGGGCACCATCATTTCAGGCGTAGGGCACGCGGGACTTCTGATCTGGCTGATAGTCGGTTGGGGCTTCAACGCCGAACCTTTGCCTTTCGAGGTATCAGAGGTGTCGGTCGTTTCTGGCGAGGAATATGCGCAGATCGTAGCGGCCACGACGCCGCAACCGGGCACCGCAGACCCGTCCGCGCCACCGGTGCCAGAGGTCGACGATGCAGCCCCGACTCCCGAAGCGGTCGATGATCCGGCCCCTCTGCCTGCCCAGCCTGAAGCCGTGGAAACACCGGCTGAAGATAGACCACCGCCTGCACCTGTTCCTGCCGCTGAACCCGCCGTAGTCAGCGACGCGATCCCGGAACTGCCGCCTGTGCCAGACACGCCACCACCCGGTGCGCCGGATTTGACGTCATCGCCACGCCCGCAACAGCGTCAGGCGGACCGCATCGCACCAACGCAGGTTGCGCCGCCGCCGGAAGACGTGGCTGTAGCAGAGGTCGCAACCGAAAGCGCAGCGCCCGAACAAGAAACACCCGAAGAGGTCGTCGAAGAAGCGGTCGAAGAAACGGCACCGGAGGAAGCCGCGACAGAAATCGTGTTGGAGGACGCCGTGCCATCAGGTGCGGTCGAGACATCCGTGCGACCCAACGTGCGCCCGAACCGTCCGACGCCCGCGCCTGTGACACCAGCAGAGACATCGACAGCATCAAGCGACAACGTGGCGACCGAAGTGGATGATGCGGTTGCAGCGGCGCTCGCGGATGCGGCCAGCAGCAGCGACGCGCCGAATATCCCGCAGGGGCCGCCCATGACCGGATCAGAACGTGAAGGTTTCCGTGTCGCGGTGAACCGTTGCTGGAACGTGGACCCGGGATCAGTGGCGGCACGAGTGACGCTTGTAGTCGGATTCAGCCTTGATCAAGCGGGCAAGGTTCAGGGCGACGTGCGTCAGATTTCCGCGTCCGGTGGTGATGGTTCAGCACAAAGCACGGCATTTCAGGCGGCGCGGCGTGCCATCCTGCGGTGCCAAAATCCAAATGGATACCAGTTGCCAGCGGACAAATACGGCCAATGGAAAGATGTTGAAATTACCTTTGACCCTTCAGGGATGCGATTAAGGTAACGGCAAGAAATTGCGCAGGGGGGCAGGAACCTTTTCCCCGTGACGCGTGTAATAGTTAAGACGAAGGTGCAGGCGCACCTATCGAAAATGAGGCGAGAGCATGAAACGACTATTGACCATCTTGCTAGCGGCGGCCTTGTCCGGCGGGCTAGCGGCCCCCGTTGTGGCGCAAGATGGCCCGTTGCGATTAACCATTACCGATGGTGTGATCGAGCCGTTGCCGTTCGCAGTCCCCGCGTTCGAGGCCGAAAACCCGGAGGCCGCACAAGTCGCCGCAGATATCACGCGCCTTGTTGCGACTGACTTGACCGGGACGGGTCTGTTCCGCGAAATTCCGTCGTCTGCCTTTATCGCGCAGGAAGCTTCGTTTTCGCAGCCTGTGTCTTATCCTGATTGGCGCGCCATCAACGCGCAGGCCTTGATTAAAGGGGCTGTGACGGTCAGCGGACAGAACCTGACGGTGAAATTCCGGCTTTATGATGTGTTCTCTGGTGCTGAATTGGGCGGCGGATTGCAGTTCGCAGGCACCGTGCCCGGCTGGCGGCGCATGGCCCACAAAGTGGCCGATGCAGCCTATTCGCGTATCACCGGTGAAGGCGGATATTTCGACAGTCGCGTGGTTTATGTGGCCGAAGCAGGGCCAAAAGATAACCGTGCCAAACGGCTCGCGATCATGGATTATGACGGTGCGAACGTTCAATTCTTAACGGACAGCAGCGCGATTGTTTTGGCGCCACGTTTCAGTCCGACAGGCGATCGGGTCCTGTATACATCCTACGAATCCGGCTTCCCGCGCATTAACGTTTTGGACGTAGCGAATGTTGGAAAACGGCAGCTTCCGACCGCTGAAGGCGAAATGGCGTTTTCGCCGCGTTTTTCGCGTGACGGGACACAAGTGATCTACAGTCTCGCGAATGGCGGCAACACGGATCTCTACCGGACGGATTTGGCCAGCGGCGCGCACACGCGTTTGACCTCTGCCCCGTCGATTGAAACGGCACCGTCGTTCAGCCCCGACGGCAGCCAGATCGTGTTTGAAAGTGACCGTTCCGGTGCGCCGCAGCTGTATATCATGTCCGCAAACGGCGGTGACGCACAGCGTATTTCCTTTGGTGAAGGCCGCTATGGCACACCCGTTTGGTCCCCACGCGGTGATCTGATCGCATTTACAAAACAAAACGCAGGCCGGTTCCACATTGGCGTGATGCGTACTGACGGCAGCGAAGAACGCCTTTTGACCGCATCACCTTTGGACGAAGGCCCCACATGGTCACCGAACGGGCGCGTTATCATGTTCTTCCGCGAAACATTAGGCGCCGGGGGCACGTCGTCCCTGTATTCTGTCGATGTTTCAGGACGCAATTTACAAGCCGTACCAGTCCAAGGCGGCGCATCTGACCCGACCTGGGGTCCATTACAGCCATAAAACAAAGCGTGATTCACATGATGCGAAACACATGTTAAGATCGCGCCAACAAACCAAGAATAATAGGAACGGGCATATGGTATTTTTGAAGAAGGCTGCGCTGGCGACGCTGATTTTGGCTACTGCGGCATGTACGAACCCTGATCGCTTTGGCGGCAACGGTGGTGCGGATGCGGGCGCTGGTGCGGGTGTAAACGCGGGCGGGCCATTGGTCGCACCCGTTGCGCCAACCGGCGCGAATGATCCGCAGAGCCCGCTGTACTTTACACAGACAATTGGCGATCGCGTGTTGTTCGTCGTGGATAGCTCTACCTTGACTGCGGCTGGACAGCAGACATTGAACGGTCAAGCGAACTGGTTGAAAACAAACGCGGATTATCAGGCGATTATTGAAGGCCACGCCGATGAGCAGGGCACGCGGGAATATAACCTTGCGCTTGGCAACCGTCGTGCAAACGCGGTGCGTGAATACCTTGTGTCGCAAGGCGTTCCATCGACGCGCCTGCGGGTGATTTCCTACGGGAAAGAGCGCCCGATTGAGGTTTGCGCATCCGAGGCCTGTTATTCTCAGAACCGCCGTGCTGTGACTGTGATCGCAGCTGGCGGCACGAGTTAAGGAAAAGAAAATGCGGCGTTTTCTGACTATCGCGACTGTTATTGCTATCGCGCCTTTGACGGCTTTCGCACAGGATGGGACATTGGCGGACATTCGCCAGCAACTTTCTGTGCTTTATAGCGATATCAACGGCTTGAAAGGGGAACTGTCGACGACAGGTGCCCTGACGACTGGTATCGCAGGGAATACTCCGCTTGATCGCCTGAACGCAATCGAAGCGGAATTGCAGCGTCTGACGTCCAAAACCGAAGAACTCGAATTTCGCGTTAACCGTATTACGGTCGATGGGACCAATCGCATCGGTGATCTTGAATTTCGTCTGTGTGAACTCGAAGAAGGTTGCGATATCGGGCAGTTAGGCGACACGCCATCCTTGGGTGGCGTTGATAACGGGGCGAATGTTCCGGCGGCGACACCGGCCCCTGCGACAGGTGGCCCTGCTTTGGCAGTTGGCGAACAGGCTGATTTTGAGCGGGCGCAGGAGGCGCTCGCTCAAGGTGACTTTCGCAGCGCCGCTGACCTCCTTGCGACCTTCAGCGCGACCTACCCGGGCAGCCCAGTAAGTCAGCAAGCCGAATTGCTGCGTGGTAAAGCGCTTGACGGTCTTGGTGACACGACCGCCGCTGCACGTGCATATTTGCAGGCATTTTCTGGTAATCCACAGGGGCAATACGCGCCTGAAGCGTTGCTAAAGCTTGGTGTTGCTTTGGGTGCTGTGGGGCAGGTTCAAGATGGTTGCATAACACTCGCTGAGGTTGGTGTGCGCTTCCCCGGCGATCCAAGCGTCCTTGAATCACAATCGGCAATGCGCAATTTGGGTTGCTCGTGACGGCATGCTGCCTGAACTTCCTGAAGAAACCGTAAAGCTTCTTTCGAAATTGCCGAAAATCGGCGTCGCTGTTTCGGGCGGGGGCGATTCCGTTGCACTTTTGTTGGCGGTGCATGCCGCTTTTTCAGACAGCACCACGCGGATATATGCCGCGTCGGTTAACCATGGTCTAAGAAAAGAAGCGACAAGCGAATGCGAATTCGTCGCGACGTTGTGTGCCGCGCGAAGTATCCATCACACGACGTTGTCGTGGCAGGGGGCGGGCGCAGTTGGCAACCTTCAAGCCGCCGCTCGCGATGCCCGCTATAGGCTGTTGGCCGATTGGGCGCAGTCACAGGACATTCAACACGTTTTGTTAGGACATACGTTGGATGATCAGTCCGAGACGATTCTCATGGCGCTTGGTCGCGGCGCAGGCCCCGAAGGTCTGTCAGGCATGCCATTGCGAACCGTCAAACATGGCGTTGTGTTCCTGCGGCCATTCTTGGGGACGTCGCGGGATTCACTGCGAGAAGGATTAAGAACCGCTGGCCAGAATTGGATTGATGATCCGTCTAACGAAGATCCCCGTTTTCAACGGATTAGGGTCCGGCAACTTCTTAGGCCATTGGAAGAAGCCGGTATTCCGCTAACCGCGTTTTCACAAGTTGCTGAAAACATGGCGCAAACGACGGAAATGCTGGATCTTTCGACACGTGATCTTTTGACGGAACATGTCATCGAGGATCAAGGGGACTACCTGTTGCGGCAGGATGTGCTCGCCAAGATTGGGCGAGAAGGTGCGCGGCGATTGGTGCTCGCTATCATGCGCACACTCAACGGTGGCGAAGCCGCGCCGCGCCGCACTGAACAAATCGAAGCTTTGCGGCGACTGCAGCGCGGTGAGGATGCGACCGTTGCGGGCTGCAAGCTATCATATGGCTGGGGCATGGTCCGATTTGCGCGCGAATATCGTGCAGTGCAGCATCGTGTCGCTAAAACGGACGAAATCTGGGACGGTCGGTGGCGGCTGGACGGGCCACATGCAGACGACATCCACATCGCAGCGTTGGGTGATGCCGTCGATGATTGCCCAAACTGGCGTCAAACCCGCCTTCCAAGGGCATCGTTGCGGTCTAGCCCTGCGATTTGGCGCGGCGACACGCTTGTTTCGGCCCCGTTGGCGGGTTTTTCGAATGCGTGGTCGTTACAGATTGTCGCTGATTTGCCAAGTTCGGGGTCAGGTCATTGAAGTCTCGGCGTGAACGTCTATTTTACCTTTAACGCTTAGGCCCGACTCTGTCGGTGCCGATTTTCCGATTTGTAAGGAGTGTCGCCTTGGGCAACGCACGCAATCTTGTATTCTGGGTCGTTCTTTTTCTGCTGGTGATGGCTTTGTTTAGCCTGTTTTCCGGTGGGCAAAGTTCAAGCATGTCGAATACGAAGAGCTATTCAGAATTTGTCACATCCGTCGAAGGCGGTTCTGTGGCGCAGGTCACGCTTGATGGTGAACAAATCCGCTACCGTGGCACGAACGGTCAGGAATATGTGGCCATAATGCCGCGCGACGCAGAGGTTACTGACCTCCTGATCGCCAACGATATTCCTGTTGCCGCGCGGGCGCAGGAACAGTCAGGCCTTCAGTCTTTCCTGATTGGTTTGTTGCCTTTTGCTTTGCTGATCGGTGTGTGGATTTATTTCATGAATCGCATGCAAGGTGGCGGCAAAGGCGGGGCGATGGGTTTCGGGAAATCCAAGGCAAAGCTGCTGACAGAGAAGCATGGTCGCGTCACGTTTGACGATGTTGCCGGTATTGATGAAGCGAAAGAAGAGCTGGAAGAAATCGTAGAATTCCTGCGCAATCCACAGAAATTCTCTCGTTTGGGCGGCAAAATTCCAAAGGGGGCGCTGCTGGTGGGCCCTCCGGGGACTGGTAAAACGCTGCTGGCGCGCGCAATTGCGGGCGAAGCTGGGGTACCTTTCTTCACCATTTCTGGTTCCGACTTTGTCGAAATGTTCGTTGGTGTGGGTGCGTCTCGTGTCCGTGACATGTTCGAACAGGGCAAAAAGAACGCTCCTTGCATCGTGTTTATTGACGAAATTGATGCGGTTGGCCGGTCCCGTGGCGCTGGTTACGGCGGCGGAAACGATGAACGTGAACAGACATTGAACCAGTTGCTGGTGGAGATGGATGGGTTCGAAGCAAACGAAGGCATCATCATTGTCGCGGCGACCAACCGTCCTGATGTTCTTGATCCGGCGTTGCTGCGTCCGGGCCGTTTTGACCGTCAGGTACAGGTACCCAACCCTGATATCAAAGGTCGCGAAAAGATTTTGGGCGTGCATGCTCGCAAGGTTCCGCTTGGTCCTGACGTTGATCTGCGCATCATTGCGCGGGGGACGCCTGGTTTCTCTGGTGCTGATCTTGCGAACCTGGTCAACGAATCCGCTTTGATGGCGGCGCGTGTCGGTCGCCGCTTTGTCACAATGATCGACTTCGAATCCGCCAAAGATAAGGTCATGATGGGCGCAGAGCGTCGGTCGATGGTCATGACGGAAGACGAAAAGAAATTGACGGCATACCACGAAGCCGGACACGCGATTGTCGGGTTGAACGTTCCGCAGCACGACCCGATCCACAAAGCCACGATCATTCCACGCGGTCGTGCGTTGGGCTTGGTGTTGTCATTGCCTGAGCGCGATCAGCTGTCTGTCAGTTACACCAAATACACCTCCAAAATTGCGATGGCGATGGGCGGTAAAGTTGCAGAAGAACTGATCTTTGGACCGGAAAATGTCACGTCCGGCGCGACGTCTGACATCCAGCAGGTGTCAAAGATCGCCCGTGCGATGGTGACCCAATTCGGGTTCTCTGAAAAAATCGGTCATATCGATTACGCAAATGAACAGCAAAGCCATCTTGGGAATTATGCAGGCGCGACAAGCCATTCTGCCGAAACCCAAAAGACAATCGATGAAGAGGTGCGCCGCTTTATCGATGAAGGCTACGAAACTGCAAAACGGATCCTGACTGAAAAAGCGGATGATCTGGAACGGCTGGCGCAAGGTCTGCTGGAATATGAAACACTTACTGGCAATGAAATCACACGCGTGATCGCTGGTGAGGCGCTGAATCGCGGTGATGATGCGGATGATACGCCGCCAAGTGACGGTAATTCAGTGACGGCAATTCCAAAGACGAAGCCGAAAAAGCCAAAGTCGAACGACGGTGGTATGGAACCTGAACCATCAGTCTAAGCAAACGAATTGACCCCGCCCCAGTGGCGGGGTTTTCATTTCTAAGGGTTGTGTTTTCTGAGTGGCTTGGTCTTCATGTCCGAAAATGGAGACAGCAAATGCCAGCACTGACCCCAACATCTTTTTCAGGTGAAATTACGTGGCTCGGGTCGGTGCCCAATCGTGCAACGCCGGAGATCCAAACCAACGCGCGGCAAGACATGCCGTTGACCTTTGCCGGTGCGGAGAACGAAGTTCATGCAGGGTTAACCCGTCCATCGTGCAGTCGTGTTTTGTCGCAATACCCGCGTGACACCGAAATCCGGAATACCCGTCAAATCAGCATCGTGTGCGCGTCAGAACTAGCAAAGATCGCAGCGGCGTTGGGTTTGGATGCGATTGATCCCGCTTGGTTGGGCGCATCAATCGTGGTGGACGGCATACCGGATTTTTCGCATGTGCCGCCATCATCACGATTGCAGTCGCAAGACGGGGTGACCCTGACCGTCGACATGCAAAACAGGCCCTGCATCTTTCCCGCCAAGACAATTGAGGCGGCGAAACCGGGCCATGGGAAAGCGTTCAAAGCGGCCGCTGCTGGTATGCGCGGGGTGACGGCTTGGGTCGAACGCGAGGGCACATTGTGGTTGGGCGACACGTTGACCTTACATGTCCCGGATCAACGCGCGTGGATGGCCCAACCGGACCTTTTTGAAGGCTAAGGTTTCCAATCCGAAACGATCCTCCATGAAACCGACGATTCCGGCAGGCGTTATGTCGCAATCGCGGTGCTGATCTTCTTTGCCGATCGATAGAAGCGATTTAGAACACGGGCAGTCGCCCGCGCATCAGGGAGGCACCATGGCTTATAAGACGGATATCGAGATTGCACGCGAAGCAGTCAAACAACCGATTCAAGAAATCGGCGCGAAGTTAGGCATTAGCAGCGACGATCTGCTGCCCTACGGCCACGACAAAGCGAAAGTTAGTCAATCGTTCATCGATTCCGTCCAAGATCGGCCAAACGGTAAACTTGTCCTCGTGACCGCGATCAATCCGACCCCTGCGGGCGAAGGTAAGACGACGACGACTGTCGGGTTGGGAGATGGGTTAAACCGGATCGGCAAAAAGGCCGCTGTCTGTATCCGCGAGGCGTCGCTTGGGCCAAACTTTGGTATGAAAGGTGGGGCTGCTGGCGGTGGGATGGCGCAGGTCGTCCCTATGGAAGACATGAACCTGCATTTTACAGGTGATTTCCACGCGATTACGTCGGCACATAACCTGTTGGCCGCGATGCTCGATAACCACGTTTACTGGGGCAATTCGCTAGAAATCGACATTCGCCGCGTTGCTTGGCGTCGCGTATTGGACATGAACGATCGGGCCCTGCGTCAGATCAACGTAAACCTTGGCGGTGTTGCAAACGGTTTCCCACGTGAAGGCGGGTTTGACATCACGGTTGCATCAGAAGTGATGGCGATCTTGTGCTTGGCCAAAAACCTTGAAGATTTGCAAAACCGTTTGGGCGATATGATTGTGGCCTATCGTCGGGATCGATCTCCGGTTTTCTGTCGTGATATCAAGGCTGACGGGGCGATGACTGTCCTGTTGAAAAACGCAATGCAGCCAAACCTTGTGCAAACGCTCGAGAATAATCCTGCTTTTGTCCACGGTGGCCCGTTTGCGAATATCGCACATGGCTGCAATTCGGTTACGGCGACGACTACGGCGTTGAAAATTGCTGATTACGTTGTGACTGAAGCAGGCTTTGGCGCGGATTTGGGCGCAGAAAAATTCCTGAACATCAAATGCCGCAAAGCGGGACTTTCGCCGGATTGCGTGGTTCTTGTTGCAACGGTCCGGGCCATGAAGATGAATGGCGGCGTCGCAAAGGCAGATTTGGGCGCTGAGAATGTTGAGGCAGTGAAGTCGGGGTGTGCCAACCTTGGCCGCCATATCGGAAACCTGAAATCGTTCGGCGTGCCGGTTGTTGTCGCGATTAACCACTTTGTCACGGATACGGATGCGGAAGTCCAAGCCGTCAAAGACTATGTCGCGACACAAGGGTCCGAAGCGGTGCTGTCACAGCACTGGGAGTTTGGATCAAAGGGGTCTGAAGACCTTGCGAAAAAGGTTGCTGAGGTCGCCGAGGCCGGTATTTCGAATTTCGCGCCGATCTACCCAGATGACATGAGCCTTTTTGATAAAATCGATACGATTGCAAAGCGTATCTATCATGCCGATGAAGTGTTGATGGATCAAAAATTGAGGACGCAGTTGAAGGACTGGGAAGATCAAGGATACGGTAACCTGCCGATTTGCATGGCGAAAACACAGTATTCATTCACCACAGACCCGACCGTGCGCGGCGCGCCCACCGGGCATTCTGTTCCTGTTCGCGAAGTACGTTTGAGTGCGGGTGCGGGATTTGTGGTTGTGATCTGCGGTGAGATTATGACGATGCCTGGCTTGCCACGTGTTCCATCTGCGGAGGCGATTCACTTGAACGCTGACGGCCAAATCGAAGGCCTGTTTTAAAAAATGGTGGGGCGACGCGCGGCTGCGCCGACGCCCCACCCACCATCCCAAAGGTGCTTGCGACCGTGGTAAACATCCCCCAAAAGCGCCTTACATTTCCTAAGACTGAGGTATGACATGACTGCGACTGTAATCGACGGAAAAGCCTTTGCGGCCAAAGTCCGCGGCCAAGTAGGCGAGCATGTTGCCCGCCTGAAAGAAGTGAACGGGATCACGCCGGGTCTGGCTGTGGTACTGGTTGGCGAAGATCCCGCTAGCCAAGTCTACGTCCGTTCAAAGGGCAAAATGACCGTTGAGGTCGGGATGAATTCTTACGAGCATAAATTGGATGTCGATACGACGGAAGAAGCGCTGCTCAAAGTGATTGCTGATTTGAATGCTGATCCAGCGGTCCACGGTATTCTGGTACAATTGCCTTTGCCTGATCACCTCGACAGTGATTTGGTGATTAATTCAATTGATCCTGCAAAAGATGTCGATGGTTTTCACATTTCAAATGTTGGTCTGCTTGGTACTGGTCAGAAATCAATGGTGCCTTGCACGCCATTGGGTTGCTTGATGATGTTGCGCGAACATCACGGTTCTTTGTCCGGTTTGAATGCTGTTGTCATCGGGCGGTCAAATATTGTCGGGAAACCAATGGCGCAATTGTTGCTGAATGATAGCTGCACTGTGACCATCGCCCACAGCCGCACGAAAGATTTGGCCGGCACTGTAAAGCAGGCGGACATTGTTGTCGCAGCGGTCGGACGTCCTGAAATGGTGCCGGGTGATTGGATCAAGGAAGGTGCAACCGTTATTGACGTTGGAATTAACCGTATTGATGCAGGTCTTAAGGACGATGGCACACCAAAGACGCGTTTGGTTGGCGATGCTGACTACGAAAGCTGCGCTGCGGTGGCAGGTGCAATTACGCCGGTTCCGGGCGGTGTTGGACCAATGACGATCGCATGTTTGCTGGCCAATACCGTGACGGCATGCTGTCGTGCCAATGGTTTAGCAGAGCCTGAAGGTTTGACTGCGTAAAGTTACGTAACGATAATTTGGCGACTAACATTATTTAGACTTGGAGATCGTCAAACGAGAACTTAACCTAGTGACCAATAATTGTGCAGTATGATTTTTTAGTTACGGGGTAGGTGTTGCGAAATTTCGGAAGGCAAGTTGCCAAAGTTTTGACGAACGGTCGTATTTTTTCGATGGTCGTTTTCGGGTGCATTTTCTTTTCATTCGCGGGACCGTTTGGCAGTTTCTCGGACTTAAGCGTCGGGGCCCGAATGCTTTTTTGGGGCCCCGTTTTTGTCGGCGCTTATATCACGAAAGCAGTTACCCACAGTTTGACGGCGACTTTCTTTGAAGGACGGTCTTTGGCCGAAAGTCGTACAATTGATTTTCTCATTTTTAGCGGCGTCTTTTCCCCCATTCTTTTCACCTTTTTGAATTTGGGTCCCGTATCATGGGGCGCAGACGATATTTCGCTGGCCATTTTGTCGTCTTGGGTTTTGCTGACCACGGGGACATGCACAGCCCTGTTTGCGCTGATTAATCCGGAACCTGTCTTTGTTGATCCACGTGATGAACCTGTTGAAGAAGCCCCGCTGCCACCACGTTTATTCAGTCGGTTAGGGATTTGTTCGAACGAATTCGCTATCACCCGCCTCACCGTGAACGATCATTATGTGCTTGTCGGCCTGTCCGACGGCAGCGAGCAGCGCCTATTGATGCGGTTATCAGACGCAATTGCCGAAATGGATGATGTCATGGGCTATATCACCCACCGGTCCCATTGGGTCAGTCAGGCGCACGTCAAAGGCATTATCTACGAAGGTCGCCGCGAATTGTTGGAATTGACAACAGGTGTGCGCGTTCCGATTAGCCGGACCTACCGCCCCGTCCTTGTTGCCGCCGGCCTAATCCCAGAGGCACGGGAACAGCGCGAGACCCAGTTAACACAGTGATCGCCTGTTTGCTAAACAGCTGACGTATCGCGGCATCTGACACCTTTAGCCCACCGGTGTATGCCCCAAAAGCGGGCAGGATCAGACGCTGGGTATCGTAGACGAAACAGGGCCTCAGCCGCCCCATTCCCGGGACACCGTGTTTTGGGTGATAGTGGCCGGATACTTCGGGCACCGCGTCGCTGGCGATATGGCGAAAAGCCACCGTGCCGATAGTCATTTCGCTTAGATGGCTACCGCCTAGATCCACGGGCCCCGGATCGTGGTTCCCTTCGATCCACACCCACGTGCGTCCCGCTTGTAGGCGCAGCAGCGTCGCTTGATTCACCTCATCCAGCGCATCAACCCCAAGAAGATCATCAAAACTATCGCCCAAACAAACGATCTGCTGCGGATCAAGACGGTTGATCTCAGCTTCCAGCCGATTGAGCGTTTCAAAGTTTTCGTACGGCGGGATCAAAGTGCCAGTTCTGCGCGCGATCCTGTCCGATTTACCCAAATGCAGGTCAGAGACAACCAAGGTACGATGGTCAGGGATCCAGAGCGCACCGGTGGCTTCGGCATGGAACGTCAGGTCAGCGAAGTTGAAAACATGGGCGGTCATAGCGATGGAAGTGCCGCGCTGGCGTGCGATTGGCAAGCGTTATTGGGGCAGTTGGCTTAACCCCGCGCTTTCCATCAGCAATGCGGCAGTGTCTTCCAACAGCTTATCCTGCGCACTACCTGCGACCATCACCTTGCCCCGTTCCAGCAACATGGGCGCGGACAATGGCGACACACGATCCAGAATGACATGGTCAATGCGGCCCGCAGTCCTTTCCATCATCTCGGCGATCCGGCCAAAATCGACAAGCCCGCGCAGCGCCTCTTCCCGTGTGATTTGCAGGATCAGGTGGTCAGGGTCGTACTTATAAAGCGTGTCATACAGGATATCGCTGGAAAAGGTCGCCTGCCTGCCAGTTTTGCGTTTTTGCGGCAGGTTACGTTCGATCAGCCCAGCAATCGTCGCGGCCCCGCGAAACGTTTTTTTCATCACCGCATTGCCGCCCAGCCACGTTTCAAACCCGTCAGTGATGGCCGTCGTCTCAAACAGCGGGGCAGGGTCGGTGACCGGATCAAGCCCCCAAAACAGCGTCGCATAATCGGTCGCCACAAACCCCATGGGGTGCAGACCCAGCTGTTCCATCCGTTGCGTCAGAAGCAGACCAAGCGTTTGTTGCGCATTGCGTCCCGCAAAACCGTAGACACATGTATAGTGGCGGTCATCGAAAAACATGCTTTCGACCAGAATCCGATCCGCCTCGGGCAGTTTGGAAATGTCGCGTTGTAGATGCAGCCATTCGGCGGTGTGCAGGGGCAGCTGTGGCCAACTTTCCTGCTGAAACATGCGCAGAATGCGGGCCTGCAATTGGGTCGATGTCGCGAATTTGGTGCCCATGAATGTCGCGATCTTGGGGGTTTTGGCGGCGTCGCGTGTGACCTGCACGGTCAGTTCTTTCAGACTGTCATAGCGTACAATCTGCCCGCCGATCAGGAACGTATCACCGGGTGTTAGCGTGGCGGCAAAGCTTTCTTCGATCTCGCCTAACGCTTTGAAATTTCCTTTGAGTTTGACCTTCAGCGTTTCGGTATCCTGAATGGTCCCGATGTTCATGCGGATGCGCTGTGCCGCACGCGGATCGCGCAATTGCCACAAGCCGTCGGGCCGCTGCATCAGCCGCTGCCATTTGTCGTAGGCCCGCAGTGCATACCCGCCGGTCGCGCAAAAATCGAAACAGGCATCGAAATCGGGACGCGAAAGGCCCGAAAACGCGCCGACGGTCCTCACCTCAGCGTACAGGTCATCAACATCGAACGGCCCTGCACAGGCGATGATCAGAATGTGCTGGCACAGAACATCGCGTGGACCGGGGCCCTTTGGATCACCGTCCAGATCGTGGGCGTGCACGGCCTCTAACGCGGCAACGCATTCAACCACTTCGAACCTGTTGGCGGGCACAAGCAGCGCCTTGGACGGCGCATTATAGCGGTGGTTGGCCCGTCCGATCCGCTGCACCAGACGTTTCACATTCTTAGGCGCACCAACTTGGATCACCAGATCGACGTCGCCCCAGTCAATGCCCAGATCAAGTGATCCGGTGCAGACAATCGCCTTCAAATTACCGGCAACCATGGCCGCTTCGACCTTTTCGCGTTGGGATTTATCCAATGATCCGTGATGGATACCAATCGGTAGCGCCTCTTCATTCGCAAGCCAAAGATTGTGGAAAAAGATTTCGGCCTGCGCGCGGGTGTTGTGAAAGATCAGCGTCGTGTTGTGTTTTTTGACCTGATCCAAGACGGCAGGGATCGCATATTTGCCGCCACCACCGGTCCATGGGGGTTGTTCTTCGGTGACAAGCATCTGGATGTCAGGGGCAGGGCCGGGATCAGCATGCAAGATGGGGCAGGGATCAGGATGGCAGGCCAGTTCATGCGCAATCGCGGCAGGGTCTTCGACCGTCGCGGACAGACCAACGCGGCGCAGATCGGGCGACATGGCTTGCAATCGGGAGAGGGCAAGCATCAGTTGATCGCCGCGTTTGCTTTCCGCGAGCGCGTGAATTTCGTCCACGATAATGCGTTGGACACCCTTAAACATGCGCGGCGCATCTTCGTAGGATGTCAGCAGCGCAAGGCTTTCCGGCGTGGTTAACAGGATATGTGGCGGGTCAGCGCGCTGCCTGCGCTTTTGCGTGTAAGACGTGTCGCCCGTCCGATCCTCAATGCGGATCGGCAGGTCCATTTCATCAACGGGCGTGCGCAAATTACGTTTGATATCAGCGGCTAAGGCTTTCAACGGTGACACATACAACGTGTGCAACCCGTCGTGCCCGCCGTCCGCTAATTCCACCAAAGTGGGCAGGAAACCGGCAAGTGTTTTGCCGCCGCCAGTGGGGGCAATCAGCATTAACGCGGGCAGGTCTTTGCGGTCCAACATGTCTTGCTGATGCGGATGGATCGACCAACCGCGTTGCGCGAACCAGTTGGTGAATTGGGGGGGCAGTGCGCTCATGCGCTTAAGGTATGGCAAACGCCAGCGGCTGCAATGGGGCGGCCGCTGGAATGCATTGTTTTCGCGAAATGAAGACGTGTCGTTAGTGGATGATGTCTTCTTCTTTGACGAACATGTTTTCCCATGCACGATCCACCAGTTTTGGTGTCATCTGATAAGGAATACCTTCAAAGTCACAAATCGCGATCATCTGGTCGATGAGGAAGATCGGCTGGTAGTTCGCATAGGCGTTGCCGATTTCCGGATAGCGGTTGTTGAGCAGGTGGATCAACGTGTCTTCATCCAACGGCATCCGACGCTTACGCGCGACCATCGCGAAGATTTTCAAGAAATCCGCCTGATCCGGCCCGTCGATTTTGATCTTATAGAAAATCCGGCGCAAAGCCGCTTTATCGAAGATCTTGTTCGGGTGGAAGTTGGTCGAGAAAATCACGAGCGTGTCGAATGGCACCTCGAACTTTTCTCCGGATTGCAGGGCCAGAATATCTTTGTTTTCTTCGAGCGGAACGATCCAACGGTTAATCAATGCCTGCGGCGGTTCAGCCTGACGGCCAAGGTCGTCCACGATGAAAATGCCGCCGCTGGATTTCAGCTGCAAAGGCGCCTGATAGGTCCGCGCGGTCGAATTATAGACGAGATCGAGCATCGATAGTGAAAGTTCACCACCCGTGATCACGGTAGGCCGTTCGCATTTGACGTAGCGGGTATCAAAACGCCCCGATGTCCGGCGCAGCGAATTCGGATCGTCTGCATCGTCTTCGGCGGCATTATGCACGATGGGATCGTAAACAGTGATCACCTGACCTGAATATTCGATGGCGCGCGGCACGTAGATCTTGTCGCCAAGCGCATCCCGAATACCGTTTGAAATTGATGACTTACCGTTGCCCGGTGGTCCGTACATCAGCACGGAACGTCCCGCACCAACCGCTGGCCCAAGTTGGTCTAGCAAGGCGTCAGGCAGGATCAGATGGCCCATCGCGGACGTCAGACGGTCACGCGATACCTGAATGTTCCGAATGGATTGGCGTTGCACCTGATCGCGGTACACTTCCAGCGGAACAGGCATCGCGCCAAAATATTCAGACTGCGACAGCGCATCCAGTGCGCGGGATTTACCGGCATCCGTCAGCTGATACCCCATTTCGTTGCCGGCGGTGGCAGACATGGTGCCTGTCGCTTCCAGCAGCAGTTGGGACCGCGCCATATCGACCAGTTCTTGCACAACCGGGATCGGCAAGCAGATCACAGGGCTCAGTTCGCTGACCTGATTCAGGTTCATCCGGAACATGGTCTTGATCAGGATGTCGCGCATCATCGACATGGGCAATTGCATCCCTGCCAGCCCTTTGGGGGCGGGGGGTGCCATAACGGATTGGGTATGTACGTTCATAATGGGCCTGCTGTCTGACTGCACGAAACACCCCGTTTGGGCGGGGTGAATTAGGGTTCAAACAACACGGGTATTATGGCGAAATGATGAACAAATGACTGGTTTTCGGTGGCATTTGTGATTGCTTAGCGCAAGACCAGCACCATCAGCAGATAAATGACTAGCGTCATGCCCAGCGGAAAACCCATCGGAAACCGTTTGCCAGTTGTCCAGCTTTCCCAATGGGGCACCGCTTTGCGGATCGGGGACATGCGTGCCAAACGGTGCGCAAAGAACCCTGCCAGTAAGCAGGCCGAAAACAGTGGGATCATCAGCTGGATGTCGGCTGTGGCGATAAACGGGCCAGCGGCTGCGATGAATTTCGCGTCACCAGCACCCATAGCACCCGCTGCGTTCAAGATAATCCCGATCAGCAAAAGAACGGGCAAATGGGTCCAATGCCAAAGATATTGATCAAACGGCAATGCAATCAGCCCAAGCACGGCGTAGCTAGCGACGAGCGCGCCAACGGCCACGTTCGGGATCTTCATCCGCGCCAGATCGCTGAAAATCACAAAGCCTGAAATAGGAACAGCGGCGAGGAGAAACCACGCCGCTGCCCAAGATGATAAACCGTCCACGTCGTGAAAACCTTAGTTGGCGACGTTATCTTCGAGGGCGCGCAGGGCACGCGTTGCTTCCTCGAAGTGCTGTGGATGGGTGTCGATCGCTTCACGCAACAGGCCTTTGCCGATGGTGATGTCGTTCTGTTTGATCGCGGTCAGCGCCATTGTGTGCAGCAATTGCGCACGTTCGGTCTGGGTCATCGGGATCACAGGTAGATCATAATTGCGCTGTGCGCCGCGGGCCAGAACGATGTTGTTTTTGGCGGTAAACAGTTGTGGATCATGACGCAGGGCATCTGTGAACAGACGTTCCGCATCACGGTAAGATCCACGTGTCAGGTTGGAATAACCCCAGTTGTTGTAAACACTTGCAGGGGTCGTCGTCAGGCCAACGGCCGTCTGATAAAAGCTGTCCGCTTTTTCCCACTGTTCGTTGCTGTCAGCGATGATCGCTTCAAGACGGTAGCGTTTGAACGTCTCGTGGGTCGGCGGAATAGAATTCAGCGTGGCGGCTGCCTTGTCCCACTGGTTTGTGCGGATATAGGCATCAGCCAGCTCAACGCGGTCTTCGTTGCCTGCGTCAGCGTGGCTTGTCACGGCTTCCCATGCAGAAACGGCTTCAGAACTGCGCTTCGCACGGATGTAAGATTTGGCAAGACCACGCATCAGATCAATCCGGCCCGGATCGTTTTCGTTGGCGCGGGAAAAGTAGCTGACCGCCTCGTCGGGGTCGCTGACTGTCAGGAAGACATCGTTCAAATTGGTTTCGTCAACGACGTTCAGGTCCTGCAAAGCGCGTTGAACTTCGGCATCGCCGGATTTTTCACACGCAGACAGCGCCACGATTGCGGCAATACACATCGGAAAAAGAATAGGGTGGCGCATGTTTTTGCGTCCTTTTTACTGCTCTTACCTCAAAGTGGTGCTGTGAGAGCGAAATCGCCTGTACCCCGTCGCACCAATTCAAATTGTTGGTTTTCTTGTGATTGAGCATAGAAAGGGTCGTTTAACTTTGCGAGCGCCGCGCGCAGGTTGTCCCGAATTTGGTCCGAATTTCCGTTATCCGTGGCAAAAGCGCGACGGAATGCCTCGCTTGCTTCGCCTGTTTTGCCCTGTTCCATCAGAATAACGCCCAGATTGTTCCATGCTGGCGCGAATTCAGGTGCTTCGATGGTGGCACGGCGTAGCCACCGTTCGGCTTGGCCAAGTCGGCCCAATCGCAGGTTCGCGGATCCAAGGGCGGACAATGTATCGGGGTTCAACCCTTGTTGGGCTGCTGCGCGGGTGTAGGCGTTCAGCGCCAGTTCGAACTGCCCGGCTGCCATCAAACGGTGTCCGACGATCAGCCCGTCGATATCGGATTCACCCGCAACACCCGGCGCAAACGGGTCGCCGTCTGAACGTTCAAAGCCGCCTGACGTGCAGGCGGCTGTAAAACTTAAGCCCGAAATGAGTAGGGCCTTTATGATGTGCATGCGTGCCTGCCTTAGTTAGCCGCCCAAGTTCTGGGAGATGCCGTAGATCGATGGTCCGATCAAAATGACCAGAAGCGGCGGCACCGTCAACATCATCGTGGCCAATGTCATCTTTGTTGGCAGTTTGTTTGCGGCTTCTTCCGCACGCATCACACGTTTGTCCCGCATTTCAGATGCATAGACCCGCAACGCGTCGGCAATTGACGTACCAAACTGCTGGGACTGCACAAGCACGGTCACAAAGCTGGTGATATCCTGCACACCACACCGTTCGGCCATGTCTTTTAGCACGGCGCCTTTTTCCTTACCGGCTTTCATTTCGTGGCTCACCACTTCGAATTCACCAGCAAGATCAGGGAAGCCTGACTTCAGTTCGTTGGCGACGCGAATGATGGATTGATCCAAAGATTGGCCTGCTTCGACGCAAACCAGCATCATATCAAGACTATCTGGAAAGCCGTTGGTGATTGCTTCGTGGCGCATGGCTTGACGGCGTGTGACCCAGTATTTTGGCAGCATGTAGAACGCACCACCCGGGATCAGAACCCAGATCAACAGATCTTGGGTTGTTGTTTCGTCGCCTGAATTGGTCATGGCGTAGACCACACCGATGATCAGACCGATCACACCCAGTGCGAACTGGGAAAAATGGTACATCCGCACGGCGTTTTTGCTTTGGTAGCCGGCTTGCATCAGCTTCAGCTTCACAGCGCTGAATTCTTCTTCGTCCTGTGGTTCGAGGAAGTTCGCGTACTTTTCCAGTTTATCACGACCTGACGCTGCACGCAGCTTTTCAGGCTTGCCCGGCATCTTTTGCACGGTGCGCGTGTTGGCCTTTAGTCGGTCCAGTGGGTCGGCTTGCTTTTTCATCAGAATAGGCAGGGTGATCAGGATCATCATGAACCCAAGGGCACCGACCAGCATGACCGGACCAAATGGACCGAGCATGTCTTCAACCATCAGTTTGGCGTTGTTAAAGAATTCCATGGGGTAACCTCAGACCTTAATATTCACGAGCGCCCGCATCACGATCATGTTCGTGACCAAGAACGCAGCAACAATCAGACAAGCAGGGATAAACACATCGGTCTCCATCACTTCGTCAAAGTAATCCGGCTTGATCAGGTTGATCGCAATCAGTGCCATAATCGGGAATGCGGATAGCAGTTTGCCGGACCATTGGGCCTCGGCCGTAATCGCTTTCACGCGGCGGAACAGACGGAACCGTGCGCGGATCACCTGCGCCAACCCGTGCAGAATTTCAGCCAGGTTACCACCGGATTGCTGTTGGATCGTCACCGCAACCGCGAGGAAGCGCATATCCTGCATGTCCAGACGTTCTGCCATGGCTTTCAGCGTTTCACCCATGTCGCGGCCATATGCCGCTTCATCGGAAATCATGCCCATTTCGGTACCAAGCGGATCAGCGATTTCTTTCGCAACGATCTGGATCGCGCTGGAAAACGGGTGACCAACACGCAAAGATCGGACCATCAGCTCAACTGCTTCCGGCAGTTGTTCTTCGATCATCGACATGCGCTTGTTCGCTTTTTTAGAGATCCACATGTAGACCCCGCCGATACCCATGCCGACGGCCACGAAGATTCGCGTCAATGTTTCGATTTCGGTGGCGAACGTCAGGCCAACAAATGCGGCGACAGATGCGCCTGCCATCACCATTATCAACTGAACCGGTGAAAACGCGATGTTTGCTTTTTGGGCTTTGGACGCCAAAATCGAATAAAGCGGGATGCTTTGCGATCTCATGTGCTGCGTCATTTCTTTACGCAGCTGTTCCAGCACCTGTTCGCGCTGGCCGCCTTTTTCAAGCAGAGCCAGACGGCGGTTCACTTTGTTATCCAGTTGAACGGATTTCCCGAAGATCAGCAGATACGCACCCTGCACCAAGAAAAGTACAGCGGCGAAAATGACGATATAGATAATGGGTTGTGCTGAAATCATTGGATTTACTCCGCAACCATGGGTTCAAAGATAGCTGGCGGCAGATCGTAGCCCCACAGCTTAAAGCGGTCGGAATACGCGGAACGCACACCGGTCGCGGTAAAGTGGCCGATAATCTTGTTATCGGGCGTCAGACCCACACGCTGGAAACGGAACACTTCCTGCATAGAAATCACGTCGCCCTCCATGCCTGTGATCTCTGTGATGGATGTCATCCGGCGCGAACCATCTTGCAGACGCGACGCCTGCACGATCAGGTTCACCGCAGATGAAATCTGGGACCGCACCGCTTTCAGCGGCATTTCGATACCCGCCATCGCGATCATGTTTTCCAGACGGGAAATACCATCGCGCGCGTTGTTGGCGTGAATTGTGGTCATTGATCCGTCGTGGCCCGTGTTCATCGCCTGCAGCATGTCGATAACTTCTTCGCCACGCGTCTCACCCACGATGATCCGATCCGGACGCATACGAAGGGCGTTTTTCAGACAGTCGCGCGGGGACACTTCGCCTTTGCCTTCAACGTTTGGCGGACGGGATTCCATCCGACCTACGTGTGTCTGTTGCAGCTGAAGTTCCGCAGTATCCTCGATCGTCAGGATACGTTCGTTGTTATCAATGAAAGATGAAAGCGCGTTCAGCGTCGTCGTTTTACCGGAACCCGTACCACCTGACACGATCACATTCAGACGTGTGGCAACAGCGGCCTGCAAATATGCGGCCATTTCTTCGGTAAAGGCGCCGAACTTGACCAGATCGTCAATGCCCAGCTTATCTTTCTTAAACTTACGAATGGAAACGAGCGACCCGTCAACGGCCACTGGCGGGACCATGGCGTTGAAACGCGACCCGTCCTGCAAACGCGCATCGACGTAAGGGTTACTTTCATCAACACGACGGCCAACGGCAGAAACGATTTTGTCGATGATCCGCAGCAGGTGCTTTTCATCTTTGAAGGTCACGTCGGACAATTCGAGCTTACCAGCGCGTTCCACAAACACCTGTTGCGGACCGTTCACCAGAATATCGTTCACGGTGTCGTCTTGCAGAAGCGTTTCAAGCGGGCCAAGACCCGTCACCTCAAAGAACAAATCCTGCGACAGGGTTGTGCGTTCTTCACGGTTCAGAACGATGCCCATTTCCTCAAGGGATTCAGTCGCAATCGCGTTAATCTCTGCACGCAAATCGGCCTCGGACGCGGTTTCAAGCGCGGCAAGGTTCAGGTTATCAAGCAGCGCTTTGTGCAATTCCAGCTTGATTTCACCAAGCCGTACTTTGCGGCGCTTTTCTTTGTCCGCAGCAACGACGTCGCCCGCAGGCTTAATCGGCATGGCGCGCATTAAGGACTTCTTAGGTGCCTCTTCGACAACGGCATCAGGCACTGCGGCGAGCGCCGGTTTGGCTGCTGCCTTTGCGGTATCGCCGCCTGCACCTGGTTTTTTATACTTAGAAAACATGGTCTTGTTCCTTCCCCTCAGCCTTCAACGGCTTCGGCGGCACCAACTTCATGGACCGATTTCGCGAGTTTTGCGATTTCTTTGCGCAATGCATTCTTCGGAAGACCAGCCCCCAACGGCAGACCGTGGTCCGCGTTTTGTGCAACTGGTTTGCCACCATCGGGCATCAAAACTTCGATGCTGATGCCAAGGCTGTCGGCCAAACGTTTGACCCGGGATTTACCGTTCAGATCGGTAAATCCAGGTGCGCGGTTCAGCACAAAGCGGATCTTTTCGAACGGCAGATCTTCGGCCTGCAGGGCCCGCTTCAGACGCAGGGTGTTCTGCGCAGACCGCATGTCCAATTCGATCATGCCGAAATAAACGTGGGCTGCATCCAGAACAGTCTGGGACCATTCCACCATCGTCGATGGCATGTCGATCACAACGTAGTCAAAGTGGCTTGCCGCCAAATCCATGATGCGTTGAATGTCTTCTGGGCCAACCAGATCAAGCGGGATCATGTCGAACGGGGCGGTCAGAACGTGCAGCGTGTCTTCGTATGTCGTCATCGCTTGCATGAAGGATTCGCTGTCCATGGATTCTGTATCGGTCAGCAATTCCACAACGGTCTCGCGGCGCGGTAGGTCGAGATAGGTTGCTGTTGTGCCAAACTGGAAATCGAAATCCAGCAAACAGACCTTTGGCGCATCCACTTTTTCAAGCGTCGCCAGTTCCCACGCAAGGTTCACGGCCATCGTCGTCGCGCCGATGCCACCGGACAATCCGTGCACCGGCATGATCACACCATTCTTGCCACCGCCAATTTTCTTCTTGCGAGGCGCTTCGCCTTCAACTGGATCAACGTCCATAACTTCTTTTGGCGTTAGGACGCGTTCAATCGCGCGGGCCAATTCGCTTTCAGGAAGCGGGTAGGGGACAAATTCGTCGCCGCCTTCGCGCAGCAGATTGTGCAATGCGGCAGGGCTCACATCTTCGGTGATGAGGATCACCTTGATGCCTTGGGCCTTTGCGCCAGCAATAATCTGACTGATCAAAGCGAGACGGTCCTCGTCTTCGTGGTCCATCGCGATGGTCAAAAATTTCAGGGAGGCGGCATCTGGCTGCGCCAGAAAAGGAATAGCGTCGTCAAAGGACAGATCGCCCCATTGTTCACCCAGTGCGGCTTCCATGTCTTCGATCAGCAGATCGAAAATCTGGACGTCACGGCTGACTGTACACGCAACAATCGGCTGTGGTTCATGCTGCAAAACTGCGCTGCTCATCACTCAAATCCTCATCATTACGGGATGTTTCCGATGACTTTGGAGGATTCGTACCGGCCCCCTTGATCATTCGGCCCGCACAAATCGCATGCGGAGAAATCCCTATGATGTGGTTTTGGCCCCGAAACGTGTCGACATTTGGGCCAAAAGATCGCCTTTGTGCGATAATTGGCAACGATCATGGATATTTTTAAACGTTGTTGACGCGACCCATACGGGCCGCGCCAACAAAAAATCATCAAATAGAGAGGCTATTTGGTATGTCGCGATCGCAGTTTAGCCGCCGTCGGCGCCTTCGCTGATGGATTGCGCTGCGGTCACGCCTGTTGGTGGGACAGCACTGGAGACATATTCGCGGAAGATGACCTGCGCGTATTTGCCGTTCAGTTCTGTGCCATCGCCGTCAACAAAACCGGATACTTCCGTGATGGTCCGACGGTTACGACGTTCCATGCTTTGTGTCGCGACAACTGGCTGTTCTTCACCGAAGGATACAACAGCTTCCAAACGAGACCGGCTAATGCCCTGTGACGCAAGGAACGAAACAACCGCTTGTGCGCGTCGCAAGCCAAGACGACGGTTATAGCTGTTAGACCCAACCAGATCGGTGTGGCCGAAGACCTTAAACCGGACTTCTGGGAACTGTTTGATCCAGTTTGCTTGCGTGGTCAGGGTCGCACGTGCGGCACCGTCCAGTTGGGCAGAATTGAACGCAAAGTTCACAGTTGATTCAACTTCGGACGCAAAGCGGCGCTGCAGGTTGATGGTCAAACCGTTCTGGCCTGTTTGGACCAGGTGGTTGTTCATCGTGGCATTACCGAAGTTGCCGTTATCCAGTTCGGATCCAAGCGGGCGATCAAACGCCCCACCTGATGTTTGGTCACATGCACCCAGCAAAGCGAGAGCTGCAACGGCTGACAGATAGATTTTCATTGGATCATTCCCTCTCAATCGTCCAGCACGTAGCCGTAAGACCCGCTAAAGTCTTGGCGTGCAACTTCACCAGCGCCACCGGCTGTTGGTGCTTCACCTGCGGCAACGCGGCCAAACAGGAACAATTCACGCTCGGTTGGTGGGCGAACACGGTCAGTTGGCAAGGCAAGCGCTTCGCCGCGTGTTGGTGTCACAAGATGTGGCGTCACGATGATCACCAGCTCTGTTTGGCGGCGCGCATATTCTGCGGACCGGAACAGGGACCCAAGCACAGGCACATCGCCCAGCCATGGCACCTGACCATTCAGATCGGTAAAGTCATCAGACAACAGACCCGCGATGGCAAAGCTTTCGCCGTCGCGCATTTCAACAGTTGTTGATGTCTCGCGGCGCGTGAATGCGTCGATCGAGAACCCGCCAGCTGAAACGCCGTTTGATGGGTCGATTGCAGATACCGCGGCAACCAATTCAAGGTTGATGATGTCTTGGTCGATAACCCGTGGAATAAAGTTCAGTTCAACACCAAACGGCTTATATTCAACGGCGATGCCACCTTCACTCTGCGTTGTTGGAACCGGATACTCACCACCGGCAAGGAACTTTGCCTCTTGGCCGCTGAGTGCGGTCAAGTTTGGTTCTGCCAATGTGCGCACAACACCGCGGCTTTCCAAGGCTTCCAGCAGAATGCCAACTTCAAGGCCGCCTGCGTTAAACCCGAACAGGAATGCCCCGTTGTTTTCGTTCACAGCAGGGATTGCCGCGCCGAACGTGCTGGCCACTGCGCCAGAGTTGTTCAAGCTACCTGTACCCGCTGACACGCCCAGATCACCGCCAAGGCCCGTGCCTTGAACCGCGAGGGACGAAGAAAGCGATTTGGATACAGACCGCTGCATTTCTGCAAAGCGGACTTTCAACATCACCTGTTGTGTGCCGCCAACGACCATCAGGTTCGAAACCCGTTCTGGTGCGTAACGGTTCGCCAGTTCAAGAGCGCGATCCAAACGGGCAATCGAAGATACGGTGCCGGAAAGAACAATGCCGTCGTTGGCTGTGCGGACTTCAATATGTTCGCCGGGCAGGATTTGCTCCAGACGTTCTTTGAATTCTGCGATGTCGGGTGTCACGTGGACCTCGACGTTCGTGATCAGGCGCCCATCGGCCCCCAATAGTGTCAATGTCGTGCGGCCCGGTTCCTTGCCCAGCACATAGATAGTGCGGTCCGACAGGGACGAGATGTCCGCGATGCCGGGGTTGGCGATAGAAAGTTCGGTAAATGCAGAGTCGCTCTCTACAACCACAGCGCGGTTCATTGGCACTTGTAGTGCACTTGATGTTGCTCCTCGCAACACGCGTAGTGTTTCCGCTGCACTTGAGGTTGGTACTGTCGCGAACGACAATGCCAAGCCCGCAAGCGCGGCCTTGATAAGGTTCGTATATGTCATGGTGACCTGCCTCTCCGATCACGCCTCGTTAAATGGGTCTTAGCGCCCGATGTGGTGTGACGATGCATTGGATGAGCATTTATTGCAATAATCAATGCGTTGGAGGCTGGTCCTTATGTGGATAACTGGCAACAGATGGGGTTAAACCCTTTAGTCTGTTACACCAAAACGAAGCATCGTGGCCGCTGCGCCACAGAATTTCATGTGCAAACGGCGCCGCTGATGTCAGCGACGCCGTCAATTTTAGTCCTCGTCAGCGCTTAGTTCGTGCAAGGAATTTCGACTTCGACAACCTGCCCACCGCTGCGTTGCTTGATGAAGCACTGCTTTGGGGCTTCAACTACGACAGGTGCTTCTTCGACAACTTCGGGTGCTTCCTCTTCGACACCAAGTAGCGTTCTTTGGTCAATCGCAATGGAACTGATCGTCGTCGTATCACCGGCACCAACCAGCGCCAAAGACAGCTTACCAGTCGCGCTCGCTTGGGTCAGGGCCGCCACGTTGGCAGGGCTAACCTGTACAGTCACAGTCCGGGCAATTGCAGCGTCGCTGCGGTTTGAATCGGATGTCTGGTCAATCGCGATCAGTTCAACAGATGACAGGATCAGCTGCGTGATGTTTTCGTTTTCACCGCCAGCCGTGCGCAGACTGCCAGACCAATAAACGTCAACACGGTCGCCTGGACGCAGGAAGCCGGACACACCGGACTGCACATCAACGCTGATCGTAAAGGCGCGCATGCCGGGGCTCAACAAGGACGTAATACCTGCAATATCGCCTGGTTCCGTGACTTTCACAGCCAAAATGGGTTCGTTAATTTCCATCGGGCGGGTCACAACACGCAGTTCTTCGTCGCCTTCGGGGAACAATTCTTCTTCGGTCATAAAGACGCCTTCAGGCAAGAACGGTTCTGCATATTGAATGACGGCGACGTCATCAGCGGTCAACGTCTCACCATATTTCATTTGGCGTGTAACTGCGTAAACGCCAACGGTCGGAACAACTTCAGCGGCACGCTGCAACAGCAGATCGCGTTCGCTTTGCGTTTCGCTGACGTAGCCGTTCACCATATAAACAGCAAAACCGGCGAGACCCATCCCGACGATCATGACTAAACCAAATACTGCACGCATTTCATTTACCTCAAGGTTTTATTTGTATCACAAAGTGGACTCTTGCCCGAAGTCCCGCTTTGCGCGTTTTGTCACCTGCGCAGCCGACAGTAAAGTTAGCCGGCGCTTGCCCACATAGCGGCGATAGTCGTCAGTGCGCCGGTTTGAATTGTCGACAATACCAGCAAGCATAGCGCAACAGCCGCTGCGGTCAAAACAACCCAGTCGACAGTAATTGCGCCGTCTTCGTTGCTCAAGAAGGATTTGATCGATTTTAACATTTTGATGCTCCGCGCACTTAAATTTCCGCTTCTTTCTTGAACCCTTTATGTGGCGCAAACGTGGCCAACCTATGAATTTTCAGGGATTTGGTGTTTCGAAATCATTCGCATTTTCGACATTTTTGGGAAAAACGGAGCCCCTGAAAACGAAGAAAGGCCACACTACGATTGCAGTGTGGCCTCAATTCTTGTGGCGAAGTCAGGTAGACCCTGACTACGTCAACTCCAGATTAAGGAGTTGTACCGGAAGAAGTCATTTCAGAAACGATTGTAGTCGCTTTTGTAGACGCGCCAGTTGATACTGCGTTGCCGACAACCAGGCCGAGAGCAACGATAGCAGCTGTCAGAACAACCCAGTCTACTGTTACTGCGCCGTCTTCGTCGTTGCGGAAGTTCTTGATAAAGTTAAGCATTAAATTCCCTCCTCAGGGTGTCGCTAGTTTTTCAGTTATCGTCTGCGGATCGTATCTTGCCGGCCTCTTGTTGGCTCGATCCCCGCTTTGGATGAGTAAGTTTTGACGTTGGAATGCGGCGAGAGTTTGTCTTGGTTGGTGCAATTTTGCGCAGCCCCCAAAAAATTTGAGATTTATACGTAAGTATATGTTTTGATACGAATTATAGGGCAATTTTTATGTATTGCGCTTGCGCGTTCGTTGCGCATTTGCGTCCAATCCAAATCGAATTAGGCAATTGTTTGCGTTTTGCTGGCAATACAAAACAAATGTTGCTTGATTGGAAGGAATAAAAAACGTCGGCAGGACATTCATAATGTATATTCGAACCGCTTTCGCAGCGGCGCTTGCACTTGTTTGTGCGACAGGGCCCGTGGTGGCTGAGATAAAGCGCCTACAACCAGACTTTACGTTTCGCCGTGTCACGGTGCCAACCGCAGGTGCATCGAACCGGATTCGGGTACAGGTGACACCACGTGCGCCGACGACACCTGCTGCGGCAGGCACAGCCGTATCGGCCCAACCGCAGGCCCAGCCCCGCAGTTCTGGGATGGAATGGTTCTGGTCGACAATATCTCCTGCCCGTTCTGACAGCGGACCGGGGCGTTTGCAGCCTGCGCTGCAATTGATCAACAACCCTCCGGGCGGCAATTCCGTGCCCGCCCCGCGTTTGCAGACATTACAAGACATCGCGCAGGCCCACGGCTTAACCATTTTGCGCGAAACCGTGGGAACGGATGTGTCCCCTGCATTGGTCCTTGCTCTCATTTCGATCGAAAGCGCGGGCAAGGTGCAGGCAGAAAGCCACGCTGGGGCCGTTGGTCTTATGCAGCTGATGCCAGCAACGGCCGAAAGGTTTGGTGTCACAGACCGCGTGAACCCAGCCGAAAATATCAAAGCAGGCGTCGCGTATCTTGCGTGGCTCATGGAGCACTTTGATAAAGACCCGATTTTGGTGCTTGCCGGATATAACGCTGGCGAAGGCGCTGTGCGCGATAACAACGGCGTGCCGCCGTATCCCGAAACGCGGGCTTACGTGCCGAAGGTGCTGGCCGCATTCAATGTTGCAAAAGGGCTGTGTCAAACGCCGCCGCAGCTTGTGACGGATGGATGCGTCTTTGCGGTCGCGAACAGATAGACAGGGCTTTACCTGTTTGGCACTGCGCCGAAAGCAAAAAAGGCCGGATCACATAACGCGATCCGGCCTTTTCTTTGTCACTATATAACAGGTCTCAAACGATGGCGGCTTCTGTCGCGGCGCGAAGTTCGTCCTCTGTTACGCCTTCAGCGCATTCAACGATCCGCAATCCGCCGTCGACAACATCTAGCACACCAAGGTTCGTGATGATCCGATCAACAACGCCTTGGCCGGTCAACGGCAAGGAGCAAGCTTTCAGCAGCTTGCTGTCACCATGTTTGTTCGTGTGATCCATCACAACAACAACACGACCAACGCCAGCAACAAGATCCATCGCGCCGCCCATGCCTTTGACCAGCTTGCCGGGAATCATCCAGTTCGCAAGATCGCCGTTCTCGGCAACTTCCATCGCACCCAAGATCGCCATCGCAATCTTGCCACCGCGGATCATGCCAAAGGATTGCGAAGAATCGAAATACGCCGTTTGCGGCAGTTCCGTAATCGTCTGTTTACCCGCGTTAATCAGGTCGGCGTCGATATCAGCTTCCAACGGAAAGGGGCCCATGCCCAGCATGCCGTTTTCAGACTGCAACGTCACTTCGACACCCTCGGGGATGTAATTGGACACCAGCGTCGGAATCCCGATGCCAAGGTTCACATATGTGCCGTCTTCAAGTTCTTGTGCCGCGCGTGCGGCCATTTGGTTACGATCCCACATGGGTCAAGCCTCCCGCACTGTACGTTGTTCGATCCGTTTTTCGTGATCGCCCTGAATAATCCGGTGCACATAGATGCCCGGCAAATGGATGTGATCGGGGTCAAGCGAACCGGTTGGCACGATTTCCTCGACTTCAACCACGCAGACTTTCCCGCACATCGCAGCAGGCGGGTTAAAGTTGCGGGCAGTCTTGCGGAAGATTAGGTTCCCCGTTTCGTCCGCTTTCCATGCCTTGACGATCGCCAGATCAGCAAAGATGCCTTTTTCCATGATGTATGTCTCACCATTGAAGTCTTTGTGCTCTTTGCCCTCGGCAATCACGGTGCCCACACCAGTCTTGGTGTAAAACCCGGGAATTCCACAGCCACCGGCACGCATCCGTTCGGCCAATGTGCCTTGCGGATTGAATTCTAGCTCAAGCTCGCCAGACAAGTACTGACGCATGAATTCGGCGTTTTCACCGACGTATGACGAGATCATTTTCTTGACCTGACGGGTCTGCAGCAGAATGCCGATGCCAAAATCATCAACGCCCGCGTTGTTCGACGCAAACGTCAAATCCTGCGTGCCTGCGTCTTTGATCGCATCAAGCAACAGTTCTGGAATACCGCAAAGGCCAAAGCCGCCCGCCGCAATAAACATCCCGTCGTGCAATAACCCATCAAGGGCTGCCGCCGCGTTGGGGTAAATCTTCTTCATGCCAAGCCTCTCCCGTTGTTCACAGCGTTGATGCCGTTACGTGAACATGGAGTCAATGAAATGCGGCGGTGCAGCGTAAATTTTTGCAACCGGTTGCAATCCGGCTAGATTACGCGGACCTGCGTTCCAACTGGCGTAATTGCAAAAAGATCAGCGATTTGTTCATTATATAGTCCGATACATCCGTCAGAAGACGGGCGACCGATCTTGCGAGTGTCGTGTGTCCCGTGAATCAAATAGGCGGGCCAGGACAGATACATCGCATGTGTACCCAGCGGGTTTTCCGGACCTGGCGGCATATATGTCCAGCCGAACCGTTCCTTTTGTGATGCTGTCGGGGTCCAATCCGGACCTACGCGTTTGCGAACGATTTCGGTGTACCCGCGTTTGGTCAATTCATCCGTGGCGGGAACAGACGTTGGATAGACACGATATACATCGCCCTTCCAGAAATGCAGTGCGCGGCTTTGGGTGTCCGCAACGATGGCCGCAACACCCAGCGTATCAAAATGGTCCTGCCAATTTTGCGCGACGAATTTTGCGGTATTGCGCGACGTTGGGGGCGCGGATTGTGACAACGCGGGCGTCGCCAGTGTAGCGGCAGCGCCGGCAATCAACGTGCGACGGTTCAAAAATGTCGAGGTCATGCTGTATCCTGCTTTGTTTTCCAAAGCGATACGAACAACGCGGGAAAGGATCAACGCACTGTCAGTCACATCCCCGAGAGGCGCGGGGCCAGCGCACTGGCCCCTTATGTTCAGTCAGCTGCTTTTTTCTTCGCAGCGGGCTTCTTCGCCGCCGGTTTTTTTGCTGCAGGCTTTTTCTTCGCGGCTGGTTTCTTTGCAGCAGCCTTCTTTTTTGGTGCGGCTTTCTTCTTGATGGTTTTGCCAGACTTCGCAGCCCGTTCATCAAGCAAATCAACCGCATGCGCCAACGTCAGATCAGCCGGATCAATCGTGTCAGGGATCGTCGCGTTGATCTTTTCCCATTTCACGTAAGGACCGTATTTGCCGTCATAAATATTAACCGGACCGCCCGCCTCTGGGTGATCGCCAAGCTCGCGGATCGGTGTCGCGGCTTTCCCGCGGTTGCCACGTGACGCTTTCTTTTCGGCCAACAATTGCACGGCGTGGTTCATGCCGACAGTCCAGACGTCGTCAATCGTGGGCAGATTTGCGTTGGTGCCGCCTCTAAACGACGTGTTTTCAGCATGTTTCAGATACGGTCCGTACCGGCCTAAATTCGCCCATACATTTACGCCATCTTCAGGGTGTTCGCCGATCAAACGGGGCAGTTCCAGCAATTTTACCGCGTCTGCCAGGTCGATCTCTTCGGGGTTCCATCCCTCCGGCACGCCTGTCCGCGGCGGTTTCTTGTTCTCCTCGGTCACAGGACCGCGCTGCACATACGGGCCAAACCGGCCTTTAAACACACGGATCTCATCACCTGCATCTTCGCCCAACAGTTTCCCGTCAGGCGGAATTGCGGATGCTTCTGCTTCCGGATTTGGCGGGCCAAACGGACGTGTGTAACGACATTCGGGGTAGTTGGAACACCCGATGAAAGCACCACCCGACCGCGCAGTGCGCATCGACAGCCGACCAACACCGCAATTCTTACAGGCACGCGGATCGGACCCGTCTTCTTCAGGCGGGAACAAATGCGGTTCCAGAACTTCATTAATTTTTTCAAGAACTTCGGTGATCCGCAGCTCTGAAGTTTCGCCAATCGCGGCAGAGAAATCGCGCCAGAAGTTCGCAAGAACCTTCTTATAGTCGCCGTTGCCTGCGCTGACCTCGTCTAACTGGTTTTCCAGATCGGCGGTGAAATCGTAGCCGATATATTTGCGGAAATAGTTCGATAGGAACGCGGTCACCAACCGCCCCTTATCCTGCGGAATCAGGCGGTTCTTGTCTTTCTCGACATACCCGCGATCCTGAATCGTGGTCACAATGGACGCGTAAGTCGACGGGCGGCCGATACCCAGTTCTTCCATCCGCTTCACCAGCGTCGCCTCGGTATAGCGGGGCGGCGGTTGGGTGAAATGTTGCTCAGGCGTGACCGTCTCTTTGACAGCTTTTTCGCCTTCGTGAATTTGCGGCAGACGCTTGTCATCATCATCGACAACCGCGTCGTCGCGACCTTCTTCGTAGACGGCGATAAACCCGTCAAACACCATGACTTGACCGTTGGCACGCAGCACAACCTGACCGTCGTCGCTGCCGATATCTACCGCCGTGCGTTCGAATTTCGCGGCTTCCATCTGGGACGCAATCGTCCGTTTATAGATCAGATCGTAAAGCTTGCGTTGATCCGAATCGACGATTTTCGCAGCAGCCGTGTCGACCATCAAATCAGTCGGGCGCACACATTCGTGCGCTTCTTGGGCGTTCTTCGCTTTGTTTTTATAGACGCGTGGCTTTTCGGGTAGATATTTATCGCCGAATTTGGCCTTGATCGCGTCGCGTGCGCCAGCGACCGCTTCGGGCGCCATGTCGATGCCATCGGTCCGCATGTATGTGATCAAACCGGCCTCGTACAAACGTTGCGCAACAGACATCGTTTGCTTGGCGCCCATGCCAAATTTGCGCGACGCTTCTTGCTGCAAGGTCGACGTCATAAACGGGGGCGACGGGTTGCGCGAACCGGGTTTCGCCTCGACAGATTTGACGACCAAATCGCGTGAATTGATCGCCTGAACGGCCATTTCCGCCTGCGTTTCATTTTCAATCGAGAATTTATCGAGCTTGTCGCCCGCAAGCGTCGTCAGTCGTGCTTCGAATGTCTGACCGCGTGGCGTTTGCAGCACGGCTTTGACAGACCAGTATTCTTGCGCGCGGAAAACTTCGATTTCCATTTCGCGTTCGACGATGATCCGCAGTGTTACAGATTGCACGCGGCCCGCTGATTTTGCGCCTGGCAATTTGCGCCACAATACCGGCGACAACTTAAAGCCCACCAAATAATCCAGAGCACGGCGCGCGAGATAGGCGTCGACCAAAGGTACATCAACCTGACGCGGGTTTTTCATCGCATCGGTCACGGCGGCTTTGGTGATGGCGTTAAACACAACGCGGGACACTGGCGTGTCTTTTTTGATCGCTTTCTTTGCGGTCAACGCTTCGGTCAAATGCCACGAAATCGCTTCACCTTCGCGGTCGGGGTCGGTCGCGAGGATCAGTTCGTTGTCGTTCTTCAACGCGTCAACAATCGCTTTAATATGCTTTTTGCTGTCGCTTGCGATTTCCCATTTCATCGCAAAATCATCGTCCGGATCGACTGATCCGTCTTTGGGCGGCAAGTCACGGACATGCCCGAAAGAGGCAAGAACGGTATAGTCGTTGCCCAAATATTTGTTGATTGTCTTTGCCTTAGCAGGGGATTCGACGACGACGACTGGCATGAAATTCCTGTCAAATAACGAGTTACGCAAGGTCTGCGCAAGATGTGGGGGCGCATGACTGAATGTCAATGCGCAGGTTTCGAGACAAGCGCAATCCCTTTTTCTTGACCATCAAGTAGTTGAAAAGTGCTGAATTTATCTAGGGGGAATTCTGAAGGTCAATCAACACGTGCCAAAAGGCCGCCTGCATGACGGGTGATTTTGCCGTCCAATTCGAGGTCCATAATCACGGGTGCGATGGTCGTCGGCGCAGTTTGAAGATCACGGATAAGCTGATCTTCCGCGACCGGCGATGGTCCCAAACGCGATAGGATTTGGCTATGTAGCGCTGCTGTTTCCCGCAAGCTGCGCGATGGTTTTTCGATTGGCGTTTCCAACGGAAGATCTGCTTGCTGCGGGGCGAGCGTTGCTATCGCGTCAATGATATCTTGCGCCGATCGTACCAAAAGCGCACCGTCTCTGATCAACATATTGCACCCTGCCGCCCGCGCATCAAAAGGGTGGCCGGGGACCGCAAGAACGTCACGCGCTTGATCCAAGGCATTGCGGGCGGTGATCAAGCTGCCCGATTTTGCAGCGGCTTCGACTACTACGACAGCAGACGATAAACCGGAAATGATCCGGTTTCGCGTTGGGAAATGGCGGGCGTGCGGTTGCATGCCAATCGGCATTTCCGAAATCCGCAACCCCTTTTTGGCGATGTCGCTGGCGAGTTTCGCGTTCTCAACGGGGTACACTGTATCGACCCCGCCAGCCTGCACCGCAATTGTTCCGTTCTGTAAGCTGCTTAGGTGCGCTGCGGTGTCGATGCCGCGCGCCAACCCTGAAACGACAACGATCCCCGCCTCAGACAGCCCCGCTGCCAGCGCTTTGGCCATGCGTGTCCCCAAGGATGATGCGTTGCGCGCGCCCACAAGTGCGACCATCGGCCGCCGTAGCAACGCCGTCTGTCCGATCGTCCATAACAACGGCGGCGCATCAGAGATTTCCAGTAGCGTGGCTGGGTAATCAGGGTGGTCTTCCGTTAACAGCGTGGCGCCTGCGGCTTTGCCCGCCCGCAGTTCTGCGTTGATCACGCCTTCAGGGCAGATTTGGTAATCCGTCACACCTGCCGCACGCGCGACATCAGGTAATGCCCGTAACGCGTCCACCGCCGTGCCATGTTCGCGGATCAGGCGGCGGTAGGTTGCGATGCCAACGCGTCGGGATCGCAGCAAACGGAGACGGTGAAAAGAATCGTCTTCCGTGGTGGGTGGGAGTGGGGGGTGAGTGGAAGGTGTCACGTCTCCAATGTCCCGTTCTCCGTTTGCTACACCCATAGTGTTACGGCCAACTTCTTAACGGGATATGAACAATTTAAGGCAATTTGCCCCACTATTTCTGGGGGGCCTCATTCGTCGTTCGCTTTCGTAACCACCGCAAAACCGCCATATTGGTCGCCCCCATGATGGCCCCGACTGCTATGCCGAGCAGAACCATTTCATCTCCCGGAAAATCATTCCCAAAGAGGATAAGCGCTGTCGCAGCACCCGCCACTACCCCGATCCCAGCACCGACAAGCGGTGTATCATGATCGGCGTTGGCCAGCGCTTTTACAATTGGCGTGAGGACAATCAACGGTATCCAGCTGACAACGCCAGACAACATCAAAGCAAAGACAACGACCGCCACAAAATCAATGGTTTGAAGGATCGCTGAGACCTGCGCAGGCTCAAACGCTAAAAGCTCGACCAATGCCGATCCAATCGTCATCAACGCCCACCCGCAGCCGGACGTCCCAACCCAAGTGAACAGCGCTGCAAGCAGCACCGTGCCCCACGTCACAGGTTCACGCGCGCTTGCAGCCCGTATTTGGGTCACGTCGCAGCGCCACCAACAGTCAGCCCGCCAATCATCAGGCTTGGTTGACCAACGCCAACAGGCACCCATTGGCCCGCTTTGCCGCAATTCCCGATACCCGGATCAAGCGCCATGTCGTTGCCGATCCCGCGGATATGCTTCAACGCTGTCGCCCCGTCACCGATCAACGTGGCACCCTTAACTGGTGCGCCGACAACGCCGTTCTTAACGCGATAGGCTTCGGTGCAGCTAAAGACGAACTTGCCGTTGGTGATATCGACCTGACCACCGCCAAAGCCGACCGCGTAAATCCCGTCCTTCAAATCAGCGACAAGCGATTCCGGCGTGTCGGGACCGGACAACATATATGTGTTGGTCATCCGTGGCATTGGCGCGTGGGCATAGCTTTCCCGACGGCCATTCCCTGTAGGGGCGACCCCCATCAGGCGGGCATTTTGACGGTCCTGCATGTAGCCAACTAGAACACCGTCTTCGATCAGCGTGTTCTTGGCACTTGGCGTGCCTTCGTCGTCGACCGTGATCGACCCGCGCCGGTCCGGAATTGTCCCGTCGTCCAACACAGTGACGCCCTTGGATGCAATCTGCTGACCCATAAGACCTGCAAAGGCGCTTGATCCCTTGCGGTTAAAATCGCCCTCTAACCCGTGACCAATCGCTTCGTGCAGCAAAATACCGGGCCAACCTGGCCCAAGCACGACATCCATAACACCAGCGGGGGCGGGCTCTGCGTCAAGGTTCACAAGCGCGATCCGCAGCGCTTCACGCACGGCAGGTTCCCAGTTGTCACGGGAAATCAGGCCGATCAGGCCCGCACGCCCACCGCCACCAGACATGCCGCTTTCGCGTTGTCCGTTTTCTTCGACAATGACGCTGACATTCAGGCGCGACATCGGGCGTGTATCAGTGACCAGCACACCATCAGGGCGCAGAATCAGAACTTCCTGATGCGACGCGGCCAGAACGGCGGACACTTGCACGACGCGCTTGTCCAAAGCGCGAGCAAAGTCGTCGATTTCGCGCAGGACATCGATTTTCGCAGGGAAGGTGGCCTGCAACATCGGGTCTTCGTCAGAATACAGCTTCTTATTGGTGCCGACAGGGCCATCGGCCATCGTGCCGCCGCCATCGCCTACCGCCAGCCGCGCAGTGCTGACCGCACGCTTCAATGCGTGTTCGTCAATCGTGGTGGAATGCGCATAGCCTGCGGTTTCACTTTTTACGGCGCGCAGACCGAATCCTTCGGATGCATCGAAACTGGCGGTTTTCACGCGGCCATCGTCAAAGGCCAGAACCTCTGACCGTCGGCGTTCCAGAAACAGTTCCCCGTCGTCAGCCCCAGCTGTGGCGTCTTGTAGCAGTGAAAGCGCAGTGTCGCGGTCTAGATTTGTATCAAACGGGCGGAACGGATCAGCGGACATGCAGGTTTTCCTTATCGGTGGATGGATCAAAGGACAAAAGCGTCCGTTTGCCGCAACAGCGGTTCTTGAGTTGTTCATTTAAATATGGGACATGGGCGGCAGGTTACAACGGGATTCCGTCTTTCTTAAGGGTGTTCGCCCATGACGGAGCTAGACGATTGCGCCCACGCGCGCCAAGACAGACAGGACATGACATGCGACTGAAGACTATCGCGACTTCACTTTGGGCCTCAGCAGGACTGATTCTTGCGGGTGCTGCGGCTTCTGCACAAGAGGTCACTCAAGAACTGGACATCATCGGCCAGCCAACGCCGGGTGCGACTGGTTTCCAGCCAGCAGCAACCGAATTGGCCCGCGATCTGCAGTGGTTGGACGGCATGCTGTTGGTGATCATCACGATCATCACATTGTTTGTGACGGGCCTGCTGGCGTGGGTCGTCATCCGGTTTAACCGCAAATCAAACCCGACACCGTCTACATTCACACATAACTCTCCTTTGGAAGTTGCATGGACAATCATTCCAGTTGTCATTCTGGTCTTCATCGGTGCGTTCTCTTTGCCTGTTCTGTTCAAGCAGCAGGAAATTCCTGCAGCGGACATCAACATCAAGGTGACAGGCTACCAGTGGTACTGGGGCTACGAATACACTGACGAAGCTGTTTACTTCGACAGCTACATGCTGGCCGAGGACGAGTTGGAAGAATATGGTTACACCGCTGATCAAAACCTTCTCGCGACTGACACAGCCGTTGTTGTGCCAGTGGGCGCGACTGTTGTGATGCAGGTGACTGGTGCTGACGTGATCCATTCTTGGACCATCCCGGCATTCGGCGTGAAGCAAGACGCGGTTCCAGGTCGTCTGGCCCAGCTGTGGTTCGCTGCTGAACAAGAAGGCATTTACTTTGGTCAGTGTTCCGAACTGTGCGGCAAAGACCATGCGTACATGCCAATCACTGTCAAAGTGGTGAGCCAAGAAACTTACGACGAATGGTTGGTTGCTGCGAAAGAACAGAACCCAGCTTAAATCAAAACGGGTGCGCGCCCGTCGCGCACCTTTCCCGCCACATCGCAATTTTGAATGGACATCCGCATGAGCGACATGAGCCTGAACGAAGCGACCTACACCACATCCAGCCAAGAGCCGTCGATGGGTGATTACTATGCCTTGATGAAACCGCGTGTCATGTCGCTGGTTGTTTTCACGGCATTGGTCGGTTTGCTGGTGTCGCCCGTGCCGGTGCATCCGTTCATCGGATTTGTCGGTGTGTTGTGCATCGCGGTGGGGGCGGGTGCCTCTGGCGCGCTGAACATGTGGTGGGACGCAGATATTGACGCGGTGATGAAACGGACAGCGAAACGCCCGATTCCCGCTGGCAAAGTCGCACCGGGCGAAGCGCTGGGCATTGGCGTCGCGCTTTCCTTCTTCTCCGTCATCTTGCTGTTGCTCGCGACCAACGCGCTTGCCGCTGGTCTGCTGGCCTTCACAATCTTCTTTTACGCCGTCGTTTATTCAATGTGGCTGAAACGGTCGACACCACAGAACATCGTGATTGGCGGGGCTGCAGGCGCATTTCCTCCAATGATCGGCTGGGCGGTTGCGACTGGTTCCGTGACCATCGAATCCGTGCTGATGTTCATGCTGATCTTCATGTGGACGCCACCGCATTTCTGGGCCTTAGCCTTGTTTGTAAAGACAGATTACGGCGATGCGGGCGTTCCTATGCTGACCGAAACACACGGTCGCGACAGCACCCGTAAACATGTGATTGCCTACACCGCTTTGCTGGTACCTGTGGCGATTGGTCTTGGTTTCACGTCCATCGGTGGTCCGGTCTACTTGACCGTTGCGGTGATCATGAACGCGTGGTTCTTCAAAGGCGCCTACGACATCTGGAAACGCGATGATGTGGCGGCTGACGCTGACAACTATGCGGTTGAAAAGTCGGTCTTCAAGGTGTCGCTGTACTACCTTTTTGCCCACTTCGTCGCCCTGCTGATTGAAGCGGCGCTGCGTTTGAACGTTGGTGGCGTGTGATGGCGATCAAAGTCGAACACGAAATCCACGAACGCCGCAAAGGCCGCAACATGGGCGTTGGCCTGTTGCTCGCCGGTATGATTGCGATCGTTTTTGGCCTGACCGTTGTGAAAGTCCTGCAGTTGGGCGACGCAAAACAATTCGAGAAATTTGATCACGTGGCACGGCCACAGATCATCCCAGCAGAGGAGAGTAATTAATGTTATTTTCTAAGCTGAAAGGTCCTCAACGCACGGCGGCTCAGGCTGGCGGTGTTGTGATCCTGATGGGGTCACTCGCTTGGGCGTCTGTACCTTTCTACGATTGGTTCTGCCGTGTGACCGGTTTTGGCGGCGCAACGAATGTTGTCGAAGCCAACCAAAGCGACGTTCTGGATCAAACGATCACAGTCCGTTTCGATGCGTCACTGGAAAAAGACATGCCGTGGGAATTCAAGCCCGCGCAACGTGAAATGGAAATTCGGATCGGTGAAACAGGTCTGGCCTTCTACGAAGCGCATAACCCGTTTGACGTGCCAATCGCGGGGCAGGCGGCCTACAACGTGACGCCTTACGAAGCGGGTGGATTTTTCGACAAGATCGAATGTTTCTGCTTCACCGAACAGGTCCTGCAACCGGGCGAAACCGTGATGATGCCGGTCAGCTTCTTTGTTGATCCGGCCATCGTTGATGACCGTGAAGGCAAATATGTCCACACGATCACGCTTTCTTACACTTTTTACCAGATTGATCTGCCTGAGACTTTTGAACAGGCAGCTTTGACAACACCGGCGCAAGACGCCATAGAATTGAACTAGCAAGAACCCCAAGGGACGACAGCCATGGCGCATGAAAAGAATCACGATTACCACATTCTAAACCCCTCTATCTGGCCAATGCTTGGCGGCGTAGGTGGTTTCATCATGTTGGGCGGCAGCGTCTTTTGGATGCACGGCTCCGGCCCATATGCGTTCCTGATCGGTCTCGCGCTTGTTCTGTACGTGATGTACGCATGGTGGTCCGAAGTGGTTGCCGAAGGCGAAGGTGGCATTGATCACACGCCGGTTGTTGCCATTGGCCTGCGTTACGGCGTGATCATGTTCATCATGTCCGAAGTCATGTTCTTTGCAGCGTGGTTCTGGTCTTTCTTCAAACACGCGATGTACCCGATGGGTCCGATGTCGCCTGCCGTTGACGGTGTTTGGCCGCCAGTCGGGATCGAAACATTCGACCCTTGGCATTTGCCGTTGATCAACACGATGATCTTGCTGTGTTCCGGTATGGCCGCGACGTGGGCACACCACGCTTTGGTCCATGAAAACAACCGTGAAGACATGAAGTGGGGCTTGATCCTCGCCGTTGTTCTTGGCGCGATCTTCACCGTGTTCCAGATCTACGAATATAGCCACGCGGCATTCGGTTTCTCGGGCAACATCTACGGCGCGAACTTCTTCATGGCGACAGGTTTCCACGGCTTCCACGTTCTGATCGGTACGATCTTCCTGCTGGTTTGCTTGGTTCGCTTGCAAAAGGGTCACTTCACTCCTGAAAAGCACCTCGGGTTCGAAGCCGCGGCTTGGTACTGGCACTTCGTTGACGTTGTGTGGTTGTTCCTCTTCGCAGCCGTTTACGTCTGGGGCGGCTAACCGCCACATCGGGGTTCACCCCGACCACGATCAAAGATAAGACAAACGCGCGGGGTCACACCTCGCGCGTTTTGCTTTGAAAGGCTGACAATTGCGTAAGATTTTCTTTCCAATCCTACTGGGCATCGCGGGGTGCGCGATATTGCTTAGCCTTGGTGTCTGGCAGGTGCAGCGACTGCAGTGGAAGACGGGAATCCTGACAGAGATTGACGCCACGATCGCATCCGATCCGGTTGCGATCCCAGCTGATCCCGATCCCGCAACAGATCAGTTTCGACCTGTCTCGACACAAGGCCGCCTGAAAGGCACGCCGCTTTATGTTCTTGTCACCATCGAAGGACTTGGACCTGGCTATCGTTACGTTGACGCGCTGGAAACCGAAGACGGGCGCACTGTGATGGTCGACCTTGGATGGGTGCCGCTTGCGCAACTTGGCAACCCGTTCACCAAATTCCATATGATCGACGTCACTGGCAATCTGCATTGGCCCGACGACAAAGATGACTGGACGCCGGACCCTGATCCTAAAGGCATTTGGTTCACCCGCGACGTGCCATCCATTGCTGCAGGCCTGAACGCCGAACAAACCCTTATCGTCGCGCGCGACGTGCAGTTGCTCGATCTCGTCACGCCGCTGCAAAGCTATCCGTTCCAGCCCCTTCCGCTTGACTCTGGGGTGATCAAGAACGACCACCTGAACTACGCGATCACATGGTTCATGCTGGCCCTCGTCTGGGTCATCATGACAGGCTATCTGATCTTCCGCATCCGCCAAGAGGACCGCTAGAATGCGTTATATTTCCACACGGGGCACAGCGCCCGTGCTGACATTTGAACAAGCCATGTTGACCGGCCTCGCCCGTGATGGGGGGCTGTATCTGCCCGAAACCATCCCGACGCTGACGGCAGACCAAATCGCAGACATGGCCGGGCAATCTTACGAAGACATCGCCTATACGGTCATGCGCCCGTTCATCGGCGACACATTCGGCGACGATCAATTCCGCGAGCTGATCAAAAATGCTTACGCGGGCTTTGGCCATGACGCGAAAGCACCGTTGGTCCAGCTCGCCCCGAACCACTTCCTGCTGGAACTGTTCCACGGTCCAACGCTCGCGTTCAAAGACTTCGCGATGCAGTTGATCGGTCAAATGTTCCAAGCCGCACTTTCCCGTTCGGGCGACCGCGTCACCATCGTGGGTGCGACGTCTGGCGACACAGGTTCAGCCGCAATCGAAGCGTTCCGCGGTCTCGACAATGTCGACGTCTTCATCCTGTTCCCGCATGGACGCGTGTCCGAAGTGCAGCGTCGGCAGATGACAACACCGTCGGAATCCAACGTTCATGCGATTGCCGTCGATGGCGATTTCGACGATTGCCAAGCCGCCGTGAAAGACATGTTCAACGATTTCGCTTTCCGCGAAGACGTGAAGCTGGCTGGCGTGAACTCCATCAACTGGGGCCGCGTTCTGGCGCAGGTCGTCTACTACTTCTCCTCCGCTGTATCCCTTGGCGCGCCGCACCGTGAAATCAGCTTCACCGTGCCGACAGGCAACTTCGGCGACATCTTTGCAGGTTACATCGCCCAACAAATGGGCCTGCCGATCAAAGACTTGGTCGTCGCGACAAACCGCAACGATATCCTGCACCGCACGCTGGAAACCGGCAGCTACACCAAAGAAGGCGTTGAACCGACGATCAGCCCGTCGATGGATATCCAAGTGTCGTCGAACTTTGAACGCGCATTGTTCTACGCCTACGACCAAGACGGCGCAGCCGTTGCGGGCCAGATGGAAGACCTGAAAACGGGTGGTTTCCAGATCAGCCAAGGCGCCTATCAGATGTTGAAAGACACCTTCAAATCGGGCCGCGCATCCGAAGAAGAAACCTCCGCTACGATCAAAACATACCTCGCGCAGCACGGCGAATTGTTGTGCCCGCACACGGCTGTCGGCACCCACGTGGCCGAAGACCATCTTGGCACCACACCAATGATCACACTGGCCACCGCGCATCCTGCGAAATTCCCCGATGCGGTGAAAGCTGCCTCTGGCGTGATGGCCCCCCTTCCGCCGCGCATGGCAGACCTATATGACCGCCCAGAACGCGTGACACGTTGCGCCAACGACCTTTCCGCACTGCAAGCGGTCATCAAAGAACGGATCACATCTTGAGCATAGAACTGCACACACTTTCCAACGGTTTTCGGATCGTCACGGAAAGCATGCCGGGCCTGAAATCCAGCTCTATCGGGATTTGGGTACAAGCCGGTGGGCGGCATGAACGGATCGAACAGAACGGCATCGCGCATTTTCTGGAACATATGGCGTTCAAGGGGACCAAAACCCGCAGCGCCCTGCAAATTGCCGAAGCCATTGAAGACGTTGGCGGCTACATCAACGCTTACACGTCGCGCGAAATGACGGCCTATTACGCGCGTGTTCTCGAAGACGACGTGGCGCTTGGGCTGGATGTGATCGCGGATATTCTGCTGAACCCAGTTTTCGACCCATCTGAAATCGAAGTCGAACGCGGCGTGATCCTGCAAGAAATCGGCCAAGCCTACGACACGCCCGACGACATCGTTTTCGATTGGCTGCAAGAGGTGGCATATCCCGATCAGGCCCTGGGTCGCACGATCCTTGGGCCGTCTGAACGGGTCTCTAGCTTCTCGCGCGAGGATTTGAATACCTTTGTCGGGGAACATTACGGACCGAACCAGATGATCCTCGCGGCGGCGGGTGCCGTTGATCACGACGCGATTGTGAAGCAAGCAGAGCAGCTGTTCGGTCACTTGTCCCCAATCCAGCGTCCCACGAATCTGATCCAACCGGCCGCCTTCGGTGGCGGTGAACGGCGTGAAATCAAAGATCTGGAACAGGTTCACTTCGCTTTGGCGCTTGAAGGACCGAACTACCGCGATCCCGCGATCTACACGGCACAAATTTATTCATCGGTGATGGGCGGCGGTATGTCATCGCGCCTGTTCCAAGAGGTGCGCGAAAAGCAGGGCCTGTGCTACACGGTCTTCGCGCAGGCAGGCGCCTACGAAGATACGGGCCTGACCACGATTTACGCGGGCACAAGTGCCGAACAAATCGAACAGCTTGCCAATATCACGATGGACGAAATGAAACGCGCAGCGGATGATATGACCGCGGAAGAAGTCGCGCGCGCACGGGCGCAGATGAAAGCGGGCCTCTTGATGGGCCTCGAAAGCCCGTCAAACCGCGCAGAACGTCTGGCGCGGCTCATGTCGATCTGGGATCGCATTCCGACCTTGGAAGAAACCATCGGCTTTATCGACGGCGTGACAACCGGTGATGTGAAAGCATTCGCAGGTGATCTAGCCACGAACCCCGGTGCGGCCATGGCGCTATATGGACCCGCCGAAGCGGCACCAACGCTTGAGGCACTCAAAGCACGGCTTGCCGCGTAATGTTGGGCGTCAAACGGAAAGTCCGGCTCGAGACAGAGCGTTTGACACTTCGCCCACCGACCCATGCCGACTTTCGGCCATGGGCGGCATTGCGCGCGGAAAGCCGCGATTTTTTGACGCCGTGGGAACCCACGTGGGCGCCTGAACATCTGACACGCAAATCCTTCACAAACCGTGTCTATTGGGCGCAAAGGTCAATCTCGTCTGGCACGGCGGTCCCGATGTTTATTACACGGCGCGAAGATCAGATGCTGCTGGGGGCGATTACGCTGGATCATATCCGGCGTGGGCCCGCGCAAGCAGGGACCACAGGATACTGGATCGGAGAACGCTTCGCGCGGCAGGGCTATATGCGCGAAGCGATTGAGGCGATGGTGCACTATGCCTTCGTGTCACTCGATCTGAGCCGGATCGAAGCAGGATGCCTGCCCGAAAATACGCCGTCGCGCGCATTGTTGGAACAATGCGGATACAAATACGAAGGCGTGGCGCAGTCTTATCTTCAAATTAACGGCCGCTGGCGTAACCATGTTCTGTACGCGAACCTGCGATTTGATCGGCGCGGGAAGACCGACGCCGGTTAGGGGTGGTTGACCAATTGCTGAACAAGAGTAGCGTGGCGACATGAAAAAGATCCTGATCTTGATGGTGTTGGTCTGCGTGACCGCATGCGGGGTGCCTTTAGCGCGCAAAAGCGCGATTGATCCGCTTTTGTACGACGCCCACGATATCGCCCGTTCAGACAAAATCGCGATCTTTATTCCAGGGGCGCTTGCGTCGATCGACATTTTTGAAGCGACCGAAAGCTGGGATGACGCAGGTTATGCGCGCGCGATGTACCGTTTTCCGGGGTTGGACGGGATGCCGAACGATCACTTGATCCATCCGGCGACCGTAGCAGAACGGATCGCAGCATTTGCCAATAGTTATCCAGACAAGGACGTCGCGCTGATCGGGTATTCGACAGGCGGACCAATCGCCTTGTTAACCGCGCCCCAGATTACCGGCGACCGTGATGTACGCGTGGCCGCGATGTCGACGGCTGTGGAACATGGCGGCGGGTTGGGCACCGTTTTTCGCGGCGTGGAAGATATTGTCAAAGCGATGATCGCGACTGGTTCGCTACGGCGGCAAACTGTGTGGAAACGGTTCTGGGCGGGCCTTTTGTACGGCCCGGATGCCCTAGACGATCCGTCATTCGAAGACCGCTTGTCCCGCGACATCGCGGCAGGCGAAAAGATCATCGTCAAGCTCGATCCGGCAGTGGCGTTGGCGCATACCTTGGGCCTGCCGGGATTTCAGGTGCCCGACGATTTGGATTTGAACGGGATCCCCGTCGCGTTCTTTGTTGGTCTGAATGACCGCGTCTTTTCAACGCGCCAGACCTACGATTTTTCCAAAAAAATCGGCGACGTCGCGATTTATGGCTATCCCGAACAGGGGCATCTATTGTTCTTTACGCGACCGGATGTTTTTGACGACATGCGTGCCTTTGTCGAAGATCGACCTGTCGTGCGGTAGCTACGATTTTTAGTGAAAAATCGATTTGGGGGCCAGCCCCCAATCCCCCGAGATATTTATGACCAAAAGAAGCAGTTACACCGTCTGCATGCGATCAAGGACGTTCAGCCCCTGCATATGAAGAAAATGCAGAATGTCGATGAATATCCAGTTCTCGGCCAATTTGTCTCCGTCGCGCCGATAGATATCGACAACCCGCATCTCCGCCCGTGTTTTGCCGTCACCGGGCAGGCCCATATACCCGCCAAGCGGCACCACGGACAGGTTCGACCATCCAAAGAACCCGCCATAATTGCCCTCGGCCAGCCGCGCGATGTGCCCGTGGAATTCGCGTTCCCCAAGTTGGGTGCGGAAAGGCCGTTGGTGCTGTGCGATGTAGCGGTCGATCGTGTATGTGGCACCGATCCCTTCGGGTCCCCACCACAGCATGTCGTCGTGCCAGCATTGGGCTAGTTCTTCCTGCGGGGTCGCGTCGCGAGGTGCCGCATTTTCCTTGCTATTCGAATTGGCTTGGATATCACCGATCATGCGATTGATCAGGTCGAGCGTGTCCTTGCCAGCCTGTTCCGGCGCGTCGGCATATAGCAAACCATCGTGGGTCATTGGTCCGGGTTGGATCAGGTGCATGCCCGTTTGCGGCGGCAGTGGGTAGACGCCCGCCTGCTGCATCAGGTGTAGCAGGTCAATAAACAGCGCTGTTTCGACGATCTTGCCATTCTCGACGCGGTTGAATTCGGCGTAGCGCAGCATGACGATTTTGCGGGTCGGCGGTATCCCGAGAAACGGCGCATCAAAAAGCCCCATCAGGTGCCCCATCGACGTGACCCATGTGGATGTGTACCCGTCAATCATGTTCAAGCCTGCGAAGAAGATGTCTTCGCGCCGTTGAACCTTTGTCATCGCGGACAGAAACGGTTCATAGAAGTTCGCAGCGACTGCTGCGGCCCCGTGATGTTCGTAAAATGGATGCATCCCGCGCCAGTGCCAGTCTGGCGTCGTGTTCTCGGCCAGTCGATCAGCGACGGTTTCGGGCGTTGCGGATGCAAGCGCCGCGTAGTGGTCGCGGACGACTTGCTTTGTCTCTTGGAACGACATGGGTCAGCCTTTCACCGCGCCTGCGGTCAAACCGGACACGATCTGACGTTGGAAGAACATGATCATCACAAACAGCGGTGCGGTGATCGACACAACGGCCGCAACTGCGAACATGACATTGCCCTTCGTCTGGGTTGTCCCAAGGAAAGACGCCAGTTTCGGCACCATCGTTTGGTTCTCTTTTGACAGCAACATAGAGGTCACGGCAAAGTCGTTATAGGCCAGCAAAAAGCTGAACAGCCCCGTTGTAATGACCCCCGGCCACATGACAGGGATGATGACATGGCGGAACGCTTGGAACCGTGTACAGCCGTCCACCATGGCAGATTCGTCCAAATCCTTTGGGATGTTTTTAAAGAACGCATGCAGCATCCACAGCGTGAATGGCTGGTTGATCGCGACCAATACGATGATGGTTGTCGATAACCGTCCCCACAGGTTCCATTCGAAAAACGGCAGCAGGTAGCCGGACACGAGCGTGATCGGCGGCATCGCCCGAAAGATCAGCGCGAACAATAGGAACCAGAACGCATAGCGATATGTGGATCGCGACAAGGCATACCCGCCCAATGTTCCGCAGGTCAGCGAAATCGTGACCGTAAAGAAACAGACGATCAGGCTGTTAAAGGAGGCGCGCCAGAATTCTTCCTGCACCCATGCCCCGTGATAGCCGTCGCCGGTGAATGGCCCGCCAGTTTCGACCCGCGTCAGTTCACCGGTCAGCGATTGGGCCCAGTCGGCCTTGGAAAAGAAATCACCTTCGACTTTGAATGATCCCCATAGGGTCCACAAGAACGGGAAGGCGGCCATGATCAGCCAGATGATCAGGAAGCCCATCGCGATCAATTGGACGGGCAGGGGACGGCGGGTTGCAGTGGACATGGTCGTCTCCTTAGTCTTTGCCAAAGTCGCGGTAGGTGCGGACCAGCACCGGCGACAGCAGGATCGCAACGCCAATGATCGTCAAAACAGACGTGGCCGCGGCGGACGATAGCAATCGTGTTTCGCCCCCCAAGTCGCTGAAAATCGCGATGGAAAGTGATCGGGCGTGGGCCTGAGCGCTGAACGATATGATCGGTTCGAACACCCTGAAATTGTCCATCAACTGGATCAACGCAATGAACGTCGTCAGCGGGAACAGATGCGGGATCACGACGTAGCGGATGCGTTCCCAGCGGCTGGCCCCGTCGATCATCGCGGCTTCGATGGTGTCTTGGTTCACCGTTTGCAGGCCCGCGTAGTAGACGACAAAGGCGAACGGCGCTGAATGCCACACCCCGTAAAACATCAACATGATCCACATCAGCGTCGTGTTTGCCTTGACCGATAGGGTGGGATCACCCGACAGCCATTGTAACCCGCTGCCCAAAATACCGCGCGCATCGACCATCCAGAAGATCGCCAGTGACCCGACCAGCGGGGTCACGATAAATGGCAACAACGAGAAAAAGATCGTCGGGCCTTTCAGGGCTGTTGCGACCGAATTGATGGCAACCGCGATGGCAAAGCCCAAGATCAACGTCAGCGGGGTCACAATGGCGGTGTAGGTCAGGGTGAAGGCCAGCGCGTCGTAGAACGGCAGGTTTATCAAGGCGTTCGCGAAATCAGGCAACCCGTCGGATTCGATCCACGCGGTCTTTACGTCTTCGACAGCAAGGTGGTTGCGGTCCTTGTAAACGTCGAGCCCTGCCCATTTGCCCAATGGTTCAGCGTCGCGCAGGGCTTGGGTGGCCTCTTGGTCTACAGATTGGGCTACGGTGCAACCAAACGGGCCGCAGTTTTCGACCTCGATAATCACCTGTTCGTGGGCCGTATAAAGTGACTGGGTCACAACGGACACGACGGATGATGCGATAAACAAGAGCATCAAGATGGCCGATGGCAAAACAAACCAGAAGAAAGACGAATGTTTCATGGCAAGGGCCCCCGGCCATCTAAATGATCTTGGAAATGAGGTGTGCGAGGGGCCGCAAAGCCCCCCACGAGAATTGTCTTACTGCAAGAAACCTTGCTCGGTCGCAGCTGCTGTGTAGGCCGCTTCGATGTCCGCAAGCGTCTGTTCTGCAGATTCGTCGCCCTGCAAGAAATCAGCGATGTTGTCGCCAAGCGCTGTGTGCAGCAGACCTTGGAACGGCACCATCGGGTACGGTGTTGAACCAGCTGCAACGGATGCCAAAACGCCTTCGTTCACAGGCTGGGATTCAAATCCGTCCATCAACCATACGGCTTGGGACATGGTTTCGTCGTTCAGCAAAGCAGGTGATGTGGCGTGTGCCAATGCTTGGAACGTGGCCGCCGCATCTGCGTCGCTGATGTTCTTTGCAACAGTCCAGCCGTCCCACCACAGTGTCGTCGCAGGCGTGCCGCTGCCGCCAACAGTCAACGGACCGCCAACAGCGGTGTTGCTATAAACGACTTCTTCCGCGCCTTCGTCATCCATCAGAACGCCTGTCCGGCTGCCCCACATGTTCATCAACGCCACGTTGCCCGCTTCCCATTCCGCGGATGTCGCGTTGGAATCGTGCGTCAGGTAGTCTGGGTTCATGTAGGCAGTCAGCGCCTTCATCATTTCCAACGCTTCAACACCTTGGGCGTTGTTGATGGATACGTTCGCGGTGCCCGGTTCAAAGAATTGACCGCCGGTTCCGATGTACATGTTGGTGAATTCCTGCGCGAGGTTCCAACCCGCCGCATATGCGCCCCCAACAGGGTTTTCCATGATGCCTTCGGCACGGATTTTTTCGGCAGCTTCCAGTACGCCTTCGTAAGATGTGGGCGCGTCCATGCCGATTTGCTCAAGCACGTCCTTGCGATAAACAAGGTGCTGGGCGTTCGCCATAAATGCGACGGCCATGATCTTGCCGTCCACTGTGATCAACTGATGGGCAGGGATATCTGCGCCGTATTCAGCGACCAATGCGTCAAGCGGCTGAATGACATCTTCGTTGATCAGCGCCACGATGGACGAATTCGCTACAATCGCAGACGTGTATTCTGCCGGATTGCCAGACATGCCAGCGACGTTCAGCGTCTGGTGGTCTGCAGTCAGGTTGGACGCGGTTTCATCGGCGCCAGCGGCACATTCAAGCGCGGCGGCGGATACTGATTGGATGGCCGGGAATTCATTCCCGATGATGCTCAGGCGTCCGGCATCAATGGCGCAGGCATGGCCGTCGGCCAGTGCAGATGTACCAGCGACGGCGGCAATCGCGGTCCCTAGCAGTGCTGTCTTTAACATTTTCATTCCAAGAAACTCCCGGTTGGATCTGTGGTGGCCGGGTTGGTCCGGCGCATTTTAAAAGCGGCCGTGCGACCACAAAGTCATATGTCATCGGCCGTGATCGAATCGCGACCGCATTGCATACGTTTGCAAGTTAACCTCCTCAATGTGCGGTTTGGCAAGACATTTCGTTTCGCCGCGCTGCAGAATTGCGTCAATGAAAAAAGGGTCTTGCCACGCATCCAGATTCGCGCCAAGATTTTGCAAACGTATGCAATCGCGAGGGGCGATCATGGCAGAAATCCAACTTCGAAAGGTGTCCAAGCGCTGGGGCGACTTTGTCGGCGTGAAGGAATTTGACCTGACGATCGCCGATCAAGAGTTTCTGGTGCTGCTTGGGCCATCGGGTTGCGGCAAGACGACGACCATGCGGATGATCGCGGGATTAGAAGACGCGTCTGGTGGCGATATCCTAGTGGATGGCAAACGGATCAATGATCTCGAACCTAAAGATCGCGACGTGGCGATGGTGTTCCAATCTTATGCGCTTTACCCGAATATGAACGTCTACGAAAATATCCGCTTTCCGTTGAAGGTACGCGGGATTCCACAAAACGAACATGACGACCGGGTCAAACGCGCGTCGGCCATGGTTGAACTTGACGAATTCTTGCATCGCAAACCTGCGGAACTGTCCGGCGGTCAACGACAGCGCGTGGCCCTTGCCCGTGCCGTTGTGCGCGAACCGAACGTGTTTTTGATGGACGAACCCTTGTCTAACCTCGATGCCAAATTGCGGGTGTCGACGCGGGCGCAGATCAAAAACCTTAGCCACGAACTCAAAACAACGACGATCTACGTGACGCACGACCAGATCGAAGCGATGACGCTCGCGGACCGCGTTGTCGTGATGAATAAAGGCGTGGTGCAACAGGTCGGCACGCCGACCGATATCTACGATCAGCCCGCAAATACATTCGTCGCAGGCTTCATCGGATCACCTGCGATGAACCTGATCAACGGCGTTATGGAAGGCGGGACATTTACGGCGGATAAGGTCGTGATTACGGGCCTGCCGCCGCAACATTCGGGTCCGGTCACACTGGGTTTCCGTGCAGAGGACGCGACTGTCGCCAACGGCGAAGCACAAGCAAATTCAACGGTTTATTCGCTCGAACTGTTGGGCGAAGCCACAATGGTCACGATGCGGGCAGGCGGCACAATCTTGTCTGTGAAATCTGGCAAGGACTACCGCACAAAGATCGGCGATGCCGTGCACGCGAATATCCCTGCCGAAATCTGTCACTTGTTCGACGCGACAACAGGAGACCGTTTGTCATGACCATTCGTAATCTAAAAACGGGCAAGCCGGAAACCGAACGCCAAGAAGATGATGCAAAGGTGCGGGGCATTGTCGAAACCACGCTCAAGGATATCGAGACGCGCGGTGACGCTGCCATTCGTGACCTGTCGGCAAAGTTCGACAATTACACGCCCCCTTCGTTCCGCTTGACCCCATCCGAAATCGAAGCCGCGATGTCCAAAGTCAGCGCGCGCGACATGGAGGACATCAAATACGCACAAACCCAAATCCGTACCTTCGCCGAAGCGCAACGGGCATCCATGACCGATATCGAAGTTGAAACCCAACCGGGTGTCATCTTGGGGCACAAGAATATCCCTGTGCAATCAGTGGGTTGCTACGTGCCGGGTGGCAAATTCCCAATGGTCGCGTCTGCCCATATGTCGGTTCTGACAGCATCTGTCGCGGGTGTCCCACGGATCGTGGCATCCGCGCCGCCGCAAAATGGCGCACCCCATCCGGCGATTGTCGCGGCCATGCAAATGGGCGGGGCGCACGAAATCTACGTCCTAGGTGGGATGCAGGCCGTCGGTGGTATGGCCATTGGCACGGAAACCATTGATCCAGTGCATATGATTGTCGGGCCGGGAAATGCCTTCGTCGCAGAAGCAAAGCGGCAGCTTTTCGGGCGCGTAGGCATTGATCTGTTCGCCGGACCAACCGAAACCATGGTTATTGCCGATGAAACCGCCGCAGACGCTGAACTTTGCGCGACTGACCTGCTAGGGCAGGCGGAGCATGGGTATAATTCACCTGCTGTTCTCCTCACAAATTCTGAAAAACTGGCCAAGGACACATTGGCTGAAATCGACCGTATCCTCGAAATCTTACCAACGCGTGAAACGGCAAAAACATCGTGGGACGACTATGGCGAGGTGATCGTCTGCGACACCTACGACGAAATGCTCGCCGTCGCGGATGACATCGCATCCGAACATGTTCAGGTGATGACGGATCGCGACGATTGGTTCCTCGATAACATGACCTGCTACGGTGCTTTGTTCCTCGGGCCGCGCACAAATGTGTCTAACGGCGACAAGGTGATCGGAACGAACCACACGCTCCCCACCAAAAAGGCGGGGCGATACACTGGCGGACTTTGGGTGGGTAAGTTCCTGAAAACACACAGCTACCAGCGTATCACGACGGATGAAGCCGCAGCACGAATTGGTGCCTACGGATCGCGTCTCTGCATGTTGGAAGGATTTGTAGGGCACGCGGAACAATGTAATGTCCGCGTCCGTCGGTATGGCGGTAAAAACGTGCCGTACGGAACCGCCGCCGAATAATTCTGCTTTGTGCTGGCCTTCAGTGGTCTTGCCAAAAGCGACACAAGGATCACGACATGCAACTGCCGCAGACCCCATCTTTCAACCTTTCTGGAAAGCGCGCGCTTGTCGCTGGCGCGTCGTCCGGCATTGGATTGGCGTGCGCGGTGGCGCTGGGGCAGGCGGGCGCGGATGTGACATTGACCGCCCGTTCAACCGATAAACTTGAAAACGTGGTTATGGCGATGCAAGCGGCAGGGCTAATCGCGCAATCCTTCAAGATGGACGTGTCCGATATTCCCGCGACACAAGCCCAAGTCGCAGAGCACGGCCCATTTGATATTCTGGTCAATTCGGCCGGACTTGCGCGGCACGGACCAGCGCTCGACACGACGGAAGAAGATTTTGATGCTGTCAGTGCGCTTAACCTCAAGGGCGCGTATTTCTTAACGCAGGCCATCGCAAAAGGCCTTATCGCGGCGGGCAAGCCGGGGTCATTGATTAACGTGACATCGCAGATGGCGCATGTCGGTGGGATCGATCGGGCGGTGTACTGCGGCACAAAACACGGCGTCGAAGGCTTCACCAAAGCAATGGCGATTGAATGGGGCCCCAAGGGAATTCGCGTGAACACCGTCTGTCCGACGTTTATCCGCACGGCCTTGACTGAAGCCACGTTTCAGGATCCGGAAAAGGTTAAGTGGCTGGAAGAAAAGATCAAATTAGGGCGCGTAGGTGAGGTGACAGATATCATGGGGCCCGTTGTTTACTTGGCGTCCGACGCGTCCGCGTTGATGACAGGTACGCATCTGTTGATTGATGGCGGGTGGACAGCCGACTGATGCAACATGATCGGATCACATCCTTACAGGTCGCAGAACGGGCTGGCGTTTCACAATCAGCGGTCAGCCGCGTGTTCACCCCCGGTGCATCGGCGAGCGCGAAAACAGTCGCAAAGGTTAAGAAAGCAGCCGTCGAATTGGGGTACAGACCCAACATGATGGCGCGCGCGATGATTACCGGCAAAAGCCGCATCATCGGTCTGGTTGTCGCGTATCTTGATAACCAATTTTACCCGCTGGCGTTGGAACATCTGTCCAATGCATTGCAGGAGCAGGGCTATCATGTCCTTGTCTTCACAGCTTCGAACACCAAGCGTGAAATTGATGAAGTGATCCAAGAACTGCTTGATTATCAGGTAGATGGGATCATCACCGCGTCTGTCGGCATGTCGTCCGACTTAACAGATCGTTGCAAGGCTGCCGGCATTCCAGTGGTCATGTTCAACCGCAGCCAAGATGGCGCCGACGTTGGGTCTGTCACATCGGACAATGTAGCAGCGGGGCGCAAAGTTGCAGATTTCCTCGTCGAGGCTGGCCATAAAAACATCGCGCACATTTCCGGTTGGGCGGGGTCATCGACCGGTCGCGATAGACAACAGGGCTTGATCGAAGGATTGCAGCGCTACAATCTAGAACCGACGGCGATCATCGACGGAAAATACGACCGTGCGATTGCGGCACAAGCAGCGCGCGACCTGATGAACAACCCGACACCGCCCGATGCCATTTTTGTCGGAAACGATCATATGGCCTTTGCCGTGCTTGATACATGTCGATTTGAACTCAACCTTGACGTGCCTCGTGATGTGGCAATCATCGGTTTCGATGACGTGCCTCTTGCCGCTTGGCCGGCCTATAATTTGACGACGGTCCGCCAACCTTTGGTCCGTATGATCAACGCAACGGTTGAAATGATCATCGGGCAAATCGGCGAAGGTGAAATCGCGCCAAGCCGCATCGTCTTTGACGGCCCACTTATTCAGCGCGGCACAACGCGCCCACCAAAAGGAACGATATGATGAAGGGTTTTCAGGCCAAGTGGAAAGATTTTCCCGATTATATCATTGGTGTAACAAAAGAAATTTGGGAAGATCGCGGGGTGGAAACGCTCAATCGGTACTACGCGCCCGACATTCCAGTACGGACGCCCATGGGCGTATCAGTGGGCAACCAAGCGACGATTGCCGCGACAATGGCGACGATCAATGAATTCCCTGACCGCGAATTGTTCGGTGAAGATGTGATCTGGTCAGGTGATGAAGACGCCGGATTTCTGTCTTCGCATAGGCTTTTGACAAAGGCGACGCACACAAGAGATGGCCAATTCGGGAAAGCCACGAATAAATCATGGGTTGTGCGCGTGATCGCGGAATGCGCAGCAAAAGATGACACGATCTACGATGAATGGCTGGTGCGCGATTACGGTGGTTTGGTCCGTCAATTGGGGTTCGATCCGAAAACCTTTGCGGCAGGCTTGATCGACAAAGAAGGTGGCGCAGCCCTTGCGAGATCCGTCTTTTCGCCTGCGAACGACATCGCTGGTGACTACAAAGGCACGGGAAATGACAACGCTTGGGGGCAACGCTACGCCGACATCCTGACACGGCTCATGGATAAAGATTTCAACACGATTACAAGGGATTACGACAGGGCTGTGATCGGCGAATATGCCGGGGCTGTGACGTCTATCGGGCGCGAAGGGTGCGACGCGTTTTGGGTTGGCCTGCGGTCGTCTTTCCCGAATGCGACGTTCAAAATCCACCATCAGATCGGCATGGACGCCGACATGCTATCACCACGGGCAGCCGTCCGGTGGTCGCTCGATGGCATCCACGACGGATGGGGGACGTTTGGCGAACCGACCGGCGCGCCAGTTCATATCATGGGCATGTGCCACGCAGAGTTTGGCCCATTCGGGACGGATGGCGTGGGGCTGCGCCGCGAGTTTGCGCTTTATGACGAAGTTGCAATTTGGAAGCAAATTTTGATGGGGTCCGTGTAAGTGAACACTTTCAAACGGTTTCATTCATTAAATAGTCGCGAGGAAACATCATGACGCCTGCTGAAATGGAAGCGCGCATCGTGCGCTATGGCGATCTGCGCCCGTGCAAGACCGCCTTCATCGACGCCCACACGCCGGGGTCTGATCAGAAGGAAAACTTCACGATTATCGGCGGCGGTGTGTCCGAATCCGCTGACCAACATGTGCATATCGCGGACACGCCGGGTTTCAATATCGGTGCAGCTGGCCAGCCGCCAAAGTGCCGCAATTCCTTGCACAGCCATACAACGGCCGAGGTGTTTTTTGTGCTGAAAGGCCGTTGGCGGTTCTTCTGGGGCCGTTGGGGAACAGCCGGCGAAGTCGTGTTGGAAGAGGGTGATATCATCAACATTCCGACCGGTATTTTCAGAGGTTTTGAAAACATCGGGACTGACTACGGGATGATAATGGCGATCCTTGGCGGCGACGACGCTGGCGGCGGTGTCACATGGGCGCCGCAAGTCATTGAAGACGCAGCAGAACATGGGCTCGTCTTGGGCGAAAACGGGCAGCTATACGATACCAAGAAAGGCGCGTCTTTGCCCGATGGTGTAAACCCGATGCCAGTTTTGACCGAGGCAGAGCTCGCCAATTTCCCCGAACCTTCGACCTTGGATGTCGTACCGCGGCATGTCGCGCGATACTGGGATTTGATGGCGTTCGCCGACAAACAACCTGCCAAAGTCATTGGCGCTGATGGCGTATTGCCCGACAAACCTGGTTTCGAGGTAGAGCTGTTGTCGCGCAATTCGATTTCTGATGAACTGCAAACACATCATCATCACACGGTCTTGATGCCTATGCGTGGGCATTGGCGTTTGGATTTTGCGGGTGGTACGACCAGCCTAAATCCAGGCGATACGGCCGCCATTCCACCGAACACGCCACATGCCTTGTATCCGGCAATGACAGGCGAGGCGTCTTTGTACCGTGTTTTTTCGAACGACGATCCAGCCGGTTCGACATGGCTTGGGTAGAACCTGCTTTGACCGATGCACTATTTATAATGCAACAATAACAAATATTTGGATAACAAATGGCTCGTATTCTTACGACACACGTTGGCAGTCTACCGCGTACCCAGAAAGTGGTAGACTTCATTTTTGCGCGCGAAAAAAACGAACCATTCGAGCAAACTGCGTTCGATATGGCGATGTCCGAAGCGGTTGACGCGACAGTTGCGCGGCAGGTCGCAGCAGGCGTCGACATCGTCAGCGACGGTGAGACGTCAAAGATCAGCTATGCGACATACGTGAAAGACCGCTACACGGGTTTTGACGGCGACAGTCCGCGCAATGCGCCAGGCGATCTCAAACTATTTCCGGGATTCCTAAAACGGCTCGCCGACGATGGCGGGACCCCGAAATATGCGCGACCGATGTGCGTCGGGGAGGTGAAATCAAAAGGGCAAGGCGAACTTCAAAAAGATATTGCAAACTTGAAAGCAGCGATGGTGAAACATAACGTCGATCGCGGCTTCATGAACGCCGCATCCCCCGGTGTTATCTCTCTTTTCTTACAAAATGATTACTATAAGTCTCGCGAAGCCTATTTGGCGGCGCTCGCCGATGCGATGAAGGCGGAATATGAAACCATCGTGGCGTCGGGCCTCGACCTGCAGCTTGATTGCCCTGACCTCGCGCTTGCTAAGCACATGCTTTTCAACGACCTTTCCGATGCGGAATTTACAAAAATTGCGGCCGGTCATGTCGAAACGCTGAATCATGCCCTGCAGGATATTCCGTCCAACAAGGTCCGCATTCACATCTGTTGGGGCAATTACGAAGGTCCCCACGTTTGCGATATTCCGATGGATACGATGTTTGACACGTTGATGTCGGCGAAGGCCGATTACGTTTTGTTCGAAACGTCCAACCCGCGGCATGGTCACGAATGGACGACGTTCCGCGACCGTAAGGCCGACATCCCCGACACCAAAATCCTTGTTCCGGGTGTGGTCGATACGACGACCAACTTTGTGGAACATCCCGAACTGGTCGCGCAACGCCTAGAACGTTTCCAACAAATCGTTGGGTCTGATCGCGTCATTGCCGGATCGGATTGTGGATTTGGAACATTCGCAGGGTTTGGTTCAATTGATCCAGATATCGCTTATGCAAAGCTGAAAGCAATGTCAGATGGGGCGGCATTGGTCGGATGACGCCGCTTGTGCTGCTGCCGGGAATGATGTGCGATGCGCGGCTGTTTGCGCGGCAAATCGCGACATTCTCGGCGCAGCGCGCGGTTCACGTGGCCCCTCTTTCTGCAGATAGCATCGCGGCCTGCGCGGCCCATATTTTACAGGGGGCTCCGCAAAAGTTCGCGCTAGCTGGCCTATCCATGGGCGGCATCGTTGCGATGGAGGTTCTGCGGCAGGCGCCGTCTCGGGTAGACCGGATCGCCTTGCTCGACACCAACCCGCTGGCAGAGGCGGATGCAATTCGCGCCCGACGCGCGCTTCAGATTGAAAAAGTACAAGACGGGCATCTTTTGGACGTCATACGTGACGAGATGAAACCGCACTATCTGGCCAACGGTCCACATCGCGCAAAAATCCTTGATCTGTGTATGGACATGGCAGCGTCTCTCGGTCCCGCCACCTTTATTAACCAATCTAAGGCTCTTGCTAGGCGTCCTGATCAAACCGAAACGCTAAGGTCGGCGTCAGTCCCCGCTTTGGTGCTGTGTGGACGCGAAGATGCATTATGCCCGGTCCACAGACATGAACTTATGCACGACTTACTCTCAAGCAGCGTCCTGCAAGTCATCGAAAACGCAGGACATTTGCCGACTTTGGAACAACCCCAAGAAACGACGGCGGCGTTGAGCCGCTGGTTGGAGGATACATGAACGACGACCTTCTCACCCTGCTGCGATCAGTTGACACGCCCACTGTTTGTAACGCCATCGAAGTGGCGCAGGGCCAACGCGGCTTTAACGCTTTTACACGTGGAACGATGATCAGTTCTGCGCCCGACGATCCTGCGATTGTGGGCTACGCCATCACCGCAAAAATCCAAGCGGTGAAACCGCCAACCGAGACACCGGACGTCATTCGGGCCCGTCGTATGGCGTACTACAAAGCAATGGCGGAAGGCGGCAAGCCAAGTGTTGCTGTCGTTGAAGATACTGATTTCCCACATGCAATCGGCGCGTTCTGGGGCGAAGTGAACACGACGATCCACAAGGGATTTGGGCTATCAGGCACGCTGACTAACGGTGTGATGCGGGATCTGGGGGACATGGCGGACGATTATCCCGTCATCGCAGGGTCCATCGGGCCTAGCCACGGATTTGTGCATGTCACTGAACTTGGCACGCCCGTCACCATCTTCGGACTGACCGTGCAACAGGGGGATTTGATCCACGCGGATCGCCACGGTGCTGTTGTGATCCCGCCGGAAGTGGTTGATCAATTGGCCGATGCCATTCAAAAGATGCAGGACACGGAACACCTCGTCCTTGGGCCCGCAAGAGAGCTCGGGTTCGATTTTGAAAAGTTTGAAGCCGCATGGGCGGCTTTCGAAAGGGCCCGCACCTGAAATGTCCAATCTAAACCCCGCGACCAAATCGTTCGTTGATAGCCTGAACCTTTTAAAAGGGACCGTGAAAGACGGATCTGACAGCTATCTCACCGAACCGCGGGGACGTTGGAAAGGGCAGGGGATCGTTCTGGCGCCAGCGACGACCGAAGAAGTCGCGCATATCGTCAAGGCTTGCAATGACGCAGCCATCGGGGTCGTTCCCTATAGCGGCGGGACCGGATTGGTCGGCGGGCAATTGATGCAAGAAGGCCCGGCACCGATTGTTCTGTCGCTTGAACGGATGACGAAGATTCGGGCGAACTACCCGACCGAAAACGTCCTGATTGCCGAAGCGGGCTGCATCCTTGCCGATGTTCAGGCGGCGGCCGACGACGTGGGCCGCTTGTTCCCGTTGTCGCTCGCTTCCGAAGGCTCCGCAAGGATCGGTGGCCTGCTTGCGACCAATGCGGGTGGTGTGAACGTCTTGCGGTACGGGAACGCGCGGGCGCTGTGTCTTGGGCTCGAAGTCGTGCGGCCGGACGGATCAATCTGGCACGGTTTGACGCGATTGCGTAAAGATAACACTGGCTACGATCTGCGCGACCTTTTGATTGGGGCGGAAGGCACGCTTGGGATCATCACCGCCGCGGCGATCAAAATGGTGCCGCAACCGGCGCAGACTGGGGCGGCATTTATGGCCGTAAATTCCCCATCCGCCGCGCTTGATCTATTGGCGTTGGCAGGTGATCACATTGGTGACGGCTTATCGGCGTTTGAACTGATTCACCGCCAAGGGATTGATTTCTTGTCGGAAACCGGACCGCAGGTGAAGCCGCCGTTCGCGGATCAACCCGATTGGATGGTGCTCATCGACGTCGGCCTGCCGAAAGGGCTGGCCCCTGATGATGCATTGATGAACCTGTTTGAAGCAGCGCTCGCGCAGGATCTGGTCACAGACGGTGTCATCGCGCAATCAGCGGCACAACGGCAGGCGTTTTGGGACGTCCGCGAAAACATTCCGGAAGGAAACCGTCGGATTGGGTCTGTGTCTTCGCATGATATCTCGGTGCCCCTTTCAGCAATCCCCGACTTTATCAATCAGGGCACGCCTGCTCTCGCGAAGATCGGCGATTTCCGCATCAATTGCTTTGGCCACTTGGGCGATGGCAACCTGCATTACAACGTCTTTCCTGTGCCCGGGAAAACCCGTGCCGACTACGAAGATGTCCGCGAGGCGGTCAAAACTTGCGTCCATGACCTGTGCCATTCGTTTGGCGGATCGGTCAGTGCCGAACATGGCATAGGACGGTTAAAAGTTGGTGACCTCGCAAAATATGGTGATCCGGTAAAGCTGGCAATGATGCGCAGCATCAAGAATGCGCTGGACCCGGTTGGCATCATGAATCCCGGGGCGGTTTTGCCCCAAGACGGTCCCAATAAGGGCTAAAACACGTCCCGAAATTCAACGATGTCTAGTCGAAAAAAAGCCGCACTAGTCGATCACAGTTATCCTTAACTAAGAGGTGTATTGATGAAGCGACTATTGTTCATCCTTTTGATTTTGGCTTCGCCTTGTCTGGCTCAAGAATCTGAACCTGTATTTCTCGAACGCGATGCATTGATGGATTTGGTTCACGAAGGCGACATTGAGGGTCTCGAAGCTTTGTTTGCGCAGACCCATCGGCGCGTTTCATCCGGCGAATTGCGGCCGAACCACCTGCGGGCATTAAACACCTGGCTCATCGTTTCGGATCCTGAGGTCTTAGCGGTTACATACGATTGGTTGGACGCGATGCCGGAATCCATCTACGCGAAAGTGGTGGTGTCTTTCCAAATCAGACAATTATCATGGGGAATTCGAGGTGAGAGAACTGCTATCAATACTCATCCCGAGGCACTAACCCGTTTCAATTACCTCCGAGAAGAAGCCTTTCGCCTTGCCTATGAAGCGTTCACAGCGGCGCCGGGATATGTGCCTGCGTCTGATGCTGTCATCATGTTGAACGGTACAATGCAAGTATTCTGGTCCGAAGAGATTGATGCAATTATTGCTAATACAATGGCGTTGGAGCCAAATTTTGTAACAGTGAGGCGTGCCGCATATATGCATTTGCCGCAATGGGGCGGTGAGGGGACATCAGGTGTCGAACGTCTGTGTATTACCTATGTTCCGCAAATCCCAGCTGAAGAATGGCTGACAGTTGACACATGCATCGCTCTGCTGATTTGGATCAACTCTTTCGATGAACCTTCCCGCATGGCGGCCGCGCGGGTCTTGTCTAAGATCGAAGCGCCCGAGTTGGAATATGAAATCTACAATGCGATCATTGCCGCAGACCACATCGAACGCATGGACGAAATCGGCGCTTTTCTAGAAAGAGAGGGACCCAAATTTACAAAAGATGCCGAATTGGCCCAGAGATACCTGCGATGGGTCTTTGACACTCGCGGCACACCAATGGGCTGGCTAGAGATGGACATCATAAAACAGGCAGGTGAAACGGCTAGCACGTATTTGGCTTACGATCCGTTCAATGACACGCTCCTGCAAGCGGTCGAGAGGGCATCGAATTTGTCTGGTCGCGCCCGCCCAGCTGACGAACTAGAGCGGGACACCCTTGATTTGAAAGCACGTCGCGTTGCCGCTCAACCATATAACGCCCAACGGTGGTTTGATCTGGGAACCCAAGTCTTGATTGCCAAGGGATTTCAAGAAAGCCAACCTTACATGGCGAACGCTATCGCCTACGGTTTGCAACGCGCTGAGATATCGACAGGCTACGTCAATCAATTGGGACAGTATCTTGGCAATTTGGATATTCAGCTGGCGCGGAACGAAATCACTGAGGCGGAACATCAAGATGTGACCACAACAGTGATTTGCGAAGCCAAACGCGTCGCGCGACTGAATGAGCACCTCTGCGAATACGATCAGCAGCATTATAAACACGAATGCGCCCCATACTCGGATAGCTATAGTTTAGGTAGCTATTTGGACGAAATCGGCGAAGATTTCATGCAAATGGCAAAAAGATCAAGCCTGTCTTGTGAGCAAAGTACGAACGCGACGCTGGAACAAACGGTTTATCAACCGGTTACAGTGGATACGTCCCAATTTGTCATTCCTGACCGTACTTTCGGGACCGAATAGGGGCTGAAGCGCATTTATCCCCCCTTGCAAATTCCCCCATCACAGGCCATGGAAAACCACCCCTCTTTGATAGGCCTGACGCTCCATGACCGACCTGAAAAATATCCGCAATTTCTCAATTGTTGCCCATATCGACCACGGCAAATCCACGCTTGCTGACCGTCTCATCCAAGAGACGAACACAGTGGCTGCCCGCGATATGAAGGCCCAGCTGCTCGACAGCATGGATATTGAACGCGAACGCGGCATTACGATCAAGGCGAACACGGTGCGCATCGACTACACGGCGGACGACGGGCAGGACTATGTCCTGAACCTGATCGACACGCCTGGCCACGTCGATTTCGCCTACGAAGTGTCACGGTCCATGCGCGCGGTTGAGGGGTCGCTGCTGGTCGTGGACAGCACCCAAGGGGTCGAGGCGCAGACGCTGGCTAACGTCTACCATGCCCTTGATGCGGATCATGAAATCGTCCCCGTCCTGAACAAGATCGACCTGCCAGCGTCCGAATGCGAAAAGGTCGCGACGCAGATCGAAGACGTCATCGGGTTGGACGCATCTGAGGCGATCCAAGTTTCCGCCAAGACCGGCGTCGGCATCCGCGAAACGCTGGAAGCCATCGTTCAAAAGCTGCCCGCGCCGAAAGGCGATCCAGATGCGCCGCTCAAGGCGATGCTCGTCGATTCATGGTACGACAGCTACCTCGGCGTCATCGTTCTGGTCCGCGTCATCGACGGCAGCATGAAGAAAAACGACAAAGTCCGCTTCATGTCCAATGACACCCTGCACCAGATCGACCGCATCGGTGTGTTCCGGCCTGAAATGCAGAACGTCGACACGCTTGGTCCCGGCGAAATCGGCTTTATCACCGCGTCCATCAAACAGGTGCGCGACACGCGGGTGGGTGACACCATCACGTCCGAACGCAAAGGCACCGAAACACCGCTGCCCGGCTTCCAGCCTGCGCAGCCTGTCGTGTTCTGTGGCCTGTTCCCTGTGGACAGCAGCCAGTTCGAAGACCTGCGCGACGCCATCGACAAACTCGCGCTTAACGACGCGTCATTCTCGTTCGAAATGGAAACGTCCGCCGCTCTCGGCTTCGGCTTCCGCTGTGGTTTCCTTGGGCTTCTGCACCTCGAAGTCATCCGTGACCGCATTGAGCGTGAATACGACATCGAACTGATCACGACTGCGCCGTCAGTTGTCTACCACGTCTACATGAAGGACGGGACGCAGATCGATCTGCACAATCCGGCTGATATGCCAGACGTCACCACAGTCGATCACCTCGAAGAACCGCGGATCAAGGCGACGATCCTCGTGCCCGACGACTACCTCGGGGACGTTCTGAAACTCTGCCAAGACCGGCGCGGCATCCAACAGGACCTGACCTACGCGGGGTCGCGTGCGATGGTTGTCTATGATCTGCCCCTCAATGAAGTTGTGTTCGACTTCTATGATCGCCTGAAATCGGTAACAAAAGGTTACGCGTCCTTCGATTATGTGCTCACCGGCTACGAGACTGATAACCTTGTGAAAATGTCCGTTCTGGTCAACGACGAACCGGTCGACGCGCTGTCCATGATGGTGCACCGCGACCGTGCGGAACAGCGTGGGCGGGCCATGGTCGAGAAACTCAAAGACCTGATTCCGCGGCACATGTTCAAAATCCCGATCCAAGCGGCCATCGGCGGCAAAGTCATCGCCCGCGAAACCCTATCGGCGCTGCGCAAAGACGTGACGGCCAAATGCTACGGCGGCGACGCATCGCGGAAACGTAAACTTTTGGATAAACAGAAGGCGGGTAAGAAAAAGATGAGACAATTCGGTAAGGTTGATATACCACAGGAGGCATTCATCTCTGCGTTGAAGATGGATAGCTAAAGAGGGTTTATTAAATTGAGTTTTGTTCGGGACTTTTTCCTTCCGTTGATTCCATTTTTTGTAGAAATAACGCTTCGATGCTTAATGATCGATGGGAAAGACTGGTGGTACTATTTCGATAGCGGAACTTTGTTACTCACATTTAGTGTTTGGGCACTATTATTGCTGTCGCGGACCCCTAAGGCGTCTGGTATTGATCGGGACGATGAGGTTACGCATACGTTGGTACAGGTTCGAAGCCATCTAGGAATTCTTGTAACCGTTGGATTTATTCTGTTTGGTCTTGTTACATATATTCGGGTAGCAGCTGACAGAATACCTGTTCCTTCCTATTTTCCCGAAGATATGAGGATGTTAGCCCAGCTAACAATCTTGTTTTCATTATATTGCACTTTTTATATTTGGATCAAACGAAACCCGATAACTAGAATGATTGAGGCATAGGAATGGAGGAGATAGATTGGTACACTCCGCTGCTTGAAGTCATCCGCACTGTTGGTTTCGAGATATTCCCTGTAATAATTGCAATATTAATGTTGGGGCAGTTCTCCACCCTTTTTACGAAAGGTGTGAAGCGCTCATTGAAGATCGCTGTTATAGGTAGCCCAAAAGCAGGTAAGACCACTATGATTACTGTGGTTTTTGATCGAATTATGTCGGGGAAAGCGGCTCGTAGTATGCGAGTTAACGGCTCGAAAACAATAGACCGTGTGACAAGGTATTTAGCGATCATTAAGGGTGGCCAACATTTACCACGAACAACGGACACCGATGTCTTTGCATATCGCTTTCTTAGTTCGAGGCGTATATTGGGATTGGTTAAGGCACAATATGATGTGGAAATTGCCGACTTTCCAGGTGAATACTCAGAGGCTTTGGGTGAAGACTTGGCTTCACAGCAGGAAGTGTATCAAGGGCTGATCAGCAAGGAATTCTTTTCATGGGTTCTAAACGCAGACAGATACATTTTTGTAATTGATGCGAAAGCGTTCTATGAGCATTTAGTAAGTTCGGACGCTGTAGCGATTAGGACGTTTGTCGCGACGACTGAAGCATTGATGAAAAATTCAGTGCTAACTCTGAAACAAGAACTCTTGGATGATGACGTTTCGCGTCGTCCGGTCTTAATCTTGTTCTCAAAATGTGACAGTTTCGAAGCAATGCGAAATGAGACTGACAACAATGCTGATTTTGATAAATTAGATGACTTTGCATCCCTGCTTGAGGACGAAAATTCCCTTAAGTCGGCGATAGCTCATGAATTTTCAGACCTAATCAATTTCTTTCATGCAAATTTTCGAACGGTTAAGATTGAATTCCATAGCTCCTATGATGTGGATAGTAAATTTGGAAAACGGACAGATGAGATAGCATATTTTTGCAGTCCTTAGCTCTCACCCAATCCCCATCCGTTTCCGCCGCAGCTTCTCGACCTCTGCCAGCAAATCCGCCTCCTGTGACAGGTACAGCTTCCCCAGCTCGTCCGTCTCGGCCAGCATAAACCCTTCGTCGGTCCCCAGCACCTCTGTCAGCCGCGCCAGCATGAACGTCCGCAGCACCGTGTTCATCCGGTCCTGATAGACCCCGCGCCCCAGCTTGCGGAAAAACTTGACCACGTCCGTATCCACCCGCAGCGTGATCCGTACTTTTTCCGGTACCGCGTCCAGCGGGATGTCCGACCATTCGCGCGGCAGGATCGATTTCACGAAATCAGGGTGCCGGAAATCCCACAGCGTTTCCGACGCGACCTGCACCATTTCGGCATAGCGTTTCTGGTCGGTGGCAGTCATTTTCTTGGGCGGCATGGCGGGGGTCCTTATCGTGGAAAACCCCGTTTATGCGGTGCAGATGTTACCCGTCCGCGACCCGACCGCGCGGTGCACGGGTTGTGCACGCCTTGTGCACGCAAATCACATGTCCAAAAACGCCGAAACAGAGGCCTCGAATTCGCGCGGTTTTTCCGCGTGTAGCCAATGCCCCGCCCCCGGAATTTTCGCGAACTTTGCGGCTGGGAAATGCTGTTTGATTGTGGGGCGGTAGTCCGGTTTGACGTACTCAGATTCGGCCCCCGACAGGAACAGAGTTGGCCCGTCAAACGTCCCATCCACATGCGGGAAACCGATGATCTTGGGCATCTCAGCCGCTAGAACGTCGAGGTTCAATTTCCAGCGTTTCTCTTTCAGATCAAAGGATTGCAGTAAAAAATCGTCCACTCCCGGATCAAGATAGTTCAACTGCGCCTTCGCGTCCGCTCGTGAATTTACGGTCGTCATGTCGACGTCCCGCATCGCCTGTAACGGCCCCATTTGCGTGTGGTTGTATGTGACAGGCGCAATGTCCGCGACGATCAGTTTGTTGATCTTCGTCGGATGCGCCAACGCCATCACCATCGCGGCTTTTCCCCCCATCGAATGCCCCAAAAGGTCCACAGGCGCGTCCACAACTTCGGCCAAATCACCCGCCATATCTTCATAAGAATGCGTTTCAAACCAAGGGCTTGCGCCGTGATTTCGCATGTCCACAGCAACGACCTGACGGTCCGCAGACAGCCGTTTCGCCAGCACCCCCCAATTCCGCGCGGACCCGAAAAGGCCATGCGCGATCAGCAAGGTCGGTTTGTCAGTTTGTTCGCCGTGAATGATGGTATTCAGCATTGTGCCTCTCTCGCGTTGACCCCAAAGGCCTAGCATTTATATTGCCACAATGGCCGAAGAAATGCTTCAAAATCAAGTGGATGAAATGCGTGCGCTGCTCGATTCGCGTCTTCGCGCCCGTGGTCGTACGCTCCACGCCCAAATCCGCAAAGCGGGCCGTCGTTTGCCCCGCCGCATTCGTCGTGACGCGCGCAGCGTCGCGGATGCGCTCACCCTGATCGAGAACCCCAAATTGGCCCGTATGGTTGATCAAAACCAGATCAGTAAATCTGCAGCGAAGGTCATCACATATCTCAAGACAATTGACCCACGCGATCGTTTCAAAGGGCGGTTGCTGAATATGCTTGGCGCAGTCTCTGCCGTTTTGATTATCACTTTTATAGCAGTGATTTACGTGATGGTGCAGCGCGGGCTGGTCTAGCCCAAGGGGCGCTTTTCCAGCCCTGTCTCGGGTGTCACCCGCACCACCAATGTGACCGTCGCGAAAGACACGTAAAGCAGCAAATACCACGCCCCCATTTTCGCAAACCGCACCATTTCGAATGCCGATTGTCCGGTGTAAAGCCACGTGCCTGTTGCTGTTCCGATGTTCTCTGCGACCCACAGAAAGAAGCTGGACAGGAACGCGGCCAGCGGCAGCGGCATCCACATCCAGCGCCGTCTGACCCGAAACCAGATTTGGGTCCGTCCGTAGATTAGGATGGTCGCGACGAATAGCGCGTAGCGGATGTCGATGATGAAATGGTGACTGAAGAAGTTGATGTAGACCAGCGCGGCAAGACCGAAGTGCATCCATGCGGGCGGGAAGGGCGTCATTTCCATATCGAACAACCGCACGACCCGCGCCATGTAGCTGCCGACAGCGGCGTACATGAACCCCGAAAACAGCGGGACGTAGTAGATGCGGATGAGGCTGGGGTCGGGGTAAGCCCATGATCCTGCATAGACTTTAAAGATCTCCATAGCCGTACCGGTGATATGAAACAGCAGGATGACCCGTGCCTCTTCCATGCTTTCAATGCCGGTTTTCAAGAAAATGAATTGCAGAGCAATCGCGATAAGTAACAAACAATCATACCGCGCGAAGCCCCAATCATCCTGCCAGATAATACGCGTTCCGATCATTGCGATCAGCAGACAGATTCCAAATATGCAGGCGGAGGCCTGTTTCAGCGTGAAGTGGATCAGGAGTTGGAAAAAGCCACGAAACGTCGTGAGCGGCGCAATATCAGTCATGCGGTTTTGTGGCACGGTGTATGTCTTTTGTTAAGACCTGCGTGCGATGCCTTTCCCGATCAAATATCGGGAAAGGCGTCTGTTTTTAAAGTTCCGGATAGATTGGGAACTGATCGCAAAGCGCTTCAACTTCGGCCCGCACCTTGGCTTCGACTTCGCCGTTGCCGTCTGGGCCGTTGGCGGCAAGGCCGTCCACAACTTCGACGATCCAGTCTGCGATCTGACGGAATTCAACTTCGGTAAAGCCGCGTGTCGTACCTGCAGGGGACCCAAGGCGAATACCGGATGTGACCATCGGCTTTTCAGGGTCAAACGGGATGCCGTTTTTGTTGCAGGTGATATGGGCGTTGCCCAATGCGACCTCTGTTGTGTTGCCCTTCACGCCTTTCGGGCGCAGGTCGACCAACATCAGGTGGCTGTCTGTGCCGCCGGATACGATGTCCAAGCCACCCTTCATCAGTTGATCAGCGAGCGCTTGGGCGTTCTTCACAACCTGTTCTTGGTAGGACTTGAATTCAGGGCGCAACGCTTCGCCGAAAGCCACAGCTTTACCCGCGATGACGTGCATCAGCGGGCCGCCTTGGATGCCGGGGAAGATGGCAGAGTTGAACTTTTTCGCCAGCGCTTCGTCGTTGGTGCAGATCATGCCGCCGCGTGGACCGCGCAGAGTTTTGTGCGTCGTTGTGGTGGCCACATGCGCGTATGGGAACGGCGATGGGTAGATGCCTGCCGCGACGAGACCTGCAAAGTGCGCCATGTCGACCAACAAATATGCCCCAACAGAATCGGCAATCTCGCGCATGCGCTTGAAATCAATGATCCGCGGGATCGCAGAGCCGCCCGCGATGATCAGTTTTGGCTGGTGTTCAGTCGCCAATTCTTGGACTTCGTCGTAATCCAGCAGGCTGTCCTGCTTGCGGACGCCGTATTGAATCGCGTTGTAGATTTTACCGGATTGGTTCGGCTTTGCACCGTGGGTCAGGTGCCCGCCAGCGTCCAAAGACATGCCCAAAATGGTGTCGCCTGGTTTGATCAGTGCCTGAAACACACCTTGGTTTGCCTGCGAGCCAGAGTTCGGCTGAACGTTCGCAAAGTCGCATCCAAACAATTGCTTAGCACGATCAATGGCAAGGTTTTCGGCCACATCAACGTGCTGGCAACCACCATAGTAACGACGACCAGGGTAGCCTTCGGCGTATTTATTGGTCAGGACACTGCCTTGGGCTTCCATGACGGCAGCGGAGACGATGTTCTCGGACGCGATCAGTTCGATTTCTTTGCGTTGACGCTTCAGTTCCAACTGCATGGCAGCGTGCAGTTCTGGGTCGCGTGTGGCGATGGTTTCGGTGAAAAAGCCGGTATCGCGGACAGTGTCGTTCATGACGGGAAATCCCCTTTGGTGACGTTTGGCAGCGTCTTAGCGCAGGATGGGCTTCGTCAAAAGCATCAAAACGACCATGATCGTTATGAGCCCGTCATGATTGGTTTCCGATCCGTTGCTTGCGTTTCGTCTTTGATCAGGGGATGTCTATAGGACTTGTTAAGGAATTCAGTGCTATGCCGCGTCGTCAGATCGCTTTTGTTGCCAGTCCGGTGCCCTTGGCCCAACAGGCGTTATCTGCCTTGTCGCAGGCCCATGGCAATGTGCCGCAGGAAGAAGCGGACGTCATCGTCGCCTTGGGCGGTGACGGTTTTATGCTGCAGACCCTACATGCGACCCAGAAACTGTCCGCGCCAGTCTACGGGATGAACCGTGGAACGGTCGGGTTCTTGATGAATGAGTTTCACGCAGATGATTTGCGTGCCCGCCTTGAAGAGGCAGAGGAAGAAGTCATAAACCCGTTGGTGATGAATGCCCTGACCGTCGATGGGCAAATGCACGAAGCATTGGCAATCAACGAGGTTTCATTGCTCCGGGCAGGGCCCCAAGCGGCGCGTTTGCGGATTTCGGTGGATGGCAAAGAGCGTATGAAGGAATTGGTGTGCGATGGGGCATTGGTCGCCACGCCCGCTGGGTCGACCGCCTATAACTATTCGGCTCACGGTCCAATTCTACCAATCGGGTCCGACGTGTTGGCCTTGACGGCGATGGCTGCGTTTCGGCCGCGGCGGTGGCGCGGTGCGTTATTGCCAAAGCGGGCCGTTGTGCGCTTTGACGTGATCGACAGCGCAAAGCGTCCGGTGATGGCCGATGCAGACGGCAAGTCGGTGAAGGATGTGGTGAGCGTCGAAATCAGGTCTGATCCAAGCGTGCAGCACCGCATTTTGTTCGATCCGGGTCATGGGCTAGAAGAACGTTTGATCCGCGAACAGTTCGCTTAACGGTTTTGAAGGTTAGTTCTGCGTAGGGTGCATAACCCAGCGCAGGACAAGCCTATGAATCTTTATCAATGCTCGATCGATCTAAAGGATGATGCAAAAGCAGTAGCCTTTGCCGTCGCGGTCGAGGCGTGGATGACCCATTTGCAAATCAATGGGATGATACTGGGATGGCGATTGTGTCGGCGCAAATTGGGCTTCGGTGCGCCTGTGGCCCGTGATTTCCAACTTGAGATCGAAGTCGAGAACATGACGCAGCTTGATCAGGCCTTCCGATTTACGGGCACCCACGATGAACAAACGGAACGCCTATATACGACGGTTCATCAAATGGTCGGGGTTGCCGATATGGCGCTGTACCGCCCGTTTCCGGATCCGGAAAGGGCGGAACGTATGGCGCTGATCTAGCCCCCACGCATAGTGCGGGGGGCTATTGTATTGTCAGTCTGCGGCGTAACCCATGGGCTGCAACGCTGCTTTGATCTCGTCCAGAATGGCGGGATCATCAATCGTCGCAGGCATTTTGAACGGTTCGGAATCTGCGATTTTCACCATCGTCGCCCGCAGGATTTTACCAGATCTGGTTTTGGGCAGGCGGTCGACGACAGCGACAAGCTTGAAGGCCGCAACTGGACCAATCGTATCGCGCACACGTTTGATGCAATCGGCTATGATCTGCTCGTTGGGCGTTTCGCACCCGTTGTTCAAGCAGACAAAGCCCATCGGCAGCTGGCCTTTCAACTGATCCGTCACACCGATTACGGCGCATTCAGCAACATCGGGGTGACCGGCTAATACTTCTTCCATAGCGCCCGTGCTCAACCGGTGACCCGCGACGTTAATCACATCGTCGGTCCGCGCCATGATGTAGAGGTAACCGTCTTCGTCGATCATCCCTGCATCGCCGGTCTCATAATAACCAGGAAACGTGTTGAGATAGCTTTTAAGGAACCGTTCTTCGGCGTTCCAAAGCGTCGGCAAAGTTCCGGGTGGCAAGGGCAGCTTGATGGCGATTGCCCCTAGTTCGCCCGCAGCCATCGGTTCGCCCTCGTCAGTCAAAATCTGAATGTCGAAACCGGGAAGGGCGACACTTGGGGATCCGATTTTCACGGGCATCGGTTCAATACCTGCTGGATTACAAACGGCTGGATAGCCGATTTCGGTCTGCCACCAATGGTCATAAACAGGAACGCCCATGACGTTTTGCGCCCATTCGATCGTGTCTGGATCAGCGCGTTCGCCCGCAAGGTACAGGGCACGAAGACAAGAGATATCGTAGTTCTTGATCAATGCACCTGTGGGATCATCACGCTTGATCGCACGGAACGCAGTAGGCGCAGTGAAGAAGGACCGCACGTTATGTTCGGAAATGACCCGCCAGAATGTGCCTGCGTCCGGCGTGCCAATAGGCTTGCCCTCAAATACAACAGTTGTGTTCCCGTGGATCAGGGGCCCGTAACAAATATAGCTGTGCCCAACGACCCAACCTACATCGGACGCAGCCCAGAACACATCGCCGGGATCGACATCATAGATGTTTTTCATCGTCCAATTCAGCGCAACCAGATGCCCCGCCGTCGGGCGTACTACGCCTTTGGGCTGACCAGTCGTGCCGGATGTGTAAAGGATATAGGCGGGATGATCACCCAAAACGGTCACGCAATCGGCCGGTGCGACGCCGTCTTGAACGTCGTTCCAATCGAAGTCGCGCCCTGCGATCATGTCGCACCGCTGTTCGTCGCGTTGCAGAATGATGGTGAAGTCGATCTTGTGTTCCGCAAGCTCAATTGCGTTATCTAACAACGGCTTATATTCGACAACGCGTCCGGGTTCGACACCACAAGAGGCGGCCAAAATGGCTTTGGGTGTCGCGTCATCAATGCGGACGGCCAGTTCGTTGGCCGCAAATCCACCGAATACGACGGAATGCACTGCCCCGATCCGCGCACAGGCCAGCATCGCGACCAAGGCTTCGGGCACCATCGGCATGTAGATAATAACGCGGTCGCCTTTTGTGATGCCTTTGTCGCGCATCGCACCGGCCAGGCCTGCCACTTTGTCCTTCAACTGCGCGAAGGTGATCGTGTCCTTTGATCCCGTGATCGGGCTGTCGTAGATAATCGCGGCCTGATCCGCGCGCCCGTTTTCGACGTGACGATCAACGGCGTTGTAGCACGCGTTGACCTCTGCATCGGTGAACCATTCGTAAAGTGGGGCCTTGCTGTCGTTCAGCGCCTTTGTTGGCGGTGTGATCCAATCAATGGCCTTCGCTTGTTCCAGCCAAAACCCATCAGGATCCGCTTTTGCTGCGGCATAAACGCTTTTGTACGACATATTCTTCCTCCCCGAAGTCTACGCAACTTTGTTGCTGGTTTTATAATGTGGAGCAAGCTTGGTCCGCACGGAAAAGCGAAGGATTGTAAACTTATTGACTAATCTGATGGGGGGTAGCGCGTGCCGCCAATTAGGTGTCGGTCGGGCGGACGTATTTCTGCCAGTACTCTTTGATCCACTTCACCGGAAAATAGCCAAATTTCTCGTTTGATCCCCAGCGGGTGAAGGCCCCTTTGGTCATGTCTTCCGGATTTGGTTTTCCATGGAAGATGACGATATATGCATCCTTTGGCCGCGCTATGGGGCGGAGAAGGCCGAGCGGGAAATGATAGGCGAGGCTTTTCTTAAAGCTAAGCATCCAGCCCAAAGGCCAAGATTGCTTATCTTTGGCATGGTAATGGATAAAGTTCTGATCGTTCCGGAATTCGCGTAACTGATCGTAGGTCTTATCATGGAACATCTCAAAAAGGTGGTCCTGCGTGCCCGCAACAAAACCGACGACGGATGAATTGGACATCAGCGGCTTCCCGAACATCTTTGGAAATATGCGGGGCAGGGTGTCGGGGATTTCCTGAATAATATGCAGGCTGCCTTCACGCTTGATGTGATCGAAAAGGGGCGTCAAATCCTGCAAGACGACAACGTCCACATCGACCATGATCACGGGTGTGCCCGGCGCGATGATGCCGGGCGCAAATGCGGATAGTTTAGGCCACATGCCCTTGACCCAATCCGCGCGATCGATGGCGAATTTGGGCAGCGGTTGTGTTTCAATCCCGTCGGCTAGACCGGTCGTATCGTCCGTGATGCAGACCATGCGAAACGGGGTCGTCATGATTTCGGACAAGGCCCGATACAAGATGTTCGTGTACTTGCACGGATACCCCTGACCCCATTTAAAGCAAAGAAAAACAGGGGTTTGCGTATCAGCCATAATGCGCAACCGGTGTCCCCGCGAGGGCTGACATGTTCAGCAGACCGCGCGCTGTGATGGAAGGTGTCACGATGTGGGCTTTGTTGCCTAGACCCATCAAAATCGGCCCAACCTCAAGCCCGCCACCCTTCATCTTCAAGATGTTGCGCACGCCAGACGCCGCGTCGGTATTCGCGAAAACGAGACAGTTTGCCGGGCCGGGCAGGTGCGCATTGGGGAATACGCGATTGCGCAGTTCAACATCGAGCGCGGAATCGACGTGCATTTCGCCTTCGTAGGCAAAGTCACGAGGAGCCGCGTCAAGGATTTCCATTGCCGCGCGCATCCGACGGCCCGAAGAATTGTCGAGGTTGCCGAACTGACTGTGTGAACAAAGCGCAATTTTGGGGTCGATCCCAAAACGACGGATGTGACGCGCACAGCTGATCACGGTTTCTGCAATCTGTTCGGGCGTTGGTTCCGCGTGGACTTGAGTATCGGCGATGAACAACGGTCCATCTTCGAGGATCATCAGGGATAGGGCTGCGACAGGATGTAATGACGCGGACCCCAAGATTTCGGTCACGTATTTCATGTGCCACAGGAATTGACCAAATGTGCCGCAGATCAATGAATCCGCTTCGTTGCGATGCACCATGACTGCGCCAATGGCCGTCGTGTTCGTCCGCATGATGGCGCGGGCAAGGTTCGGTGTTACGCCGCGCCGGGCCATGATGTCATGATAGGTGTTCCAATAATCGCGATAACGCGGATCGTTTTCAGGGTTCACGATTTGCAGATCAACGCCCGGCTTGATTTTCAGGCCTGCACGTTCCGCGCGCGCTTCGATCACTTCGGGGCGGCCGATCAGGATCGGTTGTTCGGTGGTTTCTTCCATGATCGCTTGGGCTGCGCGCAACACGCGTTCGTCTTCGCCTTCAGCAAATACAATGCGGCGACTGGCGCTGCGAGCAGCTTCGAATACGGGGCGCATCAGGAAAGCGGATTTGAAGACTGATCCGTCAAGATTTGCTTTGTATGCGTCGACGTCCGCGAGGGGGCGTTTGGCGACGCCGCTTTCCATCGCGGCCTTCGCCACAGAGGTCGCAACGACCCCCATCAGGCGCGGATCGAATGGTTTCGGGATCAGGTAGTCGGCGCCGAACGTGAGCTGTTCGCCGGAATAGGCGGCGGCTGCTTCGGCTGACGTTGTTTCGCGAGCCAAGGCTGCGATCCCGTCAACGCAGGCAATTTTCATCGCGTCGTTGATGTCTGTCGCGCCGACGTCCAATGCGCCGCGGAAGATGAACGGGAAGCACAGGACGTTGTTCACTTGGTTCGGATAGTCGCTGCGGCCCGTCGCGATGATGGCGTCAGGGGCGACAGCGCGTGCGTCGTCGGGTGAAATTTCCGGGTTCGGGTTCGCAAGTGCGAAAATGATCGGCTTTGATGCCATTTTCGCGACCATTTCCGGTTTCAGAACGCCGGGACCGGATAGGCCCAGAAACAGGTCCGCCCCGTCGATCACATCCATCAAGGTCGCGGGCGTCGTGCCTTGCGCGTATTCGGCCTTTTGCGGCGTCATGTCTTTTTCACGGCCTTCGTAGACAAGACCTTCGATATCACAAAGCCACACGTTTTCACGCTTTACGCCTAGCTTAAGCAACATATTGAGGCAGGCGATGCCGGCTGCACCACCGCCGGTCGAAACGATTTTGATGTCCTCGAAAGACTTGCCTGCGACCCGCAGCGCGTTCGTTGCGGCAGCGCCGACGACGATGGCCGTGCCGTGCTGGTCGTCGTGGAAAACGGGAATATCCATGCGTTCACGGCAGATTTTTTCGACGATGAAGCAATCGGGGGCTTTGATGTCTTCAAGATTAATCGCACCGAAGGTCGGCCCCAAAGCGCAGACAATTTGAGCCAGCTTTTCAGGATCGGGTTCGTCCAGTTCGATGTCAAAGCAATCAATGTTGGCGAATTTCTTGAATAGAACCGCCTTGCCTTCCATCACGGGTTTTGACGCCAGCGCACCAATATTGCCAAGGCCCAGCACGGCCGTGCCATTGGTGACCACGCCGACCAAGTTGCCACGCGTCGTGTAATCGCGGGCGGTGTCGGCGTCGCCTTTGATTTCGATGCAGGCTTCGGCCACACCGGGGGAATAGGCGCGCGCAAGATCGCGTCCGTTGGCAAGCGGTTTTGTTGCGCGAATTTCCAGTTTTCCTGGCTTGGGGAACTGGTGGTAATGCAGTGCCGCGTCGCGCAGTGCCTCTTTCGCTTTATCGGTCATATCGCCATCCCAAATAATTTGTTTAACGTTAAACTACTTTTCCTGACGTAAGGAAAGCTTCGTGTTTTGCCTGCTCAAACCATGGATCAACTTAGCTTGCAAATCATCAATGCGCGCGACAAATTGTGACCTATGACGCAAAAAACAGAGATCAGAGCAGAAATCTGCCTGCCGACCACGAACCTGACTGCTGACATTGGCTTTTTTACGAAGGTGTTGGGCATGCAAATGGATCGTATTTATCCTGCCGATGATCCCAAAGTCGCGTCGTTTCGTGGCCATGGTTTGGCGGTTCAGTTGGATGTGGACGCTGTACAATCGGCTGGCAGGTTGCAGTTTTCGACCGATGATCGGACGTTTGCGGATGGGCAAACGCAACTTGTATCGCCCGGAGGGACGCAGATTTCTGTGGTGCCCCTAAACCCACCGCTGATCCTGCCCGAGACGAACCATAGCTTCGTTGTGCGTCGTCTTGCTGATCAAGCCCCGTGGGTGATTGGCCGCGCGGGGATGCATTATCGCGATTTGATCCCCGACCGTTTGGGCGGGTCCATCATTGCGAGCCACATTCGCATTCCTGACGGCGGTCCGGTCCCTGACATGGTGCATTATCATAAGGTCGGGTTTCAGCTGATTTTCTGCTACCGTGGCTGGGTTGATGTCGTCTACGAAGATCAAGGTGGGCCGATCCGGCTGACGGCGGGGGATTGCTTTATCCAACCGCCCGAAATCCGGCATCGCGTGTTGGAGGCATCTGACGGGATCGAAGTAATTGAGATTGGTGTACCTGCTGAACACGTGACTGAAATCGATCACGAGATGACCTTGCCCACTGCGGTTGTGAACAGTGACCGCGAATGGGATGGCCAGCGTTTTGTGCATAACGTTGCGGAAGGTGCCACATGGATGGACGCGCGGCTGCCGGGGTTTATTGTGCGCGACACGACGATTGCGGCAAACACGAAGGACGTCGCAGGTGTCCAAGTGATCCGGCGCGGGCAGGGCGATCCCGTCTGGGCTGCACATGATGCTGACATCCATTTTACCTTTGTTATGCAGGGTGATTTCGTGTTGGAAGGTGACGGACAGGCCCCGCATACGTTGGTCGCTGGTGATGCCTTTGTGATCCCGCCGGGGATGCGCACGCGATATAGCGCGCCGAGCGACGATCTGGAGTTGTTGGAAGTTGCGCTGCGCGGTGATTTCCGCACCCAACTCTGACTTGCATCGCCCCGCGCGCTTCGTCACATTGATCCGATCAAACGACAGGAGCCTTGTATGTTATTGACCGATGCCGCCCGTGCTGTGCGCGAAAATGCCCACGCCCCTTATTCGAATTTCAAAGTCGGCGCGGCTGTGAAAACGGCTGCTGGCAATATCTATGTCGGCTGCAACGTCGAAAACGTGGCCTATCCCGAAGGCACCTGTGCAGAAGCCGGTGCGATTGCCGCGATGGTCGCCGCAGGCGAACGCGACATTGTCGAAGTCGCCGTGATTGCCGATAGTCCCAAACCTGTCACGCCATGCGGCGGATGCCGTCAAAAACTGGCTGAATTTGCGGGCGGTGATGCGGTTGTGACAATGTTGACAACCGATGGCCCGCAGGAGGTGACAACCGTCGGCCAACTGCTGCCCGGATCATTCGACGCTGATTACATGACGCGGACGTAAGTTATGGATGCCCGTGCGATCATTGCGAAGGTGCGCCGCAAGCAAACCCCTGCGCCAGAAGAGCTTGCTTGGTTTACCAATGGTTTGGCGACTGGTGCGGTCAGCGATGCGCAGGCTGGCGCGTTTGCGATGGCGGTGTGCCTGAATGGCCTGTCTGATGCGGGGCGCGTGGCGTTGACCACCGGTATGCGCGACAGTGGCGATGTGCTGGCGTGGGATCTGGACGGGCCTGTTCTGGACAAACATTCGACAGGTGGTGTTGGCGATTGTGTGTCGCTGATCCTTGCGCCTGCATTGGCTGCATGTGGTGTCTACGTGCCGATGATTTCAGGGCGCGGGTTGGGCCACACAGGCGGCACGCTTGATAAGTTGGAAGCGATCCCCGGTTTGTCGACTTCTGTCGATGAGGCCAAGCTGCGCAAGATTGTCGGCCATGTTGGCTGCGCGATTGTCGGTGCGACAGGCAGCATCGCGCCAGCAGACAAACGGCTTTACGCGATCCGTGATGTGACCGCGACGGTCGAAAGCATGGATTTGATCACAGCGTCGATCCTTGCCAAGAAATTGGCGGCGGGACTGGATGGGCTGGTGTTGGACGTGAAAGCGGGATCCGGCGCGTTTATGAAAACCCAAGGCGAGGCGGCTGCATTGGCCCGCGCCTTGGTTGGCACCGCAAATGGGGCTGGCTGCAAGACGGCGGCGATGGTCACGGATATGAACAGCCCGCTGGCGCCAGCGCTGGGCAACGCGTTGGAAATCGCGGTTTGTATGGAAGTTTTGGGCGGTGACCGTGCCGCAGCACCGCGCCTTTACGACTTGAGCGTTGCGCTGGGCGCGCGCGTTTTGGCGTTACATGGCGAAGAAGAAGCAAAGGCGAAGGTCCGGTTGGAAAGCGCGATCAGTTCTGGCGCTGCGATGACCCGATTTGCGGACATGGTTGCAGCGCTTGGCGGCCCACCTGACATGGCCGATGATTGGCACACGCATTTGCCGAAAGCTAAAGTTGTACGTGATATTGTTGCGTCCGATGCGGGGCATATTGCTGCGATCAATGGCGAAGCGTTAGGACTTGCTGTTGTTGCATTGGGCGGCGGACGGCAGGTCGAGACAGATCAGATTAATCCGTCTGTCGGTTTCGCCAATATGGTCGGCGTCGGTGATGCGATTGCGGCGGGCCAGCCGCTTTGCACTGTTCATGCCGCAGATGACGACACCGCAGATGCCGCTGCCAATGCCGTGCGCGCCGCGATCACGATAGGCGAGACGCCCGCGCCCACGTCGTTGATCATCGAAAGGATTGATCCATGACCGATCAAGCCCGTGCCTTTGTCATTGTGATCGACAGCGTGGGGATTGGTGGCGCACCTGATGCGGATCAATATTTCAATGGCGATTTACCTGATACGTGCGCCAACACTGTCGCCCATATTGCGCAAAAGCACGGGTTGCGTGTGCCGACGCTTGACGCGCTGGGGCTTGGTGCGGCTGTGACGCTTGCCTCTGGTGACGTTCTTGATGGATTTACCACGTCACCAACGGGCGCATGGGGCGCTGCGACAGAGATTTCGCGCGGGAAAGATACGCCTTCGGGCCATTGGGAATTGGCGGGCGTCCCTGTGCCGTGGGATTGGCATACGTTTCCCAAAACAGAACCTACCTTTCCGGACGAACTAACCGTGATGATTTGTGAAGCTGCGGGGACGGGCGGTATTCTTGCCAACCGTCACGACAGCGGTACGACTGTGATCGAGAAGGAAGGCGCACGGCATATGCAGACCGGATGGCCGATCTGCTATACGTCCGTGGATTCCGTGCTGCAAATTGCAGCGCATGAAGAAACGTTCGGACGTGAGCGGCTGTTGAAGCTTTGCGCAGATATCGCGCCGACGTTGCACGCGATGAAGATTGGGCGGGTGATTGCACGGCCTTTCATTGGTGATCCTGAAACCGGATTTGAACGAACCGCTTACCGCCGTGACTTTGCCATTGCGCCACCTTCGCCCACGCTGTGCGATTATGTCCATGATGCCGGACGCATGGTGCATGGTGTTGGAAAGATTGGTGATATTTTCTCGATGCGGGGCATTGATACCACCACAAAAGGCCGCGACGCGGACTTGATGGGTGATCTGAGCAGGCTAGTGGATACGGCCGAGGCAGGGTCGCTGATATTTGCGAATTTCGTGGAATTTGACAGTGAATACGGCCATCGTCGGGATGTTGCGGGATATGCCGCGCATCTGGAATGGTTTGATGCAGCGCTTGCCGAAATTCTGCCGCGCCTGCGTGCTGATGATATGTTGATCGTGACCGCAGATCATGGCAATGACCCGACTTGGCCCGGAACGGACCACACGCGCGAGCGGGTGCCTGTGTTGGTTCACGGGATCGGTGCCAAGCCTTTAGGGCAGATTGATTTTGTTGATGTGGCCGCCTCTGTTGCGGACCATCTGAACGTGCCCTACGCGGGCCAAGGAAAGAGCTTTTTATGACCTTTGCGACTATGCCAAAAGTGGAGCTGCATTTGCACCACGAAGCGGCTGCACCACCGTCGTTTATCCGCCAGTTGGCACAGGAAAAGAAGATCGACGTGAGCGCGTCTTTCGACGACGACGGCAACTACAGCTTCCGTGACTTTGCGCATTTCATTCAGGTCTATGACGGGGCAACTGTTGCGCTGACAACGCCAGAAGATTTCCGGCGTCTGACCTATGTTGCGTTGGAAGAGACCGCAAAGTCAGGTGTGATCTACGCAGAAACCTTTCTTTCGCCCGATTTCTGCGGGAAATGCGATCTTGTCGCTTGGCGTGAATTTCTGGCCGCGATCAAAGAAGGGGCTGATGCCGCTGAAAAAGACTTCGGCATCGTGCACCGTGCGATTGTGACGTGCCTGCGCCACGAAGGCCCAGAGCAAGCCAAAAAGGCCGCGCATTGCGCCGCTGAAACGGCAAGCGATTATTTGACCGGATTTGGCATGGCTGGCGCTGAACAGGTCGGGCGGCCCGGCGATTATGCTTATAGTTTTGACATGGCACGCGAAGCCGGACTGCGGTTGACGTGCCACGCAGGCGAATGGGGTGGGCCAGACATGGTCGCGGACACCCTGCGCGATTTGAAAGTCGAACGGATCGGTCACGGAATTAACGCGATCCATGACGATGCGTTGGTTGATCAACTGGCTGAAGACGGTGTCGTTCTAGAGGTGTGCCCGGGATCGAACGTTGTTCTTAAGGCCGTTGAAAGCTGGGAAAGCCACCCGATCGCCAAACTGCGTGATCGCGGCGTGAAGGTGACTGTGTCTACGGATGATCCGCCGTTTTTTCACACGACAATGACTGAAGAATTCGAAAACCTGAACCGCGTCTTTGGCTGGGATCGCCCAGACTTTGACGCGCTGAATACGACTGCAATTGAAGCCGCTTTTTGTGACGACGCCACGCGTGCTGCGATTGTCAAACGCCTAGAGGATGCCAAAAATGACTGAACAACATCTCAACCATGTGACCCATCCGCTTGTGCAGCACAAACTGTCGCTGATGCGCCAGAAGGATACATCTACGGCTGTATTCCGCCAGCTTCTGCGAGAGATTTCACAGCTTTTGGCTTACGAGGTCACACGCGGTCTGCCGATGACGACAAAGCGGATTGATACCCCGCTTGAGCCAATGGATGCCCCTGTTCTAGACGGTAAGAAGCTGGCGCTGGTGTCGATCTTGCGGGCGGGGAACGGCCTTTTAGATGGTGTACTTGAACTGATCCCGTCAGCCCGTGTTGGCTTTGTCGGGTTGTACCGTGACGAAGAAACGCTGGAGCCGGTGCAGTATTATTTCAAGGTTCCGACAGAGATGTCAGAGCGTCTGGTGATTGCGGTTGATCCGATGTTGGCGACCGGTAATTCGTCTGTTGCCGCGATTGATTTGCTCAAAAAAGCAGGGGCCAAAAACATTCGTTTCCTTTGCTTGCTGGCGTCCCCTGAAGGAATTGCCCGCATGAAAGAAGCCCATCCTGATGTGCCAATTGTCACGGCTGCGGTCGATAGCCATTTGAATGAGCAGGGCTATATCGTGCCGGGTCTTGGTGATGCGGGCGACCGGATGTTTGGCACGAAGTAATCGCAGTACATTTGTAAACAGATTGTTTACAAAATAGGCCGATTGGGGCATCCTCACACAAAATATGGTGGGGAATACAACCAATATGGTACGGGCGGCATACGGTTTTGTAAGTGTTGTGGCTTTGACGGCTGGGGCAACGTTGGCAGTGCAAGCGCAATCGCTTGCCACACCGGCCGAGTTTCCGCCGACATCTTACCGTGGAACTCAGTATGTCGATAGCGCTGGCTGCGCGTTTGTGCGCGCAGGCCAAGGCGTTCTTGTGAATTGGGTGCCGCGCGTTGATCGCCAGCGTAATCAGCTTTGCGGTTTTCAACCGACACAGATTTCAGGTGCTTCCGGTCCGACGGCTGCTTCTGGCCCTATCATCACTTTCACTGACGTGCCTGAAACTCGCGTAACTGCGGCCCCCGCACCTACGCCCGCGCCAGCACCTGTGGTTGCGCCACAGCCCGCACCAGTGGTGGCAGCGGCAGTCCCTGCGCCTGTTGTCGAACCCGCAGCGCCCGCACCCCGCCGTGTGACTTTAGCTGAGGTGTGCGAGGGAAACTCTGGTATTCAGGCAGGTTTCGCGACGTCCAGTGGCGAACCCATTGATTGTGGCCCGGCACCGGTTGTTGCAGCAGCGGCACCAGCTCCCGAAGCCCCACTACCGCTTCCGGCCGCTTTGCAGGCGGCTGTTCCTGTCCCTGCGGTCGCGACCGTAACCGACGTACCACGGATCACATTGGCGCAAGCCTGTGACGGGCGCTCTGGTGTACAGACCGGATTTATCAGTGGATCAACCGGCGCACCTATTGATTGTGGTCCCGCGCCAGAGGTGATTGCCGCATCCGTGCCTGCCGCGGTCGCCGCGCCTGAACCGCGCCGCGTAACATTGGCAGAAATCTGCGCGGAAATCGCCGCAACTGGTCGTCGGTTTACAGACTTCGCGACGGGCCAACCTGTTGCATGTCCAGCAGCACCTGCACCTTTGCCCGCACCAACTGTCGTCGCGGCAGTTGCCACGAATGCTGGCCCCGCTTCCCCGTCTGCACCAATGATGGCGCTGGCACCGCGTGCACCAGCGGCTCAAGCGCCTGCTGCGACGAGTGTTATCAGCACCGGCGCGTGTCCGGGTGTGACGGGCATCAGCGCCCAGTATCTTATTGCGACGCCAGGCAACCCTGTACGTTGTGGGCCGCAAACGGAATCGCCATCCGGTACCGAATATAGCGCCCGTGCGACGGCCCCGACGTCGCTTTTTTCAGGGCCTGTCGTTCCCGCGTCTAACCCAACGCCAGCCGCTGTGCGTGCTGCCGCACCGATCCGGCCACTTGCGGGTTACACCCGTGTTTGGAATGACGGGCGGATCAATCCAAACCGCGGTGTTCGTCGCATCACGCGTGAACAAGCCATTGCAGAGGGGCTGATCGCAGCACCAGCGGCGGCCCCAACCGCGACTGTATCATCAAAAAGCGTGGCATCTGCCACAGTCCGCGCACCTGCGGCGTCAACGCATCGTTTTGTGCAGGTTGGCAGCTTTGGTGATCATGCAAACGCAAATCGCCTCGCTGGGCAATTCCAAGCACGTGGTTGGCCTGTTACGTTCGCAAACACGACACGCGGTGGCCAAGCGATCAAGATCGTGGTCTTGGGACCTTTCACAGCCGCATCACAACTTCAGACTGGTCTACAAGCCGCGCGCGCCGCAGGCTTTTCGGACGCGTTTACCCGGAACTAATCGGTTCTCCCGGGAAAGGGCCTCGCACGTTATCGCGGGGTCTTTTCTTGCGCGGGTGTCGGATTGGGCTGTTTAGCTGGCGCAGATGCCTTGCAAACGGACCCATTCGCTATCTGTCAGGATCGGCGCTGTGTCTCCGTCTGTGATTTCGCCCAGTTGGGCCCCGTCAGGATCACGAATAGCGGCATAAGGGGCCAACGGTATGTCCGCCGCATCAAAAGCCGTGCGAAGGTCGTCAGGTTTGGCTGGTGTGACGTCTAGCGCTTGAACCGACTTGGCATAGTTCGACAGGACGTCACCGGGGATATCGCCTGTGGTGAAAAGCTGCACAGTTGTATTCAGACCTGCATCCGTCAGAACGTCGCCGAGCGGATCGTGGCTATCGCGGCCAGCAATCGCAGCAACGATAAAGCCGGACGCAATAGCCGGATCGTCAAGTTGTTCGATTAAGGCGCGGTCGATCAAGACGATGTTGCCGGGCAGGACAGTGGCCCCTTGCGGGAGCGTTTGTACGACAACGATCTGGCCTTTCGCATCACGTCCCATGAGCCGTGTTTTCAGCTTTGCGAGAGGTGCGGCCCCTAAAGGATTGCGGCAGGTCGGTCCGGTCAGGCGTTGGTAATGCCCCAAAATGGTCGCGCCGATTTCGTTACGTTTTGAATCGGGGACCACCGAAAGCGTTTGACGCATGAATGCCCCAGGCCCCCAAAGGGCAGCAGCGCCTATGATCGCCGCAAGTATGCCCAATGTGACGAACCCGCGCAGGCGCGGCGCACTGGGAACGGATTTAAGCAAAGCCTTGCGGATCGTTTCGATCGCGTCGACCATCAAGTCGTCTTCAATTTCAAGGGTTTCTTCGGCGTCGGGCGCTGGCGCAAATAGGGCAGGTCGTACACCGGGGTTGCGTCGCATCACGGCAGGCAGGGACCAATGTGTGACGGGTTGTTCCGTGCTGTCGTGCAAGACCAGTGTGGCTTTGCCAAAGGAAACGGTCACCTCGATAGGATCCGACGTTGCGGTTTCACGCCACACGCCGCCGCTTTCCAGCCGCTCAAATTGGGTCAGTGCCGTCATATGCCTGTTTCACTCTTTTCAATAGTTTAGCGTGCTGGAACGACGTTGAATAGATGCGCCTGCCGCTGATGTTGAAATGAGTTGTGGTGGGCAGATGAAATCAGAACGTTTTTGCCAATTTGCGCAGTTCAAACTTCTGAATTTTGCCGGTCGACGTTTTGGGTAAGTCTTGGAACACGACCTTTTTGGGCGTTTTGAAGCCAGCAAGCCGTTCGCGGGTGAACGCGATAATGGTTGCTTCGTCTGCCGCCGCCCCGTCTTTGAGTTCGATGAAGGCGCAGGGCACTTCGCCCCATTTGTCATCCGGTTTGGCCACGACGGCACATAGGTTCACAGCCGGATGGTGCATCAGTGCGGCCTCGACTTCGACAGACGAGATGTTTTCACCACCGGAAATGATGATGTCCTTGGCCCGATCCGAGATTTGGATGTAGCCGTTGGGGTGTTGGATCGCGAGATCTTCGGAATGGAAATAGCCGCCAGCAAAAGCTTTGGCGGTCGCTTGCGGATTTTTGTAATACCCTTTCATAACCGCGTTCCCGCGGATCACGATTTCGCCCTGCGTGGCCCCGTCCATCGCCACTTGGGTCATGTTCTCACCGACCACCGTAATGTCGTCCATCATCGGGAAAGCCACGCCTTGTTGCGCTTTGATCGCCGATTGTTCATCCGCTGGCAGGTCATTCCACATGTCGTTCCAGACGCATTCGGTGACGTGGCCATAGGTTTCCGTCAGCCCGTAGACCTGCGTGACATTGAAGCCAAGCTTGCCAATCGCGGCCAGTGTTGCAGGGGCGGGTGGGGCGCCTGCGGTGTAAACCTCTACGGTGTGATCAAAGTCGCGGCGCGTGGCTGCGTTCACGATTAAGTTCAGGACAATCGGAGCGCCCCCGAAGTGCGTGACGCCGTGATCGGCAATGGCGTCATATATCGCCGCCGCCGTAATATCGCGACAGCAAACAACCGTCCCGCCAAGTGCTGGCATCATCCACGTGTGGTTCCAGCCGTTACAGTGGAACAACGGTACGATTTGCAGATAGATCGGAAACAGCGGCAATTGCCACGAGATCGGCGTGCCCATGGTCATCAGGTAAGCGCCGCGATGGTGGTAGACGACGCCTTTGGGGCGGCCTGTCGTGCCGGATGTATAATTCAGCGCGAGGCTTTCCCATTCGTCTGTGGGCATGATCCATGTGAAATCGGGATCACCAGTTGCCAGAAAGTCTTCGTAATCTTGCTGTTCGCCGATGCCGGGCACGCCTGCAACGGGATCGGGGACTTCGATGATCAACGGGGCCGGGCCGTCCATGAGTGCCACGGCATTCATGCACATGGGTAGAAACTGGCTATCACAGATCACAACGGACGCTTCGCCGTGATCGAAGATGTAGGCGACCGTATCCACATCAAGGCGCGTGTTGATGGTATTCAAAACAGCACCACAGGCAGGCACGGCAAAGGCGGCTTCGGATTGAGCAGGAATATTTGGCAGGATCGTCGCCACCACGTCACCGGGTTTGACGCCGGATTTCACCAGAGCGGACGCCAAGCGGGTCACGCGGGTGTAGTAGTCCGCATAGGTCAGTCGCGTGTCGCCGTAGATCAAAGCGGTCCGATCCGCGAAGACGGACGCCGCACGTATCAAATGGGACAAAGGTGTGAGCGGCACATGATTGGCCGCACATTTGTCCAAGCCGGTTTCGTCTTTCATCCACGCCATGACGCACACCTCCCAAATGTTGTCCGAATTAGACTAGTCAGGGATTATCGAAAACGACAAGGTCAAAGAACGAAATAAGGAGACCGAATTGGGCGCATCAGACCAAAACCCGAGGCTTGCAGTTCTTTGCACGCTGAGCGCCATGGCGTTGTTCGGATTGATCGACAATTTCATGCGCTTAGCCGCTGAAACTGGCGGTTTGTGGCAGTTCCATTTTTTGCGGTCTTTGATCGCATTGGGGATTCTAGGCGTTTTTGCGGCCTCCATGAAAATCGGACTGCGCCCGAAGCGTTCAGTCTTGGTTCTAGGGCGGACTTTTTTTGCGACCGTCGCCATGTTGATCTATTTCGGCTGTCTAGGGATCATGCCGATTGCGCAGGCCGTGGCAGGGTTATTCACCGCGCCTATATTTGTGGTCATTTTTTCGGTTCTGTTCTTCGGCGATACGGTTGGATTGCGACGCAGCGCGGCTGTGGTCATCGGGTTTGTCGGTATCGTTCTTGTGCTGAGACCGGATTTGCAAAGCCTGTCTTTGTGGACTTTCGCCCCCATGATCGCGGGTGCGTTTCACGCGATGGGGATCATTACAACGCGGCGGTGGTGTGACGGCGAAGGGACGCTTTCACTGCTTGCGATGTTCTTTGGCTTTATGTTGGTGATTGGCGGAGTAGGTCTGATCCTGATCGGCCATTTCGTGACAGATGTCCCTGCGGGCGCCGACGGATTTGTGTTCCGTGGCTGGGTGCCTTTTGAGGGGACGTTTATGATCCTGACGCTGATACAAGGCGTCGGATCGTTGATCGGGGTCGGCCTGATCATCAAGTCATATCAGTTAGGTGAGGCCAGTTTTGTGGCCGTCTTTGAAAACAGCATGATCGTATTTGCGACGCTTTGGGCGATCGCCTTGTGGGGCGAGGTGCCGGACGGTGTGGGGGCAATCGGACTTCTGCTGATCGTGGCGTCCGGCATCATCATTTCGCTGCGCACAGGACAAGCCGAAGCTGTCGCATGATCATTTCAAAGGGCCGTCAGTATATCTTTGTGCATATTCCCAAAACGGGGGGAACATCGCTGGCCTTGGCGTTAGAAGATCGTGCGATGAAGGATGACATCCTGATTGGTGACACGCCCAAGGCAAAACGTCGCAAAGGTCGGTTGAAAGACCTGACACCTGCGGGGCGGCTTTGGAAACACAGTACGCTGGCCGACGTCGCGGGTGTTGTTGATCCGTCGGAATTTTTCGTCTTCACGATTGTGCGTAACCCTTGGGACAGGGCGGTCAGCTATTATCATTGGCTGCAATCGCAACGTTTTCACCACCCTGCAGTGGGATTGGCGCAAAGCCTGACATTCAGCGAATTTATCAATCACAAGGCGATTATGGCAGGTTTCCAATCTCAGCCATTTCAGTCCTATGTCACCGACACGGATGGCGTTTTGCGTTGCAATCTATTTGCGCGGCTTGAAGCCTTGGAAGATGATCTACGGCCGCTTTGGGATCATCTTGGCTTTGTTTGTAAAGTGAATCGCGTCAATGCGTCCGACCGTGAACGTGACTGGCGACACTATTACAACGACGCTGATGCACGGATCATCGCAACGGTGTGCGCCGATGATATCGCCAATTTCGGATATAGATTTGAGCGTTAGGGTTGTACGAGTTGCCGTTGGGATCGAAATTTGTTTCGAGTTTGTGGTGAATACCACCCATAAGGGTTAATTCCCCAGTAACCACGCAACAAAGACGCAAACTTGCCCTTTTTCCAACGCACGATTGTCTTGAGAATCGTCGCCTACTGGTTGTGCAAGCGGCGAGAACTGAAACCAATTCGGTCGGTGCCACGGGAAAAGGGGATTGTGCCAATGTTTGAATTTAAAAAGGACGTTTGGGGACGCAGTACAGTAGCCGAGGCTGGCTTATTGGCTGACGCGACGTTGGCAGAATTGGCGACCGGGCTTGTCGCCGGCACACAGGTCGCAACGCAATTCGGGTGGCGCGACGTCGCGGCTGTTGCTGTTGGCGATCTGGTTCTGACATTCGACGGGGGCATGCAAACAGTGGCCGCGGTGCACCGTCAAATACTGGTTACAGGCGGTGAATTGGCCCCTGCAGATACGTGGCCGCTGTTTGTTCCTGCCGAAGCGTTGGGCAACCGTGACGACATGATCTTGATGCCGACCCAATCGGTCATGATCGAAGCGGACGCGGCAGAAGAAGTGTTTGGCGATCCGTTCGCGATGATCCCGGCACTTGCATTGGAAGGATTTCGCGGGATCGTACGCGTGCCGCCAGCAGAGCAGATCGAATTGATCACATTGGCGTTTGCACAAGACGAAATCATCTTTGCCAACACCGGCGCATTGATGTTTTGCCCGAAATCCAACGACATTTTTGACGCTGGATTGTCCGTCTATAGCACGTTGTCGCTAGAAGCAGCGCGTGCATTGGTGGCGGTCATGGAGCTTGACGGATTGGGTGAGATTGCAATGCAAACGCCGTATCAAGTCGCAGCGTAAGAAACTTACAGAACAGACAGATGGTTTCGGCTAAACTGGCCAAATGACTGCGAAAAATATCCTCATTACTGGCGCACGCGCCCCAGTTGCGCTGCATCTTGCGCGGTTGTTTCATTTTGCGGGACACCGCGTTCATCTTGCTTGTAGCATCCCGTCGCCGATGGCCGCCTCCAGTGTTGCTTGCACGCAGTTCCACCTTTTGCCGTCACCACGCAGCGCGCATTCTGCGTTTCGTTCGGCAATTCAACGGATTGCGACTGATCACAACGTCGATCTTATTATCCCGACTTGTGAAGAGGTCTTTTACCTTTCGATGATAAAAGTCGACTTCAAGGTACCAATTTGGTGCCCTGATTTGGCTGGTCTCGCGCGAGTTCATGACAAGTACGCCTTTATTGAAACAGTGAAGGAGTTGGGCTTGCCCGCGCCCGAAACAGCGCTGCTGAAGTCGAAGGCTGATCGAGATGCGCAGCCTGAAAGCGTCGTGTTTAAACCGCAGTGGTCACGGTTTGCATCGAAGGTCATGATCAAGCCTTCCGCGCTGCAACGTGCCACAGTGGACCCTACGGCGGCATCGCCATGGGTCGCGCAGGCGTTTGTCGATGGTGTTGAAATTAGCACCTATGCCATTGCGAAAGATGGTAAAATGTTAGGGTTGGCGCAGTACCAATCGTTGTATCGCGCGGGCAAAGGTGCGGGCATTTGTTTTGCGCCTGTTCATGATGATCAGATCACGGATTTTGTGACCCGTTTTGTTGCTGGCACAGGTTGGACCGGACAGATTTCATTCGATTTCATCCGGCAGGCTAATGGCACGATCATGCCGCTTGAATGCAATCCGCGGGCCACAAGTGGCGTGCATTTTTTCCGTGATCCAGCGGCCTTTGGAGCCGCAGTTTGCGATGCGGGACCCGCAATTGTGCCTGATGTATCGCAAACCCAAGCCGTGAAACTCGCGATGTGGGTTTATGGGCTGCCCAAGGCGATCAGGACAGGGCGGATTCGAGAATTCTGGCGCAGGTATCGGGCCGCCCAAGACCCGTTGGATTGGCCTGCTGACCCGCGTCCTAAGGGTCAGCAATTCAGTGCTTTGGTGGAAATCGGGAAAATTGCACTGCGCGATCGTGTCAGCCTTCAGTCCGCATCAACCCGAGATATTGAATGGAATGGACCGGATCAAAGCTGAATTTGATGGGTTCTTGGGGTTTCAGCGCAGTCCGGCAAACGGCCTGACATAATGGCGGCGATATCGTTGCGTAGGAAATCCAATGGCCCCACGACCGGTTTGGCATCGGGCCATAACGCGGCATTAAGACTGGCCGACGACAGCACCCGACGGTCCTGATGCAGTGCAAGTTTGAACATCGGTTTAAACGCTAATGCCTTTATCTGTGCGCCGATGCCTGTGTTTGGCCCGATCAACCACCCGATCCCTTCGACGCGATCCGGGGACTCTTGGCGAAGATGAAAGGTGGTGGCGAGGGTCAGACCGTCGGGTCCCCAGTATTCCAATTCCGCGATGCCGGGTGCGCGAAACCGTCCAATTGTCTTCGTGCGCGTCCCTTCCAATGTGCGACTGACGACACCCTGCTGTTTGTCTTCACCGGTGTAGCAAGCCTCGACCCAGCCATCGCCGCCAGTGACGGTCACGTCGACTAGCACACGTTTTGAACTGAGGCCCCGCAGCAATCCCTTGTGAGTGAAATGCGTGTGGGTCGCGTCAAGAATATTTTCGGCGGCATCGATAACGGTCGATTGTGTGTCTGATCGGACCATGCGGGTGATCACGTCCTGCCCGGTGGCACAATGTGTGTATGGGGGCGCGGACTGCGGGCTGTGACTGATGAAAACAGCCCCTTCTTTTTCGCACACCTGCCACGTTTTCACGCGGGCTTTCGGCAGATCACCTGCGTGACCGGGTACGGCTGTGCATTGCCCCGAACCGCCAAAACGCCAACCATGGTAAGGGCATTCGATCTCTCCATCGACCACCCGACCTTTCGATAGTTCGACCAAGCGGTGCGGGCATCTGTCGGACAGCGCGGTGAGACCGTCCGTCGCGCGGAACAAGACAATTGGGGTGCCGTCCAGCATCACCCGCAAGGGTTTTCGGCGTATGTCTTTTGAAAGCGCGACGGCCTGCCAATGGTTTGATGTCATAATGAAAACCTTTTCAATAGCGGAACGCCGATGCGGGTCAGAACCTGTTCCATCACCCGCACGGCGAGACGTTGTTTGCGCGGCAGGTGATCGACGTAAACGGCGGTGTATTCGACGGTCGGCTTTGCCCTACGCAGGCGTTTGAAAGATGCGGCCCCCGCGCTCATGTGAAAGAACAGCCCGTTTTCGATGGCGTAGTTTTGGGCCAAACCCATGACCATCCGATACAACCCCTCGGACTGCGGCCGATTTGTATCATATCCCACAATCGGTTGGGTCAGGGTGCCAGCGTTTTCAAATAATCCTGTGACACCAACCAGCGTTCCAGTCTCATCCCGCAGCCCCATCAGCGTGAACAGCCCACGCTGGTGCATTTCGCGGATGTAGGTCGCCGTGTACTGCGGATTCAGTGGTGTGTATTTTTCAAGATAAAGCTGGGCATAAAGCCGTTCGGCGATCACGTAATCAGCGTCGGAAAACGCGTCGTTATTGACGAATTGCAGCGGGGTGTTCCGTAGAAGGCGGCGGTCATGTTTCATGTTGTTCGACAAACTGCGATCATCAAGGCTGGCTGCGATGTAGACCATCCGTGCGGGCAGCATGCGAAAGCCGCTTTGACGCAGTTGATCGATGGTTGTCGGATCAGCGATGTCATTGAGCGATCTGATGATAATCGCGCGGTCGGGATACGTTGCTAGCAGTCGATCCCGTAGGTTTGAAGCATCTGAGATAGCGGGCATCGGGTTGGTCGAAAGCAGCCAGTTGTTCACCTGTACCTGAAGATCCAGACCCGCGGCTTGTACAATGGGCCCACAGGCTTTGATTAGACCTTCGATCAGGCGGCGGAGCATGGGCCGCCTGACGAAATGGCGCGTTTCATCAATGGCGTAGTCAATATAGGCCGTTGACGGGCAGCAGATGTAACAGGTTTTATCAGCGCCTCCGTCGTTCAGCGTGAGTGGCAACGTCGCCCCATCCACATCGATCGATTTCACTGTCGTTTGAAGGTTCGCGATGAGCGCGTTAACCGGAAAGGCATTGAATAATGCTGCAAAGTCCTGAGCGCGGTTTGTGGAGGCTGACATCGCTATCCGGTCCAGTCTTTGCGGACCCGACGCAGTTTTTGGTCGGTTTCCAATGTCAGATCCGCGTGCCGCAAAATCACGTTCACGCAAAGCCCGCGCATATCGAACAGGGAACGCAGGCCGTCGTACGCCCGAGCAGCGACATCGGGCGCAGATGACGTTGGTAATGTTAAAATCACCGTCGACTTACCACTTTGAGCGACCCTGAAATCTGCAATGTCCGGATGCGCCTGTACCACTGCATCCCGTATGGTGTCAGGCGTCACAAAAATCGCGCCAAAATCGAACGTATCGTCTGTGCGCCCTACAACTTCCGATACGGCCGTTAACGGTGATCCGCAGGGGCAGGGGGTTGCTGAAAGGCGCAAGAGATCATTCATCCGGTAGCGCGCCATGATTTGCGTTTCGCGTTGAAAACAGCTGACGATTGGGGACACCAGCCCGCCATCCACGGTTTCGAGTTCGAAGAACACGGACTCTTCCGCTAGGTGCAGCGTTCCGTGCTTGCACGACACGGCGAACAATCCTTCAGTTGCCATGTAAATCTGGCGGAGCGGGCCGCCAAACCGATCCGTGATGATTGTCTCATCTATTGGGTCCAAGGTTTCGGCGGCGCTGAAAACACGCTTCGGCGATAAGGGAACATCGGTTTCCGCAAGATGGCGCAAAATACGTGGCGGGGCGACGATCACCGTTGGATTGAAGTGTATGAGCGCGTCGATCCAAGCCTCTACACCTTGCGTGATATTAAAGAACCGCAAATCCAAATGCCGCGTCCGGTTGGCGCTGTCGTACAGGCTGGTGTTACGGGGCAGGATGATTGCGACCCTTTGCGGTTGCCACAACATGTCCGCCATCGTCTTGGCCAGAATTGTCCCAAGCCACCGATATTGTTCCTGCTGGGAAATCACAAAAAGCCCGCGATTACCGGTCGTTCCGGTGCTGGCCCCGACGATCATGTCACCAATCTGATCGCCTGACGACAAAGTCTGCCACGCGCTTTGTGCGGTTATACGGGGCACGTTGTACTGATCGAACGCACCCATCAGATCGGCCTTTTCGATGATCGGTAGCTCGTCCAGACGGCTCATAGGATCAGGGTAGGCGGCGACTTTCGGAAGGGATGTTCGCAGCCATGTTTTAAGGCGCTTTTTCTGCCACCGTTCAAAGCTCTCGCGGCTTTGGTGGGCGCGGGAGTGCCAGCGCGTCGATGCAAATGCGCGTGCGGTTTCGGTAAGCATCATATGTCCCAAGCGGTTTGTTTGGGATCATGGCATAAGACGACTTCGCCGCCCGCGCAGGCGTATTGTCGGACGATATCTGCTGATGCAGCGGCTTTCCTTGTATCGGCAGTGGCGATGCTAGACGGGAAACCAGGCAAGCGGTCGTCGATGATCGCCGCGCTTAACCATTGGACATCGGTCGCATATAAAAATGGTCGTTCAAGTGTTGGGAAATAGATGCCGAAATGGCTGTGTGTATGGCCCGGTAGCGGGATCGCGATCATGCTATGATCTCCCGCCAGGTCAAAACCGTCTGGTAGGGCGTTGCCGGTTTCAAATCTTGGCTGGGCTTTCAAGTCGATCAAACGTTCCGCGAAGTCGTCCGGCAACAATTCTTTGAAAAAACCATGTCTGATGTTTGCGAAGCCTGGTCCAGCCAAGACGCTTTGCGCCGCGTCTTGATCGACGTAGAAACGGGCATTGGGAAATCTGCGCAGTCCAGAGATGTGATCGGCGTGAAAATGGGTGATGATGACGTGTTTGATATCGTCTGCGATCAAACCGAACTTTTGAAGTGTCACATCGATCTGACCATCCGGCAAAAGTCGGGGCCGAAACACCATGCCATATAGGCGCAATGGCCAAGATCGCGGCCCTTGGGTTGTCTCTGGTGTATACCCTGTGTCGATCAACGTGGGGCCCAATTTCGGATGAATAACAATGCCGTAACGCACGCGCAGCGACACTTTCTGCCGGCTCCCTTTGCGCAAGATCAAGCGTTCAATCGTCGGCATGATTGCGCTATTTGCAAATGCGACTTTCATGGGGAAAACGTCCGTTCCAGCCCTTCGGCGAAGTTCACTTTGGGGGACCAGTTCAGCTGATCACGCGCCTTCTGTATGGACAGTCCCTGCTTGTAAGCGAACAGCCCCAACGCATAACGCGTGATGATGGGTTCACGTCCGAACGGATCAATGCGCGCTAGGTTTTCAAGCGCAGTGGCAAAGCCCATCGCTAGTTTCAGTGGCTGTTTGCGCCAAGCAACTGATACGCCTGCTTTACCCGTTGCCGCGTTGACGATGTCTTGGATCAGAAGGGGTTCGCCCCCCGATATGTTGATGATGCCAGCGACTTTTGGGGCGCTCAGCGCAGCCAACACGCTGCTTACGACGTCATCGACATGCGTCAGATCGATTTCGGCGATCCCATCGCGAAAAATCGGTAAAGGCCTTTGCGCTGCGACACGCAAAAGGCGGGGTAGCAGAGCCGTATCGCCTTTGCCGTAAATGCCCCTTGGTCGCAACACGATGGGGGATAGGTTGCCTGCGCCCGACACAATGTCTTCGGATTGATGTTTGGTCTTGGCGTAGGCGTTCACGGGGCGGGGTAGTAGGCTGTCTTCGGTGACGTTCAGCTGATCTTTGGGCGCGAAGTACACCGACGATGTCGAGACGTGGACGAAACGGCTGACGTTTTGCCGTTTCGCGAATGTGACAAGATTTTGTGTGGCCACGACGTTCGCATTCACGAAATCCGCATACCGCCCGAATGGCGCAGACAGCGCGGCACAATGCACGATTTGGTTAATTTTACCTAGGTTTGGCCAGCTTTCGATAGACGTCGAAAGGTTTACAGCAGTGAAGCCGCGATCCGCGCATTTCTGCAGGTTGCGACCGGTGCCGACGACGTCTTCACCCGCATCGCGCAGGGCTGCGACGACTGCACCACCCAGAAAACCTGTAGCGCCCGTGACGAGCGTTTTCGTCATTCCGAAACCTCCATCGCGAGACCGCCGAAAGACACGCCGGCAGACGTCCCGAGCATGAGCAGTTTTGTACCATCTTTGACCCGATTATTCCGCCGCGCATGGTCCAATGTGATCGGCAAAGAAGCCGCGATTTGGTTCCCGACGGTCGCGGATATGTCGACGACTTTTTCGCGTGGGACACCAAGTTGGCGGATCATATGGCGTAGCGCGTGGGGGCTCGCCTGATGTGGTACGACAAGATCAACATCACCAATTTCCCAGCCAGCGTGCATCAGTAATTCATCAACAAAATCAGTGAAGTGCGCAGCGCTTAACCGGAATAGAGCCTTGCCATCCATTTGGAAAAGGGCGTTGTTGTCGAACCCGACGGGGTCGTTGTGGTAGTCAAATCGTGTCCCGCCCGCCCCTAATTGACAGGCGTTATAGGCAGATGGATATGTACGCATGACGGCTGTGTAAGGTGTTTCCCCTTTGGTGATCACAGCTGCACCTGCGCCATCACCAAAGAGCGCGGCTGTTTCCGGGGCCGTGGACCAAGGCAGCGCGCGGGACGCGATTTCTGAGGCGACAACCAAGACTGTGTTCGCCCTACCCAATGCAATCAATCCGGCAGCCATGTCGATCCCCGTGAGGAAACTGAGACAGGTGCTGTTGACGTCAAATGCGCTGGCTGTGCCATCAGCGATCCCCAAGCGCTGCATGATTAACGGGGCGGTCGCTGGTAGACTTTGATAGGGGACCGCGCAGCCTGAAATTATTGTGTCGATATCGGTAACGGCTAATCCTGCGTCCTTTAGTGCCGCAAGGCCGGCAGTTTTCGCAAGGTCAATTTGTGTTTCCTGATCAACGACATAGCGCTGATCGACACCTGTAACCTTTGCAAGTGACCCGTCGTATCCGTGGATGAGGTCAAGGCTGGACGACGAGACGCAATTTTCGGGCAGCGCAGCGCCAGTCCCTGCAATCTTAATCATCCTCGTGCCTCCAGTCCGTGTTGGACGTGGTTAATACATAGGCATGGTTCCGTTAGTGATAAAGGTAAGGAACTGCATACCGTTGATCTTGCCGTCAGGGCTTAACGTTGCTAGGGAAGGTTAATCTGGTATACTAGTACGCGATAAGGGGAAGCACATGATCACCAAGGCAAAACGTATTGTGTCCATCGGGGAATGCATGGTCGAAATGGCGCCCACCGGGACGCCTGATCATTTTGGTGCGTCATTCGCGGGGGATACGTTCAACACCGCTTGGTATCTTGCACAGCTACAACCCAGCTGGGATGTGGATTATGTCACGTGTATTGGGACCGACACAATGTCGGACAAGATGGCGGATTTCACCCAAGCGGCAGGTATCGGCACAGAACATATCGGGCGACTGACCACGCACACGATGGGTCTTTATATGATCCATTTGGAAGACGGTGAACGTAGTTTTGCATATTGGCGCGGGCAGGCCGCGGCCCGTGAAATGATGCGGCAAGACGGGCTGGTTGCGGGCGCTGTGGCTGGCGCAAATATTGTCTATCTCTCTGGGATTTCTATCGCAATTCTTGATGATGCCGGACGTGCAGCACTTCGTGAAACCTTGATCACCGCACGTGAAAGTGGGGCTACGATCGCGTTTGATCCGAACCTGCGTCTGCGGCTGTGGCCTGATGTGGCGACGATGTGCGCGGCTGTCATGGATTTCGCTAGCGTCAGTGACATCGTTTTCCCATCACACGATGAAGAAGCGTTATTCTTTGGTGATGCCGATATTGCAGCGACCCAAGCGCGGTATCAAGGTGCGGGCTGCACCACGATTATCGTGAAGAACGGCGGTGGTGAAATTAGTTATTTGTCCGGCGATGAAAGCGGCAGCTTCGCCCCACAGATGGCTGACAAAGTGCGCGATACGACTGCGGCTGGCGACAGCTTTAACGCCGGATTTCTTGGCACTGAAGGGAACGTCAAAGACCAGATCGCAGCAGGGTGTGCGCTGGCGGGGCGTGTTATTCAGGGCGCGGGTGCTTTGGTCGAAGGCGCCATCGAAAAGGTCTAGCGCGCGGTTTTTGGGCAAATGCACGGCTAAAGCAGCGATGCGCATTCCGGTATGGGAGAAATCACCGTACCATTTTTGCGGTGCTGCAACAGATTATCGACCGCTAATTGCGCCATTGCAGCACGTGTTTCAACTGTGGCTGATCCAATGTGCGGCGTCAAAACGACGTTGCGCATCTTCCGTAACGTTTCGGGAATATGTGGTTCGTTTTCAAAGACATCCAGGCCTGCCATGCCCAGTTTTCCTGTCTCTAACGCATTGATCAGCGCCGCTTCATCGACAACGGAACCACGTCCTACGTTGATCAAGACACCATCGGGACCCAAGGCCGCCATGACGTCGGCATTCACCAAATGATGCGTGCTGGCGCCACCTGGTGCGATGGAAATCAGCACGTCTGCCTCGCGCGCCATTGCTGTCAAATCGTCGTAGAAGGTGTAATCCACATCACGCTTTGTACGCGTGTGATACAGGATTTTTGAGTTGAACGGCGCGAGTTTCCGCGCGATTTCCATCCCGATCCGCCCTAAACCCAAAATCCCGATGGTCCGATTATCGACGCTCCGCGACAGCGGCAGATTGCCCGTTTCCGCCCAACGGCCCGATACGGCATGATCAACCTCTCGCGTGAAATTCCGGTAGCAAGCGATCAGAAGCATGAGCGTTGTTGTTGCGACTTCGGCGTTTAAAACGTTGGGCGTATGAGTAACGATGACGCCGCGTTTGACAGCAGCGTCGGTGTCGATTGCATCATAGCCCACACCATTTGAACTGACCAATTTCAGGTCAGGCAGCCCTGCAAGATATTCCGACTTTATCCCGTAATGTCCGTCTGTTAGCGCATACGCGATCCCCGCACCATTTTCGGCAAGCCAAGCGACGGGATCGTCCATGTCATCTACGTGATGCACGGTAAATGCGGTGTTCAAAGCGGCGCGGATTGTGGGGTTCAGCGGGGCGATTGTGAAAAGGTCGGTCATCGTGGCCTCAATGGTTGTCGCGCGGCATATGTTTGCGCGCGATGTCTTGGTAATTGGACGCGTCGCGCAAGGTCATCCCGTCGGAGAGCGGTTCGACCATGTCGCGGAAATACTTTTGCCACGGGGATTGTGAAACAGGGATCGGGAAGCCGCCCGCAGCGATCAATCCTTCAAGGCGTGCTTGTAGGACGTCGTTGGACACCAGAATGTTTGCGGTGCAAGTTTTCAGATCGATGCGGATCGTATCGCCAGTTTGCAGTAACGCGAGCCCGCCGTTATCCGCAGCCTCTGGCGATGCATTCAGGATAGACGGGGAACCTGACGTGCCTGATTGCCGCCCGTCACCGATACACGGCAATGCCTCAACCCCTTGTTTCAGAAGGTAAGATGGGGCGCGCATATTCACGACTTCGGCCCCGCCGGGATACCCTTTAGGGCCAGCGCCGCGCATCACGAGGATACAGTTCTGGTCGATGCCTTCGGCCTCATCATCAATCCGATGATGGTAGTCTTCTGGCCCGTCGAACACGATAGCACGGCCTTCAAACGCGTCAGGGTCATCCGGGTTCGACAGATAAGTTTCGCGAAACGCGGGGCTGATCACACTGGTTTTCATGATCGCGCTGTCAAACAGATTGCCCTTGAGATTGATAAATCCCGCCTCCTGCATCAATGGGTCTGCGACGGGTAAAATCACGTCATCGTTTATCGTCCGGCGTAGCGCGCAATTGTCGCCCATAGTCCTGCCATTCGCGGTTACTGCATCTGGATGCGGCAGCATTTCGGCCTGCATCAATTCGCCCACGACCGCGGGAACGCCGCCTGCGCGATGGAAATCTTCGCCAAGATATTTGCCTGCTGGCTGGAGATTCACGAGCAACGGGACGGCGTGTCCATGCGCCTGCCAATCGTCGTTGCTCAGATCGACGCCAAGGTGCTTGGCGATGCCATTCAAATGGATGGGCGCGTTGGTTGACCCGCCGAGGGCAGAGTTCACAACGATCGCGTTTTCAAAGGCTTCGCGCGTCATAATGTCAGTGGGACGCAGGTCCTCCCAAACCATATCGACGATGCGTTTTCCAGTCTCGTAACTAATCTGCCCGCGTTCGCGGTAGGGCGCCGGAATGGCGGCCGAGCCGGGCAATTGCATGCCCAATGCTTCGGCCAAAGAATTCATCGTCGTGGCCGTCCCCATCGTGTTGCAATAACCCACGGATGGGGCAGATGCGGCGGCAATTTCGATGAATTCGGCGTCGGTGATTTCGCCTGCCGCCAGCTTTTCGCGGGCTTTCCAAATCACGGTGCCGGACCCCGCACGTTCGCCTTCGTACCAGCCGTTCAGCATCGGTCCGACAGACAATGCAATTGCTGGAATGTTGACTGTTGCAGCGGCCATAAGCAGGGCAGGCGTGGTTTTATCGCAGCCAATCGTTAACACGACACCATCGACTGGATACCCGAACAATGCCTCTACCAGACCAAGATATGCGAGGTTGCGATCAAGGTTCGCGGTGGGGCGTTTGCCGGTTTCTTGGATGGGGTGTACTGGCACCTCGAGAGGGACGCCGCCCGCCGCAATGATCCCGTCACGCGTGCGTTTCGCCAGTTCGATATGGTGGCGATTGCATGGGCTAAGGTCGCTGCCGGTTTGCGCAATCGCGATGATTGGTTTGCCTGATTGCAGCTCTTCGCGGGTCAGGCCGTAGTTGAGGTAGCGTTCAAGGTAAAGCGCTGTCATTTCAGGGTTTTCAGGGTTGTTGAACCACTTTTGGGACCGCAGGTTTTCGGGGGTTATCTTTGGCACGGTAAGGTCCTTTGGTAGATGAACGACAGGCTGGGGTTTCTTGCAATCACGCGATCTTCGCCGCATGAATACCGAAAGCCTACGCAGGTTCGCGGCAGGTTTGCAACGCTACGACGAACCGAAAGGGTCCCGCATGACGCGCAAAATCACACTGCTTGGCACAGGCTTGATGGGCTACCCGATGGCCCGAAACATCGCGTCGGCCGGGTTCGATGTGACCGTCTGGAACCGCAGCCGCGCGAAGGCAGAAGGGTTAACCGCGCACGGCGCAATGGTTGCGGACACTGTCGCCGATGCAGTCACGCAAGCGGATGTTGTGATTTCGATGCTGTCGGACGGTCCGGCGGTCGAAAGCATTATTGCAGAGGCAAAATCAGCGTTGGAATCCGGTGCAATTTGGCTCGATATGTCGAGCACCAAACCGGAAGAGGCCCGCGCATTCGCGGACACCCTCGCGACGTCGGATGTTTCCTTCCTTGATGCGCCAGTATCAGGCGGATCGAAGGGTGCAGAGGCTGCGACGCTTGCGATTATGGCGGGGGGCGACGCTACTGTTTTTGAAAGCGCAAAAGCCGTGTTTGAAACCATGGGACGGCCGACGCTTGTCGGACCGACGGGCGCTGGGCAATTGGCGAAGCTGGCCAATCAAGCCATTGTGGCGGTGACCATCGGCGCCGTCGCCGAGGCAATGTTGTTGCTTGAACAGAATGGGGCAGACGCCACTGCGGTGCGTTCCGCGCTGAAAGGCGGATTCGCGGATAGCACGATTTTGCAGCAGCATGGGGCGCGGATGACGAACCGCGACTTCGTTCCGGGGGGGCTGACCAAGCTGCAGCTAAAGGATCTCGACAACGTGCTGGCGGAGGCTGGATCACTGAAACTGCCAGTTGTTCAGCATGTGCGCGACAGATTTCACCGCTATATGACCCAGATGGATGCAGGCGATCGTGATCATTCGGGATTGTTTGAAGAGTTGCTTGATCTCAATGGGTTGCCATGAGGCAAACCCTAAACCGGGCGGGTAAAGTTCCGCGACAAATGCTCGTGAATGCGGCTGCGCGTTAGGGCTTCGTCCTTGGCAAGCACTGCATCTAGGATGCCTTGATGTTGGGTGACATTTTCAGGAACGTATTCAAAATCGCGATCCTTCGCGATCATCTGTTGGCGGAAACGATGGTAAACGACATCATGTGCTTCTTTCAAAACGTCTGATCCGCAAGCTTCGATCAGAGTTTGATGGAAAGCCTGTTCCGCGCGTGTCCAAAGCGTGAGCAGGCCGGTCGCAAAGGGCCCACCGTTGATCCGGTTTTCAATATGGGACAGGCGATGGTGGGCGGCCATCAGTCGGGATTCCCAGTCGATGTCGCCGTGACGAATTGACAGCACCGCGCCCTCTGACTCGAGTAAAACGCGAAATTGTGTCAGATCGTGCTGCAAGCGGTCGGATTGTTCGGGGACCCGAAACCCGCGCTGTTCTTGAAAATTCACCAAACCGACGGTCGAAAGCCGGAACAGGATTTCACGCATGCTGGATGCAGAGATCGCGTATTCTTGTGCAAGGTCTGCAGACTTAAGGCGTTGATTTGGCGCAAATTCTCCGTTGACGATCCGATCTCGTACGGTATCAAAAATTGGTATTTCAATGGCCATGTCCGCAACTACATCCGAAAAAAATTTTGAGATTTTGAGATATTATCAAAATTATGGAAAAAGCAAGAATTTTGTTGTCGCAGCGTAAACCCGCCGTTAGCGTTAAACTTACCAAAATCAATGCCAGTCTCTGGGAGGAGCTGGGAAAAAGCTGATTTGGCCCTAGGGAGGACTAAAATGAAATTGATGACGAAACTGACGACGGCTGTTGCCGGTGTGGCAATGATGGCGTCTGCTGCCTACGCAGATGGGCATGCCTCAACTGTATTGCGTATTCAAACCCACTTTTCGCCTGAAACGCTGTCTGGCCAAATGGCTGCAGAATACATCGAAGACATCCAGACGATGTCCAACGGTGAGATCCAGATCGAAATGTTCTATTCCGGTTCTGTTGTGAAAGCGGCAGAAACGTTTGATGCGGCGGCCACAGGTATTCTTGATTGCGACATGACAGGTGGTGCTTACCAGACCGGTAAGAACCCAGCGTTCCAGTTCACTGGCGATTTGCTGGGTGGCTACACGAACCCGTATCAGCAGCTTGCTTGGATGCTGCACGCCGACGGTGCGTCGAAAATCAACGATCTGTACAACCAATACGACATGGAATTTGTCGGCTGGTGGATCCCTGGTCCTGAATCGCTTGCGTCGACTAAGCCAATTGCAGGCGTCGCCGACTTTGAAGGGTGGAAGTTCCGTTCACCTCCAGGTTTGGCAACGCTCGTGTTTGCCGAAATGGGTGCTTCCCCGATCGTGATGGATTTCAACGAAATCTTTACGGCGCTTGAAACAGGCATCATCGACGGTGCTGATGCGGCCAACCTGACGAACAACGTGGGCCTTGGTCTGTATGACATTGCAGAGCACACGAACTTCCCGGGTTTCCATTCGATGCCAGCCGACCACCTTGCTTGCCGCAAGGACATTTGGGACGCGATGCCAGAGCACCACAAGCGCATTATGACCGTTGCGATGGAAGCATTGGCGCTGAAGAACGCAACAGCAAACGAAGTGCAAAACGCACAGACCGCTGTTGATCTGCGTGCGAAGGGTGTGAACCTGTACGAATGGCCTGAAGCAGAACTGGCACAGTACCGCGAAGCTGTGAAAGCCGGTTGGACAAGCTTTGCCACGACACCAGAGGCAGAAGCACTTTTGGAAAGCCACATTGCCTTCCTGACACAGATGGGTCTGTTGAAGTAATCCTTCAGACGCACGACTGACAGACATTCGGCAGGGCTATTTGATGGCCCTGCCGTTTTCACCTCTTTCCCCGCCAGGCACCTATGAAAATCGTTAAGATTCAAAGCCATGTTTTGCAGTATGACCTGCCAGAGCCTTTGGGCTATTCGCAGCAGTATTACGCGAAACGGTCTGCCCATTTGGTGGAAGTGACGACGGACGAAGGCATCACCGGATGGGGCGAATGTTTTGGTCCGGGCAATGTGGCGCTGGCCAACAAAGCTATCGTTGAACGTGTGATCCAACCGCTGATTTTGGGAATGGACCCAATGGATCGCGATGTGATCTGGCACAAAGTTTACAACCTTTTGCGCGACCACGGACAAAAAGGCATGCCGATGCAGGCCCTTTCCGGTGTCGATATCGCGCTGTGGGATATCGCGGGTAAGGTCGCAGGCTTGCCTATTCACAAGCTGATCGGTGGCGCACACCGCGACCACGTCACCGTTTACGGCTATGGGATGATGCTGCGCCCTGATGAAACCGCTGACAGCTTGGCGGCGCGTTTCGTTGATGAAGCCGCTGAGATTAAAGAAATGGGCTTTGCCGCGACCAAGATGAAAGTCGGGTTGGGGCCGAAACCGGATGCGAAATTGGCCGAAGCGGTCAGACGCGGTGTCGGCGACGATTTCCGTTTCATGGTGGATGCCAATCATTGCTACACAACGTCGGACGCGTTTTACGTTGGCCGTGCATTGCAAGATCTTGATGCGTATTGGTTCGAAGAACCCATCGCGCCTGAAGATCACGATGGCTATCGCGAATTGCGCGCTGGTCTCGACATCAATATTTCGGGCGGAGAAGCCGAGTTCAACCGCTGGGGCTGGCGCCAAATCCTTGAAAATCGCGGTCTTGATATCGCGCAGCCCGAAGTTTGCGCCCTTGGCGGGATCAGCGAATATCTACGGGTGCTGGCCCTTTGCCACGCGCATTTCACGCCTGTTATTAACCACGTCTGGGGTTCAGACATCGCCGTTGCTGTGAACCTGCAACTGCTTGCAGCGATGCCGCCTATGCCTGGCGGGCTGTACCCGTGGGAACCGATGTTGGAATTCGACACCACACATAATCATTTCCGCGATGACCTTTTGGAAGACCCGCTGGACATCGCAGGCCAAGTGAAGACGACCAACGGCACCGTCACAATCCCGGACAAACCGGGAATAGGTGTTACGCCAAACACGGATTTCATCAAAGAATTCGAGATTACTTAGACGACCTTGGGAGGGGACAGTCATGGACGAAGCAGAAACAGGAGGCCTTTTGGAATGGATTATTCCATTGGCGTTTATCATCTGCATGGGATGGGTGATTTGGCACATGCCGTCGTTCATTCTCGACTTTCTGCCGCCCGCGAACGAAAGCCTGTATGGCCAGATCGAAGCATTGCAATTGCGCAAGGACGTCACGCCCAATCTCGGAGCCGTGGTCGGCGGGCACATTGATATCATCGACCTGACAGCGCTGGTCCTTATTCCAATCCTGTTCGTCTTGGGGATGCGGACCATCAAAGTCGCGACGATGGAATTCCAAGACTGGCGCGCCATCGACCGCGTGGCGATTTTCATCGGTCGCGTCACTATGATGCTGGTTTTGCTGATGACGATGGTGATGATGTACGAGGTGTTCCTGCGTTACGCGATTGAGAAACCAACACTTTGGGCGAATGAGCTGACGCTGTGGATCGCGGGTTTTGTGTTTTTGTGTTCAGGCTTTTACGCCATGCAGCAACGCAGCCACATCCGTATCTTCATCCTTTACGAAGTTATGCCGCGTTGGGCGCAAAAAGCGTGCGATACGGCGTCGGTCTTCTTTATCTGCGTTTTCGCCTTCTTCCTCGTCTTCGGTAGCTACAAGCAGGTGTTTCTGACTAAATTTTACCGGTGGGAGATGTTCGGCACCGCCTTTGATCCGCCGATCCCCGCGACGATCCAGCCAATGATCCTGATCATCATTACGCTGGTAGCGATCCAGTCTGTGATCAACTTGATCGCCGATTGGAACACCGAACCCGTGATCGCGAGTGCGACGGACATGGATGACGAAGAACTTGAAGCGATCAAACGCAGCGTAGGGGCGAAATAATGGACGTCGGAACAATCTCGATTGTGCTGGTTCTGGGCCTGTTGGTCCTGCTAGCGATTGGTATGCCGCTTGGCTTTGCGTCAGCTGTTTTGGCGGTCGCGGTGCTGGTGATGAAATTTGAACCGGCATTGCTGACAAACCCGTTTTCATGGGGTGATGGCATGCTGACGGGGCGACCGGGGACGGGGCCGCTATACCTGCTCACCCAGAAGATATTCGATCTTATGACCGAATATGTCCTGATATCCGTACCCTTGTTCATCTTTATGGCGGCTTTGCTGGAGCGGTCCGGCATCGCCAAGGAAATGTACACATCGCTTGATTACTGGCTGTCCCGCGTGCGCGGTGGCATCGCGATTGTCACATCTTTGATGGCTGTGATTATGGCGGCGATGTCTGGCATTATCGGCGGTGAAGTCGTCCTGTTGGGCCTAATCGCACTGCCGCAGATGTTACGGCTTGGCTACGATCAGAACCTCGCCATCGGGACGATTTGTGCGTCAGGGTCGCTGGGAACAATGATCCCGCCGTCCATCGTATTGATCATTTACGGCCTGATCACTGAAACGTCGATCAAGGCGCTTTTCACTGGCGCGTTCCTGCCCGGTTTCATGCTGGCCAGTTTCTTTATCATCTACATTTTGATCCGGACGAACCTGAACCCGTCGCTGGCCCCATTGCCAGAACCGCAACCGGGTGAGCCGACAGGACGCCAAAAGCTGGGTCTGTTCGGTGCGTTCTTGTCCGTCCTAACGGCGGGTTTCACGACGCTGTTGTTGCTGCGTGCCTTATTCTTCACCGTGACAGGTCAGAACACTAACATGGGCGAAAACGTTGATCCGATTGCATGGGGGATGGCATATCATATCCCCTATATCATCGGCTATTTGGTCGCGGCACTGGTGTTGGCTTTCTTTGTGTTCGGGATAGAACGTGTCAAAGTCGGTTGGGAACACGGCAAGGGCCTTGTTCCGCCATTCACCGTCATCGGCATCGTGCTCGGGTCGATCTATGGCGGCATTTCGGGGATCACCGAAGCAGCGGGCATGGGCGCATTGGCCGTCTTTGTGATCGCGTTGATCCGCGGCGAGGCATCGAAATCACTGGTGTGGGACGCGCTGATGCGGACGTTGCGGTCCACCGGCACGATCATTTGGGTGACCATCGGGGCGGCCGCCTTGGCGGGGGCCTACACACTTGCGGGCGGTCCATCTTACATCGCAGATCTGATCGTTGGCGCGGACATGCCTACGATGGCCGTCTTGCTGACGATGATGCTGATCCTGCTCTTTATGGGTGCGTTTATGGATTGGGTCGGGATCGTGTTGCTGATCATTCCGGTATTCCTTCCGATTGTGAAACGTCTACCGATCGAAGAAATCGGCTTTATCGGTCAACTTGAGCCATCACAAATCTCGATTTGGTTCGGTGTTTTGTTCTGTATGAACATGCAGGTCAGTTTCTTGTCGCCACCATTCGGACCGGCTGCATTTTACCTGAAGTCGGTGGCACCGCCGCATATTTCGTTGACGGACATCTTCCGTGGGTTCCTGCCGTTTATCTGTGTGCAGTTGATCGCCATCACCGTGCTGCTCGTGTGGCCATCCATCGTGACGATATTGCTGTGACCCTTACGGCAGATCAAATTGCGCTGTTCAAGAAGGACGGCTACCTGATCGTTAAAGACGTCGTGTCCCCCGATTTGCTGCGTGCAATTCGGGGAGAATACGATGGGGTTATGGACCAATTGTACGACGATTGGTTCGCACAGGGTTTGGTGACTGATCCAGCCGAAGGACTTGATTTCTGGGCGAAACTTGATCGGGCTCGGGCGGCTGGAGTTGAGTGGTTTCAACCGCTCGATATCTCGCTTCCTCATGCTGATATCACGGAAGACACGCCGTTTCATTTTGGACCCGCCGTGTTTGATCTGGTCACACATGACCCGATCCTTGATGTCGTCGAAACCGTTCTTGGTGGTGAGCTGACGTCGAATCCGATTCAGCATGTCCGCATTAAGCCGCCCCAACGCGAAGTGCCCGAAGGTGAAACGCGTGCCCATATCGGCGTCACTGCATGGCATCAGGATCGCGGCGTCGGGCATCCGTTGGCTGATGAAACAGATATCGTTACGGTGTGGATCGCAGTGACGGATGCGACGGTAAAAAACGGGTGCTTGCGCCTGATCCCCAATCCGCCCGATGATATGTTGCCGCATTGCCCGCAAATTCAAACTGCGATCCCTGATGCACACCTTGACCAAGATCGCGCAATTGATGCGGAAATGACGGCAGGCAGTATCCTGTTGATACACCCGCTGACCCCGCATTGTTCGGGGCCGAACACGTCTGACGGTTACAGATGGTCGTTTGATATTCGATATAACGTGAGTGGGCAGAACACAGGACGTCAGCAGTTCCCCGATTTTGTTGCCAGATCGCGGGCGCAGCCGCAGACGGAATTGCGGGACTGGCGCACGTGGCTGGGTCTGTGGGAACAGGCGCGGACGACAGCGGCCACGTCGCCCCATATCGACCAACATCGGTGGCAAGCGGATAGTCCATTCTGTGCCTGATATCCTTGTTATAGGGGCCGGACTGATCGGCGCGCGGCATGTGGCGGCGGTGCAGGATCATCCTGACTGCACATTGGCAGGTGTTGTTGATCCGGTGCAGGTGGATGGGATCGCTGCCCCGGTCTTTCGCGACATTGCCGATGTGAATGTGCACGTCGATGGTGTGATCATCTCGACACCTACCGGATTGCACGCGTCCCATGGAATGCAATGTGCGCAGCGCGGTTGGCATATGTTGATCGAAAAGCCGGTTACGGCGACTTTGGACGAAGCCCGCGATCTCGGGCGGGCCGTCCGTAAACACGGTGCACGGTGTCTTGTTGGCCACCACAGACGCTATCATCCATCTATTGACGTCCTGCGGGACGCAATCTTGTCTGGCAAGATTGGCGCGCCCGTGACCTCTACGTTGATATGGGCGATGCGTAAGCATGACAGCTATTTTAACGCGGATTGGCGGCGTACGGATGGCAGTCCAGTGATGATTAACCTTGTGCATGACATCGACTTGCTCAGGTTCATCTTTGGCGAGGTCACCGACATTGCAGCCCTTGGATCAAATGCACAACGCGGCAGCGACAAAGTCGAAAGCGGTGGCGCTGTTTTGCGGTTTGAAAGCGGGCTGTGTGCGACAATCAGCTTTGCCGATACCGCGCCCAGCCCGTGGGGTTTTGAAGCCGGAACAGCAGAGAACCCCAACATTGGTACAACTGGTCAGGATATGTGGTGGATTACGGGCACGCAGGGTGGGATCGCGTTCCCATCCCTCACGTTATGGGGGGGTGCCACAGATTGGTCACAGCCCGCGACAGCACAAACCTTATCTGCTACCAAGACGGTACCATTGATCGCGCAACTGACGCATTTTTGCCAAGTGATTGCAGGCACTGTCGAACCGATAATTGATGTCGATGATGCTGCGCGGACGTTGAAGGTAACGCGTGACATTGAAACGCTCTTGGCGCAGCAAATACTGCAGCCCGAAGATACGAAGGAAAAGATAGCATGACGAAACCCACCATTGGATTTATCGGACTGGGGCTGATGGGATCGGCTATGGTCTCTCGCCTTCAGGACTTGGGTTATCAGGTGACCGTGACTGCGAACCGGTCTCGCCCGAACATTGATGCGGCTGTTGCACGCGGGGCGACCGAAGTGGACACCGCGCGCGACGTGGCCAATGCCAGTGATATCGTCATGCTGTGCATGGACACATCCGCCAGTGTGGAAGCCCGCATGACGGGCGCAGATGGCGTGATTGCAGGACTTCAATCAGGCGCAGTCGTCATCGATTTCGGCACGTCGCTGCCCGGAAGCACGCGCGCCCTGGCTGAAAAAGTCGCGGCGGCGGGCGGCACGATGCTGGACGGTCCATTGGGTCGGACGCCCCAGCAGGCCTACGACGGCAAATTGAATATCATGGCTTCCGGCGACAAAGCCGCTTTTGACAAGATCAAACCAGTCTTGGATGACTTGGGCGAAAACGTCTTTCATTTGGGTGCCGTTGGATCGGGCCACACGATCAAGCTGATGAACAACTTCTTCGGGATGACCGTTGCAAACGCGATGGGCGAGGTGTTTGCGATGTCGGACGTCGCAGGTGTGGACCGTCAGCAAGTTTTTGATGTCATCGCGGCGGGTCCGTTGAAATCGATGATGATGGATCTGGTGAAAGGCTACGCAATCGACGGCAATCCAGATATGTTGGCTTTCAGCATCGGTAATGCGGCCAAGGACCTTGGGTATTACGACCAGATGGCAAAGGATGCGGGTACAGAGTCCGCGCTTGTCGGTGGCCCGTTGAATGCGATGAAGTCCGCAAAAGACGCAGGTCATGGCGATGAAATGGTGTCGCAAATGGTTGATTTCTATTCCAAAATGTTCGGCCAAAACTAGGTGAGAGACGCCACAACGCCCGACAGAATAGGCGTCGGCATCTTGATGATGCTCGTCGTCTATTTGTTGTTCACCATGGTGGACACAACGGCGAAGTGGTTGATTGGGCTAGGGTTTCCGGCGCTGCAGGTCGCCTTTCTGCGCTATGCGGGTCACTTTGCCATTAGCGCGGGGATTGCAGCGACCGGACAAACCCCACTGCGCCACCCCAAGCTGCCGTTAATTGTGTTGCGGGCCTTGCTTTTGGTGGTCGCGACGATGTTGAACTTCATCGCGATCACCTATCTGCCGCTAACGATCATTTCGGCCATCGCGTTTTCAGTCCCCATCATCGTGTGTCTCTTGTCCGTCCAGGTTTTGGGCGAAAGGGTTGGACCGTGGCGGTGGGGCGCGATCCTGCTGGGATTTGTGGGCGTCATTATCGTTATCCAGCCTTTTGGCGTCGATTACCATTGGGCGGCGCTATTGTGCGTGGTGAACGCGTTCTTACTCGCGGCCTATTCGCTTTTGACGCGGTATTTGACCCAAGATGTCGAAACCCAAACGCTACAGTTTTACGGCGGTTTGACCGGTACGATTGTGATTGCACCGATGGCTTATGCGGTCTGGGAACCGGCGAATACGTGGCCCGAATTGGTGATGTGGGGCATGCTGGGTCTTTGCGCTTGGGCGGGGCATGAAATCCTGACACGTGCTCATAATATCGCACCTGCAAATGCGTTGATGCCGATCTCGTACAGCTATCTCATTTACATGATGGCGTCGGACATTCTGATCTTTGCACTTTATCCTGACGCAATCGAGATTGTTGGCGCAAGCGTGATCGTTCTGGCGGGGCTGATCATCTGGAAAAGAGGCCGCTAAACGCAAAAAGGCCCGCACATTGGCGGGCCTTTTCGATGATTTGGTTAGCTTAAGCAGCGTTCGCTTTGGTCCCGAACCGACCGTAGAACGACTGGGTCTTGTCAGCCATTTCGCGCAGTAGGGCAGGTGTTTTGAAACGCTCACCGTATGTTTCCGCCAGTTGATCACAGCGTTCTGCCGCGTAAGGCGTGCCGATGATATCAAGCCAGCTGAACGGGCCGCCCGACCAAGGTGCAAAACCCCAACCAAGGATCGCGCCAACATCGCCTTCGCGGATGTCTTCCAGCACGTTTTCTTCCAGCGCGCGGACCGCTTCCAACGTCTGAGCGAACAACAGGCGGTGCTGTACGTCGATCAGATCAGGCTGTTCGTCGGCTGCTGGGTATTTGGCGGAAAGACCTTCCCACAGACCTTGGCGTTTGCCTTTGTCGTCGTAAGCATAGAAACCGCTGTTAGATTTGCGGCCAAGACGGCCTTCGTCGAACATCCAGAACAACACTTCGTCCTGCGCGTCGTCGTAGGCATCGCCCATCGCGGCTTTTGTCGCTTTCGCAATTTTCACGCCGAGGTCGATGGACGTTTCGTCGGTCAACTGGAGCGGACCAAGCGGCATACCAACCAGTTTCGCGGCGTTTTCGATCAGGGCAGGTTCGACACCTTCCTTTACCATCCGGATACCTTCGTTGATGTATGGAATGATGCAGCGGTTCGCATAGAAGAACCGTTCATCGTTTACAACGATAGGTGTTTTGCGGATTTGACGCACGAAATCGAGCGCCTTGGCCACGGCCACATCACCAGTCTGCGCACCTTTGATGATCTCAACGAGCATCATCTTGTCCACAGGGCTGAAGAAGTGGATGCCGATGAACTTTTCAGCGTCGTTTGATGCCTTTGCGAGTTCAGTGATCGGCAGCGTCGATGTGTTAGTCGCAAAGATGCAGTCAGGACCAGTCACGGCCTGTACCTTGGCAGTCACGTCAGCCTTCACGCTGACGTCTTCGAACACGGCTTCTACGATCAGATCACAACCTTTCAGCGCGTCGTAGTCAGTCGTCGCGTTGATCAGGCCAAGGATTGCTTCTTTCTTTTCAGGTGTCGCCTTTTTGCGGGCGATGCCTTTGTCCATGTAGGCGGCAGTGTAGTCTTTACCCTTGTCCGCAGCTTCCTGTTTCGCGTCGATCAGCACGACCTTGATCCCCGCCAAAGCAGAGACGAGCGCGATGCCCGCACCCATCATGCCAGCGCCGATGATGCCAACTTGGGACACCTTCTGGTCTGCCACGTCAGGACGGTTCGCACCCTTTTCTAGCGCTTCTTTGTTGATGAACAGTGACCGGATCATCGCCTCGGAGGATGGATTCAGCAAGACAGAGGTAAACCAGCGGGCCTCGATCTTAATGGCCGTATCAAAAGGTACCATCGCACCTTCATAAACGGCGGAAAGCAGCGCTTTCGCAGCAGGGTAGACACCTTGCGTCTTGCCGTTCACCATCGCGGATGCACCGACGAATGTCATGAAACCAGCAGGGTGGTACGGCGCGCCGCCGGGCATTTTGTAGCCCTTTTCGTCCCATGGTTTTACGATCTTAGGTTCTGACAAAACCCATTCTTTGGCCTTGGCCACAACTTCGTCAGCGTCCACGACTTCATCGATCACACCAGCGGCCTTGGCCTTTTGCGGGTTGTTCAATTTGCCCTCAAGCAACAACGGCGAGGCCGCCATCGCACCGAGTTTGCGCACCAGACGGGTCGTACCGCCCATACCGGGGAAAATGCCGACCATGATTTCTGGTAGACCGATCTTGGCTTTGGGGTTGTCCGCAGCAAAAATCCGGTGACACGCCAGCGGAATCTCCAAACCGATGCCCAAGGCGGTGCCGGGCAGGGCGGCAGCAATCGGTTTGCCGCCTTTGTTGGTTTTTGGGTCCATGCCCGCACGTTCGATCTTGCGCAGGATGCCATGGGATTTCATCAGGCCGTCCATCAGGCCTTTGGCAGGGTTGTCGCCCGCGCTGGCCTTCATCTTGGCAATGATATTCAGGTCCATGCCCCCGGCAAATGTATCCTTGCCAGACGTGATAACGATGCCTTTCACAGCATCATCTGCCAACGCCATGTCAATGCAAGATTCGAGATCTTCCCACCCTTGCAGGCTGAGGACGTTCATGGATTTTCCAGCGACATCCCAAGTGATGGTTGCAACACCGTCGGCATCGATTTTCATAGTAAAATCAGTCATATCGGTGGCTCCTTACACGCGTTCGATGATTGTTGCGACACCCATACCGGATGCGATGCAGAGGGTGGCAAGGCCAGTGCCTTTGCCAGTGCGTTCCAGTTCGTCCAGCAATGTGCCGATGATGATCGCACCTGTGGCGCCCAGCGGGTGACCCATGGCGATAGAGCCGCCGTTGACGTTCACGAGGGATGGATCGACATCGAAACGCTGCATGAAGCGCAGGACAACGGATGCAAAGGCTTCGTTCACTTCGAACAGGTCGAGGTCGGAAATCGCCATGCCGCTGTCTTTGAGAATCTTCTCAGTTACAGGAACCGGACCAGTCAGCATGATTGTCGGATCAAGGCCGATCTTGGCGGTGTGCTTGATGATCGCGCGTGGCTTGATGCCCATCGCCTCACCGTATTCTTTGGACCCGATCAACAGGCCAGCAGCGCCGTCCACGATACCGGAAGAGTTACCAGCGTGGTGGATGTGGTTAATCTTCTCAAGATGCGGGTACTTCATCAGCGCGACTTTATCGAAGCCAGGCATCTGTTCGCCCATCATCTGGAACGCTGGGTTCAGCTTGGCCAATGCGTCCATATCTGTGCCCGGACGAATGTATTCGTCGTGGTCCAGAATGGTCAGACCGTTCTGGTCTTTGACAGGCACGATAGATTTCGCAAACCGGTTGTCCGCCCATGCAGCCGCAGCGCGGTTCTGGGATTCAACAGCCAGTTGGTCGGCCTGTTCGCGTGTAAACCCATATTCGGTGGCGATGATATCAGCCGAAATACCCTGCGGAACAAAGTATTGATCCATTGCGATAGACGGATCAACAGCGATGGCTGCACCGTCTGACCCCATGGCAACGCGGCTCATCATTTCGACGCCGCCTGCGATATAAGCCTGACCGGACCCGCCGCGAATTTGGTTCGCAGCAAGGTTCACAGCTTCCATGCCAGAAGCGCAGAAGCGGTTGATCGACAGACCGGGGATCGATTGATCCAGGTCCGAAGCCAGCACTGCAGTACGGGCCAAACAGCCACCTTGTTCGGCAACCTGTGTGGCGTTGCCCCAAATCACGTCCTCTACGGCGTGACCTTCCAGACCATTGCGGTCTTTCAGTGCGTTCATCACGCCTGCAGACAGGCGGGCTGACGTCACTTCGTGCAAGCTGCCGTCCTTGCGGCCCTTGCCGCGCGGGGTGCGGACAGCATCATAGATATAGGCTTCGGTCATAGTTTCCTCCGGGTATTTAGGTGCGATCGGCAGGTGAGCCGGGCATCAAGTCGTATGGGTGTTTCCAACCGGGTTGGGCGGCGATTGCGTCCATCCAGCGGCCGATATTGGGGTAATCTTTACGGTCAAATGTGAACGGTTCTGGGTAAAACAAGTATCCGGCGACGGCGATGTCAGCGATTGTGATGTCGTCGGCAGCCAGCCATGCAGTACGGCCCAATTGCGTTTCGACAACCTTCAATGCGGACTTAAGGCGGGCAGCTTGAAAGGCGATCACATCAGCGTTGCGGCGGTCTTCTGGCATAAAATTCATCAAGAACCGCAGGTTACCAGCAACGCCGGATACCTTATGGTTGTCAAAGAACATCCAGCGCAGCACTTCGCGGCGTTCCGCAGCCGATTTGCCGCCTAATTTGCCAGTCTTTGATGAGACATAATCTTGGATCACGCCGGACTGGGTCAGGACCATATCACCATCTTCCAGCACTGGAACCTCGCCCATGACGTTTAAGTCGAGGAACGCGTCGGACCGGCCTTCACCGTTGAAGAAATCAACAAACTTTGGTGTCCAGTCAGCACCTGCGAGCTCTAGTGTTAAAGCCGCTTTGTAAGCATTTCCGCTTTCGCCGAAGCAGTGCAAGGTCATTGTCATGGTGTGGTCCCTTTCGAGGGTGCGTCCAGATCATAGGACAGAGATTTGAGTTGTTCTTGGACAGATGAAAGCAGAACGCTGCGTCCAATTAACGGCCCATGCTGATTAGTCGCCTTTGTGCGAGTAGCCGAATGGGATGAAGCTGCACCGTTGCTGTTTCATCTGCCCAAAACAACTCGAAAATGCGACGTCACCGCTTGCGATGCTCCAATGTTGTCGTGAACTGCCGCAATCTGCTTCGCAGATTGTCGTCGTCCATCAACGCATCGAAGTTTTCGAACACAAAACTCAAAGCCTCCCCTTTTTCCAATCCCGCATCATCCGCAAAGCGGGTCAACCTCCGATACCCGTCTTCTGTCATTCCGACAGGAAACCGACGTGTGAGGCGAAATCGTTTGGGCATGACACTCCTCCTTGGGGAAAGGCGGGCCGCAAAGCCCGCCTTCCATCGTGTCGTTAGAACTGTGCGGCGTCCAGTGCCATCACAGTGTCCGCGCCGGTGTTGATCCGCGCGAGGTGCATTGCCGTCGCAGGCAATTGACGTGCCATGTAGTATTTCCCGGTCGCGATTTTCGTGTTCAGGAAGTCTACATCGGTGTCGCCAGCATCCAGCGCTTCTTGCGCGGCTTTCGCCATGCGTGCCCACATCAAGCCAAGGCAAACGTGACCCATCAGGTGCATAAAGTCGTAAGACCCTGACAGCGCGTTGTTCGGGTTCTTCATGCCATTCTGCATGAAATACATACCCGCAGCCTGCATGTCCTTGGATGCCGCTTTCAGTGGCTCAAGGAAGTCAGCTTTCAGCGCTTCGTCGCCATCGTTTTCTTTGATGAAGTTCTTCACCATGTCAAAGAACGCCATCACGTGCTTGCCGCCGTCTTGCGCCAGTTTACGGCCAACAAGATCAAGCGCTTGCACGCCGTTTGCACCTTCGTAGATCATCGCGATCCGTGCATCACGGGCGAACTGGGACATGCCCCATTCTTCGATGTAGCCGTGGCCGCCGTAAACTTGCTGTGCAGCTGTTGCGTATTCAAAGCCTTTGTCGGTCAAGAAACCTTTCAGCACTGGCGTCATCAATGAAATCAGGCCGTCCGCGTCTTTGTCGTCGTTCTTGTGCGCACGGTCGATCAGGCTTGCGCCCCACATCGTGAAGGCACGCGCCCCTTCAACAAAGCTTTTCTGGTCCATCAGGTTACGACGGATGTCAGGATGCACGATCAGCGGATCAGCAGCTTTTTCAGGGTACTCAACGCCAGTCACGGCACGACCTTGCAGACGGTCGTTCGCGTAGAACACGGCGTTCTGGTACGCGATTTCGGCTTGCGCATAGCCCTGCAGGCCCACACCCAGACGCGCTTCGTTCATCATTGTGAACATCGCGCGCATACCTTTGTGCTCTTCGCCCAAAAGGTAACCGGTCGCTTCGTCGTAGTTCATCACGCAGGTGGAATTGCCGTGGATGCCCATCTTTTCTTCGATCTTGCCAACGGACACGCCGTTGCGATCACCAAGGTTGCCTTCATCATCGACCATAACCTTTGGAACGATAAACAGGGACACGCCTTTGATGCCTTCAGGGCCACCCGGGATTTTTGCCAAGACGAGGTGGACGATGTTGTCAGCAAGATCGTGATCACCGGCAGAGATAAAGATCTTCTGACCAGAAACCTTATAAGACCCGTCGTCCTGTGGCACGGCCTTGGTCCGCATCAGACCCAAGTCAGTCCCGCAATGCGGTTCTGTCAGGTTCATGGTGCCGGTCCATTCACATGTGACCATCTTCGGCAGCCATTTTTGCTTCTGCGCGTCCGTGCCGTGGGCGTGGATCGCGGAATAGGCACCGTGTGTCAGGCCTTGGTACATGTTGAAGGCCATGTTGGCGGACACGAATGCTTCTTGTGCCGCAGAGTTCATCACATAGGGCAAACCTTGGCCGCCATATTCCGGATCGCAATCCATTGCGGTCCAACCGCCTTCTTTCATGACCTTAAAGGCCTCGTCGAAACCGGTTGGTGTCCGCACGATGCCATTCTCAAGCACGCATCCTTCGGTGTCGCCAACCGCGTTCAGCGGCAGCAATACGTCGGTTGCGACTTTTCCGGCTTCTTCAAGCACGGCGCTTGTGAATTCCGCATCAAGATCGTCGTAGCCCGGGACGTCTTGGGCGCTGACGTTCAGCAGATTGTGCAACACAAACTGCATGTCTTTTGTAGGGCTATTGTAGATCGGCATGTGCGGGTCTCCTCCGGTATCAACTCTTAGGCAGCGGCGATCTTGCCGTTTGCCAAATCCTTAAGGCGCTGTGCGCCCCATTCCATTTGTGTCTTCAGCTCCTCGATGGCGACATTCAGTTCATCGCGCTGGGCGATCATGTCGGCGAGGTGCGTTTTGGCCAGTTCGTATGTTTTCGCGAGCTGTGCCTGTTGGCTGTCGCCCATGTGGTACATGTCCAGCAGCTGCCTGATTTCCTCTAGGCTGAACCCGAACCGCTTACCGCGGAGGATCAATTTGAGGCGGGCTTGATCACGCTTTGTGAACATCCGGCGCTGGCCGTCACGCATAGGAAACAAAAGTTCTTTCTGTTCATAAAACCGCAAAGTGCGGGGGGTTACGTCGTATTTCGCGCACATGTCGCGAATGGTCATTGTTTCAGTTGTCATTGTGCAATCCTTGGGCTGCATGTTGTTCGTTGTGCAGCCGAGGTGCGCCGTCGACTCGAACCTTACAAGCTTTGTTGACGTTAACGTAAACGGAACGTGGCGTCATTTTGCGCCTGACGAAAGGTCAGCAAAAGTCACCCTAGGTCACGCGTAATTTAATAAGAGGGAAGGGAAAGTTGGTTTTCCCCTCAGACGGGAAAGCGGGTAAGGATTTCCATACCGGATTCGTCTAAGAATAAGGGCTTTGCGATGTCTGCGGTTTCACGAAGCGTCAAAAATTCAGGCAATGCGTGTGAAGAATTTGTATCGCATCCTGATATCCGCACGACGGGCCTGATCACGGGGCCCATGCGGGTCCGTGATAAAAATTGACCCTAGGTCACCCGACGTTTTTGGCTGTCAGATCGCGCAAACGCTTCAATTCGGTCATCGTGTCATCCAGCTGTTTGCGCTGTTCGTCCAGTTCAACCAACTGTTTGTCGGCCAGTTTGACCCACGTTTCCATCTGCGCTTGCGTACCTTCGTTTTCGTAGATTTGCAGCCACTGGCGAATGTCTTCCAACGCGAACCCGAAACGGCGGCCACGCAAGATCAAAGTCATGCGTGCAAGCTCTTTGCTGCCATAGAAACGAGAACGGCCCTCTTTTTCGGGGCTAAGTAGTTCGATGTACTCGTAGTAGCGCAAGGTCCGTGGGGTCACATCGAACTTGGCACACATTTCTTTAAAGGACAGGCGGGGCTCAGACATTTCGTTCTCCATGACGCTAGTATAGCGCGCACTAAATCCAAGGCAACGTGCCAATCGCCCTTCATTGGGGATGCCAAGAAACAGCTTTTCGTAAGCGTCCGAGAATGTCAGGTGTGGGGCAATACCAATTGCGAGGGTCACCAGATGACACCAGACGAGCAAGCAACAATGGTTGCATCGTTCATACAAAACATGCCCCACGCCAAAGCGCTCGCGATGCATGTGGAACATTCCGGTGATGGCGAAGCGGTGATTTCCATGCCCTACGACGAACGCCTTATTGGCGATCCTGAAACAGGCGTGATCCATGGTGGTGCGGTTTCTGCATTGATGGATACGTGTTGTGGCACAGCCGTTATGTGTCACCCGAATGCAGGTGTACCCACTGCCACGCTGGATCTACGCATCGATTATATGCGCTCTGCGACGCCCGGACAGTCGATCACCACGACAGCCACATGTTATCATGTCACCCGCAATGTGGCCTTTGTACGCGCTGTTGCCACGGATGACGATAAAGATCGCCCAGTGGCGACTGCGACTGGTGCGTTCACCGTCCCACAAGTGAAAAAGGTGGCGACATGAAAAAGCCAGAACCCGTGCAGGTCGTCAAACAAAGGCGCGATGCTGCCCTTCAGAACCTTCTGGCCGATGTGCCCTACATTCAGTTTCTCGGAGTGCAGTTCGATCGCCGCGGTGACGAATTGACTGCGGTTTTGCCGTTCAAAGAAGATCATATCGGCAATCCCATGCTTCCTGCGATCCATGGCGGCGTGACAGCTGCGTTTCTTGAGATTACGGCAATCATCCAGTTGAGTTGGGAAATGATCTGGGACGATGTCGAAACCCCGACAACCGATGTGCCGACCCGCGTTTTGCTGCCAAAGACCATCGACTTTACCGTTGACTACCTACGATCCGGCCTGCCACGTGATGCATATGCGCGTGCGCGGGTGAACCGGTCCGGCCGTCGTTACGCATCGGTGCACGTCGAAGGCTGGCAAGACAACCGGTCCAAACTGTTCGCCCAAGCGACGGGTCACTTCCTGATGCCGGACAGGTCTAAACCTTGATGAAAACCGATAGCCTGACGCATCGCCGGGTCCTGCAAATCTCGCTCCCGATTGTGCTGTCTAATGCGACCGTGCCGATCTTGGGGGCTGTGGATACGGGTGTTGTCGGGCAGATGGGCGAAGCCGCGCCAATTGGGGCAGTTGGCATTGGCGCGATTATCTTAACCGCGTTCTATTGGATCTTCGGATTTCTAAGGATGGGCACCGCGGGGCTTGCCGCCCAAGCGCATGGGGCAGGGGACCAACCCGAAGTCGCCGCTTTGCTGTCGCGTGCCTTGTTGATTGGCGCGACTGCAGGGTTTGCGATGGTTCTGCTGCAAATCCCGCTATTTTATGGCGCGTTCAACCTGTCGCCTGCCAGTCCCGAAGTCGAAAGCCTTGCCCGTGAATATATGGCGATTCGGGTGTGGTCCGCCCCTGCGACTATTGCGCTTTACGGGATTACGGGTTGGCTGGTGGCGTCAGAACGCACCAAGGCAATCCTCGCGATCCAAGTGTTGATGAACGGGGCAAACATCATCCTCGATCTGGTATTCGTGCTGGGCTTTGATTGGGGCGTAGCTGGTGTTGGCTGGGCCACGTTTATTGCCGAATGGGCAGGACTTGCTTTGGGTCTATGGCTTTGCCGCGACGCTTTCAAAGGCACTGCATGGCGTAATGCAGAACGTATCTTCGACCGCATTCGCCTGAAAAATATGGCGGCTGTGAACACGGACATCATGATCCGTTCCGTTCTATTACAGGCGATTTTTGTCAGCTTCCTGTTCTGGGGGGCTGATTTTGGTGACGTGAATCTCGCCGCGAACCAAGTGCTTCTGCAGTTTCTGTATATCACGTCTTATGCGCAAGACGGATTTGCCTTCGCTGCGGAATCGCTGGTGGGTCAAGCTTTGGGGGCCAAAAAACGTGCTGCATTGCGCCGCGCCGCCTTTTTGACCTTTGGATGGGGGGCTGCGGCCGGACTACTTCTAGCAACCTGTTTTGCGATCTTCGGACCTGCGATCATCGACACCATGGCCAAAGCGCCAGAGGTTCAATCGGCGGGCCGTACTTTCCTGCCCTATATGATTGCAGCCCCTTTGGTGGGGGTCGCGTCGTGGATGTTGGACGGTATTTTTATCGGGGCCACACGAACCAAAGACATGCGCAATATGATGATCATTTCGGCCTTGGTCTATTTCGCCTGTGTGTTTCCATTGATGGCCGCGTTTGGAAACCACGGCTTATGGCTTGGGCTATTGTTAAGTTTTGTGGTGCGGGGCATCACACTGGGCATGAAATACCCCGCACTGGAAGCGTCAGCTGACCCTTAGTTGGCGCAATCGCGCAGAGTCATTGCGAGGTTTGTCATCATCGCGATGTAACCCACGCCCGCGCGGTCTGTTGCATCGACCATCGCCGTTTGTGCTGCTGTGTTCTCTATCAGAACAGCAGCCCATTCCGCGTCCGTTGGGGATTCGTGCAGCACGCAAGTTACGTCGCCCGCTTCGACCATCTCACGCAGCTCGCGCAGGTGGCCGGGGCCAGGATCGGCGTCTTCGGAGTTGGAGATAAAGCCCGCAGGGGTCAGTCCGACACCGACTTCAAAATACTGGAAACTGTCGTGCGGCAGAATGATCTGTGTGCCGTCGATCTGTGTCGCAATGGCGGCCAGCTCTGCCGAGAGTGTTGTGAGGTCTGTTTGGAATGCCGCAAGGTTCGCGGCGTATTGTTCCGCGTTCTCCGCGTCTTGGGCGATCAAGGCTTGTGCAGCTGCATCGGCCCATGCGGATACGACCGATGGGTCGAGCCACGCATGCGGATCAAATTCACCATGGTCATGGCCCGCATGATCATCATGATCGTCATGTTCCGCGTGGTCATCATGGTCTTCGTGATCATCATGATCACGGTGTTCCGCATGATCTTCATGTTCCGCGTGATCGTCGTGCTCTGCATGATCATCATGGCCCATGGCCTCATCAAGATCGCGGAATGGCAGCAGGTTCCATCCTTCCGTTTCAAGCAGTGACAGGTGCGCGGCGTCACCCGCGAGGTTTTCAAGCGGATCAACCAGCCAAGGTGTCAGGGATGCGCCCACCCAAATCACAAGATCAGCTTGGGAAAGTGTGCGGGCCTGTGATGGACGCAATGTAAAATCGTGGGGATCGTCGCCGGGGGCTAGCAGGACGTCCGGAGTTCCAACGCCCTGCATCAATGTCGTCGCGATGCTATGGGTCGGGCCAAAATCGGTCATAACTTGTGGCGCATCGGCCCAAGCAGCGGCAGGGACAGCCGCCAGTAGTGACAAAAGTGGGAGAGAACGTAGGGACATGACTTGCCTCTTTGAGTGAATCAACATAAATTGTGGTATGTTATAACGTAACATGGATGGCAAGATGGAAACGACACCCGCCAAAGGATTCGCAAAGCACGACCATCGTGCCTGTGTGGCCACCGCGTTATCAGCGGCGGATGCTGCGTGTCTGGCGCGGAAGGTGCAGTTCACGCCGGTGCGGCGTCGGACGCTTGAAATCTTGCTCGAAGCACATGCAGCCCTTGGCGCATATGATGTCTTGGCGCGGCTTGATGCAGACGGTTTTGGGGCGAAGCCACCTGTGGCCTACCGCGCGTTGTCTTTCCTTGTGGATCAAGGGTTTGTGCACCGGATCGAACGTTTGAATGCCTTCGTGGCCTGCGCGCATCCTGATACGACCCACGATCCGGCATTTATGATCTGTCGTGGTTGCGGAACTGTCGCTGAAGCGCAGGCAGGTAATAGCGCCTTGGGTCAAAGTGCGGCCTCTGCCGGTTTCCAGATCGAGCAAACTGTGATCGAGGCCGAAGGTCTGTGCCCAACTTGTCAGGACCCGTCATGACACTTTTGACTGCTGACAAGGTTGCTGTCCGCTACGGTGGCCAAACAGTTCTGGATCGTGTCACCATGGCATTGGTGCCGGGTGAAATCGTGACGATTGTGGGGCCAAACGGGTCCGGAAAATCAACGCTATTGCGCGTTTTGATTGGCGCGTTGAAACCAAGCACGGGAACTGTCACGCGATCCAAGGGCATCAAAATCGGTTATGTGCCGCAAAAGCTGCACATCGATCAGACAATGCCGCTGACGGTGCGCCGTTTCTTGGATTTGCCGAAAAAGGTCAGCGATGCGCAGGCCTGTGAAGCGCTTGAAACCGCTGGTCTTTCGGACCTCGGCAAACGGCAGATGTCGGATTTGTCTGGCGGCCAATTCCAGCGGGTGCTGCTTGCGCGGGCGATCCTTGGACGCCCCGATATTCTGATGCTTGATGAGGCGACGCAGGGGTTGGATCAACCGGGATCTGCGAGCTTCTACCGTCAGATCGAAGCGGTCCGCCAAGAATTGGGTTGCGCTGTTTTAATGGTCAGCCACGAATTGCACGTCGTGATGAGCGCCTCTGACCGCGTGATTTGTCTGAACGGTCATGTGTGTTGCGAAGGAACGCCTGAAGTTGTCAGCGCGGCACCAGCATATCGCGAACTGTTCGGAACCGGGACGGGGGGCGCTTTGGCGCTGTACCGGCATGACCACGATCATCACCACCACCATGACCATGACCACGACCATACCCATGAGGCAGCCGAATAATGCTTGACGATTTTGTGGTACGCGGGGTCCTTGCTGCCCTTGGAACTGTTGTCGCGACTGGCGTTTTGGGCTGTTTCGTCGTGTGGCGGCGCATGGCCTATTTCGGGGATGCGATGGCACATGCGGCGGTTTTGGGCGTGGCGCTGTCGTTGGCGTTTTCAATGTCGATCTATGTGGGTGTGATCATCACAGCCATCTGTATCGCTTTGATATTCTTGCAATTAACTGGCGCTGGGCAGACGGCTGACGCGGCGCTTGGGGTGCTGGCCCATAGCGCCTTGGCGCTGGGCCTTGTGATCGTGTCATTGTTGTCAGGTGCGAAGCTTAGCCTGTCGGCTTACCTTTTCGGGAACGTCCTTAGCGTCGGAACGACAGACCTTGCGATCATCTGGGGCGGTGCGTTTATCGTGGTTGGCGTTCTGTGGTGGCAATGGTCGCATCTTTTGACGGCCACGCTGAGCCCCGATTTGGCCTATGCGGCGGGTATCGACCCGCGCAGGCAGGAACTGCTGCTGACAATTCTGTTGTCGTTGGTTGTAGCCGTGGCCATTAAGGTCGTCGGTGCGTTGTTGATAACGGCGTTGCTGATTATTCCCGCGTCCGCGTCACGCCAATTGGCACGCACCCCTGAAGGCATGGCGGTCGCGTCAATCATTATTGGGACGTTGGCTGCATTTGCAGGTACGCAAGCGTCCTTGATGTTCGACACGCCAACGGGGCCGTCAATCGTGGTGGCGGCGGCCTGCGTTTTTGCCGCGACGACGATTTTGGGACGGTTGCGGGCGTAATGGTCCTTGCCTAGACATCCAACCACAACGTAACAGGACCATCGTTGGTGAGGCTGACCTTCATATCAGCGCCGAATGATCCGGTTTGCGTCGTGATCCCTAGAGCCGCGACATCGTCGATGAAGTGCTCGTAAAGCGCGCGCCCCTCTTCGGGGCGTGCCGCAGTCGAAAAACCAGGACGATTGCCGCGAGATGTGTCGCCTGCCAGTGTGAACTGGCTGACAATCAAAGCTGATCCGCCTGTGTCGGCAAGCGACAGGTTCATTTTGCCAGTATCGTCGGTGAAGATCCGCAGCTTGCTGATCTTTGCGGCAAGTTTGGCTGACTGGGCTGCGGTATCACCCTGCATCGCACAAACGAGGATCAGCAAGCCGTGACCGATTTCACCGATGGTTTCGCCGTCAACAACAACACGTGCGTCAGTGACGCGTTGGATTAGGGCTCTCACAATTCAGAGGCCCACGGCGGGTTCGCACCAGCGCGCGACACTGTGATCGCGGCAGTTCTAGCGCCAAGGGACAGCGCATCACGCACGGCATCATCTGATAGACTGGCGACGCCGGATTTCGTCAAAAGTCCCGCGTTGTGCAAGCTGGCCAACAGACCTGCGTTGAACGTGTCGCCAGCACCAACGGTGTCAACGACAGTCGCCTTGTTCGCGGCGACAAAGATTTCTTGGGTCGGCGTGTATCCGGTTACCCCTTTCGACCCTTCGGTAATGCACAACAATTTCAGATTGTTATCGGTAACCATTTTGCGGGCTTTGTCTGCTGTGTCGCCTTCCGGATCGATCCAATCAAGGTCTTCGTCGGATAGTTTGATGATGTCCGCGAGGCCGATCATCTCTGCGATGCGGGCACGATACACGGCTTCATCCTTGATGAACGTCGGGCGGATGTTCGGATCGATCATCGTGACCTTGCTGGATGCTTCGCGTATCAGCAGGGCCGCGTAAGTTCCCGCACATGGTTCAACAGCCAAAGAAATACCGCCAAGGAACAATGCGTCCGCCGATGTGTCGGGCAGGCTATCCAAAGGCAACATGCGTCCGGCGGTGTTTTCGTCATAGAAGGCGTAGCTTGCGTGTCCGTCCACCAGTTTCACGAAGGCCAGTGTCGTCGGTTGGTCCGAGCGATGGGCGAGGCTGGCATCGACGTTGGATGCGGCCAGCGCACCGGTCAGAACTTCGCCGAACAGATCGTTGGAAATGCCTGAGTAGAATTGCGTCGGAACGCCAAGACGACCCAAAGCGATGCTTGTGTTGAACACAGCGCCACCTGCATGTGGCGCGAACGCGGCTTCCCCTGCGGATGTTTCACGCGGTAGCATATCGATCAGGGCTTCGCCCGCACACAGGATCATCGCCTATCTCCTATTGACTGTTAGCGATAACAAATCCCACACCTGCCGCGATAATCAAGCCGATAATGACCGCAAATGTGATTTTCCAAGCCGAGTATGGCCTTTCGCCCTGCACACGGCCCGTCCGGCCGTTGACGACAAAGCGATAGGTCTTCCCGTTGTATTTATAGGCCGCAAGCCAGACCGGCAGCAGGATGTGTTTGAAGGTCACGTCGCTGATTTGTGTTTGAACATTGCTGATTCGCTGTTCATCGCCACCAATGTCATATTTGACGTCGCGCCGGATCATGCGGTCCATGTAAGCGCGGGCTTCGGTGAAACCGTCGGTTAATTCGACTTGATATCCTTCAGCTCTGAAACCAGCCAGATATTCGGGTTTATATGGTTCAAGCGCGGATAGATCCCAAGGTTCCAGACCGTCGGTGTATTTCTTCGGCAGGCTGTTTGACGCGAGAACAAGCACATCATCAAAGAAACGCGCAACACGGCCAGACGCAGCCCGCCAGCGGGTTTTGCGAACCCGAACCTGTTTTCGTTTGCCATCTCGCACGACTGTTTTGGTCTCGTAGTAATGGGTGCCGCGCTGGCCAGTGTAGCTGGATTTTGTATCGGCATCGAACGTCCAGTAAGGCACGTAAATACCGTTCATTTTCCGGCCCTTACGAGCGTATTCTGTTAGCCCGTTTGGCGCGAACCATAGCGATCCCAGCCAATCCGTTAGTTCTTTACGGGACGCCGGTTCGTCTAGCTCAAACGGTAAAAGACCACGCGGTTTGATGTGGCGGTGCGTGCCAGTGTCCGTGACGACGGGTGTCGCACAGAACGGACATTCTGCAGCGTGCGTATCGCTATCGAATTCGGTCTGCGCGCCGCAATTGGGGCAAGTGATGACCTTTGTTTCTTCGATGTCTTCTTCGGCCAGTGCGTTGGCCACAGCGTCTTTAAAATCAAGTTCCTTGATCCCGCTGGCGACGCCTGCCGCTGATTCTAATGGTTCGGTATTGCCGCAATGATCACAGATGAGACGGTGATCGCCTGGATCAAACCGCAGATCGGACCCGCAATTATCACAAGGGAACCGGTGTTCTTGGAGCGGGCTGTTTGGGGTGTCGAAATCAGTGTCGGTCATGTGAAGCGTGCTTCTGCTGGGGCGGCTAAATCGGTTGGTTTGATCATAGCCGGAAACGCGGGCCAGCGACCACCCAAAATGGACGGCGTCACAGGAACCGATGCAAGGCTTTGGGGGCCATGATCCGCAACGCATTGTCGCGTAATCGCAGGTGCCGCCATGTGTGAAATCCTGCGTGACCAATCGCAATGACTGCAAGGATGTAGAATTCGTAGATGTGAACCTGACCGATGAAATCGTTCCACTCGGGCAGGTTCAGTGGCACACCAATGGGAACGATATTGCCTGCCCACAACTGCGTTGCAGACGTAACGCCCAAGCCAAACCCAGTAACTGCGACGCCAAATAGCCCCCAAATGAGTGTCTTGTGCAAAACTTGATGGGTGCGTTTGCCCCGCGGACCAAGTTTTGGACCGGGGCGTCCGACAAGGCCGCGCTTTAGATATGTTCCTGTCCAAAACAAGGCGAAACTGACGAAGATCAGCCCAAGAAACGAATGCACGTGGAAGGCCCAACGCCCGATCCGGTTTACGTCTTCCGGCGTCACCAACATAAACCAGACGAAAAGTGGAATCGTCACGCCATGCAGTACTTTGACGAGCGACCGCTTGTTTGGGCTGAATATGGCGCGGCTGTTGTTCATGCTTCAGGCACGTGACGTGCCCGAAATAGTTTCGTCAAATAGGTAGGGCTGGTTGCAAGGTGCATGGGAAATTCAATGCGCCACCATCGCCGAACGTGCCTTCGCAATAATTGTTGCCAGCTTGGGTCTGGAACAGCGAAATGCAAATGCCGCTCCAATCGCCTGCTTCTGCGACGCACATCGTGTTGCCATCGAAACCGGAAATTGTGCTTTCAATCCGCGTGTTAAAGGCTGGATTGATGTATGTGGCGGTGCCGTCCAACGCGAAAATCACGCCTTCGCCGCTTGGTGCAAGCGCGCTGAACGCGTTGGCTGTCGGAAACCGTGCTGTCAGGTCGGCTTGCGTTGCAATCACGTCGACTGGCGACAGCCCTTCGGGGCGATCTGTCGTTGCATCAGACGCCACGCAGCCGGCCAAAATGGCGGTCATCGCACAAAAGGTCGGGATGCGTGGCGTCATTGATTATGCTCCGGGTGGGGGCGGTGGTGCGACAGTGAAGATACTGTTCAGATCAGCAACATCTTCGGCACGCATCCAGCCGTCTTGGCCTTGGGTCCAGACCATTGTGTCACGTGTTAGCGCACCCTCGGTGACTTTGCGGCCCATCGCAGCTTTGGAGAACGGGCCAGTGACGTCGCCCGTGACGGCAATATGCCAAACATGTTCCGCAGGTGGCGGCGGTGGAGGCGGAGGTGCCATCGCAGCCGGTTGTTGTGGTGCCGCACCCCATGGTCCGGCTTGGGGGGCTTGATTGAACATTTGACCCATGTTCATGCCAAGACCTGCGCCCATGCCCATACCCATCGCTTGACCAGCGGCAGATCCTTCGGCCCCCATCGCTTGGGCCGCTTGATATTTCAGATGGTCATCAAGATTGCCTGTGATGCCACGCGATGTGCGGGTATCCAGTGCCTTTTCCACGGCAGGGGGGAGGCTGATGTTCTCGATGTAAAGTTCCGGCAGCATGATGCCGTATTGCGCAATCGTCGGGTTGATCGCATCCGCAATCAGCTTGCCGACTTCGCCAGTATTCGCGGCCATATCAAGCACCGGAATACCGGATTTCGCGATCGCGCGGCTGAATTCCTGAACGATGATATTGCGGATTTGGTAGCTGATTTCGTCAGCCGTAAATTCGCCATCGGTGCCTACGATTTCGGTCATGAACCGTGCGGGGTCGCTGACCTTCATTGTATAGGTGCCGTAAGCGCGAATCCGTGTTGGTCCAAATTCGGGGTCACGCAACATGATCGGGTTTTTAGTGCCCCATTTCAGGTTCGCGAAACGTGTCGTATCGACGAAATAGATCTCGGATTTGAACGGCGATTTGAAACCGTGATCCCAGTGCTGCAACGTCGTCATGATCGGCATGTTGTTGGTTTCCAACATGTACAGACCCGGCGTGAACACATCAGCCATCTGACCTTCGTGTACAAAAACAGCGGCTTGGCCTTCGCGGACCGTCAGCTTCGCGCCGTATTTGATTTCGTGACCTGCGCGTTCAAAACGCCAAACCATCGTGTCTTGGGTGTCGTCGGTCCAGTGGATGACGTCGATAAATTGGCCAGAGAGGAAGTCGAGAATGCCCATGTGCTTGGCCCTTTCGTATTTGATGTTAACGATATGCTAGGCAGCGGTGCGCCGCATAGCAAGGTCATGAAAAACGGACCCTATGTGGGACCGGAATCGAGTAATTCGCGGGCGATAACCCGCGCAATCGGGGCGGCTTCGGCGGCGGACATACCGGTGCGGAAACGCGGATCGTAGAGCATTTTCAGCAGCAATTCGTCGTGTGTCGTCAGCAACCCAAATTCTTCGTCGTCGTTGAAAATGGACGGGCGGGCCTGTGGACTGTCGTTGGCAAGGCCAAGCCCCTGTGCCAGCTCTTCGTGGAAACAGGACGTGCGCAAGAGATCGGGGTGTTCGGACCGGATAATCGCAACGGCTTTGGAGTAACTGGCCCCGCCGCCTTCGGAAAAGGCGACGACGATGCAAAGCTGGTCGCGCGGCAGTTGGGTGATCGCTCGCAAAGAGCTTTCGGCGATGCCCGGCACGATTTCACGCAGGCGATCGCGATAGGTCGCGCGGTCATCTTCGCCAAGCACAAGAACGTGGAAATTTGGGTCAGCGTCCGTTTGCAGGATCGATAGACCAGATACGCGCGATAGTCGCTGCGCATAGGCGGCCACAGTGGTGCGGTCGCGGGATTGTTGTTCTGGCGTAACCGAGGCCCCAAATTCCATCGTCATGCGCACGGGCATATCCCAGCGGCGTAAACGTGAAAGGGTGGCCTGCGGACGCAATACATCGCCGTCGGTGACGTATTCGTCAAACAAAGCGATCCGCACGAAATTACGTGCGAGAACGGTGTCGGTGAACGGGGTATCGGGACCGCCCCCATCGCCGCGCAACAGGCCTTGCGTCAGCAGATCATTTTGAAGGCGTCGGTAATACGTCGCCAGCGCTTTGCTGGCCTCGCTTGGTTCCGTAATCACGGGAGGGGCCAGTTCTTCGACGGGTTCCGGACGACTGACCGGTGGCGTGTCGGGGACTGGCGTGACGGGTGGTGTGGTTTCGCAAGCGGCAAGCGTCAGCAGGCCCGTAAGGCCCACTGCGCGAATAATGCCGCTTGCGTTTGTCACTTAGGCACCTGTCGCAGTGCCGATAGTGTCACCGGTTTTGTCACCGCGTGCTTTTGCAGACGCGAGCGTGTCTTTCAGCTCTTTCTCCATCTTGATCATGTCGGCTTCTGCTTCGGCCCGCTTGCGCTTGCCTTCGTCTGCGATTTCCAAGCTTTCGTTGATCGTGGCGATCAGATCGGCGTTCGCTTGCTTCACTGCGTTGATGTCGAACACGCCGCGTTCCATTTCGGTACGGATGACTTTGTTCGCATCGCGCAGGTTCTTGGCGTTGGCCGTCAGCAGTTCGTTCGTCAGGTCGTTCGCGCTACGCACAGCTTCTGCCGCTTCGGCAGAACGTTGAATAGTGACGGCCTGAGCCAGTTGGGTTTCCCAAAGTGGCACTGTGTTGACCAAAGTCGAGTTGATCTTCGTGACCAGCGACTTGTCATTTTCTTGCACAAGGCGGATCGACGGCAAGGATTGCATTGTCACCTGACGTGTCAGTTTCAGGTCATGCACACGGCGTTCCAGATCGTCACGGGCCGCACGCATATCACGCAATTCCTGCGCCATCATTACGGCGTCGTTTTCCGGGGCTGCTTCTACTTCTGCAACCTTGGCAGGGATCACGGTTGCATCCAGTTCTTCGAGCTTCGCTTCGCCAGCCGCGATGTAAAGGGCGAGTTCGTCGTAGAATGCGAGGGTCTTGTCATACAGCACATCAAGGCTTTCGATGTCGCGCAACAGCACGCCTTCGTGGCGCAACAGGTCTTCGGTAATACCGTCGATCTGGCCTTGAACGTCTTCAAAACGCGCAACAAATTTCGCCATTGGCGCAGCACGGCCCAACAGTTTTTCCCACCAGCTGCGTTTACGACGCACATCGAGTTCAGAAACCGAAAAACCGCGGATCGTGGATACGATGTTGCGCAGGCTGTCGCCCGCTGGCCCGACGTCCTTGTTGCGCACGCCTTGCAGCATGGATTGTGAAATTTCTTGCAATTCGGCCTGTGCGCCGGACCCAAAAGAAATGATCGACTGTGTTTCGGTGATGTCGATTTCGTTCATGCGTTTTGTGATTTCAGCTGACGTTGGTGCATCAGCTGCCGCTAGCGGAACAAGGTCGCCCATCGGTTCAGCCAGCACAACAGCTGTCACTTTTTCAACATCAGCCAGCGTTGCGGCAGCTTTTTCGCGGATCGTTTCAGACATATTGTCCCCCTAGGTTAGCGACCTGTTTTACAGGCCGTCACGCTGCAATCGGTCGCGCAGCACTTTAATTTCGATATCCATATCCGTCCGGTCATCTTCCATCATCTTGTCAGTCCGGGCGGCAAAGTTGTCTTGTAGGTCGTCGAGCAGCGCGATGTAGTCGGTCCGCACAGACGGATCAGGTTTACGCGTATACAGGTCCACAAACTTGACCGTCGCGTCCCGCGCGCCTTCAAGATAGACGCCCAGATACTTTCGGGCGCGTGTAAGATCGCGCGGGTCTTCTTCGACGGTGCGGGCCATTTTACGTGCCGTCGCATCGAAAGACGCAACACGTGCCGTCAAATCACGGTCTTCGAGACGGGCGATTTGATCTTTCATCGCGGCAAGGCTTGCATCAGCTTGATCCACGACGCGGGCAACACGGTCTTGTTGGAATGTATCTACACCTTCCATCCGCTTGTCTTTCAACGGGTCAATGCCAAAGGCCACGGTATGCAGAACTGTCCCGACAATACCGTAGATCACGGACCCGATCAGCCCAGTATCGCCAGTGTATGCGGCCAAAGTAACACCCAAACCGGTTGCCAAAGACGCGATCATCTTGCGTGGGATCGCGGGTTTACGTGCAACACGGCGGGCGTCGTATTCGGCTTGTGCCTTCAGCCCCTCGCGCGTGAACCACGCGGCAAAGGTCAACGTTGCTGCGCCAAGCAGTGCGATTGCGAGCATCGCAGGGCCATCATTGATTGAAGTGAAGACAAGAATAATTGCGGGCACGAACAACAAAGTCGTGCCTTTCGTGTTGTCTTCAATTGGTCGGTCGGGCGGTGTTTTACCGATGTCCGCACCAGAAGACGCCCCGTTCGGGCTATATTTCCCGCCAAATTTCTTCGCCATTACGCTGCCCCCAAAAAGCCGCTGGTCACGCCAAACAGCAAGATCACAAGCACGATGAATGCGATTGTCCGGATCGTTTCAGGCAAGGTTTCCCCAATGCTTTTTTGCGGTGGTGCCCCGTTGAACCACCTGAGTAACGCCCATATGACCAAGCCACCCATGATTGCGGGGAGTAGCAATAAAAAGAGCAGCAATAGTTTGATCATGGTTCACAGCGTTGGTTACCTCGGGTTGGTCAACAGATAAGCACCGTTTCGGAAATTACGAATGTTTCTGGTTTGCTGCCCGTTCTGCGTTCAGCTTGCGCGCGTAGCCGGATTGCAGGATTTCAACAGCAAACAACACGACAACAGAGAAGTAGAATGTGGATTTCGACATTGGAATAATGTCTTGGCCAAAGACTTTGATCCCCATCGAATCGTCATGCATCGCGTGGGATGCGGCAACACCCGCTTCACCAAGAAGCACAACACCGACGATCAGCAGGATAAAGAGGCCAAGCACCTCGTACATGCGGTTTTTCTCAAGAAACTTTGTTACGCCGTCGGCGAGCAGCAGCATTGCGAGGCCGGACAGCAGAATTGCTGTTGCCAAGATTGGGAACACGTCCGTGATCGCAAGGGCGGACAGCACCGAGTCGAACGAGAAAATCAGGTTCATCATGACGATCAGCAGTACGACCTGAACGGCGGATTTTCCGGATTTGCCTTCAACATCGTGGCCAAGGTGTTCGACCGACAGCATGTGCCGGATTTCCTTAATCGCCGTGTACATGATGAACACGCCGCCAAAGACGAATACGCATGTGGCAAAGTTCACGGCACCTTCCAGAACGCCTTCCCATGCGAATGTGTAAAACGGTGTGGCTAGCGCATCGATCAAGCTGATCATCACAAACAGCAGAACAACCCGCAGGGCCACCGCGATGATAATCCCCCAAAAGCGCACTGATTTTTGCTGGGCGACAGGCGCGCGTTGGCTTTCAATCGAAATATAAAGAAGGTTATCAAACCCCAGAACCGCCTGCAAAAAGCAAAGCATGATGAGATTGGTTGCGTTCTCGAGTGTTAAAAGATCAGCCACGTGTGTCGTTCCCTATTCTGGCAGTGCGCGCGTCACGCATATTGTGCATAACCCGTAAACCGCCACAAGGGTTCAACGTCTTGTGTTTTTCCCCGTAGGGCGGCCTTTTACGGGACGATTGACCGGTTTGCGCGTGCGTGTCGGTGTTGGTTTGCCGGACAGGCCCAATTGATCGCGGACAACGCGCTGCTTCACTTCTTCCACTTCGCCTTGCGCCAGTGCGCCTAATTGGAACGGGCCATAGCTGACGCGGATCAAACGGTTCACGGTCGCGCCGATGGCTTCCATGGCGCGGCGGATCTCGCGGTTCTTGCCTTCGCGGATGCTGATGGTCAGCCATGCGTTGGCACCTTGTTGGCGGTCAAAGGTGACGGTCATTGGCTGGTAATTGACGCCTTCGACACTGATACCTTCACGCAGGCGATCAAGGCTGGCCTCTGATGCGGACCCTTTGATCCGAACGCGATACCGGCGTAGCCATCCTGTGCTGGGCAATTCCAGTTTGCGCTTCAATTCACCATCATTGGTCAACAAAAGCAGGCCTTCGGAATTGATATCTAACCGTCCAACGGACATCACGCGGGGCATATCTTCAGGCAGGTTTGCAAAAACGGTGGGCCTGTCGCGTTCATCGCGTTCGGTCGTCACGAGGCCTGCGGGCTTGTGATACAGCCAAATACGCGGCGGATCGGGTTCGCCCACAAGTTTGCCGTCGACAGTGATCCGCGCACCGCCGATGATATTCAGGGCAGGGCTATCAATGACCTTGCCGTTTACGGTCACACGCCCATCGGCGATCATACGTTCGGCTTCACGGCGAGACGCAATCCCGGCACGGGACAAAACTTTGGCGATCCGGTCGCCCTTGGGGATATCATCTGACATGCGTGCAGCCTTACGCACCACAGGCGGTCTAGGCAATGGTCCGCCTTTCTTTTGGCCTCAAATATCCCCGCCGGAGGCATCCGACACTTGCAACAGACACCACATCCGCGTGACAACACCGCATGAAGTTTCAAAGTTACATGGATATTGCGCTGACCGAAGCCAGAGATGCGGCTGCCCGTGGCGAAGTGCCGGTCGGGGCCGTGATCGTGCGGCAGGGCGCCGTGCTTGCAAAAGCCGGCAACCGGACCCGTGAACTCAACGACCCGACAGCGCATGCCGAAGTCCTTGCCATTCGTGCGGCCTGTACCGAACTAGGGCAGGAACGCCTGACGGAATGCGACCTGTATGTGACCTTGGAACCCTGTCCGATGTGTGCCGCCGCCATCAGCAATGCGCGGATCGCACGGCTTTACTATGGGGCGGCTGATCCAAAGTCTGGTGGCGTGGCGCAAGGTCCGCGTGTCTTTGCCCATGCCCAGTGCCATCATGCCCCCGAAGTCTATGACGGAATTGATGCGCTCGCGTCCGAGGAATTGCTCAAATCCTTCTTTGCGTCTCGCAGGCGCTAGGTTTTCGCACACCAACCGCCGCATGTCCTTGCAGGCCACCCAACGGGACGGTAAACGCGACTTCGATATCAGACGGAGACACGGCCCCATGTCCATTGACACAGAAACCGCCCGCCGCGTGGCAAAACTTGCCCGTATTCAGGTAGAGGACGACGCATTGCCTGCGCTGGCGTCAGAATTTAGCGCGATTCTCGGGTTCATTGAACAACTCAATGAAGTTGATGTGGACGGTGTTGAACCGATGACCTCTGTCACACCGCAGCGTTTGAAGCGCCGCGAAGATGTTGTGACTGACGGCGACCAGCAAGAAAAAGTGCTGGCCAACGCCCCTGATGCCCGTGAAGGGTTCTTTGCTGTGCCGAAGGTGGTTGAATAATGACTGATCTGTCCAAACTGACAATTGCTGGTGCCCGCGATGCAATGCGCAAGGGCGACGTGTCTTCTGCGGAATTGACCGAAAGCTATCTGAAATCCATCGAAGGGGCCGGTGCGCTGAACGCATTTGTGCATCACACCCCTGATATCGCAATGGATCAGGCCAAAGCTGCGGACGTGCGCATCAAAGCGGGCGATGCCCCTGACATGTGCGGTATCCCGTTGGGCATCAAAGATTTGTTCTGTACCAAAGGTGTCGCGTCCCAAGCCGCATCTGGCATCTTGGAAGGCTTCAAGCCGGAATATGAATCGACCGTGACCACACAATTGTTCGATGCAGGTTCCGTTATGCTTGGTAAGCTGAACATGGACGAATTTGCGATGGGGTCGTCAAACGAGACCTCTGTTTACGGCAATGCCGTGAATCCATGGAAAGTTGACGCTGAACTGACACCGGGTGGGTCTTCTGGTGGGTCCGCGTCTGCCGTTGCTGCTGATTTGTGCCTTGGTGCGACAGGCACTGACACAGGCGGGTCTATCCGCCAGCCAGCCGCGTTTACCGGCACAACCGGCATTAAGCCAACCTATGGCCGCGTATCCCGTTGGGGCGTTGTCGCTTTTGCGTCGTCGCTTGATCAGGCCGGTCCGATGACCAAAGACGTACGCGACAGCGCGATTATGCTGGAAGCGATGTGTGGCCACGACCCGAAAGATTCGACGTCCGCTGACATCGCAGTGCCCAACTTTGAAGCCGCCCTGACAGGCGATATCAAAGGTAAAGTCATTGGTATTCCAAAAGAATATCACATGGACGGCATGCCCGAAGAAATCGAAAAGCTGTGGAAAGACGGCACAGCAATGCTGAAAGACGCAGGTGCCGAAATCCGTGACATTTCCCTGCCGCACACGAAATATGCGCTGCCAGCGTATTATGTGATTGCCCCCGCAGAAGCGTCATCCAACCTTGCCCGTTACGACGGTGTGCGGTTCGGTCATCGTGCAAAGCTCGAAGCGGGCGACGGCATCACCGAAATGTACGAAAAAACCCGCGCGGAAGGCTTCGGCGCTGAAGTTCAGCGCCGCGTGATGGTCGGGACATACGTGCTGTCCGCCGGTTTCTACGACGCTTATTATAACCGTGCCCGGAAGGTGCGTGCGCTGATCAAGCAGGACTTTGATAAAGTCTATGCAAGCGGTGTTGATGCGATCCTGACGCCAGCAACGCCGTCATCTGCATTTGCGCTGGGCGCGATGAAAGACGCCGATCCAATCCAGATGTACCTGAACGATGTCTTTACGGTCACAGTGAACTTGGCTGGTCTGCCAGGGATCGCAGTGCCTGCGGGCCTTGATAAAAACGGTCTTCCGCTCGGTCTGCAGTTGATTGGCCGTCCTTGGGAAGAGGGCGATCTGCTGAACGTTGCCTATGCGCTTGAACAAGCCGCAGGATTTGTGGCCAAACCGGCGAAGTGGTGGTAAACCCACCGCTGATTTCAAACGATTGGGGTGTGACCTCGTGAAAATTGGTAGTTTCAGCCTTGTGGCTGTTTTGGCCTTGGCCGCATGTGAAGTAACGCCACCCGCTGTTCCTGACAGCGGGCGTGGTGTCGGTTTTGGCGATTACGCTGATTTCGAACTGGATCGCGCACGACGCGAAGCGCAATTGCAGGGCCAAACCATCGGTGCCCCGCTTTCCGCAACGCGCCAGCCTGTGATTTCGAGTGAAACACCAAACGCGGTAGGCGCTACCACGTCAGACCAAGCGATTCCGACATCAGATTTGGCTGCTGCGGGAATCGGAACAAGCGCGGCTGTGACGACCGCGCCGCTCAACGCGACCTCTGCGGCGCCAATCGGTGAAACGGCAGAAGAACGCGAACGTCGTCTGGCAAATAACCCAGAGATTTCGGACGAAAACAGCTTTGACGCTGTGTCGAGCCGTGAAACCATCGAAAGTGACGCGCAGCGTCGTGCCCAACAGGCCGAGGCACTGATCGTTGTTGAGCCTGTTCCGCTGCCGGAAACACGTGCTGATTCTGGTCCGAATATAGTGTCTTATGCGATTAACGCGCCGAACCAGAAGGGGCAGGAATGGTATTCCCGTTCGATCCTGTCTGGCGAATCGCGGTTTTCAAGCAACTGTGCGACTTATGGAAGTCCGGATGCTGCACAGCGTGATTTCTTGATTCGTGGTGGCCCAGAACGCGATCCGCGTGGGATTGATCCGGATGGTGACGGGTTCGCTTGTGGTTGGGATCCTGCGCCATTCCGCGCAGCGGCTGGCAACTGACCCTTACACACCCATCGCCGAACTTTGGCCCGCGCAGAGAAGCGTGTGTGCCGGATATGGTTGTTTTGCATTACACAGCAATGGCGTCTGCAGATGCGGCGTGCCGGACGTTGTGTAATCCCGACAACGAAGTGTCCGCCCATTATTTGATTGATGAGGATGGCACCGTTCGGTCGATGGTTGCCGAAGATCAGCGTGCTTGGCACGCTGGTGCGGGCGCGTGGGGTGATGTTGTTGATGTGAACAGCCGCTCGATCGGGATTGAGATCGCGAATGACGGATTTTCCCCGTTTGCGATGCGACAGATGGATGCGCTGATCGTGTTGCTTCATGGAATCACACAGCGCTGGTCTATCGAACCTGAACGGATCATTGGGCATTCTGATATGGCGCCAGGACGCAAGATTGATCCGGGCGTGCGGTTCGACTGGCGACGCTTGTGGTGCGAAGGATTAGGCGTTTGGCCCACAGAAACAGGCGCTCCTGACGCCAGCTTTGCGGAGATGGCCGCGCAATTTGGCTATCGCTGTGATGATCCGGATTTACTGTTGTCCGTGTTTCGGATGCGTTTCCGGCCATGGGCGACTGGTCCGCTTGGTGCCACCGACATTGCGTTGATCACTGATCTCGCCACCCGTTTCCCCGTTGACGCAGGCCCAGCCACGGCCTAAGCGGCATCTGCGCGGATGGCTGGATGGCTGCGGCATTTCGATGTCGAGGAAAGTCCGGACTCCACAAAGCACGGTGCCGGGTAATCCCCGGCGGGGGTAACCCTAGGGACAGCGCCACAGAGATGTAAACTACCCGCGTCCGCGCGGGAAAAGGTGAAACGGTGGGGTAAGAGCTCACCGCGGACGTGGCAACACGGACGGCACGGCAAGCCCCACCGGGAGCAATGCCAAATAGGGACCGCGTGTCGCCCGCAAGGGGGACGGGGATGCTTGACCCCCAGCAGGTCCGGGTTGGCAGCTAGAGCGGCGTTGGCAACAACGTCGTCAGATGAATGGTCATCCATTCGGGGCAACCCGAAGGACAAAATCCGGCTTATAGGCCGTCCGCGCAAAATATCTTGTTTCGCAAAATGTTGATTTCTCTGGCGTTTGTTAACCATTTCATCCCAAGCTGGAACCAATCCCGAAGTGAGTCGTTCTGCTTTGTGAGGGGATCGTATGATAGTTCAAAATGACCCAACCACACTGGAAATGATCGGGGCCACCGCCCCAAGACTAAGACGTGACGATGTCCGCAGTGCCGCGACATGCGTTGCAGTTTTATCTGATACTGGTCGTGTCGCACTGGTAAGCGACGTATTTGTTGAAACGATTGGTCTAGATGACGCGACCCAGATTATTGGTCGGAGTTGGTGCAAGACATGGCCCGCAGATGCGCATGCCCCGTTAACTGTTGCATTAGATCGCGCGTGGCGCGGAATCGTCTCAACATATTGGGCGCGATTTCCGAATGCTGAAGGGTTGCCCGTTGACTGGGATATCCGGATTTCGCCGATTTTTGATGAAGCTGGTGACGTCGCTTCTGTGCTCGCGGTGTCCCGCCCCGTAACAAAGCACTAATGCTGGCCCAAAAGCGGGTTATTGCGGTTGACTCGGACCGCTGCACGGGTAAAAGGCAGCTTCTATAGATATTCACCCGCAGGCCGTTTGGGCCGCATACCGGAGAGATGAGCCATGGCGAAGCCTACCACCATCAAAATCCGCCTGAACTCCTCTGCAGGGACCGGGCACTTCTACGTCACAAAAAAGAACGCACGTACAATGACTGAAAAGATGGTCATCAAGAAGTACGACCCTGTTGTGCGTAAGCACGTTGAGTACAAAGAAGGTAAGATCAAGTAAATTGATCCCATCTTTGGAAGAGTTAAGCCGCGCCCCTAGCGCGGCTTTTTTCGTTTTGGGTCATGACATTTGGCGGTTCGCAAAATGATAGGCTAACACAACGTCACCTGCGACATCGCAAGGGCTGACAATCCTTAGCTGATCGTGGCATAGTCATATCAATCTCAGTATTTAGCAGGCACATCATGGACCTTCAGGCGTCGTTTGAAAAAGATCGCAACTGTAGTGGCTGCCCAATTCGTCATCGCGCCGTGTGCGCAACGTGTGATGAAGACGAAATCCTCGTGCTAGACGAAATGAAGTACTATCGTTCATTCGATGCGGGCCAACCAATCATGTGGGGTGGTGACCCCATGGCGTTTGTAGGGTCAGTTGTCAGCGGCACCGCAACGATCGAGCGGCTGATGGAAGACGGGCGCAAGCAGACGATGGGCTTGCTGCTGCCATCTGACTTTATCGGGCGTCCCGGTCGGGAAACAGCGACTTATGATGTAACGGCTGTGACCGATGTCACACTGTGCTGTTTCCGCAGAGATAGCTTTGAAAAGATGGTCGAGGCGACGCCACACGTGGCCCAACGTCTGATGGAAATGGCTCTGGATGAATTGGACGCCGCGCGGGACTGGATGTTGCTGCTTGGCCGTAAAACAGCCCGCGAGAAAATTGCGACGTTCCTGATGATGATCGTGCGCCGGACGAGTGAAGAAAAAACGCCCGCTGCAGTAGCAGATAAGAAGATCAGCTTGCCCCTGACTCGCGAAGCGATGGCAGATTACATGGGGCTGACGCTCGAAACAGTCAGCCGCCAATTTTCCAAGCTCCGCAAGGACGGGTTGATCGTGATGGACGGAAAGCGTGACATCACGATCCCTGATGTGGGTGCCCTTCAGGCAGAAACGGGATCTGACCTAGGTTAATGCGCCATAAGTAAGGGTAGGGTGGTCAGCCGCAGCATGTCCCGCGTGACGCCCCCTAAGATCGCTTCGCGCATTCTGGAATGACCGTATGCGCCCATGACCATGAGGTCGACGTCTGTCTCAGCCGCCCTTGCCAATAACTGCGCCGCAATAGACGGCTGTGTGCGGGCATGAATAGCGACGTCGACTTTTGCCCCGTTTCGCACAAGATATGCGGCCAGTTTTCCACCGGGATCCGACCGGTCCGGAGCGTGCATCGGTGGGTCAACAATCGCAATAGTCGTGATCTTTGCGTCCTTCATCAGGGGGAGCGCTGCGCGGGCGGCTGCCATGGCTTCGACCCCGTCGTCCCACGCGACCTTGATGTTGTCAAAGCTGCCGGACATTTCAACGCCTTTGGGCACCACCAAAACAGGCACGTCTGCGCCAAATAAACATGCTTCAAAGGTCATAGCATCAATGCGGTCATTGTTGCCTTGATGCGGGGCCGGCAGGATTGTCAGGTCGAAAAAGCGCATATGATCTGCCAAAAACGGATCAAGCCCGCCCGGCATCACGGTCACAGATTGCACGTCCCATTTGATATCTTCTGACGCCAAACGCGCCTGTGCGGCGGCTTCAAGTTGGTCGGCTTCTTCGCGCGCCAGATCGAAGTTTTGTTGAACCGCGATGGCGTGGGCACCTGCATAATAGAAGCCAGGCTCTGTTTCATCGACGCCTGTGCAAAGCACGTGCAAATGGGCGTCGTGATGGCGGGCAAAACTAATCGCGAATTCCAGCGCGGATTTGTCCGCATCTTTATTGTGAAGAATCGTCGCTATCGATGTGTAGGTCATGATCATCCTCCGATGTTGTGCGGGCAAGGTGCCGTAACTTTTCGAAGGGGTCTTTGATCTAGCGCAATATCTTTTCCTTCCATTTCTTGACCCAGATCAATGTCGCTCACGCCGCCGTGAGCCAAAACGGGCCAATGAATAGGACCGCGTCCAATTGAGTCGGGGTCTCAAGAAAGGGGTATTTGCGATGTTGAACTACCTAAAGCTTATTGCGTTAGGCATCGTTATTTTGTTCGCAGCGGTCGCGTCGAGTTTCGCACGCGATGTGGCCTATCAGGTCCACGCTGTATTAATCATGCTTGTTGCGTCCGGCATGTTCATTTGGGTTTTGCGCCAAACGGACGAGCCGGTCACGTTGGTTGATACCAACGGCTATATGGATGGCGTCATCCGTTACGGTGTTATTGCCACAGGGTTCTGGGGCTGTGTCGGGTTTTTGGTCGGCGTTGTGATTGCTTTCCAATTGGCTTTTCCAGCGCTCAACCTTGAATGGGCCCAACCATATGCAAACTTCGGTCGCCTTCGCCCACTGCACACAAGTGCGGTGATTTTTGCCTTTGGTGGCAACGCGTTGATCATGTCTTCGTTTTACGTTGTGCAGCGGACCTCTGGGTCGCGGTTGTGGGGCGGGAACCTCGCGTGGTTCGTGTTCTGGGGTTATAATTTGTTTATTGTTTTGGCGGCCACTGGTTATCTCCTCGGCGCTACCCAATCCAAAGAATATGCCGAACCTGAATGGTACGTTGATATTTGGCTGACCATTGTTTGGGTCGCCTACTTGGTTGTCTATCTTGGGACGATTTTCACCCGTAAGGAAAAACATATCTACGTGGCGAACTGGTTCTTCCTGAGCTTTATCGTCACTGTCGCGATGCTGCATATCGTCAACAACCTGTCCGTGCCTGTGTCCATTTGGGGCAGTAAATCGGTGCAGGTTTTCGCAGGCGTTCAAGATGCGATGACTCAGTGGTGGTATGGCCACAATGCGGTTGGCTTCTTCCTGACGGCGGGTTTCCTCGGCATGATGTACTACTTCGTGCCAAAGCAGGCGGGTCGTCCGGTTTTCTCTTACAAACTGTCGATCATCCACTTCTGGGCGCTGATCTTCCTGTATATCTGGGCTGGTCCACACCATTTGCACTACACTGCGTTGCCTGACTGGGCATCTACATTGGGTATGGTGTTCTCGATCATTCTTTGGATGCCAAGCTGGGGTGGTATGATCAACGGTCTGATGACCCTGCAAGGGGCGTGGGACAAACTGCGGACCGATCCGATTATCCGCATGATGGTTGTTTCGCTCGCGTTCTACGGCATGTCGACTTTCGAAGGACCGATGATGTCGATCCGCGCTGTGAACTCGCTGTCCCACTACACTGACTGGACCATTGGTCACGTGCATTCCGGTGCGCTTGGTTGGAACGGGATGATCACCTTTGGTGCGCTGTACTTCCTGACACCAAAACTGTGGGGCAAGGCGTCGATGCATTCAATGGCTGCGATCAACTGGCACTTCTGGTTGGCCACGATCGGTATCGTTTTGTACGCGTCATCCATGTGGGTCAGCGGCATTATGGAAGGTCTGATGTGGCGTGAAGTCGATGCGCAAGGTTTCCTCGTGAACTCTTTCGCTGACACCGTGACTGCGAAGTTCCCGATGTATGTGGTCCGTGGCTTGGGTGGGGTTCTGTACCTGACCGGTGCCCTGATCATGGCGTGGAACATGTTCATGACGATCCGGGGTGGCGAAAACGTCACCGCCCCGGTCGGCGTCCCAGCAGAATAAGGAGCCTTAGACATGGCATTTCTTGATAAACACCAGATGCTGGAACGTAGCCCGACATTGCTGTTGGTTGGTTCCTTCCTTGTGGTCACCATCGGCGGGATTGTGGAAATTGCTCCGCTTTTCTACCTCGAAAACACAATTGAGGAAGTGGAGGGGGTACGTCCGTATTCCCCTCTCGAACTCACCGGTCGCGATATCTACATCCGTGAAGGGTGCTACAACTGCCACAGCCAGATGATCCGTCCAATGCGTGACGAGGTCGAGCGGTACGGGCATTATTCACTGGCTGCAGAATCGATGTATGACCACCCGTTCCAGTGGGGGTCAAAGCGGACGGGTCCTGATGTCGCCCGTGTTGGCGGTCGGTATTCCGATGCGTGGCATGTGGATCACCTTATTGATCCGCAGTCAGTTGTCCCTGAATCCATTATGCCGAAATATGCATTCTTGATGGATGAAGTGATCGACGGCGAATACGTCCAAGATCTGATGGAAACTCATCGCTTTGTGGGCGTTCCGTACACCGATGAAATGATCGAAAACGCGAACGCCGACTTTAAGGTGCAGGTCGATTATGACGGCGATTGGGATGCGATGTTGGAACGCTATCCGAATGCGGTTGTGTCCAATTTTGACGGACAGCCTGAGCTGACAGAGATGGACGCGCTTGTTGCCTATCTGCAGATGCTGGGCACTTTGGTCGACTTCTCAACCTTCACCCCAGACGCAAGCCGCTAAAGGAGCAAGATCATGGATACATATTCTTTCCTGCGCGAACTGGCGGATAGCTGGGTTTTGTTGGCGTTGACGTTGTTCTTCATCGGTACGATTTTTTGGGCGTTCCGCCCCGGCAGTCGTGACGTCCATAAAGAAGTCGCAGACATCCCGTTTCGCAATGAAACCGCCCAACCTACCGATCCGGAGGCAAAATCATGAGTGATCCAAACAAAGACAAAGAAATCGACGAAGCAACCGGTGTCGATACAACAGGTCACGAATGGGACGGCATCAAAGAACTGAACAACCCTTTGCCGCGTTGGTGGCTATGGTCGTTCTATCTGTGCATCATTTGGGGCATTGGCTACGTCATCGCCTATCCGGCTTGGCCGCTGATCAATGGTGCTACAACGGGTCTGCTCGGGTACTCGACACGTGGTGAAGTGGCCGCTGAGATTGACCGTTATAAGGACCAGAACGCTGAACTGACCTCTGCCTTGGCCGAGGTCGAACTGGCGTCATTGGGCGACAACGCAGAACTGAACCGTTTCGCGGTGTCTGCGGGTGGTGCTGTATTCCGCACCAATTGTTCCCAGTGTCACGGGTCTGGTGCGGCGGGTGCCAAAGGCTATCCGAACTTGCTGGATGATGACTGGCTGTGGGGCGGCACGATCGAAGACATCGCCTACACCGTGAACCACGGGATCAGAAATGAAACCGATCTGGATGCCCACTGGTCCCAGATGCCAGCCTTTGGTGAAATCCTTGAGAAAGAAGAGATTTCTCAGGTTGTTCACTACGTGATGTCGCTGTCAGCAGCTGAACATGACGCGGCCAAAGCCGAAGCGGGCGCAGTGTTGTTCGACGAACAATGCAGCGCGTGTCATGGCGCCAATGCCGAAGGTGACTACGGTATCGGTGCCCCGAACCTGGCTGATGCGATCTGGCTCTATGGTGGGGATGAGGACACGTTGGTTGAAACCATCACCTATTCCCGCTTTGGCGTGATGCCCGCTTGGGGTCCGCGTCTGACACCCGCCGATGTCAATGCAGTTGCTGCCTACGTCCATCAATTGGGCGGCGGCGAATAATCCCGCTTCCAACAGGGATAGTCCCGCGCGTGGAGTAGTTCACGCGCGCGGGGCTGATCGCCTCCGGTCCTGTTCGCACAGCCGGGGGCGATTTCTATTTAAGGTAGATGGACAAACTCCAAAATTTTGCCTTTTTCACGTCCCAATGCACCCCTAGGAAGCAACAGTGTTTCCAAGAGGTTATAAGACTATGCGCATTCTCAACATCGTTATCGCAGGCGCCGCTATCGCCAGCCTATCTGCGTGCAACTTTATCCAAAACCTATCGACTGACTCCGGCTTCCGAACTCCGTCTGCATCTGGATTTTATTCAAGCGGTATCGACATTACTCGTTCGGGTCGTGAGATCGACGCGTCGGGTGATGGTTTTGCCTATGCCGCAGGCGGCAAAGACGGCGAAGGTCTGAAAGCAATCTCAGGGTTGATCCTTGGCACCGAAGTCAATTTCCGGCCAAATACGGGAAGCGGCACGTTTACTGGACGTTACGAGCTGTCGCAGATCAGCGGCATCGATATCAATGGCGATGAAATCTACGGCTTTGCTTCTAACGTTTCGGGCGCCATTTCGCTAAACGCTGATTTCGAGAACGACACACTGACGGGAAGCGCTGGCAATTTGACCGTGAATGGCACGATGGACGGACGCACTTTGGGTGGCACCGTGGTCTATCGCGGATTGAGCGGTCCGTTACGTGGCTTGGTCGGTGGCGATAAGACTGTGGGTGCGTTCCACGGTAACAATGCCAACCTGATTTATGCAGGCGGATTTATCGCTGATCGCGAATAGTTTGACTCAGGTCAAAGTCGCCTGATCCCTGATCTGTTCTATAGGCTGTGCGAACAGGTCAGGACGAACAGATGAACACTCCCGAACCCCCTAAATTATTTGCGCCGCAGGAACCGATTTTCCCGCGGCGTGTCACCGGTTTTTTCCGCACAATGAAGTGGTGGATCATGGCCGTGACGCTGGGCATTTATTACCTCACGCCATGGATCCGTTGGGATCGCGGACCTGCGCTGCCTGATCAGGCGGTGCTGGTCGATATGGCGCATCGTCGTTTCTATTTCTTCTGGATCGAGATTTGGCCGCACGAATTCTATTTCGTAGCAGGTCTATTGATCATGGCCGGTCTAGGCTTGTTCCTGTTCACCTCGGCGCTGGGCCGCGTGTGGTGTGGTTATACCTGTCCGCAAACTGTTTGGACCGATCTGTTCATCCTCGTCGAACGCTGGATCGAAGGTGACCGCAATGCCCGTGTTCGGTTGTGGAAAGCAAGCTGGGATATCAATAAGTGGCGTCTGCGTCTGACGAAGTGGTTCGTATGGCTGTTGATTGCCGTCGCCACTGGCGGGGCGTGGGTGTTTTACTTCACGGATGCGCCGACGCTGGCCCAGGATTTGATTGCGGGTACGGCCCATCCGGTTGCCTATACGACCATCGCCATCTTGACTGGGACCACGTTCCTGTTTGGCGGTTTCATGCGCGAACAGGTCTGTATCTACATGTGTCCATGGCCGCGTATCCAAGGTGCGATGATGGACGACGATACGTTGACTGTTGCCTACCGCGACTGGCGGGGCGAACCGCGTGCGAAGAAACGTCTCGAAGACACTGGCGATTGTATTGATTGTATGGCCTGCGTGAACGTCTGCCCCATGGGCATCGACATTCGTGAAGGGCAGCAGATGGAATGCATCACCTGTGCGCTTTGCATTGATGCCTGCGACGACGTCATGGATAAGATTGGCAAGCCACGCGGTTTGATCGACTATCTGGCGCTTTCGGATGAACCAGAAGAACGGGCAGGCAAGCCGCCAAAACCTGTGTGGAAACATATCCTGCGGACCCGCACGATTCTGTATACAGCGCTATGGTCATTGATTGGTTTTGGCCTTGTGTTCGCGCTGTTCATTCGAGCGGATATTGACCTGACGGTCGAACCTGTGCGCAATCCACAGTACATCGTGATGTCGGACGGATCTGTCCGGAACACCTACACGATCCGTCTGCGCAACAAGCACGGTGAACCCCGTGACTTCCGGATTTCGTTGTCCGCCGATACAATCCTGCGGATTGCACAAGAAGGTTCTGATACGAATATTCTGACGGTAGCACCCGACAGCACGACCCAAGTCCGCGTCTATGTTATTGCACGGCCACAAGACCCGGCAGCGACCGAACAGACCACGGATCTGCGGTTCTGGGTCGAAGATGTTGAAAACGGTGAACGCGCCCATAGGGATAGCGTCTTTAACGGAAAGGATCAGTGATGACTGAAGCTGTTCAAAAAGAACTGACAGGCCGCAAGGTGTTGTTGATCGTGTGCTCTGCATTTGCCGTGATCATCGGTGTGAACCTGACGTTGGCCTACAAAGCGGTCGCGACATTCCCGGGGCTTGAGACCAAGAATTCCTATGTCGCAAGCCAAGCTTTTGACGCCAATCGCGCCGCGCAAGAGGCGCTGGGCTGGGACGTCGGCGCACGTGTGGAGGCGGGTCAATTACGTCTCAGCATCATGCATGATGGCGAACCTGTGAAAGTCGATATTCAGTCCGCAGTGTTGGGCCGCGCGACCAACGTGTCGCAAGATCAAACACCTGTACTGGCTTTTGACGGACGGGACTACATCGCACCCGTGTCGCTGGAACGTGGGAACTGGAACCTGCGTCTGGTCGCACAGGCCGAAGATGGCACGATGTTTCAGCAACGCATCATCGTGGAGACAGCCAGATGACGATGTCGGCATGTCCAGCATGTGATGCAGCGCCTTTGGCGGAAGCCGTCGCAGGCCGTGCGGTTGTCAGATCCGATATGATCTTGTCCTTACCTGATATTCATTGTGCGGCCTGTATCGGGGGCGTGGAACGGACGCTTTTGGCTCTGCCAGAGGTGAATGCAGCCCGCGTGAACCTGAGCCGCAAGCGCGTCGTGATTGATGCGCCAGCGCTAGAGGTCGATGACGCAATTGCAGCCCTTGATGCGGCTGGATATGCCGCGATGGAACTGGATAGCGGACTGCTTGAAGGTGCCGATCGTGATGCCAAGGGGCGTGCGTTGCTGTTGCGTTTGGGCGTCGCGGGCTTTGCGATGATGAATGTGATGTTGTTCTCGGTAGCTGTGTGGTCGGGCGCGGCGCAAGCCACCCAAATTATGTTTCACTGGATTTCTGCGGCGATTGCGGTGCCTGCGCTCGCGTTTTCTGCACAGGTGTTTTTCAGCCATGCTTGGACTGCGCTGCGTGTTGGCCGATTGAACATGGATGTTCCGATTTCATTGGCGATCATCTTGGCCGCTGGCATGTCCGTTTATGAAACGGCGCAAGGCGGGCATCATGTCTATTTCGATGCGGCGTTGTCTTTGACGTTCTTTTTGCTTGTGGGGCGGTATCTGGATCACCGGACACGGATGGCTGCAAGGTCTGCGGCACAGGAACTCAGCGCGCTGGAAGTCCCTCGGACCAGCAGATTGGAAGACGGTAAGCCTGTGACAGTGAATGTCGCTGACCTGAACCTTGGTGATGTGATCGTTGTTCACACTGGTATGCGTGTGCCCGTCGATGGTGTCGTGCAAAAAGGGCGGTCCGAGGCGGACCGGTCCTTCCTGACCGGCGAAAGTATGCCATTGATCGTGGGGCCGGGTGACGTGGTTGCAGCGGGTGATGTGAACCTAAGCGGCCCACTGACAATCGAGGTCACGGCAATCGGCGAAGACACCACGCTGCGCCGGATGGCAGCTCTTGTCGAAACGGCAGAAGATGCGCGTAACCGCTACACCGCTTTGGCTGATCGGGCCGCGCAGATTTATGCGCCCGCCGTGCACTTGCTGGCCTTCGTGACCTTTGGCGGTTGGATTTTTGCATCCGGCGACATGGTTCTTTCGCTGAATATTGCGATTTCAGTGCTTATCATCACATGCCCCTGCGCGCTTGGCCTTGCTGTGCCTGCGGTGATGACAGCAGCATCAGGGCGCCTGTTCCGGCGTGGTCTTTTGGTTAAGAACGGCACGGCTTTGGAACGTCTGGCAGAAGTGGACACCGTCGTGTTTGACAAGACCGGCACGCTGACCGAAGGCGTCGCACGCATTGATACGGACAAGTTGTCACCGGAAGAACTGGCGGTGCTGTCAGCGCTATGCGCGTCGTCCAGCCACCCCGTGTCACGCGCAATCATGCAAGCGATGCCACAAGATGTCGTCGCGGCTGATGTCCAAGATGTCCGCGAAGCTGCAGGGCTGGGTGTCGAAGGTATCTGGCAAGGGCGGATCGTTCGTATTGGACGGGCCGAATGGGTCGGCGCAAAGCGGTCGCCCGGTCTGTGTATTGGTCACGACTCTCCGGTTGAACTATCGTTTAGTGAAACGTTGCGTGCGGGCGCCGAAGATGCCGTCGTCGCCTTGAAGTCCGCTGGTTATCAAGTGGCCGTCTTTACTGGTGATACGCCTGAGGCTGCCAAAAAACTGGCCGCGACTTTGAACATTCTTGATGTACGTGCCGACATGCGTCCCGAAGAAAAACTGGAAGCTATCCGCGATATGATCGGTGCAGGTCGCCGCGTCCTGATGGTGGGCGACGGGCTGAACGATACGGCGGCACTGGCTGCGGCACATGCGTCGATGTCACCTGCGTCAGCTTTGGACGCGTCGCGCGCCGCGTCAGACATCGTTTTGTTGGGCCGTAGTCTTTCCGAAATTCCGGATGCCGTCGCGACAGCCAAATCCGCGCGTGCTCGCGTGATCGAAAACTTTGGGATTGCGGCGGGTTACAACGCGATTGCGATCCCGATCGCGGTCATCGGTTTGGCGACACCACTGGCCGCCGCCATCGCAATGTCCGCGTCCTCTATTACTGTGCTGTTGAATGCACTTCGTCTAAGGTGATCGATATGAATGTTTTGATTGTACTTGTTCCGGTGTCTTTGGTTTTGGCCATCGCTGGGTTGCTGACGTTTCTATGGACGTTGCGCAGCGAACAATATGATGATCTGGACGGCGATGCGTGGCGGATTTTGGTCGAAGATGCCCTTAGCCCGCAAGAACGCGCAGCCATAAAGGGCCATTCGGACGCAGGGTGATCTTTGGTTCGAGATTTGGCGCTGGGCCAACGGCCTCGAATTTAAGGCGTGCATAGGTTTGACCAATGACTTCGGCGGCAATGGCACGGGTCATATGCAGCCCGACGCAGCGATGCTGCCCAAGCCCAAACGGGATATAGGCGTGGCGATGCCTGTCCGTTTCGGTTGCGTGACGGGTTGGGTCAAATTGATCGGCATCAGTCCAAAAGTCCGGATGCCTGTGGATCAGATAGGGCGAAATCAGCACGCTGGATCCCCGCGGGATTGTGAAGCCGCCGATGATATCGGTCTGGATTGCACGGCGTTCGACGATCCAAATAGACGGGTAAAGTCGGACTGCTTCCGCGAATATATGCGCGGGATCGTTGGTGTGCAGCGCGGGATCGGGGGCTTGCGCAACCGCATAGAATGCCCAAGCCAATGCGTTTGCCGTCGTTTCATGTCCGCCCAACAACAACGTCACAGCCGCATCGCGTAGTTCTTTATCGATCAGTCCGGCGTCGCCGTCTGCTTCGTGCGCGGTGATGAGTTGGGATAGTAAATCGTCTGGGCGATTGTCGGCCGTACGTCGCGCATTGATCAAGTCAAAAATCACGTCGTCGATGGTCTGCACAGCCTGCTTGAACGCGGGGCGGTGCAGGTGGCGTGATAGCATCGCCGGATCAAGCGGGGCTTCTAACCTGCGCCACGTGTCTTGCAGAATGATCTCTAGCGCCGCCTCGATCCGCGCAGCATCGACACTGGATGAAAACAGAATACGGGCAGAAATGGCGATGACGAGATGCATCATCTCGGCGGCTATGTCGATCTTATCCGCAACAATCCAGCGATCTAACAGGGGCGCGAGCTCAGACGCAACGACGCGGCTTATGTCGCTGAACATCTTTGGTTGGAACAAGGGCTGAATAAGACGCCTGTGGCGCGCCCAAGCGCCCTTGTTCGCCGACAACAGGCTGTCGCCGCAGGTCGCCCTAATCCGTTCCGCGCTGCGCGTGTTTTTATCGTAGCGGTCAGGGTGGCGGGACAGAACATGGGCAATATGATCAGGATGATTGATCAGATGCGCGGTGACTGGTCCGAAACGAAGCCGCACAACATCGCCATGATCACGCGCAGCATCCCCGAGCAGACCAAGCGCATCGGTTTTCAGATCGGCTAGCGACCCCCAGATCACGCTACTCTGCGGTCCCGGTGCGCGTGTCACTTCGGATAACCCCAAACATCAAAACTACGGGACCATCGGTCTGCTACAACGGCCTTGGTCGCGTCATCAAGCGGAGTGAAACTGTTCTTTTTGTAACCCGCGATACTGTTTAAATGGGCCTGCACCTTGGGTCTGTAGGCGTCGAACCCTGCAAGGCCGAGATGGTCATAGATTTTCGAAAGCTGCGCAATCGGGTCGGTTTCGAGCGCGTCAAAGGTGACTTCGCAAATGCGATTTTTGGGGAGCAACGCGAGGTCTTCGAAATAGGCATCGTACATGATTTCGTGGCGCTGCAGGATACCCTCGTCAATCTCATCAAGATTGGGACGTTGCATATACATGAACCACGTGGCCGTATCGAAGAAATGCCGTTGCGATTGAAAAACGCGATAAGGGTCGCGGTGTATGTGGACGAAACGCGCGTCTGGAAACATTTGCAGGATGGTTTTGATCCGCGCCGTGTGTGGTGGTGATTTCAGCAGCAAAGCACGCGGATCATTTAGCGTCAGTTTCTTGCAGAACGCCACGAACGCAGACTTCCAAGCAGCGACTTTGTCCGGCGCCACATCACGAAATGTCAGTTCGTCTTCGTAGTGCTGGCCCGTTTGTGGAAACGAAACGGCAAGGTAAGCTGACCGTTGCGACATGATCAGCGGCGCAAATTCATCTTCTTGCGGGGATTGAAACGACATCGGCATGTTATCCATCGGCCGCTTCGCGGGGATCATCCACGCGAACAGTTTGGACACAGTGCTTTCCGTGGTCAGGAAAGTTAGCGGGTTCGTGACCTGAAACGTGTTGGGGGCGTGAAACAGGACGTCATCCTGCGCCATCAGATCGTGCAGATGTGTCGTCCCGCTGCGCCAGTGCCCAAGGATGAAAACCGGCGGCTGCGTGATTTCAACGGCATCGATCGCTGCGCCATACCGTTTGCGTTCGATAAATGCGTTCAGCGAATTCAGTGGGCTGACAAGCGTAATCGCGGCGGCGCGGTGCAAATAGGCCGGTGATATCCGGAACCTGTTTTCGGCCAAGACCCGCATCCAATGCCCAAAGGTCAGACCCATCAAGAAATTCTGTTGCAGGCTCCAACGATGTTTGAGCTTTGGCTTCATGATACGCACCATTGTTGAACTGCGCCTAGTGTGGCGCAGTTATTGGGTATCCGCCACTGTTATACGTGGAAGGGCCTTTATCCCGCGGGACGTGTCCAGATTTCGATGCGGGTATCACGCGCAGTGGTGGCCCCATTCGGCAAGCACCCTGTTGCGCCCAAATGTCCATACCCTGAAGCGGCAAGCGTGACATTTGGGCGATTTGCGGCATCCGGAGCAAAAGCTTGAAACGCTGCAAGAATATTCTCGGCTGCGGTTTGCGTGGACAGGACAGCGTCAGCGCCAATGTTCTGCGCATGAAAGCCGACAAAGTGGATTTCCTTATCGTCCAATACGCCACTTTGGATCGCATCGCGCAATCTGACGAAATGGGCACGCGTCCATGCACCTTCTGTCTGGGTTAACTCGCCGTCTGTAAATGCGGCCGACAATTGCTGCGCGTTTGCCAAAAGCTGTATCAACTTGATGGCTGATTGCTTTTGATCCGCGTCGAGCTGCTGGCTCATTATGTTGGCAACCCGCCAGTCTTTGTCGTCGGTGGGCAGTTGCATAAGCGTGTGGGGCGAAAAATCGGCCTCTTCGAACATGTCGGGAATCCCGACTGACGCCGCTTTGTCGAATGCTGCGTGCATGACTTGGGTCTCAAGAGGCGTGTTGTGAACGGCCAGCGTGGGTACCGTAAGGGGGTAATCGCCTGCGCGTATTTCAAAATCCGTGGCCGCGTGGGTGACACCGCAGCTATCCACGATGTCCAACGTATTGGTCGCGCCGATCATTTCTGTCGGAACGATGCTCATCCCGCCGGGCAATGTCGTCAGTCCTGTCATGATCGCATCTGCATCCGCCATCGAGAAAACCATTGGCGATGCGGGCTTGCGGGCAGGGTCCAGCACTGCGGTTTGGACGTCTGCGTGCAATCTCGTGCCTGCTGCGGCTTGGATTGGAATGATATTCAGGTCGTTGCCGCCCAACTGCGACCAGTTGGTGACTTCACCAGCGAGCACCTGCGCCAGTTCGGGCATAGAGATGTGATCGACACCAATCTCGGGCGATGTCACCACGCTCAGCGCTTTGATCGCAAGCAGCTGCGTGGGCGTGGAACCAAGAGTCCACTCTGCGACAGTTCCGGTTCGGTTCGCCACTGCGGCGTCGCTGATGACGTTGGTGATGATGATATCACCTTGGTCAGACTGGGCAGATGGTACAAAGCTGACTTTGGCAATTTGGTCCTGCGTTTCGTTTCTTACCACGGTGTCGCCCGCACGTGCTGATCGGCTGGATGTCGCGGTTGTCGTCGTCAGGTAGGATTGTGCCAACGAAAGATTTTCCGGCGACATCACGGCGATCGAAACAGCCTCTTCAATTGCGCTAAGTTTGACGCCCTCGGGGCAATCGTTGCCCGCACAAGTAACTTCGGCGGCGGGAACGCTGACATCACCTGCTGATGTCGCGACCATCAAAGTCGTCCCGTCAAACGATAGGATTTCGCCGCTGATTGTCACAAGACCGCTTTCGTGGCGCAGTTCCACCGACTCCGCCTGCACTGATAAAGGTATTGTCGATATGGTGGCGGCTAGCCCTGCTTTGAACATCTTACCTGACGGCATTATCGGCTCCCTCTTCGTATAGTCTTGGTGGTCTTGTTTTGCCGGATAACTGATCATTTGAATGTGTCGTTTGTTGGAATTTCGGTCGTGAAAAGTGCGTCTGGGTTGCGCCCTTTCAGCGTGAGTAACGGAAAAGGTTAACAAATGAAGGCAATCAATACGCACCCGTGGGGCGAAAAAAGTGACGGTCTGGATTTATAGGTGTGCAAATTCAGGGTGAATTCACCTTTAAATTGCATGATATTGGGCAAAAATGCGGTCAGAGCCGTGATTAATGTATGCATTAATCCCCGTGTCGTGGATAAATAGTGTCGCTTTTCGGGATTCAGGTGTCGAATGCCGGGGTGCACTGAAAGGAATCACAGTCAACCAGATATACTTGGGGCCTAACCTTGGATCAGCAATTGCAATGCAACGGAAACTATCGCAGCTTAACGCCGCGACTGCGCGGGATGCCAGAAATGAGCCTGTCCCGGGCCGCGTCGCGCTAAAAATGGCGCTCTGACCGCAACGCGGACCGCCCAAGATGAAATCGCGATGGCCGATGTTGCACGGGGTACACTTGCCCATGAAGCCATCACAACGGGAGAAAAAGAAATGAAATTGAAACTGGTTAGTGCAGCAGCACTTATCGCTGGCGGCGCATTCAGCGCGTCTTCTGCAGCAGCAGAATGTGGCGGCGTATCCATCACTGAAATGGACTGGGCTTCATCTGCTGTTGTGACATCTGTCGCAACATTCCTGATGACTGAAGGCTACGGCTGTGATGTGACTGTTGTTCCATCATCTACAGTTCCTGCACTGACATCTTTGGCTGAAACTGGCGAGCCAGACATCCTGACAGAAGTTTGGGCCAACTCTACACCTGCCTACGAGCCGCTTTTGGCTGAAGGCAAATTGGTTGAACTGACACATGTCTTGTCCGATGGCGGCGTAGAAGGCTGGTGGATTCCACAGTATCTTGCCGATGCACACCCAGAGCTGACAACGCTTGAAGGTATCATGGCGAACCCAGAATTGGTCGGCGGTCAGTTCCATGACTGTCCAACAGGTTGGGCATGTGACATCATCAACAACAACAACATCAATGCATCCGGTCTGGAAGCATCTGGCGTTGAGCGTTTCCAGCACGGTTCCGGCGAAACGCTTGCGACATCAATCGCATCTGCGTTTGCTGACGAAGCCCCTTGGTTTGGCTACTACTGGGCCCCGACATCTGTGCTGGGCAAATACCCAATGGCACAAGTCGATGTTGGCGCTGAATTCAGCCAAGACGCACACACATGTAACGGTACAGTGGAATGCGCAGACCCAGTTCTGTCCCCGTACCCAGTTGCAAAAGTTGTGACTGCTGTTTCTGGCGCATTCATGGACCGCGAACCAGCGATTGCTGAATTGCTGAAGAACGTCACATTCACAAACGCCCAAATGGGTGAAGTGTTGGCTTGGCAGGATGACAACAATGCATCCTACGAAGAAGCCGCCGTCTACTTCTTGTCCTCTTACCCTGACGTATGGGGTAGCTGGATCAACGACGAAGCTAAGGAAAAGCTTGGCGCGTTGCTCAAGTAAGACCTTCATTTCGTGATAGTGCCCCCATTTGTGAAAACAGGTGGGGGCATTTGTCAAAATAAGAGACGGACGGGGACACATGGCATTTTACGACGGGCTTTTTAACGCGCTTGGCCTACGCGATTGGTGCGACAGGAATGCGTCCGACGCACCTATGTCGATGGCAGATCTACTCAAGCAAAATAATGCTGATGCAGTTGATCCGAATGCCGAGATTTTTCCGTTTCCATCTTTGGATAACCTGAACGAGGCCTGTTCCTCGATTGGACAAAGCCGGGACGTTACTGCTGCGATCGAGACTGGGTTTCTCGCGGCGAAGCCTGCTTTGAAAGCGGTTCTGGATCCGATCACACAGCCGCTTTCATGGATGCTTGATGGTGCGTTGTGGTTGTTTGAAGCAACACCTTGGTGGTTGTTGATTACTGCATTGTTGATCCTTGCATATTACGCGTCGCGTTCGATTGGCGTGACCATATTTGTGGCCATTTCGCTGTTCGCATTGGGGCTTGTCGATCACTACGACGTCGCAATGCAGACCCTGTCGATTATCTTTGTCTGTACGTCGATATCGGTTCTTTTGGGGGTTCCTATCGGGATCGCGATGTCGAAATCTGACAGGTTGCAAAAGGCAACAGTGCCGGTTCTGGATTTGCTACAGACCTTGCCGACCTTCGTGTACCTGATCCCGCTAATCTTCCTGTTTTCAGTAACGGAATCAAAGCTATACGGTATCGCCATCATTCTTTACGCCATCGTGCCGGTCATCCGACTGACCGATCTCGGCATCCGCTTGGTCGACAAGGACGTGATTGAAGCGGCAAACGCGTTTGGCATGGATTCCAAGCAACGCTTGGTCAAAGTTGAACTGCCGTTGGCATTGCCGAACATTATGGCAGGGGTGAACCAGACCATCATGATGAGCCTCGCAATGGTTGTAATCGCATCGCTGGTGTCCGCACCGGGTCTGGGACGTAACGTGTTGATCGGTATTCGCCAGCTCGAACTCGGCGTGGGTATCGTTGGTGGTATTGGCATCGTGCTTTTGGCTGTGATCCTTGACCGTACATCTAAAGCTGCTTTGTCCCGTGTGGATAAGGCCAGCAAAGCAACGTCGCATTAAGGGCTGATGATATGAGTAATATACCCAAAGTCAGCCTGCGCGGCCTCTACAAGATTTTTGGCCCGCGCGACAAAGCAATGATGGAACATGTCCGGGCAGGGATGGGGAAACCTGAACTGCTCGAGGCCCACAAACACGTTCTTGGTTTGCAAGACATTAACGTCGATATGCAAGCAGGCGAGATCACTGTTGTCATGGGCTTGTCGGGCTCAGGTAAATCGACGCTGATCCGCCATTTGAACCGCTTGATCGAACCGACAAGCGGCGAAATCTTGGTCGACGGCGAAGACGTGATGCAGCTGAACCAAGTCGATCTGCGGCGCATGCGCCAAGAAAAGATGTCGATGGTGTTTCAGAAATTCGCGCTTTTGCCACACCGGACTGTTTTGCAGAACGCGGCGATGGCGTTGGAAGTCCAAGACGTCCCAAAGGCAGAACGTGAAGCCGAAGCAACCAAATGGTTGGCCCGCGTTGGCCTTGATGGTTACGAAAACCGCTACCCTTCTGAATTGTCCGGTGGGATGCAGCAACGTGTTGGTATTGCACGTGCTTTGACGTCTAATTCTGACATCATGCTGATGGACGAAGCGTTTTCTGCGCTTGATCCGCTGATCCGGACCGACATGCAAAACCTGCTGCTTGAGCTTCAAGTCGAGCTGAAAAAGACGATTGTCTTTATTACCCACGATCTTGATGAAGCGCTGAAGCTCGCGGATCACCTGGTCATTTTGAAGGACGGTGCGGTTATTCAGCAGGGCGAACCGCAGGGTATTCTGCTGAACCCAGCGGACCCATACATTGAAGACTTTGTCAGCGACATCAATCGCGCGCGCGTTTTACGTGTGCGGTCTGTCATGTCACCTTTGCTCGACGGGACTGAATACGCAGGAGACGTTGAAGCAAACGACAACCTCGAAAGCCTGATCGCACAGTCGGAAGGCGATACCCGTCTGGTTTACCGCGTTATGAAAGATGGTGATGCGATTGGTCAGCTCGATATGAGGGTGCTTGTAAAGGCACTGGTGCCGCGGGTGTCATCGGCGGCTTAAGCCAAAATGCATTGTGAAACGCCGGGCCATGAGAATGTGCCCGGCGTTTTTCGTTTTCAAAAGCGAGTTAACCTAGTGTTGTATTCTTGATGCGACTCTAAGGTTGTTGATTTTGCCATCTGGCGGGAATCGAAATCGGTCGCTACTCCTGTTGAACGGGAGTGGGGGCACTCTTGCTTTGAAGGCCATATTTATGCGCTGCCTTTTTCTATTGCTGCTTTTGCTTGTACCTTTTGGGACAGTTTCACACGCGCAATCGCGTGATGCTCTGGGTGAAGGACGTTTGTTTACAAACGATTTTTTCGGTGATGGTCGCGACCGTTATCAAACTGGCAGCTACGTCCACAGTTTTGTGCGCGGACCCAGCAATTGGGACAGGACACCATTAGAATTTGGTAGCATCAGGGAATATCGGCTGCGTTCGGCGATTATGGCGTCTGACGGAATTGGGGATGCCCCGGGCGATCGCCCATATGCTGGGGCGTTATCGCTGGGTGTGCACAGCCATTTTGGACAGGATACATTTCGTGGTACGGTTGGTGTCGATGTCACAGCGATCGGGCCACAAACGGGCCTATCCCGTTTTCAAGAACGGGCACATGACCAACTCGGACTTGCACAGGTGCGGTTCACCGATAGTCAATTGGGAAACGCATTTCACCTTGGTTTAACGGCTGAAGCAGCGGAAAACGTTCAATTGACCGACTTTATCACGGCAAGACCATTTGCCGAGCTACAAATCGGTCCAGAGGACGTCGCACGTTTCGGGGCCGATGTCGTGCTGGGACGGAACATAACGTCCGATATTCTGATTAGGGATGTGACGACTGGACATCTTTATCATGGAACGGAGACTGCAGATTCTGGGTTCGCATTTGTTCTTGGTGCTGATCTAGCTGCTGTAGCTGATAGTGCGTATTTTCCGGCGGAACGGGGCGTTGTCGCGACGGACCGACGGGGCCGGCTGCGTGCTGGCATGCATTGGCAAAGTGAAAGCGACACTTCAGTATTTTACGGCCTCAGCTACCTCACTCCTGAATTTGAAGGTCAACCAGAGGGCCAGCTGACTGGGTCGCTGAAGCTTAATTTCAACTTCTGACCAAGAACTTACGCGATATGCTTGACGTGACTTGATTGGTTTACGGCAATTGGCCTAGGCTCACTGCAAGAACGCTGCACGAAAAAGATGTAGCGACTTGTGAGGCAGAGGTAATTGGCATGAAAACGGGCTTTCGTGGCACGTTCGTCATCCCGTGGGCACAGACTGCGATCGATGGGGAAATGTCCCCGAACGTTGGTGCAGTCAAACCAGGTGTTGGGTGGGTGTGGACAGGCAATACAACGCGGGTCGATGGACCGAGCGACGTTTTGTTGTTGGATAACCCGCTTGGGCAAGCCGATTTGCGGCGTCGTGCCGGTCTGAAAGTCCAGCAGATGTTTGGCAATGCGCTTCAGTCTCCGACACAAGTCGACGATGAAGACCTCAACATTTTTGGCAGTTTTTTTTCGGTCACCGACGGACGCGATCTTTGGATCGTGACTGTTATTGGTATGGGGGCGGGCAAGAAGCCCTTACTCATGTTCCAAGACACAGTGCCCCCGCAAGATACGGTTTTGTGGGTCGTCAAAGAGGAAATCAAAGCGTCGGTCAGGCACGCGCCATCGCAAGATGCGGGTGGCGTGATATGTTTCACGCCGGGAACCGCAATTATGACGCCAGACGGCGCCCGTGATGTTTCCGCTTTGATGGAAGGCGACTACGTCCAAACGCAAGATAACGGCAAAGCCGAAATTTTGTGGATCGGGCGTCGCCTGATCTCTGGCGCGCGAATGAAAGCGCAACCCCATCTACGACCAGTCCGACTGCGTGAAGGTGCTTTGGACAAGGATGTCCCTGACGCCGGACTTTTGGTGTCACCGGATCATCGCATGGTATTGCGAGGGGTCCGTGCGCGTACATTGTTTAACGCGGATGAGGTTTTGGTCTCCGCAAAAAACCTGGTTAATGACAGCACCATCGTGCGGGCGCACGGTCTAACCCACGTCACCTACATTCACATGATGTTAGGGCAGCACGAGATTGTATTTGCGAACGGTGTGCCCACCGAGAGCTTTCATCCCGCAAGTGCGGCTCTTGGATCGCTACGGAAGGAAGAACAATCCAGACTTTTGACCCGCGTTCCTGAAATTCGAGGTAATCCAATGGCATACGGCGGTTATGCACGCCGCACATTGTCCGCGAGTGATGCCGCCATCTTACAGGCGGACGCTCGCGCGCCGCGCCGATTTTAGTTAGGTTTCTACCCATTCAGAAACGATCGACCGCCCGATACGATTGATTTCACGAACGAGAAGATCGAGGTCTTCGAATGTTGTGCGGTGATTTGTGATGTTCACACGGATCGCGTTTTTGCCACCGATCAACGTCGTGGATGGCGCTGCGATGCCGTCTTCCTGCAGGCGCATAACAATTTCATCGTTGAGCAGGTCGATTTTGTCATGCGATGCATCATTCGGACAAAACCGGAAACAGCAGATTTGCATTGGCACTGGCGCCAAACGTTCAAAGCCGTCAGTTTCATCAACCAACTTGGCTAGATATTGCGCTTGCTCGCAGTTTCGGGTGATCAATGCCCCCAATTTTTCCGTGCCATGTGTGGCCAGCTGTGACCAAACTTTCAACGCACGGAAGCCGCGCGACAATTCTGGTCCATATTCGGTAGGCCATGGATTTCCAGCAGCAAGCCCACGATCCGCGCCCTTCAGATAGTCCGGACGTTCTGAAAACGTGCGTCTGTGTGTGTCTTCAGAACGCATCAAGATCATGCCGGCGTCATAATTGACGTGCAGCCATTTGTGGAAATCAAACGCAATAGAGTCAGCTTTGGACAGCCCCTTTAGTTTGGGGCGCAGAAGGTCGCTCAGCATACCGGGCGCGCCGAAGGCACCATCGACGTGGAACCACAAATCTTGATCGTTGCTGATGCTGGCCAATTGGTCCAAATCATCAATGGCACCGACGTTAACAGCGCCCGCCGTCCCGACGATCACAAACGGTGTGAAACCGGCTTTTCGGTCTTCGTCGATTGCAGTTCGCAGGGCGTCGCAGTCAATTTCAAATTGCGCGTTGACCGGAATTTTGCGGAGCGCATTGCTGCCAATCCCAAGGATGTCAAAGGTGCGCGCGACGCAGGTATGGGTTTGTGTCGACGTGTAGCCGACCAATTTTTCGGGACGACCTGTTTTACGGCTTTCAAAACCAGTGATCCGATCACGTGCGGCTTTCAGCGCGATCAACGTCGCAATTGATGTGCCAGAAACAACCAATCCACTGCTATTAGCCGGAAATTCAAAGATTTCGCGGCACCAATCAACAACCTGTTTTTCGACGTAGATTGCCCCGTGATCACGACCACCAAGGTTGGCGTTCATCGCGGCGGCGGTGATGTCAGCCAATATGTTTGACGGTGTACCAGCCCCATGAACCCAGCCAAAAAACCGCGGGTGCGTGTTCCCGACACCGTGAGGCAAAAGCGCTTCCATTTGATCGGTGACATCGCGGCCTTTGCGGGGCAACGGGCCAGTGAAACCTTGCTTTTGATCCTCTGGTAATGGCGTCCAAACCCGACCTTGGGGCGCAGCCATCATCTGGTTGATGGATGCGTCCAACATTTCATGCGCGGACGCCCGAAATGCGTCCCAGTCAGAAGGGTCTAGTGTCAGGTCTTTGGACATTGCGGTGCTCCGTATTTGTCACGCGCAAATTGCATAGAAGACTAAAGGAAGACCACCCTCGCTAAGAGGGAAAAGGGAAACCTGAAACTAATCTTTTGTTAGTTCGCAGGCTTTTCCGGCGGTGCAAAGCTGTGTGCATCGGCGCGGCGCCAGCGCTGGCGATATTCGATGTGGTCTTCGCCTTCTTCCAACAAGAATTTACGCGGCAAGTACGGGAAAGCGTCAGAGCCTTCCTTCATTTTGCTATCCGCTTCGCGTTGCATAAAGTGATAGGGTAAGAATGCACGTGGTTCTTCGAGCCCGGCAGCACCAGCCATCTCACCCAATGCCTTCAGCGTTTCGCGATGGTATCGTGCGACACGTTGGCTCTTGTTTTCCACGTCCAACGCCTTTTGGCGGATAGGGTCTTGCGTCGTGACACCGACGGGGCAGTGATTTGTGTGGCAGGCTTGGGCCTGAATACAACCAATCGCAAACATATAGCCGCGTGCCGAATTGCACCAATCCGCACCAAGCGCCAAAGCCTTTGCGATATGGAAGGCCGATGTAATCTTACCCGCCACGCCGATCTTTATTTCGTCGCGCAGGCCGGCACCACGCAAAGTATTGTGCACGAACGTCAACCCTTCGACCATCGGCATGCCGACGTGGTTCGTGAATTCGATAGGGGCGGCACCCGTCCCGCCTTCAGTACCATCAACGACGATGAAATCTGGCGTGATTCCGGTTTCAAGCATTGCTTTGACAATGCACATAAATTCACGACGGTGCCCTATGCAAAGCTTAAACCCGACGGGCTTCCCATCTGACAAATCGCGAAGTTGTTTAATGAACTGAACAAGCCCCATCGGCGTAGAGAAAGACGAATGCGATGCGGGGGACACGCAATCCTGACCCATTGGAATATCGCGGGCTTCCGCAATTTCAGGCGTAATTTTTGCCGCGGGAAGCATGCCGCCATGGCCAGGTTTTGCGCCCTGCGATAGCTTGATTTCGATCATTTTGACTTGATCTTGTCCGGCGCGTTCCTTGAACTTTTCGGGATTAAAGTTGCCATCATCATCGCGGCAGCCAAAATAACCGGACCCGATTTCATAGATAAGGTCACCGCCGCCTTCTTTGTGGTAACGGCTGATGCCACCTTCGCCCGTATCATGGGCAAATCCACCCATCTTCGCACCCTTGTTCAGGGCGCTGATGGCGTTGGCAGAAAGCGATCCAAAGCTCATCGCAGATATGTTAAAAAGCGACGCGGCATAGGGCTGTTTGCAATCTTTACCGCCGATGTCGACACGGAAGTCGGTGTTTTCGAAATGCGTCGGTACGATGGAATGGGTCAACCAGCCGTAACCGGCATCATAGACGCCTCGCATCGTCCCGAATGGGCGCTTATCCTCGGCCCCTTTTGCACGTTGATAGACAAGCGCACGCTGTTCGCGGGAAAAGGGCACTTCTTCAAGATCGCCTTCGATTAGATATTGCTGGATTTCAGGACGAATCTTTTCGAACAAAAACCGCATATGGCCGATCAGCGGATAGTTTTTGGTAATCGCGTGCTTGGTTTGAAACATATCATAGATGCCAAGCGCGGTCAGTCCCCCCGTGATGAGGACAAGGGTGAAGGGCCAATCGTCAATGATCCAGCACAACCAAGCAATCACCGTAAGAATAGCAGCGACACAAAGCGCAAGATACCGTTGGTGTTCATAGATAGTACGCAGCATGACGTGTCCTTCGCCGGTTCAATTGCCCCATTATTAGGCAGTGTCTTCACCGAAAGAGAACCATTAATTCGCTCTCAACGTCATCTTGACGAAAAAGTGCTAATCAGCCCTTACACTTTTATCAAAAATCGACGGTTACACCCGGCAAATTCAACGCTGAAATCAAACCGCGCAATTCGTTGCGTGCAGCGACGTTTGAAATGTTCAGTCCCTTCACGCCAAGATCGCGCAGATCAAGTAGGGTCAGACCCCGTGGAAATAGTTCGCGGAAGATGACGCGCTCATTAAAACCGGGTGCTGTCCGAAACCCGATACGCTTGGACAGTTTGGTGATCACCCGTTCCATTTTTTCCTTGTTGACCATCTGCTGCGCTCCCATCCGGTTGCGCACGACGATCCAGTCGATCGGGGAAAGCCCCGCACGTGCACGCAGTTGGCGCGCATTCCAGACCATTTCGGAATAGACAGAAGGACCGGTGATTTCTTCACCATCGCTGTCCACATGGGCCAGCAGATCAAAGTCGATGAAGCTGTCATTGAGCGGAGTGATCAAAGTATCGGCCAATGAATGGGCCACTTGGCTAAGCCGCGTGTGCGATCCTGGGCAGTCGATCAGAATGAAATCGTTTTCCGGTTCAAGTCCAGCAACAGCCATCGACAGACGATGATCGTGGATGTTTTCACCGTCAGGCACGGACGCCTGATCGATTTCTGGCAAATCCTGATAATCAGGGGTCGGCAGGTTCAAATCGCTCTTCGCCATGAATGCCGAACGGTTGGAAATATAGCGTCCCATCGTCTTTTGGCGCAGGTCCAGATCCAGACAACCAACCTTATGCCCCATCCGCGAAAGCGCTGTTGCAACATGCATTGATACGGTGGATTTGCCTGCCCCACCTTTTTCGTTCCCGACAACGATAATATGCGCCACTGATTTACCCTCGTGCCCTTATTTTGTAGCAACCTTATGGTGTGTTTGCGCCTTGTGAAAGTATCGGCGTGAAATGGCTGATGTGTTTTCGCCAATGTGTGACGTGGTGCAACACTGTCCGGCAGCGTAGCGGGTTGACTTTGGGCGGAATTGGCACCATGTGCAGCTTAACCGATGCATCCTGCCCGCGTGAGCAGAGCCCGACCAAGCGGTCTAGGCAAGGCGTCGTCTACATTCCCGGTTCCCACATCACGCAGGGGGTCCAGCGCCTGATCGGCAGTTTTGGCACGTGGCCAAACCCGTCAGCATATGGGCGCAACCTGCAAGGGGTTTGATGCATTTGGCGTCAGGCCCAAAACGATTGATGCGGACCTGTGTTCGCACAGAAAGAGATTTATGGATTTTGATATGCTGGGCCTCGCGCCCCGTCTTGTGGCGAAGCTTGCTGAACAAGGCATCACCGACCCGACGCCTATTCAGACACAGGCTATTCCACATGCGATGAACGGCCGCGACGTGATGGGGCTTGCTCAAACAGGGACCGGTAAAACGGCTGCCTTTGGTCTGCCGATGATCGACGCGCTGATGAAAGCAGGCGTAAAGCCGAATGCGAAAACCGTGCGTGGCCTGATCTTGGCCCCGACACGCGAGCTGGCCAAACAGATTTCCGATAACCTGACAAACTACACCAAAGGCAGCCATCTGAAGGTCGCATTGGTCGTTGGTGGTGCAGGGATCGTGGCGCAGACAAAACGTCTGGCTGGTGGTGTTGATCTGCTGGTTGCAACACCCGGTCGCCTGATTGACCTGTTAGATCGTCGTGCGGTGCGTCTGGATGAAACGATTTATCTGGTGCTCGACGAAGCGGACCAAATGCTCGACATGGGCTTTATCCACGCGTTGCGCCGGATCGCGCCACTGTTGGCCAAAGATCGCCAAACGATGATGTTCTCGGCGACAATGCCGAAACTGATGTCAGAACTGGCTGATAGCTACCTGACCGATCCTGTGCGCGTGCAAGTGAACCCTCCGGGGCAAGCTGTGAAGCGTATCAACCAGTCGCTGCACTATGTGGCACAAGCGGCGAAGTCTGATTTGCTGGTAGAGCTGTTGGATGAACACCGTGATGAATTGGCGCTGGTCTTTGGTCGGACGAAGCACGGCTGTGAAAAGCTGTATAAGTTCCTTGAGAATAAAGGCTTCGCAGCCGCGTCGATCCACGGGAACAAATCCCAAGGTCAACGCCAGCGCGCGATTGAAGATTTCAAAGCCGGTCGTGTGCGCGTGCTTGTGGCGACAGATGTTGCGGCCCGCGGGATCGATATTCCGGGTGTGCGGCACGTGTATAACTACGACCTGCCGAACGTGGCTGAAAACTATGTGCACCGGATTGGCCGGACGGCACGTGCGGGTGCCGAAGGCAGCGCCGTTGCGTTCTGTGCGCCTGACGAGATTGTCGATCTGAAGGACATCGAAAAGGCGATGAAGGAAGCGATCCCTGTCGCGTCCGGCACGCCTTGGGAAATCCAGCCGGGTCAGAAAAAACGGCCAAACGGCGGCGGCGGTGGTCGTCGCGGTGGTGGCGGAGGCGGCGGTGGCCGTGGACGTGGCGGCGCGCCGAAAGCCGCTGGTGGCGCGGGCAAACCCGGTGGCGGTAAGCCCGGTGGTGGTCAGCGGCGTCGGCGTAAGCCGGGCGGCGGTGGCGGTCGGAACTCATCCGCTGCATAAGTTTGAAGGCACCTCCAGTTCGACTGGAGGTGCCAATTTTTTTAGAAAACGCGGGATATCACCCGTATTTGCGAAACGCTTCCATCTCGAGTGCGAGCTTCGTCTGTAGTTCTGAGATATAAAGCATCTGCTGCCGTTTCTCGGCCTCATCCGTTACGGTCTTAAGCTTATCTTGCGCGGCCAGAATTTGCCGGCGCAGTACAACGACAGGCGCGGTCGCATCCGCTTCCTTCATCAGGCGGGCAAGCACAGCATCTTGCGGATTATCCACGTGCGGCAGCGGTTTACCTGCACCCGGCAAATCATCCATCTTACCGTCGCGTGTGGCTTGCTGAACGATTTGATCAATCAATGAATCGAGCGGGTGTGCCATTAGTTGTGATCCCTGTGAATTTGAACGTTGAAGCCCTCGTCCTCGCGCGGTGCCTCGAAATGCGCTGTCACCTGCGCAAATTGCGCTTCGGTCACCGCGAACGGGTGATTGCCTGTGGCGTTTCGGGCGTGCATCCGCGCGATACACACGGCGTCAGGGACATCTAGCCAATGCATCACGTGATCGGCATTCGCATTTCGTGTGATTTCTTTCATCCAAACACGCGTCGCGACAGTGTTGGCCGGAAAGTCGAGAACCACAGAGGTTCCAGCATTCAGGATGTTTATGACATGGTCCTGCAAAACCTGACGCAACCGTGCGGAAAAGCGAACGTAGTCCTTGAGCGTATTCATTTCATCCGCAAATAACGTCTTCAGCCATACATCTTCGGACATAAGAACCGTTTGATCCGCTTCCGCCAAGGTCGCAGTTAACGTCGATTTCCCAGCGGCGATCTTACCACAAACGAGGTGCAGGGTAGGGCGGTGCGATGTCATATCTGTATGGCCTTGCTTGCGTCTTTGCCAATTCTAACAACTGACCTCGTCGCTGACCATGGTTCGACATCAAAGCGAAACGCAAAACGCCGCCCCAAAAGGGACGGCGTTTCGAAAATCGCGATGACCGTTCGCTTCTTAGAAGCCAAGACCAGCGTATTTGTTCTTAAACTTGGAAACACGACCGCCGGCATCCATAAGACGCGTGCCGCCACCAGTCCATGCAGGGTGCACAGATGGGTCAACGTCCAGCGCCATAACGTCGCCTTCTTTGCCCCAAGTGGATTTCATCTGCACTTCTGTACCATCTGTCATTTTGACAGTGATGAAGTGGTAATCGGGATGGATATCTTTTTTCATGACAGGACCCCTTACGCCTTTGGCGCTTTGTAGTTGGTGACTTCTGCGATACGCGCGGACTTACCACGACGTGTGCGGAGATAGTACAGCTTGGCGCGACGAACGCGGCCACGACGTACAACGGTGATGCTGTCGATGTTTGTTGAGAACAGTGGGAACACACGTTCCACGCCTTCACCAAACGAAATCTTACGAACTGTGAAAGAACCGGCAATGCCTTTGCCGTTCTTACGGGCGATGCAAACGCCTTCGTAGTTCTGAACACGGGTACGGGACCCTTCGGTCACTTTGTAACCAACGCGGATGGTGTCACCCGCTTTAAAGTCAGGGATTTCTTTCCCCAGCGCAGCGATTTGCTCCGCTTCGATTTGTGCGATCACGTCCATGATACGCTCCTATGATTGGCACCGGTTGTCCGGTTGCGTTTTCGTCAGTCGCGAGAGCTTTTTGTCGTTATCGGGTCCGCAACTGCGCCCGCAAAAGATCACGTCGTCATTCTTGGTCGGTCGTCTGGCCTATCCGGTGAGTTCCGTTACAACGCAGTAACGCTCAATACCCGAATGGTTCCATAAACCACACACCAGAATCGCCTAGGGCGCCCGGTGATGGGGTCGTATAGGCGTCACGCCGTAAGGGATCAAGAAAAGATCGTGCCAAATGGCCTGCAAAAGCAACAAATTCCAGTCAAAGGTTCAATCGCAACGCGACCACCTGAAACAGCTCTGTCATGGCTCCGATCATCCGCCGCACAAGCAACCCGATCACACCTAACGTGATGCACGCCCCGCCGACGAAAACGAGCCCTCCGTTGTTCCCGAAAAAGAACGTGGCGGCGGCCAAAGCGAAGCAGGCGAAAATGTGAAGTAAGAAGGATGAAATGCCAGATCGTCGGCGCGCGGCCCAAAGGGCGAGTGTGAATTCGGACGGAGAATTTGTGCGCGTTTCAATGATCTTCAAGGGCATTCCTATAGTTTGAGGTTTATGAACCTTACGTATCACATTTATCAATAATTTTCAACGCGTTGCGCTGGAATCCCTCAATGTTGTTGCCATGAGGTCGCAACAATCGCTCAATGGCAGAACCGATTAGCAAGAAAGGGCGATCAGATCATGGGCACGTTTGATGAAGACTTGTTTTTGAAGGGCTTAGAGCAGCGCAAAGCGACCCTAGGCGGCGCCTATGTCGAAAAGAACCTTGCGGCTGCTGATGATTTTACCATGCCGTTTCAAGAAGCGATGACAGCTTGGTGCTGGGGCTTTGGATGGGGCGACGATGCCATTGATGCGAAGACCCGTTCAATGATGAACCTGTCGATGATCGGCGCTTTGGGAAAGATGCAGGAATGGGAACTGCACTGCCGCGGCGCGATCAACAACGGTGTGACGAAAGAAGAAATTCGCGCGATTATTCACGTGATCGCAATCTATTGCGGGGTACCACAGGGGCTGGAATGCTTCCGCGCTGCACGCAAAGTGCTAGAAGCGGAAGGGCTGCTTTAGCCCTTCTTTGTATGCGCATCCCAAAGATCCGGACGCCGGTCCTGTGTGATCTTTTCTGACTGTGCTTTGCGCCATGCCGCGATCTTCGCGTGATTGCCGGATAGCAGCACATCAGGGATCGCGTGGCCCTGCCAGTCCGCTGGCTTCGTGTATTGCGGATGTTCCAGTAGCCCGTTCGAATGGCTTTCTTCTTCGGTTGAGGCCATATTGCCCAACACACCGGGCAGTAGGCGCACGGTCGCGTCGATCATGGCCTGTGCGGCCAATTCGCCGCCGGTCATGACAAAGTCGCCAAGGCTGACTTCTATGATGTTATAGTGGTCGAGCACCCGTTCATCGACACCTTCAAAACGGCCGCACAGCAGGGTGACACCGTCGGCTTGTGACAACTCGCGCATCAGCGCTTGATCCATACGGCGTCCACGTGGGCTGAGGTAAATCAACGGCATCACACCCTTAGCAGAAGCACGGGCATCGTTAATCGCGGCCTCCAGCACATCGGCGCGTAACACCATCCCAGCGCCACCACCTGCGGGCGTATCATCGACATTCCGATGCTTGCCGATGCCGTATTCGCGGAGATCGTAGGTTTCGAGCTGCCATTTGCCGTCCTGCAAAGCGCGCCCCGTCAGGCTTTCGCCGAGTACCCCGGGAAAAGCCTGTGGAAACAGCGTCAGGATTTGCGCCCGCCACGCACCTGCCAATTCAGGCGTGTCGGTCATCAACTCGCGCGGCTTTAGCGTCGGGCGAATGGATTTCCGCCCAATCGCACGGGCCTGGTTACCGCCGTGCGATTTCGTAGCCAAAGATTTCGAGACGGGCGGTTTGGGTGCATCTGTCATGGGCGGGCTTTTAGGCGCAAGCGCGACAGAACGCTAGGCTTTCCGCCAATGGCCAAGTTTTGCGGCCTCTGCCATTTGTTCTTTTTGCGCCGTGACCTGATCGTCGGGGTAATCCGCGCGGTTCATTGCCAAGAACTGCCCCCACAGATGCGGTTCTGCGCCCTTTGCACCAATCCCGACAGGCAGCAACGCATCGCGTACCGTTTCCGGCAGCGGCATTTGATCAACAAGCGCAGCACCCGGACCCAGCGGGTTCTGCAAAGCGTGATCCAGCGGCAGGTATAGAACGTCGAGCGGGGCGATTGCCTCTGCGATGTCCTGTGCGACGGCTTCAAAATCAGCGGCGTCACGGAAGGTGGTCGCAAATTCTTCTCGCGTCATGGTTAGCCGACTGCGGCGCAAGACATGGCGATAAACACTGAACAACCATTCTTCCGCATCGCGTGTCGACAAGAGAACCGTGATTTTTGCCTCAGGAAAACGTTCTTCGAGGTAACCGACAAGATAAGTGATCAATGTAGGGGCTGCGCTGTAATCCATAACGGTCCCATGTCCGGGAATTTCACCACAGAACATTTCACTACTGATCAATAGGTTACGGCCAGTTGGAACCGGCGTAGCGGCGAAGCCCGCGTCAAGTTCGCTGATCATATCTGTCAGATCGAGCGGGTTTTGTGTGGTGGCATATCGGGTGCACAGGCGCGCGACAGACTTGAAGTGACGCGTGAGCCGGATTGTCAGATAGGGGGCCAACGCATCCCGGTTCAGCCACAGAAAATGCTGCATCGAACTGGTGCCAGTGCGATGAAAACCGGGGTGAAGAAGGATTTGCTGCTGATCTGCCATCGGGCTCGCCTGACATGAGGTTTGGCGTAAGTATGGCGGTGATCGGGGGGCAGGGTAAAGCCATTGCAAATGTTTTGCGCTGCCTGTTGCGTCACGACATGGGGGCCAGCCCCCATACCCCCGAGATATTTATGACCAAAAGAAAAGCGGGCCTAATCGTCCGCAAACAGGCCTGCTGGCGGATCTGCGACGATTTTGCCTGATTTCAGGTCGACCGTGGGCACGGCGGCCTGTGTGAAGGGCAGAAATACGGTTTCGGGAGTTGTCGGTGGAGTGATTTCCAGCAGATCGCCCGCGCCATGATCAACCACATTTTTGACCTTGCCGAGCGTCGCGCCGCCGGTATCGACCACCGTCAAACCGATCAGGTCTGCGTAGTAATATTCGTCGTCATCCACTGGCGGCATTGCATCGCGTTCCGCATAAAGCGGCGTGTTGCGCAGCGCGTCTGCTTCTTCTTTTGTCGTGATACCAGAGACTTGGGCGGAAAATCCGTTCTTCAGTTGGCCCGTCAGAACCACCTGCGTAAAGGCACGGCCGTCTTCGGCATAAAGCGGTGTGTAGTCGGCGATAGCGGCTGGGTCTGCGCAAAAGGATTTCAGCCGGACTTCACCTTTGACGCCAAAGGAGCCACCAAGCGAACCTACGATTACACGTGTGTCTGTGGTCATCAGATCAAACTCCTTTGCGAAAGACCGGCAACGCGATCTTTGGAAAAAGAGCGGTCGGGCGGCAATACATGCGCCGCCCGACCAGCGTGAGAGATTTACTCTTCTGCTGCAGCTTCTTCAGCTGGTGCAGCTGCCGCTTCAGCAGCGTCTGCTGCTTTTTGCGCTTTTTCTTCTGCGCGTGCTTGTGCCGCTTTACCTGGTGTACCCTTCTTAGGGTTAGACCGGTCTTTCTTCGGCAGTTCGCCTGCAGCTTCCAGCATACGGGATACACGGTCAGTGACCTGTGCGCCTTCACCCAACCAGTACTTCACGCGCTCCATGTTCATTTTCACGCGCTCTTCGGAATCTTTTGGCAACATTGGGTTATATGTGCCGAGCTTTTCGATGAAACGGCCGTCGCGTGGCATGCGGCTGTCCGCTGCAACGATGGAATAGTGAGGGCGCTTTTTGGAACCGCCGCGGGCGAGACGAATTTTCATAGCCATGGTGTTAGTCCTTTAATTTCAGTCTATTAGGATTGGTGTTGTTTGTGGTGTTGGATGACTTCCTGAATGATGAAATTCAGGAATTTCTTGGCGAATTCCGGGTCGAGATCGGCCCGGTCTGCAAGGTCGGTAAGCCGCGCGATCTGTTTTTGTTCGCGGTCTGGATCGGACGGGGGCAGGGCGTGTTCTGCTTTCAGAACACCCACGGCCTGTGTGTGTTTGAAGCGTTCGCCCAGCGTATAGACGAGGATCGCGTCGAGGCGGTCGATGCTCTCGCGGTGGCCCTTGAGGATGTCGGCGGCTTTGGTTGTCGTATCGGTCATGCGGCCCCCAAAGGTAACATGTGACTTGCGTGCACAATGCGTGCACAACCCGTGCACTGCGATGTCGGATATGTCATCGATGCGCCCCCTCGGGATCGGGGTGACGGTAAACGATGCAATCGCCATAAGACGCAGGCGTCTTGGCTGAAATATCGAGCGTCGCACCCAGTTTTTGCGCCAAGGCGATAGAACGAACATTTTCAGGGGCGATATAGGACACCGCTGTGCGCCAGTTCAGCGCGTCAAACGCATGCGTGATGGCTGCTTTGGCCGCTTCGTATGCGACGCCGGTGCCTTCGACAGCTGGGTCTAGTACGATCCAGCCGATTTCGGTTTCGGGCCAGTCTTCCGGTGTCCAAGGGCCGACAAGGGCGACGGCGTCGTTGTCGCCACGGATTGTCACGGCCCACATGCCATACCCAAAGATTTCCCAATGCCCCAACTCGGCTGCGAATGCACGCCACGTGTCGCCGATGCTTTTCGGGCCATCAAGACCCTTGGACCGATCAGACGTCATGAATGCACGAAACGCACCATAGTCGCCCGGTTCGGGGCGGCGCAGGATCAGCCGTTCTGTTTGCAGGGTCATATTGCTCATGGCTTATTTCTTTTTCCCGAAGCCAGACAAACCGGGGGGGAGGCCCATGCCGCCGCCAAGACCTGGCATGCCTTTGGGCATCTGGCCTTGCAGGGCTTTCGCCGCCGCTTCCATTGCAGCAGGATCGTTCATATCGGGCATGCCGCCGGGCATGTCAGGGCCGCCTTTGCCGAACATGCCTTTCATGGCTTGTTTCAGCATGCCGCCTTTGCCCATCTTGCCCATTTTTTTCATCATATCAGCCATCTGACGATGCTGTTTGATGAGTTTGTTCAGTTCGGACACTTCAAGACCCGCACCCTTTGCGATCCGCTTCTTGCGGGATGCCGCAAGCAACGCAGGGTTTGCGCGTTCTTTCTTCGTCATGGAATTGATCAGGGCGATTTGGCGTTTCAGGATGCTGTCATCCATGCCCGCCTTATCCATCTGTGATTTCATTTTGCCCATGCCGGGCATCATTCCCATCATGCCTTCCATGCCGCCCATCTTCATCATCTGTTCGAGCTGCATCTTCAGGTCGTTCATGTTGAACGCGCCCTTTTGGAAGCGCTTCATCATGCGTTCGGCTTGTTCGGCCTCGATGGTTTCTTGGGCCTTTTCAACCAGAGCGACGATATCGCCCATGCCAAGAATGCGGCCAGCAACACGGTTTGGTTCAAACGTTTCAATCGCGTCGAGCTTTTCACCAAGACCGACAAAACGGATCGGCTTGCCAGTGATCGCACGCATCGAAAGCGCTGCACCACCGCGCCCGTCGCCGTCCATCCGTGTCAGGACAACGCCGCTAACGCCAATTTTGTCGTCGAATTCTTGCGCGACGTTCACCGCGTCTTGACCCGTCAGGCCATCGACCACGAGCAGCGTTTCGCGCGGCTGCGCCACATCACGCACGGCAGCGGCCTGCGCGATCAGTTCTTCGTCGATGTGCAAACGGCCAGCGGTATCAAGCATATAGACGTCGTAGCCACCAAGTGACGCTTGGGTTTTCGCACGTTTCGCAATCGCAACCGGATCTTCGCCTTTGACGATTGGCAGTGTGTCCACACCGATCTGGTTGCCCAAGATCGCCAGCTGTTCCATCGCCGCGGGGCGGTTCGTATCAAGCGACGCCATCAACACGCGCTTGCCTTCGCGTTCTTTCAAACGCTTCGCCAGCTTCGCAGTGGTTGTCGTTTTACCGGACCCTTGCAAACCAACCATCAGGATCGGGGCGGGTGGGTTATCGATCTTCAACGCACCCGGATCACTGTCGCCTGTCAGCACATGTTCGAGTTCGTCATGAACGATCTTAACAACTTGCTGGCCGGGCGTGATGGATTTTGTGACGGCTTGACCGGTTGCTTTGGCTTCAACGGCTTTGACGAAATCACGGGCAACGGGCAGGGAAACGTCGGCTTCCAGCAGGGCCACGCGGACTTCGCGCAGCGCTGTTTTCACGTCGTCTTCGGACAAAGCCCCTTGTTTGGTGAGCTTGTCGAAGACGCCGCCAAGGCGTTCTGATAGGTTCTCAAACATCGGCACTAAGCCCTTCGTCGTTGGTTGCGTCACCTTTCCATATAGGAACGAAACGCTGAATGCAGTAGCGCCCCCACGGGCGTAACACGCTGGTGGGGGGCGATCCCTTTTACAAAAGGGACCGGAAGTCTGTTGCTTCCGGAGTTGGGTCGCGAATTAGACGGCAGAGGCGGCTGAGTCAAGTCATGGCGTGAAACTGCTGATCGCCCATTGGCTGTCTCTTGCGCATGTGAACGTAAACCGCCAATAATAGCCAGAACTGTTTGTATTTGCACAGGTCATACCATGGACAATTGGGACGAAATCAGGACTGCGTATCAAGTAGCCCGTAACGGTACCGTCAGCGGTGCTGCAGACGTTTTGGGTGTGCATCATGCGACGGTGATCCGGCATATCGACGCCTTGGAGCAGCGGCTGGGTGTGAAGTTGTTTCAGCGCCACGCGCGTGGCTATGCACCGACAGAGGCGGGTACAGATTTGTTGCAAGTTGCAAAAGCGACGGATGATCAGTTTTCCCAACTTGTTAGCCGGATCAAGGGGCTGGGGGAAAGCGTCAGTGGCGAACTTGTGGTGACATCACTGCTTAGCTTTTCGCAAATGCTGGCACCTATGCTTGCCCAATTTCAGACGGAACACCCTGATATCCGTATCCGCTTTTTGACTGGTGAACGTTTGTTCCGGCTCGAATACGGCGAAGCCCATGTGGCGATCAGGGCAGGTGCCATGGCGCCTGATCAACCCGATAACGTTGTGCAGCCATTGATGGAAACGACTGTCCAGCTTGTCGCGTCTGAAGCGTATATCGCGCGTTTTGGGATGCCGGATGGGGTCGAGGATTTTCAGAACCACAGGTTTGTGGGGTATGATAATGTGGATCACCGCGCTCCATTCGCCCGTTGGCTTGCTGAAATTGTACCGAAGGAAAACTTTGTCTACCGCGCAACCGACGAACGCGCGCTGCAAGACAGTATTCTGGCGGGGGCGGGCATCGGATTTGTCGTAAACTCAGCGGTCAGCCGATATCCGACATTGATCCCCGTTATCGCCCCGATTCCGGAGTGGAACATCAAAATGTGGCTGGTCACGCACGTCGACCTACACCGCACTACAAAGGTCCAAACCTTTTTGTCCTTCGTCAAAGGGTACATGAAAAATTGCGACCTCTAGCCCTAAGTGGCCCGGCGTTGGCCGGTCACCTTGCGATGTTGCTGTTTTCGGTGCTGGTCGCGGGATCGTTTGCGCTGGGTGTTTTGGTCGCTAATGAAATTTCGCCGATGGCGCTGAACGCTGTTCGCTTTTGGATAGCGGCCGGTATCGTTGGCGGCATTGCATTCGGCACTGGTGCTATCAAAAGCGGCGACTTTCGTGCGCCGTGGCGATACCTGATCCTTGCCGTTGTCTTTACGTTCTACTTTGTCTTGATGTTTGAAGGCCTGAAAACGGCGCCGTCCGTCAGCGCCGCTGCGGTCTTCACCCTGACACCTATCCTGTCCGCGATCTTTGGCTACGTCATGTTGCGCCAAATCACGACGTCCCGCATGGCGCTTGCGCTTGGGATCGGCGCATTAGGTGCGATCTGGGTGATATTCAGGGCCGATATATCCGCAATCCTTGGTTTTGATGTTGGTCGCGGCGAGATGATTTATTTCTGGGGCTGTGTATCGCATGCGGCCTACACGCCGCTGGTTCGTAAGCTGAACCGCGGAGAAACAGCGCTTTCATTCACCTTTGGGACCTTGGTCGCGGGCGCTTTGATCCTGACGGTGCTTGGATTGCCAGAGATCATCAGGACCGACTGGGCGGATCTGCGGCCCTTGGTTTGGGTGACTATATTATACGTCTCAGTCTTTGCATCTGCGACGACGTTCACGTTGCTGCAATTCGCATCGCTCCGCCTGCCAAGCGCAAAGGTTATGGCGTACACCTACCTGACCCCAAGTTGGGTGATGGTCTGGGATGTGGCGTTGGGTAACCCGCTGCCGCCTGCGATGGTTCTTTTAGGGATCGGTCTGACGATTGTGGCGCTACTGTTGTTGTTGCGGGAATAGCTGGTGGCTTTGCAGTTGGGGCTTGGGCATTTTTGGCGCGGTGTGACTGTGTTGTTTAGTCGCGGTGATGATGACTTCCTGCACCGTATGATCGTTTATCCCGAAGGTGAGAATGTCCATGATCTGATCGGCACGTCGCCCGACCGTTTTATGATACTCAACGATACCTATGTTGCGGATACCTACGCCACGGCGTTTGAGATGTGGGATTTTCGCCGGAGCGTTTTTGATCAGTACCTGCTGCCCCGAGGGCTAATGTGGGGCAAACTGATCACATCGCCCAGTGCCGCCTTTTCTGCAGTCGTTGGGGTAAAGTGGGGGCGGGCCTCCTATCTCCTCATTGGTGAATTTGGGCGACCTGCGACCCTGATCAAATTTCCTTGGCCCAAATCATTCGAGATGAACGTCCATATCAGCGTGACAGATATTGCGGATGATGGCGGTGTTTTCGTTTTTCAAAGGGGCGGAGCAGGGGGACCAGACGCGTTGTACCGGTTTCAAAACCGCGTCCCCGTTGGGCAATTTGTGAAGATTATGTCGCCGGATGAATTTCCCTTTCTCGCAAAGCCGCCGTATTTTACGCCGTCGGCGCTGTCCCGTCGCGATGCGCAACTGTCCGGTTTGCTGCCAGAGGGTGCTATTCCTTCATCATCTGATTCAAGCCAGATGAAACATAGCCTGCCAAGGCCGATGAACCGCGTTCGCCACCCCGTTCGTCTGATCGACGGCGGTTTTGATTCACGGGGTTAGCCCCGCCGCAGCTCTGTTTCCAAGAACCGTTCAAACGCGTCCAGATCAAGCCCGCCCATCTGCCCGAACCCCTGCATCCATGTGGACGCCTCGCGCAGGTTATCCGGTTCCAGCTTGCACCATTTCACGCGACCACGCTTTTCTTGGCTAATCAGACCTGCAGCAGTCAGCACGCCCAAGTGTTTCGAAATTGCGGCGAGCGACATCTCGAACGGCTCCGCCACGTCGGTCACGGCCATATCATCTTCAAGCAACATCGACAGGATCGTACGCCGCGTTGGATCGGCCAGGGCTGCAAAGATAATGTCGAGCGGTTGTGTCATGCCGATACGCTTATCCTGATAATTCGGGGCATTCTAGAGAAGATCAACCAAATGGTTGAATGTCTGATTGGCCGGAATTGGGGTAGTTTCGGCATGGTGTGCCATACGGAATGCATTCTAGTGTATTGTTATTAATGCATTATATTGCCGATCACATCCTGTTGACTCTGTTTGGCCCTGCGCCTAGACCATGCGCAACATCTGAGGGGGCAATTCCTTGTCCAATGAACCTGATCACGCGGAACGACTGAAAGCCCTAGAGGCCAAAATCGATGCGCTGAAAGCAGGTCCAGAAATCAAGGACCATTCAGAGGAACATTATTCCCAAGCCCAGATGGCATGGCGGATGGTGATCGAATTAGTAGCCGGTCTTGGGATCGGTTTCGGCATCGGATACGGGCTGGATAGCCTGTTCGGGACAACCCCGATCTTTCTGGTGATATTTATATTCTTAGGCTTCGCGGCGGGTGTGAACACCATGATGCGGTCAGCCAAAGAGATGCAGAACAAGCAGCTGAATGCTGCGAATGAAGAGGATGATCAACGTGGCGACTGATGCACATTCCGAAGAAGGTCTTGTCTTTCACCCCCTCGATCAGTTTATCGTCAAGCCGCTGTTTGGCGACGGCGAAGTAGGCCTGTTCACAATCACAAACGCAACGCTTTGGATGGCCATCGCCGTTCTCGCGATCATCGCAGTTTTCGTGATGGGGTCCAAGGGCCGCGCGATTGTCCCGACACGGGTACAGTCGATTGCAGAGCTGATGTATTCCTTCGTTTACAAAATGGTTGAAGATGTCACCGGCAAAGACGGCATCAAGTACTTCCCATATATCATGACATTGTTTGTGTTCATCTTGTTCGCAAACTACTTGGCCCTGCTGCCGATGTCCTTCTCTACAACATCCCACATCGCTGTGACCGCGATCCTTGGTTTCGGCGTCTTTATCGCCGTGACTGTACTGGGTTTTGTCCTTAACGGCGCATCCTTCTTGGGCATGTTCTGGATGAAAGACGCGCCAGCAGTGTTGCGTCCGATCATCGCGATCATCGAAGTTATCTCGTACTTCGTGCGTCCGGTAAGCCACTCTATCCGTCTTGCGGGTAACGTGATGGCTGGCCACGCAGTTATCAAAGTATTCGCAGGCTTTGCCGCTATCGGCATCATCAGCCCCGTATCCATCGCAGGCATCGCCGCCATCTACGGACTGGAAGTCCTCGTGGCCGGTATCCAAGCCTACGTATTCACCATTCTGACCTGTGTGTATCTGAAAGACGCGCTTAGCCCGCATCACTAAGATCACCACACTTGTCCGACCACTAACGACACAAATTCAAAATTCCATCGTAAGGAGAAATATCATGGAAGGCGAACTCGCACACATCGGCGCTGGCCTGGCTGCAATCGGTTCCGGCGCTGCCGCTATCGGTGTTGGTAACGTTGCTGGCAACTACCTCGCAGGCGCTCTGCGTAACCCATCCGCAGCTGCATCGCAGACTGCTACACTGTTCATCGGTCTCGCATTCGCAGAAGCACTTGGTATCTTTGCATTCCTCGTGTCCTTGCTGCTGATGTTTGCTGTCTAAGACAACCGATCTATCCTTACGGCTGGCTGGCGTGATACGTCGCGCCAGCCGGTAACTTAACAGGACTTCGGGGGCCAAAATGGCAACAGAAACAGTTGAACACGCAGTTGGCGCATGTGTTGGCCCGTCGGGCAGCGCCATTGGGATGCCACAGCTTTGTGCTGATTGGATCCCGAACCAGATTTTCTGGCTGTTGGTCACACTTGTTGTGATCTTCTTTGTACTGTCACGCATTGCATTGCCGCGGATCGCATCCGTGCTCGCAGAGCGGTCAGGTACAATTACGAATGACATTGCTGCCGCTGAAGAATTGAAGCTGAAAGCCCAAGAGGCCGAAGCTGCATATAACCAAGCGCTGGCAGACGCCCGTTCTGAAGCTGCAAAGATTGTAGCCGAAGCGAAGGCAGAAATTCAGTCTGAACTGGACGCGGAATTGGCAAAAGCCGATACGCAGATTTCAGCCAAGACTGCTGAAAGCGAAGCTGCGATTGCGGAAATTCGCGCTGGTGCTGTCAAAAGCGTCACCGCGGTTGCCAAAGATACAGCTGGCGAAATCGTTGCTGCATTGGGTGGTAAGGCTGATGCCAAAACCGTCACTGCTGCGGTCACTGCACGGATGAAAGGGTAAGCTATGAAACTACTTATGACTGCTCTTTTGGCTGTGATGGCGTCCCCTGCATTTGCTGCGAGCGGCCCGTTTGTATCGCTGAAGAACACTGACTTTGTTGTTCTGATCGCGTTCCTCGTGTTTGTTGGCATCTTGGTTTACTTCAAGGTTCCAGGCAAAGTCGGCGAAATGCTGGACGCCCGTGCGACTGGCATCAAGTCCGAGCTCGACGAAGCCCGCGCACTGCGCGACGAAGCTAAGGCGTTGTTGGCATCTTACGAGCGAAAGCAGAAAGAAGTCCAAGAGCAGGCCGACCGTATCGTCGCATCTGCAAAGGACGAAGCTGCGAAAGCCGCGGCAACTGCAAAAGACGACATCGTGGCATCCGTTGCCCGTCGTCTGGCAAGCGCCGAAGAGCAAATCGAAGCGGCGCAAGCTGCGGCTGTGAAAGACATCCGCAACCAGGCTGTGACTGTTGCCGTTGGTGCCGCGCAAGACATCATCGCCAAGCAAGCTGATGCGAAAAGCACAGCGGCCCTGATCGACGACGCAATTGCACAGGTCGGTGCAAAGCTGCACTAAGCTGAGCCGCTTTTGAGATTTAAAGACCCGGTTGCTGAGAGGCAGCCGGGTTTTTTGCGGGTTGCCCTGAGAGGAGGACTGAGCCCTGTTTGCCTGATGCTGCACGATGTTTGATTGGCAGCTTTCGGTGTGGGGGACTGAGTTGTACAACTTCAAGAATATCCTAATTGGACGACCAGAAAGGCAATTCAATGAAATGGTTGGAAAATTTCCTGAGGGAATATCCGCTACTGACGGTAGTCGGCGTAGTAATAAGCTACATTTCAGCGTTGCCAGTACTTGGCGCAGTCCGCCAGTTCTTTCCAGAGAACGGTGTCCAAGTATCAATGGGCATACTTTGGTTGTACTTTTTCTGGATCATACCAAGCGCCTACTCCATCTTTAAGGTTCTCTTAAGGAGAGACTGAAAAAGGAGCTATTTGCTTTTGGGATGCCGAAAATTCGGGAGGTCAGATGCCAGCGATCTCAATCGTAATAAGATGAGAAGTCCAAAGGAAGTTACCCAGACAAGTCCCACGGTCACAATGGTTATCTGCGATATCGGACCATCTCCACGAATTGCCAAGACAATGATTAGTAAGATAAATGAAACCGCCGAACATTTGGCAACATTGTTCTTTAGAGAGCTGTTTTTATGTAGTTCCGTCATACGTTGGATTTACCGCCCCGCCTCATGCTCAAATCGTTTCTTCGCGAACGCTTCGTTTCGATCCGCCTTTTGTTGGTCCTTCAGCGCCCCTTCGACGTAATCGAGGTGTGCTGCCACGGCTGTTCTTGCCCCGTCCCGATCTCGGGCTTGTAGGGCCACGTTGATCGCCCGATGTTGTCCCAGCAGGTGATCGCGTGTCATGCGCTGTTTGAACATCACGGACCGGTTGTAGAACACGCCTTCGCGCAGCAATTCATACATCGACCGCATCATGTGGAGCATGACGATATTATGGCTCGCCTCGATGATCGCGAGGTGGAAATCAGCGTCCAGCTGCGCTTCATCGGATGGATTTCGCTTTTGGTGCGCCACTTCCATCTTTTTGAAGATACTGTCGATCACGGCCAGATCGGTGTCGGACCCGAGGTGGGCGGCACGTTCGGCGGCAAGCCCTTCCATATCGCGCCGGAAACTAATGTAGTCGAACACCGCCTCGTCATGTGTCGCGAAGAGCGTCACAAGGGCAGGGGCAAAGGCGGACCCGAGCACGTCGGCGACAAAGACCCCTGCGCCCGCTTTGGACACCAGCAGCCCTTGTTCCTGCAGTTCTGCAAATGCTTCGCGCAAGGACGGTCGGGACACGTTCATGCGTTCGGATAATTCACGCTCTGACGGCAATCGTTCGCCCGGGCGTAAGATACCGCGCAGGATCAGACCTTCGACTTGGCGCACAACGCCCTTGGATAGTTTTTCCTGCTGAATAGGTTCAAACGGCATTATGTCCCCCGATATTGGTCAAATTATATGACCAGCGCCGAATGATCACAAACAAAAAAGGGCCATCCGTCTGGATGGCCCTTATTCTGCGATGGTTAGCAGATGTGCTTAGTTTGGTGTGATCACGATTTCAACGCGGCGGTTCTGCGCGCGACCGTTGGCATTCAGGTTTGATGCAACTGGTGCATCCTCACCGCGCCCCACGGACCGCAGACGTGTTGGGGAAACGCCCGCATTGATCAGGACCGATGACACCGCCTGCGCGCGACGCTGGGACAGATCAAAGTTGTAGGACGCGTCACCGACGTTGTCGGTGTGACCGATTACGTTGATTGTGGAAGACGGGTTGTTGTTCAAGGACCGCGCCACAGCGAACAGGTCATTCTGCGCCGTGCCGGATACTGACGCGCTGTCTGTTGCGAACAGGATGTTGTTCGGCAGGGTCACGGTCAGGTTGTTGCCGTTGTTCACGATACCCACGTTGTTGCCGAGCGATTGGCGCAGTTCTTCTTCCTGACGGTCCAGAACAGAGCCGATACCGCCGCCTGCCGTGCCGCCGAGCAATGCGCCAACAACAGCGCGCTGGCCGCGTTCGCTGCGGTTATCAGCAGTGGCCGCACCCAAGATTGCACCACCGATCGCGCCGATCGCTGCACCGTTACGGGTTTGGATGTTGTCGTTTGGCCCGCCTGTGCCGGAACATGCTGTGACAGCGATCAGGGAAGTGGCCGCGAAAATCATTGGGAGTTTTGTAAAGGTCATGTGTTCAGTCCAGTTAAAAGCGCACCGCAGTGCTATTGCTGCACAATCTATGCCGGAACCCTGCGCGTTATCCAATAACGAAGCGTATGATAGCGGATGTCCGCCTGTTTTCTAAGGCGCTGTTGCAGCATCGCGTCGGGCGGTTTCCCACGCCAACATCGCACGTTTGCGGTTTAAGCCCCAATGGTAGCCGCCCAATTCACCTGATTTCCGCAAAGCGCGATGGCAGGGAATCAACCAAGACACCGGATTGCGTCCGACGGCGGTGCCTACGGCGCGAACGGCCTTTGGTGATCCGATGGCCGTCGCGATTTCGGAATAGGTGGTGACTGTGCCGGTGGGAACTTGCAGCAACGCTTCCCAGACTTTGATTTGGAAAGGTGCCCCGATCAGGTGCAGCGGCGTGGCGTTGTCGCTCAGCGCGAAGGCGGTTTGCACCCATGGGGCTAGATGTGCCGGATTTTCGATGAAGGTTGCATTGGGCCAGCGCGACTGCAGGTCTTGCACGGCTGCCGCATCGCCCATGGTTTCGGCAAAGGCCGCGCCACAGATGCCCTTGTTCGTGCCCATGACCAAGGTGGGGCCAAAGGGGCTGTCGAACCAGCCCGAATAGATCGTCAGACCTGTGCCGCCTTTGGCGAAATCGCCGGGGCTCATGGCTTCCCACGTCAGGAACATATCGTGCAGGCGGCCAGAGCCGGATAGGCCGACAGCGTCAGCGGTGGCCAAGGTTGTGAAACGATCCCGCAGAAGCGTCTTTGCATGACCAAGCGCTAGATATTGCTGGTAACGTTTGGGCGACACGCCAACCCATTGGGAAAACAGGCGTTGGAAATGGGCAGGCGACATGTCCATTTGGCTCGCGAGCGCGTCTAATGAAAGCGGCGCATCAGCCGTATCAATCACGTCGATTGCGCGGGCCATGACGCCGTAATGATAAGAGTTCTGTGTCATGTGCGGACCGTAGCGGTTTTCACCGCCCCAATGCGACCCGATTGTTGCGGTTTGTGCGGCGGGGCGGCATACGGATTGTATGGCAAAGCAACTTGATTACAAAACCATCCGCGAGATTTTCACGCGTTTTCACGAAGCAGAGGCTGAACCGAAAGGCGAGCTGGAACATGTGAATGTGTATACGCTTGTCGTTGCCGTCGCATTGTCGGCCCAAGCGACCGATGCTGGCGTGAATAAAGCGACGCGCAAACTGTTCGCGATCGCGGATACGCCACAAAAGATGCTCGATCTCGGGCTAGAAGGCGTCACAGAACATATCAAGACGATTGGGCTTTACCGGAACAAGGCCAAGAACGTCATCAAGATGAGCCAGATGTTGGTGGATGAATTTGACGGAGAGGTGCCAAATTCGCGTGCGGCGCTTCAATCGCTGCCCGGTGTGGGGCGCAAAACCGCCAACGTCGTTCTCAACATGTGGTGGGGACAACCTGCACAGGCGGTGGACACCCATATTTTCCGCGTCGGCAACCGGTCTGGTATTGCTCCGGGCAAAGATGTGGATGCCGTTGAACGCGCTATCGAAGACCATATTCCGGCTGATTTCCAACTGCATGCGCACCACTGGCTTATTTTGCACGGGCGCTATACATGCGTCGCGAGAAAACCAAAATGCGCGGCATGTCTGATCCGCGATCTATGTATGTTTGAGGATAAAAACCTATGAGTTCTTACGATGTGATCGGGATCGGCAATGCGATTGTTGACGTCATTGCTCCGGCTGAGGATACCTTTCTGGATCACATGGGCATTGAGAAAGGCATCATGCAGCTGATCGAAAAGGATCGTGCTGAGGTGCTGTATGCCGCGATGTCAGAACGCACCCAAACGCCTGGTGGATCGGTCGCGAACACGATTGCGGGTATCGGGGCGTTAGGCCTGTCGACTGCATTCATTGGTAAAGTGAAAGATGATGCGCTTGGCCAGTTCTATGCCAAAGGTATGGCAGATGCAGGTACGGCGTTTCCGAACGATCCGGTCGCGGGTGCAGATGCGCCAACGTCGCGGTCGATGATTTTTGTCTCTCCGGATGGGGAACGGTCGATGAATACCTATCTGGGCGCGGGCGCAGATATTGGCAGCGCAGACGTGGATGCAGCCGTGTTTGACGGCGGTAAAATCCTTTTCCTTGAGGGCTACCTGTTCGACAAAGACGAAGGTAAAACAGCTTTCGCTGAAGCGGCAGCACAGATGAAAGCTGCGGGCGGGCGTACAGGGATTACTTTGTCTGATCCTTTCTGCGCGGATCGTCACCGCGATGACTTTAAACGTCTGATCACTGAAAGCATGGATTTTGCAATTGGCAACGACGCGGAATGGTTGACGCTTTACGAGACTGAAGACCTTGATGCCGCTCTCGATCAAGCGGCCGCCGTGTGTGACATCGTAGTTTGTACGCGGTCCGGTGATCCGGTTGTCGTGCGCGAAGGTGCTAAGTGTTTCGAGATTCCCGTTACCCCCGTCACGCCGGTTGATGCGACGGGCGCGGGCGATCAATTCGCTGCTGGTTTCCTGTTTGGTTTGGCGTCAGGACGTCCGTTGGATATCTGTGGCGCGATGGGCGTTCTCGCCGCAAGCGAAGTGATTGGTCACGTGGGGCCGCGCCCGAAGGCGAACATCGGTGCTATGCTGAAACAAGCCGGGCTGCTTTGAGCCACATCTGATCAAGCGCGTCGATGGCTACGGGATCAAAGCGGCTTTCTTCTTTCCAATATTTGCCGGATGCCACGACGTAGCCAAGGCGGTCTTCCTCTGCGAGGGCCGCCGCTGCGGTTGTTTTGCTGTGCGGCACTGGCAGGCTTGCGGCGGCTAATTCAGGGGTCGTACGTGGAAACGTTAGACGGCTAGGTTCAGATGACAGGTTCACCATCGCGCAGCCCGATTGCGCCGCGAGGACCTGCATGCGGGCTGATTTCGCTTCGAGACTGCGTAGGCTGATGTCGCCCCGCAAGGGATCAGCAGTGCCGATTCCATAGAAATGCGTTGTGGCGGCGTCATACGTCATGTCGCAGCCCATCATTGCGATGACAGACGGCTTAAGGGCCCCGAGTGCCCAGTAGGCCGCCGTAAATGCCATCGTCCCACCTGCATAGACAAAACCACCAAAGGTGTTTTGGACCGGAACGTAATCAGTGGAGGTCACGATACGCTGGCCGTCATGCATGTCCACTGGGCGTCGTTCGGGTGGAAAATCGTCGGGGTGGATCAGTAGATCCCAATCGGGCCGGACCGCCCATGCATTGTTGATCGTAAGGATCAGGTCGAAATGCTGCTTGGGCCAGTCGCGGGCTGTCACAACGTTTGGCCCGCTGCCGAGAATAAGAACTGTGTTCATGAATTGCCCCTTTGTCTTTGCCAACTTAGGCCACGTGAACACACAGTCCAGCGCACGCGGATGGCAAAGGGGCCTCCGGCGGGGATATAGAGAACGTCAAAGAAGCGCGGACGCCGTGCGAAATTCAGCTGGTGTGTATCGACGGAACGTCGAGGGCCTTAATCGCCGAGTTTGGCGTGTACTTCGTGCAGGTCGATTTCGCCGATGGGCATTTTGTTGGACGGATCGTGGAAATCGTATTTGAAGAGTTCGAAGTCTTTTTTGTAGATTTCATAGACCAGATGCATCGAGAGGTCGTCGAAGTAGTCTTCAACAGGATGCGCCCGCTTCGGTCCGTGTCCTTCGCTTTCGTTGAAGCGTGGGATCGCGTTGATGTCGACCGGGGTCGGGGTGTCGATGTGATCCAGAACTTCTTGCATGCCGTCGTTGAACTTTTCGGTCCAGATGATTTTGTCGTAGCGACCGCCATTCACGATGAAGGTGGACACGTGACCGGACATTGCCGACCAGTGAATGTCAGGTTCCATCGGGCGACGCCAACGGATGGTGTCGCGCGCAAACAATAGAAAGCGGCGGAACGACTGGATTTGGTCGAACTGGAAACCGTCGTCGGGGCTGCCGACTTCGATCCCGTATTTCTGGACGAGAAGGGGGACAAGGTTGCCACGATAGTATTTGCCGTTCCGCTGAATGCCGCAGATTTTGTCAAAGAATGACGACAGGATGCGGGTGTAAGGATTGCGCACACAGGTGAAGGCGTAGCTTTTGTGCGCCTGCACGTTGTCGGTAATCGGCTGATGGCTGTGATCTAGCGCCCATTTGTGCATGCCGTCTTTGGCATCATGGATATCGCCGTCAAAGAATTTGCCCTGATCGGAGTAATACATGATCTGGCCAATAGTCGAACAGGCGCATTTGGGTACAACCCGATACACAACGCTTTCGCTTTCGGTCATCCAGACGCCAGGAAATCCCATAAATTACTACTCCACATTGCGGCGAAAATGCCGCGACTTCGTCAACTGCTTAATCTGTGCATGCTAAAAAGCAAAGAAGGTCTGTAATTTCAATGTCCATTGCATGTATGTCTTGGCAACAAACACTTTACTGTGGCGATATAAGATCACCAAATGGCAAAAATTGCGTTCATATTGTTATGTCACAAAGACCCGGATGCCATAATTCGGCAAGCGACGCAGTTGACTGCGGCGGGTGATTGCCTTGCCATCCACTTTGATGCGCGTGCTCCACAGGCCGCATATGACAAGATGCGGGACGCATTGGCGTCAAATCCGTCGGTGACCTTTGCCAAAAAACGCATCAAATGTGGCTGGGGGGAATGGTCGCTGGTGCAGGCGACATTGAACGCGGTGGAAGCAGCCGTTGATGCATTCCCGCATGCGTCCCATTTTTACATGGTGTCGGGCGATTGCATGCCAGTGAAATCGGCGGACCATCTGCATGACTTTCTGGATCACGACGATGTCGATTACGTCGAAAGCTTTGACTACTTTGAAAGCGACTGGATCAAGACGGGTTTCCGCGAAGAACGCCTGATCTATCGCCATTGGTTCAACGAACGGACCCAGAAATGGCTGTTCTACACAAGTTTTAATCTGCAACGCCGTTTTAACATCACCCGCGACGTCCCTGCCGACATTCAGATGATGATCGGCAGCCAGTGGTGGTGCCTGCGTAGGCGGACAATCGAAGCGTTGCTCGATTTTGTGGCCAAACGGCGCGATGTGATGCGGTTCTTCAAAACAACGTGGATCCCGGACGAGACATTTTTCCAAACGCTTGTGCGCCATCTGGTGCCCGGGACGCAGATCAAGTCGCGCACGCTGACGTTCTTGATGTTTACCGATTACGGGATGCCGGTGACGTTTTATAACGACCACTACGATCTTTTGTTGGGGCAGGACGCGCTTTTCGCGCGTAAGATCAGCCCAGAGGCATATGAGCTGAAAGAACGGTTAGGCGAATTGTTCGTGTCGGGCCGAACGGATTTCGACATTTCTGATGAAGGACGTAACCTTTATGGATTTCTAACGGGGCGTGGTCGTGTGGGGCGCCGTTTTGGTATGCGGTTCTGGGAACGCGAGGCGACGTTGGGGCGTGATCATGAACTGATGATCATCGCTTGTAAAAAATGGCATGTCGCCAAACGCTTGGTCGCTGCGATTAAGGAAAAAACTGACATTCCAGCGATGGAGTTTCTGTTCAACGAAGACGGCAGCGACATGCCTGATCTCGGTGGGCTGGAGAATTCGGTCGAAAAACGGGCGCGTCACAGGCGTGCATTGATCCGGATGTTGTTTGATCATCACGGGAAGAACCGGATGGTCATCTGTCTTGATCCTGGAAACTTTGACCTGATCGAGGATTTCGTCAGCGATAAAGCCAAGGTGCGCCTGTTAGAGATCAATTGCGAATTTAGCGATGCCTATCTGGAAGGTCATGCAAAACGGGTGCGATTGGCGACAGAACATAGCCCTGCCGATACGATTGCCCGCCTGATTCCCACGATCCGCAACGATGTTAATTTCGAAAGTGAAAGACTGCGCGATGCAGACTTTGCGCATTTCGACCGCTTGCGGGAAACGGCTGATCTTGCAGAACAGACTGACGTGTTATCGCGGTTCTTGAATGTGGATGCCGAAACGGCGCGGGCCTTGGCTGAAACCCCTTACTTATTTGTAGATTAGAGGTGTCCGATGGACTTTAACTATGACGACCAGAACATCTTTGCGAAGATTTTGCGTGGCGAGATCCCAAATAACACCGTCTACGAGAACGATCATGCGCTGGCGTTCAACGATCTATATCCACAGGCTCCGGTGCATGTGCTCGTGATCCCTAAAGGGCCGTATATGAGCCTTGATCATTTTGCCCGCGATGCGTCGGCGGAAGAACAGGTCGGGTTCATGGCAGCCGTGTCCGAAGTTTGTCAGATCACCGGTGTCGATGCTGGTTTCCGTGCGATTGCGAATTCGCGTGATGACGGCGTACAAGAGGTGCCGCATTTCCACATGCACATCATCGGCGGTAAGCCCTTGGGGCGGATGTTACCAAAATGAGTGCTTCCGCACATTTTTGATTTGAGCAGGGGGCACGGTGACGTGCCCCTTTTGCGTTTGTGCGCGGTGATAGGCTGCTTCTGGACCAATGAACGGGGTCTAACGGCTTGATGTCAGCGCAAGGAACACGTCTTCGAGGTCGGATTGTTCTGTGCTGATATCGGCAATCTGGATACCTGCGGTGCGTAGAATGTCGAGAATTTGGTCGGCACTGGTTTGAGCCGTGTGGTAGCTGAACGCCAACGTTCCGTCGGACCGCGTTTGCCCGGTGATTGTGTCTGGTAGGGCAGGCAGGGACGCGTCGGTTGCCGGACGCACGACGAGCGTTTTGCTATCAAGCCGTCCGAGCAGGTTTTCCGTCGTGTCCCGCACAATCATGTCGCCGTGATTAATAATCGCGATTTCATCACACATTTCCTGCGCTTCTTCGAGATAATGCGTGGTCAGAATGATCGTCGTGCCTTGTTCGTTCAGCTTGCGCACGTTGGCCCAAAGCATGTTGCGTAGTTCAATATCGACGCCCGCGGTTGGTTCATCCAGCACAAGGATATGTGGTGTATGCACGAGGGCCTTTCCCATCAACAGCCTGCGCCGCATTCCGCCAGACAGGGACCGCGCATAGGCGTCTGCCTTGTCCGTCAGGCCAATGAAATCAAGGATTTCATCGGTTTTGCGTTTCGATTTTGGTACCCCGTAAAGACCCGCTTGCACATCAAGTGACCCCCGCGGCGTGAAGAACGCATCAAGATGCGGTTCCTGCGGCATGATCCCGATAGATGCACGGGACTGGCGCGGGTTCGTATCTTGGTCGAAGCCCCAGATTTTCACGGTTCCGGTGGTTTTGGTCACCAGCCCCGCAAGAATATTGATCAGCGTTGATTTGCCTGCACCATTCGGGCCCAACAGCCCGAAAACCGACCCGCGCGGAATGTTCAGATCAATGCCTTTAAGCGCGTCTTTGGCCTCGGTTTTGCCCGTGGCGGCATAGGTTTTCGTCAGCCCTGCAATTTCGATGGCGTTCTGGGTCATGTCCGTCTTCCAATGTGTTTGTGGGCTCTGGCCATAGGCGTAGTGCTGGGCTATCAAGACGACCAGATAGTCGCAACCCACCAGCAATCAAGCAGGCCTTTGACATGACCACACCCGCCCCCGAGACCCGTATTGTATCTGAATGGCGCGTGTCATGTGATGGTGGCGATGGCGCGTTGGGTCACCCACGTGTTTGGTTGTCCATTCCGCATGATACCGGCTTTGTCGAATGCGGGTATTGCGATGCGAAAATCATCCACGAAGATTTCAAAGATACTGTAAAGTGAAGCGGTTAGCCCGGCTTTTTGCTGGGCTGCTGACTGCGATCGGACTGTATCTGTTCGCGGCAGTTGTCGGGGCATTGATACCCGGACCAACGGCCAATGTCGCGCAAGGTACGCAGACATCGGTCGTGCTGGCCGCTGGCCCGATCCATTACGATCTGTTGATTCCCGCTGATCCAGACACGCGTCAGGCATTTGGTTTCCTGACTGACTTTGGCGTGCCTGTGGAGGGTGCTGATTGGATCGTTGTTGGGTGGGGAAGTCGCGCGTTTTACACGGCGACGGGGACCTATCAGGATTTGGCGATTGGACCTGTGCTTCAGGCCGTGACTGGTGACAGTGCAGTGATGCGATTTGATGCGGCTTTTGGTGATTTGTCAGGGCTGGGGCCCACCATTCCGTTGAGCCATGAACAAATGGCGCTATTGCGTGGCCAGATTTTGCAAGACTTGGACCGCGATGATCTGGGCGGGCCCATCCCTGTGACGTCTGACGGTTTTACGGCGACGGACGTATTTCTAGAAGCACAGGGGCATTTTTCGATCCTGCGGACCTGCAATGTCTGGATTGGACAGGTTTTGCGCGGTGCGGGCGTTAAGATGGGAATCTGGACCCCAACACCTTACGCCGTGACGCTGTCACGTTGGTGGTTCGGTTAAGCCGCAAACGCGCTGGCCCATCGGCCCGTAACATGGCAAAACCGATCCAAAGCACATCGGGAGATTTCACATGAGCCAGCAGTTCGGCAAAGGCTGTCATTTGCATCTGATTGACGGATCGGCGTTCATCTTCCGCGCCTATCACGCGCTGCCGCCGCTGACGCGCAAATCGGACGGGTTGCCGATAGGGGCGGTATCCGGCTTTGTGAACATGCTGCAGCGGTACATCGAAGGCAATTCAGGCCCTGACGCCGCGACCCATGTTGCTGTGATCTTCGATAAAGGCAGCCATACGTTCCGGAATGAGATGTACGATCAGTACAAAGCGAACCGCGATGCGATGCCCGAAGATTTGCGCCCGCAGATGCCGCTGACCCGCGACGCGACGCGTGCGTTCAACATTGCGTGTGAAGAAATCGAAGGGTTCGAGGCCGATGATATCATTGCGACCCTGTCCCATCAGGCGCGTGATGCCGGCGGGCGCGTGACAATCGTGTCGTCTGATAAGGACTTGATGCAGCTTGTTGGCGGTGGCGTGGAAATGCTCGACCCGATGAAAAACAAACGGATCGACGATGAAGGCGTGCACGAGAAATTCGGTGTTGGTCCGAACCGTGTGGTCGATGTGCAAGCACTTGCTGGTGATAGCGTCGATAACGTGCCGGGGGCGCCGGGGATTGGGATTAAGACCGCCGCCTTGCTGATCAACGAATACGGCGATCTGGAAAGCCTGCTCGACCGTGCCGAGGAAATCAAACAACCCAAACGCCGCCAGACGTTGATTGATCATCGGGCGCAGATCGAACTGTCGAAACGGCTTGTCCAACTGGATTGCGAAATGGACCTGCCGTTTGATCTGGATTCGCTCGAGATCAAGGACCCAGATGCGGATACGCTGATGGGCTTTCTGCAGGAAATGGAATTCAGGACCGTTCTGAAACGGATCGCCGACAAAATGGGCGTCGAAGCGCCCGTCGTCGCTGACGCAGCGCCGGTCGAGGTCGCAGCACCCGAAGCCGTGCCGTTTGATGCGACCAAATACGAATGTGTGTCCGATCTGGCCGCGTTGCAGGTCTGGATCGACCGCATCTACGCGCGCGGCTATGTGGCAATTGATACGGAAACCACGTCTCTGAACGAAATGCGGGCACAGTTGGTGGGCATATCGCTGTGCGTCGAAGCAGGGCAGGCGTGTTACATCCCGTTGACGCATAAGGGCGGCAAGGCGGACGATTTGTTCGGCAACGATGACCTCACCGAAGGGCAAATGGGGTTCGAAGAATGCCTAAAGGCCCTGACCCCGATGTTGACCGATCCGTCGATTGTGAAAATCGGTCAGAACATGAAATATGACAACAAGATTTTCGCGAACCTCGGGATTATGGTCGCCCCGATCGACGACACGATGCTGATGTCCTACGCGATGCATGGCGGGATGCATAATCACGGCATGGATTTGCTGTCAGAGAAATACCTTGGGCACACGCCGATCCCGATTAAGCCTTTGCTTGGTAGCGGAAAATCCGCGATCACCTTTGACCGCGTGCCTGTCGCCGATGCGGTGCCTTATGCGGCTGAGGACGCGGATGTGACGCTGCGCCTGTGGCAGATGTTCAAGCCGAAACTGCATACGGTTGGTGTGACGACGGTGTACGAGACGTTGGAGCGTCCACTGGTTCCTGTGCTCGCGCAGATGGAACGGCATGGTGTGAAGGTGGATCAAGATACGCTTAGTCGGATGTCCAATGGCTTCGCGCAGAAGATGGCTGGGCTTGAGGACGAAATCCAAGAAAAGGCTGGTCGCAGTTTCAATGTCGGCTCGCCGAAGCAATTGGGCGAAGTCCTGTTTGACGAGCTGAAGTTGGAAATGCCTGGGGGCAAAGCGCCCAAGAAAGGCAAGACGGGGGCTTATTCAACGGGTGTGGAAGTGCTCGAAGACCTTGCGACCGAGCATGATGTGCCGCGCCTGATTTTGGATTGGCGTCAGCTGTCGAAACTGAAATCGACCTACACCGACGCGTTGCAGGATCATATCAATGCGGACACGGGCCGGGTGCATACGTCCTACTCTATCGCCGGTGCAAATACGGGTCGTCTGGCGTCCACTGATCCGAACCTTCAGAACATTCCTATCCGGTCTGAAGAAGGGCGGCGCATTCGCGAAGCATTTGTCGCGGATGAGGGTAAGGTTTTGGTGGCTCTCGATTATTCTCAGATCGAATTGCGTATTCTTGCGCATATCGCTGAGATTGACGCGCTGAAACAGGCATTCAAAGACGGACAAGACATCCACGCGATGACAGCGTCCGAAATGTTTGACGTGCCGATGGATGAAATGACACCGGACATCCGGCGTCAGGCGAAAGCGATCAACTTTGGTGTGATTTACGGGATTTCAGGTTTCGGGCTCGCGCGTAACCTGCGTATCCCGCGCGGCGAAGCGCAGGGGTTCATCGACCGCTATTTCGAACGGTTCCCGGGCATTCGGACTTACATGGATGACACCGTGCAGTTCGCGAAAGATCACCAGTATGTGCAAACCCTGTTTGGTCGCAAAATCCACACACCGGAGATCAACGCAAAAGGCCCGGGCGCGGGCTTTGCCAAGCGGGGCGCGATCAACGCACCGATCCAGGGGACTGCGGCTGATGTGATCCGCCGTGCGATGGTGCGCATGCCTAATGCGATCAAGGACATGCCTGCGAAAATGCTGCTGCAAGTCCACGATGAATTGATCTTCGAGGTCGATGAAAATGCGGCGGACGATCTGATCGGCGTGGCGCGCGATATCATGGAAAATGCCAGCGATCCTGCGGTCAAACTTGACGTCAAACTTGCCGTTGACGCAGGCAAAGGGGCTAATTGGGCAGAGGCGCACTAGCGCCACGACCTGTTTCTTTGACGTATTCCAAATCCCGGTGGAGGTCTGGAGGGGGCTGGCCCCCTCCAGTGGCGCGACGGGTCATCACCCGTCGCAATCCGATTAGTTTACAGCGTTCGCCTCAACGAGGTTCGCATCGCTTTTCGGCGCTTTGCTGATTTCAATCTGACGCGGTTTCAGGGCCTCTGGCACTTCGCGCACAAGATCAATGTTCAGCATACCGTCCACATGGGACGCACCGGTCACGCGGACGTGGTCGGCAAGTGTAAAGCGACGTTCGAACGCGCGGGTTGCGATACCACGATGCAGGTAGGTCTTTTCGGTCTCGTCGTCCGCTTTACGGGCTGTCACAACAAGCGCGCGGTCACGTACTTCGATCGACAGGTCGTTGTCAGAAAATCCGGCAACAGCAATGGCAATCCGCCAACCGTCTTCTTCGATCTTCTCGATGTTATAAGGGGGGTAGCTGTTCTGGCTCACGTCATTGGCAAGCGCGCGATCCATCAGATCGGCAATTTGGTCAAAACCAACAGTGGCACGGTACAGGGGTGTCAAATCAAGTCGACGCATTTGGGTCATCCTTTATCAAGCGATAACAATGTGATGCCTTCCCATAGGGGACAGGCGGTTTGGCAAAGGCCCCATCATTGGCGGCCTCGTGATAAAGATGTGGTGACGTCGAAAATGGATTTCAAGGGGCGCAGTATCGCCTAGGGGCGCACAAATTTTGCACCTGTCGTGTTGCGTTCACCCAAGGTGATCAAACGTTGGCTACCGCCGGCTTGGGCCGGACCGACGCTCGCGAAATGCGCTAGCAACTCTTGCAGTGGGTCTTGCAACGACGTGCCCAGCGACACTTGTTTTCCGCCCGCTTGTGCGATGGCCGACACAACGGATACGATCTGTGCGCGTCCGTTTTGCACCCGAAACACGGGCGATCCGCTTGACCCGAATTCTGCCTCGCAATTCATGACAATCGCCCCGTTTTGGCGACCCAACACCGAACAGCTTTCTTGCAGGCTTGGTGCTTCTGACCGATCCTTTCCGTATGACACGATGGAAATCTGGTCTCCGGCTGTTGGTCTGGCAGCAATCGGAAAGGGTTGGATGCGCGTTCTGCGAATTGGTTGGTCCAACTCGAGCACCGCAATGTCATGGGCGACGTTGTTCACGCGCGCACCATCGCCGGTTGGATCGTAATCGGGGTGTACGACAAGTCGGCTGATCCCGCGCGTGGCCTCTGCACGTCCGTTTTTCAAACCGGATTGAAAGATAAATTCATCTGCTGAAATCAACTGATCATCATCATCGTAAACACAATGCGCCGCAGTCAGCAGCAGTTTGTCCCTGATCAAAGCTGCCGTGCAAAAGCCCTTGTCGATGACATCAAGCCGACCGACCGCTTCCCAGCCTTGGCTGTCTTGCCGCGTTTCAAGCGTGACCAGCGCAGACCCCGCGTTGGTTTGCGCAGTGGCGACAGAGCCACCCACAATGGTTGCAGCGATCAAAACAAGAGAACGGATCATAACACGGCCCTATCTGGAGGTTCGTCGCAATGTGATTGATCCGTACGGCGATAATAAGGCGTCAGCGTAGCATTGGCACGGCAGGTGTGGCGTTTTTATCAGCCGTCAGGGCAGGGGGCTGCGGTCCGCCGGTGGCCCAATCCAACAGTTCCACGGTGTGGACAATTGGTACATCCGTCGCGCTACCGATTTGCATCATGCAACCAATGTTGCCGGCCGCAATGATGTCCGGCGTCAATGCTTCGAGCGTCTGTACCTTACGTTCCTTCAACTGCCCAGAAATCTCTGGCTGCATCAGGTTGTAGGTGCCCGCAGACCCGCAGCACAGGTGGCTGTCTTTAGGTTCGAGCACCGTGAAACCCGCGTTCTTGAGCAGGTCTTTGGGGTATGTCTTGATCTGTTGGCCATGCTGCAGCGAACATGCGGCATGATAAGCGACCTTCGTGCCTTTCGCGTCGCCCTTCGGCAGGTCCAGTTTTATCAGCACCTCGGACACGTCCATCGCAATCGCGGACACGCGTGCTGCATTTGCGGCGAGCGGGTCGTTGCGGAACATATGACCATAGTCTTTGACGGTCGTCCCACAGCCAGATGTATTGATCACGATGGCGTCCAACCCGCCTGCATCCATCTGTTTGACCCATGCCTTGATGTTCTTGGCGGCGGTCGCGTGGCTTTCGGTTTCTTTGCCCATGTGGTGAGTCAATGCTCCGCAGCAGCCTTGGCCATCGGGGATCACCACCTCGGCGCCATGACGGGTCAGCAGCCGGATCGTCGCGTCGTTAATATCGGTGTTCAACGCCCGCTGCGCACAGCCCGTCATCAGTGCCACCCGCATCTTGGGTTCTGCCACCGCAAAGGTTTGCGGGTCGTCGTTCTTGCTGACAGGCGGGACCTGTTTGGGGGCCATCGCGATCATCGCCCGCAGGCGCGGATCAGGCAGGAACCGCGCAAAGGGTCGTGCAATCTTTGCGCCAAGCAACGCCACGCGGAACCGCGTCGGGTACGGCAAAATCCGCGCCAACACCCAACGTAGGGCGCGTTCAGACAGCGGGCGATCATAGTTTTCCTCAATATACGCACGCGCATGGTCGATCAGGTGCATATAGTGGACCCCAGACGGGCAGGTCGTCATGCAAGCCAGACAGGATAGGCAACGGTCGATATGTTTGACCGTTTTCTCATCCGGCACCCGTTCGTTCTCAAGCATATCCTTGATCAGGTAAATGCGCCCGCGCGGGCTATCCAGTTCATCGCCAAGAACCTGATACGTTGGACATGTTGCTGTGCAGAACCCGCAGTGCACACAGGCCCGCAGAATTTCGTTGGCCCGCTGTGTGCCCGGATCAGTCAGCTGTTCTGGTGTAAAAGTCGTTTGCATCAGGTCATGATCCCCGTGTTCAGTATCCCGCGAGGGTCAAATTTTGCGCGTAGCCCTGCGCTGATTGCAGCAAGCGGTGCTGGTTCTGGCTGGAAAGTTGGCGCGTCGGCCACGCCGCGGATCAGCGTTGCGTGCCCCTTGATCGCCCCAAGGCCGGACCGGACGTCGGACCCCGCGGGCACGGCTGCCCAAATCAGGCCACCGCCCCAGTCCAACATGATCTGGCTTTGACTGGGCAAAGACGCGGCGACTGCGGGCGCATCGCTTGGCCGTACGGATATCCGCCAGACATCTGCGTCGCTGCCCGCAAATGCAGTCACGTTCGCGATGTTGGACCACGGGTCTTCGGTGACGACGTCAATGTCGCCAAAGGACTTCAGCCGATCCTTCAGCTGCTCCGTCCGGTACGCGATTGATTTCTCGAAACCTTCGATTCGCAATAGCGTTTGGCCTTCATTGTCGGACCGATAGGCAGCACCCGTGATTTCAAAAGGCGATCCAAGCGCAGACGACATCGCAGCGACAGCCTGTGTGATGTCTTGGCCAGAGATAGACAAAGTCGCGGATGTTTCCGGCTTTGGAAGGACCTTCAACGCAACTTCGGTCAAAACGCCCAACGTGCCGTAGGATCCGGTCAGCAACTTCACCAGATCATATCCGGTGACGTTCTTCATCACGCGGCCACCGTTTTTCACGATCTGACCAGCGCCGTCCACAAAACGTACGCCCAACATAAAGTCGCGGCACGCCCCGACGGCGATGCGGCGTGGCCCTGACACGTTGGCCGCAACGACGCCGCCAATGGTTGGCGTCCCGTTGGTCCCCAACAGCGCGCGGTGGTCCATCGGCTCAAACGCCAACCGTTGATTTTCGGCGTCTAATGCCGCCTCGATCTCGGCAGTTGGCGTGCCCGCCTGGGCCACGAGGGTCAGCGCCCCCGGTTCGTATAATGTGATCCCGCTCAGCGCCGCAGTCGATAGAATCGTGCCATCTGCAGGTGTCCCGATAGGGCGGGTCCCGCCGCCGACAATGCGCAGCGGCCCCGCGGCATCAACAATTGCGCCGGATAGCTCTGTCTCGTTTGTCACTGTCTTGGCTTGGTCTGGCATAGCTTCTTTTGGTCCTAAATATCTCGGGGGTTTGGGGGCTGGCCCCCAATCTGTCATGCGCCGCAAACGCTACGCCGCGCGGCGGGCTTCTGACGTGGCGAGCGGAAACACTTTGGCAGGGTTCAGCAACCATTGCGGATCAAACACATCCTTCACCGCCATTTGCAGTTCCAAATCAACCGGATCGAATTGTACATTCATCAGATCGCGTTTTTCGATCCCAACGCCGTGTTCGCCGGTCAGGCAGCCACCAACTTCAACGCAAACCTTCAGGATTTCCGCACCCATCGCTTCGCAAAGTTCCAGATCACCCGGTTTGTTCGCGTTATACAGGATCAGCGGGTGCATATTGCCGTCGCCCGCGTGGAAAACGTTACCTACATCAAGCCCGAACTCTTTTGACAATTCTTGAATGCGGCGCAGCACCTCGGGCAGGGCTGACACAGGAATAGTCCCGTCGAGGCACATGTAATCATTGACCTGACCCATCGCGCCAAAGGCCGATTTACGGCCCAACCAAATGCGGCCTGCTTCATCTGCGTTTTTCGCTTCGCGCAGTTCAACTGGGTTGTGTGTCTTTGCAATTGCCATGATTTTTTCAAGCTGTTCGTCGATTTCCGCGTCTGATCCTTCGACTTCAACGATCAGTAAGGCTTCGCACATCGGGTAGCCCGCCTTTGCGAAGGCTTCGCAAACTTCGATGCAGGGACGGTCCATAAATTCAATTGCCACGGGCAGAACGCCCGCCTTGATAATGTCGGACACACAGGCGCCGGCCACTTCAGAACTGTCAAAGCCCATCAGCACAGGCCGTGCCCCTTCGGGCTTATGTAAAATGCGCAGCGTCGCTTCGGTTACAACACCAAGCTGTCCTTCGGACCCGCAAATCACGCCCAGCAGATCAAGCCCGCCCGCGTCCAGATGCCCGCCGCCGATTTCAACGATTGTGCCGTCCATCATTACCATGGTGACGCCCAGCAGATTGTTGGTCGTCACCCCGTATTTCAGGCAATGCGCACCGCCGGAATTCATCGCGATATTGCCCGCAATGGCGCAGGCCAGCTGGCTGGACGGGTCGGGGGCGTAGAAAAAGCCGTCAGTTTCAACGGCACCTGTCACGGACAGGTTCGTCCGGCCTGTTTGCACCCGAATGATCCGGTCGTCGTAATTGGTTTCCAGCACATCGTTCAACTTGGCCACGCCCAAGATAACCGAATCCGCGGTTGGCATCGCCCCACCCGCCAACGACGTGCCCGATCCGCGTGGGACCACCGGCACACCCATTTCAGAGCAGATTTTCAGAACTGCCGAAACTTCTTCCGTCGATGCAGGTAGCACAGCACACAAAGGCGGGCACCGATACGCCGACAATCCATCGCATTCATAGGCCCGTGTTTCCGCAACATCGTCGATCACAGCATCCGCAGGTAGCACCTGACGCAGGCGGTCAACGATTTGCGATTTACGTGCGATGACGGTGGCACTTGGTGTGGGCATTTGCATGGTGGGCTCCTGATCGGTGGCTGACGGGCATTTGCACGATTGGTAAGGAAATATAACCAATTTTCAGGCATGGCAAGTAAAACCGGTTCGGCGTAGTGTTTGACCATGCAAATGATCGAACACCTTGCCTTGTTAACCTATTGGGATGCCGCCGCTGCTGCATTCCTAGGTTTTGCTTATTTTATATTGGGTTGGATGATCGAACATCCGCCGAAATCGCGCCCGTCCGTGACGAAAATCATGTCCGATAACCGGCGCGAATGGCTGCGCGTTTTTATCGGCAGAGAGCCGCGAATCTTCGACAGTCAGATCATGGGCAGCTTGCGGCAGGGCACTGCGTTCTTTGCATCGACCTGCATTTTCGCCATTGGTGGCGTCTTTGCTCTGATCGCAAATACGGACCCATTGCAGGGGGTCGCCGCAGAAATTTCAACAGACGACATCCCGATTGTCGTCTGGCAGGTAAAGTTGGGTCTTGTGGCCCTCATGCTCACCAACGGCTTTCTGAAATTCGTCTGGGCTAACCGGATTTTCGGCTATTGTTCGGTCATGATGGCGGCTGTTCCAAACGATCCAAATCATCCTGACGCGATGGGACGTGCTATGCAGGCTGCGGAATTGAATATCCGCGCCGCAATCAACTTTAATCGCGGGCTGCGGTCGATGTACTTTGCTTTGGGTGGATTGGCGTGGCTGGTCGGGTCAACCGCCTTTATCTTGGCCACGCTTGCAGTGATCTGGCTGGTCTGGTCACGAGAATTTGCATCGCTTCCGCGTGATATCTTGTTAGGCAAGTACCCATGAAAAAACTGAAAACCCTATCCATTGCTTTTGCCCTGATGTCTGGCGCTGCGTTTGCCGATGCCCCAGAGGTCGTCGATGTCACTGTAACCCGCACAGGGGACACGTGGCGTTTTGACGTCTCTATTCTGCATCCCGATACCGGATGGGATCATTATGCAGATGGCTGGGAAGTCATTGACGCGGACGGCAACCAACTTGGTTTGCGGCCCTTGGCCCATCCGCATGTGAACGAACAACCGTTCACGCGGTCGCAAGGCGGCATCGTCATTCCAGAGGGCGTGACCGAAGTCTACATCCGCACCCGCGACAATGTGGACGGCTGGTTCGACGACCGCACCCTGGTGGAACTGCCGCGCTAGGCTCGCGTTTTTATTGGCGTCCTTCGCGGACCCACGCCCCGATGATCAGCAATGACGCCAGCAGCAGGAATGCCCATGCTGGCAACAATGGCGCGATAGAAATATCAGCAGTTTGATAGGCCTCGCGCGGTGTGATCCCGAACCATCCACGCCCGGCTGCAGGGCGGCCTGTGCGGACTTCACGCAGGTCAATTTCGCCGTCTGATACCCGCAAAATGCCACCTCGCGTGCTGTTCACAAGCGGCTCAAGCAGGTCCCCCGTCGCAATCGTCTGTTCAAATTCACGCGGCGCGGCTGGTCCCAATGCAATCACTGCATCCAATGTGCCGTCCGATAGGCGGTACAGACCGATTTCAGGGGCTTCCCACAGGGTCTCGAACCGGCCCGGTGATACCTCTTCCAGCGTCAGGACAGTTTCTGTGCCGTCCGGATGAGTCACAGTCACGTCGTCTGTTTCAGTCTCAAGCGTACGACGAATGATCCGCATCGTTTGACCCGTCGGGTCTGCCCAAAGCAATTCTTCTTCCAGCTCAGGTTCTTGCATCATCCAATGGGCCAAGCGGCGCAGCAGTTCCAATTGCGGTCCGCCGCCTTCGTATCCGCGATCCCACAGCCAAGATTGATCCGACGCAATCAACGCCACACGTCCCAACCCGATCCGTTCGAGCGTCAGCAGCGGGCGATCATCCAGACCGCTCATCACAGTGGTCGCATTGGGTGCGGCAATCACGTCAACCAACCGGAACCAACGCCCCCAACCGGGACCGTCGCCATCGTCCGCAGGCGGGGAAAAGGCGGCAAGTCCTTCGGTGACAGGATGGCGGTTGCCGATGTCGGTGATCTGCGGCGTGTAACCTTCTTCAAACACCCGCGCAGTTGGCGCACCGGGCAGGACCGCGCCCAATGGGGAACGGTAAATGCTTTCCGCTGATCCGTATTCAGGGCCAGAGGATACCAAAACCGCACCACCATTTTCCACGTATTGGCGAATATTATCGAGGTATTCATTCGGCAAAATACCGCGCCGCGAATAGCGGTCGAAAATGATCAGGTCGAATTCGTCGATCTTTTCGAGGAACAACTCACGGGTCGGAAATGCGATCAGGGACAGTTCGTTCACCGGCACGCCGTCTTGTTTGGCCGGAGGGCGTAGAATGGTGAAGTGGACCAGATCAACCGACGCATCTGATTTCAACAAATTCCGCCACGTGCGTTCGCCCGGATGGGGTTCGCCCGATACCAACAACACACGCAAACGGTCGCGGACACCGTTGATCTGGATGACTGCGCTGTTGTTGCGGTCTGTCAGTTCACCTTCTGCGGTCGGAATTTCGAATTGAAGGACGTTCATCCCGCCATGCGGCAGATTGATCGGCAGTTCAACGTCGCGTCCAACGGGAATTTCAAACGGCAAAGGATCGTCGCCATCAATCGCGATGGTCAAAGGGACAAACGCGGTGTCCGCAGGGGTCGCCCCTTGATCTTCGACACGCAAAGTCAGCGTCACGGGTTCGCCCAGAATGGCAAAGGCAGGGGCGTTTGCGACGACAAGGCGACGATCCCAATCGTCAGGTTGTCCGGTCAAAAGCGTATGTAGTGGCGCGGGCAACGCTGGCGCACGGATCACATCGTGTAGCCGTCCATCTGTCAACAGGATCACACCCGCGATCCGCCCTTGGGGCTCTTCGGCAAGCGCTTCTGACAGGCCAGTCATCAGCAGTGTCCCGCTGTCGCCTTCAATCGCGCTGTCACCAATCGGGACAATGCGCAATTCGGTGTTCGTCAGGCGGGCGACTTCGGCGCGCACATTGGCAATCGCATCTGCAATCTGATCAGGGCGATCCGAAATGCGTTGGCTGGCGCTTTCGTCTACAACCAGCACGATGATGTCGGCCAGCGGGTCGCGGTCTTCGCTTTGCAGCGAAGGGTTCGCCAGTGCGGCCAGCAGGGCGAGCCCCGCCAACCCACGTAACCACCACCCGGGCAATCGCCGCCATAACGCAAGTGCGACGGCCACAGCACATAACGCGGCCGCACCCCAAAGCGCCAACATCGGCACCAGCGGATCAAGCACAACAATCGCAGTCATAGGCGCTGCCCCCAGCTTCTTTTGGTCTTAAATATCTCCGCCGGAGGCTCCGACAGTGCCGCTTGGAAATGGCTCATCGTTATTGCCCCAACCGATCTAGCAAGGCTGGGACGTGTACCTGATCCGACTTATAGTTGCCTGTCAGCACATGCATGATCAGGTTCACGCCGAAACGATAAGCAATTTCGCGTTGCCTTTCGCCAGCTTGACCGCGCCCGACGGGGAACATCCGATCACCGTATTCGTTCACGGCCCATGCACGGGCCCAGTCGTTGCCGCCAATCACCACGGGGGTGACGCCGTCATTCAGGTTGCGAAACGGCACGCCTTCGGCCTGTTCGGTCACCAACGGGGCCGCTTCGACCCAAATGTCGCGTGACGCGTAACGACCGGGGAAATCTTGTAGCAGGTAAAAGGTGCGGGTCAGAACATGATCTTCAGGGATCGGTTCAATCGACGGAATGTCGAGAGATCGCGCAATTGCCTGCAATTTACGCCCCTCGGGTGATCCGGTGCCAAAGCCTGCTGTATCCGCATCGCGCGTGTCAAACAGGATCATGCCGCCGCCGCGCAGATAGCGGTTCAACTTGGCATAAGCTTCGCGTGATGGCAGGGCTTGGTCTGCGGTGATGGGCCAATATAGAAACGGGAAGAACGCCAATTCATCGGTTTCGATGTTCACACCGAGCGGATCGGCGGGTTCTATCGATGTCCGCCGGAACAGCGTTTGGGACAGCCCCAACAGCCCTGCGTTTGCAACCGCGTCGAGGTCTGCATCGCCGGTTAGGACATGGCCCAGAACAACTTCGGACGTTGCGCGCAATGCGAATGCGTCGTCCTGCTGGGCATCTGCGGGCGCGCCCATCGTCAGCAGCGCCAGAACAATAGCCGCCATCGCATCCGCGCGCGGCCCGCGTAGACGGCCCCCGATCGCCAATGATGCGATCACGTCAATCAGAAGCAATCCAATCGCCAGCGTCAAAAGCCAGCCTTTTAAGGCGGTTTCGCGCGCGACGTTCATCCCTTCGACAACGATGCGTGCAGGCCATGCGGCAGGCCCAAGCGTGCTATCGGCTTGCATGACATTCACCGCGATCTGGCGGTTGTCGCCTGTGTACAGACCAGGCCGTAGGTCAGGGCCCGTTTCCGCAGCGGCGAGCGTTTCGCCCGCGACACCCGGCAAAGTGCTGCCGTCTTCAAGGCGTCCGGTTGCGTCCAGCACTCTGTTCGGCAACCACGTGCTACCAGCAAGGTCTTCGGCATTTGGCGCCTGTGTACTGGTAGAAATCGCAAGCCGTTCCAACATCTGCACGAACAGTCCCGACAGTGGCAGCGACGACCATTCGGCGTTGGCCGTCACATGAACCAGAACGATTTGCCCTTCACCAGCAGTCGCACGCGTGACCAATGGCGTGCCGTCCGCCAGTTGCGCAATCACGCGGTCCGCGAGTGTCGGATCGGGTTGGGCCATGACCTGTGCGGTGACAGCGACGTCATCCGGCACGGGCAAGCCGAAGAAAGGGGATGTCTCACTGAACGGTGCCAACGCTTTGGGTTCGCCCCACGACATAGCCCCGCCCACACTGCGGCCACCGGACCGTAGACGGACCGGCAGCAAGGGATCTTGTTCGGCGCGGCCTGTGTCGGACGCGGCAAGGCGGGGACCTGCAAAGCGCAACAGCAACCCGCCGTTTTCAACCCATTGCAAAACATCTGCCGATTCTGTGCCTGCGAGCGTGGCGACATCGGCCAGAACAATAACGTCCGGATTGGCCAAGAGAATATCGTCCAAGGTCCCGTCGATCAGGTCGGCGGTCGGTTGCAGTGCTTCGCGCAGGTAATAAAGGGGGGACAACAGTTCCAGCCCTTCGCGGTCGTCGCGTCCGGCGATCAGGGCGACTTCGCGGCGTTTCAGGCTGTCATCCGTCAGGCTGACCGCCGCTGCGGACCGTGCGCCTGTTATCTCAAAACGGGTGACGCGGTTGCGTAGTTCTGGCGGTAGGGCGAGCGCGGTTTCTGCGACAGCTTCACCGGCGGCGAAGTCCAGCGGCACGGTTGCCAGCTGCCGTTCTACGCCAGATGGATCAAGGCCAATGGCGGTCAAGTCGGTCGTCGCGGGCTGGCCTACGGGCGTGCGCGTGGCAGAAACGATGATTTCGCCATCGTTCAACCGTGGCGGGCGGACGCCGTAGATCTGGCGTGGTGATTGGAAAACAGTAACTGCACCTTGGGCTTCGAGGGCGTCAAGTAGATCAGCGCGATTGTCCCGCGCCAGCCCGTCCGACAGCCAGTAGGTTTCAAAACCGCCGTCAAATGTCGCGGCAAAGTCGGTCAGTGTATCTGATTGCGGCTCCCACGGGGCGGGTGTCAGATTGGGCAGCGTTTGCGCCACGACATCGGCCGCCTGAAAGGTGACGCCATCCGCAGGTAGATTAGTCAGTGTCGTGACGGCGGCGGTGCGATCTTGACGGGCGGCTTCTGCCAAAAGCGCATCCATCCGGTCCACACGGGCGGGCCAATCGCGGGCGTCAGCCCATGTGCCATCTGCGATGATCAGTAGTGGACCCGTGCCGGTCGCCTTTGTCTGCGCGTTCAGCACGGGACCGGCGAAGCCGATGATCACTGCGGCAACGGCCAGAAGACGTAGCAAAAGCAACCACCACGGCGTCCGGTCCGATTGGCTTTCGGTGTCTTGCAGCCCCAACAAAAGCGCGACGCCCGGAAAGCGGCGTTTGATCGGTGCGGGCGGGACCGCCCTGAGAACCAGCCACAATATCGGTAAGGCCAGCAGTCCAAGAAGCAGCCAAGGGGCTGTGAACGCGAGTGGGCCAATAGTTATCATGCTACGAAGTCTCCTAACGGAGCCTGTTGGGGCGCTGCCCCAAACCCCGAGATATTTAAGACCAAAAGAAGGGGCGCGCGGGTCATATGTGCCGCTCCAACGCGCCGTAAATCCACATCAAGGCCGTATTGGGGGCCGCGTTGGTGTGGTGTGTCTGGAACTGCCAACCGGTCATGCGCGCGAGCGATTGCAGATCATCTTTGCGCTGCGCCAGTCGATCAAGATAGCGGGATTTCAAATCACCTGCTTTCAACGTTTCGTGCTGCATCGTGCCCGACATGGATTGGAAAATGGTCCGGCCATCAAAGGGGAACGCTTCTTCCTGAGGGTCTAGGATTTGCAAAAGCGCGCCGCGCACGCCGCGATCCGCGGCTTTGAACAAAGCGTCGCGGGTGGGTTCGATGTCGCCGAGAAAATCGCTGATGAACAGGGCACGTGAATGGGGCAACATGCCTTGCGCTTCGGGTGCGCCAAAATCTTTATCGCTGTCTTCGGTCAACAATGCGGCCATCTGCGCCAGTTGCTGTTCGCCGCGCTTGGGCGGTAACCGCAGCCCCGTCAGCCCGACACGTTCGCCGCCTCTGATCAGCAAAATCGCGGTCGCAAGTGCGATGGTGCGTGCGCGGTGCCCTTTGCTGGCGAGGTTCTTGTCAGAGGTAAACGACATCGCCGCCGTTTGGTCGACCCAAAGTAAGATCGACTGTGCGATCTGCCATTCTTTGTCCTGCACGAAATTTGTGTCGGACCGCGCCGACCGCCGCCAGTCGATGCTACGTGCCTCGTCCGTGTCCTGCGCCGGGCGGTATTGCCAAAACGTGTCGCCAGTGCCCGCCCGTCTGCGTCCGTGATCGCCCAGCAGAACGGTCGCAGCCAGTTGTTCCGCCTCTGCCAAAAGCGGCGGCAGGGCGCTGGAAAGGCTTTCTGCCTCGGACCGGAGGGCGAGTGGTGTGATCACGCTGCCGCCTCAACCTTTGTGATCAATGTGGCGGCTGTATTGATGACGTTCTGGATCGTTTCGCCGCGCGCACGGGCTGCGAATGTCAGTGCCATGCGGTGTTCCAGCACGGGAATCGCCATACGTCGCACGTCTTCGGCGGAAGGCGCAAGGCGTCCGTCTAGCAAGGCGGATGCCCGCACGGTCAGCATCAAGGCCTGCGCCGCACGTGGCCCAGGACCCCAGCCGACGTTTTGACGGATGATGTCAGGCGCATCGGCGTCAGGGCGACACGACCGCACCAGATCGAGAATCATTTCAACGATATTTTCGCCCACAGGTATCCGGCGCAGCAAGGTCTGCGCATCAAGCAATTCTTGGGCGCTGAACACGGCGTTGACGGCTTCGTCTGAGGTGCCCGTCGTTGCGAGTAGGATATCACGTTCCGCGTCGCGGTCCGGATACGGCACGTCGATTTGCACGAGGAAGCGGTCAAGCTGGGCTTCGGGCAAAGGATAAGTGCCTTCTTGTTCAATCGGGTTTTGGGTCGCGAGCACGTGGAAAGGCGTTCCAAGCGGACGGTGTTCGCCTGCGATGGTCACTTCTTTTTCCTGCATCGCCTGCAAGAGTGCGGATTGGGTTCGCGGCGACGCGCGGTTGATTTCGTCGGCCATCAGAAGCTGGCAGAACACAGGCCCTTCGATGAACCGGAACGCGCGGGTGCCATCGGCGGCTTGGTCCAACACCTCGGATCCCAAGATATCGGCTGGCATCAGGTCAGGCGTAAACTGGATGCGGTTCCCATTCAGGCCCATCACGGTGGACAGTGTATCGACAAGGCGGGTCTTCCCAAGACCGGGCAGGCCGACCAAGACGGCATGCCCGCCGCAGATCAGCGCGGTTAATGTCAGGTCAACCACAGCGTCCTGCCCGATAAAACGTTTCGCGATAGAGGCGCGTGCCTCTGCCAGCTTACCGCCAAGGGTTTCGATATCTGCAACTAGATCGGTGGCATTGGTCATGACTTTTCCTCGGGGCTTGCTATATCAAGGGTATAACAGCAGATAACCCAAAGAACCCCAATGGCAAAAAGCACCCCAGAACAAATCATCGTGACCCCTTCGGCGGAAAGTCTCGCATCTTCGGCGCGTGCGGCAGCTAAAGAAGGCAAAAAGGGGCTACCGCCGGTCCATTTATGGAACCCGCCGTTCTGTGGTGACATCGATATGCGGATCGCGCGCGACGGGACGTGGTTCTACATGGGCACCCCCATCGGCCGTAAAGAGCTTGTGAACCTGTTTTCGACGATTATCCGGCGGGATGGGGATGACTACTTTCTCGTCACGCCTGTTGAAAAAGTCGGGATCACCGTGGATGACGCCCCATTTGTGGCCATCGATTTCGATAAGGCGGACGCAGGTTTACAGTTCCTGACCAACGTGGGCGATGAAGTTGTTGCAGGTCCAGATCATCCAATCCGGGTGGTGCGTGACCCTGAAACGGGTGAGCCGTCGCCCTACGTATTGATCCGCGCTAATCTAGAGGCGCTGATCGACAGGAAATCGTTTTATCGGCTTGTTGATCTGGGCGAGGAAGACCTTGTCGATGGCGTGGCTTGGTTCGGTGTGCGGTCGCATGATGTGTTCTTTCCAATCATCCCCGCCGCAGAATTAAGCTAAAGTACGGACCCACATTTAAAGAGTTGCATTTTCTAGCAGGTTTCGCCCTTAATGCCGCTTAAGGTTGTATGAGGGGGCCAGCGAATGGCAAAATACTGCGCCAATCTGTCGACGTTGTTTCCAGAGTTCCCGTTCTTGGAACGGTTTGGGGCGGCGCGGTCGGCCGGATTTGAAGCGGTCGAAGTTCTGTTCCCTTACGATCATCCCGTGCCTGAAATGCTGGATATGTTGGGGCGCAACGAATTGTCGCTTGCAATGATCACATGCCCGCCGCCAAATTATACCGGCGGTGATCGTGGTTTCGCGGCTGTGCCGACGCGTCGTCCGCGGTTTCAACAAGATTTTCGCCGGACACACCGGTATGCGAAGGCGCTTGGTGCAAAACATATCCACATCATGGCGGGTGTCGCGTCCGGTCCTGATGCGCTGGAAACCTTTGTCGCAAACCTGCGCTGGGCTGCGGAATTTGCGCCTGATCAAAGCCTGACGATTGAACCGATGGCTGGGTCGCTTGTCCCGGGATATTTCCTGAACGACTGCATTCAAGCGGTTGAGATTGTGAAAGAAGTGGATGTGCCGCAACTTGGGTTGCAATTCGACACCTGTCACGTGCAGCAAATCCATGGCGATCTAATGTCTGTCTGGGCACAGGTAAAAGACCATGTGACCCATGTGCAGCTTGCCCAATCACCGGGGCGCAAAAGCCCCGATGAAGCTGGTGATATCGATATAGCGGCCTTTGTGAAGCAAATCAAAAAAGACGGCTACAAGGGGTGGATATCGGGCGAATATACGCCTGACGGGCTGACCGGCAGCAGTCTGGCTTGGCTTAGTTAACCAAGCCAAGCCGCTAGTTTTCCGTTACTCCGCACCAAGGCTTTGTGCGAGGCGCATCAGTTGGATCGCTTCAGCGCGGTAACCGTATTCATCAGCACCTTTGCTTTCGGATGCCAGCGCGATTGCGTCGCCCATGGACCATGCGCCCAAGGAATTTGACCCACGTAAAATCTGGCCAAAACCTGCAATTGCTGCCGCAAATGACGCTTCTTCGCCCGCGTCGGCGTCGCGTAGAATGGGCGTTTCGATCAGTTGCGACGTCTCTGCACCCGGTTCTTTGTAGCGCAGTTTCAGAAATCCAATTTCGTCGCGCGGCGCGACCGCTTGAGCCGCACCGTAACGCAGCGGATCGGTTATGCGGGCGGCGCTACCGACAGGTGTGACTTCGTACAGTGCCGTCACCGTATGGCCCGCGCCTAAATCACCTGCGTCGACCTTGTCGTTGTTGAAATCCTCTCGGTTCAACGCGCGTGTTTCGTACCCGATCAGGCGGTATTCGGCGATCTGTGTCGGGTCAAATTCGACCTGCACTTTCACGTCGCTGGCAATCGGGAACAAAGCGCCAGTCAATTGATCGACCAACACTTTTTGCGCCTCGGATAGCGTGTCGATATAAGCCGCCGTGCCGTTGCCGTTTTGCGCAAGCGTTTGCATCGTCTGATCGTTCAGATTGCCACGACCAAAGCCCAAAACAGACAGGAACGTGCCGGTATCCCGTTTCTTGGCGATGTAGTTCTCCAATCCAGACGGATCGCTGAGACCGACGTTGAAGTCTCCGTCAGTGGCCAGCAACACGCGGCTGACTTCACCATCCTTTGCCATGCTTTCAGCCACGGTATAGGCCTGCTCCAGCCCGCCTTGACCATTGGTTGAACCGCCTGCGCCGAGACCATTCAAAGCCGCGCGAATTTTGGCGCGTTCGCCAGCGGGCGTGGGCGCAAGCACCTGTCCAGCAGAACCCGCATATTCGACGATGGCCACTTCGTCCTCGGGGCGCAGTTGATCAAGCATCAACATGAAGGATTGCTTCAGCAACGGCAGCTTGGTCGGATCAGCCATGGACCCTGACGTGTCGATTAAGAAAACGAGGTTCAGCGGCGGGCGCGCGTCAACAACCGGCATTTCGCCTTGCAACGCGATGTGCACCAATTGCGTGTCCGCGTTCCAAGGGGTTGGCATCACACTGACAGTTGGTTCGAACGGATCGCCGCCTGCTTCGGGGGCGGGGTAGTCGTAAGGGAAATAGTTGATCATTTCCTCGACACGTACTGAATCCGGAAGAGGAAGCTGGCCGCGCATGATGGTATTGCGGACCAACGCGTAGGACGCCGTATCCACATCGATTGAAAAGGTCGAAACGGGGTCTTCAGACGTGACCTTCAGCGGGTTTACAGCGGCGTTGGCGAAGGTTTCCGTATCGGGGGTAAGAACCGGGGCTATTTCGGGGCCGCCCGTCACGAACGATTCCTCGGTGGCTATTCTAACGGCATTTGACCTGACGGTTGGTGCGGCAAGCGACGCTACGGGGGCTTCGTCGACGGTTTCCATTGCAAATGGGGCGTCAATCACCCGCCCGCGTGCCTCTGGTGCCGCGGCTCGGACGCGGTCATCGAAATCGGAGTCCTGCAGCTCCACCGGCGCGGGCGTCGTGAAATTCGCGGGCGCTTCAGCTAGCGCTTTATCGAGTTCGGGTGTAGGAACGTCGACCGTCCCGATGTCTTCTGGCAGTGGGTCAATCAAGTGTTCGTTGCTTGTCAGTCCCTTCACATCTGTGCGCCACATGTCCTGCCCTGTAGGCGTCAAAAACAAGAACCCGCAGGCCACAATTGCAGTTGTCGCGGTCAGCCCGCCCTTGGATGTCATTGATGAAAGCATAGTCGTTACTCCTGTCCAGAGGCCATTCAGGCCGGTTACAGGGGTAGGACGCGGCGCATCGCGTGATCCTTGGAGGTTTTCGAAATTTTTTTGCGCCAACGCCAAAGCAGCAGCCCGTTTAGTTGGGTCAGGCTTAGGCGTCGTCATCATGGACTTGAGGTCGTCTAGATCGTCAGTCATGCGGCGTCCTCCTTTTCTTTCAATGCTTTGAGCGCCTTTTTGGCCTCTGATATGCGCCAGCTGATCGTGCCTTCCGACACGCCCATGATTTCGGCTGCTTGCGCGTGGGTCAGATCGTCGAGCACAAGCGCTAGTGTATCCCGTAGGTCGGGAACCAGTTGGCGCATCGCTTGGGTCAGCCAGTCGATCTGTTCGGCGGTTTCATCGTTTACCGCTGTGCGTGCGGTTTCCCAATCGCCCCAGCCGTCGCTTGCCTTGGCATAGGTCGCCTGTTTGCGCCGCCGGTCGTGGGCCGCATTCATCGCGACCTTATATAGCCATGTCGTGACCTTGGCCCTGCGTTGATAGCTGGCCAATTTGGCGGGCAGGGCGGCACAGATATCTTGCGTCAGATCCTCTGCCTCGGATCGCTGTCCGGTCATCCGAAAACAATAGGCAAACAGGCGGTCGTAATGACGGTCGAGCAGGCTCGCAAATGCCTGTCCGTCCCCATTTGCGGCCGCTAAAGCCAAGTCTTCGTCGCTAGTTGTCATACGCATCACGGTTATAGGACGGATGCGAATGGTCAATCCTTGGCGAGCTTGGAAATTTTTTAGCTATTTTCTTCGATATGCGTCTGAAACGCGGTCTTCAGTACCGCGCGGTCGGTTTCGCCATGTATCCGATCGGTCAAAACGCCGTCCGCGTCGAAGAACAACAAAGTCGCGAAACCTGCGGTATGTTTCGCTGCAAATTCACTGCCGACATCAGAGGTCAGGCTGGCAATGCGGTATGCCAAATCATCTTCGTCGATGTCCGAAAACGCTGCGCGTGTTTCTTTTTCCAGAATGATGCATGACCCACAGGCCGGATCGTGGACCTGTACAATCGTCGGGATACCATTGCCGATATCGCTGAGGTCCTGTTCTGCCAAATCGGCCCTGACGGTGCTGATCCCCATATATCCGATGCCACCTGCGACGATGATCCCGCCAATGATGTAAGGGGCCATCGCCAAGAAGGAACGACGCGTTTTGGGTGCGGGGGCTGCGGCCTGTTTTGCCTTGCGGCGCTGGGTCGCTTTACGAGATTTTGACATGAATTGAGTCCGCCGTGGTGTTTTGAGATACCTTAACGGCCGCAATCAGCAAAGGGGAGCAAAGGCGCATCACAGATTGGTGAAGGGCGGGCACGTGCACCCGCCCGTGCAAATCATACAGACGTACAGATGTATTTCATTTCCATGTAGTCATCCATGCCGTGGCTGGATCCTTCACGGCCCAAACCGGATTGTTTGACACCGCCAAACGGCGCAACCTCGGTTGAGATGATACCTGTGTTCACACCCACAATGCCGTATTCCAGTGCCTCTGCGACCTTGGTCACGCGGCTGAGGTCATTGGCGTAGAAATAGGATGCGAGCCCGAAGATCGTGTCGTTGGCTTGCGCAATCACGTCATCCGTATCTTCGAATTTGAACAACGGCGCAAATGGGCCGAAGGTTTCGTCAGTTGCGACCTGCATGTCTTTGGTCGCGCCCGTGACGACGGTCGGTTCAAAGAACAGCCCGCCCAAATCATGCGGCTTGCCGCCGGTCAGAACCGTAGCACCTTTGGATAACGCGTCTTTCAGGTGCTCTTCGACTTTTGTCACGGCTTTCGGTTCGATCAGCGGACCAAGTGCCGTGCCGTCTTCCAGCCCGTCACCCACAGCCAGTTTTTCGACCGCAATTTTCAGCTTTTCCGCAAATGCATCATAGACACCCGCCTGCACGTAAATCCGGTTGGCACAGACACATGTTTGTCCGTTATTACGGAATTTGCAGGCAATCGCGCCTTCGACAGCAGCGTCCAGATCAGCGTCATCAAACACGATGAACGGGGCATTGCCGCCAAGTTCCATCGAACACTTCATTACTTGATCAGCGGCTTGTTTCAGCAAGATGCGCCCAACGGGGGTTGAGCCTGTGAAGGTCAATTTGCGCACAATCGGATTTTCGCAGAATTCCTTGCCGACGCCAGATGCGTCATCAGATGTCACAACGGAAAACAGGCCAGCAGGAATACCCGCTTCTTCGCCCAATTTCGCCATGGCTAGGGCAGACAGCGGTGTCAGGGACGCAGGACGCACAACAAATGCACAGCCTGCCGCCAATGCTGGGGCCACTTTGCGGGCAATCATCGCGTTGGGGAAGTTCCAAGGCGTGATACCAGCGGCCACGCCAATTGGCTGTTTAATCACTTGGATACGTTTGTCAGCCATATGGCCGGGGATCGTCTGGCCGTAAACGCGTTTTGCTTCTTCGCCAAACCATTCAACAAAAGACGCGCCATAGGCGACTTCGCCACGTGCCTCTGCCAGCGGTTTGCCCTGTTCTGCGGTCATGATCTGGGCAAGGTCTTCTTGGTTGGCCATCATCAGGTCAAACCATTTGCGCAGGACTTTGGACCGTTCTTTGGCGGCCAACGCGGCCCAGCCTTTTTGAGCGGTTTCGGCGAGCTTGATCGCATCTGCGACGTCTTCGCGCGACAAATCGGTGACCTTCGCAATCACATCGCCGCGGGCCGGATTGATGACGTCAAAGGTTTTGCCGTCTTTCGCATCGACCCATTCGCCGCCCACATAGGCCTTTGTGCAAATCAGGTCAGGGCGGGACAGGCGCCCAGCGAGGTCAGTTGTTTGGTCAAGCATAGCGATCTCCCCATTCGTGTTGCCTCATATCTGGGGCTGATGGTGGGGTAGGTAAAGGACAAAAGTGAACTGGGCGTATCGATGCAGGCTAAACGTCGACCACCTTATCGCCAATGTAGTGCAGAACGGACGTGTCGTTTAATGCGTAAGGAAAACCGCCGAAGGCCTGTTCTGCGATCATGACAAGTGTGTTTTTGTGATCGATTTCGCGCAACAACGTCTCGACTCCGTCCACGTCTAAAAAGTCGGACAGGCGTTCGCGATGTCCGCCAAACACGACTTCGACATGTGCAATATCGATGAAGGCATCGGGCAATTCGCGGGTTAGATCTTCGGGGACATTGCGTTCGCTGTGAAAGCAATAATGCCGCGCGGCATCTTTGCTAGCGAAGTTTCCCGCGAAAAAGTGGACGCGCGTTTTATCTGCGGGCAAGGGCTTGCCAAGTTTCGGCTGGCGCGACCGACTGCGGCGCAGAAAACCGAGGCCAAAGGGCAAACCCGCACCAGAAAAGACAACAGGAAGAAGGCGACGAAACAAAGACATGCCGGATAGTCTGCCGCGGAAAGAACATCGTGTCACGTGAATTTCGTTTGCCAAAACGCAGCCGTGCCGCCTAAAGATTTGACCATGGGGATCGCGATGGCGTCGCGGTCGATAACACCCGCAAGTCCTGAACGCCGGGACCTTATGTTATGAGGTCTAAAACGATGACTACCCGCACTCAATTTCACAGATTTCAGCAAGGCGAACGCACGCTTCCCTTTGATGATGCAGAATACGAAGCCCGCCTCGCAAACCTGCGCGAGACCATGGCCATCAAGGGCATCGATGCCTGCGTTCTGACATCAATGCACAATATCGGCTATTATTCCGGTTTTCTGTATTGCGCGTTTGGCCGTCCTTACGCGCTGGTTGTGACCAAAACACAGGTCGTCACTACCAGTGCAGGCATTGATGCCGCGCAACCATGGCGACGCGGATTTGGCGATAATATTGTCTATACGGATTGGGAACGCGACAATTACTGGCGCGCCATTTTGTCGGTCACAGGCACGAGCAAAGTCGTTGGTTACGAAATGGATCACCTGACGATCCTGCAATCTGAAAAACTGTCGGCTTTTCTCGCTCCGGCTGCGTTGCTGGATGTCTCGTTGGATACAATGCGGCAACGTATGCACAAATCCACCGCAGAGTTGGACCTGATCCGACAGGGTGCAGCGGTCGCGGACGTAGGTGGCTACGCCATCCGTGACGCCATCAAGCCCGGTATCCGTGAAATTGACGTCGCAATGGCGGGCCGCGATGCGATGGAGATCGAAATCGCGCGGCGCTTCCCCAATGCAGAATACAGGGACACGTGGGTCTGGTTCCAGTCAGGGATCAACACAGACGGTGCGCATAATCCGGTGACATCGCGTCAGTTGGAACAAGGTGATATCCTGTCACTGAACACGTTCCCGATGATTTCCGGCTACTACACCGCGCTTGAACGGACGTTGTTTGTGGGCGATGTGGACGACGAAAGCCGCCGCATTTGGGAAGCCAACGTCGGGGCGCATGAATATGGCATGTCGTTACTAAGACCCGGCGTAAGCTGCGCCGAGGTGACGCATAAGATTAACGACTTCTTTGCGGAACGCGATCTTCTGCAATACCGGACCTTTGGCTACGGGCATTCCTTTGGCGTTCTGTCTCATTATTACGGGCGCGAAGCCGGATTAGAGCTGCGTGAAGATATCGATACGGTGCTCGAACCGGGGATGGTGATTAGCATGGAACCCATGCTGACAATTCCTGAAGGTCAGGCCGGCTCAGGCGGGTATCGCGAACATGATATCCTGATCATTAATCAAAACGGGGCAGAAAACATCACTGGCTTCCCCTATGGGCCTGACCACAACGTGATCGGCTGACGCACCAACATCACGGGTTTCCCCATTCTTATGGGGGAACTTTCCGCCTTGGAATTGGTTCTGACTTGGACTGTTGCGTTCGCACACCACTCTTACCGGCCCACATTATGGTGATTTCACGCTAACCGGTGATTGTGCTAGACCGCTTGAATTAATTCTAAAAGGTGCTGCCATGCCCGATTCTTTTATTTTCAATCGACGCACTTTTGGCGCCATGCTTCTTGCTTCGACGGCTGCCTGCGGTCCACGTATTCCCGCATCGAATGCAGCCGAAGATTTTGAGCCGCAGATCAATTTCATGGAAGGCTACGGCCCGATCCAAGACGGTGAGTATAGTCTGCCGGGCATCCCTGATACCTATACCCAAGGGATTAACCGCCGGATGGTTGGGCAATATCTTGGTGAACAAGGCCCGGGCACGATCGATGTCGATCCTTACGCCAAGTTTTTGTACAACATTAAATCCGATGGATCTGCCGTGCGGTATCCGGTTGGTGTTGGCCGCCAAGGTCGATCCATCAACGGTGGTGCGACCATCAAGCTGAAGCGCGAATGGCCCGGTTGGACGCCAACGCAGAACATGCTGCGCACCGAACCCGAAGTTTATGGTCCTTTCGCAAGCGGCGTGCCCGGTGGCCTAAGCAGCCCGTTGGGAAGCCGCGCGTTGTATCTGTATCGCGGCGGGCGTGACACGTATTACCGCATCCACGGCACCAACGATCTGGAATCAATTGGTAATTCCGGTTCTGCAGGTTGTATCCGCATGTTCAACCACGACATCATCCATCTATACGAAGAAGTGGATGTGCCGACCAAAGTCCACATTCGCAGCCGTGAAGAATCCCTGCGGGTTGATCCGGAAAACTACGAACGTGGTGTCGAACTTCCGCCGAAAATCCTGTCCCGTGAGGAACTATTCGGCACGGAAGAACCGAACGCGGACGATGTGGAGCTGTTCATCGATAGCTGACCCGATTTTTTGGGGTAAGGTATTCCCCCAAAATCGCGCCAAGCGTGTGATCTGCATTTGTAAATCGGTCCTGCATTTCCTAGGTTAGTTGTAACAAGACTAACCTCAGGGAATTTTCAAATGGCCGATTTCGACGCGCAAATTCAACAATCACAAGAACAGGTCGCAGAGGCGCAAAACAAGATCGCCGCTTTGACCAGCCGGATTGAAACTGCACGTCAGAAAATGGCGGCAGGGACAGACATTTCCGTCGACATCGAAAACGCGTCGCTGGACGAAGTTCACGCGCACACCGAACTGATGAACGCCAACATCGCCGAACTGATCATGGGTTTGGATGATGTGACGTCTGCATTCTCCAAAGACTTTGACGAAATGCGCAACAAGACGGGCATGGAAACCTTCATCGGGATTTTCTCGAAGGCGAAGGCGGACAGCATGCGTCAGGAACGGATGCGCACAGCGTCCGTCGATGACAAATTGCAAGACCTGATTTCCAAATCCGACGTGATCACGAAGTTGCTGCAAACGCAGTTGGCCGAATTGAACGAACAGAAGGTCAGCGTTGAAAACAACCTGACTGGTACGCTTGATGAACGTGAAGTCACTGTTGGCGAACTCGAAGCGGCGCGTGCCGATATCCTTGCGATGGATCCAGACATCATTGCGCTTGAGAACAAGATTTCCGTCGAACAGGACGCCGCTGCACGGACAAAGCTGGAAAGCGAATTGGCCGCGGCGAACCAGAAATATAACGAACTGGTGCAGGCCGAACAGGTTCTGGTCGCGAAATCCCAGACGCTGGAACGCTACATCGAGAAGGGCAAGACATGGATCGATTCACTACAGAACCAAGCCGCGACCCAGATGGTGCTGATCAACAAGCTTGAGACGGACACGAAGCAGCGGGTTGTGCTGTACGATGCCCTGTCGAAGTCCTTGAAGACCGCCCAACAGCAGGACGTCGCCCACCAGATCAACGAGATCGGCGTGAAGACGGACCAAGAGGCCCAGACTGCCATGGCCGCGATTGGCGCTGCGACCAACAACCGGATGGCTGACATGCTGGAAGCCCACGAAGACCACATGGTCTTTGCGCGTGAAGTGCTTGAGCAGAAAGCAAAAGCGGACGAGCGGTTCGTGCGGCGGTTTGCGAAGATCGTGGAGAAGCATGATAGCAATGAGTATGGTGCAGAGTGACATTCAAGGCGCAGCTTGTTCTAACCTCTCTTGTCAGCTTGTTTGCGCTTTTCGCCGTTACGCTAATCTCGCTATTTTTGAGTAAAAATGCCGGGATCGAAAGCGTCGCGGATGACAGTGGGATGAGCTATCTATTGGATGTTTTTACGGCGATATTTTTTGCGACTTTGTTTTTTGGTGTGATTTTCAGGGTGGCATGTCGTTTTGTTTGGTTTGCGGGGCTAAGGGGGCTTGCTGACGGTACGAGTTTTTCTGCGAGAATGTATCGCTCAACCTATGTCACAGGTCCGACAGCCTTCATCTTCAGGTGGATCATGCACATCGACCGAACCGGAGAGGATCCAGATGCCACAAACTGACCTCTCCGACGACCACTTCAAACTCGAAGACACCCGCGTCACGCGGCGCTACTTCGGCAAGTTTGAACGGATCACGCAGTACCTCAACAAGGTTGCGGCGACGATGCAGGCTGAACGCAGCTTGTCCAAACGCGATATTGATGCGGTCGCCCGGTATCTGGTGGGGCTGAACATCACGTTCCGTTCGCTTGCGCATAAATACCACTTCTCGGGCCGCTTTTCCCACGCGGGGCAGCTGACCTTTGATCGGGTCGAAAGCGGCTTTCCGGTGTATCAAGAGCTGCTTGAGATGGCAAATGATGCGCTACAGGCCGAACGGCATTTGGCGACCATGCCGTCCGCCGAGGACCTGAAAGACCAGATGGTCCGCACGATTGTTGGCGAACAGAAGATCCCGACAAAGCTGCAATACGCACTGTCGCAGCGGCTTTATTACGAGGAACTGCTCAAAGGGTACCAGTTCTGGGCGCGCAACGATCCACAAGCTGTTTGGATCGGCAATGAGGGCGACAGGCGGACGTTCCAAATCCATTGGGCGGTCTATGATAGCCAAGTGAACTTGCCGACGATCTACCTCATGGATGTCGAAGACAGCGGGCGCACCGGCTTGCCCAAAGACGAACGGCGTTGGCCTGAAGTGCAGGCGCATCTCATGGCGCAGTCTGTCGCGCATCTGAAACTGCTGACGATTGCCAAGGGCTTTGACGAAGATTTTGACGATCTGCATCCCGTGCGGTTGCGCCGTTTTCATATCGGGCCGATGTATTCGAACGCGTTCACGCGGCAAACCGGTCCATTGCGCGAAGTCCTTGCCGCCGCGAACAGCCCCGTTGGTGAAGATTGGGCGCTGGTCTGGACCGAAGAAGAACTGGTCGCGGATCGCGTGGAACGTGTGAAATCCGGTTGGTTCGGCACGGTTGAACGGCAAATCTTCGCGCTTGATCCGTTTGCGGGGCAGGGTGCTGATACGGGTGCGACGCGGATGGAACGGTCGTTGATTATGCCCGAACGGCCCTATCAGGCGCTTGCCGAACGTAATCCGCCGGGGTTTCGTGACGTGCGTAAATTTGTGGTCAGCGACCGCGGTCGCGTGCTGAGCCACCGCTAAGATTTTGATAAAGTGAGTATTTGACCGATGAGCCAAACCAGTGATCAGATGGAATTACGCGAAGATGATATTCGCAGCCATTATGCCGCCGCACTCGACCTGATTGACGGGTTCGATCATGCGCCGCGCATCGCGACGGCAACGGCTGACGCGCCAGTTGAACGGTCTTCCGGCGTTGGCACACGCAGACGTTTCCGGTCCACGACACCGGGGCTGGCCACACGCCGCACCGTACGCGCCGAAGGTATCCAACTGACCACACGCATTGAAGCGGTCGAAGGCGGCGATGGCCTGACATCCCCCCTGCAAGCCACTGTTCTGCAAAGCCTGCGCCGCGCGATCGCGATTGCGCTGGGCGTGGCTGATCAGTTCGCAGAACGCACCGCGTTAAAAGACCTGAAGCGCGCGAATTTGGAAGGTGGTTTGTCTGACGCGAACCGCACTGAGTTTTCCGAATTGCTGACGGCGGAGGCCTTGGTCACGCTCTACGTCTTCGGCTCTGCAACCGCGTTTCTGCTGGCATCTCACGCGACTGAAGACACTGTTGAGGTCGGCGAAGTCGATGAAGTTCTCACCGACAACGGCCAGCTTGCGCTGCATGGTGTGCTTTGGGAGTTAGATCAAGACATCGCGACCCACGCGACGTCTGAGCCGAAACTCGTCGCCACAATCCTCGCCTTCGCCGAGGCGTTAATGGACAAGGTTGCCGCACGCGCCAGCACCGCCACGCGGTTAGAGCCCTTCATCGCCGCATCTTGGCACGTCGAAGCCGATGATTTCACCGTTGATGGTTTCAGCCCCGCCACAAAGGCGAAGGGCACCAAACTGACGATGCAGTTCAAAAAACCGAACGAAGTCGTTGGTAACCACATCGCTAAATATCAGGCGATGAAGCTGGCCAAGATGGTGATGGCTTATGATTTCGAACGTAAACTGAACCCGTTTGCCGAATTGGGCGGTTTCATCTTTACCTTTATGGGCGACGGCAAACCCGGCACGGGTAAAACGACGTTGATCCAAATGATGGCAGGCTTGATCAATAACTACTGTCAGGTCGCGGGCTATCCGTTCCGGTATCAGAACCTAAGCACCGACAATATCGATAGCTATCAGGGTAAATCGGGCCAGAACGCGAAGGCGTTTATCAACAACGTGCTTGATCCGAATGCGATCGGCTTTGGCACAATCGACGACATCGACCAGCTTGCCGGTAAGCGCGGGGATCGGCAGTCATCTGCGGGTCAGCTCGAAATTACTGCTGTCCTGATGGAAAGCTTCGCGGGGGCCAATACCGTCGTGCGCGGGAATTGTACCTTCGGGATGTTTTCGAACTATCCTGAAAACGTGGATGATGCGTTGCGCCAGCGGGCAGGGGCGCGGTTCCTTGTGGACGGACCGCAGACGCGGGACGATTACATCGACATTCTTTATCTGCTGATGGGCAAGAACCATGATATTCCCGTGGGTGACCACGAAGTGTTCAGCGCACAAGAGATCAAAAAAGCGGTTGCGGCGTCATTCGAAGGCCACGCAAAGCCGCACGAAGAAGGCCTGATGCGGGTGTTCGACCGTGTGCGCGATCAGGTCGGTGAACTTGATACGATTGCCAAGATGGGGACCTATCTGAAGGGTATTCAAGAAGCGGACGAACGCTTTACCGGTCGGGCGATCAAGAACATCACGGACGCGGTGAAGGTTCGCGCGATGGATTTTGAATTGCCGGACGAATGGATGGAAAATCCCGAATTGTTCCTGTTCAAAGACTACGACGCTAAAAAGGCGATGATCGCGGACCTGCGTCAGCCGATTACGACGGATATGGTGCTGCAAGAAATCAACCGCTACGCCGACAGTGAATTCCGCTACGCGGACAAATCAGACGAAGTGGCGATTGAGAACATGGTGCGCGACTTTGGTCGCCAAGAAGAAGCCAAGCGCCGCTACCTGAAAGACAAAGGATAATGGCAGAGGCATTCGGCTCCAGTCTTCTATTCCCCGCGCTGTTCTTGGCGTTGATGGGATGGCTCGTGCCGAAATTGCTATCGACGGTTATGGCCGAAGGGGTGAAACCCTTGGTCATCTTGTCCTTACTGTCGTTCGTCATCATGCTGGCGCTGACAAGCGGGCTATTCTTGCTGCTCTACATGATCCAAGGGGCATCACTGGCTACGCTGACAGTGGGCGGCATCGGGCAAACACTGTTGTTTTTCGTCCGTCTGTCCGTCTCGGCGGGCATCATCTGGGCACCGATCATGGTGCTGTCGATTGCGGGACTGCCGCGAACATGGACATCGGTGGAATGGTAACGTGCAACGAGAATTACTGAGCAATGCATAGACTTATCGAAAATGGCCTGATGTTTGGCAACCTGATCCGGGTGGATAGCCCGATTTTGGTGGAACGGTACAATCGTGCGCTGAAGCATCTGACGCGGTTCGAGACGACTTTGACCGACTTTCACATCGACATCTCCGGCTATTCTCCCGAGATCGGCGATGAATTGGGCGATGACCAATATCTGAACCACGCAGGTGTGAACCGGCAGTTCATATTGCTGACGACGGAGCAGAAAACCGCGCCTTTGCTGAATGCGAAGTTTTCGACGTCGCGCGGTATTCTCAAGCAATTCATCTTGGATAACGAAAGCCAGTTGTTTGCCCTGACGACACGGGACGCAGTCGCAGGCGAGTTGGTGAATTCAGTTTACCACGTCGAACAGCCTGCGCGCTTGTTTGATATTCGTAAAGTCACTGTCGAAGCGGATACGACCCAAGGGACAGTGGCAACGGCGCATAAGCTGCGCGAGATGATCGACGACTTTAAGACCAAACAAGACGCGTGGTTTGACGATGTTCTGATCGGTCGAATGATCAGCTTGGCCAAGGAAACAGGTGACGTGACGCGCAATCCGGTCACGCTGGCCTCTGCTGAATTTGGGCAGGATAACTTTTGGACAGCGCATTTCGGCGGAATGTACATTTTCCGTGGTGTCGAACATCCTGCCGCAATCATTCACGGTGACAAGACGGCGTTGAAAGACCTACCAATCGCGTTTGAGTTTGATTTCGACGAACGGCGCGGGATTGCAAAGTTTCTTGAACTGAATGATCTGGTGGAACCCATCGTGAAAGCACGCGGCGTTGATGCAGCTGCGATCTTGCACCAGAAAATGGATTTCATGGTGGCCGAGGTTGCGGCGACCATGGAGGAAGACCTGACAGGTGCGACCCGCCGCGATCTGCGCAACTTGGGGCGACGCTATGCGAAACTGTTGCCGGAGGCGTGGCAGGGCCTTGCCGCACTTGCACGTTGGGCAGAAGAAGACGGCCCTTGGCCTAAGATCACGGCGGATCATCCGGCCTATTTCTATACGCTGCGGGCCAAAGATCATGCAGACGCTGATCTGGTGAACATGCTGCTTGCCGAACTATCGCCACTGGATATCCGGCAATTATTCATTTGCCACAAAGAGGCGTTCTATCAAACCTATGCCACGTGGTCGGACAAAAAACGCGCCTACGTCGTCGACTTTTTGGTTCGTGAATATCAGGTCGATAAGGCCGGAACGCGCGAGGCATTGTTTGGACACGAGGCGCCGATGGAAGAACCCAAGGCCGCACCCGCACGACCTGCGGGACCATGGACAAACAAGGGTGGGTATGAAATCCGCCACGACGTGATAGAACGCGTAGGCCCGTGGGGCCGTGTGGGAAGGAAATAGACAATGGGATTGGTCAGGCTAGTCGTTTTTGGATTTATCGCGCTTGGCGTTATTTATCTTTCTATTTCAGTCTATTCACGGTCAGTGCGCCGCGAAAAGCTCGAAAATGAATACGACGAAAACCCGATTGCGAACATGACGCGCAAGGAATTTGTCGATAAGGGCGTTCAAGCCTACAACAACAGCTTTCGGCCGAAACTGATTGCTCTGGTCTTTGTGATCCCGCCGCTTGTCGTGGCGACAATCATTTACTTAACAAACGCGAATTGAGGTCCAATATGCGCCGTTTCCGTATCATCTTTCGTGTCCTTCTATTCGTGATCCTTGGATCATTTTTCCACTACGTGCTGCCGCAACATGACGTTGTGCAAATCACGCAAGTGGAAACCAAGCGGACCGACTTTGGTGGCTTTAACAAATGGTTCTACTCGCAAGCCGACATCGGCAGTGCCGTGCTGGAAAACCGCGATATTTTCTACATTTACGCAGATCGCAAGAAGACGTTTCTTTTTGGTCTCGTCCAACGTGATTCCATCGGGGTCAGCGTCTACCGGAACGAAGATACGGGCTGGATTTGGCCGCCGTATTTCAAGTTCGACAGCTCTAACCTGCAGGCTGAAGCGGCGAGCCTTGCGCGTAGGGATGCATCTTCAGAGAACGGGAATTGGTCGGTGGTTACGCATTATGGCTGGCGTATTCCGTTTCTGTCGATTTTCCCAAACGCGGTTAGTGTAAAACCCGCGACAGGGCCGGATCATCAGGTCATCCCGTGGTTTAACATCTTCTTCTTCATCGCGTTGATCATCGGCTTTTTCTTTGTGCGGGCGATGTGGATGCAATTGCGTGAACGGTCCGTCGATCCACTTCTGGATAGCGCGGGTCATCGGTTGGACGAGGTCCAAGCGGGTGTTGCCAAGCGTCAAAGCGGGGTGAAGCGCTGGATGAACACATGGCGGTCCAAAGACAACCAGCGTTGATCCAAATGTAGGCTGCGCCTACGACATAATTGAAAAAGGGTGGGGGGCTTTGCAGCCTCCCACCCTTTTTTGTCTCGCGAAATCTGCGTGCGTTATTCGCCGTAAGGCACCCAGACGTTTTTGACCTCTGTCGCCTGCATCAACGTTTCTTTGGTCGTTGGTGCCTGTGTGATCCACGTCCGCTTCAGGTTCGTCGCACTGCCCGCTTCGATTGTCGCTGCAAGGTCCTGTGGTGAGAACGACCAAACCGCGTCGATGTCCATATGTTTGCCCATATGCGGTGCCAGTTCGGCATGGTCGCCCGTGATGATATTGACGACACCAGCTGGCACATCAGACGTTTCCAGGATTTGGTAGAAATCCGTTGCCGCGAGCGGAAATGGCCCGCTGGCCACAAGCGTGATCCGGTTACCCATCGCGATTGCAGGCGCCATCGCTTGGATCAGGCCCAATAGCGGAGTGTCGTCGCAAAGTGCTGCGATTTTGCCGACCGGTTCTTTCATGGCGATGGCCACGCCGCGCACAGGCACTCCGTGCACCTGACCGTCGTATTTGTCCGCCCAAGCCGCAGCTGTGAACAGCGCTTGAATGGATGCTTCGACCTCTGCCGTGCCGGATTTTCCTGTCATGGCTTTGATCCGGTTTGCAAATTCGTCGGCCCGCGCGGACAGGTTTTCGGCGATGTAGTAGAGGATTTGCGCCCGCAGATGCCCCGTCGTCTTGGACCAGCCTTTGGCCGCGTTCATGGCTTCAACCGCGTTGCGCAGATCTTTGCGGTTCGCAAGCGACACATCACCCAGACGCGCCCCTTTTGGTGCAAAGACCGCTTGGCTGTAGCCGCCATCGGGACGTGCTTGTTTGCCACCAATATACAGTTTCGCAGTCCGGTCCAGCGGATCACTAGGTGCATCGTCGCCAGTAAACGCAGCAATCGCTTTTACCGGTTTCGCGGTTGTTTTCGGCTTCGTGTAGCCAGCCAGGCCTTCCCAGCCGCCTTCACGGCCAAAACCGCTTTCGCGCACGCCGCCAAAACCTGCTGCGGCGTCCATCATGTTGGTGCCGTTGATCCAGACGATGCCTGCGGCCAGTTTTGGGGCCATGTCCAGCGCCAGATTGATATTCTCGGACCAGACCGACGCGGCGAGCCCGTAGCGGGTGTTATTCGCAATTTCGATCGCTTCGGATGGCGTGCGGAATGTGGTTGCCGCGAGGACCGGACCAAAGATCTCTTCCTGCATCAAGGTGGACGCGGGCGACAGGCCTGTGATCAGGGTCGGTGGATAGAAACAGCCCTCGGGTGCCGCAATCTGGAACGTTTCGCCGTCCGTGTTGTCGCTGACCATTTTGGTGATCTGCTGCAACTGGATCGGGTCCACAATTGCGCCCACGTCGATGCATTTGTCCAAGGGGTTGCCAATGCGCAGGCCTTGCATGCGGGCTTTCAGCTTGGCGTAGAACGCGTCGGCGATGGTTTCTTGCACCAAAAGCCGTGAACCCGCGCAGCAGACCTGACCTTGGTTAAACCAGATCGCGTCAACCAAACCTTCGACGGCAGAATCTATATCCGCGTCGTCAAAGACGATATAGGGCGACTTGCCCCCCAGTTCGAGAGACAGCGCTTTGCCGCTGCCAGCCGTTTGTTCGCGGATGATCCGGCCTACGGCTGTGGAGCCTGTGAAGGCGATCTTATCGACATCTGCGTTCACCAAAGCCGCACCCGTGTCGCCGTCGCCGGTCACGATGTTCACGACGCCCGCTGGCACGCCTGCTTGGGTGCAGATGTCTGCAAACACCATGGCGGACAGTGATGTGTATTCAGCAGGTTTCAACACAACCGTGTTGCCCATCGCAAGCGCTGGCGCGATTTTCCACGCGAGCATCAGCAGCGGGAAATTCCAAGGAATGATCTGGCCGCAGACGCCCAAAGCTTCGCGGTCGGGCAGTTCGTCGTCCATCAGTTGGGCGAATCCTGCGTGGTGGTAGAAATGGCGGATCGCTTGCGGCACGTCGATGTCGCGGGCTTCGCGGACCGGTTTGCCGTTGTCGAGCACTTCCATCACCGCCAAAAGACGGGAATGTTTCTGCATCAAACGGGCGATGGCGTATAGAACGCGTGCACGTTTGTGGCCGTCCTTCGCCCATGCGGGCTGGGCTTTGCGCGCCGCTTTGACGGCTTCGGTGACTTCGTCGGCGGTGCCTTTGGTCACACCGGCAAGACGTTCACCAGTCGCCGGGTTCGTTGACGCGAAATCATCACGCAGCGCACCCCATTTCCCGTTGATGTAATGTCCAGCGATGCCGCCTTTGTCGGACAGCCATTGCAAAGCCTCGGCTGAGGATTCAGGGGCTGGGCCGTAGTCCATGGTGTCGAAAATTTCTTTGATGGTCATCGGCTTATCCAATCGGGTGGCGGTATTGGGCGGAATATGCGCCGGTCACGTGGTGTTCGAGTTGGCGTTCGATATCGCCCAGAAGGGACGATGCGCCGAAGCGGAACAGATCAGGCTGGAGCCAACGATCACCAAGTTCGTCCTTGATCATGGCAAGGTAGACCAAAGCATCTTTCGCCTTGGAAATACCGCCCGCGGGTTTGTAGCCGACCTTGATGCCGGTCCGTTCTTGGTAAGCACGGATCGCGCGGATCATGGTTAAGGTGACAGGCAGGGTCGCGTTGACAGGTTCTTTACCCGTTGATGTTTTAATGAAGTCAGCACCGGCCATCATGCAAACGTGGCTGGCACGGGCGACATTGCGCAATGTGCCAAGCTCGCCCGTTGCAAGGATCGCCTTTACATGTGCTTCACCGCAGGCTTCGCGCATTTCGGCCATTTCATCGTATAACGCCTGCCAGTTTCCGTTCAGAACATGACGGCGGCTGATCACGATGTCGATTTCTTCGGCACCGGCAGCAACGCTTTCGCGGATTTCTTGAATACGTAGGTGGAATGGGGACAGACCAGCAGGGAAACCCGTCGACACGGCAGCGACAGGAATGGACGTGCCATCGAGCGCTTTCACAGCGGTTTCAACCATATCGTGGTAAACGCAAACGGCACCCGTCGTCAGGCCTTCCATTCCCAGCTTTTCCAGCAGAGCGGGGGACACGGGCTGTTTAGCCTTCGCGCATAAGCGCTTCACGCGGTTCTCGGTGTCGTCACCGGACAACGTGGTCAGGTCCATGACGCTGATCGCTTTGCACAGCCACGCGGCCTGATAATCTTTTTTGACGGACCGCCGACCCGGCAACGTTGCTGCGCGGCGTTCAATGGCGGACGTGTTTGCCTGAACAGATTTCACCCATTCCAAATCCAACGGAATACCGTCGTTACGGGGTTCGTGAACCTGAGGGAGCTGATCGGGCGTCGTGTGTGTTTGGCTAAGCGTTTGCATAGTGCCTCCGATACGTCATGCGAGCGTTGCATGAAGGTCCTGTCTTGGCAAGTTTTGACCTTTTGGTCAAATGCTATTCTGGTTGGACGACGTGACGTTGCTTGTCTGCCCGATATTGAGCGGGCGTTACACCGTATTTTGCGCGGAACAATTTGTGGAAATGCGACAGGTTCGGCAAACCAATTTCCGACGCAATTTCCGACAGTGGATCGCTTGACCCCGTCAAAGACCGTGCCGCGTGCTTCATACGTAAGTCGTTGATATATTGCACAGGTGTTAGACCGCTGAAGTGCTTCATCGTCCGGCTGACGTGCGGATGCGCCTTTCCTGTCAGTGCGACAAACCCCGCTGCCCCTTGCCGGAAAACGGCGGGGTCTTGGGCATCGGTGTAGGCTTTCGTTAGCCACGCTGGTGCATCCGTGAATTCTGGCGCATCCAACAGATCAACGAGCAAAGGTAGCAAAAATGCCTCTGCAGCAAACGCATCGCAAGGACTGCGTTCAAGGCGCATGGCTGCTTGGTTGAGCGCCGCTAACTGGCGGGTATCGCGCGAAAATGTGCGGATCGTCGGGACCTGTAAGATGTTCGCGCAGGGGGCATGGCGTTTCACGATGCCGCTCGTCAGTTTTGTCGACAAACACAGCATGACGACCATGGCATGTTCACCTTTGCCTTGCAGTGCATGCGTTTGCCCTTTTGGCACGACGACAAGCGTGCCTTCGGAAAGCGTGTCGACGCCGTCGTCCGCATGATGCCGGATGATCCCGTTTTGCACCCAAAACATTTCGACATAGTCGTGTGTATGCAAAGATTTCGGGCGGCGCGGTAGGACGGTTGCACGTGTTAAATGAACGGCTTGTCCATTTGCGAGAATCGATTTTTGGCGCATGGTATGTGTCATAAGGTAAACCTAGCAGATCACTGTAAAACGCAAAGCCTATTGATGTTTGCGCAAACGGAACCGATGACATTTCAAACGCCGCAGTTTATGGCAGGGCGAACCTGACACAGACCGGACATTGCCATGACTTTTGATCGCTCCATCAAGATTGCCCCTTCGATCCTTGCCGCCGATTTCGCCAACTTCGGCGCGGAATGCGAAGCGGTCGAGGCACAAGGCGCGGATTGGATCCACGTTGATGTGATGGACGGGCATTTCGTCCCTGCGATCACCTTTGGCGCGCAGACCTGTAAGGCGTTGCGCCCGCACATTAAAACCGTGATGGACGTGCATCTGATGATTTCACCTGTTGACGCATACCTCGAAGGATTTGCGCAAGCTGGTGCCGATGTGATCACTGCCCATGTCGAAGCGGGGCCTCATATTCACCGCACATTGCAAAACATTCGGGCCTTGGGCTGCAAAGCAGGCGTCGCCCTGAACCCCGGCACCCCTGCAGAGGCTGTCGCCGATTTGTTGGACATGGTCGATTTGGTCTGCGTGATGACCGTAAACCCCGGTTTCGGCGGGCAAAAGTTCATCGATATGACCACAAAAATCGCAAAACTGCGGGCGATGATTGGCGACCGTCCGATCCACATTGAAATTGACGGCGGCGTTGACCCGAAAACTGCACCTTTGGTCGCAGCAGCCGGGGCCGATGTTTTAGTCGCAGGGTCTGCGGTGTTCCGTGGTGGATCAGTGACTGATCCGGCCCCTTACGGCGAGAATATGCGCGCTATTCGGGCTGCTGCGTCTCAGTCTTGATCGCGGCAAGGGTGCGGGCGACTGCACCCTTTTGGCTGGCAAAAAAGGCGGTTGCGGCCTGCGACGTGGGAATGGCGTCTGACCGCAACAGTGCAATCAAAGCCTCTGAATCGGTAACCTGAACTGCGGCATCCGCGGCAAGCGCTTCGACAATCGGGAATTCAATCGTCCATGTGTGCGGCCCGACAATGACGGGTTTGCCAAGCGCCAAGGGTTCCGAAATGTTGTGCGCACCCTTCGTCACAAAGCTGCCGCCGATGATCGCGGCGTCACACAGGGCAAGGTAGAAATACATCTCGCCCATGCTGTCGCCCAGAATGACATCGACGTTCGGATCGCCGATAAGCGTCAGATCACTGTCAAAAAGGTCAGAGCGGCGCGCGACTTTTAGGCCCGCTTCGGTCAGCATGTCGAAGGTTTCATCAAAGCGCTCGGGCGCTCGGGGAACATAGATATACAAGCGGTCTTTGTTTGCTTTGATGGCTCGGATGTAAGTGTCGTCTTCGCCTTTCACGACACTCGTAATGGTCACGGTGGGGCGATTTATGCCGGCCTTGATCGCCGCCCCCTTAGATACGTGATCCGACGGGATCGGTTGATCAAACCGGAGTTCACCTGTGACATGGATGTTCGGACACCCAGCCTGCGCAAAGCGGTCGGCTTGCAGATCTGATTTCAAGAAAGCACCGGCGAAGCCGCTGTGCAGATCAAAACGCCATTTTGATTTTTCAAGATCTCTGGTGAAGGATTTAAGCGGGTATTGCGCATTGCATGCAAAAAGGGCGATGCTGTTTTCTGCGGCACTGCGGATCATTTCTGGCCAGATTTCGATTTCCATGACCAACCCGTAACGGGGGCGGAAGGCGGAAAAGAAACGGCGAAAAGTCCATTTGAACTCAAGCGGGATCCAGATCACCTGCACGCGCCCCTCTGCAATTTCGGTCGCGAAAACCCGTTCGGCTTCGCGTCTGCCTGCGGGCGTGAAATGCGTCGTGACGATTGTGTTGCCTTCATCCAGCAACCGTTGAATCAGCGGCACGGCGGACCGCAATTCGCCTAGGGAAACGGCATGCACCCAAACAGGGCTATCAAGGCTTTTGCGGTAGAAACCAAAGCGTTCCGCAATGTGCCGTCTGTAGTCTGGATCGCGGCGACTGCGCCAAAACAGATAGGCAATCGCGAACGGTAGCCCAACAATCCACAGCAATTTGTAGAGTAGGAAAAAGCGGCGCAGCGCAAGCGTTGGGAAATCAGACATGATTAGGCACCATTTTTGTAAGTGTATGCGCCAAGGTTTTTGTCTCGTCTGCCAGTGTCTTGCGCAGCTCATTTGATGCGGCGGCCATTGCAGGCAAGTCACTATTCAACGCATCGACAATTTCACGGGCCGAGCCAATGCCGATCGCTCCATTCGCGTCTAGCGCCTTGAAATCGGACGCGAAATTCGCGGTTCGCGGGCCATGTAGGATCGCGGTGTCCAGCGCTACGGCTTCCCAAGGATTGTGCCCTTCGGTGTCGTTATTGGTGCCGCCGATCAGGGCCGCTTGGGCCAAGCGGTACACCAATCCAAGTTCGCCAAACGTATCCATGACCCAAACGGCAGCGGTTGGCCCTTCGCCTGCCGCGCGATTGGTGTGCGGCAATGCGATGTTGATGGGTTCATCTGGAAAGCGCGGCGCGATAATCAGTAGGGCGTCGGACCTTGTCTGCATCAGGTCGGTTTGTGCGGCCAGTGCAAGCGCCACATCCGCGGGATGTGCGGGCGCAGTCGCCCAGATGAAACGACCAGCCGTGATCTCGCGAAGCTGTTTATGCTCTTCGACATCGCATTGAAGTGGCGGTGCGCTTGATTTCAGTGATCCCGTGACCGTCACAGCCTTCGCACCCAGTTTCGCCAAATGATCGGCAGTTTGGGGATCTTGCGCCGTGATCTTCCGCATCTGATCATAAATAAACGTAAATGTCGTTTGTGATCGCGCGTGTTTTGCATAGCTTTTGGCGTCCATCCGCGCCGCAATCAGACATTGCGGGATGCCGCGCTGCGCTAGATCAACGACAAAACCGGGCCAGATGTCCTGTTCCACCCAGATGCAGAGATCAGGCTGCCAATGGTCCAAAAAACGGCGTCGGTAGTTAGGGGCATCCAACGGCAGAAATTGGTGAATCGTGCGGGGTGGGGCGTTGTCGGCAAATGCTTGCGCGCCTGCCCGCGTACTGGACGTCACAAGGAAATGCGCATCGCAGTTTTGTGCCATTTCGGTGATCAATCCGCGCAACGATAGGACTTCGCCCAAACCCACCGCATGCAGCCAAATCAGGGTGCCACGTGGCCGCGCGGTGCTGGGTTCCCCGCGTTTTTCGGTCCATCGGGTCGTGTGTTCCTTACCGCGTGCGACCCGTCGTTTGAGGTGCCGTGTCGCGATCAGCGGTACAACGCGCGTCGCACCCAGATAGGCCCGCAGGCTCAGGGGCATTTTAGTCGCCGTCATGGAACCGCTTTTGCAGATCGCCAGTCCAGAACGTGTCTGATTGCAGAATATCGGCGAACCGCGCAGCGGCTGATCCTGCGCCGAACCCTTCATCACGCGGGTGGCGTTCGCCCCAATGATCTTGCAAGAAATCCGCGATCTTTTGCATCTCGTTCGCATTGGCAAAATGCACCGATGCGGCCTTGGCCCGGTCGGTTTGGCGAGTGCCAATGTCGAGCGACGGCAGCCCCAAGAATGGCGCCTCTCGCACCCCCGCTGATGAATTGCCGACCATGCATGCCGCGTGTTTCATCAGTTCCGAAAAATAGGCGAACCGCATGGATGGCAGAATGCGGAAACGTTCAGTTGGCAGTGCCGCGATTGCGTCGAAAATGCCTGTGCTGCCAGGGTCGTTGTTCGGTGCAATCACGACGAAATTACGCCCCGACGCGTCCAATGCGCCGAACATGTCGCGGGCTTGGGCGGCCATCGTATCCGCTTCGGATGTGACGGGGTGGAACACGCAGATACCGAATTCATCGAACGGGATGGCGTAGCGATCTTTGACCTCGTCCAACGACACACCCGAAGGCCCCGCATGAAAATCAAGCTCTGGTGATCCGATCACATGAATCGCACCTGTATCTTCGCCCAGTGCTTTCACGCGTCGCGCGGCGTCCTCGGAACTGACGAAATGGTGGCTGGCCAGTTTCGAATTACAATGGCGGTAAATTTCGTCAATCGTGCCAGAGACTTCGCCACCCTCAATATGGGCAGACCGAATGTAATTTGTGGCGCAAACCAGCGCACAGGCTAATGCTTCGACCCTATCGCCATGAATAACCACAAGATCGGGTTTCGCTTCGCGGACGAAGTCGGAAAAGCCGGTGACGGTTTTCGCAAGAATAATGTCCTGCGGATCGCCTTCCCTTTGATTGAGGTATTCGTGCACGGTCACGCCCGGCACGCGTTGCACTTCCAGCTTGGTCAAACCGTAGCGGGACAGCATGTGCATCCCCGTGGCAAAGAATGAAACGGTCAGACCTGCATCCCGCGCAGCAATCGCAAGCGGTTCAAGCTTTCCGAAATCAGCACGAGTTCCGGTGACAAACAGGATTGATTTAGGGTCAGACATGTTCATCAATCCGTGCATCTACTTTGGCTTTAAAGGCATGTGTCGCATCACGCACGATATCACGCATCTCGGGGCGGGCGATGGCGTTTTTAATCTCGCTTGGCCAGTTCTCTGGCGTGGCGTAATGCGGTGATTGCCGATATCCGCCGAACTTGTTCGAAAACGGGACGCACAGCGTCTTGCGGCCCATCAATAGCCCCCAATAAACTCCGTGATACGAATTCGAGATAACTGTCGCGCCACTGCTTATAAAACGCAGGGCGGAGTCCAAGTCTTTGCATTCGTTCGTCAGCACAGGGATGTGGTCCGGAATGTCCAACCCCATCTTCGCGGTCTTACCGCCGTGCGCGTAGAAGACGACGTCGTGTACTGGTGCGTCGGGAGCGTCAAATTGATGGGCCATACAGCTGGGGCAGGGCGCATAGGTGTACCGTTTGTCACCGAAGTCGCGGCTCCCGATCAGATCCATGGATCGGCGCGATTTCATGTAACGCCAAGACAACGGGAACGATTGAACGGTGCCCACGCCCCACGCGATATTCACGGCATCCTTGTCACGCCTGACACCCGCGTATTTTGACAAACCGCCAAAGATTTTACCGCCACCATAGATACCAACATCGTAGGCAGGCGTGTCGCCGTTGCGCACATCTGAAACAGTCGCATCGCCCCAATCGAAGTAATCAAATGGGGAACAGGACCGATCCCCGATATTGTCGGTTTCGCGCAGGTGTTGAAAATGCAGCTTCATGACTTGCGTCCCAAGATGTAACCATTCTTCGTAAGCCAAAAGAAGCGGCGGAAATAGTTCGCGGCCTTCAACCTGTAATGGGGAAGCCGCTGCAATGGCGGAAGTTTCCGGCGCAACCCATGTGCTGTGCCGGTGATGGAACTGGTGCCGCCATCATCAACGTGACTGCTGAAGGGCTCTAACCCGAATTGACGGAAGTTGTGTTTGAAGAACCGGTTCAGTTCATGGTCCAACGCACGGGTTTGCGGCCAAAGGCCCGGCAATACTCGTTCTGCGACCGATTTGTGGATCAGATAAGCCGCGTTGCCCGTAAATGGGCCGACATAAGCGTTCAGCGTGTACGGCCCGATCTTGCCCTGCGCGACGGGCATTTTTGCACGGATACAGTTGAAGCGCAGGGTGTCCCATTTGCCAGACTGCGCCAAAGCCAGATCAAGACTGTCGCGAAAATCATTGTGAAACACGACATCGTCTTCCAAGATCAGCGCGATTTCATGATCGGACGCGATGAAAGCTTCCCACACCTTTGTATGGCTCGCAAAAACGCCCAGCTTTCCGGGCAATAGGTTGGAGCCCATATTGCGTTGGTAGGCGGCTTCATCGGCGTTTTGGATCAATGTGTCGTAATGGTCTTTCCCGTAGACAGCCGCAAAGCGTTGGAAAGGCAGGCCCATCGCATCAAGCTGGGTTGCCATTGCTGACATGCGGTCACTGTCTTGGTCCAGATTGATGACCCAAACCCCGATATCTGCGCGGGTATGGGTCACGAAAGATCGCTCCACTTCAGTTGCGTGTTGCGGGTGACTGCACGTGTCAGGGTTTTGCCGACGACTTTATCGAATTCATAGCCTGCGATTTCGCCCGATCCGGGGCGGCGTGCCCAGATATCGGATTCGCGGATCACGTGGCCTGCGACCAGATCGCGGTCGGCCACGACAGACGCACGGGCAAAGGCATAAACCGGACCTTCGGCGTCGGTGCGTTGTTTGGGGTTATGAAGGGCCGTGTGAATTTCGCGAGACCGGTCAATGATGTGCCGCAATTCAGAGGGGTCCATGGAATTGATAATGTCGGGACCTGCGCGGTAACGGCTGTCTGTATAATGGCGTTCCAAGATACACGCACCAAGGGCGACAGAGGCAAGCGCCATTTCCGGCCCAATTGAATGATCTGAAAAGCCGACAATCGCGTCGGGGAAGGCGGCCTTGAGATCAGTCACACCTTGCAGCGACACAATTTCTGGCGGCGACGGGTAAAGGTTCGTGCACTCCAGCAGCGCGTATTCAATGCCGGCGTCTTCAAGGATTTGAACTGATGCGCGGATCGTCTCGATGGTTTGCATGCCGGTGGACATGATCACTGGTTTGCCCTTGGCGGCGATGTGACGGATCAGCGGCAGATTGTCCGCTTCGCCCGACCCGATTTTATAGGCAGGAACATCAAGCGTTTCGAGAAAATCAGCAGCAGCGCGTGAGAACGGTGTCGAAATCCAGATCATGCCCAGTTCTTCGGTGTAGCGTTTCAGCTCTGCTTCGTCTTCTAACGACAGGGCGCAACGCTCCATCACGTCCCAGATCGACACATCCGCATTGGGTGGGAAGATTTGCTTGGCCTCTTCGGTCATCTCGTCGCTGACGATATGGGTCTGATGCTTGATCATTTCGCATCCGCTACCCGCGGCGAGGCGCACCATTTCTTTTGCGACATCCAGGTCGCCGCCGTGGTTGATCCCGATTTCTGCGATCACGAGAGGCGGGTGCGATGGTCCGATTTTGCGGCCTGCGATATCCATGTGTGTTTCTCACTTATCCTGCTTTGCTTTGGTCTACGAGGTTTGTGAGGGCAGGGCAATTGGGGGCCAGCCCCCAAACCCCCGGGATATTGAGGGCCAAAAGAAGGAGAGGGGCGTTTATTGTCAAAGAGCGTGGAATATTGCATCAGCGAGACCTTGAACGAAGGACGATACCATGGCGAAGCGGCCCCACGAAATCGACACCCCTGAAGGCCGCGCGCGTGCGTTGCGCCAGTTCGATTGGCAGGACCACGACGTCCTACGTCGGAAGTGGCACAATTTTGAAGCGGTGGCTGATGGCGTCTACCGGTCGAACCAGCCGTCACCGGATCGCTTTGCGGCTTACGCGGAAATGGGGATCAAAACGATCTTGAACTTGCGCGGCGGTTTGAAAGAACCGTTTTACCTGTTTGAGAAAGAAGCCTGCGATGCGCTGGGTCTGAAGATCGTGACAGTTGGCCTAAGCGCGCGCAAAGCCCCGCAGAAGATCCGGCTGGTTCAGTTGTTTGAAGCCTTTGAGGCGATTGAAAAACCGTTCCTGATCCATTGCAAGTCAGGCGCGGATCGGACCGGTCTGGCGTCTGCATTCTATCTGCTGGCCTATAGCGATGCAGATGACGACACGGTGCGCGCGCAGCTGAGTTTCCGTTACCTTCATATCCGCAAGTCTTCGACGGGCATTCTGGACTATGTGCTCGAAACCTATCTTGCCCGTCGCGCCCAAGACCAGATTGATATTCGGACTTGGGTAGAGACTGAATATGACGAAGACGAAACCAAAGCGGGCTATGCCGCGATGAAGGCCAAACAGAAACTGTGGGAAGGCTGGTAAGTCTAACCCTTCAGTCCATTCGCAATCTGGCGCCCCATCAGGAATTCAATGATCTCCCAGTCGATGGGGCTGTCCACATCAAGACCTCGTTCGTTTGGTACTTCGTAAGGGATCACACGCCCTTCAAATAACGACTTTGCCGTGCGCAGATAGTCGGGGTTCAAAACATAGACCAACCCGACGTGATCCAAGACCTTCGGTGCTTGCTGCCGTGCGACGACCCCTCCGGGCAATGGTTTGGACACATGCAGGCTACCGGTCTCGTCCAATTCCAGAATGTTGAAATAGGGGTTCTTCCGGCTTTCGCAGCACGACATCACCATGTCCGGCTTTTCGGTCTTATATAGTGTCAGGGCGCCGTCCAGATCTTCCTGCAATCGCAACGGTGATGTGCAGTCGAGATCAATAAAGGTACTGACGGGTCCAGTGATCTTTTCGACTTCTTCTAATGCATGCTGCCAAACACCCCATTTACCAGCGGTATCATTGGCAAGGTGGGCTGGGCGGATGCCGATATCCAAACCGCCACGTTTCAGGCCATGCTCGTAGATTTCCGGATCATCAGAAGAGACGACAACATGATCGACGTCTTGAGAGGCGAACAATTGGTCCAGCGACCAATCAATCAGGGGTTTGCCGTGAAGTTGTTTGAAGTTCTTGCCCGGAACGCCCTTGCTGCCGCCGCGCGCGCCAATGTGACCAATGATCATGTCAGTTCTCTTTCTTTTTGGTGCCTTGTTC
>NZ_CM147912.1:1270000-2910000 GCF_055809435.1 Yoonia sp. D2-7 | reverse complement strand
GCATCAATTTGATCGCTAAGCAGCAAGAGCTGTTTAGCCGTCCAATTGGACGTTTGAACCTTCGGGTTCAGTGACATCGTTTAGAGAGATACAACATCAGAATAGAGGCAACCCGCGTGAAGGGATTGCCAGACGGGTTGAGATGATCTTCGGATCATTGTTTGAGGCCTCGAAAATCTATTTTGTTCCAAGTCAAGTACACTAACCGGAATGAGAGTAATCTCATTCGAACGGTGTCAGTTGCGAACCAGCGGCTGGCACTGCAATGTATGCATTTTGATTAAGGGCCCTTTTGATTTTACAAAAGGGAGGGCCCACAGGAAAAGCCACGCTTTTTCTGGATCAAATCAAGCGCGAAAAGGGCGTTTGGTGGATGCCTTGGCAGTAAGAGGCGATGAAAGACGTGATACTCTGCGATAAGCCATGGGGAGCTGAGAATAAGCTTTGATCCATGGATTTCTGAATGGGGCAACCCACCTGATACTTTGTTGTTATTATGCAGTCTTCGGACTGCGTGATTATCAATGAGGTTAACCAGGTATTTGTAGACTGAATACATAGGTTTACAAAAGCAAACCCGGGGAACTGAAACATCTAAGTACCCGGAGGAAAGGAAATCAATAGATACTCCCCTAGTAGCGGCGAGCGAACGGGGACCAGCCGAGCCTTGAGTGTGATTAGAATGCGTTGGAATGCGCAACCATAGTGGGTGATAGTCCCGTATAAGAAGCATGATAGGACGTATTAAGTAGGGCGGAACACGTGAAATTCTGTCTGAACATCGGAGGACCACCTTCGAAGGCTAAGTACTCCTTACTGACCGATAGCGAACCAGTACCGTGAGGGAAAGGTGAAAAGCACCCCGACGAGGGGAGTGAAACAGTACCTGAAACCGAACGCCTACAATCAGTTGGAGGGCCCATGCGGCCTGACAGCGTACCTTTTGTATAATGGGTCATCGACTTGGTCTATCTAGCAAGCTTAAGCCGTTAGGTGTAGGCGCAGCGAAAGCGAGTCTTAATAGGGCGCATGAGTTAGATGGATCAGACCCGAAACCGAGTGATCTAGGCATGTCCAGGATGAAGGTTAGGTAACACTAACTGGAGGTCCGAACCCACACCTGTTGAAAAAGGTCGGGATGAGGTGTGCCTAGGGGTGAAAGGCCAATCAAACTCGGAGATAGCTGGTTCTCTGCGAAATCTATTTAGGTAGAGCGTCGGACGAATACCCTCGGGGGTAGAGCACTGGATGGGTAATGGGGACTCACCGTCTTACTGATCCTAACCAAACTCCGAATACCGAGGAGTAATATCCGGCAGACACACAGCGGGTGCTAACGTCCGTTGTGGAGAGGGAAACAACCCTGACCTACGACTAAGGCCCCTAATTCATGGCTAAGTGGGAAAGCAGGTGGGACGACCAAAACAACCAGGAGGTTGGCTTAGAAGCAGCCATCCTTTAAAGATAGCGTAACAGCTCACTGGTCTAAATAAGTTGTCCTGCGGCGAAGATGTAACGGGGCTCAAGCCATGAGCCGAAGTCTAGGATGCACATAGTGCATGGTAGCAGAGCGTAGTGTGACATAGTACCTGACGATATCAGCACCTTTGGGTGTTGTGATCGTTATGGTGCTTTCTGTGAAGCCGGCCTGTGAGGGATCCGGTGGAGAGATCACTAGTGAGAATGATGACATGAGTAGCGACAAAGGGAGTGAGAGACTCCCTCGCCGAAAGTCCAAGGGTTCCTGCTTAAAGCTAATCTGAGCAGGGTAAGCCGACCCCTAAGGCGAGGCCGAAAGGCGTAGTCGATGGGAACCAGGTTAATATTCCTGGGCCAGGAGGATGTGACGGATCTCGAAGATTGTTTCCCCTTATCGGATTGGGGAGGCCGTTGAGAGGTTCCTGGAAATAGCCCTCCATGAGATCGTACCCTAAACCAACACAGGTGGACTGGTAGAGAATACCAAGGCGCTTGAGAGAACCACATTTAAGGAACTCGGCAAAATACCTCCGTAAGTTCGCGAGAAGGAGGCCCGGTGAGAACGCAAGTTTTTGCCGGGGGCACAAACCAGGGGGTGGCGACTGTTTACTAAAAACACAGGGCTCTGCGAAGTCGCAAGACGACGTATAGGGTCTGACGCCTGCCCGGTGCCTGAAGGTTAAAAGGAGGAGTGCAAGCTCCGAATTGAAGCCCAGGTAAACGGCGGCCGTAACTATAACGGTCCTAAGGTAGCGAAATTCCTTGTCGGGTAAGTTCCGACCTGCACGAATGGCGTAACGACTTCCCCGCTGTCTCAAATGTGGACTCAGCGAAATTGAATTGCCTGTCAAGATGCAGGCTCCCCGCGGTTAGACGGAAAGACCCCATGCACCTTTACTATAGCTTCGCATTGGCATCAGACACAGTATGTGCAGGATAGGTGGTAGGCTTTGAAACCGGGACGCTAGTCTCGGTGGAGCCTCCCTTGAGATACCACCCTTATTCTGTTTGATGTCTAACCGCGGTCCGTTATCCGGATCCGGGACCCTGCGTGGTGGGTAGTTTGACTGGGGCGGTCGCCTCCCAAATTGTAACGGAGGCGCGCGAAGGTTGGCTCAGAGCGGTCGGAAATCGCTCGTTGAGTGCAATGGCAGAAGCCAGCCTGACTGCGAGACTGACAAGTCGAGCAGAGTCGAAAGACGGCCATAGTGATCCGGTGGTCCCGAGTGGAAGGGCCATCGCTCAACGGATAAAAGGTACGCTGGGGATAACAGGCTGATGGTGCCCAAGAGTCCATATCGACGGCACCGTTTGGCACCTCGATGTCGGCTCATCTCATCCTGGGGCTGGAGCAGGTCCCAAGGGTACGGCTGTTCGCCGTTTAAAGAGGTACGTGAGCTGGGTTTAGAACGTCGTGAGACAGTTCGGTCCCTATCTTCCGTGGGTGTAGGATACTTGAGAGGAGTTGCCCCTAGTACGAGAGGACCGGGGTGAACGATCCACTGGTGGACCTGTTGTCGTGCCAACGGCAGTGCAGGGTAGCTATGATCGGACAGGATAACCGCTGAAGGCATCTAAGCGGGAAGCCCCCCTCAAAACAAGGTATCCCTGAGGACCGAGGTAGACCACCTCGTCGATAGGCCAGAGATGTAAGCGCAGCAATGCGTTCAGTTGACTGGTACTAATGGTCCGATAGGCTTGATTTGATCCAGTAATAGTCTGACTTTACTGAATTAAAATCATGATACATACACACACAACCATGCAGTCGTACGCGACTTGGAACTCTCTGACGTTGTTCATTTGATTTGGTGGTCATAGCGCGAGCAAAACACCCGATCCCATCCCGAACTCGGCAGTTAAGTGCCGCTGCGCTGATGGTACTGCGTCTTAAGGCGTGGGAGAGTAAGTCACTGCCAAATCTAATGAGCAACGTCAAAAAAGTATCTCTCAACGATAAAAATACCAATCCAACAATCAAACTCGAAAACACGACAGTGGTCATAACGTCTGAGTAGCTGTCACTTTGCAAGCAAAGTAACCTTCCTACGCCTTCAAAAAACACAGTGGTTTTTTGAAAGGGACAAAACACCCGATCACATCCCGAACTCGGCAGTTAAGTGCCGCTGCGCCCCCTTACGGCGTTTGGCAAGCAAACGCCTGTCGGTCGGCGGATAGTACTGCGTCTTAAGGCGTGGGAGAGTAAGTCACTGCCAAATCCAATAAGAAGCCACCCGCATCTCTCGACGATTAATCCAAAAATCTCACGAATAAATAATAGGTAAAACAAGCGGCGCGACTAACGGCCAGCGAGATGTATGTGGATGTCGACTGACGCAAAAAATCGACTTGGCAAACCCTCAAAGATAGATCGCTCGTTCGAGATCGTGGTTGGCGACAGTACGTTAGGAATATCCTCAAACAACAACCCGTGTAACAATCCCATACCATTGCACCCAACATGGTGAAGCGGTAGGAAAGCGCGAGTGGTCCCGTAGCTCAACTGGATAGAGCACCTGACTTCTAATCAGGATGTTGGGGGTTCGAGTCCTCCCGGGATCGCCACATTCATTCAAAGCTGTGTCATTAACCCATAAGAATGCAAATTTGGGACCATAACTTTGCAAGCGGGTGTCAATGCCTGTATTTTTGCACATACTTGTGACCGAAGCTCAAACGCCGCCTCACCGAAGATAGCTGATTTTCAGGATCCGCTGTAAAGTGGTGTTTGAAGGGCAATAAGCGCAAATTAAGTTACACAAACGGCCCTAACCTGCCGTTCAGTCCATGACTGATCGCGGCGGTGCAGCTTCACCAAACCGGCCACTCGTCGATCGCGCAGCATCTGCGAGGAATCGACGTCGGCAGTTCAAAGGAAGAGAATGCATGTCAGTAAAGGCCAAGCTTATGCCTCCAATGCTACTAACTGCCCCAGAGCGCCTGAGCAGTGAGTGACCAAAGCCGAGAATACCAAGCAGATTCGGCGATTATCTCCCGCCAACAGCCTTTCTGTTCCTGCCGCCTAAAAGTCGGCCTCTTGTTCGATTGATAGCCTTCGCCGCGGATCCGTTTCCTCAGCATTTCCTTGAATCCATGCAAGGACATGCCGAGAATCTTCTACCGAAACCGTCGCATCGCGAGAGATGCGAAACCCTGCCATGCGCTCAAGATCGCGAGTTCCCAGTATCGATCCTTCTAAGTATGTTCGGATCGAAAAGACCGGCATGGAGTTTGGAAAAAATGATTTAGTCGCAGCATTCACGCGCAGCGTGCGCAAGACGATTGCCCCGTCACCGTGCGGCATGAGCATGTCGTACGTCATGTCGTCCTTCAGCTTGGTCAGATTGTGCTCAAGCCCCGAAGACAACATGGTTCGAAGGGAACGCGCCTTCTGAAGGACCTGGAGAACATCAGCCTTCAGTGTCTCGGGGGTCGAAGCACCGCGTTCCATCAACCTGGAAATGGCATGGTGCGAGATATTGGCGGCGATATTTATGTGCGAATTACTCTCTCCGGCGCTCGCGATACACAAAAAATCGGCAAGAATGACTGATCGTTCAGAAAAGGCCACCTCCTCTTCGCCGGTCATTGCAAAGACATCAGTTTCACGGGCAGACGCCATCCGCACGGCGAATACAGCCTTCATTACTTTGTCCCATTGGGCCAAATGGGTGCCGCCAAACGCAGGGCGCATATTCTTGGATACGCGCTCGATAACGCGACCCGGTTTCTTGGAGGGGACGGATTCATGAAATGCGGACAGTGCGGCTTTGCACCGCGGCGAGTTCAACCAGTCTGTTATCACGCTCAGATCTGGACGATTCTGGATGAACTTCGTAGCGTGGCTCTCAGCTAATCTTTTGTACAACGCTTGCGCTCCCTGCGGTAAAATAATTGTCACAGCGTCAATGAATTGCAAATACAGATGTTCCTTGTATCCATGCTGCTCCATTGCTTCAAAGGACTTCAATCGTCATAGCCTTCCAGCCCCAACTGCTTTTTCTCTTGTTGAAGTTGATAACGGCCTGGCCTGACACAATTCCGTCATCCTGAAGGTCATGGCAGCGAACGATGTCAGGCGGAATGAATATTCCATCATCGGTGAAACCCATGCCATTGCTGATCCGCACGGCGCTCCGGAAGCGTCGGCAAACGGTGTCTCCCACCTCTGCATCGGTGGGAGTGGCGGTCACGACACGAGAGCGTATGTTCGAAGCCGTCAGGTCGGTTGAATGATCTCTCTAGCCAATAGCTTTAAGATCGACATTGCAAACGCCCCTGTGATTTTCGAAAGGGAATGGATGGATTGGCCGCAATTGTCGTCAACGAGTTTGACCTTGATCCATATGATAGCGCCATCTTCGTGTTTAGATCCAAACGTGCCGACCGGCTGAAGATCATCTTTTGGGACGGCACTGGTCTCGTGTTGATACATAAACGAATCGAAGGAAAAGGCTTCGCCTGGCCCAGAATCTCCGATGGCACGATCAGTATTTCCAAAGCCCAATTCGAAGCCCTCTTCGATGGGCTGAATTGGAAGAGCATATCGGAGAGAAAGACGTTCCATCCGCACCAAGCGGAACCTAGGAACATGCGTGAGAGCCGTAACGCCCCTATTCAAGAACACGCGGTAGGGGCAAGCCGATGAAATGCATCGTCCTCGCCGACCTCCATTTGGATTTGCACCTCAATCAAGAAATGTACCCGTTTTGGACCTGTCGCGGTTTGATGCCGCTCCTTTGATAGCATTTACTGCACCAAAGGAGACTGACTATTAGACTGAAACGGACGGACGAATTCCGCCAAGATGCAGTGCGGATCGCACTGACCAGCGGGCTTACGTGGAAACAGGTGGCGGATGATCTAGGTGTCGGGATGTCGACGCTGAACAAATGGATCACAGCCCACCGAGATACGGATGTGGTATCGAAAGAGGATTTAAGCCTTGCCCAAGAGAATGACCGGCTTCGGCGTGAGAACCGGATTCTCAAGGAGGAAAGGGAAGTGTTAAAAAAGGCCACGGTTTTCTTTGCGAGCCAAAAGCCGTGAGGTTTAAGTTCATCGAAGAACACCGATCTGCGTTTTCCATTGATCTGATGTGTCGTGTAATGGCTGTCAGTCCCCGCGGTTTACGTACCTTCCGCAGCCGACCTGCAAGCCGCAGACAGCGGTTTGATCTGGTGACGCTGGCACATATCAAAGAACAATCGCGTCTCAGTCTTGGCAGCTACGGCAGACCTCGAATGACCGAAGAGTTGAAGGAGATCGGCCTGAACGTCGGTCATCGCCGTGTGGCCCGTTTGATGCGCCAGAACGGCATATCCGTTGTCAGAACCCGCAAACACAAGGTGACCACCGACAGCGATCACAAGTTCAATATTGCGCCAAACCTGCTGGATCAGGATTTTGTGGCTGACCAACCGAACCAGAAATGGGCGGGCGATATCAGCTATGTTTGGACCCGAGAGGGCTGGCTTTATCTTGCGGTGATCCTTGACCTACATTCACGCCGTATCATTGGCTGGGCGGTAAGCAATCGTATGAAGCGCGACCTGGCGATCCGTGCGCTGAACATGGCCATAGCCTTCAGATCACCGCCGAAAGGCTGCATCCATCACACAGATCGTGGGTCGCAATATTGTTCTCACGATTATCAGAAGATCCTGCGCCAGCATGGGTTCATGGTGTCGATGTCTGGGAAGGGTAATTGCTATGACAATGCAGCAGTCGAGACCTTCTTCAAAACCATCAAGGCCGAGCTGATCTGGCGGCGATCATGGGAAAAACGGCGGCAGGCTGAGATGGCAATCTTCGAATACATCAATGGCTTCTACAACCCACGCCGTCGGCACTCAGCACTGGGTTGGAAAAGCCCCGTCGAATTCGAACGGAAAGTGGCTTAAACAAGTACCTGGGGCGGCACTAAAGCGTGACAGGTCCAAAGTGCCAGATTATGCGTGTACCAAGGCCGGGGTTGGATCAATGGTCGCATTGAGTAGGCGCCGCTTTTCCTATCATCATATCAAGGGTGGTAAAACGGATCGTTTGCAAACTACAGTTTAAGCTTCTGGCTCTTTATTGAGCCCAATCAAAGGAGACCGTTATGTCTATCGCAAAAGTTACAGAAGTTATTTCATCCTCCACGAAATCGTTTGATGACGCCGTTGAGAATGGTGTTGCGCGTGCGGCCAAGACACTTAAGGGCATCACAAGCGCTTGGGTTGCAGACCAAAAGGTCATCGTGACAGACGGTAAAATCACCGAATACCGGGTAGCCTTAAAAATTACATTCGTTTTGGATGATTGATCGATTTTAGCGGCGGCGATTCTGTTGACCGGTTCTTGTAATTTGGACTGAAGGTGTTGGCTGAATTCTACATATCGGGGCCGTTCGGTTCAATTGGTTGGTAATTTTCTCTTATTTAAGTCCGTCCAACGAATTTTGACGTCCGACACAACGAAACAAGGCCGCACGTTTTACCTGCGGCCTTGCTCTTTAATGAAATTAGGCGGGTTTACATCAAACTTTGCACATTAATCCCGAATGTGATCGCGCCAATTTTTTCATTTGTAGCAGGGTCAAAAATCGGCATTGAGGCCTGTGTTTGATAGTAGCCGGTGCTGTCGTCGAATTCGATTTCGGCGATGTGCATTTCGGCGTCGTCTTCAGCAAAAGTCTGTTGCCATTTGGCTTCGTCACCTTGCCAATAGTCCGACGTTTTGACGCTTTGCGCGACGTTGAGGCCGCGGTTGTCCATGATAAAGACTTCCGTCACCAAACCCGCTGTACCAGCTTGTTGATCACGCAACCATGCTGACACATCGTGGTTGAGCAGCTTGGAAATCAATTCACCGCCTGCATCTGCCTGCGCACGCCAGTCTTGGTCGAGCGCGATGATATCGGCTTCTTTCAAATCAGCATGTGCTGCGTTCTGCGCGTTGATCGCAGCGATCATGTCAGCGTCGTCCAACCACCCAGACAATTCACCTGTCGCATAGGTATTGACCGGCAAGCGGTAAACGCCTTCTTGGCCGGGCGTTGCGATCAAATACAGAGTCATGGTGTTGTAAACGTCCTTCAAAAGGACCCGTGTAAAGGACGCAACTTCTACAACGCTTTCGGCAGTTCCACCGTTTACAACGATATCTTCCAGAATGGCCTTTTCTTCGATCCAATGCTTGTGCACTTCTTCAAGGCTTTGTGCGACTGCGTCATTCGGCGGTGGTGCAATGCCAGCGTCGCTGTAACCGTTGCGCAGTGCATTCAAGGACAGCTCAAACAGTTCAATGGAGGCCGTGAGGTCTTCGGCGGTTCCGAAGGCCACGTTGCCGGTCGCCATGCCGCAGACGATACGGTCCATTTGATCCAACAACGTGGTCTGACGGCCGACGAAGTTCAGTGTAATTGCGTCACCCTGCAGCAATTCCAGCGGGTCAGAATGCGCGCCGGAAATGTCAGATGCCAGAACTGATGTGCGTTCGGACAATTCGGCAAATGACGTTGCCACTAAATTCAAACTTTCAGCGTCACCGTGGTTGTCTGTGATCTTTGCAGCTGCTGCGTCGATTTGCGTCCAGATTTCGTTGACAGCAGCGATTGATTTGATGCCGCTACTGGATGTTTCCCCGGAAGGGATGCCCAGTGCCGGATCACCGTCGCGTAGGCCCGCCAGAATGGCTGTTACATTGGACCGAATTCGCGTCAGGTCTTCTGAGGCCGCTTCTGGGTCAAGGTCATTTGCGACGCGGCAGGTGGCGGCAGCAACTTCTTCGCTGTAGGTCCGCAGCTTTGCGGATTGGTTTACGCGGGCTTTGCTGCCTGAATAAGAATCTTCTGAGATTAATTGTGCGTGTGCTGTTGGCGCGAACGCCGCACTGGCAAGTAATGCTAGCGACACTGTTGATAGTGCACGCGCGCCTGTGGAAAGCTTGTTCAACATGAGATGTCCTTCATGGGGATATAGGGCATCCCCCGAGATTAAAGTGAAAGATCAAGTCGCTACGACCTGCAAAGCAGGCCGTAGCAAGTGGTTCAGGCTGCGATGGCTTCGCAACCTGACCTATTCCTTAGGCGTCGTTGCTGGCTTCGATCCATACTTCCACGCGGCGGTTGATCGCACGACCGTCGTCTGCTGTGTTACACGCTGTCGGCGCGATTTCACCGTAACCGGCGGCAGCGAATTCGATCCCAGCAAGGCGACCGCCGGCTTGCGCTACCAGTTCCTGCATCACTTGTTCTGCACGGCCAACGGACAAAGTCCGGTTGCTTTCAAACGCGCCGAGTGAATCTGTGAAACCTACGATCATGACTTTCGTGCCTTCTGGCCTCGCTTCGAGGTAATCCGTCAGACGGGCCATATCGACACGGCTCCGTTCGTCCAGTCGGGATGACCCTGTGGCGAAACGGAACGTGGTGGACAGACGATCATAGTCGACCATCTGACCCAGCATCTCGCGCATCACACCGCCCTCAAAGGCGTCAACATTCGGGTCAAGCAATGAACGGGCACGGTCGCCATCAAGGCTTTGTGCGCGGGCTTGAACGCCAAGATCAATAAAGCCGGACTTTGCAATAACGCCGTCGGCGTCGCTTGAAATCGCGTAGTTGATCAGGTTCAGCGCTGTATCATCGACGGCATCGCCACGGTTGTAGAGGTACAGGCGACGTTGCAGCGCGTATTCTTCGGTCTTCGCAGAGAACGCGTCAGGCGTCATGCTGATGCCGCACTCGTTCACCAGTGTCACTGCCTTCGCGCCACGCTGGAATGCGTAACCGACATAGCCAATAGCATTCTCGTCGTTATTCACAGCTGCGGCCATTTCGTTGCTGCCATCAACAGCGATCGCTGAAGCAGCTACTGTGTCCTTTGTCTCACCAAAAATGCGTGCGTCAAAAGTGGAACGTGTGCCGGAGCCATCAACGTGGCTCATCAATGTGATAGGTGCGTTGTTACCGCCCAGTTCGGACCAGTTCGTGATGTTACCTGCATAAATGTCAGCCAATTGCGCTGTCGTGATTTCCTGAACAGGGTTGTTTGGGTGGAGGATGACAACGAGGCTATCAACCGCAAGAATGTGCTCTTGGCCGGGGCTCACCATGTTGCCTGCACCGCTATCGCGCAATGCGCGTGCTTCTGGCGGTGTGATGCGGCGCGACGACATGCCGATCTGGGATGTGCCGTCCAAAAGCGTTGCAAAGGCATCGTTCGAACCAGTTGCTGAAACCAAATACGAACCGATCTCGTCACCGAAACCGCCATCTGAAACGAAGTTTGCCAAGATATCTTGATCGTTACCGGTCGCAACAACTGTCGCTTCGGCGTCAAGGTGTGCCGCATAGCCAGACAGAAGCAGTGGCATCATGCCAAGACCGACTGTATCGGAACCTGCAATATGAATGTCGGCAGTTGCGGTCTCGAAGGACGGGCAAGCATCGCCTTCACAGCGGACGCGGGACGCAGCAATCCGCAGATCACCAAGACCTGTGCGGATGACGTAGTTGTTGTCTGTAAATTCGACGAATTCGCCAACGAGGTTAACCGTACCATCCGCAGATTTTAGCGTAATTTCATCCGCAAGAACGGACATTGGTACTGCACCGGCAGCAAACGTGATGAGCGCGAGAGCCGCGCCATTTTTTGTGAGATTTAAAGCCATTAGATCTTCTCCTGAAACCACTCAAACGCAGTGATTGGCGACAGAACTTCTTCCAACAACCGACAACCATTTCACCATACGCTACCCTCAAAAACTGCTCGGAGGGTTCGGCGTATTAACCAACGCTTTGTGATCGGAATGAGGCGGATGTTTGGCTTGACGTAAGGGATCGCTGCCATCTTTCAGATATGCTGCCCAAAAGAAAACGAGTGGCGCGCAGGTGAAAGAACCGAACGCATTTGATCGCATAGAAACGTTCGACAACCCAACAGACGAATACAAACGGCATGGCATGTTCGCGCCTGTTTACCATCAAATGAAACAGAAGATTTAGGATGCAGCTGCAGCGGGGACATTAAGGACAGTTCAGGGCCATTTCGACGAGGCATCAGAGCTTCGCTCGTAGCAATTATTTCCTGGTGTTGATGTGGTCAGACTGCGCTGGCGTGGTGCAGTAACCTTCACGCTACGAACGCGTCCAGCGGGGAATAAAAACTTCCGCTGTGGGCAGTTCGCGATGCCGTCCACGCCGCGCAGGCTATCAAGCACGATCCTGATCTTAACTTGAGATGAATAATGCTTGCCTCCTTTTCGGGACATTGCTCCGCGTAAAACCACTGGCGAGAATACACTGCAGTAATCAGAACCCAAAAGGCCACGTACTGAGGGTTCAAAGATTTCGTGAAACTATCGCGTTTGCTTGCTCTCTCGACAGCCAATATCTTCAATTTTCTCGCACAACTCATTAGCCGCCGACAAACCGCGCGCTGTCGCCGCGGTTATGTTTGGAAGGATCATCCATTCAAGTGCCCATGCAGCACCTGAGCGTTCTTGTTCATGAACCAGAGCGTGATGCATGCCCGAAATTTGGGTTGCGTTGTAGCGTGCAAGTGTGACCAGAAGTTCGGCCAAGACAGGATTGGATTTGTGGGGCATGGCGGACGACCCGCCGCCACCGGACAGGCGCACCTCGTCGATGCCTTGCTGTGCCATTAGGGCAATGTCCTGACCGAATTTGCCCAGTGTTCCTGAAATCAAGGACAGGCGATTGGCGTAATCTGCAATTGCCGTGCGGTCTGTGTGCCAACTGCCAGCATCGGTCAGGTCGAGAGAGTGGGCCATGTGGGTGGCAATGTCGTCCCGTTGTCCTGCGAAGGCTGCTCCGTCTCCGACAGCGCCGGCTAGTTGCAAGCATTCTACTTGCGGGCACAGGGTGCCGAGCGCTTGAATGTGACCACTGATCGGGCGCAACCACGCATCAATCCGATGGGCCGTCGTGATGGGCATTGCAGCCTGCATGCGTGTGCGCCCCATCATGTCGTTGGACCCCTGCGTGCGTTTCAGCTCGGACAGCGCGTCGTGAAGCGCGGTGAGGCGTCCAGTCAGCAGATCGGAGGTTTTGCGCAAGGTCAGCGCCAAAGCCGTGTCCATCACGTCTTGCGACGTGGCACCCGTATGGACAGCTGCGGCTGCATCGCCCGCAGCCGCGCGAAGTTGTTTCACAAAATTTGGCACTGGCACGCCATCGCGGGCTGTGCCTTGGGTCAACGCATCCATGTCGATCACAGTGGTGGCGATGGCATGTGCGGCTATATGGCCTTGTCCGGCAGGGACCTTGCCGCACGCCTCGAGTGCTTTCGCCAGAGCAGCTTCGAAGGCACGCATGTGGGAAAGTTGTGCGTCGCCAGACCAGATTGCGGCGAGATCATCGTCGCGAAACAGGCCGCCAAGCCATGGATGATCAAATACAGACGTCATGGCAGACGCGCATAATGCGCTACGATGTCGGTCGCCAGACGGGACGGCGCTTCGATGCAGGGCAAATGGCCTATGCCTTCGTAGCAAGTGCTTTGCGCATCCGGAATGAGTGCGGCAAGGGCTTCGACGACCTCAGGCGGGGTTGCAAGGTCATTACCGCCCGCAACGCACAGCGCTGGGCAGGCCAACTGACTAGTGCCGTTACTTAAATCGGCGCCCCTGATTGCACCACAAACAGCTGCATAGCCTTTCTGCGGTGTACGGGTCAGCATCAGGCGGTAACCCGCTACTGCTTCCGGCTGGGTCCGGCGAAAGTCAGCGGAAAACCAACGTTCGATAATGCCATCCGCCATGGCGTCTAGACCGTATTGTTTTAGTGTCGCGATCCGTGTGGCCCAAAGATCCGCCGTGCCAATCTTGTAACAGGTGTTGCAAAGCACCAGACCTGCCACGAGGTCGGGGCGCGCAAATGCCAGCGCCTGTGTGATTTGTCCGCCAACAGACACGCCGCATATCAGCGCGTCGCGCAGATTTAACTGATCCATAAGAGCCGCAAGGTCTTGGGCGAGGGCGGCGATGGAACCAGCTCCACCTTGGGTCATGCCATGTCCGGATTTGTCATAGGTCAACGTGGGTATTTCCGGCGGCAGATTGGCGCAAACTTGGTCCCAAATGCGCATGTCCGTACCTAGCGAATTGGCGAACACTACCGCGCGTGCGCCCGCACCTTTGTGGTGGGCGTAATGGTGTAATCGTTCATTGACGGTCACGAAATGGGGCATCAGGCGGTCTCGCTGCCGATTGGTCGTAATCCTAGGATGCTGCGGGCTTGCGCCGGTGTCGCCACGGGGCGTCCGTATTTTTCGCAAATGCTAGCGGTGCGTTCCACGAGCGCAGCATTTGATGGGGCAAGGGTGTCACGATCAAGCCGGACGTTGTCTTCAAGGCCAGTGCGCGCGTGTCCACCTGACGAGATGGACCATTCGTTTAGCGTGGCTTGATGTGACCCGATGCCAGCGGCGCACCACGCAGCGTCAGGTCCGAAAAGGCGGTGAACAGTCTGGATGTAGTAGTCAAAAACGTTGCGATCGACAGGCATCGCGTTTTTGACGCCCATCACGAACTGTACGTAAGGAATGTCCACGATTTCGCCGCGTGCGTGCATTGCAGCAGCCTGAAGAATATGGCTCAGATCAAACGCCTCGACCTCAGGTTTGATGTTGTGGGTCCGCATTTCTGACGCGAGCCAATCCACGAGGTCAGGTGCATTTTCATAGACCCGCGTTGGAAAGTTACAGGATCCGACAGAGATTGAAGCCATGTCAGGGCCCAGCGACAGCATACCGCCGCGTGATTCGCCTGCTCCTGAACGACCGCCGGTCGAAAACTGGGTGATCATGCCTGGACAGTGCTTTTCAACGCCCTCTTTCAAGGCTGCGAATTTCTCGGGGTCGGATGACGGCGTTTGATCGTCGTTGCGTACATGGGCATGCACGATTGAAGCGCCTGCTTCGAACGCGGCATGGGTCGATTCAATCTGTTCACTGACCGTAATCGGTACGGCAGGGTTGTTGGCCTTGGTCGGCAACGACCCTGTGATCGCAACACAAATGATGCAGGGAGATGACATTTCGCGTTCCTTAGACATCGAAAAACACGGTTTCGTTTTCGCCCTGAAGCCGGATATCGAAACGGTAGACCGTCGTTCCGTCTGTCTCAGTGCGTGCAGCGATCAAGGTTTTGCGGCGACCGACCCATTCGATCAGGTTCAACACCGGATCGGCTGCGTTTGCGGCATCTTCGTCGCCGAAATACATACGCGTGTTCAGTCCGATGTTGATGCCGCGCGCCACAATCCACAGGTTGAGGTGCGGGGCCTGTTCAGACCTGGCGCGGCCCGAAGTGCTACCAGGTTTGACCGTCTCAAACGACCATTCGCCGGTGTCGAAATCAGAGATAACGCGGCCCCAACCGCGAAAACCGTCTTCGACTTCGCCGCCGCCTTCTGGATGGGCGTAGAACCCGTCTGCATTGGCTTGCCAAACTTCGATCAAGACGTCTTTAACTGCGGCACCTGTTCCATCAGTTACAACGCCTTCGACGCGGATCCGGTCGCCCTTGGCGTTCGGACCGACGATATCGTGTCCAAGTTCATTGTCGTAGATGTCAAAGCCCGCGGCACCTGGCGCAAGTCCGATATGAACATAGGGACCAGCAGTTTGCGACGCTGTTTCTTTCAAGTAATCAAGGGTTTGCGACATCTTAATTCCCCTCCAGTCTGTTTTCGAAAAGGGTGCTGCGCCGTCCGCGCAACACGATGTCGAATTTGTAGGCGATACTGTCGAGCGGAATGGTCGCGTTCATATCCAGCCGTGCGACCAGCTGATCGATTGCGTCCTGATCGGGGATCGTTTGCACGATAGGGCACTTGGGGATCAGCGGATCGCCTTCAAAGTAGCACTGCGTGATCAATCGTTGACAAAAGCCAGACCCGAAAACCGACAAGTGGATATGCGCTGGCCGCCAACTGTTGACATCGTTGCGCCAAGGATACGCACCCGGTTTGACAGTTCGGAAAAAGTAATAGCCGTTCTCGTCTGTCATGGTTCGTCCGCAGCCGCCGAAATTGGGATCAATCGGAGCAAGGTAGGTGTCTTTCTTGTGCCGATACCGTCCACCTGCGTTGGCCTGCCAAGCTTCGACAAGTGTGTTGGGAACAGGTCGCGCGTTTTCATCAAGCACACGCCCGTGCATGATGATGCGTTCACCAATCGCGCTTTCGCCGTCAGCCGCGTAGTTAAAGATCATGTCGTTGTCGATTGGGTCGATATCATTGTGGCCAAAGACAGGCCCTGTGATTTCCGACACCGAATTTTGCAACGATATCATTGCATAGCCGGGACTGCGGGCCACGCTCGTCTTGTAGCCTGGGGTGTAAGCGGGAGGCTGCAGGTTACGGTCGCGTTGGTAGAATTCTCCGGGTTTGGTCATGTGGTGCCCGCCTCCATCTCTGCGTAGGTTTGTTTCGCCAGTTTGATGGCGTGGTTGGCTTTCGGGACGCCCGCGTAGATCGCGACGTGCAGGAATGCCTGCATCACATCATCCTTGCTTGCACCGGTGTTCGCAGTTGCGCGAATATGCATCGGGATTTCATCAAAGTTACCGGCCGCTGCAAGCAAAGCAAGTGTCAGCATTGATCTGTCACGCAGATCAATTGCATCGCTTGCCCAAACAGTGCCCCACGCGCCTTCGGTGATGAGCGTTTGAAAAGGTTCATCAAAGTCGGTCTTTGCGGCATCGGCGCGGTCGACGTGAGCGTCGCCCAAGACGGAACGACGTACCTCCATTCCCGAAGAAAATCGTGTCTTGTCCATCAATTGCCCCCATTTTGATCAATGCCTGTAGTTTGCATTACTTCTTTGCGATTTATATTGATTAATGCGCCTTAATTCATAATATTTCTGGTATGTATTGGGATCTTCATCTTCGCCTGCGTCATGTCCGCGTGTTCCTTGAAGTCGCGCGCGCGGAAAGTGTTTCGGTGGCATCTACGCGCTTGAATGTAACCCAGCCTGCCGTGTCGCGTAGCCTTAAGGAACTGGAAGACATGCTGGATACGCGGTTGTTTGATCGCGTTGGTCGCGGGTTGCGCTTGAATGAGGCGGGCCGCGTTTTTCAAAGTCACGCAAGCGCGTCGATGCTGGAATTGATGCGGGGGCGCGATCGGCTGACAAAGACTGGCGATGTGATGTCGCAGCTCAAGGTTGGTGTTTTGCCTACGGCTGCGACTGAACTTGTGCCACGTGCCGCTTTGACGTTTCGGGCAGAGATGCCTCAGGTGCGGTTGCATATTCTGACAGGACCTAACTGGCTGTTGTTTAACCAGCTACGCGACGGCCAATTGGACATTGTGGTGGGACGCATGCCCGAAAGTTCTGCTGGAGCAGGGGTGAATTTTCAACAGCTTTATATCGAAGACGTCGTGCTGGTTTGCCGTCCGGGTCACCCTATTCTTGGCATAGAAAACCCAGAAAGTGCGGTATCCGCGTATCCATTGGTCCTGCCCCCGTCGGGTGCCGTGATTTCCCAGACCGTTGAACGGTATCTCGCGAGCATTGGGTTGCCAGAAATGCGAGGCGACATTGAAACGGTCGCTTTGCCGGTAGGCCGCAAGATCGTGGCAATGTCGGATGCGATTTGGTTTATCTCTCGCGGGGTTGTCGCGGATGAATTAGCGGCAGGCAGTCTTGTTGCTGTGGCCCTTGCGTCGCCGTTGTTGTCCGGACCCGTTGGGGTCAGCGTGTCGCGATCCGCACCTGTCAGCGTTGAACGAAGCAGCCTTGAATCTGTTCTGCAGGATACCGCCCGCGCGATGCGCGAGAAACACTATTGATCGGGAGAGTGATGCGCCAGAAACCGTACAAATGTCATCGTCAGATTGTTGCGCCGCGATTGATCTGGCCAAACAGCATGTAGGCCCAAAGGCTTTAGAGTCCATTCAGGAAGGACGTGAAAAAGTTCGCCGCGCCCAAGACCACGGCATGCAAGGTTTTCCGGTATAGCCGTAACACCAAGACCGCGCGTTGCGAATTCGAATAGCGCGTCGGCCGTGTTCACGAGTATCTTGGAGCGCCCTAAAACCGTGACCGTTTCGCCATCCTTGTCCGTTAGATCAGTCTGGTTGGGACGCATGGAAAAACGAATCCATTCCCAATCTTCCAAATCCTTAGGGTGTTCTGGCAAGCCCATCCGTTCAACATAGGCGGGGCTGGCCACAAGGAGACGGTCGGCAATACCGACTTTGCGGTTCATCAATTGACTGTCTTCCAACCAGCCCGCCCTGATCGCGATATCATAGTTATCCTTGATGACATCGCGTTGGCGATCCGAAAAATCCAGCGATAGAAATATCCGGGGATAAGCCGCACAAAAGTCCGCGAAACGATCCATCATTTCGGTTTGTGTGATAAATGCGGGTGCTGTTACCCGTAGTTCCCCTTGTGGATCAGATGATTGGGGGTTGATCGCGTCTAGCCCAAGTTCAGCCGCGACCAGCATTTCTTGTGCTTTCTCGTAAAGCAGCCTGCCTTCTTGCGTCAGGGACAAAGACCGCGTCGAACGGTAAAGCAACGTCACGCCGAGGCTTTTTTCCAGTTCGGAAACTGTCTCACTTATGCGCGACGGCGCCAAACCAAGGTGGAGCGCCGCTGCCCTAAACGTGCCTTGCTCAATGACTGTGGCGAAGATCGCGATGCTGCGCAGCTTATCAATCATTGTTCGCCTCAGCCGAATGGTGTGATCCAAATTGACATACTTATAACCTTGCCCCTGCGTCAATACCGTTGAGGCGTGGGCGTTCGCGCGCAACGTCATCGCAGAAAGCGGGGTCACAAGACATGGCCGAAACTTCGCAAGCTTCATTCGACACGGTCATGGCACTGCTCAACAAAACCACGCAGCCTGATGGCCGAAAGCGGGCGCCTTTGGGCGAACTTCACACAGACGAATGAAACCATAACAAGGAACGGATCATCATGGGCAAAGGACTGGACAACGTACGTGACATCTATCTGGATGGCATCGCAGGCGGCAACGCACGCGAGGCGGTTCTGCGCAACACTGGGCATCGTTACACACAACATTCCACCGGCGTGGGCGATGGTGCTGAAGGCTTCCTTGAATTTTTTGAACCTTTCGTTGCTCGTAATCCAAAGCGCGAGATCGAGATTAGACGCATCTTGGAAGACGGTCGTTGGGTTTGGTGCAGCGCCTATCAGTCGCTCAACGATGGGGCCGCGCAGTGGGTCACAATGGATTTGTTCTACACCGACAAAGACGGTCTGATCCTCGAACACTGGGACACAATTGCACCCTACGTTGCCAAGACGGAATCCGGCGAAGACATGGTCGGCGGCGTCACCGATGTTGATATCAATGGGGACATTGAAGAGAACAAAGCGCTCGTGCTGGAATATACCAAACAGGTCCGCCAAGAGGGAGATGTGTCAAAGCTAAGCAACTTTGTTTCCGCTGGCGTGGTCCAACATGCTGCCCCTATCGGTGCGGGCCTAGATGGTTTGGCGACGTGGTTGGAATCAGACGACGCAGGTCAGTACGAAATGTTGTTCCAACTGGTTGGTCAGGGCGATTTCGTTGTCACTTACGGCAAACGGTTCGCTGCGAGTAAAGAAGTCGCCGTGTTTGACCTTTATCGTATTGCAGGCGGCAAGATCGTCGAAATGTGGATGAACGAAGAAGAGATTAGCCCGCGCGATGCATGGGGCAATTCTGGAAAGTATTAAGCTGAGCGATGGCGCGTCTCTGGCGACCCGTACCACTGGGAAGGCCGGCGGTCGCCTAAATTCACATACAAAAAAGGACATGTCAGATGGTCACGAAAACTGTACCAATCATCGCCGCTAAGGCCCCCGCAATGGCCGATCTGGAAGGGGGCAAAGACTATTTCTGGTGCGCGTGCGGTATGTCCAAGAACCAACCATTCTGTGATGGATCGCATGCGGGGACCGATGTGACCCCTGTGAAATTCACCGCAGAGAAAACGGGCAAGGCTGCGCTGTGCCAGTGTAAAGCAACGGCGAACCAGCCGTTTTGCGATGGCACTCATGCGCAGCTTAAAGACCTCGCGGTCGGTGATCCTTCGCCTGAACCGAAATCTGATGTTCCCACCGCAACGGCGACCCCCGAAGAGCCGACGGTTGCGCGCATCCACGAACTGGCGCGTGACGGGTTAAGCAAGTTGGGTCATCACGGCGAAATGGGCGCGATGGGTGTTCCGCGCAAAGACCTGCCTCATTGGGACGACATTCAGATTCTGGCAGCCCAAATGGCGCGAAAACCATTGCTGGATGATGTTGAAGTGGCGACAGGCGTGACGATCGGGCCACGTGCGGCGAAGCCGCTGCATCTTAATATCCCGCTGTTCGTCTCTGACATGAGTTTTGGGGCCTTATCGCTTGAAGCGAAGACCGCGCTTGCGCGGGGCGCAGAAATGGCAGGCACAGGCATTTGTTCCGGTGAAGGCGGTATGCTGTCCGAAGAACATGCCGAAAACACGCGCTATTTCTATGAATTAGCATCGGCCAAGTTCGGGTGGGACATCGCCAAGGTCAAAGGTGTTCAGGCGTTTCATTTCAAAGGCGGTCAGGGGGCCAAGACGGGTACGGGCGGACATCTACCCGGTGACAAGGTAGACGCCAAGATCGCGGAAGTGCGCGGATTGAACGTAGGCGAGGCGGCAATTTCGCCCTCAACCTTCATCGATCTACACACGCCAGCCGATTTCAAAAAGCTGGCTGATCAGGTGCGAGAAGAATCTGGCGGTATCCCGATCGGGTTTAAATTGTCGGCCAACCATATCGAAGACGATATCGATTTTGCACTGGAAGCAAGCGCCGATTATATCATTCTGGATGGTCGCGGTGGTGGCACAGGTGCTGCGCCGTTAATCTTCCGCAACAACATTTCGGTACCAACGATCCCCGCGCTTGCGCGTGCGCGTGCGCATTTGGACAAAAAAACGGACCGCGAGGTCACCTTGGTGATTACCGGAGGTCTACGTATGCCCGAGGACTTCATTAAGGCAATGGCGATGGGGGCGGACGCGATTGCCCTATCCAATTCAGCCATGCAAGCGGTCGGCTGTATCGCGGCGCGTATGTGCAATTCCAACAACTGCCCTGTCGGTGTTGCCACGCAGAAACCTGAACTGCGCAAACGGCTTGATGTGCAGGTCGGCGCAGAAAGGTTGGAACGGTATTTCAGTGCCTCAGTCGAATTGATGAGCGTGCTCGCGCGGGCCTGTGGCCATGCATCTCTTTCTGATTTTTCGCCACGGGACATCGCAACGTGGAAGAAAGAAATGTCCGAGCTGAGCGGGATTTCATACGCGGGCCTTGGTGTTCGTTAATATTGCTCTTGGTTCTTGTAAATTGCTGTCCAAACGTTAAGTCTGACAAAATAAGTCGGGTATTTAGAAAAGGCATCTGAAATGGCTCTTACAAAAATCAAAGACGCAGTACGTCAGGCTGTCGGGCGTTCTGGACCTCGCGTTTTGCGCGTCAAAGAGGCGTTTCATCTGACGCCGCATATGATCCGCGTGATCTTTGCTGGTCCCGAATTGGAAGGCTTCCCCGAAGGTCGTGACGGGGGTAATTGCAAGCTGTTGCTGCCTGACGCGAACGAAACCCTATCGGCGTTCAAGTTGCGCCTTTCTGGCGGGCCAGCTCCGGTTAAACGGACCTATACAGTGCGCAGCTATGATGCGGAAAAGGGTGAACTGGCCATTGATTTTGTCGATCATGGTGACACAGGCCCTGCATCAAGATGGGCGCGGGCGGCCAAGCCGGGATCGTTTCTGGGGTTCGCAGGTCCAAGCACGTCGAAGGTGACCAATTTTGATGCCGACTGGTACCTTGTAGCAGCGGACCCATCCGCCATTCCCGTGGCCGCCGCTGCGTTGGAGGCAATGCCGCGTGATGCCAAGGGTGTCGCGATCTTTGAGGTCCCGTCAATTGAAGACAAGCAAGACATCGACATGCCAAGTGGCATAGAAGCGCATTGGTTGATCCACCCCGATCCAAGCATCGCATCGTCAGCGCAAGAGAAATTGATCCGGGGACTGGATTGGAACCAAGGTCGCGTGCAGACCTGCATCGCGGGAGAATCTGGCGTGATCAAAAGCCTGAGGGCGTTTCTTGCACAGGAAAAAGAAGTGCCGCGCGCGGACACCTATATTTCCGGTTATTGGAAGATTGGCCTTGTTGAAGACGAACATCAGCAGATGAAACGCGCCGAAGGTTAAATCGCAAGCCAAGGCAAGAGGACGATCACCATGACTACCGCAGTTTCCGTCGCAACCGGCCGTCGTGGCGATTGAAGGTGCCGAGGCGCGGGTATTGCGGCTACACGGTCCGCGATGAATTGGCTGCCCCCTATGCTGAAATGCTGATCGTGTCGGGGAACTAGATGAAGTTCTGGGCCCCATCATGGCGGGCATCTGTGAATGCATCCGCGGCGGTGCGTTCGCCAAACCGGGTGATTTCGAAGCGGCCGCAGGGCGCCCCCACGTGGGTTGGGACGCCTATTTTTCATCGCTCAAGACATAAACCCTAGACCCGCACGACCTTTAGCTTTGTCTTAAGGTCGGTGCGGCAGAAGGCATGCAAGAAGCAGGTTTGTTCAGAAATGTCGAGCATCTCTTGCGCCGTCTCGTCGGCTTCGGTTGTTTCGAGATAGACGTGCGTTTCGATGGAATCCGCCTCGCCTGCTTTGCCAGTGCCGCCCGATGCGCCACCCAGACTGAAATGCGTGTCTTGCACGATCCGGTAGTCTGGAAGGTCCAGTTTCAGCATCGACACAAAGCGCCCGAACTGCGTCATGAAGCAAAACCCGATGCCCGCCGAAATCAACGAATTGGCGTCCGGCGCCCGCCCATCTTCTGAACTGAGGAACCGGAACGACGTGCCGTAGGGCGAATACTGCATTTGTTGAATTTCTTTGATGCCGTCTTCGCGCATCACAGCGACTGCACCGATGTTCAACCGACGATCTTGTTCCGAGGCCATGCTGCCGCCCGCCGCCGATGTCCCAAGAACGACATCCTTCTTTGGTGTCGGACCGACTGGTTCCATTAGGTCCAAGTCACTTGCTTCGGCTTCGGATTTGGCGAAATGGTTGCCCGGATCTGGGAACAATGCGCCGTCAAGCTCTGCGACTTTTGCAGTTGGCAACTCTGTCCCGTTCTTGCCTAATTTGAACAAGCTTTCCAACTGCCCTCGCATCAACCCGTTGAGGGGGGACGCGTAGGTCGCATTGATCAGGAATTCATTCAGGGCCGCGTCGTTCAGATTGCAATCTATTTCAACCTGAAGGTCAATGTTTTCGGCCCCGCCTACCATCGTGCGCTTCGGCATAGAGCCTTTCATCGTGTAGTAATTGTCCTGAATAAGCTTCAACTTGCGGATTTCGATGCCCTTGATTTTGGCCAGCGCAAGAATTTCATTCATGAAACTCGCCGCCATACCGCAGGATAAAAATGCCAGCGGGCAGGGGGCCGCGTCATGGCCGTTCAGGTAGGGGCCTTCGTCAGAAACGAGACGCCAAGTTTCACCCGTTTTGGCGGACCGGACTAACGCCTCTTTTTGGAAACCGGACAGTGAGCGCACCCATGTGCGCAGCGCATCGCCCTTGCGGTTTTCCGGCGCGTCAATCGAAACCGCGTCTGCATTCGTAACCTTGTAGAACGGCGCAACGCCGCTGCTACCGATGATGTCATCACCAAGTGCTGCCATGGTATTTTTCCTAAGTTGAAATGTCGCTAGAGGTTAACCTTGCCGCCATCGACGTTGAGCGTTTGCCCGGTGACAAAGTTGCTATCGGGTGACGCAAGATAAAGCAGCGTGCCCAACAGATCCTCGGGCAGCATTTCTCGCTTGATCGAACGCGACGCCACTGTGGGGCCGCGCGCCATATCAAATCCGGAATTAGCTGCGATGCCTTCGCTTTCCGTCAGGCCGGGGGCGATAGCGTTCACCTGAATGTTCTTGTCGCCAAGTTCGCGACCGTGGCAGCGTGTCAGCGCGATGATCGCCCCTTTGGACGCGGTGTAGTGCGATAGGCCGGGAGGGCCGTAATAGAACGTGCCGGATGCGATGTTGATGACTTTGCCACCACCCGCCTTGATCATTGTCGGTGCGATTGCGCGCATCACTTGGTGAACGCCGCGGGCGTTGACCCTCATGATCAAATCAAACTCTTCGTCCGAAATTTCAAAGAATGGCTTTGGTGTCAGCGTCGCGAAAATCGAGGCGTTGTTAACCATGATATCAAGGCCGCCCATGCTTGTGGCCGCTTCGACCATCGCTTTGAGGTCGTCGTTATTTGTCACATCGACCTTCATGCCCTGCGCAGAGTCACCCGCATCGGTAATTGCTTTGACGGCTTTGTTCGTATCCTGAACATCCGTTACAAGAACCTTTGCGCCCTCGTTGGCCATCGCTTTCGCCATAAGCGCGCCAATGCCCTGTGCGGCGCCCGTGATTACCGCGACCTTTCCTTTAAGACGATCCATTGTGTCCTCCCGCTGTTAGATTTCTATTTCAAGAATTTTCGCGACTTCGGGCCAGCTCATGGCCCCGTTCTCGCGCAGATCATTGGTCAGATCCTCGGGAACCCAGTCGATCAAACACTTTCTGAAATTCGGTCGCGCCCCGATCCTTGCGAACCACTTTTCGACGTTTGGCAAACGTCCGTTTTCCCACATGCCGCGCATCGACATCATTGCAAGCCGGTTGACGTAAGGCGTCATGACGATGTCGGCGATAGAGAACTTGTTGCCGACCAGCCAATCCTGCCCGTTCAGGGCTGTCTCCATTTTTTGCAGGTAGCTGTCGTACAATTTGACCTTATCTGCAGCCCCCGGCGCATCAAATCCGAAACGCGTGTAGCTGTCCTTGAGGTCTTTCCAGTTAGACGTGACCGACATGGTCGGTGTGGACGCGAGGAATTTCTTTACGCCGTCTTCCCCAAAGTTTTTCAACACCGTGTGGCGATGTGAGCAAACAAAGGTGACGGCCCCACATGCCGGATGCAGGTCTTCATCCACCGCTTTGGTCCAATAACGAGCTTGCGCGCGTTCCCAAGGGTCAGTCGGGTGCACGCTGTTTTCAGGTGAAATCTGGTCCAGGTATTCGATGATGACGGTGCTGTCGGGAACAACCGTGTCGTCATGTACCAATGTCGGGACAACGCCCTTGGGGTTCAGCTTGAGATAGTCAGGATCGAACTGCTCGCCCTTGAGGATATCGATATAGACGCCGTCCCAAGGCAGCCCTTTTTCATCCATCGCAAAGCGTACTTTGGCGGCACAAACTGATGATCCGTGGTGATAAAGCGTGAAAGTCATAGTTGCACGGTAACCCATTTCAGTTCCGTCATCGCTTCCATGTCCGCATCCGTACCTTCACGCCCAACGCCGCTTTCGCCGTTGCCGCCAAAGGGCACGTGCGCTTCGTCATGGATGGTCGGGCCATTGATGTGGCACATGCCGGCGTCGATGTTGCGGGCAAAATGGAATGCGCGATCGATGTTTTTGGTGAAGATAGCAGAAGACAGTCCGTACGCTGTATCGTTGGCTTTTTCCAAAGCTTCTTCGTAGCTGTCGACGGGGTAGATCGCGGTGACAGGTCCAAAGGTTTCGGTTTTGCAAACGGTCATCTTTTCGGTCACCCCAGTCAGCAGGGTGGGCTGGCAGCGGTTGCCTTCGAATTCGCCGCCTGCTGCGACAGTTGCGCCGTTGGCGATGGCATCTGCGATGTGATCTTTGACACGCTGACGCTGGCGGTCTGAAATGATGGGCGCGATGACAGTGTCTGGATCACGCAGATCGCCCATGCCTACTTTGCCAGCAATTGCCGAGAACCGTTTGACGAATTCATCAAAAATCGGGTGTTCCACATAAAAGCGGCTGGACCCGATACAGGCCTGCCCGCCGAACATGAAAATGGATCGCGCAACCAGCGGCATGGCTTTGTCCAGATCCGCATCCGCCAGAACAACCGTCGGGCTTTTGCCGCCCAGTTCCAGTGTACTGGGCGTTTTGTTTTTGGCGCAGATTTCGTTGATGTGCTGACCCACAACTGTGGAGCCCGTAAAGGTCACAAAATCGACGTCTGTGTGCCCTGTCAAATCATCCCCGATCTCAACACCAAGGCCTGTGACTACGTTGTAAGCACCTGCGGGAATGCCAGCTTCAGCAATGATTTCAGCAAAGATAACCGTAAGGTGTGGTGCCATTTCAGATGGCAAATGCACAACCGTGTTTCCAAGGGCCAAGGCATTGGCGACCAGTCGTGTGGTCTTGATCAGGGGCACGTTGAACGGCGTGATCACAGCAACGACCCCAAGAGGTTCGCGGATCGACATTGACATTGTGCCGGGACGATCTGACGGAATGGTTTCACCGCGTACCTGACGGCATAGCCCGGCCGCCGCGCGGATCATCGTCAGGCCCTTGTTGAATTCAAACATCGCCTTTTGGACGGGCGATCCGATTTCATCAATCAGGCAGTCCACCAGCTCTTTTTGGCGGTCTTCCATCAGTTCGGCGACCCGCAGCAGCCAACGTTCGCGCTGTGTTGGCGTGGTGTCGCGGAACGTGGCGCACGTGGACTTCGCAGCACTTACAGCCTTGCGCATGTCATTTCCGGTGCCCTTGGCCGCGTAGCAATACAGGCTGTCGTCAAGCGGGTTCAGAACCTCAAAGGTGCCTCCGTCGTCTGCGTTCACCCAGTTCCCACCGATAAAGTGCTGTAGGGTTTTGATATCTGTTTTAGCGTCCATTGTGGGTCTCCTAGGCTATCCGCCGACTAAGGTTTCGGGGAGAAATAATGCGATAGATGGGAATATGATCAGCAGTACGATCATGAAGGCCATGGCGAACCAGAACGGCCAGATGCCGCGGAAAATTGTGGCCATGGGCACATCGGGCGCGATTGATTTCACGATGAAGACGTTGATCCCGACAGGGGGCGATATCATCCCCATTTCAAGCACGATGACGACGATGATACCGAACCAAATCAGATCCCAATCCAGTCCAATTGCAATCGGGATTACGACAGGGATTGTGAGCACCAGCATGGCGATAGATTCCAGGAACATGCCAAGGAAGATGTAGACCAAGATAATGATCATCAGGACGCCCAATTCGCCGATTGGTAAGGACGTAAGCAACGTTACAAGGTTGGCGGGCACTTCTGTCAGTGAAATAAATGGGATAAAGACGAACGCACCGATAATGATCAGGAACACCGTCGCAGTGGCGTTCATGGTTTGCAGGATAACGGCCTTGATTGCGGGAAACGTCAGGGATCGCCGTGCGGCTGCAACGATGAAGGTAAAAAAGGCTCCTACGCTGGACGCTTCAACCGGTGTGAAGAACCCCGTGTACATCCCGCCAATGGTCAAGAACACGACTGCAAGGATCGGGGACGCGTTGATCAGCGCTTCCTTGCGTTCAGGCCAAGCAGAGCGCGGACCGGGAGGACCCGCAGTCGGATTGCGCATCACCACCAGATAGATGGCGCCAATGAACAGCATTGTCAGGATGATACCGGGGAAGACACCGGCCATGAACAAGCGACCAATGGATTGTTCCGTCAGCACCGCATAGATGATCATTCCGCCTGATGGAGGGATCAAAAAGCCAAGCGTGCCCCCTGCCGCGACCGAACCGGTGGCAAGACCGTCGTGGTATTTATACTTCTTCATTTCCGGCAGGGCGACGCGGCCCATTGTGACCGCAGACGCAAGCGACGACCCTGACAAGGCCGCAAATCCTGCACAGGCCGCAATCGTAGCTGATGCAAGACCGCCCTTCATGTGACCCATCCAGCGATAGGCTGCTGCATAAAGATCGTTGGACATGCCTGACACACCGGCAAGCGTGCCCATGAGCACGAACATCGGGATCACCAGCAAGTTGAAGTTAGAGGCCGCTTCAAAGGTTTCGCCGGCAAGGTTGGAATAGGCGATGCGCACACCACGCGCCCATGCTTGATCCGACGCCATGCCCACAGCGATGAACTGGTTCGCATTGGCGACCACCGTGCCCACAAGGCCAACGCCCAGCATGGACAGTGCCACAGGCATGCGCAGGGCGAGCAAGATGAAAAGATTTAGAAGGCCAAGAATGCCTAGAAGTGTCATGCTAATCATAGGTCTTCACCATCGACTTTCAGTGTGATGACCTTGCCGCCGCGCAGGATCTGCCAGATGTCGAGGACAATCACGACAGCATAGATCAGCGCAGAGATGGCCAACAAATAATAGAAGGGTCCGTAGGGGATAAGGAGCTGTTGGGTGGTTTCACCGAACTTCGCGGCTGTGCCGCTGGCATGCCAAAGACGCCATCCCATGATCGCCAACAGAAAGAAGGCCAGAACCTTCATTACAAGCAAAGACCATTTGGCGAAGCGGGCCGACATGCTGCTTTCCAAAACCTCGATTTCGATATGCGCGCCTGTCCGTGCTCCGACAGGAATAGAGAGGGCGACAATGACGACCAAAGACAGGATCAGCAGATCCTCTGCGCCGATGATCGGCGAGTTTAGCGCTTTGCGCATGATCAACACGTTCCAGACCGAAAAGACCGTCATGAAAATCAGCGTGGTCCCGCCCAAAACGAGTGCGAGCCATGTCAGCGTCTTGTCTAAAAGCCGGATAATGCCTGGTAGTTGAGTGTCCTCAGACATTTCGAAATCCCCCCATTGTTGATGGTGGGGCGGAAACCGCCCCACCAAGCTGATTTACTGGTTGAGCGCTTCGTAGATTTCTTGCGCGTTATCGATGCCGCGTGCTGCATAATCGTCGTAGATCTGCTGCATGCCTTCGGCGGCTGCGACTTCCATCTTGGCGCGTTCTTCGTCCGAAACAGTGATCCACTCGACGTTCAGCTCACCCGTGGCGCGCTGTTCTTCGACCCACTCCAACGCAACCTCGTCTGCGTGATGGAATGCCCGTGCGAGTTCCATTGAGAACGGCAGGCCTGCAATGTCGTCGATGACCACGCGGTGTTCGTCACTCAGGCCTTCGTAGCGTTCCTTGTTCATCACGTAGAACACTGGGTTGAACGTCGCGGGTGTGTTGAGGATTGCGTAATCTGCAACCTCATCAAGGTTCCACGGCGGCATGATGTTGTTGATGGTCGAAATTGCGCCGTCGATCGTCCCTGTAGAAAGGCCGGTGTAATGTTCGGTAGGATCTAGCTGCACTGGTACCGCGCCCATACCCTGCAGCACTGGCGTGGTCATCGCGGCAAATGGAACGATTTTTGCGCCTTGCATGCCTTCAATCGTGGACACATCCCGCGTGGAAATGATCATACCACCCGCAACAGGTGCCACACCAAGAACCTTCACGTCGCTCCATTCGTCAGCCATGTATTCATCGAAAACGGTCCAGAGCCGTTCCGTGGAATCCAGAGCATCAACTGCCGCGCCGGGTGGAATTGCCAGCATGGTGCGTTGGAACAATGTCGGGGTAGAGGCTGCGATGCCAAAGGTGATATCAGCCACACCTTCAACAGCTCGTTTGTATTGTTGTGTCGGACCCGCGCCCAACTGACCGGCAGCATAGACTTTCAGGGTCAGCGTGCCGCCAGAACGTTCTGTGAGCTCGTTTTCAAACCATGCCAGCGCGCCAGTGACCGACTCGTGATTTGGTGGCACAAATGTTGCGACGGACAATTCTTCCGCGATTGCCGACTGGGCCGACATTGCAAAAATAGCAGATAGCGCGGTGGTACGAAGGGTATTCAAAATAGTCATGTCTACTCTCCTTATTGGTTGATTGCGTTGTAGATTTCTTCGGCATTTTCGATGCCGCGTTCTGCGTAGTCGGCGAAGATAGCCTGCATGCCGTCGGCAACTGCGGCGTCCATCTTGGCGCGTTCTTCGTCAGTGACAGCGACAAGTTCATAACTCTTGTCTGTGTTCGCCATCATCATTTCGAGTGAACGTTCGTCTGCTCCATCAAAACCTTCCGCGAGTTTCATGGATGCGGCTTCGCCTGCCAGTTCATCAATAATCGCGCGGTGTTCGTCGCTTAGCCCTTCGTAGCGCTCACGGTTCATGACCACGAAAATGACTGCGTGTTGGACCGGTACGTTCGTTACAAAGTGCGTTGTTACGTCCCAAAAGTTCCAAGGGGGCGTCATGTTGTTGTAGGTCGCGTAGGCGCCATCAATCGTACCCGTCGACAGCCCCGTGTACATTTCGGACACTGGCATCTGCACAGGAACTGCGCCCATTGCTTCGATGATCGGCGTTGTCATGGCGGCATATGGCACAATCTTCGCGCCCTGCATGCCTTCAAAAGTGGACACGTCTTGTGTTGCTGCGATCCCAAGACCCGCGGCAGTGCTCAAGGCAATAACCTTCACGTCGGCATATTCCCCAGCGAGATGTTCATCAAACGCGGACCATATCCGGACGGTCGCTTCGGCTGATGAATTGGATGCACCTGGTGGAATAGCGAGCATAGTGCGTGGGAACAGGGCGGGAGTGTAGGCGGTTACGCCGAACGTGATGTCGGCAACGCCTTCAACGGCGCGCTTGTATTGCTGCACAGGGCCCGCACCCAGTTGACCGGCAGGGAACAACTGCATGGTCATCGTGCCGCCAGAGCGTGCTTCAAGTTCTTCTGCAAACCACGCAAATAGAACTGTATTGGAGTGGTGTTGCGGTGGCACGAATGTCGCCACCGTCAGTTCTTCGGCCGACGCCGAAAACGCAGTGCTCGCAAGCACCGAAGCAAGCGCGAATGCGCGGGTGTAGCGTGAAAAAGCCATAATATCCTCCCAGAAGTGGCTGAACTGACGACCCTTTTGGGATCCCAAGTTCTATTTTCCGACTCGGGTTTTGCCGAATCTGTGCTGTTGTTCTTCAAAGTAAGTCGATAATGGGATCCCAAATCAAGCAAAAAGTTTGATTTTACGCCAGGCTATTGGACAATGCGCTTGACTTTGGGATCCCAAATCGGTGCAAGTAGTGACATGCAATCAATTGACACAGAGCTCGCGGCACGGATCCGCAACGATATCATTCATGGGGTTTACGAAGAGGGTGCGCGCCTGTCTGAGGCGCACCTTTGCGAGGCACACAAGGTTTCGCGCACGCCTGTACGGCTGGCGCTGCGGCTTTTGGAACGAGAAGGCGTAATCCGTCGCGGTGACGGGCGGGGCTACCTGATCCAAAGCCCGACGATCACCGATGTAAAGCAAGCGGTGCAAGTGCGCGGGCATTTGGAAAGTCTGGCGGCGCGACTTATGGCGCAAGCGGAGGACAGACATGAACGATTGCCGGCAATGGCAGGCGCCATTGATGAGATCGAAGCGACGGTAGATGCTGGGCGTCTGGACGTTGATGCGATAAAAAGGATGCAAACGGCGAACCGCGTGTTTCACTCCACCATGTTGGACAGCTGCGGCAACGACTATGTCGGGTTTACCTGCCAGCAGATCAGCCACTTGCCCATGCTTGCGGCGGGTTCCATGGTTTTTGACAGATCGGTTGGCGATACGCCCGAACATCTGGAGCGCGGGCTGTTTCGTTTGCGATTGGGTAATGCGCAACACCGCGTCATCTATGATGCTATTGCGGCAGGGGATGCCGTGCGCGCGGAAGGTATGATGCGCGAGCATGCCAACACCATGATCGAATACATCGAGACCTTTGAAAAGCGCGATGGCACCCTGACGGTGGCCGATCTTGTCGCCTATTCGGCGGCCGACATCGTTCTGGAAGACGGGTAAAAGAGGGGCCGGTGCGTTCACCGGCCCTTCGTTCAGGATCATTTGTCCCAGTACGCGTCGACAAGACCAAGTAGGAATTCGCCGTCGTAGCTAGGATAAGCTTCTGCAATCGCAGCCTTCACTTCGTCTGGTGTTGTGCCAGCTTCCCATGCCGCATCCAGTACCTTCAGGTAACCGATTGCAACGTCGAGTTCGCCGCGCGTGGTTGGAAGGCCGTGACCGACGAGCAGTGTTTCAAATGACGGATCATCGCGCATGCCTTCCAAGATCGCGATCCAGTTTTTACGGTCTACGCCGGGTGCAAAATACACGCCGTTATAGACGAGGTCTTGCACTACAGCGACTTTCTGTTCGGGGAAGACCGCGACGATAATTTTGGGGGCCTCAGCATTGTCGTAAGACCGGAATTCAACTGCCACACCGCCAATTTCTGTCATGCCAAGCGCGAGGTCAGGACCGTTCAACAATGCTGTTGGTTCAGGATTTTCGCCATTGGTTGCTTCGGCGCGCAAACCTTCGCGAATTTCCGGCAAGGTCGAGAACGTGATGCCTTCCATTGTGGAAACACCGCCCCAGTGGTCTGGGTGCTCGTGGCTGATATATGCGGTGTGCACAGGTTTGCCGGTGTTTTCGATCAGGGCTGTGACTTCCATGGCGGTTGGTGGGATGAATGTTGAATCGACCAGCAGCAACTGATCGCCCATCTCGATGACATGGGCCGTTACGTTTACGGCCTCTGCAGGGGAGACATACGTGTGGAACGTGACGCCACCCTTGGCAAAGGAATGGATGTTGCCAGCAGCCATTTCGCCCTGCGCAGCGGCAGGCGTTGTCGCAAAACCAGCACGTAGCAGTGTGAGAGCGCCGGCGGAAAGTGCAGCGCTTTTAAAGAAATCGCGGCGGTTCAATGAAGTCGACATTTGATGTCCTTTCGAATGAAGAATGACCAGCGCGTTACGGAATGCACCGCGCAGCTGGCGGAACTGTACGGCCCGCGCCGCATTCGAATTAGACGGTATCGTCAGACTAGATCGTTCGGGTGAGCCGAATAATGTAGTATTAATTGTGTCGCGCATGATTTTGGCGGGGAAGAGCGAATGTCAGTGCCATGGCATCCAGTTTCTGATCGCGACTTTTGTGCCGAGCGAGAAATACAAGCCGCTTCTTTCTGGTGCGTCCAAATCAGAAAATAAATGTCTCGCGATGGCGTCGCGATTCTTCCACGCCCAGTTCGGTCAACGTGGTTTCGCTCCAATTCATTATCGCATCGGGTCCACACATGAACACTTCACGATCCTTAACGTTCGCGACGGATTGAATGTCGTCGATCCCCATGCGCCGTTCTTCAACTCTTAACGCATTATCAAACAGCGCTGGGCGTAGACCGTCCCGTGCCGTCTGTGCGGCGCAGACGTTTCCCTTGATGCTTTGGAACGCCATGACGCGTAGCTTCACGTTTTTCGGACGCGAACCGTGCTGCGCGGCGAAACGCTTCAGGACATTAATATCGTCATCACGCCCAGCAAACAGAAGCACAATGTCGGTTGAACCAAGTCCAGAATTTGCGTTCGCAACCTTAAGAATACCGTCCCACATCGCCATAAACGGCGTGATGCCCACGCCGCCTGCAATCCAAAGCATTTGGGGCGGAACACGCGGAGGGTTGCCCTTTTGGGTCGTAGAAAAACAGGAAAAGCCAGCGCCGGTGCCCTTAAAGACGACCGGTAGTTTTCGTTCGATAAGCCTGTCGATATTGTCGTGTAAGACATTCGACATCAAACCGCCCGCTTTGCGTTTGACGGTGACACTGACGCGATCGGTGCCGATGAACGCGTTGGTATTCGGGTCAAAATCGGACGCACTGGAAATCGTCCATGTGCGGACAAAATCGTCGTTCACCAATTGCGGGTTTGCGTCGTTCATATGGGTGTAACCGACGTCCAAGATGTCCGAGAAGTCGAAGACGCCAAAGCCACCCGGCAAAGGCGCATCGGTTGGCGTCGAGAGGCGGAAGTTGAATGTCTTGATGCTGTCGGAAACAGCTTGCGTTGAAACGAGAGTGGCAGAAATAGCAGGAGTGCCGTCATGTGGCGCCGACGCATGCCCCATTTGTTCCAATTCCTGACGCAAGAGCCGCACCGGCGGATTGTAGGGCGAGAACTGTTCGTCAGATGTCAGTTTTAGGTTTAGTCCATTTTTGACCAATACTGCACCAGTCACCTTGATGCGCGTCAGCAAGTTCATGCGTGGCATAAGCGCCTCTGCGTCCTGATCCAGCATGTTTTCCGCGTCACCAGTGACGTAAAGGACATCGCCTGTCGCGAAATCTGGAAACACGAGGCCGACTTGCGGGTCCGTTTCGATATTGCCCAAAGACTGATAAAAGCGGTTGCCGGAATGGTCAGGCAAAACCAGATATGTCGTGACCTGATCGCCATCAAGTTTTTCGTAAATGCGTGTAAAACCGGGGGCGCCGCCGCGATGATTGACGCCCATGTCAGTTTGGATGTCCGACGCATCGTCTGTAACCGTATGCTTTGTCGCTAGAAAGGCTGTGCTTGCACGATGAACCACTGCTTTGGCGTCGGCGGGCAAGGCGGTGGTGCCAACGTCAAAGCTATCATGAGAAAGGTATGCCATGCGCTGCACATGCGTCAACGAACGCACAGTAATGTATTTCGGGCAATTCCCAAGATGCTGGTCGGAAAGGAGGCGCAGCCGGACTTTCCCCATACGATCAACAGCGGCATCTTCGATTGATCCGGCGATCTTATTGCGTCGACGGTTCGTGAAATCGATCCCGACCCCTGCAAAGAGCTGACGGTCATTAGCCGATGTCGGTTCTTGCAGCAACGCGCGCGCAAAAGGATCATAGGGGTTTGTTTCAGCGACGACTTCCGTTGTGTTCCCGCTTGAAACCTTAATGCCTATGGTGGGGTCTTCGCCCGACGTTGTGACCAAAAGGCTGACCCATGGACGCCCCATTTGGTCGAGCGTTGCTAGAGGCAGATAGGACAGGCCAGCAAAAAAATCTGCGTGCTGCTGCGGCATGTCACTGCTGATGTATTGCGGAATGGCGTCGGTAAGTTCTTTGGGCGTATTGCGCTGCGCTTGCAGCAGCAATTCGCCTTTGTGCGACCTATGTATCTGCGTCATTGCCTGATCCTTCGGCACCTGTCGTCGGGTTACGTTTTGTTGGATATTTCGATGCTATCGATTGATGGCCTAGAGGCCCAGGTCGCTCAGACTCGGGTGATCGTCGGGACGACGCCCGAGCGGCCAGTGGAACTTCCGGTCAGTTTCCGCGATAGGATGTTCGTTGATGCTGGCAAACCGCCGTTCCATGTAACCGTTTTCATCGAACTCCCAGTTCTCATTGCCATAGGCGCGGAACCAGTTGCCGCTGTCATCGTGATATTCATACGCATAACGCACCGCGATGCGATTTCCATCATGGACCCATAGTTCCTTGATCAGACGGTAATCCAATTCCTTGTCCCACTTTCGGGCGAGAAATTCAGCGATCTGAGCACGGCCTTCGGGGAACTCGGCGCGGTTGCGCCACTTACTGTCAGCTGTGTAGGCCTGTGCGACTTTGGCGGGATCGCGACCGTTCCAGCCATCTTCGGCAAGACGGACCTTTTCGATTGCGGTTTGGTGTGTGAAGGGCGGCAACGGGTGACGCGGGGCTTCGGATGTCATTTCAGTTCTCCCTTTTCAGCTAGAAGACCAACGGCGGTCGTGGGCATGGCTTCAAATCCGGGCAATGCTTCGAAACGGGCAAGCCAGGCCTGCACATTCGGATAGGGGGCAAGTGATACGTTTCCTTCCGGCGCATGGGCCGTGTAGGAATACGTCGCAACATCCGCGATTGTCGGGCGATCACCGACAAGCCAATCACGGCCTACCAGACCTTGTTCCAGCTTTTGCATTGCTTTCGCAGCTACTGCGGCGGCGAATTCTGGCTCTAACGGTGCGCCAAAAACGGTGATCAACCGCGCAGCGCAAGTTCCAAACGCAATTTCACCAGCAGCGAGCGTGAGCCAACGTTGCACATTAGCTTCGCCGATTGCCGTGCTTGGTATCCAGTCGGGGGCGTATGTCCGCGCGAGGTAGACTAAGATCGCGTTCGAATCCGAAACGATCACGTCGCCGTCCTCAAGAACCGGCACTTGGCCATTCGGGTTCATCGCGAGAAATTCAGGCGATTTATGCGCACCGCCGCCAAGATCGACAGGGACGGCTTCATGAGCAATTCCTGCAAGTTTTGCGAATACCAAAGCACGATGCGCGTGACCTGATTTGGCGAAATGGTGAATGCGGACCGCGTTCGACATGAGCGTCTCCAGTTAGTTTTGAAAGTTAGTGGATGATTAGCAGTTGCAGTCATGGGGGATAATTGCCACTTTTGGTGTAACTTTAAGCCCTGAAAGGGCGCAATGTCATGGACAAGATTGACCGCATGCGCGCGTTTGCGTTGGTTGCAAACAACGCTTCATTCACCATCGCTGCTCAGCGTATGGGGCGGTCTGCGCGTTTGGTTAGCAAATACGTTGCTGATCTGGAAAATGCGCTGGGTGTACAATTGCTTAACCGTACGACGCGGAGCGTATCATTGACGGATGCGGGGGCGACTTACTTGGCACTATGCGCGCCGCTGCTCGATGGGTTTGATGAACTTGAAGACAGAGTGAGAAATGAACAGGCATCGTTGCGCGGCGTGATCCACATTTCCGCACCCACAGGGTTTGGGGCTTTGCGACTTGTCCCATCGCTTGCGCGATTTGCCGAGAAACATCCGAACGTAGAACTTGATTTGAAGTTCTCTGACCGTAGGGTTTCAATTGTCGAAGAAGGCCTTGACCTAGCAGTCAGAATTGGCCCAATGCGCGACAGTTCCCTTAAGGTACGCCAACTTGGCCGCATGCCTTTGGTTGTCTGCGCATCGCCAGCCTATTTGATCCGTCACGGGCAACCGGAGCATCCGAAGGCGCTTGCCACACACGAATGTATACTCGACGGCAATATGACTGAACCGACAGTTTGGCGATTTTCGGTCAACGGCCAAGATGAAGCTGTGCAAGTAAACGGGCGATTTCGGATGAACGCGCCAGCGGGATCGGCCCGTCTTGCCATATCAGGGGCGGCGATCGCACGATGTCCTGCCTATACGGTTGCCGATGCTTTGCGGTCGGGTGAGTTGGTCGAGCTTTTCGCCGAGAACCGTGTGTCGCCTTATGTTGTGGCCGCGCTTTTCCCACAAAACCGGCGGCTGACGACAAGAGTGCGCGCTCTGATTGATCACCTCGCAAACGACTCGGCATTGTGCCCAGACGGTGCATGATGACCGCGATTTTTACGCGCCGATATTAGGGATTTTCGCCAGCAGTATCGACGGTTGTGATCAGGCAATGATCATTAGGCGTCGTTCATCACGAACGTTGATTAACCAAAACCCGCGCTTCATATTCTTTCACGCAGCGCCGTGCGGTTTGGTTGTGTGGGCTGCCCATTGTCCGTAGCTCGGGGAACAAATCAAACAGCTCGTCGCGTGAGGAATCTTCAATCGCATTCAGTCCGATTTCGCCTGCGTAGAAGCTTTCTGTCGGTAGGTCGTTTGAATAAACGATCTCGTGTTGGTCGAACATGATGTGAATGTAAGTCACCTCGTCACATGGTTTTTCGAACGCAGCACCGGTCCCGACGAGGTGTTTCGCGGTAACCAACACCTCGTTCGTTCCGAAGTAGAGCTCTGCTTGATAGCCCACGATCAGAACGCGGTGGTTCGGGGAAACGAGAATGGAATGCTGCGTGTCACCTTGTTTTGCGCCTAGGAACTTCACGGGGGCAAATCGGCCCCGCCCAACAACCGTTCGGCTTCCGATCCAGCGGATTGGACGAAGACCATGGTCTCGGGTCAGCACCAGATCGCCCGGCTGCAAGGTTTCAACTAACCTTTCCCCCATAGGTGTCTTGATCAAGGTGCCTTTCGTGAAGCAAGGAACGTCACGGTAGTCTAGGTCATTAACAAGCGGTGTAGCCCCGCTTCCATTTGCTGCGGTGTCGTTGTCAGAATCCGACAACGCAAAATTCCCAGCCACATCAATATCAGCGTCGTTGGCGTCGTATCCAACAACATTATCAACGACGTCCTTCAGTCCGTCGCCATCACTATCCGCGGATGCGTCAATTGCCGCTTGGCTGAAACCGTGACCTGCTTCAGTGACATCATTGACGCCATCGTTATCCGAGTCCGTATCGAGAAAATCAGCAGTCCCGTCGGTATCTGTGTCAACCGGTGTGACACCGCCAGCCTCGTATGCGTCGTCAAGTCCATCCCCGTCGCTATCGTTGCCCGTAGGCGCGATGTAATTGGCTGTGCTTTGGCCTTCGACGTTGTCGGTGATCCCGTCGTTGTCGCTATCAAGATCAAGGTGATCAGCGACGCCATCACCGTCGCTATCCGTTGTGCTAACGATACCGCTGACATTGAAGACTTCTGTGGTCGTTCCGCCAAAATTCGGATTTGCACCTGAATCGATAACGACAACGCCATCAAGCGAAACCGTATAGCTCGCCGGGTCCGCACCACTTATGCCATCGCCAAAATCATCGATAACCGTGAAGGTGTAGTCACCGAAGCCAGCAACGCTGACATTCGTGACTTCGACGACGTTATCATTAATCGTCGTGTCGCTGGCGATAAGATTGCCGTCAGGATCACGTAGTTCCCACCGCGTATTGTCCATCTGAGTGAACTCATCGGCGTCGAATGCGATCGTGATCGTGCTTGGCGTGGTGACAGAGTACCCTTCGTCAGTATCCAAGATTCCGTCGCCATCATCGTCGATATCTTGGTCATCTGTAATGCCGTCGCCATCCGTGTCCAAGGCAGGAACATCAAACCGCAAGTCGCTGATACCCGAGCCACCCGTGCTCGTCCCGTTCGGTCCGGGTGCAAAGGTCAAATCGATCTGCGATATAGGGCCCGGTAGATTAACGGATACATCGTTCGCGATCGTGCCTGCGGATTCAATGGTCACCGAACCGTCAGGGTTTGCAAATACGTTTTCGTCCTGAACGCCGCTTAAGCCGGCAATGACCGTGGTAGGATCCAGAAGTACGCCGTTCTCGTCATACGCGTAGATGATCCACAGGTCATCAAACGTCGATGCGCCGTCGTCGTTGACGTGGATGAAGTCAAAATTCAGATTTTCAATTGGCGTCGAAAAATCGTAGCTCGCCGTGATCGGGGAAGTAACCCCAAACGCGCCAAATTCAGAAACCGCATTACCACCTTGTGATGCGTCCCAAGCATTGGCTGTAAAGCTGGCCGTCACGACTGTGCTGTTGCCGCCTTCAGATACGGTTGTCGTACCGTTCTCTGCCGTCCCGTTGGGACCGGTCAGCCACAGAGCATTATCAATAAAAGCCATCTTGCAGGTCTCCTTCGCTTCAGGCCCCATGAACACAGGCTTCGCAAAGTCGGTTGCATCCGAAATTCTACATCAAAGATGCGTACCCCTTGAACCTCAACCTTTCGGTTGATTGCCAGGTAGATACTATTGCGTGGTCGTTGGACGGGACTTGCTGAAAAGATAGATGCTCCTGCTAAGGAATCCCTAAGCAGCAAACGGGTAGCGTGGCAGCTAAAGATATATCCAGAGACGGGAATTGACCGAGCACCTACCAGAAAGGTTAGTCGACTATCCGAATTGGCGATTTTTCTGCCAATAGCTTTGGTGCTGGCCGTTTGCGTATAACATCAAGGTTGGCAGCAACCGACGCAGGGAAGGTGCCGCCAACCTCAACAAGTAGATTACTAGAAGGTATAGTTGATCATTAGGCCAGCAGTCGCTTGTTCCTCTGATCCGCGTTCTTGCACAATTGAAGAGTCACGCACGTCACCGCTGAGGCGATCAAATTCGGCAAACCCAACAAGCGATACATTCTGATTAAGCGGCACAAATGCCGATGCGTGCAGACCGTATGACATGATGCCGCCGTTTGCGTCATATTCACTGATACCGGACGCCACGGATTGGGCCGCCGAGACATCAAAATAGGTGCTCGCATAGCTATCGTCAGCAAAACTTGCCGTCGGACCAAATGAAATGACGGACTGCTTCCCTAGAATTTCGACGGGTGCGTTGTAAGTGATATCAACGTCTCCAACGATCCCATCATGGCCGCCATCGACGCCCTTGCGGATCGCAAGATTGGCCTGCAGATTTCCGTAAGTATAGGCGAGATAGCCGCCGACTTCTGCGGTCTCTTCAATATCCCCCAATCCCGCGATTTCCGACTTAGCGACGCTAGACAACAACAGATCGTGTTTGGATGGGGTATCTTCGCGGCCAAAATCATATGTCAAAGCGACGCCTGCGGTCAGGTTGTCATCTTTGTAGACGTCATACGACACCCCATCGAGCAAAGAGATATTGAGACGATCTCCGATAGCGACAGACACGTTAGGGATCGCATAGGTCGACGTCTTATTGCTGCCGAAGAATGATGGCGTGGAGACTACGCCACCCGTGATGGTGAAAAAGATGTCGTGTCCGGCAAAAGTATCTTCCGGCGCGTTTTGCGCGAAGGCGTTGGCGGGGAGGAAGGCCAACATGATCGCGGCGAGTGTTGTGATAGGTTTCATAGTCTTCTCTTTCTAGATGCGCGGTATTGCGCGTTTTTGGAAATGGTGAGGGATTGGTTGATTTAAGGACGGCGCAAACTGGTTGGTGCGGATCAAGCCTGCTTCACTTGCAAGCGACGCCCTTTGCCGAACAGAATCCGGAAAAGCCAAAACAGCATCAGCACAATGATCGTCAGCTCAGGCAGCGATAGGATCCCGCTGTCGCGCACCGCCTGTGGGAAAATGCTGGCGCCGGGGCCAGTGAATGCAGAACCTGCAGCGATGAAGAAACCAAGACACATGCGCCAGATGTGCTGTGCAATCCGGTGGCGATCCGTCAGGGATTTGCTCAAGAGCACGACAAGATCGTTGATCACGCCAACACCGGCCATCCCCGCGAGGAAGAAGTAGTCGGCGGCCGCAAAACCGCGCAGCGCCTGATCTGGGAACGTCAGTGCGCAAAACCCGGCTGCTAACAGACCCCCGGTGTTGAGAAAGTTCATACCTGCAACCGCACCGAAAGATGCAAAGCGACGCCTGTTTCGCATACGGGCGAGCAACCACCCGCTGATGACCAAAGTCATGCCCAACACACCTGCATGAAATGTGATGTAGAATGTGTCGAACTTGATCAGCCCGAGGATCGCACCGAGGCATGAAGACAGTCCCATGGTGATCGTAAACACACGCCCTGCGTTGACGTGGTGTGATCCACCTTTTCGGACTGCGAATGTGATGGCACCCATCACAACGGCAACGGTTCCAGTGGCGATATGGGCGATCGTGGTGATCGTCAGAAATATGAACATTTGAGGTCTCTTCGGTTGTGGCCAAACATCTGCTGGCCGTGAAATTTGAACCCTCATTGCCCGTCAAATTTGTGCCTGTCGTCCGCGCGGGACGGCGCGTACACTTTTCGTGTATTTCAGTTGATCCGTTTTGAACGTTGATGCTGGTAGCGAATTTCGCCTATCAATCGGCATGCTTACCGATGGAATCATTGCCCTGTCAGCGGCGTGCTTGGGCATCGCGCTCTCCGGTGCGATGTCAGCGATACGCGGCCCGCAAGGCGGGCCCGCACGGCTTTATCTTATGCTAGTCTTTGGCGTGTTTGGCGGCATCGTTGCTACGCCACTCGTCTTTGCGTTCGCCCCGTCAATGTACGGCTTTTACTTGCCGGTCATCTTGGTCCTACTGCTGATTCAGCCGCCTGCCGTTTTCTATTATGTCTCCGCAAAGACGACCGAACTGACATCTTCGTCTATGCGGCGACGTGACATCGTTCTACCGATTGCGGCCGGATTGGTGATGGTTGGCTACTGGTTGCAGCCCGCGCAGGCCAAAACCGCGATGTTCATTTCGGGTGAACTGCCTGCGGGCGTTATTCCGTCAACGCTTGTCTTGACGACGTTTGTCCTGATCTTCTGCTGGGTCGTGTCGTCGTTTGTTTATCTCATCGCCACGTTGCAAAGATTGCGTGAATATCGATCAAAACTTCGGACACTTTATTCCAATCTCGATGATCGCGAATTGCGGTGGCTCGACTGGTTTGTGGTTTCTATTGTCATCGTTTGGGGTGTGGTCGCTGTTACGTTTGTCGCCGAAAATACAGGCTTCGATCAGGTAGTGGTCGAAGAACTGGTTTACGGGCTGACCGCGTGCCTATTGTTATTTGTCATGGCTTTTGCATCGATATCTCCACCCGAGCCAATGATTGAAGACCCCGCGGCATCAAATGAGCCGTTGGAGGCAAAATATGCGCGGTCAGCGTTGAGTGATGATCACGCAGAACAACTTGCCACGCGCATCAAGGCTGCAATGAGCCAAGATGCGTTGTATCTTGATCCTAATCTGTCGTTACAGAAACTATCGCGTCATGTCGGCGCTTTGCCCAACCAGATTTCTCAAACGTTGAATGAACGCATTGGGCTGACGTTCTTCGACTTTATTGCGCACCACCGGATTGAAGCTGCCAAACCGCTCATCATTGAGAATAAAGAATCCTCGTTGACGATTTCATTGGACGTTGGTTTCAACTCGCGTTCGACATTTTACAAAGCGTTCAAACGGGAAACCGGCATGACGCCCAAGGCCTATCGGGACACGATGGCGGCTGAGCTTGAGGGTGCATGAGCGTCTCGCAATCCAAGGTCAGCCCCCAATGGAACTGAACCGCCGCAAGAACGACAACTAGCCATTACGTTTTCATGATGAGCGTGGCGCAATCAGCTTTTCCAAACATTGACGAAGCACCTTTTGTTCCTCGGCCGAAAAAGAAGCCATCAGGTTATCGTTGAAGTCCAACGCCTCTTTTTGAAGATCGACAAAGGCGCTTTGCCCTTGGTTGGTTAATGAAAGGGTTTCATGCCTGCGGTCGGTTGGAACGGTTGATCGTGTCAAAAAGCGTCGTTTTTCCAAAGCCGACACGGCGCGGCTGACCTTTGTTTTATGCAGGTCCGCCATTTCGCAAATCTGTTTGGCGGTTAAGTCACCGTATCGGCCGAGGTGAAACAAAACGCGCCACTCAGTCCGCAGCATACCGTAGCGGTCTTTGTAGGCCCTTTGAAAATCGAGGCTCGTCACTTCAGCCGCGCGGTTCAGCAGGTAGGGCATGAAGTCGGATAGTTGGAATTGAGATTCTTTTGACATCTTGTGAAAATAACCCGTTGATAGTTACAAATGCAACAAATACTTAAGTGTGAATCATGTTGAAGGAAGACCCATGAATAAAACTGTTACACCACATGGCCTACAACAAGCACCGACAGCGGTAGGCACTGTCGAAGGATATATGCCCGGTTGGGGCAACGACTTTGAAACCGAGGCATTGCCGGGCGCATTGCCGCAAGGCATGAATTCTCCGCAAAAATGCAACTACGGCCTTTACGGCGAACAGTTGTCGGGCACCGCATTTACTGCGCCAAGCCATCAAAACGAACGGACATGGTGTTACCGGATCCGTCCGTCCGTGAAGCATTCGCATCGCTATGAGAAAATTGACCTTCCGTACTGGAAATCGGCGCCCAACGTTGTCGCAGATGTAACATCGCTTGGTCAGTATCGTTGGGATCCTGTCCCGCATACGGACGCGCCTTTGACGTGGCTCACGGGCATGCGCACAATGACAACGGCGGGTGATGTAAACACACAGGTCGGCATGGCGACGCATGTCTATCTGGTGACTGAAAGCATGGTCGACGCCTACTTTTATTCCGCCGATTCAGAAATGTTGGTCGTCCCGCAAGAGGGCCGTCTGCGGTTTTGTACTGAGCTTGGTGTCATTGACATTGAACCGCAGGAAATAGCGATCTTGCCGCGTGGTCTTGTGTACCGTGTCGAGGTTCTAGAAGGTCCGTGCCGCGGTTTCGTTTGTGAAAACTATGGCCAAAAATTTGAATTGCCGGGCAGGGGGCCGATTGGGGCAAACTGCATGGCCAACCCGCGTGATTTCAAGACGCCTGTCGCCGCCTTCGAAGATCGTGAAGTGCCGTCGACGGTCACCATCAAATGGTGCGGCCAATTCCATGAAACGAAGATCAACCAAAGCCCGTTGGACGTGGTTGCGTGGCATGGCAATTACGCGCCGTGCAAATACGATCTGAAAACCTATTGCCCTGTGGGCGCGGTCTTGTTTGATCATCCCGATCCGTCGATCTTTACTGTTCTGACCGCGCCATCTGGGCAAGAAGGCACGGCGAACATCGATTTCGTCTTGTTCCGCGAACGTTGGATGGTCGCCGAAGATACGTTCCGCCCGCCGTGGTATCACAAGAACATCATGTCCGAGCTGATGGGTAATATTTACGGTCAGTACGACGCCAAACCCAAAGGGTTCATACCGGGCGGTATCAGTCTGCATAATATGATGCTGCCGCACGGGCCCGACAGGAACGCGTTTGAAGGCGCATCTAATGCCGACCTTCAGCCACATAAACTCGATAATACCATGTCATTCATGTTCGAAACCCGCTTCCCGCAGCACCTGACGACGTTCGCAGGAACCGAGGCCCCGTTGCAGGACGACTACATTGATTGCTGGGCGGACATGGAGAAGAAATTTGACGGGACACCCGGTAAAAAATGAAGCTTTACGGCTATTGGCGTTCAACCACATCGTTTCGGGTAAGGGCCGCCCTGAACCTAAAGAGGGTCACTTATGAAACGGTGTCCGTGGATTTGGGCGCGGGCAACCATCTTGCAGCCAGCTATATGGCGCTGAACCCAAGTGGGGGCGTTCCGACATTCGTTTTGGATGATGGGACAGTCCTGACCCAGTCGATGGCCATTTTGGATTACATCGATGCGACATGGCCCGACCCGCAGCTTATTCCGGCTGATCCGATATCGCGCGCAAAGGTTCAGGCAATCGCACATGGAGTCGCGTCGGACATTCATCCGGTGAACAACCTGCGTGTTATTAAAGCCCTTGGCGATGAATTTGGTGCCACAGCGGATCAAAAGAAAGATTGGATGCAGCATTGGATGGCAGAAGGTCTGGCTGTGATCGAAACTCAGATTTCGGGAGATACGCCTTTCGCCTTTGGTGACGCACCTGATCTCGCTGACCTTTGTATCGTTTCTCAAATGTATAATGCCGATCGCTGGGACCTTCCTTTAGATCGGTTTCCGAAACTCGCAAAAATCACTGCAAACTGCCTTGCCGTGCCGGCCATCATGGCCGCTCATCCCGACAACCAACCCGACGCGAAAGATGACACATGACATTGCTTAAATCTTGGGTGGAAAGCGCGAATAACGCCGATACGCCTTTCCCGCTCAACAACCTTCCTTACGGTGTTTTTGCACCTGACGCAGAAACGATGCCGCGGTGTGGGGTCGCCATCGGCGATATGATTTTTGATCTGTGCAAAGCCGAAGGGGATGGCCTGATTGATCTGGGCGCTGCCGTTTTCGACGTCCCCTATTGGAACGAAGTCATGGAACTCGGGCCTGAGGGATGGGCCGATTTGCGTGCACGCTTGATCGCGTTATTGGCGGAAGGTGCGGAAGCATTGCCAGACTATCTTGTCGCGCAATCGGATGTGACAATGCAGATGCCGTTTAAGGTCGCTGAATTCACCGATTTTTACGCAGGCAAGCATCACGCGATGAACGTCGGCACGATGTTCCGAGGACCAGAAAATGCATTGCCGCCTAACTGGCTGCACATCCCGATCGGGTATAACGGACGGGCATCAACTGTCGTTGTGTCGGGCACGAACATCGTGCGCCCGAACGGGCAGACCAAAGCGCCGGACGCCGAGGTGCCATCCTTTGGTCCCTGTAAGCGTTTGGATATCGAACTGGAAATGGGTGCCATCGTAGGTGGGGCAAATGCGATGGGTGATCCGTTAACGGTGCAGCAGGCCGACGATATGATCTTTGGATATGTGCTGCTGAACGATTGGTCCGCGCGCGACATTCAAGCGTGGGAATACCAGCCGCTTGGACCGTTCCAAGCGAAAGCGTTCGCTACGTCGATCGGTCCATGGATTGTGACCAAAGAAGCGTTGGAACCGTTCCGCACCAGCACACCTGCCCGCGAAAAGGATCTGTTGCCGCATTTGGTGGAACCGGGGCCGATGCTTTATGACATTGACCTGTCTGTCACCATGGCTCCAGCGGGCAAGGGTGCGACAACCATTGCTCGGACGAACTACAACCAGATGTATTATTCCGCAGCCCAGCAACTGGCGCACCACGCGACGTCCGGCTGCGCGATGAATATCGGTGATCTGATCGGATCGGGGACCATCTCTGGCCCTGAAAAAACCGAACGTGGATCACTGCTGGAACTGACGTGGGGCGGCAAAGAACCCATGACCCTCGAGACTGGCGAAACTCGCACATTTATCGAAGATGGCGACACCTTGACGCTGCATGGCGCCGCTAAGGGCGACGGCTATCAAATTGGTTTTGGAACCTGCACTGGTACCATTCTTCCTGCAAAATCATTCCCTTTATAAGGACCACAACAATGGCAAAAGCGTTCGCATCCCAAGGGGATATGTCTGAAAAGAAGATCACATTCGACGAGATCGGCGAAGGGCTATACGCCTTTACCGCTGAAGGGGACCCGAATTCCGGTGTGATCATCGGCGACGAAAGCGTGATGATCGTAGAAGCGCAGGCAACCCCGCGTCTTGCAAACAAAGTCATCGAAAAGGTCCGCGAAGTCACAGACAAACCGATCAGTCATGTAGTTCTGACGCATTATCACGCGGTCCGCGTTTTGGGGGCATCGGCCTTTGGGGCCAGTCAGATCATCATGTCGGATGCTGCAAGATCAATGGTGATCGAACGTGGTCAAGAAGACTGGGATAGCGAATTCCAACGCTTCCCACGTTTGTTCGAAGGCCATGAAAGCATCCCGGGCCTGACCTATCCGACAACAACCTTCAGCGACAGCATGACCGTCTATCTCGGCAATCGCCGCGTTGATCTCAAACAGATTGGCCGGGCGCATACGGCCGGGGATGCTGTCATTCATGTGCCGGACCAAAACGTCATGTTCACAGGTGACATCGTTGAAGATCATTCTGCCTGCTATTGCGGCGATGGCCATTTTGCGGATTGGGGCAATACGCTTGATGCGATCAAGGCCTATGATGTTGACGCAATCGCGCCGGGTCGTGGCGGTGCATTGATTGGAAAAGATGCCGTCGAACGTGCGATCGAAAGTACCCGTGATTTTGTGAATTCAACCTATGCACCAGCCGCGCGTGTCGCTGTGAAAGGCGGTTCGCTCAAGGATGCATGGGACGCTGTGCGCGCTGAATGTGATCCAAAATTCTCCGATTATGCGATCTACGAGCATTGCCTGCCGTTCAACGTAGCGCGCGCCTACGACGAAGCCCGCGGCATCGCGCACCCCCGCATTTGGACAGATAAACGTGACATCGAAATGTGGGAAGCATTGCAGGGGTAATCGCCATGGTCGCCGTCAGATATCAAACCGCGTTTCAGCTATACCCGTATGAAAAGGTAGCGGCGCAAGATGCGGACAGGCCGCATCGCCACCCCGTCGTGATCGTTGGGGGCGGACCTGTTGGTATGGGGCTTGCGCTTGATCTAGGGCGAAAAGGCACGCCTTGTGTCGTGCTGGATGATCATGACGGCGTCGGTCAAGGTAGCCGCGCAATTTGCTTTGCGAAACGGACGTTGGAAATTTGCGACCGTTTGGGATGCGGCGATCCGATGGTCGACAAAGGCGTCGTGTGGAATGTTGGACGCGTTTATCGGGATGAAAAAGAGGTCTATAACTTCAACCTTCTTCCCGAAGACGGCCACAAACGCCCCGCCTTTATCAATCTACAACAACCGTATTTTGAACAGTATTTGGTCGACGAAATTCGTCGCCAACAGGCCATGGGTGCGCCTATCGAAATACGGGGACGCAACTGCGTTACGGCGCTTGATCAAAAGTCGGATCATGTTGTTCTGACAGTTGATACGCCCGATGGACCTTACCAGCTTGAAGCTGACTATGTGGTTGCCTGTGACGGGGCGAATTCCCCTATTCGTGGGATGATGGGGCTCGATTTTGACGGGCGGGTGTTTGAAGATAACTTTCTGATCGCTGACATCAAAATGCGGGCGGATTTCCCGACGGAACGCCGGTTTTGGTTTAATCCTCCATTCAACCGGGGTGAAACGGCGCTTTTGCACAAGCAACCTGATGATGTGTGGCGGCTGGATTTCCAGCTTGGCTGGGACATTGATCGCGAAGCAGAACTAAAACCGGAACGGATCAGCGAACGGGTCTCTGCCATGATCGGCGAGGACATCGATTTTGAATTGGTTTGGACATCAATTTACACGTTCCGTTGCTGCACAATGGATGAATACCGCCATGGCAATGTGTTCTTTGCAGGTGACGCCGCCCATCAGGTCAGCCCGTTTGGGGCGCGTGGTGCCAACGGTGGTATGCAGGATGTAGACAACCTTGGTTGGAAACTGGCGGCTGTCGTCAATGGCGAAGCGGGCGATGCCTTGCTGGACAGCTACCATGACGAACGCAAATATGGGGCAGAGGAAAACATCAAGAACTCTAGCCGCACGGCCGATTTCCTGACGCCGCGCAATCCCGCCCATACGTTGTTTCGTGACGCGGTCCTTGACCTTGTCGAAGATCAGGCATTCGCACGTCCGTTGGTTAATTCCGGCCGCTTGTCGCTGCCTTGTACTTACGATCAGTCCAAATTGAACGGCCCAGATGAACTGCCGGATGCGCCTACGCGAACTCGTCCAGGTAGCGCGTGCTCTGATGCCACGCTCTCGCAGGGGCACTTGCTGGACCGGCTTGGTGATGTCTTCAAGTTGCTGGCGATAAAGGTAAATATCCCCGAAACCTTTCACGTTGCAGGGCTTGATATCGATGTTGTTGAACTGGCCGAGGATGACGACCCGACGGGTGCGCTAGCAGATCGTTATCTCGGCACGAACAGCGCCGGAGTTTACCTCATTCGGCCAGATCAACACGTCGCGGCGCGTTGGGAACAATTTGATCGCGAGGCTATTGAGAAAGCTGTGCGCATGGCGCTCGGGGGGACAGAACAATGACGAAGTTGAACCTTTCGGCCAACCTAGAAAACCCCGATGATTTCTATGCCGCATTGCTCGCGGCTCACGATGGGCTCACCTTAGAAGAGACGAACGCATTCAACGCGCGCCTCATTCTGGTTCTCGCTAATCATGTCGGGGATCAAAATATACTGGAGCAGTCGATCAATATCGCGTCCCAAACCGGTTAAGGATTCAGTTTCATTGGGTAGCAGTCCGTTGCCGCGAATGTTCGATTGAGCGCTGGCAACGGCTGCCTGCAATGTCAAAACTTACCCCGCCGACGCGACTTCAGCGCGCTCAACGACGCGCTTGAAGAAAAGGTAATACAACACCGGTGCCGCGATCATCGTCAGAACGGACGCGAACGCCAATCCGCCCATGATCGTTGCCGCCATGGATTGGAAAAAAGCGTCCCATAGCAATGGCAACATCCCCAAGATTGTCGTCGCAGCCGCGAGGAATACAGGCCGCAGTCGGGATGTCGATGCCGTAACGATAGCCTGTTCCAGAGGCATGGTGGGGTTTGCCGCGCGTGTCAGGTCGATTTCTTCGACAAGCACGATACCGTTTTTGATCAGCATGCCGGACAGGGACAGCAGTCCCAGCAAAGCGGTGAAGGTGAACGGTAATCCTGCACCCAGCAACGCAAGGCTGACGCCGTTGACAGACATGGGAACCAATAGCCAGATGATGATCGGTTGACGCAATGCGTTGAACAACAGCACGGTGATCAAAACCATGATGATCATACTCATCGGAAGCTGTGACCCAAGAGACGCTTGCGCATCAGTCGAGCTTTCGTATTCGCCGCCCCATTCCATGATGTAGCCGTCCGGAATGTCCATGTCTTCGATGGAAGCGCGCACTTCGGACAAGACTTCGGTTGCCGTCATGTCGCGTGGGATATCCGCACCCACGGTGATGACATTTGTGCGGTCACGGCGGAAAACCAGCGTGTCCTGCGGTTCGAATTGGAAACCGTCGATTACCTGTTCCAAGGGCACCAATGCAGCGTTGCTGTCCGAATAGATCACGTGATCAATCAACGATATATCTGCATCCGGGGCGGTACGCAGGATGATCGGGATTTGCCGATCCCCTTCGCGGAAAACGCCAGCGGCGCTTCCTTCGGTGGCAAATTGCAAGGTGCGGGTGATATCGGATCGCGAAATGCCGGATTCTTGGGCGCGGTCTTCGGCGTAGATTGGCCGCAGCACCAGTTCCTTTTCACGCCAGTCATAACGCGGCGATATGATATTGGGTGATGCCGCGCGCAGACGTGCGACAGCTTCGTCAGACAAATCGCGTAGGACTTCTGGATCAGCACCGGAAAAGCGGACTTCGATCGGCGCCCCACCACCCGGACCGAAAGCCAGACGTTTCGCGCGGAATTCACCCTGCGGCACGGCCTCGACCGCGAATGCCTCAAGCGCGTTCATCTCAACTTCGATCACGTCAAGCGACGTGACACGCACGATCAGGTGACCGTAGCTGGGGTTCGGATCTTCGCTGTCATAGGTCAGCATGAAACGCGACGCGCCCATGCCAGAATAGGACGTGACAGCGACCACGTCGTCGCGTTCGATCAGCCAGTCTTCCAGCGTTTGCATGTCGCCCGACGTCTGATTGATACCTGCGCCCTGAGGCAGTTTGTAGTTCACAAAGTAGAGCGGCGTGTTGCTGTCTGGAAAGAACTGTTGCTTGATTTGCCCAAACATTGCGTAGCAAACAACCGTTGTGCCGATCAGCGCGGCCAGCACAAGCCAACGCAGTTTCAGGCTGGCCCGCAAGACGCTGGCATAGCCACGGAAAATCAATCCATCGTAGCCGCCAGTGCCGCCCGCCTCGCCCTGACTGAAAAAGTAGTGGCCCAACAACGGCGTGACAGTAATCGCCAGCACCCAAGATAACAGCAACGAAATTGCGATAACCGCAAATAACGAGAACAGGAATTCACCTGTCGCATCGGGGCTTAGACCAATTCCGGCAAAGGCCATGATCCCGATCACAGTCGCACCGAGGAGGGGTATTTGTGTTTTGCTCGCGGCCTCTGTGGATGCTTCGCGCGAGTTTTGCCCGCGCTGCATGTTGATCTGCATACCTTCGGCCACAACGATGGCGTTATCCACCAGCATCCCCATGGCGATGATCAACGCACCCAGCGAAATGCGTTCCATTTCAATTGATCCAAGCGCCATGAAGAACAGCGTGCCAACCACCGTCAGCAACAACGTGGCACCAACCACGACAGCCGCCCGCCATCCCATGAAAATTGCGAGCACGATGATCACAATCGCGACTGACATCGCGAGGTTCACCAGAAACGTGTTGGACGCTTCTTCGACGACCACATGCTGCTGGTAGATCGGCTCAATCGAAACGCCTAGGGGGATGGATGTCTTAAGTTGTTCCAATCGTGCGTCAACGGCGTGGCCGACTTCGACAATGTTTTCTGTTGAAAGCCCCGCGACCCCAAGACTGAACGCCTCTACACCGTTGTGCCGCAAGATCAGGTTCGGGGTATCTTCGCGGCCGCGATAGACATTGGCGAAATCGGACAGATTGACGACCTGACCACCGACACCAACATCAAGTGCGGCAATCGCCGACACGCTGTCGGACCCTTCGGGACGCTGTAACAACGTGCGTCCTTTGTCGCTCTGGATCGATCCGCCATCGACGACTTCGTCTGCGTTCGCGAGGGCGGCTTGCATCATCGCGGGCGGAATACCCAAAGACGTCGACAAAGCCAGATCAGGTTCAACGTAGATGCGTTCGTTTGGATTACCGGAAACCACGGCATCTGCCACACCATCAACGGATAGCACTTCGAGCCGCAGGAAATCCGCAAGGTCATTGATTTCGCGGTCACTAAATCCGGGCGCGGTCACCGCGTAGTATAACCCGTACACATCGCCGAAACTGTCGTTGATAAACGGCGTTGTCGCACCACTTGGCAGCGCTGCCTCGCTGACGCGATTGCGCAGTTTTGTCCAGATGCCGGGCAACTCGCTGCCGTCGTAGTGATCCTGCATTTCCACAGTGATCCACGAAAGACCGGGCTGGTTCATCGTTTCGATCAGACGGACTTCACCCATCTTCTGAATGGCTGATTCAATCGGTTCGGATACTTCGTCAGCGACTTCTTCAGCCGTGGCACCGGGGTATTGCGTTACCACAACCGCCACCTTGATGGTGAATGCGGGGTCCTCGAGCCGCCCGAGCGACGAAAACCCCCAGATGCCCCCGAACAGGCACGTCAGAATGACGATCCATGTGTAGATCGCGTTGTTGATCGAAAAGCGTGCGATATCCATTGTGCGCTCTTAGCCCCCGAAACCGGTGAACCGGCGGACGTCTTGGCCGTCTATCAATGCGGATGCCCCGACGGTCACGATCTCCTGCCCGGCCTCAAGGCCCGATGTGATTTCAACTTCACCGCGCTCTGTTGCCGCGACTTCGACGGCTGTTAACGTGACTTGCCCTTCGCGTTCGCCGGTTGGCGTAAACACCATGACGTGGGTCGATCCGTCGTTCGCAATTACCACGGCGGAGGAGGGGATCATCACAACAGTATCGTCCGTCGCCAAGGTGGTTGTGACCTTGACTGACGAACCGGGCCACACGGTTAATCCGTCCGTAGGTGCCATCCCAAGCGTGATCGAATAGGTCTGACCCACAGTCGCCGTTTCGGCATTCACTTCTCGAATTCCAAGCGGATAGCGGTTTGGATCGCCTGTAAATTCGGCGTAAATTTCGACATCCGGATTACGGCCAGCTTGCCGGAACAGGATTTCTGGAACTTCGATTTCGATCCGAAGATCTGACATATCGTGCAAGCGCACGACCGGTGTCCCCGCAGCCGTCGTTGAAAAGTTGGGCACAAGACGTGACGCAACCAATGCATCAAAAGGGGCAACAAGGGTGGCCTGACTTAATGCGCGTTCGGCGTTGCTGACCGCGATGCCCGACAATTCGACCTGCGTTTCGGCGTCCTGCACGGTGGTCGGGCTGACGACGTTGCCTTCAAGTTGGCGGTAGCGATCTAATGTGCGCTGGGCCTGTTGGTTGTTCACCAACGCCTGTTCCAAGGCTAGTTCAAACGGCACAAGATCAAGGCTGGCGACCAAACCGTCCTTGGGCACATCGGCACCTTCGTCCAGTGGGATTTCAACGATTTGACCGGACACCTGAAACGCCAAATCAACAGTTTCGCGCGCCACAACGTGACCAAAGAATACACGGCTAAGGCCGGACCCCGTTGCGTCAACGGTCTGGATCTTAACGATAGGGGTCTGCGCCAGACTGATCGTTGGGAATGCCAAGATTGTAGCGATGGCAATTGTCCGTATTGCGAGATGTATCCGGTTCACGTTGAACTCTCCTTGCTGCGATAGATTCGTGGACCTATCACAAAGACTCTTATCTAAACTGAACCGTTCACTTAAGCCCCCGCATGTAGTCTGTCTTGACATTTAAGGACAAAAAATTGTCATTTAAGGACATGACATATGTAATCCGCGCCGCTGCCCTTCGGGGCTACACTAAGGTCATGCAGGAACTGGGCGTTTCGCATGCCAAATTGCTGGAACAATTCGCAATCAGCGATGCAACTTTGCGCGATGAAGACGCGTTGTTGCCCATCGGCGCTGTGTGCGGCCTGCTCGAAGCCAGCAGTATGGCCACAAAATGTCCCGACCTCGGGCTGCGCATTGCCAAATATCAGGATCACGAAGTTCTAGGCATCCTTGGACTTGCCATGATGAACGCGAGCACCCCAGCCGAAGCGGCGAGCGTCGTTTCGCGTTTTATTTTCCTGCAAGGCACGGCGCTGAGGATCGATGTTCAAGACCCCGGCACACTTATCCCCAACACGGTCGCCATCAACGTTTTCATCGATGGCGTATCGGCAGAGGCGCAGCGACAGGCCCTTCAACTCACCCTTGGCATGAGCTTCCAAGCCGGACAAATGCGCGACCCGCTCCGCAAGACGATCAAAGCGGTTTCCTTGCCGCATAGCGCGGGCGGATCAATAGGCCGGTATCAGAAGTTTTTCGGTCTTCCGGTGTACGAAAACCAACCGCACGCTGCGTTTCATTGTGACGCAGCCGCATGGAATGTGCCGATCGGGGATGTCGTGCCGAAGGTTGGGCAAATCGTCAAGGAACACCTTGAGCGGAATTTTCCGGTTCCGGGCCAAAGCCTCGCAGATCGCGTTCGGATTGTTCTACGACCCATGATCGGAACGCCCCAAGCCAACCGCGAGGATGTCGCGCGCATCCTCGCCATTCACCCGCGAACCCTTCACCGACAACTCCTTGATGAAAAGACCAGCTTTCAAGACATTAAAGACACCCTGCGCAAAGAGCTGGCCCTGAAATACCTCACAGAAACAAATGCGACGCTGGCGCAACTGTCTGCGTTGCTCGGCTTCCCTGAACAATCCGCATTGTCGCGCGCCTGCCGCAAATGGTTCGACATGCCGCCCATCGCCATTCGCAAGAGCCGCAAAAAGATCGGCTAGCGGTCCGATTTCTTGCGGAGATGCCGTAAGGTTTACCGCGGATCGTCGCGGGCCCTGTGGCAAATGGTGTTCCCGCCCCCTATCTAGACATTCTGTCGGTGACGACGGCCCTGTTCAGGGTTTTCGACATCAATGATTTTAGGCTTTGGTTAGGCGGCGACCGCCGTACCTTTGATCCCAAACGGAGCGTATGAAAATGTCCAAAACTCTACAAATCGATATTGTATCTGATGTCATGTGCCCGTGGTGCATCATCGGGTATCGCCAGTTGTCAAAGGCGTTGGACGCCACTGGCACTGAACACGAAATTCAGTGGCATCCGTTCGAACTGAACCCGCAAATGCCGCCCGAAGGTCAAAACACCCGTGAACATATTGCGGAAAAGTACGGCAGTACGCCTGAACAATCCGAGCAATCCCGCCAGCAGATGACAGCACTGGCGGCCGATCTGGGGTTTGATTTCGAATGGACCGAAGAGTCACGCATGCACAACACGTTCAACACCCATCAGTTGTTGCATTGGGCGAACACCCAAGGTCGCATGCATGATTTGAAGATGGCGCTGTTTACCGCCCATTTCACAGACCAACGCAACCTGTCTGACAATGCCGTCTTAGCTGATGTTGCCGCCGAAATCGGGTTGGACCGTGCAGAGGCTCTGGCGGTGCTTGACGATCAGCGCTTTGCCAATGACGTGCGCGGCGCCGAACAGTTCTGGCAACAACAGGGTATCTCCGGTGTGCCAGCGGTTGTGTTTAACCGCAAACACCTTGTGACAGGGGCGCAGGGCGTCGAAAACTACACCAGCATTCTGACACAACTTGCCGAAATGGACGCATAACCTGCATCATTTGTTTGTTAGCTTGGTCCAGCGGCACTCACGAAGAGGCCGCTGGACCAAAGTGGCCTATTCGAAACCTTCGACGACAACTTTGCCTTTTGCGGTGCGTGTTTCAATCAAGCGGTGCGCTTCTCGCATGTTTTCTGCGTTAATAGGGGACAGCACTGTATCAAGCGTTGTGCGGATGCGGCCCGCGTCAATTTCATCCGCGACATAGCTCAACAGGTTGTGCTGCTCGATCATGTCGTCGGTCTGGTGCATGGCGCGGGCGAACATAAATTCCCAATGCAGGCTGGCCGCCTTGGTCTTCATGCCAGCCATTTCCATCGGCAGGTTGGTGTCGTCGATTGACACAATGCCGCCTTGTGGACGGATCAATTCCACTGCCGTATCCCAATGGCGCATGTCGTTGAAAATTGCGATGTGATCGACTTGTTGCATGCCAAGCGCGCGGGTTTGTGCGACCATATCTTCGCGGTGATTGATGACGTGGTCCGCGCCAAGTTCCCTGACCCAAGCTTCGGTTTCTGGCCGTGATGCGGTCGCGATAACCGTCAGTCCAGCAGCTTTGGCCAACTGGATACCGATGGATCCAACGCCGCCGCCAGCCCCGATGATGAGGATGCTATCGCCTTTGTTCGCGCCGTCGCGATCAATGCCAAGCCGGTCGAAAAATGCTTCATAGGCCGTGATGGTTGTCAGCGGCAACGCGGCAGATTCTGCAAAGCTTAGCGATTTTGGCTTAACGCCTACGATCCGTTCGTCCACAAGCTGGAATTCCGAATTTGATCCGGCGCGGGTGATGTCGCCCGCATAGTAAACTTCGTCGCCAACCTGAAACAGCGTCACGTCCGGGCCAACGGCCTCGACAACGCCGCTCGCATCCCAACCAAGGACTACTGGCGCGTCAGGCGTCGCATCGCGGTTTTGGCGGACTTTGGTGTCGACAGGGTTGATGGAAACGGCAGCGACCTTGACCAGAATGTCATGGCCGGTTGCTGTTGGTTTATCGACCTCCAGATCGAGAAAGGCGTCAGCGCGATCAATTGCGCCTTTTGTGGTATAGCCGATGGCTTTCATGTTCATTCTCCGAATGTGATGGGGGCTGCGCGGCACCTGCAATAGGTACCGCACGATGTTTGGTTGGGGGGGGAAAAAAACGATGTCAGTTTATGGTCGCGGGGTTCAGTCGATGTGGGTCATCTCGTTCAGGATGAATTCAGCAACAGCGCCATCTGTGGCCGCCATGTAGGCTGCAAGGTGTGGCGCGTTCATATGCGTCTGCCACAGTTCGCGGCTTTCCCAGTTTTCGTAAAAGGTGAAATGCGCTGGGTCTTCGTTGTCCTGATGCAGGTCGTAGTTGATGCAACCTTCTTCGGCGCGGGTGATCGGGATCAGCTTCAAAAGCTGGGCTTTCACCAAATCGATTTTGTCTGCGTTTGCTGTGATGTTGGCGACGATTGTAAGCTTGGACATTGTAATGTTTCTTTGGGTGTCTTTTCTGATGAGGTACATATACATCGTTGGCATATACGGATAAGCAATCGTCATTCGAAATGATAATCCGGAAAATCCGTTTAATGCTGATCGACAATATCCGCCTGTTTTTGACCATCGCCGAAAAGGGTAGTCTCGTCGCGGCAGGGCGTGAGGCGGGCCTGTCCGCGACCACAGTATCCGAACGTTTGGCAGCTCTTGAGGCGCATTACGGCGTGGTTCTATTCAACCGCACGACACGGTCGCTAAGCCTGACGGACGAAGGGCGCACGTTACTGAGTGGCGCCAAGGTGGTATTGGGCGAAGTCGAAGACCTTGAAACACGTATACGGCACGGCGCAGATACGTTATCCGGTCCAATCCGTGTCAGCGCGCCAATCGACATCGGCCGCAGTTTCGTGTCGCGGGTCATATCGAAATTCACGGCAGAGCATCCAGCCATTTCAATCGAACTGCTCTTGTCAGACGGCTATGTCGACATCGTCGGGCAGGGCTTCGATCTGGCCATACGATTTGGCACGGTCACAGACAGCACCCTACGCACGCGCAATCTGGGCCAATTCCACCGTATCGTTTGCGCCGCACCGTCCTACATCGCAAAGCACGGCGCGCCCGAGACACCCGTCGATTTGGCGCAACACAACTGCCTGATCATGCGTTTCGGGACGACCTTGGATAATGTCTGGCGCTTTGGTGCTGAAAAGAAGCCGCAAACAGTCACCGTGCGCGGCAATATGATCGTGAATGATGGCTCACTTGTGCGAAAATGGGCGCTCGAAGGGCATGGGATTATTCTGAAATCAGAACTCGATGTGGCAACGGATTTGGAGGATGGGAAACTTGTCGCGTTGCTGCAAGACTATGCGTCACCGCCAAACCCGCTCCAGATGATGTTCCCGCCGGGTCGGGCACAGCCGCGCCGGGTCCGTGCATTGGCAGAGGCACTAAAGACAGCGATGGCCGAAGAATTATAGCATGATAGACACGGGCGTAGGTGTCATCTTTGATGACCCTGCGCCGTTGCAAAACAACTTGGTGCTTCGCAACGACAGTTATCGGCGCCCGCCTTAGGTGACAGGGATACCTTCGGTGGAGACATTTCGCTTGGCCCGTTTTTCGCCCAACATCAGCATGGCGGGGGTCACGACTAGTGTGAGGATCGTCGCGATGACCAAACCACCTGCAATCGCCGAAGACAGTTCCGTCCACCACTGCGTTGACGGTGCGCCATAGACGATTTCACGGGTAAAGAAGTTCAGGTTGACCCCGATGACCATTGGCATCAGCCCGAGCGCCGTCGTGATTGACGTCAGAATGACAGGACGCAGACGCTGTGCACCTGTGCGCAGTGCCGCTTCCATTGGTGATTGGCCGGAAGCCTTTAGATCGTTGTACGTGTCGATTAGGACGATGTTGTTGTTCACTACGATCCCCGCCAATGCGATGACGCCGATCCCGCCCATCACGATGCCGAACGGACGGCCGGTCACGATCAGGCCCAGCAGCACACCTGCGATGGAAAAGACGATCGCCGACATGACGACAAAGGCTTGGTAGAAATTGTTGAACTGCAACACCAAGATGACGAACATCAGGAAGATGGCCGTGATGAAAGCACCGACAAGAAAGATCATGCTTTCGGCCTGATCCTCCGCTTCACCCGCAAAACTGAAATCCACGCCTTCGGGCAGATCAGCCGCGTTCAGCGCAGCCGTCAGTGCGATGACCTGATCGTTGACCAACAAATCTGGTGCAACATTGGCTTCAATCGTGGCGACCCGTTTTTCGTCAATGCGGCGGATGACGCCTGTACGTTCGGACGGGGCAAAGGTCACAAAATTCGAGATGGGAACCAACCCCGATGTTGTCGGGACACGCAACCCGCCAAGTTCTGCCAAAGTCCGTTCTTCGCGCGGAAAACGTACGCGAATGTCCAAACTGCCGTCAACGTCATCGGGGCGATAGTCGGCCACGGTGATACCTTGGGTTAGCAGTTGCACCGCTTGCCCCAAAAGGCTGACGTCGGCGCCGAACCTTGCGGCTTCCGCGCGGTTCACAAGAATAGAGACTTCAACGCCCGGCACAGGTCGCGTGTCGGTCACATCTGTAAAACCACCAACACCATCCATGATGTCGCGGACCTGCTGGACGGCCTGCGCCTGTACATCCGGATTACGAGCCGTGATTTGCAAATTCACGGGCTTGCCTGCCGTTGGGCCACCGCTTTCGGTTTGGACCTGCACGTCAATGCCGGCGATGTCGGATACGCTTTCGCGGATATCTACGCCAATTTCCGCGGCAGTGCGACGGGTGTCCCAAGGCATCAGTTCCAATTGCAATGTGCCAATGGTTTCTTCGTCGCCTTGTCCCGCCGACATGACGGATCGCGCATAAATGCTGGCAATCTCGTCATAGGGCAGGATGCGGTCTTCGACCGCGCGGACCAACGCGTCACGTTCGAAAATCGAAAAGTTGTCACGCGCCCGCACTTGCACCTGCATGAAGTCGGGTTCGACGGCCGGGAAAAAAGTAACGCCTTTGCCGAATTGACCGTAGGCGCTGAACCCGCCAAGCAGCAAAGCCACGGCAAGCAGAAGCGTTGCCGCAGGACGTGTGATCGCCCATTCCAGCAGCCGCACATATCCGCCGGTGAAACCGCCCATTTCACGCGGATCACCGATTTCAGCGGCATGCAGCGCAGCCTGCGCTTTGGCCGATTGCGGTGGGCGTTTGCCGATCAAGCCGCCCATGACTGGAATGAAAATCAACGCCATGAACAGCGATGCCGAAAGAGTCAGGATCACTGTGATCGGCAGGTATTTCATGAATTCGCCGACCATGCCTGTCCAAAACAACAGCGGAAAGAACACGGACAATGTGGTGGCAGTCGATGCGATGATCGGCCATGCCATCCGCTTTGCGGCCTCTGCGTAGGCTTGTTTTGCGGGCTGGCCTTCTTGCAGTTTTCGATCCGCCAATTCGGTGGTCACAATCGCACCATCCACAAGCATGCCGACCACAAGGATAAGAGCAAACAAAACGATGATGTTCATCGAGAAATCCATCGCCCATAGGGCCACAACCCCTGCCAAAAACGCACCGGGGATGGATAGGCCAACCAAGAGGGCAGACCGCGTGCCCAATGCAAAGACAATAACAATCATCACAAGGATCACGGCTGCAATTACGTTGGCCTCTAGGTCAGACAACATGTCTTTGACCTGTACCGATTGGTCCTGCAGATAAGTGACATCAACGCTTTCGGGCCAATCAACCGCCAAGGTTTCGACCAGTGCTTTGACCTCATCCACAGTGTCGATGATATTGGCACCAGACCGTTTCGTGATCTCCAGCGCCAAAGCGGGCTGGCCATTGATGCGTGCAAATGATGTGGGGTCTTCAAACGTACGGCGGACAGTCGCTACATCGCCAAATGTCACAACTGCATCGCCGCGCACCTTCACGGGCATCGCCATCACGTCTTCAAGGTCTTCGATCAAGCCCGGTACCTTGAGCACGATGCGTCCAGCACCCGTCTCGATCGCACCGGCCGCAATCAGGCGGTTGTTCCGTTGGATTTGACCGATGAGTTCATCGAAGGACAGGTTGTAGGTCTCGAAAACCGTGGGGTCGATCAGGACCTCCAGAAATTCGAACCGCTGGCCACCAATGTCGACCTCTAACACGCCGCTGAGCCCCTCAATTTCTTCCTGCATTTCGTTTGCAAGATCGTTCAAGGTCCTTTCGGGGACAGGGCCGGACAGGATAGCTGTGATGATTGGAAACAGGGCGGTATTGATTTCAGTAATCGTGATGTCACGGGCGTCTTCGGGCAAATCGCCTTGCGCACGATCTGCAGCTTCACGTACCTTGTCCAAGGCTTCTTGATTGTCGCCGCCAGGGGAAAATTCGAGTTGAATGGACGCAAACCCTTCGGTCGCGTCAGAGTTCATCGACATAAGGCCAGAGATTGACCCGAATTCGGTTTCCATTGGTTCCAACAGCAGGCGCTCTGCATCTGTGGGGCTGATGCCGTCTAGGCCTGTGGACACGTAGAACAGGGGCAGGGGGACTTCAGGGTTGGCTTCCTTTGGGATCGACCCATATGCATAAGCCCCCACAGATAGGATCATGATCAGGGCCATGACCACGACGCGAGACCGCGAAAACGCAAAATCAATGATGGCGTTCATTCGCTTTGCTCCCCAGCCATCGGCGCGACGGTTTCGGTTTCGTTTACAAAACCTTGGCCGACGGTGATAATATCAACGCTTTCGGGCAGGCCAGTGACCCAAATCCCGTCGATCTGCGCTTTCACGACTTCGATCTCGTAGAATTCCACGACATTGTCGCCATTGACCGTTTTGATACCCAACGCGCCTTCGGCGTCGAGAGATACGATAGACGGCGACAGAAAGTGCGCGGTGACTTCGCCCGTCGGGATCACGACCTCAGCAGAGACACCGGCGGGGATTGCGCCGTCTTCGTTCGCGACCTCGATCTCGGCCAAGAATGTACGGGTTTCGGATGCAGCGGATGTGCCCACGAACGTCAGCACACCTTCGCGTTCTTCACCCGTGATAAAACGAACAGTCGCGGGTTGCCCGACCGACAACCCTGTTAGTGATTGTTGCGGCACCTGAATGGCAACCGTCAACGGTGTGATATCCACCAGACGGCCGACCTCTGTGCCTGCTGAAACGAATTCACCTTCATCGAGGTTCAATGTCTCGATGCGCCCGTCAAATGCGGCTGTGATTGTCAGTGCTTCGGCAGCTTGTTCCACTGCGGTGACCTGTGCCTGCGCGGACGCCAACGCGGCACGTGCTTGGACCACACGGTCAGTCGTCGCCACACCGCGGTCCAGCAATTGTTCGGCATTGTCGAATTCGCGCTGTGCTTGGATCAACGCTTCGGATGCGCGATTGGCGTCGGCATCGTTATTCGTTGGGTCAAAGCGAGCAATGATATCGCCAGCCGAAACATCCTGTCCTTTGCTCACCAAAACTTCGGCAATATCGCCAGACGTTTCAGCCCGCATCGTTGTGTCGCGATCCGGTAAGGCTTGGCCTTCTGCTTGATAAAACTGTGTGACCGTTTCAGCCATTGACGTGGTGACGGCGACGGCAACCGGTTTTGGGTCCTCTCGGGCAACCACTGGATCTGTGTCCTCGGATGGAATGACGAACCCGCTCCCCATCCAACCGACGATCAAAAGCACTAAAAGGGCCGCGACCCAAGTCGATCGTGATGCCCCCTTGTCAGACGTAAACTCCAAACGCTGTGGGCGAGCATCAGGCGCCGCTGATGTATCAATCACGGCCTGTTTTGCTGACGATGTCTCGGTCGGAACAGGTTCGACAACGTCTGCCGCCGTCGCGCCAGACGATGCATCTTCGGTCGGCGCTTCAGCGGCATTTTTCTTGCTGGTCATCAAACTTGTCCTTTGGGGCTACGGGCTGCTGCCCCTGATATTTATTCTTTGTAGAATTAAGCCCGATGATAGCCGATTCCAATGCCGCATCCAAAGAAGCATAGAAAACGACATTAGACACAATGCCCCTGCGGGTGGCGGGGCATTACAATGATGCAGTTATTTCTATGTGTAGCATCTGATTGGCAGGTATCTGGTCGCGCACGTCTTTCATGGCAGTTCGCAACCAGTGCCACCTGCCTAACTGTTGGGTCGCACGCGGTCCGCGGTCTTGTTTGCAAAGGCTTCCAGACGTTCGCGGGCGGCGGGTTGCGTGTTGACGATTCCGCCCACAAACGCTTCAGCATATGCCGCATCCATACCCGACATGTTGTTCATGTGGCTGACTGCGGAACAGATGGCAAAGTTCGTCAGCGGCAGATTTTGCGCGACCTTGTCGGCAATTTCCATCGCTTTAGCAAAGCTGCCACCGTCTTCGGTGATGTATTGCGCAAGGCCCAGATCGACGGCTTCCTGACCTTGGTAGACGCGTCCGGTAAGAATCATGTCAATCATGCGGTATTTGCCGATCATCTCGGACACACGAATTGTCGCGCCGCCGCCCGTGAAAATACCGCGCTGGCCTTCGGGAAGGGCGAAGTAAGTGCCGGTTTCTGATACGCGCACATGTGCGGCACTTGCCAATTCCAGTCCACCACCGACAACGGCACCTTGTAGTGCGGCAATGATCGGCACGCCGCCATATTCCATCTTATTGAATGCCTCATGCCAGCGCAGACAAACATGCATGAAATCATCGGGGCTTCGGTCTGCTTTCCAGTGTTCAATCAAATCAAGCCCTGCGCAGAAATGATCGCCGTCACCCGCCAGTAGAACCGCTTTGACACCTGCGATACGCGCACCGGAAAAGAAGCGGATCAGTTCTTCGATTGTCGTCACGTCCAAGGCATTGCGTTTGGACGGGCGGTTCAACGTCAGAACGTAGACGCCATTATCGCGCGGCGAAATCGAAAGTCTTTCGTAGGTGTCTGGGTTCACAACGTCGTTCATGGGAAGGGGTCCTTTCTGGGATTATTCAGGGAATGCCGCGTCCAACAGGCTGCGGGACCCGTGTAGAATGCGGGTTTGTTCGACTGTACATTCCGGCAACACATGTTGGGCAAAGAATAGCGCGGTCGCGACTTTCTGAGTCATAAAATCTGTGTCCTGTCCGGTGTCAATTGCGGCTTGCGCCGCGCGCGCACCATCAGCGAGCTTCCACCCCGCCGCCAACGTGCCCGAGAGCATCAAGAAAGGAACAGACCCTGCAAAGGCCGCGTCGATATCTTTGCGGCTGTTTGTTAGCAGCCAGTCCAAACTGCTTTCGAACGCAGTCCGTGCCAACCCGAGATTTTCGCCGATTGCCTGCATGCTCGTATTGCCCTGCGCCAGTGCTGTTTCGGTCTCAGCAATACCCGCTGCGAAAAGACGGGCGGTTGTGCCGCCGTCCCGCATCACTTTGCGGCCCAAAAGGTCATTCGCTTGAATGGCTGTGGTGCCTTCATAGATCGGCAAGATCCGGGCGTCGCGATAATGCTGTGCTGCACCTGTTTCTTCGATAAAACCCATCCCGCCGTGAATCTGCACGCCAAGCGACGCCACTTCGACGGCACGTTCTGAACAATAACCTTTCACCAAAGGAACCATGAATTCAGCGAGTGCCGCTATTCCAGAGTCGCCTTGAAGGTGAGCGATATCGAGCAGCCCCGCGGTTGCTGCGGCCATGGCGCGACCTGCTTCGGTCAGACTGCGCATTCGCAAAAGCATACGGCGTACGTCCGGATGCGAGATGATGGGGACAGCATCCACGTTTTGGCCATTAACGGGCCGGCTTTGGACACGGTCACGCGCGTAGGCCAGCGCCCGTTGGTAGGCCCTTTCAGATGTTGCGACACCTTGAACGCCCACAGAAAACCGCGCGGCGTTCATCATGATAAACATGTATTTCAACCCGCAGTTTTCGTCCCCGATCAGAAAACCAGTTGCGTCGTCATAGTTCAGCATCGCTGTTGGGCTCGCACGCACGCCCAGCTTATGTTCGATGCTGACGCAGTTGACCGCGTTCTCGGCGCCCAGCGTACCGTCTGGGTTCACCATTTTCTGGGGCACGATAAATAGGCTAAGTCCCTTTGGCCCCGCGGGCGCGTCAGATGTGCGTGCTAAAACGAGATGGATGATGTTTTCAGTCAGATCATGGGCGCCGTAAGTGATGAAGATCTTAGTGCCGGAAATCCCGTAGCTGCCGTCACTGCGCAGTGATGCTTTCGTAGAGACGCGCCCCAGATCGCTGCCCGCCTGCGGTTCGGTCAGGTTCATCGTACCTGACCAACGTCCTGCAATAAGCGGCTTCAGGTACGTGGCTTTTTGGTCGTCTGACCCCGTCAGCAAGAGCGCTTCGATTGCACCATCGGTGAGTAGGGGGCAAAGGCCAAAACTCATATCCGCCGCATTCAGCATTTCGACTGCCGCCGCGCCGACCGCACGCGGTAGACCCATTCCGCCATGCTCAATCGGATGTGTCAGCGCCTGCCATCCCATTTCGACAAACTGCGTATATGCTTGAACATCCCCTTCAGGCATTGTCACGCGCCCTTGGTCGAACCGCGCGCCCAGCGTATCACCAATGTGGGACAGCGGAGCGATCTGTTCGCTGCAAAACCGTGCGTATGCGTCTAGCGCGGCGTGGATATCAGGCAGGTCATAGTCTTCATAAGTATCTAGTGCGGACACCTTGTCCCAGTGGGACAAATGTTCGATGCAAAACATCAAATCTTGTACGGGCGGCTGAAATGGCATGCCTGACGTCCTCGTGCAAACTATGGCTTCACGTCATCTATTCGCAGAAAGGCTTGTCGATAAGCTCATCTTTCGCCAAAGTCTTATCCGATCACGACAGAAGGTGCGCGCATGCCAGATAACGATCCTATTGCTCTGACCACAGTATCGGCGGGCTTCATTCAGGACTGGTTGGACGCATTAAGGGTGCGCTGCACACCCGATGAATTGGCTGCATTACTGACCCGCTCGGGCCTGCAAACGGGGCCAATGGCGCCTGCGCAACGTATTACGCTGAATGAATTCGTGAAGCTGTATCAACTGGCAGCACCTGAAACGCAGGACGAAATGATGGGGTTATGGAGCCGACCAATTCGCCCACGCGCGTTGCAGCATCTTGTCACGGTGCAGCGCGAGGCTGGCAGCCTGACGTCTGCTTTATACCGTTTTTCGACGTTCTGGAATTTGATGTTAGATGATTTCCGACTGGATTTGCGTACCGATCCTGACGAGTTGGAACTGACCCTTGTTCCTTACGTCTCCGACACACGGCCACAACGGTTTGGTCATATGCTTTTGTTGAAGTTGGCGCATGGGCTTTTGTCTTGGCTTGGCGGTGTTGAAACGCCTGTGAAAGCAGTTCACTTTGCATTTGCGCGTCCGGATTTTGCTGCCGACTACGCCGTTGTGTTCCCGTGTCCCGTGATATTCGCGGCCAAAGAAACAGGCATCCGGTTTGATCCACGCCAATTCACCCGTCCGATCAAACGTAGCACTGAAGAGGCGTCTGAATTTCTTGAACGCGCGCCGATTGATTGGATATTCACTAGCTCACGCGCCCATACTTACAGCCTGCAGGTGCGCGCTTTTCTTTACGGAGCGAAATGGCAGACCGGTCAGCTGTCTGACGCGGCGAATGATCTGAAAATGACACCCCGCACGTTGAACCGACGCCTGAAAGATGAAGGCACATCGTTTCAGGGCATCAAAGATGCGTTGCGCCGCGACATCGCGATCCGTGCGCTTCAGGAAGGTGCCGTCAGTATCGAACAAATCGCCTATGAAACCGGTTTTTCGGCGCCTGCAAATTTCCATCGCGCCTTTCGGAAATGGACGAACAAAACGCCGGGGTCTTATCGCGCCTGATCCCCAATTACTTGGCAATATGCTCCGATCTAGACCCGTTGGTCCGCGCTGTCGAAGAAATGCAGGCGGCTCGTATCAAATTGAAGCCCCACGGTCTGTCCTTCAAGCGCTTCGGTCGAACCGGCAGTCCGCACAGTCATGAGGCCAAGATCACCACAATCAACGTAGTGAAAATAATCCGCGCCCAGATATTCGCTCACTTGCACAACACCGTCGCAATGACCCGCGCCCGATGCCACGACATTGATGTGTTCGGGGCGTGTTCCAAGCTGGACAGCGGCACTTTGGGTATCGTTCTGAAGCGGGCCACGTCCGCCGCCCTTGAGCGTGAACTGATCACGGTCAGTCCCGCAAGGCATAAGGTTCATTTTCGGGCTGCCGATAAATTGCGCTACAAAAACGTTTTGCGGGTTTTCGTACAATTCGCGCGGTGTGCCGACTTGCATGATTTGACCGTCTTTCAGGACAACGATCCGGTCGGCAAGCGTCATCGCTTCGACCTGATCGTGCGTCACGTATACCATCGTGCTTTGCAGGCTCTTGTGAAGCCGCGCAATTTCGAACCGCATATCTACACGCAGTGAAGCGTCGAGGTTGGACAAGGGTTCGTCGAACAGAAACCCTTTGGGTTTGCGCACAATCGCACGTCCAATGGCGACGCGCTGGCGCTGCCCGCCTGACAAGTCTTTGGGACGGCGATCCAAATAATCGGTCAGCTTCAGCGTGTCCGCCGCATGGTTCACCTTTTCGGCAATTTCGGCTTTCGACGCGCCAGCCGTTTGCAACGCAAACCCCATGTTGTCGCCAACCGACAGATGCGGGTAGAGGGCGTAGGATTGGAACACCATCGACAATTCCCGTTCCGACGGAACCTTATGCGTCACGTCATCCCCGTCGAGCACGATTTGCCCGCGACTGGTTTCCTCTAGACCTGCAATCATCCGCAACAATGTGGACTTCCCGCAGCCGGAAGGGCCGACAAAAATGATTAGTTCGCCATCGTGAATGTCCAGATCGACGCCCTTGATAACTTGTACATTGCCGAACCATTTTTCGACCGATTTCAGGCTGATTGACCCCATGTTCTTTCCTCGCTTCAGGCAGGCCCTAAGCCACGCCTTCCAATTTTTTATCATGCTGCCAAGACAGCCAAACCGCGGCAGTCCAGGAAAAGTTGTTGCCGACGCACCCTTCGCCCGTCAGGGGATTAAAGCATTCCCAAAAGCCGCTTTTTTCGATGACACGGCACAGGTCGTTTTGGACACGGGCAGCCATGTCGGTGTGGCCTTGTTCTGCAAGACCAAGGGCTGTCATGTAATTCATTTGTGGCCACAACGGCCCACACCAGTACCGCTGCGCTTCAAAGTCGGGCGCTTCAGGGTCCCAGCTTGGCAACATGTATTCGACCTGTGCCGCGATCCGGGTCATATGATCAATCGTCTTGCCCCATTGTTCAGCGGAACCGCTGTCGGCGTAGAAACATAAAGGGCTGCAATTGCTGAAGCCGTTGCAGAACGTGCCAGAGTGCATATCACGGGCTGTGAAGGCGCCCAGTTCATCGTTCCAAATTGTGTCTGTCGCAGCCTCGCCTTTGGCAATCCATGCGTCGATCTGGTCGCAGACCGATTGCGGTTTGCCCAGCTCCGCTGCCATGTCGCGCAGATCTTTGTCGGCGCGTAGCAGGACAAAATGCAGGTTAGGATCGGCCATCAGGAACGGCCCTTCGTCAGTCAACCGACGTTGATCCCAATCCACGCTATCGCCAAACTGCACGATGGTCAGGTACTTGTCGTATTGCTCTTGGCTAGGGCGGAAGCTTGCGTCGACGTGTTTATTGTCCCTGCGCGTATAGGGCGCCAGATCGGGGGCAACGGTCATTGCACCAAGCCCAAGGTTCCATTCGGGGCAATTATCGCGACCCGTTTCCCAAGGGTGCACAGTTGTGACGATACCATCAACTGTGCGGGCATCATGCCACCAAGCGTGCCAGCGATAGATTGCGTCGAACACGTCGGCGAGACGCGCTTTGTCTTGCATGCTGCCGCCTTCGGTCAGCTTGCGAACAATCGTCGCCAAAACAGGAGGTTGGGAAATGCCAGTTGACGGGATCGGTCCCTTTGTACTGCCCCACCGTGATGGCCCGGGAAAATAGTCCGGGTCATCGCTGCGGAAAATGATGGATGGGATCATACCATCGGGCCATTGCCCTTCGATCAGCGATGTAATTTCGCCCCATGCACGATCCATATCATAGGTCGCGATGCCAAGCGCGACAAAGGCGCTGTCCCAGTTCCACTGGTAGGGATAAAGCCCCTTGGTCGGGATTGTGAAGCCACCCCTGTCGTTGCGAGACAGGATATCGATGGCGCTTTGGGTTAAGGTCATGTGTTATCCTTTCACACTGCCAGCAGTCAGTCCGGCTACCAAAAAGCGTTCGAACCAAAGGAAAAGGGCAAGAACGGGAACAGTCGCAATCACGGCCCCCGCCATAAGATGTTGGCGCGGGACCTCTGACGAATTCAGTTCCGCGATGCCGCGTGACAAGGTGAACAGATCGACGTTGTCGAGGAACATGAAGGCGAACAAAAATTCGTTCCAAGCGATCATGAAGACGTAGAGCGCGACCGATGCCAGCGCGGGCAGAGCCAGCGGCAGCGTAATCTTGCGAATGACATTCAGCCGGGTAAGGCCGTCCATCAGACCCGCTTCTTCCAGTTCGGCGGGAATACCGCGGAAATATCCTTGCAACATGTATAGCGCGACAGGGATCGTTGTGGCGGGGTAGACGAACAAAAGCCCCCATAACGTATTGCGCATTCCCAGTTGGCTAAAGATTGCATAAAGCGGAATGACCAGCACGATCATCGGCACCATATAGATCAGCAGGATCGACCGGCTGAGAAAGTTCTGACCGGGAAACCGCAGTCTTGCGACGGCGTAAGCGCCCGGCACTGCGAAAAACAGTGTGATGACCACCGTCGCGACAGACACCAACGCCGAATTGAACAAGTAGGTCCCAAAATGGTATTGGGTGAACAGTTCGATGTAGCTGCGGAACAATGCGGTAAAGCCTTGGCCAAAGTCGATTGAGAAATCGAGCGGGTTGGACAACAGCAATTGCTGGTTCTTGAGGCTCATCATCACCATGACAAAGAACGGCAAGGCCACAGCGATGGTGAAGGTCACCAGACCAAACCCTTTCACGAACCGCAGGCACAAGACTTCGACATTGTACCGCTTTTCGTGCCCCGGACCCAGATTGGCGCAGGTCAGATGAATTGACTGCATTACAACAACGGCCATCAAAACGGTGAAGATCAATTGGCCAATTGAATAGGTATCGAGCGAAAGCCCAAGTGGCTGCGCACCGGATGCCACGACAAGCACCACGATAAATGCAAATCCCGCGATCAGGCATATGCCAATGGTTCGGTCGCGCGGTGCATGAAACGCGAGTGCTGCCGCCGCAACCAATCCACCAAGTGCACCTGCGGTTACCTGTGGCTGGAACGTCAGGCCGGAAATGAACAATGCCAGCAAGGTGACAATGATCGACCAAATCGCCCCCCAAAGTGCCCCGAACAGGACCGAGAGATAGAAGATGTTTCCAAGACGGCTCATGCGTCATCCTCCGGCGAGAATTTGAAGAAAATGACCGAGAAACACAGCAGCACCAAGAACACGACCACAGCGACCGCCGCACCAGCACCAAGGTTGGACACTGCAAAGGCTTGTTCATAGACGTTGACGGTTAGTGTGCGGGTGCCAGCGGCCCCACCAGTCAGCAAGAAGATGTCGTCGAATTTGTTGAACGTCCAAATGAAGCGCAGCAGGAACAGGACCGCCATGATACCCATCAGTTGCGGCAACGATATGAAGCGGAACTGCTGCAAAGGGGTGGCCCCGTCGATCTCGGCGGCTTCATAAATGTCGGTCGACATGGATTGCATCCGCGCAAGGATGAACAACATCGCAAGCGGAAAATAACGCCAGATTTCGAAGATGATCACGACTGTCAATGCGACTGGGAAGTCGAAAGTCAGACCAAGGAAACGGATTTCGACAGCGCGTTGGCCCAAGAAACTGATCGGCGTTTCGATCACGCCAAGTTGGATCAAAAGCGCGTTTAACGTGCCGCCCGGTCCGGGATCCAGCAGCAGCACCCACGCCAATGCGACGGCGATCACGGGGGCTACGTAAGGGGACAGGAACAAACCGCGCAGGAAAGCCCGACCGCCAAATGAGATGTTCATCAATTGGGCGGCAAAAAGCCCCATAACCAACGCACCAACTGTGCCGGCAATGGTGTAGTACATCGACGCCCACAGGACCGTCCAAAAGTCAGACGCGTTGAAAACGCGGCGGAAGTTATCAAGCGTGAAATCGCCATTCGTCAGGATGTTTTCAGGCACAAAGGTAAAGACGGGATCGCTGTCCTTGATATTGTCCGGCGCGTCGATAAACGCCTGCGTTGCGGCAACTCTGACAATAATGTCTTCGCGTTGTCCGGGCTCATAATCCCCCAGATCACACGTTAGGTCCTGACCCATACGTTCACACCGATCATCAACCGTGACGATTTCGAGCGTAGGGGGCACTGTGTCCGTGAAAACGACATCTGCAATCGCGCTTTTGCGCGATGAATTGCGGGCGCGGTAGCGAATATCGGCCTCATCGCCTGCAACCGCAAGATCACCCATCAGGCGTTCATTCATCAAAATTGCTGGCGCACGAAGATCGCCAAGCGTGACTGGTTTGAAACTGATCCAAACGTTTGCAATCAACGGGAACAGCACAACGGACAGCACGATCAGAAAGGTCGGCAGCAGCAAAAGGTAGGCAAACCGCATCTCGCGTTTGGCGAGCGGGCCAAGACCTTTCGGCGGACCTTGATTGGGGATGTCGGGGATGGGCATATTGAAATACTCGGTTCAAATGAATGGTCGGGGCAGCGCGAGGCCGCCCCGATCGTTTGGCTTAGTTGGCCATCAGCGCCATGTGCTCTGCGACGATTTTATCGGCGGCTTCATCGACGGACAGATCGCCGTCTGTCATTTCGCGAATGACCTTGCTCATGATCTGGCTGTTGATGATGGTGGATGCGGCGGCCAACTGGCCTGATTCCACGCCCCAACGGTCGCCCACTGACAGACCTGCAACGATATCGTCGATGACTTGCTGCGGGTAGATGTCACCCAACGGGGCCTTGCGATCCACACCAACATCAAGTCCGGCCCACGTGGCTTCGTATTCCGAAGAACCGGCTTCAGGACCCGTGCGAACAGGGAACTTTCCTTCAGGCGCTTGGCTGAGCCAGTCACCGTATCCGTCGGATAGCAGGAATTTCACAAATTCCTGTGCCACTTCTGTGTTCGCATCGGCGGTGATGCCCATGTAGCGCACGTCGGACCATGCCGCACCGTCCGCATTACCCGGACCGGAAACCATCGTGGCAAAACCAGTGTTGCCAGCCAGTTCTTTTGTTGTCGGATCGTCGTTGATTGTAACAGGCGCGCTATCACGCAGACCGCCCAGTTCGTCCAAGATGGACGGGGACCAGATGATCATCGCGGCTTTACCGTCAAGGTACAGCTCACGAGATTGAGACCAGTACAGGTCGCCCTCTGGTGATGCAGCAACAAGTTCCTGATACATTTCAAGAAGTTGCTTGAGGTTCGTTGTGTCCTCGTTCACGGAACCGTCTGCATTGACCGGTGTATAGCCCGTTGCCAATGACAGATGCTCGATCAACTGCATCATGTAGCCTTCGTCGATCTTGGTCGCTGCTACAAAACCGTACATCTCTGGCGGATTGTGCAGTGCTTCAAGGCCAGCGCGGATCGCGTCGTAGGATGTCGGTGCTGCAAGGCCTGCTTCTTCAAACAGGTCGCTACGATAGACAACCATCTGTGTCCAACCGTCGGTTGGGACCGAAACGATCTCTCCGTCGCTCGAAGCCATGCGAATTGGGCCCGCTGCGAATGTGTCGACGCCGAGATCATTAACCACTTCGTCAGCAGCTGCGGTATCCAATAGACCAGCTTCTGCGTATGGCAAAAGGTGCTGGACTGTGTGGTTTAGGACATCTGGCAGATCACCGGCCGCAAAAGCAGCGGTAGCGCGGGTCTGAATATCGGATTCCTCAACAGGAATAAGTTCAACAACGTGACCTGTTGATGCTTCAAACGCATCGGCCATCTGTTGCTGAATTTCCATCCGTTCTGGCTGAACCTCCATCGTCCAAACGCGGATCGTATCAGCAGACGCAGCCCCGACCAGAGCGGTCGATAGCATGAGCCCTGTTAATATAGTTGTCGTCCGTTTCATTGTAGTTCCTCCCTAATTGAAACTTCAGTTTGGCCTGCATTTTGATGCACAGGTCCATCCGTCATGCGCTGCACCAAATGTGCGCGCTGTAGTTCTTGAAACTTGGTCGGGTCTCCACCGTCGATGATCGACAACAGCATGTCGCCCAGACGCCGCCCCGCATGTGCCTGCGGCTGTGCCATCGTGCTCAGTGGCGGATTGGCGTGTTTGCCAAAATGTAATCCGTCGTACCCAATAACAGACACGTCTTGACCCGGAACAAGATCACGGGTCCGCAACGCATCTAAGGCACCCAGTGCCATCATGTCCGTGACACAGACCATTGCAGTTGGAGGAACGTCCAGATCCATCAACAAACTGGCCGCCGCCGTGCCGCCATCGTCGTTAAATTCGGCGATCTGCACGAGATCAGGATCTTCGACTAGGCCATTATGCTTGAGACCACGCAAATATCCGTCAAGACGTTCCTGTGCGAACTGATACTGTAGTGGCGCCCCGATAAATCCGATCCGGCGATGACCCAGCCGGGCTAGGTGGTTGACGGCCGTCACAAACGCATCTTCGCCATCCACATCATACCATGCATAATCGTCGCTGTTTTGGGTGCGGCCATGAACCACAAACGGACAACCAAGACTTTGCATCAGCTTGACGCGTGGATCGTTCTTTAAGGGACGTGAAATAACCAAGCCGGCAATGCGACCTGACTTGACCAACCGTTCGATGCTGGCCAGATCACCGACGGATGCATCCGCCTGACTAACGAGAAGATCCCAATTGCGTTCATTCAATGCTTCACCCAAGCCGGCAAGCAATTGCGCTACAAAAGGCTGGGCAATCGCACCAATTTGGCGTGGCATTAGGTAGCAAATCGTTTCAGGCGTTCCGATCGATAACCGCCGCGCGTTTTGGTTCGGGCGATACCCCAGTTGATCCGCCGCCTTCTTGACCCGTTCACGAGTCGCAGGGCTGATATCAGCGTAATTGTTCAGCGCGCGGCTAACGGTGCTGACCGTCAGCCCCAAATGCGCAGCCAGAACTTTTAGATTAACTGATTTGTCCGCCATCGATTCTCCCCCTAAGTAAACGCTAACCGAAACCGGTTTCGCAAATCAACCGAAATCGGTTTCGGTGATTTTTGGGCGACGGACGTAATTGCAGATCGCGTTGCAGGATATGGCCCTAAACGGTGATTTTTCGTTTGAAGAATGCCTGACAGGCTTCATCAATAGGCGATGCAGAATGTACAAACACGACAGATCGCTTCGACAGTTCTGGGATGATTTCAATGTCGATCCCTGCCGTGTTCGACAGGCCCGCCCAGATCGGTAAAATGGCGCGACCTGCGCCGCCCGCGACCAAACTCGCGACGGTTTCTGGCGCATCCATCTCGCAGAGCATGTTCTGTGATTTGAGATTCTGCGCAATCCAGCGCCACGCGATTTCGCCACCCCACGACGTTTTGTCGTATACGATGAGTGGTAGATCCGATGACGCGGCTTTAGTTGGGGTGACCCATGCAAACGATTGCTCCTCCAACACTTCACACCTCACGCTTTTGGGAAGCGCAAAATGTGGTGCAACCAGAATGGCCGCGTCTAATTCTGCACGCGACAGCAGGTCAAACAGATGGGCAGATGATCCCGGTGTAATGGTCAGATCAACATCCGGTGCGACCGCCTGAAGGTGCTTGATCAGCGATGGCACATGGTCGGCCAACGCAGTTGAAATCACACCGAGCCGATACGGACCGGCCAAACCGTCCGCTGCGATATCGCTTGGCAAAAGGGCGGTTTCCGCGATGATCGTTTTGATGCGCGGGATGATCCGCGTACACGCTGGGGTCGCGCGCACGGTTGGCCCTGACCTGCGGACAAGAACCACGTCAAGTTCGTTTTCTAACGCCCTCAAACGTTGACCAACGGCAGCGGCGGTCAGGTTTTGACGGCGCGCCGCTTCCGCCAGTGACCCGCCCTCGACGACGTCTAGTAAGGTCTGCAGGTAACGAATATCCAAACTATCTCTTTCGATTGACCATCGGAATACTCATTATTCGTTTTGTTGCCTGCGCGCTACTCTGTCTCCGAAAATACTACGGAGAACACCATGCAAAGCACCTTTCATCTCGCCTATAACGTCCGCGACCTTGATGCGGCCCGCCAGTTCTACGGCGAAACGCTCGGGTGCGTTGAAGGACGGTCGACGCAAACATGGGTCGATTACAATTTCTTTGGGCATCAGATATCGCTGCATCTAGGCGACCCCTTCAAAACTGTCGCAACGGGTCATGTCGGCGATCATTTGGTCCCGATGCCACATCTTGGCGTCGTCCTTCGGATGGATGATTGGAACGCCTTGGCCGCGCACCTTGAAAGCCAAGGCGTCGCATTCATCATTCCACCAAGTTTACGGTTCGCCGGCGAACCGGGCGAACAAGCAACCATGTTCTTTCGCGACCCATCAGGCAATCCGATCGAAGTGAAAGGCTTCAAGGACCAAACAAAGGTTTTCGCCGCATGACAGACCGAACAATAATCCCCTTCATCAGCAATATCAGCGATGCGTCGCGCAACGCGTGGTCGGTCCAGCTGCAAGCTGCGCTGCCAGAATTCCGCATTGTGCCATTTGACCCGGACGTCGATTTCGCAAACGCAGAGCTCGCCCTTGTCGCAAATCCTAACCCCGACCACCTGTCGCAATTTCCAAACCTGAAATGGGTGCAAAGCCTTTGGGCTGGTGTGGAAAATCTGGTGCTTAGCTTACCGAATGACGTCGCAATCGTGCGGATGACCGATCCGCAGTTGGCGAAAACAATGGCCGAAGCCGTTCTGACAATGACGTTGTACCTACACCGCGATCTGCCAAAATACGTATCCCAACAGGCGTCCAGCATTTGGGAACAACACGACGTCGTCCTGCCCGAGGATCGCAAGGTCGGCGTTCTAGGGCTTGGCGCATTAGGTCGTTCCGCCTGCGCCGCATTATCACAGCACGGTTTTGATGTGCTGGGGTGGAGCAGATCACCCAAATCCATACCAAACGTCCGTTGTTTTTCCGGCGAAGACGGCCTGACCGATTTGTTACAGGTCAGCGATATCGTCGTTGTTTTGCTACCGCTTACCACAACAACGCGCGGATTGCTGGACCACACCCGTTTGTCACGTATGAAAAGCGGTGCATCGGTCATCAACTTCGCCCGTGCGCAGATCATCGAAACGGATGCGCTGCTCAATATGCTTGCGGCGCGGCATCTCAACCACGCCGTGTTGGATGTTTTTGCAGTCGAACCGCTGCCGCAGACGGATCGTTTGTGGCGCACTGATAATCTGACAATTCTGCCTCATGTATCAGCGCCGACAAACATGAAAACCGCATCTGAAGTCGCCGCGAAAAACATCGCAACCTATTTTCGAACGGGTCAGGTGCCGGACTGCGTTGATCGCCAGCGAGGATATTGAACGGTGCGATAACGTTTCGGTGATGCGCCCGCATCGCAAAGGAACGGCAGGAACCAAATCATGATCTCGATGTTGTCCCCCCAACGCTTAGACGCTTGAAGGAGACACCATGTCGACGATCACTACGACCAATCCCGCCACAGGCGAGACGATTGAAACCTACGACTTGATGACCAAAGAAACAGCCGTGCAGAAGCTGGAAGCAGCACACGCGGCCTTTCTTGATTGGCGGACGAAATCACATGCGGAACGCGCCCCTTATTTGTCGCGGATTGCCGAAGTTCTGCGTGCGCATTCGGATGAACTGGCAGAGCTGATGACCCGTGAGACGGGCAAGCTGATCAAAGATGGCAAAACCGAAGTCGAAATCTGTGCCGCAATCTTTGACTACACTGCGAAAAACGGGCCGGACGTTCTGGCCGACGAGGAACGCGTGCATGGCCAAAACGAAGCCCGTGGTGTGGTCACCCACCAACCCATCGGTGTGATTTATTCAATTCAGCCATGGAATTTTCCATTGTATCAGCCGGTCCGCGTTTTGGCGGCGAACCTAATGGCGGGCAACGGCTGTGTGCTGAAGCACGCAAGTATCTGTACTGGATCGGGCCTGCGCCTGCGCGAACTTTGTATTGAAGCCGGACTGCCCGAAGATTTGTTTCAGGTCATTCTGATCGACCACGAAATAAGTGATGATCTGATTGAACATCCGCTTGTCCGTGGTGTGACCATGACGGGTAGCGACGGGGCAGGGCGCCATATTGGTGCAACGGCTGCTAAGGCGCTGAAAAAGACAGTGCTCGAACTGGGGTCAAACGACGCCTACCTCGTGCTGGAAGATGCTGACATTGAGACGGCCGTCAAATATTCCGTCATGGGCCGTTTGTATAACAATGGCGAAACCTGTGTTTCCGCCAAACGTTTCGTGGTGACGGACAAGGTCTATGACGCATTCATGTCCGCCTTCATTGAACAGATGCAGGCGATCACCCTAGGCGATCCAACCGACGACGACACACAGCTTGGGCCGTTGTCCAGCGAAGACCAGTTCAACACGGTGAAAGAACAAGTCGAGAAAAGCGTCGCAAACGGTGCGAAAATCCTTTGCGGCGGCGAAGCACCTGACCGCACAGGGGCCTACTATCCTGCGACTGTTCTCGCAGATGTGGCCCCGGGTATGCCCGCTTACGATGATGAAATTTTCGGTCCAGTCGCCGCAGTCATCCGCGCGAAGGACGACGAAGATGCGATGCGCATCGCCAACGATAGCCGGTACGGTCTTGGCGGCGGGATTTTCAGCAAAGACGAAGAACGTGCGCTAAGACTCGCCCGCGATCATTTCGATACTGGTATGGTCCGCATCAACACCTTTGGTGCCGCAGATCCTAACATGCCCTTCGGTGGTGTGAAGGATTCAGGCTACGGGCGCGAACACGGCGGTTTTGGCATGAAGGAATTCACAAACGCAAAGGCGATCTTTTTCTCATGATTACACTACATGCATTGAAATATTCCCGCGCCACGCGCGTGTTGTGGTTGCTGGCCGATCTTGGCCAGCCCTGCAACCGTGTGGATTATGACCGCACAGATAGCTTTCGCGCTCCAGATTCGTTGAAGCAGGTGCATCCGTTGGGGAAATCCCCAGTGATCGAAGATGACGGTGAAATGGTCGCGGAATCGGCTACGATCCTGCGCTACCTTGCGGCGAAGTATGGTGATGAAACTCACACCCCGCTGCAGGACACCGCGGCCTATTGGCAGCACGAAGCGGTGCTCGACTATGTCGAGGCATCCTTCGCCGAGGTCGCTTTGCAAGCCATTCTGCCCGCTTTTGACGGCAAACCCGTACCGGACAAGGCGCGCGCGGCGCTGCATCAACATCTTGACTATATCACCCAGCTGATTGGTGACGGCCCGCTCTTGTTTGGCAAGCGCGCCATGCTGGCCGACATCCAGATGTCCTACATCATAGCACTTTTGGCGCAGCTTGACCTGTTGGGCGACCATCCCGAAATCGCGGCTTATTGGGACGTTTTACAAGAACAGCCGGGCTACATCGCCGCACTAAAAGCCGCGGGCCCAATGGCCCCGAGCGTTTGAACAAGAAAGGAAACGACATGACCAAGAATATTCTTATCGCCGGTGCGACCGGCAAAACCGGCCGTATCCTGACCCAAGAGATTTTGGACCAAGGGCACAGTGTCACAGCATTGGTGCGCGATGGTTCCGACACGAGCCAATTGCCCAAGGCCACGAAGCTACGGCAAGCAGACCTCACTGATCTGCAAGCAGGCGTTTGCGACGGCGCAGACGTTGTGATCTTTGCCGCAGGATCCGGCGGGTCAACCGGTCCCGAGATGACCGACAAAGTTGACCGCGACGGCGCGATGCGACTGGTTGATCTGGCAAAGGATGCGGGGGCCGAACGTTTTGTCATGCTCAGCTCTGTCGGTGCGGATCAGTCTGATCCATCCGGTGATCTGGCGCATTATTTGAAAGCCAAACATGACGCCGACGAGCATCTAAAAGCATCCGGGATGACCTATGCGATTCTACGACCTGTCGCGCTCACTGATGATGGGCGAAGCAGCGACGTGATCGTTGGCAGTGACGTCGACAAATCCGCCGAAGCGAGCCGTGCGGACGTCGCCCATGTGTTGGCTATGGCAGCCACGACCGGGCAATACGACGGAGCAGCGGTTGATATGCAATCCGCCTGATACATCATCTGGTCAGCGCAGTATTGCGCTGACCTAAAACCTCTTGGATGTTCTCGATTTACGTTTCAGGACTGGCCTCGATAAAGATCGGCGGATCACATCCAGAATGTTTGCGAATGAAATCGTAAAACGCCTGAATTGTCACAGGTGAACGTTCGGGATCCGAACGATCTGCTTCATCGGCCCTACATTGGTTAGTCCCAATGGGACCACTCTCATTAGTAAGGCAAACCGACATAGTTTTCGGCCATTGATCTTTGGGCGGTTTCGCTTGTGCGCAGGAATTCGATTTCAGCTACCTGCATTTTCCGGTCGAATTCGGATTGATCCGGGTATTTGTGCATCAACGACGAGAACCACCAACTAAAGCGTTCCGCCTTCCAAACGCGCGAAAGCGCTTTTTGTGAATAGGCATCAATCCCGTCACTACTGTCGTTTTCATAGTAATCGCGTAGGCCATTATAAAGGTAATGCACGTCTGAAGCGGCCGTATTCAACCCTTTGGCGCCTGTCGGCGGCACAATATGGGCCGCGTCACCGCATAGGAAAAGCCGGCCCCAGCGCATCGGTTCTGTCACGAAAGACCGCAGCGGCGCGATCGATTTTTCGATGCTGGGGCCCGTGATAAGTTTCCGCGCCTGATCCGCAGGGATGCGCCGCTTCAACTCTGCCCAAAACGCGTCATCTGTCCAATCTTCTGGCTTATCGGTCAGTTCGCATTGAATGTAATAGCGACTTAGGTTTTCGTTGCGCATCGAACATAATGCAAAGCCACGCGGTGAATTCGCGTAGATCAGTTCGTGATTAACCGGCGGCGTTTCTGACAGGATGCCAAGCCAGCCGAACGGGTAAACCTTTTCGTATTCGCGGCGAACATCGCGCGGAATTGTCTGGCGGCTGACCCCGTGGAAACCGTCACAGCCTGCGATGAAATCACAGTTTAGTTGGCGTGCGTCACCGTTGACGGAATAGGTGATATGCGGCGTGTCCGTATCTGCCCCATGGATCACAACATCTTGGGCGTTAAATTCGATCTTTCCACCCGCCACTTCACGCGCATCGTACAAATCGCGGGTCACTTCGGTTTGACCGTAAACCACAACCGGCGTGCCTGTGTGTTCCTTGAAATCGACGCGGAACATGTCATCGCCATAAGAAATCAGGGTCCCATCGTGCAATATGCCTTCGGCATGTAAACGATCCGCGCACCCCGCTTCTTCCATCAACGCAACAAGGCCTTGTTCCAAAACACCGGCACGAATTCGGCCCAAGACATAGTCTTTAGTCTTACGTTCAAGAACAACGCTGTCGATGCCGCGCGTGTGCAATAGCTGCGACAGCAACAGACCCGATGGCCCGCCACCGATGATTGCGACTTGCGTTCTCACATGACCCTCCCCGTCCTTTACGATTTTTCCCATACTTGGAGCGATATTTAAAATGAGTTATTGTGTGTTTTTCATGCTTATATTGGAATGAATATGGATCGACGTATCAAATTCAGGCACCTTGATGCATTTAGCGCGATTGCGCGGGCACGTAGTTTCACGGTGGCAGCGGATCAGTTGAACCTGACCCAACCAGCGATCTCCAAAACAATGAAAGAACTCGAAGACATTCTTGACACGAAAGTCCTCGAGCGAAGCCGTTCGGGCGTGTCTTTGACATCGCAAGGCGAAGTTTTCTTGCAGTTTGCCGAACAAAGCACAGCGGCTTTGCGCCATGGTCTTCGCAGCATCCAAGCGTCCGCAGGTACGGCGGGGCGGTTGAGCATAGGGGCGTTACCAAGCGTTGCGTCGTCGCTTCTGCCGCAGGCCGTTTTGACCTTTTCAGCGCACAGCCCGAATACGCAGGTGGAAATCCATGAAGGGGCCCATCTTGATCTGACGACGCGTCTGCGCAGTGGCGCGATGGATATCGTGGTGGGGCGTCTAGGCAAACCCGATACGATGATCGGTCTGATCTTTCAGCAGCTATATTCTGAACAGGTCGTCATCGTTGCCCGACCAGATAGCCCCGCGTTGGCTGTGCGCGATCCTGCGGAACTTGAAGCTTACCGTGTCTTATACCCACCAAAAGATGCAGCCATCCGTCCACTTGTTGCGCGTATGCTTATTTCGAAAGGCGTGCCGCTTTTCCGCAATAGGATTGAAACCGCATCGCCCGTTTTTGGGCGTGCTGTGACCCTAGCGGACCCTAACACCGTTTGGATCATCAGTCAGGGTGTGGTCGCCGACGACATCGCAAAAGGCCGCTTAAAGATGATTACAGTGGATACTGGAGCGACCGAAGGCGCAGTCGGCATTATGAGCAGGGCGGAAGAAATCCCGTCGGTGGCTACGCGCACTTTCACGACAGTGTTGCAAGACATATGCGCAATTGATGACCCGCACGGGGCGCGAATGGATAAAGAACAAGGGTAAGAACGGGCTCAGATTGGACCGATTTCACCACTAAACGCATTACCCCTAGTCAGAATGAAGTCTTGGATCGTTGGAAATGCCGCGTGTGCTGAAAATGATCGAAAAGAATGCGACGGAACTGTCTGCCTTGCACGTTCAATGTTCAAAGACATCCAGACAGGAGCAATCCCATGCGCACGACAATACCAACCGTCATCTTTCTAGGCCTTTCTGCGAACAGCGCGCACGCAGAGACTTTTTCGGCCGACGTCTGGGCAGATAATTGGTTCGAAATGCGCATAGACGGCGAACAGGTGGCCGAAGATAGCGTGTCGATTACGACCGAACGCTCTTTCAATGCGGAAAGCTTTACGTTTGCAGCCGAACGTCCGTTTGTGATTGGTCTGGTGGCCAAAGATTTCAAAGAAAATGACACCGGATTGGAATACATCGGGACAGGTCGACAACAAATGGGCGACGGCGGCGTCATCGTGCAGATTTCAGATGAGTCCGGCGACATCGTGGCCGTCAGTGACGGTGACTGGCAATGCCACGTCATCCATACAGCCCCGCTCGATAAATCTTGCGAAAGCGTATCCGATCCCGTGGCTGGTGCTGGTGCATGCGCGTTTGAAATTGAAGACGAACCGGCAGGGTGGGACACCGCAGCGTTCGACGCTACAGATTGGCCCGCGGCCGATGTCTATACTGAACAGCAGGTGGACCCAAAAGACGGCTATGACCGGATCAACTGGGCTGACGATGCGGAATTGATCTGGGGCCCTGATCTTGAACAAAGCAACACAGTTCTGTGCCGTTTAACGGTCGAATGACCCTCTTGCAAAGGACACCAAACATGACACGTCCCGCTTATATCGCTTCGGTCCTGTGCCTTTTCGCAGCCCCCGCCGCGGCACACGAAGATCACTGTGCTGCGGTTGCAGATTCAGTCGCGGACGCAGGGTTTAGCGACAGTGTCACAGTGAACTGTACGGATAGCCACGCGACCCTGACATCCGATACCTATCCCGATCATGATATGATGACCGGGATCGTTGCGACAAACGAACAGGTGCCGGTTCCCGCAGATTACAGCGCGCCGATCCTGTTGGCACCGGTTCTCAGTGGCACCCCGTTGACCCGTGATGCCGCACTAGGTGTCGCGGTGAATGGCGTGCCGATCTACGATTACACAGGTGGCGGCGAAATGACCGAAGCCGATTTGGCCCATCATCAAGCGCAGCACGATACCTTACAGACGGGTCAACTTGATGTCTGCGGTGGCCATGCGGGTCGCGGGGATGACTACCATTACCATGTGGCCCCAACCTGCATGATCGCGCATATGGAAAATGCGGGACCTGACGCCATTATCGGCTGGGCGTTTGATGGCTACCCTATCTACGGCGATAGCAACCCTGATGGGTCCGCAATCATCGCGGGGTCGTTGGACGTCTGTAATGGCCAAATGGATGATACGTTTGGGTATCGCTATCACACCTCACCTGATGCGCCCTATATAGTGCAATGCTTGATGGGCGTTGTGGCCGACTTTGATCAGTTGCCGCGCGTGCGTCCGCTAACGGCGACTGCCGGTGGTGGGGCTGAGCCGGGTCGTCCCCCAAGAGACGGGGTGGAAGACCTTGTTTTCACGCAAAACGATGATGGTAGCCGGAGCATGGACTACACATATCAAGGACAGGACTATTACATACGGTACGCCCCTTCGGATCAGGCGAATTGCTATGACTACACTACTGAGACGGTGACAAATGCAGGTCAGGTCATGCAGGGCAAATTCTGTCGATAGCTTTGCTTAAAGGAAGGCGCGCCTTGCTGCTTACCCTTCCCAAAGCGCCGTGTTGGGATAGAACTGGGACCATGCAAACCAGAATGCTTGGTGGCTTCCGAGGTCCTGACCGTCAGGCCCAACGGCACGAAGCCCGCCTGCAAAGAGTTCCAGTTTCACGTCGTTAAACGTCACCGATTGTCCCGCACTGAGGGCCGCGACCGCGAGCGATCGAGGAAAGGCAACTGGCATCCCATTCGCGGTGATCGCCCCAATGACGTCTTCATGGACGCCCAACCGTGGATCAACATCACCAACCGGAAAAATCGGGCCGTTTGCATCGCGTGTTTCGCGCAAGTTAAAATCGCGGCCCAATGCCAATTCTTCCTTCAATACGGTTGTGTCAGGAAATGTGGTCCGCCATGTGCCCCAATCGGCTGTAATGACGGTTGCTTGGTCCAATTGCAGCCCAGTTTCTGCTAGCGGTCCGGCGATAGCCTTGCCAGTAAACGTATCAAAAACGGATTGGGTTTCGATATCGTACATTACCTTGTTCGACCGGATCAGTAGGCCGGATGTGCGCAAGATCGGCCGCTGCACACCTGCGGGCAGTTGATCGGTGAAATAAGCCTGTGCTGCGCCACACAGGGTGCAATATGGGATGCCAAGATCGCGGCCGCCTAACGTATCGTTCACCATTTCGCGCACCTCCATGATGCGACGGGGGTAGGCGCGGGCTTCGCCATTGATGGCGATCCCGAATACGATGTCGTCGTCTTGCAGCCATGTGGCGTCTTCGGCGGTGTCGACCTCAGGGTTGTCGACAGCGGGGATGCAGTGGCAGATTTCATCCGTCGTGTCATAGGGGCGCGCATCAATATTCACGCCGCCCCAGTCGACCAGATGCCAATCAATGTCGCCTTCGACAAATAAGGTCTCCCATCCCGGTACGTAGTTCGTGAAAACACGGGCCTTATGGCTTAGGTAATCCGGATATGCAGGCATATCCCACGCCATCATTTTGTTGATGATTTCGGTGCGCTGGCGACCGCTTTCGAAAGATGTATCAAGTATGTCTGCGGCCGTACGGGTCAGCGCCGCGCGAAACTCTGGACGCCACGCGAAACGCTGCATGTCCGTCAAAAGCCAAACAAGGCGCGGATCGCGAGTTTGCGCAATGATATCTAAGGCGTCTGTATCTGTCGGAGACCAGTCTGACTGGTTCACCGCAATGGCGAGAACGTCATCCACAGCGGCGATGCTATCTGCGGCAAGCGGCCCTTCAGGGATCGCCGGAGGTTCGCCAAATGCGGCGATAACGTAATCAGGCAGCGGCGTGGTCGTCTGCGCCCAAACAGGGACGGAGGACAGACAAACGGCGATTACAGTTGCGATGGCTTGGCGAAACATGACGGTTCCTATGCGCTGGGACTTCTCGGGATAAACTACCTCGAAAAGCGCAATGCGAGCTTCACGTTTCCATCAGGTTTTCGTTAGATCGGTTTCGTGGGGCAAAACCTCTGGAAAAGGGGCGGCGATCATTGCCGCCACCCTCAATCCTGCCACGCCATTCAAGCGACGATTTCGATGCTGGATGGTTGCGCTACGGTTATCAAAACATTGCCGCGTTTGCGTCCAGTATCGACATGGGCATGCGCGGCTTGCATATCGTCGAATGCAAAGACACGATCAATCACAGGCCGATAGTTCCCCTGTGCCGCAAGTTGAACAACCGCCGCAAGAATATCCGGTGCTTCGCTTGCCACACCGCCAATCATTGTCTTGCCCGCCAGTTTCGCTTTGATCCCGCCAAAAATCATGTCGGACGTTTTGCCCGCGATCAGGACCATTTTGCCCCCGACTTTGATACCGTGTTGGGCCTGCGCCCATGACAGCGTGCCGACTGTGTCGACAACGACGTCATAGGTATCGGTCGGTGATATGACTGATTGCTCGCGGTAGTTAATGACCTTGTCCGCCCCTATTTCTTTGACCAATGCGACGTTTCTTCCGCTGCAGACCGCAGTGACATGTGCGCCGATGTGCTTCGCAATTTGTACGCAGGCCGACCCCACCGCACCCGATGCTCCGTTAATCAAAACGGTTTGCCCTTTTTGCAACTTTGTCTTGTTCACAAGGAAATCGTAGGCGGTCGTTGCCCCGAACGGGATTGCGGCGGCGTCTTCAAATGACAGGTTGTCGGGTTTGCGGACGACTTTGCCGTTGGCCGGCATAGTAATGAATTCGGCATGGGCACCAAAGGAAGCGCCGGGAAACCCGATAACTGCATCGCCAATTTCAAAATTGGTGACATCTGCACCCTTCGCGACAACAACGCCCGAAAACTCGGTTCCGAGGATTGGCTTACGTGGCCCTGTGATGCCGAACACCAAACGGCCAACCAGTCCAAGCCCCTTTGGCATCGTCAGGCTGCGCGCCCGCCAATCCCCCGCGCTTACGGTGGTCGCGACGATTTGCACGAGGATATCGTTGGACTTTGGCGTGGGCGTCGGCAATTCGATCAGCTCTAGAACGTCGGGTGATCCGTATTGTCTATATGAAGAAGCAAACATTTTGGTTGTCCTTTAAATAAATGAAAGTGCGGTTGTGGATGGCTTGCGTGCGCCGCGGATCAGCAACCAAAGACCGAAGCTAATTTCAGACACTTTAACGATGATCAGGAGCAAGATGATGAGCGCGTTTATGATCGGTAGGTCGATAAACATCAGCTCGGCGACACCTTGGATCAGGTAACCAAAGGCGCCAATGAACAGGCCTCGTCCCAAGATGGTCGGCACGATTGAGGATCGTAGTGTCAGCCAGCCAAGCGCGAGCAAATGTACGCCAAAGAAAAGCTGCCAGACGAAAACACCAAGGTCGTGGGCTCGGAAGCTGAGTTGAACCATTTCTGGCGATACGTGCGGGCCCGATGCCGATTGCATTAATGCGTAGGGCAGCACCCAGATCAGCAGGTTCAGGCCCATGACGACGATCATGCCTGCGCGGGATATCAGTGCGACGGTCGACATCACCGGACTGATGGATCGGAACAACTGGTACAAAACAGCCGTGATGGCCAATTCAAACAAGATGACAGCGCAATCGGCAAATACGCCAAGCAAGAATAGCCCTTCGTTAGCTGCCAGGTTTGCAAGAGAGGTCGCGCCGTCAGGGCCAACGATTTGCATGGGCACATACCCAATACTGAAACCACCACATACGGCGATAGCGAGGTAAAGCGCACCAGCATAACGTGCGGCGGGAGCGTCCCATTGATGATGAATGGTTCGGGTCATAATCATTCCTTTCCGCGCCAATTCGATGTTTGGCGATAACTGCGTTTCTGTTGGGAAAGGTGTACGGCAGACGGGAATTCATGCGAATTGACCAAATTTCTTAGTTTGATATGCATATGTGCATGGATTGGCGCGCGGTTAGATTTGATTGGAATAAGGCACGGGCGTTTTTAGTGACGGCCGAAGAAGGATCTTTGTCTGCCGCCGCACGCGCGCTGGGCATGGCGCAGCCGACACTGGGACGGCAAGTGGACGGATTGGAACAGGAACTGGGCGTGGTTCTGTTTGAAAGGGTCGGGCGGGGCCTGACGCTGACGCCAAGCGGGTTGGAACTGCTCGAACATGTGCGCGACATGGGGGCGGCTGCTGGACGTGTTTCGCTTGCCGCTCTTGGCCAATCGCAAGCGCTGGAGGGGACGATTAGCATCTCTGCCAGCGAAACTTACGCTGCTGTCCTCTTGCCGCCGATCATCGCGAAACTGCGCAAAGAAGAACCCGGCATTCACGTCGAAATTGTCGTCACCAATCAGGCCAGTGATCTGTTGCGGCGCGAAGCGGATATCGCGTTGCGGAACTTCCGCCCGACCGAACCCGATCTCGTCGCGAAAAAGATCGGTATGGCCGATGCAATTCTGTACGCAACGCCAGCCTATATTGAACAATTGGGGTCGCCCAAGACGCCTTATGATCTGCGGCATGCTGACTTTGTGAATCTAGACAGGGCCGGGATGATGCTAAAAGGGCTCAACACGCTAGGACTTGGGCTGACAGAGGCGAATTTTCCACTTTTGACGGAAAGCTATTTGGTGATGTGGGAACTTGTGAAGCAGGGCACTGCAATCGGAATCCTCGATTCTCAGATTGGCGACGCAGAACCCGCCGTCGTGCGTGTCCTACCTGATCTCGAACCGCTGACCTTCCCGATATGGCTTGTCGCACATCGCGAATTGACGACGAGCAGACGCATCCGGCGGGTTTACGATTTCCTTGTCGCAGAACTGAAACGTTAGACTGTCGGAACGGGGATTTGTTCTTGTCGCAGTAATGCCGTGGAACTCTTTCCGCTTCACCCAGTTCCTTGAACATCGACGCGCCAACAATCGTGCGCATCAATTTATCAAGGAACCCAAGCCATGAACCGCATTATTTATATTATCGGCCTTATCGTCGTCATCCTGTTTGTCCTTTCGTTCCTCGGCTTGCGCTAAAGGGCACGCCCATGGTTTCGCACCTCGTTTACGTGTCTGACAAAGATCCGGGTATTGCGCGGCGCAGGTGCGGTCGTGGGTTTTCCTACGTCGGTCCCGACGGCACGACGATTGCGCGGGGTCCAGAACGTAAACGGATCGAGGCATTAGGCATCCCGCCCGCCTACGAAGATGTATGGATCTGCACGCAGATTAACGGACATCTTCAGGCGACGGGGCGCGATGCGCGCAGCCGCAAACAATATCGCTACCATCCCGATTGGTCAGCCGCACAATCCCAAACCAAATTCGATCACCTCGCCGATTTTGGTGAAGCATTGCCGAAGATCAGGCGTCGGATTGCCCGCGATGTCGAAGCCGATCCCGGTGACGTCGAATTTGCGCTCGCCGCCGCGGTCATGTTGATTGATCGCGCATCGCTCCGCGTCGGGAACCCTGACTATACCGCGCAAAATGGTAGCTACGGCGCTCTCACGCTGCGTCGCAGACATGTGTCGTTTGACGGGGAACAGATCGGGCTGAACTTTACGGCCAAGGGCGGCAAGAAAGTGCGCAAGACCGTCACGGACAAGAAGCTGCAACGACTTCTACATGACATGAACGATGTGCCGGGCGGCGCGTTGTTAAGCTGGGTCGACGCAGACGGAACACCGCAAACGTTGTCGTCGCATCAGTTGAACGACTATCTGGCCGACGCGGCAGGCGACGATGCGGTTACAGCGAAAACCTTTCGGACTTGGGCAGGCACGGTTGCCGGATTTGCCTGCGCAGAAAAAGGCAGCGCGACTATCAAAGACATCGCACAGGCCGCCGCCACGCGGTTGCACAACACGCCAACAGTCGCGCGAAACAGCTACATACATCCGGCAGTAATCGACTTAGCCGGTCAGGACAGTATCGACGTCACATCGGCTAACCGTCACGGTCTTTATGCGACGGAAAATCGTCTGCTTGGTTTGCTGACCCGTTGATCAAGGCGCTGCCGTTTAGTCGCGCGCCAGAACAACATCGAAATTCACCGACAGATATGGAGCGTCCACATTGCCTGACAGCGCCATCCCTTCAGGGAATGATGCCGCAGGTTGCTCAACATAGGTCATGACCAAATCATCACGTACGCCAAACACCGTGTCTTGATCAAGGTACGGATCGTCATCGGGGAAGACTTCGGTCACCAGCGTCCGGTAACCGGGTGCTTTCACGATGAAGTGCAGGTGTGACGGCCGCCAAGGGTGACGCCCGCATGCGCGCAGAATGCCACCGACCGGACCATCTGACGGCACCGTGTATTCAACGGGCTTAACGGTCGTGAACGCATAACGGCCATCGCCGCCGACTGTCATTAATCCGTGAAACGAAAATGTGTCTTGGTCTTCGTCTTGGCTGGCATAAAGCCCGTTTGGGGCAGTCTGCCAAATGTCGATTTCAGCACCTGGAATTGGTGTGCCGTCCGTGTCGCGAATGACGCCTTCGGCCAGCAAAACAGAGCCGCCAAAGCTGCGTTTCATATCACCACCAACCTCTAACGGCGGCGCGCCAGAAACGTGGAATGGCCCCAAAACGGACGATGATGTCGCTTCATCACTGGAATGCAGCATGTCGATCAGCGACGACATTCCCAACACGTCAGAGGCCAGCACAAATTCGTGGCGGTCTTCGGTTTCGATCGCGGCGCAGCCTTCCAGAAACGCGATGCCTTGCCGCCATTCGTCGTGGGTCAGCTTCGTTTCGCGGGCAAAGTCGTGCATGTGCTGGACCAGGGCCGACATGATTTCGCGGGTGCGCGGTGCCATGTCGTCGGCCATGTAGCTTTTGAAAACGTCGGTGATATTGTCTTTGGTCACGTTACGCATGGCGATAGGTCCTTAAAGTAGTGCAAGGCTGAGAATTGGGAACTCGATCAGAATGAACAAAATTATCAGCATCACAAAGGCGAAGGGCAGGGCGCCCATGAACACGTCCTTGAGCGTGATGTTGTCATCGTTCAGCGTTGATTTGATCACAAAGCAGGATATGCCCAGCGGCGGCGTGAGCAGCCCGATTTCGGCCCCAACCACTGTGATGATGCCGAACCAGATCAACGACATGTCCATCGCTTCGACCAGCGGCAGGAACAGTGGCACGACGATCAGGATGATGGATGCAGTGTCCAAAATTGTGCCAAGGAAAATCATCAGCAAGACGTAAAGCAGCATTACGGTCCAGAACGACGCGGCATTGCCCGCCAGTAGATCTTGCAGTTGGTTCGGCAGACCGGCGAGGCCCAACATCCGGCTATAGATCGAAGCGGCAGTGATCAAAAACAGGATGGCGGCTGTGATGTGACCTGTTTCCAGCAACGCCTCCCAGAAGCCTTTCAATGTCATCGACCGACGCACCAATGCAATGATCAGCGCGACAAGCGAACCCGTTGCGCCGGCTTCGACGGCAGTCATCCAACCTGTGTAAATGCCACCCAGCACGATTGTGATCAGACCGACAGTGGGCAGGGTCTTGGATGCGATTTCGCGTGCGGACATCCATTCGCTGTCAGCAACCGTGCGACCGCCGACAAATTCGGGGGTGAAACGCCCCATGAACCAAATCGCTGCAACATATGCGACCGCCAGCATGATGCCGGGAATGACGCCTGCCAGAAACATGTCGCCCACGGATTGCTCTGCGACAAAGCTATAGATGATCAACATCGCGGATGGTGGGATGATCATCCCAAGCACCGATGATCCCGCGACAACACCAACCGCAAAACGCGGGTTGTAATCTTGGGCGATCATCTCGGGCACAGATACTTTGGTAAAGACCGAAGCCGATGCAATCGACGATCCCGTGACAGCAGCAAAAACAGCGTTTGCGCCAACTGTGGCCATGCCGATGCCACCTTTAACGCGGCGAAACCGCATGGTCATCACTTCATAGATGTCCCTGCCTAATCCGGCTTTCGACACGATTAATCCCATGAAGGTAAATAACGGAATGGTCGCGAAACTGTAGACCATCGCACTGTCGCCGACGGCAATTTTCAGCAGGTTCAGCGACAAAGTGAAATTGTCGCGCATCAACCAAATCGAGATCAACGACACCATGCCCAAGGCAACTGGAATGTAGACGCCCGAATAGATCAGAAAAACGATGGCAGCGACCGAAATGAGGCCGATTTCGATTGGTGTCATGGTTTGGTGCCGCCTGTCTTGGCATTGTCGTCATGTTCTGGGGCGCGGATCAATTGTGGGCGATCCTGCGCGGTGATGACTTTGATGGTAAAGATGAGGCAGGCCAACGCGCTGCCGCTTGCGATGACAAGTTTGATCGGCCACCACGGCACGGTAAAGACGCCGGGGATGCCAAAGAAATCCTGCGTGCCCCACATTTTGATGAACTCGGGGAACATGATGTAGGCAATCAGGAACATAAAGATTGCAGAGACGGCATTGATGATCCGCCGGATATTCGATGTCAGGCGTGGCTTGCTTTGATGCAGCAGGTTGAGAAACCCGTCAGAGCGGGTCAATCGGTCCACGCGGACAACGTCTGCAAGCTGCAAGAAAACGATAAAGACGACTGAAAGCTGGACAATTTCGTATGTCCCTTTCAGCGGGGAATTGAACAGCCCTCGCGCGACCACGTCGACGTTCAGGATGATGACAAGGGCGAGAACCATCAAGGTTCCAGCGATATTTGCGGCCATGGCTAAGGCATTGGCGACCCGAGAAAGACCGCCGATTGCTGACTTGAGCATGTTGTGCTCCCTTCTCGGGTCGACAAGTGATTATTGGGCGGACCAGTCACGAACGCCGGTGAAACCAGCCGCTTCAAGCTTGGCAAGATATGCTTCAAGCATCTCTGTCCCCGGTTCACCGTTATCGTTCAGTGTCGCTGCCCATTCTTGCGCAATGTTAGGAATGGCGGCGGCCCAAGCGGCACGATCTTCTTCGGGCACATCAACGATAGTCCCACCGGCTGCGACATAAGTCTCTTCGGCGGCTGCAGCGCGATCCATTGCGATGCCTGCAAGGTGATCGCGGTAGTCAATTGCCACGGCTTGCAGGACCTCTTTCACTTCATCCGGCAGATTGTTCCAGTAGTCTTGGTTCACCGTCACGGTCTTAGAGTTCACAGCCCCCAGATCGGCGCGCAGCATGTAAGGCGCTACTTCGGAAATCTTGAAGGTCGCGGCAGCTTCTGGCCACAGCATGCCTGCATCGGCCAAACCGGTCTGCATCATGTTGTAAAAATCAGTCAGGCCGCCACGGACGCCGGCTGCGTCATTAATACCTTCGAGATACCGCAAGTTCATACCGGCGCCGGCAACCTTGAAACCTTCAAGATCAGAAACTCCTGCGACTTCTTGGGTCGAAAAGACCTGATAGCTGTTCAGCACAACACCCGTCGCCAGATACACTTGGTTCTGGGCTGCGAATTCGTTTTGCATCGCCGGAAATTCACGGGCAATTTCATCAACGGCTTGTGCCACGGCGCGGGCATCAGATGACACAAACGGTGTGACGGCGGACAGGCCTTGGCTTGGCAACTTAGAAGAATGGAAGATCGTGGTGACGATCCCGATGTCGCCCAAACCCAACTGGATGCCTTCAAGAACGCCCTTAGGCTTTACGATTGAGCCGCCGTAGTTTTCCTGCCAGTCCATGACGTAATTGCCGTTCTCGGCAAGACGGCGGTCAACTTCCGGAATGAAGAAATTCGTGAATTCTTTTACCCACAGGGCGCGATCCGGATAACCGTCGATCACAACTGCTGAAATCGTCTCTTGTGCGGCGACGGGCAGGGCCGTCATCGTCGCAAGCGCAGCACCCATCACGGTGCGTCTTGTCCAAGTCATCATTTGTCATTCCTCCCAGAATACGGGCATTCGCCCAATTGATTTTAGTTTGCTTTCACCCAATTCACGGTCAAATCCGTGCCCGCTGCTTCGAACAGCTTGGCAATGGCACAGTACTTTGCAGTCTCCACCCCAACCAAATCCAACTCCTCTTGGCTGGCCGGGGTGGTGCAATTCACCGTGAGTGTGATTTCGGGAAACGGCACGCCGATCTCTTCCTCCATGAGAACGCCGCGCCGGTCGAATTTGCAGTTGGCGTCGATGTCGATCTCTCCCAGATCAACGCCGAGCCGCTTTGCATTTTTATGTCCAATGACGTTGGTACAAGCGATTAAGGCTGTCATTGCAGCTTCCGTCGGGGTCGGGCCAAGGTTTGTGCCACCCCGTTCCGCAGGTTCATCAATAACGACATTCAAATCGCGCACCGGAATTTCGGTGCGGGCATGCGTCGGACAGGCCGCTTTGGCGCGGTACGTCACGACGGTTTTCATTTTAACAGCCATCTTCGTACCCTCAGATTACGCTACAGACTTTGTCGAATGAAAAGCGTGGTAGTTTTTGAAACAGCGCCGTTTCGTCAGCATAGCCAATGTTGCATAGAAAGTTTGATTTCAAACGCGTGCCTTTGAAGAATTCTTCATCAACAATTGCGTTTGAAAAACCGGACATCGCACCAACGTCCAAACCAACAGCACGTGCCGCGATCATGAAATAAGCGCCCTGTAACGTCGCATTGCGGTTTGCGGTGTCTTCGCAATAGGCATCGTTCCCATCAAACAAATGGCGGCGGTCTTCATGCGGGAAAAGGAACGGCAGTTCGTGCCAAAAATCCATATCCTGCGCGATAATCGCAGTGACTGGCGCGCCCATCATCTTTGCGACATTCTGCGGCTTAAGCGATTTGGCCAGCCGTTCTTTACCTTCTTTGGACTTCACGAATATGAAACGTGCAGGCAGCGTGTTCATCGACGTGGCGCCATTGATGGTGATGTCGAAAATTTCCTCGAGCATGCCATCCGGTATCGGGCGATCTGTCCACGCATAATGCGATCTTGCTTCGCGCAGGATCAGATCAATGGCATCGTCGGACAGACGCCCGATGCGAGCACGCAGTGTACGGTGGTCTTCCTGCGCTTTGGCGCGCAAAGCGTCCAGTTCTGAACCGGTTGGCGCGTTCATTCTGCCGCTACCCCTTGGCTATCTTTTTCATCAACGATTGGGTTCGAACAAATGCCGATCCCTTCGATTTCGATATCAATAGTTTCCCCGGGGACCAGCCAGCGCGGGTTCGGTTTCTTGGCGTGGCCAACACCCGGTGGTGTGCCCATTGCGATCAAATCTCCGGGTTCAAGCGTTGTGTATTCTGAAATGGTTGCAATGGTTTGCGCGACCGACCAGATCATGTTGCCGGTATTGGATGATTGCAAAATCTCGGACCCGACGCGGCTTTCGATCTTCAGGCCCGCAGCCCCAGCGGGGACTTCATCTGGCGTTACAACAAATGGGCCGATTGCGCCTGTGTTGTCGAAGTTTTTGCCGGGGGTCCACTGGTGGGTTTTGCGTTGATAGTCGCGCACCGACCCGTCGTTAAAGACGGTATAGCCAAACACATGATCCAGCGCGTCGGCCTCTGAAATATGACGACCACCTTTGCCGATGATCATCATCAGCTCTGCTTCGTAGTCCAGCTTTTCGGAACACGTCGGGCGAACCAAAGGTGCGCCAGCTGCCATGATCGAATTCTTCCCGCGCATGAACAGGGCAGGGTAGTCGGGGATGTCGTAGCCACCCTCTTTGATGTGATCAGTGTAGTTCAAACCAAGACAAATGATCGTTCCGGGCTTGGCGACTGGCAAGGCAGGCGTGATGTCACTGACTGGAACACGAGTAGCACCGTCAATCTTGGCCGCGACCGATTCCGCCAGCGCGGGATCCGCAATCAGGGCCATCAAGTCAGAGCCGACAGCAGCGTCCAAAGCCGTCAAATTAACGGCCTCGTCACCCTTAACAGCAAACACCGCTGCGCCGTTCGCCGTCTCGCCCACCAAATATTTCATAAGTACAATCCTTGTCAGTTTGGATGATTTCTGCCTACAATTGCGGTGTAAGTCAATAAATATCGATATTTTTACTAAGGAGTGCAAAATGGTTGCATGGGCAGACTATAAGGCGGAAGCAAAGTCGCGCGGCGCTTTGGCCTTGGAATTATACGTCGCTATGTCGACACCGGCTAAAGAACCACAGGACGTCAAAGCCGCCTTGCCAGATCACCTCGCCTATCAGGCGAAACTGGAACAAGCGGGCGCATTGGCTTTCGCAGGACCGATGTCCGATGAAACCGGCGACCACATGCAAGGGGTCGGGTTGGTCGTTTACCGGGCCGAAAGCCTTGAAGCGGCACGTGCTTTGGCAGAGGGCGACCCGATGCACCAAAGTGGCGCGCGGGCATTTACTTTGCGACGCTGGATGATCAACGAGGGATCATTGAATTTGTCGGTTGGTCTATCTACGAACGCCGTAACGCTGACTTAAGGGGATTTCCGCATGAACATGATGGACGACACTAGCGGCAGAGAAACATCTGCCACCCGCGCGGCCTATCTGTCTTTGCGGGATATGATCCTGACCGGCGAATTGCCGGCGGGTAAAAAGCTGAAGATCGAACAATTGCGCAAATTGCTGGACACCGGCGCATCGCCAGTGCGCGAGGCGCTAAGCCTGCTGACGTCTGACATGTTGGTCGAACGCATCGATCAGCGCGGTTTTCGTGCGGCCCCTGCGAGCCTTGCCAACTTTGATGAAATTCTCAGGCTGCGGTGTGTTCTGGAAGATATGGCATTGCGCCAGTCTATCGGGCAGGGCACCCCAGAATGGGAAGAACAGCTTGTTTTGTCGCATCACCGCATGAAGCGCATGACAAATACCGATGTCTTCGAAGATGCGCATAAGACATTTCACATGACGCTGCTGAGCAGTGCGAAATCGCCCATGTTGGAACGCTATTGCAGTCAGCTTTATGATCTGAACATTCGGTATCGTTATCTAGCGGCGTCTGGTGACAACTATCAAAGCCGCGATATCGCAGCCGAGCATGACACCATCTTTGAAGCAGCCGTGCAGCGCGATGCAGATGCGGCATCTGATGCATTGCTCAGCCACTATCGACTAACAGGCGAATACCTCATGTCTCAGCTGACCGATCTGTAAATATACCGATTTAAAGTATATGATTGCAATAATATCGATATTCTGACAGCATCACTCTGAAAGACGGAGAGACACGTGCAGCGCAATCGATTCCTTGGCGACCTATTGTCCACATTATTTGATCGTAACAGCACGTTGCGCAGCACGGATGACACGCGCGATATCTACGCCTTATGTCGCGCGCTTTTGTCGGCAGAAGGAAATGTTTCCGGACAGACATTGGCGGGAACGGTACTGCAACGCTACCAATCACTGACTGATGCGGAAAAAGTTTCATTCTTCACGTTTCTGAACGATGAGCTTGATGTCGATACGGGCGCACTTTCCAGCTTGGTCCAGTCCTACGCGGATAACCCCACGCCCAAGAATTTCGAAGCCATGTCGTTTGCCGCTGAACCCAAACGACAGGAATTACTGCGCCGGTTGAACCAACCGGTTGGTGCGACGCAGATCATCGTCGGGATGCGGGTCGATCTGCTGCGCATCTTGAAATCGCGCCCCGAACTGCAACGCACCAACCACGACTTTATCCATTTGTTCAGCAGCTGGTTTAATCGCGGGTTCTTGGTATTGAAGGCCATCGATTGGGATACACCTGCTCGATTGCTCGACAAAATTGTGGCTTACGAAGCGGTGCATCAGATCAACGATTGGGATGATTTGCGGCGCAGGCTCTACCCTGCGGACCGCCGTTGCTTTGCATTCTTTCATCCTGCGATGCCGGATGAGCCGTTGATTTTTGTGGAGGTCGCGCTGACGGAAACGGTGCCGGGGTCCGTGACGAAGCTACTGTCCGAAGTGCGCACCCCGCTCGCCGCTGAAGATGCGAAAGTTGCGGTGTTTTATTCGATTTCTAATTGCCAACGCGGGTTAACGGGGATTAGCTTTGGCAACCTTCTGATCAAACAGGTCGTCGCGGAATTGTCCCACGCATTTCCGCAATTGGAAGACTTCGTCACCCTGTCCCCCATACCCGGCCTGAAACGCTGGCTATCGACCCAAACGTCGGATCCCGATCATGGGCATATTGCGACAGCCATTCTGGACCAAAGCGCTAAACCGCAAGACATTCGCGCAATGGCGGCCCGATATCTTTTGCACGCGAAACGTGATGACGGGATGCCCGTTGATCCCGTGACGCGGTTTCATTTGGGTAATGGCGCAGAGGTCTTTGATGTGCATGCGGATGCGGACATGTCTGCCAATGGTCTTGCTCAATCCAGCGGCGCTATGGTCAATTACAAATACGATTTGTCGCTCACCCAGCGGCACCACGAAGATTTTGCCCTAAACGCAATTGTGACAGCTGCGAAGCCTGCGGTGGCACTGTCAAATTCAACGCTTTCAGCGAAGCCCAAGGAAGTCGCAACGTGACCAATACACTCTATGACGCGCTGATTGCGCCGCACGCTAAAAGTGATGCAACTTTCCTGACGCTCGATGATGGTCGCACACTCAGTTTTGCCGATTTCACCTGTCGGGTCGCGCAATTGGCGCATGTTTTGCAAGATGCTGGCGTATCGGCTGGCGATCGGGTTTTGGTGCAGGCGCCGAAACTTCTGGATACCGTCGCGCTTTATGGTGCGTCTGTTCAGACAGGTGCGGTCTATTTGCCGTTGAATACTGCCTACACGCAGACCGAACTGGCGTATTTCATCGAAGACGCTGGACCCAAAGTGGTGGTCTGTGACGCAAGCAGCCAAGCAGAGGTAGCGTCGATTTGCGCGGATGGCACGACAATCCTGACGCTTGATGCAAAAGGGCAAGGGACATTGTCCGCGCAGGCGGATGCGAAATCAAAGACCTTTGAAACTGTGCCACGGGGGCCGGAAGATTTGGCTGCATTGCTCTACACGTCTGGCACCACTGGGCGGTCGAAAGGCGCAATGCTGTCGCATGAAAACCTGCTGTCGAACGCGCAAAGCCTGACCGATCTGTGGCAGATCAGCGCCGACGACCGTTTGATCCATGCCCTACCTATTTTCCATACGCATGGACTTTTCGTGGCGATGAACACGTCGTTGCTGGCGGGGGCGCAGGTCCGGTTTATGACAGCTTTCGACATTGATACGATTATCGCTGAATTGCCCCAGTCGACGATGTTGATGGGTGTGCCGACGTTCTACACACGGCTACTTGGCGATGCGCGGCTGACGCGTGATCTGGTCGCCAACATGCGTCTTTTTGTTTCTGGGTCCGCGCCATTGCTTGCTGAAACGCACACGGCTTTTGAAGACCGCACAGGACACCGTATTCTCGAACGCTACGGGATGACCGAAACCAACATGATCACGTCAAACCCGTTTGACGGGGACCGGATCGCAGGGACCGTCGGCTACGCATTGCCGGGCACAGAGGTCGAAATCACCGACAACGGCACGTCGGTTGCCGCAGGCGAAATCGGCATGATCGAAGTACGCGGCGACAACGTGTTTCAAGGCTACTGGAAAATGCCGGAAAAGACGGCAGAAGAACTGCGCGACACCGGTTTTTTCATCACTGGCGATCTGGGTGTGAAGTCAGAGGATGGGCGCATTTCGATTGTCGGGCGCGAAAAAGATCTGATCATTTCGGGGGGCTACAACATTTACCCGAAAGAGATCGAAGATGTCATCAACGACATTGACGGCGTGCTTGAAAGCGCTGTGTTCGGTGTGCCGCATCCTGATTTTGGCGAAAGCGTTTTGGCGTCAGTGGTGCTCGAAAATACGGACATGACCCCCGATGCGATTGCAGCGCAGGTCGAACCGAAATTAGCCCGTTTTAAACACCCGCGTCGCTACATGATCACCGACGCGTTGCCGCGCAACACGATGGGCAAGGTGCAAAAGAATGTGTTGCGTGCCGAAAATACGGACTGAATGAAGCGTCACGTAGACACGCGCGAATGATTACCTGCTGAACTTGAAATCCGCAGCAACCGGATAGTGATCTGTCGGCCATTCGCCGTCAAATTTGCGTCTAAGAACAACGGGATCGCCGACCAGATCAACCGCCCCCGCACTGCCAATATGATCGATTGCACCAAACAGGTTGATGCCTCTGTTCATGTGGTACGTCGCACCACGCACAGGCGCAAAATCGACACCGGCATCCGCAATAATGTTTGCGGTTTTGTCGCCTATGCGTGCGTTCAAATCACCCACAACAAAAAGCGTTTCACCCGCTGCGATCCAAGGGGCAACGCGGTCAGCAACCAACTGCGCCGATTGAAGGCGGTTTGATCGGCTGGCGTAATCCGTATGGATATTTACAACGCGGAACTGACCGTTGGTTCTTTTGTCCTGAAAGATGGCCCATGATGCAAAAGCGGGGAACGATCCGTTAAAGGTGCGTGAATAGATGACATCCGGCGTGTCCGAGAAAAAGAACCAGCCTTGGTCGACCAAGTCCAACTGTGTTGCGCGGTACAAGATGGGCTGTGTTGACGGAAATTCATTGGGATCGCCAACGGCCGCCGCGGCATAATCGAGATTGTTTTCCAGCAACCAGTCGAGCGTCAGGTTCGTATCCCCGTTACTGCCACGCGCAAAGCTTTCCATTTCCTGAAACGCAATGACGTCAGCGCCAATTTCCTTAAAGGCAAGGTCTAACGGGCGCTTCCGGCGTTCCCAATCGGCGACCGACCACGGGCCGGTTTCTTTGCTCAGGATGATGTAGTGCACATTGTAAGTCGCGATGCGCAGCGTTTCATCTGTCGTAGGCGGTAGCGCGGTTTCGCCGGAATTGCGCGCAATCTGGCAGCCGACAACGGTCAAGCATGTCAAAACAAGGCTGACGAAAATCTTGGCAATTCGTTTGATCATGGGGCAGCTACTTTCGTATTTGTCTTGCTCCGTTTATCGCGTCGATAGCCTTGCGCACAGGCAAATTCGCTTTGCTGACAAAAATGTAATGTTGCGGCAAGCCCGAGGTAAAGGTCGACGCCTAGGTCATTCCAATCCAATCAGAAGGGACATGGAATGGGCTTGGGATTATCGTCAGCGAAACATAGACTGAAAAAAACAGGTTCGCTGGTCTGGATGTGTGTCATCGTGCTTGCACAAGTCGCAATCGTCGCGCCGTTTGTGCCCGTTGGCACTATATTGCCTGCAAGTCTTGGTGCGTTAACGCTGACCGCGCTGGCGGCGGCGTTGGTGCTTGCCGCGAGATGGCGGGTTGTCGACACGATCCTTGGTGGTCCGGACAAAAGTTATGAAGCGCACCGCGCAGCAGGTATCTTGTCGATGATTGGTTTGTCGGGGCACTGGGCTCTGGCGTCATCCGTGGGGCGGGGGATTTTCCCACCGCTTGCCGAAACTGGCGAAGCCGCCGGCGTCGTTGCAGCCTACGCCATGCTCATCTTGGCGGCGGTGTCTGCGTTGAAGATGATCCCCTATCATATCTGGAAAGCCAGCCATTGGCTGATGGGCCCCATGTTCCTAATCGCCGTCTATCATACGTTTCTAGCCGCAACGCCGCTTGCGCCATTCAGCGCCCCTTGGATTTACCTTGCCGTAGTCAGTGTTCTGGGTCTGATCGCATGGGGCCGAACGCTATCGCGGCACAAACGTGGCGTGACCACTGTGTCCGTCGTGGATGTGAATACAGTGGGGCATGCCATCGAATTGACTGTCGCCGCTGACCATCCTTTGCAGGACTACCGTCCGGGACAATTTGCGACACTGCGCGATCCGTCTCTTGGGGAAGAACGCCATCCCTTCACGATCGCAGGTGGCTCCGGTCGACAACGCAAGTTCGGGATTGCAGCTGGTGGCGATTGGACGCGAAATTTGGTGGACCGCATCCGCGCAGGGGACACATTGGAGTTAGGATCACCAGAAGGGCGTTTCTATCCCAAAATCGCCGACACCCGTCCTGCGCAAATGTGGGTTGCGGGCGGTATCGGCGTGACGCCTTTTCTGGCGGCTCTTGAGGCGATGAAACCTGATGACGGCGCAGGTGTGACAATGATCTATTGCTACCGTGGGCAAAACACGGCTGTGGGGTTGGCTGCCTTACGCCACCATGCGGATAGACTGCCGCAACTCACCCTAATCGAAGCAAACAGCAGCGCGGCGGGGCGCCTAACACTGGATCAAGTCCAGTCTGTGATTGGCCAGATGCCCAAAGGGGCAGCTTTGTTCATGTGTGGATCAGAGCAATTGAAGGCAATGATTGCAACGGTTTGGCGCGACGTGGGGCAGACGGGGCGTATCCACACGGAGGCGTTCGATTTCAGGAATGCATGGCATGTTTCTGACCTTTGGAAGTCAGCGCAGAGCGTGCTGAGGATGCTTTCGACTACTTTCGTGCCACTGGTCCCGCGTGGATTTAGGCGTTAAGCCTGATCCGTGAACCCGGAGAAAACACAGTGAAAATCCTGCTTTTGGAAGATGATCAAGAGATTGGTAGTTGGGTCCGTGATGGCCTGTCAAAGGCGGGTCACGTCGTTGATTGGGTGACCGACGGCAAAGATGCGTTGGTCTTGGCCACCACGCAGGATTTTGACGTGATGGTGTTGGACCGGATGACGCCGGGTCTGGACGGTATGTCTGTTCTGAAAGCTGTGCGCGCATCCAAGAATACAACGCCAGCTCTTTTCCTGACCGCATTGTCCGATATTGATGATCGTGTCGAAGGCCTGCAGGCCGGCGCGGACGACTACCTTCCCAAACCCTTCGCGCTGACCGAATTGGAAGCGCGTGTCGCAGCACTTGGCCGTCGAGCACAACCGGCCCAAACGGCTGAAGCGACTTCTTTGAACGTTGGCGATATTGCTCTGGATTTGTTGAAGCAAAGCTGCACGCGACAGGGCCAGCATATTGATTTGAACACCAAGGAATTTAGACTGCTCGAAGCATTCATGCGGGCAAAGGGGCGCGTTTTGACGCGCAACATGTTGCTGGAAAAAGTCTGGGACATGAATTTTGACCCGACCACAAGCGTCGTGGAAACCCACGTCAGCCGCTTGCGTGGAAAGATTGAAAAGCCGTTTGGCGATACCGTGATAAGGACGATCCGAGGTGCTGGATATATTTTCGACCCTCAAGGCTAGCGCTGCCCGCATCTGGCGGATGACAGCGCTGCGGCAAACGGTGCTTTTGACTGGTGTGTTCATCATCGTGCTGGTCGGGGCAGGGATCATCGCGGCATTCGAAGTTCGCGAAGAAATGTCCAGACGGGCCGATGATCGTATCGAACGCCGCCATATCCAGATCGTGCGCGACGTGGCCGCTGGTGAATTCGATCTCAAAGACCTGCGCAATACCGGACTGGAACGGTTTTTCTTCACGCCAGAAACGGCATCGCAAGACCGGAGTCTCAGGCGGCAGGGGTTCTTTACCGATCAGCGTCTTTTGCCGCGTCGGCGCGACGATGACAGTGTTTGGATGTTCTACGGTGGGGCAGTGTCGGGCGGGTGGCTGGTCGTCGGGCAGAATATCGGCGAATTCGCTATCTTCGATGAGGTTTTGGCCCAAGCATTTCTCTGGGTCGGGACGTTGGCCGCGATTGTCGCGTTGGTATTTGGGCTGCTGTTTGGCTGGCGCAGCCAACGGCGGATCACGGCAATCTCAACGGTGCTTAATCAAGCGGCGCAAGGTGATTTATCGGCGCGGGTGCATGCAAAGGGCCAAGAAGACGACCTGAAAATGCTTGGTGACCAAGTGGACGACGCCATTGCGCGGATTGATGTACTACTGGTGCAGGCACGCAGCTTTTCGGCCAATATCGCGCATGATCTCAAGACGCCGCTGACACGGTTGCGCATACGACTTGAAACCGCGCTGACTGGTGATGGTGATCCGATGGATGGGATCGGCGCGGCGTTGGAACAAACTGACCGTGTCATGTCGATATTTGATGCAATTCTGCAGCTCGGGAAACTGGATTCCGGTGCCATGAAACAGACCTTCGCTCCTGTCGACCTTGCGGCCGTTGCGACCGAATTGGCCGAAACCTACGCGCCAGTGGTCGAAGACAGCGGACGACATTTTTCAACCCAGATTTCCGCAGTTGAGATTAACGGCGATCGTGTGTTGTTGACGCAATTCTTGGCTAATCTGATCGAAAACGCATTGCGGCACACGCCCGAAGGATCATCTATGGTTCTTGTCGCCAATGCGCACGAACTTGGCCTCATGGATGACGGTCCAGGCATACCCGCAGCCGAGCGGGATCGCGCGTTGGAGCCATTGTATAGGTTGGAAAAAAGTCGCACGACCGAAGGGGCAGGGCTCGGGCTTGCCTTGGCCGCAAAGATCGCAGATTTGCATGATGCCCGTATCGATCTATCTGATAATCCCGCGGGGCAAGGGCTGTTTGCCCGCATGATTTTTAACAAAAAATGAACCTGACAAAAATGTAAGGTTCGCGCCAAGCAACCGTCATCTCCACCCTCCAAATGTCTTTCATCGCAACAACAGATGGAAAGACGAAAATGGAAAAGTTCAAAACATACGCCGCAACTGCAGGGGCCGCATTGGTCGCAGTGCTCATCGCGCCTTTTGTCGCCGTATTTGGGCTGACCATGCTGGGCCTCGCCTTTGGCATGTCGATCCTGATGACCGTTGCGATGATCGCCATTGCTTGGCGCAATCAACCACAGTTCAACACTGGTCAACCTCGGGCGACTTCGCCCGATACACAGGCCGACGCATCTGATGCGCAGTCTGCCTAACTCCCAACCCAACCTAAAGGAAATTGTTATGAAAACCGAAAAAATGATCCCCGCTACGTTTCTTGCTGTTGCTTTGACACTGACAGGTATCGGTGTGGCAGGCGCACAAACTACTGACACCAACGCCGTTACGGAACAGGCTGAAACAACCGTTGATGGTCAAGTGACCCGCGCTGATCATCGGGGCGACCGCGATCATGGTCGTGACCGTGGCGAACGTCGCGGCGGTGGCATGGCATTCGGCGCGCTTCTGAACGACGCAAATGATGACGGTGCGATTACGCAAGACGAAATCGATTTGTTCCGGACCGCACTGGTGGCTGGTGCAGATGCATCCGGTGAAGGCGATATCTCTATCGACGAATTCCAGTCTATCTATCTGGAACTGATGCAAGAACGGGTCGTTCACAGTTTCGAACGCCTTGATGCGGATGACGATGGTCAAATCACGCAAGCCGAAATGGACGAGAAATTCGGCGACATTGTCGAACGGATGGACCGCAATGATGACGGTGCGTTGACAGAAGATGATCGCGGACACCGTAAAAATGGTCGCGATCGTTCGTAAGACATCCATCAATACGGGGAAGGGCTGCCAAATTGGCGGCCCTTTTCACATGTGTGGCTTGCAATCTAAGACACTTGTGCAGCGGTGCCCCATGGACGCATTTAGTGTAAATTGCTATGTCATAGATTAATGACAACTGCACGGCGTCATGAAAGTTGTCTCCTCTCATCGAAGCGACACCCCGCGCGACTTCGCTTCCATATGGTTTCTACTTTGCCTCAAGACTTCCGAAATATTCTACGTCAAGAAACGCGTGTTGCGCATGATCAGCTAGATCATCATTTCACTCAAATCGATATCGCTAGCCGGGATGGCCTTAAGGCTTTCGTTGACGTTCATTTGGCTTGTTTTCAGATGATGCAAGCGCGACTGCGGTCCCCGAATTTGTCTGCTGCGACGTTGCAGGACATGATCGGCGGCCTTGCTTTGGATGCAGCAGTGCTCGGCCTCGATCACTCCATCGACCCACCCGCGCTAGAGCAACAGATCGATCCTTTGGCGATCGACTATTTGGTCGCTGGATCACGATTGGGGTCAAAGGTTTTGTCGCGGCGCTGGGCCCAATCGCAAGATCCGTTGGTTCAGAATGCTAAGACGTATTTCAGCCAGCCCAGCGACCCGACTTTGTGGCCGGCTACATGTCGCGCCCTGTCTGACATCCCTGTTGCGCATGCGCGTGCTGCGTATATTGTAAAAGACGCGAGAACGCTTTTTCAGTTATTTATCTCGGAATCCGAAAACGTTGCTTCAAGAAAGGATGCAACCCTTTGACTGACGAAAGCCTCCGGTTGGACCCAAATGAAACTGTCGATCTGACCAACTGTGACCGTGAACCTATCCAGTTTTTAGGCAATGTGCAGTCTTATGGCTGCCTGATTGCGACCTCGTCCGACTTTATGGTCAAGCACGTGTCGGCGAACGTCCAAGAACTATTGAATATCGACCCAGATGCCGCGATCGGTGGCCGTCTGAATGATCTATTATCACAACGCATGGTCCATGACCTGCGTACGAAGTTGCAGATGTTGAATGCGACAATGCCGACCGCCCGTGTCTTTGGATATGACGTGCTTGAAAATGGCACTTACTTCGATATTTCGATCAGTTCGGTCGACCAGTCCTATGTGTTTGAATTTGAACCGAAGATTGCGCTGGAAACGCGTGATGAAATGAGCCTCGTGCAGCCGCTTGTTGCGCGTGTCACCCGTGCGCCGGACGTCATGAAGGCGTGCGAACAAGCGGCGGTCGCCGTGCAAGCCTTGTCAGGCTTTGACCGTGTGATGGTCTATAAGTTCGATGACGATGGTGCGGGCGAAGTGATCGCAGAAAAACGCCGCGCCCATATGAAACCGTTTCTCGGGCTGCGGTACCCGGCAAGCGATATTCCGAAACAGGCCCGTGCGTTGTATCTACGTAGTCCGCTGCGCTTGATCTCGGATGTGGACGGGTCCGTTTCGCCTATCCTGCCTGCGACAAACGTCCATGGTAAACCGCTTGATCTGTCGCTTTGCGTGACCCGTGCTGTGTCCCCGATCCACTTGGAATACCTGCGGAACATGGGCGTTGGCGCGTCGATGTCCATTTCAATCATCAAAGACGGAAAACTCTGGGGCCTGTTTGCGTGTCACCACGAAACGGCGCGTTACGTCGATTTTGAACGGCGCACAGCGATTGAGTTGTTCACGCAGTTCTTCACTTACGAACTGATCCAAAAGATGGAACTAGAGACGCGGCTCAAGACCCAAGAAACCCGCCAGATGCACGACAATCTGATGGTGCAGATTTCGGGTGGGGCCGACTTGATCGAAGGTTTCGATTCCATCGTTGGTGAATTGAGCGGTCTGATCGCAAACGATGGCGTTGCGGTCTACACCGATGGCCGCTTTGCATCGCACGGTGATACACCGGATGAAGTAAGCTTTCGCAAGTTGGTGCGCTTTTTGAATACTGCGCCGTCCGGTCAGGTTTTTTCAACGCATGCGTTGCCTGCAGTTTACCCTGCTATCGAGGACCAAGATGCCGATGTCGCCGGGGTATTGGCTGTGCCCATTTCGCGCACGCCGCGCGACTATATCGTGTTTTTCCGCCGTGAAATCGTCAAATCGGTCAAATGGGCAGGTGATCCGAACAAGCCGGTCACGGTCGGCCCAAACGGCACCCGTCTGACACCACGCAAAAGTTTCGACACTTGGAGCGAAATGGTCCGGAATACGTCCGCGCGGTGGTCCGAAGGCGATCAAATGGTCGCCGAAGGGCTGCGGATTTCTTTGACCGAAATCGTCTTGAAGCTGACGGATGAAGCAAACGAAACCCGCCGGAAAGCGGCCGACAAACAAGAACTTCTTGTCGCGGAATTGAACCACCGCGTGCGCAACATCCTAAACTTGATCCAAGGGTTGGTCGCGCAAAGCCGCAGTGGCGCCTCTGATGTTGCGACCTATACAAAGGTTCTGGATGGACGCGTTCACGCGCTTGCCCGCGCACATGACCAATTGACCAATCAGGAATGGTCACCAAGTTCTTTGCGGCAGCTGATCAACGTTGAAGGTCAGGCCTTTCTATTGAACGGAAACGACCGTGTTAAGATCACGGGTGACGCCCCGATGCTGATGCCCGAAGCGTTTTCGACCCTCGCGCTTGTGATACACGAGATGATGACCAACTCTGCGAAATACGGCGCTTTGACGGATCGGTCAGGGGCCGTGTCGATTGACTTGAAGGTACAAGCCGATGGCGCATTGATCATTCAATGGCGCGACGTTGGTGGCCCGCCCGTACAGGCCCCTCTGCGCCGTGGATTTGGGTCAACGATTATCGAAAAGACCATTCCTTACGAACTCAAAGGTAAGGTCGAAACACGGTTTTTGCTGACTGGTTTTGAAGCAGACATCACGATCCCGTCTCGCTTTATTTCCAGCGAAAAAGAACCGGTCGTGCCAAAAACACAATCGAACGATGCGAAACCGGTTACCCCGGATGTTCTTCTGTCCGGTGAAGTTTTGGTCGTCGAAGACAATATGGTCATCGCGCTGGATGCATCTGATATCATAAGCGATTGCGGGGCCGACCATGTGCATATGGCCGGATCCGTCGATGATGCGCTGGCAATTTTGGAAAAGGCTGACGTTTCCTTCGCTTTGCTTGATGTGAACTTGGGTGATCAGACGTCTCTTCCGGTCGCCATTGTGCTTGCAGAACGCGGCATCCCGTTTGTGTTGGCGACTGGGTATGGCGACGCGCAAAGCATCACCGCAAATTACCCGCCAACGCACGTCGTGAAAAAGCCGTTCACTGCTGAAAAGCTAAAGAATGCCGTGTTCCGCGCGATGAACTGATCTGATTGCCACGCTGTTTCCGGACATCATTTGCGTACGACAATATGGGCCGTCAGTGGCACCGCAGCCATTAACGCCGCGACCAACCAGAAGGCGCTGGGTAGGCTCGTTGCATCGGCCGTGAACCCGATCAGCGCGGGCCCAAGCAGCACCCCAGCGTATCCTGTCGTTGTCACCGATGCGATTGCCAGTCCGGCGGGCATGATCGTTTGACGCCCAGCGGCACTAAAGAAGATCGGCACAAGGTTTGCGGCCCCCAGTCCGATCAGGACAAATCCGGCAAATGCAGCGACCTGTGCCTCTGCCAGTAGGATCAACGCGACACCGCATATGGTGATCATCCCGCCCGCGATCAGCACCCGAAATTCGCCCAATCCGCGGATGATCCGATCACCGCCAAGCCGTGCGACAACCATGGCTACCGAAAACAGAATATATCCGATGCCTGCGTTCTTTGCTGTGCTCAGGTCCCGTTCGATGACCAGCAGGGCACCCCAATCTAGCACAGCGCCTTCCACCAAGAATGTAATCGCTGCGAGCACGGCCAGCAACAAAACAACGCCGCGCGGGGCCGCAAATGGTTCGGGGTCATTTCCGCTGACGGACAGCAACCGTGTACGGGTGTGCAGCATCGCGCCGCCCGCCAGAATCGCGCCGACCAGGGCAGTCAACGGGATCGGCACACCGACAGACAGCAATACCGTTACCATCGCGGCCCCAGCAAGGCTGCCAATGCTGAATTGTGCGTGGAAATTAGACATCAGCGGGCGTCCCTCGCGCCCTTCGACTTCGGCCCCGTGAACATTCATCGCAACATCCAAAGTGCCAATTGATGCTCCGAAAACAAACAACGTAACCCCCAACCCTATGGGCGTATTGACCAAAGCCAAAAGCGGCAGCATCCCAACAAGACCGAAACCTCCGCACAGGATCATCAACCGTGCCCCGCGTCTTGCCGCGATCACACCTGTGACGGGCATCGCGACAATTGACCCAAGACCCAAGCAGAGTAGCAGTAAACCAAATTGACCTTCATCCGCGCCAACATTGGCTTTGATAAACGGGAAAAGCGGGGCGCAGCAGGCCATCGCAAACCCTGCAACCAAGAACGCCAATCGCGTCGCAAGGCGTGCAGGCGCAGTTTCTATGTAATCGGTCATGGCGGTCCTTCGGGGAATGAAATGTCTTGTGACTATGCGGTGATGACACGCGCGCCCGCACATGAAAGCGGTAGCGTCGTTTCAGGCAAGGCGTCGGTGACGATGTCGTCGATCTGGTCCAACGCAAGTGTGTGATGTCGGGCGCGGCGACCAATCTTCGCGGCATCTGTCACAACCAGCGTTCGGGACGCGGCGGTTGCCATTGCGGCCTTCACCAATGCTTCGGCGTGATCATCGGAACTGAGGCCAAAGTCGCAGTCCAACCCACATGCGCCCAGCACCGCGATGTCCGCAGATAGGGTCGCGATCTTTGCATGTGTCACGTCGCCCGTCGCGATCCCGCCCGACGCGCTTAATGTGCCGCCTAACAAAAACACGGGGATGCTGCGTTCTTGGCAGGCGACCGCGATCCATGGTGATGGTGTCACAACAAGCCGTCCGGGGATGATCGGCAGACGCACGGCAATCGCGAGCGTCGTTGTACCTCCGTCAAACAGGACCGTTGGGGCATCTACGATGCAGGCGATTGCCGCATCAATCAGTGCCGTGTTGACGGGCGGTTGCTTCGCCAAGCGTGAATGTAACGGGGATGAAGGTGCTGCGATCGGCACTGCGCCACCGCGCACGCGTTGGGCTTTCCCGTCCGCTTCCAGCGCGAGAATGTCGCGTCTGATCGTATCGAGAGAAACATCAAATTCTACAGCGACGTCTTGCGCAATGATTTGTCGTCCGTCAGCAAGACGTTCGGCCAAAACCTGTTGGCGCGTATCAGGGATATTTAGATTCATGCAAAATCCTGCAAAAAGCTGCAGAATCATGCATACCTGATTTACGAGACCATCGTCAACTTCGGTGCCGCGGGAACAACAGGCTGTTTGATCTGTTTCGTGTCAGGCCACCGCAGGAACACAATCGCCGTATCCGTAATGCCTGCCGCCTCCAGATCATCGGAAAGCTGGCGCACGCAGCTTTTGACGACCTTCTGCGAACTCCGTTGTGCGTGGGCCACTGCCGTGATTTCGATTTGGTCGACACCGTACAGGGCTTCAATCTGGGCACCGATATCTGCCGCAGCGCCCACTGCCATATACAGCGCCACGCAAGTGCCCGGACGCATGTTCATCACGGCCTCGGGGACAACGTAGCCGTCTTGCAGATGCCCCGTCGTCAGTACTAGGGTATTCACTTCGTCGCGGTCTGTTAGACTTTCGCCAATCGCAGCGGCTGCCGCGCAAGCAGCAGTAACGCCCGGTACAATTTCGACGTCAATGTCATGGGCTTTCAGCGCGCGCGCCTCTTCGCCACCGCGTCCAAAGATACCGGGATCGCCGCACTTCAAACGTACCACGCGCTGCCCGCGTTTTGCGGCAGAAATCAACGTTTGCGTGATCTTTTCCTGCGGCCAGCTATGGCATCCGGGGGCTTTGCCCACGTAAACGCGTTCGGCATCGCGGCGGGCCAGTTCTAAGATTTCAGGCTCCAGCAGGCGGTCGTAAAAGATCACGTCGGCTTCTTGCAGGCGTTGCACGCCGCGTAATGTGATCAGGTCCTTTGATCCCGGACCGGCTCCGACCAGCGACACGCTGCCCGCACCTTTTGCGTCAATCTCGCCTGTGGCGATCGCGTTCTTGATCAGGCTGGCCGCTTCGCGTTCTGCGCCGCGTGCGTGGGCTTCGCGCGGGGCTGCGTTAAAGACCCAGCGCCACAAATCACGCCGTGCGCGTGGGGCAAGACGGGCGGCGGCTGCGTCGCGCAACCGTCCCGCAAGTGCGGCAAGATCCCCAAGCCGCGGTTCCAACGCTTGTTCCATTTGCGTTTTGATCTGGCGGGCAAGAACGGGTGCTGTGCCTTCGGTGCCAATCGCCACGACAACAGGGTCACGGTCCACGATCGACGGGGTAATTGCGTCGCACAACGCCGGCTGGTCGACGACATTGACGGTGGCACCTGCATCTTTCGCAATCGCGTGGATCGCGGCATCAATGCCCGGGCAACCAGAGGCGACAAAAACCAAAGCGGTGTCTGCGAAATGTGCGGCGGTAATCGGTGATGTGTCATGGCGCAATTTACCGGCGGCGGCGAGCGCGGACAGCTCTTCATCCAACACAGGGGCCATCACGACAATTTCGGCTTCGGTTTTCAAGATCAAACGCGATTTCTGCGCGGCTTGTTCGCCGCCACCCACGATAACAACGCGACGGCCCGCCATTGTCAGAAACATCGGGAAGGTTTTCATGCGCTTAGTCCTTCTGTCTGATGGCGGCGATCCCAAAGATCATCAGCCATCGTTTGTGCGTCGGGTAAGGTTGGTGCGGCGCGCAATGTCCACAAAGCCAGCGCAGCCGTTCCGGTGACCGTTGCTGTCGCGAAGCTGTCCGTGCGGTGGTCTTGCCAGATTTGGCCAAGGTCCAGCGCGTCATCCGCTTCGTGCAAACGGCGGATAACGGGCAAAAGCGCGGGCGCATCTTCGGCAATATGATCGCCACCGCGCAGACCAAACAGCGTGACGCCTTTGGACGGATGCCGTTCGAATTCGCCACCGCCGCCTTTGATAATCGTCAGATCGGTCTGGCCCAATAGATGCGCGGCTTCGGCCTGTAGGCTGCGATATGACGGATGAAACACACCTTGCACAGTCGCAGCAGCACCCGACGGGTTCCACATCCGTAGAACCGTGTTGATGCAGGATCGCAAGCCAAAGCTATCGCGCAATTTCAGCAGGCGAAACGCGGCAGGCGCGATGTCTTCGAGTGGGCTGTAGGTAATGCTTGGCCCCGCCAAATGCAGGTGGTCACGAAGCGCCGCAGGGGCGTTCCAGCCATGCATCGAAACTTTGTAACCTGCCTGCGCAACCAACCTTGCAGACAGCAAAAACAGCGGCACACCGCGTGTCCGGCCCGCCGCATAAACGGGCCAATCCAGATCAGCCTCTGGGACCGTGCCATGCACATGGTCTCGCAATGCGGCGGTGAACCCTGCGATTTCGTCGGGAACTTCGCCGCGCAAACGCAACACCATCAGCAATGCGCCAACAGCTTCGGGTTCCGCGTCGCCCGACAGCATCAGCGTCATGGCAGCGCGGGCCTCATTCAGCGTCATTGGCCGTGCGCGCCCTTGGCCACGGGCGACGATCTGGACATAGGGTGCGAGGCTCATTCGGCTGCCATCGGGATTGTCGCACTTGCGATTAACGCTGCCAATTCGGGTTTGCACGATCCGCAGTTGGTTCCGGCACCGGTGCAATCGCCTAAAGCAGGGACCGTAACGGCGCCGCCCGCGATCGCGTTCAGCAATGTATTCCGGCCCACATTCAGACAGGCGCATACGGTCACACCGGGATCAGGACGATCGGCGGCAGGACGCCCGCTGAGCGCTGACAGTGGCGCGTCGGTCGTGCCAATCGTGTTGATCGCAGTGTTGCGTGACAACGCGATCGGGGATTTGCCAAAGAAGCCAAGCGCCTGCACGATACCATTTTGGGAAATCGCAATCCGCGTTGTGCCTGACGCGGGATCAGTCACAAGGGCGACATCGGCGTCAGTTAAGCCAGTGAGCATGATCGTGAAATCAGCCCAGTCGTCGGGCAATGTCTGACCTGCCAATTCCATCTGCCAGCCTGTCTGCGTGCGGGCGAGCGCTGCGTAATCGGCCGTCGGTTCCATCGCATTGGCACAGGCCACAAACCCGAACCAAGCGGCGTCGAATTTTGCGAGGGCCACATCGCCGCCTTTCAGGGCAGGTTGACCCGAAAACGGATCAGTCACGGGCGCGAGCGTCGCGTTCACGGTCCCGTTGCGGCTGCGTTGTTTCGTCCAATGCATCGGGGCAAACGGCTGGCCAACGGCCACGCGGTCAGTCACCAGTACACGCAGCACGGCATGTCCGAAATCATTGCTGATCGTGACCAGATCACCGTCCGTGACACCTTTGGCATGCGCATCGTCGGGGTGTAGTTCCAGATATGGTTCTGCCAGATGCGCCCCAAGCCGCGCAGTCTTACCCGTGCGCGTCATTGTGTGCCATTGGTCGCGGTTACGACCTGTATTCAGACGAAAATCTGTCTTGCTCAGGGTCGGGGCGGTTATCGGCAGCATCTTGGCTTTGCCGTCCGCGTGGTAGAACTTCCCGTCTGCAAAGAAGCGACGATCGTTCACGGGCCATTGTGTCGGGATCAGGTTCGCATAATCGGCATCTGCAAAAACGCTGAGATCCAAATCGCGGTCAAAGCCTGACACATCGGCGGACAGGGCGACGTATTCGGCGAAAACATCGGCAGGCGTTTCGAATGCGAATGCATCACCAAATCCCATCTTCACAGCCACATCACAGATGATTTTCCAATCCGCACGCGTTTCACCCGGCATCGGTAGAAACGACCGTTGTCGTGAAATTCGACGTTCGGAATTTGTAACTGTGCCGTCCTTTTCGCCCCAACCAGCGGCAGGCAGCAATACGTCGGCCAGATCGCCCGTATCAGTGCGTTCCATGATGTCGGACACGACAACGAAAGGCACCGCCTTTATCGCATCAGCGACTGCATCGGCATTCGGCATCGACACGGCGGGATTGGTGGACATGACCCATAACGCTTTGATTTTGCCGGATGCACAGGCGTCGAATAGATCAACGGCTTTCAGACCCGCTTGCGTACAGATCGTGGGGCTTTCCCAGAAAGATTGCACCGCGTCACGGTGGTCCGCATTTTCGATATCGAGGTGATTAGCGAGCATATTGGCCAGACCACCAACTTCGCGACCACCCATCGCGTTAGGTTGTCCGGTCAGGGAAAACGGGCCTGCGCCGACCTTGCCGATACGACCCGTCGCAAGGTGGCAATTCAGGATCGCGTTGACCTTGTCGCTACCGCCGGCGGATTGGTTCACGCCTTGGGAATAAAGGGTCATGACCTTCTTCGTGCCAGTCCAAAGCGCATAAAAGTCCTGCAACTCAATGTCGGACAGACCCGTATCGGCGACGTCCGTGTCGCGGGCCGCGGCAAGGGCAGCATCGAACCCGTTGACGTGCGCATCGACGTAGTCTTGATCGACAGCGCCAGTGGCAACAATGTGGCTCAGCAAACCGTTGAATAGTGCGACGTCACCGTCAGGTGCAATCCGGAGGTGCGTATCGGCCAGATCGCTTGTCGCAGTTTTGCGTGGATCAATATTGATCACCCGCATGTCTGGGCGGGCTTCTTTCGCGGCTGCGATCCGTTGATGCAGCACAGGGTGGCACCACGCAAGGTTCGATCCGACCAACACGATCACATCGGCCTGTTCCAAATCTTGATAGGTGCCAGGAACGGTGTCTGTGCCAAAAGCGCGTTTGTGTCCCACAACAGAAGACGCCATGCAAAGCCGTGAGTTCGTGTCGATATTGGCCGACCCGAAATAACCCTTCATCAGCTTGTTCGCGACGTAGTAATCTTCGGTCAGCAACTGGCCCGACACATAAAAGGCCACACTATCAGGACCGTGTTCGGCAATTGTAGCGCTGAATTTGTCGGCGACCAGTGACAGCGTGCTGTCCCAATCCGCGCGTTTGCCGTCGACCACCGGATGCAGCAGGCGACCATCAAGATCGATGGTTTCGCCCAATGCGGTCCCTTTGGAACACAACCGCCCAAAGTTGGCAGGATGATCCGGATCGCCCTTCAAAGTACCGTCAGCCCCGGCAAGCACGCCGCAACCAACACCACAATAAGGGCAGGTGGTCTTCGTCAGGGTCATTCCGCTGCCACCGCACGTCCGGTCAGTTGGGCCGCGTCGATCAGAATACGACCTGCGTCAACACGGGCGGGATATGTGGCGACTTGGCCTACGTCTTGCCCCTGTGCCATGCCCGTTTCCAAGCTGAACACCCAGTTGTGCAACGGGCAGGTAACGGATTTGCCATGCACGATCCCTTCGGCCAATGGGCCCTGCTTGTGCGGGCAGGCGTTATCCAGCGCAAAGACTTCGTCATCCGCAGTCCGGAACACAGCGACACAGCCATGTGCGGTTTTCAACATCCGTGCGCCACGCGCGGGTACGTCGTCCAACGGTGCAACATCAATCCACTGGGTCATTCTGCGGCCTCCAACGATAGGTTTGCAAGCGGTTGATATGTCTCCGCTTTCTTCACGTGTTCCGCCCATGGATCGTGGCGGTAAATAGTCTGGGACAGCTCGAAACGATCCACCAAAGCAGCGCGGTTATCCAGATCATCAACAATCTGTTCCTTGATCCAATCAAGCCCGACTTTGGCCATCCATTTGTAGATACGGTCAAGATATTTGGCCTGTTCGCGGTACAGTTGGGATACGGCCTTAATGACGAGGATCGCTTCATCCTCTGTCGGGACCTGCACCAGCAGTTCGGTTTCTTTGACGTCCATACCAGCCGCACCACCAATACTGATCTGGTAACCACTGTCCACGCAGATCACGCCAATGTCCTTACAGGTCGCTTCGGCGCAATTGCGCGGGCAACCTGACACGCCTAACTTCAGCTTGTGCGGCGTCCAAGCACCGTGCAGCGTCTTTTCCAGCTTGATGCCAAGACCCGTGCTGTCCTGCGTGCCAAAGCGGCAATGATCCGTACCTACACAGGTCTTCACGGTCCGCAGGCCTTTGGAATAGGCGTAGCCGGACACCATGCCAGCGTCGTTCAGATCCTTCCAGATGCCCGGCAGATCCTCGCCCTTTACACCCAGCAAATCGATCCGTTGACCGCCAGTAACCTTTACGGTTGGCACCATGTATTTGTCGGCGGCGTCGGCAATAGCGCGCAGTTCGTCCGGCGTTGTGATCCCGCCCCACATCCGTGGCACGACACTAAACGTGCCGTCTTTCTGGATGTTCGCGTGTTTGCGTTCGTTGATAAAACGGGACTGCGGGTCGTCTTTGTATTCCAGCGGCCAATCAGCCAGCAGGTAAAAGTTCAGGGCAGGGCGGCAGGTCGGGCAGCCGTCCACCGTTTTCCATCCACATTCCTGCCAAACCGCGTTCATCGACGTCAGTTTCTGGGATTTGATCATGCGCCGCACGTCTTCGTGGGTCATGTCGGTGCAACCGCAAACGGTCGCAGCCGCTGGGATCACAAAGTCATCGCCAAGCGTGACGGCCAGAACCTGTTCGACAAGTCCCGTACATGTCCCGCAAGACGCAGACGCCTTGGTTGTCGCTTTGATGCCAGCAAGGTCCGTGGACCCCGCCGCAATCGCATCTTCGATTTCGCCCTTACAAATGCCGTTGCACCCACAGATTTCCGCATCACGCGGTAAGGCTGCAACGGCTGAGAGCGGGTCCACAGCGGCACCCCCCTGAAATGCAGGACCAAAGATCACCGTTTCGCGCATGTCGGCGATATCGGTTTTGTCTTTGATCAGGCCGAAGAACCAGTTGCTGTCGGCCGTGTCGCCGTACATCACCGCACCGACGATCACATTGTTTTCGATGACCAAACGACGGTAGACGCCACGCGCAGGGTCGCGGAAAACGATGTCTTCGCGGCCTTCGCCTTCGGCAAAATCACCGGCACTGAACAGATCACAACCCGTGACTTTCAGCTTGGTAGACAGTTCCTTTTGAACAAAAGTCGCATTTTCACCCAGCAGGGTTTTCGCGGCAACCTTGGCTTGATCGTACAGCGGGGCAACCAAACCAAAGATCGCACCGTTATGTTCAACACATTCACCAACGGCCAGAATATCGGGGTCAGACGTGACCATCTGGTCATCAACGTGGATGCCTTTACCGACAGCCAGACCCGCATCTTGGGCGAGCTTCACGTTCGGACGGATGCCCACGGCCATGACCAACAGATCACAAGGCAATTCAGTCCCGTCATCAAGCAACAGGGCGCGTACCTTGCCGTTCTCACCAAGAATTTCTTTGGAGTTCGCAGAGCATTTGACCGTAATGCCTTTATCAACCAATGCTTTACGCAGCAGATAACCAGCCGCTTCGTCCAACTGACGTTCCATCAGGTGGCCCATGATATGGATCACGGTGACATCGACACCGCGTGCAGCCATGCCTGCGGCGGCTTCCAGACCCAACAGACCTCCACCGATAACAACGCATTTGTTGTCAGGGCCTAGGTCCATCATTTTTTGCGTATCTTCCAGATCGCGGTAGGCAATCACGCCGTCCAGATCATGACCGGGCAGGGGGATCATGAACGGGTTGGATCCAGTGCCAAACATCAGTTTGTCATAGGACAGCACATCGCCGTTTGCCGCGGAGACTGTCTTTGCTTCGCGGTCAATCGCATCAACCTTTTCGCCGAAACGGCAGGTTACATCATTTTCCGCATACCAAGCGTCGTCGTGCGTGACGATTTCTTCGTAGGTTTTGTCGCCCGCAAGAACGGGGGACAGCATGATGCGGTTGTAGTTCCCGCGCGGTTCCGCGTTGAACAGGGTGATTTTGATATCGGACCCTGCGCTACGTAAGTCTTCAATCGCGCGGCCAGTCGCCATGCCTGCGCCGATAATGATTAGATGGTCACTCATGTGATTTACTCCGCCGCAATCGCTGTGGCTTTGGGTTTCGGCTTTGCGCCGTGTTCGTATTCTTCAAGGAAATCGAGGACTTCCTGACGGTACGTGTAGTAATCGGGGTGTTCGAGCAGAGCCTTGCGGGTGCGTGGACGTGGCAGTTTCACGTCTGTGATTTTCCCGATTGTCGCCTGTGGGCCGTTGGTCATCATCACAACGCGGTCTGCCAGCAAAATGGCTTCGTCCACGTCATGCGTCACACAGATCGCCGTGACTTTCGTGCGCGACCACACTTCCATCAGCACCTCTTGCAGTTCCCACCGTGTGAGACTGTCGAGCATGCCGAACGGTTCATCCAAAAGCAGCAGCTTCGGGGACAAAGCAAAAGCGCGGGCGATGCCCACACGTTGCTTCATTCCGTTGGAAAGCGACGCGGCTCCCTTATCCATACTGTCAGCGAGACCGACGCGCTCAAGGTAATATTCAATGACATCTTGGCGTTCCGCTTGGCTGGCTTTTGGGTAAACTTTGTCAACGCCAATCGCGACGTTTTCCTTGGCGGTTAGCCAAGGGAACAGGTTTGGCGATTGGAACACAACGGCGCGTTCGGGATCGGCACCTTCGACGTTCCAGCCATCCAGTTTGATCGCACCTTTAGAGATGTCGTTCAGGCCAGCGGCCATCGTCAGGACAGTGGATTTGCCGCAACCAGAATGGCCGATCAGGCTGATGAATTCGCCCTTTTCCACCTTCAGATCGAAGTTTTCAACAACGGTCAATGGACCTTTTGGCGTAGGGTATACTTTGTCCAACTGACTGAAGTTGAGGTACTTTTCTTCGATCCCGCCTTCTTGGGCCTTGAGAACAGCGGCAGGGACAGAATGGATCGGCGTGACGTTTGGCAACAGCTTCGTGTCAGCCGTTTTCGCGGCAATGCCGATATCCATCAGGTAAGTCGTCACATCCGCACGTAGGCGTTTGAACGTGTCGTTGTTGTTCATTTCCATGCGGTCGCGGGGGCGCTGAAGGTCGACTTTGAACTTTTCGCCCAAGGTCCCGTCAGGGTTCAGCGCGATGATCCGGTCGGCCAGCAAAATGGCTTCGTCCACGTCGTTGGTGATCAGGACGCAGGTTTTTTTATCTTCAGACCAAATGCCTTCGATTTCGTCCGCCAGATTGGCGCGTGTCAGCGCGTCAAGCGCGGACAGCGGTTCGTCGAGCAACAGCATTTCAGGGTCCATCGCAAGCGCGCGCGCCACGTTCACACGCTGGCGCATACCACCCGACAATTCAGCGGGGCGGCGCGTCGCAGCGTGGCTGAGGCCCACCATTTTGACGTAGTGATCAACCTTCGCCTGACGTTCGTCCTTGGACAAGTTCGGGAACATCGTATCGACGGCCAGCATCACGTTGCCGTTCACGGTCAGCCACGGCATCAGTGAATAGCTTTGGAAGATCACGCCGCGTTCACGACCGGGTTCTTTGATCTGCTTGCCTTTGAAGGTCACTTCGCCCGATGTCGGGGTTTCTAACCCCGCCATCAGATTGATCAGTGTCGTTTTGCCTGTGCCGGAAAAGCCAAGCAAAACAAGGAATTCACCTTCTTCGACAGTCAGATCAATGTTCTTCAAAACGTGGCTGGCGTGAGTGCCTGTGCCAAAGCTTTTTGAGACGTTCTTGAATTCGAGAATGCTCATATCAATCACCGGTTATTCGAGAATGTGAACATGGATTGCAGCGCGAACATCACACGGTCGAGCAGGAAGCCGATGATCCCGATGGTGAACACAGCAACCATGATTTTGGCGAGAGATTGGGAAGACCCGTTCTGGAATTCGTCCCAGACAAATTTACCAAGACCGGGGTTCTGGGCCAGCATTTCAGCGGCGATCAGAACCATCCAGCCCACACCCAAGGACAGGCGCAAACCTGTGAAAATAAGGGGCAAAGCAGATGGCAGAACCAGTTTTGTGATCTTGGTCCATGTGTTCATTTTCAGAACGCGGGACACGCTGACAAGGTCTTTGTCGATGGATGCCACACCTAGGGACGTGTTGATCAACGTTGGCCACAGCGAACAGAGCGTCACGGTGATCGCGGAGATCAGGAAGGATTTCGAGAACATGCCGTCATTGCTGGCATAAACCGCCGACACGATCATGGTCACGATGGGCAACCATGCGAGCGGTGAGACGGGTTTGAATATCTGGATCAGCGGGTTCAGCGCGGCGTTGGCTGTGGCCGACAAACCAGCGGCGATGCCCAGCGGAATGGCGAAAGCGGATGCGATCAGGAAGCCGAAGAAGACGGTTTTGATCGACGTCCAGATTTGGTCGTAATACGTTGGTTTCCCAGTATAAGTCCGCTCTTTCACGCGGTCAGCTTGGCCGTTTGCTACGAGGTCGGCGTTGCGCTGTTCTTGGCGTTCGTAGAAGGCGACTTCTTTTTCGCCTTCGCGTACCGCGTCTGCGTGCAAGTTACCGACTTGTTCCCAAACCTGTGCAGGTCCGGGTACCGCGCCCAGTGATGTTTGAACCTTTGGTGCAAGGGCTGCCCACGCGCCTAAGAATAGGAAAATCGCCAGCAATGGGACGCCCAACAGGCGCCAGATTTCGCCAAGCTGTGCTTTGGGGTTGTCGCCTGCTGCTGCTTTGAGGATCGGTGTGACCCATGCCAGACCCAGCACCTGAAACCACTTATCTGCGGTGTTGATCCGGGTGAAAAGCCGCGCGCGGCGGGCTTCGGAGGAAAGTGTTTCGGGATCGATGGCGGTCATGTCAAAGCCTCATTGGGGCGAAAAATGTGATGTCACAATGCGTGCACAACACGTGCACAATGCGTGCACCGCGCCGTCGTGACAGCGCGGTGCAGATTTAGGGGCGATTAGCCTTGGATTTCGGAGCCGACCACGATCTGGTCGCCCTTCAAGCCAATTGGCAGGCTGTCGATGTAGGCGTTTGGTGTGCGACCGTCGAAGCCGATGCCGTCGATGATGTCAGCGGCTGGTGTTGGTGCTTTGAAACCGTCGCTGTCCCATGGGAAGTCAGCTTCGTTCGCCATGCCGTCGTCGACCAGCGCGCGGGCCGCATCAAGGTAGATGTCGGAACGGTAGACAGATTCAGCTGTTTCGATGAACCATTCGTCGGACTTCGGTTCAGAAATCTGACCCCAGCGGCGCATCTGTGTCAGGTACCAGATCGCATCGGATTTGAACGGGTATGTCGCGTTGTAGCGGAAGAACACGTTGAAGTCCGGAGCAGGGCGCACGTCGCCTTTTTCGAACTCGAAGAAGCCAGTCATAGAGTTTGCGATCACTTCGGCGTCTGCACCGACGTATTCAGAGCGTGACAGGATTTCCACGGCTTCTTCGCGGTTGGCGTTGTCGTTTTCGTCCAACCACATCGCGGCGCGGATCAAAGCTTTGGTTAGTGCGATTGTTGTGTTCGGGTTTTCTTCGGCGAATTCGTCTGTGATACCGAAGACCTTTTCAGGGTTGTTCTTCCACATGTCGTAGTCGGTGATGACCGGAACGCCGATGCCTTTGAACACAGCTTGCTGGTTCCATGGTTCGCCCACTGCGTAGCCGTAGATTGTACCGGCTTCCATTGTTGCGGGCATTTGTGGTGGAGGTGTCACAGACAACAGAACGTCTGCGCCGATCTGACCGGAGATGTCTTCAGGGGAATAATAACCCGGCTCAAGACCACCAGCTGCCAACCAGTAGCGGATTTCGTAGTTGTGTGTAGAGACAGGGAAAACCATGCCCATGTTGAATGGGATACCTTGGTCTTTGTAATCTTCGACGACGGGTGCCAATGCTTCGGCGCTGATCGGGTGTTGTGGCAGGCCGTTGTCCATCATCGGAACGTTCGGCTTCATTTCTTCCCAGATTTCGTTGGAGACGGTGATCGCGTTACCGTTCAAGTCCATGGAAAATGGTGTGATGATGTGTGCTTCGGTGCCGTAGCCGATTGTCGCTGCCAGTGGCTGACCAGCCAACATGTGCGCGCCGTCCAACTGACCGCCAATCACACCATCAAGCAATACTTTCCAGTTTGCTTGGGCTTCCAGCGTCACAAACAGACCTTCATCTTCGAAGAAGCCAAGTTCATAGGCGATGGCAAGCGGGGCCATATCTGTCAGTTTGATAAAGCCGAACGTCAGTTCGTCCTTTTCCAGTTCAAGCAATTGGGCCGTCGCGGTGGACCCCATAAGACTGGCCAGCGTGGCAAGTGTGAAAGCAAAAGAAGTCTTCATTTATCTGTCCTTGTTGGCGGCCCTGTTAGACCTTTGAAAACGAAAAAAGCCGCACGTAGGGACACGGGGGAGGAGATCCGTAGTCCATACGAGCGGCTTTGCTCTGAATGCTGCACCACCATCGTTGGTCTGTGCGCGTAACGGGCTTCGATGCCCCTTGAAGATAATTTGCGGGCTTGGTGTCGGAACTTCAACGTGGATTCTGCAATGCAGCGCTTGAATCTGCTGCGGTGCAGAGGTTGCCTAAAAACTGTGCGGTTTTAGCCGTGAAAATCGAAAGTTTTGCCATCGAAAAAGGCATCAGGCCCGAGAATCATGTTTCCACGGGTTGATGCGACCGCGGTCTCGTGGGCAAGCGCCCCTTCGACTTTTTCGGATGCACCGGGAAGATCAACACCAAGGCTGCCCAGGTTTTCGCGGTACAGATCGCTGCGGAAGCACCGTTTCGCTTCTGCGATGCTATTATCGTCGGCCCCAAGCTGGGTTGCGATCCACGCGGCCTGACTGCGCCACGGGAACTGCGACGCGTTCCGGAAGAACAGTAAGAAGTTGTCGATGTGGCGGGGGCCTATGGTTGGATCAAGTGTCACTTCACCGCTGATGCCCGGATCAATCAGGTCGTCGGTCAAATCGAGATGTTCGCTGCGTGCAAGGATATCGACGGCCAAGGCCGCGTTGCTGCGTTGGCCGAGCCATTGTCCCGCTTTGTAGGTCGCCCGCATCAATGCACGTGTCGGTTCGGGGTTGTCGGTTACCCAATTGGACCGCGCTGCCAGCACTTTTTCCGGCGCGAAGGACCAGATTTGCGATCCTGTCAGGACGATAGCCGCTGCATTGTTTTTGACAGCAACGCTGCCCCATGGTTCGCCGACCCAAAACGCATCAACTTGTCCGTCAGCAATTGCTGCGGCCATGCGCGGCGGCGGTACTGTGATGACATCGGTCTTAATTTCAGGACAACGCGCGAGCAGGTAAGAGAGTAGTAGCCTATGCGTGGATGCATGAAATGGCACGCCGATCCGCAGCGTTTTGCCGTGCTGTGCCAGTTTGGCAAGGATTGCGTCAGGATCGCCGTAGGGGACGGGGGCAAGTGCCGAGATCAACGCTTGGCTCAGCCCGAAGACCGTGCCGTTGACGGAAAGCACTGACAGCACATCGACGTCGGCGCGGACCCCGCCGATGCCAAGCCGTAGTGCAATGGGCATCGGTGCCAGCATCTGGGCCGCATCCAACTGCCCAAGGATCAGGTTATCGCGCAGCGCCGACCAAGAGGGTTGCTTGATCAGCCGCAGATCAAGCCCTTCTTCAGCGGCAAAGCCCAATTCCTTTGCAATCAGCAGCGGGGCGCAGTCAACAAGTGGCAGGTAGCCGCAATTTAGAACGTGTCCCTTCATGATAGCAGGTCCGCCGCCGTCACGAGCGCCGATGCGACGTCGATCACCTTGCGGTTTTGGTCCATCGCGGTTTTGCGCAGTAGCGCGTAGGCCGCGTCTTCGTCCAGTTTGCGTTGCCGCATCAGGATGCCCTTGGCGCGGTCGATCGTTTTGCGGTCCTCCAGCGCTTGTTTCGCGGCGGACAGTTCGGACTGCATTTTACGCATGATCTGAAAACGGGCGATGGCCGTTTCCAACACGGGTTTGATCCGGTTCTTTTGCAGACCGTCCACGACATAGGCGCTGACGCCGGCGTTCAGGGCCGCTTGGGTTAGTCCTTCGTCAGTTTGATCGACAAACATGGCGACGGCGCGGGCCTTGGTGTCGGAGATCAGGCTGAGATGTTCCAGCGTGTCGCGGTCAGGATTAGCGATATCGATCAGCACGATGTCGGGGGATGACGTGCGGACGGCTTCGGCCAGTCCGGTGGTTTGGCCTATGACGGTCACGTCGGGCCAGCCACCATCTACAAGCGCGTCGATAATTTCGCGTGCTTTTTCGGGGTCGGGTTCGACGACAAGAATACGGGTGGCCATTTGCATGGGGCCAGATGTGTCCCACAGGAGCGGCAAACACGAGAGGCGGACCTGTGTTTCAGGCCTTCGATTTTGCGTGCGCGACGGGACGCTAGGATTTTGGGCGAAACGCACATTTTTTGGTCATATGCGAGATCGGGCGACAGTGAACCATTGGTTGTACTTTGAAAGCGTTCTGCGCATACCGAACCCATAATTATCCCCAATCAGTACATGGATGGATCAGCAATGACGAAAGTGGCAATTATCACGGGCGGCCTGTCCGGTATGGGACTTGCGATTGCAAAGCGGCTTCATGCTGCGGGCACAACTGTCTGCATCGGGGCGCGGCGCGGCAATGATCCCGCAGCTGTGGCCGAGCTACATGAACAGATCGGCGCACCTATTGCGGTCGCTGGACTAGATGTGCGTGACAGTGCGAGCGTGGCAGCCTTTGTTGAAAAGGTCGTAGCAGATCACGGGCGTGTCGATATTTTGGTGAATACTGCCGGAGTGTATGAAGAAGCCCCCGTTATTGGCCATTCTGACCAGATTTGGGATGACACCATTGATACAAACCTGACTGGTACGTTCAAAATGATCCGTGCCGTGATGCCGGGGATGGTTGCGCAGAAATTTGGCCGGATCATCAATCTGGCGTCGGTGGCGGCCCACAACGGGATGCCCGATAACGCTGCCTACTGTACGTCGAAAGCGGGCCTTTTGGGGCTTGGTCGATGTGTCAGCCTGGAAGGCGCGGTACATGGCGTGACCTGCACAAGCATCAGCCCGACGTGGGTCGAAACCGAGATGCTGAAGCAATTTGTCGATCAGGAAATTGCAGATACGGGTGCCACCCGTGCAGAGGTGCAGGCCAAATACGAGGCGTCCAATCCGCAAGGCGCGTTGGTCCAGCCGTCCGAAATCGCTGATCTCGTTGCGTTCTTGGTCAGCGACGCTGGTCGCGCCATCACGATGGAAGATATTCAGGTCAACGCGGGATCGCTTTGGTAGGTACCGCGTCGCGGCCAAACCGTGCGTTTAGCAATGCGGTGGGGTCGCTGATGTGATCAAAAGGCAGGTCAGATATGGCCTGCCATGCCGCCTGCGCCTTTTCGTGGGAAAGGGTCGCGTCGGCGTGCAAGACGGACAGATCGGCGGCAATCAGCGCTTTCTGCGCGTCGCTGAGCGGTGCTTTGTCCAACCACGTTTGCAGTGGCAGTGTCGTATATGCAGTGTCTTCACCAGTGGCCCAAATGTCGGGTGTCAGGTTGTAGGTTCCGGTCTCGTGGGTCTGCCCGACCTCTGTTAAGAACTGCGCGGCGTGCTGCACATCAATCATGCGGAACATCAGGCCATCGGGTACCGCATGGATCGCGCGGCAGGCTGTCATGATAGTCTCGTAAATGTCGTTCGGGTTCGGCTGCGTGACGCTGTAGAGCGACGGAAGCCGCACGATGGTGGACGGAACACCGGAGGCCGCGATCAACGCTTCGGCCGCGATTTTTGCGGCACCATAGCCGCCACAATTGTCGTAGACGTTCGTTGCTGTTTCGGCGTGTCGCCCGCCTGTGTCAGGGAACACCGCAGAGGTGGACGAGAACCGCAAATCGGCCTGCGCGTCCTTGCAGAACTGCAGGATGTTTTCCATGCCGCCCTTTGACCAATCTTCCATCGTGTCACGATCCACGGCGAGGTTCACCATCGCGGCGCAATGCACCACGCTTTGTGTGGCATCGCAGAGCGATTGATATTGGGGTGTTGGTAGCCCAAATTGCGGGTCTTCCAGTGCTGCGGTGATGATCCTGATCCGGCTCAATGGCACGCCGCTGTCGGACGCGATGTCACGCATGCGGTCCGACGCGTCCCGCCGTTTGGGGCGCACGAGGCAATAGATGACGTGATCGTCCGGCAATGATTTGGCTGCTGCTGTGAGCACGTGACGCCCCAGAAATCCGGTCGCCCCTGTCAGCAATATGCCGGGGGTGTCGAATGTGCTGTCCGGCTTTGGCGTGATCATCGGTTCGGTCAGGATGTTATGCAAACGGTCGAGCGGGACATTCAACGCAAAATCGAAATCGACCCGACGGCCATAGGCGGTTTCAAGCGCGAGAACGAGCGTCACTGCCATCAGTGAATCCCCGCCGAGATCATGAAAGGATAGGCTCGGGTCGATCATGTCGGCCGTGCATCCAAGCGCTTTGGCCGCTTCGGACACGGTCGCGCGTGTGTCCGTTTCAGTGGTTTGCGCCTGTGCGCCCGCGACCTTGGGCAGTGCTTTGAAATCGCATTTTCCGGACACCGTATTGATCGGGATTTCGGGCAGAGCGACCAGATAGCTGGGGATGCAATAGGCGGGCAGGGCTTTGCGCAACGCCTTGGCCAACGCGGGCGGAATACGGTTTTCGCCCGCGTTGAGGCCCCATTTCGCGGCGTTATCAGTCGTTTGCGCGGCGTTGGCTGCGTAATAGAACACCAAGGCGTTGCCTTGGCCCGCGACGTCCTGGATCCATGGGACCGCCTGTTGAAAGCCGATAAAGCTAGCCAAGGATGCCGTTAGGTCTTGGGTCTGGATGCTGTGCCCGCGCAGTTTCAGCATATGCGCCACGCGGCCCAAAACGTGGATCATGCCGTCTTCGTCGACGAAGCCTTGATCGCCGGTGTCGTAGAGCCGTGTCTCTTGACCATCAAGCGTCAGGTTGCGGAACCGCAGTGCCGTTTCTTGCGGGCGGTTGACGTAACCGGGCCCCAACGTGCGCGGCCCTTCGAAATGTAGCAAACCGGGGGTGCCCGTGGGGCAAGGGACGTCGTTATCGTCCAAGATGACGGGGCGCAGGTAGGGCATTGCGACGCCAACGGCGCCAGCGCTGCGGTCGGTTGTCGAGACGTTGGTCATCGCGATGTCGTGGGTTTCGCAGATGCTGTAGAGGTTCCAAAGCGTGGCATTCAGCAGCTTTTCCTGCGCGGCTGCGATCAGGGCGTCGGTGACAACTTCGCCGTTGAGGATGATCCGTTTCAGCGGCACGTTTTGCATCATATCCGAGGTCGATGCTTGCAACGTTTTGTCCAGCGCGGACGGCGTGAACAGCATCTCGGAAATGTTGTGTTCGATCAGGAATGCCGCCAATTCGCGCGGGTTCAGCAGTTGTTCGAAGGTTGGAAAGCAGACGCGGGCGCCATCGCGGAGGGGCCGAAACATTTCCCAGATCGCAAAGATATAGGCCCCGATTGATTGGCCCGGCGAGTAGGGCGTGTAGGCGTCGCGCCATGCGTAGGACAAGAATGCGGCTTCTTGCGTGACGGGGATGCACTTTGGTTTGCCTGTCGTGCCTGAGGTCGCGACGATGTAGATCGCATCGTCCGATTTTACGTTCCCGGCTTCGATTGCGCCGTCAGGGGCGGGTGCGCGTTCGGAGATGATTTGCGGGATATCGATCAAGTCGCAGCCAGCTGGCAATTGCCCGTCTTTGGCGGGTTGGCATTGCAAGACAGTTTTGGTTTCCAGTTCGGCAAGGATATTGGCCAGAACGTCTGTGGGCATGGCCGGATCAAGGTGCACAAAGGGGCGGCCCATCACGATGCAGGCCGTCGTTGCGGCCCCAAATACTGATGAAGGCTTGCCAAAAACAGCCACGGGACCGTGGGCGGGAAGATCTGCCTTCAGGGCGTGGGCGAGCGCTGCGATGTCGCCATATGTCAGGCAAAGATCGGCGTCAGCAAAAGCTGTGGCTTCTGCGTATTTTGCAATGGCTTTGGTGATTTGGTCTGGGATGGTGTGGTGGCCGGGTACGAATTGGGTCAAAAATGCAGGCTCCGAAAGCGTCACTTTGTCCGCGATTTGCGACATTGTGCGAATGTGTGGAGACTGCATCGCGAAAAACGTGGGGATTGGCAATATCAAAGCGGCACCTCTCGACCGAATGGACGAGGTGGGCGAAAAGTTGCACAGATGTTAAGCGGAGTGGCGGGTTATCGCGGCAGGGTTTCGAGCGTTTCTAAGATCGGGCAATCGGGGCGGTCATCACCTGCGCATTTGGTCACTAAGGTCGACAGTGTATCGTGGATCGATTGCAAATCCGCGATCTTGTTTTCGATCTGAGCAAGGTGTTGTTTGGCTATGGCGCGCACGTCGCCGCTAGCCCTGTCTTTGTCATCCCAAAGCGCCAATAGATTGCGGCAGTCGTCGATCGTGAAGCCTAAGGCGCGGGACCGTCCGATGAAGGCCAGTTTGTGAATATCGGCGTCCTGAAAACTGCGATACCCGTTGGCGTCGCGTTGCGGTTTGATCAACCCGATGTCTTCGTAATAGCGGATCGTTTTGGGCGGTAGATCGGTGCGTTTTGCGACGTCTCCGATATTCATGGGCGTACGTCCTCTGCCATGGGGGCGTTGACCCAGCGCAGTCGTAACGCGTTGGTGACGACAAAAACGCTGGAAAGTGCCATCGCGCCGGCCGCGAGCGCGGGGGACAACAACAGATTGAAAAGCGGGTAAAAAACGCCTGCCGCGACTGGGATCAGAAGCGCGTTGTATCCGAACGCCCAGAACAGGTTTTGCTTGATATTGCGCATGGTTTTCTGACTGAGGTGCAGCGCGTTGACGACGCCGCGCAGATCGCCCGACATGAGTACGACGTCGGCGGCTTCAATGGCGATGTCGGTGCCTGTGCCGATGGCGATGCCGACGTCTGATGCGGCCAAAGCGGGCGCGTCGTTGATACCGTCCCCGACAAATGCGGTCTGTGTGCCGTTTTGCTGCAAGGTTTGGATCGCGGCGACTTTGCCATCGGGCAGGACCTCTGCCACGACGGTGTCGATGTTCAGCTGGGATGCGATGGCCTGTGCGGTGGCCCCGTTATCGCCGGTGATCATTGCGACGGATAGGCCAAGGTCATGCAGGGCTGCGATTGCCGCCTTGCTGCTGGGTTTGATCGGATCAGCGACCGCGATGATAGCTGCCAGTTTGCCGTCGATTGCAGCATAGAGCGGTGATTTGCCTTGTTCGCCGAACTTTGTGTGCGGGACGTCAATTGCGATCTGTTCGCGTGTCATTAGGCGGTCCGCGCCGACGAGTATTTCGTGGCCGTCGACGGTTGCATTGGCACCGTACCCTGTGATCGCCGTGAAATCGTCGGGGGGTGTCAGGGTCAGGTCCAGCGCTTTTGCTGCACGCACGATGGCGGCGGCGATGGGATGTTCGGATTGCGCTTCGACAGAGGCCACAAGTCGCAGCACGTCGTCATGCGTAAAGCCATTCACGGTTTCAAAATCAGTCAGTTCGGGGCGGCCTTTGGTCAATGTGCCCGTTTTATCAAAAGCGACCGTCTGCACTTGGCTGAGCGTTTGCAGCGCGGTGCCGCGCCGGAAAAGAACGCCCAACTCTGCCGCCCGTCCCGTGCCGACCATGATTGACGTTGGTGTCGCCAACCCCATTGCACAGGGGCAGGCGATGATCAGGACCGCGACGCCTGCGACCAATGCAAAGCTAAACGATGGGCCAAAGACCAGCCATACGATGATCGTCAGGCACGCAATCGCCATGACTGCGGGGACGAACCATAGGGTGATGCGGTTGACCAGATCTTGGATCGGCAGTTTGGCACCTTGTGCGTCGGACACCATGCGGATGATCTGTGCCAAAGTGGTGTCGGCACCCACCTTTGTCGCCGTGTAAGTCAACGCCCCGTTGCCATTGATCGTGCCGCCGACCAGAGCTGCCCCTGCAGTTTTTTCGACGGGTACGGGTTCGCCCGTGATCATGCTTTCGTCCACGTAGGATGTGCCTGCGGTCACTGTGCCATCGACCGCGATCCGTTCGCCGGGGCGGGTTTGGATGATGTCGCCGGTAATGATGCTGTCGACATCTGTGGGGGTGAAGGTGCCATCGCGTTCAACAAGGGCGGTTTGCGGACTGAGTTTGACCAGTTTGCGAATGGCGTCGCCGGTGCGGCCTTTGGCGCGTGCCTCTAGATATCGTCCGAGCAGGATGAGCGTGACGATGACTGCTGCCGCCTCAAAATACACGGTTTGTGTACCATCCGGCAAAATGGCGGGCGCGAAAAGCGCGACGGTGGAAAAGGTCCACGCAGCCCCGGACCCAAGTGCGACGATGCTGTTCATATCGGGCGCAGCTTTGGCAAGGGCAGGGATGCCTTTGATGAAGAACTGCCGCCCGGGCCACGCCAGCACGATGGTGGTCAGCACGAATTGCACGGTCCAACTGGTGCCCATTCCGATGGTGGACATCGCCCAATGGTGGAACGCGGGGATCATGTGACCGCCCATTTCGAGGATAAAGACAGGCAGGGTGAGCATCGCGGCGATGACGGTCATCTGCTTCAGGGTCGCGGCCTCTGCGGCTTTGGTGTCATCGGGGGCGGGGTGATCGTCTGCGATCAGTGTGACGGGGTATCCGGCTTTTGCGGCGGCGGCTGTGACTGAAGGTGTGATATGTGCGTCCACAGAAACCACGGTCAGTTCATCATTCGCGAGGTTCGCGGCGGCGGACACAACGCCCGGCACATCCGAGACGGCGCGTTCAACGCGGCCGACGCAGGATGCGCAGCTTAGGTTTTCGACCGTGAAGCGTGTGGTGTTTAAGGCTGCGGGGTAGCCAGCCGTGTCGAGAGCGGCGACAGCATCGGTGGCTGTGAAATCTGGTGAGACCTGCAGTTTTGCGGTTTCCGCTGCAAGGTTGACGTCTGCCACCACGACACCAGTGACCGCACGCAAAGCCGTTTCGGCGCGCCCCACGCAGGATGCACAGCTAAGCTGTTTGACGCCAAGGGTCAGAGTTTGCGGGTCGTTCATTGTGATTGCTTTCGTGTGATGATCACGAAGGGATATAGGGCTTCCAGTCACTGGAAGGTCAAGGGCGATAGATGATCTTTTGCGACGAAATGAAAGTCTGGTGACAAATCGCCCGCCAATCTGGTATACTAGAATCCATAAACCCAAGCGCGGGGGAGCGTTGGGCCGATCAACACCGAATTGGGAGGTCAGTGTGTCTAAGCGTTCACTGCAGTCACTTTGTCTAAGTCTTGCGTCAACCTATGGGGCGTAATTTGAAAGTCCTGATCGCAGGCACGGGGTTCGCGGGACAAGGTCACGCAGACGCATTTCGCGGGGCGGGGGCCGAGGTTGTCGGCATGGTTGGTCGCACGGAAAACGTCGTCAAAGATGTCTCCGCCAAGATGGATATTCCGTTTGCCGGGACCGATTGGCAGGCTGCATTGGAGATCTGTAAGCCGGATATCGTATCAATCGCCACGCCGGGTGGTGCGCATGTGGAACCGATCAAACAGGCGATTGCGGCTGGTTGTCATGTGTTCTGCGATAAACCGATGACCCATAGCGGGGAGACTGCGGTGGAGCTGCGCGATCTGGCTGAGAAGGCAGGCGTTAAAACCGCCTATGCCGCTAGTTTCCGCTACACGCCGAGCGTGCTGCACGCGAAACGGCTCGTGGCCGAAGGCGCGATTGGCGAGCCGACTGAGGTCGAGAGCATTTCGCACTTCAATCTTGATCGCAACATTCCGTTTGGGTGGTCCCATAGCAAGGACGCTGGGGGCGGGCGGCTGAATAACAACTTTACCCATTCGCTTGCGATTGTGACGTCCGTTGTGGGGGATCAAATCCTGCAAATCATGGGCGATGTCCGCGATGATCTGGGGCGTGCGCCAATTGTGGACGGCGTGCATAACTTCATGACGCGGCGCGATTTCATTCCCAAGGACCTGAACGATCCGACGCTCAAGTGGGGCGATAGCGATGTGGAGTGGTCCTATGCGGTTCTTGCCAAACTGGCTGGGCCGTTCGCCGCCAAACCTGTTTCTGTGCTTTTCAAACATGGCGGGCTTGTGCCGCGGTTCCAAGATGATCACATCATCTTCTACGGCACAAAGGGCGCGATCTATCTGAAGGGCCATTACGGCACTAGTCAGCTGTCGCATTACGGCAGCGACGGCAAATGGACGGACCTGCCGCTACCGCAGGATATCGTGGATGCGAACCCCGATGTGGCAGGCGAGACTGAGCAATGCTGGCATTACCTTGCTCGTGAATTGGTGCGCGATATCAGGGGTGAACAGGTCGCACCTTATCCGACATTTGTTCAAGGCGCGCAATTTCAGCAGATCATTGATATCATCCGGAAATCGGACGGTTGGACCGATGTGACGGGCTTGGCATAAGGAAGACCACGATGAAAATCACAGGCGCGAAGGTCTTCGTGGGCGGGCCGGGTAAGAATTACGTCACCGTCAAGATTATGACCGATGCAGGTGTCTACGGACTGGGCGACGGCACGCTGAATAACCGTGAAACGTTGCCTGCCGCGTACCTGCAAGACTACCTGATCCCGGCGATCATCGGGATGGACCCGCGCAATAGCGAAGACATCTGGCAGTTCATGTATCGCGGCGCTTATTTCCGCAAAGGTCCGATTGCGATGGCTGCGTTTGGCGCGATTGATATGGCGCTTTGGGACATCAAGGGTAAGCTGGCGAATATGCCAGTGTATCAGTTGTTTGGTGGGAAAAGCCGTGCCGCTGCAATGGTTTACGCCCATGCGACGGGGGCTGATCTGGATGATCTGATGACCTCTGTCCAGCATTATGTCGACCAAGGGTACAAAGCCGTGCGTGTGCAATGCGGTATTCCGGGGATGCCGACGGCGGGTTACGGCGTGTCGGAAACCAAAGGGGACGTTGCGAATTACATCACGGATTTCAGCGGTATTCATCCCAAGGTCGAAGTCTGGGATACGGGACGTTACATGCGCTATATGCCGGATGCCTTGATGCAAATCCGCGAACGTTTCGGGCCTGAGTTAAAGATTTTGCACGACGTCCATCATCGGCTGACCCCGCGCGAGGCGGCTGCTTTTGCAAAGGCGGTTGAACCCGTCGATCTGTTCTGGCTCGAAGACCCAACCCCCGCCGAAGACCAAGACGCGTTGAAGCTGCTGCGCCAGCATTCCACGGTGCCTGTTGCGATTGGCGAAGTCTTCAATTCGATCTGGGAATGTAACAAGCTGATTGAACAGAACCTGATTGATTTCATCCGTGTCAGCGTGACCTATGCAGGCGGCATTACCCATGCAAAGCGGATCGTTGATCTGGCTGGGTTGCATAATGTGCGAACGGGTTTTCACGGCGCACCGAGCCATTCGCCGATTTCGATGGCGGCGCAGGCCCATCTGAACGTCTGGGCGCCGAATTTTGGCATTCAGGAATATCTGGTGCTTGGCACGCCGGAGTGCGACGCCCTTTTCCCGTCTGATCATTTCCTTGAGAACGGGATGTTCTACGTCAGTGATGCGCCCGGTCTTGGGGTCGAGTTCAACGAAGAAGAGGCAGCGCAGTATAGTTACAAAGCGGGTAGTCACCCGATTGTTCGGCTGGAAGATGGTACGATGTGGGACTACTAGCGCGGCGCTAGGTCCCTTCAAAAACCCGTTGGCGCGCGTTGTTGACATGGTCGCGCATCGCGTCCCGTGCTGCGTCCGCGTCGCCCGCGACAAGGGCGTCATAGATCGCGTGATGTTCCGCTTGCACCAGTTCGAGGCGCGCCTGCGTTTTGGTCAGTGACAAGCTGCGGGTTAGATTCATGCCTGTCAGGATGTTGGATTGCATCGAACTGCGCGCGGCGAGGAAATATTTGTTGTCGGATGCTGCACAAACAGCGACGTGAAACCGTTCGTCGTCGTCCACACCCAGCTTGCCTGACACTACACAGCGATCAAGCTGATCGAGCGCCTGTTTGAGCCGAACGAGGTCATCTTCGGTCCGGCGCTGGGCGGCGATATAGGCGGCTTCACCTTCGATGGCGGCGCGAAATTCGAACGTCCGTTGGATGTCGGCGATGGACCCTACAGGCGCAAAATCCAGCATCACACCTTCGGGGCGTCGCTGCACAAATGACCCCGATCCTTGGCGGGATACGATCACGCCGTCTTCGCGTAACTGTTTCAAAGCACGGCGTAAAATGGGACGCGAGACTTTTAACTGATCGCTGAGCGCGTGTTCTGTTGGCAGCTTTTGTCCGGCGGGGAAATCACCCGCGACAATCATCGCTAACACGCTTTCGTAGGCCTGATCTGAAAGGGACCTGTCGTTTGTCGCAGGTGGTGCTTCTGACACGGGGGGCAGGATCGAATGGGGTATGACGTAGGTCTCCTTGTGCCGTGACGCGATGTGGTTGGCGCTGTGTTTCATAGCGGATTCTTTCCAAACATGCTGCAATTTTTGGCAGTGCGTTTACAAGTGTTTACAAATTTTACCGAATCTGAACAACTGCGCGAACCACATGATTGTACTGCTGGGGCGCGTTGCCACCAGCGGGCGATGAAGTTCTGGGAGGAAACCTGTGTTTAACTTTAAATCTATGAAAGCCCTTTTGATCGGTGCTGTCTCTGTTGCGGCCATGACCGCCACGTCCGCTGCTGCTGAAACTGCGTTGCGTGGTGCCAGCATGTTCGACGAAGAACACGCCTACACAAAGACATTGCGCGAATTCGAACGTCTGGTTGGCGAAAAAGCCGAAGACGTCACATTTGATCTAAGCCTGAACGGTGAACTTGGCGACGAAAGCGATTTTGTCACTTTCCTGCAGCAAGGCGTTGCGATCGATTTCGCGATCATGGCCCCGTCCAACATGGCGACATTTGCCCCGTCTATTCCGTTGATGGACATGCCGTTCCTGTTCCGCGATCTGGACCACTGGAACACAGCACTGTCCAGCGGCGTGATGGCCCCGCTTGAAGCTGAACTGTTGGAGAAAGCGAACATCCGCGTGATCGGCTATGCGGGTGGCGGTGTGCGTAACCTTGCCTCTGCAGAACCAATCACGAACCTTGAAGAGCTTGCTGGTCACAAGATGCGCGTGATGGGTGCCCCTATTCAGGCGCAAATCTTTAACGCACTGACGGCTGCACCTTCGGCGATTGCCTACAACGAAGTTTACAACGCGATCCAGACGGGCGTGATTGCCGGTTTCGAAAACGAAGCGGCGTCGATCCAGAACCTGAAGTTCTACGAAGTGGCCCCGAATATCACGCTGACAAAGCACGCGATCACAGTGCGTCCTTTGGTGATGTCCGAAAGCACATTCAGCGCTTTGTCTGACGATCTGAAGGCAGCTGTTCTGGAAGCAGGTGCCGAAGCGGGTGCATTTGGTCGCGCGTTGGAAAGCGGCCAAGATGGCGAAAAGATGCAAGAGATGATCGACGCCGGTCAGGTTGTTGTTGCAGAATTCGAAGGCCGTGATGCGCTGCTGGAAATGGTGATCCCTGTGCAGGACGCCTATGCCGCAGAGCTGGGCGCGACTGATCTGCTTGCAGCGATCCGCGACCAATAAACGTTCCTAATCTCCCTACTGCCGGCGTCTTTCGGGGCGCCGGTGGTTCTTTTTCTAGAACGGACCCCCAATATGATTGGACGTTTTTTGGACCGCCTTTGCGATGGCCTGCGGGTGTTGCTGGGCCTTCTGATTGCAGCGCTTGCGATCCCTGTCGGGATGCAGGTTTTGGCACGTTATACCGGCGTGATCCCTGTCTTTTTATGGACCGAAGAACTGGCGACGTTCATCTTCGTTTGGGCCGTGATGATCGGTGCCATGATTGCCGTGTGGGACGGGACGCATTTTGATGTGCGTGTGATCCCTGATGCGAAACGTCCATTCCTGAAGTTGCTTCAGGATGGATTTGTCCTGCTGATGATCCTTGGGTTTGCTTTGATATTTGCGTGGTACGGCGTGGAATATGCTGAATTCGGCTACATCCAGAATTCGACGATGATGCGGGCCAATATGATGATCACCTATATTTCTGTGCCCATCGCGGGCGTATTGTGGACCGTTTTCACGGGCTACCGACTGTATGAAGCAGTCCAGACTTACAAAAATTCGAAGAAGGCAGCGGCATGATTATTTCAACAGGTCTTGCCTGCGCCATTCTGGTTGGCGGTTTCATCCTTCTGGTCGCGCTGCGGGTGCCTGTCGCGTTTGCGCTGGCGATTTCCACGGTCCCGATTGTGGTGATGGAGCTGCGTCTGACCCCGTTCATCGTGCTTGACCGGATGTTCCAGTCTTACAATTCGTTCATTCTGTTGGCTGTGCCGTTCTTCCTTTTGGCTGCAAACCTGATGAATTCAGGGAAGGTGACAGACAAGTTGATCGATTTGGCCCGCGTGTTGACCGGCTGGATGCCCGGCGGATTGGGACATGTGAACGTCGCCGTGTCGATGTTGTTCGCGGGCATTTCCGGATCATCCACAGCGGACGCTGCCGGTTGTGGTAAAATCCTGATCCCTGCGATGATCAAAGAAGGTTACGACCGCCGCTTTGCAATCGCGATCACCGCCTGTTCGTCCGTGATGGGCGTGATTATCCCGCCTTCGATCCTGATGATCGTCTGGGGGGGCGTGATGCAAACCTCTGTCGGGGCGTTGTTTTTGGCGGGTGCTGTGCCCGGCATCATGATCGGTTTAGCCTTGATGGCGACGGTTTATGGCTACGCAAAGGTCTACAACTACCCGATCATCGGGAAGCCAAGTTTCAGCGATATTGTAACTGCCTTTAAGGGCGCCTTCTTGGCGATGTTGACCCCGATCCTTGTGATTGGTGGTATCGTCGGCGGCGTCGTCACCCCGACGGAAAGCGCGATTATTGCGGCGGGGTATTCGTTGATTTTGGGCATGTTTGTCTACCGGACCGTGACCGTCAAAGACCTTGGTCACATCTTTTATGACACAGGCCGTTTTGCGTCGATTTCACTGTTCGCGATTGGGTCGGCGTCGGCGTTTGGCTGGTTGCTCGCGTTTTATCACGTGCCGCAATTGGTCGTGGATACGATGACGGCTTGGCAGTTTGGCACCTTTGGCACGGCTTTGGTGATCGCCGGTTTGTTCCTGTTCTTTGGTCTGTTCATTGATGCGATCCCCACGATCATCATTTTGGGCACCGTGCTGTTGCCTGTCGCGACCGCGGCAGACATCCATCCGGTTGTATTTGCGATCATCGGGATTGTGTCGCTGGCTTTTGGTTTGGTGACCCCGCCTTACGGGCTGTGTTTGTTGATCTCGGCCTCTATTGGCGGCATGAATGTCGTGCAGGTGATGCGCGAGGTGGTGATTATCCTACTGCCGATGTTGGCGATTTTGTTGCTGATCATTCTGTTCCCTGAAATCGCGCTTTGGCTGCCCCGCCAATTGATGCCCGACACAATTAACTAGGCTTTGATATGACGACGGATACGTGCCGCAAGGATGCGCAGATTTGGGCAAAGTGGTTTTGGACCGACTATTTTGGTGACTGGTTAGCGAAAGTCCGCGATGGCGATGCGGGTGTCTTTGACAAGCTCGACGTGCAAGGACGGCCTGATCCGGCGGCAACAAAGTCGGTGCTGGCGCAGGCGCGGACTGTGTTCACCGTGGCCCATGCCGCGCTGCAGTCGGGTGATCCTGCGTTGACTGCAGCGGCGGTTTCGCAGGCCGCGTTCTTGGACCGCTATCGTAAGGCACCGGGGCTATATCGTTGTGCGGTTGGCGCGGATGGGACGCCCACGGGGGATGCGCTGGATGAAGCGGCGCGCAGTTATGACCAGACTTTTGTGATTTTGGCGTTAGTGACGCTGAAGAGACTGGCCCCTAATCCCAGCTATGACACCTTGATTGAAGATTGCTGGGCTGCTTTGCAGACCACCTTGACGGATCCGGCGACTGGTTTGTTATTGAACGATGACATCGGGGCCGACCTTAATCCCGCGCAAAACCCGCATATGCACCTTTACGAGGCGTGTTTGCAGGGGTTTCGTATGACGGGAAAGCCGCTTTGGTTGGACCGGGCCGCCGGGGTCCGCCGAATCGGGGTGCAGCATTTCATGGATCAGGACAGCGGCAGTATTGTTGAGTTTCTGTCACCTGAACTTGATTCGCTACCGGGCAACGATGGGCTGCGCCGCGAAGTCGGGCACCAATGCGAATGGGCTTGGTTGTTGCTGGAAGAAGCGGATTTGGCGAACGATCCGAGTTTGCATGACACAGCGATGAAACTGTTGGCTTTTGCCGATCAGCATGGATTTGCGCGCGATGGTCTGGCGTTTGATGCGGTGGTGGCTGATGGGACGGTATTGGAAGAAACGTTCCTTTTGTGGCCCCAGACCGAAGCAATTAAAGCCTATGCATTGCGGCACGCGGCGGGGGACAAAACGGCAGGTGATAAGGCCTGTACCCTGATGTGTTTGATGTTTGAACGGTGGTTCAAAGATCGTCCGGTTTACATCAATCAAATTGATGCGGCGGGCGACACGATCTGGCCGGAGGCGCTGACGCGGTTGATGTATCACGTGGTAATCGCAATGACCGAAGGCGCGAGGGCAGGTTTGTGGGGCGCTGCACCACGTTCACTGGCCAATTAGGCCAGTGGTTTTGATGTGATCCGAAACACTGCAAGTCAGCGCAGGTTGCCCGCTGTCAAATGAGGTTACGTTCCTTAGCGATCATCGCTGCGTGGGTGCGGTTGCGGGCTTCCAATTTGCGGCTGAGCGTTTTCACGTGCAGCTTGATTGTCACTTCTTGCAGATCCAAGTCCCGCGCGATTTCTTTGTTGGATTTGCCTTCGCAAATGCCCATCAGAACGGACGTTTCGCGTTCAGACAGGTTACCAACGGCCTTTTCCTGCACCTGTTTCATGAAATCAAAGGGCGCGTAAACTTCGTCCATAATCATGAACTTAACAGCGCTGACCATTGATTTGGACCCGAGCGTTTTGGGGACGAACCCCACTGCGCCTTCTGTAATTGCGTCTTGGGCAATTTGGGGTGATGCAGTCCCGGACAACAGCGCGACACGACCATCGTTTGTCGCCGTTTTCATACGTTTGAGGCCTGTGAGGCCATTCATGCCGGGCATGTTGTAATCCAAAAGGACCAAATCAAACGCGACGCTGTCTTCAACTATGGCGAGTGCTTCATCAAGCGTGCCCGCAGTTTCGACGACATTGATACCGTCGGACGCCAACAGAAACGAAGCGATCGTTTCACGAACAAGATCATGATCATCAGCAACTAGAATACGCATACTATACTTTCTATCTACCTCTTTTGGCAGACTACAATAAAAACGATTGGGGACCTAACCGAATTGGTATGATGGACCTCTTACAACCTAGATACCACGCATTTGTGGCAAATTTCTGCTAAAGTAGATAACTTTTAAGGTTCTTTGTACCAACATTGCCTGATGCATAAGTGTGCGATTCTTTGGACGCTAGAATTTATCCTTTCGGATAGTTTGTTATGCGTATGAACATAATGAAGTTGCGACAACTCGTGCTAGGACGGGAACGCGCCCGCGTATCTGGGCCTTATAAGAGGTAAAAACTGCCAATGACCAAAGCTTATCAGTTGTTAGCCAAAACGTTTCTAAGTTTCTCTTTGTTGACGAGCATCGCACATGCTGAGGGTGAAGTGCTTCTGACCGTGACACACGGCGAAAGCGTTATTGAATACGACCAAGACGGCCTTGACCGTTTGGGCACCGTCACTGTTGAAACATCAACAATCTGGACCGACGGGGTGTCATCCTTTACCGGTGTTCCGCTGCGCAATTTGGCAGAAACGCTTGAAGTCACCGAAGGCGTTTTTCTAGCCTCCGCGATCAATGACTACACGGTCGAAATCCCGATGTCTGATGCGGTCGAAGGTGGCGCAGTGATTGCGTTCCTCAAGGACGATGAACCGATGTCGGTACGCGACAAAGGCCCGCTTTGGGTGATCTATCCGTATGACGATAACCCTGATTACCAGTCGGAAGTGACATATTCGCGCAGCATTTGGCAGCTGGATCGCATCGAGACGAGCGAATAATGCTATTTTGCCGACCGCAGCAAGGCCTGCCGGAGAATCGCAAAAAATCACTTGGACGAAACAGGTGGGTTAGCGCCGCGTTGATATGCGGCGTTGTGATAGCGTGCATGGTTGGGATTTACGTTCTCAGTTCCGATGCACGGCGCGAAATCAACGCATTGGCCACTGCAAATGGGGATAGCACGCAATGGTCGCTGGCGCAGTCCGAAGTCGAACTATTGGCACTTTTGTCTGAAGCACAACGGACCGACCTGCCGGAAGAAGAGAAGTTGCGCAATGTCCGGCGGCGGTTCGATATCTACTATTCGCGTGTAAACACGATGCGTGAAAGCCAGGCATTGGCTGGGCTACGGACCGAACAAGCGGCTGTCGACAATCTGGATGCCATGTCCGTTTTCGTGGATGATCTAGTCCCATTCATCGACGGGCCCGACGATGCCTTGGCCGCTATGCTGCCAGATTTAGTTACAAGGATTGAAGCGGTCCGACCGTTGGCGCGTGCGACGTCCGTCTTGGGAATCGAACATTTTGCAGAACTCTCAGGCGAGCAGCGCGAAAACGTTGCCAATGCGTTGACGCGCCTTGGTATTCTCGTTTTCCTGCTCGTGACTGCACTTTTCGTTGTCGTCTTTGCGCTGATGCGTTCCATGTGTCGCGCTGATCGCGATGCTGCTGAAAAGTTGATGACCCAACGTCGGATGGGCGTCATTGTGCAGACGTCGCTGGATGCAATTGTTGTCGTTAATTTGGACGGCAAAGTCATTGAGTTTAATGAGGCCGCTGAGGAAGTATTCGGATACACGCGCGACGAAATCGTCGGGACAAAAATGTCCGACTCGATTGTGCCGCCGAAGTATCGTGAAGGCCATGAAGCTGGGATGGCGCGCTATATTCGGTCCAAGGAAGCCCATGTTGTGGGTAAAGGGCGTATTCAGTTGGAAGGGATGCACAAAAGCGGGCGCATTTTCCCTGTCGAATTTTCGATTTCTTCGGCTGAAGGGCCAGAGGGCGAAATTTTCGTGTCTTACCTGCGCGATATTTCTGAACAGATTGCCAAAGAAGAAGAACTGGTGCGCGCCCGTGATGAAGCGGTCGCTGGCGAACGGGCGAAGGCGGATCTTGTCGCGGTGATGAGCCACGAAATGCGCACGCCGCTCAATGGCATCGTCGGGGCGCTTGAATTATTGCGGTCCACTGATTTGGATAAAACCCAGTCGAGCATGGCTGATGTGATGGGCACGTCGTCTGACATGTTGCTGCAACACGTTAATGACGTGCTGGATATGTCGCGTCTTGAAGCTGGCGCTGAAGAAAAGATTCAACGGCCCTACGATCCGGTCGCTGTCACACATGAGTTGTTGGAAAGCTTACAGGTCGCGGCTGAGAAATCGAAAAATACGCTAGAATTGAAAGTTCTTGATCCGCAGTTTGATCGTGTGATGGGCGATGCGACGAAGTTACGTCAAATTCTGACGAACCTTGTGGGCAACGCGATCAAATTTACTAAGCATGGTAAGATTGACGTCGAAATCGAACGCGATGCGGATGGCAGTTTTTGGGAATTGCGGGTGTCTGACGAAGGTGTCGGTATTTCCGAGGAAGACCAGCGCCGCATTTTTGATGACTTTGTGACGCTTGATCCGTCCTATACACGTGCGCAACAGGGCACGGGATTGGGGCTTGGTATTGTCCGTCGACTGGTCGAACACCTTGATGGCGAAATTGGTGTCGAAAGCACCTTGGGCGAAGGCACTGTATTTTGGGTCCGGCTTCCGACAAATCTGGCTATGGACAGCCAGACGGCACCCAAGACGAAAAGTGAAACACACAAAGCTGACGAGCAGTCAGAGGTAGCAGACGGCATGAATATCCTTCTGGTCGAAGATAACGCGATCAACCGTATTGTGGCCGACGCGATGCTTAAGAAAATGGGCCACACCATCATCGAGGCGCACAATGGCGTCGAAGGTGTCGAAATCGCTAGTCGCCGATCGTTCGATGTTGTTTTGATGGATGTTAGCATGCCCGTGATGGACGGGGTCGAAGCGACCAAACGTATCCGCGCGGGCGCGGGGCCAAATGCCGATACACCTATTTTTGCGGTGACGGCCCACGCGATGCCAGCTGACATTGAACGGTTTGTTGCGGCAGGCATGAACGATGTTCTTGTGAAACCGCTGAGTATTGCGCGCCTGAATGAACTGTTGAACGGTGTGACCGTAGATCGTCCGGTGCAGGGTGATGACCTGTTGGATCATGAATTGATCGGTGATTTGGCAGATGCCGTCGGGTCGGAAAAGCATCACGCATTAGTAGGCGATTTCATCGCGGAAGTTGATGACGCGACGGGCCGTTTTGGGCCTGAGGATCACCACCTACAGGGGGACGCGTTGCGATCGGAAATCCACCGTCTTGCGGGATCTGCGTCGGTTATTGGCGCACCTGCCTTGCGTGATCGGTTGCACCATGTCGAAAGTCTTCTCGTTGCAGAAGACTTGGCGGATGTGACTGATGCCTTGCAGGACGTGACCGAGATCTGGTCCGTCACCAAAGACGCTTTGCGGGACATGTTGGATTTGGACAGTGTCAGCTAGGTAAAGGCGATTTGGGTCTTCATGGCTTGGCTGCGATCTGATGCAATTTCAAAGCCTTTCACTGCGTCATCTAGTGGAACGGTGTGGGTGATCAGTGGTTTCACATCGATCAATCCTTTTTGCATCAGGCTGACCCCCGCGTGGAATTCTTCGTGAAAGCGGAAAGACCCTTTTAACATCAGTTCTTTGGCCGTGATCGCCATCATCGGCAGGGTCATATCGCCGCCGAGACCAAGCTGCATAATGGTCCCGCCAGGTCGCATCGCGTGGATACCCGCCGTCAGGGCAGGGGCCGCGCCAGAGCATTCGTAAAGTACATCGAATGTGCCCTTGTCCGCGCTGAACCGATCCAGACCATTGGGCGTGGTGCCCGTATTGATGACTTCATCAGCGCCAGCCTGTTGGGCCATTTGCAGTGTGAAATCGGACAGGTCGGTTGCCACGATGTGGTCGGCGCCGGCCCGTCTGGCACAGAGGATCGACAGGATACCAATCGGGCCGCAGCCCGTCACCAGAACAGATTTGCCGACCATGCCGCCAGCGCGGCGCGTGGCGTGTAAACAAACGGCGAGCGGTTCAGCCATTGCCGCCTCTGCGGGCGTCAAATCGTCTGCCACGGCGCATTGTGCGGGATCGACGTTTAACACCTGTTGGAACGCGCCTTGGATATGCGGGAATGGCATCGCGGAGCCGTAAAACCGCATGTTCAGGCATTGGTTTTGACTGCCTTCTAGACAAAACTTGCAGGATTGGCATGGACGGGACGGGGACACGGCCACCAATTGACCAATGTCCAAGCCTGTGACGCCTGCGCCCAATGCGGTGACGTGACCGGCGACTTCGTGCCCCAGAACCATGGGTTCGCGTAGCTTGATCGTGCCAAACCCACCGTGGTGATAGTAATGCAAATCGGACCCGCAAATGCCGCCAGCCGCCATGGTGATCTGCACTTCGCCTGCTGCGGGTGGGGTGATTTCGCCTTTGTGTATCCGCAAATCTTTGGGCGCGTGGATGACGATGGATTTCATATCTGCGGTGCCTTTCGGGGTGGTGGCCAGCATTGCTTGACACCAATTGTTAACGATAACATAAATGCCGCCAAACCACTTGTCGAGAGTAAAGGAAACGCGGATGAGCACGGCATTATTTGATCTGACAGGTAAACGCGCCTTGATTACAGGTTCATCCCAAGGGATCGGTTTCGCCTTGGCAAAAGGAATGGCAGCAGCAGGCGCAAGCATTGTTTTGAATGGGCGCGATACCGGGAAACTGGATGCCGCCGCTGCCGCGTTGCGCGAGACGGGTGCGACCGTGGACGTGTTGCCCTTTGATGCGACGGACCACGACGCAGTAAAGGCGGCTGTGGATGGTTTTGAGGCTAAAACTGGCGCGATTGATATCCTTGTGAACAATGCAGGCATGCAGCACCGGACCGCGCTTGAAGATTTTCCGGCTGATGCGTTCGAGCGCCTTTTACAGACGAATATCGCATCGGTTTTCCACGTTGGCCAAGCCTGCGCGAACCATATGATTAAACGCAAGGCAGGTAAGATCGTGAATATAGCGTCGGTACAAACCGCGCTCGCGCGTCCCGGTATTGCGCCTTACACGGCCACAAAGGGCGCGGTTGCGAACCTGACGAAGGGCATGGCGACCGACTGGGCGCAATATGGCCTGACCTGCAACGCATTGGCGCCCGGGTATTTCGATACGCCGTTGAACGCGGCCCTTGTTGCTGATCCGGAGTTCAGCGCGTGGTTGGCCAAGCGCACGCCAGCGGGGCGCTGGGGCAATGTCGAAGAACTGGTTGGCGCGTGCATTTTCCTGAGCTCGGATGCGTCTACTTTTGTGAACGGTCATTGCCTGTTCGTGGACGGCGGCATCACGGCGTCGCTGTAATGTTTTACGTTGTGATGGGCGTATCCGGCTGCGGAAAGTCGTCGATTGGTGCCGCTTTTGCAGATGCAATTGGTGGCGTTTTTGTTGATGGTGACGACCTGCATCCTGCAACAAATGTCGCGAAAATGGCGGCTGGTACGCCGCTGAATGACGCCGACCGTGCGCCGTGGTTGCGCGATGTCGGGGCTGCGTTTCGTGAACATGACGGTGACGTGGTGATTGGCTGTTCCGCCTTGAAACGCGCGTACCGTGATATCATCCGTGACGCGGCGGGTGGGCCTGTGACGTTCCTGCATTTGCATGGTTCTCAAGCGGTTATCGCGGAACGTATGGCCGCGCGGGCCGATCATTTTATGCCGACAGCGTTGCTCGACAGTCAGTTTGCGGCGCTTGAGATGCCGGACGCGGACGAAACGGCCGTGACGGTCGATATTGATCAACCGCCCGCTGCGATTGTTGCGGCTTTCGTGGCGAACACAGGGAAGGATTTCGCATGACGCTAAAAATTGCATTGATCGGGGCAGGGGCCATGGGCGGCGCAATTGGAGCGCGTTTGGTCGAGACGGGGCAATCTGTTGTGGTCTTTGATCTCGACGCAGACAAAGCCAATGCGTTGATCGCAAAGGGGGCCGTCGGCGCAAATTCAGCGGCGGAAGCCGCGGCCCATGCCGACTACGTCATCACGAGTTTGAATGCGCCGCATATCGTGGAAGCCGCCATGTTTGGTGAGACCGGTGTCGCTGATGGTGCAAAGCCCGGCACGTTGATCATCGATATGTCGTCGATTGATCCCGATGCCACAAAATCATTTGCGGAACGTGCTGCTGGTCTGGGCCTGCGGTGGGTCGATAGCCCGTTGTCGGGTGGTGCGCCAAAGGTGGCCACTGGTGAACTGACGTTGATGGTTGGTGGGGCCGAAGAGGACTTCGCGGACGCCCATGACGTTCTGGAGCATCTGGCGAGCAATATCACACATATGGGGCCTGCGGGGGCTGGGCAGACCACAAAGCTGATCAATCAGGTTCTGTGTGGTTTGAATTTTCTTGCGGTGGCCGAAGCCACGCAATTGGCGCTTGATGCGGGCGTCGATGCTGCGAAGATTCCGACTGCGTTGAAAGGCGGGCGTGCGGATAGCGCGATCTTGCAGGAATATATGCCGCGCTTTGTCGCGAAGGATTACCGCCGGACGGGCCGGATCGACAACATGGTGAAAGACCTCAATGGGGCGCAGGACCTTGCGCGTCGCACCAATACCGCGATGCCGATGACGGCGACCTGCGCCGAAGTGCACAGGCTTTTGACGGCTGCGGGATTGGGCGGTGAAGATCAGGCGGCGTTGATGGAATATTTCACAGGCCCGCCAAAGCTGGCGGATTAATCCGGATGAAACGCAGCCCCACGATGAAGGACGTCGCGAAAGCGGCGGGCGTTTCGGTCATGACCGTGAGCCGCGCGTTCAAGCTGGATGCGTCGGTCGGGGCGGGGACGCGCGCGCGCATTCAGGAGACGGCGGACACATTGGGCTATGTGTTCGATAGCACCGCCGCGACGTTGCGGGCGCAGCGCAGCAACTTTGTCGCCGTGACGATCCCGTCGCTGAACAATGCGAACTTTGCCACCATGGTCGAGGCGCTGACGGGTGTTTTGTCGGCGGCAGGTTATCAAGTGCTGTTGGGCCACACGAACTATGACATGCACCGCGAAGAAGAACTGATCGCGGATTTCCTGCAACGCAGGCCGGAGGCGATTGTTGTCACAGGTGGGCGGCACACGGCGCGGGCACGCAAGCTGCTTGCCGCTGCTGGCGTGCCTGTGTTCGAGACGTGGGATTTGCCGGATGATCCGATTGGACATGTGGTGGGGTTTTCGAACCGCGCTGTGATCGCGCCGCTTGTGGATCATCTTCTGGGGCTTGGTCATAGCAAGATCGGGTTTATCGGCGGGGATACTGACAGCGATACGCGCGGCATTGATCGGCGCGCGGGTTTTGTGACGGCGATGGCGGCGCATGGGCTTGATCCGACGCGGCTGATCGGTTCGGGCGCGCCGCAGAACCCTATGCAGAACGGGGCCAAAGCGATGGCTGCATTGCACGAAGACTGGCCCGATACCACTGCCGTGATTTGTGTGTCTGATCTGGTGGCGTTTGGTGCCCTGTCAGAATGCCAGCGGCGCGGGATTGCGGTACCGGACGATATGGCTGTGGTCGGATTTGGGGCCTACGATATTGCAGGCGCTTGTGTCCCAACGCTGACGACGATTGATCCGCGACCAAATGCGATGGGGCAAACGACGGCGCAGCATGTGATCGCGATGATGAATGGGCCGCAGGATCAAGTGGTGGTTGGGATGGACCCCGTGCTACGGGTCGGTGGTTCAACGTTGGTGCAGGTCTAGAACGAAAAAGCCCCGCCAAACGCTGGGATTGACGGGGCTTCGTATTGTTGTGTTCGTATCGCTTATTCGCGGTTGCCGAGCAACTGCAGCAGGAACATGAACATGTTGATGAAGTCGAGATACAGGTTCAAGGCACCCATGATCGCAGACTTTGCCAACCATTCTTTGTCGCCATGTGCGGCGTGCGCGATGTAGTCGGTTTTGATCTTCTGTGTGTCATAAGCAGTCAAGCCTGCAAAGATCAGCACACCCAAGATGGACACAGCAAACGCGATTGCGCCGGACTGGAACCACAGGTTCGCGATGGACGCGACGATCAGGCCGATCACACCCATGATGAGGAAGCTGCCCCATGCAGAGATGTCTTTCTTCGTGGTGTAGCCCCACAGGGATAGACCCGCGAATGAGATCGATGTGATCAGGAACACCTGTGCGACCGACATGCCTGTGAAGGCTGCGAAGATCCAAGAAATCGACAGGCCCATTACGGCTGCGAATGCGTAGAAGAACAATTGCGCGCCAGCAGCGGACAATTTGTTAATCGCGGCACCAAAGGCAAAAACCATGCCAAGTGGTGCGAACATTGCGATCCAGCCAAGAATGTTTGGCTGCAATGTGTTTGGGTCGCGGAAGATGCTGAGCAATGCGGGGCTAGAGCCTACGGCCCATGCCACTGCGAATGTGACCAGCATACCTACAGACATCGTGCTGTAGACTTTGTTCATGTGGGCGCGAAGCCCTTCATCAATCGCCGCCGTGCGGACCCCGCCCGCCGTCTGGATTGTTTGATATTCAGCCATGGATACCTCCAAAAAAGAACTGCGGACGCCAAGGGCGACGTCTTGGGGTAGATATTGGCAGGGAAGGCCGGTTTTTCAAGGGGGTAAGGTGATGCAAATGCGTTATTCTGACCGAAATACGCAGGAAAGCCTCACCTTGGTAAATGCGGCACTAAAAACGGACCAATCTGCGACCGAAGTTTGGTCAATTTATGGGGTGACGACGACTTTGCCAGTGGATTGACGGCTGCGCAAAAGTTCCAATGCGTCGGGTGCTTGATCAAGCGGAAGGACATGGCTGACGTGGGGCTTCAGTTTCCCGTCCACGTACATCTGGAACAATTCTGCCATGCTTTCGGTCAATGCATCCGGGCAAAAGCTCAAATACCCGCCCCAGTAGAACCCTATGACGGTGATATTTTTCACCAAAATAATATTTGCCGGAATTTGCGGCACTTTGCCGCTTGCGAACCCGATCGTGATGACGCGCGCTTCACGGTTGCAAGCGCGTAACGCTGCGTCAAATAGGTCGCCGCCCACTGGATCGTAGACGACATCGGCACCGCCGAGCGCTTTGACGGCTTCTTTGACATCTTCAACTTTGCTGTCGATGAGGTGGTCGGCACCCGCCGCTTGCGCATGTGCCAGCTTGTCAGCGCCGCGCGCGACGGCGATCACAGTCGCGCCAAGCGCCTTGCCGATTTCAACGGCCGTTAGGCCAACGCCGCCCGCAGCACCCAAAACCAACAGCGTCTCGCCCGCCTGTAAACGGGCCCGCCGCGTCAGCGCCAAATGCGATGTGCCGTAAGCGACCATGAAACCGGCGGCGATGGAAGATGGCATGTTTTCAGGGACTTCGCGGCAAAGGTCTGCCTGAAAGACGCCCTTGTCAGCCAACCCGCCCGATCCACCAAAAACGACAACACGCGTGCCGATGGCCGGCGATGTGACGTCTTCACCAAGTGCTGTGACCGTGCCGCAGACTTCCATGCCGAGGGTGAAAGGTACGTTAGGTGTTTCCTGATATGTCCCCTTGGCCATCAAAAGATCGGCGAAGTTCAAACCGCACGCCGCAATGTCTAACTGGACCTGTCCTGATGCAGGTTTAGGGGCCTCGATATCGGCGAATGACGGTGGATTTTCGTGATCGGTAACAAGGTATGCGCGCATAAAGGGGGATTCCGTCATCGTTTTTTGTTCAGTTCATATTAACCTATATCGGGTAAGACTGAAGGTGAAGCATCCTATCTAGAGCATGTAAAACGACCAGAATGCTGCCGATGAACGATTATACCTGTCCTTAAGGTAAGGTCAGGCGCTGCAACCGTTGCGTGTTTTGTGCTATAAGGTGATTGCACGTTTGTACAAGACGATCCGGGACGGGATGGTCGAGACAAAACAACCTAGTCGTAGCGCTAAACGCCGCGCATGGGACGTGACAGTTAGGAAAATGAAATGAGTCACCCAGTAGACGTACATGTCGGGAAACGCATTCGCCACCGCCGGTGGATGAACGGGACAACACAACAACAGCTTGCCGAAAAAGTCGGCATTAAATTCCAACAGATTCAAAAGTATGAGACCGGAATGAACCGCGTCAGCGCATCCCGCCTTTGGGATATCGCAAACGTGTTGGGCGTACCTGTGTCATTCTTCTTTGAAGGCATCGAAGATGCTGGCAACCCAGTGGAAACTGGCGCCGCAGATATGCCTTCTGATATTTTGACCGACAAAGAAGCGCTCGAATTGCTGCGGTCATACTACGCGATCCCAGAGAATCAGCGCCGTCGCTTGTTCGATCTTGCGCGCGTACTCAGCGAAGCAGCATAAACGATTGTTGACCTGACGCGGTCTGGCGGGATACCGCTACATTGGCCGCGTCAGGGAGATTTACGTGCAACCGATTGATACCAAAACTCAAAACGATCTTGTACGTGTAGCGCACCTGCTGGCAGACGCCGCCAGACCAGAAACGCTAAAGCATTTTAGACGGACCGACCTTTCGACCGACAACAAAGACGTCGATGGATACGATCCGGTCACAATCGCCGATAAAGCCGCCGAACAGGTCATGCGCGCAGTCCTCGCTGAGGAACGGCCAGACGATGGTATTCTAGGCGAAGAATTCGGCACAAAACCCGGCACCTCTGGCTTCACGTGGGTTCTTGACCCGATTGACGGGACGCGCGGCTACGTCAGTGGAACCCCGACATGGGGCATTCTGATTTCGGTTGCCGACGCGACGGGCCCACTGTTTGGGGTGATTGATCAACCTTACATTAATGAACGTTTTGTAGGCGGATTTGGTCAGTCTTCGATGACTGGACCGCTTGGGGAACGACCGCTTGGAACACGGAAATCGGTTGCGATTGACGAAGCGCGTTTGCTGACGACATTCCCTGAAGTCGGGACAGCCGCCGACGAAAAAGCATTTCGCAAAGTCGCGCAGCAAGTCCAGCTCACGCGGTACGGCATGGATTGTTACGGCTATGCGTTGCTGGCGGCGGGTCAGGTCGATCTTGTGATCGAAGCGGGTCTTCATCCTTACGATATCCACGCACCGATCGCCGTGATCAAGGCTGCGGGCGGCGTTGTTTCGAATTGGCAAGGCGGTGCTGCGCATAATGGCGGGCGCGTTATTGCGGCCGCGAATAGCGAAATTCATGCTTTGGCGCTGTCTATTCTTCAGGACAGTATCGATGGCTAACACGCTGATAAGGAACGCCCAGATTGTTCTGACGATGAACGACGATAGGGCGGAAATATCAGATTGTGACATCCATATCAGTGATGGCGTTATTGCGGCGGTCGGTCCGAACTTGTCTGTGGCGGACGCCGAGATCGTAAATGCTGACGGCTGCGTTGTGTCACCGGGGTTGGTGAACACGCATCATCATTTATACCAGACGTTGACCCGCGCGGTGCCCGGTGGACAAGATGCGTTGCTTTTCGGGTGGCTGCAAACGCTCTACCCGATTTGGTCCAAGTTTGGCCCCGAAGAGATGTTCGTTTCTGTCCAGATCGGGTTGGCTGAATTGGCCTTGTCCGGTTGTACGATGACGTCGGATCATCTGTACCTCTATCCCAACGGGTCCCGATTAGATGACACGATTGCCGCTGCCGCAGGGGTCGGCATGCGGTTTCACCCGACGCGTGGCGCGATGAGCATCGGGGAAAGCGACGGTGGCCTGCCGCCTGACCATTTGGTGGAAGATGAAGCCGCCATTCTGAACGATAGTATTCGTGTGATTGATGCCTTTCACGACCCAAATCCAGGGGCGATGGTGCGTGTCGGTGTGGCGCCCTGTTCCCCGTTTTCGGTAAGCCGCGAATTGATGCGCGACGCCGCTATTCTGGCGCGGGACAAGGGCGTGATGATGCACACGCATCTCGCTGAAAACGATGAAGATATCGCTTATTCGCTGTCTCAGTTCGGGTGCCGCCCCGGACAATATGCCGAAGATTTAGGTTGGACCGGCGATGATGTTTGGCATGCGCATTGTGTCAAATTGGATGACTGCGAGATTGATCTGTTTGCGCGAAGCAGGACGGGTGTCGCGCACTGCCCGTGTTCGAACTGCCGCCTTGGGTCTGGGATCGCGCCTGTGCGTGCGATGCGGGATGCAGGCGTGCCTGTTGGGCTGGGTGTCGATGGATCGGCGAGCAACGATGTCGGCAATCTGATGTCGGAGGCGCGTCAAACGATGTTGTTGCAACGCGTCGCAAACGGCGCTGATGCGATGAGCGCGCGGGAAGCACTTGAAATTGCCACACTTGGGGGCGCGCAGGTCTTGGGGCGCGATGATTGCGGTCAAATTGCAGTTGGCAAACGCGCGGACATTGCGATTTGGGACGTTAGCGGCGTTGAAAGTGCGGGTAGCTGGGACCCTGCGGCGCTTATTCTGGCCGGACCAGCGAAAGTTCGCGATCTTTTTGTCGAAGGTCGGCAAATCGTGGCTGACACAAGAATGGTTTCATTCGGTCTTAATGAAGCCATCGTAAGACAGAATAAGTTAGCGCGAAAGCTAGCTGAACTCTGACTGACGGACCAAACTTATGCGAATTTTGATGATGATGGGCCTGTGCGCCTCTTTGATGGGCTGCATTATTGTGCCTGTTCCCGTGACCGTATCCTCGGGGTCGTATCGCCCGAGCGAAGCACCGTTGGCCGCAACCGCCCCCGCGATTGCCGCGTTTGATCGTCAATTTGCAGCGTTGCGGGCCCAAAATGGGTTGCCGCCGTTGCGGTCTAATGCGGGGCTAGATGCGTCCGCATTGGCGCATAGTGTCGATATGCGCGCGTATAACTACGTTTCCCACGAAGATCGCAATGGCCTGCGGGCACAGGGCCGTGTGCATCGTGCGGGTGTCACGCGGTGTGGGATCGGCGAAAACATCGCGCAAGGCCAGAAATCTGTCGAAGAAGCGATCGCTGCTTGGATGAATTCGCCAGGCCATCGCCGCAACATGTTGAACCGCAACTACGCCAGCTATGGTATTGGTCGGGCAGGGGATTACTGGACGCTTGTCTTCGCGTTGTCTTGTTAAGTCACGCGTGAACCTGCCACCCATACATCTTTGATGGACCGGTCGTCCCCCATCATGATGGTCGGAAATAGCTGATCCCAAACGTTTTCCGCTGATTTGACCCGTTGGGCGATCAGCGGGGTCGCGGCAAGGTCAAGTACGGTGATATCGGCCATGGCACCTGTCCCGAGGTGCCCGATCTCACCTGATTGATGCAGCGTCGCCGCCGATCCTTCGGTCGCTAACCACATCAATTGGGCAGCATGCAAGACGTCGCCGCGCAACTGGCCGATTTCGTAGGCCGCGGCCATCGTGCGGAGCATCGAAAATGATGACCCGCCCCCTGTGTCAGTTGCCAGCCCCATCTTCACGCCCGCGCGGGCCAAGCCAAGCACATCGCATAGGCCCGATCCGATAAAGGTATTCGATGTCGGACAGTGGACGACGGCTGCGCCAACCTCTGCCAAGCGATCAATTTCTCGCGGTTCAAGGTAGATTGAATGGCCGTAAAGCCCCTTTGCGCCCAACAGACCGTGTGTTTCGTAGGTATCAAGGTAGTCGCGTGACGATGGATACAGATCCTTGACCCACGCGATTTCAGGCAGTTGTTCGCTGAGATGTGTTTGCATCAGGCAGTCAGGGTTTTCTGCCCACAGATCGCCTAACGCCTGCAATTGATCGGGTGTTGATGTCGGTGAAAAGCGTGGCGTGATCGCGTACGTCGCGCGACCTGTGCCGTGCCACTTTTCCAGCAGCAATTTACTGTCGTCATAGGCTGACTGCACCGTGTCGACCAACGTGTCAGGCGCGTTGCGATCCATGCAGGTTTTACCTGCGACCACGGCCATGTTGCGTTGGGCAGCGGCCCCAAAGAATGTGTCGACGCTTTCAGGATGAATGGTGCAGAAACTGGTCAGCGTTGTGGTGCCGTGCGCCAGCGCCAGATCAAGCGTATCGGCGGCCACGGCATCGGCATAAGCGCGATCACCAAAGCGGGATTCTTCTGGAAATGTGTAGGTGTTGAGCCAATCGATAAGTTGTTTGCCCCAGCTCGCGATCATCCGCGTTTGCGGATAATGCATGTGCGCATCGACAAATCCAGCGTGGATCAACGCGTCGCCATAATCAACAATTGTAGCGTCGGGATGGGCGCGTTTCAGCGTGTCGGCATTGTCCACTGCCGTAATCTGCTCACCAGTGATCAGCACACCGCCTGCGCTATTGTGATGCGTCACATTTTCCCACGGCGTCAGCAATGGATTGCCCGAGAACGATAGTGTTTGTCCAAGAAGAAGATATTGTTTCATGCCACTGACCTACGACCGAAATCAGCGGACGTAAATCGGTGAAACCCATTGTGAACGTTTGGCGTTCCACTATGTTGCGAACATATGCAGGAGGCGGGCATGACAGACTCAGACCAATTCACGCCAGACGCCGAAGACGAAGCATTCGGTATCAACGACTTATTCGTCGACGAAGTTCTTGAAGCGATTGAAAACCACGATTCCGTCGCGTTGGACGGCATGTTGGAAGACGTCCACCCTGCCGACATCGCGCATTTGATCGAAGTGATCGACGGCCGCCGCCGGACCGAATTGCTTACGCTTTGGAAGGGTGGGCTTGACGGTGAAGTGCTGTCAGAACTGGACGAAAACCTACGCGAAGAGGTGATCGACAGCCTGGCACCCGCCGAATTGGTCGAAGCGGTGCGCGAGTTGGACAGCGATGACGTTGTTGATCTGGTCGAAGATTTGGGGTCTGAGCAACAAGAAGCCGTTCTGGGTGCGCTGGACGCCCCTGATCGTGTCGCGGTCGAAAAGGCGTTGGCCTATCCAGAAGAATCCGCTGGTCGTCACATGCAGGTGGAATTGGTGCGCGCGCCGACCCATTGGAATGTAGGCGAGGCGATTGATTACCTGCGATCCGACGACAACACTTTGCCGGACCAGTTCTATCATCTGATCCTTGTTGATCCGCGGATGAAGGCGGTTGGATATGTGACGCTTGGCCGGATTTTGTCGACACGCCGCGACGTGAAACTGCTTGATATCGCAGAGGATAGTTTCCGCACCTTCAACGTGAACCAAGACGTGGAAGAGGTCGCGAATGCGATCAACCACTACCACATGATCACGGCCCCAGTGGTGGATGATGACGACCGGATCGTCGGCGTGATCACGATTGATGACGCGATGGCCTTTATCGAAGAAGAGGCCGAAGAAGATTTGATGCGCTTGGCCGGCGTTGGCGAAGGCAGCTTGTCTGACAGGGTGATCGACACCACGAAACAGCGCTTTCCGTGGCTGGCTGTTAACCTTGTGACCGCGATTTTTGCGTCGCTGGTGATTTCGTTGTTCGAAGGCACGTTGCAGCAATCTGTGGCGCTGGCTGTCCTGATGCCCATCGTGGCGTCGATGGGCGGGAACGCTGGTACGCAATCGTTGACGGTGGCTGTGCGCGCACTTGCGACGCGAGACTTGACCAGTTCAAACGTGTGGCGTGTTATCCGCCGCGAAGCGTTGGTCGGCCTGATCAATGGCGCGATTTTTGCGGTCGTGATGGGCGTAATTGGAGCGGTTTGGTTTGGCACGCCGATGTTGGGTGTCGTGATTGCAGCGGCGATGGTGATTAACTTAATCGTGGCAGGCTTAGCCGGCACGATGGTCCCCGTGGTGTTGGAAAAAGTAGGGGTCGATCCCGCGCTGGCGTCCGGTGCCTTTGTGACGACGGTGACGGATGTTGTTGGTTTCTTTGCCTTTTTGGGGCTGGCTGCGATGTGGTTGTTGTAATGAATCTGTCGGACGTAAAAGCGCAAGCACGCAAAGCCGCCTTTGCCCGTCGTAAGATCGCACATGATCTGGGGCAGGGCACGGCTGGATATCTGTCCGAGGTTTTGGCGGGCTACCGCGGTGTGCCTGTCGCCGGTTATATGGCGATGCGGACTGAAATTGACCCAAGTGCTGCGATGGAAGAGGCCGCCGCACATGGACCCGTCGGCGTTCCGGTGATTATCGGCGCGGGGGAACCGCTGAAGTTCCGGCAATGGACGCCGGATAGTGTCATGGTGCCGGGCGCATTTGGTGCTGCAATTCCTGAAACGGGTGACTGGATCACGCCTGAAATTGTGATTGTGCCGCTGGTGGCTTTCGATAGGGCCGGCGGGCGTTTGGGATATGGTGGCGGTTTTTATGACCGGACGCTGGAACAACTGCGGGCAAAACAGCCCACACTTGCGATTGGCTTTGCCTACGCGGATCAAGAGGCGGATGATTTGCCGTTGGAAGCCACGGACCAGCCGCTGGATTTGATTGTGACTGAAGGTGGTGTGATCCAACCCTAGTCACGCAGGCTGATTTTTCGCGGAAAAGCGTACGAATTTCCTAGAAAATTCGATCTCTAGCCCATAAGGCAGTGCTATGAAAATACTGTTTCTTGGCGACGTTATGGGTCGCGCGGGCCGTGCGGCCATCACTGAACATCTGCCACGTTTGCGGGCGGAATGGGCGCTCGATTTTGTTGTTGTGAACGGCGAAAATGCGACTTCTGGCATGGGCCTATCTGGCGCGCATGCTGAACTGATTTTTGCGGCTGGTGCAGATGTTGTGACCTTGGGCGATCATGCCTTCGATCAAAAGGACATGCTGACTTATATCGAGAAAGAAGCACGGATCATCCGTCCGATGAATTTCTCGAAAAAGGCACCGGGCATTGGCGCGCGCGTGTTCGAAGCCACCCGTGGTCGCAAAGTGTTGGTCACGCAGGTCTTGGGCCAAGTTTTCATGAAACGCCCCTTTGATGACCCGTTTTCTGCCCTTGATGCGACGCTGCGCCAGTATCCGATTGGCGGTCAGGTTCAAGCCAGCCTTGTTGATATCCACTGCGAAGCGACATCGGAAAAGATGGCCGTTGGTCATTTCTGCGATGGTCGTGCCAGCATCGTCGTGGGCACGCATACGCATGTGCCGACGGCTGACGCGATGATCTTGCCGCGTGGGACTGCGTATTTGTCGGATGCGGGCATGTGTGGCGATTATGATTCCGTGATCGGCATGGAGAAAGAAGAACCGCTTCGTCGCTTTATCACGGGCATGCCCAAGGCGCGGTTCACCCCTGCGGCGGGCGAGGCGACGCTGAGCGGGCTATATGTCGAAACGGATGATCTGACAGGCAAGGCCACGCGCGTTGAAATGGTGCGCCAAGGTGGACGGCTTGCCCAAGCAGGACCTGCCTGACGACGCTTGCAAGCCTGTGCGCAAAGCGTAACACTGTGAAGCGACCATAGGGCATCATCATGACCGACTTTTCCTTCCTATCCGATACGCAGGCCGCCCTTTTGACGTTGGCTGTCGTCGTCGGCATGTTCGGGATGTTCCTCAAAGAGGTGTATCCGACCGAAGTCGTGGCCATGATCGGTGTGTCGATCCTATTGGTTGCCGGAGTTTTGTCCTACGACGATGCGGTGAACGCCTTGGCCAATCCGGCCCCTTGGACGATCGCCGCGATGTTCATCATCGTGGGCGCTTTGGTCCGTACAGGGGCGCTGAATGCGCTGACCGAAATTGCGGAACGGCAAGCCAAAATCAATCCGGCCCGCGCGATTGCGGGGTCATTGGTATTTGTGGCCTTTGCGAGCGCGATTATGAACAACACGCCGCTTGTCGTTGTCATGATCCCTGTTTTTATCCAGCTTGCGCGAACCTTGGGGACAACGGCGTCTAAGTTGCTGATCCCGCTGAGTTATGCTGCGATTGTAGGCGGGACCATGACGTTGCTTGGGACATCGACCAACCTGCTTGTCGATGGTGTTGCACGTGCGTCTGGGCTGGAGCCGTTCAGCATTCTCGAAATCACGCCAATCGGATTGGTCGTCGTGACTTGGACGTTCATCTATCTTTATTTTGCGGGGCCGCGTTTGTTGCCAGAACGTGCGTCGATGGGGCAAATGCTGTCCGACCGGTCGAAGATGCGGTTCTTTACGGAAGCCATTATTCCACCCGATAGCAACCTGATCGGTCGCCAAGCCACGGACGTAAAACTGTTCCAACGGGACGGTGTGCGTCTGATAGATATCGTCCGTGGCGACGCGTCGCTCCGGCGCAATATGGACGATGTGGAACTTCAAATCGGGGATCGTGTGATCCTTCGTACTGCGATGACGGAACTTTTGTCATTGCAGGCCACGAAGGATCTGCGCCGTGTCGACCAGTTGTCCGCGGTGGAAACCACGACGGTTGAAGTGCTGATCACGCCAAACTGCCGGATGGTCGGGCGCACCTTGGCTTCCCTGCGGCTGCGGCGTCGCTATGCGGTCTATACGCTGGCGGTCCATCGTCGTGATGCGAACATCAATCGCCAAATTGATGATATCGTTGTCAAAGTTGGCGACACACTTTTGCTTGAAGGATCGCCAGAGGATATCCAACGCCTGTCTGACGACATGAATCTTGGTGACGTTTCTAAACCATCGGCGCGGGCTTTCCGGCGTGAAAAATCATGGATCGCAATGGCTGTGCTTGCGGGTGTTGTTGTGCTTGCCGCAATGAATGTGGCGCCGATTTTGATGCTGGCGATGATCGGCGTAACGATTGTTTTGATGACCGGCTGCATCGATGCCGAAGAAGCGTTTTCTTACGTGGATGGTCGCCTGCTTGCGCTGATTTTCGCGATGCTTGGGGTTGGCGCTGCACTGCAATCTTCTGGGGCGGTCGAACTCGTCGCGGATTCGCTGTCGCCTGTCATGCTGGCCTTGCCGCCGTTCTTTGTAGTGTTGGCCGTTTACCTGCTGTCCAGTCTCCTGACGGAATTAGTCAGCAACAATGCCGTTGCGGTTGTGATGACCCCCATCGCAATCGGTTTGGCATCAGCGCTTGGTGTTGACGCGCGCCCGCTTGTGGTCGCCGTTATGGTAGCAGCGTCCGCCAGTTTTGCGACGCCCATCGGGTATCAAACCAACACGCTGGTCTACGGGCCTGGCGGCTACAAATTCAGCGACTTTCTTAAATTCGGGGTGCCGCTGAACCTGTCGCTTGCGCCCATCGTGTCCTTTGTAATCCCGTTCATCTGGCCGCTCTGATCTTCTTTTGGCCTGAAATATCTTGGGGGAGCACGCAAGTGCGGGGGCAAAGCCCCCATTGACGTTGCAACACACCCCTTCGGTGCCCTATAGAGGCGCAGATTTATGACAGTACAGCCGACAGGTAAGACAAAGGGGATTTCCCATGGCAGGCCATTCCAAATGGGCGAATATTCAGCACCGTAAAGGGCGTCAGGACAAAATCCGCGCCAAGGTGTTCTCGAAAATGAGTAAAGAAATCACTGTCGCCGCCAAAATGGGCGACCCTGATCCGGACAAGAACCCGCGTTTGCGGATGGCGGTAAAAGAAGCGAAATCTGTTTCTGTGCCAAAGGACGTGATTGATCGCGCGATCAACAAAGCCACCGGTGGTGATGCGGAAAACTACGATGAAATCCGCTACGAAGGTTACGGTCCAAACGGCGTCGCCGTGATTGTCGAGGCGATGACCGATAACCGCAACCGGACCGCGTCAACGGTACGGTCGACGTTCACGAAAAACGGCGGCAACTTGGGCGAAACGGGGTCTGTTGGCTTTATGTTCGACCGTAAGGGCATGGTGACATATCCGGCGTCAGTTGGCGATGCGGACACTGTGATGATGGCAGCCCTCGAAGCTGGCGCAGAAGACGTCGAAAGCGATGAAGAAGGCCACGTGATCTACACGGGCGACACCGATTTGCACGAAGTGTCGAACGCGTTGGAAGCTGATTTGGGCGAAAGCGAAAGTTCGAAACTGATCTGGAAGCCGAATATCCAGACTGATCTGGACCTTGAAAGCCTGACCAAGCTGATGAAGCTGGTAGAAGCGCTCGAAGATGATGACGATGTGCAAACCGTCACAACCAACTTTGAAGCGTCTGACGAAGTTATGGCCGCCTACGCTGAAAGCTAAGCGCGACCACGATCTATCCCGAAAATTTAGGGGCGAACCGTCATCGGTTCGCCTCTTGTCATTTGGTGGGGCAGGTGTCACCGCTAGGCCATGACAAACCCGCGTCCCGCACTTGGCATTTTTTGGATGGTGATGACCGGCCTCAACTTTGTGGCTGTGACGGCGCTTGTGAAGCACGTCGGGTCGGACGTGCCTGCCGCCCAAGGCGCGTTTCTGCGTTATGTTCTTGGTCTTGTCTTCCTCATTCCGATGATCCGGCCCATTCTGTCGGCACGTTTGACTGGTCGTCAGCTGAAGCTGTTCGCGATGCGCGGCGTGGCGCATACGCTTGCCGTCATTCTGTGGTTCTTTGCCATGGCGCGCATTCCTATCGCTGAAGTGACCGCGATGAACTATCTTTCCCCGATCTATGTCACGATCGGTGCAACCCTGTTTTTGAAAGAGAAATTGCCGCCCCGCCGATTAGCGGCTGTGATTATCGCCTTGATCGGCGCCATGATAATTTTGCGACCGGGCATCAAAGCGGTCGAAGAAGGGCACATTGCCATGATCGGCACAGCGCTTTTGTTTGCGGTCGGATACCTCGTTGCGAAACAATTGTCGGGCGAGGTTTCTCCGGCTGTTGTCGTCGGGATGTTGTCTGTGACCGTGACAATCGGTCTGGCACCTTTTGCGATTGCGGTTTGGATCACGCCGACGCTGGCGCAACTGGGCTGGCTGTTTTTGGTCGCCTGCTTTGCGACCGCTGGTCATTACACGATGACATTGGCCTTTGCGGCAGCCCCATTGACGGTCACGCAACCTGTCACGTTCCTACAGTTGATCTGGGCGGTTTTGCTTGGGTTTCTGGTCTTCGACGAAGCCGTCGATGGCTGGGTTGTGGTGGGTGGTTTGGTCATCATGGCGTCCGTCAGCTTTATCACATGGCGTGAAGCCGTCGCCCGTCGATCCGTGACGCCGTCAGTCCCCGCGACAAAACTCTGATCCAATGAAAACCTGCGATGTGGGCCTTTAGCCCATTTCGCGCGGATTTTTTATTGATTGACGAGTCAATTAAAATAATGCGAGAGGTCGGGAAAGGAGCCTTCAATGCCTAAAATCGGAATGGAACCTATCAGACGCGCCGCTTTGGTCGAAGCGACGATTGCTGAAATCGGTGCGGCGGGATCGCTTGATGTGACGGTTAGCAAGATTGCTAAGCGTGCTGGCATGTCGTCCGCGTTGGCCCACCATTACTTTGGTGGCAAGGACCAGATTTTCGTTGCTGCCATGCGCCATATCCTGACGGAATACGGGGCAGAGGTGCGTGCTGAGCTGGCAAAGGCCAAGACGCCTGCGGGGCGGGCACAGGCGATCATCCGTGCCAGCTTCGCGCCATCCTGTTTTGCGCCTGCCACGGTCAGCGCGTGGATGACGTTTTACGCGCAGGCCCAGACAAACCCTGACGCTTTGCATTTGCTGCGGATTTATCAAAAACGACTTCGGTCAAACCTGACCGATGCCTTGCGTCCGATGTGCGAAGATCCTCAAGCGGCGGCCGATATGTTGGCTGCGCTTATCGACGGATTGTATATCCGCGCGACCCTAACGGGGCCGGACGCGAACCCTGAAGGCCAAGCTTTGGCGCTACTTTCCTCTTTAACAAAAGGTGCTGCATGACCAAGCCAAATATCCTGATAATCATGGTGGACCAACTGAACGGGACATTGTTCCCCGACGGTCCTGCGGACTGGTTGCATGCGCCGAATATGAAAAAACTGGCTGCAAAATCCACACGGTTCCAACAATGCTACACCGCGTCCCCGCTGTGTGCGCCGGGGCGTGCGTCGTTCATGACAGGTCAGTTGCCATCGCGGACGGGTGTGTACGATAACGCCGCCGAATTTGCGTCCAGTTTGCCAACCTATGCCCATCACCTGCGCCGTGCTGGTTATCAGACATGTCTGTCTGGTAAGATGCACTTTGTTGGTCCCGATCAGTTGCATGGTTTTGAAGAACGCCTGACGACTGACATCTACCCACCCGATTTTGGTTGGACGCCCGATTACCGCAAACCAGGTGAGCGGATTGACTGGTGGTATCACAACATGGGGTCTGTGACGGGTGCTGGCGTTGCTGAAATCAGCAACCAGATGGAGTACGACGACGAGGTGGCGTATCACGCGACCCGTAAGCTGTATGACCTTTCCCGCGGGCATGACGACCGCCCGTGGTGTCTGACCGTCAGCTTCACACATCCGCATGATCCGTACGTGACCCGCAAGAAATACTGGGACCTTTACGAGGATTGCGACCACCTGATGCCAGAGATCGGGCCGATCCCGTACGAAGATCAGGACGCGCATTCTCAGCGAATTCTTGACGCGAACGACCGCGATAATTTCAACATCACGGAAGACATGATCAAACGGGCGCGGCGGGCCTATTTTGCGAATATTTCCTACCTTGATGATAAGGTTGGTGAATTGCTGCAAACGCTTGAAGATACGCGGCAAGAAGCAACGATCCTGTTTGTGTCCGACCACGGCGATATGCTGGGCGAACGCGGGCTTTGGTTCAAAATGTCCTTCTACGACGGGTCTGCCCGTGTGCCGATGATGATCAGTAGTCCTGATATGGAACCGGGTCTTGTCACAACGCCGGTGTCCAACATCGACGTCTGTCCGACGCTATGTGATTTGGCCAACATCGACATGTCCGAGGTGATGCCGTGGACGCAGGGCGAGAGCATCAAGCCGCTTGGCCAAGGTGCCACGCGCGACACACCTGTCGCGATGGAATACGCGGCAGAGGCATCTTATGCGCCTGTCGTATCCCTGCGGTATGGCAAGTGGAAGTTCAACATGTGCAGCCTTGATCCCGATCAGCTGTTTGACATGGAAAACGACCCGCATGAGTTGACGAACCTTGCGGATCATCCTGATCACCAAGGCACGTTAACCACGATCAAAGCCAAAGCTGAAAAGCGCTGGGATCTTGCCGCGTTTGATGCGGACGTCCGGCATTCCCAAGCGGGCCGCTGGGTCGTCTACGAATCCTTGCGCAACGGCGCCTATTTCCCGTGGGATTTCCAGCCGCTGCAAAAAGCGTCCGAACGGTACATGCGCAATCACATGGACCTGAATGTTCTCGAAGAAAATCAACGGTTTCCAAGGGGTGAATGACCGCATTCACCTGTCCTGACATCTCTTTCCGAAGGTATCCGACCTATGCACCAACAACCTAAAGCCAGCCATTTTATTGATGGCCAGTATATCGAAGACACAGCGGGCGAAGCCTTTGATGTGATCTACCCTGCAACGGGCGAAGTGATTGCAAAGCTGCATGCAGCGACCCCTGCGATCATTAACCAAGCCTTGGACGCTGCGAAGCGCGCGCAAAAGGATTGGGCCGCGATGACCGGCACCGAACGTGGCCGTGTGCTGCGCCGTGCTGCGGATATCATGCGTGAACGTAATCACGATCTGTCCGTGCTGGAAACTTACGACACGGGCAAACCCTATCAAGAAACATCCGTTGCGGATGCGACATCGGGCGCTGATGCATTGGAATACTTCGGTGGCTTGGCGGGTAGCCTGACGGGCGAACACATCCAATTGGGCGAAGATTTCGTGTATTCCCGCCGCGAAGCGCTTGGCGTTTGCGTTGGCATCGGTGCTTGGAACTACCCAACGCAAATCGCCTGTTGGAAAGGTGCACCAGCGCTGGCCTGCGGTAATGCGATGGTGTTCAAACCATCTGAGACCACGCCATTGTCTGCGTTGAAAGTCGCTGAAATCCTGATGGAAGCAGGCGCACCTGCGGGGATTTACAATGTGGTGCAAGGGCTTGGCGCTGTTGGTGCATCGCTGGTGACCGATCCGCGCGTTGATAAAGTGTCCCTGACGGGATCGGTTCCGACGGGTAAAAAGGTCTACGCCGCTGCGGCCGCGGGCATGAAGCACGTCACGATGGAACTGGGCGGAAAATCCCCGTTGGTGATCTTTGACGACGCCGATTTGGAAAACGCGGTGTCTGGCGCGATCCTTGGCAACTTTTATTCGACGGGGCAGGTCTGTTCCAACGGCACCCGCGTATTCGTACAAAAAGGCATCAAGGACGCGTTTTTGAAACGGATGTCTGAACGACTTGGTGGTGTTGTGATGGGGGACCCGCAGGACCACGATACGAATTTCGGACCTATGGTGTCGGAAAACCAGCGCGACATTGTAGAAGGCTATATCGCGAAGGGTGTTGAAGAAGGCGCGCGGATCACTTTTGGTGGCAAACGCGTTGATCGTGATGGGTTTTTCATTGAACCGACGGTCTTTGCCGACGTCACTGATGACATGACCATCGCGCGCGAAGAAATCTTTGGGCCCGTTCTGTCCGTTCTTGATTTCGACACCGAGGAAGAAGTGCTGCGCCGTGCTAATGACACCGAATTCGGTTTGGCCGCTGGCGTTTTTACCTCAGATCTGACGCGTGCGCATCGGATGGTCGCAGGGTTTGAAGCAGGCACCTGCTACATTAACACTTATAACCTCGCGCCGGTCGAAGCGCCGTTTGGCGGCATGAAAATGTCCGGCGTTGGGCGCGAAAACTCGAAAGCAGCGATTGACCATTATTCGCAGGTAAAGGGCGTTTATGTAGCGATGACAGACGTCGAGGCACCATTCTGATGCAAGCGGATTATGTAATCATCGGGGCGGGGTCTGCTGGCTGTGCGATGGCGTACAGACTGGCCGAAGCGGGCAAAGATGTGCTTGTGATCGAACACGGCGGTTGGGACGGTGGTCCGTTCATCCAGATGCCTGCCGCCTTGTCCTATCCGATGAATATGTCGATGTATGACTGGGGCTTACAGACCGAACCTGAACCACATTTGGATGGTCGGACCCTTGTCACCCCACGCGGTAAAGTCATCGGTGGATCATCGTCGATCAACGGTATGATCTACGTGCGCGGTCACGCGATGGACTACGACCATTGGGCTGAAAGCGGCGCGCATGGGTGGTCGTACGCGGATGTGCTGCCCTACTTTAAGCGTATGGAAAACTGGCATTCGGGCGGTCACGGTGGCGATCCGGCGTGGCGCGGTAAGGACGGTCCTTTGCATGTGACGCGCGGGCCGCGGAAGAACCCGCTGACGCTTGCTTTCGTCGAGGCGGGCAAGCAAGCTGGCTATGAGACGACCGACGATTACAACGGCGAACAGCAAGAAGGCTTTGGTCCGTTCGATGCGACGATCTGGAAGGGGCGGCGTTGGTCTGCTGCGAACGCCTATCTGCGGCCCGCGTTGAAAAAAGACAATTGCAACCTCGTGCGCGCCTTCGCGCGACGGGTTGTGATTGAAAATGGGAAAGCGGTTGGTGTTGAAGTCGACATCAAAGGACAGACGCAAATCATCAAGGCTAATGTCGAAGTCATTGTGGCTGCGTCGTCGTTGAACTCTCCAAAACTGTTGATGCTGTCTGGCGTTGGACCAGCGGCGCATTTGGCTGAGCACGGCATTGATGTCGTCGCAGATCGCCCCGGTGTGGGGCAAAACCTGCAGGACCATCTTGAACTTTATATCCAGCAGGCCGCCATCCGCCCCGTGTCTTTGTTCAAATATTGGACGTTGCTGTGGAAAAGCCGGATTGGTCTTGAATGGTTGATCCGCAAAACTGGTCTTGGCACATCGAACCAGTTCGAAAGTGCCGCGTTTATTCGGTCAAAAGCAGGCGTCAAGTATCCGGATATTCAGTACCATTTCCTACCAATTGCAGTGCGTTACGACGGAAAAGTTGCCGCGGAAGGGCACGGATATCAGGCCCATGTCGGCCCAATGCGGTCCGTTTCGCGGGGGCATGTTTCGTTGCGGTCGACTGATCCGAAGGATAATCCGAAAATCCTGTTCAACTACATGTCTGATCCGTCAGATTGGGCTGATTTCCGGAATTGTATCCGCCTGACGCGCGAAATTTTCGGACAGGATGCATTTGCGCCTTATCGCGGTAAGGAAATCCAACCGGGTGAAGATGCGCAAAGCGACGAAGCGCTTGACGCTTTCATCAAAGAGCACGTCGAAAGCGCGTATCATCCTTGTGGCACGTGTAAAATGGGCGCGGCAGATGATCCGAACGCGGTTGTCGATCCCGAAGGACGTGTCATTGGCGTTGACGGATTGCGGGTCGCTGATAGTTCGATTTTCCCACGGATTACGAACGGGAATTTGAACGGGCCGTCGATCATGGTGGGTGAAAAGATCGCTGACTTTGTGCTTGGAAAACAGCCGCTTGCACCAGCAAATGACCAGCCGTGGATTCATCCGCGGTGGGCAACCGAACAGCGTTAATCGACCTGATACGGGAGCATTCCGCGATGGTTTGGATCAACGTGCAGTTCTCGTTCTAACGGCGGGACTGCGCGTTGGTGGCAGGTTTTACGTTCGCAAATGCGGCAAGAAATTCCGATGGGTTCGTAGGCTTCTGGCGCGCTGGTGTTCATGTGATCGGCATAGACGACGGCGTCTGCATGTTTGACTTCGCAGCCTAAACCGATGGCGTAGCGGCGGACGGGGGCCGTGTAGGACCCACCTGATTTACTGACGTCGCGGGCGAGGCAAAAGTAACGTGCCCCGTCAGGCGTTTCGGCCAATTGACGTAGAAACTGACCTTGGGTTTCAAACGCGCGGTGTACGTTCCACAGCGGGCATGCGCCGCCGTAACGTGCGAATTGCAATGTCGTGGCTGAATGCCGTTTTGTGATTGTGCCTGCCTGATCAACACGCACAAAGAAGAACGGGATGCCTTTGGCGTTGGGTCGTTGCAGCGTGGACAATCGATGTGCGATTTGTTCAAGCGATGCGCCAAATCGTGCAGACAGGATTTCCAGATCGTGGCGGGTGTTTTGCGCTGCGTCCAAGAAAGCAGTGTAGGGCATCAACGCAGCCCCGGCAAAGTAGTTGGCCAAGCCGACCTTGGCGATGTTGCGAGCCGCGTCAGATTGGAAACGTGCAAGATCGAGCGTGGCTTCGAGTAGGTCGCTGCGGGTGAGCAGCGCCAGTTGTAATAAAAGCTGAAAGCTTTGTGTCGCGGCTGGTGCGAACTGCGACAGGGTCAGCGTTTTTGTGCTGGCATCATAGGATCTTATCGTATCGACGGGTTCGATCCTGACCCGCACACCTGCCTTTGACAATGCGGATGTCGTGGCTTGCATCAGCGTTTCGTCAGGCGGAATTGTCTGCGTAAAACGTTCAGCGGCGCGGTCGACCGGATCAATGTAATTATCGCAATAGTGAAAGAAGTCGCGCACCTCTTCCCAAGGGCTTGGGGTGGGTCTGGCGTCTTCACGGCCTAATGCTTCGTCAAGCGAGGCGAGACGTTCCTGGCTTTGACGATAGCCCGTGTGCAAGTCCAAAAACGCGCGGACCAATGCGGGCGCGTTTGCTGCCGCAAGTCGCAAATCCACAAGTGGCGGGGTAGGGCCTGTGAACACGGGATCGGCCAAAGCTTCGCGCATATCGCTGACAAGACGGGCTTCGTCGCCGGCCTGTAGTTCGGTCACATCAAATCCGAATTCCTGTGCGAGACCAAGAACAACCGCGGTACTGACCGGCCGGTTGTTGTTTTCCATTTGGTTCAGATACGGCAGGGACACCCCCAACCTGTCAGCAAACGCTTTTTGCGTCAGGGATACGCGACCACGTAGCTCGCGCAGCTTCGCGCCCGCGTATAGTTTCTGAACCGCCATGATGCCGCCCTTTGCAATTTAGCTAGGCACCGTCATAGCGCCTGCAAATATTGCAAATCAAGCGTTGATCTGTCGTGTCCGTTGCATGACCAGCAACAGCGACACCATTGCCAGTGCGGAGACGATGAACATCAGCCATTGCAGTGGGATCGTGCCGCTTTCTACGGTTAACAGGCCGCCAGCGAATTGCGATAACGCCGCGCCGCCGCCAACCATGATGGCACCGCCCAACCCGCTTGCGGTGCCCGCAAGGCGGGGGCGCACGGACAACAAGCCTGCCGTTGCGTTGGGCATCGACATGCCGTTGCCGAGGCCCAAGAATGTACAAAAGCCAAAGAAAGCAAGGGGATGATTGAAACCAGCTAGCGACAGACCCAGTGATGCGCCCATGCCGACCAAGGTAACGATTGTGCCGATCAACGCCATTTTGTTGATGCCGAGTTGCACGGAATAGCGACCTGATAAGAAGTTACCCGCAGCGTAGCCGATGGCGGGGGCGCCAAGGCCGACGCCGCTCCAGAAGGGAGACAGGTTGAAGACGCTGCTGGCGATGAATGATGCGCCACCTAGGAGCGCAAAGAATGCGCCGCTCGCGAATGCCGCACACAGCGCGTAGCCCCAGAACCGCGGTGACGCGAATAGGGCGGGGTAGCTTTTGATCTGTTCGCCAAAACCCATACCGCCGTCTTGCACGGTTTCGCCAAGATCGAAGTAGGCCAATGCAAAAACGCCGATCCCGGCGAGTGCAAGAAACGCAAAGGTCGCGTGCCAGTCGAAAAGTTCTTGCAGAACGCCACCAATCATTGGGCCGAACATGGGAACCAATGCCATCCCCATTGTCACATAGCCGATCATGGAGGCCGCTTGGTCCTGTGGGACCATGTCGCGCACGATTGTGCGGCTTAGGACGAGCGACGTCGCGACGGAGGCTTGCAAGAGCCGGAAAGCCAGAAACACCTCAACAGATTGTGCAAACATAGCGCCGATTGTGGCGAGGATGAAAATGCCGATCGCGACCAAAACAACTTTGCGTCGCCCAACTTTATCCGAGATTGGCCCGATGAATATCTGCAGCGCCGCCGTTGCCGCCAGATACCCCGACAGGGAAATCTGCATCACGGCATAGGTCGTGTCGAAGTAATCCGTCATGGCGTTGAGCGACGGCAAAAAGATCGACATGTTCAGCGCGCCGATGCCAGCGAGTAAAACAAGAGTCACGATGTGAGGCGGTGTGGTGCGAGATAAGAAGCGCACATTCGGAAGCGTTGTCATGCCCAAGACCTATGCCTGTCGTATTGGCCTGTCCATGGCTGGCGCTGCGACAGCTATGTGCAAAAATGCAGAGATAAAGTTTGCAATTATTCAAATCGAGAGTTTGGTAACTTGGTTTATTTGCAAATCTGCTCATTCGTTCTTTAGAAATTTACCGATTAGACCTAGGGTCTGCAGAACCGCAGCAAAAGAGACACGCCATGGATATTCTGCAAGAGCTTCAAGATCGCCGCGACACGGCCCGTTTGGGTGGTGGTGAAAAACGAATTGCGGCGCAGCACGCCAAGGGCAAGCTGACCGCGCGCGAGCGGATCGATCTTTTGCTGGATGATGGGTCGTTCGAAGAATTCGATATGTTTGTCGCACATCGCTGCACCGATTTTGGCATGGAAGAACAACGGCCTGCGGGTGATGGTGTTGTGACCGGTTGGGGCACAATCAATGGCCGTATGGTTTATGTGTTCTCTCAGGATTTCACTGTTTTTGGTGGATCGCTGTCGGAAACACATGCGCAAAAGATTTGTAAGATCATGGATATGGCCGTGCAAAACGGCGCGCCTGTGATTGGCCTGAACGATTCTGGTGGCGCGCGTATCCAAGAAGGTGTGGCGTCGCTTGCCGGTTACGCTGAAGTTTTCCAACGCAACATTATGGCGTCCGGCGTTGTCCCACAGATCAGTGTGATCATGGGGCCTTGTGCAGGTGGTGCGGTTTATTCGCCTGCCATGACCGATTTCATCTTTATGGTGAAAGACACGTCTTACATGTTCGTCACCGGCCCTGATGTTGTGAAAACAGTAACGAACGAAGTGGTTACTGCGGAAGAGCTTGGCGGTGCATCGACCCACACCAAGAAATCCTCGGTTGCGGATGGCGCGTTTGAAAACGATGTCGAGGCGTTGATCGAAGTGCGTCGTTTGGTTGATTTCTTGCCGCTGAACAATCGCCAGAAAGCGCCCGTGCGTCCGTTCTTTGATGACGTGAACCGGTTAGAGGACAGCCTTGATACGCTGATCCCTGACAACGCGAACACGCCATATGACATGAAGGAACTGATCACCAAGCTGGGTGACGAGGGTGATTTCTACGAAATTCAGGAAGATTATGCGAAGAACATCCTGACCGGCTTTATTCGTCTGGAAGGCCAGACGGTTGGTGTCGTCGCGAACCAGCCGATGGTTTTGGCCGGTTGTTTGGATATTGATAGTTCGCGTAAAGCGGCGCGTTTTGTGCGTTTCTGTGATGCGTTTGAAATTCCTATTCTGACGCTTGTCGATGTGCCGGGCTTCTTGCCGGGGACGTCACAGGAATATGGCGGCGTGATTAAACACGGCGCGAAGCTGCTGTTCGCGTATGGTGAGGCGACTGTGCCGAAGGTGACTGTCATCACCCGTAAGGCCTACGGTGGGGCCTATGACGTGATGGCGTCCAAACACCTGCGTGGCGATTTCAACTACGCGTGGCCAACAGCCGAAATCGCTGTGATGGGGGCGAAGGGCGCGACCGAGATTATTCACCGTGCCGATTTGGCAGATGCTGACAAGATCGCGCAGCATACAAAGGATTACGAAGACCGCTTTGCGAACCCGTTTGTTGCCGCTGAAAAGGGCTTCATCGACGAAGTGATCATGCCGCATTCCACACGCAAACGCGTCTGTCGGGCCTTTGCGTCGCTGCGCGGCAAGCAAGCTAAGAACCCGTGGAAAAAGCACGATAATATCCCGTTGTAGAAGAGGGCGCTGCCCTCGGCCTGCGGCCTCATCCGGGATACTTGCAGCCAAAAGAAAAGAAAGGAGCCAGTGATGATGAAAAGATGTTTTGCCGCAATCGCGCTGGTTCTGACCGCGTCCATTGGGGCCGCCCAGCAGGTGTCTGTCCCGTCGGGATTGGATATTGCGCTTTACGATGTGATCTTGGAGCCCGCTAATCAAACCGCGCGGTTCCGGTTTTTGGCACCGCAAATTGGTATCGAAAACGGGGCTACCTTCACGGACGTCGTGCCTGACCTACAGTATCTGTGTGACAAGATCGTCGTGCCGGGGCTGGCCGAAAACGGTTGGACGGATGGGGACGTGGTGATTTCACTTTCTGCGTCCGAGGTCGAGTTTGGCGTGGCCAGCCCTGAGGTTGTCCAGTATTTCCAGCCTTTCAGTATTCAGGCAGGTGCCTGCATGTGGGAGGATTTCTGAGAATGAAACAAACACACCAATGGGGGAATTCCGCTGATGCACCCCAAACACAGATCAACGAATTCGGAACGGCCCTCTTTGGGGATCAACCGTGTTCTGCTATTGCTATGCCATCGACAGGCAGGTGGATGAGATCGAACGATCCGGCACCAACAGAGCAGAGCAGGACAACCCAATGGCATTTGGCACCAAGACCTTCATGGTCGCGGCGTTCATGGCAGTCGCCGCATTCTTCGGAAGCATCGGCGCGTCAAACGCAGACACGTTGCACAGCGCACCGGTCAGCACGCCCATCAACTAGCGCATCCGCGCGGGCAGGTCTGTGATGGAAAAACATCGCGGCTTCCCAGGAAGATTACCCGGTACTGATTTTCAGTTTACCATTCGCCGCGGCACCAAAGACGGTGTCGCGACCGAAATCACGGAACGCACACGGCATCCCGACCGCAAACCAGCGGACAGGCGGGCTGATGCGGGGTTCATGCAGGCGCTTTGGGAACAGTTTGGCGACGAACCGTTCGTGCGCGGAAACCTGGATGCAGGACGGCTAAGTTGGTTGTTCGGGCGCGAGGTTATTCCGGCTGAAGATCCGTTTGATCCGCAAAGTTATGACGCGTTGCTTCAGATCGATACCGCACGTGCGCGGATCAGTTTCCCCGAAGTGCCGGGGCTGTAGTTATGGCACGTTTCGGCATGAATTCGCGTAGTGACCTGCAATTTCAGCAAGACTTAGCGCATCCGCGTTTCGGTTTTGTAGAAACCTTTGCAGGTTTGTGGGCGGCATGTCACCGATTGGGCACGCATAGTTGGACCCCACGTCTAATAGCCTACTGTCTCGTGCGTGACCCTCACTCCTACCGGTCTGCCCCTGCAAAGGGTCAGCCGGTTTCTTTTTTTGACGTATGCGCAAAAAAATGCCGGAACCTTTTGGTTGCTCTTGTTGTTACGTCCAATACAGTCGAATTATTGGCTATTGAAATTTCAAACAAAGGCACAAAAACATGCTTAAGAAAACTTGGATCATCGCAGCAGCTGCTTCATTCGCTCTCGCGGGTTGCTTGGAAACAGATTTGCAGCGTGGCGCTGTTGGCGCAGCCGCTGGTGCGGTTGCTGCAGATGCGCTTGGCACAGACCAAACAGCGACAGCACTTGCAGGCGCAGCAGCTGGCCTTCTGTGCGACGACGCAGGCATCTGCCGCGCGTCACGCTAAGACATTTCGCGCCACTCTGGCGCGTCACACTATCATGAACAGCCGTCAGGGTCCGTCCTTGGCGGCTGTTTTGCGTTCAAAGGACACCGCATATGTTTAAGAAAATCCTCATCGCGAACCGTGGCGAAATTGCTTGCCGCGTCATTAAGACTGCTAAAAAGATGGGTATCCAAACGGTCGCCATCTATTCGGACGCGGATCGCAATGCGTTGCATGTGAAAATGGCGGATGAGGCGGTGCATATCGGACCGGCCCCTGCGAACCAATCCTACATCGTGATCGACAAGGTCATGGATGCGATCAAGCAAACTGGTGCTGAAGCCGTGCATCCGGGGTACGGGTTCCTTTCCGAGAACTCCAAGTTTGCAGAAGCATTAGAGGCCGCTGGCGTTGCTTTCATCGGGCCGCCAAAGGGCGCGATCGAAGCGATGGGCGACAAGATTACGTCCAAGAAGCTGGCGAAAGAAGCGAACGTATCAACTGTGCCCGGTTTCATGGGTTTGATTGATGACGCGGAACACGCAGTGAAAATCTCGAATGAGGTTGGCTATCCGGTGATGATTAAAGCCTCTGCCGGTGGTGGTGGTAAGGGCATGCGTATCGCGTGGAATGATGAGGAAGCCCGTGAAGGGTTTCAGTCGTCTAAGAACGAAGCGGCCAATTCATTCGGCGATGACCGTATTTTCATTGAGAAATTCGTGACACAGCCGCGCCACATCGAAATTCAGGTGCTTTGCGACAAACACGGTAACGGAGTTTACCTGCATGAGCGTGAATGTTCGATCCAGCGTCGGAACCAGAAAGTCATTGAAGAGGCGCCAAGCCCGTTTCTTGATGAAGAAACACGTGCTGCCATGGGCAAGCAATCTGTCGCTTTGGCGCAGGCCGTTGATTATTCCTCTGCTGGTACTGTGGAATTCATCGTTGATGGTGACCGTAACTTCTATTTCCTTGAAATGAATACACGTTTGCAGGTGGAACACCCTGTGACTGAACTGATTACCGGCGTTGATCTGGTCGAACAGATGATCCGTGTCGCTTACGGTGAAACGCTGCCGATGAAGCAGGAAGATCTGAAAATCAACGGCTGGGCGATGGAAAGCCGTCTGTATGCGGAAGACCCGTATCGTGGGTTCTTGCCGTCGATTGGCCGTTTGACCCGTTATCGCCCGCCTGCCGAAGAGGCCACGCCGACGCGCGCTGTGCGCAACGACACTGGCGTCTTTGAGGGCGGCGAAATCAGCATGTATTACGATCCAATGATCGCGAAACTATGCACTTGGGCGCCGAACCGCGCGGATGCGATTGAGGAAATGCGCCTTGCGCTGGATGCGTTCGAGGTTGAGGGCATCGGGCATAACCTGCCATTCCTTGCCGCCGTGTACGACCATCCGAAATTTACGTCCGGCAACATGACCACCGCGTTCATCGAGGAAGAATATCCCGAAGGGTTCGAAGGAGTGACGCTGCCGGATGAGGACATCAACCGTATCGCCGCTGCCGCTGCTGCCATGCACCGTGTCGCTGAAATCCGGCGGTCACGTATTTCGGGCCGGATGGACAACCACGAACGTGTGGTTGGCGGTGACTGGGTTGTTCGCTTGCAAGATCAATCGCTTGAAGCGACTGTCGCTGCTGACAAAGATGGTGCGACCATCGGCATTGGCGACGATGTATTCCGTGTGGAAAGCGATTGGACACCGGGCCAGCCGCTGGCCAAGTTGATGGTCGACGGAAAGCCGTTGGTGTTGAAGATCAGCAAATTGCCGGGCGGTTTCCGCATTCGGTATCGCGGCGCAGATATGCCTGTGAACGTCTACACACCGCGTCAGGCCGAACTAGCCGCATTGATGCCGGAAAAGGTTGCGGCGGATACGTCCAAATTGTTGTTGTGCCCAATGCCGGGTCTGATCGTCACGGTGAACGTCGAAGTTGGTGACGAAATCCAAGAAGGTCAGGCGCTGTGCACCGTGGAAGCCATGAAAATGGAAAACATCCTGCGGGCCGAAAAGAAATGCGTCGTGTCCAAAATCAATGCGGCGGCGGGTGACAACCTTGCCGTTGATGACGTGATCATGGAGTTTGAGTGATCCGCGCCATCCCCTATAACGGGGGCAATGCCCCCGTGCGCCGGTCGCTGATTTCCTGCTGGCGTAACGGCATCTTGTCGATGGAGCGTGACAATTCACGCACGTCCCAAGGGGCCGGTTTACGCAATTCGACTTGGCCGGCTTTGTCCATCAACACCATCATGAACGCACGCGGGCGCAGTTTTCGGCGCAAATCGCTTAGCGTGCTGGTATCGGTGTCGGCAATCACGATCACGTCACGTTCGATCAGTTCGTCCATCCGCGCGGTGATCAATTCCATTTGTTCGCGGAACAACGGGTCGTTTTCGCCTTGGCCAAACACAACAAGTGCGCGCAATTGCCACTGCAGATCGTCGAGATCGACCTCGTCTGGGGCGAACACTTTTGCGGGGTCTGCCTGCCACGCCTCAAACGTATTAGCGCTGGCGGCAAATGGGGCTGCGATCAGCGCTGCAATCATCAAAATTCTCTTCATACCAAAAGATATAGGTGCATTTGTGCGGATTGCTAACCCTGCATCCAACTTATCGCCCAACACCGGAGCCTGACATGATAGATAAAGCCAAATGGTCCGAAATCGCCGCGAAAGAACTGCGCGGCAAACCACTGGACGACCTGACGTGGAACACGTTGGAAGGCATTCCTGTGCAGCCGCTTTATACGGCTGATGATACCGCTGATCTGCCACATATGGGCGGGATTCCGGGGCAGGCGCCTTACACCCGCGGCGTAAAGGCCACGATGTATGCGGGCCGTCCTTGGACGATCCGGCAGTACGCGGGTTTTTCGACAGCAGAGGAATCCAACGCGTTCTACCGCAAGGCGTTGGAGGCTGGTCAGCAAGGTGTGTCGGTAGCGTTCGATCTGGCGACGCACCGGGGTTACGACAGTGACCACGAACGGGTTGAAGGTGACGTTGGTAAGGCTGGCGTGGCGATTGATAGCGTCGAGGATATGAAAATTCTGTTCGACGGCATCCCGCTGGATAAAGTCAGTGTTTCCATGACGATGAACGGTGCAGTTATTCCAATTTTGGCGAATTTCATCGTGACTGGTGAAGAACAAGGCCACGATAAATCGCTGCTCGCTGGTACGATCCAGAACGACATTCTGAAGGAATTCATGGTCCGCAATACCTACGTCTATCCGCCCGAGGCATCGATGCGGATCATCGCGGATATTATTGAGTATACGGCCAACGAGATGCCGAAGTTTAACTCGATCTCGATCTCGGGCTACCACATGCAAGAGGCGGGCGCGAACCTTGTCCAAGAACTCGCCTTCACAATCGCGGACGGTCGCGAATATGTGCGCACAGCGATTGCAGCGGGCATGGACGTGGACAAATTCGCGCCGCGTCTGTCGTTCTTTTTCGCCATCGGCATGAACTTTTTCATGGAGGCTGCGAAACTGCGGGCAGCGCGTCTGCTTTGGTCGCGCGTTATGGCAGAATTTGAACCGAAGAACGAAAAATCGTCTATGCTGCGGACCCATTGCCAGACGTCTGGCGTGTCGTTGCAGGAACAAGACCCGTACAATAACGTCATTCGCACGGCTTACGAAGCGATGTCGGCGGTCTTGGGCGGCACGCAATCGTTGCACACGAATGCCTTGGACGAAGCCATTGCTTTGCCGACCGACTTTTCAAGCCGGATCGCGCGGAATACGCAGTTGATTTTGCAAGAAGAAACCGGCGTGACCAATGTCGTCGACCCACTTGCAGGGTCTTACTACGTTGAAAGCATGACGCACGAATTGGCCGAACAGGCATGGGCGATCATCGAGGAAGTCGAAGAAATGGGCGGCATGACCAAGGCCGTCGCATCGGGCATGCCGAAACTGCGGATCGAAGAAACCGCTGCCAAACGCCAAGCGATGATCGACCGTGGCACCGAAGTGATCGTCGGGGTGAACAAATACCGAAAAGACAACGAAGACCCGATTGATATCCGCGATATCGACAATGCCGCCGTACGGGATGCGCAAATCGCGCGGATCGAACGAACGAAGGCAGGGCGTGATCAGGCGGCATGTGACGCTGCATTGGCCGAACTGAGCCGTCGTGCGGAAGAAGGCGGCAATCTGTTGGAGGCAGCGGTCGCGGCATCTCGCGCACGCGCAACTGTTGGAGAAATCTCAATGGCGATGGAAAAAGTATTCGGGCGTCACCGCGCCGAGGTGAAGACATTGGCAGGCGTTTATGGTGCGGCCTACGAAGGTGACGCAGGTTTTGCCGCGATCCAGAAATCTGTTGATGACTTTGCAGAAGAAGAAGGTCGTCGCCCGCGCATGCTGGTCGTGAAAATGGGCCAGGATGGGCATGATCGTGGTGCAAAGGTCATCGCGACTGCCTTTGCCGACATTGGTTTTGACGTTGATGTTGGGCCATTGTTCCAGACGCCTGCGGAAGCCGCCCAAGACGCCATCGACAACGACGTGCATGTGATCGGCATCAGTTCGCAGGCCGCCGGACACAAAACGCTGGCCCCGAAATTGGTTGAGGCGCTGAAAGAAGCCGGTGCCGAGGATATCATCGTGATTTGCGGTGGCGTGATCCCGCAACAGGACTATCAGTTCTTGTACGACAGTGGCGTCAAAGCGATCTTTGGACCGGGCACGAACATCCCGAAAGCCGCCGAAGATATTCTTGGCATTATCCGCGAAACACGGGGCTAGATGACCTACCAGCTTGATCATATCGCGATTGGCTGCACTGACCTTGCACAGGGCGTCGCGTGGGCCGAAGAACGGCTGGGCGTTAAGTTGCAGGCGGGCGGACAGCACGCGCATTTCGGGACGCACAACCGGCTTCTGGGCTTGGATGACGGGCTGTACCTAGAGGTGATTGCAAAGAACCCAGACGCGCCCGTTGATCGCCCAACTTGGTTCGAATTGGACAATTTCACCGGACCGCCACGCCTTGCCAATTGGATTTGTCGCAGTAATGACGTTGAAAATGCACAAGCGATTACAGGGCCGCCCGTGGCGCTGACACGGGATGATTTGCACTGGCAACTGACGGTTCCGGATGATGGATCGCTACCGATGCAAGGCGGGTATCCATCGCTTTTGAAATGGGGGGCAGGGATTACGCCGCCGTCCGGATCATTGCCTGCCAGCGGTGTACGCCTGACCAAATGGGAGGTGTGGCACCCGCAAGCCGATTGGCTGCGCGAGGCGGTCACCCTTGATACTGACGTTGTTCGGTTTCAGTCTGGTCCGGTCGGTTTCAAAGCTACCTTCGAGACGCCAAACGGGACCGTTGTGCTGTGATCATTCGCTCCGCTACCCGCGCTGATGCGCCCATGGTGGCGGAGATCATGAACCAGATTATTACCGATACGACTGCGACCTTTACGACCGTGACAAAATCAGTTGATCAGGTCGCGTCAGAAATTTCGCCGCCGCAACCCTGCCTGGTTGTTGATTTCGACGGCGATGTTGCGGGCTACGCGCGTTATTTCAGTTTCCGCACTGGCCCCGGCTATGCGCATGTCGCCGAATATTCGATTGCCTTGTCCGAAGTCGCGCAAGGGCACGGCACGGGGCGGGCTTTGTTAAATGACCTTTGCGACCTCGCGCGTTCTAACACGATAAAGCAGATCATCGGTGCTGTAAGCAGCGACAATGATGCCGCGATCAAGTTTCATCTTTCCAACGGGTTTACGCAGGTCGGGCGACTGCCTGACGCGGGGCAAAAGTGGGGCAAATCGCTTGATCTCATTTTTATGCAAAAACGGCTCTGACATCCGGGGCACAAACCGCTAAACTTGGGTCATGTCGATTTGGTCCCGCATTGCTGACGCGCTGTCTGCCCTTACCTCTGGTGAAGGGTTGTCTGCTGTGTTTGATCGATTGCGGACGTCGCCGGACAAATCGGTGGCGTTTACCATCGCAGTCATCGCTTTGGGGGCAAAAATGGCCAAAGCGGACGGCCACGTGACCCGTGATGAGGTCACGGCCTTTCGCGAAGTGTTCCACATCGCGCCCGAAGATGAGCCCAAAGCGGCCCGCGTTTTCAACCTCGCTCGGCAGGATGTGACCGGTTTCGACGACTACGCACGCCGAATCAAAGCGATGTATGCGCAAGACGACGCGCCGCTTTGCGATCTGATGGAAGGGTTGTTTCACATCGCGTTGGCGGACGGCGAATACCATCCGAACGAAAACATCTTCCTTGAAGAAGTCGCTGGGATTTTCGGGTTCAGTCACCAAAGATTTACACGCATTCGGTCGCAATTCGTGCCAGATGCTGATCGCGATCCCTATGACGTTTTGGGCGTGCCTACAGGCGCGGACATGGCAGCCGTGCGCAAGGCATGGCGCCAATTGGTGCGCGAAAGCCACCCAGACCAGCTGCGCGCACGCGGGGTGCCGGAAGAGGCCGTGAAACTAGCTGAGGCGCGCCTCATTGCCGTGAATAAAGCGTGGGAACAGATTAACGCGGCGCGGTCCAATCATGACGATTTCACGCCCGCATGACCAAGCAACTGCGCATCGCCACTTATAACGTGGAATGGTTCAACACCTTGTTCGATGATGCGGGTGCTTTGCATAATTCCGACGAATGGTCGGGGCGGTGGGATGTTACGCGCGCCCAACAAACAGCGGCGCTGGGGCTGGTGTTTCAGGCGATGGATGCCGATGGCATCATGATCATCGAAGCGCCTGACAGTAGCCGTAACCGCGACGGTGTCACTGCGCTGGAAACATTTGCTGCGCATTTTGGGTTGCGGGCACGCAACGCCGTCATCGGGTTTACAAATGATACGCAGCAGGAAATTGCGTTTCTCTACGATCCCGATGTGATTACGGCGGTGCATGATCCGATCGGCGATCTGGATGTCGAAAGTCCTGCACCGCGTTTTGATGCCGAATTGCGCGTCGACCTTGATTCTGACGCGGCGCTTGATGTGGTCAGGTGGTCAAAACCGCCGCTGGAAATTGCAGCGAAGGTCGAAGAAAAAGCGTTTCGTTTCATAGGTGTGCACGCGAAATCAAAGGCCCCGCATGGTGCGCGCAATGATGCGGAAGCTGCACGGATTTCCATTCAGAACCGCCGCAAACAGCTCGCGCAATGTATCTGGCTGCGGCAGCGGGTGAACCAACACCTTGATGCTGGCGACGACCTGATCGTGATGGGCGATTTTAATGATGGTCCGGGGCTGGATGAATTCGAAAAGCTGTTTGGCCGTTCAAGTATCGAAATTGTGCTGGGGGAAGAAAACGCAGCCCCGCTATATGATCCGCACGCGGCGCTTGTTCTTGGACGCCGGATCGGCGTAGCCCCTGCGACGTCGCGGTTCAAGCAGCGCAACGGGACTTATCTGAACGCGCTTTTGGATTACGTTATGGTGTCACCGGACCTGTGCAAAATGGATCCAAACTGGCAGATTTGGCACCCTTTTGATCACCCCGCCTGCTATGACAATTTGCCGTTGCGCGAAGCCTTGCTTGCTGCGTCTGACCATTTTCCTGTCACGCTTGACCTGGCGCTTTGATTTGGAAAACCGGCATCGTGTCCCTATATTATAGGCATGAAACAGATATTGATCCCCGTTTTCGCCCTGTCCCTTGCCGCAAGCCCGCTTGCTGCGCAAACCGATGCGCCCGCACCCGAAGATGATGGCGTGAGTCTGATGGAAGAGGGGGCCAAGTTGTTGTTGCGCGGGCTTTTGACGGAAATGGAACCCGCATTGGATGATCTACAGGACCTCGCCGAAGAGATGGGGCCGCGGATGCAAATGCTGACGGATCAAATGGGGCCTGCCTTTGCCGACCTGTTGGATCAGATCGACGATATCACCCAGTATCAGGCGCCAGAGTTTCTGCCGAACGGGGACATTATTATTCGCAGACGCGATGACGCGCCGGAATTTACGCCTGAACTGCCTGAGGACATCGAACTTTAGCGGGCTATTTCGCGAACTTGACCTTGCCCGTGCCGTTCAGCGCCGTTGCGAGTGCATTAAATCGAGCCTCGGCGACTTCACCGAACAACGGTTCTGCGTCTTTGGTCAGCCTTAGATGCAATTCGCCTGACTTTGGTTTCCACTTGAGCGTGCCGGGGTCCTGTTTGCCATCGACCCACAACATGGCCCCCAAACGCATGGCCCGCCCAAGGATTTCGGCGTCCTTGATTTGCCGATCATCCAGCATGTCGATCAGATCACTAAACCGCCCGCCGCCGGGTTTCGACGTGTAGCGATACATCAAAGCCAAGCCCATGAAGACCCGTTCGTAGTGCTTCAACCCACCAAGATTGGCGCGGGTCGCGTTGTCGAACGTCACCTCTGCGCGATAATCCGGGTGCGCACGCCAACTGACATCATGCAGCAAGCAGGCAGCCTTAATGATCCGTTTGCGTTGCCAATTTGCGCGTGGAAACAATGGCTTGACGAAGTCGTACAGGATACGACCAAAGCCGGGCAGGCGCGCATCTTTGCTTTCGGCAAAACGACAAGCCTCGATCAATGGATCACGTTCGCGCAGTTCGCGCGGCATTTGTTCGTACAGCATCCCTTCGCGGATGCCATAGGATGAAATGGCGATGTCTTTGGGTTTGAATTTGCGGACCAGTGATTTCAAAACGAGAATGGCCAACGGCACCAGCGACATCCGGCTGTCGGAGATATGGCATTTCGCCCGCAATTCCTGCAGGTCGGATTTGGCGATGTAATCCGCTGTTTTCGACACCTGACGCGCTGTCATCCGGTATTCATGCAGTACGGTCAGCGGATGACCGCGCCGTTCCATATCGATCCGCGCAATGGCCCGCCATGATCCACCGACCAGAAAGAGACGCATCGCTTTGGGCGTGCCCATTTCCGCGTGCAATTGGGTCATGACTTCGTTGATGTGGGCTTTTTTCGCTTTCTTGCCGCCTTTGATATCTCGCAGTTTCAGCGGACCAAGCGGGGATGTCACACGTCGGCCAACGCGCCCTTCGGCGAGATCGGCTAGTTCCAAGGACGACCCGCCAATGTCACAAACCAGACCGTATGATCCGGGCCAGCCGAGCAAGACACCTTGGGCTGACAAACGTGCTTCTTCACGCCCATCAATGATCCAGATTTTGATACCTGTTTTGCGTTCAACTTCATCGCGGAAATCGCGGCCATCGGATGCTTCGCGTACCGCTGCTGTAGCGACGGCTGTCAGCGGGGTAATGCCCATGCCTTCGGCCAATGCGGCGAAGCGGCGGATGGCGGATAAGGCACGAACGCGGCCTTCGGGGTTCAGACGTCCGGATTCCGACAGGCCTGCGCCCAAGCCGCACATGATTTTTTCGTTGTAAAAATAGGCGGGCGACCGCGCTGCGCCATCAAACACAACCATCCGGACAGAGTTGGACCCAACGTCGATCACGCCAACGCGGCCAAGTCCCATGGCGGCTGCATCTTCGAATAAAGGTCTGCCAAATCCGCCCCAGTCGATGGCGTCGTCAGAGCTGTCAGGTCCCAGCATGGTGTCTCCCCTTATTCGTAGAACGACCTTGTGACAGGCATGCCCCGCATGTCAATTCACAGCGAAGGTTAAGCTGGGTCTTCTTCGGTATGCGTCAACTGTGGCACGTCGGATGCACCCGCTGATCCGCGCCCTGACAGCGACGGATTTTCCATGAAGAAGCGGTGGCAGTTAAACGCAAATTCGCCATCGGGGATGATAGGACGAGTGAAATCGCCTTCCGGCCCCATGACCCAGCTTTGCGCCACATCATGAAGGTTTGCTGCCATAATCTGACTGACGATTTGGGCTTTAACGGTGTTGTTCTTGATTTCGACCAGTGTTTCGACACGGCGGTTCAAGTTCCGGCTCATCCAATCGGCAGAGGAAATGAACACAGCGGCCTTTTTCGACGGCAGCTTGTGACCGTTTCCGAAACAAACAATCCGGGAATGTTCCAGAAAACGCCCGACAATTGATTTCACACGGATATTTTCGGACAATCCAATCACGCCGGGCCGCAGGCCACAGATGCCGCGGATCACCAGATCAATCTTCACGCCTGCCTGTGACGCTTCGTACAGGGCGTCAATCACGTCGCGTTCGATGAGTGAATTCATCTTGGCCCAGATCACGCCGGGTTTGCCGTTTTTGACGTTCTCGATTTCGCCTTTGATCCGTTCAAGCAATGTCTTTTTCAGATCAATCGGCGAAATGGCGAGATTTTCCAGACCTTCGGGTTGGGCGTAACCAGACAGGTAGTTGAACACTTTTGTGGCGTCGCGCCCAAGTTTGGCGTCACAGGTGAAAAGACTAAGGTCGGTGTAAATCCGAGCAGTGATAGGGTGGTAATTGCCGGTGCCAAAGTGCGTGTAGGTGACCAATTTGCTGCCTTCGCGGCGCACAACAGTGCTGATCTTGGCGTGGGTTTTGTAGTTCAGGAAGCCGTACACGACATGCGCGCCGGCCCGTTCCAGACGCCGCGACTGGCGGATGTTGGCAGCTTCGTCGAAGCGGGCCTTGAGTTCGACGAGCGCTGTGACCGATTTGCCGTCTTCGGCGGCTTCGCATAGTGCCTCGACGATCGGGGATTTGCGCGATGTCCGGTACAGCGTCTGCTTGATCGCAACGACGTTAGGGTCGCGAGCAGCTTGGCGCAGAAACCGCACGACCATGTCGAAGGTTTCGTAGGGATGGTGCAGCAGCATGTCCTTTTGGCGGATGGCTGCGAACATGTCGCCGTCGTGGTCTTGCACACGTTCAGGCACGCGTGGGGTGAACGCGGGCCAAAGCAGGTCGGCGCGGTCGTCGATGACCAGTTCCTTGAGGTCGGCGATGCCGATAAGCCCGTTTACCTCGACCATTTCGTCTGCCGTCAGGTGCATTTCGGCCATGATAAACGCCTTGAGCGTATCGGGCGCACGCGCCGCCATTTTCAGCCGCACGACTTCACCACGACGCCGGCGTTTCAGGGCGGTTTCAAATTCGCGGACCAGATCTTCGGCTTCGTCCTCGACCTCCAGGTCGCTGTCACGCAGCACACGGAACGCGCCGTGGCCCTTTAGTTTGTAGCCTGGGAAAAGCTGTCCCACATGCATCAACAGCAGTTCTTCGAGCGGCAGGAACCGGTGGCCTTTTTCGGTTGGCAGCGAAATGAAACGGTCAATCTGCGCGGGCACAGGTAGCAGGGCGCGCAACGGGCGTTTGTCACTCGCGCGTTCCAGATCGAGCGCCAGCGCGTACCCTTCATTCGGCAAGAACGGGAACGGGTGCGCCGGATCGATTGCCAAAGGGGACAGGACCGGAAACACCTGATCCAAGAACATTTCGCTCAGGAATGGTTTGTCGTCTTCGGTGATCGTCGCACGGCTGAGCAGATGCATGTCTTGCTCGGCCATCTCGGCAATCAGCGTCCGGAACACGTCCTGCTGACGGTGCAATAGCGCGCGCGCATCGACGTCGATCAGTTTCAACTGTTCGGCTGGCGTGCGACCGTCCAAACCCGGGGTCACGTTGCCAGCAAGGGCCAATTCACGCAGGCCTGCCACGCGCACGGTATAGAATTCATCAAGGTTGGTCGCCGAAATCGATAGGAACCGCAGGCGTTCTAACAGCGGCACGCGCGGGTTTTCGGCTTCTTCAAGCACGCGGTTGTTGAAGCTAAGCCAGCTTAATTCGCGGTTCACGAACCGCGCGTCAGAGGTCATATCGAGATCAAGCGATTGCGGCGCGGCCGTATCGCTTTCTAGGAAGTCTGCGTTAATCATGGGCCCTGCTTAAAGCTGAAAAGCGATGGTTTTATGACGGTTTAGCGGTGATCTTTGCAGGTTAGACTTCGGCCTCTACTTGCGCAAGGACCTGACCTGCCAGCTTTTCGTTCACGTCCCGTTTGTGGGTCAATGCCGCAGCATCCATCGCTTCGACGATTTCAGCAGCAGCACGGAAAGATCGTTCAATCCGCAGTGTCAGATAAGACGGCAGTTTCGGGGATGGCATGATTTGACGGTCGGCGAACAATTTCATGATGATCGCCGTCAGCAGGTCATCGTCAGGATCACCGATCACAGTCGGGGTCGCAGCCTGCATGCGGCTTGCCAGATCGGGCAGCGCGATGTTCCAACGCGTTGGTGCGCTGCGGGCGGTGATCAGCAGCGGCAAACCAACGTCGCGCATATGGTTATGCAGATGGAACAGGGCCGTTTCGCCCGATGCGGTCAGGGTTTCGATATCTTCGATCACGACGGGTTTCTTCGGGCGTGTCATTTCGCCGGTCAGGGTCGCCGCAGGAATGATGATCGCGTCTTCGTTGGTTGCAAAAACACGGGCCAGATGGCTTTTGCCGGACCCTTCAGGGCCAGTCAGAACCAGTTTACGTTCAGGCCAGCTGTCGACGTGGGTGACCAGCACGTAGGCCGCAGCATTTGCTTCGGACACGAAAAAGTCCCCAGCCGTCAACGCGACCCCAGCCGGAAGGTCGAATGTAAGTTGCTCTGCCATCTATTAGGCGCCTGACTTGCCGCGGTACAGCAGGCTTTCTTTGTATTTCGTGATCCCGAAGCGGATCAGAACGCCAATCATTGCCGCCACAGGAACGGCAACCAGCATGCCAACGAATCCGAACAATGCGCCAAAAACCGACAATGCGAAGATCAGCCAGACAGGATGAAGGCCCACGGAATTGCCAACAAGGCGCGGCGTGATGATGTTGCCTTCTAGGAATTGGCCCAACGCAAAGATCGCAGCGACAGCGGCCATCCAACCCCATTCGCCCCAGAACTGGAAGATGGCCAGACCAATCGCCAATGCGCCGCCAACCAACGCGCCGACGTATGGGATGAATGTAATCAAACCCGCGAATGCCCCAACGACCAGCCCAAAGTTCAGTCCGACAGACATCAGACCGACCGCGTAAAACGTCCCCATCACGAGGCATACCGTGCCTTGACCCCGAATGAACGACGCCAATGTGCCGTCAATTTCGCGGGCCAGATGGCGCAATGTATCGGCGTGATCCAGCGGGATCAGGTCATCAATACGGGCAACCATGTTGTCCCAGTCAAGCAGAAGGTAGAATGCGACAACAGGCACAACGACCAACAAAACAAGGACGTTCAGAAGCCCTGCGGCAGAGCTTAGCAAGCCACTGATCAGTTCGCCGCCCTTGGCTTGGATCGTTTCACCAATCGCGAGCAACTGTTTGTAGATGGTGCTTTCTTCGTCCAGCAAGGCGGGGAAGTTTGTCGTCAGGAATTCGCGTAGACGTGCAGGCGCGTCAGGTGCTGCTTCGACCAACGCGGTTGCTTGGGTGACAAGCGTCGGGATGACCAAGAGCACCAACAGAATGAAGATCAGGAATGCGGCGAGGGTGATCAGCGTGACGGATAATACACGACTAAGACCCATTTTTTCGAGCCGGTCCGCTACCGGATCAAGGCAATATGCAATCGCCCCGCCAAGGATGAACGGCATGATTACGTCGCCCAAGACCCACAACACACCGCAGAACACCGCTGTCGCGACGCCCCAATAGACCGTTTGTTGTTGCACGCTCAGCGCCATGTGACTTCATCCCCAGCTAGTTCCCTAACAAATGGGACAAAGGGGCCGGAGGCGCAAGTCTGGACGTGTATTCAAGTCTCGGACTGACCATCCCGAAAAACGGCCAGCCCGTTAATTCGGCTTAGTGGCAAGCAGGGCGCGTGCCCGGCAGCAGGACTTTGTCGATGACGTGGATCACGCCGTTGCTGGCTTGGATATTTGCGACAACGACGTTGGCTGTGTCGCCTGTCCCGTCAGCGATTGAAACGCCACCGTGGCTGGTGATGCACAGGCGTTCGGATGCCAGAACCGGCTTGTAATAGTTCGAACCAGCCGCGAAATCGGACGCCTGCAGTTCGCGGTCGTCTACGTGGTACAGCAGAACGTTGGTCAATTGGTCTTTGTTTTCAGGCTGAAGCAATGTGGTGACTGTGCCTGCTGGCAGTGCGTCGAACGCATCGTTCAATGGCGCATAGACCGTGAATGGACCCGGACCGGACAGCGTTTCGGCAAGGCCTGCTGCGCCGACGGCAGCGACGAGTGTAGAGAACCGGTCGTCCGCGGCGGCGATGTCGACGATTGTGTTGGCTTTGGCTGATGCTGCAAACATGGTCAGTGCGGCTGCTGCGGCGATTGCGAAGGTTTTGGTCACGGTCATTTTTCTTCCCCTAAAAGTGTTCCGTCATGCGTTGGTGCATGTGATAAGGGTTACGCGGGTTTTGTGGGGCTGGTTCACTTGGCTGACAACAATGTCAGACCTGTGAAATCTTTGATCCAAAACCGCGCTAGATACGTCGCGCGACCTTGCCACGCTGGCGTGCGGCCCTTAAACCCGTTCGCTGAAACATCCCTCGTGATAAAGGTCGCCTCCCATGCGCATGAGCCGCTACTTCCTGCCCGTCCTCAAAGAAACCCCGCGCGAGGCGCAGGTCGTGTCGCACCGCTACATGCTGCAAGCAGGCATGATCAAGCAGGCCAGCGCTGGTATCTATTCTTGGCTGCCATTGGGCTACAAAGTCCTGAAAAAGATCGAAAACATCGTGCACGAAGAACAGGCCAAGGCCGGTCACCACGCGATGCTGATGCCAACGATCCAGTCGGCTGATCTGTGGCGCGAAAGCGGGCGTTATGATGCCTACGGCGATGAAATGCTGCGGATCAAAGACCGTCACGACCGCGATATGTTGTTCACGCCAACGGCTGAAGAACTGATCACCGACATTTTCCGCGCCAACGTCACGTCTTACAAAGACCTGCCGCTGACGATGTACCAAATCCAGTGGAAATTCCGCGACGAAGTCCGCCCACGTTTTGGCGTGATGCGTGGTCGGGAATTTTACATGAAAGACGGCTACAATTTTGATCTGACAAAAGAAGATGCGCTGCACGCCTATAACCGTCACCTCGTGTCGTACCTGCGGACATACGAACGCATGGGCCTGAAGGCGATCCCGATGCGGGCTGATTCCGGTCCGATCGGTGGTGAGGATACGCATGAATTCCTCGTGCTCGCCGAAACCGGTGAATCCGAAGTGTTCTACGATAGCGCCGTTACTGACCTGACCTTCGGCGACCGCGAGATCGATTTTGATGACAAAGCGGCCTGTGCGGCAGTGATGGAAGAATTCACCACGAAATATGCCCGTACCGACGAAACGCATGACGAGGCGTTGTTCAACGAGGTGCCCGAAGAACGTCGCAAGACAGCCCGCGGCATTGAAGTTGGTCAAATCTTCTACTTCGGGACTAAGTATTCTGATGCGTTGAACGCTGCTGTCGATGATGGTCAGGGTGGCAAGGTGAACGTTCACATGGGGTCGCACGGTATCGGCGTGTCCCGTCTGCTTGGCGCGATCATCGAAGCGTCACACGACGACAAAGGTATCATCTGGCCAGAAGGCGTGACACCGTTCGACGTTGGTATTCTGAACATGCGTGCGGGCGATGAAGCTTGCGACGCGGCGTGTGAAGACCTGTACAAGCAGTTCATCGCGGCTGGTCTCGATCCGCTTTACGATGACCGTGATGAACGTGCAGGGGCCAAGTTTGGCACTATGGATATGATCGGTCTGCCATGGCGGATCACTGTTGGCCCGCGCGGCATCAAAAACGGTGTTGTCGAAGTCACATCGCGCCGCACCGGCGAGAGCGAGGAAATGCCTGCCGCCGATGCAATCGCGAAGATCAAAGCGATCTACGCGGCGCTTTAAACCGCCTTTGCGATGATAAAAGCTGAGCGGCCCGGTTCGGGCCGCCAGTTCTCTACGATTTCGAAACCGGCGTCGCGGATATCCTGAGCCAACGTGTGTGACGCGATCGGCACCACCTTCGGGATGAGCCTTGTGGCTGAAAGAAGCGGCAACAGCCGTGGCAAGATACCGGACATATCACCCAGACAAACTGTGGTGCTGACGAAAAATCCGCCCGTTTTGATCAGGCGTCGGACGTCGGCCAAAGCCGCGCGATGATCAGGCAGTAAGTGCAGAATATTCATGCCAAGAATGATATCGTAGCTGGCATTGCTTGCCGGCCAATTGCCCAATTCGGACACTTCAAACTGCAGGTTTTGCACCGTTTCCGCCTTGGCCCGCGCGATTTCGATCATGTTCCGGGAATAGTCGATTCCCGTCATCTGTTTCACAAATGGCGCATGGATCACGGCGGTTGATCCCGTGCCGCAGCCGAATTCTAGCGCGTCCATGTCAGGGTGCATGACCGCTTGGGTCATTGCCAGTTTTCGTTCGTAGGCGGCGACATCCGCGATGTCGGACTTTGCATAACGTTTGGCCATCAGGTTCCAAAATGTAACGTCGCGGCTCATGCGATTGCTCCTGCTGTTGTGCGGGGCTGCGCCCTGCGAATGATCCATTCTGCGAACACAATGCACGCGGCCCAAGATCCGATAAAGATAACGTCAGACATCAAACCTGACGGAGGCGTTCCCGTGATCAGAAAGATCGGTAGGAAGGCGACAGACACCAATGTGGCGCCCATCCCAATCGCATAGGCGCGGATCATCCAGTCGCGGTGACGCGGGATATCGCGGGCTCGGATGGCCTGCATGGCGATGCCTAATGCAATTGCCAATGCGATCCCGAATACTAAGCGACCTATGTTCACCAGGTCGCCTGCGGCGGAGGGAAACGACCCCAATAGGCTCAGCGAACTGAGTGCCAGACATGCGCCTGCCAAGACGAAAACGCGGCCCATGATGCGGTGAAGCTTGCCGAATTTGCGGGCCAAAACGCGGCCAAATTGAATTGGGCCCAACACACCAAAGACGATCCCGCCGACCACATGGACAAAGTGACTGATTGGTGCAGTGGCGATCCGTGCGCTTTCTGCGGGCAGGGTGCCTGTTGGGATTTGAACAGCTTGGATTGACGCGAAAAGAATTGTCATGCCGCTGATCAAAAACAGTACCAACGGCACCACAATAGGGCGCACAAGAATGCGTTTCATAGGAATAACCTTTGTTGGTTGACTAAGGGTCGTACTTAAAAATTTCGTCTAGGTTTTTGCCAAAGACAGCCGCGATCTGGAACGCGAGTTCTAACGTCGGTGAATATTTTGCGTTCTCGATGGCCATGATGGTTTGGCGGGTGACGCCGACCTTTTCGGCTAAGGCTTTCTGGGTCATTTCATCCGCGTCAAAGCGGCATTTGCGGATCGTATTGGTGATATGCGACTTGGCCATGTTTTAGATGCCAAACCGGTAGGCCGCGACCTTGGTCACGTTCCCGACCAAATCAGCCACCGCGAAGCTGACCAAGATCATGTTGAGACCACCCAGCGCCGTCCAGCCCATCGCCATGCCGATCAGGGCTGCGATAAAACCCATGCTGGCGACGATCATCGTTGCAATGGACCCCCGTCGTCCGATCATGGTGTCGCGTTCGTCGGTGAGAGAGCTGGGGTTCGGCGTGTTCGTGATGATCGCGTGCAAGATATTGAACGCGATTGTCAGGGCAATCATCAAAACGATGCAGACCGGGATCATCCACAAAACATCTTGCGCCCAAACGCTTGCGCCGTTCGGCCCGTCGTAAAGACCAGCACCCCAGTTACTGCGGATTTTGCTGCCGAAATAAAGGATGACAATCAGGCTGGTGATGATGCCTGCAAAGGTATTGCGTTCTTCGTGGGACATGGTGGCCTCGGGTTAATGATTCTGTACTCAAAGTATAATATCTTTTACACTGAGTCAATAATACCAGACACGTCACCCCAAAATCGATCTCCCCGAATCTGATTTTCATGGTAAAGTTTTCAAAAATACAGGCAGGCAAACATGACACTTTCCCATACCCGTTGGGCGGATAGATGATCCGCGTCCTTTCATTATGTGCAGGACTTTGCGGGGCAGCTGTTTTGTCCCAATATCCTGAATTTGCACAGCAATATGTCCAGCGTCTAGCCGGACAAGTTGATGCGTTGGATGTGGTCGTCGCGGATTTTGACCAGTCTGCGTTGGACGCTGGGCTGACGCGATCGCAGGCTTTGGCGCAATTGTCCGGCACTGCATTTCTGGATGCCCGCCAAGCGGATATGCAAACGACATTTGCGCGGCATACAGCGTTGACGACAGCGCTGAGCCAACTGCGCAGCGCGACAGAGATGGAGCGTCTGGCCCTGTTCCATCGGGTGAACGATGCGGAAATTCTGCGCAACACGTGGGCTGATTTCGCGCCCGCTGTGCCGATAACGACTGCGGGGCTGACGTCTGCCGCTGCTGGGTTTCTAGGTGGTTGGGCTGGCTTGGGGGCCATCCTGGCGCTGCTTGCGCTGCCCTTCCGCCGTCGCCGGACGACATCCGCAAAACCCGATCAAGTTTCAATTCGCCGCGATCCACCGATCCGGCGACCACACCAAAATGTAAGCCAGGCACCGCGCCTGATGGGGGAGACAAGACCTTGAAAGCATTGATCACATGGGGCGGCTGGGATGGCCACGAACCAGATAAAGTCGCCGAAATTTTCCGGTCCATTATCACGGACGCTGGCGGCATGCCTGACGTCACCGACAGCCTTGATTGCTTCGACGATCCGGACAAATTGAAGACTTACGACCTGATAATTCCGGTCTGGACCATGAGCGATATCAGCCGTGATGCCGCGACCAACGTGTCAGAAGCCGTTGCGCATGGCACAGGTCTGGCAGGCTGTCATGGGGGGATGTGTGACGCGTTTCGCGGGGTGCCGTTGTGGCAGTTCATGACGGGGGCCAATTGGGTGGCACATCCGGGCGGTGACGGGGTGAAACATCGGGTGCAGATCACATCTGACGATCCGCTTGTTGCGGGTATCGGCGATTTCGACGTCGAGACAGAGCAATACTACCTGCACGTCGATCCGGCAAACGAAGTCCTCGCGACAACCCGCACCGATGTCGTCGATTGGTATCACACGCCGAACGGCGCTGTGGATATGCCGGTGGCTTGGACGCGGACGTGGGGGCTTGGACGCGTTTATTACAACGCGCTGGGCCATCAAGCGAATGTTGTGGCCGATGGGCCTGCCTTCGAGATGATCAAACGCGGTGTGCTTTGGGCGGCTGGTAGTAAAGAGGCCGCGAAAGGTCGTGATCTTCGCCCGCTGCAAACGGCCGGCAATCACTGGTGATGTAGTGCCCCGACTTTGCGGTCGGGGCGCCGTTTTTTAAGTGTCGCGGCGATATGGCAATGCCTGTAGAACGCCGAACGTCACTTCGAATGCCAGAAACCCGTACAGAATTGGGCTGCCCCCGTTGCTAAGTGCCACGATCATCCACGTTGAAAACGCGAAACGCCCGACGGCATCGTAACGCGCTAGTCGTAAGTCGTCCCACCTGATCCGCAACACGGTCCAGATCAGGACAACCGTGCCAGCCATATTAGCGAAAAGGACCGCGTAGGTGTCCAGTGTGGGTAAGGGTGCGAGCCCGAATTGAGTGTGAATGCTGCCCATGGTTGCCCACAACATGGCCAACGTGATCGGCGTGGCGAGCGGCCATGTGACGATCAAATCGTACCACGATCCTATCCGGTAAATCCGCCGGAATGTTGTTTCCGATAGCATCTGCAATTTCCTTTCTTGCAATTGACCGGATCGCCCTACACCTTGGAGTATGATCCAAGGTCAAGAGGTTTATCATGCGTATCGGGGAACTTGCAGATTCACTGGGTGTCAGCACCGACACGATCCGGTTCTACGAAAAACGCGGATTGATCGCGGCAGACAGACGGGCCAATGGGTACCGCGATTTCAGCCCCGCGACGGTGCAATTGCTTAAAATGATCCGGCTCGCGCAGCAGCTTGGATTTACACTGCGCGAAATCGCGGATCTGACGTCAGCATTGCAAGATGCACAGATGTCGTCGGACGATGTGGGCGGATTGCTGCAAGCCAAGATCACTGAACTCGAAGCGAAAGCTGCGAACATCCTGTCTTTGCGTGATATTCTGCAAACGCGGCTGAATGACGTTTGTCCGCTCGGGCTGCATCCCAGCGCTTGACCTTGCACCCCGCAAGCCCCAGTTTGCAATCCGAGCAGTAGGAGGCCGAAAATGGCAGGCAAAACAGCCCCATTTGCGAAATTTGAGTGGATGATCGCGTGGCGTTACATTCGGGCGAAACGGGCCGAAGGTGGTGTCAGCGTCATGACGTGGATCAGCCTGATCGGCGTGACGCTTGCAGTGTTCGCATTGATCGCGACTTTGGCCGTGCGGTCCGGGTTTCGGGCGGAATTTGTCGACACGATCCTTGGCTCGAACGCCCATGTCGCCGTTTATCGCCAGTCAGAGGTGGTACCGGATTCGGGCCGCTACACGCAGCTGATTAAGGGCTACGATGAATTGGCGACTGACCTTGCCGCTATCCCAGGTGTCACGCGGACAGCACCGTTGGTGCGCGGTCAGGTGATGGGCAACTACAGCGATAATAACGCGGCTGTGGATGTTTACGGCATTTCTTTTGACAATCTTCTAACGATCCCACGTATCGCCAACCCTGAGGATTCGTCAGGCGATATCAATAACTTCGAGGACGGCATTGCGATTGGGTCAGCGTTGGCGAAAGACCTTGGCGTTGGGGTCGGCGACCGGATCAAGATCATTTCGCCCAACGGGGCACGCACCGCACTTGGCACCACGCCACGGGTGAACGTTTATGAAGTCGTTTATATCTTCACGGCTGGCCGCTACGACATCGACAAAATCCGCGCTTATCTGCCGATCGCGGAGGCGCAGTTATTCTTTAACCGCGACGGCGTCGCAACCGAGATCGAAGTCATGGTCGAAGACCCTGACGAGATCGAAAAGTACCTGCCACAGGTTATGGCGACCATCGGTGAAGGCGGCTACGTCTGGACGTGGCGCGACAGCGCCGGCGCATTTTTGCGCGCGCTTGAAGTCGAGGACAACGTGATGTTCGTGATCCTGTCGATCCTCGTTTTGATCGCGTCGATGAACATTATTTCGGGCCTGATCATGCTTGTTAAAAACAAGGGTCGCGACGTCGGTATTCTGCGCACAATGGGTCTGACCGAAGGGTCGATCCTGCGGATTTTCTTCATCTGCGGGGCAGGGATCGGAACGGCGGGCACGTTGTTTGGTGTGATCTTGGGCTGTTTGTTTGCGCTTTATATCGACCAAATCTTTGGCTTTGTGAATTCCATCGGCAACGGCGGCGTTTGGGACCCGTCCATTCGGGGCATCTATCGGTTGCCTGCGGAACTGCAGTTGAAAGACGTGGTCTCTGCGGTGACGTTGTCATTGTCGCTGTCGTGGATCATCACCATTTTCCCTGCGCGTCGTGCGGCACGGATGAACCCCGTTGAGGCGCTGCGCTATGAATAACGTTTTGAATGTGGCCGGGATCACAAAGACCTATAACAAAGGCAAACCCAACGCGGTGACCGTGCTTCAAGGCGCTGATTTGGCTGTTGCTCCGGGTGAAGTTGTGGCGTTGGTGGCCCCGTCCGGTGCCGGTAAATCGACGCTTTTGCACATCGCGGGCCTGCTCGACAGTCCGGACGACGGCACGGTGACGATCAATGGCACCGATATGACGAAACTGTCGGATCGCAAACGGACGGCGGTGCGACGGTCTGAGGTCGGTTTTATTTACCAATTCCACCACTTGCTGCCCGAGTTCACAGCGCTAGAAAACATCGTGCTGCCGCAACTGGCGAATGGCGTTGCGGAAAGTGCGGCAACAGAACACGCGATGGACCTGCTTGGCAGGGTTGGCGTTGATACGCGGGCCAAACACCGTCCCGCTGCCTTGTCGGGCGGTGAACAGCAACGGGTCGCGTTTTGCCGCGCATTGGCGAACAATCCGTCGCTTTTGTTGGCGGATGAACCGACAGGCAATCTTGACCCTGACACATCGGATCGGGTGTTTGACGCGCTGATGGAATTGGTGCGTGGGACTGGTCTGTCTGCTGTGATCGCGACACATAACCTCGAATTGGCCGCACGGATGGACCGGACGGTACGGATGACCGCAGGCACGTTGGCACCTGTCTGACGAAACCGCAAAGGAAGAGACGACATGCAAGTGACTGTGCCTGAAATCTATGATGCCTCGTACGCCGCATTGATCCATCACGGCGCGGGCACAGAACAAGCGGCCCATGTTGCCAAGGCCGTCGCGCGGGCCGAAGAAACAGGCAATGTCATCTGCGGTCTGTATTATCTTGAAAGCTACTGCACGCAGCTGAAGTCTGGACGGGTCGATGGCCAAGTCACACCAGTCGTGTCTGCGCCGCGCCCCGCGTCCATCATGGCAGATGCGAAATTCGGTTTTGCGCAACCCGCCTTTGCCGCAGGGCTGCCCCGCGCGATAGAGGCCGCGCGCGAAATGGGAATTGCAACGTTGTCGGTCGCGCATGCACATACGTGTACATCGCTGGGCTTCTTTACCGAACAAATCGCGGCGGCGGGTTTGATTGGGATCGGGATGACCAACGCGTCACCCGTGGTCGCGCCACCGGGTGGGAACAAGGCCGTGATCGGCACAAACCCGATTGCGATGACGGTACCGGGTGATCCCGCGCCTGCAATGCATTTCGACTTTTCAACCTCTGCCGTGGCATTGGGCAAGATCACGATGGCGAAAGCCGCAGGCGAGACTATCCCGCTTGGCTGGGCCGTTGATCAAGATGGGCACCCGACCACCGACCCAGAGGCGGCGCTGAAAGGCGCATTGGTTTCTGCTGGGGGGTACAAAGGGTGGGGCTTCGGCCTGATGGTGGAACTGTTGGCCGCTGGTCTGACGGGCAGCGTCAATTCGCTTGACGTAAGTGGGTTAAAACTGCCGGACGGCGCGCCTCACGGGCTTGGTCAGTTCTACATTCTGATTGATCCGGCAACCCACGGGGACCATTTCGCGGATCGGTTTGCGCGTGTGGCGGACGCGATTGCAGAACAAGGCGGCGGACGCATTCCCGGCGCGAACCGCAAGGTTCTGGTCGATGTTGACGTACCTGACGCGCTTTGGGCGTCTGTGAAGGGCCTGTCTGCTTAGGCTTTTTGAGTGATGAAAACGCCTGCTGCCATGACGCATATGCCCGCCGCACGTGTTGCGTTTAGCGGTGCGACGTTAGCACCAAACAAACCAAAGTGATCAATCGTTGCTGCTGCAATCATTTGTCCAATCAGGACGAGAAACACCGCGTTACCAACACCGATAACCGGTGCGATCCAAGTGATAGACAGGACGTAAAACGCGATTAGCACGCCACCAAGCAGCAGATGTTTGGGGGCTGTCGCGATTTTTGCAGCGGCCTGCGGAGCGGTCAAAAGCGCCACTATGGCCGCCGATGCAAAAGCGACCAAGAACAACGTGGCAGCTGCAACAGCGGGTGACCCAATCGTCCGGCCAAGCGCCGCGTTCAATGCGGCCAGCACGGGCACGCCGATACCAGCGGCGAGCATGATAAGATAGGAATTGTGCATCTGGGCTCCTCATATATGACTAGCTTAGAAGCAGTCTGATCCATATCAAAGTAACAACTGTCAATTTCGGCGACGCTCGGAAAAACGAACAAAAACAGGGAGGCCAAGATGCGACTATCGGCACTTTTCATTCCACTCATGCTGGCGGCATGTGTTGAAGAACTTGAAATTCCAGATGGACGTGCATCGTTCATGGAAAATTGCGCAGGCTGTCACGGTGTTGACGGTAAAGGGTCCGGTCCGCTTGTCACGGGCGTTGGGCTTATCGCGGCGGATCTGACAATGATTTCTGCGCGCAACGGGGGAACCTTCCCACGTCAGGACATTATGGCGATCATCGACGGTTTGAACCGCGATCCGCACTTTTCCAATGCGATGCCGGAATTTGGCGCAGGTGATCTAGGCGAAGCTGTGATTGTCGAGGGTGAAGATGGTCTTGGGACGCCAACGCCAGTCGGGTTGATCGCGCTCGCCGATTACCTTGAAAGCATCCAAGAGCTTTAACATTCCCGTGACCCACGCAAACGTGTGGTGAAACTTTGGGTGATCCTGTTACGTGACTTGGTCAACAGGTCACCTAAAGGAGCACCCCATGACGTTTTTCCGTACTTTAGCGATTGCAGCGACTTTGGTCGCAAACACCGCGGCCGCCGGCCCGGTCAGCTTTTCCAGCGGCTGGTCCGAGCAAAAACTGTCGCTGTTTTCCAACAATCGCTACAGCTTTGGAAACACGTTGAGCATGACGTCCGACGGTGGCGTATCAATTGCGTGGAAACGCATTCCACAAAGCGACTGGCAGGCGACAAACGGGCGGTGGAACTGGACGGTTGAACAATCCGTGCCGGCGACGGACCTGCGCCAAAAAGGCGGCGATGATCGGAATATTTCGCTCTACTTTGTATTTGTGCCCGATGATCAGGCGGCAGGTCTGCAAAACGCGAACATCCGGCAACTGCTGGGCAACGATGACGTCCGCGTTCTGCTGTACGTGTGGGGCGGAAACCATGCACGTGGATCACAGTTCCAGTCACCGTATCTGCGGGGCCAAGGCGTGAATGTGATGCTGCGGCAGGCGGGCACAGGATCGTATAGCGAAAACGTCAATCTGGCTGCGGATTATGCGCAGGCGTTTGGTGGCCAGCCGGGATCGCTTGTGGGGATTGCTGTGTCCGGCGACAGCGACGACACGGACAGCACGATCCGCGCTGCCATCGGCAACCTGACGCTTAACTGATGCGGTGGTTTGCTGCATTGGCGCTTGCGATCCTTCCAACCGGAGGGATGGCATGCGGCGCCGACACGGATTGTATCGTCGGTGACCGTAGCTACCGGATTGCAATGCCAGACACCGTGGAAAACCCCGGTGCTATCGTGTTTTCACACGGGCATCGCGGATCAGCGCGCGGGGTCATGAACAATGGCGGATTGCGCAGGCTAGCGGCGGACATGGGCTATGCGTTGATCGCGGCAAATGGCGTGGATGGGACGTGGGACCTGCCGGGTAGCCCGTCAAATCCGTCATCGGACGGGGCAGGCGAACTGGCCTATTTCGAAGCTGTCTTAGACGATGCAGCAACGCAGTTTGGCATCGATCAAGACAATATCATCGCAACCGGTTTTTCGGCGGGTGGGATGATGACGTGGAACTTGATTTGCGACCGATCCAATCTGCTGCGGGCGGCTGTGCCGATGTCCGGCACGTTCTGGGAAGACATCCCAACCACCTGCGACACGCCACCCATTAGCGTTATCCACATTCACGGCGACAACGACCCAACCGTGCCCCTATCAGGACGCGCGATCAGGACGTCGCACCAAGGCGACGTCCCGACGGCCCTTGGCATGTACGCACGCCACGGAGGCTTTGGGAACGCGGTTTCACAGCAAGTGGGCGGACTTGACTGTGCTGTGCGCGATAATGCCGAAGATCAAACGTTGGGGTTCTGCATGTTTGAAGGGGGACATTCGTTCCGGCTTGAACATCTGCGTGCAGCGATCGAAATGTTGCCGAACTAATTAAGTCGGGTGGCCAACGGGGGAACAAATTGGCCACCCAGCGCTGCTTACTGTTCGGTGTAGAATTCACCATCCCAGCTATAGCGACTGCCGTTCACGTTGATGGTGCCAGCGGTTTCGCCAATGAAACCTTGGCGGCTTGGGCCCTTGAAATCGCCTTCCAGTTCACCGCTGAGGGTAATCGTGTCGCCCTCTTGGTTGCGCAGGATGCCGGACATGTTGGCTTCGACTGATCCTTGGCTCGAACTTGTGCTAAATGTGCCTGATGACCGGTCGATCGAACTGTTCGACAGGCTGATGGACCCCGTGATGTCTGTGCCATCTTCGCGCACCAGATCAGTAATTGTCCCGCTTAACGCATCGCCGCGGTTAAAGTTGAAGGCAAGATCGCCTTCGCCAGCGGCTTCGTTTTCGTCGCTGTCAAACGCGCTGCCGAAATCAAGCAGAAACGGGCCATCGTAAGTGGCCGAACCGGCCAGCGGAATTTGCGCTTCATCGGAAAAGGCGACGGTGGCGTATTTGTTTTCGAGGTCATCGGCGCTGTTTTCAAGCTGTGAAAACGTGCGGTTCGGGACGGGAACAGGAACCGGGGTTGGCGTTGGGGCGGGCGTGGTTGTGCCGCCACAAGCGGCGAGGGTTAAGGGGACGAGTAATAGCGCGAAATTGCGTGAAAATGTCATGATCAAAGCCTTCCGTAATAAGTTGATACGAAAAGTGTTAACGATTCTGACGGGGGAGGGATGTGACGGGCGTCACAGGGGACTGAACTATCGATAAGGCAGGCCCGGCACAGCCGAGCAGCGCCCGGACCTCCCCCATTGAAGGGCGCATTACGCAATGCTTCGCCGTCCCCAACCGTTTCGATTAGATCAAGGGAGTGTTCCCTTGAAAACCTCCCCAAGGTCCGAGCGGCACCCAATCATCTATAGACGCCGCAGACCAAATGGATATTCTTCCTCCAAAGCAGAAAAGGTAGGGCAGCGTGTTGATGTCGCTTTCAGATTTGGTCGATCAAGACACGTATTTTGAGTTGCTAAAACAAGATTTCTTTACGCTCCGAATAGAGTGGCGGCTTTACAAAAGTCTATTCGGTGCAAACCCCGAAACAATTGATCTTCTCAATAGTGTTTCAGGACAAACCGCCCATACGCTTGACCGTGTCCTGTTTGAAAGAACTTTACTAGGTCTTAGAAAACTTACAGATAAGCCATCAAATTGGAAGGGTAGCAATACGACGGTCACCGTTCGGGGGCTCCCCCATTTTGTGGATTACCCGAACCCACGACTAGATAATCTAATTGCGAACGCGTCGGATTGCTGTAGTTTCGCCCGCAATTGGTCAAATAAACGAATTGCGCATGCTGATTTGGCAACCAAGTATAACGACGTGCCACTCGAAGGCGCGAGCCGAAACAGAATTGAGAACGCTCTCGAGTCAGTTTCTGAAATAATTAGGCTATTCTCTTTAGAATACTACGAGACCGATCAAGGAACACACCCGATCCCGACGTTCCTTGATGAGCGGCAGTTCTTGAAAGCTCTCTACTACGGGCAAAAACATATCGAGGAAAATGCGATTGCCCGAAAAGCTGCACTGGAAGCTAGAGATTACGCAAAACTCGAAGAGCTTGAAAAGTCAGAATTTGAGCTGCCTGAGTGGCTGAGGAGAGAAGATCCTCCGTTAATGTGAAACTCAAACATCCAACTCCTCCACGAACCGCGCGTTTTCTTGGATGTATTGGAACCGTAATTCGGGTTTCTTGCCCATCAGCCGCTCTACCAGATCGCCTGTTTCGCCCGGCATGTCGTCGTCGATTGAGACGCGGATCAGTTTGCGGGTTTCGGGGTTCATGGTCGTGTCCTTCAGGTCTTTTGCGTCCATCTCGCCCAGACCCTTAAAGCGCTGCACGTCGATTTTGCCTTTGCCGCCCAGACCTTTTTCCATCATCACGTTCTTCTCGGCGTCGTCGGCCACGTACAACCGTTTGGCGCCTTGGGTCAGGCGGTACAGCGGCGGGCAGGCCAGATAGAGGTGCCCGTTGTCGATCATCGGCCGCATCTGCGTAAAGAAGAACGTCATCAGCAGTGCCGCGATATGCGCGCCGTCGACGTCCGCATCGGTCATGATGATGATTTTGTCGTAGCGCAGGTCATCGACCACAAATTTCGGCCCGAGTTGCACGCCAAGCGCTTGTGTCAGATCGTTGATCTCTGCGTTGGAGCCCAGCTTGTTCGACGCGGCCCCGAGGACGTTCAAAATCTTACCACGCAGCGGAAGTAGGGCCTGCGTTTTGCGGTCTCGCGCCATTTTGGCAGAACCACCCGCGGAATCACCCTCGACGATAAACAGCTCTGTGCCCTCGCGGTTCGTGGCTGAACAATCGACCAGCTTGCCGGGTAGGCGCAGCTTCTTTGTCGCTGTCTTCCGCGCGGTTTCTTTTTCCTGTTTGCGCCGCAGCCGTTCTTCGGCCCGCAGCACAAGGAAATCGAGGATCGCACCCGCTGATTTCGTGTCCGCAGCCAACCAGTTGTCAAAGTGGTCGCGTACGGAGTTTTCAACCATACGTTGCGCTTCGGTCGTGGCCAATCGGTCCTTCGTCTGCCCCACAAATTCCGGTTCGCGGATAAAGCAGGACACAAGCGCACCAGCCCCCGTCGTCAGGTCGTCACGGGTGATCGTGCTGGCCTTGCGGTTGGACACAAGTTCACCGTACGCCTTGATGCCTTTCAGGATCGCGGACCAGAAACCGGCCTCGTGCGTCCCGCCTTCTGGCGTTGGCACTGTGTTACAATAGGACTGGATGAAACCGTCGCGCGTCGGGGTCCAATTCACGGCCCATTCGACCTTACCCGGTACGTTGAATTTATCTTTGAAATCAACAGTTCCGGCAAAAGGCGCGTCCGCATATGTCGTCGCACCCGATAGCGTTTCGTTCAGATAATCGGCCAGACCGCCGGGGAATTTGAACATCGCCTCTTTCGGCGTTTCCCCATCGTCGATGCCCGTTTTCCAACGGATTTCCACGCCCGAGAAAAGGTACGCCTTGGACCGTGCCATTTTGAACAGGCGGGCAGGTTTCAGCTTCAACGACCCAAAGATTTCCGCATCAGGGTGGAATGTTACAGACGTGCCGCGCCGGTTTGGGGCCGCCCCGATTTTCGCCAGCGGCGCTTGTGGCACACCGCGTGAAAACTCCATCATCATCAGTTCTTTGTTGCGCGCCACTTCAACCCGTAGGTGATCGGACAGCGCGTTCACAACGGATGACCCCACACCGTGCAAACCGCCTGAGGTTTCGTAGCTATCGCCCGAGAATTTACCACCAGCGTTCAGCGTACAGAAGATGATCTCGAGCGCGGTTTTTGATGGGTCTTTGGGATGCGGATCGGTCGGGATGCCGCGTCCGTTGTCACGCACTGTGCAATGGCCATTTTCGTGCAGTTCGATTTCAATCCACGTGGCGTGACCGGCCACCGCTTCATCCATCGAGTTATCGACGATTTCCGCGACCATATGGTGCAACGCGCGGTCGTCTTTCCCGCCGATGTACATGCCGGGGCGCAGACGGACGTGTTCCATGTCTTCCAGCACCTGAATGCTGGACGCGTCATATGTGTTTTTCTCGTTGCCGCCAGAGCCTGAAAGAAGATCGCTCGCCATACTGCCGCCCCTTATTTGTTTGGACGCATTATGATGTGCGGCGTGGATAAGGGCAATCGCATCCTTGCCCTTATCCACAAGATGTTGGGTCTACTCGCCTTGGGTGAGCGTTTCGAACCGTAGCCCAACGGCTGTTCGATACGCAAAACCGGCCCAATAGGTGTGATCCGCACCGACGGTGCCGTCTTCCGCGATATCCCAAACACCGTCAGTGGCGTTTGGTGTCAGGTCGAGGAAGTCAGCGGTATCCGCCCCCTTGAGATGTTGATCAAGGTAAACAGTGACAAAATGCTGGGTGATATTGTTCATCCGCACGTTATCCCAGACCGCATCGCTGTAGTGATCAAAGGTGCTGCGCCCCAAGGTGTCCGAAATGCCGTAGCTTTCGGCGGGGGCAGGGATTGGCGCTGCGGCATTGTGGTTGGCGTTGTCAAAGGTCAGGAGGTGACGCGTTGTGTTGACCGTACCTGCGAAAATTTCGCGGATTGCGTCGTAAATGGACACATCATCAATCCCACCAGCAATCAACATCAGGGGCTTGGTGATGCCTGCAAGGCCCGTATCGTCCCAGAACCCCGTGTTCTTGCCCCACGGACCGATGGCCACGAATGCTTTCACGCGGTCATCGTCCAGTGCGGCATGGCTTTCTGATCCGGCAAGGTTCCGGCTAAGCAGCCCTTGCGGCGCGCCCCATTCATAGGTCGTGCTGACCTCGGTTACGCCTGCGCCTGCATAGATCAACGCCCCGTATCCGCCCATCGAATAGCCCACGACGGCAGCGTTATCCGCGTCCGTCATCGCGCCTAAGTCGCCGTCGAGCGCCGCGATTTGGTCCAATACAAACCGTTGGTCCCATGGTCGGTTTACGAGTGTCGACCCAAACGCTGCCTGATCCGAATAGGTACTGTCGGTGTGGTCAATCGACGCCACGACGTAGCCCTTGGATGCCAGATTTTCGCCCAAGTGGGACATCAGGAAGCGGTTGCCCGGATAGCCGTGGCTGAGGATCACAAGCGGATAGGTTTCGCCTGTCATCGGTGCTGCATCACGCGCGGCCTGACCGTGTAAAACAACCGGCGTGACGCCGTCTCGGGTGACGGTTTTATAGGTGCCGCCTGCCTGTGTCGCCGCATCGGCGGGATACCAGATTTCTACGTCCAATGTCCGATCCGCGCGCGCGATGTCACCTTCTGCGGCTGTGTTGACGATGTCGATCTGGTCGGGATTGGTGAAGCTGAATGTCTGCACCCCCACCCTATAATCGCCGAGCGCTGCAAGCGCGGGCGCATCGGGTCGCATCCCGTCAACGCGGTTCGTGGCATGGCCATCGGCAAGGGCAGAACCTGCCATAAAGGACAAGGCAAGGGCCGTGGTCTTGGTTTGCATTGGGTATCTTCCTCCAAAGATGAGACGTGAGCGGCACACCGACAAGCATTGCTATTCGGGGCGTGCGCTGCTCAGATAACCAGAACGATAGTACAAAGCTGAAGGATATCTAGATGCGTGTTTTGACGATCGGCTGTCGTGACGTGACGCTACTGCCATGCGGCGGGGCAAAAGCGTGAGCATTGGGGCATTTGATCTTGCAGCATTCGAAGCTGCGACAGGGGCTGACCGTAAAGCGCGTGCTGCTACCCTTGACGAAATGTGCCGCACGACAGGGTTTATAGTGCTGTCAGGTCACGGCGTCGCTGCAAAAACGATCCGCGACATGTGGGCTGCAGCCGATGCGTTTTTTGCGCTGGATAGTGCATCAAAACAGGCGGTCCGCCCTCCGGTCGCCGGTGGCCCCTATGGTTATCTTGGCCCAGACCAAGAAGCGCTGGCGAAAAGCAAAGGCGTGGATACTCCGCCGGACTTAAAGGAAAGCTTTAACGGACGTGCGTTTCCGCTTCAGGTTCAAGTCGATGATCCGCAATCGCAGGCATTTGCGTCCGCGCGAACGCCTTGGCCCGAATTGGTAGGGTTTCGCGAGGCATGGGCGGCCTATTATCAAGCCGTCGAAGATCTTGGTGCACGCATAATGCATGCCTTTGCAGAAGCGCTTGATTTGCCAGCGGATTTCTTTGCCCCCTTCGGCACAGCACCGGCATCCGCCTTACGTGCTTTGCATTATCCGGCAACACGGGGGCGGGCGCTCATCGGACAGCAACGGGCGGGTGCGCATACGGATTATGGGGCACTGACAATTCTGTTGCCGCAGCAGGGATCGCAGGGCTTGCAGGTAAAGCAAGATGACGACTGGATCGATGTCGATGCTCCGAAAGATACGTTTGTGATCAATATCGGTGATCTTATGGCGCGCTGGACGGCGGACCGTTGGGTCAGCACATTGCACCGTGTCGTGGCTAAACCTGACCAGCCAAAACGCCTGTCGCTCGCCTACTTTTACCAACCGAACTGGGACGCGGTGATCAAGCCGCTGGATGGATCAGCGGCGTATCCGCCTATCGCCTTTGGGGATTACCTGATGGGCAAATTCAACGCGGCATCGGGGTGAATCTGTCGCACCCGAAGACCGTTGTCATCTGGTCAGCGCAGGAGAATAGTGCGCCTGTGCCATGATGAGAGGATCAATCGATGCCTGCCAACGCCGCCGTACACGCAATCCCGTTACCAGCAGACGCGCTGCTGCAACGCTACACTGCAGACCCGAAAAACTACACTGATTGCTACGTGAAGGACATTGCAGGGCATGTCAGTCTGTCGGACTTTATCACCGCTTTTTACACGACGCCGTTGTTCAGGGCGGAACGGCTGATCCTTAAATATGCGGTCCGTCGGCCATCGACAGACGAAGATGTCCACGCCGTTGCACATGGCGACACCCAAGAATTCGCAGCATGGACCGTCGAAGATCGCACCGAAGACCAAGTGCTTCTGTGCGATATGGCGGGGCACACGCGGTCGTGGTTTATGGTTTCGCCCATAGACGGTGGTACGCGGCTACATTTTGGATCGGCGGTCACACCGGGTGATGGGGTTGTCGTGCGGGCCATTACCCCGCTTCACAAATTATACGCACGGTCGCTTTTGCGCGGTGCCAATCCCGCGCAATCGGTTGCGATCATGCAATAGGCCTGATCGGGTTCTCGGCTGCAGGCTGGACAGCATCCAAAATTTGCGCCCATAGGGCGATAGGGCTGGACGCATCCCAACCCTAGGCCTAAGCCTACGGCATGCAACAAATAGCCACCACATATCCGGAACATTCACGCGCTATTATGAAGCTCGGGATGCCGTTGATCCTGAGTAATCTTGCGCAATTCGCGATCCATATCACGGACACTGTGATGCTGGGGTGGTATTCGGTCACCGCACTTGCGGCATCAACGATTGCGGGGACATTTTTCTTTCTGACGTTCATCGTTGGATCCGGCTTTGCGCAGGCCGTGACACCATTGGTCGCAGCCGCCGCAGAGGCAGGCGACGATCAACAGGTCCGCCGCGCAACACGCATGGCGCTGTGGTTATCGATTATTTATGGCGGGGTGATCATGATCCCGTTTATTTGGACTGAGGCGCTTTTGATCGCGATTGGCCAAGACCCGGCTGTCGCTGCAGAAGCCCAGATTTACCTGCACATCGTAGCATTCCAGATGATTCCGGCCTTGCTGGTGATGACGCTAAAGAGCTTTCTGGCGGCACTGGAAAAAACGGCCATTATTCTATGGTCGACAATTGGATCAGCGGTACTGAACGGGTTCGTGAACTACGCGCTGATCTTCGGCAACTGGGGGGCACCTGAACTTGGGATCAAAGGGGCCGCGATTGCATCGCTGAGCCTGACGATCTTGAACGTAGTGATCCTGTTGATTTACGCGTTGTGGAAGACGCCGCAGTTCCAATTGCTGCGCAATGTCTTTGCGCCAGACACAGAGGTCATGAAAAGGGTCTTTGCATTGGGCTGGCCCATCGGTTTGACAGCTTTGGCAGAAGGCGGATTGTTCAGTGCGTCCGCCGTGATGATCGGGTGGCTGGGACCGTTGCCGTTGGCGGCACACGGCATCGCGATCCAGTTGGCAAGCCTGACGTTCATGGTCCACATCGGATTTTCCCAAGCGGCAACTGTGCGGGCGGGACGTGCATTGGGGCGACGCGACGAAGACAGTCTGCGGCGCGGGGGGAGGGTTGCGATAACATTGTCCGCGGTCTTTGCTGTGTTCACGATGTTCGTCTTCTTCTTATTCCCCGAACCCCTGATTTCAGCCTTTATCGATCCGGATGAACCAGCCAAAGCGGAGCTGTTGAAAATTGGGGTCGCCTTGCTGGCTTGCGCCGGATTGTTCCAAGTTGTGGACGCATTGCAAGTCATGGCGCTTGGCCTGTTGCGCGGGGTTCAGGACACTCGCGTGCCGATGGTCATGGCGACGATCAGCTACTGGGTGATCGGACTGCCGATCAGTTACATTTTGGCCTTCCCGCTTGGCCTAGAAGGGGTGGGACTATGGCTCGGGCTAGTAGTCGGGCTGGCAGTTGCTGCAGTTCTACTGTTGTGGCGGTTTTGGGGACGGTCTGTGCGGATTTTGTCACTTTCGCCAAACGTATAAAGCGCGCCATTTCTGGCGCGCCTCGTTTCGAACTGACATGCGTCAGTAAGAATTTCATGATTCAGACGGTGTCTCCTCGAGAACGGCTGACAGCATTTTTTCGTCGTTGCCGTTACATTCCAGCATGATTGTAGCGATTGAATCATCGTCACGCTCAACACCATCGACTTCGCCAGTCAGTTCTGCCAACGCCAGTGTTTGTTCTTGACGCTCAAGTGCACCGAATTCAGCACATGTCATGTCTTCCGCAGCGGCATGTGCATCGGCAAATGCTGAATTTGCAGCAGTAATTGCAAAAAGGCTCAGGGCAGCTGGTTTAATAAGGTTTTTCATTTTCGTCTCCGTTCGTTTGTTTTCCGCTTGCTGCGGTTGATATAGCAACTGGGCGGAACGAAAATGGTTGCGGGGAAATTCAAGAAAAACGTGGGGAGGATGGAGTTTGTCACTTAAGTTGTTGATTTTGCGCCTTTAAAAATTTTAACGCTTCAGTCTTTGCGGGCAGCCATCTTGAATGCGGGCATTTCTATTGAGGGCTACGATATGAATTCGTCTATTACAGGTTGCAATTCGCGTCGTCATTTTGGGCGATTGTAATGCGCAAATAGAAATAAAAGAACAGCGGCATCGGGATAGAAATCTGCAGCGCAGGAACTGAATTATTCCTTGCTGCTTTCGCGCAAAAGACGGTCCGCTTTTTTCCGTACAAGCACAGTCCGAAGATCATGCATCGCTAGCAATAAGGAATCTGTCACCTGATCCAGTTGCTCTTCTGTTGCCCGCGATTGAACCCATTGCGTTGTCAGGTTCATGTGATCCACGGCGCGCAGAATGTCATCGACATCACGTTCGGCCAGCAAAGCGACGCGGTCGTTTAACCAGTCTTGGATGGCTGCAATGTCAGCTTCTGATAGAACGCGGTCGCCATGTGGTTTGACCTCGCCGTTGCGCACATTCACGACCGCAATCTGATCCATCTCGATCCGGCGCTGACGGTTTTCCGTGTCGACACGAAACACAAACGCGCCGTTTTCGCGAACGCGGAAGTAGTAGTCTGGTAATTCGGCGGACATGGCGAAACTCGTGTGATCAACAGGGCTTATGCATGAACCTTAGCAGTAGGATGATGCACAAGCTACCTTGCTTTGCTGATCAGGAAAGGCCTTCACAGAACGTGATAATCCGGTTGCAGGCCTCGCGCAGCGCCTCGTTCGAGGTGGCATAGCTGACCCGAAAATTCGGTGACAAACCAAACGCAGCGCCAAACACGACAGCGACGCCCGTTTCTTCCAGAAGCGCTGTTGCAAAGACTTCGTCATTGGTAATCGTCACGCCCGCTTTCGACGTTTTTCCGATGCAGCCAGCAATCGACGGATAGACATAGAACGCGCCTTCCGGTTTCGGGCAGACGATACCAGGGGCCTTGTTCAGCAGGTCCACCACCAGATCGCGACGGGTGATGAACAGGTCGTTGTTTGGCGCGAGGTAATCCTGTGTGCCGTTCAAAGCCTCTACCGCCGCCCATTGGCTGATCGTGCAGGGGTTCGACGTGGACTGGGATTGGACCTTGCGGATCGCCTTGATCAGCATCTCAGGTCCTGCTGCATAGCCGATCCGCCAACCTGTCATTGCGTAAGCCTTGGACACGCCGTTGATGGTCAACGTACGGTCATATAGTGCGGGTTCAACCTGCGCCGGGGTGCAGAATTTGAAGTCGCCGTAGGCCAGATGTTCATACATATCATCGGTCATCACCCAAACATGGGGGTGGCCAACCAGCACATCAGTCAGCGCTTTCAACTCGTCCCACGAATAGCCCGCACCAGTCGGGTTCGACGGCGAATTGAACAGAAACCATTTTGTCTTGGGCGTAATCGCGGCCTCAAGCTGGTCTGCTGTGATCTTATATCCTTGTTCCATCACGCCTTCGACGAATACAGGTTCGCCGCCGCCCAATTTCACCATGTCAGGATATGACACCCAGTAGGGGGCAGGGATGATCACCTCGTCGCCCGCGTTCAGCGTTGCGATAAAGGCATTGTACAATACTTGTTTGCCGCCCGTACCTACGGTGACTTGGGCGGCGGTATAGTCCAGATCGTTGTCACGCTTGAATTTGGTGCAGATTGCTTGTTTCAGCTCTGGGATACCATCGACGGCGGTATATTTGGTCTTTCCCGCGTTAATTGCAGCAATGCCTGCGGCCTTGATGTTCTGGGGCGTGTCGAAATCAGGTTCACCAGCACCCAGACCGATTACATCACGGCCAGCCGCTTTCAGTTCCTGCGCCTTCGTGGTCACTGCAATGGTCGGTGACGGCTTAACGCGGTCGAGTGTCGCGGACAGAAAGGTCATGGCGCTGGTCCTGTGGTCAACTAAGGTTAGCCATGTCATAGGGTGGACACGGCCCCTGACGCAAGCGACAAGGACGACATGATGACTGACGATGATAATTGGTACAGCGACGACGCAGCAACGCTAGGGGACCGGTTGGTTGCGGCACGATCTGCAGCTGGCTTGGACCAAGTGGAACTTGCAACGCAACTTGGTGTCAAAGTGACGACGCTTGATGCGTGGGAAAACGACTGGAAAGAACCACGGGCGAACCGGCTACAAATGCTGACAGGCCTGTTGGGCGTGTCATTGCGCTGGTTGCTGACGGGCGTCGGCGAAGGGCCGGAGAACCCTGAAGACGGCACCGAAATTTCGAATGACGTGAATGACATGTTGGTCGAGATGCGCCGCCTGCGGGCGCAAATCGCAAAATCGTCTGTGAAACTAGGCGAGCTGGAGAAAAGGCTGCGTAAGGCGCTGACTGAATGATGACCGAGACACGAGACACCAAAATCAAGCGGCTTCATATGCGGTCGATACGCCGTGGGATCAAGGAAATGGACCTGATCCTGACGGCTTACGCCACTGATTATATGCCGGATCTATCCGACGCAGAGCTTGAGACATACGACAGCTTTCTCAAAGAATACGATCACGACATCTACGGCTGGATCACGGGGCAAGGCGAGGCACCGGAAGAATACGCAGGTATTATGACCGTGATCATGGGCCTCGCGTCAGGATTGACCCGACCCAATTAGGTCCCCCGTTTTTGGGGAAAATTTAACGAAATGTTGGGATTCGCCTGTCATTGCTCAATGAAGCAGTGATTGACGGAGATAGTGATGAGCATTCATTCCCATTTGGCGACAGACGAAAAAGCGCCCGAACAGGCCAGCACCGTCGCGTTTATGGCCAGTTACCTTGAAGGTTTGACGCTGGTGGAACGGCTGCATCGGCTATTGCTCGATGTGATCAAAGACGAATTTGAACGTGTCGGCGTATTGGAAATTAATGCGGTGCAGGCGCTGCTGTTGTTCAATATCGGCGACAACGAAGTGACGGCAGGCGAACTGAAATCGCGCGGGTATTATCAGGGGTCGAATGTCAGCTATAACCTGAAGAAACTCGTTGATATGGGATACATGCACCATCAACGTTCCGAAGTTGATCGCCGGTCAGTACGGGTTAGCTTGACGGAAAAAGGGCGGCACATCCGAACTATCGTGGCGAAACTATTTGCGACACATGCCGATGGTCTGATGGGACGCGGCGTGCTTGATCATCAGGGTATGGACGACATCACAACGGCCTTGCGTCGAGTCGAACGTTATTGGACTGAACAAATCCGCTATATCTATTGATCAGCCACGTGGGGTGGGGGATGGCGGTGGTGCCGCATCCCCGATCATTTGAGATAGAAGCTCTCTGATCAATTTCCGACGCATTGTGTCTTCGTAATCAGCAAAGCCATCGGCGACTTCGATGAACGACGCTGGCCCCCGAATGACTTCGTCTTGGAAGAAAGTCACAAGGTCGTCCCGCGTTTCAAGAATGGACGCATCGACGACCAAACCATTCACCGTCACGTTGTCAAACGCAAAAGCATTGTAGGCTTCGGCAGGGCCAAAGCCGTCGTTGTTTTTACCGTCTCCGGCGATATCAACAGTTCTCGCGAAACAATCAGGCCGTTCGCGTAACCGCGTTGCGGCATAGCCAAGCGCGTAGCCCATTGCTGTTGGAAAATCGCGCTGACCGCGCGTCGAATTTGCGATACTTCTAGATACGTCCTGCAGATCACGCTCACGCGTGATGTCGCGCCATTCGACCAAGACTTTCTGGTGATAACGCCCGCTCCATTCATAGACCAGCAAAGCAACGGGATCATCTGTCACGAAAAACGCGCTTTGTACGTCAGGGGCGAGTAGGGCGTTGGCAAGACCTTGGCGCTGCAACTGATCTTCGGCTTCATCGACCGAATTCGAGACATCAATGGCAAGAACCAGCGCCAAACGGCAGGCTTGCGCGGGCAATGCTGCCCACGCAAATATCAAACAAAAGACAGCGTGTCTTACCAATGGCCGGTGTTTGCCATGCTCGCCCATGGTTCTTGAGCGGGTAGGTTTTCACCTTCTTGCAGCAGTTCGATAGACACATTGTCTGGTGAGCGGACAAAAGCCATATGGCCATCGCGTGGCGGTCGGTTAATTGTCACGCCATTGTCCATAAGATGCTGGCACAACGCATAAATATCGGATGTGCGATAGGCGAGGTGACCAAAGTGGCGACTGTCGGATGGCAGGCCATCATCGCCGTCCCAGTTATACGTCAGTTCTACCGGACAATCTTCGTCGCCGCGGGCGGCCATGAACAGTAGCGTAAAACGACCACCTTCATTTTCGTGCCGCTTTGTTTCTTTCATCCCGAGCAGTTCAAAAAACGCGATAGACGCGTCCAAGTCTTTCACGCGCACCATGGTGTGCAAATATTTAAGTGACATTAAAGGCTCCTTGATTGTGGTCACAACCTAGGGCGCTGTTGCGCTTTGGCCAAGCGCAATCGGTCAGAACGATGACGTGATATCAAACCCGAAGTTCGTGAATTCGCGGTCAAACAGGTCGATCGACGATTCTTGAACCGTGCGTTCGATGTTCACGACTGGCTGGAAGCCAAGATACTCGATATCTGTGAACACCGCGCGAACGCTGGCGGATTTGATCGTCTCATCTCGCCCCAAAGCACTAAAGCGGGACGCTTCGAAATCGCGTGTTTCGTAGCTAAAGGTCGTGCCGATTTGCACACCAAATAGCGGCTCTGGAAAATCGTAGTTGATGCCATAGCGCACGGAATCGTAATCCGCGTCATCGTTGTCTGACTGGCTATCGCGCACAGCAACAGACACCGCCAAGTCACCATAGTCGGCAAGATCACGCGCCCAAACCGTTTGCAGGTTATATGTCATGACCGGATCACTGTCTTCGAGGCTGGTTTGCTTTTGCGCAAAACCGGACAGCAGGATCGTATCTACATCCGACAACTTCCACGACTGGGATGCAGATGCCGTTACAAAACGCGCGTTCGCATCGCCGCCATACCAGCTTTGCCCAAAGGACAGCGTCGCACTGGTCGGTTGCATGTCTGGCGAGAGGAGGAAGCGGTGTGTTGCGCCAAGACTGAGCGTCGCGTTTGAAAAATCACCGCCTGTGACGCCTTCACCAGCTTGGTCTTTTGCATTTTCCGTCAGCCAATAGGTGCGGCCGGAGAATCCGAGATCCAAGAATGTCGCTGACATTTCGTTCGTATGGGCGCGATAACGCAAGTTTGCACTCGCTGAGGCTTCCCAACCGGATAACGCGCGTGCATCGCCGTTGAGAACGAAGGGCAGGCCAAGATCGAAAAGATCTGTCGTCTCGCTGGAGCTGCCATTGTTCACGTTTGTCGATGGCGTGATGCCGAAACGCAAATTGACGGACAGCGGGTTGCGTGACCGAACGGCGCGGAAATCCCGTGCAACAGATTCGCGCGCCTGATCGTTTGGCGCATCCTGCCGCGCCAAACGCAGCCAAGCTTGGGACCGCGTGTAGTTTTCTTGTTCGACGTGCGCGAATGCGACCAAACGAGCCGCCGAGAACCGTTGATTTGCAGTTGCCGCATTCCAATGTGCACGGCTACCAAAATCCACAGCACCCGCAAAATCCTCTGCGAGTAGTGCAGCCTCAGTGCGCAGAATGAGCGCGCCGGCGTTTTGGGGATCACGTTCAAGGAGCGCGTTGGCCGCTTGGGCGGCTACGCGTGCATCACCTTGTTGCAGAGCGGCAAGGGCGATCTGCTGAACTTGTCCCGCAGTCAATTGCACCTGCTGGGATACAGCCGTTGAAACGCTTAGGGTTGCCGCAACAATGGCGGCGCAGACGCGCCGCCCCAATTGTTTAACGTGTGGCAATAAAGCCTCCGGTCTCTTGGAAGTTTACACCCTGAAAACGCGAATCTTCGGATTCGATCACGATCACACCAACAATTTCACCACCATCAGCCGCATCGGTCAGGTCACCTGCGATGATACCAGCGTATGTTCCCGTTTCGTAGACACGGATCGCGCCAGTACGGTCGATAATTGTGTTGGAAAGGTTGCCGCCAATTTCGCCATTCTCGGAAATTGTCGTACCGCCTTCACGGATAATGAATGGCAGGTTCGGCAGTTGGACTGCATTTGTGCTGCCAAGCGACGCATCAATGTTGCGGTTCGTTTCAATGGCAGAACCGAATTCGTTATAGGCCTGACGATTGCTGAGGACACCTTTGATACCAGGTGTTCCGTTAAAGTCGTCAAAATCGATATCAATATTGATGTCAGCGGACGTCAGGATATCACGCACTGGCAAGTCAGACGTTGCGAATGTGTCCGAAACACGAACCCCGGCATATGTGCCGTTGAACGTGGCTTGGCCTGTCGTCGGAACGGTGAAATCACCCGCGCGCTGATACGCAAAGGTACCAAAACCGTAGTCGCCATATCCGCCGGTCCGTACAACTGCGAATGATGTCCGGAAAGCTTGATCATCTTCACCTTCGCCGACGATGACGTCACTGACATCGTATAAAGCAAAATATGGAACGATCTGGTCGATTTGGTTACCGGACAAGGTATCCGTAACTTGAAGATCGCCTTGATAGACCGCAACCGTACCAATTTGTGGCAGCGCGGCAAACCGTTCGTATTCGTTCAGACCATCAAATGCGATCCCGTCGATGACAAAAACGTCGCCATCGCCGCTATAGTTGAACAATGATGTAACGCCCCCACCGATTTCATTCGGGGCCTCTACACGCACAATGTCACCGCGATCAGACAAAACGCCGCGCAACGGTGGCGCAATAGTACCGGCGTTCAAGACGTCTTCCGGTTCGTCAACGTCATCCGGCTCTACGTCCTGAAAGGGGATGTCTGTTTCGGTGCCATCAGTCGCGTCTTCGACATCGAAAAGCGGCTGTCCATCGCCACAAGCCGCGAGAACGGCCAGCATGGCCAGTGTAAGTGGGGTGCGTGTCATAGGTGGCGTCCGCTTTTTCTGCAAAGTCAAGATTTGTGTCACTCTCGTGTTTGGGGGGCTGCGTGTCAACGTGCGAGAGGCGAAAATATACGCATTTTCCACGTGATATCGCGGATTTTCGGCAACGCCGCCCTATATGTAGTTGTCTGGTGACAGATCAAAATGGCAATTTTTAGGCCTGAAATAGCTGTAGCAAGACATTTCCATTCCACCACACGTTGCGCGAAAATGGTTAATTATTCATGTGTTTGCACGGTGTTTTTGTCTGGATCGGCGGTAAATCGCGGGCCTTGATTCCAGTAGTACCCTTGTCGGTCCTGCCTGCTCCGTTAAGTCTTGCCTTCACAAGGCGCCGCGATTCGAGCGTCACAGGGGGACCGGCATGCAAGAATATCTTAACGCACTTCGAACCGTTCTGGACAAAGGGGTGCCGTCCGACGACCGGACCGGCACCGGCACGACGTCTTATTTCGGGATGCAATGCCGTTACGATCTGCGCGACGGTTTTCCACTGGTGACGACGAAGAAGCTGCATCTCAAGTCCATTATCCACGAACTGCTGTGGTTTCTCGCTGGTGATACAAACATCGGGTATCTGAAGGAAAACGGTGTCCGCATCTGGGATGAATGGGCCGATGCGGATGGTGATTTGGGGCCGGTCTACGGTTACCAATGGCGGCACTTCCCGCAGGTGAAGAACGGGGCGCTAGTGGGCGAGATCGACCAGATTTCAGCGCTGGTGGAGGCGATCAAAACCAACCCATCGTCGCGCCGTCATATCGTGTCCGCATGGAACCCCGGCGACGTTGACGACATGGCGCTGCCGCCGTGCCATACGTTGTGGCAGGTGCGCGTACAGGGCGACACGATGCATATGCAGCTTTATCAACGCTCTGCCGATATGTTCCTCGGGGTGCCGTTTAATATCGCGTCCTACGCTCTACTGCTCGAAATGCTGGCACATGTGACCGGGTACAAAGCGGGTGAATTCATTCACACGATGGGCGACGCGCATATCTATTCGAACCACATGGATCAGGTCGCGACCCAGCTTGCGCGCACGCCCCACGAAGCGCCGCGTTTGGTCATAAAACGGAAAGTCGACAGCATCTTTGACTTCAAGTTCGACGACTTTGCGTTCGAAAACTACAATCCAGAACCGGTGATTAAAGCGCCAGTGGCGGTTTAGACCATGATTTCATTGATCGTAGCACGGGCCAAAAACAACGCAATCGGGCGGGACGGGGATATGCCATGGCATCTGCCCGAAGACCTCGCGATGTTCCAACGCGAAACGCGGGGCGGGGCGGTCATCATGGGGCGGCGGACATGGGACAGCCTGCCTGAAGCCTACCGCCCGCTCAAAGGGCGCCATAATGTCGTGGTCACGCGGTCTGCGCTTGATGGCCCCCATGATGTCGTCGGATCAATCGAAGCGGCCATCGCTGCATGTCATGCAGCGGGCTACACCCGCGTCTACGGGATTGGCGGCGCGGGTATCTATGCGGCGCTACTTCCATTGGCGGACAGGCTTTTGATCACCGAAGTTGACCTGAATGTGTCGGACGCCGATACGTTTTTCCCTACATTCGATGAAACCGATTGGCGTCAGATCGGCCAGCACGTGTTGCGCACTGAAGGACCAGCCTGCGTGTTGCGCGAATTAATTAAGTGAGGCGACCATCACCGCCGCACTTTTGGGTGCAATGTGGACTAGGGCGCTGACAGGCCCGCAATAGTCTTATTGCTTCACAATGTTCCCGGCCATCTGACGACCATCGCGTCCGTCGATCAATTCGTAGGTGACCTTTTCGTCATCTGCCAAACCCGTCAGGCCTGATTGTTCAACAGCGGAAATATGCACGAAAACGTCGGCGCCGCCTTCTTCAGGGGCAATGAACCCGAAACCCTTGGCTGTGTTGAACCATTTTACTGTCCCGCTTGGCATTTGGACGTCTCCTAGTCATTCGATGTTGTCTTCAAATTGGATATTGCTTCACGTAAGGATAGGGCGATTTTTGAGAAGGCAAATCTGAGCGACAATAAAATTCAAAGGCGCTCGAATTGCCTAAAAAGGAGGCAGAAATGCGCTTTATTGGACTGAAAACCTGCGACACGTGCCGTAAGGCGCTGAAGGCGTTAGAGGCTGCTGGAATTGATGTGCAGGTCACCGATGTCAGGGCCGATGGATTGACCGACGCCGAAATTGAGCAAATCGTCGAAAAATTCCCCGCTAAGGCGATTAACAAGGCATCAACCACGTGGCGTGGGTTGAGTGATTCCGAAAAAGAAAGCGATCCCAAAGACTTGCTGCGGGCCCATCCAACGTTGATGAAACGCCCGGTGGTGATCGGTGAAGATTGGACCATCGGCTGGGACAAAGCCACGCAGGCCAAATGGCTTGGCGCATGAGCATGCCGTTCATATCTGCAGGCAAAGGAGAACGACATGCGTAATGCAGCTGGCATTTTAGGAATTATCGCGGGCCTGATGGGGATCGTGGTTGGATTGGTGGGCTACGGCTATGCCGAACTGACTGCGAATGTGCCGGAAGTCGGCGAGACATTCTGGTTGCTTGAAAACCCTGATTACATTCGCGCGATGAGCTTTCTAGCCCCTCTATTAGCGATTGCGGGTGGTGCGATGGCCAAAACTCGCGCCTTGTGGGCCGGGATCGCGTTGCTGCTGTCTTGTGCGGCGTTCTACACGGCGTTCGGGTTCAACATCGGTACGATGTTCCCGATCGGGTTCGCCGGTTTGGGCGGTCTCTTGGCGATTGCTGCGGGCAAACCTGACGAAGAAAAGGCCCACTTTTAGGGGCTGTATTTTGGCGCAAGCGGTGATTGGGGGCCGGCCCCCAAACCCCCGAGATATTTATGACCAAAAGAAAAGGGGGCCGCGGTGGCCCCCTTTTGCGTCAGCTTCGTAGGTCGGGTGGGGTGGCTTCTAGGCCGAGATCTTTGACGATCTCGTCGAGTGCAATCACCTTGGTCTGCTTTTCACCCAAACGGCGCAGGTTGACGGTCCGTTCTTCAATTTCACGCGCGCCGATCGCGAGGATCGCAGGCACCTTGCCAAGCGAATGTTCGCGGACCTTGTAGTTGATCTTTTCGTTGCGAATGTCGGCTTCAGCCCGCACGCCCGCAGCTTTCAGCGCCGCAACAACTTCATGCACGTAGTCATTGGCGTCCGAGATGATCGAGGCCACGACGACCTGACGCGGTGCCAACCAGAACGGCAGTTTGCCCGCGTGTTCCTCGATCAGAATGCCGATAAAGCGTTCAAAGGATCCGAGGGTCGCGCGGTGCAGCATGACCGGCTGATGTTTGTTACCGTCTTGTCCGATGTAACTCGCGTCGAGCCGTTCGGGCAGGTTTGCGTCCACCTGAAGTGTGCCACATTGCCAGTCGCGGCCAATCGCGTCGGTCAGGGTAAATTCAAGCTTTGGCCCGTAGAACGCGCCTTCACCTTCGAGAATTTCGAATTCGTGACCAGCGGCGCTGCATGCATCGCCAAGCGCTGCTTCCATCTGGTCCCAAGTTTCATCCGACCCGATCCGTTTTTCAGGACGTGTGGACAGTTTGATGGTCCAGTCGTCAAAGCCGAGATCGCTGTAGACGCGGGACAGGAAGTCGATGAAGACCTTGGTTTCTGCAGTGATCTGGTCATCGGCGCAGAAAATGTGCCCGTCGTCTTGGGTAAAGCCGCGCACGCGCATGATGCCGTGCAGCGCGCCTGACGGCTCATACCGTGCGCAGGACCCGAATTCGGCCATGCGCAGCGGCAGATCGCGATAAGATTTCAAGCCTTGGTTAAAGATTTGCACGTGGCAGGGGCAGTTCATCGGCTTGAGCGCGTTGACCGCTTTTTCACGTGCATGATCTTCGTCAACTTCGACGATGAACATGTTTTCTTGGTACTTTTCCCAGTGACCTGACGCTTCCCACAATTTGCGGTCCACGACTTGTGGCGTGTTTACTTCGACGTAGCCGCCTTTGCGCTGTTGGCGGCGCATGTAGTCTTGCAGTTCGGTGTACACCTGCCAGCCGTTCGGGTGCCAGAACACCTGACCGGGCGCTTCTTCTTGCATATGGAACAGGTCCATTTCGCGGCCCAGCTTGCGATGATCACGTAAAGCTGCTTCTTCCAAACGGTGCAGGTGTTGTTTCAGACCTTCTTTGTTGGTGAAGGCCGCGCCGTAGATACGTTGCAACATCGGACGGTCGCTGTCGCCGCGCCAGTAGGCACCTGCGATGGACATCAGTTTGAAACAATCACCCGCGATCTGCCCAGTGTGCTGCAGGTGCGGCCCACGACACAGGTCCTGCCAGTCGCCGTGCCAATACATGCGCAGCGGTTCATCACCCGGGATGCTTTCTATCAGTTCGACCTTGTACGGTTCGCCCTTATCTTTGTAGTGCTGGATTGCCCTTGGGCGATCCCAAATCTCGGTTCGGACTTCATCACGTTTGTTGATGATTTCCTTCATCTTCTTTTCAATGGTCGCGAGATCTTCGGGAACGAAAGGTTCTTTGCGGTCAAAGTCATAGTACCAACCGTCTTTGATCACAGGCCCAATGGTGACCTGCACGTCTGGCCACAATTCTTGGACAGCGCGCGCCATGATGTGCGCCAGATCGTGGCGAACAAGTTCCAGTGCTTGCTCTTCATCTTTCATGGTGTGCAGCGCGATGGATGCATCTTCTTCAATCGGCCACTGCAGGTCGTAATGCTGCCCGTTCACGGTCGCAGAAATCGCCTTTTTGCGCAGGCTGCTTGAGATATCAGCAGCCACGTCAGCCGCAGTGATGCCAGCCTCGTATTGGCGCGCGTTGCCGTCAGGAAATGTAAGAGAGATTTGGGCCATGCTATTGGGCTCCTCGTCAGTTTGGCGCCTACGAAGCGCCCGGTTGCGGGTTATGTGTTTGGCCTAAATGGCGAAACTTCGCGAAGCGGTCAAGGCACCACCTGTGCGCCCGCGGTCCGCCATCTTGAAAGGTGACGGCGCGCGACACGCAATCGCCATTCAGCATCCGTCCTTGCGCCACAATTGGGCGGCAAAACGGCGCCAAGTAGTATTCTTATGAGCAAGGTGTCATCTAATGAGAGAGATTTTACTGGGTTTTTTCGCTTTGGCGATCCTGTCGGCCTGTGGCGGGGGAAGCACGTCAAATCCGCCGCCAATATCTGGGATTAATGCGCTCCGCGCGGAAACGTCCCGACTAGCCGCAATAGGCGAGACGCTCGATGTCACGCCCGCCGATTCAGTTGCAGTCACCGGAGGCGCCGAATTTAAAGGTGTTTTGGCAGTTGGATTGCTGCCTGACTCATATGGTGGGATCGGCTTGGGCGGTGATATGACCATGGGCGTCGATTTCGATACTGGTGATGTGACTGGCGAAGTTGTTGATTTCTATAGCCGCGATGGCGAAGCCCTTGACGGTGCATTGGCCCTATCGAGCGGCGCGGCTTTTGCTTTTGCAGACGGGGTTTTCGTCGGTGCTGAGGTTTCCGGTGACCTAGAGATTTACGGCGAAGTGAAAGACGTGGAAGGCATCATAGCTGGAGGTGTCGCAGGTGACAGCGGCGAAATCGTGGCTGGGCTTGTCGAATTGGACTATGACTGGCAACTGCCAGGCGACGGGCCAATCATTACTACGACGCTTGAGGGTGGGTTCATCGTCGAACGTCAGTAGTCGCACAACCTGCACAATACGATCTTGCGGGGCGGTGGGCTGTGTGATCATTTGGCCCCATGACACAGACATCTGATCCCGCATTTTTCGTGACGCCGCAGGGCCGTCGTATTGCTTATCACCTCACGGACGGCGCCGCGCCTGCGGTTGTTTTCCTAGGCGGTTTCAAATCCGATATGATGGGCACAAAGGCCATCCACCTTGAAGAATGGGCGCGTCGTGAAGGTCGCGCTTTTTTGCGGTTTGATTATTCGGGGCATGGGGAAAGCGACGGCGCGTTCACGGACGGCGCGATTGGCGATTGGTTCGAAGATGCCCGCGCCGCCATCGGCTTGATCGCTGGCAAGGTTGTCTTGGTCGGGTCCTCAATGGGCGGGTGGATTTCGTTGCTCTTGGCCCGCGATATGCCTGAACGGATTGCAGGGTTGGTGACCATCGCTGCCGCTCCTGATTTTACAGAAGACAGCATGTGGGCCGGATTTGATGATGTGCAGAAGGCGGCGTTGGAAACTGACGGGCAAGTCGCACTCCCGTCAGAGTATGGTGATCCCTACATCATCACGAGGCGCTTGATCGCAGAAGGGCGTGATCGCCTTGTCCTGCGTGATCCGCTGGATCTGCCGTTCCCGACACGGTTCTTGCAGGGTACGGCGGACGCTGATGTGGATATGTCCGTCGCATTGCACCTGCTTGATCATGCCAGTGGCTCTGACATGCGGCTAACGCTTGTGGATGGGGCGGATCACCGGTTTTCTGATGAGACCTGCCTTGATCTGATTCAAACTTCCGTCGTGGATGTGCTGCAGTCCCTGACCTAAAGCCGATCAAACGTGACGTCACGCTAGGGACAGCGCCACAGACCGCTTAGGCACGATCCAACCAAATACGTGGGAGGATTAGGGCATGGCGTTATCTTTGGGACAAAAGGCGGGCTGGGGGCTGGCCGACATGGGCATCGTGGTCTTTGTCGTGGTCAAACAACTGCTCGTGCTGGTTTTTCTGACGTCCGTTTTAGGGGTCCCTGTGGGGATCGCAGGCTTTGTCACCACGGCTGTGTTGATCTTCGATATGGTTACAGACCCGCTTGTCGGTCACTATAGCGACAGAACCCATAGCCGGTTCGGGCGACGCGCCCCTTGGATGGCGGTTGGCGCGGTTGTGATGGCTGCAGGAATGGCCGTATTGTTTGCAGTACCCGATGGGCTGCCCTTAGCCGGCGATCTGGCCTGGGTCATCGCGTTTTTTGGTGTCGCCACCATTGGCTTCACGATGGTTGCGATCCCGTTTAGTGCGCAAGCGGGCGAAATGACCCAAGATCCGCGTGAACGGTCCGCCATGACCGCCTGGCGCATGGGGTTCGCGAGTGTTGGTATCCTAATCGGCGGCGCATTGGTGCCCGGATTGGCCACAAACATGGGATACGCCATGGCCGCTGTGGCCGTCAGCCCCCTGATCATCGGTGCGATCTGGATATCCCTGTTTGCGACGCGCAAAGCCCCGCGACTGGCGCAAGACGCCCCGATCCCGTTGAAAGAAGCCTATCGTTTGGTTTTCGACAACCGCGCTTTCATGGTGTTGGTGGCGCTTTACGGCGTGATGACCCTTGCGATTGCACTGATCACCGCCGGATTGCCGTTTGCTGCGATTTATCTCATCGTTGATGCAGGGGACAACGCGCTGTCAGGCGTGGCTGAGGCGTTGACGACGCTCAGCTTGATGTTCGCGGCCTTTGTTGTCGGTTCTATCGTCAGCCAAGCGTTTTGGGTTCGACTGTCTAACCAGATCGGCAAATTAGCGGCGTTGCAGGGCGGACTTGTTTTATATGTGACGTTGCTGTGCGGGCTGTTTTCTGTGCTGCCGTCGGTCAATGTCACGACGATGGCGGGAATGTTTGTGCTCGCTGGATTTGCGAACGGATCGTACCAGCAAATCCCTTGGGCGCTGTACCCTGATCTGATGGATGTCACGCGAGCCAAGACAGGGGCTGCGATCGAAGGCGCGTTTTCTGCAGTATGGCTGTTCGGTCAAAAACTGGCAAACGCGCTAGCACCGTTGGTGTTGGGGCTTTTCTTGCAGGCAGCGGGCTGGCTAGAAACAACAGCAGGCGTGGTGACCCAAGAACCGACCGCGATCACAATGCTTCATGTTGCAATCACAATGATCCCTGCAACCATTTTGGTGATTTCTCTTTTGGGGCTGGGTTTGGTATACCGACCGTTGGCACAGGCAGCACTTGGCAGATAAATGTATGAGATCCAAACGCTAGAAGCGGACATCGCGGCGGCGGAAGCAAAGGTAGACCATCTGCGTGATGGATGTGCCAAATGTATCAGTTGGGCAGGGGACGCAGGCGTACAAACGGATGTGGCCGTCGTGTTTATCCACGGGTTTTCAGCGACATGCGGTGAATTGCGCCCATTGCCAGAAATGATCGCAGAGGCGCTGGGCGCAAACCTGTTTTGCACGCGCTTGATGGGGCATGGCCAAAACGGGAACGCAATGGGTCGCGCGACGTTGGAAGGATGGCGCGCTGATGTGCGCGAGGCAGCAGCCATCGGGCAAAGCCTTGGCAAGAAAGTGCTCTTCATGGGCTGTTCGACCGGGTGCACGCTGACGACTTTAGGGCTGACGAATGGTGACATTTCACCAGACACAGCGCTAGGCGCGGTGTTTGTGTCACCTAATTTCGGACTGCGGCACAAGGCGGCGCAGGCCGTGTTGGACATCCCGTTCTCGGAATACTGGGCCCCTTATTTAATTGGTAAAGAACGCAAATTCGACATCATCAGCGACGGTCACGCTCAGTTCTGGACGACACGCTATCCGACCAAGGCGGTAAAACCGATGGGGGATGCGGTGCGTGCGGCGATGCGATCTAATTTGTCAGGCATTGATACACCAATGTTTATGGCCGTGAACCCGGATGATCAGGTGATTAACCCGACGCGTGCCCGCAAAGTGATAATGGAATGGGGCGGCCCGACATACAAGTTGGCGCTGCAGCAGACCAAGGATGACGACGCTATGGGACATGTCATGGCAGGCGATGTCTTTAGTCCCGGCCAAACTGCACCACTTGCGGCACGTATTGTCGAATGGGCACATAATCTCTGACTTTCCCCCTTCCATTGGGGAAAGACTTGCGCCTAAAGAATGCGGACGGCAGTGTCGTCACAATCAAAAAAGTATCAGGCAAGCAGACCCATGAAATTGTTCAAGGCCCTCAGTTAGTATGGGCGATCCGGTAGTCTTTATTCCGCCAATGTTGTGCGATGCCCGTGTTTTTGCGGATCAAATCGCCGAATTGTCGCGCGACAATCCCGTCCTGTTTGCACCGACGCGTGGGATGGATACGATCGAGGCGATCGCGGCCCAGATTTTGTCATGGGCACCGCAGGAATTTGCTTTGGCCGGTGGTGGCATGGGCGGCATGGTCGCGCTTGAATTGCTGCGCCGCGCGCCCAAACGCATCACGCGAGTGGCATTCATCAATGTGAATGCCCAAGCCGATACCCCCAAAACCGCCGCAGACCGCGAACCGATCATCATTGCGGCCAAGGCGGGCCGTTTTAACGATGTGATCGCCGAACGCTTCGCACCAGAACGGTTTTGCGCAGACACTGACGTCACAGCCTTGATGCCGTTGCTGCAGGACATGGCAGAGGGCATTGGTGCAGAGGCGTTCGTCAAACAGGCGCGTGCTGTCCAGCGCCGCAAAGACCAACAAGCCGTGCTGCGCAAGATCAAGCAGCCGGCCTTGGTGATTTCGAGCGATAGCGACCCAGATAACACGAAACGCAGGCAAGATTTCGTGGCCGAGATGATCCCGTATGCCAAACACGAGGTGATCACAGGCGCAGGGCTTTTGCCATCGCTTGAACAGCCCGCGCAGCTATCGAAAATTCTCAGGGACTGGTGCCGCCAACCGCTGGTGCTGCGCTAAAGAAAAAGGCGGTCATTGGGACCGCCTTCTTTTATTTCTTGCTGTTTGCCGCTTTGCGTCCGGCCCTTGTTTTGGGGGCTGCTTTCGCTTTGGTCGGTTTCTTTTCCGGCTTTTCTGCAGTTTTCACCGGTTCGGCCTTTGGGGCCGCATTCGCTTTTTTGGCGGCAGGCTTCTTCGGTGGATTGTCTGCGACAACTTTCAGGTCAGCCTTCGCCGCTGCTGGCTTGGCCACGGGCGCTGGGTCATCGGAATTGGCGTCAATGAAATCCAGCACCAATGGACGGATGTTGTCGCGCCAGCTGCGCCCCGCAAAGATACCGTAGTGACCAGCGCCCGGTTCAAGGTGTGACGCTTTTTTGCTATCGTCCAATCCGGTCAAAAGCCCCAAGGCCGCAAGGCATTGGCCCGGCGCCGAGATATCGTCTTCTTCACCTTCGACAATCTTCACCGCGACATTATCAATTTTGCCGATATCGACTTGTTGGCCGTTCACAACAAAGGCGTTGCGCGCGATGTCGCGGCCTTTGAAAATACGTTCAACCGTGGACAGGTAGAATTCAGCGGTCATGTCCATCACGGCAAGGTATTCGTCGTAGAAGATGTTGTGTTTGTCGTGATCGCGGGCTTCGCCCTTCGCGGATTTGATGATCTGGTCGCGGAATGCGTTTGCGTGGGTTTCGCCGTTCATTGAAATGAAGGACGCTAATTGTAGCAGACCTGGATACACCATGCGGCCAACGCCTGCATATTTGAAGCCAACGCGCTGGATCATAGTCTGTTCAAGCTGACCCATGGTGACCGACCGCCCAAAGTCAGTGACTTCAGTATGGTTCGCTTCGGGGTCAACTGGGCCGCCGATCAACGTCAGGGATTTAGGCTGGGCTGTCGGATCTTCGCCGGCGAGATAGGCGGTCGCAGCAAGTGCGAGCGGCACGGGCTGACAAACAGCAATCACGTGGATATCTGAGCCAAGCTCTTTCATGAAATCGACGAGGTATAATGTGTAGTCTTCGACGTCGAACTTGCCGGCGCTGACGGGGATGTCGCGCGCATTGTGCCAGTCGGTCACATAGACTTCGCAATCGGGCAGAAGGCTGATCACGGTTTTGCGTAGCAACGTCGCGTAGTGGCCGGACATTGGCGCGGCCAGCAGAACGCGACGCTTCATCGGTTCGCGGCCTTGGACCTCGATATGGATCAAGTCGCCGAAATCGCGTTCCAGCACAACTTTGACGTCGACAGGGTGGTCGCGACCGTCGCCTGTGGGAACAGGCGGGATGTTCCAATCCGGTTTTACAACCATGCGACCGAATGTCCGCTCAGTTACTTCGCCCCAAGCGCGCAACCAGTCCATTGCAGGGTTTGTGGTAAGCGACATCATCGGGTAGTCTGCAAATGCGCGTGCTGTTGCGCCCAACCATTGGTTGGTGTTGCGAGTGGCTTCCATGAGGTCGTATGTCATCATGTATTTCATTTGAGACGGCTCCTGTTCGCGCGCATTAGGTATTTATTAACGCCTGTTAATGCAAAAGTAACGAAATGCTGCAACTGCACGGTAGGACGCATAGATTAAGATGACAACAACTGAATCAGACGACCGCGCAATAAATGAAACAAATGCAACGACGCTTGAAGCGAATCTTTCGCGAATAGAAGAGCTTACTCAGCGGTTGCTTGTTGCAATGAATCCCAAACGGCACGTCCCAACGTCGTTGCAAGGTCCGTCTCCAGACCTTTATGCAAAGGCAGCATCCGCATACGTCACCGAAATGATGAACAATCCGGGCAAGATCATCGAACAGCAGGTCGCGTTCTGGGGCAAATCGGTCAAACACTATATTGAGTCGCAGCATCTTCTGGCCCAAGGCAAATTGGCGCATCCTGTAGATGAAACCGCGCCTGACCGTAGGTTTGCCCATGAACTGTGGGACACGAACCCGTATTTCAATTTCATCAAGCAGCAGTATCTGATGAACGCGGACGCCGTACGTGATGCGATTTCCGCGATTGATACGATGGACGACGGCGAAAAGCGTCGTCTCGAATATTTCGGGGAACAGATTGTCGACATGTTCAGCCCGACAAACTTCCTTGCCACCAATCCCGAAGCATTAAGTCTTGCGGCTGAGACAGAAGGTGAAAGCCTTGTCGCGGGGTTAGAAAACCTGATCCGTGATCTTGAAGCAAACGACGGTGATCTGGTTGTGACGCTTGCCGATAAGGAAGCATTTGAAGTGGGGCGCAACCTTGCCACGTCACCCGGAGAGGTCGTGTACCGCAATCACCTGTTTGAATTGATCCAGTACACCCCGAGCACCGAAAAGGCGCATGAAATCCCGTTGATGATCTTTCCGCCGTGGATCAACAAGTTCTATATCCTTGATCTGAAACCAGCCAACAGCATGATCAAATGGGCGGTAGAGCAGGGGTACACCGTTTTTGTGGTGTCTTGGGTCAACCCAGACGCAACCTACCGTGATACGTCAATGACTAACTATGTCGAAGACGGCTACCTGACGGCGATTGATCAAGTGAAATCGATCTGCGACGTCAAGAAGGTGAACGCAGTTGGTTATTGTATCGCAGGCACAACCCTGTCGATCACCATGGCATTGATGGCGCAGCGTGGCGATAAATCGATCAATTCAGCCACCTTGTTCACAACTCTGACCGATTTCTCGGATCGGGGCGAAGTTGGTGTGTTCTTGGATGACGACTTCGTTGACGGGATCGAAGCCGAAGTTGCGGAAGCAGGCGTGCTTGACCGGTATTATATGTCGCGGACTTTCAGCTTCTTACGTTCGAATGACTTGATCTACGGTCCGGCGATCAAAAGCTACATGCTGGGCAAAGCCCCACCTGCGTTTGATCTGCTGTATTGGAACGGGGACGGGACGAACTTGCCTGCGAAAATGTCGGTCGAATACCTCAGGGGCCTCTGCCAAGGCGACAGTTTTGCGACGTCCGGTTTTGACATCGCGGACACCACTGTTCGCCTGTCAGAGGTGACAGTGCCGATCTGCGCCATTGCTTGCGAAACCGATCATATTGCGGCTTGGAAAAGCAGCTACCGTGGGGTTCAGGGGATGGGGTCGAAGGACAAAACGTTCATTTTGTCAGAGTCTGGTCACATCGCGGGTATCATCAATCCACCTTCGAAGAAGAAGTATGGACACTATACCAACCCCGAACTGGGGCTGACGCCGGACGATTGGCTCGCTGATGCGGACAAACACGAAGGGTCTTGGTGGCCACGTTGGGATGCATGGCTTGCGCCACGATCAGGTAAACAGGTGAAGGCGCGCACGCCGGGGGACAAGAAACACCCGGTTCTTGGGCCTGCTCCGGGGACATATGTGGCCAAGTGAGTCGCGAAATCGCGTTCGCCTGAAGCGTGTTTTTTCCAATTTTTATGTTTGTATGATCCCTGTTTTTAAGGGCTATGCGACTTAACCCCACGTAAAGACTGGATAATATGCACGTGCAGAATTTTTATGCTGCAATGCAGAAAAAGACTTGAAATGCCGCATTGCAGCATGCATATTGGTGTCAGACGAAATGATGCGGTCCTCCCCCGCGAAACCATTTACCTGAAAGGTCAGTACCATGGCTAACACACAAGATTTCACAGCTGTTTTCAAAGACATGATGGGTTCTTTCCCAATCGACACAAAAGCAGTTGAAGAGCAGTTCAAGTCTTCCACGACTTTGGCTGAAAAAATGTCCGGCGTTGCAATCGACGCTGCTGGCAAATCTGCTGAGCTGTCCGCAAAATGGACACAGGACACACTTGCTAAAGTTGAAGCAATGTCCAAAGCAAAGGCAGAGCCTGCTGATTACGCAAAAGCAATGACAGACTTCGCGTCTACATCTGCCGAAGCTGCTGCAGAGCACATGTCAGCATTCGCTGAAATCGCGAAAAAAGTTCAGACTCAGACAATGGAACTGATGATGGCTGCTGGCAAAGACATGTCCGAAGACATGACTGCTGCTGCGAAGAAAGCACAGACAGAACTGACAACAGCTGCGAAAAAAGCGACTGCTTCTGCAAAGTAAGCGTTGTTGAAAATTAACCGCGCCTCTCCTCCCTTAGGTGTCGGTATTTCGAGGCGGTCTGCAATGCGGGCCGCCTTTTTTCGTACCGAACAGCCGTCACATCCGGTTAACGATTTGTGAAGGTTGTTGGTGCAAAACAATCCAGATCACGTCGCGCTGAAGTGCTGTGATTTGCAACTTTTGTCGTAAGTGCGTATAACGTTTCCAATAAAAATAATGACTTGAGCGGTTTCTTCTAATGTTCACAATTCTAAACAGCGTCTGGGATAACATCCTCGGCCCGCTTTTGCAGCGTCCTAAGCGCCAGCAAGTTGCTGCCCTTTGCTATCGTGGCGATGGGGCGGACAAAGAGGTATTGCTGATCTCCAGTCGTGATACCGGCCGCTGGATTATTCCAAAGGGCTGGCCGATCCGTGGCAAAAACGGCCCCCAATCTGCGATGCAGGAAGCATGGGAAGAAGCTGGGGTGCGTAAAGGCACAACGGATACTGACGTGATTGGCACGTATACATACGACAAACGTCAGTCGACAGGTTGGTCCATACCCGTTGAGACGATGGTTTATCCTGTCGCTGTGGAAACCATCGAGGATGAATTTCCAGAGGTGTCACAGCGCAAACGTCAATGGGTAAGCCCAGACGATGCCGCTGATCTGGTGCAAGAACCGGAATTGCAGAACATCTTGCGCAGCATCTAAAACGATAGGCTTTTGTTGCTTTATTGCGAATAATCGTTGAAAGCTGCCCCCGACTATACGGGAGTGGGACATGACCAACAAAAACGACGACGGGCGTCACTTAGATACGCTCGATCGTGATTTAGCACGATTTTCAAATTTAGAACTTGCGACACAATACGTGTCCCGCCCCATGGTCGGGCCCGGGATTTCGATCTTGTTCGTCGTATTGGCGGGCCTGTTGGCCTTGTTGTTCCTCGGGCAAACGACGAACACTTTGATCGTTGTAATCGCAGCATGTTTGGGCGCCTACATGGCCTTGAATATCGGTGCGAACGATGTTGCCAACAACATGGGGCCAGCCGTTGGTGCCAATGCGCTGTCCATGGGCGGCGCGATCGGGATCGCGATTGTCTTTGAAAGTGCTGGCGCATTGATCGCAGGCGGCGACGTGGTGTCCACAATTGCAAAGGGCATCATTGAACCAGAAAGCATGGGCGACGCCCAAACGTTTATGTGGGCAATGATGGCAGCGCTTTTGTCTGCCGCACTTTGGGTGAACCTTGCCACGTGGGTCGGCGCACCTGTGTCCACGACCCATTCGGTCGTTGGTGGTGTGATGGGCGCGGGGATCGCTGCGGCTGGCTTTGCCGCGGTGACGTGGCCGACAATGGGCGCGATTGCCGCAAGCTGGGTGATTTCGCCTGTCCTGGGTGGTGCGATTGCCGCCGGTTTCCTGTGGTTGATCAAGGCCAAGATCATCTACACACCTGACAAAATCGCCGCTGCACGCAAGTGGGTGCCAATTTTGGTGGGCATCATGGCGGCTGCTTTTGCCGCTTATCTGGCGCTGAAAGGCATCAAGAAACTGATCAAAATCGACATCCTGACCGCCCTTGCGATCGGTGCGGCGATTGGTGTGATCACGTGGCTGGTAATGATCCCTGTCATCAAAAAGCAGTCCGAAGGTCTGGAAAATCGCAACAAATCCCTGAAGGTTTTGTTCGGCATTCCGTTGGTCGTGTCGGCTGCATTGCTCAGCTTTGCGCACGGTGCGAACGATGTAGCGAACGCCGTTGGCCCATTGGCTGCGATTGTGCAGGTGGCTGAATCCGGTGATTTCACGCAGGCGTTTAGTATTCCTGCTTGGGTTATGATCATCGGTGCCTTCGGGATTTCCTTTGGTTTGTTCCTGTTCGGGCCAAAGCTGATCCGCATGGTGGGTGGTCAGATCACAAAGCTGAACCCGATGCGTGCGTACTGTGTGGCGCTGTCTGCGGCGATCACCGTGATCGTGGCCAGCTGGCTGGGGCTGCCTGTTAGCTCTACTCACATTGCCGTTGGTGGTGTGTTTGGTGTTGGTTTCTTCCGCGAATGGGATGCGGAACGCCGGATCAAAGCCGCGCGTCAGGCGATGCCTGATCGGCCAAGCTACGGTCCAGAAGAACGCCGTCGCCGCAAGTTGGTGCGCCGTTCACACTTCATGACGATCATCGCCGCATGGGTCATCACTGTGCCTGCTGCTGCGATTTTGTCTGCGCTGATCTTCTTCGGGATCACTGCGATCGTTGGTTAAGTAAACCAAAAAAGGGGGCCGCGCGGCCCCCTTTGCTATCTCCGAAACGACCCCTCCCGTTTTCTTTTCTTTTCTTTTGCGGCACTGCCGCTTAGGCTTTGCTGCAATGCAGTACGTCTAGGGAGGGACAGCATATGGCCGAGGCTAACAAACCATTGCTTATCAAGCGCTACGCGAGCCGTCGTCTCTACAACACCGAGACGAGCGATTACGTGACGCTGGAAGATATCGCGACGTTCATTCGTGAAGGGCGTGAAGTCCAGATCGTTGACCTGAAATCAGGTGATGACCTGACCCGTCAGTATCTGCTCCAAATTATCGCAGAACACGAAAGCCGCGGCGAAAGCGTGTTGGGCGTTGATATTCTGACCGATCTCGTGCGCAGCTACACCAGTCAGGCGTCTTCCGTCGTTCCGGATTTTCTGCGGGCGAGCTTTGAGATGCTACAAAACGGTCAATCCAAGGCGATGGAGAACATGACCAAGGTGAACCCGATGGCCGCGATGCCCGGGTTTGATGCGATGCGTGCGCAGCAAGAAATGTTCATGAAGGCGATGACTGGTGGCATGATGCCTGGTGGTACGACACCGGACAGTTCGTCCCCTGAAAAATCATCCGGCGACGACCTGAGCGACATCAAGGACCAGCTGTCCGCATTGCAAGAAAAACTGGCCAAAATGGGCAAATAACGCCTTTTGGGCGCGAAGGATAAAACGATGGTTACGACGGCCGGACGTGTCACCTTATGGGGGATCGAAGTCTTTGTGGCGACGGCAGAAGAAGGGGCGATTTCAGCAGCCTCGCGGCGGCTGGGCACATCTGCAGCGACGGTCAGCCAACAATTGACGAACCTTGAAGGCGCGATTGGCACGACCCTACTTGATCGGGGCGCACGTCCCGTGACGTTAACACCTGCTGGCGAAATGTTCCTGCGCCGCGCGAACACCATCTTGAACGAAGCAGAACAAGCCCGTGCCGAATTGGCGATGGCAGATTTGTCGCGTCTGACGCGGTTACGCCTAGGGATGGTCGAAGATTTCTCGGCGGATGTGACGCCAGCTTTGCTCGCCGAAATGTCTGCTGATTTGATGAACTGCCACTTCCTACTCGAGACGGGCGCGACCCATCAACTGACCGAACTTCTCGATTCTCGGGCCTTGGATATCATCGTTGCTGCAGAGACAGGTCGCCATGATCCGGGCGTTGAAGTTTACCCGCTGATGGAAGAACCGTTTGTCGCCGCTGTGCCAAAGGGCCGGATCAAAGAAGGCGACATCGCCAAACAGCTACGCCGCATGCCGTTGATTCAATACACAACGCGCCATCATATGGGGCGCATGGTCAAAGCGCACTTGGATCAAGAAGGCATCACCTTGTCCCACAGGTTCGAATTGGACAGCTATCACGCCATTATGGCCATGGTCGCTGAAGGGGCAGGATGGTCTATCCTGACGCCACTTGGTTGGATGCGGGCTGCGCGGTTCCGCGATGATGTGGATCTGATTGAACTGCCATTTGCGCCAATTTCACGCAAAATCACGCTGACGTCCCGCAAAGATGTGCTGTCAACGATGCCCGCGACGATCGCCGAACGGTTGCGCCCGTTGCTCAAAGACATGATCGTTGACCCGGCCGTGGCAGAGCATCCTTGGTTGGCTGAAAAACTCCGCCTGATTTGATTGCCGTTTGTGCGACGACCCCTTAGACATTTTGAAAAAGGGGGACGTGATGCAAAACAACGATGTCGCTGAACGCGGTTTGGTCTTGCTGGGATGCGGCAAGATGGGCTCTGCAATGCTGGCCGGTTGGTTGGCGGGTGGTTTACCTGCTGCGTCGGTCTGGGTGTTGGACCCGCATCCGTCGGATTGGGTGAAGGCCCAAGGCGTTCATGTCAATACAGATTTACCCGCTAACCCCGCGATCATTTTGGTCGCTGTGAAACCGCAGATGATGGGCGATGCTTTGCCCAGCCTACAGGCGCTTGGCAATGGCGAAACATTGTTCGTGTCCGTTGCTGCTGGTACCTCAATTGCGACATTCCAAGACGTTTTGGGGGCACAGACCCCCATTGTGCGCGCCATGCCAAATACACCCGCGGCCATCGGGCAGGGGATCACCGCGTTGATCGGGAACGCCCGTGTAACAGACACGCAGCTTGATCTCGCGGATCAGTTTTTGGCTGCAGTGGGGCAGACGGTGCGTTTGGAAAATGAAGGACAAATGGATGCGGTGACGGCTGTGTCGGGATCAGGCCCTGCTTACGTCTTCCACCTGATAGAGGCCTTGGCCGCAGCGGGGACCGCGCGTGGTCTGCCTGCGGACATGGCGATGCAGCTGGCGAAAGCGACGGTTGCTGGCGCAGGTGCATTGGCCGCGCAAGCGGAAGAAGGACCCGACCAATTACGGGTAAACGTGACATCTCCGGGTGGTACGACGCAGGCGGCGCTCAATGTGCTTATGAATCAAAATGATGGTTTTCCCGCGCTACTAATGCGTGCAGTTGATGCCGCTGCCGACAAATCAGAGGAACTGGGCCGTGACTGACGAGATTAAATTTGACGATTTCCTGAAGGTAGATGTGCGTGTCGGCACCGTCCTGCGCGCCGAAGCCTACCCAGAGGCACGCGTGCCCGCGATCAAGCTTTGGATCGATTTCGGCGAAGAGATTGGCGAGAAAAAAACGTCTGCCCAGATCACTGCGCATTACGATCCCGATATGATTATTGGCAAACAAGTTCTGGCCGTTGTGAACTTTCCTCCGCGCCAGATTGGTAAGTTCATGTCAGAGGTTCTTGTGCTTGGCATGCCTGACAAAGATGGTGGTGTGGTTCTTGTTGGCCCAGACCAGAATGTACCCGTGGGAGGGCGACTGCATTGAAAACACTTCTGATTACGCGCCCCATTGCCGAAGCGGTGATCGACCAAGCCCGTGAATTGTTTGATGTGACCGTCAGCGAAACGGGCGCATTAGATGAAGCCGCAGCAGAACAAGCGTTACAAAGCTACGACGCTATTTTGCCGACTTTGGGCGATCTATTCAGCGCGCAGGCGTTTGCAGGGGCGGCTGGAAATATGCGTTGCAAAATGCTGGGCAATTTTGGAGTGGGCTACAACCATATCGACGTGGCCGCTGCGAAACAGGCCGGCGTGCTGGTGTCCAACACGCCTGACGTGCTGACCGACGCGACAGCAGATATCGCGATGACGTTGCTTCTGGCAACCGCGCGGCGGGCAGGGGAAGGCGAACGGCTTGTCCGGTCTGGCAACTGGGGCGGCTTTGGCCCGAAGGATCTGCTTGGCACGCATGTGACAGGGAAAACCGTCGGGATCGTTGGTATGGGCCGGATCGGCCAAGCGATTGCGCGGCGATGCCATTTTGGTTTCGGAATGGACGTCGTTTTCTACAACCGTTCCGCGAAGGCTGTCGACTTCCCCGCGACGCAACTGCCGACGCTCGCGGACACGATGGGGGCCGCTGATTTTGTTGTTGTGGCAACCCCTGGTGGTGCGGCGACGACCCACCTGATCGACAGCGCCGCCCTATCGGCGATGAAACCGTCCGGCATTTTCGTGAATATCAGTCGTGGTGAAGTTGTTGATGAACCTGCATTGGTCGCGGCGCTTGAAACAGGGCAGATCGCTGGGGCTGGTCTAGACGTCTACGAGAGCGAACCGATCGTGCCTGATGCGCTCAAGACAATGGATAACTGTGTGCTACTGCCGCATCTTGGCAGCGCGACAGTCGAAACACGACAGGCGATGGGCCAAATGGCCTTGGACAATATTATTGCGTGGTCAAACGGAAACGTTCCGCCGCAATCCGTTTGAATTGAAACGATTGTTGCTCAGAACAAACAAATTTCCGTGACCGCCGGAAATTCTTACGGCTAGGGTCGCTATTCTTTTGGGTAGTTAATTCGTGTCGCCAACGGCGGCACGCCAATGGCGTCTGCACAAAGAAACATAGCGTTCATTTCCGCCGATGGATACTTGATCCCCGTCCGTTAAAACGCGGCCAGTGTCGTCTTTGCGCACGACCATCGTTGCCTTTTTCCCGCAATGACAAATCGTGCGGACTTCGCGCATTTCGTCACAAATCGCGAGCAATGCAGCGGAGCCTGGAAATAGTTTTCCTTGGAAATCGACCCGCAGGCCAAAGCACATAATCGGCACTTTCAGATCGTCCACTGCACGGGCCAATTGCCAAACCTGATCTTCACCTAGGAATTGTGCTTCGTCGATAAAGACGCAGGCGCATGGACCTGCGTCGAGGCGCGTTTTGACCTTAGAAAAAAGGTCTTCGCCAGGGCAGAACGTGTCGGCGTCTTCGCCAATACCAATGCGGCTGGCAATACGTCCTTCGCCGGCACGATTGTCGAATTGGGCGGTCAGCAAATAGGTCTGCATGCCCCGTTCGATGTAGTTATGGGATGCCTGCAAAAGGACAGTCGATTTGCCTGCGTTCATTGTCGAGTAATTGAAATAGAGCTTTGCCATGCGCCCAAATAGCGTCGCCTGGCGACTAAATGCAAGATCGTCATCTGCGCTTTAGCCACCAGACGTCAGACCCTTACCATCAACCGTGAGTGGCCAGTTGTTGGAAACTGGCTGCACCGCGTTTCAAATCAGAAAGCGAATGCAATAGATGGTCGGGTCTTCTGTGTGCCCCCGTCCCAAGGACACTTTCCAAATGACAAACAACCGTGATTTGAATAATGGGAATGACAGAATGCTTTTCCCCTCCATTGCCTATACGTGGTGGGGTGCGTAAAGTGCATGAAACACCTTGGGGGACACGATGGCCGAATATAACGGTTACCTAAAGAAGCACACCGAAGCCTTGGTCAAGGATGTCGGTATTGAAAACGCATGTAAGCTAACTGGTCGGTCCAAGGCAACGTTGGGACGGTACTATTCTGACAGCGAAGAACATTCTGATCGGTTCATGCCTGTTGATGCTGTTGCCGCATTGGAAGCAGCCGCATCCTATCCGCATGTCACGTCAGCATTGGCAGAAATGCGCGGCATTACAATGTCTTACAATGATGAACGCCCGAATAAAGAAGGCGGCATCAATTCTGATGTGATCATGCTGAGCCAACGTTTTGCGATGTTGATGGGTGAATACAACCAGTCGATAGAAGACGGTGTAATCTCTGCAAACGAAGCAAAGCGCCTGCTGCGCGAAACGCTCGCTTTGCAAAAAGTTCTGATCGAAATGAAGTTGCATCTTGAAGATGAGCACGAGTGATTACGATCCATCCGCACCGATCGATCTAGCCGATCTTCCCTTGATTGTGCCGGATGCGCTGCATCCAATCGACGTTACGTCACTCGCTGGGCCGGATGGGCCGCAACATCCGCCACGCATCCTGATTCTATACGGAAGCCTGCGTTCTGGCAGCTATTCACGGCTTGCCGCCGAAGAAGGGGCGCGTGTTTTGCGTGTTCTCGGCTGCGATGTCCGCTTTTTTGATCCTACAGGTCTTGGCGCGCCGGATGATCCGACAGCGGACGAAGGCAAGGTTCAAGAATTGCGTGATCTGGTAATGTGGTCCGAAGGAATGGTATGGTCCAGCCCCGAACGGCATGGCGCGATGACGGGTTTGATGAAGACGCAGATCGATCAGATCCCCTTATCTCCGATTGGCGGAATTCGCCCGACGCAGGGCAAGACCCTTGCTGTGATGCAGGTGTGTGGCGGTTCGCAATCGTTTAACACTGTGAACCAGCTTCGCATTCTGGGGCGCTGGATGCGCCTGATCACGATCCCGAACCAGTCGTCCGTACCTGCCGCGTATAACAAGTTTGAAAAGGGCAGGATGCTGCCCGGGTCGCATTACAACCGGATCGTTGACGTGATGGAAGAACTCGCGCGTTTCACGATCATGACGCGGGGTCGGCCGCAATTGACGGATCGCTATTCCGAACGCGTTGAAACGCTGGAACAGACGCACGAGCGTGTCATCAAGCTTTAGCTGCGTATGACGATCACGGAACCGACGGAATAGCCCGCGCCGAACGAACAGATGATTCCAGTGTCACCAGCCTGCAAATCCTTGGAATTCTGAGAGAACGCAATGATCGATCCCGCAGAGGACGTGTTGGCGTAATCTTGCAGGATGTTCGGTTGTTCACCCTCGGCAGGTTCACGGCCCAGTACCTTTTTACCAATGTAATCGTTCATCGTCTTGTTGGCTTGGTGTAGCCACAGACGGTTCAGATCGTCCGCTTGAACGCCTTCGTCGGCCATGTGTTCCGCAATATGGCGGCTGACAAGCGGCAGGACCTCTTTGAAAACTTTCCGCCCGTTCTGCATAAATTGCATGTCGCGCTGATCACCCATTTGGTCGTGGGCGCGGCGCAAAAAGCCATTGTTGTTGCGAATGTTGTTCGAAAACTGTGTAGCACACCGCGTCGATTTGACTTTGAAATGCGGCTTGGTCAGGCCTTCGTCGCGTTCTAGCAAGGTTGCTGTGGCGACGTCGCCAAAGATAAAGTGGCAGTCGCGGTCGCGCCATTCCAGATGCGCCGAACAAATCTCTGGGTTCACGACCAAAGCGCGGCGTATCGATCCGGATTTGATCATGTCGGCGGCTGTCTGGATGCCGAAGGTGGCAGAAGAACAGGCGACATTCATATCGAAAGCAAAGCCGCCCGCACCAAGAAGCTGTTGGATTTCAACCGCAATGGCGGGGTAGGCGCGTTCATGATTGGACGCTGCACAGATCACCAGATCCACATCTGCGGCATCGATGCCTGCTTCGTCCAACGCCTTCTGACAGGCGTCGACGCTGATCTCAGCCATGATGCTTGGTGCGTCGTCGTCGCGTGGCGCCAGCGATGGGGACATACGGTCGGGATCAAGAATGCCTGATTTATTCAAGACATAGCGTTGCTCAATGCCCGATGCCGCAACGATAAAGTCCGCAGATGAATGCGGTACGGGGTCCATATCACCGGCTGCAATCGCATCCGCGTTTTTGGCGTTCTGCTTATCCGCGTAGGCGTTAAACGCGACGACCAATTCGTCGTTGGTGATCGCGTCTTTAGGGGTAAAGACGCCGGTGCCGGTGATTGCAACTTTGAACATGAGACCATCCATTTTAGGTCCGCAAACCTTATGCGCGGTTGGGCGAAGCGTCCATCTTAACGACACGTTACTCTACGTTACGTATGCGCCAGAATGTACCGTCGCCAAAGGGAACGGGCGACAGCATCGGGCGACTTGCAGCTGGCAATCCGTCGTTGATCAACCCGCTCATGTCGTCGATGATCCGCGCATTGTCCCCGAAATACGTGTGTCCAAAAAAATCACTTTCCGCACCTGTCGCATCAACGATTTCAATCCCGTCGATCAGAACAAGCCCGTCACTGCTATCGCCAATCCGCGGAAAACCGCGCGCGGCCTGAGATGCCTTCAGGGCCGTGTCTTCGGATGACGCATACAAAGTGACGGTCGCGTTGTTCATGGCGGTTAGCCGCGGCGCGATATCGTCAATGAAAACCGCTTTGTCGATGTCAGGGGCGGCAAGGATGACTGTCGTGATCCGGTCCGCCGCAGGGTTTCGTTCGGCGACAAGTTCTTGCAACGCACGGCTTAAAACCCGCGTCCCCATCGAATGCGCAATCAAAATGATCCGGTCGGCATCTGCGGAGGTTCCGAGGTCGGTCAGCACTTGTTTCATGACCCTAACGGATCGTTCTGCCGTCGTGTCATCAACCAGATAATCCTTCGCCTGACCTTGCGACGGCCAGCTATAAAAGAACGTCCCGCCCGTCCAATTCAGGTCATACGCCATCTGCCCCATGCGCCGCGCCGCTTTGTCAAAACTAGTGTTGTAGCCATGGATGTAAGCCAAAATGGCGCGGTTCCCCTCGGCGGCTTGACCGTTCAAGATCGATAAAACAGTGTCGCGGTCAATGACCGCAAGGTCTTGGACCAACACATGGCTTTCCGGATTAGGCGCGACGATCAGCGACATGAACCAGTTCTGACTTTCCAGCACACCTGGTTCATGGTCGTGTGGGATCGATACCGTTGCTGTACCATAGACGAGTTCAGCCAGATCCCCGCCAAAGCGTTCGGGGAGTGGGGCATTGGGAATTTCGGCACGGTTTGTTGCAAAGGTCAGATTAACGGTCGCGTAGCTTTCGTCCTGCACCGGCGGTGGTGCAGCTGCCACCGGTGGTGGTGGCACAGCTTGGGGAAAGAGTCCTCCGATTGGGGGTTCCGACCCGCGGTTGATATCACCGCCATCCCACGGCGCATCGGGCACCACGATCATTGCCTCAGGCACAGCGGGTTGCGGGCTGGCTGTCCAGTTGTACCCCAAGAGGGCAGCAATCATTGTAATCAGTCGCAATAGGATCATGATAATGCCAAGCGTCTTACTAAAATTGGAATGTACGGAGTTTGGCAGCGACAGCTATGATTGCATAGGGGGCATTTTGCTGTCACCATAGAGCACCCGTGTAGTAATGGTTGAAATTATGCATCAGTGTTGCTATGTTGATCCTGTAAAGGAGCACCAATGACCTTACAATTGAAACCACGTGACGTTGATCAAAGGGCAACTGTGTTGACCAAGGCAGTGTTGCGCGCTGCGGCATTGTTAAAGGTCACGAATAGGGAACTGTCTGAAATTATTGGCGTTTCCCCTTCGTTTGTCAGCAACCTGAAATCTGGGTCCGCCGTTTTGGCGATGGAAAGCAAACCTGCGGAACTTGCGGCTCATTTTATCCGTGCGTATCGGTCATTGGATGCGATCGTTGGTGGTGATGAAGCGACTGCTGCTGCTTGGTTGCGTCATGAAAACACGGCACTGGGTGCACCGCCGTTGCAATACATGAAATCTGTTTACGGGCTCGTTGATACCGTCAGCTACCTTGACCAACGCCGCGCCCCCCTTTGAACTAAGCCCCTATCTGGGGGCCTGTTGGCGGTTTGTGGAGGATCAGAATACATCCTCCACGATGAAACTTGTCGATAGCGTGGATGAACAGGCGTTGCTGGAAGACATGCTGGATGTGTCCAAACCGCCTGTGCCTGCGGCCTGCCAACACCTGCACTATCTGCAATACACGCCCTTCCGCTACACAGCCCGCCACGCGACGCGGTTTCGCGAAAAGGGGGACCGACGCGGCGTCTACTACGCCTCTGAAAAGGTCGAAACATGCGCGACCGAAGTCGCCTTCTATCGTGTGCTATTTTACCTTGAAAGCCCCGATACATCCCCATCACCGCGCCCGTTTGAGATGACGGCGTTTCGGACGCAAGTAGGCGGGCCGTCTGCTGATATCACGACCTTTGACGACGTCGGGCCATATGTGGACCCAACGAATTATGCAGCACCTCACGCGTTGGCAGCACAAGTTCGCGCAGCAGATGGCCAGATTATCCGGTTCCCGTCGGTTCGCGATAAAGGCGGGGTGAATCTTGCCGTGCTCACATGTGCCGCGTTCAAATCTGGCATCGGTGAAACCCAAGGGTGGTGGTTTCGATTTGGGAAACACGGCCTTTTCGCAACCCAACGGTTCGGGGAAGGGCGGTTAGAATTCCCGTTTACCATGTTCGCGGACGACCCAAGGATAATCATCCCATAAAAAATGGCCATGCTTATCAGCACAGCCATCCTTCAAACCGATTGTTGTCAGGTTAGCCCTGCAAAGACCGCACACCAACTTCACCACCTGCTTTTTCGCGCAGGGCCAAGGCGGCAGCGTGGGACGCCGCAGCCGTAGTGAAGTACGGGATCTTGTCGTAAAGTGCGACGGCGCGGATTTCACGACTATCTTCAACAGCTTGCGCACCTTCGGTGGTGTTCATGACAAGCGCAATATGCCCGTCTTTCAGGCGGTCAACGATCGTCAATCCGCCTTCATAGACTTTGTTCACAACTTCGCAGGTAACGTTGTTCTCTGACAGCCACGATGCTGTCCCGCGCGTCGCCACGACGTCATAGCCAAGCGATGTCATGATGGTGCAGGCTTCGATCATCGCGTCGGTTTTATCCATATCTTTGATCGACAGGAACACGGTGCCTTCGGTTGGCAGATCAACACCTGCGCCCATCTGCGCTTTCAGGAATGCGCGGGCAAAGTTACGATCCCAGCCCATGACTTCACCTGTCGACCGCATTTCTGGCCCAAGGATCGTATCCACGCCAGGGAAGCGTGCGAATGGCAGAACGGCTTCTTTCACCGAGAACCACGGTGTTTTTGGATCGGCCAATGTAAACGCGTCGCCCATCGGCAGCACATCCATTGGGTTTTCAGACACAGGATATGGATCGCGCAGCGGGAAGTTTGACAGCGGTTCACCCGCCATCAGACGCGCAGCGATAGATGCGATTGCGCTGTCTGTTGCTTTCGCGACAAACGGCACGGTGCGGGATGCGCGTGGGTTCACCTCAATCAGATAGACCGTTTCGTCCTTAACCGCGAACTGGATGTTCATCAGGCCAACAACGTTCAGCGCCTTTGCAAGTGCTTCAGTTTGCTTGCGAATTTCAGCAATCATCGCGTCGGACAAGCTGTGCGGCGGCAGGGAACAGGCACTGTCACCGGAATGAACGCCCGCTTCTTCAATGTGCTGCATGATACCCGCGACATGGGTCGCTTTGCCATCAGACAGGCAGTCAACATCGACCTCAACCGCACCGGACAGGTAGCTGTCGAGCAGAACAGGACTGTCGCCGGACACCACAACGGCCTCTGAAATATAGCGGCGCAGCTGGTCCATATCGCGCACGATTTCCATCGCGCGACCACCCAGAACAAAGGACGGACGAATGACCAGCGGGAAACCGATGCCTTCAGCAATTTCAAGCGCCTCAGCATCTGTTGATGCGATGCCGTTCACAGGCTGCTTAAGACCAAGTTTGTTCACAAGCTGTTGGAAACGCTCACGGTCCTCGGCCAGATCAATTGCATCTGGCGTGGTGCCAAGGATCGGAATGCCTTCGGATTCCAGCGCGTTCGCCAGTTTCAACGGTGTCTGACCGCCAAACTGTACGATCACACCGTGAAGCGTGCCATTTTCCTGCTCAACCCGCAGAATTTCCATCACGTGTTCGAACGTCAGCGGTTCAAAATACAAACGGTCAGATGTGTCATAGTCGGTCGACACGGTTTCTGGGTTGCAGTTTATCATGATCGTCTCATAGCCCTGATCGGTCAGGGCAAAACAAGCGTGACAGCAGCAGTAGTCGAATTCGATCCCTTGGCCGATCCGGTTTGGACCGCCGCCAAGAATCACGACTTTCTTGCGATCAGACGGGCGCGCCTCGCATTCCACGTCACCCATCACGGGGGCCTCGTAGGTGGAATACATGTAAGGCGTTTGCGCCTCAAATTCCGCCGCACATGTGTCGATCCGTTTGAACGACGCGTTAACGCCGAGGTTCTGACGCGCGCGGCGCACGTTATCTTCATCGCGACCCGTCAGCTTTGCAAGGCGGGCGTCGGTAAAGCCCATCATCTTAACGGCACGCAAACCAGACTCGGTCACGGGCAAGCCGTTCACCGCGATTTCGGCTTCTTTCTGAACGATCTCGCGAATACGCGCGAGGAACCAAGGGTCGAATTTGGTGACCGCATGGATATCGTCGTCGGACAACCCGTGCCGCATGGCTTGGGCGATCACGCGGATACGATCCGGTGTTTGTTTGGCCAGCTCTTTGGTGATCGCAGGAATTTCAGGCGCACCGGGAATGTCGATTTCGTCAAAACCAGTCAGACCCGTTTCCATCGACGCCAGCGCCTTTTGCATGGATTCGTGGAACGTCCGACCAATTGCCATGGCTTCGCCAACGGACTTCATCGCTGTGGTCAGATGTGGTTCAGAGCCTGCGAATTTCTCAAACGCAAAACGCGGGATCTTTGTGACGACATAGTCGATTGTCGGCTCGAACGACGCAGGGGTGACGCCGGTGATATCATTGTCCAACTCGTCCAACGTGTAACCAACCGCCAGTTTCGCGGCGATTTTCGCAATCGGGAAACCTGTTGCCTTGGATGCCAAAGCGGACGAACGCGACACCCGCGGGTTCATTTCAATGACGACCATACGACCGTCAGCAGGGTTCACAGCCCACTGTACGTTGGACCCGCCAGTCTCGACTCCGATCTCGCGCAGAACGTTGATCGAATGGGTCCGCATGATCTGGTATTCTTTGTCAGTCAGCGTCAAGGCAGGGGCCACGGTGATCGAATTGCCCGTGTGCACACCCATTGGATCGACGTTTTCGATGGCACACACGATGATCGCGTTGTCGGCTTTGTCGCGGACGACTTCCATCTCGAACTCTTTCCAGCCGAGCAGTGATTCATCGACGAGGATCTGACCAACAGGGGACGCTTCCATCCCAGAGCGGCAGTAAAATTCGTATTCTTCGCGGTTGTATGCGACGCCACCGCCGGTGCCGCCAAGGGTGAAGGCAGGGCGGATAATGGCTGGCAGACCCACGTATTCGATAGCATCAATCGCAAGCTGAAGACCTGCTTGGATGTCGAATTTACCGGCATCATTTTTCGGTGCTGTGACGATCGTGGCCTTCGGGTTTTCGATGCCAAGACGATCCATCGCTTCGCGGAACAGTTTGCGATCTTCTGCCATTTCAATGGCTTCGCGGTTTGCGCCGATCATCTGAACGTTGAACTTTTCCAAAACGCCCATTTCTTCGAGGGCAAGGGATGTGTTCAAACCGGTCTGACCGCCCATTGTTGGCAACAGCGCATCGGGACGTTCTTTTTCGATGATCTTAGCGACGACTTCAGGCGTGATCGGTTCAATATAAGTCGCGTCCGCCAGACCCGGATCAGTCATGATCGTCGCAGGGTTAGAGTTCACGAGAACGACGCGGTAACCTTCTTCGCGCAGCGCCTTACAGGCCTGAGCACCGGAATAATCGAATTCGCAGGCTTGCCCAATAATAATAGGGCCTGCACCGATAATCATGATCGACTTGATATCATCACGTTTTGGCATGGTAGACCCCCAGTATGTGCAAATTGTCCTGCGTTATAGGGATGGCGCAGGCATGTGCAAGATGGATTCTTGATGTTTTTCACAGTCGACACGGCGCGGCGATTTTTCCGGAAAAATCGGATGAAATTTCGCGAAAATTCGGGGTGCGTTGCGCTGTTTGCACAAAACAGGCCATGTCGCGGTTTGGTTTGCTTGACTTTGGTTGTGCAACAAGGTGTAGACGGGGCAAATTCGTCTCGTGAAGGACCTTATAATGCACGCCTATCGTTCCCATTCCTGCGCCGCCCTGACTGCCGCCAATGTTGGCGAAACTGTTCGTCTGTCCGGTTGGGTCAATCGGGTGCGCGATCACGGCGGTATCCTTTTCATCGATTTGCGCGACCATTACGGCATCACGCAGGTGCTATGTGACCCAGATTCGGCGGCCTTTGCGGACGTGGAAAAGGTACGGTCAGAATGGTGTATCCGCATCGATGGCGAAGTGAAGGCACGCGACCCCGAGTTGGTGAACAGCAAATTGCCAACTGGCGAAGTCGAAGTGTTCATTCGCGCGATCGAAGTGTTGGGTGAATCCAAAGAACTGCCTTTGATGGTATTCGGCGATCAGGAATATCCTGAGGAAACACGCCTGAAATACCGCTACCTCGACCTGCGTCGTGAAGCGATGCAAGAGAACATGAAGCTGCGGTCAGACGTTGTGGCGTCCATGCGCAAACGCATGTGGGACACCGGTTTCCGCGAATATCAGACGCCGATCATCACATCGTCATCGCCAGAAGGTGCGCGCGACTTCTTGATCCCGTCTCGTCTGCATCCGGGCAAATTCTACGCATTGCCGCAGGCCCCACAGCAGTTCAAACAGCTGATCATGGTGTCTGGCTACGACAAGTACTTCCAGATCGCGCCGTGTTTCCGCGACGAAGACCCACGCGCTGATCGTTCGCCGACAGATTTCTACCAGCTCGACCTCGAAATGTCGTTTGTCGAACAGCAGGACGTGTTCGACACGATCCAGCCTGTTATCACTGGTATTTTCGAAGAATTCGGCGGTGGCCGTAAGGTTGACCAGACGTGGGAACAAATTTCTTACCGCGATGCTGCCCTGTGGTACGGGTCTGATAAGCCTGACCTGCGGAACCCGATCAAGATGCAGGTTGTGTCCGAGCATTTCAAAGATTCCGGTTTTGCGATCTTCGCGAAGTTGTTGGAACAAGACGGCACGGAAGTCCGCGCCATTCCTGCTCCAACAGGCGGATCGCGTAAATTCTGTGACCGCATGAACGCCTTCGCGCAAAAAGAAGGTCTGCCTGGCATGGGCTATATCTTCTGGCGCGAAAAGACAGCGGATGCCGTGGCCCAAGAGCTTGGGATCACTGTGAAAGAAGCACAAGCCAAACTGAAGTCCGGCGAAGTTGAAGGCGGCATGGAAGCCGCAGGGCCACTGGCGAAAAACATCGGGCCAGAACGGACCGAAGCGATCCGTCAGCAGTTGGGTCTTGGTCTTGGCGATGCGGCTTTCTTCCTTGGCGGAAAGCCGAAAGCGTTTGAAGCGGTCGCTGGCCGTGCCCGTGTCACTATCGGTGATGAACTTGGCCTGACCGACACGAACCGCTTTGCATTTGCATGGATCGTTGATTTCCCGATCTACGAGCGTGACGATGAAACTGGTAAAATCGATTTCGAACACAACCCGTTCTCCATGCCACAAGGTGGTATGGCCGCACTCGAAGGCGATCCAGAGGACGTCTTGGGCTACCAATACGATTTGGCCTGTAACGGTTACGAATTGGTGTCCGGTGCGATCCGGAACCACCGTCCTGAAATCATGTTCAAGGCGTTTGAAATCGCAGGTTATGGCGCAGACGAAGTCGAAAAGCGCTTCGGCGGGATGGTTAACGCATTCCAATACGGTGCCCCGCCACACGGTGGTTGCGCCGCTGGGATCGACCGGATCGTGATGCTTCTGGCCGACGCCACTAACATTCGCGAAGTCATCATGTTCCCGATGAACCAACGCGCTGAAGATTTGATGATGGGCGCGCCAAACGATCCGCAGAACGAACAGCTGCGCGAATTGAACCTGCGCGTTCTGCCAGTCGAAAGCTAAAGATCATTAGAGTTTGTGAATGGGCGCGGGCATTAGCTTCCGCGCCCATTTTCGTTTTTGATCGCTGTCTTGTGGTTTTGCCCTAGCAAATGCCCACCAAGTTGGGCCACGTTGGCCAAAATCGAGAAAGAAAGTGAATGATGTCCCGCCCTCTTGGTCCGATTGTCGAGAACTGGATACCTGCCCAACGCCCGACAGATCTAACATTGTCAGGACGTTGGGCCGCTATTCGCCCGCTCGACGCGGCGACCGATGTCGACGGTTTGTGGGACGTCTTTCGGGATGCACCACAGGTCTGGGATTACCTTTACGGGGAAGCGCCCGCCAACAAAGCAGCGTTTACCAAGATCGTGCACGAGAACGCATCACGCCCCATGCAGCCTTGCTATACGATCACTGCGGCCGATGATCCAAAACCGCTCGGCTATGCCTGCTTCTGGACGGTTGATCCCGATATGGGCAGTATCGAGATTGGGAATGTGAACCTGTCGCCCGCGTTGCAGCGCACACCCATCGCGACAGGGGCGTTTTTCCTGATGATCGATTGGGCGATTGCCAACGGGTATCGCCGTGTCGAATGGAAATGTAACGCGCTGAATATGCCATCGCGCAAAGCGGCGCAGCGTATGGGTTTTTCGTATGAAGGCGTGTTTCGTAAACATCTGATTGTGAAAGACCGGAACAGGGATACAGCTTGGTTCGCGCTGACGGACGATGATTGGCCCAATGTGCAATCCGCATTTGTGAAATGGTTCGCCCCATCCAATTTCGATGCGTCTGGCCAACAACGGGTGTCGCTAGCCGATTTGACGCGCCCACATCTGTTTCAAGCCGATCCGGTCACATAAATTCCGCGCTCGCTAATCGCGCCTGCACCAGCGCTGCAAGCTGCGCGATTTGCGGCTTTAACGGTTCACCGTTGGTGCGTCGCAGGGCAAGTTCGTCGACCGCGTTACCTAGATCAGGGTCCGATACACTACGCGCAACGCCGCCAAGGAATTGTGTCACATAGTCGATTGATGCAAGCTCCTGACCGCCATCCAGAACTTGTGCCACGTGGCTTAGGTCGTCGTGGAACGCAATCATGTCTGGCTGCACCTCTTCATCGCTTAACAAACGCGGACCGGGCGGTTGCCTGTCTTGCGGCAAATGCGACAGGATCGCGTCCTGAAAAGCAGACAATGACAGCACCGGTTTCGCGAGAAACCCGTCAGCCCCGTTTGCCATGACCTGCGATGCCATCGTGTCGTCACCACTGGTGCCGAGAATAACGTCGATCCGTGGCACGGCGCTGGACATATCGTTGATCAGCTTCAGCCCCGATCCGTCAGGCAGGCCAACATCGACGATCATCACACAAGGCCGGTAAATGCGCAGATGTCGTTCAGCATGCGACAGGCTGTCGGCGCGCCGAATACGTGCGCCTGAACGTAAGCAAAGCAGGCGAATTGCTTCGCTTGCAAAACGACTGTCTTCGACCACCAAGACCGTTAATCCCAGAAGGGGCCGTCGCGCGGTGGCGGGTTGGTGTAGAAATAGATCCTCTGTGCCGTCCATGTTGTTCCCCGATTCTGATAGCTGTCCCTATTGACGCATCTCAAGGTGAACAGGCCCTTAAGACAGGCCAGAATGCCGCAGCTTGGCCAATTGCGGGGGCAGAGGTTGGCTGGCATAACACCCCAAGTCAAAGACGAATACCTGATCCAAAGGAGACCCGATATGATCGGTCGCTTGAACCACGTTGCTATTGCCGTTCCTGATCTAGAAGCCGCAAGCGCGCAGTATCGCAGCACGCTTGGTGCAAATGTCGGCGCCCCGCAGGATGAACCGGATCACGGTGTGACTGTCGTCTTTATCGAATTGCCAAATACGAAGATCGAATTGTTGTACCCGCTTGGCGACGAATCCCCGATCAACGGCTTTCTGGAAAAGAACCCAGCAGGCGGTATCCATCACATTTGCTATGAAGTTGATGACATTCTTGCTGCACGCGACCATTTGCTTGCCGAAGGCGCGCGGGTTTTGGGGTCCGGCGAGCCAAAAATCGGTGCGCATGGCAAGCCGGTTTTGTTTTTGCACCCCAAGGACTTCAACGGATGCTTGGTTGAGCTCGAACAGGTCTAAACGACTGATTGCGCGATTGGCCCTTGCCGGAGCCTCCGGCGGGGATATTTAGAGCCAAAAGAAACAGGGCCTTGTGCCCGGAAAGGTCCATGATGGGCATTACGTCTGCGATTGTTCTGTTTGCCGTGATCTGGTTCATGGTGTTTTTTGTGGTGCTGCCCCTGCGTATGGTCAGTCAAGGCGACGAAGGCGAAATCGTGCCGGGCACCCATGCGTCTGCACCGGCCCACCCGCAGGTGAAACGCAAAGCCATGATTACGACCTATTGGGCGTTTGGCCTTTGGGTCATCATCGCGGGGACGATCCTGTCAGGTGCGATCACCGTGCGCGATCTTGATTGGTTCGACCGGATGGCCACCCCTGCAGTCAGCGCCGATTAAGCCTGTGAAACAGATGGGTAAATGTCGCCGCGCCTAAGATCGGGATCACAAGATTGATCAGCGGGATAGATAGCGGCACAGCCATCAGGCAGCCTGCCATCCAGATCTGGCCTTTGTGCTGTTTGCGCAGGTCTTTTGCGCCTTGGCGTCCCAAGCGCCGCATCGCGACGACTTGGAAATATTCCCGACCGAGCAGATAGCCGTTGAGACCGTAAAAGATGGCAAACGACAGAAACGGCAGCGCCATATAAGCAAATATTGCAAGGATATTTGCGCCAATTAAAACGCCCAGAAAATTCACCGTGTCCCGCAAACCGTCAAAGAACGGTACGCGCGGTACAGGTTTGAGATGCGGGTAGTGTTTGTCTTCGACGGCTTGGGCGACGTCGTCCAGAAAGAGCGATGTAATTGCTGACGCGACGGGCACCATCAGGAACACCGACAGGACCAGCATAATCGCAAGCGATCCCCAGCCAAGCAAATCACCGATCCATGTCACAGGACCATCAACGCCCGGAATCTCGATCCCTTCGCTGGTGGTGGCTGAAATGAACCACAGGATAAGCGCATAAGCCCCGACCAGCAATACGATCGTCAGCATAATCCCCAGCCACAGAACGCGCCGGAATCGTGGGTCCGGCATTTGGCCGATGGCTTTGAAAAAATCGTCGAATATCATTCGGCTACCCATGTGGTGATTGCGTCGATGTCCGGACGCGGGCGTTCGGGCGGGGCAGATGTTTCTGTTCCGATATGGATAAAGCCCGCAATCGTTTCGTGATCAGCTAGACCAAGTCCCTCGCGCGCAAATGTTGCATCGTGCGATGCCCATCCGGACAACCAGTTCGCCCCCCAACCAGCTGCTAGTGCCGCGTTCAGCAACGACAAACAGACCGCGCCCGCCGAATAGGTTTGTTCAATAGCAGGGATTTTTTCGGACGGTTTTGGTGCGCTAATCACCGCCACGGCCAATTCTGCATTCGCATATTGATCGATGGCTTTTGTAATCATATCCTTGTCTTTACCTAAAGCAGTTCCACGATCCAGAACCAGCGATGACAGGCGCAATAACGCCTGTTTTTCCAGAACGATAAAGCGCCAAGGTTCCAGTTTACCATGATCGGGCGTGCGGGCTGCGGCCGTTAGCAATGTCAGCAACGTGTCCTTATCCGGTACAGGCCCCGTCAGCGTCTTCGCAGGACGTGATCGGCGGGTCATCAGGAAATCGAGGGCAGCGTCGTTACGTGTAGGCATGAAGGCTCCGAAAGACCGTTTGGACGTGTTATAAGGTTAACCCAGCGCTTGTGCCATATCTGTAATGATCCCGTCGAGGTAAGCATCAAAACGGGCATCCGGTTGGCGTTTGATCCAGGTTTCGCCGTAAGGATCAGGTGCCGTGATCCCGCTGCCGGACATTTCCGACAGCACCGCATGGCCGCAAAACGGGACATAGGTTTCTGAATATCCGCCCTCGTGCACCATCACCAATTTACCCGCGCAGACCTCTGCGGCGAGGTCCATGACGCGGGCGGTCATGGCTTGAAACGTGCCTTGATGCGCCATCGTGCGTGATAGCGGGTCGGTCGCTGCTGCATCGAAACCGCAAGCGATGATCAACACATCAGGGGCAAAAGCACGGATCGCGGGCAGGGCAAGGCGATCCATCGCTTGCAGATACCCGATGTGGCCTGTTCCGGGAGGCAGGGGGATGTTCAGGTTTGCGCCTTCGCCGGCGCCACGCCCGCGATCTGCAAAGTCGCCGGTATCAAGCGGGTAATTGCGTTCTTGGTGCAGGGACACGGTCAGCACATCTGCACGGTCATAGAAAATCGCCTCTGTGCCATTACCGTGATGCACGTCCCAATCCAGCACCGCGATCTTCTGGGCCTTGCCTTGCGCCATGGCGGCTTCAATCGCGATTGCGATATTGGCCAGCAGACAGAACCCGTTCGGGAAATCGGGTAGGCAATGATGTCCGGGCGGGCGTGACAGCGCATAAGCATTGCTGACATGACCGTCCAAAACATCGAGCAAAGCCTGTTTCGCAAGCCCCGCCGACAGGGCTGCGATTTCGAAACCGCCCTGACCAAAGGGCGTGCGCAGGCCGATTTCACCGCCGCCTGCGTCTGACATGGCTTTAAACGTCGCCAGATAGCTTTCGGGATGAACGCGCAAAAGGTCTTCCATGCTGGCAGGGGGCGCACCGCGCAGATCAAGATCACCGGCAAGCCCCGTCACGTCGATCAAATTCTTCAACCGCCGTTTTGTCTCGGGACTTTCGGGAAGGCCGCCATCCAAGGGCTGAACCAAACCACCGACGGGCAAGGTGCCAGCATAGTTGCCGCCGCCATGCCAAAAGCACCGCTCATCCCAATAAAACCCAGTCGTCATCATCGGTCCCTTTGCTATTTTAGGCGTTAAATACCCCCTCCGGAGGGGCCTGTGCCACGCGCCTAATCTTGTTCTGGCCTGATCCGGTAAATACCTTCCGGCAGATCCAAAGCGGCCCCCAGATCACGGACTTGTTCAAGGGAAAGCGTGATTTTGACAGCTTCTTCCGTGCGCGGATCAAACTGCGTCACTGTAATGCAGTCTTCAAATGCATTCAGGATCACGTCTTCGTTCAGGGGGGCCTGTCCTTCGTCCACAAGTGTGATGACGGAACAGTCAAATGTGTGCTCGATTGTAAACATATCAGAAGCTTACCTGTGTCCGGACGGTTTGCAAGCGACAGTATGCCAATCGTGTGATCATGGTCTGTGCAGGGCTGGAAGAACTGCGCGAAGCTTCGTAAACTGCCGTCATACAAGGATTGTTCATGAATGGTCGCTAGAACATCATGCAAACGATAAGGACGCCGATCAACATGGTCAGACACCTCCCATTGCTTCTGTGTGGTTTGCTTGGCGCATGTGCTGTTCCGATTGATCGCAGTGGCAACACGCCCGATACAATCGCCAAAACGCCCGTAGAGGTCAGCGCGCCTGATCCCGCGACCATTCCCGAAGGTTCCCGCGCATTTGCCCGCAATGCGGTCCGCAGTTTTATCGAAGTGATCGAAACCGTCGAACCGGTCGCCGAAGCCGAATGCCGCGCAAGAGCCCCGCAAGCCAACTGTGATTTCCGCATCGTTGTGGACGACCGTCCTAACCTGCCGCCCAATGCGTATCAAACGCTGGATGACAACGGTCGGCCAATTGTAGCATTCACAATTCCGCTGATCGTCGAGGTCCGTAATCGCGATGAAATGGCTTTCATCCTTGCGCATGAAGCGGCCCATCACATCGAAGGACATTTGATGCGGCAGCGTCAGAACGCGACCGTAGGGGCTGCGGTCTTTGGACAGGTGGCGGGCTTGATCGGGGGGGCAAATCCGGATGCTGTGTTAGCAGCGCAAGAATTTGGTGCGGCGTTGGGGGCGCGGACCTATTCGAAAGACTTCGAACTCGAGGCCGACGCGCTAGGCACCATTATCACCGCAAAAGCAGGGTATAATCCGCTGCGCGGTGCTGACTTCTTTTTCCGTATTCCTGATCCGGGCAATTCGTTCTTGGGCACCCATCCGGCTAACGCTGATCGGGTCGCAATTGTGCAGCGCACCGCCGCGCGGTTTGGCTTCTAATTTTTGGATTGGTGGGCAAAGACCGGGTCGACCCGTTTGCGCAGGCGGATGAAGATCGCAATGATCGAGATCACGATCCAGAAGATCTGTATCAGGGCTGCGGCCAAATTGAACGCGCTCAACAGGCCAATTAAAACCATGGTCGCGGCCAAGCCATTGATCATGAAATACAAGGCCTGATGGGACTGGATCCGCTGTACGGTTAAAAGGCTGTAATTCAAAACGTATAAACCGAAGCCCGCGACGCCTATGGCGTCGAGAACTTCGGTTGGGAGACTGCTAAAATACGTCATCGTTCTATGTGTCCTGTCAAAAAGAGCACCGTGAACAAGGAAGCAAATAGTCCTTTGGGAGGCCGTCCACGGTGCGGTATGGACACTGTAGAAACGGCCAACCCTGACGTCAGGTCAGGCAATCCTGACTTTGAGGGGAATGCAGGGTAAGGTTTCCCCGCCTTTTCGGAATGCGCTGTCAGATTGACGACATGGCACCGATCAGAATCGCGGCCCAGAAGCAAGCGGACGCCGCAACGACAAACCCATGCCAGATCGCTGTCGTGTACTTTTTCTTACTGATGTAGAACAGAACGCCGACCGTGTAAGTCAGCCCACCCGCCGCGATCAGCGCGATGACGGACCCAGGCAGCACAGGCCAGATTGACCAGATCAGCCCGACGCTCAGCCAACCCATCACCAGATAAAGGGCAGGGCCATAACGACCGGGTGTCTGCCAGAAGAACAGTTTTAGCGTCATGCCGATCAGCCCCAGCAGCCAGACAATACCAAGGATCGTATAAGCAAATGGCGTGCCGACCATGACGACCAAAGGCGTGTAGGTGGCGGCAATCTTGAGATAGATCGCGGCGTGATCAATCCGGCGCAGGATCGGGCGGATCGTGGGCCACGGTGTCATATGGTAAAATGCAGACGCGGCAAAGGTTGTGATCAGCCCAACGCCATAAACGGCCAGCGCGGTCATCTGCCACGCCGATACATCGCCCGCTGTCCAGACCATCAACAGGATCGTTCCGGTCAACGCGCCGATCACGCCAATGGCGTGCATGCTGCCGTCGGCAATACGTTCTGATTTTGCGTAGGTCGGGTACATCTGGGCCTCTTTATCCTTTGGCGGCAGGGTGCTGTCCGCGAGGCACTGGGTCAATCGTTCCCTTAGGTCACAACCTTGCGTTGGCGGCGTTTGTGCCAGCCATAGATCAGCGGGGCAACCACACGATCGTACAGAAACACGGTCGCGGGGCGGACCACAGGCCATGAGCACAGCGTCGCAAGCCACCCATAACGGGGCAAATCGCGCCACAGCAGGATGAAGGCATCCATACCGACATAAATCTGGCCATCGCGGCGCACATGGATGCGCTTTGCTGCATCATCCTGATCAATGCCCCAATCGGCGGCGTTGTCCTTTAGCGGCTGGAACGTCATTGGTAGATCGTCGCGATCCGCGATTTTGGCGTAATGGTCCATCTCGAACGAACAAACGGGACATTCGCCATTATATAATACGTCGGTTTTTGTCATAAGACACAGATACTGTCTGGGCAGCACCGGACAAGGGGGTGCGTCATTAAGACTATCATGAATGCGTTAACAGACCGTGGATCGAAATACGCGGTGTCTGGCGGACCTGTGACGACGCAGGACGACGCCAAGGCCTTTGTTAAACAGCTGTGTCGCAACAAGAAATTCGCCAAGGCCACGCATAACACTTGGGCTGTAATCCTGCCGGACGGAACCCCGATCAAGAACGACGACGGCGAAAGCGGGGCGGGGATTGTGATCTTGCGGATGCTCGAACGCGAAGACTTGACGGGCCATATCATCGTCGTCACCCGCTGGTTCGGGGGCACAAAACTGGGCGGAGATCGGTTCCGTCGTGTCCAAGATGCGGTGCGCGTGTATCTGGACGATCTGGCCTAAAACCAATTGTGATTTGCGTGCACAAGGCGTGCACAACCCGTGCACTGCGGTGTCGGGGTTGGCGGCGTTTGGGCGCGTCATTTGATCTAGCGCAAAGCGCAGCGTTTTCCGGCAGGGCAGGCTGAACCCACCAAAGGAGAACGCGATGGATACCAAACCAAACCTGAAACCCTTGGGCGCGGCCCGGGATCATTACTGGAAAGTAACCGATATGGCTGCCGCCGTGGGGGTGTCGTTAGCAGATGCTTGGGACAAGGGCGCGCTTTCGACAGCCGACCACGCAGCCATGATCAATCGGTGCCGCGGATGTACGGGCACAGCTGCCTGTGGACGTTTGTTGGAGGACAGACCAACGCTCGACGCGGCGCCAAGCTATTGCGTGAATAAGGATGTGTTTGCAGGGTTGAAGTAAGGCGGAACGCGGCCCGCCTGCGACCAGCCGGAGGTTGATGTTGCGCGGAACGCAGCCGGTCAGCGCGCGGACCTCGGGGAGCCTGTCGTGGGGCGAGCCCTTAATACTATTTTTGAGGATAGTGGTTGGTGGAGCGTTGCGTGTAGCGCCCTCCCCATGGGGGAGGTCCGGGCGCTGCCCGGCGGGAGTGAAATTTTGTTTCAATTAGATGAGTTGATAAATAGACTGAGTTTCAGCATACTTCTCTCAGCATTTTAACACAGAATTTGTAAAACAATGAGTATTTTAAAAACTTCAATCGTCGCAGTTTTTTGTGCGACTGCAGCATGTGGATTTGGTGTTGCCTCGACAGAGCCTGACTATAATTTCCAGTTTGTCGATGCGGCATCGGCATCACCCACAGGCGATTTTGGGTATGCTTGGGTTTGTGGCAACGTACCAAATGCGCGTCTGGTCAATCGACCTCCGACAGACCGAGAAAGATTCGGAGAGGTATTTATTGTTGGTCAAAACACGAATGCCCCGTTCACCTATCAAATTGCGTCTGCCAACAGTAACTGCTCCCTTGTTTTTCAAAGTAATTCCGAAGAGACGCGGACCGCTGGTTTTACATCACCCCCAATACCGAGCTCTTATGACGTTCTCGGCACTATTCCTCCTCGGTTGCATGGACGGGCAAGAGATTTTGTAAAGGCAGCATGTGCAAGTGATAAGCACCCGCTCGAACTGAATTGTTTACCACTTGAGGAAAACAGGAATGCCGAGCCTGAGATATTGCATGTTCTCTCGCCGAAACAATTGAATTTGACGCAGAGTTTTTACACGAGCCGTGATCAGCCTCAAAGCTTGATCCTTATTCAAGGCGCGCTGTTAAGTGTCGATTACGACTGGATACTTCCGGACGGAACAAGACGAGAGGCACCTTGGGTGATAACCATCGATCCTGATGAATGAGACAATCCCCGGGGCTCCGCCCGTCACTCGCTGAAAAGGTCCACTGGACCTTTTCTATTTCGCGAGTGACCCCCACAAATCATACTCTCCCGCTTCCTCAACTTCAACGCGAACCACGTCTCCGTCCGAAAGCCCTTCAAACCCTTCATCAATGAACAGGTTCCCGTCGATCTCTGGCGCGTCGGCCCATGTGCGGCAGGTGGCGGCTTCATCGTCGATTTCGTCTACGATAACCTCTAGCGTCCGCCCGACTTTTGCTTCCAGCTTCGCCGCTGAAATCGCCTGTGCTTTAGCCATGAAGCGGTCCCAGCGGTCTTGCTTTACATCTGCATCGACGTGGTCGGGCAGCGCGGCTGATCGTGCCCCTGCGACGTTTTCGTATTGGAAGCAGCCCACACGGTCCAGTTGTGCTTCGTCCAGCCAATCGAGCAGGTGTTGGAATTCGGCTTCGGTTTCACCGGGGTAGCCGACGATGAAGGTCGACCGCAGGGTGATGTCAGGGCATTGGGCGCGCCACGCTGCGATTTCGTCCAGCGTTTTGGCCCCCGCCGCAGGCCGCGCCATGCGCCGCAGCACGTCGGGGTGGCTGTGTTGGAACGGGATGTCGAGGTAGGGCAGAACGCCGTTTGACGGGTCCGCCATGACCGGAATCAGGTCGCGCACATGCGGGTAGGGGTAGACGTAATGCAGCCGCACCCACGCCCCGAGCGTCCCCAATTCCCGTGTAAGATCAAGGATATGGCTGCGCACCTCGTGATCTTTCCACGGGTTTACGTCGTATTTACGATCCAGCCCGTAAGCTGAGGTATCCTGAGAAATCACAAGGAGTTCTTTGACACCAGCATCGACCAGTTTTTCCGCCTCGCGCAGCACCGCGTGGGCGGGCCGTGACGCGAGTTTTCCGCGCATGTCCGGAATGATGCAGAACTTACATTTATGGTTACAGCCCTCTGAAATCTTGAGGTAGCTGTAGTGGCGCGGCGTCAGGGACACGCCTGACGCAGGCAGCAGGTCGATAAACGGATCAGGCGCGGGCGGAACGTTGGCATGAACGGCGTCGAGCACCTGTTCGTATTGGTGCGGTCCGGTGACAGCGAGGATTTGCGGATGATGTTCGCGGATGTAGTCCGGTTCTGCCCCCAAGCAGCCAGTCACGATGACCTTGCCGTTTTCCTGTAGGGCCTCGCCAATGGCATCGAGGCTTTCCGCCTTTGCGCTGTCGAGGAACCCGCAGGTGTTCACGATCACCGCCTCGGCGCCTGCGTAATCAGGCGAAATCGCGTATCCTTCGGCCCGCAGGCGCGTGAGGATGCGTTCGCTGTCGACCAAAGCCTTAGGGCAGCCCAGCGACACCATACCGATGGTCGGCTGATCAGGGCGCTTGGGCTCTGTGAACGTGGCTTTCGGGGCAAGGTCGGGGCGAAGATTTGGCGGATTCTGGGACATTTGGCGGGTTTAGCCGATGTGTGGGGCGTTGGGAATGGAAAGATATCGCGTGGGCCGCGACGGCTTGATCGGGCACTCTTTTTTGTAATAGGCATCCCTCTGCGACGGTTGTAATCTATGGAGCGGTGTACGCATGCTAAAAGGAATTTGTTGGGGGCTTGTTGGCTTCGTCTTTATGTCTGCTTGTGGTGGATCAGGCGGACCGGCCATCCAAAATGTCGAAACGCCCGACCTACCGGTGGATGAAGTAACTGACGAAATCCTCGCGTTCGATGAAGAACAAGGCAATGTCGATGATGGTGCGCCGACCGAACCGACGGTACCAGTTGTTGAACAGCCAATTATTGTCGGGACGCCTTCATTTCAGGCCTTGGATGAACTGCAGAACAACGCATCTGATGTTGCTTTAGCGCTTCGCAATGGTGATTTTTCGGGCCCGGAATTGACGAACATGGACGCGCCAGTTGGCCGCGCTTTTTATCACGGAATAATGACAATTCGACGTGCTGACGGCTATACTGGGCCAACGTCTAATGATTTCGTTTCAGGCCAATTTAACCTGACTGTCCCGTTCAACGGCGATGACATGAGTGGCATAGCGAGATCGTTTGTCTATTTCCCTGACGGGTCCACCATTTTGGGCGATACTGCTGGGGCACGTTCTGTCTTGGGCTCAGTTTCAATGACGGGCAACGTGAATGATACAGGGATCAACCCGTCCGCACCGATTGGTGCCAGCCTTAGCTTAAACGGTTCGGTGGTCTTTCCCGATGCGCCGGATGACATGCAAAATACATTCGTTTCCGTCCGAGGGCCGAATGAGGTGGCATTTGTCGAAGGCGGAATCGCGTTCGGTGGTCGGGTGGACGGTAACCTCGCAGATCAGTCATCGCTGCCAACACTTATCGTCGGCGCAATTGGGGTGACGAACTAAGCCCACCCTGTCCCGACGTTGTGCGATGCCTGCGGCAACGCGCTGGCATTATCGTTTGATCTTCTTGACGCAGGTCAAAGCCGAGGCTGCTGCTGTTTGTTAGGTAGACCTTAACAAAGAGGGGGCCGCGATGGTGGATGATCAAGAGACGATGCTGGGAGAGGATCGCAAGGTCCGGTCGCAACAGATTACTGGTTTTGAACAGGGCGAATATCCGTATGCGACGCGTTTGACGCGGCGTGCTTATGAAGCTGAGAAGGCTGCGTTGCAGGTCGAATTGTTGAAGGTGCAGCACTGGATCGAGGAGACGGATCAGAAGTTTGTGCTCTTGTTCGAGGGCCGTGATGCTGCTGGTAAGGGCGGCACGATTAAGCGGTTCACGGAACATCTGAACCCGCGTCAGGCGCGTGTTGTTGCGTTGAACAAACCAACGGACGAAGAACGCGGGCAATGGTATTTCCAGCGTTATGTCAAACACTTGCCGACTGCGGGTGAAATGGTTTTGTATGATCGGTCTTGGTACAATCGTGCAGGGGTCGAGCGCGTCATGCAGTTTTGCGAACCGAATGAATACCTCGAATTCATGCGCCAAACGCCTGAATTTGAACGGATGCTGACCCGCAGCGGGATTAAGCTGTTCAAATATTGGTTCTCGGTCACGCAAGAAGAGCAGCGGCTGCGTTTTGCATCACGCGAAACCGACCCGCTGAAGCAATGGAAACTGTCGCCGATTGATCGCGCCAGTCTGGACAAATGGGGCGCATATACCGAAGCCAAGGAAGCGATGTTCTTTTACACCGACACCGCCGACGCGCCATGGACCGTGATCCGATCCAACGACAAGAAACGGGCGCGTTTGAACTGCATGCGTCACTTTCTATCCGTGTTGGATTATCCGGATAAGGATCTGAAGGTGGCCAAGGCACCTGATCCCAAAATCGTCCACAACCCCGATGATGTGGTGCACAGCGCCCCGCATTTCTAGTGGATGCTGAAAACAATAAATCTATCTAAAAGAGAGGCTTACAATGTCACATACGCCACACGAACTCGCTGCGGACTTTCCAGAGTTTGCAGATAAAATCCACAGCCTGCGCGAAACGGATGCGCATTTTGTGAAGATGGCCGATGCTTATCATCAGCTGAACCGCGACGTTCATCGTGCCGAAACCGATGTTGAACCAACGTCGGATGATCACCTTGCGCAGATGCGGAAAGAACGCATTGCATTGAAGGACGATCTGTTTGCCTATCTGAAGAAATAGTTGGTGGGGCTTGGCCTGAAACGTCTGGCCAAGCCGCCGCTTTTAGCTGGATTTTTCCTGCATTTTGCGGACTTGCTTCAGCTTCATGCGGTTTGGCAGCCATGGGAACACCCAGTTCAACATAAACCGCAGTTTTCCGTCATTGATCGCGCGCAATTCGCCGCGCCGCATGGCGTCGTAGCCGTATTTCGCGACCGAACGCGGCGTCGCGCCGGATTTGGTCAGTGGCGTATCTTCGAGGTTTGCGGAGGCCGCGAATTCTGTTTCGACATAGCCCGGTTCAAGTGCTGTGACGGTCACGCCCTTGTCCCGCAGTTCTTCGTCCAACGCCATCGAGAAGCTGGACACGTAGGCCTTTGTCGCAAAGTAAGTCGCTTGCAACGGTCCGGCCATGTAGGATGCTGTGGACGATACGTTCAGGATTTTGCCACCGCCGTTCTTGACCATGTCGGCACCGATTAGGTGGCACAGCGATGCCAAGGCTTTGACGTTCAGGTCGATCATCGCGAGGTCCGCGTCTAGATCGCGTTCAATGAACAACCCGTGCCCGCCGAACCCTGCATTGTTGATCAGAATGTCGATCTTGTGACCCTTCACCGCATCATACAGCGCCTGCGCGCCATCTGCGGCACCTAAATCAAGGGCCACGGTGGTGACGGTGACGCCGTGCGCGGATTCGATTTCGGTTTTGAGCGCATCTAACGCGTCGCCACGTCGTGCCGTGATGATCAGATCGCCGCCTTTTTCCGCGTGATACCGTGCAAATTCCGCGCCAATCCCAGAGGAAGCGCCAGTTACAAGTGCTGTATTTGCCATGTGATGTCATCCTTTTGTGGCAGGCTTTGAGAAGATGTAAGTCGTCGATTGGTGTTTGTAAGTGGGGCCGACGCCCGTTTGTCATTGCGTTAGAGGTACCGCAGGCAGGTCGATTGGTTCCCGTCCGTTGCAAAAGTCTTGGGCGATTGGGCGAAAAACCTTGTGTGTTTTGGGTGCGTCCGGTTTGCTGGTCGCAATAATTGGGGGGACGAACGGATGCTGTCAGGAACGATAGGGCGGGTGCAATCGCCGCGGATAATTCGGATTGGTGGCGGTGTTGCGGGTGAGGTCGCGGAAACCTTAGCTCAGCTTGGTTTGTCACGTCCGTTGATTGTGACGGATAAGGGCGTGCGGTCGCTGGGCCATCTGGGCGCCGTGACCGGACCTCTGGATGCTGCGGGGATGTCCTATGCGGTGTTTGATGGCGTTGTCGAAGACCCGACGGATACCTGTGTCGATGAAGCCTTGGCTGCATTTCGTGCGGGTGATTTCGACTGCGTGATCGGGTTTGGCGGCGGTAGTCCCATGGACACCGCGAAGGCCGTATCTTTCATGGCGGTTAACCCTGGTCATGTGCGCGATTATAAAGCGCCGTTTCAGATTGATCGGTGTGGCGTCCCGATTGTGTTGATGCCGACGACGGGCGGAACAGGGTCTGAATTGACGCGTTGGTGTGTGATCACGGATACGCAAAGCCCTGAAAAGTATAACCTTTCCGGTCTTGCCTGCGTTGCGACAGTTGCGTTGATCGACTGGACATTTAGCGTGACAAAACCGCCGCGCATCACGGCCGATACCGCCGTTGATAGCCTGACCCATGCGATCGAAGCCTTCGTCAGCCGTCGCGCGTTTCCCTATACCGACGCCTTTGCCTTGTCCGCGATGCCGCTGATCGCGGACCATGTGCGCCGCGCCTATGCCGATCCTGAAGATGCCGTCGCTCGCGAGGCATTGATGTTGGCGGCAGGGCAGGCCGGAATGGCGTTTTCGAATGCCTCTGTGGCCTTGGTACATGGCATGAGCCGCCCGATCGGCGCCCATTTCCACGTGGCCCATGGGTTATCGAACGCGATGTTGTTGCCCGCTGTGACCGCGTTTTCTGTCGATGCCGCGCCGGACCGATATGCGACCTGTGCGCGTGTCATGGGCATGGCGCAGGACACGGACGCGGACGATGTGGCATGCGGCAAGCTGATCGATGGTTTGCGGCGGTTGAATGATGATCTGGCGGTGCCGTCGCCGTCCGCATTGGGCCATGTTGCAGATGATGACATGCTGGGTTTGATGGCGCGACAAGCGCTGGCATCAGGGTCGCCCGCGCATAACCCGAAGGTGCCGACTGAGGCGGAGATTGTCGATCTTTACAAGGAAATGTGGTGAAATGATCTGCTACGTTGGCCTTCTGCGGGCGGTGAACGTCGGCGGCACGGGCAAGCTGCCGATGGCGGATTTGCGCGCGATCTGTGCAGACATCGGGTTCATCGACGTAGCCACCTACATAGCGAGCGGGAACGTCGTATTTTCATCTGCGTTGGATGCGGCGACGGCCAAAGCGAAACTGGAACAAAGCCTCGCGCAGTATGCCGGAAAGGCCGTTCCTGTCATGATCCGAACGGCGGACGAAATGGCGGCTGTGCTGGCGGCTAATCCGTATGCCGACGCGGCCGGCAATAAGGTCGTGACCATCTTTTGCGACGACCTGATCCCGACGGATGCAGCGACACAAGCGCGCAATATCAAAGACGAAGCCATTACGCTGGGATCGCGCGAAATATACGTGCATTATCCGCAAGGGCAGGGTGGGTCGAAATTGATGATCCCCGCCGCCGCGGCGGGGACCGCGCGAAACATGAACACGGTTGCGAAACTGGTAGCGATGACGGGACGATAACGTGGCGCAATTTCTTTGGGGTCTTTTGAAAGACATTGCATTCTGGACGCTGACGCCGCTGATCTTGATTGCGCTTGGTGTTGGTATCGGCTGGTTAGGCGGAGTTTTATCCAGTCCTGTGCTTGGCGTTGTGGCTATCATCTTTATTGGCGTCGGCGTGATATGGCTGGCGCTTTTTTGGCTAGGGATCACTGACTGATGGATGCTGCGTTTTGGCACGACAAATGGGAAAAACAACAGATCGGGTTTCACCAGAGCGCAGGTAACCCGCTGTTGGTCGCGTTCTTCGATCATCTGAAGTTGCCCGAGGGGGCGAGCGTTTTTGTGCCCTTATGCGGCAAGACCCGCGACATCGCGTGGATCAGGGATCAAGGGTGCAAGGTCATCGGGGCGGAACTGTCCGAAATCGCGGTGCAGGACCTGTTCGCAGAGATGGGCATCGTTCCCGAAGTTGTCGATTTGGGGGACATCAAGCGATACGCAAGCGGTGATGTCACCGTCTTTGTTGGCGACGTTTTCGCAGTGACTGCACAGCTGTTGGGGTCAGTTGATGCGGTGTTTGATCGGGCCGCGTTGGTAGCCCTGCCGGATACCGTGCGCCGGAAATACACGATGCATCTTCTTGAAATTACAGGAAATGCGCCGCAACTGGTGGTCACATTCACCTACGATCAAAGCCAAATGAATGGCCCTCCGTTTTTGATATCTGAGGATATGATCAAAGCGCTGTATGCGGACAGCTACACACTGACGAACCTGAAAACGCAGGACGTTCCGGGTGGATTTAAGGGCGAAGTGCCTGCAACTGAAACCGCTTGGCTTCTTAGTCAATAAGTCGCTGGGGTGATCGTTCGGGACTGCAGCCGAAACGAAGGGCCTGACACAAAAAAGGCGACAGATAATCTGCCGCCCTTTTTAATTCTGTTTTGTCAGAAGGTCTTACCGACGGCGATCGCGACGGCTGCTCATCGGTTGGAAGGCCACGCCGACGTGGGCTTCGCAGTATGGTTTGCCGGATTGCACAGGCAGGCCACAGAACCAAAAGTCAGGTGTCGCAGGGTCACCAACAGGCCATTTGCAGGTCTTTTCGGTCAATTCCATCAGGCTGATCTTCTTAGCTGACTTTTCAACTTCGTTGACCTTTGCCAATGCTTCCGGCGAAATTTCGTTCGCAGACGGTTGCGGCGGCAGCGGCTGACCAGCTGGAATAATCGCGCGACGGGCGGCGGAAATAGGAATACCGTTTTCGTCCAGCAAAACCTCTTCCTTCACCGCAGGCACGGATGCCTTTGGCGTGGCTGGCTTTGGCTTGATCGCGGGTTTGGTTTCCATCTTTGTGGGCGCAGCGGGTGCTGCTTTTTCCTTGGCCGCAGGTTTGGCAGGCGCAGACGCACCTGATCCCGCACGGTTGGAAAGCCCAAGCCGATGCACTTTACCGATAACCGCGTTGCGGGTGACGCCGCCAAGTTCCTTGGCAATCTGGCTCGCCGACTGGCCTTCGCCCCACATTTTTTTGAGCGTCTCGACGCGCTCGTCTGTCCAGGACATGCAATTTCCTTATGTCAGGGTGCCGAATGTTTTGACATCTGGCCTTGTCTAATTCCTTGATCCCCTATTCTAAGCATTGCAAGCGGGGATGTGAAGCGCATCCGCTGAAATGAAATGAGGTATGGCAATGTCGGAACAGACAACTTTAGCAGCAAACATGGGTGAACGCCGGTTTGGGCGCGTGAACTGGACTGGCACAGCGACCTTAATGGAGCGTGAAGTCCGGCGGTTTATGAACGTCTGGTCGCAGACAATTATGGCGCCGTTGATCAATGCGGGTCTGTTGTTGATGATTTTCACCATCGCAATTGGTCCGAACCGTGGCGATGTGATGGGCGTCGATTTCATGACGTTTCTGGCCCCTGGTATCCTGACGATGACCGTTATTCAGAACGCTTTTGCGAACACATCGTCGTCGATGGCGTCTGCTAAGGTGCAGGGCAATATTGTCGATACGTTGATGCCGCCGTTGTCCGCGGGCGAACTGCTGGCAGGGTATATCTTCGGATCGTTTGCGCGGGGGGCGATGGTCGCCGCAGTCATCGCGCTTGGGTCTTGGTTGTTCTTGGGCGTGGGCATGCAGAACCCGTTCTGGGTGATCACATTTGTTTTGCTCGGGTCCATCTTTATGGGCGGTTTGGGTTTGATTGCCGGCATCTATGCGAACAAATTTGACCAATTGTCCGCGATTTCGAACTTCATCGTGACGCCGCTCGCGTTTTTGTCGGGGACTTTTTATTCCATCGATGCGCTGCCGGCACTGATGCAGACGCTGTGTCACATCAATCCGTTCTTCTACATCATTGACGGTGTCCGCTTTGGCATGATCGGGGTGAGCGACAGTAGCCCGTGGGTCGGGCTTGGTATTGTGATGCTGGCCTGTGCGGTTGTGATGGCGATTTGCTGGACGTGGCTGGATCGCGGATATCGGTTGAAGGCGTAACGATTTTTCGCAAAAATGAGGGGGCGGCGGCGCGTGTTAGGATCGCTTTGCGCGGCCTTCCCGCCAGGCCAGCAGCGCGGCACCCCCGATAATGATTGCAGCACCCGTCCAACTGATGATGTCGGGGACTTGGTGGTAGAATAGCGCGTCGTAGATCGCCGCAAAGATCAGTGTCAGATAACTGAAGGGCGTCACGAAACTGGCGTCCGCCCGCGCCATTGCGTTGATAAAACAGGTCTGGGCACCCGCCATAAGAACGCCGATACCGGCAAGTGCCGCCCATTGGCCCAGCGTTGGCGTTGACCAGAACGGGATCACCGCAATTGACGCGATCAGCAGGCCAAGCGCGTTGTTGATCAGCAAGATCTGAAAAGGTGGTTCGCGGTCTGCCAGCTTTTTGATGAAAATCAGCTCCATCCCCAGCAGTGCAGCGGCCCCCAATGACAAAAGTCCGGCCCATTGAAACGTCTCAGGTCCGGGTCGCAGCAAGATCATCGCGCCTAGCAAAGCCAGACCAGCCGCCGTCCACCGCCACGGACCAACCCGTTCGCCGAGAAGCGGGATCGCCAGCAACATCCCGAAAACCGGGTTGAGAAAGCTGATTGCGGTTGCGTCGGGCAGGGGGATGAAGGCGACTGCCGCGAACATCAACGTTACGCCGCCCCAGCCGAACAAAGTACGTCCGATGTGGATCGGAAGCGCAGGTCGCGAAAATGTGGGCCGCATCACAAGGGTCGCAGTGCCAATCGCAAGGAATGCAAAAACAAAACGGGCGTGGCTGACTTGGAGCGGATGCAAGGGGTCGCCCAACACGCCCGTGCCGATGGTCTTGGCCAAGACCATGGTGCCCGCGATAAACGCGGTCGCGGTCAGCATAAATGCGATGGCAAGTGGCGGGTTCGGGCGTTTCAAAGTCATGCGACGGTCATTGTCCCAAACAGGGCCGCTGTAAAGCACCTGATTTAAGGGGTTCACAGGTCGTCCGCTGTCCGCTAAGTCAAGCGTCATGAAGACACTGACCACACAGAACATCCGACGCCGACGCTAAGCCCGTCCGCCGTTTCTGCACGTCCTCTCTTCTTTTTCACAAATATCGTTGACTTAGCCCCTGCCGCTTGGCACCACTCGGGCTTCATTTTTCGCAAAGGCTGATCGCTATGATCCCCTCAATCTTGCCTACCTATTCTCGTGCTCCGATGTCCTTCGTCAAAGGCGAAGGGTCTTGGTTGATAGAAGCCGACGGACGACGTTTTCTGGATTTAGGCGCAGGGATCGCGGTGAATGCATTAGGGCACGCGCATCCTAAATTGGTTGCAGCCCTGACTGAACAGGCGCAAGCGGTTTGGCACACATCGAACCTGTACCACATTCCGGCCCAGCAAAAGCTGGCGGATATGTTGGTCGAAAAGACATTTGCGGACACCGTGTTCTTTACGAATTCCGGGACAGAAGCCTGCGAATTGGCCGTGAAAATGGCCCGTAAGTACTGGTTTGAGAAAGGCCAGACCGATCGGACCGAGATCATCGCGTTCGAAGGATCGTTCCATGGGCGGTCGGCCGCAGGGATTGCAGCGGCCGGGTCCGAGAAGATGACCAAAGGGTTTGGGCCGCTTTTGCCGGGCTTCACGCATTTACCTTTGGGTGATCATGATGCGTTACAGGCGGCGATTAGCGACAAAACGGCGGCGATTATCGTTGAACCTGTATTGGGCGAAGGCGGGATTATCCCGCTGCCAGACGCCTGCCTGAAAGGGCTGCGCGATCTGTGCGATAGCCACGGCATTCTGATGATCCTTGACGAGGTGCAATGCGGCGTGGGCCGAACGGGAAAGCTGTTTGCGCACGAATGGGCAGGGGTCACACCTGACATTATGATGGTGGCAAAAGGCATCGGTGGCGGCTTCCCACTGGGCTGTGTACTTGCGACCGAAGATGCGGCATCCGGCATGACGGCGGGCACGCATGGTTCCACCTATGGCGGCAACCCGTTGGGCTGTGCAGTCGGCTGCGCGGTTTTGGAAGAAATCGGCAGCGACGCCTTCCTCGCAGAAGTGAACCGGAAGGCAGGTTTACTGCGCCAGAAATTGGAAGGTTTGGTTGCTGCACATCCTGACGTGTTTGAACTGGTGCGCGGGTCTGGTCTGATGCTGGGCATCAAATGCAAAAAGCCTAACATCGACGTGGTGAACGCGGGCTACGCAGCGGGCGTCATGACGGTGCCAGCGGCTGACAACGTGATCCGCCTGTTGCCCGCATTGAACATTCCGGACGAAGACATCGCAGAAGCGGTGACACGTCTCAACAGCGCCGCAGAAAGCCTTGGCTGACTTCTTTTGGCCCGAAATATCCCACGGGGGTTTGGGGGTGTGAAACCCCCAAGCGACCTCGCAAATAAGAGCATACAATGACACATTTTCTAGACATTCACACAACCGATCCTGCTGATCTGCACAAGATTATCGACCAAGCGAAATCAATGAAGACAGCACGCAAGGGTCTGCCCAAGGGCACGCCCGACGCCGACACGCCGCTGGCCAATCACATGGTCGCGCTGATCTTTGAAAAGCCATCCACACGAACCCGCGTCAGTTTTGACGTTGGTGTGCGCCAGTTGGGCGGTCAGACAATGGTGTTGTCCGGCGCCGATATGCAATTGGGTCATGGTGAAACGATTGCAGACACGGCCCGCGTGTTGTCGCGTTACGTTGATTTGATCATGATCCGGACATTTGAAGAGCAGACACTGCTCGACATGGCGGAATACGCAACAGTCCCTGTGATCAACGGTCTGACAAACCGGACGCATCCTTGTCAGATTATGGCGGACATCATGACGTTCGAAGAACATAACGGCCCGATCAAAGGCAAGAAAGTTGTGTGGTCCGGTGACGGGAACAACGTTTTTGCCAGCTTCGCCCATGCCGCCAAGCAGTTTGAATTTGATCTTGTCTTTACGGGGCCAGAACCGCTGGACCCAGAGCCTGCTTTGGCTGGTCTTTACACCACGGTGCGTGATCCGAATGAAGCCGTTGAAGGGGCTGATCTGGTTGTGACAGACACGTGGGTGTCGATGCACGATCCGCAATCCGCACGTGAACGTCGCCACAACCAGCTGCGCGGTTATCAGGTGAATGACGCGTTGATGGCAAAGGCAAAGCCGGATTCATTGTTTATGCACTGCCTGCCGGCACACCGTGATGACGAAGCCACCAGTTCGGTGATGGACGGCAAGCATTCGGTGATTTTTGATGAGGCCGAGAACCGGTTGCATGCCCAAAAGGCGATTATGCGTCACTGTTTGGGTGTCTAAGCGAGGATTTGCGCCGCCTTTGGCGTCGCGCCGCTGGAGGGGCCAGCCCCTCCAGACCTCCCCGAGATATTTGTGACCAAAAGAAGGGTCACGTGCCGCGGGGTTTTGCCCTGAGCGTGGGGTCCGCTTGCGTGGGGTCTTCGGGCCATGGGTGGCGTGGGTAGCGGCCCCGCATGTCTTTGCGCACATCTGCGTAGGATGTTTTCCAAAAATTCGGCAGATCAGTCGTCGTTTGTACCGGTTTTTGACCCGGTGAAAGCAGTGTGATCCGCAGCGGTGTTTTGCCGACTGTCGGGTGGCGGGTGACACTGAAAAGTTCTTGCAAACGCAGCGTGATTTCAGGGACTTCGCCGTCATAGTCGATGGGTGTTTTGCGCCCCATGGGGGTTGTGAAATGCGGTGGCACGGCCGTGTCGAGCCGTTGCATTTGCCCCCAGTCGAGCATTGATCGTAGCGCCTGCAATGCGTCGAAGTTTTTCCAATCTGCCGTGGTTTTTACACCGTCTAGGTGCGGTAGAAGCCAGTCGTCGAGTGTCGCCATCAACGTCTCGTCGGTCATATCCGGCAGGCTGGGGTCGCTGTCGCGTCCCAATGCGACGCGGGCGCGGAAACGGTTTGCCGCTGCTGAAAAGCGAAGACCGAGCTGCCTGATGCCGTCGCACATTGCGGTAGCGATCATCGTCGGGTCGGGGTCAGTCCAGTTGCGGTCGTCGAGGATGAGCGCCCCGAAGGTTTCTTGTTTGCGCGTCAGAACCCGTCCATCGCGCTTGGACCATGTGCAAATGTCGTGCCAGTGGATTTGGTCGCCGTAGAGGTCGCGCAGAGTGGCTTCGTCGATTGCGGCCGCCTGCCTGATCTTGGCTTCGGGGGTGTCGCCGTCCAGATCTGTTGCGACGATCAGACGTTGGCCGGCGAGGGTGTCAGCCGCGTCAAAGACCGCCCCTTTGCCCCCTGACAGGACATAGCGTGGCGCGTCCCCTTTGCGCCGTAGCCCGATCCGGTCGGGATAGGCTAAGGCCAGTTGTGCGGCCAATTCCAGATGAGGTTTGTCATCCAACCCTTTGGCAAGGCGCGGAATGTCAGCTTTGATCTGCTGCAAAGCTGCATGATTGATTTGACCGGGGCCGTCGTAATTGCCACGCAAGGCTTTCATCCGCAACGACAGGTCCGCTGGTGCGCCGCGCAATGGATCGCGGGCAGAAAGGAGGGCTGCTGTGGGGGCTGCTTGTTTCCCCGCAGTGAGCAGCATGTGCCCCAGGCGTGGGTGGACTGGGAGCGCGGCTAGTTTGCGGCCGTGCGCGGTGATTTTACCCTGTCCGTCGCGTGCGCCAAGAGTTGTGAGCAGCGCGCGTGCTTCGGCCAATGGTCCCGGTGGTGGTGGGGTCAGGAACGACAGGTCGTCGCTGCCCCATACGTCCAGTTCTATGGCCAGCGGGGCGAGGTCTTCCACTTCGATGCCTGCGGGCGGGAAGGCCGCGAGCGCCCCGTCTTCGCCTTTGGTCCAGAGCGCATATGCGTCGCCAGCCGCGACACGACCCGCCCGACCTGCGCGTTGGGTGGCTTCGGCGCGGCTGACTTTTTCGGTGACAAGGCGCGACATGCCCGAGTTCGGATCGAACCGTGACCTGCGGGCGCGGCCCGCGTCGATGACCACCGTGATATCTTCGATGGTCAGCGAGGTTTCGGCGATGGATGTTGCCAGCACGATTTTGCGACCCTGTGTGACGGGTGCGATGGCGGCACGTTGGTCTTTGAAGGGCATAGCGCCGTACAGCGGACGGATGTAATGGTCAGAGGGCAGATTCAGACGTTTCGCAGTTTCGCGGATTTCGCCTTCACCGGGGAGAAAGACGAGGATACCACCTGTGGATTGCGGCGCGATCTCGTGGATCATATCCGCTGTCGCATGTGCGATCCGCGTTTTCGGGGGCAGGGCGCGGGGCAGATAATGGCGGGTGACAGGGAAGGTCCGGCCTTCGGAGGTGATGATCGGCGCGTCGTCCAAAAGGGCCGCGACGGGTGCTGCATCCAAAGTGGCGGACATGACGACAATCTGCAGGTCATCACGCAGGACTTGGGCGATTTCCCAAACGAAGGCGAGACCAAGATCAGCGTTTAGTGACCGTTCGTGGAATTCGTCGAATATCACGGCCCCGATGCCCGGTAGTTCGGGATCGGATTGGATCATGCGGGTCAGGATGCCTTCGGTCACGACCTCGATCCTGCTGCCCGATTTGCTATCGCCGCGCATGCGGTAACCGACGGTTTGGCCTGTTTTTTCCCCGAGTTGTTCCGCAAGACGATCCGCTGCCGCCCGCGCGGCAAGGCGGCGGGGTTCGAGCATGATGATTTTGCCGGTGGTCACGTCCGCGTCGAGGATCGCCAAAGGCACACGCGATGTCTTACCTGCGCCAGGTGGGGCTTGCAGAACGGCGCGGTTGTGGCTGCGCAGGGCGGCAATCAGGTCCGGTAAGACGATATCGACGGGAAGTTTGGTCATGCTGCTTGGTGCGTGTTTGTGCGTATGGGGTCAAGCTGGGGGCGGATTTTCTGGAAAAACCCGTGCCTAGATCGCCATGCGAAATCTGGGGCCGCCGGGGTCTGGGCGTGCTTCAAAACCACACGCGAGGTATGCGTTTTGCGCTGCCGTGTTTTCAGCTGCTGTTGCGATGTGCAGGTAGCTGCAGGCGTTGGCCGCCGCAAACCGCGCGGCTGTCTCGATGAAAGCACGCCCGACGCCTGCGCCCCTGTGCCCGTCGCGCAGGTAGAGGTGGTTGATGTCGATCCCCCGCGACCCGTCTGCGACCTTGGTGAGCGGTAGCAGCACCATGTAGCCGATTAATTGCCCGTCCAGAACCGCGACAAAAACATGCCACCACGGGTTTGGGCCTGTGGTGTCGCGCGTCACCGTTTCGATGCTGGCGGTGCCGGTGTCATCGTGAAAGGCGGTCAGTTCGTGAATCATCCGCACGACATCCGGAATGTCATCCGTTTCAAGCGGGCGGATGGTGAAAGGGGGCATCAGCTATCCTCAAAACGAAAAACCCGGCTGTCCTGAAACAACCGGGCCTTCCAATTCAAATCAACGGGACTGGCTTAAGCCGCAGTCGCCTTTGAGATCTCTTTTTTGACTTTGAGCGCGCCATCGGACAGCTCAGCGTCTTTTGCTTTCGCCATGAACGCGTCCAGACCACCACGGTGATCAACGGTGCGCAGGGCAGCGTTAGAGATACGGAATTTGAAAGAGCGGCCCAGAACGTCGGACTGCAAAGTCACGTCCTGAAGGTTTGGCAAGAACCGACGACGTGTACGGTTTTTCGCGTGGCTGACATTGTTGCCAGACATTGGGCCTTTTCCGGTAAGTTCGCAACGGCGCGACATATGATCATTCCTTGTCTTAGCAGGTGTCACACGCCCCTATGGCGGGTCACCTCGGTATCAGCAAAAGGGCCATGCGGGGCATAGCCATAAATCAGTTCCGGCCAGATATGAGGATTCCTGTCGTGCGTCAACCCAGATTGACGTGAAGTTGGCCCCAAAATGCGGATTACGACATTGCTGTCGTTCTTCGCCTGTTGTCTTTGCCCCATCGCATGTTAGGCGCGACGTATCAACGGGGTCGTTCAGCGACCTGATTGCCCAATATTCATTTAGACAGAAAAGGGGAAGACGATGGCCGCAATGCTTACGTCGATCATTACATTCGGAACGGTGCTGGCCTTGGGCCTGACGCTGTTTTGCACGATTAAGTGGTGGAATTTGCGTATTGTCGGGGTCACACCCGTCCCATTGTTCACGTTTATTGCGATTTTGTTCACATCCGGCTTGGATGTCGGTTTGATTATGTTCCCGCTGGCCTTTGATTATCCGCTCTATGCGGACACAGCGACAGAGCCTGCTTACGGGTTCACCAACCCTTTGGCGCTTGAATTCGGGTTTTGGGGGTTCCTGATCTGGGCCTTCTATTTCCTGACTGCGTTTTACTTCTGTGTGGTTGAGCCGCGCGTGAAGTTTTTCGAAATACCGGCGGTTAAATTGCTGAATAACATCGTGATCATCACGACCTGTGCCTTCACGGGCGCGTTGTTCCTGATCTACATGCCGTATTACATCGCTGAAGTGGGCGATGGTGAGACGATTTTGCCGGTCTTTTACCTGATCTGTTTCTTAGTGATTCTTCTGGCCGCGTTTTCGTCAACAGACATCAAGTTCGTGAAGATCCTCTCAATCAGCTCCAGTGTGTTGTTCTTTGCCTTGATCGCCTTCATGTGGCTGAACGCTGGCATGGGCTTTGCGGACTTCACGGGCACGGCTGGCAATATCAGCGGTTATTTTGCGAACATCCACAAATTCATCATTCCGCTGACGGATTACCATGAATTCTACCTGTTCTGGTGGTTTGCTTGGTCGATCATGATTGGCCAGTTCACCGCGCGTTTTGTGGGTGGCCTGAAGACGTGGCAATTGCTGGCGTCATTGCTGGTGTTCCCGTCAATCCCATTGGGTATCTGGTTCTCGGTTCTGTATTTCTACCACGAGAACGGCATTGCGACTGCGGGTGCAGCGAACTGGTTCATGACCATCGTCGGGATCATCTTCGTGATCAATTCATTCGACAGTTTGATCCGGCTTTACACAGATAACCTGAACCTGACGACGAACCGCTTGGGAACGGCGACATATGTGCTGGGCAATGCGGTTGTGTTGTTTGCACTGACCTTGTTGTTCCAAAGCCAATGGCTGCAAATCCAGTGGGTCGGTTCGATTGTTGTGGGTATCTACGTTGCCTGTCTGGCCTACGTTGTGTTCGTTAAGCGCGATGCGGTGCTGGGAATCACACGGTCCCCCAAGGCCAATACGCTTGACTTCAGCAAAATCGACGACGCGTAAATAACCTAACGACATCACGATAGCGAAAGGGGCCCGTTGGGCCCCTTTTGATTTGGGTCAAAGCACCCGCAGACGGATTTGTTATCCATAGGGAACGATTTCCTGAAGGAGAGTTTTCATGTTCCGTCTCGCCACAATGCTTTACGCTATGATCGCCACGACATTGGCTGGCAGTTTGATCGTTGCGGCCTTGGTCGCTGGATACGACACATGGCTTCAACTGATTGTCGCGGCTTGTATTGGGGCTGTGCTGGCCGTGCCTGCCAGTTTCTATATTGCCCAAGCCATCGTCAAAAACGTGAAATAGATCGGTCGCCTCAATCCGGCCATGCGGCCGGATCAAGCTGCAACAGTGTGGATAGCTGCGCATAGAGTGCCGGTTCGTGTTCTTGCAGTTGTTCTGATTTTTCGAAGAATGCTTCGACTGAAACGGCCAAGAATTCCTGATGGTTCGTGGCCCCGTAAGCATCCAGCAAAGTCTTGCGCCCGCGTCGCACCTTTTTGAGATGCCTGTCGTAGGCGTCAACAAAGACCCGTTCCCATTGCGCGAATGACTGACGCTTTTGCAGCACAGGGATGCCGTTTACACCCCCTGATAGATCATCAAGCTGATGGGCAAATTCATGGAGCACAACGTTGTGCCCGTCCTGATAGTTCATCGCACCCTGTTGGCTATGCGCCCAAGACAGGATCACAGGGCCGCGCGCCCAGCTTTCACCTAATCGGATCACCCGTTCTTCTTTGACGACAAAACCGTCGCTCGATTTCCGAACCGAATGAAATGCGCTTGGGTAGATCAAAATGGTCCGCAGGTTTTTGTACCATGCGTCGGTATTGACGATCAGCAGGCAGGCTTGGCCCGCGATGGACAGGACCATTTCATCGGTGATCTCTAGCCCGTCGCAGCCGTACATATCTGTCTGGTGCAGGAAGAGGTTGATCTTACCTTCTAACGGCGCGTGCAGTTCTGGCGGTAACCGCCGGATCAGCGGGACCTGTGCGTGAAGGATCGTGCGGTCTGCGTCAGAAAGGGGGCTGGCCAACAGGTGTTTGCGGGTCTGTGCCGCTGCCCATGACCTATAGGCGAGGTAGCACAGGCCCGCGATGATCAGGATAGGGATCAGGTATATCATAGGACCGCCTTATGATTGACGCAGGACGTGCGCGGCTGCGGCGGCGGGGGACATAGTCCCTGCAACGACTTGGCCTTCCATTTGCGTCAGACGGTCGCGCAGACCTGCATCTGCGGTCAATTGCGCCATAAGCTGAAGGTGGACTTCTTCTTGGAACCAGTGCCGCGCTTGATCCGCACGGGTTGTGTCCCAGACGCCGTTATCTTGCCGCCACTGCATCAGCGTCTGCATCTGATCCCATGCCTCTGTCAGGCCTTCGGTTTCAAGCGCGGACACGGTGCGGGCCATCGGGAATCCATCGGGATCTTGGGGGCGTTTCCGTAAAAGCCGCAACGCGCCTGCATAATCGGCACAGGTGCGGGTGGCTTGGGCTTTCAATTCGCCGTCGGCTTTGTTGACCAAAACCATATCGGCGATTTCCATGATGCCGCGTTTGACGCCTTGTAATTCATCCCCGCCAGCAGGGGCCAAAAGCAAGACAAACAAGTCCGACATCTGCGCCACAACGGTTTCGGATTGGCCGACGCCCACAGTCTCGATCAGCACAACGTCGTACCCAGCAGCTTCGCAAAGTGCCACTGCTTCGCGGGTGCGCCGCGCCACGCCACCCAATTGGGTTTGCGACGGGGACGGGCGGATAAAGGCGTTAGGATCGCGGGCCAGAAAATCCATGCGGGTTTTGTCGCCAAGGATGGACCCGCCGGATCGGGCCGAAGACGGATCGACAGCCAGCACGGCAACCTTTTTGCCAAGACCCGTCAACATCAAGCCAAAGCTTTCGATGAAGGTCGATTTGCCAACGCCGGGTGTGCCGGACAGACCGATGCGCAAGGCCTGCTTGCTGGTGCCTAAGGTGTCGAGCAAAGCAAGCGCGGTTGCACGGTGATCATCCCGCGCACTTTCGACAAGTGTAATCGCGCGGGCGAGCGCGCGACGGTCACCCGATGCGATTTTGGCGGCGGTTTCGGTCAGTTTTGGATCATGCGTCATGGTTGCTTTCTATCGCGCCGTAGGGGGATGTCCACTGCGTCAAATCCACCAATTGATCATGGATGCGCCACAATCCGGCCCCTGTTTCATCCGATGGTTGCGGGCATATCGATCGAATAACGCGTGTGGGACCTGCCTAATGATGAACAAAGATACGGTAATTTTCAGCTTTGTCGGCCCGCTGGGCGTTCGGGTGGAGGTTGGGCAAACGCTGCTTGGGCTGCTCGCGATCCTGTTCTATTTCAGCATTGGCGTTGATCTGGCCTACGCCGTGATGATCTGCGTCGCCATCGTGTTGGCGATCTATCTACACGAGCTGGGGCATGCTTGGGGCAACCAAATCCAAGGCGTTCCCGTCAGGCGGATCATGCTGCACGGGTCGGGCGGTTTTTGCGAAAGCAAACGGACGTCGAGCGCGTATCAGCAAGAACTGATCGTCGCGATGGGCCCGATTGTGAACGCGACCCTTTGGGCGACTTGTTCGCTGTTTGACACCTTCATGTGGAACCATTGGGCGAATGCGGGGACCGAACCCAGCTATCTGGCGTCCGAGGTCATGTATTTCATTTGGCTGTTCGGGCAGATCAATTTCTACCTTGCAGTGTTCAACATGATCCCTGTGCAGCCGCTGGATGGCGGTAAGTTATTCCATCTGCTGATGCTGCGTTTTATGCGCGGTGAGGCGGCCCAACAGGTCACAGGCGCAGTTGGTTTGGCCATGTCGATCATGTGGATTCCGGCCATGGTTGCCGTGTTCTATTTCCAAGGCTGGGTGCTGTTCTTTATCCCGTCCATTGCTGCGCATTACCGCATGATGCGGGGTGAACCTGCCTACTGATCCGAACCTGACCCGCGAAGCAATCCTTGCCCGAATGGCAAGCCCGTCATAGCATTCAAGCGTGATTGGTAAGGGGATTGGGTATGAAAACACCGTTTCATGTGTGGATCGTCGGGATCATAGCGCTGATTTGGAATGCGGGTGGCGCGTATGATTATGTAATGACGCAGACCGAAAACGAAGCCTATCTCGCGATGCTGAGCGACGCGCAAAAGGCGTTTCTTGATAACGGGCCGATCTGGTTCGAAGCGGCTTGGGCTGTTGGGGTCTGGTTTTCGATGTTGGGGGCTTTGTTGCTGCTGTTGCGGTCACGTTTGGCGGGGCCTGCCTTTGGCCTGTCGCTGGTGGGGCTGATTGTGTCGTCCGTTTACAGTTTTGGCATCGCGGACCGCACCGGAATGGATATGACGCCGACCCAACTCGGCTTTACGGTGGCGATATATGTGGTGCTGGTGTTGCTGTGGATCTACGCGCGCGCCATGACGCGACGTGGTGTTTTACGCTGATCTCAGATTTGGGGGCCAGCCCCCAAACCCCCGAGATATTTAGGACCAAAAGAAGGGGGCGGCGGCGCAGCCCTTAGCCGCATTGACGGCGGGCAGAGTTGGCGAAGGCGCGGTAGCGTTGCCAGAATGCTTCGGAGCGCGGATTATCGGATTGCCGTGTGTCTTGGGCCAGCTGCGGTTCTTCGAAGAATTTCACCGCAAGGGACTGGTCAGAGCCGCTGAGCGATTGGTCGGCCACGCGTTGCACACATGAACACAAGCGGTTGCTGGCGGCGGACCTGTCCGCGTCGATACATGCTTTGCCCACTTTGCCGTTCACGCCGGAACTACAGGCGGCGGTCAATGCTACAAGGGAAAGTGTCACAAATGCACGACGCATGGGGGCCTCTTTTTCGTCGAAATGGGATGCGCTAACTATGCCGCGCCCGCAGGCCTGATGCAATCAGACAAATTGCGCGCACGACTGTTTATGAGCGGTCAGTCGCCGTCGAATGCACACAGTGCGTGGACGTCCATGCCCATCGTTTCCAGCTTTTTGCGGCCACCCAGATCGGGCAGATCGATGATGAAGGCGCAGCCAATGACTTCTGCCCCCATTTTTTCGACCAGTTTGATGCCTGCCTCTGCCGTCCCGCCTGTGGCCAGCAGATCATCGACGATCAGAACCTTTTCACCGGGCTGGAGCGCGTCGTCGTGCACTTCCATCACGGCTTCGCCGTATTCCAGCGTGTAGGCTTGTTCGATTGTCTTGCCGGGCAGTTTGCCCTTTTTGCGGATTGGCACAAAGCCAAGCGACAACTGGTGCGCAATCGCCCCGCCGAGGATGAAACCGCGCGCCTCTAGCCCCACAATCCGGTCGATTTTCACGCCGACGTAAGGATGCAGCAACTGGTCGATGGCCAGACGGAACCCGCGCGGGTCGCTGAACAGCGTGGTCACGTCGCGGAACATGATCCCTTCGTGTGGGAAATCCGGAATCGTGCGAATGTAATCTTGGACGGTTTTCATCAGGTGTCTTCTTTCACAGCACGCGGCCTGCGACCGCATCTAGTTTTGCTACAAGGGTCGCATCCCGATGGTCGGGTGCGGTCATGATCGCGTGTTCCAATGCCGTATCGCACCCGTGGGGGCAAGTCGTAGGACGCTGGGTTAGCAAAGCGGGCAGGCGGGTGATCAGATCAGCGGCCTTGGTGCCGTTACCTTGGAGCGTTTTGATGACGTCGCTGACGTCCACCGCACCGTGATCAGGATGCCAACTGTCGTAGTCGGTGACCATGGCGACGGTGATGTAACAAATCTCAGCTTCACGAGCGAGTTTGGCTTCGGGCATGTTGGTCATCCCGATCACATCGCAGCCCCACGATTTATACAGCTGCGATTCGGCCATTGATGAAAACTGCGGCCCTTCCATCGCCAGATAGGTTCCGCCTTGGTGCATGGTGATGCCTGCGTCTTGGCCCGCTTGCAGACAGGCGTCGGACAGACGTTGGCAGGTCGGGTGGGCGACGCTCACGTGCCCCACGCACCCCGGACCGAAGAATGATTTCTCCCGCGCGAATGTCCGGTCAATGAATTGATCCACAAGAACAAAATCGCCGGGCGCCATGTCGTCTTGGAACGATCCGCAGGCGCTGATGCTAATGATATCGGTCACGCCAAGCCGTTTGAGCGCGTCGATGTTGGCCTGATACGGCACGGTCGTTGGCGTGTGCGTATGGCCCCTTCCGTGGCGCGGCAGGAACACCATGTCGGTTCCGCCCAGTTGCCCTGTCAAAACCGCGTCGGATGGCGTCCCCCAAGGCGTTTCGACCGTTTCCCACTGCGCGTTTTCCAGACCGGCCATCTGATAGATGCCTGACCCGCCGATGATGCCTAATTTTGTCATGGATATGCCCCTGTTGCCGCGCCACCAGACAAGCAGAGCGTTAACATGCTGACAAGAGGGCGTGCGCGCCTTGATGGTCACAACGCGGTCGTTTATGTCCGCACAAATTCTTCAAATGAGAGAAGTACCATGACCCAAGCCATATCCCACGCCGAACTCGCGCGCCAAATCGCTGATATTGCGACGTTGGAGGGGTCATTCACTTTGCGGTCAGGCCAAGTGTCGAGCCGGTATTTCGACAAATACCGTTTCGAAGGCGATCCGAAGCTGTTGCAACCGTTGGCCAAAGAAATGGCAAAGCTGTTGCCCGCAGGTACAGAGATCATCGCAGGACTGGAATTGGGCGGGGTGCCGTTGGTGACGGCGCTTTCGATTGAAACCGGACTGCCAGCGGCGTTCATCCGCAAGGAAGCGAAGACATACGGGACATGTCGCGCGATTGAAGGCCAAGATGTGGCTGGCAAGAAGGTGACATTCATTGAGGACGTGATCACCACAGGTGGTGCCGTGGCGGACGCCTACGGCTTGGCCAAGCAGGAAGACGCGAATGTGCTGGGGGTGATCTGTGCGATCTGGCGCGGTGAAGGCGACCCTGCGATTGCGAACGCGCCAACGCTGCCAGTCTATCCGGTCTTTACGCGCGCCGATCTGGAATAAGCGGCGCTGTTAAGCTGGTCTTCATTTTGTCAGGCTAGATTGCAGGTATTGAATGGCGGTTCATGGCTGTCACACCTGCGGGGGTGACATTTGGGCTGGCCTAGGGTAGGGGCGGGCGCAACTGACCTTCCTCACAGGATATCGATATGCCCCGCGCACTTCTGGCGAGCTTCGCCGATAGTATTGCTTTGACTGACAAGGACGCCCCGTTGAACGCGGGACGTCTCCGGACTGAAGTGTTGTCCGGTCTTACCGTGGCTTTGGCGCTTGTGCCTGAAGCCGTTGCTTTTGCCTTTGTGGCCGGCGTTCACCCGCTGGTCGGTCTTTACGCCGCGTTTATCGTAGGTCTGATCACGGCGATCTTCGGCGGACGGCCGGGGATGATTTCGGGTGCAACAGGGGCCTTGGCGGTTGTGATGGTGTCGCTCGTGTCGTTGCACGGCGTGGAGTATCTGTTTGCGACTGTCATCTTGATGGGCCTGATCCAGATATTCGTCGGCATTATGAAGTGGGGTAAGTTCATCCGCCTTGTGCCACATCCGGTGATGTTGGGCTTTGTAAACGGCCTCGCGATCGTTATTTTCCTGGCCCAACTAGGTCAATTCCAAGTGCCGGGTTCTGCCGAAGCATCTGGTCACGGTATGGCCAGCGGTGAATGGCTGTCGGGCATGCCGCTGTATCTGATGCTGGGTCTGGTCGTTGTGACAATGGCGATCATCTGGGTGATGCCAAAGATCACAACAGTCATTCCGGCCCCGCTGGCGGGCATTGGTATCGTGGCCGCGGTCGTGATCGGCTTTGGTCTGGATGTGCCGCGCGTTGGTGATTTGGCGTCCATTTCCGGTGGTTTGCCGCAGTTCCACGTGCCTTTCGGTGACGGTATGGGAATCTACGGAACGATGCTGGCGCCGTTCAATCTGGAAACGCTTTGGATTATCTTGCCGTTCGCCCTGATCCTGTCGGCCATTGGCCTGATCGAAAGCCTGCTGACGCTGAACCTTGTTGGTGAAATGACCAACAAACGGGGCGGTGCGTCGCAGGAATGTATCGCGCAAGGCGTGTCCAACACCGTGACTGGTTTCTTCGGTGGCATGGGCGGTTGTGCGATGATCGGTCAATCGATGATCAACGTGAAATCCGGCGGCCGGACACGGATCGCGGGCATCGCCGCAGCGCTGTTCCTGCTTGCGTTCATCCTGTTTGCATCAGGCCTGATCGAACAAATCCCGCTGGCCGCACTGGTCGGTGTGATGTTCATGGTTGTGATCGGAACGTTCGCTTGGAACTCGCTGACGATCCTGCGTAAGGTCCCGAAAATGGACGCGTTTGTGACGATCCTTGTGACGATCGTAACCGTTTGGACCGACCTTGCGACGGCCGTTGTTGTTGGCGTGATTGTGTCGGCCTTGGCCTATTCATGGAACAACGCGACACGCATCTCTGCGAAAATCCACCAGACACCAGAGGGTGCAAAAGTCTACGGCGTGCAAGGCCCGCTGTTCTTCGGGTCATCCGAAGGGTTTGCCGAATTGTTCGACGTCTACAATGACCCATCCTTGGTGATCGTGGACTTTGCGGACAGCCGTGTCGTGGACCAATCTGCGTTGCAGGCCATCGAAGGCATCGCTGGCAAATACGAGGCACAAGGCAAGCAAATCCAGCTACGTCACCTCAGCCGCGACTGCCATAATCTGCTGTCAAAAGCGGGTCACCTTATGGTCGATAGTGATGATGATCCGGATTACGAAATCGCTGTGGATTACTCTGTCCGCACCGGTATTCTGGGCGGTCACTAAACAAAAATGGGGTCCCTGAAGAAGGGACTCCATACCTCCGGCGGGGATTTGAAAGACGTCAACGAAACCCCGTACAGTCCCTAGTCTTGGCCGGGGCGCGTCAGGCTAAACAGGTCGCGGACTGTAGAATAGTCCTTGTAGCCCAAGCGCGACAGCGGATTGAACGCTGTCACATCAAACATCCCGTCTTTCAAGCACGCATCGTCCATGTGGACGCCTGTCACCTCTCCGATGATCATCGTGTTGTAGTCACCCGCAAGGTCCACGATCTGCGTCAATTTGCATTCCAAAGCTGCGGGGGATGCCGCAACGCGCGGGCAATTGATGGTGTTAGATTCGGCCTTTTCCAACTCAGCCAGACCAAATTCATCTTGATCTTTGTCCCAAGGACCAGAGGTCACGTTCATCGCGTCTTTCAGTGCATAGCTGACGACATTGACCACGAACACGCCCGTTTCGCGGATATTTGCAACGCTATCTTTGGTCCCGTCGCGGTCCGGTTTCGCGCTTGTTGAGGAAAACATCACTTGCGGCGGGGTGTACGCCACGGCGTTGAAGAATGAATAAGGCGCGAGGTTATCCTTGCCATCCGCACCCCGGGTTGAAATCCAACCAATCGGGCGCGGCGTCACAATCGCATTAAACGGATTGTGCGGCAGTCCGTGCCCATTTTTTGGTTCATAAAACATGACGGTAGTCCCTTAACCTTTGTCTTCGTCTTGGGTAGCGTGGCGACAGCCCTGACACCAGACAAAAGCCCGAGCGACCCGCATGCAAGAGATCAAGATACATCTGGCGCGCGAAGTCCCCGACGATTGGTGGGAGGTGGAAGAACTGTATGACCTCACATTCGCACCGGGCCGGACCGCCCTGTCGTCCTATCGTTTGCGCGAAGACGTAGCGCCGCTGCCCGATCTCTGCCTGACAGCCCGCGACCCATCGGGCGTTTTGGCGGGCGTCGTGCGATGCTGGCCCACATGTGTTGGTGACGCGCCTGCGGTTCTGTTGGGACCCATCGCCGTCCATCCAACCCGTCAAGGTGAAGGGATTGCCGCGATTTTGATGATGAACTGCATCGATGCTGCGCGATCAGCTGGCTGGTCACGTGTCCTGTTGGTGGGCGATCATCCCTATTACAAACGCTTCGGCTTTGATCCTGTGGCAGACGTCATCATGCCTCCGCCGACCAATCCGGATCGTGTCTTGGGGCTTTCGCTGGTTAATGGGGCTTGGGACGGCATCACGGGGCAGGTTAGACGCCCAAAAGATTGCATTTGATCTGCAGAGGACCCATTTAGGTCGCATGAACAAATCGCAGAACGACGTCCAAGTGATGCCTGACAAGACCAACCGTGTTGCCTTGGATGAAGATGCTCTTCGTCAGATCAAGGCGCTCGCCGTGCGTCAAAATTCGGCGAATGGCGTTCTGATGAAGGCCATCAACTATGTTGGTGGTCAGGTGGAAAGCGGCATGAACGTTTTTCCACAAGGCGTGCGTGATCAGATCGATAACGTGGCGCGGATCGCGCTTGAAAAAAGCTTTAACCTCGCCGCGCGCACCCGCACAGGCCGGATCGGGCGCGCGATTGGTACGGATCGGATGCACCGCGTGTTGGGCACGGTATCTGGCGCGATTGGCGGCGTTGCGGGCATCGGGACGGCACTGACAGAATTGCCATTTGCGACGACGATCATCTTTCGGTCGGTCCAAGCGGTCGCCGAAGAATACGGCGAAGACCCGCAATCAGCCGAAACACGCATGGAATGCTTGGCCGTGTTTGGGGCAGGTGGGCCTGGCACCGATGATGATGGCGTTGATACGTCGTTCATCGGCGCACGATTGAGCATTACAGGACCAGCCTTGAACACGTTGATCAGCAAGGTGGCACCACGTTTTGCGACCGTGATGTCCCAAAAACTGGCGTCACAATCTGTGCCGGTTCTGGGGGCGATTGCAGGTGCCGGGACAAACTATGCGTTCGTGAATTACTACATCAGCATGGCGCACGTGCATTTCGGCTTGCGCAAATTGATGCGCGAACACGGCGAAGACCCCGTGCTGGATGCGTTTCACAAGTTCTTGGTGACCAATGATCTGCCGATCAATCGGGCGACCGATTAGACTTGGTAAGCTAGCCAATCGGCAACAGCGCGTCTGACCGATGTGTCGCCATCCACCATAGATTGATCGATCACGGCACGTACTTCGCCCAAATCGACACGTCGCAGGATATGCTTGACTGGACCGACAGAGGCAGGGCGCATCGATAGTGACCGCAGGCCGAGTGCGGCAAAGCACAAAGCTTCGACGGGGCGACCGGCATCTTCGCCGCAGAATGAAATCGGCGTGCCGTTCTGTTCGCAGCGCGCGATCACCATGGACAGGAAATTCAAGAAGCTCGGCGACAACGTATCATAGCGTTTGCGCACCCGTTCATTTTCACGGTCGGCCGCAAAGAAGAACTGTTTCAGGTCGTTCCCGCCAATCGAGATGAAATCGACATCTTTGAAGAATGCGTCAGGCGCGTAGGCCAGTGATGGTGTTTCCATCATTGCGCCGACTTCCAATGATGACGGTACCGGATGTCCCAAGCGTTTTTCGCGCGCCAAGGCTTTGTCCATTTCGGCCTTGGCTGCGATGAATTCTTCGTGGAGCGTGATGAACGGGAACATGACTGTCAGGGGCCCACCGTCTGCCGCACGGATTAACGCCTGCAACTGCATCCGCAGCACGCCGGGCTTATCAAGCCCTACGCGGATCGCACGCCAGCCCATCGCAGGGTTCGGTTCGTCGTTCGGTTTCATGTAGGTCAGCACTTTGTCAGACCCGATATCAAGCGTCCGGAATGCAACCCGTTTACCAGCAGAGGCTTTCAGCACCCGCGAATAAAGCGCGGAGAGTTCACCGCGGCGGGGCATCTTGTTGCGGACCAGAAACTGCAATTCGGTGCGGAACAGGCCAACGCCTTCGGCACCGGACCCTTCAAGCGACGGCAGATCGGCCATCAGTCCCGCGTTCATATCCAGCCGGATGACTGACCCGCATTTGGTCTTCGCCGGATGTTCGCGGATCGATGCGTAACGTTCTTGTGCCAGCGCCTGCATTGCGATTTTTTCGCGGAAGGCGCTTTGCACAGTTTCGTCCGGACGCAGGTGCACAAAACCCTGATCGCCATCGACCAACATGTTGTCGCCGTTCAGCGCCTGTGTCGTGACGCCTTTTGCGTTGATCACAAGCGGAATGGCCCAAGCCCGCGCAACGATGGTCGCGTGAGACCCGACAGACCCTTCTTCCAACACAATCCCGCGCAGCTTTTTGCCGTAGTCCAGCAGTTCGCCGGGGCCGATGTTTTTGGCGACAAGGATCGGGTTATCCGGCATTTCCGCGCCGGTTTCTGCCCCTTGGCCTGTCAGAATACGCAGCAAACGGTTCGACAGATCGTCGAGATCGTTCAGGCGTTCACGCATGTAAGCGTCGCCCGCATGGCTGAGGCGGGCCTTGGCAAGGGATTGTTCTTTTTCGACGGCGGCTTCGGCAGACAGACCGTTGCTGACGTCGTCTTCCATCCGCTTTTTCCAACTGCGCGAGTTGGCAAACATGCGATAGGCTTCAAGGATCTGTTTTTGTTCACCGTTTAGCGAACGATTACCGGACAGCATGTCGTCGACGGATGTCCGCAGGGTTTCAATCGCTTCGCGCAAACGGGCCAATTCGACTTCGGGATCGTCCGAGATCGGGTTTGTGACAACGACGCGCGGTTCGTGCAGGTAAACGCGGCCCTCGGCGGCACCTTCTTGTGCAATCGACCCTTTGATCAGGCTTGGGCGCTGATGGGGGGCAGCAAGAGCCGCACCTTCACCGACAAAAGCGCCAAGCTCGGCCATTTCGGCCAGCACCATCGCCACGACTTCAAGCGCGTAGACTTCGTCAGGCGTGAATTTGCGGGCGGTTTTGGACTGAACGACAAGCACGCCAAGGATATCGCCAACACGCTGTACAGGGACACCGCAGAACGACGAAAACCGTTCTTCGCCCGTCTCAGGCATATAACGAAAACCGCGTTCAGACGGCGCATCTGCAGTGTTGATCACACGACGGGACCGCGCGGTGCGCCCGACTAGACCTTCGCCCAAACGCATCCGTGTTTCGTGAACCGCAGCAGCAGCCAGACCCTGCGTCGCGCAAAGTTCGAGCGTTTCAGAATCGCGGAACAGATAGATCGAACACACTTCGGCCTGCATCGACATCGCGATCAACGCGACGATTTCGTCCAGCCGTTCCTGACCGGCGGTCTGTGCCGCCATCGTTTGACGTAACTTGCCCAGCAGTTTTCTGCTTTCGGATTCAACCCGGTGCGGCATGATGTTCCCTTTGTTCCTGCCACCGCTATATGGGCAAACAAGCCGGATTGGGAGAGCTAATGGCAGGTGATCCCGTGCAATTCGCCTTATAGTGGTATTTTTTGGGGGCTTTGTGCCGACGGGCCTAAAAACGCGGCGATTGGGCGCGGGTGATAGTCATGACGGGAAGGGCGCGATCCGCGCTAATTGGCAGGCAACAATGCAATGAGATCTTCGGTCAAATATGGCTTTCCCAACGTCTTGGCCCCTGCGAAACCGCCCGTCAGTTGATCTTCGGTGTAGCCAGTCGCCACGACAAACGGGATGCCCTTCTGTGTAAGGGCGGTTGCAATGACTTCGGATGTTTCAGCGCCAAGGTTCAGATCCAAAATCCCGAAATCAACCGTATGGGCGGCCAATCCAACAAGCGCCTTTGCAACGCCTGTGTAGGGGCCGACAACCGCGTAACCCGCATCTTCAAGGTCCATGACAAGCGACATGGCGAGAAACGCGTCATCTTCGACAACTAGGATTTTCTTTGGCATTTAGGTGCCTGTGACAATAAAAAAGGACAACTCGCGTCTGACGCTAGCTGCCCTTCTATCATTTTCCAAGTGCGTATACGTAAAGCTTACGCTGCTTTTTCCAGTTCAAACGCGTCGTGCAGGGCTTGAACGGCCAGCTCCATGTACTTGCGATCAATGAGGACCGAGATTTTGATCTCGGATGTGGTGATGACCTTGATGTTGATGCCTTCAGCCTGAAGGGACGCAAACATCTTGGCCGCGACACCCGCGTGGGACCGCATCCCGATGCCAACGACAGACACCTTGGCCACGCCGTTATCAGTCACCAGATCGTGGTAGTTGATTTCGCCGGATGCCATCGCATCGGCCATCGCTTTTTCAGCGCGGGCCACCTGATCAGTCGGGCAAGAGAAGGTCATGTCGGTGCGACCTTCTTCTGAAATGTTCTGAACGATCATGTCGACGTTCACGCCTGCCTCGGCCAATGGGCCAAAGATAGCTGCCGCGATACCCGGGCGGTCAGCCACGGAAATCAGCGTCATTTTGGCTTCGTCGCGGCTGTACGCCACACCTGCAACTGCGTTCTGTTCCATGATTTCCTCCTCATCGCAGACGAGCGTACCGGCGTCGTCCGATGGTTCTTCAAATGATGACAGCACCCGCAGGCGCACTTTGTAACGCATGGCCAATTCAACTGACCGCGTTTGTAGGACTTTTGCGCCCAGCGACGCCAATTCGAGCATTTCCTCAAACGCGATCTTGTCGAGCTTGCGGGCCTTGTCGGTGATCCGTGGGTCAGTGGTGTAAACCCCGTCCACATCAGTATAGATATCACAACGTTCCGCATCAAACGCGGCGGCAAAGGCCACAGCCGTGGTGTCAGACCCGCCACGACCCAGCGTGGTGATCCGGCCTTCGGGGCTGATACCTTGGAAACCCGCAACGACAGCGACCTTCATACCTTCGCCAAACTTGGCGTTGATGTTATCTGTCGGGATTTCTTCGATCCGTGCGGAGGAATGGGCCGAATTCGTGACAAGCGGGACTTGCCAACCTTGCCAACTGCGGGCCGGAATATCCATTTCTTGCAGACGCAGCGCCATCAGGCCAGCCGTCACGTTTTCACCGGACGATACAATCGCGTCGTATTCGCGCGCGTCATAAAGTGGGGACGTTTCATTGACCCAGCCGACCAGTTCATTGGTCTTGCCGGACATGGCCGATACGATGACGATCACGTCATAGCCTTTGGCGACTTCAACAGCCACACGTTTGGAGGCCCGCGCAATACGGTCAAGGTTCGCGACGGATGTTCCGCCGAATTTCATCACAAGCGTTGGCATCGCTGTTCCTTTAGCAAAACCGGAGCCGTCCCGGAATATCGCGCCCCCTTTAGACTGCTCGCGCGGGCGGGGCAAGCGGGGGGCGATTTTTCAGGACAAATCGATCAAACTATCAGGAATACGGGGGCAGGCTGATCAGTTGGTTTTCTTGGTCGGCACAAAGGGCAGGGGCAGTACGGGAACGCCGTCCTCTAGCAGTTTCTTCGTGTCAGCCGCAGATGCTTGCCCATAAATCGCCCGTTCCGGCTTTTCCCCGTCGTGCATGGCACGTGCTTCGGTTGAGAAATCTGTGCCGACGTCTGTCGCATTGCTTTCCACGTGCTTTTTCAGCTTCGTGATCGGGTTTTCCTCATCACGTAGGAGCGGTGCGGTTACGGCGTCGGATGTTGCAACCTTCGGGGCCATCAACGCTTTGCGGATGTCAGTGTCGCCACAGGTCGTGCAAGTGACCATGCCCGTTTTCAAAAGCTTGTCGCAGTCCGCCCCTGACCGAAACCAGCTGTCGAACGTATGATCATTGGCGCAGGTCAGATCGAAGCGGATCATCAGGTGGGATGCTTTCTAAACGGGGTGTGCATCAAAAATAGGGATCGGTGCGTGGATCACAAGTCCTACAGGATCAAAGACTTTTACCGCTTTACCATATCGGGGGTGAAGCTGGCGATGATCCGTTTCAGTTCCGGTTCTTGCACGCGGCTGGCGGCTTTTGACAGGCTGACCCATTTGCGGCGTCTTTGGTGGGCTTCGGGCCAGTCACTGTGCACGGCTGTCACCTTGACCGGATACACCAATGTAATGACGGGAAATGTTTCGGTCTTGGTGCGTTTGGGATAGGTGTATACGCCCAAACAGCGATCATACGCCTTGCCTGTCAGTCCCGCTTCTTCCCACGCTTCGGTCGCGGCGGCCTGTGCTGGCGTTTGTTTGTGCATCGGCCAGCCTTTGGGCAATATCCAACGTTTTGTGCGGCGCGACGTGATGATGCAAACCTCGACCCGATCCTTGCGTATCCGGTAGCAAAGGGCCGCGAACTGCGTCCGCACATCGGTTTTCCCAAAGCGCCGCAGCTTGAGCGGAAGTTGTTTCGGTTTGATCGGTTTAGGCATGGCGCTTTATCGATTGCAGGTTAGGTATGGCGAATGTCGTTTACGTCCCACGCCCAGCCACAGCTTACAAGCCCCGCGCCTGATACGTCCTTGCCTAAAATGATCGGCCATGAGATTTATCGCGGATCAAGCTACGGGGCGCATCATCCGCTGCGTGTACCGCGTGTATCCACCGTCATGGACCTGTCGCGTGCGATGGGGTGGTTGCCAAGGCACCAGTTTGTCCAAAGTCCGCGCGCAAAACCCAACGCCTTAACCGGATTTCACACGCCAGAATACATCGCAGCATTGCAGGCGGCCGAAGCGACCCAATCCGTCAGCCCCATCGTCAAATCACGTCACGGGCTTGGCACCCCATCCAATCCCGTGTTCGCCGAAATGTACCGCAGACCTGCCACATCGGCTGGCGCATCGTTGCTGGCGGGCGAAATGTTGGCGCGTGGCGGGACAGTTTATTCGCCAGCAGGGGGCACGCACCACGGGATGCCGGACCGCGCAAACGGGTTTTGCTATTTCAACGATCCGGTTCTTGCGATCCAATCATTGCGCCGCAACGGGGCGGCAAAGATCGCGTATATCGATATCGACGCGCATCACTGCGACGGGGTGGAACATGCCTTTGCCGATTATCCCGATACGTTGCTTATTTCCACGCATGAAGAAAACCGCTGGCCGCGCACCGGTGCAATAACGGATGTTGGGGTGGGCAACCTGTGGAACCTGCCGCTGCCTGCGGGCGTGGGGGATGATGTTGCGGCTATGGTGCGCGACACGTTGATTTTGCCGTTGGTGCAAGCGTTTCGACCAGACGCGATCGTGTTGCAATGCGGGGCGGACGCCGTGTTGGAAGACCCGCAGTCACGGCTGGCGTGGTCGAATAACGCGCACCGCGCGATTGTGCAGGCGTTAATGGGCGTGGCGCCGCGTTATCTTGTCTTGGGCGGGGGCGGCTACAATCCATGGTCTGTCGGGCGCTGCTGGACTGGCGTTTGGGCCGTGCTGAACAACCACGAAATCCCTGATGCGTTACCGGAGGCGGCACAGTCGGTTTTGCGCGGATTACGGTGGGACGGACAAAGGCGGGTGAAGACGCCGCCGGATCATTGGTTAACCACGTTAGCGGATGAACCGCGTGCAGGCGGCATCCCGGATGATGTCAGAACACGGGTAGCCACATTGCAGGCACGGCTGCGCCAGTGGATCTAGACTTGTCAGCGCGGGCGTTGGTGCCGATAAGGTTGCTATGCGTATGATGTCCCTTTGTCTTTTCATGTGTCTGCTGCCGATAAAGGCGCTGGCCGATGACCTTGTCGTCTTCGCTGCCGCGAGCTTGAAAGGGCCATTGGATGCCATCGCGGAACCCTTTGAAAATGTCGTCGTGTCATATGCGGGAAGCGGGACGTTGGCCCGCCAAATTAACCAAGGTGCGCCCGCTGATGTTGTTCTACTGGCGAATGCTGCGTGGATGGATGTGCTCGTTGACGCGCAAAGCGTGACGGACCCGATTACCTTTGTGGGCAATCGTTTGGTTATTGTGGGCCAGCCGGACGCGGCCGATGTCGCGCTGACGCCTGATAGTTTGGCGAAAGGACTGGATGGCGGACGATTGGCCATGGGCTTCACCAGCAGGGTGCCTGCGGGCATTTACGGGAAAGCAGCGCTGGAAAGCTTGGGCTTGTGGCACACGGTTGCGCCTTCGGTGGTTGAAATGGACAACGTGCGCGCGGCGTTGAACCTTGTCGCGCGTGGTGAAGTGCCGTTGGGCATCGTGTACCAAAGCGATGCGCTGATTGTGCCGGACCTGAAAATCGTGGCGCAGTTCCCGCAAGGCAGCCACCCAGACATTGCATATTATGCAGCAATTACAGCCGCATCCGACCATCCTGATGCGCAAAGCTTTGTGGATGCATTGCGCGGGCCGACTGCGAAAGAGATTTTTGATGCCGCAGGGTTCTGCACAGATGCGCGGTGGTGCTGAGCATGCAATTTGATCCGGCCTTCTGGACCATCGTTTCGCTGTCTTTGAAGGTAGCATTTGTCGCGATCTTGGTGGCTTTGCCTTTTGCGATCATCACGGCGTGGGTTCTGGCGCGGCGGCAGTTTTGGGGCCATGGTTTGTTGAACGGCATCGTCCATTTGCCGCTGGTTTTGCCACCCGTCGTGACCGGTTATCTGTTGCTCATCACGTTTGGGCGCAATGGGCCTGTGGGCGGGTTCCTGCTTGATACGTTCGGCATCACCCTGGCTTTCACATGGACGGGGGCCGCGTTGGCGGCTGGGATCATGGCGTTCCCATTGATGGTCCGCGCGATCCGGTTGGGGTTTGATGCGGTCGATACGGGGTTAGAGGCGGCGGCTGCCACCCTAGGCGCATCGCCCGTGCGGGTATTCATAACAGTCACATTGCCCTTGATCGCCCCCGGTATTTTAGCGGGCGCTGTGCTGGGGTTTGCGAAAGCGCTGGGCGAATTTGGTGCGACGATCACCTTTGTGGCGGCCATCCCCGGGCAGACGCAAACGATCCCCTCTGCCATCTACGGCCTGTTGCAAGTGCCGGGGCAGGAAGGCGCGGTTGTGACTTTGGTCGTCGTCTCGATCATCTTGGCGATGGGGGCTTTGATCGTGTCAGAATGGCTGTCGTCGCGCATGGCCAAAAGGTTGGCTGCATGACGTTGCAGGTCGATATTCAAGCGCAATTGGGTGATCTGTCTCTTGATGTGCAATTCGACGCGCCGGTGGGTGTGACGGTTCTGTTCGGGCCATCTGGGGCAGGTAAAACATCTGTCATCAACGCGATTGCGGGCCTGATCAAACCCGATACGGGGCGGATTTCTTTAGACAAACAGGTGCTTTTCGACGGTCAGAACAGCGTTGCGGTGTATCGACGAAAGGTTGGCTATGTGTTTCAAGACGCACGCCTTTTCCCGCATATGACTGTGCTGCAAAACCTGACGTATGGCGGCAAACACGACTTTGACCGGATCGTTGATGTCCTTGGACTGCGCGATCTGTTGGACCGCAGACCTGCTGGGTTATCGGGCGGTGAAAAGCAGCGGGTCGCATTGGGGCGTGCGTTGATGGCGCAGCCTGATGTGGTGCTGATGGATGAACCGCTCGCGGCGCTCGACGGGCCGCGCAAAGCAGAGGTGCTGCCCTACATCGCCGAAATCGCCGCGACCCAGAAAATACCCGTCATCTACGTCACCCATGCTATGGCAGAGGTCACCCAACTGGCCGACCAATTGATTGTGATTGATCAAGGAAAGGTCGCGCGCAAGGGGCCTGTATCGGACGTTCTAGCAGACCCGATGGCCTCACGGTATTTTGCGAAACGCGACGCGGGGGCGCTGGTGTCCTGCGTGGTCGACCGACACGATCTGGACGAAGGCGTCACCGTGCTGGCCTCTGGCGCGGGGCCGATCCTGCTGCCGAGTCAGGTGGGGAAAGTCGGCGCTGGGCTGCGATTGCGGATACCCGCGCAAGATGTGATATTGGCGCAAACCGCGCCTGTCGGGCAATCCGCGCTCAATGCAATTGCGACCGTCATCACTGAAATAACGCCGCTGCCAAACGGCAATCTGGCGGTGATGTTGCGGGCGAAGGAACTGCCGATCTGGGCGGAAATCACACCGTTATCAGTGCGTCGCCTTGGACTTGAGACAGGGCAAAACGTCTTTGCGATTTTCAAAGCAACGGCAGTCGGGCCAGTTTAGACAGGCGGTTTTGCTTTTTCGAGGTAGGCGTCCATCGCGGGTTTGTAAGCGATCAGTTCTTTCGCGACTTCGGGAAATCCGCGCAGACGCGCATCATAGGCCAGTACCGCTTCGGGCCACGTAATGGGCAGATCGATGGCGGTTTCAAACGCTTTGATCCATGCGAAGGTCACGGCAAAGCCGCAGTCACACATCCACAACGTATCGCGATCCAGCGGGTCGGTGGACAGCAGCAGCGCCAGCGACGCGAGGTGTTTGGAAATGGCCGCACCACCTGCATTCACGGCATCAACATTGCGGGTGGCGTAGGCCACTTGCGGATAAATAGCCCGTACAGCGGGTTCCAACCGCGTGTCATGCATCCGGCTTTTTTCGCGGGCCTTGGCGCGTAGCTGCATATTGGCGGGCAGCATCGGGACATCCGGAAAAGCGTCTTCGATGTATTCGGCAATGGCTTCTGAATCGGCAAGAACAAGATCACCGTGGATCATTGCGGGCAGATTGCCGGACGGGATCAACGCCTTGTATTCCGCCGATCCGTACCCACCCGGAGGCGGCAATTCCGTAAATTCCACACCCTTGTGGCGCAGCAAAAACCGCAGTTTTGCGTTATAAACGGAAACCGGAACGGCGTAGATCGTCAGCATCGTAATGTCCTTCAATGCAAAGGCCGACCGCAATCATGCGGTCGGCCCATTGTTCGAAAAGGTAAAATTATTCAGCCAAAAGCTGCCATTTTACGCCAAGTTCATCGAAAAAGCCCTGTTCTTGTTTCAGGGTAATCCATGTGTTCACGTAGTTGATCCACACCTGATCGTCCTGCGGCAACAGCATCGCGATTGGTGTTGGGGCGCGGCCTGCGTCCACAGGTACGATCATCAGTTCATCGTATTGCGCGACCAGTTTGTTGGCCTCGACGTTGGATGTGATGCTGGCATCTGCGCGGCCAACCAGCACTTCTTGGAAGTCGCGGGCAGGGGCTTCGACAATGCGGTGTTCTGCGTCTGGGAAGAAGTCCTTAACCTGCGCTTCTTGGGTCGTGCCAAGCGTTGCTGCGACAGAAACGTCTGCCATGTTCAGGCTGTCCCAAGACGTGAAGCGTTCAGCGTTTTCTTTCAGCGTCAGTGGCACAGTCGCCAATGAAAAATAGCTGTCGGAATACCCAGCGGCCTTTGCGCGGGACGGGGAAACAGAGGCAGAGCCTGTGATGTGGTACTGACCTGCTGTGACGCCGCTGACCAATGTTTTCCAATCTGTCGCGACGAATTCAACTTCGACACCCAGATCTGCGGCAAGCGCTGTCATCACGTCGATGTCGTAGCCAGTGTAAGAATTTGTGGCGACGTCTTTCATCGTCATCGGGTTCCAGTCGCCCGTTGTGCCGACTTTCAACACGCCTTCGCTAAGGATGTCGTTCAACGCAGATTGCGCTGTCGCAGACACGGTGCTGGCAGCAAGCACGACAGTCGCGGCCGCAATTTTGAAGAATTTCATAGGGTTTCCCTTTTCGATTGAACGTTGCTACCTAGTTTGCCTGACACAGGCGGCAATGCAAAGTGCTGACACTTTTTACTTACACTATCCCCGGTCACGGCTGCGTGATCTGATCAAGGACGACCCGATGACCGACGCGAAGCCGCCCATTATTACGATGAAAGATGTGTCCAAGTTCTTTGGTGATTTCCAAGCCCTGAAGGGTGTGAACCTTGACGTGGCGCTGGGGGAACGGGTGGTTGTGTGCGGGCCGTCAGGGTCCGGAAAGTCGACGTTGATCCGCTGTATCAACCGTTTGGAGGCGCACGAAAGCGGCGAGATCACGGTCGATGGAACGGTGTTAACCGATAAACCTGAAATTCTGGACAAAATCCGCGGGACTGTCGGCATGGTCTTTCAGCAGTTCAATTTGTTCCCGCATCTGACCGTTCTTGAAAACCTCACCCTTGGCCCGCGCCGTGTGCTGGGCCTGTCCGCAGAAGAGGCGAATGCGCGGGGGATGAAATACCTCGAACGCGTGCAAATCCCTGATCAGGCAGATAAATTCCCGCGGCAGCTGTCGGGTGGCCAACAGCAACGCGTGGCGATTGCACGGTCGTTATGTATGGAACCACGCATTTTGTTGTTTGATGAACCGACGTCTGCGCTCGACCCCGAAATGATTGCTGAAGTGTTGGATGTGATGACCGAATTAGCGTCATCGGGCATGACCATGATCGTCGTAACCCACGAGATGGGGTTCGCCCGTAAGGTTGCCGATACGATGGTGTTTATGGACAAGGGCGAAATCGTCGAAGTTGGCGCGCCCGAAGACGTGTTCACCGCACCGAAATCGCAGCGTTTTGCGACTTTCTTACAGCAAATTTTGAACCACTAGGGGCCGCAAGATGAAACGTTTGATGATCGTCGCAGCATTGATCGCCCTTGCTGGATGTTCCGGCAACTGGGGGTGGTATGTGGTGGACCCGTCAACCCCTAAGGGTTTGATAAACCTCAAATTCATGCTGTCTGGCATGTACTATACGATTCTGCTGTCGGTGACGGCGATCTCGATTTCGGTGGTGGTAGGCCTGTTGGTTGCCCTCCCGGGGTTGTCCCAGAAAAAGGGATGGCGGCGGTTCAATCGGACCTACGTCGAAATCGTGCGGGCGGTGCCAATTCTGGTATTGATCCTATGGGTCTATTACGGGTTGCCGACGCTGTCTGGCATCACGCTGAATGTCTTTTGGGCGGGTGTTCTGGCGCTTGCGCTGTCCGACAGCGCATTCCAAGCCGAGATTTTCCGGGGCGGCATCCAGTCCATTGCACGCGGACAATATGAGGCAGCGCAGTCCATTTCGCTGAACTACCGCGACACCATGCGTTACGTGATCTTACCACAGGCGATCCGCCGTATCTTGCCAGCATTGGGCAACCAGTTGGTTTATATGTTGAAAATGTCGTCGCTGGTGTCCGTCATTGGCATGCAAGAACTGACGCGAAAGGCGAATGAGTTATCGGTGTCAGAATACCGACCGCTGGAAATCTACACGGTGCTAGTGCTCGAATACCTCGTTCTGATCCTGATCGTATCGGCTGGCGTGCGCTGGCTGGAACGTCGCATGCAGGCGTCGGAAGCATGAGCAACGCGCGCGATCTTGATCTGACGTCGGGTGGACTGGTCGGCCATTTCCGAACGCTCGCGATCCCTGCGGCATTCGGGATGCTGTTTTCCACGCTGTATAACGTCGTCGATGTCTACTGGGCGGGGCGGTTGTCGACCGAAGCGCAAGCGGGGCTGTCGATCGGGTTCCAAGCGTTCTTTATCATGATGGCGGTCGGATTTGGTCTTGGCTCTGCCATGTCGGCGTTGGTGAGCAACGCGAAGGGTGGGAAGAACAACAGCGAAGCGCGTAAGTTCACGGCGCAGGGCATCACATTTGGCGTGATTGCGACCGCCACACTGATGGTCATCGGCTGGATCGGCGGCCCATATCTGATTGCGCTTGTTTCCGAACCGGGTGGCTATCGTGACGCCGCAACAGGTTATTTTCGTTGGCTGATATTCTCGCTTCCCGGTTTCATGCTGGCCTATGGCATCAATGGTGTTCTGCAAGCCCATGGCGACACGGTCACATTGCAACGCGGGCTGATGGTCGCGTTTTTTGTGAACATCGGGCTGAACCCGCTGCTGATGTTTGGCGTACCGGGTATCTGGGACGGGCTAGGGTTCAACGGCATCGCGCTGGCCACTGTGATCAGCCAGACAGGCGTGATGTTGTGGGTGATGTGGCAGGTTTTCGACCTCGAAATTATGGACGGCATCAAGCGGGTCGAATTCATCCCCGACGCCACCAAAATACGCGAAATCACCGCGCAACTCTTGCCCGCAAGCACCGCGATGATGGTGATGTTCGTCTCGGGTTTTGTGGTGCAATACGCGCTGAAAGGGTTTGGCGAACATGCGATTGCGGCCTACGGGGTCGCGCTGCGGATCGAACAAATCCTGCTTCTGCCGGTCCTTGGCATGACGGGTGCGCTTTTGCCGATTATCGGGCAGAACTTCGGGGCATCTAACCCTGATCGCGTGCGCGAAGCGTTGTTCCTGTGTTGGAAGATCGGCTTTGCCATGACGCTGATCGCGACGCCTGCGCTCTGGTTCGGGGGGCGATTTGCGATGGGGCTATTCACAGATGATCCGGATGTGATTGACGTTGGCGTCAGCTACCTGCGGGTCGATAGTTTTCTGTTCCCGATCTACATGATGCTGTTTTCGATCAATTCCTTCCTGCAAGGACTAAAGAAACCGATCTGGACACTGTGGATTAGCGTCTATCGCCAAGGCATTGGGATCGCGTTGTTTATCTGGATCTATGTCGGCTTGATGGGCTTTGACGTTTGGGGCGTCTGGTTCGGCATCGGCACGGCGGTCACGACAGGTTGGATCATCGCAATGGCCGTGGCGCACGGCATCGCAAAACGTGAAATCGGCGGGTTGCGCGGCTAGAATGCTTCGTCGACGACGGACTGCATCGACACATGCGTCGATGTATTCGCGACATGTGGCAGCGCGGAAATCTTTTCGCCCAAAACACGGCGGTATTCGTGAATGTCGGCAGTGCGCACCTTCAAAAGATAGTCGAACGCACCAGCGATCATATGGCACATTTCGATTTCAGGAGTGGCACGAACGGCATTATCGAAGGCCTGCAGCGCCTTTTCGGTCGTGTCGTTCAGTTTGACCTCTATAAAGGCCACATTGCTGCGGCCCAACTTTGCCGGGTTCACGACGGCCCGAAAACCCGTAATGTAACCATTGTGGATCAACCGCTTAAGCCGCACTTGGCACGGGGTTTTCGTCAGGCCAACTTTGTCCGCCAGTGCGGTCACAGAGATTCGACCGTCGCTGCGCAATATCTTGATAATCGCGATATCGAACCGGTCTAGCTGACTTCCGTTATCTCTATTTTCGGTTTCATCGGCCATGATTGTTCCATTATTTGGTTTTTTATCTCGTCCATTTCGATATTCTAGGCTGAACGACTTTTTGCCTTATGCTATGTTTTGACTACTCTTATCAAGGTTTTTAGACATGAATGACCTCTCAACCCTGCGTCAGAAAATCCGTGCGGACCATCTGCGTGACGAAGATGCCGTACTGGCCGAATTGCAAGAACGTGCTGATTTTTCAGAAACTTTTCGTGCTGATGCGGTGCGGCGCGGCACGCGGTTTGTCGAAGCCATACGTAACGACAGCAAGCCGGGATTGATGGAGGTCTTTCTGGCCGAATACGGCCTTTCGACAGACGAAGGCATCGCGCTGATGTGTTTGGCCGAAGCATTGTTGCGGGTCCCTGACGAGGACACGATTGATGCGTTGATCGAAGACAAGATCGCGCCATCCGCGTGGGGCGAACATCTTGGGAAATCAAGCTCTTCGCTGGTGAACGCGTCAACGTGGGCCTTGATGCTGACAGGCAAGGTTCTGCAAGACGGCACAGGCATGGCAGGGGTTCTACGATCCGCCGTCAAACGCTTGGGCGAACCCGTGATCCGCGTGGCTGTATCACGCGCGATGAAAGAACTTGGGGCGCAGTTTGTGTTGGGCGAAACCATCGAGAAAGCGCTGGAACGGGGCAGGGCGCGCGAAAAACAGGGCTACACTTTTTCTTATGATATGCTTGGCGAAGCGGCGCTGACGGCAGCCGACGCGCAGGATTATTTTGACGCCTACGCTGATGCGATCAAGGCGCTCGCAAGCGAATGCACATCTGTAGATATCCGCGAAAACCCCGGTATTTCGATCAAGCTGTCCGCGCTTCATCCACGTTATGAGGTTGGCCAGCGTGACCGCGTGATGACGGAACTGACAGAACGCACACTAGCGCTTGCCAAGATGGCGCGCGACGCGGGCATGGGGTTGAATATCGACGCGGAAGAGGCTGACAGACTTGATCTTTCTCTTGATGTGATCGCACAGGTTTTGTCGAATGACGCGCTAAAGGGCTGGGACGGTTTCGGTGTTGTCGTGCAGGCATACGGGAAACGGGCGTCGGGCGTGATCGACTTCCTTTACGGTATCGCGGCTGATCTGGATCGCAAAATCATGGTCCGGCTTGTGAAGGGCGCCTATTGGGATACCGAAATCAAGCGGGCCCAAGTCGAAGGGCTGCGCGGCTTTCCCGTGTTTACCCAAAAGGCGGCGACGGACGTGTCGTATATTTGCTGTGCCAAGCAATTGCTGGGGCTGACCGACCGGATTTATCCGCAGTTCGCCACGCACAACGCACATTCTGTTGCGGCAATATTCGAAGTCGGGGCAGACCCGAAAACCTATGAATTCCAACGGCTTCACGGTATGGGTGAAGCGTTGCACGACGTTGTTTTGAAGCAGAACCAGACTCGGTGCCGCATCTATGCACCTGTTGGGGCCCACGAAGATTTGCTCGCCTATCTGGTGCGCCGGTTGTTGGAAAACGGCGCGAACAGTTCTTTCGTTAACCAGATCGTAGACGAAGATGTGCCGCCCGCTGAAGTCGCAGCTGATCCGTTCGCGGCAATTGTGAAGGGGCGGCAATCGGTTCTTGCGCCTGCCGATCTGTACGCACCTGAGCGTCCGAATTCCAAAGGCTGGGATTTGCATGATCAGGATGATCTGGACGCAATCGAAGAAGCACGCGGCGCGTTTGCCACAACGAAATGGCGTGTTGGGCCGATTGTGGCAGCCGGAAGTTCGAATGGTGAAACAGTCGCCGTCCAAAACCCGGCGAGACCTGCGGACTTGGTCGGATTAGTACAATTCAGTTCTGAAGAAACGGTACAAACCGCGATCGACGATGCCCGCAAATGGGCCGCGTCGCCTGCCGAACGTGCCGCGATTTTGAACAAAGCAGCCGATCTGTATGAGCAGAACTTTGGCGCATTTTTCGCGTTATTGGCACGCGAAGCCGGCAAAACCCAGATGGACGCGATCGCGGAACTACGCGAAGCGGTCGATTTCTTACGCTATTATGCGGCCCGCGCGGTTGAATTGGATCAGCCAGCGCGCGGGATCATCACGTGCATTTCGCCTTGGAATTTCCCGCTCGCGATTTTTACCGGACAGATCAGTGCGGCACTGGCGGCTGGGAACGGCGTGCTCGCGAAACCCGCGGAATCAACCACTTTGACCGGTGTCTTCGCAACCCAATTGCTGCACGAAGCAGGGGTTCCGGTCGCGGCGCTGCAACTGCTGACGGGGGAAGGGCATGATGTCGGAACATGGTTAACGGGATCAGCGAAAGTCGATGGCGTTTGCTTCACCGGTTCTACGCGTACTGCCCAAGCCATTAACCGTAATATGGCGCACAACATGTCGCCAACCGCGCCACTGATTGCTGAAACAGGTGGTCTGAACGCGATGATCGTGGACAGCACCGCGCTACCAGAACAGGCCGTGCGCGATATCGTGGCATCGGCGTTTCAGTCCGCAGGGCAACGGTGTTCCGCGCTGCGCGTTCTGTATTTACAAGAAGACATCGCAGATCCGTTTCTCAAAATGCTCTTCGGGGCCATTGATGAACTGGTCATTGGTGATCCATGGCACCTGAAGACAGACGTTGGGCCACTAATTAACCAAACCGCGAAAAAAGGCATCGAGGCGCATGTTAACCCTTACGGGCAAGCGGGGCGGGTTTTGAAGCACGTGCGTTTCCCTGCAGAAGGTCATTTTGTCCCGACCTGCGTCATTCAAATCGACAGTATTCGTGACCTAAAGGAAGAAGTCTTTGGCCCGATCTTACATGTTGTGCGCTACAAGGCCGACGACCTTGATCAGGTGATTGCGGATATCAATGCGACCGGTTTTGGGCTAACCTTCGGCATTCACACGCGGATTGATGATCGCGTGACCGAGGTCACCAACAAAGTAAACGTCGGGAATATCTACGTGAATCGCAACCAGATCGGTGCGGTTGTTGGATCGCAACCCTTTGGCGGTGAAGGGCTTTCTGGAACCGGCCCGAAGGCAGGTGGCCCCGATTACGTCAAACGGTTTACCGATCCGGGGCGCGTTGCGTTGAACGGTGATCTGGCAGCAGCATCGCAGGAAAGCGCGCAAAAGGCGTTCGATGATATCGACGTGCCAACAACGGCCTTAACCGCAACTGCGCTACCGGGGCCGACGGGGGAATCGAACATGCTGTCGGTGTATGGTCGCGGAAAGGTGCTCTGCCTCGGGCCGGGGCAGGCGGCAGCTGATGATCAAGCAAACATCGCAAGGGCCGCTGGTTGTGCCGCGGCAATACTACCTGACGGCATTACGCCTGACGCCCTGACGGCTTTGACCGGTTTGGATGCGGTCGTGTCTTATGCAGAAGAGGAGACGTTGAAGTCATACCGCGCGGCCTTGGCGGCAAGGGATGGAAAGCTGATCCCGTTGTTTGCCGAAAAGGACTTGAACGAACGGTGTAGGCTGGAACGTCACATCTGCATCGATACGACTGCGGCGGGTGGTAACGCGAGCCTGCTCGCATCGGTCTAAGCTGCGCGTCACGACGGATTGCATGCGGGGGCGGATAACCGCTTGACGCCCCCGCACACACGCCATAATCAAGCGCAAGGACGGCGAGTTGGTAGAGTGGTTATGCAGCGGATTGCAAATCCGTGTACACCGGTTCGATTCCGGTACTCGCCTCCACTTTACCCTCAGTTTACATTTCTACGCGATCCCGATCGCTATCAGCCCAAGATCATTATTCAGAACCAAGACGTCGCGTGCGGGTTGGTTGATCAGCATTCCGCGCGGATCTAGCTCCATGAGATCGTACGCATTTGGTCCGCACATTTGTAATGCTGCCTCAAGCGGGACGCCGAAACCGACCATATTTTGCAGCGCCTCAAGAAGTGTAAGGTGCGCGCCAGCCAGGGCGCCTTCCGCGTTCACAAGCCGCCCGTCTTTCAAAAAGATATCGTGCCCGTAGAGGTTAAAGTGATTTGGCCCGCCGACCGTTGCCATCGCATCCGACACTGCGATCATCCGGCGAGGCGTCGGGCGGGCGTTCATGGCGATCCGCAGCATTGTTGGATCAACGTGATGACCGTCTGCGATGAACGAACACCACCCGTCGCTTGCGATTGCCGTGCCCGTCACGCCGGGCGCGCGGGACAACATGGGCGACATTGCATTGAAAAGATGGGTGAAACAGGTGGCACCTGCGTCAATGGCTTGCCGCGTCGTAGCAGCGTCCGCGTCGCTGTGCCCGATGGACACAACAGCACCCATATCGCGCAGGGTGCTGATCTGGGATACGCTGATCGCTTCGGGCGCGACCGTGATCAGTGTCGGTATGTCATGATCCCGCAGCGTTCGAACGAGGCCAATGGTGTGGGCGTCGCATGGCCGAATATAGCATTCGGCGTGGGTGCCGCGCCTTGCTGTGTCGATGTGTGGACCTTCGATATGTAAGCCAGCGAAACCGTCCACCCCGATCGCATCAATCGCCGCAGCAACCGCGGCATCGAGCACCTCTGGCCGGTCGGTGATAACCGTTGGGAAAAGGGCAGTGGTCCCGAATGTCCGATGTGCGGCCGCAATCTTGGCTATCCCAGCCGCACTGGGGTCCGAATTCAGCATGACGCCGCCGCCACCGTTGACTTGGATGTCAAAGAAACCCGGGGTGATGATGCCTTGATGATGGCGGTGAATGTGCTCGGCGGGCAGGTCGTCTGTTGCTTTGATCTGTGTAACCACGCCGTCCTTGATGCCGACAGCACAATTGTCACGCAGGTTGCGCCCGTCAAAGACCTGATCGGCGGAAATCCAATGCGTCATGTGGCGCCTTTCAGCATGTGTTGCTGGGCATAGATCGCTGCGCCAAATGCACCGCTTGCATCACCGAATTGCGCGGGCAGGATGCGTGGTGGTGTGGTGCCGGCCAAGAGTTCGCCATCAAGGGACTCAGCTAGATCGTCCGCAAGACCATGCGCCGTGCCTAATCCGCCGCCAAGCACGATGACATCGGGATCAGCGGTGCGACTGATGATGCCCACCAAAGACGCCGCAATGCGGAGCCACGCCGATTTCACATCCGGCATCGTCGTCCAAATGTCCGGCGCGGTTTGATCTTGTCCGGTCATGTGGTGGGCAAGGCGCGTCAATCCCGGTCCAGACAGCAGCGTTTCGAAACATCCGACCAAACCACATCCGCAAGCCAAAACTGGCAAATCCAGCTCCGACACAATGTGCGCGGGCAGGGGCAGGTGCCCGAATTCCCCGCTTTGGCCATTGTGATCAGGCGGTATCGTGCGATCGATCACATGGCCGCCAGCCACCCCCGTGCCGATAATTAAACCGATGACATTGCGATATCCAATGCCCGCGCCATGGGTGGCTTCCGCAAGCGCGAAGGCTCTGCAATCTTTGATCACGGGGATGGTGTGACTGGTCAGCGCGGTAAGATCAGCGCCCAAAGCGTGCCCCGTCGCAGGAAGATTTGCGCTTAACATTCGCCCCGTTTCAGGATGGATCAGGCCCGGTGTGCCAAGGCCAATCGTTGACGTTACACCTTGATCTTTCAGCCAAGACACTTGATCGGCGATGCTGGCGAGCAGCGCCTGATAGGATGTGGTGCCGGTCGGGATACGGCGACGGGACACTTCCTCCATGGCATCATCATAAGCGCGGGCTTCAATCTTTGTGCCGCCAAGATCAACCCCACCGATCAAGGTGCTAATCCCATCCAGAATCGCGCCTGTGTCCAATCGCATTGCTTCGTCATTGATCGGTGGCTTCCTACGAGAATGGGGTGTTGCCCCGCGTTATCAGGCAATTATGCGGTCGTGCGCAACGCAGTTCAATGCGATTAGCATCCGTCATGCTGAAGCAAGTTGCGATTGATACAGCATTGGGGCGGCGCAAATCCATAATGTCGTCTTATGTCAGCGCCGCGTTTCGTCCATCCATTCCCGAAATTTCACCGCCAAATGCGCCCAAAATGAATGGAACGCCACGGAAACCTGACGACGACCTAGCGTCATGGAAACAAGCCGAATGCGACATGAAAATCAAAATTGATACACCATTGTGTCATAATCTGGTGCGTGCTACCAATTTTGGATGGTCAATATGACAGGCAATTTCAAAGCCTGTCATATGCATGTTGCATCATTCATTCAGTTGACAGATGCGCCCTGCTGCGTTGACCATGAAAAGGTGGGGCACGTCGTGTCTCGCGATGGCCGGGGAGGGTCGTCAAACACAAGTCGGGGGGAGACGCTGCATGGCAGTCCTGTTTGGCCTTTTGTGGCCATTAGAGCGTATCAATTCCATCGTGCTTGCGATTGGTAAAGTCGTGGCCGTTGCGGCCCTTGCCATCATGGTTTGCTTGATCCTTGGCCAGGTTTTCTTTCGCTATATTCTGAATGATGCCCCGAACTGGACCGAAGAAGCTGCCCGCTTTGGGATGTTGTGGATGACGGGTCTGATGGCACCGCTGGCGTATCGCATGGGCGGTTTTGTCGGCATTGATATGCTCGAACGGGCGTTGCCGCGCGTTTTGGCGGGCATCCTGTCGCTTGTCCTAATGGTCGTCACAATGTGGGTTCTGCTAGTCGCGTGGGAACGTGGTTTGAACAACCACATCGACACATTGTCCGGCAAAGGCTGTTCTGCTTCGTTGCGCTGGCCGTTCGGGATTGAAGTCGGCAAATGCGGTGAAAAATTCCAGAACCGGTTCCAATACGCATCGCTTTGGGTCGGGGTGAACCTGTTGATCCTCGTGAACCTCGAATTGATGATCCGTCAAATCATAACGCTCGCAGGGCATGGTGACCGCCTGAGCCGTCTGACAGCGGACGAAGATATCGCAGGGGCCTCATAATGCTACTTTGGTTCCTTCCGCTTTTCCTAATCCTGATCATGATCGGCCTGCCGGTGGTGTTTGCATTGCTCGTGTCGCCGTTCGCGTTGATCATGATCGAAGGCGATACCCGCAACGTCGTCGCGGGCCTTTATCGTAACTTTTACAACGGCATGGACAGCTTTCCATTGATGGCGCTGCCGTTCTTCATGCTCGCAGGCGAGGTCATGAACCGCGGTGGTATCACCGTCCGTCTGGTCGAGTTTTCTCAAGCGTTCATGGGCCACCTGCGCGGTGGTTTGGCGCATGTGAACATCCTGTCGTCGATCCTATTCGCAGGCCTGTCTGGGTCTGCCGTCGCCGACACTTCGGCCCTTGGGTCGACCTTGATCCCCGCGATGGAAAAGAACGGCTACAGCCGGAAATTTGCAGCGGCCATTACCGCAGCTTCATCCGTCATCGGCCCGATCATCCCGCCATCCGGCATCATGATTATCTACGCCTATGTCATGGGCGAAAGCGTCGCGGCGCTGTTCTTGGCGGGTATCGTGCCCGGTGTCCTCGTCGGTGTGGGCCTGATGGTCATGGTCCGGCTCTTGGCGGACAAATACGACCTGCCCAAAGCTGAACGCATCGTGCAGAAAAACCAGTCGATGACGGCGCTGGAAAGCTGGGTTAGCTTCTTCCTGATCCGGATCAACATCGCAGGTTTGCTGTACGCAGTGTCCGGCATCGTCACCCGTTTCATCCCGCAAGAGGTCAACGGCTGGCTGATCTTCCTGATCGCGCTGCCAATTGCACATGCCATTGCAACAGCCACCAAAAAACGGGTCAGCCATGATTTCCGCATCGTCTGCAAAAAGGCCATCGCGCCGCTGCAAACGCCGATCATCATTCTTGGCGGTATCCTCGTGGGTGTCTTCACTCCGACAGAAGCCTCTGCTGTGGCCGTGGCCTATGCCCTGATCGTTAGCTTCTTTGTGCTGCGGTCAATGAACGGCAAAGACCTGCTTGAAGTGCTGGCGAAATCTGCGCTTTCCACATCAGCTGTGTTGCTTCTCGTGGGCGCAGCCGTGGCCTTCAAAACCGTGGTCAGCCTGTCCTACGCGCCGCAAATTCTGTCTGATTACATTCTGTCGCTATCCGAAAATCCGCTGATCCTGCTATTCCTGATCAACATTCTGTTGTTCATCGTCGGCATGTTCTTGGACGCGGGCCCTGCGATCATCATCCTCGGCCCGATCTTGGGGCCAATCTTTGTGGACCTCGGCGTGCACCCTGTGCATTTCGCGATCATCATGTCGGTGAACCTGACCGTCGGGCTAGCGACACCGCCCATGGGGCTTGTCCTATTCGTCGCGTCAACGGTGTCCGGCGAAAAGGTCGAAACCATCGCAAAAGCGATCCTGCCGTTCCTCGCCGTGGAGATCCTTGTGATCTTCCTCATCACCTATATCCCCGCCATTTCGATGACGGTGCCATATCTGACTGGATTCTTGGGTTGCGGCCCAGAGGTTGGTTTCTCAGCTTGTATCAGTCCAGTTCCAACGCCAAACTAAGAACTACCAAAGGGAGAAGAAAATGTTGAAAACACTATCAAAGGTCGCGGCGGCAGCTGCTTTCCTTGCTGCACCATTTGCAGCTTGGGCAGACGGTCATCAGGAATTTACGATCCGTGCGACTGCGAACTCGAATGAAAACGACGAAGACTATGACGGTCTGGTTGTCTTCAAGAACTACGTTGAATCCGCGTCCAACGGCCGTATCGGCGTTGAGCTGTTCATTGGTACACAGCTGTGTTCCGGCGGTGCTGAATGCCTCGAAGGTGTGGCTGAAGGGTCCATCGACGTTTACATCACCACATCCGGTGGCGCGGCTGGCATTATGCCATTCGTTCAGGTTCTCGACCTGCCATACCTGATGTCCGATGACCGCGTGGCCGAGGCCGTGCTGACTGGCGACTTCACACGCACAATGCGTGACATGGGTCTGGAAGCGACTGACGGCGCGCTGCGTCTGATGACAATCGGTAACACAGGCGGCTGGCGCAACTTCGCGAACACGCAGCGCCGTGTTCAGGGGCCAGCAGACATGGAAGGTCTGAAAATCCGGACTGTTGTCGCTGACCTGCCGCAGGAACTGGTCCGTGCACTGGGCGCGTCCCCGACACCGATCCCGTGGCCTGAACTGTTCACATCGTTCCAGACGGGCGTTGTTGAAGGATCCAAGAACGGCATCACCGACATCATGGGTATGAAATTCCCTGATGCTGGCCTGCAGTACGTCACACTCGACGGCCACGCCTACATGGGTGCGCTGTGGTTCATGAACAACGAAAACTTCCTCGGCATGCCAGAAGACATGCGTCGTGTGGTTGTAGACGGGTTCTCCCAACTGCAGCAGGCGACCTTCGCGTCACCAAAGCGTAAGTCCATCGAAGCCTACGAAGCATTCGTCGCAGGCGGCGGTGACCTTTACGTGCCAACACCTGAAGAAAAAGCAGCCTTCGCAGAAGCCGCGACACCTGTTCAGGCTTGGTTCCGTGAAAACGTAGACGGCGGCAATGAAATCCTCGACGCGATGATCGCAGCCGTGGGCGAAGCCGAAGCAGAACTCGCAGCAGAATACGCAAGCGACCTGAACTAAGCGTTAACACATCACAACGAAAGGGCCGTCCATCACGGGCGGCCCTTTTGCGTTGGCGATCCCGCGCGCGTCCGCTACGATGCCCACAACAAAAACGGGAGACACCCATGCGAGGCGCAGGCGGCAGCGACGGCGGCGAATTTAACTTTCTCATCGGGTTGGTGATGATGGTGGCGGGCGGCTATTTGCTGCTGTCAAACATCGTAATCCGACCCATTTTTGGTATGGGGACACGGGCCTTCGGGCTTGGGGGCTACGACGTCACCACAGGCATGATCCTGATCCCTTTCATGTTCGGGGTGGCGATGGTGTTCTACAACGGACGCAGCAAAATCGGCTGGGGGCTGGCGATCGGATCAGTCATCGCGCTGGTGGTCGGAGTGATCTCGAACCTAACGCTGCAATTCTCGAACCTGAGCGCCTTCGACCTGCTCGTCATCCTCGTTCTGCTCTTCGGCGGCATCGGGCTGTTCCTGCGGTCGCTGCGGGGGTAATTCCAACGCCTTACCCAATCGGGCGCGCGGACCTCGGGGAGAAGACGACACGTAAGTTTTACGCAAGTGAAGGGCCGTTTCTGGTCCGAAGCACATAATTCGGTCTAAGACGCGAATTGAAGTTCATACAGCTTGGGTTAGCGATTTTTATTCTCTTTCAGCCATGCCGCCGGCCGAGTTTCTCAATTCTGAATGTTGGGTTTGCCGTGTTCGCCATATTCTTGAAGTTCTTGAGCTAACTTCATCCAATCAGAAGCAAGCTCCTGCCCCATATCAGAAGGTGGAAACCGTTGGGAACCGTTGACGTCCTCATAGGGGTAACGTCCTCTACTGATTTCCGAGTTAGAAAGTGTATTCATCAATTCATGAAGTTCGCCCGACAAATGCACTTTCAGATCAGATGATACAGTCTCCGGCAGGTGGTCTAGTGCGGCCTTGTGCCCCGAAAACGCGTGTTGATATTGCTCATCGTCTGGTCCGTCTTCACTAGTGAGGGGACCATAAGAAACGGTGACATCAAAGGATTTCAAAAATAGTTCGGTTGCGATCACGCTGAGATGGTGGACGACGAACCAGTTCGGTACGTAAAGCCACTTTTTGTCGCGCTCACATTCTTTCTGGAAAACAGCCTCTGCTGCTTCTAGGTAAGCACACGCTGCATTGAAAACCGGATTTGTACTAAAACCTGGGGCCATGTTATAACTATTGGTCGTCATTTCTTCCGTGCTGCCTATGTGAAATATTGCAAGGATAGAAGAATACTTGGCTAATCTCGAACATCACCGAAACGGATACATCCACACCCGATAGTCATCCACCATCTTTTCGGCCTGAGCCCGTTGCGCGTCCGTCAATTTCGGCGATAATTCTTCCAGTGAATCCGGCGCATCCACGTCCCCGCCTATTGCCGACAACGCATACCAAAGGTACGCTCTGACATAGTCCGGGGTGGGGAGGCCGCGGCCGACTTCATAATACCAGCCAAGCCCAGATTGCGCACCCGGATGCCCTTTCAACGACGACCGCAGATACCAGTCGAACGCACGGATATCGTCCTGTTCGACACCCAGTCCAAGCGCGTACATAACGCCGATCAATTCTTCCGCGTCGGCGTTGCCAGACCGGGCGTAGACCTCGAACAGCGCGCGGGCTTCTTCAAATTGCCCCGCTTCCATCAGATCACGGGCGTCTTCCATGTCGGCGGACGCAGGGCTGGCCCACAGGAAAACCGCGATCAGCAGTGCACGGGTTGTGTACGGGTTGTGCACGCGTTTCACATCTTGCTCCTTAACCTTTTTGTCGGTGCCAGCATGGCTGCTGCACAGGTGATTTCGGCAGACGATTACATCCCCGTGGACCCCTTGCAAGCCGAACTTGGCCAGCTTCTGTTCTATGATAAAATCCTGTCGGGAAATCGCAATATCAGTTGCGGCACATGCCACCATCACGACCATGCTGGCACCGACGGTTTGTCGCTTGGGATTGGTGAAGGTGGGATTGGTGTCGGGCCGGAACGGACAGCAGGGGAAGGGCCGGACGCAATCCGAAAACGCATTCCGCGAAATGCGCCAGCCCTCTGGAATCTTGGACATAAATCCGTTGAGGTGATGTTCCACGATGGACGTCTGACGCCGTCCGATCTGTACGAAAGCGGCTTCGATAGTCCGGCAGAAGAATGGTTGCCCGAAGGGCTTGATAACCTCGTCGCCGCGCAAGCGTTGTTCCCGATGACATCGCAATTCGAAATGGCTGGAAACCCCGGCGAAAACGAGGTCACGGGTGCGGTCCACGAACGCATCGATTACGGCTGGCCGATCATCGCAAAACGCGTGCGGACTATTCCGGAATACGGCGAAAAATTCGTCGCGGCCTTTAACCATATCGAAACCGCAGATCAGGTAACAATTGTCGAAATTGGAAATGCCTTGGGCGCGTTCATCGCGTCAGAATGGCAAAGTTTTGATAGCCTCTACGACGACTGGCTCGCAGGGGTGCCTTTGGATGATGATGCGGAACGTGGACGGGAAATTTTCTTTTATTCTGCACGGTGTAGCAGCTGCCATAGCGGTGATCTGTTCACGGATCAGGGCTTTCATGCGCTGGGTCTACCTGCCTTTGGTCCAGGTCGTACGCGGCGGTTTGACCCGATCCCGCGCGACGTCGGCCGCATGGGCAAATCGGACCTTCTGGAAGACGCCTATCGTTTTCGCACCCCATCCCTGCGCAATGTCGCCCTGACGGGTCCTTACGGGCATAATGGGGCGTTTCCGACGCTTGAGGCGATGATCATGCATCACGCTGATCCGGTCGCGTCTCGCGCGCGCTGGACGCTTTCGGATGCGCAGCTTCCCGACGTGCCTTGGTTTGCTGCAGTTGACGGGGCGATTGCACAAGACTCTGCCGAAATGGAACGTCAGGCGTCGGTTCAAGATTTGCGGTCGTTGTCCATTTCAGAGGATGATGTGCAGTATTTGGTGGCATTTCTGAATGCCTTGACCGGCAAAACCGCCGAAGATCGCCCGTTAGGGCGACCGGATACAGTGCCGAGCGGGTTACCGGTGGACTGATCGTTCCAACGGCGGGGCAGTTTTGATTACCGCCGCTGGAAATCCGATGTCTTAACAATAGGAAAGCCAAGCATGAACGCGACAATTGACAGCCTCACCCAATACCCGATCAAGGGGCTTTCCGGACATGCGTTGGAAACGGTAGATCTATCGCCGAAATGTGGTTTTCCAATTGATCGCGTCATGGGGTTTGCGAAGCCTGGTAGCGGCTTCGATCCCAGCAATCCGATGCCGTTATCGAAAGACAAATTTCACGTTTTGGCAAACGATCCGCGCTTGGCGTTGTTGGATACGACTTACGACGTATCCCGCAACGAATTGACGATTGATGGACCGCAGGGCCCGCAATTGTTTCAGCTTGATGCCGACACGGGGATGGCGGATGCCTGCACCGCATTGCAGCAATATCTCGATTTGCCGGACACCCTTAAACCGACATTATTCAGCGCATCCCCCCATCGTTTCACGGACGTATCAGTGACATCCGCCCAATTGATGAATGCAGTCTCCCTGATTTCGCAAGACAGCGTTGATGCGTTCGCGCGGACTGTCGGCCATCCAATTGATGCGGCGCGTTTTCGCGGAAATATCGTCTTCTCAGGGATGCCAGCATTTCAAGAATTAGATCTGCTGGGGCGGACCGTCCAGGTTGGCGAGGTTCATCTTCATGTGCTTAAGCGCACCAAAAGATGCGCTGCGACTGAAGTGAACCTTCAGACGGGGGAACGTGACGTGAAGGTGCCATATCTGTTGCGCAAACACTTTGGGCATATGGATATGGGCGTTTATGCTGAAGTCGTGAAGGGTGGGGCGATGCGTATCGGTGACGAAATCACGGTGCTGTAGCGGCTCCAAGCGGTAGAAAGACGCGTTTGTGACGTATGCGTTGTGTCTTCGAACGGTGCTCAACACCGCTGAGGGTGCACAGTTAACGATGGTCAGCGGCTATGAGCGATACTTCTGTATACAACGATAGGCCTTGATCACGGGCCGCTGATCTGCACAAAATGTGCTTAGAATAATTCGATAAGATTTTGACCCAAAAGTTTGTTTTCATTTCATGATTTGAGAGCAATATGTGCACGATTTCTGCAGGACTGAGTGAACCATGAAGCGATTAGAAAGCCATGCCGTTGGCGTGGACCACGGCGATGTCATATTGTTTTCGGACTTCGAAGATGATGGCGAGATGTGGAAGGGTGAAGGACCGCGCTCCGCCCGGCATTCCGTCACGTTTTCGGAACGCTATGTCGACGTGCCAACTGTTTCACTGCAGATGTCGATGATTGATATGTCGAACGACGCCTTTATCCGTGCGGATCTTCAGCCTGAAAACATCTCTGAAGCGGGCTTTGACATTGTTTTTCGCACGTGGGGCGATAGTCGCGTTGCGCGCATTCGGGTCGCTTGGCAGGCGATTGGACCGCTGCCAAGCGATGATACTTGGGAGCTATAATTTAGCTCGTGTACATGCCTTCGTAGATTGGGCCCAGCGTTTCGTGGTCGAACAGCGACGACACAGACGTACCGTTTGACGTGTTCAAGATTGCTTGGGCAAACATAGGCGCGGTAGGAACGATCCGGATTTTGTCAGTCGCCAACACCGGTTTGGTCGCTTCGATTGTGTCGGTGATCACGAGGTGTTTCATGACAGACGCGTTAACACGTTCGATCGCTGGGCCAGACAGCACACCGTGTGTGATGTAGGCGTGCACTTCTTTTGCGCCGTGTTCCATCAGGACTTCCGCCGCTTTGCAAAGCGTGCCTGCTGTATCCACGATGTCGTCAACGATCAGGCAGGTCCGGTCTTTGACGTCGCCGATGACGGTCATTTCCGCGACTTCGCCGGGTTTGCCGCGGCGTTTGTCAACGATGGACAAAGGAGCGCCGATACGCTGCGCTAAATCGCGGGCACGGGCCACACCACCAACATCAGGGGACACCACCATGATGTCATCCATCTGCTGCTTGAAGTTATGCTTCACATCCAACGCAAAGATCGGCGACGCGTAAAGGTTGTCGACAGGGATATCAAAGAAGCCCTGAATTTGCGTTGCATGAAGATCAAGCGTCAGAATGCGTTCAACGCCCGCTTCGACGATCATATTCGCAACCAGTTTCGCAGTAATCGGTGTACGCGCTTTGGACCGACGATCCTGACGGGCGTAGCCAAAGTATGGGATCACAGCCGTGATGCGGGCCGCAGAGGAACGGCGCAGCGCATCGGCAATAATCAACAATTCCATCAGGTTATCGTTTGCCGGATTTGAAGTCGGCTGAATGATAAACATGTCCTCGCCGCGGACGTTTTCAAACACTTCGACGAAAATTTCACCGTCGTTGAAACGTTCAACGCGGGCATCAACAAGGCCTACTTTCCGGCCACGGTGCATCGACATGCGTCGAGCGACCCTTTCGGCCAATGGGGTGTTGGCATTTCCTGAAATCAGTTTGGGTTCGGTGGTCGTCATCTGGCGCGGTCCTTTGGCAGAAGGTCTGTTCATTGTAACAGATTCGTGGCGTTGACACCGCTTAACACGCCGCTACGGTCACGCAAACATCATGCGCGTCAGGAGGACCAAATGGCCCATATCGATTACTACTTTGCAACGCTTTCCCCCTTCACTTACCTGTGCGGCACCCGTCCAGAGGAAATCGCAAAGGCCCATGGTGCAACCCTGACGTACAAACCGCTGGATATCATGCAATTGTTCGGCAGGACTGGTGGCGTACCGCCGAAGGACCGTCATCCGAACCGTCAAGAATACCGTTTGCAGGAATTGCGCCGTCGTGCCGCCTTGGCCGAGATGCCGATCAACATCAAACCTGCGTTCTGGCCGACAAATGGTGCGCCTGCGTCATATGCGATTATTGCGGCGCAAGCAGCGGGTGGCGATGTGGCTAAGCTGGTGGCGTGCATCACCAAGGCCTGCTGGGCCGATGAAAAAGACATTTCACAGGATGACGTGATCCGTGCGTGTTTGGTTGAGGCTGGGTTCGACGCCGATCTCGCTGACAAAGACATGTTGTCGAGTGCCGAAACCTTTGCTGCGAACCTTGAACAGGGGATCAATGCAGGTGTGTTTGGCGCACCATTCTTTGTTGTTGGCGAAGAAAAGTTCTGGGGCGAAGATCGCTTGGCCGATCTGGATGCCCATCTTGCGGGTAAGATCTGATCTGACAACGGTGGCGGAGCAACGCTCCGCCGCTTTAGACTTTTAGCTGTTCAGAACCGCGATAAATCTTTCCACATCTTCTGAAGTTGCGGACCAATCTGTCACCAAACGCGCGGTGAGGATTTCATCAGGGTCGCCTTCAGCCGGATCGCCGCCAGTGACGTAGTAATTCGCGCCAGCGTTCAAAAGCCGTTGGTGCAGGTGGCGCGGATAGCGTGCGAAAATCATATTGGCCTGTGGCGTTTCGACGAAGTTGACGGCATCGTTTTGGGCCAATCCGTCGGTCAATTGCGCACAGCGTGCGTTTGCCATCTTGGCCATGTCCAGCCACAGATCATCGGTCAAATACGCCAACATCTGTGCCGACAGGTATCTATGTTTTGAAAGTAAATGGCCGCCGCGTTTGCGCCGAAGCTCAAATTCCCATGCAAGTTTGGGATCAAAAATTACGCAAGCCTCGACACCAAGCAGACCGTTTTTGGTGCCGCCGAAGCTGACCGCGTCGATGCCGGATTTCCATGTCATTTCGGCGGGCGTACAGTCGAGCGTTGCGATGGCGTTAGCAAAGCGCGCGCCGTCCATTTGGACCAAGCTGCCAAATTCGCGGGCCACGACGGTGAGTGCTTTCAGCTCAACCAGCTTATGAACTGTACCCAATTCCGTGATTTGGGTGATGGACACCGGACCGTGCTGTGGGCCGTGAACGCCGCGATTGCCTTCGCCCGCCATTGATGTGCGCAGCGCGTCGGGCGTCATTTTGGCGTGCGTGGCAGGCACCAGCGTCAGCTTGGCACCGCTGTAAAATTCTGGCGCGTTGCATTCGTCTTCGTGGATGTGTGCCATGGGGCTGCAAAAGATCGTGTCCCACGGATTTGCCATTGTTCCCAAAAGGATCGCATTGGCGGCAGTACCGGTCGCGACCAAATAGACGGCGGCGTCGGGCGCTTCGAACAAATCGCGGATTTGTTGGGTCACGGCGGCCATTTCGGCGTCCGCGCCATAGCCGGATCGGTAACCATTGTTGGCTTCATTCAATGCGTCCATCACGCGTGGGTGGACGGGGCCGGAGTTGTCAGACGCGACAAACATCAGGTCGGTTCCTCGATAATGTGGTCTTCCCAGTCGTCTTCATCGACTTCGAATTCGGGGACCGTCCGGCCTTGCATGGTCACGCCCGCCTCGTGGATTGCAGTGCTATTGCCCGCGATCAATGGGTGCCAGTCGTATAGACCGCGCCCTTCATACAGCAACCGATAGCCGCAGGTGCGGGGCAGCCAATACATGTTATCTTCCAACGTCTTAGGTGTCAGGACGATGCATTCTGGCACAAACTGGTGGCGGATCGGATATTGCGTGCAAAGGCATGTTTCGTTGTCGAGCAGGCGGCACGCCACACGGGTCAGCGCGACTTCGCCGCTGTCTTCGTCTTCCAGTTTGTTCAGGCAGCATTTGCCGCATCCGTCGCAAACAGCTTCCCATTCGGCCTTGTTCATCTGATCGAGCTTTTTGGTTTCCCAAAACCGATCCGCAAGGCCGTCGCGTGGGATATCAGACATCGTTCAGTATCTTTCGGGCTTGGTCGCAATCGGCGTTCATTTGGGTGATCAGCGCGTCGAGCCCGTCGAATTTCAGTTCTGGCCGCAGATATTCCACGAGGGCGATGGACACGGTGGACCCGTACAAATCCCCTTTAAAATCAAAGATGAAGGTTTCGCAGTTCGGGACATTCTCGCCAAACATCGGGCGCACACCAATGGATGCGGCACCACTGTAGCTGCCCTTGTGCGGCCCATCCAAGACGTCAGCTTTCACGGCATAAACCCCGAATTTGGGCTGGTGTAGGCCGCTGATCGACATGTTGGCTGTCGGATAGCCAAGTTCACGGCCACGCTGTTCGCCGCGGATCACTTCACCTTCGATGCGGTGCCAATGGCCCAACATGGCGGCGGCGTCACGCGGGCGACCTTCGGTCAGCGCGGTGCGGATCGCGGTTGAAGATACCTCTGCCGTTGAGATGGTTTTCATCGGTGCAATAGTCACGCCAAACGCCATTTCCGCGCCGAACGCTGTTAAGTCTTGTGTTGTGCCTGCGCGGCCTTTGCCAAAGCAGAAATCAGACCCGACAACGACGTGTTTCAGCCCCAGTCGATCAACGATAATCTGTTGCGTGAATTCGCGCGGCGTCAGGGCGGCGAGGGCGGCGTTGAACGGCACTTCATACAGTTTATCGACGCCCAAACGCGCAAGGCGATTTGCCTTGGCTTCCGCATTCATCAGTCGGAAGGGATTGGGATCATTCGAAAAATAGCTACGCGGGTGCGGTTCAAACGTCATGATCCCAAGCGGCGCGTTCGCAGCATTGGCCGCTTCGCGCGTCAGATCAATGACCGATTGATGGCCTAGATGTACGCCGTCAAAATTACCGATAGCTGCCGCCGCACCACGGTCGCTTGGGTCGATGAAAAGGGTGTCACGGATAATACGCATGAGCTTGCGTAACCTGCCGTGAAACGGGGCGCAAGGTCAGTCGAATTTACGCGACGGTGCGAGCACAGTTGCTTCGCCTACCAGCACTTTTTTTCCGTTTACGATGCAACGCGTTTCCATTTTTACGCGCCGCTTCGAATGGTCGATTTCCATGACTTCAACTTCGGCCAGAACCATGTCGTCTGGGCGGACGGGCGCCAGGAATTTCAGGCTTTGTCCAAGGTAGACGGTCCCGTGACCCGGAAGCTGTTCGCCGATGACGGCTGAAATCAAACCGGCTGTCAGCATTCCATGCGCAATCCGACCGCCAAAGATGGTGTCGTGTGCATAGTCGTCGTCAAGGTGGACAGGATTACGGTCGGTCGAAACTTCGGCAAACAATTCAATGTCACGGTCGGTCACTTGCTTGCGCAGCGACCGAACCATGCCGATTTCAATGTCTTCGATACAGATTGTTCCGCGCGGTGCATTGTCCAACATCTTGCGTCCTTGAGGTAATAAAAGTCCGACCTGAATGGCCTTGTTGAAATTTTATTACTTTGCGGTCGCAGAAAAATCAACCCCAAAGTTCTTACCGCAAGTGTCCAATGCTGTACGTCGCTGACATTTTTTCTGTTTCTAAATAGTCGTTTAGCGCCTGTGGGTCCGGCTGGTGATCGGTTTTTGTTTCTTCTGCCGCCAATCCGCCCGTGATAAACAACGTATCAAGGTCTTCTTGCACGCCACCTAGCACATCTGTGCGAATCCCGTCGCCGATGCAGATGATGTCGCTGTCCGCGATAGATTTGCCGAGCGCGGCGAGCCTGCGTTTTGCCAGATCGTAGATCGGCGGATGGGGTTTTCCGAAATACAGGCTTTCACCGCCCATTTCGGTATAAAGCGCCGCCAGCGCGCCCGCGCACCATTCGCGCACATCGCCGCGGTCAACGATGATATCTGGGTTTGCACACAACAGTTTCAGGCCCTTTTGTTTGGCATACAGAAACTCTGGCCGGTTCACGTCGACGTCCGCCAACGTATCGAACGGGCCGCAGCAAACGATGCCTTCTGCGTCTTCCAATGGGACTTTTGTAATCTCAATCGGGTTTTCGAGGATCGATAGCGGTTTGAAGAAATCATCGTCGCGGGGTGTTTCGCCCATGAACCAGACTTTTGATCCAACGATGCCTTGGAACATCGCAGAGCGGGCACTGTCGCCAGATGTCGCGATGGCATCCCAAGCATCATCAGGAATGCCGAAGTCGAGGATCTGATGGGCGACGGAATCCCATGGTCGCGGCGAATTTGTGACCAGAATGACGATGCCGCCTTTGGCCCGAAAATCCTGCATTGCTTTGACGGCGGCAGGGTGGGCTTCGATCCCGTTATGCATGCAGCCCCATAGGTCGACGAATGCGGCGTCGTAGCGGTCTGAAATCTCGGAAAAAGCGGTGATGATTTGGGTCATGGGACACCTTTGTGAAACAAATGAGAGGGCAGTCGGCCGTTGTACAAGGGGTACACCGGACGCGGGCAGGGCGTACACCTGAAAGTTGGGCAAAAAGAAAGGGCGCTGAAAAGCGCCCTGTTCTCGGAATTCTATCAGAAGTGGCTTAGGCCGTCTTCAGGTTCGGGATAATCTGCTTTTTGCGGCTCATCACGCCCGGAAGGACAACTGTATCGCCCGAAACGGTCGCGCCGAAGGATGCTTCTGCGACAGTTTTGGACAGATCGTTCGGGATCATCATTGTGGCTTCTTCGTTCAGGATATCGACCACGAACAACAGCACCTGATCAACGCCGTCTTCTTTCGCAACGTCCGTCATGGATGCCATGATGCTGTCCTTGCGGTCCAAGACGATCTTTGGCGCAGTCGTTTCCAGAACAGATACGCGGAATTTTGTGTCGCCCACAGCGTATTCTTTGCTGTCCATCCGCAGAAGTTCCGCATCAGAGAAGGCAGACACATCTGATTTGGCTTCGAACATTTCAGAGGCATACGCGCCCAAATCAACGCCCAAATCGGCGGCCAGTTTTTCAGCGAGCGCTTTGTCTACTGGCGTCGTGGTCGGGGACCGGAATTCCAGCGTGTCGGACAGGATGCAAGACAGCATCACGCCTTTGACGTTGTCTGGCATGTGGGCTTCGTGGCCCGCCATCAGGTCGTGCATGATAGTGGCTGTACAGGCCAACGGACGGATCGTGATGTCGATTGGGCCAGCCGTTTCCAGACCACCCACCAGTTTGTGATGGTCGATGATCGCTGTGACGTTCGCGCCATTGATGTTGGCTGGCAATTCGGCAGGGTTGTTGGTGTCAACGATCACGCAGTCCTGACCGTCTGCGACGTCGGCGATGATTTCCGGCTGATCAAAGCCCCAACGCTTAGCCACGAATGCGGCTTCGGTGTTTGGCGTGCCGAGCAACACAGCCTTGGCGTCTGTGCCTGTATGGTTCAGGAACCAGTCCCAAATGATCGCGGAGCCAAGGGAATCGGTGTCAGGGGCTTTGTGGCCGAAAACGAGCGTTGTCATATGTCATAGACCTATATTCAGGGTAATTTTGCGGCCTTATAACAGGCATGCCGATCTTGTCACGTGGACAAAATGGCATACCGCTATGCGCTTCGTGCACGGACTACTCAGTCGCGATGAAAGCCCCTGTCAAATAAGTCGGGTTGTCAAAATCGTCCGACACAACGCTTGCGCTGACTTGACCGCCGACAGTGTCCGCATCCGATCCAAAGAACCGCCCATCATAGGTCGCATCGGTTAAAGTACCTTCGATGTCCCCACTGACCAGCGTGATGTCACCGGAGAAACCATTTCCGTTGATCGGTGTTTCTTCTAGGCGGTACGAAGACGTAGGGATCGTAATTTCGGCAGCTGAGCTGTTTAGGTCGGTCAAATCGAATTCGCCTTCAATGCTGGAGGCATCAAAGTCGACTTTAAGCGTCGCTGCGCCCGAGGCATAACCGTCAAGAAAACCGTTGCGCGCCTCAAGATAGATATCGCCGTTCAATTCTGCGCTGCCTGTCAAATTGACTACGGTGTCCGGATTTGTGTCATGGCCGATGATGATGTTCGAGGAATTCAATTGTCCGTCGATAACCGAGAATACTGCGACAGCTGCAGCAACTTCATAGTCTTGTATGATTTGGACTTCGATCCGTGCGTCGTCGTCACTACTTCGGTACATGCCATCGCTAGTATAATCGAGCGTGTAGGTGACACCTTCTATGGTTACATCAATAGTAAGCTCGTCGCTTGCGATGGCAAATTCAACGTCTTGTCGGTCTAGGCTCAGTATCGGGCCATCATCGCTGATAATTCGTTGTTGGTTCTGTGCGTCATAAGTTTGATTTCCTGCGACACGGCTGTCGTCTGTTGCAAATCCGGCTGCGGCGAACGGGATGATCGTAGGACCATCGTAAGTCGCCGTACCGCTGCTTCCCCCGCAGGCCGCGAGGAGTGTAATGCTTGTGGCAATCGATAAATTCTTGAACATGTAGACTTTCCCCTTGGTGTTGTGGGAAAGTTAACGTCAGCGTTTCAAAGGTTCAATCGCATATGGCGAAGGCGTCCGGCAAATCTCAATCTATCCGCGAGGCGGATTTGTATGCTCCGGTGAAGGCCTATCTGACCCGTCAGGGGTACGACGTGAAGGGTGAAGTGGGCGCGGCTGATGTGGTGGCGACGCGCGGCAAAGAAGACCCGGTCATTGTTGAGCTGAAGCTGGGGTTTTCGTTAAGCCTGTTTCATCAGGGAATTGACCGTTTGGCGGTGACTGATTTGGTTTATGTCGCGGTTCCATTGAAGACAGGTAAGCCGTTTCAACGCGCCCTGAAGGACAACATCAAGCTGGCCCGCCGCGTCGGGCTTGGCGTGTTGACCGTGCGACCGAGTGACGGCCACGTGGAGGTCCACGCTGATCCTGCGCCCTATGTGCCGCGCAAATCGAAAAAGAAGAAAGCCCAGCTGTTGCGGGCGTTTGACCGGCTGAAGGGCGACCCCAATGAAGGCGGATCAACGCGTCATGGTATTGTCACGGGGTACCGTCAGGATGCCCTGCGGTGTGCGCGGTTCTTGGCCGTGCACGGACCAAGCGCTGGCGCGAAAGTGAAAGAATGGGCCGAAGTCCCGCAAGCCACGACGATCATGCGCAACGATCACTACGGCTGGTTCGAAAAAGTCAGTCGTGGGGTTTACGGGCTGACCGACGTGGGGCGCAAAGGGCTAGACGACTATGGGGATTTAGAGGCTTAGGCCCGCGCCAATGCAAAAAGGGCACCGCGGTTGGGTGCCCTTTTCGTATTTATGGTCTTTTCAGATTAGCGCAGTGTGTTGCGGCTGTTTGGCAAGCGCAACCATACTTCAACGCGGCGGTTGCGTTCACGGCCGACTTCGCCATCGTTGCAAGACAACGGCAGCAATTCACCGTAGCTGATCGGCTTTACAAGTGCTGCGTTTTCAGCAGAAAGCGATCCGGCCAACACGTCACGTACGGCTTCGGCACGGTTTTGTGCGAGCGCCGTGTTCTGGACGCGGTTACCGACTGAATCAGCGAAACCAACCAGCAAGACTTCAAGGCCTGCAAATTCGCCGTTTTCCATTTTTTCGGCCAACTCTTCAACGTTCCGCACGGATTCGACATCGAGAATGCTTGAGGCGGAAGAAAAGCGGAAAGATGTGCTCAACCGGTCAGCGCCACGCAATTGCTGCATCATGTCAGAGTATTGCGCCCCGTCGAAGTCAGGTTCAACGGCAGCCGTGTGCACCAGCATCATGCCCATGTCTTCCAGGCGCATGCGTTCCAGTTCGCGGTCGATAAAGTGGCTTTCCTTGATGTACGCTTGTGCTTCGCTGGTCAGTGTCCAATCAAGAAACGCTTGTGCTTCCGGGTGGATTTGACCCGGCTTTGTGTAGGCGTACAGACGGCGGGACAAAGCGTAGCCTTCGATCTTCATGCGGAAGTCTGTTGGAGGGGACAGCAGGCCACATTCTTCACGAATGGACAGTAAGTTCACATCGTTTGTCCGTGCCAACCAACGGCCCACAAATCCGATGCCGCCGCGATCTGCCATAACCGCATCAACCATATCCTGGTAGGCGCTCCAACGGATTACGTCTTCTTTTTCGTCACGGTTGTTTGGGCGCACGAGTGCATCCATCATAACGGCGCGGTCGCCCGAGCTTTCGCTGAAGGAATTGACTGTGATGGGATGATCACCGCCGCCAAGTTCCAGCCAGTTTGTGATTTCACCGGACCAGATTTTCGCGATTTCTTCGGATGTCAGGTTGCGAACCGGGTTGTCGGGGTGGGCAATCATGACGATGCCGTCAACGCCAAGAACCGTTTCGTCAGCCGTATCGCGTAGGTCAGGAATACCAGCGGCGGAGATTTTTTCGACGTCGCTGTCTTTCATACGGCGGTCGGCAACGCCAATGGCTGCACTGCCGTCGGCAATCGCAGGAAATGCACTGCCGGATCCGCGCGATTGCAGATCGATCTCTGCGCGCAAGGTGCCGTCTGCGTTTGTCAGGCGGATGATACGTTCAGCCGCTTCCGCAGTCGTTTCAAGTTCATAAGTTGCGCCCACGGATGCCGCGTAGCCACGCAACAAGTTCGGGATCAATGTCGTGCCAACAGTCCGTGAACCGTAGATGCCAAAGTTCGGACCAAAATCCTGTGCAGCTTCCGCGACTTCAGGGCAGACAAGCCCGGTACATGTCACGCTTTTGGCCTGAATGCGCAGGGTGCCGAGTTCTTCGGTTTCAACAATATACATACCGTCTTCGTAGCTGAGGAGCTGACCAGAGATCGACATGCTGCCGTCGTTTGCTTCAAGCTGGATAGGGGCATTTTGTTGCGCTGACAAAGGGCCAGTCGCGAGTACAAGCAAGCTTGCGACGGCGCTCAAGACGAACGGTAGTTTCTTACGGGTTTTAGGAGTTAGGGCGCTCATAACTATTTCTCACACTATTAAACGGTTTAGCCGCATAAAGCTGTGAACGAAGGCAGCAATGCGGCAACATTGCGCCTAACAATGGCCGTTCCCTAACGTCATTTACCAATTCAATTGAGGCGCGTAATGCGCATTAGCGCACCGGCTGTGTTTCCCAACCAGCAGCATTCAGCAATGCGACAAGGCCCAATTCGCCGGGCAAGTGTGCGGCCCCAACGGCGATCACGATATTGTCGTGCGTTTCTGTCGCGGCCTCGATCACGGGCATCCAGTTTTGGTTACGGCGGTCCAGCAATAGGTCTTGGGTTTCGGCCATTTGCGCGGTTGCGTCTTCGGGGGACATGCCTGTCAATTCGCGGGCGGCGATCTGGCTGACTTCCCAGACACGCGCGATTTGTTCCGAGAAATAGGCGTCGAGCATCGCGACAAACAACGCTTGTTGATCTGCGGCATCAATCAAGCCGAGTTTCAGCAGATCAATTTGTTCTTGTTGGGTGCCGTCGGTCAGGATGTCGATCAGCGTTTCCCAGCCTTCAAGGGCTTGCACAGGCACGTCATAGGCTTCAGCATCTGCAATCAGCATATGGTCCAAGCCGCGCACGCCTTGCGCGATTTCGGTCATGGCACAGGCAGGAATGCCAAGCGTCAGCGACAAATACCAAGGCTGGAACTTTGCGACGAAAAACGACGGCAGCCCGCGATCTTGGGCGGCTTGCTGAACCTTTTCCCAGACGTCCGGCGCCAGAAGGTCGGGGAGCGTTGGGCCGTCGTTGATCAGATAAAGGTCAGGGTTGGCGATAAATGCGTCCTGCATCGCCGCTTCTTCATCGGCGGTGGCTTCGACCATTAAGAGGTCTGCGGTCTGGATGGCGGGGCGGGCACGCACGCGCAGCAGTTCCAACCGTGCGTCATAGACATGCATCGTGCCGACAAGGGTCAGCGTGTCATCCCCTTTGGTCGCGGTCCAGATCAGCCCTGTGTTATTTGGAGTAGCTTCGACCGCTTGTGCAATCTCGTCCTGCACAGGTTGTGGAAGCTGATTGAGATAGCTTTCGCCAGCGCATAACCCGAATGCGGGCAGGGCGGTGAGTGTGGTAAGGGCGGTGAGAGCTGCGCGAAACATAAGCGTCCTTTTCGGGATCTGGTTTTGCGGCAGGGTAACCCGACTACACCCTGTGTCCACAGCCTATTTGGAATGATGTCAAAAAACTCAGACGGGCGTGTTGACTCGTGTTTGCGACCTGCCTACCTATGCATCGTTAGCACTCGCGACTTGTGAGTGATAACACCAGTTTTAACGCGAACAAGGAGAGTTCGGAGATGGCATTTACACCACTGCATGACCGCGTGTTGGTTCGTCGTATCGAAAGCGATGAAAAGACAGCAGGCGGACTGATCATTCCAGACGCCGCAAAAGAAAAACCTTCCGAAGGTGAAATCGTATCTGCGGGTACTGGCGCACGTAAAGACAGCGGTGAGCTGATCCCAATGGACGTCAAAGCAGGCGACAAAGTTCTGTTCGGCAAATGGTCCGGCACAGAAGTCAAAGTCGACGGCGAAGACCTGTTGATCATGAAAGAAAGCGACATCCTCGGTATCATTACCTGATTTGGATCGGTGCCTTCGGGCATCTACGCTTGAAACGAAAACTAGAATTTAAGGAGCTAATCAATGGCTGCTAAAGACGTAAAATTCGGTACCGACGCACGTGGTCGTATGCTGAACGGTGTCAACATCCTCGCTGACGCTGTAAAAGTAACGCTGGGCCCAAAGGGTCGTAACGTTGTTCTCGACAAATCTTTCGGCGCACCGCGCATCACGAAAGATGGTGTATCTGTTGCCAAAGAGATCGAGCTTGAAGACAAGTTCGAAAACATGGGCGCACAGATGGTTAAGGAAGTTGCTTCCCGCACCAACGACGAAGCTGGCGACGGTACAACAACAGCAACAGTTCTGGCCCAAGCGATCGTTCGCGAAGGCATGAAATCCGTTGCTGCTGGCATGAACCCAATGGACCTGAAGCGCGGCATCGACATGGCAACTGCCAAAGTTGTTGAAGCGATCAAATCAGCTGCACGTCCTGTGTCCGATTCAGACGAAGTTGCGCAGGTTGGTACAATCTCTGCAAACGGCGAAGCTGAAATCGGTCGTCAGATCGCTGATGCGATGCAGCGTGTTGGCAACGAAGGTGTTATCACCGTTGAAGAAAACAAAGGTCTTGAAACAGAGACTGACGTTGTAGAAGGCATGCAGTTCGACCGCGGTTACCTGTCCCCTTACTTCACAACCAACCAAGAAAAAATGACAGTTGAGCTGGAAGATGCGATCATCCTCCTGCACGAAAAGAAACTGTCTTCTTTGCAGCCAATGGTTCCACTGCTTGAATCAGTGATCCAGTCCGGCAAGCCACTTTTGATCATCGCAGAAGATGTTGAAGGCGAAGCGCTTGCAACTCTGGTTGTGAACCGTCTGCGTGGCGGCCTGAAGGTTGCTGCTGTTAAGGCACCTGGTTTTGGTGATCGTCGTAAGTCCATGCTGCAGGATATCGCTATCCTGACAGGTGGTCAGGTGATTTCCGAAGACCTCGGCATGAAGCTTGAGAACGTCACAATCGACATGCTGGGTTCTGCCAAGCGTGTGAACATCACGAAAGACGAAACAACTATCGTTGACGGTGCTGGTGAAAAAGCTGAGATCGAAGCACGGGTTACACAAATCCGTCAGCAGATCGAAGAAACAACATCCGACTACGACCGTGAAAAGCTGCAAGAACGCGTTGCCAAATTGGCTGGTGGTGTTGCTGTTATCCGCGTCGGTGGCATGTCCGAAGTGGAAGTCAAAGAGCGTAAAGACCGCGTTGACGATGCACTGAACGCGACACGCGCTGCTGTTCAAGAAGGCGTTGTTGTTGGTGGTGGTGTTGCTCTGGTTCAGGGTGCAAAAGCGCTCGAAGGCCTTGAGGGTGCAAACTCTGATCAGACTGTTGGTATCTCTATCATCCGTCGTGCGATCGAAGCGCCTCTGCGTCAGATCGCTGAAAACTCCGGTGTTGACGGTGCAGTTGTTGCTGGCAAAATCCGCGAGAGCGACGACAAGTCTTTCGGTTTCAACGCACAGTCTGAAGAATATGGCGACATGTTCAAGTTTGGCGTGATCGATCCGGCCAAAGTTGTCCGCACAGCGTTGCAAGACGCCGCATCCGTTGCTGGTCTGTTGATCACAACAGAAGCCATGGTTGCAGACAAGCCAGCCAAAGAAGGCGCGGCCCCTGCAATGCCTGACATGGGCGGCATGGGCGGCATGATGTAAGAACCGGCTTGGGCATCGCCCAAACGGTTTTAGCTGTGACAGTGTTTTCACGAAGTGAAAAGCACGAGAACAGCCGCTGACAAGAACAGAAGGGCGTCCCGATTGGGGCGCCCTTTTTAGTTATCTAGGTCAAGTGCGTATTGAACCAGCCAATCGTCCGGTCCCACGCGAGTTCTGCCATCGCTTCGTCATAGCGTGGTGTGCTGTCATTGTGGAAACCGTGGTTGGCCCCTTCGTAGATATAGGCCTCGTAGGTCTTTCCGTTGGCTTTCAGTGCGGCCTCAAAGTCGGGCCAGCCCGCATTAATCCGTTCGTCCAGTTCGCCCATTTGCACGAGCAGGGGCGCTTGAATTTTTGGCACGTCGGCCGCAGCAGGTTGGCGACCATAGAACGGCACCCCAGCTGCCATCTCGGGGTAGGCGACGGACAAGGCGCTGACAACGCCACCACCGTAGCAGAACCCGACGGCCCCAACTTTACCGGTGCTATCATCGCGGCCCATCAGGTGTTCAAAGCCCGCGAAGAAGTCATTCATCAGTTCGGTCCCGTCAACAGTACGTTGCAGGTCACGACCGTCCGCATCGTTGCCCGGATAGCCGCCAACCGACGTCAGCCCATCTGGCGCGAGCGCCATAAATCCGGCTTTTGCAACACGGCGTGCCACGTCTTCAATGTACGGATTTAGGCCGCGATTTTCGTGGATCACCAGCACGGCGGGCAGCGGTCCTTCGACGTTTGCGGGGCGGACAAGATAACCACGCACATCGCCGGTGCCGTTCGGTGACGGATACGTGATGTAATCTGCAACAATGTCCGGGTCATTAAATGACACCTGTTCGGCCATCGCGTAATTCGGGCTAAGCATGTTCAAAAGCGCCATGGCGGTGACACCGCCAACGGCATAACGTCCTGCTTTATCTAGGAATTCACGTTTCGTGATCTTGCCGTGTGCGTAGAAATCATACAGATCAAGCAGTCCCTGATCAAAGTCTTTTGCGGTCATGCGGTTCATTCTAATGCTCCCCTATGGTGCGTTTCGCGTTCTGCGTGTGTTCATAGTAGCGCGATTGTGTGATCGCGATAGCCCTGCCGCGCTTGTTCTTGTGTCACGATTTCGACAGACAGGCGTTATGAAAATATTCTTGCTGACAGCCCTAACCATGACCGCGTTTGCGGCGAATTCCATTCTGAACCGCCTAGGCGTAGCCAGCTATGGCATGGACCCGATGGCCTTTGCGGTCATTCGAACGCTTGCAGGGGCTGTGATGCTGACTGTGTTGGTCATGATCCGCAGGGCGGGGGGCCTGAACCTTTGGACTGCGAAACGTGGTGCTGGCGCTGTCGCGTTGGCTTTATACATGATTGGTTTTTCGTGGTCTTACCTGACGCTTGGCGCAGGACTTGGTGCCTTGATCCTTTTTGGTGTCCTGCAAGTGGTCATGTTTGGCTGGGCGGTGTTTGAAGGCCAGCGGATTGCCGCCATCAGGTGGATCGGTGCGAGCGTTGCGATGATTGGACTGGTAGTTTTGCTGTGGCCTGGTGGCGGTGCTGCCGTCCCGATGGCAGGGGCAGCTGCGATGGTTTTGGCTGGAGTGGCGTGGGCGGCGTACACGTTGCTTGGGCGTGGCGAGGCGGATGCATTGGCCGCAAGTGCAGGTAATTTTGTGTTGTGTTTCCCGTTGGTTGCGGGGGCATTGCTGGTGGCTGATCTGGGGACGATAACGGTGCCCGGCACATTGGTCGCAATCATTGCAGGGGCTGTGACATCGGGGTTGGGATATGCGTTGTGGTATCGATGCCTGCCGCAATTGGCGACGGTGACTGCGGCGGTTGCGCAATTGTCCGTGCCTGTGATTGCGGTGGCTGCGGGGACAGTCTTGTTGGCGGAACCACTTACAACGCGATTGCTGATCGCGGGTGCGCTGGTGCTTGGCGGCATTGCTATTTCGTTGAAACCATCCCGCTAACGGACGATAGGTTCCAACGGGTCATAGGTCGGTGCATCTGCGTCTTCCCACGCGACAGCGGCCAGACTGTCTGGTTTGACCTGCATCTTGGCCATCTCGGCGCGGGTCACCCATCGCCTGCTGGTCACGATGCCTTCGGGGTCTTGCCAGTCGTCGGATAAAACGCCAGCGCGCAGGGTGCACCGGAAATAAACATCAACCTGATGGTAATCTCGTGCAGCGTCATTGAATTCATTGACGAGACAGACCTCACCAATCGCAACCTCAAGACCGGTTTCTTCCATGATTTCGCGGTGCAAATTGTCCGGTAGGCTTGCATGTGGTTCGACACCGCCACCGGGTGCGCACCACAAATCATCGCGACCGCCCCAAGCGTTCACCAAAAGAAGACGATTATCGTGCACAAGCACGGCACGTACAGCAAGGCGAGGAGGCTTTGACATCCCCTCAACTTGGCAATGCTTCGCTTGTGACGCAAGGGTGATTGCATTCGGGACTTCAATTGTGGATCGGGAATGCTACATGACTATGATGAGATTAGCTTTGATACCGGCGATGATCCTGATCGGCTGCGCCCCGATTACCCAAGGCCTTGTGCATGCAGCCCCTCGGACGGCGCAGGAATGCGTTGTTTTGTTGCATGGTTTGGCGCGATCAGAGGTGTCATTGGCACCGATGGAGGCCGTGCTTAAGGCGGCAGGATACGAGGTGATCAACACCGGTTACCCATCCACAGAAGACCCAATCGAAGAACTGGTCGAACGCCAAGTCGGCGACAATGTTGCGGCTTGTGGTGATCGGCGCGTGAATTTCGTGACGCATTCGATGGGGGGCATTCTGGCGCGGGCATGGCTGACGGAAAACCGTCCAGCTGACATGGGGCGGGTCGTGATGTTGGCACCGCCCAATCAGGGATCCGAATTGGTTGATGTGTTCGGGGATTATCCACCGTTTGAATGGATCCACGGGCCAGCTGGATTGCAGTTGGGGACTGAACCGTCATCGGTGCCAAACCAGTTGGACGAAGTCCCTTACGAAATCGGAATTATTGCCGGCGACCAATCTCTGAACCCTGTCTATTCTGCCTTGATTGAAGGTGCAGACGACGGGAAGGTTTCGGTGGATAGCACGCGTTTAGACGGCATGGACGACCACATTGTCCTTCCCGTTACCCATACCTTCATGATGAACAACCCGCTGGTGATCGCGCAGGTTCAAGCGTTCTTGAGCACGGGTCATTTCGACCGCGACCTTAGCTTTGGCGAAGTGGTTTTTGGTCTCGAGTAGCGGTATGGGGCGCGAAAACTGGGGCGCCGATTAGGCTGCACCTGTCACACGGTTGATATGGCCCATCTTCCGACCCTGCTTTACGTCAGCTTTACCGTAAAGATGGATCGCAGCGTTTGTCTTCGCGGCCTCCGGCACCTTATCCATGTCGTCGCCAATCAGGTTTTCCATCACAACGTCGCTGTGCCGCGACCCGTCTCCTAAAGGCCAGCCTGCGACTGCCCGGATGTGTTGTTCGAACTGATCAATCGTGCATCCGTTTTGGGTCCAATGGCCTGAATTGTGCACACGCGGCGCAATCTCGTTCACGATTAGACCGTTGGGCGTCACGAACAGTTCGACACCCATCACACCCACGTAGTCCAGCGCATTTAAGATACGCGCCGCCAAAAGAACAGCGTCGGTGCGTAGGCTTGGCGTCAGTTTGGCAGGTACGGTTGTTGTGCTCAAGATGCCATTCACGTGGACATTTTCGCCCGGATCGTAGCAGGACACCGCCCCATCGGGGTTGCGGGCTGCGATGATGGAAATCTCTGCGCTGAAATCGATAAACCCTTCGAGAATGGCAGTTGCACCTGCCATATCAGCCAACGCCTGATCCGCGTCTGCGGGCGACATGATACGTGCCTGACCTTTGCCGTCATAACCCATCGTGCGCGTTTTCAGGATTGCAGGTGTGCCGATGGTGTCGATGGCCGCCGTCAAATCAGCCGCGTTTTCGACGTTCGCAAAAGGCGCAGTTTGCAGGCCAAGTTCTTGCAGGAATGTCTTTTCGGTCAATCGGTCCTGGCTCGTGGCCAGTGCTTTGCGGTTCGGGTGGATTGGCTTGATGTTTTCCAGCACATCTAAAGCAGATGTCGGAATGTTTTCAAATTCATAGGTAATCACATCGACCGATTGCGCGAAGGTCGTCAACGCTGAAACATCATCGTAGCTAGCGGTCGTCACTGCGTGCGCCACATCCGCGGCGGGCGGGTTTGCACCGGGTTCAAAGATGTGTGTTTTGAGACCGAGCCGAGAAGCCGCAACGCTGAGCATGCGACCCAATTGTCCGCCGCCAAGGATGCCTATCGTTGCGCCAACGGGAAGAGGATTAGACATCGGTAGGTTCATCCGGAATTGATGCGCTGAGATCGTCGCGCCATTTCTCTAAACGGGTCGCCAAAGCGGGGTCCTGCAGCGCAAGAATACCTGCGGCCATCAGGCCCGCGTTGCATGCGCCCGCCGCGCCAATCGCCATGGTTGCGACAGGAAAACCACGAGGCATCTGTAGAATAGAATAAAGGCTATCGACGCCAGACAACGCTTTGGTTTGCACGGGAACACCGATTACTGGCACGCGCGTTTTGGACGCCATCATGCCCGGTAGATGCGCAGCCCCGCCTGCGCCCGCGATAATGACCTGCAACCCGCGATCCACGGCCGTTTTGCCATAGTCCCACAAACGGTCAGGCGTGCGATGCGCAGACACGATCTTTTTCTCGTAAGGGATGTTGAGCGCGTCGAGAATATCCGCCGCTTCTTTCATCGTGGGCCAATCAGATTGGCTGCCCATAATAATACCGACGGAAATTGCTGTCATGTGGGTCTCGCTGCGGAAGGTGCCGATGGAAGCGGCAATATAGCTAGGCGCGGCCTGCGCGCAATGCGCTTATGCGATGATATCAGGGGTTATTCGGTCCTCTAGGGACGCAATTTCGTCCTTGAGTGCCAGTTTTTGTCGTTTCAGCCGCTGTAGCGTCAGCATGTCGGGCACGCCGCGTTCGTGCAGCGCGTGAATGGCATCATCAAGATCGCGGTGTTCCTGTTTCAGAACCGCGAGCTTAACGCGCAGAACCTCTGTCTGTTCCATCGTAGCGGAGCTGTTCATGCGTCTTCCTTTGTCGAACTGGCGGTGCCAGTACATATCTCACGGTTTTTTTATAAAGCGTGACGACGCAAACGCCTAGCTTTTCCTTTACGATCTGCGGGGTTGCAAGACGCGAATAGTGACACCATATTTTAGGCAACAGATTGCCGAATGCGGGATCTGAAACAGACGGTCGCTTTGAACGTAAGGACGTGTCGTATGACAAAACTCACTTTAGGAACGCATCCGTTCCTGCTCGGCTTTGAGCAACTTGAACAACTGGTCGAACGTACCGCGAAAAGCGGGAACGAAGGCTACCCGCCCTATAACATTGAACAAACGTCGGATTATTCCTACCGGATCACATTGGCTGTCGCCGGTTTTTCCGACGATGATCTGGCGATTACGGTCGAAGACAATGCGCTTGTCATCCGAGGACGTCAATCTGAGGACAACGAAAGCCGTGTGTTCTTGCATCGTGGCATCGCCGCCCGCCAGTTTCAGCGGAACTTTGTTCTCGCTGACGGTGTTGATGTAGGAGAGGCAGTGATGGAGAACGGGTTGCTGCACGTGGATCTGACCCGATCAGAACCAGAGCAAATCGTCCAGACGATTTCAATTCGGAAGGGGTGAAGACATGAACGACAAATACGAGGCTGCCAAGAACGACAGCAATATCGTCTACATCAAAGAAGTCATGGCGAGCGAAGTGCCAGCTGACATTAACCTTGATGCGTTAGAAAGCGACAGCGTGTTTGCATTGCATGATGCAAATGGTGCGCAGCTTGCCGTCGCGGCCAACCGGCAACTGGCCGTACATCTGGCAAAAGCGAATGATTTGGTCCCGATGACCCTTCATTAAATCTTTTTGGTTTTTGAACGTAAAAGCCCCGACGTGGTAATCACGCCGGGGCTTTCTTTTGGGCGATCGCCGGAATTACCCTTTGATCAGACCCATTGATTCCAGCTTCAGGATCACCTGATGCGCGCAGTTATCAACTTCGACGCTTTCAGTTTCGATGACCAATTCAGCGTTCTGTGGAACATCATATGGATCTGAAATCCCTGTGAATTCCTTGATCTTGCCTTCGCGGGCCAGCTTGTACAGACCCTTGCGGTCACGGCGTTCGCATTCCTCGATGGATGTCGCGACGTGGACTTCGATGAAGGCACCGAATTGTTCGATGTCCTCACGCACAGCGCGGCGGGTCGTTGCATATGGCGCGATTGGCGCACAGATCGCGATACCACCGTTTTTGGTGATCTCGGATGCGACATAACCGATCCGGCGGATGTTCAGATCGCGGTGTTCTTTGCTGAAGCCCAATTCGGACGACAGGTTCTTACGAACGATATCACCGTCAAGAAGAGTCACAGGGCGACCACCCATTTCCATCAATTTCACCATCAACGCATTGGCGATTGTGGATTTACCGGAGCCAGAGAAGCCCGTGAAGAACACGGTGAAGCCCTGCTGTGCCCGTGGCGGACGGGATTTCCGCAGCTCTTCCACAACGGATGGGAATGAGAACCATTCAGGGATTTCCAGACCTTCGGCAAGACGACGGCGCAATTCGGTGCCTGAGATGTTCAGAACTGTGACGTTTTCTTTATCTTCGATCTCGTCAGCCGGTTCGTATTGGGCGCGATCCTGCACATAAACCATGTGCTTAAAGTCGACCATTTCGATGCCCATTTCTTCCTGATGCTCGCGGAACAAGTCCTGCGCATCGTATGGGCCGTAGAAATCTTCGCCTTGGCTGTTGTTGCCAGGGCCCGCGTGGTCGCGACCAACGATGAAATGGGTGCAACCATGGTTTTTACGGATCAGGCCATGCCAAACAGCTTCGCGTGGACCAGCCATACGCATGGCGAGGTTTAGGAGCGACATCGCTGTAGTAGAGGCTGGGTATTGATCCAGAACAGCTTCGTAGCAGCGCACACGTGTGAAGTGATCAATGTCGCCCGGCTTTGTCAGGCCAACGATTGGGTGGATCAACAGGTTGGCCTGCGCTTCTTTTGCAGCGCGGAACGTCAGTTCTTGGTGGGCGCGGTGCAGCGGGTTGCGCGTTTGGAACGCAACCACTTTGCGCCAGCCCATTTTGCGGAAATAAGCGCGCAGCTCATTAGGTGTATCGCGACGTGCGCGGAAATCGTAGTGCACTGGCTGTTGGATGCCTGTCACAGGACCGCCGAGGTAAACGTTGCCCGCTTGGTTGTGCAGGTAGTTCACGGCAGGGTGGGCGCTGTCGTCGGCGCCGAACACTTTTTCAGCTTCGCGTGCTTTGTTTGGTGTCCACTTGTCAGTGACTGTCATGGTCGCGAGGATCACGCCTTCTTGGTCGCGTAGGGCGATGTCTTGACCAACTTCGACGGTGTCGGCTTCCTTTTCGGACACGTCCAATGTGATCGGCATTGGCCACAGCTGGCCGTCTGCCAGGCGCATGTTTTCAACAACACCGTCGTAATCTTCTTCGGACAAGAAGCCCTTCAGCGGATTGAAACCACCGTTCATCAGCAATTCAAGATCGCAGATCTGGCGCGGAGTCAGGTCGTGGGATGCGAGGTCCGCTGCTTCCATCTTCAGCTTTTGGGCTGAGTCGTAAGAAACATAGAGCTCTGGGATTGGGGCGAGCGTATCGGCCATAAAATTTGTCCTATTTTTCAGAGGATTAAATCCAGAAGTGGTGCCAGTAAGTTCGGCATGAATTTTGTCGTATTCGGCGAATTTGCGTTTCAAGAACCGATCCGTGAGACGGTTCTTTTCAGACGCGCCGCGGGTCGTGATAGCGTAGGCGACGCGTTTGCGTTTGTCGGTACTGTCGGTGTCGGTGAGTTTGATCAGACCCGCATCGGTCGCAGCACGTAGTTGTGCGTTGAGCCGGCCCAATGATATATCCAAAGCAGCAGCCAGCGCCCGCTGTGACGCATCAGGTGCGACATCTAGCTGACGGAGAAGACGGAAGAGGTGGTCTTCGTCTTCATCACTGCGTTTCAGGGTTGGCAACGGCATGCTCACGACTCGGGGTTTGTTCACGCGTGAACGTATGTCACGAAAGGTATGTTCAGGCTAGAACAAACTTTTGTGCGCCCGAAAATATGCGAGATCGGTTAATATGTTGTGTCGCTACAACGAAATTGTGGTGGAAATACGAAACTGCCGACGCGTTTGCACACGTCGGCAGTCAATCCTGTTCAGCATTGGGGTGCGGTTACGCTTACACGTCGTCCATTTCCGCAATGAACTTTTCCGCATCCAATGCCGCCATGCAGCCCATGCCCGCAGACGTCACAGCCTGACGGTAGATGTGGTCGGTTAGATCGCCTGCTGCAAACACACCCGGAATGGCGGTGCGTGTGCTGCCTGCTTCGACTTTTACGTAGCCGCCTGAATGCAATTCCAGCTGGTCTTTGACCAATTCGGACGCGGGGGCGTGGCCGATTGCGATGAAAATCCCTTTCGCTGGAATTTCCGTAATTTCACCTGTCTTGGTGTGACGCACGCGCACAGCTTCGACGCCCAGTGGGCTTTCGGTGCCGGTGACTTCGTCGACTTCATGGAACCACAGCGGTTCAATTTTTGGGTTCTTCATCAAGCGATCAATCAGGATTTTCTCGGCGCGCAGTTCATCGCGGCGGTGCACCAGCGTGACCTTGGACGCGAAGTTGGTGAGGAAAAGTGCTTCTTCAACGGCGGTATTCCCGCCGCCGACAACAACGATTTCCTGACCGCGGTAGAAGAAGCCGTCGCAGGTTGCGCATGCCGACACGCCGAAGCCTTTGAATTTCTCTTCTGACGGCAGGCCCAGCCATTTCGCGCGGGCACCGGTGCAAAGGATCACCGCATCTGCCGTGAAAACCGTGCCGCTGTCGGCTGTGGCCGTAAACGGGCGTTTGGACAGATCAAGTGACGTGATGATATCGCCGACGATCTCGCAGCCCATTTCGCGTGCGTGGGCCTCCATGCGGACCATCAAGTCGGGACCCTGTACCTGCGTGTCGCCCGGCCAGTTTTCAACTTCGGTTGTCGTGGTCAACTGGCCGCCCGGTTCGATGCCTTGCACCAAGATGGGTTCCAACATTGCGCGGGACGCATAAACGCCAGCGGTGTAGCCGGACGGGCCGGAGCCGATGATCAAAACTTTGGTGTGACGCGTGTCGGACATTGGGCAGCCTTTCAAGGAATCTTTGATCCGATATAGTCGTGCAGGGCCTGTGTTAAAAGCCCGTGAAACGGTGATGTGTTTGACGGCACTTCATTTCGACACGCAGAATGTTGGCGACATTTTCTTTTAACTATGTGAAACATTGTTGCGCAGTCGCTTGGTCTGACGTAGGAATCAACAATACAGCAAGGGAAACATGCATGCCGGGTCAAAAACTAGACGATATCGATCGGATGATTCTGGCTGAATTGCAGGCGGACGGGCGTATGACCAACGTCGAGCTTGCGAAACGGGTTGGCATTTCGGCGCCACCTTGTCTGCGCCGTGTCAGGACGCTCGAGGAATCGGGGTTTATTCGCGGGTATCACGCGGACGTTGATCCACGCGAATTGGGCTTCGAAGTTCAGGTTTTTGCGATGGTCGGTTTGGTCAGTCAGGCCGAAGTTGATCTATCCGCGTTTGAAGACAAATGTCAGGACTGGCCGTTGGTTCGCGAATGTCACATGCTGAACGGCGAAGTGGACTTCATTCTGAAATGCGTCGCACCTGATTTGCGGTCATTTCAACGTTTCCTGACGGAAGAACTGACAAGCGCGCCGAACGTGGCGTCTGTGAAAACGTCGCTCGTTATTCGGGGTGCGAAAGATCACCCAGGTGTGCCGTTCGATGTCCTTGAAGAGCGGCTCGCCCAAGAGGCGTAATAGCGGCGGGACGTGCCCACCGCTTGTTGGTTTATCTATTCAATAGACGACCCATCAACCCTACTTTTTTCTGGGTCGCATCGAAATCGTATCCGAACCCTTCGAAAAAGCTGCGCACTTCAGGTGTCAGCATGCCCCGACCACTGGCGTATTGCGGGAGGTCAAATCCGCCGCCGTAGTTGAGTTCAACCACAACAGGGCCGGCCGGCGTAATCGCGATATCCGTGGATTGGTAACGGATCGGGCCAAACAGACTGGCGGCTTTGGCATTAATCTCGACCACCTGATCCCAATGCGGCAGGGTCATCCCCATCAATCCAACCTGTTCCGGATGGTCGTCCATAAACGCCACAACAGGGTCTGCGCGTTGCGCGATTGTCTTGATGCGGCCTGTCGCAACATCGACTTCTGACGCCAGATTGCCAGGCCGCCAGAACGCATCGGCAATGTTGTTGCCCTGCGGGAGCTTGATCACAGCCATCGGTACATAGACGCCGTCATCTTTCAACAGATTCACCATGCGCACGGTGGCGATAGATGAACAATACTTCGCGATATCCGGATGGTTGGACAGTTTGCGCTGCACGACATAGGCGTTGTCGGCCACAACGTTTTCCATGAACGTTGCATAAGTGACGGGGTCTTGACCCGCGCATGTCAGGTGAGTTGCGTCAGCGTGATCAATGCGAAAAGCGCCAAAGCTGACCATACCGTCGACAATCTTGCCAAACAGGCCATCGCCAAGCTCAAAGGTCACAAGTTCCTTTAGCTCTTCAGCTGTCGTGATCTTGCGAACACCAGGGTAGACGCGGGCGGATTTGTCGATGACGGCAACTGTTTCCGGAACGGGAACACCGCCGGCCTTGAGCATGGTTTCAGCTAGCATCTTGTCTTCGGCGACTGTGGACCATCCCTGATTGTTACAGGTGTGTGTCATGTCCCAATGACGATCATTCGAGATGAACAATGCACGCGCTTCCGCGTCGTGGCGATCTGCATCGAACAGGCCATGACGGACATATTCAACAAGGTTCAGGCGGCTGTGTGACGCAGCCATCGTTTTGTAATCACGCATAATCTGGATGACCGACCTGCCGGATGTCTTTGCCGCGTATACAAGCAGTTCTTGCTGCGTGCTTTCACGCGCGGCGAGGTAATCTTGTTGGTCTTTCTGTTCGGCGGTCGGTAAAATTTGTACGTTCATGGCGCTCACATTGTTTCCAAGGGCAAGAGAGTTGTTTCGAATTGAACAACAATCAATCTTGAAAACGTGGTGAGATTAAGGCGCAGTCGGGGCCAGACGCGGGCGGGGTCTCGAATTATGTGCAACGTGCACTGGTGCTATGACCATGCGGCGGGCCTGCGCCGTCTGGGCGCGCAGCGGCTGCCGTCGCTTTCCAACGCGGATTGTAAGCTTAGCCGTCGGCGATGATAAATCCAAACGGGTCATCGGTTACGCCACAGCGAACATATCAAGATCGCGCAGGTTCAGTCGCGGATGGAGAAGGACGTCAAAATCCGAAAGGCTTTCTTTGTGCGGAAACAACGACATAAACAAAAGCTGCATGTCCGATCGCATTTGAACTGTATGGGCCAGACCGGGGTGTAACGTTTCAAGTTCGACGCCGTTGACGTTGATCTGTTCGTGATTGTCGAAACCCAGCTGGTAACAATGGACGGGCGCAATCGGGCGCAATTCGATGATGCTTGACCCGTCAATAAAGTCGCGCACCGGTGCGAATGCGGCGTCGCTTCCGGTCAAGGTTTTGACGCCTGGCGCCTTATGCAGCATGCGTGCCGATGGCCCCAAGACCAGATCCATTCCGGGGCGACCGTATCCTAACGCATCAGCCGTCAAGCGTGTCATCGTACCCATTTCGGGACGTTTATTGCGAGCACCGGGCACAATTGTCATGCTGCCACGCCAGCGCAACGTCTGAAATCCGTTGGTCGATGTTTTGATTTTGTCGCCCGGCAACAGATCTTCGACGGCGACTGGGCCGTTCTGGGTCTGCAAGATCGCGCCGCGCCCGATGGCTGCGAAACAATCTTCAAACACAGCCGACGCAGGTGCGATGCGCGTAAATTCTTCGATGTCGTAGGATGGTGTCAGATGGGCGACTTCATATTTCCGCATGAGAGGCTTCACACGGGACAGTCGCCCATCTTGACTAGCGATCCGACCATTAAGGGCCGGAGAGGTATAACTTTCCGTCGCGAGGCCAGCGACGGCTTGGTGGGTCTTGCGCATGCGAACACCTTTCGGTTCTTCACACATCTGTCGGCCCCACCGACAACATCTGAGGAGAGTTGCTAAATTCGTTGTGGCGAATGTGGCAAATTTTGGCGTGCGCTGTCAAAACTATTTGGATTTGTCAGCGCTATCGGAGTTAATCCCAATTCAGGGATCGGGATTGTCGCCGAAACGAGCACGACTCTGCCATATTTGCGCGGGCGATCACCGCATCAAACGCGTCCTGCGGGTGTCCAAACACGAATCAACCGCGCAGCTTGGGACTACGCGGTTGACAGACCGACCCTTGGGAAGTCGGGGGGAGGGAGAGGGAATGCGGGCCGTTACAGCACCGTTTGGAACGCCTGACGTCTGAGCATTACAAAAGTCCCACGATTGCCATGCCTGGCGGGGGCTTTTGCTGCAGGCTTTCCGACGGTGTCGTTAGGCCGAAATGTCCATGGACATGAATGCCGGCATTGGCGGCAGGGTAATTTTGTTTTGACGTGTCTCAGTCTCAAGGCGGCGGGCGATCATCGCTTGGCGGCGCAATCCGCGGGCCCAAGGCATATTAGTTTCGCAGTCGTTTGCTGCAGTTTTCGTTTCATCCATCCAGCGTGCTTTAGCCATTGTTTTTTCTCCGGTGTCGATCTGTTGGTTCGTGCAACGTTGTATTGTTGCTGCTCTGAGAACAGTTTGTCCTAGGATGCGGGCAAGAATTTGACCGTCCTCAAAAAAGTTTCGTGTTTCGCACCACTAGAATGGGGCAAGTTGGTTAACATTGCCCAAACGCCCGGAAGTTTTTGTTTTCTATCGGTAATTTTAATCTGCGGAAACAATCAGGCTGCAGATTGAGCAATTGTTTCACAAAATGAGGCAATACCTTGGCGCGATATTGCCTAATTCCTGCCTAAGTCGGGCAGGAAATCGCGGCAATCAGTCGACCATAGTCGGCTTCTTTGCGGTGACAGGTCCGCCGGTAGCTGTAGAATCGGTCTTCGTCTGCGTACGTACAGTGCCGCGTCCAAGCCGCATCGCCGATTCCAAAGCCACGCAGGCGCATCAGGCCAAAGCCCGGCAGGTCGAATTGCATTTTGTCGCCTGTGCCTTGCGCAAAGAAACGGGCGTAAAGTGGGTCTTCTGCCAGAAAGGTCTCGAAAAACTCTGGTCCAACTTCGTAAGCCGCTTGGCTGATTGACGGGCCAATGACCGCTTTGGTGTTGGCGCGGTCAGCGCCCAGCGCTTCCATCGCGTCTAACGTCGCCTCGAGCACACCATTCAACGCACCTGTCCAGCCCGCATGCGCTGCTCCGACGACCTTAGCGACCGGGTCAGCAAAAAGGACGGGTTGGCAATCAGCAGTCAGGATCGACAGGGCGAGCCCCGGTACGTTCGTCACAAGCGCGTCGGCTTTGGGCTTATCCGGTGTGGGCTCTTTGACCGTGACCACATCCGTTGAATGGACTTGATGAACGCCCATCAGATGGGCGTGAGGAACAGACATTGCATTTGCCACGCGCGCGCGATTGATCGCGACGATCTCGTGTTGATCAGAGCTGCCAAAGCCGCAGTTCAAGCCCGCATAAACACCTGAAGACGCGCCGCCTTTGCGGGTAAAGAACCCGTGCGGAATGCCTTCCAACAGATCGTCGGTGATGATCTCAAGCGTCATGTGTCAGTCCCGCAGGTGGTGGGGTGCCTTTTGGATGCAGCCCGATAACTTTGAATATCTCACCCATTTCTGACGGGTGGGTCAAGCGGCGGTGCGCTGCAATATGCTGATCTAACCCGTCACCGGTTAAATGCTGTGCAAGCGATTGAGCGCGATTGGTAATACCGAGCCGTTCGAGAAAAACACCCTGCGTGGTCAGGCGGGTGAATTGGGCTGGGCTAGCCGCCTGCGCAATCGCTTCGAAATCCACATGCGCGGTCAAGTCGGCGTCGCCGGGCGCTTTGAATGGATCAACGGGCGCGTGATCTGTGATGGCTTGTAGCGTATCGCCCAAACTGCGCCAATCGCCGTAGTCTATGATCAGCGCGGCACCGCCGTGGTCTGCGATCCGCTGTCCGATCTGCGCCGTAATACCGGGCAGGGCAGGGCAAAGTTCGACCAGATCGCCTGCCTTGGTGTCGTCAAGCCTGTGGTCCAGCGCCTCTATCGGGGCTGCGGCCGACAGGCCTAGCGTCAATCTGTCGTCCTGCACCCCAACCATATGTTCACGCCAACCCGCGTCGTCGCGTGTAAACTGGCGGATGGGCAGCGCGTCGAAAAATTCATTCGCGACCATGAACAGCGGCGCATCTGGTAATGTGCTAATCGTATCGTGCCACGTCGCTTGCGGGACCAATTCGGCCTGTTTGGCGCGCAAAACGGGTGATGCTTCGATCAGGTGCACAGATGCGGCATCGTGGAAACCGGGCACTGATTTCGTTGCACGCAGCATGTCGGCCATTAACGTCCCACGGCCCGGACCAATTTCGGCGAGCGTAAAGGGCGTGGGTTGGTCCTGATCGATCCATGCCTGCGCGAGGCAAAGCCCCAGCATTTCGCCAAACATCTGGCTGATCTCAGGCGCCGTAATGAAATCGCCTTTGGCTCCGAACGGGTCGCGTGTGGCGTAATACCCATGTTTCGGATGCAGTAGGCATTCAGCCATATAGTCCGCCAGTGTGATCGGGCCAGTCTGGCCAATCCGCGCAATCAGAAGATCGGCAAGCGCGGTCATGACCGCCGCCGCGCCATGACAAAGATCGTGAGGCCGATCAGGATCATCGGTAGGGAAAGTGTCTGACCCATGGTCACTCCCCATCCATCAATATGAAACGCAAGACCAAGCGGATTGCCTTCTGTGACGAACTGGGCATCCGGTTGGCGAACAAATTCGATGATGAAACGAGAAATGCCGTAGCCCGCGAAAAACAGGCCAGTGATCATCCACGGGCGTTTCAGCGCGCCAAAGCCGAACACCAGCGTCATGAGGATCGCGCCAAGGATCAATCCTTCGAGACCGGCCTCATAGAGCTGCGACGGATGCCGGCCGCACAGTTCCGTTGCTGTGGCACAGCTTTGTGCGGCTTGGCCCGGGAACGCGACAGCCCAAGGCAGATCCGTGGGGCGGCCCCAAAGTTCAGCGTTGATGAAATTCGCAATGCGGACCAGCAGAATAGCAGGGGTAGCGGCGACGCAGACGATGTCTGCAAGGGCGGAGAAAGGTATCTTGTTGCGATAGCTGAACAGCCAAACGCCGATGACGACGCCGATAAAGCCACCATGGAATGACATACCGCCAGTCCAAATCATCGGAATCTCAAGCGGGTTCGCGATGAAACGGGCAGGGTTATAGAATAGAACGTAGCCCAGCCGACCACCACCGATCACGCCGATCACGACGTAGGTCAGCAGGTCTTCCAGCTGTTTATGTTCCATCGGGGCCACGCCACCGCGCCACAGATGTGGGCGACGCAGGGCTGCGGCAATCACCTGCCAGCCAATAGCGATCCCGACGATATACCCCATCGCATACCAGCGCAGGGCCAGCTCAAATCCAAATACATTGATCGAGAAAATCTCGGGCGATATGGCGGGGAAGGGTATCGGATTGCTCATGCCTTTACGTGGCTTTGGGCTGCGGCAAAGTCAACAGGGATGGCGGGTTGCACGTGGGCACGCGGGTGCCCATATATAAAGCAAGCAAAAGCGGAGCTGCATCATGCAAACCAAGAACAAAATGTTAGACGACCTGTCGCAACTGATGACCAACGCCATGGGCGTGGCACAAGGCGCAAAAGACGAAGCGGGCAACGCGATGAGTTCGATGATGGACCGCTGGCTGGCCGACCGTGATTTTGTGACGCGCGAAGAATTCGACGCGGTACGGGCGATGGCGCAAAAGGCACGCGAAGAAAACGAAGCACTCGCGGCACGGATCGCAGCACTCGAAGCGAAATAAACCGCGTGCGGGGGCAATTTTTCACGAAGAAATGGGTTCTCCGAGACGGCTGTTATCGGAAATGAGACACTAGCCACGACCAGGCCCCGCTGAAATCCGGGGTCTCTATTTCAGAGGCCCAGTCTGAGGTTGAATTGATTGCCGTCATCGACGTGTCCCAAGCTTTTTCTGGTGACGATTTAACAGCTGCCCATAGTTCTTCTTTGGTGGGAACGTTCAGACCGCAAACCTGCTCGTGACTAGTGTCGACGTCGCTGTCGGGGTCAATTGCCAATTGAAGCGCATGAAGATCAATCATCGTTTCACATGCGGCCGCCAATTCAAATGTCGTAGCCGCAACAATAATGCCTATCCCGAAGACAGGGACCGCCTCACCAAAAACGCTTCCAACGTTGACTGCAGCCGTTTTTGCCGTTCGGCTTTGAATGTCCGAGAGCGTTGACCGAATGAGTCTCGTGGAATGATTATTGAGCACAATGCGCGTGTTGTTTTGGGACCGCAATTGTGCCATCGCCTCTAGCTGCGATTGATTTAAGCTCTGCAAAATCCGATTAGATGCGGCGAGGTCAGCGATCTGCGCTGTTTGTCGCGATTGACGCGCGCGCAGATCGGTATGTTCAGTTTGAAGTTGTCGTAGCTCGCCCTCTCGCTGAGACAAAAGGCGATCGCTGCGGTCCGCTGTATTTCTGCGCGCGGTTTGGGCTTGCATTGTCGTTGTAGCAACACCGCTTACGGCAAAAATGAATTTACTCGTCATATCTGTTACCGCACCGATCGTGTGCGAAGCAACAGATAGAGACAAGAGCGCAAGAAAGCACAGGAAGACCAGCCACTTGCGCGCGACTTCAGCTAAGCGTGCCGCAGCATTAAGGAAGCAAACCAAAGGGCTCCAGAGGCGCACTAAAACTCACCGAGATACGCCACCAAGATATCCAGCGCTGCCTGTAGATCGCCCTTTTCGATCATCTCGGTCACTGTGTGGATATAGCGCGTACCCACGACAATCCCGACAGCCCGTGCGCCGGCAGCCGCCTGTTGCGCCGCCGCCCCGTCTTGGCCGCCAGCGGCCAGCATTGTGCGCTGGTAAGGGATGTCGTTTGCAATCGCGAGCGCCTCGATCTGTTTCACCAGATCACGATCCGCGATGAATGAACTGTCCCGCACATGCAGTCCGAACCCTTTGCCTTGCGTTGTTGTCGCGTCCTTTTCGGGAATGCCGGGTGTGTCGCACGCCAGCGTCGTATCCACACCAATCCCGATGTCCGGCTTCACGGCAAAGGCCGCTGTTTTGCCGCCGCGCAGACCAACCTCTTCCTGACATGTAAATGCCACGTGAATTTCCGCACCGCGCCCTTTGTCACTAAGTGCCCGCATCGCTTCGATCCCGAGCCAGCAGGCGATCCGGTTATCCAGCGCCTTTGACACGATCTTATCCCCGATTTCGATGAACGGTTCTTCCATCACAACAAAATCGCCGACTTTGATGACGTCATGCGCCTTCTTGCCCATCCCGAGATCGACAAAGAAATCGCCGACCTCCGGCACCTTCTTGCGATCTTCGGGCGAGGCAATATGCACTGGCTTGCCACCTGGGTTCATGACGCCAAGGTAGTCGCCACCATCGGTGCAAACGCGGACACGGCGCGAGAATAGGTTGCGTGGGTCAAAGCCGCCGACAGGGTTCAGGTACAGATAACCGTCTTTGCTGATATGACTGACCAGAAACCCGATTTCGTCCATATGGCAGAGCAGCATGATCTTCTTCGGGTTGTCGCCAGTCCCGTTGCGTTTGCACAAAAGCGACCCCATCGGATCGGTCGTAACCTCGTCAAACAACCCGCCGATCTCGGATGTGATCAGGTCACGCACGCGATGTTCATTGCCGGGCACACCGGGGGTTTCGCACAGGGTTTTCAGCAGATCGAGGTTCATCAAAGGCTCCGTCATTTTAGGTTATTATAAATGTGGGCTGCGGGGGTGGTGAAGGCAAGCCGGTTGTCGGTATGCAGGCGGCCAAACCGTAAGAGGCCCAGATGACCACACCTGATATCTTTGCACCTTTCACCGCATTGGCCGCGCAGCTTTTGCCGCATGCCTGTGACAACGCAGACGATGGGTCACATGACATCGCCCATATCGCGCGGGTCTGGGCCAACGCGCGCACCATTCACGCGGCAGAGGGTGGGGATGGCCGCGTGCTATGTGCGGCAACGCTGCTGCATGACTGCGTGTCACTTGAAAAGGATGCGGCGGATCGGTCGCAAGGGTCGCGGATGGCGGCGGACAAGGCCCGAGGCGTATTAGAGGGGCTGGAATGGGATGAAGCGGACATTGACCGCGTATCCCACGCGATCGTCGCGCACAGCTTTTCAGCAAATGTCACGCCAACAACGATTGAAGCAAAGATACTGCAAGATGCGGACCGTTTAGACGCGATCGGCTTGATTGGCGTGGCACGCTGTTTCTACGTCGCGGGGCGCATGGGGTCCGGTCTGTACGATCCGGCTGATCCTAGGGCGCAAAAACGGGAACTGGACGACAAGGCCTTCGCCATTGATCATTTCGAAACTAAGCTGCTGACGCTTGCAGAAGGGTTCCAAACCGCGACGGGTGCTGCGATGGCGCAAGACCGGCACGCGGCGCTTTTAGCCTTTCGGGATGGCCTGTTGGCCGAAATCGGGGCAATTCCACGTTAACCTTTTGAATAATCGCGAGTTCTCCACAGGTATCTTGGGCGGCGTCCCACTTATCCCCAAGAAATTGCTTTACAGGTAAGGTCTCGTAAAGCACCATATGTCGTAGGGACAGAAAACAAAAATACTGATCCTAGAGCAGTCACATAGCGGTTGGGTCGCTGCCACGTCCCGCTGCCAGACAGGCGAGGCGCGACATATGGCACTTTCAGAGCATTATCTTGAGACGGATGACCTGCATCCGATTGATTTGGTTGAATACGTCGCCGAACACCATGACTGGCAATTTGACCGCATCCACGATGACCAGATCGCAATGGCGGTTGAAGCGCAGTGGCGGACCTATGCGATTACTGTGGCTTGGTGTGCGGCCGATGAGACGCTACGGCTGATCTGCACGTATGAAATGGAACCGCCAGCGAACCGTATTCCGGCGCTTTACGAAGCGCTGAACACGATCAACGACATGTGCTGGGCGGGATCGTTTTCGTGGTGGGGTGATGAACAGATGATGGTTTATCGCTACGGTCTTGTGCTCGCGGGCGATCAAGCACCATCAGCTGAACAGATCGATACAATGATCGGGGCCGCTGTCGCGAGTTGTGAACGCTATTATCCAGCCATCCAACTGGTGACATGGGCCGACCGTAGTCCAAAAGATGCGGTTCAGATCGCCATTGCTGAAGCTTACGGACGCGCGTAACCGCGCGTCCAGTCTCGATTTTTGCTAGATTGCGTCGTGTTACGCAGCCTTTTGTTGTGTGGCTTGGGTCGCCGCTGTTAGCAGCGCCTGCGCCACTGTATCACATTCCGCCTGCGTCAGTCGTGCAGGCAGCCGCACGTCGCATGCCATCATCAGCATGGCGCGGGTTTTCGGCAATTCAGGTGTGTCCCCAAGAAAATGCCAGTTCCAAAAGGCACGCGCGTTATCCGTGGAACGCCCAAAGATTTGGACGTTCAGACCGGCCTGTTGCGTAGCGCTCTGGAAATCCGCGATTTGCGCATCTGTCATATCGACAAGATTGAACTGTATCGAATCCGGTGCGCGATTTTCAGGGGAAAGCTTTGCAGGGACCGCTAAATTCGGATGTGCATTCAATTGGTCTGCAACATGATCATGATTGCGCCGCCCGTCTGTGACGCGCTGGTCCAATGCGTCCAGCTGTGGCCGGATCAAAGCCGCAGACAGCGTGTTCAGACGCAAGTTATAAAGCGGTAGCTTGTTCTGCCATGTCGCGAAGGGCGCATGCAGGACCGGATGTTTTCGCCAGTTATGTTCATACGCGCCGGACATGATGATCGCTTTGGCGACAAGTTCGGCGTCATCGGTGATCATGATCCCGCCTTCGCCCGCGTTCAGCATTTTATAGGACTGGAAACTGAAGCAGCCGATTTTACCGATAGTCCCGATATTCCGATCGCCCCACGTCGTGCCAAGGCTATGCGCTGCATCTTCGATGACTGGAATACCTGCCGCGTCGCACAGCGTCATGATCGCATCCATGTCCGACGTATGCCCGCGCATGTGGCTGATGATGACGGCCTCGACCGATGGCAGTTTGGCCGCAAAATCATCCAGATCAATGCGGTAATTGTCGCCGCATTCGCACAGCACGGGCACGCAATCGGCATGCACCACGGATGACGGTACTGCCGCAAAGGTAAACGCCGGGATCAGAACGCGGGCGTCGCGGGGCAGCCCCAGCGCCTTGAGCGACAGGAACAGCGCAGCAGAGCATGACGACACGGCCAATGCATAGGTACTGCCAAGCTTCGCGGCAAATTCGGCTTCCAACAGTGCGACCGGCGATTGATCGTTGGTGTAGCGAAACAGGTCACCGGTTTCCAAGATACGCGTGACTTCTGCCTTGGCGGCCGCGGGGATTGGTTCAGCTTGTGTCAGGTTGGGCAATTGTGACATATTTCACCTTTTCCGAAATGCTTTTTCGGAAATAGCTAACATGAAACTTATGACAATTCTATGACCGCGCTCAAAGCCCCAGTTTTTCGCGCAATCCGTTCCATGCGAGCACCATTTGTAACAATGGACGTCCCAGTGCGGTGCCACCAGGGAAGGCAGGCGTCGGTAATGTCGCGAGCGTGTCGAACCGTGATGCGTGGCCTGCGACGGCTTCGCCCAAGATCTTGCCGCAAAGGCCAGATAGCGCCACCCCGTGGCCCGTATATCCACCCGCAGAGACGATGTTGCTGTCGATCCGTTGGATCGCGGGCAGCCCCGAAATCGTGACGCCCAACGTACCGCCCCATGCATAATCAATGCCGATCCGGTCCAAGGTCGGGAACAACGCGGTAAAACGCGGGCGCAGCATAGCGCCAATGTCTTGCGGGAATGTAGTTTTTGCTGCCGCACGCCCACCAAAAAGCAAGCGTTTGTCATCAGAAAGACGGTAGTAATTCACATCATTCTTGCTGTCCTCAACTGCGATATCCTGCTTCAGAATAGTCGCTTGTGTGTCGGACAATGGTGCGGTCGCACAAATAAAGCTGTTCACGGGCATAATCGTGGCTGCGACTTTACGTTCAAGACCGCTGATATAACCGTTGGTCGCGATAATCAGATGGTCGGCAGTGACATGGCCTTTGCCGGTTCGCAACGTGATTTTGGGACCTTTGCCTATGTGATGCACGGCACTGTTTTCATAGATCACCGCGCCTGCATCTTCGGCAGCTTTGGCAAGCGCCAGCACATATCGTAACGGATGAATATGGGCCGCACCCCAATCAATCGTGCCGCCTTGGTACAAAGGGGAACCGACAACGTCGGCAAACTCCGATTGCGTGAACGTCTTGATCTGGTCGTAGCCATAGGTGTCCTGCAAATAGGCGGCGTCAGCGTGATGGCCGTCGCGTTCTTTCGCAGAATAACACCCATGTGCGACGCCTGGCTTCCATTGCGCATCGGGTGCGATGGTTTCGCAGTTCGTCGCGACGTCTGCTTTCGCTTCTTGGGTCAATGCCCAAAGATCGCGCGCGGTATCCGTCCCTAGCTTTTTCGCCAGTAATCGTTGCGGTGCATTGTAGCCGGAGGCGACCTGACCGCCGTTGCGGCCCGATGCGCCAAAGCCCGCGCGATGGGCTTCCAAGACGACGACGGACAGACCTTTTTCGGCCAGCAGCTTTGCAGCCGATAATCCTGTGTATCCCGCGCCAATGATGCAGACGTCCGCGGTGTTTGCGCCGCGTAAGTCTGGCCGAATAGGGGGCGCATCAACCGTGGCCGCGTACCACGAGTTCGGGAATTGGCCTTGGGTGTCGTTGCGGTACAGGACGCTCATATTACACGTTCAACAGCAAATGTTCGCGTTCCCATGGGCTGATCACCTGAAGAAACTCATTGTATTCAGCCCGCTTGACGATCGAATAAACCCGAGCAAAATCGGGGCCCATGATGTCGTGGATGTCTGTCGCTTCGTCGAACAGATCAAGCGCTGCATACAGGCCCTGCGGAATATCGTCTTCACCGTCGTAGGCATCGCCGCGGTAAATTTCGTCCGGCTTTGTGCCGTTCATCATACCCAGATACCCGCAAGCCAATGAGGCCGCGATGCACAGATAAGGGTTGCAATCCATTCCAGCGAGCCTGTTTTCGACCCGTCGCGCCGCCGGATTAGACAGCGGTACACGAATTCCCGTGGTGCGATTGTCGCGGCCCCATTCAAGGTTAATCGGTGCGGCGTGATCACGGACGTAGCGCCGATAGCTGTTCACATAAGGGGCCATAATCGCGACCACGTTGGGCAGGTTTTTCTGCAGACCACCGATGAAATTCATAAACGCAGGCGTTTCGGAATCGTCGGCACCGGTAAAGATATTGCGCCCTTGGCTATCAAGAACCGAATGGTGAATATGCATCGCACTGCCCGGTTCGCCCTCGATCGGTTTGGCCATAAAGGTCGCAAAACAATCGTGTTTCAGCGCGGCTTCCTTGATCAGGCGTTTGAAATAGAACACCTCGTCGGCCAATTTCACGGGATCGCCATGCAGCAAGTTAATCTCGAGCTGGCCTGCGCCGCCTTCCTGAGTAATGCCGTCAATTTCGAACCCTTGGATTTCGGCGAATTCGTAAATGTCGTCGATGACGGGGCCAAAATCGTCAACAGCGGACATCGAATAGGCCTGCCGCCCCGCGACAGGGCGACCGGTACGTCCAACCATCGGTTCAATCTTCTTGGCGGGATCGGTATTCCGCGCGACAAGGAAGAATTCCATTTCGGGCGCCACAACAGGGGTCCAGCCTTGTTCAGCATATTTCGCGACGACGTGTTTCAAAACGTTGCGCGGCGAAAATCCGATAGGATCGCCATTCGTGCGGTAAGCGTCGTGAATAACCTGCAGCGTTCCGTCTTCCGTCCATGGGGCTGCAGTCGCGGTCGACATATCAGGGCGTAGGATCATGTCAGGTTCGGTGAAACCGGCAGGTCCGGCGGCTTCGCCCCAATCGCCGGTGATGGTCTGGAAAAAGATTGATTCCGGCAGGTGGAAGAATTGTTGTTTTTCCCATTTGGCGGCAGGCACAGCCTTACCACGCGCAATGCCGGGCAGATCGCCGATGACACATTCGACTTCATCCAAGCGGTTCGCTTCGAGATAAGTCTTGGCAGCATTCGGTAGCGCGTCAATCCAGCTCATGCGATAGACCTTTCTTTGAAAAACGACCCAATCTTGCGGGCCAAGCGGGCGTTGTGAACCGGCGCATCAAGCGTCGCACGCGCAGCATCAAGTTGCGCGTCAGGCACGACGCCGGGACCGCGGTGGGTCGCGAGACCAGCGATGAAGTTGCCGTCAAATTCGGGATGCGCCTGAACGGTGAATGCTTTCTTTCCATAGATCAGCGCCGCGTTTTCGCAAAAGTCGTTGCGCGCGCAGACTGCTGCATCTTCGGGCAGTGCGACCACTTGGTCTTGATGCCACGCGTTCAAATGGATGTCTTCGCCTTGCCAATCGTAAGTTTGACGACCAACGGCCCAGCCGTCCTTGAAGTTCTCGACTTTCCCACCGAGCGCCTGCGCAATGATTTGATGGCCAAAGCAAATACCAACAAGCGGCAGGTCGGCGGCGTAGATATCGCGGATCAGGGTTTCGAGAGGGGCGATGAACGGATGATCTTCATATGCGCCGTGTTTTGATCCGGTGATCAACCACCCATCAGCCACATCGGCGTTGGCGGGGAACTCCATATCAACGACGCTATAAGCCGCGAATTCGAAGTCTTGCCCCGCCAGAAGATTGACAAAAAGGTCCGCGTAATTGCCCGTTTCCCCCAAAAGTTCTTTTGGGGAATGTCCGGTTTGAAGAATGCCGATTTTCATGCTGTGCCTGTTATGGATACTTATGCAAACCCTAGCCAGCGTGGGGTCTTGGGGCAAGTGTGGCGATGTGCTTGGCGAGCCAAGCATGGGGGTTTTGCACCCCCAGACCCCCGCAGGATATTTGTAACCAAAAGAAGGGTCAGACCGTGTCGAGATACAGGTCCAGTTGTTCTTCGGGTGTGAGCTGGTCAAAGTTCATCATTTCCTGCCGCTTGGTCAGCACAAAGTTGTCGACAAGAAGCGGGTCGAAAATGCGGCGCGCGATCGGGCTTTTGTCAAAGGCCTCGATTGCGTCGGCCCAAGTGCTGGGTACCTGAGGCAGGTCTTGGTCATAGGCGTTCCCCGTGATGGGCGTACCGGGTTTCAGGTTATCTTCGATCCCGATCAACGCGGACCCAAGCACGGCGGCGAGGAACAGATACGGATTTACGTCGCCACCTGCGACGCGGTGTTCAACACGTCGCGCCTTATAGCTGCCGCCGGGCACACGGATAGACGCTGTCCGGTTGTCGTAAGCCCAGCAGATACCTGTCGGGGCATGGCTGTTTGGCACGAGCCGTTCATATGAATTGCCGTGCGGTGCAAAGATAAGTGCGAGGTCGGGGATACCCTTCAGGCAACCCGCAATCGCGTTGTGCAGCATGTCAGTGCCTTCGAACGTATCATTGGCCATCAGGTTGTTGCCGTCAGCGTCAATGACCGAGAAATGCGTATGTAGACCATTGCCTGCGTAATCATCGTATGGCTTGGCCATGAAACTGGCCGCCATCCCGTGATTACGAGCGAGACCGCGCACCAGCATTTTGAACAGCCACGCATCATCGGCAGCTTTTAGGGCATCGGGCACATGTTCAAGGTTCACTTCGAACTGACCTGTGCCCGCTTCCGAAATCGCGGCCTCTGCCGGAATGTCCATTGCTTCGCAGGCATCATAGAGATCGTTGAAGAAGTCATCGAAGGCATCAAGTGCGCGCAGGCTGAGAATTTCGGCACCCGGTCGGCGTTTGCCTGATCGTGGCGACATGGGTTGTCTGATTTCGCGGCCACTGTCGTCAACAAGATAAAATTCCATCTCGGTTGCGGCAACGGGGGTCAGGCCAAGCGCCTTGTAGCGATCCACGACCCGTGCCAGCGCATGACGCGGATCACCTGCGTAAGGTGTCCCGTCTTCTGCGTGCATCCAAACAGGGATCAATGCCGACGGGGCCGACAGCCAAGGCATCGGCACGTAGCCACGTTCCGTCGGCAGCAACAATCCGTCGGGATCACCCGTTTCAAAGACCATGGGGCTATCGTCGATGTCTTCGCCCCAAATATCGAGGTTCAGAACGGACAACGGGAAACGTGTACCTTCGGTTTCCAGCTTTTCAGCAAAGCGGCGGGGGACGCGTTTGCCCCTTGCTTGACCGTTCAGGTCGGCTGCACCGCAGCGGACGTTACGGACTTCGGGGTGATCGTGTAGCCATGACATGGAGTTAGGTCCTTAGCCCAAAAGGGGCATTCCGACCTTTGTTTTACTGGACGTCAGGGGATTGAGCTAGTGGGAAACTGCGACGTCTCCGCCATTTCAACAAACCAAGCCCAGCCATCGCAGTCACGATCAATGGCAATCCAGCTGGAACAGGGATCGGGGCGGGGTTCGCGAGGGCGCCATCAATGAAGAATTCAACGCCGGCATTGCCGTAATTTTCGAAATAGATCAGCTCAAACGCCACGCGCCCTTCTGCGGGGTTCCGGTTTCGGGAGGTTGTCGCGAAGCTGCGCGCCCGCGCGCGTTGGGTTACCTGCGTGTCGTCAATGGTCAGGCGGAACCCGTCATCAGACCCGACCGCAAAGGACTGATTGCCCGGAAGCAGGTCAAGGAAACCAGTAAAGCGAAACACGGAAGTTTGGATCGTGGCCAAACCGTTGCCGACAATAGATGCGGCATCAGCGCCAAGGAATGCAGCGAGTGTTGTGTTGCTGCTATTGGTGTTTATGTTGCCATTTGGAAAGTCGATAGCGCTTGTTTGAAACGTGGCCGTCGGACTGGCAGACGCAATCGCATTGATAGCTTGGTTGATGTTGTTCGAAGGCGAATCCAGCTTGAAGAATTCGCCAGTAAAGGTCGCAGCACGACTGGACGCTGGGGCCAGAGCCACAACGACGCACAGAGCGCACAAAATATTGATGCCGCGAAGAAAGCGAAACAGTCTCAACATGCGCCTGATTTGCCGGGTTAACAAAGCATTAACGTGACGCATCTATGGCCGGATTGCGGCGCTATCGAATGATCTGCGGTTTTATCTTCAATTTAGTCCGGCGTTCGGATGGGAGATGCCTGTTCAGACGCGCATTGATCAATCCAAATAGGCCGATTACGCAGAGCGTTACCAAGATGAAATAGCCCGCAAGAATTGGGTATGGGATGAACGGGTTAAACGTCTTGTCGGCAAAGTAGTTCGCGTAATACAGCGCGTCGCCGCGTTGTTGGAATGCCGGAAAACCTGCGAAAAACACAAGGGTCGTTGCATGAAACAGGAAGATCGCTTCGTTCGTGTAAGCGGGCCAAGCTAGCCTTAGCATTGTCGGCCAGATGATCCGTTTGAAGCGCGGCCAGCCTGTCATGCCGTAAGCATCGGCGGCTTCTGTATCGCCTTTGGGAATGGACTGCAGCGCACCGTAAAAAATTTCGCCGGTGTAGGCCGCCGTGTTCAAGATCAGCACGACCAACGCCCCGAAGGTCGCAGACGTCAGCGGGCTGAAGATCGGGTAGACGCCTTTCAGCGACAGGAACAAGAAGTAGGCAAAGAAGAACTGGATAAACAGCGGCGATCCGCGAAACACGAAGATGAACCATTCAGCTGGTTTACGCAGCATGGCGCGCGGACTTGCTTTGCCCATCGCCACAAGTGTCGCAATGCAAAACCCCACGAGCAGCGCCAACAATCCGAAATAGATGTTCCAGATCATGCCCGAACCGATCAGCGTAAACTGCTGGCACAGCGTAAAATCGGTGCGCGGCAACAGACGTTCGCCATACCCGATAGACCGGAAAGCGTAGGCCGCGATGGTCTCAAAACAGCTCATGCGGCGGCCTTCCGTTGGGCTTCGCCAGCTGCTGTGGCTTGGCCACGGGTCAGACGGGCCATAATACGGTCCAGCACGACTTCGGACACTTTGGTGAAGCACAGGTAAAACACGAGCAGCGCACCGAAATACCACATGCGCCAATCGGGGTGCGGGTAGTCGGTGAAGTTCGGCGTTTTGGAACCGCCCAATTCGCGGGCCCAGTAAACGATGTCTTCAACGCCTAACAGGAACAGCAATGGCGTCGCCTTGATTAGGACCATCCACAGGTTCGACAGGCCGGGCAGGGCGTAGACCCACATTTGTGGGACGATAATACGCCAGAATGACTGACGGTTGGTCATGCCGTAGGCCTCAGCGGTCTCGACCTGACCACGCGGGACAGCGCGCATCGCACCAAATAAGACGTTCGCGGCGAAAGCGCCAAAAACAATGGCGAAGGTCAAAACGGCAAGGGCAAAACCGTATGTTTCGTGGACCCATTGCGGGGCATTGCCAAGCGGCAGTTTCGCGGCCTGACAAACGATAAAGTCGCTGCCTTGGCGGATCGGTTCATCCCAATCGGGGCATTTGATCTTGTGGCGCAGGTATTCCAGCCCCTGATCAAGGGCGATCACAAAGAACAGGAAGAAGACGATGTCAGGGATGCCGCGCACCACGGACATGTAGCCTTTGCCGATCCAGCGCAGTGGCGCGATCTGGCTGCGGGCAGCGGACGCACCGCCAAATCCGAAGGCGAGCGATATAGGGGCAGTGATGGCTAGCAACAGCAGGACTGTGCCGAATGCCCAATACATATTCATGTGCTTGCCCGTGGTCAGGTAGCAAGACAACCATGTCAGCCCCTCGAGCGAGGCGGGATCAGCGCAATATGTAAAGATGGGTTCAGCCTAGTCGACAGCGGGGAATTGGATTGTTTGGGTAGACGAAATGGAAAGCGCGCCCCAACGATGAAGCTGGAGCGCGCCAAAAAGAGTTACTCGAAAGTAACGCCAATTTCCCACTTTTCGATCAGCGCGTTCAATGACCCGTCCGCTTTCATGGACTGGATCGCTGCTGTCAGCTTGTCGCGCAGTTCTGTGTCGCTTTCGCGTACACCAGCAGCAACACCACCGCCCAGCAGGACTTCGCCAACAACAGACAGGTCTGCTTCGGCTTCGGCCACTGGCGCGAGGAAGGATGCGTCGGCCAGAACAGCGTCAGCTTCGCCGTTTTTCACAGCTGCTACAGTTTCGTCAGGTGTCGCGAATTCCAGCAGGGTCGCGCCCATTTCAGCAACGTGTGCCGCTTGGATCGTGCCTGTCTGCGCTGCAATCACAGCAGAGTTCAGGTCGATGTCAGCTGATGCTGCAACGAATGAAGACGGATCAGGCTGGGAATAGTTTTCAGAGAAGTCGATAACTTCGTCGCGCTCGTCCGTGATGGACATGCCCGCGATGATCACGTCGTAGTTGCCGGACACGAGGTTCGGGATGATGCTGTCCCACTCGTTTGTGACCCATTCGCATGTCAGTTCAGCACGCGCGCACAGTTCGTCGCCCACTTCACGCTCGAAACCGTCTACTTCGCCGGCGTCATTGATGAAGTTCCATGGAGGGTAGGCGCCTTCGGTGCCAAGACGTGTCACAGCGTGGCCATCTGCCATCGCCATTGTTGATACGAGCGACGCAATTGCAGTCGTCAGGATCAGGTTTTTCATCAGAAATCTCCCAAAGTTGATGAGTAGTTAGTGTTGGGTCGCGGATAGAAATCCCCGCAACCGGTCCGTTTGCGGATTCTTGAAAAGTGTCTCGGGCGGTCCTTGTTCTTCGATCAGACCTTGATGCAAAAATACGACGTGGTCACTGACGTCAGCGGCCATACGCATGTCGTGTGTCACGATCAGCATGGTCCGACCTTCCGCTGCCAAGTCTTTGATCACTTTGACAACTTCTTGTTCAAGTTCAGGATCAAGCGCCGATGTCGGTTCATCGAACAACAAGGCCTTTGGTTCCATACACAAGGCACGCGCAATCGCGGCGCGTTGCTGCTGGCCGCCAGACAATTGTGCCGGATAGACGTCGCATTTGTCGCCGATCCCAACCTTGGCAAGGTATTCGCGGGCTTTGGCTTCGACTTCGGCCTTATCACGACCAAGAACCGTCACAGGTGCTTCCATCACGTTTTGCAGGATTGTCATATGCGCCCACAGATTAAACTGCTGGAACACCATCGACAGGTTAGTGCGAATACGGATGATCTGCTTTTGATCAGATGGGCGGCGGTTGTGACCGGTGCCTTTCCATGTGACGGGTTCATCGCAAAACAGAACGTCGCCTGATTGGCTGTCCTCAAGCAAGTTCGCACAACGCAGCAGTGTGGATTTGCCTGATCCAGACGACCCGATCAGTGACACCACATGACCCGCAGGGGCCGCGATGCTGACACCCTTGATGACATCGAGATTGCCATAGGATTTGTGCAGATCACGGATTTCAATAACGTTTTCGGATGTCACAGGTCGCGCGCTTTCGTTGCTTTGCCGGTTACTAGGCCGCATTTTTAAGGATTCGGCAATGCGTGACTTTACGATGCGCGATGCGATTTAGGAATTGGCTTCGACAGCAAGCCGTGCAGCGTTGCTGTCTTGGTCCGTTACGCCAAGCATCGGGGCAACCATCCGCATCAGACTGTTTTCTTCGTCGTCGCGTTCCCCATCAGCCAACACTATTTCCCACATCGCAGAAATCACGGCGCGGCGATCTTCGTAGGCCACGGAATCCTTGATCGCACGGGTGAAGCGGACGGTATCCGGGGCTTCAGATTCCAGTGTTTCGCAGTCACTCCGTAAGGCTGCGGTGTCAGCGTCCGACAGATTGTAACGTTTCGACAGGATGCGATCGATACGTGCGACTTCGACATCTTGATAATCGCCATCCGCACGGGCCAGACGGACAAGCAACGCGCCAAGCGCAAGGCGGGCATCCGTGTCAGGAAGCGGGGCGGGGTCGGGGGCCAACAGGCCTTTGAGGAAATCTGCAAACATGCCAATCGATATAGGGCGCACCTGTACCGAATGAAAGGGACGGATCGCAGTCCGGAACTGGCCATAATCGTGCGTTTAGACAATTATCGGGCTTTTTTCCCCTAAATACGGGTGTTTTTGCCCGTTAGCTTGCCCCTACCTTAATGGAAGGGGACGACAATGAATAAGCAAATCGCCGAATTTATCGGCACATTTACACTCGTGCTTCTGGGGTGCGGCTCTGCCGTTATCGCAGGATCAGAAATTGGATTTACCGGTATTAGTTTCGCGTTTGGCTTTGCCTTGATCGGTATGGCCTACGGGATCGGGTCCGTGTCCGGTTGCCACATCAACCCCGCAGTATCGCTTGGGATGGTCGCCGCAGGGCGCATGACAATGCCGGAAGCAATTAAGTACATCATCGCACAGGTGGCCGGTGCTGTCGTCGCCGCGTTGATCCTGCTTTTGATCGCGTCAGGCAAAGCAGACTATAGCGTGGCCGAGAACGGTTTGGGACAGAACGGTTGGGGCGCTGGATACTTGGGCGAATATTCGATGGTATCAGCATTCGTGTTCGAAGTCGTGGCGACGTTCCTGTTTATGGTCGTGATCCTTGGGGCCACCGGTTTTGGTCCGACCGCCAACATGGCCGGTCTGGCAATTGGTATTGCGTTGGTTGTGATTCACCTTGTGGGCATCAATGTGACTGGCGTTTCAGTTAACCCAGCACGGTCAATCGGGCCTGCATTGTTTGCGGGTGCTACTGCAATCGGTCAGGTTTGGCTGTTCATCGTCGCACCTATCATCGGTGCAACCTTGGCTGGGGTTTTGTTCAAGTCGGGCATGTTGACCGCCGACGAATAACCAACCGAAGAATGCTAAAGAAAAGGGTGGATTGCGTCAGCAGTCCACTCTTTTTGCGTTACAGGAGCTTTCGGAATTGGCTTGAAAGCCACTTGCCTTCTTCCTCCAAACCATAAGGCGGATTGATCACGAACATGCCTGAACCGACCATCCGGTGACCCGCGCGGGCAGGCGGGAAATGGACTTCGTGACACAACGCATCTGGATGATTGCGTTTTAGCGCACGCGTCATCGGAAGATGCGGCGCGTCTGTCAGAATCGGATACCAAAGCGCGATAACTCCGACCGACCACTTGCGATTGATCTTGCGGATCGTGTCTGGGATCGTTTCGTAGTCGGTTTTGACCTCGAACGACGGATCAATCAGCAACATCCCACGCCGTGGATCAGGCGGGCACTGCGACAACGCCATTTCCCAACCGTCGCGTTGCTGGCAGATCGCAGCATGCGGTTTCATATTCTCGCGTAGATGGCCGAATTCCTGTGGGTGCAGCTCTGTCAGGAACAACGGGTCTGACGGGCGCAACACATTGGCCGCCACCATTGGTGATCCGGGGTAGGCGTTCGGGCCGTGATCTGCGTTAACTTTGTCCAGTGCCAAAGCGTACGGATGATCTGCGGCGAACCATTTGCGTGCAATCGCAATGCCTTGGGCGGCTTCACCCGTCTTTGCCGCCATTTCATCTGTCACGTCGTACAGGCCGCGTCCCGCATGGGTTTCCATGTAGGTCAGCGGCTTGTCCTTGCGGGTCATGTATTCCAGTATCCACGCAAGGATCGCGTGTTTGTGGACATCGGCCATGTTACCTGCGTGATAGGCGTGTTGATAGGACAGCATCGGCGTCTCCTTGGGTTGAGCCTGTCCTATGGGACTGGGCACGTGACGCCAAGGACAATTCGAATGGAGGGGATTGTCAGATGATCACGCGGATTTATCGGGTCCAGATCAAACCAGATTTGCGCGACGCATTTGAACCACTGTTCCAGACCGTGGCGCGCGGTTCAGTGGCGGGTGTGGCGGGCTGTACTGACGTCATCGTAGGTGGTCCAACGGCAGACACACCGGACGAATATGCCATGATCTCTCATTGGTCTGACGCACAGAGCCTGACTGATTTCATAGGCTCGGATTGGTCAAAGGTGCATATTCCGGATGGCATGGAAAAGTTCGTCGTGGCGTGCTGGGTCCACCATTTTCAACACATATAGAAAAGGGGGCCGAAGCCCCCTGATCTTAATCTCTAAACCAGCCGCGAATTCTCAACCGCGGCTTTCACGAACCCTTCAAACAGAGGGTGCGGTGCGAAAGGTTTCGACTTTAGTTCTGGATGGAACTGCACACCGATGAACCACGGGTGGTCCTTCCATTCGACGATTTCCGGCAATTTCCCATCAGGGGACATGCCCGAGAACGTCAAACCAACGGCCTCCAGTTTTTCACGGTACTTCGTGTCGACTTCATAGCGGTGACGGTGGCGTTCTTCGATCGCTGTGGTGCCGTAAACTTCGGCGACCTTCGATCCTTCGACCAGCGTCGCGTCGTAAGCGCCCAAACGCATTGTGCCGCCTTTGTCGTCGTCGGCTTTGCGGGTCACAGCGTGGTTGCCCTGAATCCATTCCTTGAGGTGGTAAACGACAGGTTCAAAGCGTTTCTTGCCTGCCTCGTGGTCAAATTCTTCGGACCCTGCATCTTTCATGCCAGCCACGTTGCGTGCGGCCTCGACCACAGCCATTTGCATGCCCAGACAGATGCCGAGGTAAGGCACGTTGTTTTCGCGGGCATATTGCGCGGCTTTAATTTTGCCTTCGGTACCGCGTTCGCCAAATCCACCAGGGACAAGGATCGCGTGGTAGCCTTCCAGATGCGGGGCGGCGTCACCCTTATCGAAGACCTCTGCATCGACCCATTCAATTTTGACCTTCACACGGTTGGCCATGCCGCCATGCGTCAGTGCCTCTGCGATGGATTTGTAGGCATCTTCAAGCTGCGTGTATTTGCCAACGATGGCGATTTTCACGCGGCCTTCAGGATTGTGGATACGGTCGTAAACGTCGTGCCACACATCCAGTTTCGGCATCGGGGCAGGCGAGATATCAAAGGCATCCAAGACGGCCTGATCAAGGCCCTGCTTGTGGTAGGCCAGTGGCGCTTCGTAAATGGAGTTCAGATCGTAAGCAGGCACAACGCAGTTCTTGCGCACGTTACAGAACAGGGCGATCTTTTCGAGTTCGCGATCAGGGATCGGGTGTTCGGACCGGCAAACCAACACGTCAGGGGACAGGCCGATGGACTGCAGTTCCTTGACAGAGTGTTGGGTTGGTTTCGTTTTCAGTTCACCGGATGCAGCCAAGTAGGGCAGCAACGTCAGATGCATAAAGATACACTGACCGCGCGGTTTGTCATGGGCGAATTGGCGGATTGCTTCGAAGAATGGCAGGCCTTCGATATCACCAACGGTACCACCGATTTCGCACAACATGAAATCAACTTCGTCATCGCCGATGTTGATGAAATCTTTGATCTCGTTGGTGACGTGCGGAACTACCTGAATGGTCTTGCCAAGGTAATCGCCGCGCCGTTCTTTTTCCAACACGGTGGAATAGATCCGGCCAGAGGATACAGAATCAGTGTTGCGCGCGTGAACACCGGTGAAGCGTTCGTAGTGGCCCAGATCAAGATCGGTTTCAGCACCATCGTCTGTCACGAACACTTCGCCATGTTCAAACGGGGACATCGTGCCCGGATCAACATTCAGGTATGGATCAAGCTTGCGCAGGCGGACCGAAAAGCCCCGTGCCTGTAGCAACGCACCAAGTGCGGCAGACGCAAGGCCCTTGCCCAACGACGAAACAACACCACCAGTAATAAAGATATAACGCGCCATGCCCGGCTGTCCCCCGTGAGTATTTTTCTTGGAATCACGATCATCAAAAATCGCATCATCACGGGATTTAAGAATACTCGGATTCGGCCCGCGCCCGCAACCCGTAGAACGACAGCTGACCCAAGAATGTGCTTGGGTCAGTGCGTTACTATAAAGATACCAAGTGGTTAGTTTCCTGACGGAACCAGCGGCGCATCATCGGATGATGGTGGCAGCAGGCTTTCGCCCAGATCAGGCGTCGCAACACCATCTTCGGCCACTGGAACATCGCCCAAACGGTCAACAACAGATGCACCAGCGGATTGCTGTGCGGCCACGATTGTCAGCGCGATGGATGTGGCGATGAATGCACCTGCCAGAATCCACGTGAATTTACCCATCACTGTAGCAGGGGCACGGCTACCGGCAGAACCGCCGCCGCCGCCACCGCCGCCCATGCTCCCCATGCCGCCCTCAGAGCGCTGCATCAGCACAGCGCCAATCAAGGACAACGCCAAAATCAGGTGAATAACGAGGATGACGTTTTCCATAGGGGGTACAGTGCCTGCGATCAGTTGTGTTTGGGGGTATTTAGGGGTTTGTCCGGCTTGTCGCAAGGGTGGAATGCGGAAAGGGCGCGTGGTTTGAGATTCGGGGCGATAGAAGGAGTGCAAGGTTAGAACGCTAAGGTCCGGTTTGAGCCCATTTTGGCCGATGCTGCGGTTTGCATAAATGACAGCAATGCGAGCTTGTTGCAGTTTGCGCGGTTCGATACGCTTACTCTAAGATCAACTGTGACATCGCGAGGAATACATGGAGGGCATACCACCTAAAGAGTCCTTTCCTCTAATTGGAACGATTGAAAATCCAGCCTTGTTTAGTGACGGTCGCGACCTTCTTCTGAGTTACGACATTGCGCCAGCGGCAGGCGGTGGTATCGCTATTCTTAGATTTTCTGACGTGATCCACTTCGAACAAAATCCCATTAATGCTGAAGGGTTGAGGGACGCCCCATATCCCACCAAACCATGGGACTTCACAGAAGTGTTCGGCAGTGAGCGCACAATCAAATGGAAAGCCTTGCTACCTCGTTTTTGGACGATTTCATTTAACGATGTAACAGTAGAGGTTGTCTTTTCAGGTGTTAAGAAAGCTCATGAAACACGCGAAGTGATTGGGCCATCTGATGCTCTAGCTGACTTTCTCAGGCTCAGGGCCTCGTAGAAAACTTCAACCGTAAGTTAGCTGGAACGGACATTGCTTGCAGTTGATTAAAGGCCCGCTTCGTCCGCCGAGCTGCTATTCAGCGCGAAGCCAGATGATCCCACTTATCCATCCACATCGTCCACGTCCGCTTGCCCTGACAACTTGCGCCGCACAATCGACCACGACAGGCCGATCGCCAGCACCAGCGATAACACAACTAGACCTAGCCATGTGTTGAAGGTCGGATCGGCCAGACTGATCCACCCGAAATCGAACAGCACCCAGATCAATGTGCCCGCCACTGCCAGAATCAGCAGCATCCCGAACAGGCCAATCGACCGCAATGTTGCCCGCAAATAGATAATGTAGCCGACCAACAAGATCAGACAGGCGAGGATCGTCAGCGGGATCTGTGTGGCGTAATTGGCCATGCCCCAGCGCACGACGTTCCATTCTGTCGGGTTATAGGTCGCGGCCAATAGCAAAAAGGCAAAGGCCCAGCGTAAAAGAAATCCCATGAAACTCGCCTCTTAACTTGGTGTTGGTGGACTTTGACCAGACCCATCCACGCCTGTCTAGAACTTTGGTGTTTCACAGGGCGGTTCGCATGGCTATAGGGGGCACGGGATTCCAAAAGGACAGATATCATGGCAAACGTAGTCGTCGTGGGCGCTCAGTGGGGCGATGAAGGCAAAGGCAAGATCGTAGATTGGTTGTCCGAGCGGGCCGATGTGGTTGCGCGCTTTCAGGGTGGTCATAACGCAGGCCACACATTGGTCGTCGGCGAAGAGGTCTACAAACTGCATGCGCTGCCATCTGGTGTGGTGCGTGGCGGTAAGCTGTCGGTGATCGGCAACGGCGTTGTGCTTGATCCATGGCATCTGGTCAAAGAGATCGAAACAATCCGCGCTCAGGGCGTTGATATCACGCCTGAAAACCTGATGGTTGCTGAGAATACACCGCTGATCCTGCCGTTCCACGGTGAACTTGACCGGGCGCGCGAAGGCCAGAATTCGGTCGCGAAAATCGGCACCACTGGCCGCGGTATTGGTCCTTGCTACGAAGATAAAGTTGGCCGTCGCGTCATCCGCGTCGCTGATCTCGCCGACGATGCGACGCTGGAACTGCGTGTTGACCGTGCCTTGGTTCACCATAATGCGCTGCGCAATGGTCTTGGTCTTGAGCCAATCGACCGCGACGCGTTGCTGGCTGATCTGCGTGAAATCGCGCCAGCTGTGTTGGCTTATGCGGCACCCGTTTGGAAAGTGCTGAACGAAAAACGCAAAGCCGGTAAACGGATTTTGTTCGAAGGGGCGCAAGGTGCGTTGCTGGACATCGACTTCGGGACATATCCGTTTGTGACGTCTTCCAACGTGATCGCGGGCCAAGCGGCTGCGGGCACAGGCATGGGGCCGGACGCGATTGATTTCGTTCTGGGCATCGTGAAAGCCTACACAACCCGTGTGGGCGAAGGCCCGTTCCCGACTGAACTTGATGATGCCGACGGTCAAATGCTGGGCGAACGCGGTCATGAATTCGGGACGACAACAGGGCGTAAACGCCGCTGTGGGTGGTTCGATGCAACACTGGTGCGCCAGACATGTATCACATCAGGTGTGACCGGTATCGCATTGACAAAGCTTGATGTTTTGGACGGTTTCGAAACGCTGAAGATTTGTACGGGCTACGAATTGGACGGCGAGCGTTTGGACTATTTGCCAACAGCCGCCGATCAACAAGCGCGTTGTGTTCCAATCTACGAAGAGATGCCGGGTTGGTCCGAAACTACCGAAGGTGCGCGCAGCTGGGCGGATCTGCCAGCCGCGGCCATCAAATACGTGCGCCGCGTGGAAGAGTTGATCGACTGTCCCGTCGCGCTACTTTCCACATCACCTGAACGCGACGATACTATCTTGGTAACCGACCCGTTCGCCGACTAAAGGTGTGACTGATGGCGCTTAGCTATAAGGCCCGCAAACGCTGGGCATTGTTCGTACTGATTTTTGGGATACCGCTGTACATTGTTATGGCGGTGACCATCATGAACTGGCTGTATCCTGATCCGCTCAACCGGCCGTCCGTGCTGGTTGAAGTGGGCGTTTACATCGGGCTGGGCGTGCTTTGGGCGTTTCCGTTGAAGGCAATCTTCAAAGGGATCGGGCAGGCTGATCCGGACGCATAAGCGGCGCAAGGTCTTTCGACATACGGAAATTGGACAGGGTGACGCCGTTTTTAGTGACATCCTGTTTTGCGTTTATGACCCAGCCTTGGCGCATGAAGAATGGTTCGGCCTTGATGCTGGCGTCGCTGGTCAATCGGGGGATTTGACGGGCGACGGCCCACCCTTCAACGGCTGCATATAGCTGCGATCCGACCCCGGTCCCGATGTGATCGGAATGGACAAAGGCGAGATCGATATAGCCAGAGTTATCAATGGTCATGAAGCCAAGCATCTGGTCGCCATGTTCCGCGACAAATCCGCTGACGCCATGAAAGCGATTCTGCCACCCTTCGGTATCCGGCACAGGGCCAGCCCACGCGCGGCGTTGATCCAAGTTATAGGCGTCAGCCGCGCCGTTCATGATCGCGTCGTAGAAAACCAAGACGGCACGACTTGCGTCGTGAGGTTGCAGAGGCCTGATCATCTTTTCACTTTCTTTGCGGGCGATTGTGAATGGCTAACTTTTGATGGTCACAAACGCAAACGGGCGGGGAAATCCCCGCCCGTTTGGTTCGTTTATCAATCGTTTATGCAGACCGCGCATCGGGGCGGAACCGTGTCTGTTCAGACACTTGGAAACGACCGTTGCGGACTTTGCTGATCCGGCCTTGGCGCAGCAATGTGCCGAAGGACCGCAGACCATCTTCACGGCTGAATTCTTCGTCTGTTGTCAACTGGACCTTTTTCATGATCTGCGGACGCGAGAAGTCTTCGACACCTTCCACGAAGGATGTGTAGGCAGCCGCAGCTTCCAGAAGGTCTGGCAAGTCGGACGCACCCATTTGGGCTGCGAATTCTGCGAAACCGCCTGTGTCTTTGGCATCTACTGGCTGTGTCGCAACGCGGCGTGGCTGCACGTCTTCTTCCATTGCTTCGTCTTCGTCGACACGCTGGGACGCCACCAATTTCAGCGGGGCTGCACGTGGGCGTTCGGTGCGAAGCGCCTGATCTTCAGGGGATGCTGGGCGGCGCGGGCGCACGACCTGGTCCAGATCATCGCGGAACGCTTCCTGCTTTTCAGCGTCGCCGTCTGATTGATCGCCCAATTGACGTGCAGCTTCAGTCGCTGCGACAGCCGCTTTCAGCTGCGCAATCGCATTGCGACGACGGCTGCCTGTTGGTTCGTTCAGTGCGACGTCGGTCTGGTTCAGGATACGAGAAACCGCAGAATCAGGCTCCGGCAGCACACCGCGACCAGCACGTGCAGGCGTTTCAACAACTTCCGGCATTTCAGGTGCTTCTGCTGCTGTGTCTTCGATGACAATTTCCGCAACTTCCGGTGCTTCGTCTTCGATTGATACTACATCTTCAGCGACTGCGGCCAATTCGCGCTGCAGGTCATCTTCGTCGTCAGCAGAAAGGCTGCCCGACGGGATCGCTGCTGCTACCGCGGCGCGGATTTCGTCTTGCTTGGATGTTTCATCCGCAACAACGTCCTCGATTTCGGCAACGTCAGCTGTTGGTTCTGCTTCTGGCGCGTCTTCGATAACGGCTTCAACTTCGTCAGCGACAACTTCAGGTGTATCGACTTTCAATGCCGCTGCAACACGTTGCGCGACGTCTGCGTCGTCTTCTGCTTCTTCGGCGACTGGTTCCGCGACAACCTCTGCAGGCTTGTCCTTCCGCAGGCGGACGATCCGTGCACGTACAGGCGCTTTTTGTGTTTCAGCTTGTTCGGCATTTGGCACGTCGATGTCATTCAGGTCAGATGACAAGTCGGACTGCGCTTCTTCCAGCGCTTTTGCCTCAGCTTCGGCGGCTTCGGCAGCAGCTTGCGCTTCTTCCCGTGCTTTCGCTTCGGCTTCGGCAGCAGCCTGTGCTTCTTCCTGAGCTTTTGCTTCAGCTTCGGCAGCTTCCGCAGCAGCTTGCGCTTCTTCCTGAGCTTTTGCTTCAGCTTCGGCAGCTTCCGCAGCAGCTTGCGCTTCTTCCTGAGCTTTTGCTTCAGCTTCAGCGGCCTCCGCAGCAGCATGTGCTTCTTCCTGTGCCTTTGCTTCAGCTTCAGCGGCCTCTGCTGCAGCTTGCGCTTCTTCCTGTGCCTTTGCTTCAGCTTCGGCGGCTTCTGCAGCAGCTTGCGCTTCTTCCTGAGCTTTCGCTTCAGCTTCGGCGGCTTCTGCAGCAGCTTGCGCCTCTTCCTGTGCTTTGGCCTCAGCTTCAGCGGCTTCAGCAGCAGCTTGTGCTTCTTCCTGTGCCTTTGCTTCGGCTTCAGCGGCCTCCGCAGCAGCCTGTGCTTCTTCCTGCGCTTTCGCCTCAGCCTCTGCGTCATGCTCATCTGCAATGATGTCTTCTGCAGTGATTTTCACGACGTCGGCTTCCGCATCGCCAAGTAGTGGTTCCTCTGCGCCTGCACCGTCCTCATACGATTCTTCGACGGGGGCGGCTGGTTTGCCAACGACGGCACGGATGCGCTGCAGCTTTGCCGCGACGCTTTCCGCATCTGGGTGTGCTGGCGCGTCCTGTTTGAATGTATCGTTCGCCGCTTCTGGTGCGACTTCATCGATTTCAACGGCGGGTGCTGCAACCAAAGATGCGGCAGGCATCAGTGCGGATGGTGATTCTGGGTTTATAGGCGCTTCTGCTTTCGGCGGCATCGCGACCGTGTCTTGCGTGGCTGTATCATCGTCGATTTCGGCGCGCAGGCGGATACCTTTGCCGTCCATTTTTGCTTCGACGCGGCGCGAAATCTCGCGTTCGGCGATCTTCGCCAGCATTTCAGCATCCGGGGCAGGTGGTTCCGCACCGAAGTACCGATCATCCTGCGCAAGATCGCGGAAATACTCCGCAATTGCCTTCATGGAATGAAATGAGTCGTCGAACCCTTCCAAGGTACACGAGAAGGTCCCATATGAGACGGTAAGAATCTTTGTTGATCCAGCCATGATTATTGCTCGCTTTCTGCCATTCGCTTTGACAGTCTGTTTACCACCAATTGGTTCCCAATCCGGAACAACACCGCGGTTATTCCAGTATTATTTCGTGTCTGAAATATGGCAAGTTTCCCAAATAAGGCAAAACCCCCATGACAGAGCTGATTGTTGACGCCGCCGAACCGATTGCTTTGATCGGTGGTGCGGACCTTGGGCTAGAACATCTTAACATACTGCAAACACTGACCCAAACCTTTGTTGCAGCAGACAGCGGCGCGGATCATTTGCGCCGCGCGGGGATCATCCCAAAGGCGGTTATCGGCGATTTCGACAGCCTTTCCGCAACGGCGCGGACGGTTTTCGCGCCACAATTACATCATCTCCCTGAGCAAGACACGACCGACCTTGAGAAGGCTTTAAGTTGTGTATCTGCGCCCGTCCTGATCGGTGCAGGATTCTTAGGGGGGCGGTTGGATCATTCGTTTGCGTCGTTCAACGCACTTGCGCGATCAAGCGGGAAGCGCTTGATTTTGTTGTCAGACACCGAATGCTGTTTTCTGTCGCCGACAGCGCAATGGAACATTGAACTGCCCGAAGGCACACCATTCGCGATCCTACCAATGACGGATGTGCGCGCGACAACAAACGGACTGGTGTGGGACATGGACGACATGGCGCTTAGTCCGGTTGGCCGTGTCAGTTCGTCGAACAAAACCAAAGCGCCAATCGTAACAGTCCGTGTGACCGGCGCGGCTATTGTGACGCTTCCGATTGGGATGCTTCAAGCTGCGATAGCCGTTGTTCGCGCAGAATGATGTAAAGTCCGGCCGAGATCGTGATGCAGATCCCAAGTGCGGCCAAGCCGTTCGGCAGGTCTTTAAATATCAGCCATCCAATGGCGGTCCCAAAAGGAATCTCAAGATACTGCATCGGGGCCAGCGTTGAAGCAGGCGCATAGCGCAAGCTGCCTGTCATCATCAGGTGGGCGATAGTGCCAAGCACACCGAGTACCAAAAGTAGGATCACGTCAGTTTGTGCAGGCCACGAAAGATCAAAACCAGGCACATTCGGGAACGCAATGAGTAAGGGGATCAGGATTACCAAGGCTTGCAGCCCGCTAATCGCTTGGAGGTGAACCGCATCAATTGATTTTGCAATTTGCCTTGTCACCAGCATGAACAAGGCAAAGACCACTGCGACCCCAAGCGGCAAAAGCGCGGGCCACCCGACGGCGGCAAAGTTGGGTTGGATCACGAGTAGCGTACCGACGAAGCCAATGGCGCAGGCCCAAATGCGATGGGGGCCGACAACTTCGTGCAGGACAAAGTGACCCAGTATCAACATGATGAACGGCATAACAAAGGCGATCGCAAGCGCGTCTGCGAGCGGCAAGTAACGCAGGCTCGAAAACATCAGTGCGACCCCCGCGATGTGCAAACACGTCCGCAACAGGATTTTGGGAAACGTGCCTTTGGGCGGCCGCAAGGACTGGCCGCGCAGTAAAACGAGCGGGGTCAACAAGATCGCCTGCACGCCGAACCGGACGCAGATCAGCCCCATCAGCGCAACCGTGCCGCCAAGCACCTTTGCCATGGCGTCGCCAAGCGGCGCGAGCACGCAGAAACCGAGCATAAGAAGGATGCCGAGAAAGGGGCGGTCTTGGGACATAAGAGAACGCTAGTTTGAATGCGCGGTGGGTACAATGCGCGTTGCGTATGGTGCGGAGGCGGGAGCCTCCGGCGGGATTTGGAAGACGTCAAAGAAACCAGCGACGCGCTTGAAAAGTGAACGCGCCTTTGATAATAGTTCAGCAGTTGGGGACGTTTACCGCCAGACCGCCAAGCGCGGTTTCTTTGTATTTTTCCGACATATCCACGCCTGTTTGCCGCATGGTTTCGATTGCCGCATCAAGCGGGACAAGGTGTGTGCCGTCGCCGCGCAATGCCAGCGAAGCCGCAGACACCGCTTTGATCGCGCCTAATCCGTTGCGTTCGATGCAGGGAACTTGCACCAATCCTTTGACAGGGTCGCAGGTCATGCCAAGGTGATGTTCCAGCGCGATTTCAGCCGCATTTTCGATTTGCGCGGGTGACCCACCCAGCGCTGCACAAAGACCCGCAGCTGCCATGGCAGCGGCAGAGCCTACTTCGGCTTGGCATCCGCATTCAGCACCAGAGATCGACGCGTTGAATTTGATCAATCCGCCGATGGCCGCCGCCGTGAGCAAAAAGTCAGGGACCCGCGTGATCGTGGCACCGGGCACATGATCTAGGTAGTAGCGGATCGTCGCTGGCACCACGCCTGCGGCCCCATTGGTGGGGGCCGTGACGACCTGACCCCCATCTGCGTTTTCCTCATTCACAGCCATCGCGTAGGTCGACATCCAGTCATTGACGGTATGTGGGGCCGACAGGTTCATGCCGCGTTCTGCTTGTAGGGCATCATGGATGCCCTTGGCGCGACGTTTGACATTCAGGCCACCGGGTAGGGTCCCGTCGGTAGCAAGCCCCCGATCTATGCAGGCTGCCATCACTTCCCAAATGCGGGTTAATCCGCGATCTAAATCTGCATGCGCCATCCGGCTCAGTTCGTTGGCGCGCTTCATATCGGCGATTGATTTACCGGACGCATTCGCCATCGTCAGCATTTCTGCCGCCGATTGGAATGGAAATGGGACGGGCGCGCCGGTATCGGTGTCCTTTCCGTCCGCTAATTCCTTATCGGTCAGGACAAAACCGCCGCCGATGGAATAATAGGTCTGGCTGATGATGACGTCGCCTTGGCTGTCTGTACCGTGTAATTTCATCCCATTGGCGTGCCCAGGCAGGGGGGCGCCATAATCGAACAATAGGTCTGTCGCAGGATCGAACCGCAACGCTGGCAAGTCGTTTGGTGTTAGTTGTTTCGACGTCAGAATTTCATCAAAGGCTGCGTCAGCTTTGGCCTTGTTATAATCATCCGCCCGAAACCCCGCCAGCCCCAAGATGACGGCACGATCCGTCGCATGCCCGACGCCCGTGAACGCAAGTGAGCCGTGCAGGGATGCTTTGACGCCAGCAACAGCAAAAGGTTGGGACCGTAGGTGATCCAAGAAACGGGCAGCAGCGACCATCGGGCCGATGGTGTGGGACGATGAAGGACCAAGTCCCACTTTGAACATATCGAATACGGACAGAAACATTAGGTAGCGCTTCCTTCTGGGGGGCGGGCAGGGCAGGGTCTCGAAAAAGGCGTTTGTCCTAAACCCTCTGCTTGGCAAACTTCGCTGACAAGCGGGCGGTTTTCGAAAGTTACGGTAAAGTTGTGCAAGGTCGGCCATTTTGACAAAACGAACCAAGTCGTGTCACCGCCGTAAAGCGCGCACCACCGCAGCATAGGGGCCAGATAACAGGCCAAAGCGGGACAGGCGACGCTGTCCCAATGGGTATCTAGCTGGGTGAAATATGACGCCAAGCGCGGGCGGGCTTGTTGCCGCAGCCCAGCCGGATCGCTTGCCATGTAAACGTCAGGATAGAACAACATACGCAACGCTGGATGCACGGTATTCGACAGCCAAAACAGGCGGGTCAGGGCAAGACCACGCGGGCCTGTATCCGGCGCGGGAAAGACGGTGCCGGGGCGCTGGTCAGCCAGCCACAGAAGGATTGCCGCAGTTTCAAACAGCGGACCGTCAGGCGTTTCCAGCGTAGGGATCAGGCCGTTGGGGTTCATCGCGAGATAGGCGGCAGAGCGCTGTTCTTTGGCCGCGCGATCAACCAGCCTAAGTCGGTGAGGTATGTCCGTTTCGGCAAGCAAGAGCCGCACGCAAAGCGATGCGTTGTCAGGCGCGTAATGAAGAACCAGATCGTTAGTCATGGTGTGAACTTAGTCCCCGCGTCTTTGGCCGACGCGCTGAAAACGACGCAATAGCGGCTTATTCGGCCTCAAGCGCGCGCAGTTCGTCTATGGTGTAGCTGATTTGCAATTCACCATCGAGACCAGCCTCAAAGTCGGGGTGTTGGGACAGGCAACCGACGCCGCACAGTTGGCTTGCGATTTGATCGACGCCGTCGACATACCAAAGTCGTCCGCCCGGTGTGGAAATGTAGCCATCGACGCCTTCGGCTTCATCCGCTTCCAGATCGCCAACAGATGGAAATTCGGCTGGCGTGTCATAATCGAACGCGCCATGCGTATGGTAAGACGCGATTGGTACACTGTCTTCGGGTGGCTCATCTGCTTCGCAGTGGCCGATTGCACCTTGGACGGCAGGGGTTGCTGCCAGTTCGCCGTCAGCGTCGATCACGATGTAGCCGCAATATTCGCGATTGGCCGCAAAAGATGGGCCTTGAAGCGCTTCAAGAGTTGCTTTGGCCAATGCGACTTCGGCGTTATCTTGTGCGATGGCTGGGCTGGCGATGACGGCCAACGGGATCAGGAACTGTTTCATGTCAAAACGCTAATGGGTCGCGGCGCAGGTCGCAACATGCCCTGCATTTTTCCGTTTCTTCATGACGCGATGCGGCCTATACATTTCGAAAATGGAATTGCGCGGAGCTGCCACCATGTCGTCTGATCTGTCCCCCATCGACAAAGCAAAATTTGTGGCTGCGAAGCGGGCGGCTCAGTTTGTGCAAAGTGGCATGAAAGTCGGTCTTGGGACAGGATCGACCGCTGCGTGGTTAGTGCAATGCTTGGGTGAACGGGTGCGCGATGAAGGGCTTGCGATTAAGGGCATTCCGACCTCCAGCCGCACCGCGCAACTGGCCCGAGATGTTGGTATCGATGTCATCTCGCTCGACGAAGCGCAGACGCTGGATCTGACGATTGATGGCGCCGATGAATATGACGGCAAGCTGAACTTGATCAAAGGCGGTGGTGGGGCGCTGCTGCAGGAAAAGATCGTCGCGACTGCGTCCGAACGCATGGTTGTCATCGCAGACGCGTCCAAAAGGGTGGAAACGCTTGGCGCATTTCCGTTGCCGGTTGAGGTCATCCCGTTTGGTTGGCAGACAACAAAGGCGCTGATCGAGGAAACATTGATTGGGTTAGATGTGTTGGGCCGGACGACCAGTCTGCGCATGAATGGTGACGCGCCATTTCATACCGACGAGGGCAACCACATCCTTGATCTGCACCTCAACCGTATCGGTGATGCCCGCCAATTGAGTATGATTATCAATCAGATACCGGGCGTGGTCGAGAATGGTCTATTCCTTGATATCTGCGACGCCATTGTCGTGGGGTATGGCGATGGGCGTGTCGAAGTGACGGATATTCACGAAGGATCAGTCGAAGAAACCCGTTTTGATTTTGTCGAAAAAGACAACATCTTTGCGGATATCGCCGACTAACGCCCCGACCACTTTGGTTTACGTTTTTCCAAGAATGCGGCGATGCCTTCGTGCGCGTCTTGTGTTGCGCTGATCTGTTTGATCGCTTGGTCGTTCGCGTCCCACATGGCGTCATCGGCACGCCCGCGCAGCGCCGTCAGCCTTAGGGTTTCTGCAATCGCGATGGGCGCATTTCTTGCGATGTTTTTGGCAAGCTCAAGCGTCGTATCTGATAAGTCAGATGTCGAAACCGCGCGGTTGATCAAACCCCAGTCCACTGCTTTGCCAGCGCTAAAGACCTGACCTGTCAACAAAATTTCGTTGGCGATGACTGGCGGCAGGTGGGCGCCCAACCGGACGGCCCCACCGGCACCAGCCACAATACCAAGCGTTGGTTCGGGCAATCCGAAGACGGCATCGTCGGCCGCGATGATCAGGTCGCAGGCCAGCATCAATTCGAAACCACCAGCAAGCGCGGCGCCTTGAACTTCCGCAATGATCGGCTTGCTGCGGTTCCGTTTCACAAATCCTGCAAAGCCGTGTTCGCCCAGCAATATGTCGTTTGCTTGCCCTGCCTGAAACGCTTTCAAATCCATGCCCGCGCAGAAAACCGGACCTGCGCCGCGCAAGATGCCGACACGTAATTCCGGTGTGTTTTCAAGGCGATCTACGGCTTCGCGCAGTGCGGTACAAGCGTCGGGGTTGATCGCATTGCGTTGTTCGGGACGGTTGAGCGTGATGATCGCGATATCGTCTTGGACGTCGAAAAGAACGGTGTCGGTCATGTCATTTCCTTTGCCATATCGCGTAGTTTCGTGCGGATGATTTTGCCTGTTGTCGTCATGGGCATGTCGGTGATGTAGTGGACTTTGCGCGGTGCTTCGTAAGCAGCGAGGCGCGATTTGACGTAAGTTGTGATGTCTTGGGTCAGCCTATCGTTGGGAGTAACACCTTCATTCAAAACAAGAAATGCGGTCACGATACTGCCCCGCACGGTATCCGGTGTGCCGATGACGCCGGCAAGCCGAATGGCGGGGTGGGTGATTAGGCAGTCTTCGATTTCGGCGGGTCCGATGCGGTATCCGGCTGAGCTGATCACGTCGTCGTCGCGCCCGATAAACTTGATCCGGCCCGACGGCATTTGCTGGCCGCGGTCGCCTGTGAGCAAATAATCACCGTGGAATTTTGCGGCTGTGGCGTCTGGATTATTCCAGTAATTCAAGAACATAACCGGATTGGGGCTGCGCACCGCAATCGCTCCTTCGTCGGTGGTTGGGTCGCCGTTTTCGTCAATGATAACAACGTCATGGCCAGGCACTGCGAAACCCATCACGCCGGGTTCTGCGGGGGTTATTGCCCCGCAAGATGACACGATCATGTTGCATTCGGTTTGCCCGTAGAATTCGTTGATTGTCACCCCGAATGTGTCGCGGCCCCAGTCGATCAGCGCGGCCCCGAGCGTTTCACCGCCAGACGCGACGGACCGCATCGGAACATCCGAAATGCCTGCCGCTTTGAGCATTTTGAGCGCCGTTGGCGGCAGGAACGTGTTGCGGACATTGTGGGTTTTCATCAGCTTAACTGCTTGTTCTGCATCGAATTTTGCAAAGCGATGCGCCACGACAGGCACCCCGTGATGGAGCGCAGGCATAAGCACATCAAGCAGCCCGCCGATCCAAGCCCAATCGGCAGGCGTCCAGATTTTGTCGCCTTCTTGGGGAAAGAAATCATGGCTCATTTCGACGCCGGGCAGATGGCCGAGTAGCACGCGGTGCGCGTGTAACGCGCCTTTTGGATTGCCCGTCGTACCGGAGGTGTAGATGATAAATGCGGGGTCGTCGGCTGCGGTATCAACGGGCGTAAATGTGTCGGGTTGATCGGCGCAGAGCGCGTGAAAATCGAGGTGTGATTCACGTGCACAACCCGTGCACAACACGTGCACCAGCGCGGGAAGCTCTGACCGGATGGATTCGAGCTTGGCGGCACCTTCGGAATTGGTCACGACAACCTTTGTTCCGGAATCCCGCAGGCGGTGGAGCAGCGCATCGGGACCAAAAAGCGTGAAGAGCGGGATCGAAATGCAGCCTGCCTTTAGCGCACCGATGTGTGCGACGGCCGTTTCGATTGATTGAGGTAAAAGCACCGCGACGCGGTCACCAATATCGACCATGCTTGACAGGACATTGGCAAAGCGGTTCGACATCGCACGCAGATCGCTGAAGCTGTAGGTGATGTGCGACATGTCGGTAGCAACGTCGATGATGGCGGGGGCGTCGGGTGTCTGGTCCGCGATCCGGTCACAGACATCAACGCCGATGTTATAGCGGTCGGGAATGTCCCACGCGAAATTGTCGCGCAGTGCTGCAATGCTGTCCGCTTTTTGTAACATGCTGTCCTCCCCCCGATTTCGTAATTGAACGATTGTTCAATTTGAGAGTCAAGCAACCACGTACGTCTTCGTGACAAAGGTTACAGTCGCGCACCGTTGTAGTCTGGCCCATGCGGACATAGTTTGACGCTGAAATAGAAATGCGGCGAAGGAATACATGATGGCTTTTGATTTTGACTTGTTTGTCATCGGTGGTGGATCGGGCGGCGTGCGTGCTGGTCGCGTTGCATCGCAGAACGGGTTTAAGGTCGCGTTGGCCGAAGAATTCCGGATGGGGGGCACATGCGTTATTCGCGGCTGTGTTCCGAAGAAGCTGATGGTGTTCGGGTCGCAGTTTTCCGAAAGCTTTATTGACGCGAAATCATACGGTTGGGATGTCCCGACCCATCCGACCTTTGAATGGAAGAATTTTCGCGCGAAAATGCACGGCGAACTTGATCGGCTCGAAGGCATCTACCGCAATCTGCTGAAGAATAACGACGTGACCGTCTATGACAGCCGCGCTGTTGTGAAAGATGCGCATACGGTTGTTCTGCGTGACGGTCATGAAGTGACTGCGAAGACAATTCTGGTGGCCACCGGTGGTCACCCTGTCGTCCCTGATTTTGAAGGGTCACAATATGCGATCACGTCGAATGATATTTTCTTGTTGGAAGAACTGCCGAACAAGATTCTGATTGTCGGTGGTGGCTACATCGCGTCGGAATTTGCAGGTATCCTGAACGGGTTGGGTGTTGAGGTGACACAGGCCTATCGCGGCGATCAGATTTTGCGCGGTTTTGACGACGAAGCCCGCAAGGTGATTGCCGAAGGCATGGTCGAGAAGGGTGTCGATCTGCGTCTGAACACCGACGTTGCGAAGATCGAAAAAGTTGCTGACACGTTCTGTGTGACGTTCAAGGACGGATCGGAAGAAACGTTCGAGAAGGTGATGTATGCAACAGGCCGTCGCCCGAATACCGACGGGCTTGGTCTTGAGGATGCGGGTGTTGCGCTGGGCAAAAGCGGCGAAGTCGTTGTCGATGACTACAGCGCCACTGGTGTGCCTTCGATCTACGCGATTGGTGATGTGACGAACCGTATCCAGCTGACCCCTGTTGCGATCCGCGAAGGCATGGCGTTTGTCGAGACCGTGTTCAAAGGCAACCCGACGAAGGTGGACCACGATCTGGTGCCGTCTGCGGTCTTTACCCAGCCGGAGTTCGGCACAGTTGGTCTGACCGAAGAAGAAGCCGCAGCCCAAGAACCGATCGAAGTTTACGCTACAACGTTCAAACCGATGAACCATTCCTTCGCTGGTCGTCCCGATCGCGTGTTGATGAAGTTGGTTGTGTCAAAAGCCAACCGTAAGGTGCTGGGTGTGCATATTGTCGCAGATGGCGCAGGTGAAATGATCCAAATGGCCGGAATCGCCGTGAAAATGGGTGCAACTAAAGAAGATTTCGACGCGACGGTTGCAGTTCACCCCACAATGGCCGAAGAACTTGTGACAATGAAGGAACCCGTCAGATCGACTTGATTTTGCGGGTTTTGCCTACACATATGATATGACAGCCCGGAAGATGCGGGCAGCAGCATAGGAAGCACGATGGCAGGGAATAACGGTGGCCCTTGGGGCGGCGGTGGAAATAACGGTTCCAACAATGGTGGCGATAATCGCGGCAGCAACAATGGCGGGCGGCGTCCCGGCAACAACGACGGGCCGCAAATCCCGGAAATTGATGAGCTGATGAACAAAGGCCGCGAACAATTGCGCGTTCTTATGGGCGGCGGCAATGGCGGGCGTCCGAACGGCTCAGGTGGCGGCGGTGCCGGTGGCCCGCAGATTTCACGCGGGATGATTGGTCTTGGCGCTTTGGCAGCTGTTGGTCTTTGGCTGGCGTCATCGTTTTACACAGTGAAGCCCGAGGAACAGTCGGTTGAGCTGATGTTGGGCCGCTATTCATCGACCGGTGGTCCGGGTCTGAATTTTGCCCCATGGCCGCTTGTGACGAAAGAAATCCTTGCCGTGACGACCGAGCGGAACATTGATATCGGCACAAGCCGGTCCGGTATGGACGCGGGTCTAATGCTGACTGGTGATGAAAACATCGTGGACATCGATTTCCAAGTTGTTTGGAACATTACCGATCCGCAACAGTATTTGTTCAACCTTGCTGATCCACCACAGACGATTGCCGCTGTTGCTGAATCCGCGATGCGCGAGATTATTTCGCAGTCTGAACTGGCTCCGATTTTGAACCGCGACCGTGGTGCAATTGCAGATCGTTTGCGGGATCTGATCCAGTCGACATTGGACAGCTACGAATCCGGTGTGAACATCGTCCGTGTCAACTTTGACAAGGCCGATCCGCCTGAACCTGTTATCGCGGCCTTCCGCGCTGTTCAGGATGCCGAACAAGAACGTGACCGTTTGCAGAACGTCGCGGATGCCTATGCGAACCAAGTGGTTGCGGGTGCCCGTGGTGAAGCGGCCCAGTTGATCGAACAATCCGAAGCGTACCGGTCACAGGTTGTGAACGAAGCGCAGGGTGAGGCGTCACGCTTTACTGCGGTTTTGGCTGAATATGAAAAGGCACCAGAGGTGACACGCAAACGTCTGTATCTGGAAACCATGGAAGAAGTTCTTGGTGGCGTGGATATTATCCTGCTCGACGATGGGGCAGGCGGCAGCAGCGGTGTTGTCCCATATCTGCCGTTGAACGAATTGCGCCGAACCACTGATGGAGGGTCCAACTGATGAATAAGTCAGCATTTCTTTTGCCAGCCGTTGCGGTTGTTGTCGTTGGTCTTTTGTCGTCTGTGTTCATCGTTGATGAACGCCAGAAGGCGCTTGTCCTGCAATTTGGTCAGATCGTGCGTGTTGAAGAAGAGCCTGGTCTCAGCTTCAAATTGCCATTGATCCAAGAAGTCGTGCGTTACGATGACCGTATCCTTAGCCGTGATCTTGATCCGCTTGAGGTTACGCCGTCTGATGATCGTCGTTTGATCGTTGACGCCTTCGCGCGTTACCGTATCGCTGACGTAGAACGCTTCCGTCAGGCTGTTGGTGGTGGTGGTGAAGAAGCCGCTGCGCGTCGTCTTGATTCCATTCTGCGTGCCGAAACACGTGAGGTTCTGGGTTCCGTTTCATCCAACGACATTTTGTCTGTTGATCGTGCGGCATTGATGCTGCGTATCCGGAATTCTGCGATTGCCGAAGCGAATGCGCTGGGCTTGCAGGTGGTTGACGTACGTTTGAAGCGGACTGATTTGCCGTCTGAAAACCTCAACGCGACTTACGAGCGGATGAAAGCCGAACGTGAACGCGAAGCGGCGGACGAAATCGCCCGTGGTAACGAGGCCGCGCAGCGGGTTCGTGCGGGTGCGGATCGTACTGTTGTGGAACTTGTATCTGATGCGACGCGTCAGTCCGAGATCACACGCGGTGAAGCAGACGCAGAACGCAACGCGATTTTCGCCGAAGCATTCGGTTCTGACCCAGAATTCTTTGAATTCTACCGGTCTATGACAGCCTACACACGGGCCTTGCAGTCTGGCAATTCGTCCATGGTTTTGTCGCCTGACAACGAATTCTTCAACTACCTGAAGTCCGATCAGGGCGCTGCTGCAAACTAAGTTTTGCGGAATTGAGATTGATGAATGGCTGGCGGAGACGCTGGCCATTTTTCGTTTGTGGCTTTGCCCGGATGGCATATGATCCATTGAAAACGAAGGGGATGACAATGGCCGGCACGAAATCGACGCGCGAGACGTTTGCGAAGATGTCGTTTGCGAAAGTCTATCCGATGTACCTGCAAAAGGTTGAAAAGAAAGGTCGGACACTGGATGAATTACATGCCGTTGTTACGTGGCTGACGGGGTATGATGACGATCAGATCCAAGGCCTGATCAATGAAGGTGCGACGTTTGAGACCGTGTTTGACCATGCCGATTTGAACCCGAACGCCGGCCTGATTACAGGCGTTATCTGTGGCGACCGTGTTGAGGATATTGACGATCCGCTGATCCAGCAGGTCCGTTATCTGGACAAATTGGTGGATGAATTGGCCAAAGGACGCGCAATGGGCAAAATCCTGCGCTGAAGAAGGACGAGATTAATGCACGACGACGGCGTTTTTGATCAAGCCATTGCGGAAAGCTATGACCGTATTCACGGGGATGGTCGTTCTGCCGCTGAAAGGCGTGTCGCGTCGGTTTTGCGTGAACTGGCGTTTGATGGCACGGCTCTTGAATTTGCGATTGGCACGGGCCGGATCGCGGTCCCGTTGCATCATGCGGGTGTGCGCGTGCAGGGGATTGAACTGTCGGCCGCCATGGTAGATCAACTGCGGCAAAAGCCGGAAGGCGCGGACATTTCGGCGGTCGTCGGGGACATGACGACGACACGAGTGGACGGCGCGTTTTCCCTTGTTTTCTTTGTGTATAATACCATCGACAACCTGACGATGCAGGACGCGCAGGTCGCATGTTTTGCGAATGCTGCGGCCCATTTGACAACGGGCGGTCATTTCGTGATCGAAACACTTGTGCCCCCGATCCAGAAAATCCCGTTTGGTGAAACAATGCGCGCGTTTAATCGGTCGGATACCCATTGGGGGATCGACGAATTTGATGTGGTCACGCAAAACTATGCCTCCCACCATGTGCGGCTAGAAGGGGAGGTTTGCGTCAAAAACACGGTGCCATTTCGCTACGCGTGGCCCGCAGAGCTTGATCTGATGGCGCGAATGGCGGGGATGCGATTGGTGGACCGTTGGGCCGACTGGGACAAATCACCGTTTACGGCCACAAGCCCCAGTCATGTGTCTGTCTGGCGTAAGGATTAGGCCAGCAGCACATACCGTCCGATTCCGAAGATATAGAGCACAGCAAACATCACGTTGATCCATTTGAGCTGCGGTTCGGTGCGCAACCAGCCGCAATAAATCCAGATTAGACAGAAGGGCAGGCTAAATAACATGGCCCCTAGGTGCCAGCCTTGGACGACGCAGATTGTGCTGCAAAATCCAAGGACAAACGCCACCCATTTCATCGGCTGCTCGTAGGCAGCAAACGACATCAGTGTCATAGAGAAACTTTCAGATGAACAGCGCCGTGGACCCGGCGATCTGCTGCGCATGTTTTAGCGAAAAACCGCCGCCGTTGCGACGCTTTTTTTGATGTTCACGCAGATCGATTCTTCAAAATCGTGGAAAATCAAAGGCGCGTGGCGGGATCGTTTCCAGTTCACGAAAAGCGGGCCGCAAATCACAGCCGCGTGATGATAAAGGAGGATAAATTGTGTTGTGTATTTGCCGCCCTACATAGAGTGTTAGTGAAAAGGAATAACCTGCATTCGGTGTAGGTCATTTCTGACGTCATGCTTGAGAGGGAGAGACTCGTGACATCAAAAGCAATTGCACTTTCGCAGGAATATTCTGCGGCCCGCAATATGGTGAAAGGTCTAATGACAGCGCTGGCCCTTGCTGGGGCCGTTGCCCTTGCACAGGCCAGCCCCGCGTTTGCCCAAGAACGCCCCGCAACCTTTGCCGATTTGGCCGAACAGGTCAGCCCATCCGTGGTGAACATCACCACGTCCACCGTTGTTGCAGGCCGCACTGGTCCACAAGGGATCGTGCCTGAAGGTTCCCCGTTCGAGGATTTCTTCAACGATCTGGAAAACGACAACGAACGTGATCAGGCCCGCCGGTCATCCGCGCTTGGGTCCGGTTTCGTGATTTCTGCTGACGGCTATATCGTCACGAACAACCACGTGATCGAAGGTGCCGACGAGATCGAAATCGAATTCTTCCCGGGCGAAGGTCAGCCAACTGAACTGTTGAAGGCTGAATTGGTCGGGACTGATCCGAACACAGATATTGCGGTTCTCAAGGTCGAATACGAGACTGATCTGCAGTTCGTCGAGTTTGGCGACAGCAACGCCGTGGGTTCACGCGTTGGCGATTGGGTCATGGCGATGGGTAACCCGCTGGGGCAGGGGTTCTCGGTCTCCGCAGGGATTGTGTCCGCCCGTAACCGAGCGCTGCAGGGGACCTATGATGACTACATTCAGACGGATGCTGCGATTAACCGCGGGAACTCTGGTGGGCCGTTGTTTAACATGGACGGCGACGTGATTGGTGTGAACACTGCGATCCTGTCACCAAACGGTGGGTCTATCGGGATTGGTTTTGCGATGTCGTCTGACGTTGTGACCAATGTTGTGGATCAGCTGAAGGAATTCGGCGAAACCCGTCGTGGTTGGTTGGGTGTTCGCATCCAAGACGTCACACCGGACATGGTTGATGCCATCGAAGGTTTGACAGATGCACGTGGCGCGTTGGTCACCGATGTGCCTGCTGGTCCTGCGGAAGATGCGGGTATGCTGGCGGGTGATGTGATCACTGTGTTTGATACGATCGAGATCGAAAACACACGTGAACTGGTCCGCATCGTTGGTAATTCGCCTGTTGGTAAAGAGGTGCCAGTCACCGTATTGCGTAACGGTGGTACCGAAGACTTGACTGTTGTTCTGGGCCGTCGCGAGACATCCGAAGCGGTTGCTTTCCCTGAAGACGAAGACGTCCAAGAACCGGAAGCACCTGAAGAGAAGAGCCTGCTTGGCCTGACATTGTCAGAGATCACGCCGGACTTGACAGAGCAGTATTCAATTACAGCTGACACAGGTCTTGTGATTACTGGCATCGATGCGGATAGCGAAGCAGCATCCAAAGGTCTGGTTGAAGGTGATCTGATCACCGAAGCTGGCCAGCAGAAGGTCACAAGCGTAGGCGATTTCGAAGACCGTATTAGCGAAGCACGTGAGGCGGGTCGCAAGTCCCTGCTGCTGCTCGTGCGTCGCGGTGGTGATCCACGGTTCGTCGCATTGTCGCTGGCAGAGTAAGCAGACAACAAACGAATTAAGAGGGCGGCCCAGAAATGGGTCGCCTTTTTGCGTTACAGGGATGCGCGGTCCAGCGAAACAATGCCCATCGTTTCTGCAATGCCACGTTGGATCAGGGGGCTGTCGAAACCTTGGGGGGCCTGAAACGCCTGTATTGCCGCCCGCGTCCCCGCATCCAGCACACTGGTGATCGGGCCGTTGTAGGCGAGCCGTGCTTTGAGCGCGCGTTGCAACGTGGCGACCCGTTCGGGCGTGTATTCCGGCGGGCATAATGTTTCGAACCGCGTGCCTTCGCCAATGGGTTCGGTGACAGGACGCGTTTGGTTGCGGAAGATTGGTGGCGATGTGAACGTCCCGTCTTCGCCCCTGACGCCTGGTGTTACGAGCACCTGTTCTTCGATAATGCGCGTGCGCGTGGGCGGCGCTGTGCGGGCAAAGCACTGCCCTGACACGGTCGTTTCGATTTCACCGTCCGTGATCAGGTTCTGCACGGGTGGCAGCGCTGGCACTGGTTCCGATGGTGGCGGCACAGGTGTGCATGCCAATGCAGCGCACAAAAGTGGCGCGGTCAGAATAGGTCGTAGTTTCATCGGCTGCTCTGCGCGTTGTTTGGGGGATAGTAGCCGGAGTTGTCCCAATCCAAAATGGACAATCTGCGGACCGCGCAAAACTTGGCTAGGTGTGTCGCGTCACCTCCACATGTGTTGGGTTTTTTGTGACTGGTCCTATGGGGCAAGCTGACCTAGATATAACGCAACGCACTAGACTTGTTGAGGAACGAATGGCGAAAATTACTTATGTTGAGCACGGCGGCAAAGAGCATGTCGTTGACGTGGCAAACGGTCTGACCGTGATGGAAGGTGCCCGTGATAACGGCATTCCAGGGATTGAGGCCGATTGCGGCGGTGCATGTGCCTGTTCAACTTGCCACGTTTATGTTGACCCTGCTTGGGTCGAAAAGGTGCCTGCAAAGGACGCGATGGAAGAAGACATGCTTGATTTCGCGTATGAACCGAACGCAGAAACATCGCGTCTGACTTGCCAAATCAAGGTGACGGATGCTTTGGACGGTCTGCGTGTGCAGATGCCAGAAAAGCAGATCTAAATGCTGGGTCGTCTGACCATTGCAGCATGTCTTGCGGCCCTTTCAGGGGCCGCAAACGCCGACGTGACTGCCGCCCGCTACACAGAACCGACCACCCGCTATGCCCACGGCATTCTGGGCGATGCGATTGAATTCGGCGCATTGGTCATGACTGTTGACGGGGCGGAGGTGACGCTGCGGTTGCCGGAAACGCATGTTTTTGAAGACGTCGCTCCACGCCTTATTGATATTGATATGGACGGCACGCATGAAGTGATGGTCGTCGAGACGAAGATGACCGAAGGCGCCCGGATTTCGATTTACGACGGTGCGGGTGAATTGGTTGCTGCGACCCCGCATATTGGTCGGTCGAACCGTTGGTATTCCCCTGTCGGGGCTGCTGATATAGACGGCGACGGATTGGTCGAAGTTGCCTTTATCGACCGTCCCCATCTGGCCAAGACGTTACGTGTTTGGCGGTATGATAATGGTGATTTCACCGAAGTGGCCGCAGCCGCTGACATGACCAACCACCGGATCGGTGAAGCTGATATCGCGGGCGGTATCCGTGACTGTGGTGATGGCCCCGAAATGATCGTGGCGACGGGCAATTGGTCGCGGCTTTTGGCGGTGCGTTTTGACGGTGAATTGACGGCAACGGATATCGGGCCGCATGCCGGTCGCGACAGTTTTGCCGCTGCGATGGGCTGCTAAAGGATAGCGGACAATGTGATCAGCAAAGCGATTTCGGTCAGTTGCTGAGTTGCCCCTAAGATATCACCGGTTTGCCCGCCGATTTTGCGGTGCGCGATACCGGCCCATAGGCTGGCGGTGATACCCGCGACGATCAGTAACGTGCCCGCCGTTAGACCCAAGGCGAAGAACGCGCCCAGTGTCGCGACGCCGATGGCCAGCCACGCCGTGACAGGTTTAGGGCGTCCGACGGATTGGCTTAGGCCGGTGTCGCGCGCGTTGGGCAGGCCGGTCATCAACGCGACCATCGCCGCACGACTGAGCATGGCCACAGCGATCAATGCCGCAATCCAGTGGTCGGTTTGCACGATTGCTGTAAGTGCGGCCCAGCGAATGATCATCGACAACACCAGTGCCAGAACACCGTAGGCCCCATTGCGGCTGTCCTTCATGATTTCGAGCCGCTTGGCTTTGTCCCAACCGCCCCACAGGCCGTCGGCGCTGTCGGCAAGACCGTCTTCGTGCATCGCACCTGTCAGAATGACGCTGAGCGCGAGCATAAGGCCCGCCGCGATGGGTGGCGCGATGCCGACCCAACCAGCGCATAGGCCCAAGACCACCATGGCAACCGCGATCTTCAATCCGACGATGGGATAAGCCCATGCCGCCAATGGCCCGCGCTGTATCGCCAGATCGGTGTTCACCTGCACAGGTACCCGTGTCAAAAGCCCCGCAGCTGCCGGAACGTCATGCCAGTGAATGAGGCTCATGTCGCGATTTGCCACGGTATGTTCCTTTTACGATCTTTCCATCTGCCCCGTGATCGTTAGACAGATGCAAACGATGTTGCAACGAGGTCCTCATGTCCGCTTCTTTTTCTACCCTTGCTGAATTTCGCGCTGTTTTGGCGGCAGCACCTGATGCGGACCCCGCTGCAACGGCGGCGGCACAGGACCGCAATGGTCAGTTGACCAAGCCGCCAGGTGCATTGGGGCGGCTTGAAGATCTTGCGATTTGGTATGCGGGATGGCGCGGCACAGACAAGCCGTCGCTTGAAAAGCCGCAAGTCATCGTCTTTGCTGGCAACCACGGCGTTTGTGCGCAGGGCGTGTCGGCGTTCCCGCCGGAAGTGACCGTGCAGATGGTTGCAAATTTTGAACATGGCGGTGCTGCGATCAACCAGTTGTCTCAAGCGTTTGGGGCGAAGATGGACGTGCATGCGCTCGATCTGGATAATCCGACGGCTGACTTTACGGTGGCACCTGCAATGACCGAAGACGAAGTCATCGCGGCGTTGCGCACAGGGTGGGATGCGGTTGATCCGGATGCTGATTTGCTTGTCACGGGCGAGATGGGCATTGGTAACACGACATCAGCCGCGGCCATTGGTGCGGTGATCATGGGCGGCGATGCGGCTGAATGGACGGGGCGCGGGACGGGTGTTGATGATGCAGGTCTTGTGCGTAAGACCGATGTCGTTGCACGCGGCTTGGCGTTGCATGATGTGTCTGATCCACTTGAGGCGTTGCGCTGTTTGGGCGGTCGCGAATTGGCTGCGATGGCGGGTGCGATTGCGGCGGCGCGTGCGCACCGTATTCCCGTGATCTTGGATGGTTTCATTTGTACGGCGGCGGCTGCGACGTTGGAAAAGTCGGTGCCGGGGGCGCTGGACCATGCGGTTGCGGGTCACCTGAGTGCGGAAGATGCGCACCGTAAGATGCTGGACGGTATCGGAAAACAGCCGCTGCTGCAGCTTGGTTTGCGGTTAGGCGAAGCATCGGGCGCGGCCCTTGCCATTGGTGTTCTGAAAGGTGCGATTGCCTGTCATTCGGGCATGGCGACATTCGCGGAAGCGGGCGTTGCGGCAGGCGAGGCCTAAGACCTAACGACCACCGCGGCGCTTTTTGGCGTCGCGGGTTTCTTCGCCGGATTGTTGTTTTTCAGCGAGCGCGGTTTCCAGATCGTTGTTCAGTTCTTTCGCGCGCGCCACGTATTCAGCGTTGTCGCGCAGCGCCACACCCGGTTTCCAGAATTCAGACAGTTCGCGAATTGCAGCGCGGTCATGTTCGTAGAAGAACGTCTCTGCCTCGTTGGCTTCGAATTCCGACAGCCCCAGATTTTCAAGCGCATAGCGCCCCGCACGCAGCGACGAATCGAAGAGTTCGCGCACGATGTCGTTGGCACCTGCCGCATTCAGTTCATAGGCATGCACGCGGTCCCGTGCGCGGGCGATGATATGCAGGTCGGGCCGCGTTTTACGGGCGTATGTCACCAGCGTGTTGGCCATTTTTTTGTCATCGATGGCTACGACAAGAACGCGCGCGTCGTCCAAACCGGCGGCTTTCAAGAGGTCGGGGCGCGTTGGATCGCCAAAATATCCTTTGAACCCGAAGGTACGCATCATCTGGACGGTACTCAGGTCGTTGTCGATGACGACCGTCGAAAAGCCTGCGGATTGCACCAGTCGGTTCACGATCTGTCCAAAACGACCGATGCCCGCGATGATTACGGTGCCTTGTTCGTCGACGTCATCATCGGCCATGTCATGCCCGTCTGTGATCCGTCGGCTGGCGATTTCGTAGATGATAAACAGTAGCGGCGTGATCAGCATCGACAGGGCGACGATGAGTAAAAGTTGGCTGGATAAACCGGGGCTAAGCACGCCTTGTTGGCCCGAGAACGAGATCAGGATGAAGCCAAATTCGCCTGCTTGCGCGAGGCCCAGTGCGAACAACCAGCGGTCTTTGCCTTTGATTTTGAACAGGACGGAAAGGCCGTAAAGCACGATGCCTTTGATCAGCATGACCCCGACGGTGAGGGACAGAATGAAGACCGGTTCGCGGAAAAACAGACCAAAGTCGATGCCGGCACCGACGGTGATAAAGAACAGGCCGAGCAACAGGCCTTTGAACGGTTCAAGATCGCTTTCCAGTTCATGGCGGAATTCGGAGTTTGCCAACACGACGCCCGCCAGAAATGTACCAAGCGCAGGGGAGAGGCCGACAAGGGACATCAGCACAGCGATTGATACGACCATGAGCAGCGCAAGAGCGGTGTACATTTCGCGTAGACGCGCATGGTGAATGTACCGGAACACAGGGCGCGTTAGGAAGATTCCCGTCAGGATGACAGCCGCGACGGCGCCGAGAGTGACAAGCGTGACGCCCCAACCGGGTAGGCCGTCTACAAGGCTCATCGCGTGGTGCGCGTCTTCGTGATCGGCGGTGCGGACCAGCGATCCGTCTGGCGCAATTGTTGCCGTCGCCGTGATCGCCAAAAGCGGCAAGATGGCGAGCATCGGGATGACGGCGATATCTTGGGTCAGCAACACCGAGAATGTCGAGCGTCCGCCGTTGGTTTGCATCAATCCTTTTTCAGACAATGTTTGCAAAACGATAGCTGTCGAACTTAAAGCAAATATCATCCCGATTGCGAATGCGACGTTCCACGCATAACCCATCGCCATCGCGCCGCCCATGATGAGCGTTGTAGTCACAGTGATCTGCAATCCACCAAGGCCGATAAGCCTGTCACGCATGTTCCACAGGACCCGCGGTTCCAGTTCGAGGCCGATCAGGAACAGCATCATGACCACGCCGAATTCGGCAAAGTGCTGAAGGTCTTGGGTTTCTGTGCCGACAAGACCGGTGATTGGGCCGATAAAGATGCCCGCTGCCAGATATCCCAACACCGACCCAAGCCCCATGCGTGCCGCAAAGGGCACCGCAATCACGGCTGCGCCGAGGTAAATTGTGGCTTGAAACAGGAAACTTTCCATAGTTTTGCTTTACGGATTTTGGCCGGACGATTGGCGGGTGAAGGGCCAAGCGGGCGTTTGGACAGATGATCAGATGTATTTCGAGAGCTAACGGGATCGGTCCGTTTATGCCAGTCCCCAATGAACATGGGGTTGATGATTGCTGGGATTTTCTATGGTTTGCCCGATTGGACGCAGCGCGGTTGCAGGTTTAGCCCGAAGGCATCTGCAACGCGTAGGTTTGCCCGCGTTTAACGAAGTTCAGCGCGCTATCGCCGATCGCTGTCACGCGGCCACCGTCAAGGTTGCTGCCGACTTCGACTTTGACGTAGCGCCCGCTACCCAGACGGATCAAAGCCCGCCGATTGCCCGGACGCCCGTAGACGCCGATCAGGTTCATATCGCGCAACCGGATCGCGTTCGACACGGTCGCGGCTTGCGCAACTGTGGCAGTCGTTGGTCCAGACGCGCGGGCAGGTGCGGTGGCGACGGGTGCTGCGGGGACGGCCGCTGCTGCAGTTGCTGCTGCGGCGTTGCGTTGTTGCTGACGTGCTGCCAGCGTTTGGGCGGATGCGACGACGCTGCTGAAGTTGCGCGGCCGCGAATCCGGACGCGGTGATGCGACGATGGCGTTGCGGGTCGGGTTGACGATTTGGCTTGGCGGGGCGGCCGCGGCGATGGACGCAACGATTGAACTGATATCGGGGTTTTCTGGTACGACTTCTGGCGCCGTTTCTTCGGCGACGACAGGATCTTCTTCGACAACGGGGGGCGCGAGATCGGCAGGGCGCACGGATGGGCGCAGACCAGCAAGAGCGGGATCAGCAAACGGTTCAGGTGGTGGTGGCGGGACCAAGCCATCAGGACGCAATGACGGGCGGAACGATGCGAGTGCAGGATCGTTGCCGAGCAAATCGCCGTCTTCGCGGGTGGCGTCTGGTGGCGCTGATCCCGGACGCAGCGGCGGTGTCAGGGCAGGGCGACCTGCGATAACGACCGTGCCGTCAGCGGCTTCGTCAATTTCGGGGGATGTGGTATTTTCGGTTTCGTCGGCTTCGGGCGCAGAAATTTCGGGATCAACGCTGGCCGTTTCAATCTCTGAGGTCGTTGTCTGATCATCCGCTAGCTCTGCGACGCCAGTATCGGCTTCAGGCTGGGCAGCCTCGTCTGTTTCCGGAACAGGCTCTGCGGTTTCAGCATCCGATGTGTCCGCATCTGCAACATCTGTTTCAGTCGCACCATCGTCAGCAGGTACAACGGCGGCGGCTGGCGTGACTTCTGGCGTGGGCCGAAGCGGCGGCGTAATCGCGGGCTTGCGACCGTAAATCCAGACGCCTGTTGGAAGGATGGTGCCGTTCGCAGCTGCAAGGATAAATCCGTTTTCGTCGCGTTGGACATTGCGGTCCGGTGCGGTTGGGTTGATTGGCGCTAGAATTGTGCGGTCTGGTGCCGCGACCGCGCGGTCGGGGCCTGCAGGCTGCGTATTTGGCGTGATGGCAGGCAGTGTCGCAATGTTAACGAGACCGTCTAGGGTGCCTGCCTGTGCTTCATCGGGGAGCCGTGGGGCGCGTTGCCAAACGCCTGTCGCGGCGTAGATGCGCGCGGCCTCTGATGGGCTTAGCACAGTTCCCGGTGGCGTCGTGAAAACAGGCTGAGCAGCTGGTTCTGGCGTTGCGGGCACGTCTTCCGTCGGTGTAACGGCGGCGACATCAACAATCGCGGGGGCCGCAACGACGACAGGCGGTGTTTCGTCCACGTCCGCAACCGTTGGCGTCCTGAAGAGGCCCGCGATCCCGTTTTCCATTCGGCTGCTGGCCCACACGGCCGCAATCAACATGAATGCCAGAAGGGCGGCTGTCATGATCAGGCCGAGATGCTTGGGCTTGCCGCCAACCGCGGCAGCACCACCCTTTTTGCCTTTGGCCCCGCCCAATGCCAAGTCGGCCTTGCTAGGAGGCGCGGCTTGCGGACGTTTAATCATCGCGAGAAGCGGAGCAATTGGGTTTGAACGCGGTTCTTTCGGTTCGGTCACAACCGCATTGCCCGCAGGGCGAGCCGCGATGGGTGCCACTACTGGAACGGGTGTTGCGGCTGTTTCATCCGCGGCCTTCAGCGGTTTGGGTATCGCTGGCGCATCTGGTTCCGAGGTTGAAACGTCATCGGTTTTATTCTTAGTCCCGCTGCGGGCAAAGAACGCGATGGGGCTTTTATCAGGATTGGGTGACGTCGCTGGGCGCGATTGCTCGCCCGTTTTAGCGTCCGGTGCGGCCAAGGCTGGCGGTTCAGGCGTCGGGTCCGGTACGCGACGCGCTCCGGTTATTTCGACGGCCCGGCTGCGGCTGGCGAAAACCGGTTCTTCGGTTTCGGTGTCCGCGGTTTCTGCGTCGGGCGTCGTTTCCGGTTTGTCGTCTGTTGTCTCTGGAGACGGACCGTCGTCTTCGGGCGTGGGGGTATCTGCCTTTGGCGGGGCTTTCTTGTCACGGCTGAACACGGGTTCTGCTTCGGGTTCAACACCGTCAGATTCGGTAGTTTCGGGGTTCAGATCCGTTTGATCGGACAGTTCGTCTGTCGTGGGGGCTGCCACGTCGTCTTCGTTCGCATCCGGTGAGTCCGGCTCGTCGATTGGCAGTTCTGCTTGCGCAGGTTCGGGTTCTTCGGATGGTGTGGGATCAGGAATTGCCGGGCTTGGCGTTTTCATGAAACCGGGCAGCGTGCCGACGTTTGTCAAAACAGCGGGACTATCGTCGCGGGTAATTTCCACGTCGGGCCCGACCACGCTGACGCAATGCTTCGTCGGTCCAAAGAAGACTTCGGTGCTGAATGTCAGCGGCTCCGCCACAGCGACAAACGTCATCGGTTCGAAACCGTGTTCCTTTGCGAAAGATTCTGCTTCTTCAAGGGTTTGACGTGCGACCGCAGCAATCTGGGTGCGGCCACCGGTCCGTTCAAAATCGATCACGAGTTCATTCAGCGGGATCGGTGTTTCCTGATCAATTGCGCCGTGAATATCCTCGAGCGACGTACGGGTCGTATCGATTTCGATGTATTTGATCTGGTCGTTCGGCAGCAGCAGTTTTGTGCGTAACCCGTCCGGTTCGAGACTCAAAGCGGTGTCGCGTAAGGCCTTCATTTCGCTTGCAAGATCAGGCGCTTCTAATGACACCTCTCCGGCCAGTGCCCAGCCGTCCGCTACGCGGTGCAGCAGGCGAATTCCTTCGAAGGAGAGTGAAAGCGCGAAATTTGGCGTCATATGAAAGTCTTAACAGGTTCACAACATACGCGAGAAGGGGAATTATCCCGCCCGCGCTATCTATCGCGAAATTCCGCCAAATCCAAGTGCGGGGCCTAGCCGCGCCAAGGAATGCGGTATCAAATACGTCCAAGGGGTGAATGAAACCCTAATTTGGAGAGGATTTTCCATGCGTGGATTAATGTATGTTGTGGCGGCGATGCTGCTGGTTGTTGGATTTTCGGGGCATGCGACGGCCCAAGAACGCCCCCAGATCACGGTGGTGGGCCATGGAACAGTGACTGCAAAACCGGATATTTTGCGGATCATGATTGGTGTCGTCGCGCACGCGGATCAGGCCAGTGAAGCGGTTCGCGAAATGAGCGATGATTTGTCCCAAGTCCTGGCTGTGATGTCCGACGAAGGTCTGCCGCCCGCTGATATACAGACCAGTAGTCTGCGGTTGTCAGAGCGGTACAGCAACAATCGCGAATACGACGAACCGCCAAAAGTGATCGGTTTTACCGCGCAATCCAACGTCACGGTCATCGTGCGCGACCTGGATCGAGCTGGGGGCATTCTGGATCGGTTGGTGTCTGAAGGTGTCAATCAGATCAGTGGCTTACAGTTCGATGTTGAAGATAAAGCGCCGTTGCTTGAACAAGCGCGGATTGCTGCAGTTGCCGATGCGATTTCCAAAACGGCGCTTTATGCCGACGCGGCGAACGTGAAGCCGAGTGCGATCATTTCGATCTCTGAAGCGACTGGCGGTGGCGGATTTGAGCGTGGCCAAGTCATGGCAATGGCCGAAGCGCGGAGCGTGCCGATCGCGGCAGGAACGTTGGATGTCACTGCCCAAATCACGGTCGTGACAGCCATCGAATAGCCAGCCCCGCACGATGCGGGGCTGGCTATTGGGTTAGGCGGTGGCTTTGGCCAGTGCCTGATCCAGATCGGCGATGATGTCGTTCGCGTCTTCGATACCTATAGACAAACGAACGATACCCGGACCGGCACCAGCTGCTTCTTGCTGTTCAGCCGTTAGCTGGCGGTGTGTGGTCGACGCAGAGTGGATAATCAAAGACCGCGCATCGCCCAAGTTGGCGACGTGGCTGAATATTTCGAGCGAATCGACAAGCTTGATGCAGGCGTCGTAACCGCCTTTGACGGCAACGGTGAACAATGCACCGGCACCGCGTGGGCAGATCTTTTCGACAAGATGCTGATATGGCGATGATTTCAGACCCGCATAAGTCACGTAGTCCACGCGCGGATCGTTTTCGAGCCACGTCGCGACCTTCATTGCGTTTTCAACGTGACGCTCCATCCGCAGGGAAAGCGTTTCGATCCCCATCAGCGTATAGTGGGCGGCTTGCGGGTTCATTGTCATGCCGAGATCACGCAGGCCAATGGCGATGCCATGGAAGGTGAACGCCAGCGGGCCGAAGGTTTCCGAGAATTTCAAGCCGTGGTAAGCTGGCTCTGGTTGGCTGAGCGACGGGAATTTGTCGTTTGCAGCCCAGTCGAATTTACCAGAATCGACAACGCAACCACCAGTCACAGTGCCGTTCCCTGTCAGGTACTTCGTCGTTGAATGCACGACCAGCGTTGCACCGTGTTCGATCGGGCGGCACAGGTATGGTGTCGCTGTGGTGTTGTCGACAATCAGCGGAATGCCTGCATCGTCGGCCACGTCCGCAATCGCACGCAGGTCAGTGATGTGACCGCCGGGGTTGGCAATTGCTTCGCAGAAGATCGCGCGCGTGTTGTCGTCAATGGCAGCAGCGACTGCCTTTGGATCATCCATATCGACGAATGTCGCGGACCAGCCGAAACGCTTGATGGTTTGGCTGAACTGGGTGATCGTGCCACCGTATAGGCGGGACGATGCGACGATGTTCAGCCCCGGCCCCATGATCGGGAACAGCGCCATCAACTGGGCCGCGTGACCGGATGAACAGCAAACGCCGCCAACACCGCCTTCTAGGGTCGCGATACGTTCTTGTAGTGCGGCCACAGTCGGGTTGGTCAGGCGGGAATAGATGTAGCCAACTTCTTGCAGGTTAAACAATGCGGCTGCGTGATCTGCATCGCGAAACACGTAGGCGGTTGTTTGATAGATCGGCACTTGGCGGGCACCGGTTGCCGGATCAGGGCGTGCGCCTGCGTGAATTTGTAGTGTGTCAAAGCCGTATGTTGGGCCGTCGGTCATGGTTTTCTCCCCTAAATCATGTTGTGTTCACCTAATCGTGAAATGTACGATTTCGCAACGGCACCCTGCAAAGAAGGACCAAATTATGCCTCATCCATTTCACTTGGCGTTCCATGTTCTGGATTTAGATGAGGCCTGAGAATTCTATTCTGGCGCACTGGGGGCAGTCGAAGGGCGGTCAACAGGCACGTGGGTCGATTTCGATTTCTTCGGGCACCAATTGTCACTGCATTTGGGCGAACCCTTTGCCAACGCTGCGACGGGTAAGGTCGGCGATCATCTGGTGCCGATGCCACATTTCGGAATCGTCTTGCCGTTGGATGAATGGACGACGTTGGCGGGACGATTGGAAGACCGGCAGACCGATTTCATCATTGCCCCCTCGGTCCGTTTTAAGGGTGAACCGGGGGAACAATGGACGATGTTCTTTCGGGATCCGTCAGGTAATCCGATTGAAATCAAAGGCTTTGCTGATAAGTCAGGTCTGTTCGCGGGCGAGCATTAATGCGTAGTCGCGGACGTCTTTTGGCCACGCAGCGATCTTCGTGGCGAACCCCATCCAGTCATTGGCAAACAAACACCGCGACGCTTCTTCAAAGTCCGGCAGATCGCCGCCGATTGATGAGATGAACGCATAGGTGGTTGTCTGCCGTGTGTGATCGGACCGGGTGCCTGCGGATCGTTGTACTTCGGCGTCGACCAAGCGGCGCAGGACAGCAGATGCGCCGCCTTTTTGACCGGCAAGCCAGTCCCAATGGCGTGGCAAAAGGGTGATTTCGCGGGCCTTGACGCCTAGCTTGGGACGGCCACGTGATGGGGGCGGGGCGTCGCGCAAATCAACGTCGCGCACCTGTCCAGTCAAATCATCATAAATCAATAGGTTTACACCGCGCGGCATGGCTTCGCGCTGTGCGGCAATCATCGCAGCCATATCGCCGTTGGCAACAACGGCATGATGGTCGAATGCAGTATAAGTGGTCATTTCAAGTCTCCCTGAAATGTCTTTTATTATCCGGATTTAATTGAGTCAATATAATCCGGGTTTAATTCTTTTGGTCATAAATATCTCGGGGGTTTGGGGGCTGGCCCCCATGCAGCATTGCAGCGCGCGCAACACACGACTGCGGACCGCATCGCGGCGTCCGTTGAAAGCTAAATATAGATTGCGGCGCAGCCGCGCCTTAAGGTCAAACTATCGGACCCAGAATCCTGCAGACTTAATCTTGTTGCGGATCTGCTGTTCTTTGCGGGGCAGGTTGTTGCGGTCAAACATAGCCCGTACTTTGTGGCCCCGTTTTTGGAAGACCATCCGCTTGTAGGGCTCGTATTGCTTGAGCAGCTTCTTGATCTTGTTCGGGGCGGCAACGGCTTCCATCACTTCGACCGCATGGTCGCTTTCGCGTGCATAGAACAGCGGCAACAGGCGGTAGTGGCAGGTCGCATCGCCATCGAGGCCGTTCAATTCAGGACCCGGTCGCCCGCCGCCAAAGGAATGGATCACCAAGGGCAATACGACTTGGTCGAGCCATGGGTCCAGCGACTGGACTTCTAACTGTTTTGGCGCGTCATCACGCACCGCAAGCGCATATTCGAGGAACCTGTCGCCGAAGGCCTTTGCATCCGCACCGAAGAACCAGCCCGCGTTGAAATACATGTACCGCTGCCAGTATTCATCCGGTTGTGACAGATCGAGGCTGCTTTCGAAATCGAGCCCGAATTTGTCGTAAAGCGATTTCCAGATCGCGGTGTAGCCGTCCCAATACAACTCTTCTTGCGGCCATGTGCCTTCGCGTTTCATCGACGCGGCGGGACGATCAAAATCGAACGGGATCTGCATCAGATCGCCTGTGACCAATGTGTCCGTGTCGAAGAACACAAACGGTTCGCCCGCAGGCATGGCTTGCAGGCCTTCGATTTTGTTGCCGTAGGGATAGGATTGCCCGAAATGGCGGCTTTCAAACGGCCGGACTTCTGCGCCCAGTTCGATCAAACGCGCACGTACATCGTCGCTGATCCGTGGGTCGTGGTCCCATTTGTCGCCCGGTTGTGGCTCGACGACGATCATCTTACCTGCGAAATCGGGCGTCATCGCGCGCAGCGAGGCCACAAATAACAGCGCTTCATATTCTAGCCGCCCGGATTGCCCGACGATCATGATATTGAATGGCTGGCCTGATGCCTGTGACTGCGCCATAATAAACCTACACATCTGCGTCTTTCGATCTTCTTAGCCTAGAACGCAGATGTGGGACAGCCTGATGATTGGGCGGTAAAGAACGAATGAGGTAGTGTGATGTTTGGACTTGTTTTGCCTTATGTGATCGGGCTTGCCATCGGGATTGAGCCCAATGCGCCAGCTGACGTGGCCACCAGCCTTTTGCCGCCAGTTGTTGAGGACGGGTCGGGCGATGAAGCGGCCTTGCGCGAACCCGAGCCACAAGTGCCGACAGGTCAATTCACCACGGCCGTAGAGGTTAAACCCATTCTGGGCATGACCAAAGCGAATTGGGTCGCTGTGCGTGCATACGAAGGGCAGGATTTGCTCTACTTTTCGCATCTGTTGGCCTGGCGCTGTGGCCTATGGGATATCCGTTATGGCGTGAATGGCGCGCCTGCGGACACGGTTGTCGCGATGGAGCCGTGCCATGATGACACCGCCCAACCCAATGGCCTGACCGATGTGATCAATTTCCCAATATACGCAACATTGCCGCTCGATTCCGTTGAAAGTGTCTATATCGAGATCGTGTTTGACGACGGCACGACCGACTTTGCCCAGTTCGACAGGTCCGAAATTTTGATCCCCTAAGCGTAAATGTGCCTTCTTTTGCCGCATCTTGGCTTTTGCACGCGCCTGCGCCTGTTAGACAGTTGGATGACCGAAAGAGCGGGAAATCAAAAAGCGATGCGTAGGATGCGACAATATCACCTGAAGCGACCAAATGGTTGATATTTGGTCGGGCATCGCATCCGCGTTCTGGTTGATCGTGGGGTTGGACGCGGAGCTGCTTGAAATCAGCTTTCTGTCCCTGCGTGTGAGCCTGACGGCCGCTGCAATTGCATGTCTGATCGCGATGCCCTTTGGTGCGTTTCTGGCCGTGCAGCGGTTCCGCTATCGGCGTTTGCTGATTTCGGTGATCAACGCGCTGATGGGATTGCCACCCGTTGTTGTGGGGTTGGTGGTTTATATTTTGCTGTCCCGATCCGGCCCGTTTGGTGTGTTTGGGTTGCTGTTCACGCCGTCCGCCATGATCATCGCGCAGGTGATCATTATCACCCCTTTGATTGCATCCATCACCCATCAGTCGATGCGCGATCTGTGGGCGGAATATCATGATTTGCTGATTTCGATGAACGCGACAAAGGCGCAGCGGATTCGGACTTTGCTTTGGGACGGTCGTCGCAATTTGCTGACCGCCGCGCTGGCTGGTTTTGGTCGTGCGATTGGCGAAGTGGGCGCGATCATGATTGTCGGTGGCAATATTGATCACGCGACGCGGGTTTTGACGACGGCGATTGCGCTTGAGACGGGGAAGGGTGATTTTGCTTTAGCGCTTGGGTTGGGCTTTGTCCTGATCGGATTGGCACTGGCCGTAAATATCGCAATCCATTGGCTGTCTGGCACGGAAAGGGATCGTCGATGGTAGCCGAGATGTTTCCTTTAACCCTTCAGGGTGCAGAGGTCCGGCGGCGCGGCAAGCGTTTGTTGGGACCGGTTGATCTGTCGCTGCCGCGTGGTGGTTTCACTGCTATTATCGGGCCGAATGGGGCTGGCAAGACGACGCTGCTGCGGATCATGCATGGGGTCGAACGGATCAGTGCGGGATCGGCGGATTGGGCGATTGAACAGGCCGCAGCGCGCGCGCGCCAAGCTTATGTGTTTCAACAACCGATCATGTTGCGGCGCAGTGTGGCCGAAAACCTTGCCTATCCGTTGCGGCTTATTGGCACTGAACAGGCCGCGCGTGACCGATTGGTTGCAGAATGGGCCGACCGCATTGGCCTGACTGCATCTTTGCAAACGCAAGCGACGCGATTGTCTGGTGGGGAGCGGCAGAAATTGGCGTTGGGGCGTGCGTTGATCCGCGATCCGGATGTTCTGTTCTTGGACGAACCCTGCGCTAACTTGGACGGTCCGGCGACACGCGAGATCGAGAGTTTGTTGCAGGCGACCCATGATGCGGGCACGACGATCTTTTTGGTCACGCATGACATGGGCCAAGTCCGGCGGCTTGCGACAGTTGTTATGTTGCTGGTCGGGGGGCGCGTCGTGGAAATGGGCGGACGTGATGCAATGATGTCGTCGCCGCAAACACCTGAATTAACTGCATTCTTAAACGGAGAACTACTGACATGATCCGCAAAGCTTTAACGGCTGCATTTATTGCATTGATGGCCCCTGTGGCGCAGGCCGAAGTCGTGAAATTGGCTGTGACAACGTCGTTTGAAAACTCTGGTCTGGCCGACGTTTTACTGCCTGCCATTTACGAGGCGCTTGATATTGAAGTGCAGCTTTTGGTTGTAGGGACGGGGCAGGCTTTGCGGTTGGGGCAGGCGGGCGATGTTGACGCCGTTTTGGTGCATGCGAAGGCTGCTGAAGAAGCATTTGTAGCCGACGGACATGCGACGCATCGGCGGGAAATCATGTATAATGATTTCGTGGTGATTGGCCCCAGCGCCGATCCTGCGGTTGTGTCAGGTGCGGCCACCGCCACGGCGGCGCTGGCCGCAATTGTGCAGACGCAAGCGCCGTTTGTCAGTCGGGGGGACGACAGCGGGACCCATAAGGCCGAACAAGGGTTATGGGCTGAGGCAGGGTTGTCCGTGGCTGATTTTGGCGATTGGTATCAGGAAGTAGGCGCTGGCATGGGGGCGGCACTGAATACGGCATCCGGCCTGAATGCCTATACATTGTCGGATCGCGGCAGTTGGATCAAATTTGGCAACAAGGGCGATCTTGCTTTGTTGTTCGAAGGGGATCCGGCGTTGTTCAATCAATATAGTTTCCTGCCGATCCGCCCCAGCAAATTTGATCATATTCCGGCGGCTGCCATCGCCGAACTTGAGAACTGGTTGACGGGTGAAGAGGCGGCGCAGTTGATCAACGGGTATCGGGTGGACGGTCAGCAGCTATTCACATTTAGCGCGAAGGCACCGTAAAGTTGGAGGGCGTCCATGCCCAAAACTATCACGCTGACACACCATTACGATCACCCGCCGCAAGCTGTTTGGGATGTGGCGACCGATTTTGACGCATTTGTTGAAGCGACGAAGCGGCTTGTGACGTTCGATGGTCTACCGACGGAGCCTATGTTTGAGGGCCAAAAGATCGATGTGACGTTCCGCCTGTTTGGGAAGTTGCCGCCGCAGCCTTACCACATGGAACTGGTCGTCTTTGAACCCGAAGCGCACCGTTTTGAAAGCCACGAATATGGCGGTGCGGTGAAGTCGTGGAACCATACGTTGACTGTCACAGAGACGGCGACGGGATCGGTCCTGACCGACCGTGTAGAGATTGATGCCGGATGGACGACGCCCATTTATGCAGCCTACGGGCGGTTTATGTACCGTCAGCGGCATCCTGTCAGGGTGCGGTTGTTGGCGGCTTCAGCCCTTGACCGCGCCGTCACTGAGACCTGAAACGAGATATTTCTGCGCGATCAAGAAGACTACTGTGATGGGCAGGCCTGACAGAATTGCCGCAGCCGCGAAGTCGCCCCAGAGGTATTGGAATTCGTTGAGGTAAAGCCGTGAGCCTACGGCGAGGGTCATCTGAGATTCTGACCGGATTAGCACAGACGCGATGGGGTAGTCGTTGATGAAGCCGATGAAGGCCAAGACGAAGACGACGGACATGATGGGCACAGCAAGCGGCAAAAAGATGAAACGGAAGGTTTGCCAAGGGGTGGCACCGTCGATCATTGCCGCTTTGTCGAGGGCGGTGTCGATGCTGTCGAAATAGCCTTTAATCGTCCAGATATGCAGGGTCACGCCGGACATGTAGATCAACACCAATGACAGATGGCTGTTGAGGCCGAGCAGGGGGCTTACCTCGCCTAGTGCGTCGAAGATTGCGTAGATCGCGACGAGCGCGAGCGTCGTCGGGAACATCTGGATCAGGAACAACCCGTCGAGCATGGCCGCCTTGCCTTTGATCCGGATGCGGCTGAAGGCATAGGCCGAGATCGTGGCGATCATCAGAACGCCGAAGCCCGCGATCAGGCCGATTTTGATCGAATTCCACATCCATAAAAGGACGGGGTAAGGCGGTGAAACGACTGTGCCGTCTGCGCGCGTATAGTCAAACCCGAAGGCCAGCACCCAGTGTTCGAGGGTCGGGTTTTGCGGAATGATGGAGCCTACTGCGAAGTTGCCTTCGCGGAACGAAATCGACAGGACCATCACGAAGGGGAACAGGATCAGCGCCAGAAAACACAGCATGAAGCCATGCGCGAGGATTTTCTTGATGCGGCGCTGGCGGGGGTGTTCAACGATCATGCTGTGGCTCCGGTTTGGCGGTGTGACGCGCGTGCAAGCACGACGCCCCACCCGCCATCCCGCAGGTTCGCGGGGTGGGATTGGTGTATGTCATCGGCCCGCTCTTTTCGCGGCTGCTTTGCGCATTGCGACGAAATTGGCATAGGAAATCGCTGCGACGACGAGGAAGATCAGCAGTGTGATTGCCCCCGCAAGACCAAATTGTTGGCCTGCATTGTCGAAAGCTAACCGGTAGGTGAAGGACGCAAGGATATCGGTTTCACCCGCCGGAATGATCGTTCCGGGAATGTCGGGCAGGCCCCGTGTCAACAAGAACACCAGCACCATGTTGTTGAAGTTAAACGCGAATGACGCGATCAGCAGTGGCAAAAAGGGTGGAATGATCTGCGGCAGGGTGATCGTGAAGAAGACCCGCAAGGCTGACGCGCCTTCGAGCGCCGCTGCTTTTTTGTGATCTTCTGGGACAGATTGCAGGAAGCCCATCGCGAGCAGCATCATGTAGGGGTAGCCGAGCCAAGTGTTGACGATCACCAGCATCGCCCGTGCCAGATTGCCGTCCGTGAACCACCGCGGTTCGATCCCGAATAGGCCGTTGAGGATTAGGTTAATTTCGCCGTTGTTCTGGTTGAACAGCCCTTTGAACACGAGGATCGAGATGAAGGCCGGTACCGCGTAGGGCAGGATCAGTAGGACGCGGTAGATGGCTTTGAAACGCAGGTGTTCCCATTGCAGGATCACAGCCAGCGTCAGGCCAATCGCAAAGGTCAGAACGACGGATAAGATCGCGAAGACGAAGGTCCAGATGAAGATCGACACCATCGGTTCGCGGATGCCTTCGGAGGTTGCGATCCGTTCGAAATTGTCTGTGCCGATGTTAACGCGCCAACCCGGTGGGACTTGGTCGCCATTCTGGTCCACGAAGAAACCCGTTTCGTGATCTGCCGTCAAAACAGACCCGTCGCTTTTGGTCAGCGTGTCGGGGCCTGTTTGCACGTAGTCGGGGGTGACGGTGGCAAAGGTGCGCAGGCCCGCGTTTTCGATAGTGCTGCCGTCTGGTGTGATCAACGAGAGGGCTTGCAGACCAGTCCGCAGTTTGATCGCGTCGCGCCGTTCAAGCAAGGTTTGGGGAGCTTCTGCTGGGACGAGGTTTGCGGTTTCCGTGTCTTGCAGCGTGACCGGATCGGATAACAACCCGCTGTCCGGTAGCCAAATTCGGTAGCTATCGCCATCGGGTGCGACGGCGAAGGGTTGTTCTGTGGACGTGTCGATGCTGCCGCGCGATGTCAGGACTTCGATGGTTCGTTCGTATGTCAGTAGGTTGAAAGACGAGTAGTTCGTGAAGCCGATGTAGATCGTGTAAATCACGGGGAATGCGATGAAAATCAGGACGGCGGCAATACCCGGAAAGATAAACCTGCTGCCATAGAACCGCGTTGCCCCGAAGATAATCGCAAAGCCTGTCGCCAGCGCCAAAAGGATCGCCCCGAAAAGAGGTTGCCCGATCTGGTAGAGATAGAAAGACCCATAGAGCAACACCAGCGACGCGCACACGACGACCGCAAGGCGCGGCCAATCGCGCGTTGAAGCCGAGGGATGTGTTTCGGTCATGGTGTTCATCTATTGCTCCTCCCAAAGCAGGGGCGGCGCGAACGCCGCCCCGTTTGTTTTATTCGCCTAAGATGCGGGATGCCGCGTCGTTCAATGCGTCGGCTGGGGACGCCGCACCTGTCGTGATGTTCGTCAAAGCAGGTGCCATGGCCGCCCAGAATGCGCCCATTTCCGGATTGGATGGCATCGGCACACCGTTTGCCGCAACGCTGAGCATACCAGACACAAGCGGGTTGTTTTGTGCTTCGGCGGCGGATGCATCAGCCAATGCGCCCAGACCGTTTTTCGCGTTCCACGTTGCCAGTCCTTCGTCCGTGGCAAGATAGTTTTCGATCAGTTCAACCGCGAGATCCGCATTTGGGGACGCCGCGTTGATGCCCAATGCCTGTACGCCGAGGAAAGGTGGGGATACTTCGCCGTTGACGGTCGGGATCGGTGCTACTGCGAAGTTCAGGCCTGATGCCTCAAACCCTGCCCATGACCACGGACCGTTCAGGACCATTGCGACTTCGCCGTTGTTCATCGCGCCGTCCATGACGCCGTAGTCCACGCCTTGAGGCATGACACCATCGTCGAAGAGCGACTTGAGCACTTCTGCACCCGCAACTGCGCCGTCGGTGTTCACGCCCGTCGCTGACCCGTCATAGCTGCCGTCGACCTTTTGGAACGCATAACCGCCACCAGCCATCAGCATCGGCATCGTGAAGTATGTGTTGTTGTAGTCCCAAAGGATCTTTGCGCCGTCCAGTTCGAGGTCTTTGATTTCTTCAAAGGACGCAGGCGGTGTTTCGATCAGGTCGGTGTTGTAGATCAAGGTCACGGCCTCGACCGCCAATGGGTATCCCCATGTTTTGCCGTCAAATTGCATAGCGCCCATGGCGGCGGGCAGGATGTCTTCGGACCAGCTGGCTGATGGTTGCACAGGGCTGATCAGCCCGCCGTTTGCCCATTCGCCGAAACGATCGTGCGCCCATAGAACGATGTCGGGGCCGTCGCCGGTTGCGGCGGCTTGCTGGTATTTCTGGGGCAGGTCAGGATCGACTACTTCGACGACGACTTCGATGTCGAGGTCTTCGGTGAAGCCTGCGGTTGCTTCTAAGAGCGCGTCGCGGTCGCGGTTTGCGCCTGTCCAGATGACGATTTTACCGTCTTCAAATGCATAGGACGGTGCTGCTGTCGCAAGCAAAAGTGCCGTGATTGATAGGGTCTTTTTCATGGTCTCTCCTCCCAGAGATTAGGTGTTAGAAATTGTGAGCGGCAGGTCGCCGTCGTGCGTCAGGAATGCAAAACCATTGCCCGGCAAGGACAGGTTGCCGCCATCGTGCGTCGCATTGTTTGGTCCGATCATCGTGGCCCCTGTTGGTACCGTGATGGTCTGCGGATCGGTCGACAGGTTAAACACGCAGGTGATGTTTTGCGTGTTGGTTGACCGCGTGAATGCGAGGATCGGGTCTGGTAGCTGCTGGAACTGCGTCTTGCCGTGGCGCAGCGCGTCGGACTCTTTCCGGAAGGCGATGACGTCTTTGTAAAACGCCAAGATGCTGTCCGGCCCATGTTGATCGACGGCTTTTGCGGCTTGTGGCGGCTTGACGGGCAGCCACGGTTTTCCAGTGGAAAATCCGGCGTTTGGTGCATCTTTTTCCCAAGCCATTGGCGTCCGGCAGCCATCGCGGCCTTTGATCCCCGGCCAATAACGCAAGGCAGGTGGGTCTGTCAGTTCTTCGTAAACCAGTTCGGTTTCGGTCAATCCCAGTTCTTCGCCTTGGTAGATCCCGATTGTGCCTTCGAACGACATCAGCATCGCGGCTGTGAGACGGGCAAATGTGTCGGTGTCGACGGCGTGATCCGACCAGCGGGTCACATGGCGAAACACGTCGTGATTGCTGAACGACCAGTAGGGGTGGCCATCTGGCGCGCCTTGTTGAAAACCTTCGACGCAGGATCGCAGGTGGTCGGCTGTGAATGTGTCGCTGAGCATCGCGAAGCTGTACGCCATATGCAGCAGGCCCGATCCGGCGGTGTATTCGCCCATAATCCGGGTCGCGCGATTGCCGCCTTCGCCGACTTCACCGACCATCATGATATCGTCGTGTTGATCGGTCAGCGCGCGAAGTTTGCGTAGGAAATCAAGGTTCTCTGGCCGTGTCTTGTTGTAGATATTGTCTTGCATGCCGTACAGGTCGGTCGCCATGACCTGTGGGGCGGCCTGTGCTGCGGGATTGCTGCGCAAATCCTGATCGTGGAAATAGTAATTGACCGTGTCCAATCGAAATCCGTCTAAGCCGCGATCAAGCCAGAATTTACAGGTTTCCAGAATGGCGTCGATCACGTCCGGGTTGTGAAAGTTAAGATCCGGTTGCTCGATCAGAAAATTGTGCAGGTAGTACTGACCGCGCTGCGGATCGAATTCCCACGCGGGCCCGCCGAAATGGCTATGCCAATTTGTCGGCGGGGACCCATCGGGGAGGGGATCTGCCCAAACATACCAATCTGCCTTGGCATTGTCGCGCGAGATCCGGGATTCACGGAACCATTCATGCAGATTCGACGTATGTGACAGAACCTGATCGGTGATGACTTTCAGCCCAAGTTTATGCGCGGTTTCGATCAAGTGATCGAATTCTTCGAGCGTGCCAAACAGTGGGTCAATCGCCGTGTAATCAGAGATGTCATACCCCATGTCTTTTTGTGGCGACATGAAGATCGGGGACAGCCAGACGGCGTCCGCTCCAAGTGTCGCGATGTGGGGCAGTCTGCGGGTAATGCCTGCTAGATCGCCAACGCCGTCACCGTTGTCGTCCTGAAAGGAGCGGGGGTAAATTTGATACACCACCGCATCACGCCACCATTCTCGCATCGTCGTCATCCCTTTTTGATTCGAGGAGACCGTATCAGGTGGTTTCAAAAATTCAAAACGTTTTAAATTGGCGTTATGGCTATACAAATGGGAAAATATCAGTATTTTGGCGGAGTCATTTTAATCGCTTTGAGGTGTCCATTGTGGCGACGCTAAAGGAAATCAGTGCTGAGTTGGGGTTGTCCGTTGCGACGGTCAGTCGTGCCCTGAACGGATTTCCAGAGGTCAACGTCAAGACGCGGACCAAGGTTCAAGAGACCGCTGCGCGGCTGGGTTACAAGCCGAACAGAGTGGCGCAACGGCTTGTGACAGGGCGATCTGGCATGGTCGGAATGATCGTAAAGATCAAACCCGATATGAGTGCTGACCAGACGTTTTTCGAAATTCTGACGGGGCTGACCGCCGCGCTTTCTGGGCATGATGTGGACTTGGTGCTTGCGGTTGATCAAGGCGGCGATCCTGTGAAGCCATACGAGAAAATGCTTGAGCGCGATATCTTGGACGGCTTCATTCTGAACGCATCTGCGCCGAACGATCCGCGTGTCGATTTCCTGCTTAAAATGGGCATTCCGTTTGTTTTGCACGGGCAGGATCGTGTCGATCCCCAGTATCCATTTTATGACATCGACAATAGGGCGGTGTCGGCAGATGGCGTGAATATGTTAGAGGCGTTGGGCCACCGCACAATTGCGCTTATCAACGGTGGGTTGCATCACGCCTTTGCGGTGGAACGTCTTGCCGGGTTCGAAGAGGCGATGACATTGCGTGGTTTGGACGTCGTTGTTGAAAACGGCGCTGTTCTTGAAACGCATGGCTATATGGCTGCGCTGAACATGCTGAATGGCGCTGCGCCGCCGACCGCGTTCATGTGTGCGTCGACCGTTGTTGCAGATGGTGTCATTCGGGCAATCCGCGATCGCGGACTGCGTGTGCCAGAGGATGTGTCGGTCATGGCGCACGATGACGCGTTGCCATTGACCCGCGCGATTAATTTTGACCCTGCCTTAACAGTAACGCGCGCGCCCTTGCGCGATGCATGTGGTCCGCTGGCGGATATCCTTACAGACCATTTGCAAGGTAAACCTTTAAAAGAATGCCAAGTTCTGGTGAAAGCCGAACTGATTGTGCGCGGCTCCACGGGGCCTGCGCCGAAGGAGAAATCATGTTAGATGCCACCACACCTGCCGCGCTTGCCATCCAAGGTCTGAAAAAAGCTTACGGCGCCGTCGAAGTCCTGCACGACATTGATGTGACGATGGCCGAACGCGAGTTTCTTGTTCTGGTTGGTCCATCCGGCTGTGGGAAATCGACGCTGCTGAATTGCATCGCGGGGCTTGAGGAAATTACAGGCGGCGATCTGCTGATTGGCGGGCGCAACGTGACAGAAGTGCCGCCAAAAGACCGTGACATCGCGATGGTTTTCCAATCATACGCGCTTTATCCGACGATGACGGTCGGCGAGAATATCGGCTTTGGGATGCGTATTCGGAAAGTGGCGAAGGCCACGATGGAGGTGCGGATCAATGAGGTCGCGACGCTTTTGCAGATTGATCATTTGCTTGATCGTTTGCCGTCACAGCTGTCTGGTGGTCAACGGCAGCGGGTTGCGATGGGGCGTGCGTTGGTGCGCGATCCGAAGCTGTTTTTGTTCGACGAACCGCTGTCCAATCTGGATGCGAAGTTGCGCGTTGAGATGCGGGCAGAGATCAAGCGGCTGCACAAAACCACAAATGCGAGCATTGTGTATGTGACGCATGATCAGATCGAGGCCATGACATTGGCGACGCGCATTGTCGTTCTAAAGGATGGGTTTGTGCAGCAAATTGGGACGCCGCAAGAGATTTACGACACGCCTGCAAATACATTTGTTGCGGATTTCATGGGCTCACCGCCAATGAACTTGGTCCCTGCGACAGTAAATGCGGCAGGGGTGCAGGTGGGCGATACGGTCTTGGGCGCTGACACAACTGATCTGCCGGAAAAGGTGATCCTTGGCATTCGGCCTGAGCATTTTCAGATCGCGACAGGCACACCAGATCTAACGGTGACGCCAACCTTGATCGAAAACACGGGCGCTGAATGCTACCTTAATTTTATGATCAACGGCGTGCAGGGCACCGCACGTTTGCCCGGACGATTGGACGAGGCGGATTTGTCGCCACGGGGGCTACAGATTGCACCTGGAGCGATGTGCTTTTTCGATGCGACGACATCTGAACACATCGCGCGATAGGGCTTCTACGCCGATGTGATGCGAAGCTAGTTGCGAATGCTTCTCATTAACGCTATCTCAATTCTGAGTTTACTTGGATTGAGGCGATACATCGTGACCATGCGACTTTTGACGACCACTTGTTTGGCGACGCTGCTGGCAACCGGAGCCCATGCAGATCGCTTGAAAGTGGTGACGACCTTCACCGTTCTGGCCGACATGGTGCAGAACGTGGCGGGGGATGCGGCGGACGTCGTTTCGATCACCAAACCGGGGGCTGAAATCCACGGGTACGAGCCGACACCGCAGGATTTGGTCCGCGCCATCGACGCTGATCTGATCCTTTGGAACGGGCTGAACCTAGAGTTATGGTTCGAACAGTTCTTGGCGAATTTAGGTGAAAAGCCGTCTGTGACGTTAACGGACGGGATTGATCCGATTTCGATTGCTGAAGGTGCCTATGAAGGCAAAGCGAACCCGCATGCGTGGATGGGGTTGGATAATGCGCTGATCTACATCGATAATATCGAAGCGGCTTTGGCTGAATATGATCCGGAAAATGCGGACGTCTATGCCGAGAATGCGGACACATACCGCACAGCTTTGCAGGACACGATTGCGCCGCTACGCGAACAGATTGCGCAAATTCCCGAGGAAGATCGTTGGCTTGTGACCTGCGAAGGCGCGTTTAGCTATCTCGCCCGCGACTTCGGGATGAAGGAATTGTATTTGTGGCCGATGAACGCCGATGCGATTGGCACGCCGCAACAAGTGCGCGGTGTCATTGATGGCGTCCGTGACAACGATATCCCCGTCGTTTTCTGCGAAAGCACGGTGAATACATCACCTGCGGAACAAGTCGCGCGCGAGACGGGGTCGACTTTTGGCGGTGTGCTTTATGTTGATAGCTTAAGCGCAGAGGGCGGGCCGGTGCCGACCTACCTTGATCTGTTGCGTGTGACATCTGAAACAATCGTGGCTGGCCTCAATGCTGATGAAGACTGACACCGCTGATGGGATTTTAGCGCAAGACGTGACGGTGACCTATCGCAACGGGCACACGGCACTTCATAATGCGAGTTTCGAAATCCCGCGCGGGACGATCACTGCTTTGGTCGGGGTCAACGGGGCGGGTAAGTCTACATTATTCAAGGCGATTATGGGTTTCGTGCCTGCCGCGAAGGGCGAGATCAAGCTGCTTGGTAAATCGGTTAAGCAGGCGTTGCGTGAAAACCTGATCGCCTATGTCCCGCAATCTGAAGAGGTCGATTGGGCCTTTCCCGTGCTGGTCGAAGACGTCGTGATGATGGGTCGTTATGGCCATATGGGGTTCATGCGGCGGCCACGCGCAAAGGACCGCGCAGCGGTAGAGGATGCGTTACGGCGCGTGAATATGTTGGATTATCGCCACCGCCAGATCGGTGAATTGTCCGGCGGTCAGCGCAAACGCGTGTTTTTGGCGCGATCACTGGCCCAAGACGGGCAGGTCATTCTGCTGGATGAACCGTTCACTGGTGTGGACGTCAAAACCGAGGATCAGATCGTCGCCTTGCTGCGCGAATTGCGGGATGAGGGACGGGTGATGCTTGTCTCTACCCATAACCTTGGGTCTGTTCCGCAGTTTTGTGACCGCACCGTTCTGGTGAAAGGCACTGTGCTGGCCCATGGCCTGACTGAAGATGTTTTCACCCACGATAATTTGGAAACGGCGTTTGGCGGCGTGCTGCGGCGGTTCACCATTGGTGGCGCTGATCTGCATGACGATGATGATACCCGCGAGGTCAGTATTATCACCGATGATGAACGTCCTTTCGTGCAGTATGGCGAACGCCCTTCCGAGGATGAAAGGCCATGATCGACGCGCTGCTGCTGCCTTTTAGCTATTCCTACATGTTCAACGCGATGTGGGTATCTGCGCTTGTGGGTGGCGTTTGCGCATTTTTGTCTGCGTATTTGATGTTAAAAGGCTGGTCGTTGATCGGCGATGCGCTGAGCCATTCCGTCGTGCCTGGCGTTGCTGGGGCTTACATGCTGGGCTTACCGTTCGCGCTTGGCGCATTCATTTCCGGCGGGTTGGCCGCTGTTGCGATGTTGTTTTTATCTGGCCGGTCGGGGCTGAAAATTGATGTAATTATCGGGATCATTTTCACGTCGTTCTTTGGTTTGGGCCTGTTCATGATTTCGCTCAATCCGGTGGCCGTGAATATTCAGACGATCATCATGGGCAATATTCTGGCGATCACGCCGGGTGATACGGTGCAACTGGCTGTGATCGGTTTCGTCTGCTTGGCAGTGTTACTGCTGAAATGGAAAGACCTGATGGTCACCTTCTTTGACGAAAATCACGCGCGCACGATTGGGTTGCGACCTGATCTGTTGAAGGCGATGTTTTTTGTATTGCTGTCCGCCGCAATCGTGGCGGCAATGATGACCGTCGGCGCGTTCCTTGTGATCGCGATGGTCGTCACACCGGGCGCGACGGCCTATCTGCTGTGCGACCGTTTCCCGCGTCTGATCATGGTGTCGGTCGCGATTGGCACAATCACGAGCTTTGTCGGCGCATACATCAGTTTCTTTCTTGATGGAGCCACGGGCGGCGTCATTGTTTGCCTGCAAACGCTGATCTTTCTCTTGGCTTTCGTCTATGCGCCGAAACATGGGATGCTTGCCGGACGACGCAAAGCCGCGGCTGCGTTGAAAGGGGGGGCTGTCTGATGGATTACTGGCTGCTGCCTTTCCAGTTTCCCTTTATGCACAATGCGTTCTGGATCACGTTGTTGATTGCCCCGCCGACTGCTTTGCTGTCGTGTTTTCTGGTGATGAAGGGTTGGGCCTTGATGGGCGACGCCGTAAGCCACGCCGTTTTGCCGGGTGTCGTACTGGCGTGGATGACGGGGATTCCGTTGATTGTCGGGGCGTTTGCTGCGGGCATGTCTTGCGCGTTGCTGACCGGTTATTTGGCTGAAAACAGTCGTGTGAAGCAGGACACTGTGATGGGTGTTGTGTTTTCGGGCATGTTTGGTTTGGGCATTATTTTATATACGTCAATCACGACCAACGAACATCTGGACCATATTCTGTTCGGAAATATGCTGGGGATCGGGGCTGAGGATTTGTGGACCGCTGGCACGATTGCCGTCGGCGTCTGTGCTTTTTTGCTGCTGAAATGGCGGGACTTGGAACTGCATGCGTTTGACCCTGTTCAAGCCAAGGCAAGCGGCCTGTCGGTGAACCTGCTGCACTATGGATTGTTGGTCGCGCTGTCGCTGTCCATTGTCGCGACCCTATCGGCGACGGGGCTGATCCTTGCCGTTGCCTTACTGATCACGCCGGGCGCGATTGCGTTTTTGGTTGTCCGCAGTTTTGGTCACATGCTGGTCGTATCGGTGATGGTGTGCCTGTTTTCGATGTTGGCTGGTACCTACGCGAGCTTTTTCCTTGATAGTGCACCCGCCGCGACGATCGTGTTGGTCCTGACGGCTTTGTTCGTGGCGGCCTTCGTTTACCGTTTGCGCGTGACGTACAAAACATCGCGCAGCGCGGGGTAAGATCACGGATGCGTGTTTGGCCTTGGTGACATAGTCACCGTCATTCTGGTTGGGTTTTGCCATGATTGGGCGAACGCAACACAGGAGATTTCCCATGCAAATGACACGCAACGTTGGCAAAGCCGACCGTATGATCCGTTTGATCGGTGGAGCCGCATTGGTCGCTGCCGCTGCTTTTGGCGTCATCGGGGTTTGGGGCTATATCGGCCTGATTTTTGTCGCTACAGCCTTTATGAATTTCTGCCCGCTTTATAAAATCGTCGGGTTCAAAACCTGTTCCGACTGCTGATGATGTGACGCCACGGCTTTGGTGACTTTATCACTGTTGAAACCAGCCGTGGCCTGTACATATCTGCAAGGAACAAAGGAAAAGGTGCGTCAATGCTTATTGAGACGACGTTTACACCGCTTCAGTCGCTCGCGGGTGGACTGCTGATTGGTGCTGCTGCTGTGATGCTGATGGGCTTCATGGGGCGAATTATGGGGGCCACGGGGATCCTCGCAGGTGTGATCAGCCCGACGGGCTGGTCTGATTGGTCATGGAGAGCCGCTGTTTTGCTGGGCATGATCACGGGCCCGATTGCGGTTCTTGCGATGACGGGCCAGATGCCCGCTGTCGAAGTCCCTGTCGGGATGCCGATGTTGGTTGTTGGCGGCTTTATCGTCGGGATGGGCGTCACATTTGGTGGTGGCTGTACATCTGGTCACGGTGTCTGCGGCATGGCGCGGCTTTCGCCACGGTCCATCGTTGCCACGGGTACGTTTATGGTCACGACCGCGATCACCGTTTTTGTGATCCGTCACGTGATCGGAGGATAAGAGATGCGTTTGATTGGAAGCTATATCATCGGTTTGATCTTCGGGATCGGCATTTCGATTTCTGGCATGGCGAACCCGGCTAAGGTCACGAATTTCTTCGACTTTGCAGGCATCTGGGACCCTAGCCTTGCCTTTGTGATGGGCGGTGCCCTGATCGTGACGTTCTTTGGGTATCGGTACGTTTTGAAAAACACGGCCCCGATGGTGGATACCAAATTTCACCTGCCGACGCGCCGTGATCTGGACGCGAAATTGCTTGGTGGATCGGCGCTGTTTGGCGTTGGTTGGGGGATTGCCGGTTTCTGTCCCGGTGGTGCTTTGCCTGCGATTGGCACGGGCCGGACCGAAGTGTTGGTCTTTGTTGGTGCCATGTTAGCAGGGATTTTTGCAGCAAAAGCGTTGCAAAATATGATGGCTGCAAAAGCAGCCACTGCTTGATTTCAAAAGGGGGCGTTGATGTGATCAACGCCCCCTTTTTTTAGTTGAGAGACAGTTCAGCCACGAGCGGCGCCCAGCCCGCCCCGTGCATATCCCGATCCGTGATATCGCCCTGAATGACGGGCCGCGGCAGGCTGAATTTCACGACATTCAGCGTGTCGATGTCGAACCGTTTGATCGTATCCGCATCCACTTGAAATGCAGTGGCGACGCGGTCAGTCGATAGGCTTTGCACGATCTGCTGATAGGCCTGCGGCGTTCCGCAAAAGACGTCGACCGTCAGCCAGAACGGCCCCGCGTTTTTGCTGCGCACTTTGGTGACGATGTCTGCGACGGTGTTCATGCGTGGACCTCCAAACGGAATGCCTGCATCGGATCATCAAGCGTCATTGTGTGGTGCAGGCAGAACGCATAGGCCGCGCCGCGGTCGATTTCGGCGGGCGAGAAGGGGAAGGCGAACGTTGGCACTTCTTCGTCCTTCGTCAGCGGATGGTGCAGCAGGTAGGGGTTCAGCAACTTGGCAATCGTGTTCGCGGTTGCTTGGGTTTCTGCGGTGACGATGGCCATGACACCGACCTCGGTCAGGGTGGTTTCGCGCGTTTCGAGTTTGCCGAGCGTACTGTCCTGACCGATGATCCGCAGTTCGCATGTGAAGGCTTCTCCGGCCATGCGGTCGCGGACTTTGGCGGCGTGTTTGGCGATGATATCATCGCACCACGCTTGCACATTTCGCACATAGTGGGCGTCGCGGATCGTGACGATGCTAATGGTCTGATAGCCCGCGATCCGGGCACCTTCGATTTTCACGGTGTAGTCGTCCGATGGATGCCAGACTGATCCGGTGACGCGCACGGATGTGTCGTCTAACGCTGTATAAGTCGCTGAAGTCACATCCAAATGCCCACCCGGTTCATACAGAATGAAGGGATCGGAGTTCTCGTAAAGCATGTGTGCCGATACTGTGTGGGGCGTCGCATGTGCCCCGTCAGCGAGCGGCGTGATGGTGAAACCATCCGCGTCAAAGTCGATCATGATGACGCCGGATTGCGGGTTGGTTGCACAAAGCGCACCACATTCCCCGATCTTGGCACCATGCCACGCAGCCCCCGCATTGTCCCCGTTGGTCAGGGGAAGGGCCGCGATGATGGCTGTGTCGGTGGTGCGACCTGCGATGATGATGTCTGCACCAGTTGCGAGGGCTGCAGCGATTTGTTCTGCACCGGCGAGGGCCACGATGTTTTCGCAGGACGTGATCACGGCTTCGGAAATGTCCGGCGCGCCTGATAGTGGGGCGAGCGTTGTCTTGGCGATCTCCAATGGGTCTTGGCTTGACCGGATCGTCGCAATTTTGGCGGTGCGGTTGTCTTCGGCCAACACCTCACGCGTAATATCCAGCAGCCAATCGACCATACTGTCGGTCCCGCATGTGCCTGCCGTGCCGATCACCAAGGGGCAACCGGCGGCATGGGCGGCACGCATCAGCCCCGCCCATTCCATTTTAGTGGATTCGCGGGCGTATTTCGACACCCCGCGTCCAAGATATGATGGCCCTGAATCGGTGGACCCGCCGTCGATAGCAATCAGGTCCGGTTTGAGGGCAACGCCGCGCGAAAGGGCCACGGCATCATAGCCAAGGCCCAATGCGCCTGATGGGATCAAAATTTTAGTCACTGATTGCCTGTGGTTTGCGAAGGATATTGCGCAGGAACATCGGCGCGATGAAGCCAGCAATGGCAAAAACCCAGAACCCAATCGCAATCGGGCTTGAGAAAAGATACGTCGGGTCTCCGTCGGAGAGGGTCATGGCGCGGCGCAAGGCGTCTTCCATATTCCCGCCGAGCAAGATGCCAAGGATGACAGGCACTGTTGGCACGTCAAGCTTGCGCAAAACGTAGCCAAGCATCCCGAAGCCCACAAGCATCAGCAAGTCGAAGTAGCTGCCGGTCAGGGAATAGATGCCAGTGAAGGAAATCATCGTGACACCTGGCAGTAGAATCCACGCAGGCACCGTGAGGATTTTGACGAAGATTTTTACCATCGGCACATTCATGATCAAAAGCACGACGTTCGCGATCAACAAAGAAGCGATCAGACCCCAGACAACGTCGGGGTTGTCGCGGAACAATGTTGGCCCCGGTGTGATGTTGAGCGTCATCAAAAGCGCCAACAGAACTGCTGTTGTTCCCGATCCGGGTACGCCCAGCGTCAGCATCGGCACGAGTGCGCCACCAGCCGCAGAGTTGTTTCCGGCTTCGGGTGCAGCGATCCCGCGGGGGACGCCTGTCCCAAAACCGCCTTTTTCACCGGCGATGGATTTCTCGGTCATATAGGCAAGGAAAGACCCAAGCGACGCACCAGCCCCGGGTAGAACACCGGCAATGAAGCCGACACCAGAGGCGCGCAGCATTGTTGGGAACGTCTGGCGGATGTATTTCCAAGGAATTGTCACCTTGTCGAGCACCACGCCGATGGACGACCCTTTGCCGTGGCTTTCGATAAAGAAGAAGAGTTCCGCGATCGCGAACAGGCCTACGATGGCCACAAGGAAATCCACACCATCATATAGGTGCAGGTTGCCGCCGGTTAAGCGTGGCAGACCAGAGGACGAATCCACGCCAATCATTGCAATTCCTAGACCGATACAGGCCGCAATCGCAGATTTGGCTTGGTTGTTAGACGCCATGCCGCCCAAGGTGCAAAACGCCAGCAGATAAAGGGCAAAATATTCGGCCGGACCGAACAGGAAGGCCACGCGTGCAAGTACGGGCGCCAGCAAGATCAGACCGATCGTGGCCAAGAAGGCGCCGACAAAGGACGCCACGCCGGACAGCACCAGCGCGTCACCCGCTTGTCCGCGTTTGGCCATCGGGTAGCCGTCGAGCGTGGTCATCAATGCAGGTTCGTCGCCCGGAATGTTGAGCAAAATCGAGGAAATCCTGCCGCCGTACATGGCGCCGTAGTAGACGGCTGTCATCAGGACCAACGCGGACGTCGCATCAAGCCCGAGCGCGAAGGAAATTGGGATCAGGATCGCCACGCCGTTTGATGGGCCAAGCCCCGGCAGTGCCCCGATTATTGTTCCAAAAAAGCAACCGATGACGGCCAGCATGAGGGTGTAAGGCGACAGGGCGACCGAAAAGCCGAGCGCCAAATTAGAGAGGATATCCATCGGATTAGTGCCCCACGAATGGAATGAGAATGCTGATGGCGTCCCACAGCTTGGCTGGGGTTGGCACGCGGTAGGCCACGATGTTGCCCAGCATGAGAATGTATTTGAAGATCACGAACAGACCGATGGCTAATCCAAGCCCGGTCAACGCGGCTTTGCCAGCGTGCGGCGCAATTTGATAGCTTAGGATTGCGGCAGTGATCGCGGTTGGCAGAACAAAGCCAAGCGGCGTGATCATCACAGCGTAGACGGCCAACACGAGAACGGCGATGAACAGCCCACCCCATGTGCGGGATGCGGGCCAATCAGGGTCGGGGTCGGGTTTGAAGATTAAGACCAAAGACGACAGCGCAGCGACGCCCCCGATCATGAGGGGAAAGAGCTTGGGCAAGAATTCACCCGAAAACATATTCGTCTGGATCTGAGTGGCAGCCGCGATATACGCGGCTGCCGTGATCAGGGTAACCAGACCGAAAATACGGTCTGATGCCATTACTGAGTAACCCCCAGTTCAGCGCTCATGGTCGCGATGTCTGCGACGAGGCCGTCAACGTATGACTGGAAGTCACCGCCAACTTTAGTGAATGGTGCCAGGCCGTTATCAGCCATTGCTTGCGCCCACTCTGGGCTGTCTGCAACCTGCTGAAGCTTGCCAGCCCACGCATCAAACTGCTCATCGCTGATGTCTTTTGGCACATACAGACCACGCCAGTTTACGGCCACAACAGGGTAACCCTGTTCGGTTGCAGTTGGGATGTCGTCAAAGCCCGGAACGCGTTCGTCTGTGAGAACGGCAATTACGCGGATGTCACCGTTTTCGAGGAAAGACACAACTTCGGACATGTCGCCTGTCATTGCTTGTGTGAAGCCGCCGACGGTCTGTGTGATCGCGTCTGCACCACCGTCAACACCGATGTATTTAACGGAACCGATGTCTGTGAAGCCTGCTTCTTTCAGGACCATCAATGGCTTGAGGTGATCGAAGCCACCAACCGCAGACCCACCAGCAAAGGCCACGGAACCCGGCTCTGCCAAGATCGCATCGACCAGATCGTTCAGGCTTTGATATTCGCTGTCAGCGGCAACTGCGATGATGCCCGGATCAGCACCGATGGCACCCACAAAACGAACCTGATCGGCTGTCATGCCTGCATAGGCGTTCTGGGCCAGACGCGTTGTTGTTGCGGATGAAGCCGCGATGATCAGCTCTGCATCGTCAGCGCGTTCAGTGACAACGTGGTTATATGCCAAACCACCACCAGCGCCTGGCATGTTGGTGACCTGAACAGGGCTGTCTACTGCATCGATATCATACAAGATTTTGCCGATCTGGCGGCATGTGAAATCCCAGCCACCGCCCGGGTTCGCAGGTGCGATGCATTCTGCGGCATAGGACGCAGTGCCCGAAAAGGCGAAGAGTGCGCTGGTGGCGATTGCGCCAAGAAGCGTCTTTTTCATGTGATTTTCCTCCCAGTATTCACATTGCGTGGGAGGTCGTTGTCGTTTCGTCACGCCAAGCTCCCCCCTTGCGTGCCCTTAGGTTTTGGTCCCAACCTGACAGCAACCTGACAGGTGCTCAGGAAATGTGCAGATTATGAAAAAGAGGCGATCCGGTGCGATTTCTTTTGGTCGAGGATAACCATGATTTGGGGCAGTCTGTGCAGACGCGATTGTCGCTGGATGGGCATGCCGTTGACTGGGCTGTTTCGCTGTCGGATGCAGAGGATCATTTGGCGGCTGCGCGTTATGATTTGATCTTGCTTGATATTATGTTGCCTGACGGGGATGGGCGCGATTTTCTGGCGTCCCAAAGGCGCGCAAAACGGGACACGCCTGTGATCGTTATGACCGCACGTTCGGCGGTCGCGGATCGCGTTGCATTGCTAGATACAGGGGCTGATGATTACGTCACAAAACCGTTTGATTTTGCGGAGTTAGAAGCCAGAGTTCGTGCGGTTGTTCGGCGTCGTGGTGGTGCTGCGCAAACGGCATTAAGCTATGCTGATTTGACGTTTGATCCGCTCGCGGCAACCGTCACGTTTGCGGGTGAAACACGTGAACTGCGGAACCGTGAATTGAGGTTGTTCGAAGTCTTGGTCGCGGCACCGGATCGCATCTATTCCAAGGCCCAATTATGCGACCGATTGCTGTCTGCGGCGGAGGCCGTGACCGACAATGCGATCGAGGTTTACGTTGGCCGTCTGCGCAAGAAATTGGAAGGGTCCCGCGCCAAGATCGAGACGGTGCGTGGTGTTGGATATCGGCTGACGGAATCATGAAAAACCTGTTCAGTCCGGCAGGATCGATTCGCCAAAGGCTGGTTCTGATTCTGCTTGTTGTGGCCGCTGTGTTGGCGGGGTTGCTATACCTGTCCGTCCGTACGGTTGCAGACGCGGCTGTGGAAACAACTCAGGATGCTATCTTGGGTGCTGCGACGGTTGCAATTGCAGAGGAATTACGCGGTGGCGAAGACGGTATTACCGTCGAAATTCCTTACGCGGCCTTTTCGATGTTGGGGGCGACGGGGCAGGATCGCGTATTTTATCGCATTTTGGTTGGCGAAGAGACGGTCACTGGTTACGCGGATTTGCCGTTACCGAACACGTCGTTAAGCGGGCTGACCCCAACGTTTACTTCGCAGGTGTATCAAGGGGTTACGGTGCGGACTGGCGCGGTTTCGAGGTCGGTTCTTGTCGATGGCACATCGCAGGTGGTGACGGTCTTGGTGGCGCAAACGCGGACAGCCCAAGATGCGATTTCGCGTCAGATGGCTAATCGGGCAGCGGCCCTTGGTCTTGGTTTTTTCGCCTTTGCGGCGATCTTGTCAATTTTTACTGCGCGGTCAGTCCTGACGCCGCTGAACCGATTGGCCGAAGCGATGGGACGACGCGGCCCGCAAGATTTACGTCCTGTGGAACGCGCTGTTCCGACGGAATTGGCCCCGCTGATGCACGCGTTGAACGGGTTTATCGCACGGCTTAGGGGGGCATTGACGCGTACGGAAACCTTCATCACAGAGGCGGCCCACCACGTGCGAACGCCGCTTGCGACGGTCCGCGTTCAAGCCGAAATTGCGATGCGGCAGACCGATGACGATGCGCTGCGGGCGACATTGCGCAATGTAATCAGGGCGGTAGATGACAGTGCACGCTCTGCTGGGCAGTTGTTGGATCACGCGACCGTTGTTTATCGCACAGATCAACGTGCGGACGAACAAGTGGCGCTTGGTCCTTTGGTGTTGGATGTTGTTGATAGCTTTTCCCCGACGGCTGATATGCGCGACATCGCGTTGCGGACCCGCGTACCTGACGATGTGATCGAGCTGCAATTCGACCGGCTCTTGATCGAAAGCGCGCTGCGCAACCTAATTGATAACGCGGTAAAATATTCCTTTGCGGATAGTGAAGTCGACGTAGAACTGAGCGTGAAGGATCGCATGGCGATGCTGAAGGTGCTTGATCGTGGTCGTGGGATTGGTGCGGGGAATACGGCGCAATTGGCTGGCCGATTTCGACGTGGTGAAAATGTGGGCGATGTCATTGGGTCCGGTCTTGGGCTGACTATCGTGCGCGACGTGGCCCGTGCCATCGGCGGAAGTTTTGAGATAACAGAGAGATCGGGAGGTGGCACATGCGCCATTTTGTTGCTGCCGCTGGCTTAAGCGTTCTGGCGTCGCTGTGCGACGCGTATGAAATCGAAGAAGAAACCGTTTTTGACGGCGGATCCGTTGAACTGTCGATCTTGTCGACGACAGACACCGAAGCATTCGCACCTTTGATCGCAACGTTCCAATCCGCGAATCCGGACGTGACGTTGCGCTATACGGTTGCCAACAGTCAGCAAGTCTACGCTGCGGTACAAGAGGAAGCGCCGTTTGATCTGGTGATTTCGTCTGCAATGGATTTGCAGCTGAAGCTTGCGAACGATGGCTTTGCAACGGCGCATGGATCGGATGAAACGATTGGTCTGCCGGGGTGGGCGCGGTGGCGCGATCAGCTATTTGCATTCGCGCAAGAACCTGTCGTCATTATCGCATCGGCGACTGCATTTGGTGCGAACCCGCCACGCACGCGCGCAGATTTGATTGACGTTTTGCGCGATGACCCTGCGACCTTCACAGGCCGGATTGGCACTTATGATCCAGCGCGATCCGGTGCGGGGTATTTGTTCGCCACCCAAGATGCGCGTCAGTCGGATTCGAGTTGGCGGCTGGCCGAGGTGATTGGTGGTCTTGATCCCAAGTTATACACCACCACTGGCGATATGATTGCGGGCGTTCAATCCGGCGAACTTGCGATTGCTTACAATGTCTTGGGATCTTACGCGTCACAGCGACTGACGGAAGGCGACGCCATTATCATCGAAGCGCTGGATTTTACGCATGTCTTGTTGCGAACCGCCTTGATCCCGCGCACGGCCACGCGGTCGGATCTGGGCGCATCGTTCTTGGATTTTCTGTTGTCCGAGGAAGGTCAGCGGTTGATTGAAGATGAAACGGGTTTACCGCGTATCAATGAAGCGGCTTTGGCGGCGGGGCCGCATTTGCGTCCGATACGGTTGGACCCCGGTCTATTGGTATTTGTGGACCCGTTGATGCGTCAGCAGTTTTTGAACGAATGGACCGCTGCTGTTGTGCAAGACTGACAGTGCGGGAGCCTCCGGCGGGGATTTGGAGGGCGTCAAAGAAACTAGGGGACCGTGACATCAATCGTTTGGATCAGCCTGTTGCTAGCGCGGTCATAGACGAGGATTTGATTGTCTGTGGTCACAACGCCAAACCAGTCCTGACCTTGGGTGAACGAATAGGCGCTGGTGCCTTCGGGCAGGGTGATCCGGTCCGGCAAAGGCAACGGGTCGCGATTCAAGCGGATGACAAGCATCGTGATCATCAGTATGAAGCCCGCAATCATCACAACCGTCAGCACCGTGACCAGCCGTTTCAGGTAGGTCAGATGTGGCGGAAGCGCCTCGGGAACATCATCCATGTCTGCGACCATTGTAAACTTCTCCATCGCGGACAATCCGCCGCCGCGTCTTGATAAGGCGTTGGCCCGTGATGTGCCAGAGGAAGCATCACTGTCGCGGTCGCGTCTTGCAAAGCTGATCGCGGATGGATCGGTGAAGGTGGATGGCGTTGTGGTTACGGACCCACGTTTTCGGGTGGCTGAGGATGCCGAGATCGCGATTGCAGTTGAGGTCGCGGAAGAAAGCCATATCGGGGCCGAGGATATCCCGCTGGATGTCGTGTATGAGGACGATGATCTGATTGTGGTGAACAAACCCAGCGGCATGGTCGTTCATCCGGCCCCGGGCACGCCCGGTGGCACGCTTGTGAATGCGCTGATCCACCATTGTGGCGAAACGCTGAGCGGTGTGGGCGGTATGAAACGCCCCGGGATCGTGCACCGGATTGATAAAGAAACGACTGGGCTGCTGGTTGCTGCAAAATCTGATCGCGCGCACCATAGTTTGGCCAAGCAATTCGCGGACCATTCGGTCGAACGACGGTATCTGGCGCTGTGCTATGGTGAGCCGTCGTCGAATGATCCGCGCCTGCGTGGGATCAAGGGCGCGTCGTTCGAGGCGTCAAACATCCTGCGGGTTCAGACGTTTTTGGGTCGTCATAAGACAGACCGTCAACGTCAGGCCGTGTCGTTTGAAACGGGCCGTCATGCGGTAACGCGGGCACGGATCGTGCAATCGCTGGGTACGCCGCCGGTCGCCGCGTTGCTCGAATGCTGGTTGGAGACGGGGCGCACCCACCAAATTCGTGTACATATGGCCCATTGCGGGCATTCGCTGATCGGCGATCCGGTTTACGGTGGGCGGCGCAAATTGTCGCCTAAGGCAGTGGGCCAAGCGGGTGTTGATGCTGTGGCTGGTTTCCGCAGGCAAGCGTTGCACGCGGCGACATTGGGTTTCGTCCATCCCGTCACCGGTGACGAGATCGAATTTGAAGCGCCGATGCCTGACGATATGGCAGAACTTCTGCGCGCGCTTGGCGGTCAGGGCTGAAACATACAGTCCCATGTGCGTGATCGCACAGTAATACCACTTCACCAATCGGCGCGGCGTGTTCATATATTGAATACGAATTTGGGGTAGGGCCACTTGAATAGGTCCAATACTGGCCCCATATCCATGTTAAGCCCATAAACATAGGGCCGCCCATTTTAGGGTAGGGAGTATAAAACATGAGTAGCTACGCAAATTTACCAGCACCGTCCCCAGAACAGGGGCTGAACCGTTATATGCAAGAAATCCGCAAGTTCCCGATGTTGGAGCCGGAGCAGGAATATATGCTCGCGAAACGTTGGGTTGATCACGAAGATACAGATGCGGCGCACCAGATGGTGACGTCTCACCTGCGTTTGGCTGCGAAGATTGCGATGGGTTATCGCGGCTACGGCCTGCCGCAGGCCGAAGTGATATCCGAAGCGAACGTTGGTCTTATGCAAGCTGTGAAGCGGTTTGATCCTGAAAAAGGGTTCCGCTTGGCGACCTATGCGATGTGGTGGATCCGTGCGTCTATTCAGGAATATATCCTGCGATCTTGGTCCCTTGTGAAACTCGGGACGACATCAGCGCAGAAGAAATTGTTCTTTAACCTGCGTAAGGCGAAAAACCGGATTGGTGCGTTGGAAGAGGGTGATTTGCGTCCTGAAAACGTGGCACGCATCGCGAACGATCTTGGTGTGACTGAAACCGAAGTTGTGTCCATGAACCGTCGGATGTCGGGTGGTGATGCGTCGTTGAACGCCACTGTCGGGTCCGAAGGCGAAGGGACAATGCAGTGGCAGGACTGGCTTGAGGATGAAAGCGCGAACACTGCGTCGGATTACGAAGAGCATGACGAACTGGACGCGCGTCGTGAAATCATGGCCGAGGCAATGGGCGTGTTGAATGACCGTGAAAAGGACATTCTGATGCAGCGCCGTTTGGCCGAGGAAACGATCACGCTCGAAGATCTGAGCGGGAAATACGATGTGTCGCGCGAACGGATTCGCCAGATTGAAGTCCGCGCATTTGAAAAGCTGCAGTCTGAAATGCACAAGCTGGCCCGGGAACGTGGGATGCTGGAAACAGCTTAAAAGCAGCTTAGAATTTGAAATACAGGCCGTCGCGGGAAACTGCGGCGGCTTTTGTTTGTTTCAGGGACCCGCTACGTTGCCCGAAATGGGAGAAACCACATGACAATTCAATGGGGCGTCTTGGGCGCATCAAGCTTTGCTCGCGATAACATGGCGCCTGCAATCCACGCGGCGAAGGGTGCGAATTTTTCGGCGCTGGCAACATCGTCGGTCGAGAAAGCCAAAGGTTTTCAGACTTATGCGCCGGATATCGCCGTTTACACAGACTATGATGCCATGCTTGCCGATCCAAAGATTGATGCCATCTACATTCCTTTGCCGAACCATTTGCACGTTCCTTGGACGATCAAGGCGCTGGAGGCGGGCAAGCATGTCTTGTGCGAAAAGCCGATTGCGTTGAAAGAGTCCGATTTCGACGACCTGATCGCGGCGCGGGACAAGTCCGGATTGATTGCTGCCGAAGCATTCATGATCCCGCATCATGCCCAGTTCGCCCGTGCGCGGGAATTGGTCCAATCCGGCGCGATTGGTGATCTGATCCACATTGACGGCACGTTCAGCTATAATAACGCGGGCGATCTGGACAATATTCGCCACGATCCGGCCAAGGGCGGCGGTGCGCTGCCGGATATCGGCGTCTACCCTATCGGTGCCGCACGGCTTGTATCGGGGCAGGAACCGCAGAGCATCACGCTTGCGAACCTGCGTTATGAGCATGGCGTCGATGTGTTTGCCCAAGTTGCCGCGGATTTCGAAAGCTGTAGTTTTTCAGCCGTCGTATCGATGCGGATGATGAATTATCAGCAGATGACGTTCCACGGGACCACTGGCGTTTTGCGCCTGACTTGTCCGTTTAATGCGAACAAAGCGGATGTGGCTGAGCTGATTTTGGATCGGAAGGACGCGCCGCGTCATGTTGAACGCTGGCCTGCGGAAAACCATTACGTGCGGCAGGTCGAGAATTTCAGCGCTGCCGCAAGGGGGGACGCAGAATATCCCGTGCCGCTGGAGTGGAGCCGTGGCACGCAACAGATGTTGGATATGATTTACGCCGCAGCGAAGTAAATTGCTTTGGCGGAATGAAAAGGGGCGGCATGTAAACCATGCCGCCCCTTTTGTTTAGTCTTCCATCGCTTCGAGTTCATCGATGAAACCTTCGATCATCGACAGACCTTTGTCCCAGAATTTCGGGTCAGAGGCATCAAGCCCAAACGGGGCGAGCAGTTCTTTGTGGTGCTTTGAACCGCCCGCTTTGAGCATGTCGAAGTATTTGTCTTTGAAGTCGGGGTCGCCTTCTTCGTAGACCGCATAAAGCGCGTTCACCAAACCGTCGCCGAATGCATAGGCGTAGACATAAAACGGCGAATGCACGAAGTGCGGGATGTAGGCCCAGAAGGTTTCGTATCCCGGTGTGAAATCAAAGACTTCGCCAAGGGATTCGGCCTGTACGGACATCCAAAGCGCGTTGATGTCGTCTGGCGTCAGTTCGCCCTGCGCGCGTGCCGCGTGCAGTTTGCATTCAAAATCATAGAACGCGATTTGACGTACGACCGTGTTGATCATGTCCTCGACTTTGCCAGCGAGCAGAACCTTGCGTTCTTCTTTCGTCTTCGCGCCTTCCAGCAGTTTGCGGAAAGTCAGCATTTCGCCGAACACGGACGCCGTTTCAGCGAGCGTCAGTGGTGTGGACGACAGCAGTTCGCCTTGTTCCGCCGCCAATACCTGATGCACTCCGTGGCCCAATTCGTGGGCCAGCGTCATCACGTCGCGCGGTTTACCCAAGTAGTTCAGCATGACGTATGGGTGTACTGTTGTGACTGTCGGGTGCGCAAATGCGCCCGGTGCTTTGCCCGGTTTTACGGGGGCGTCGATCCAGCCGTCGGTGAAGAACGGTTTCGCGAGATCGGCCATTTCTGGCGCAAAGTCAGCGTAAGCGTCCATCACGGTTTGCTGCGCTTCATCCCAGCCGATCAGGCGTTCGCTTTCCATGGGAAGGGGCGCGTTACGGTCCCACGTTTCCATCCGGTCCAGCCCTAACCATTTGGCTTTCAACGCATAGTAACGGTGCGACAGGCGCGGGTAGGCTGCGACGACGGCGTCACGTAGTGCTTCGACAACTTCTGCTTCGACGTGGTTAGACAAGTGCCGACCGGCTTGCGGGGACGGCATTTTGCGCCAGCGGTCTTCAATCTCTTTTTCCTTGGCGAGCGTGTTGTGCACGCGTGCGAAGATCTTGATGTTTTCTTGGAACACGTCGGCAAGCGCGTGCGTTGCGGCTTCGCGTTTGCTGCGGTCCTGTTCGGTCAGCAGGTTTAGCGTCGCTTCGAGGTTCAGCGTTTCGCCGTTCACCTCAAATTCCAGACCGGCCATCGTTTCATCGAAAAGGCGGTTCCATGCGGCAGAACCGACGGTGGATTGGTCGTGCAGGAATTTTTCCAGCTCGTCAGACAGTTGATGCGGTTTCATCGCCCGCATACGGTCAAACACCGGTTTGTAACGGGCAAGATCCGCATTGGCGTCCAGCAGGCCCGCAAGATGGTCATCTTCAAGCCGATTGAATTCCAGACCGTAAAAAACCAGCGGCGTTGTGAAAGCAGTAATTTTGTCCTGCATATCCGCCATAAACTTCGCGCGGTCACTGTCGGTTGTGATCTGGTAGTACCGCAAGCCCGCGTAGGACATGATGCGACCCGCGATGACGTCGATTTCTTCGTAGCGTTGCACTGCGTTCAGCAGACCAGCCGCGTCGAGCGTATCAAGCGTGCCTTCGTAGTCGCTGGCGAAATCGGCACAGGCTGTGTCCAGCCAATCCATGTCCTTTGTAATTTCCGGACCATCGGGGCTGGGGTACAAATCGGTCAGATCCCATTCTGGCAAATCGCCAAATTGATTGTGCCCACCAGCGGGATTTGCATCATGGACTTGGGGATGACTACGCATCTTGGAACCTCTTCTGAACTTTCCAGTCGTACATAGGCAATTGCGGCCTGTGTTAAAAGGCTCGCGGGGTTTTGTGCGAACAAATGCGCCGGTTCATCCGTATAGCGCGAGCATCTGTTTCAAATCATCAAGGGTGTTCGCCTCGGATACCGGTTTATCGTGCCGCCAGCGCAGCATCCTCGGGAAACGCAAAGCGACGCCGGATTTGTGACGCGGGGACGCTTGAATACCTTCGAACGCGATCTCGAACACGTGTTCCGGAGGCACTTGGCGGACCGGCCCGAATTTTTGCAGCGTATTTTTGCGCACCCATGCGGTGATTTCGCGAAACTCTTTGTCGGTCAGGCCGGAGTACGCTTTGGTGAAAGGTGTCAGTTCGTTGCCGTTCCAGACCGCAAAGGTGTAATCGGTGAATAGGTTTGCGCGCCTGCCGTGACCTGCCTGCGCGTAAATCATGACGGCGTCGATGGTCAGCGGATCGACCTTCCATTTCCACCAGTCACCGCGTTTGCGCCCCGCCAAATACGGGCTGTGCTTGTTTTTCAGCATCAGCCCTTCGGCGTTCAGGTCGCGGGATTTATCGCGCTCTGCTGCCAATTCGTCCCACGTTTGAAAGGCAACGCTTTGCGATAGTTTGATCGGTGCAGTGTCAGGCGCCGCGTCGATGATGGCGGACAGCGCGGCGCGTCTATCAGACAACGGTTGATCGCGGATATCGGTCCCGTCTTGTTCCAACAGGTCGTAGGCCATCAAGATAACGGGGGCTTCCGCCAGCAGTTTTTTCGGAACGGTCTTGCGCCCGATCCGCTTTTGCAACGCGTTGAACGACAGGGGGGCATCGTTGGCGAAAGCCAGTACTTCGCCGTCAATCACGGTGCCGTCTGGCAGGTAATCTTTCAGTTGGGCGAATTCGGGAAAGCGATCTGTCATCAGGTCTTCGCCGCGTGACCAGAGGTGGTGTTCGCCGCCGCGCAATATGAACTGGCCGCGAATACCGTCCCATTTGCGTTCCGCGTTCCAATCCGTTGGTTCGCCAAGGTCGTCGAGCGTGTCCAATCCATAGGCGAGGTAGAACGGGTAGGGGCGCGATAGGTCTGCGGTGGGATCATTCGCTTCGATTAGGGCGTGAAATGTTGTGGTTTCGGGCGTCCAGTTGCCCATCAATTTGTGGGTTAATGCAGCTTCATCTTGGTCGGTCGCTTTGGCCAAGGCGCGGGTCATCAGTTTGGTACTGACACCGACACGAAACCCGCCAGTCAGCAGTTTTGTAAACAAGAACCTCTGCATATCGGGCAGGGTGTTCCACGCGTCGATGATGCCTGTTTTGCGGGCGTCGTCGTCCATCGTGCTAAGTTGTTTTATCGTTTCTATCCAATGGGTCAGGGACTGATCCGCCGTCTGTTCCGGTGGTGGCAGTACCAGTGAAATCGTTTCGGCCAGATCGCCGACGATGTTGTAGCTTTCTTCGAATAACCAATCGGGCAGGCCTGCGACCTCTGCCGCCCATGTGCGGAGTTTTCCGGCGGTGATGGTCCGTTTAGGTCGACGGCCAGAAAACAGTGCGATCGTCCAAAGTTTGTCGTCGTCAGGGGCGGTCGTGAAATAGTTGGCGAGTGCTGTGACCTTGGCGGTCGTTTTGGTGGATTCGTCGATGCGGGCGAAAAGCTGGGCGAAGTCTTTCATACGTCGTCCGCCTCTGTTGTGTCTTCGCCGTTGTATTCTGTGGACACGACGTGGGCATCATATCCTTCTTCGCGCAACCATTTGTGGAAGGCGTCCGTGTAGCCGTGGGTGGCAAAAATTTTTTCGGCACCCGTCGCTTTGATCGCGGCGTTCAGCCCATCCCAGTCGGCATGGTCCGACACGATAAAACCACGATCCGCCCCGCGCCTGCGCCGCACACCACGCAGCGCCATCCAGCCGCTGGCGAATGCGGTTGAAGTCAGGCCAAATTTTTTCATCCATGAACCCGCCATCGCGGATGGCGTCGCAAGCACCAAGGCGCCTGTGTAGTCCTTGACGCTTGTTTCAGCCGTGACGCGGATCGTTTCGGGCAAAGTGATGCCCTGATCACGCAAAATGTTGTTGGTGTTTTCAATCGCCCCATGGGTCAGGATCGGGCCGATGTCGGCGTTCACCGTGGTCAGCAATCGTTGGGCTTTGCCAAGGGCATAGGCACCAAGAACGGATGTTTTCCCTGCGGCTTTGTTTGCGGCCCACCAATCGTTGATCTGGGTCGTCAGGATGTCTTCGGGTGTCCATTTGAAGATCGGCAATCCGAACGTGCATTCGGTGATAAACGCGTGGCAGCGAACCGGATCAAACGGTTCTGACAGGCCGTCGGCAACGGTTTTGTAGTCCCCAGACGCGACCCATGTTTCGCCTTTCACGGTGACCTTAATCTGCGCAGACCCTGGCACGTGGCCGGCGGGATGAAAGGAAACGGTCGCACCCCCGATTTGGCGCGTCTCTGCGTAGTTGATCGTGTCGAGCGATACGTCGCCTAAACGGTGGCGCATGACGGGGGCAGCGGCGGCGGTTGCAAGGTAATGGTTCATGCCCCAACGCGCATGATCGGAATGTCCATGCGTGATCAGGGCCCGATCAACGGGCTGCCACGGATCGATATAAAAATCGCCCGCCGGACAGTAGATGCCGCGGTCTGTGAAGGTAAGAACGTCTGCCATACCCAAAGGATAGAGCTATTCGTGCGTTTGCCTAGGGATGCGCGTTAAAGTGCGCGATCATCGTGTCGTAGACAAACCGGCGCGATGCTGGGGTTTCCAACATGACCTCGTGTTCGCCTTTGTCGATCATGTGCAAGGTGCCGTTTGGCCATTTTGCCATGCGATCTTTGATGCGCTGAGGGTCTACGATATCTTCGTTCGTGCCCAAAAAGGTGACAGTCGGTGTGGCCGGAGACGGGCGGTTCGATAACCGCAGCATTTCACGCAACGATTCCCCCAACCATCTGATCGACGGGCCACCCAAGGCCAGATCGGGGTATTTGGTCAGTTGTTCGACAAGACGATCCCACATGTCGCGGTCTTTGGTCAGCGTGTTGATGTCGAAATCTTCGCGCAGCACATAAGACACAGGTGGCTGGCCCGGTGCGAAGACATTGTCTTTACCAAAAGCGCCTGCTACCGCCGACACGGCCCATGCGCCTGGACGGACTACTGGCGAAAGGCCAATGCCCCACATTGGCGCGGAAAATGCGGCGGCCTTGACGGGCAGACCTTCCATTAAGGCCCGCAACCCAATGCATCCGCCCATGGAATGGCCGATCAGGTAATAGGGTTCGGGCAGGCCAAGTTCTTTGACGTGATCCATTACAGCGGACACGTCTTTTTGATAGTCGGCAAATTTCCCCACGTGCCCCATGCGCCGATCGCCAACCATCCGGTCGGCTAATCCCTGACCACGCCAGTCGATTGAAACAGTTGCATAGTTGGCATCAAGAAATTCGCGGGCCGCATCGCCGTATTTTTCAACGTATTCCGTGCGGCCCGGAAAAATAAGCACCGTTCCTTTGACGTCCGCGCCGGTCCAATGACCCACACGAATTTTCAGTCCGTCGACAGTGGTGACCCAATGGGCCGCCCCGCCGTCAGGACCATAAGCGACATCGTCATGAAACGGTGCAATATCCATGGCTTACAGGACGCCTGCCAATTTCATGGCAAGACCCATGTCGCCGTCGACTGACAGTTTGCCTGTCATGAAAGCGGCTGTCGGGTTTTGTTCGCCATCAAGGATTTCCTTGAATGTTTCGGCTGTCGCGGACAGCGTCACGTCTGCATCGTCGTCGGCTGCACGTGCGCCGTCGCCGTCAATGATAATGGACCCTTCGTCTTCGATGACGAACTTGGCTGTGCCGCCGTCAAATCCACCGTCCATTTTTGCGTTCAACTGGGCTACGGCCTCGTTCACTACGTCGCTCATCGGTTTATCCTTTTTGAATCTTATATGCCCTCTGGCGAAAGCCGCCTGACACGTTACATTACAACTATGGCTACGCTGACACATCTCATCAAACGTACCGTTACGGCATTTGCAGTGACGTTAACGTTAACGACCCAAAGTTTCGCGCAAGAGACCGCTTTAGACGGGCTTTTTCAAGAGCTAAGCGAGGCGGATGAGGGCAATCATGCGCGGATCGCCGACCGCGTGATCGCGCGATTCGAAAAAAGCGGGTCGGCTGCGATGGATTTGTTGCTGCGCCGTGGTGGCGATGCGTTGGAAGAGGGGGATGATCAGGCCGCGATTGAGCATCTTACAGCCTTGGTCGATCATGCGCCCGATTTTGCCGAAGGATATCATCACCGTGCGACCGCCTATTTTCGTGCGGGGCTGATGGGGCCTGCGCTGGATGATTTGCGTCAGACGCTTGTTTTGAACCCACGTCATTTTCGGGCGATGTTTGGTGTGGGTATCCTGATGGAAGAACTGGGGCGCCGCGACGAAGCGATTGCGGCGTATGAAGCGGTTCTGGAAATTTATCCGTTGGAACCTGACGCGACCGACGCGCTTGCACGCCTTGCCTTAGAAATTGAGGGCCAAGCGATCTGATCGCTGGCCCCGCCGGGGACTATTATCATGCAAAATTCCCGGATTACGGCCGTTCTTGGCCCGACGAACACCGGCAAAACGCATTACGCGATTGAACGAATGTTGTCGCACAGGACGGGTGTGATTGGCCTGCCTTTGCGCCTACTTGCCCGCGAAGTGTACGACCGGATTGTTGCCGTGAAGGGGCCAAGCGTCGTTGCCTTGGTGACGGGCGAAGAACGGATCGTGCCGCCGCGCACGCAATATTGGGTCTGCACGGTTGAGGCGATGCCCGAAGGCATGGGATGTGATTTTCTTGCTATCGACGAAATTCAATTGTGTGGCGATGCGGAACGCGGCCACATCTTTACTGATCGTCTTTTGCACGCGCGGGGTTTGCGCGAGACGCTATTCTTAGGCGCTGAAACGATGCGGTCCGCGATTGCGGCGATGGTTCCGCAGGCGCAGTTTATGTACCGTGAACGGATGTCCCAGCTGACCTACTCAGGTTCGAAAAAGCTAAGTCGGATGCCGGGCAGGGCCGCGATTGTCGGGTTTTCGGTTGAAAATGTATATGCGATTGCCGAACTGCTACGTCGGACAAAGGGTGGCGCTGCCGTGGTCATGGGCGCGCTCAGCCCTCGGACGCGTAACGCCCAAGTTGAGATGTATCAGACCGGAGACGTTGATTATCTGGTCGCGACGGATGCGATTGGGATGGGGCTGAACCTTGATATCAATCACGTTGCGTTCTCGGCGATTTCCAAATTCGACGGGCAGCGGATGCGGTATCTGTTTCCAGAGGAACTCGCGCAGATCGCGGGGCGCGCCGGACGGCATACGGCCAACGGGACGTTTGGTGTGACAGGTGAGGCGCCCGCCTTGGATGACGGCGTCGCGCAGGCGATCATGGATCACCAATTCCAGCCGGTGAAAAAGCTGCAATGGCGCAATAGCGACCTGCAATTCGGGTCGATCAAACGCCTGACACAGACGTTAGAAATGCGCACTGACGACCAATGGCTGACCCGCGTACGCGAAAGCGACGACCTTGCCGCACTTAAGGCGCTGGGCGACGATCCGCTGATTGCGGCACGGGCAAAAGATGGCCCGTCTGTGCGGCTTTTGTGGGACGTTTGCCGCATTCCAGATTTCCGTGGCATCAGTCGCGGGGAACATGCGTCACTTTTAACCCGTATTTACAGCGACTTGCATCAGCTAGGACATGTTGACGAAAGCTGGCTGGCGTTGCAGGTTGCGCGGATTGACCGTCATGATGGTGACATAGACACATTGTCTAAGCGCCTCGCGTTCATCCGAACGTGGACTTATGTTGCCCAACGCAAAGGGTGGGTTCGTGACGAAACACATTGGCGTGAGCTTACGCGCGCTGTAGAAGATCGCTTATCAGACGCACTGCATGGTGCGCTGACCCAAAGATTTGTCGACCGGCGCACCAGCATTTTGCTGCGGCGGTTGAAGCAGAAGGAGAGCCTTGTGGCCGAGGTTAATGAGAACGGTGAAGTAACAGTCGAAGGCGAATTTGTGGGGAAACTGGAAGGATTCCGGTTCCGTATGGATAAAGCTGGCAGCCCCGACGAGGCGAAAACGCTGCGTCAGGCAAGTGTGGCGGCATTGGCCCCGCATTTCCATCTGCGTGCTGATAAATTCTACAACGCCCCCGATACTGAAATTGATTTCACCGAACAGGGCGGCCTGATGTGGGGCGACCAAGCGGTGGGTAAACTGGTGGCAGGGTCCGATATCCTGAAGCCTGGTGTTGCTGTTTTTGTTGACGATGAAGCCGGGTCTGACGTTGCCGCGAAGGTGGAACGCCGCCTGCAGCATTTCATCGACCGCAAGGTTGCCGCCGCGTTTGAACCGCTGCTTGGTTTGAAAAACGACGACACGCTGGAAGGCATCGCCAAAGGTTTTGCATTCCGTCTGGCCGAAGGATTCGGGATTGTCCCACGCGGTGAAGTTGCCGCTGAGGTCAAAGACCTTGACCAAGACGCACGTGGCGCATTGCGCAAACACGGTATACGCTTTGGTCAGTTCACAATCTTTATGCCGTTGCTGCTGAAGCCTGCGCCGACGCGTTTGCGTTTGGTGCTGTGGTCACTGGCCAAAGATCTTGCCGAATTCCCAGAAGCCCCACCTCCGGGGTTGGTGACAGTCCCGTCTGAAAAAGGCGCGGCACCCGGTTACTATGCCATGGCAGGTTATCGCGCGGCAGGCGAACGAGCGATTCGCATTGATATGCTGGAACGCCTTGCAGATATGCTGCGCGACCAAGATAGCCGTGGTGGTTTCGAAGGCACCGCAGATATGCTGTCGATTACTGGCATGACGCTGGATCAATTCGCGGATCTGATGACTGGTCTCGGCTACAAGGCCGACAAGGGTGAGCGGGCCAAGGTGAAAGCCGTGAAGCCGGCGCCAGAAGCACCAGCTGCGACAGACGACGCGTCAGAAGCACCGGCAGTGTCCGAGGAAACGACTGAAGAAGCGCCCGAGATGGAGGTGTTCTATACCTTCACATGGGGCGGTCGTGCGAATGCAAACCGCCAAGGCGGCCGTCCGCAAGGGCGCGGTGATAAACCACGTGGTGACAACAAGCCGCGCGGTAAGGGTAAGCCAAAGGGCAAACCCGGTGGTCGCGACAGCAACAAACCGCAAAGTTTTCAGGCAAAACCGCGTAAAGAAAAGGCGATTGACCCTGACAATCCTTTCGCGGCATTGGCAGCTCTTAAGAACAAGTGACGGACCAAGCCCGCGATACGATCCGGCTTGATAAATGGCTTTGGCAGGCGCGGTTTTTCAAATCGCGCTCGCTTGCGGCGGGGATCATTACGGCGGGCAAAGTCCGCGTGGATGGCACCCCCGTCAGCAAACCCGCGCGATCGGTGGGACCTGGTAACACACTGACATTTGTGAAAGAAACCGACACGAAGGTGATCCGCATCGTTGCGTGTGGCACACGGCGCGGACCCGCACCGGAGGCGCAAGCGCTGTACGAAGATCTATCGCCCGAACCGGTGCGGAACATCCATTCCAAAAACCCCAGCTTTGATGGGAAAGGTAGACCGACGAAACGTGATCGCCGGAACTTGATGACGCATCGGGGCGGGAATGGTCCTTTGGACCTTGATTGACCGCACACTCTGTCCTAGGTGGGGCAAGAGATAAACGGATGACCCTGCTATGACCTATATCGTCAACGACAATTGTATCGCCTGCAAGTACACGGACTGTGTGGAAGTATGCCCCGTAGATTGTTTCTACGAAGGCGAAAACATGCTGGTGATCCACCCGGACGAATGCATCGACTGTGGCGTGTGCGAACCGGAATGCCCGGCTGACGCGATCCGCCCGGACACAGAGCCTGACATGGAAAAGTGGGTTGAATTCAACCGCAAGTATTCCGAAATGTGGCCGGTCATCATCACCAAGAAAGACCAGCTTCCGAATGCGGAAGAAATGGACGGCAAAGAAGGCAAGATGGAATTGTTTTCCGAAGCCCCGGGTGAAGGCGGTTAAGCCACATTTACCCCCATTTGACCTTTCCCAACGCCCCGCTTTTATCGGGGCGTTTTTTGTGATACACTCTTCCGCAATGAACGCTACGATTTGACACATTCCGAAGACGCCATGCATCCGACGGTACCTTTTGGTTCCGCCGGTTTTTTGTCGTCGCGTGTCGCAATAACCGCCATGAAAGGACCATCATGAGCAAGAAGAAGTTAGACTTTAGCCCGAACGAATTTGTTGTGTACCCCGCCCACGGTGTCGGCAAAATTATTGCCGTCGAAAAAGAAGAGGTCGCGGGCTTTGACCTTGAGATGTTTGTCATCGTCTTTGAAAAAGACAAGATGAAGTTGCGAGTGCCGACGAACAAAGCCATCGACGTTGGTATGCGGTCGCTTGCGACGCCGGACGTTGTGTCGCATGCAATGAAGACACTGCGTGGTAAGGCGAAGGTCAAGAAAGCCATGTGGTCCCGCCGCGCGCAGGAATATGAGCAAAAGATCAACTCTGGCGATTTGATCGCGATTGCGGAAGTTGTTCGCGATCTGCACCGTCAAGACGACCAGCGCGAGCAAAGCTATTCAGAACGTCAGTTGTATGAAGCGGCATTGGAGCGTTTGACACGCGAGATTGCGGTTGTTGCAGGCAGTGACGAAACGGCTGCGGTCGAAGAAGTGACATCTGTTTTGGTCGGTCGCGCCGCATAATTTTGTGAACATTTGAAATGGAAAAGGGCGACACGCGTGTGTCGCCCTTTTTTTGTTGGGTCGGATTGGGGGCCAGCCCGTCGCCATTGTCGATCAGACGAATGGCGCAAATTGAAAGGCGACCCCCCGAGATATTTAAGGCCAAAGGAAGTTAAAGCGCGCGCCATCCGATATCGGTGCGGTAAAAACCGCCGGGCCAGTCGATGTCTTTGGTCATTTTGTAGGCCATTGCGTGAGCGTCTTTGAGCGTATCCGCGCGTGCGGTGACCGCCAAGACACGTCCGCCAGTCGCAGTGATCTGTCCGTCTTTTTCAGTGGTGCCAGCGTGGAAGGTCATATGTCCGCTGTCTTCGGGAAGGGCGTCGAGTCCTTTGATCACGCTGCCTTTTTCATAAGCGCCCGGATAGCCGTTAGCCGCCATGACGATTGTCATCGCGTGGTCGTCCGCCCATGTCGCGTTGATGTCGGCGAGGCGATGTTCGGCGCAGGCCTGTAGCAGGTCAAGAACCTGACCGCCCAAACGCATCATCAGGCACTGGCATTCCGGATCGCCAAAGCGCACGTTGTATTCCACAAGGCGCGGCTGGCCGTCTTTGATCATCAGGCCGACAAACAGAACGCCTTCAAAAGGCGTGCCGCGTTTCGCCATTTCATCCATTGTTGGCTTGATGATCTCGTCGAGCGCCTTTTGCGTCACTGCATCGGTCATGACAGGGGCGGGGGAGTAGGCCCCCATGCCGCCAGTGTTTGGGCCCGTGTCGCCGTCGCCCACGCGTTTGTGGTCTTGCGCCGTGCCAACGGGCAGAATGGATGTGCTGTCGCAGAGTACGAAGAAGGATGCTTCTTCGCCGTCCATGAATTCTTCGATCACGACTTCCGCGCCGTCGTTGCCGTCGAACATGTCAATGATCGCGGCCTCCGCTTCGGGCAGGGTCATCGCAACGGTGACGCCTTTGCCTGCAGCCAAGCCATCAGCTTTGACAACGATGGGCGCGCCTTGGTCGCGCACGTAGGCCAGTGCCGCGTCGCCGTCGGTGAAATGCGCGTAGCCAGCGGTTGGGGCGTTGGCCGCGTCGCAGATTTCTTTGGTAAAGGCCTTGGATGCTTCAAGCTTCGCGGCCTCTTGCGATGGACCGAAGACCAGCAGACCCGCGTCCCGTAGGCGATCTGCGACGCCGACGGCGAGTGGTGCTTCGGGTCCGACGACCACAAAATCCACAGCGTTTTCAGCGGCGAAGGCTGCCACAGCATCGCCGTCCATGATGTCGACGCTGGCGCATTCGCACATCTGCGCAATGCCTGCATTTCCGGGGGCGACGATCAGCCGGTCGCATTTCGGGTTCTGTTGGATTGCCCATGCCAGCGCGTGTTCGCGCCCGCCGCTGCCCAAAATCAAAATATTCATCGCGTGTCCCCGTTGGCCTTTGTTGTCAGGCGTTCTAAAGTCCGCGCGAGCATGCAGCAAGGGCAGATCACATGGACTTATTCGACGACGAAGGCCCCGAAAACGAAGCGGGCAACAATGCCCCGGAATTTTCGGTGTCCGAGATTTCGGGTGCGGTGAAGAAAACCATCGAAGGCGGGTTTTCGCATGTGCGGGTGCGGGGCGAAGTCGGACGTGTGTCGCGGCCGCGGTCTGGGCATCTGTATCTGGATCTGAAGGATGATAAGGCGGTGCTGGCCGGTATCATCTGGAAAGGCCGTGCTGTGGCATTGGCTCAACAACCCGAAGAGGGGATGGAGGTCATTGCAACCGGTAAATTGACCACATTCCCCGGTCAGTCGAAGTATCAAATGGTGATCGAAGACATCGCGCCTGCGGGTGCGGGTGCATTGATGGCCATGTTGGAAAAGCGCAAGGCGGCGTTGGCTGCGGAAGGATTATTCGCACCAGAGCGCAAGAAGGAACTGCCGTATCTGCCAGAGGTCATCGGCGTCGTAACATCCCCGTCCGGCGCGGTTATTCGCGATATTCTCCACCGCTTGCGGGATCGGTTTCCGCGTAAGGTGCTGGTTTGGCCTGTTGCGGTCCAAGGTCAGAAAAGTGCAACCGAGGTGGCGCGCGCTATCGACGGTTTTAATGCCATGACACCGGGTGGGGCGCTGCCCCGACCTGATTTGTTGATCGTCGCCCGTGGTGGCGGATCAATCGAGGATTTGTGGGGGTTCAACGAAGAAGTTGTGGCGCGTGCCGCTGCCGCGTCTGACATTCCGTTGATTTCGGCTGTGGGTCACGAAACGGATACCACTTTGATCGATTTCGTGTCCGATATGCGGGCACCGACGCCAACGGCGGCTGCTGAATTGGCGGTGCCCGTGCGGCTTGATCTGTTGGCTTGGGTGGATCAGCAGGGCGCACGTTTGAGCCGTGCGCTTTCGACCGGCGTCACCCAGCGCCAACAACGGGTGCGCGATCTGGGGCGGGCATTGCCGAAGGTCGAAACCTTGGTCGAAGGGCCACGGCAGCGTTTGGACTACTTGGGCGAACGTCTGCCCGGTGCTTTGAATGCAGCGGCGGCGAAGAAACGAATCGCCTTGTCGAACGCTGGCGGCGCTTTGCGTCCTGCGACGTTGGCGCGTGGAATCGCGGCAGAACGGCGACGCTTGGATGATCTTGGCGGGCGGTTAACGCCTGCATTGCAACGCAAACTGAACGATAAAGCCCAATCTTTCGGGCAGGTCGCACGCGGGCTTCAACCTCGTCTGGTACAAGGTGACGTGACCCGCAAAGGCGAACAATTGACCAACCTCATTGGTCGTCTGTCGGATCGTGCGAGCCGCCAACAGTCTGAAAGACAAGCTAGATTGGACGCGTTGGACCGTCTGCGCGAAACCTTAGGGTATAAAGAAACGTTAAAACGTGGCTACGCCGTTGTACGCGGTGACGGGCAGGTTGTGACGGACACCAAAGCGGCGAAAGCTGCGCGTGATTTGGAGGTCGAATTTGCCGATGGCCGCGTGACGTTGAACAGCAATCCACAAGGGTCGTTGTTCTGACGTGATGTGACAGACCTGCGCCCTTTCCAAACATGGGGGGCTGGGCTATTTGACGGGCAAGCAAAGCGGGAACACTTATGACGTTGAATTTTGAAGAACCGGGTCAGGTCGAAAAAGACTGGTCTGAAGCGATTTCACCCATCGAAGAAATCATCGACGACGCCCGCAATGGCCGGATGTTTGTGCTGGTGGATCATGAAGATCGTGAAAACGAAGGCGATCTGGTGATTCCTGCCCAGATGGCGACGCCGGATGCGGTGAATTTCATGGCGACCCATGGACGTGGTTTGATTTGTTTGACACTGACATCCGAACGTTTGGACGCGCTGGATTTGCCTTTGATGGCAGCACAGAATTCATCCCGTCATGAAACCGCCTTTACCGTCTCGATCGAAGCACGCGAGGGCGTAACGACAGGTATCTCTGCTGCCGATCGCGCCCGTACGGTCGCTGTGGCGATTGATGCTGGCAAAGGTGCCGCTGACATCGCGACACCGGGCCATGTGTTTCCGCTGCGGGCCCGCGATGGTGGCGTGCTGGTGCGTGCTGGCCATACTGAGGCAGCCGTAGATATTTCCCGCCTTGCTGGCCTGAACCCGTCTGGTGTGATTTGCGAGATCATGAAGGACGACGGCGAAATGGCGCGTCTGCCTGATCTGGTGTCTTTCGCGCAATTGCATGGGCTGAAGATCGGGACAATTTCCGATTTGATTGCGTATCGCCGTCGCCACGACAACCTTGTGAAGGTGCAGTCCGAAGAGGTGATTACCTCTGAATTCGGCGGTGATTGGGATATGAAAGTGTATTCCGACCAAGCCCACGGCGATGAACACATCGTGCTGACCAAGGGCGACATTACAGGTGACGCGCCTGTACTGGTGCGGATGCACGCAATGGACCCAATGTTGGACGTGATCGGCACTGGACCGAAAGGCCGCGCCGCTGAATTTGGTCACGCTATGCAAGCTGTCGCCGACGAAGGGCGTGGTGTTGTTGTGCTGTTGCGCGATACGGAAATGAAGTTGGAAGTCGCAGATGATGTGTCGCCGAAAACCTTGCGGCAATACGGGCTTGGGGCGCAAATCCTGAGTTCTTTGAACCTGAACAAAATTGAACTGCTGACCAATTCACCGACGCCAAAGATCGTCGGGCTCGAGGCCTACGGCCTTGAAATCGTTGGGACACGCAAAATTTCGGAGCTTGGATAATGGCTGGACCGTCTCACTACATCATGCCGCTGCCGGAATTCGATAAGCCTTTGAAAGTGCTGATCGTCGCATCGCCTTATTACAAGGATCTGTCCGACCATCAGATCGCGGGCGCGAAGGCCGAAATCGAACAGGCCGGTGGTACGTGGGACATCGTGAACGTCCCCGGTGCTTTGGAGATTCCGACGGCAATCAGTATCGCCGAACGGATGAGCAATTTTGACGGCTATGTTGCCCTTGGCTGCGTGATCCGTGGTGAGACGACGCATTACGATACGGTCTGCAATGACAGTTCGCGGGCGATCCAACTGCTTGGCCTGCAAGGTGTGTGCATCGGTAACGGTATCCTTACCGTTGAGAATTATGAACAAGCGCAGGTGCGTGCCGACCCCGCTGATCAAAACAAAGGTGGCGGTGCGGCCGCTGCGGCCTTGCACCTGATCGCACTCAGCCGTAAGTGGGGCCGTCCTGATAAGGGTATCGGGTTCACCAGCGACATTCTTCTCGCGCAGCAAGGCAAAACGACGGCATGACCATTTCGAACAATCAACGGCGCAAGATGAAATCAGCGGCACGGCTTTATGCAGTGCAGGCGTTGTTTCAGATGGAATCGTCTGGTCAGACCGTTGATCAGGTGATGATCGAATTCAAAGACCATCGCTTTGGCGAGGTGTTTGACGACGTTGAAATGCAAGAGGGCGACGTTGATACATTCCACGCGCTGATGGAATATGCCGTTGATAATCAAGCGGCTATCGACCAAATGACCGACCGCGCCTTGGTTGCAAAATGGCCGATTGGCCGGATCGACCCGACATTGCGTGCTTTGTTCCGTGCCGCAGGCGCTGAACTAAGCCTGAAAGACACGCCGCCCAAGGTCGTAATCGTTGAATTTGTTGGTGTCGCTGAAGCGTTCGCGCCGGATAGCAAAGAATCCAAGTTCGTGAATGCCGTGCTGGACCACATGGCCCGCGAGGCCCAGCCGGACGCGTTCTAGAATCAGCTTGGCAAACAGCCTGTCGATGCGTTTGTCATGTCGATATAAGCTAGACCATCATCACCAAACACGCCTTGCGTCACGTAGTCGTCCACTGCGACCGCAACTGTAGCGCCCGCGATTTCCGACCCTGTCACTGTGATCTGACGGCCGCCGACAATGGTGTCGTCAAGATCGGCTGTGAGGCGGATCATCGCATCCGTTGGCAGCATGCCCACTGAAATATCCAGCGTTTTATCGCCGTCTGTCACAGCACTTGTAATGACGTTTTCGGTCAAAACTTCAACGGGTTGAAAGACCTCAACGCCGGCACCTTGTGCGCTGGTATCGAAAATGAGGCCACCATTGGACCCGTTCAAATCGAGCGTAACGGTCACGTTTGTAATCGCGCAGCCAGCGTTCAGCAGTGTGATGCTGTCTTTTGGTGCGCCATCTTGGAACTGGACTGTCAGGCCCTGCGCTGTGGCGGAGGTCGCAAATAGGGAAAGGGCGATGATCGGCAAACGCATTGGGCTATCCTTTGTTTTCGGCTCTTTGAGCGACTTAGCGCCGCGGCGGCGCTAATCAACATCTGCTGCAGCTCGCATTAACCTTACCCTCATTTTCCTTCGCTAGATCAGTCACAACGCTTTTGAGATGAGGAGAACCCATGCAAAATGCAGTCATGACGTTTCTAATGCTGTTGTGCGCAACGTCCGTCAGTGCCGATGGACCATTGCCCAACTTATCGGATCCACCAGTGCGGCCGATTATTCGCGACACAGGGCAGGGGGCCAGCGTGGTCGGCGGTCCGCCGCTTGTATTACCAACGGGGCAATCCGGACGATTTGGGTTTTGTAACAATGCGCAAAGGTCGGGAACACCGCCAGATGCCTACGGCTACGACGTCAAGATCGCATGCGACGCTGTCTTGATCGGCGGCGGTATCTTGGGGGTCATGTTTATGCTGGGTACGGCATCGTCTACGAATTGACGTGCGAAGGTGGCGAGAACCGCAGCAACCGTAGGGGGTTTATTCCCGAGGACCTGTATATACAGGTGGGCGCCAGATAACTGAACCAGGGCTCAGACAGAGCCAGCTCCCTCGGATTTGCTTAAGGCCACTGGAATGTAACCGCCTGATCACGAGAAGAGCAGAAGCTCGCCACCGCATCAGATAGGGGGCAGGGCGCGTTGCGACAAGGGGCAACCGACATGAGCGGCAAGAAAACAGCCGAACCGACGGCTGTGTTCCATGCGCATTGACGGCGTTAACCAGCCTGATGTGCATCTTCACGCAAACGCGCGAGGTGATCGTCCCAGCCTTTATCAAGGGCCAAGGTCAGGCCAAACGCGTCTTCGCTTTCTGGTAGGCCTTCATGCAGCAGGGCAAGGCGTGTGCCGCCCGGAACCTCCGTTAGGGTCCATGTAACAGTGCTTGTCGCGTCGCCCATTGGCCCGATTGTAAATGTATAGCGCAGCTTATCGAAGGGTTCAGAGATAAGCACGTCGCCCCACATCAACCGATCCCCGCTTTTGACACCAAACATTTCATAGTCACCCGCGGCCAAGGGCTTTGCGGGTTTATGGAACCAAATCGCCAGTTTTTCAGGATCGGTCAGGTATTCCCAAACTTTTTCTTTGTCGGCCTTGAGATAGATGGTCTTTTGTAAGGTTGTCATGGTGTGTCCTTTTCAATGGCAGTCTTCAAACTATCGAGACGGTCGTCCCAGAAGGCGTCAAAGTCGCTGATCCAGTCGCGGATCGGTCCCAGACCACTGGGTTCAAACGTATTGTAACGCTCGCGGCCTTCTGGTCGGGTCGAAATCAGACCGGCCTCTGCGAGGATGGTCAGATGTTTTTTGACGGCAGCACGCGTCATGTCGAAATTTTCAGATAGCTGTGCGATCGTCATGTCGCCGCCACGTAAATGCATCACGATGGCACGACGTGTCGGGTCAGCGAGGGCGCGAAAAGCGAGTTGTGACATTGGTGTTATCCGATACCTTTTGGTATCACAATGCATATGATACCAAAAGGTATCTCGTCAAGCGCCGATTTGAAAACGCAAAAGGCGGCAGCTTTGCAGCTACCGCCTATTCGGGCCGGATCAATCGTCCAAAGATCCTGCCTTTTGTCGCGATGGATTAGTTGAAGTTGTAGACGACAGAAACACCGAACGTGTTCTTCGCGTCGCCAAATTCTTCGTCTGTTGCATCGTCAAACGCTGTTGCGAGGCTTGTGCGCAGAACCATTTGATCTGTGATCGCAACGTTCAATGCCAATTCGTTGGACAGTGTTGTTGAGAACTCAGAATAGATCACATCTGTGTCGTTTGTGACGTAGCTTGTGTCAGTCAAGCTGCGGAAATAGTTGGAAGAAACGGCAGCAGCTGCTTCTTCAACGCGCTCTTCGCCAACGACATCTGCGATCCGGTAACCTGGACCCGCTTGAACTGACCACTGAGAGATGTTGTCGTTCAGGATGCGGTAACCAACACCGGCACCAACGAAGATGTCCTGTGATGTTTCACCCGTCGTGTCTGCCAAACGGTCAAACGCAAGGTCGGCTTTTGCGAAGCCAAAGAATGCGTCGCCAAAGTTGCGGCGGTAATCAATACCTGCCAGCAATTGGTTTTCTGTTTCTGTGCCGTTGTCTTCGCCGTAGACAAAGCTTGCTGTTGCGTCGATGCCGTTTACGCCGTCGAATGTACCGTAACGCAAGCCAATACCCAGATCGGATGACGTGTCGCCATCTTCGGATGTGGATGTGCCGCGCAGGGACAAGGACCCGTATGCGCCGACTTCACGGCCTTCGGTCCCGAATGTAAATGTGTCGCGTTCTGCGTCGTCATTGATCTGTTCTTGCAGGTCTTCTACGGCGTCTGATGTACGGTCTTGGTTATTGAACGCAGATGTCTGTGCGAAACCGGCGTTTGCAGTCAAAGCAGCGGCAGCGGCTAAGATAAAAATATTCGTTTTCATGGGGTTATCCTTTCCCAATAGAATGAACCGTCCTGTCTTAGGTACGGGTGCATTTCTGCTATGGGTGGCATATTGCAATACCAAACATTAGGGAAATTCAAAATAATTGTGGTTAAGCCAACTTTTGCTCATCTATGAGCGGATGTCGTCCACGTCGTTTTTTTCCCCTAGAATCTCTGCTGTTTCATCACCGTTAAGTACAGCAAGCTGACTAAGAACAGCGTCACCGTCAGCTTCGGCATGCGACGAAACCAAGTTCAACTTGGAAAGCGCCATGTCGCGGACGTCTTTATCCATGTCTGTACGCCAGACCGCCCAGACAGGGTAGGGGAAGCGAGGGGCATCGGCGACAAGATGCAAATCGCCGCTGTCGAGATACTTTTTGACGTAGCGCGCCGGTAGATAAGCTGCGGCTTGGCGGTTGATGACATATTCCGCAACCATCGCCCCAAGCGAAAACGTAAGCCCTGGATTCGTAAGATCAGGCAGTGCGATGGCATGGGCTCCGATAAATTCCGGGCCCCAATCGACGAACACATAACGCCCGGCTAGTCCGTCACATGTCGCGCCCTTCCACGACGCGACGAGCACGAGTTCTTCTTCCAGCACCATATCGGCGGATAATCCGGGTCTAAGTTGCGGGGTATAGAGCAGGCCGATCTGCGTGATCCCTTCGATCAGGAACCGCGTCAGTCGATCTGGCATCCCGAGTTCAGCCCTGATGTTGAGGTCCGGCATCGCCGATTGCATTTGATCGATCCACCGAAACCCCAACCGCGGCCAGAGCGAATACTGTGCCCCGATGGATATGCTGCGCGTGAATCCTTCGGGTATTGCGACTTGCTGGCGTGCTTCTTCCCAGACCCGTATCATCGACAAGGCGTACCGTTCAAATTCACGCCCCGCGGGCGTTAGTTCTGCACCAGCTTTGGATCGCGTGAACAGCGGTTTGCCAAGCGAATCTTCAAGACGTTGAACACGCAAAGACACGGCGGATTGGGTGACAAATAGTCGGTCCGACGCCGACACGAACGAACCAGTTGCGGCAACTTCGAGAAAGGTTTTGAGCAGCGTAATATCCATGATCGCGACCATGAGTGTTCTTCATGATTGGCGCAAATGATATTTGAAACTGGCATGTGAATTCGTCAAAACGGGCGTTCGTCAACTCAGCCTTGATTTTTGTTCACCTATTGTTCATGTTCGGGGCATGTATGATGAAGCATCCCAAACACCGCTGATGCCCGGTCAATTGCTGGCCCGTGGGGTCAGCCGCCATCTGCGAAGCCATGATTTTGTGAGCGTCGAAGAGCTGGTGCCGACCAGCGGTCTGCGTGTTGACGTTATGGCGCTTGGCCCGAAAGGCGAAATTTGGATCATCGAATGCAAATCATCCCGTGCTGATTTTCAATCCGACCACAAATGGGAAGGATATCTGCCGTGGTGTGATCGATTCTTTTGGGCCGTCGATACCGATTTCCCAACAGAGCTGTTGCCAGACGATACTGGACTGATCATCGCAGATGGGTATGACGCCGAAATCATCCGAATGAGCCCGGAAACCAAGCTGGCACCGGCCCGCCGAAAAGTCATGATTCAGAAATTTGCACGACATGCCGCCGTGCGGGCGCAAGCCGCGCGTGATCCGGGGCTTGCGTTACCGGGTGCTATGCGCGGCTAGAGCGTTATTTTTTGCCGATCGCACGCGCAGCCATGGCTGCGGCTTTGATTTCTTCGGCAATATCGTCAGCCTCGGATGGGTCAAAATCCATTGGAATTTCGATACCAGAGCCTTCAATGAACAGGCGCACCATCCCTTGATCGGTTGGGCCGATTTGCAGATTTGCTTCGATATTGCTCTCGTCATTGATACCCATGGGGGTCCCTCCATTTGCGTGTGTGTGACGTAGCCTGCCTTGATGCAATTTGGCAAGACTGGACCCCTTGCAATCGCCGTAGACCCACGTTAAATCCCCCCCAGTGCCGCCTTAGCTCAGTAGGTTAGAGCGCTTGATTGTGGATCAAGAGGTCCCTGGTTCGAGACCAGGAGGTGGTACCATTACCCCATTTTTGGCAATGCGTATGCGCCACGTGTAGACGTGAGGCGAATGTATTAGGCTGCGGAAAAACCAACGATAAGTTGACGTAGGCCCAATGCGGCCCCTGCAAAAATGGCGGCGAAGGTAACAGGCGCACTGAATGACAGGATCGAAAAGGCGGATAGGCCTTGCCCGATGCTGCACCCGATGGCCACGACGGCACCCACACCCATCATCGTTGCGCCAAATATTTGACGGCGCAATTCGCGGGGATCTTCACAGGCTTCCCACCGGAAATGGCCCTTCATCAGGCTACCGATGAACGCGCCAACCCAGACACCTACGACGGACCCGATACCGAATGACAGGCTTTGGCCCGACGCGGTCATTCCGTAAAGCATCGTTTCACCGATCGGCACGGAAAAGGTATGCGAAACAATTGCCAGATCATCAAAGCCGGTCCGGTTGATAAAGCTCATGCCGGCCCAAGCGGACACGACTGCAAGCGCGATAATGATGCTCCAGAAGATGTTCATACGATCCGCACGAAAGGCCCGATTTGACAGGGCAAAGGCCACGGCTGCCACGCCAATGATGACGCCGATCAGAGGTATCGAAATGCCTGTTGCTGTCCCGATTAAATGGGCAATTCCATTTGGCGCGGCTGCGGTTTCAGGTGCGGGGAAAAGGTACACGCGTATCCATGCCAGTGGTCCCGATAATGTCGCAAACGCAGCAAGCCCCATGACGACAACAATCACAAACGACCTCAGATCACCGCCACCGAGGCGGGCGAGGGCGGTAAAACCACAGTTGCCCGCAAGCGCCATGCCGTAACCGAACAATAGCCCGCCTGCGGTGCTTGCGACGGGGGACCACGTCTGCCCGACGTAAAAAGATGCCGCTGGATCGAAAAGGCCTGCAGCCATCAATCCAAAACTGCCGATAATTGCGAAACCGATTGCAGCAATCCAGATGCGCAGGCGCGAATCGTTGCCGCCGTACAGCACGTCTTCGATGGCCCCAAGCGTACAAAAGCGGCCCAAACGGGCAGCGAGCCCTAGCAAAACACCACCAAACAGGCCGACAACCGCGGCCATATTTGCATCCCCCCATGCGTCGAGCATCGGTTTCCTCCCTGATCATCTAATTGCGCCGCCAGCTCCCATTGGCGGGCACAGTTAGTCTTTGTTGCAAAACAGCTCGTACACCAGTCCGAGGACCCTGCGGGATCGTTCGTCTGATAGGCTATAATAAATCGTCTTGCCTTCGCGGCGCGGCGTCACCAGTCCTTCGAGGCGTAAACGCCCAAGCTGTTGTGACACGGCTGCCTGTCGGGCAGATAGCAACTCTTCCAGTTCTGTGACCGATTTCTCGCCTGTTGCGAGGTGGCACAGAATCATCAACCGGCCTTCGTGGCTGATGGCCTTCAGGTAGTTCGTCGCGGTGGTGGCATTATCCATCATCCGATCCAGTTCTTCTGGATCCATGTCTGGATGAAACACGGGGAGGGTCATATTGGGATCAGTCTGCCTTGCCGATTGCGATTGAAACTTCCTATAGAAATTCCCCATCCGATCAAGCCTTCCGCCGGATCAAGTCGACTAAGGCCGTTCCAACTGTGCCTTTGCTGTTGTTATCCTTCGGGTTCGTCATAGGCGACCCCGTGTTGATCCATGAGTTGCCCCAGCAGTCCCCAAAAGAAATCGTCCCCGGGGTATCCTTCGAGACGCCCGAGTTCTGCACCGTCGTCGAGTAAGATAAATGTCGGTGTGAAATTCACGCGCCGCGCAAGTGCGATGTCGTCTGGCAATGGTTGCGAGATATCAACGCGCCGCATCGGGGCTGCGCGTCCTTCGCCCGTCTTGGGATAGATGTGGCCGACTTCGTCATTCCAGCGCGCACACCAGATACAACCGGGTTCTTCGGCCATCATCAGGACGACGTCGGCGCTGGTGATTTGTGGGCTGCCAATACAGGTTGCCACAATCAAGGCGCGAAAGAGGATAGCCAAACGCTTATACATTCAATAATCTTAATATGAATGACGCCGTTCGACAAGGACACTTAATGCTAGATGTAACATTCTTGGGCGCTGCAATGGCGGGCCTGCTATCGTTCTTTACACCGTGCGTGTTGCCAATGGTGCCGTTTTATCTGTGCTACATGGCTGGTTTGTCGATGAACGAACTGCGCGATGACACTGATATTCCGGCAGGTGCCCAGCGTCGTTTGATCATCTCTGCCATCTTCTTTGCGTTGGGTGTGACGACGATTTTCGTGCTGTTGGGGATGGGGGCAACCGCACTTGGACAGGTGTTTGGGGCTTGGCGCGATGCATTGACCTATGTCGCCGCGGGTTTGCTTTTCGTGTTTGGATTGCACTTTCTCGGCGTCGTCCGCATCCCGTTGCTTTACCGCGAGGCCAAGATCGAAAGTACGGCAGAGCCGACGACCATCATCGGTGCATACCTGATGGGGCTCGCGTTTGGTTTTGGCTGGACCCCTTGCGTTGGTCCGGCATTGGCCGCGATTTTGATGGTCGCAAGCGGTATGGGCGATGTTTGGCGTGGTGGGCTGCTGCTGTTTGTTTACGGTCTCGCGATGACGGCGCCGTTTATCATTGCGGCATTGTTTGCGCGACCGTTTTTGGGCTGGGTGCAGCGTAACCGCAAATACATGGTCCACGTGGAAAAAGTGATGGGCGCGATGTTGATCCTGTTCGCGATCCTGATTGCCACCAATTCGGTCAACTACATTGCCCAATGGATGATCAACGTCTTTCCGGCATTTACGAACTTTGGATAGGGGAACACTATGTTTTTACGTCACATTCTAAGCTTTGCCTTTGCGGTTTCAGCGTTACCCGCGCTGGCGGTCACCTTGGGCGACGATGGTTTGCACAAGACGGATTGGATGCGCGAAACCTTCCTTGATCTGCGCGAAGATCTGGAAGAGGCGAACGCCGAAGGCAAGCGTTTGATGGTCATGATCGAACAGCGCGGATGCATCTATTGCACGAAAATGCACGAAGAAGTTTTCCCAGATCCAGAGGTTACGGCCACCATCGAAGACGCGTTCTTCGTGATCCAATTGAACCTGTATGGCGACCGCGAAGTTTTGGATTTCGACGGGGTGGCAATGTCCGAAAAGGACCTCGCGCGGCGGTGGAATGCCATGTTCACGCCGATGGTGATGTTCTTTCCGCCAGATGTCCCAGAAGGGGTGCAGGGCAACGCGGCAGCGGTCGCGACAATGCCGGGTGCATTTGGCCGTGGAACCACGTTGGATATGCTCACTTGGGTGCGGGACGAAGGGTATCTAGGCCATGAAGCCTTCCAAAGATATCACGCACGGATGATCGAAGAACGCTCTGCGGCCCAGTAAAATAAGGGTCGCAAATCAAAACATTCAAATAATTGATTTTGTTGTTGCGAGAATCCTTTTCGGTGGTCTACGGTATACATCAAGATTTTGTGATCCAGGGAGGGACCATGAAGCAGATCGTTTGTATCGGCTTAAGCGTCGTGCTTGCCACGTCGGCCATTGCTGAAAATGTAGCCCCAGATGATGTCGTTTATGGCGAATACGGTGATGTCACCGCGTCGCTGAGCGGGACAGCGGGAGACCCCGCAGCGGGTCGCGAAATTATGATTGCGCGGGGCAAGGGCAATTGCATTGCTTGCCATGCCGTCACCGACCTGATGGATCAACCGTTCCACGGTGAAGTGGGTCCAATGCTGGACGGGGCTGGTGATCGGTGGACCACCGCAGAACTGCGCGGTCTGGTGGCCAATGCGAAGATGACGTTCGAAGGTACGGTCATGCCAGCCTTCTACAAAACCAGTGGCTTTAACCGCCCGGGTGACGCGTACACAGGCAAAGCAGCCGAAGGTGAACTTTCACCGCTGCTGACCGCCCAAGAAATCGAAGATGTTGTGGCGTATCTGCAAACTCTTACCGAGTGATTAGAGCCAAATTTGCGAGGAAAAACAATGAAACTGACGCGTAGAGACACGCTGATGCTGGGTTTGGGGACCGCTGTTGCAGCGATGATCCCGATGCAAGCATCTGCTGCCGTAGACGAGGCGATTGCAGCCTTTACCGGTGGCGCTGAAATGGGCAGCGAGGGCATCACACTGATCGCCCCCGAGATTGCCGAAAACGGGAACACTGTTCCTATCGAAATTGACGCACCGGGCGCTGAGGCGATTCTGATCCTTGCTGCTGGCAACCCGACACCGGGTGTCGCGGAAATGCGTTTTGGTCCATTGGCTGCGGCCCAGTCCGGTTCCACACGGATCCGCCTTGCTGGCACACAAGATGTGATCGCGATTGCGAAGATGCCTGACGGGACATTCGTGCGCGCCAGCCAAGAAGTAAAAGTGACCATCGGCGGCTGCGGCGGCTAAGGGAAGGAACAAGACATGGCAGATAATGTAAAACCCCGCGTCCGCGTTCCACGCGAAGCATCAGCCGGTGAAGTCATCACCATCAAGACGCTGATCAGCCACAAAATGGAATCCGGTCAGCGCAAAGACGACGATGGCAACACGATCCCACGGTCCATCATCAACCGCTTCACCTGTGAATTTAATGGTGAAAGCGTTGTGGATGTAACGCTTGAACCTGCGATTTCGACGAATCCGTTCTTCGAATTCCAGTCGGTTGTGCCAGAGACAGGCACCTTCGTGTTCACATGGTACGACGACGATGGCGACGTCTACACCGAAAGCAAAGACATCGCAGTATCGTAATGCAGTCGTGCGGTCAGGGAGGGCCTAGCGTATGAACAAGTTCCTAAAAACAACGGCACTGGTCACTTTGGCCGCCGGAGCGGCGCAGGCCGATGAAGAGGCAAATCTTGTCGTGAATGGCGAGATTGAAATCACAGTGCGGGCAGACGCGCCCGCGCATATCGATGGCCTCAGCGAGGTTCTGTCTGGCTGGGTGTTCCGGTCTGACGAAACCCAAGCGTTCCAAATGGACGACTTTGAAAATCCGGGGATGATCTTTGTGGATGACGCGATTGATGCGTTTAACACAGTCGAAGGATCTGAAGAAAAGTCCTGCGCAAGCTGTCATGAAAACCCTGAATCGCTTGCTGGTGCGCGGGCCGTTTATCCAAAATGGAACGACGAAGCCGAAGAAGTGCGGACGATGGCGATGCAGATCAACGGCTGCCGGACCGAACAAATGGGTGCCGAAGAATGGGCCTACGACAAGACTGACATGCTGAACATGGAAGCTTTGATGGCGTCTGTTTCGCGTGGTTTGCCGATCAACGTTGCGATCGACGGCCCAGTGGAAGCGACTTATCTGCGCGGTGAAGAACTGTATTACGAACGCACCGGTCAGCTTGATCTGTCTTGTGCCAGTTGCCACGAAGACAACTACGGCAACTACATTCGTGCCGATCACCTGAGCCAAGGCCAGATCAACGGGTTCCCGACATACCGCCTGAAAAACGCGAAACTGAACGGCGTGCATTCGCGGTTCCGTGGCTGTGTCCGTGACACGCGTGCGGAAACATATGCGGTCGGGTCTGACGAATTTGTAGCACTTGAATTGTATCTCGCATCCCGCGGGAACGGTCTGTCGGTCGAAGGACCGTCTGTCCGTAACTAAGAACCTCACAAGCCCGTGCTCAGTTTTCTGAGTGCGGGTCTTTTTTAGGATAAAACATTCACGTTTATGCATGTGAATATTTCGAACGAAAGCAAAGCTAATGATTTCACGCCGTGATTTTCTGCAAGCCTCGATGGCCGCGTCCGCAATCTACGGCGCCTCTGGGTTCGGGAATTGGGGCCGATTGGCTGCCCAGCAGGCATTGTCGCAAGACCAGTTGTTGGACTTTGATACCTACGGCAATGTGTCCTTGATACATATCACCGACATCCACGCGCAGTTGAAACCGATCTGGTTCCGCGAGCCCGAGATCAATCTGGGCGTTGGGTCGAACAAAGGTGCCGTGCCACACATCACCGGCGCTGAATTCCGCAAGGCATATGGCATCGACGATGGATCGGCCTCTGCTTATGCGCTGACATATAATGACTTTTCCGCGTTGGGGCAGGCTTATGGCAAAATGGGTGGTCTTGATCGCTGCGCCACGGTGATCAACAAAATCCGCGCGGATCGTCCAGATGCTTTGCTGCTGGATGGTGGCGACACGTGGCACGGGTCTTACGGGTGCTATCATACGCAGGGCCAAGACGTCGTGAATGTAATGAACGCTTTGAAGCCCGATGCGATGACATTCCATTGGGAATTCACGCTCGGGTCTGATCGGGTGCGTGATATCGTGAATGATCTCCCGTTCGCGGCACTCGGTCAGAATATTTTTGACGCCGAATGGGATGAACCAGCCGAAGATTTCGCGCCTTACAAGTTCTTTGAGCGCGGTGGGGTGAAGATCGCCGTTATCGGTCAGGCCTTCCCATACATGCCAATTGCGAACCCGGGCTGGATGTTCCCAGAGTATTCATTTGGCATCCGTGACCAGCGCATGCAGGAAATGGTGGATGAAGTCCGTGGCATGGGCGCTGAATGCGTTGTTTGCCTGTCTCACAACGGCTTTGACGTCGATAAAAAGATGGCGGAACGGGTGACGGGGATCGACGTGATCCTTGCCGGTCACACCCACGACGCGCTGCCCGAGCCTGTGCTGATCGGCGATACGATCGTTGTGGCCTCAGGGTCCAACGGTAAGTTCATCAGCCGCGTTGATTTGGATGTGCGCGACGGCAAGATGATGGGCTTCCGGCATAAATTGATCCCGATTTTTGCCGACGTGATCGAGCCCGACAAAGAGGTCGCCGCGCTCATTGACGAACAGCGCGCACCATTTGCGGCGGAACTGGCCGAAGTAATCGGAAAGACCGCAGATGATACGACACTATTCCGGCGCGGCAACTTTAATGGATCATGGGACGACCTGATTTGCGATGCGTTGCTCGAGGAACGCGAGGCCGACATCGCCATGTCACCGGGCGTGCGTTGGGGGCCGTCGATTATGCCGGGGCAGGATATCACTCGTGAAGACCTGTGGAACGTGACATCGATGACGTATCCAAACGCCTATCGCACCGAAATGACAGGCCAGTTCATCCACGAGATCGTGGAGGATGTCGCTGACAACCTGTTCAATCCGGACCCGTATTACCAACAGGGTGGTGACATGGTCCGCTTGGGTGGCATGGGCTACCGGATTGATATCACCAAACCGATTGGTGAACGCATCACCGAAATGACGTTGCTCAAGACCGGAGAAAAGATCGACCCGTCCAAGACCTATGTCGTCGCAGGTTGGGCATCGGTCAACGAAGGCACAGAAGGACCACCGATTTGGGACGTGGTCGAAAGCCACATCCGCAATCAGGGCACTGTTTCAGTCACACCAAACACTTCCGTTCAGGTTGTTGGCGCGTAAGATAAGAGGACGAACCATGAGTAATATTTACAAAGGTCTGAAACCGTCTCGCCGGAATTTTCTGCGCGGTGCTGCGGCCAGTGGGGCCGCTTTGGTCGGCGGCGCTACGGGTGCGCGTGCTGCGGGTGATCCGCTGATTACCGAAAAACAGCCGTGGTCGCAGTACCTTGGCGCAGGCGTAGATGAGGCCCCATATGGGATGCCGTCCAAATTTGAGGCCCACGTCCGACGTCAGGATGTGCCGTGGTTGACCGCTGATCCGATCAGTTCAATCAACTTCACACCGCTGCATGAACTCGACGGGATCATCACGCCCAATGGTGTTTGTTTTGAAAGGCACCACGGCGGTGTCGCAGAAATTGCACCGCAAGATTACCGCTTGATGATCAATGGTTTGGTGGATCGCCCGCTGGTCTTCACGATGGACGATCTGATGCGGTTCCCGCGTGAAAACCACGTCTATTTTCTCGAATGTGCCGCGAATTCCGGCATGGAATGGGCGGGATCGCAGCTGAATGGCTGCCAGTTCACCCACGGGATGATCCACAACGTGATGTACACGGGCATCCCGCTGCGTCTGTTGCTGGAAGAAGCTGGTGTGAAGACCTCCGGCAAATGGTTGCTTCCGGAAGGCGCGGATGCATCTGGTATGACCCGTTCGATCCCAATGGAAAAGGCGATGGACGACTGTCTTGTCGCGTTCAAGATGAACGGTGAAGCGCTGCGTCCGGAGCAGGGGTATCCAGTCCGACTGGTTGTTCCCGGTTGGGAAGGCAACATGTGGATCAAGTGGCTGCGTCGCATCGAAGTGGGTGACCAGCCGTGGCATCACCGCGAGGAAACATCGAAATACACCGACCTGCTGGCGAACGGTCAGGCGCGGCGGTTTACGTGGGAAATGGACGCAAAGTCTGTGATCACCAGCCCGAGCCCGCAAAAACCGATCACACATGGTCCGGGCCGGATGGTTCTGACGGGTGTGGCGTGGTCGGGTCGTGGCACGATCCCTCGCGTGGATGTCACGCTTGATGGCGGGATCACATGGCACATGGCGCGCATGTCAGGGCCAAGCATGAATAAGTCGATGCACCGTTTCTATTGCGACTTCGAATGGGACGGAAAACCGATGCTGCTACAAAGCCGTGCGCACGACAGCACTGGATACGTTCAGCCGACCAAGGATGCATTGCGTGCGATCCGTGGCGAAAACTCAATCTACCATAACAACAGCATCCAAACATGGTCTGTGAACGAACAAGGGGTGGCTGAAAATGTCGAAATTTCTTAAGATTTTCGCGCCTGCAGGGGCGGGTGCCGCCTCTATGTTGACGATGGCCTATGTTTTGGCCGACCAGTTTATCGTTGATATGCCAGCGCCTGTGCGCGGTACGCTTGTGCAGCCTGCGAACGCGCAGGACACAGCGACCACTGCGGAAGAGCCGATGGCGCAAGATGCACCGATGGTTGTGATGGCCGCCGCTGAAATGCCCGAAGGCGGTTTTGGTCTTGGTCGCGATGCGCTTGCTGAAGAAATCGCTGCTTGGGATATCGACGTGCGTCCAGATGGCCAGGGGCTTCCTGCAGGTAGCGGTGATGTGTGGACCGGCGAAGAAGTCTTCGTTGAAAAATGCGCCGCTTGCCATGGTGATTTTGGTGAGGCAGTCGGGCGTTGGCCCGTGCTTGCGGGTGGTCGTGATACATTGTCTGACGACGATCCAGTCAAGACGATTGGATCCTATTGGCCATATCTTTCCACGGTTTATGACTATGTGAACAGGGCGATGCCATTTGGTGAAGCGCAGTCGCTTGAACCGGATGAGATCTACGCGATCACGGCGTATCTGCTTTACGTCAACGATCTGGTCGAGGACGACTTCACCCTGACGAACGAAAACTTCCTTGAAGTCGAAATGCCGAACACGGACAATTTCTTCATGGATGACCGTGCGGAGGTCGAACTGCCGCTGTTCGTATCGGCCGACGTTTGCATGGAAAACTGCAAAGACAGCGTCGAGATCACGATGCACGCCAGCGTCCTTGATGTGACGCCGGATGACGAAGAGGAAACAGCTGAAGCTGCAGAACCTGCTGTTGAAGCAGAGGTCGTCGTTGAAGAACCATTCGCCGAAGAAGCAGCTGTAGAGGAGGTCGCAGTCGCAGCTCTGGACCCAGCTTTGGTAGAAGCCGGCGAAGGCGCGTTCCGTCAGTGTAAATCTTGCCACCAAGTAGGCGAAGGCGCTGTCAATCGCAGTGGTCCACAGTTGAACGGGATCGTGAACCGCACCATCGGTAGCGTCGAAGGGTTCCGGTATTCCGGCACATTTTACGATGCGCGCGACGCAGGCGACGTTTGGACCGAAGAGATGCTCGCGGCATTTCTCGCTGATCCCAAAGGCACCATGGCAGGTACCAAAATGTCGTTCCGTGGTGTGCGTAACGAAGACGATATCACGGCGCTCATCGCATATCTCAAGAGCTTTGGTAGCGAATGATCAGGGCTGTCTGCGTTACCATAGGTCTTTGCGCCGCATCGTCTGCCAGCGCACAGCTGAACGGGGATGCGGTGCGCGGTGAAGAAATCTATGCCAAATGCGCAGGCTGTCATAAGATCGGGGAAGGGGCAGTGGACCGGATTGGCCCACATCTGAACCACATCTTTGACCGGCCTGCGGGTGCATCCGAAGGGTTCCGATATTCGAACGGGTTTCGTCGGGCGGCTGATGGGGGGCTCACGTGGGACTATGAAACGCTGGATGCGTTCATTGAAAACCCAAGGGCGTTGGTGACCCAAACAAGGATGAGCTTTCGTGGCATGCCGGACCCGCAAGACCGCGCTGATCTGATCGCGTATCTTCGGGCGTTTTCTGATAACCCACAGGACATTCCTGAATCTGCCCCAACGGCACAAGCCGTTGACCATTCGGTCGCACCTGAAATCTTGGCCATCGTGGGTGATCCGGGTTACGGCGAATACCTGTCGGGCGAATGCACGTCTTGCCACCAAACTAGCGGTGCGGGCGACGGTATTCCCGCAATTACCCAATGGCCAACAGAGGATTTTGTGACAGCGATGCATGCCTACAAAGATGGTGTGCGTGCCCATCCCGTCATGCAGATGATGGCGGGACGTCTGTCCAACGAAGAAATCGCAGCCCTTGCCGCGTATTTTAAGGACGTCGAATAAATCGATGCCAATTAGGGAGGATGACATTATGTCATTGAATAGAAGAACATTTATGGCGGCTGCATCTGCTGCTGTAACGGCGCTTTCTGCACCGATGGTATTAGCGCAAGGGCGTCCGCGCGTTGTAATCGTGGGCGGGGGCGCTGGGGGGGCGACTGCTGCACGTTACATCGCTAAAGACAGCGACGGCGCGATTGATGTCACGCTGATTGAACCATCACGCCAATACTACACATGCTTCTTTTCCAACCTTTACCTTGGCGGTTTCCGCGAAATGAATTCGCTTGGCCATAGCTATGGCGGCTTGGCGGCGGACTATGGCATTAACGTTGTGCATGATTGGGCGACTGGCGTAGACCGTGATGCAAAAACAGTTGCGTTGGCTGGCGGCGGTGCCGTGCCATACGACCGTTTGATCCTATCACCCGGCATTGATTTCATCGAAGGGTCGATCGCTGGTTGGGACCTCTCATCACAAAATGCGATGCCGCACGCGTATAAGGCCGGGTCCCAAACTGAGCTGCTGAAAGCGCAAATCATGGCGATGCCCGAAGGCGGGACATTCGCAATGGTCGCCCCGCCGAACCCATATCGTTGCCCACCTGGTCCATATGAACGGGTGTCGATGGTTGCGCATTTGTTGAAGAATACAAACCCTACCGCGAAGATCCTGATCGTTGATCCAAAAGAAAAATTCTCGAAGCAGGGTCTGTTCGAGGAAGGTTGGGCGAAACACTACGACGGTATGATCGAACGCGTTGGCCCCGATTTTGGCGGTGACAACGTCACTGTGGATCATAACGCGATGACCGTCGACATCGATGGCGAAGTGACCAAGGTTGACGCCTGTAACGTGATCCCTGCGATGAAAGCGGGCCAGATTGCCGAAATGGCTGGCATCACCGAAGGGAACTGGGCGCCTGTCAACGCGGCTGACATGTCCTCAAAGATGGATGAAAACATCCATGTGCTTGGTGATGCATGTGCGCAGGGCGACATGCCGAAATCGGGCTTCTCTGCGAATTCACAAGCAAAGGTCTGCGCCAACGCGGTACGTGGTGCGTTGACCGGATCAACTGTGTTTCCTGCGCGTTTTGCGAATACGTGCTGGTCATTGATCGACACTGACGACGGTGTGAAAGTTGGCGCAACCTACGAGGCCACTGACGAAAAGATCGCAAAGGTCGACGGGTTTATCAGTGCAACGGGCGAAACGTCCGAAGTGCGGGCTGCGACGTACCGTGAATCCGTGGGTTGGTATGACGGCATCACGTCCGACATGTTTGGGTAAGGTCTGCTGGGGTCTTGACCTGTATCAAGGCCCCACAGCCCGACGCGACCTATTGTAAAGTCACAAGGAGGAACGATTATGAAAACTGCTTATATGACTGCGCTACTTGCTGCGATGGCCACCAACGCCATGGCAGAAGATTCCACGATTTACGCGTTTGACGGCACCTTCGAAGATGCGACCTTTGCTGTCGAAAGTGCTATCCTCGATCAAGGCCTCGTGATTGATTACGTCAGCCACACGGGCGAGATGTTGGCGCGGACCGGGCCTGACCTTGGTAGCGACGTCGACCTGTTCGCCGCTGCCGACATTTTCGTTTTTTGCTCGGCAAAGCTGTCGCGCGAAGTGATGGAAATCAATCCCATGAATATCGCGCATTGCCCTTATGGTATCTTCGTGGCCGACCAAGCCGGAGATGTCAGCATTGGCTACCGCAACTATCCAGAAGGCGAAATGCAGATGGTCCAATCCTTTTTGGATGACATCGTGCAGGACGCTTTGGGCGAATAGGAACGACATGAACTACTCTGCTTTTTTTGACCAAACGCTGACTGATCTAATGGACGACGGGAATTACCGCGTATTTGCTGATCTCGAACGGCATCGCGGTGATTTTCCGAAAGCCACCAATCGCGGGGATGAAACACGTGAGGTGACGATCTGGTGTTCGAATGATTACCTTGGCATGGGCCAGCATCCAGATGTGATCGCGGCGATGCACAACGCGTTGGACACGGTCGGGGCAGGGGCAGGTGGGACGCGCAACATATCAGGCACGACCCACCATCACGTTGTTTTGGAACATGAATTGGCGGACTTACATGGCAAAGAGGCGGCGTTGTTGTTCACGTCGGGCTATGTGTCGAACTGGGCCGCTCTTGGTACTTTGGCCGCGAAAATTCCCGATTGTCTGGTGCTGTCGGATGCGCTGAACCATGCGTCAATGATTGAAGGCATCCGTCATTCCAAAGCTGATCGGCAGATTTGGCGGCATAACGATCTGGACCACCTCGAAGAATTGCTGGCCGCACAACCGCTTGATCGTCCGAAACTGATTGCCTTTGAAAGCGTCTATTCGATGGACGGGGATATCGCGCCGATTGAGGCGATTTGTGATCTTGCCGAAAAATACAATGCGCTGACCTATATCGACGAAGTTCACGCCGTGGGTCTTTATGGCCCGCGCGGCGGCGGTATTGCGGAACGCGAAGGATTGATGCATCGGATCGACGTGATCGAAGGCACGCTTGGTAAGGCGTATGGCGTTGTCGGCGGCTACATCGCGGCTAGTGCGGCGTTGTGTGATTTCGTGCGGTCGTTTGCGAGCGGTTTTATCTTTACGACGGCGTTACCTCCTGCCGTGGCGGCAGGCGCTGCCGCGTCTATCAAACATCTGAAGTCGAGCCAGACAGAGCGTGACATCCATCAGTCCAAAGTGGCTGAAGTCCGTGCAAGGCTAGATGCCGCTGGCATCCCGCATATCGACAATCCGAGCCATATCATTCCGGTGATGGTCGGTGATCCGGTGAAGTGCAAATACCTGTCCGACATTTTGATGGCAGAGCACGGTATCTACATCCAGCCGATCAATTATCCGACCGTACCGAAAGGCACCGAACGGTTGCGGATCACACCATCGCCAGTGCATTCGGCTGACGACATTGATGCATTGATCGGTGCGTTGGAAGATCTGTGGCATCAATGCGAATTGGCCCGCATTCCGATGGCCGCCCAGTAGATTGACGTAAGTCAATGCAGGGTGGTGCCTGACTGATTAGGTCAATGATATGTTAGAAAGTGCACTTGAAAACTTTGGCGATGGCGTTGTGCTGGTTTGCTTTGGCGCACTGGTTGGCATCTTGTTTGGGGCCGCGGCACAGCATTCCAAGTTTTGTTTGCGGGCCTCAACCGTCGAAGTCGCAGAGGGCCAATTTGGCCCACGCTTGTCGATCTGGTTGGTCGCCTTCACGATGGCGGTTGCCACCGTTCAGACCATGATCGTTCTGGGCTGGTTAGACGTCTCTGACAGCCGCCAAATCGCGAACCCCGGTAGCCTATCTGGCGCGATCATCGGCGGTTTGATGTTTGGTGTCGGAATGGTTCTAGCACGCGGTTGTGCAAGCCGCCTGTTGGTCTTGTCCGCCACAGGCAATCTGCGCGCCCTGATCACCGGACTGGTGCTGACGTTGGTTGCGCAGGCGTCACTGCGCGGTGTCCTGTCACCTGCGCGCGAGGCGCTGAGCGGTTTGTGGATGGTGTCCGGCGGCACTGATCGTGATTTGCTGGCGCAGCTTGGGCTGACATCTGGCATCGCGGCTTTCATCGCAGGTGCTGCCTTGTTTAGTGCGCTTCTTTTTGCGGCGTCTCGCAAGGTTCCGTCGACCCATATCATCGCGGGCATCGGGGTTGGGTTAGCCGTATCTTTGGGCTGGCTGGTCACCTATCTGGTCGCGATGACGTCCTTCGACGTCGTGGCTGTGACGTCGGTGACTTTCACAGGGCCTGCCACGGATACGTTGATGGGCTTGGTCAGCAACCCGCAATTGCCGCTTGGGTTTGGTGTCGGTCTTGTGCCGGGCGTATTCGTGGGCGCTGGGGCCATGGCGCTGTGGAAAGGCGAGGCGAAGATCCAACGCTTCGGCGTTGACAATCCGCTTGAGAACTACTTGATCGGTGCAGCCCTGATGGGTTTCGGTAGTATGCTGGCGGGGGGCTGTGCAGTTGGCGCAGGGCTGTCGGGCGGTGCAATCTTTGCCGTGACCGCTTGGGTCGCCGTTGGATCAATGTGGGTCGGTGCGATGGTGACGCACCGGATCATCACCCGCAGGCCCATCATGCGAACAGCGTAGTCGTGTCCTATTCGAATTCCATTTGTTCGTAGACACGGCCTGCATTCTTTGTGGCCAGTTCTTCGAACGTATCAAGGTGCAAATAGGGCGACTGATCTACGTAATATGCGTCCGCAAGCCCGCCGCCGCTATCAAGATGTTCGCCGACTTTGCCGCGCAAATATTCTAGATAGCCCTTCGTATACAGACGGACTTGATCCATGTTCGTCGGATGGCCGTGGCCCGGAATGACATAAGCTGCGTCCAGCGCTTCGAATTCCGTATCCCACGTTTCGAGCCAATCAAGGGTGTAGGTATCTTCAAAAATCGGAAGCATTCGTTCGTGAAACGCCATGTCGCCTGCAATCACAAGATCTTGGTTCGGCAGCCAGACAACCACGTCGCCCGCGCTATGGGACGGACCTAAGTAACGCGCTTCGATCCGGTACCCCCCGAGTTCAACGATATAGTCGTCCTCGAAGGTTTCGGTCGGGCCTTGCAAAACGGTGCCTTCGTGGCGGTCGCGGTTCATCCGTTCGGCATTTGCGATGATCTGGCCACCGCGATCCGCAAATTCGGCTGCGGCATCGACATGGGCAATAATCGGGACGTCTTGGGTTGCCCAATAGGAATTGCCGAGCATCGCATGGCCTTGGCCGTTTTCGTTAATGACCAAAACAACAGGCTGATCCGTGCGCGCCTTGATCTCGGTATGAAGCGCTTCGCCTAATCCGTATGATCCACCGCCGTTGATCACAACCACGCCTTCGCCTGTGATGATAAAGCTGAGGTTGTTGTTATGGCCTGCGTTTTCATATGTCGGCGGGGCTGTGGCACCGATGGCGCTGAACACGCCGGGAATGAATTCGACGGGTGCACTGTAAAGCAGCGATCCGGGATATTGATCGGCAATGTCTTCATTCGCGATAGCTGTTGTAGCGGAGCAGGCCGCGATCAAAACGATAGGTTTCATATTACTTCTCCGACGAAAATATACCCGCCGTCGCGTTTTTCTGCGCGACCAAGCCCACCGCCGGGCAGATGGAACCCAACGAACCGCATCTGGTCTTGCGTCAGCTGATCTAACAACCCTGCACGGGTTTTTGCCCCCAAGGTGGGATCCTGATCCGAATTCGAATGCCACGTTGGCTGTTCAAAACCGATGTGGTGATTACCAATTGCGTCGCCTACAATCATGATCGTTTCTGTCCCGACCTGCACCGCGAACGCCATATGTCCGGGCGTGTGGCCCGGTGTTGCGCGTGCGGTCACACCCGGCAGTACTTCTGCGCCATCACCAAAGAATGTGATGCGATCTGCAATCGCACCCAGCCGATTGGCAGCGCCGACTGCAAAGGCCTGCCGATCTGACCGGATCGTCGAAACAGTGTTTGGATTGGTCCAATAATCCCATTCGGTTTGCCCGATGTGATACGCAGCTTCAGGAAACCAAAGATCGCCAAAGTCATCCAGCAGGCCCCACAGATGATCAGGATGCGCATGGGTAAACACGACGTCCGTGATATCAAATGGGTCGACACCCAGTTGGTCCAAGGCGTCGCTGAGCTTACCAGCACTCGGCATGAAATCAGCACCTGAACCGACATCGAACAAAACAGTCCGATCAGCCGTGCGCAGCAATGTGACGTTGCAGTCGGGGGAGACGGTTTCACCGACCAATCCGTTACGCGTCAGAATTTCATTCGCACTGGGCGCAGGCATGTCGCCCAAGACAAAGGAACGAGGCAAAACAAGATGTCCGTCGCTGAGCGTGTGCAGCTTGGTATCGCCTACAACGACGCTGGACTGTGCCCACGTCATGCGTGGCGTCGCAAGTGTCACGCCAGCGGCGGCAACTGATTGAAGCAGGGCACGTCTGCGGATCATCGAAACATCCTTACATATTCTATTTTGTGAATATTAATGTGCAGAACGCGGTGCCGAAAGTCAAACGAAGCTTGGGATGTTTGATTGAGGAGGGCGCACGCGCATCTAAAGGTACCCCTAAGTTATTGAAAAGCGCCGCGAACGGTCTTTTCTTAAGGGCATCTTTAGATGCAATCACTGTGCGTGAATGGTGGGCGACCCTGGAATCGAACCAGGCGTGAGTCGCCTCGAGGGAGTTACAGTCCCCTGCCACACCTTGCGGCCTGTCGCCCACTAGGCGGCTGATTACCGATGCCACATCACCCCGTCAACCGCAAAAAGCCACTCTTTTGCCCCCCTTCACAGTTTGTTTCGAACGCGGTAGGCAGCGGGGTCTCAAAGCGTCAGGAAAACAGATGAAAAAGCCAAAGTGGGTTGTTGCAAAAGAACAAGCAAAACGGGTGGCTGCGAACGAAACAGTCTGGTTGTTTGGCATCCATGCGGTGCGGGACGCGCTTGAGAACCCGAAACGTGTGAAGCTGCGGCTTGTTGTGACGCGCAATGCGATGGACAAACTAGCCGATGCGATCGGGAAGGCGGGTATTGAGCCTGAAATCTCTGATCCACGTAAATTTGCAGCACCGCTTGATCCGCAATCGGTCCACCAAGGGGCTGCTTTGGAAGTGAAACCGCTGGATTGGGGCAAAATCGAAGAAATTGCACTAGGTGGTGCGGATGATTCAGGTCCACCGCGTATTGTTCTGCTCGACCGTGTGACAGACCCGCATAACGTCGGGGCGATTCTACGGTCTGCCGAAGTGTTTGGCGCACGGGCTGTGGTTGCGATGAACCGCCATGCTGCCCCCGAAACAGGTGCTTTGGCGAAAACCGCCAGTGGTGCGTTGGAACGGCAACCCTACGTGCGGGTCCGCAATCTGGCCGACACGATGATTGCACTGAAAGACATGGGGTATCTGGTGCTGGGCCTTGATGGGACCGCTGAACAGACAATCGAACAGGCTGTCGAAGGTAAGCGCGACCGCGCCATTGCGCTCGTGATGGGCGCCGAAGGACCGGGTTTGCGCGAAAAGACGCTGGAAACCTGCGATTCTTTGGTGAAAATCGATTATGCAGGCGGATTTGGGTCGCTCAACGTCTCAAATGCGGCGGCTGTCGCCCTATATGCTTCTAAAGGGTAAGCAAAAAGGGGCTGCTGGATGACGATTACCAAGGTTGGGACGTGTTGCTATTGCGGAACGAAAGCGGCTTTGGTGTTACGCGGATCAGAGCGGCACGAACTCAGCTGCAGCACATGCGGTGCGCCGCTACATGCACTTAAAATTCTCCCGCAAAGGGCAGCGGAGCCCGCGCGCCCAAAAGCGGTCTCCCATCGTCCAAAGCCGCAAAAAGTCCGCGATTATGAGAACGCGAAGCATCGCGTGAAACCCGGTAAACGCCGGAAATCCAAAAGCCTTGGCCGCAAGATATGGTCAGAGGTTTGGGACGTTGTCGAAGATATCTTTGACTGATCACGCGCATTAAGAACGTGTTCACGTTTTGCTGATCAACTCTTGGATATGCGAATTTCACCCCCAGATTCGTAACTAGACATGGCATTGGAACCTGCCTGTCTGCCTCACTGTCCCTCGTTCCATACCTTGCGCCCGGGTTCTCCCTGGGCGCTTTTTTCTTTTGGGATCGCGGTCTAGGGTGAACCATGACATATTCAGACGAATTTCTTCGCGGGATCCTGCGCCGTGCCAAAACAATCGCAATTGTCGGGGTGTCCGCCAAAGAAGTCCGGCCAAGCTATTTTGTGGCAAGGTACCTGCAACTGAAAGGTTATCGGATTATTCCGGTAAACCCCAGTATCGCAGGACAGACGCTTTTCGGGGAAAAAGTGTACCCCGATTTACAAAGCATCCCTGACGCCGTTGATATGGTCGATATTTTCCGCAGATCGGACGCGGTGCCGGGCATTATTGACGAAGCGCTTGCGCGGTGGCCTGATTTACAGACGATCTGGATGCAGATTGGTGTGGAACATGCGGATGCAGCAGCCGTGGCAGAGGCGCGCGGTGTTGATGTTGTCCAGAACCGTTGTCCGAAGATTGAATATCAGCGGCTGATGGGCGAATTGCGGATGGGTGGGTTCAACACCGGAATAATTTCTTCGAAATTATGAAGGGGCGCTGCCCCTTGTGATCCCCGAGATATTTTTGACCAAAAGAAGTTAGCGAGACGCCTTTTCGGCGATGCCGGACTGTGTGGTCCGCGATGCGAGCTCGGCTTCGATATCGGCGAGTGTGACATCACGTGCGGCGCACATCACCAGCAAGTGGTAAATCGCATCAGCGGCTTCCGAGGTCAGTTTCGCTTTGTCGCCTTTGATGGCTTCGATGATCGCTTCGATCGATTCTTCACCGAACTTTTCCGCGCACTTTTCCGGACCCTTGGCGAGCAGTTTTGCGGTCCAGCTGCTGTCCGGATCAGCGCCTTTGCGGGCGGCGATTGTGGCGGCGAGGTCGTGAATGCTCATGCGGTTCTCATCGGGATGCCGGCGTTTTCCATGTGGGCTTTCGCCTCTGCGATGGAATAGGTGCCGAAGTGGAAGATGGACGCCGCGAGTACGGCGGATGCGCCGCCTTCGGTGACGCCCTCAACAAGGTGATCCAGCGTGCCAACGCCGCCTGATGCAATGACGGGCACGTTGACTGCGTCGCTGACGGCGCGGGTCAGCGGCAGATTGAAGCCGGATTTGGTGCCGTCACGGTCCATGGAGGTCAGTAGGATTTCGCCTGCGCCTTTTTCCACGACTGTGCGTGCAAATTCCACGGCGTCGATGCCCGTGGCACGGCGCCCCCCGTGGGTGAATATTTCCCAGCGGTCCGGTTCGACGGTCTTGGCGTCAATCGCCACAACGATACATTGGCTGCCAAAACGCATCGCGGCTTCCGCCACCACGTCTGGATTGGCCACAGCTGCGGAGTTGAAACTGACCTTGTCGGCCCCTGCGAGCAGAAGGTTGCGCACGTCGTGATGGGTCCGCACCCCGCCGCCAATCGTCAGCGGCATGAAACATTGTTCGGCGGTCCGCGTTGCCAGATCGAACATCGTGCCCCGATTTTCTTCGGTGGCCATAATGTCGAGAAAGCAAAGTTCGTCGGCGCCAGCTGCGTTATAAGCGATGGCCGCATCGACGGGATCGCCCGCGTCGACAAGGTCCACAAAGTTCACGCCTTTCACGACACGCCCTTCGGCGACGTCCAGGCAGGGGATGATGCGTGTTTTCAACATGCCGTGAGGTTTAGGGGGAATCGTATCGCTTGGAAAGGTGCTGTGTCATGTGTTGGGGTCCCTTATGAGGAGAAAACCATGAAACGTATACTGACTGCCATGACGACGGCACTTTCCCTGATTGGAGCCCCATCGATGGCCGAGACGATCACACAAAACTCACTCAAATCCGTATCTGCCACGATGGACGCGCTTCAGGCTGCTGTTGAAGGCGCGGGTGCGACTGTATTTGCGCGTGTGAACCACGGCGCAGGGGCGACATCGGTCGAGATGGAGCTTACTGATGCGGAGCTGTTGATTTTTGGCAATCCACGGCTCGGCACGCCTGCGATGCAGGCTGACATTCACGCGGGCCTGCAATTGCCGCTGCGCGTGCTGGTGTACGCGGGCGACAATGGGACGGTTGTCGCTTACGAAAGCGTCGAGACATTGTTTGACGGGTTGGATGTGCCATTGGACGCTGAATTTGCTCAGCGCATGACTGGTGCATTGGCCATGCTGACCGGCAAGGCCATCGCGGAGTAGGCCCAACGGCTTCTTTGCGGATGTTCGGAAAAGGGGCGGCGTAACCGCTGCCCCCTCTAATATCACGCGGTGAGCAGGGCCATTGCTTCGGCCAAGTCAATAGCCCCGTCGTACAGCGCACGGCCCGAAATTGCGCCGGAAATCACGTCTGTTTCTTTCAGCGCTTTGAGGTCTGCAAGCGACGACACACCGCCAGACGCAATCACCGGAATATCGACGGCGCGGGCGAGGGCGGCTGTTGCATCAATGTTAGGGCCTTTCATCGCGCCATCACGTAGAATGTCTGTATAGATGATCGCGGCAATCCCTGCGTCCTCAAACGATTTGGCCAGATCGGTGACCATGACGTCGGTTTCTTCGGCCCAGCCGCGTGTGGCGACGCGCCCGTTACGTGCATCAAGGCCGACGGCTACTTGGTTCGGGAATGCCTTTGCAGCTTCGCGCACCAAATCAGGGTTTTCGACAGCAACCGTGCCAAGAATAACGCGGGTCAAACCGCGGTCTAGCCAACGTTCGATCGTGGCCATGTCGCGGATACCGCCACCCAATTGGGTCGGGACCTTGCAGGCCTTTAGGATCGCCTCAACTGGTGCGGCGTTTACCGGTTCCCCTGCAAACGCACCGTTCAGGTCAACAAGGTGCAGCCATTCGCAACCCGCTTCAACAAAGCTGCGCGCCTGTGCAGCCGGATCGTCGTTGAAGACGGTTGTTTGATCCATATCGCCGTGCACAAGCCGCACTGCGTTACCGTCTTTAAGGTCAATTGCGGGATAAAGGATCATGGCGCTACTCCGGTTGCTTGGCCGCTTTCTACAGTCGGCGGCGTGGAATGCAATGCGTGCCCGACCCAACGTCATTGTTGCTTTGCGACCGTGCTCGCGCCCAATCTGCGACATCACTTACGGGAGGAAGAGAAAATGAAGACTTTGGTATTGGCGGCGGTTGCTGCGATGTCGATGGCAACCACTGCTGTTGCGCAAGAAGCCGTCTATGGCGAATGGAAATCCCAGCCGGGCGAAACCGGTGGTTACATCCACGTGCGTCTTGGGCCGTGTGGGTCAAACGTGTGCGGTGAAATCACCCAAGTGGTTGGCAACGACAACACGTCCATCGTTGGTCGCACGATCATTCAGGGCATGTCACCGCAGGGTGGCGGGTCTTACACTGGCGGCACGATCTGGGCGCCTGATACAGACAAAACGTACAAATCCGACATGACCATGAACGGTAACAATTCAATGGTTGTTCGCGGTTGTGTTGGTGTTTGCACAGCGCTGACAAGCCGTTCACAGACGTGGACGCGTGTACGCTAAATCCTAAAGAAGTTGCGCCTCAGCGGCGCAGCTTCGTTCCCCGCCGGGACGCAGGCCAGTTTCGACAAGTAGGCCGCGATCCCGCGCTTCGTAGTAATATCCGCGCGCATACCAACTGACAGCCGTTGCTTCGTCGCCGTTCGAAAGCAACCAAGCGCCCCGCAGATATCGCCCCGCATAAAGCAAATTCGTTTCCGCATTCAGCAGGCTGTCTGGCGTGCCGCGATGCCCCATCGTTCGGGCAGTCTGCGGCAAAATCTGCATTAAACCCCAGTAAGGACCGTTCCGTGCGCCCGCCCGATAATCGCTTTCGCGTTGGATCACGCGGTGCAGCAGACTTTCGGGAATGCCGTGGCAGGCCGCATATTTCTGCACCAAGGCCCGCATTTCGCGGGTTTCACCAGGGTAAAGTCCGATATCGTCGCGTGTGCCTTGCGATTGCGCTGCGACCTCTGGCGATCTTACGGGAATGAAACCGCAACTGGCGACAGAGCAGGCAAGGGCGAGACACATCAAACGCTGAAACATGAGAAGCTTTCTAGGGTTGTTTCCTAAAAGCTAACGCAACTTGGCCTATAACGGTAGTCAGGGTTTCCAGACGGGCAAACAGTCGCCGTCTACGGCTTCCACGACAGGAAGTTGCCGATCATCCGCAGACCTGCGTCTTGGCTTTTCTCGGGGTGGAACTGCATTCCTATAATGTTGTCGCGGCCCACGATCGCAGTGATGTCGCCGGCGTAATCGACGTGCGCTAGACGTTCAGCCGGATTGGTGACCGTCATGGCATAGGAATGGACGAAATACGCGTGTTCGCCTGTTTCAATGCCCTCAAGAACCGGATGCGGGTTGTCGATCACCAGATCGTTCCAGCCCATATGCGGAATCTTCAAGGATGGGTCAGATGGTGTTATTTTGCGAATATCGCCCGCAATCCAGCCAAAACCTGCGGTTGGTTCATATTCGTGGCCCGTAGTCGCCAGCATCTGCATGCCCACGCAAATCCCCATGAATGGGACGCCACGCGCGGTCACGGCTTTTGTGATCGCGTCGCCTAATCCGGTGCGGGCCAGCAATTCGGCGCGACAATGTGGGAACGCCCCATCGCCGGGCAGCACGATCCGGTCGGCCTTGGCTACGATGTCAGGGTCGGCGGTGACGTGAATTGCGCCACTGCCAACTTCCGCAGCCATCCGTTCAAACGCCTTTTGCGCCGAATGCAAATTGCCGCTGTCGTAATCGATCAGAACAGTGGTCATAGAGCACCCTTAGTCGACGGAATAGCGTCTGCTTTGCGTGGGTCGGTTTCCAGCGCATCGCGCAACGCGCGCGCTACGGATTTAAACGCGGCTTCGACGATGTGGTGCGCATTAAACCCGTGCAGCTTGTCGATGTGCAGCGTGATACCGCCGTGTGTCGACAGCGCTTGGAAAAACTCGCGAACCAGTTCCGTGTCGAACGTTCCGATCTTGCCGAACGGCAGGCCAAGGTTGCAGATCAGATAGGGGCGTGCGGACAGGTCAAGCGCACAGCGGACCTGCGCGTCATCCATCGCAAGGTGGCACGACCCGTAGCGTACGATACCCTTTTTATCGCCCATCGCTTCGGTCAATGCTTGGCCAATCGCGATGCCCACGTCCTCGACCGTGTGGTGGTCGTCGATGTGCAGGTCGCCGGATGCCCGTACTGTCAAGTCAATCAACGCATGGCGCGACAGCTGGTCCAGCATGTGGTCAAAGAAACCCACACCCGTCTGGTTGTCATAAATCCCTGTGCCATCAAGGTTTAGGGTAACAGTGATGTCGGTTTCAGCCGTTTTGCGCGTGATCGTTGCAGTCCGCATGGGAACCTCCGTAGGCGTTGTAGGCCGCTTATAGGCGCGCTGTGGGCAGGGGCCAAGATGGCGCGTGACGAATATGGACAGATGTGGCGAGAAGGCAGGAATACCCGACTTTGGCGGATGCGTCGGCTGTCTTAGGGTGACGGCATTCCAGATACAAAGGATTGCGTCATGATCCACTTTTACCACGGTCTGATCGGGGACCACCGTCATTTTGCGCAGGTCGCTGCGCGGCTTGAGAATGGCGTCGGACGGTGCCACGCGCCCGATATTCCGTTTCTGGATCAAGACTATAGCGATGTTGTCGATGACCTCCGCGACACGGGACTGCGACCAACGGTGCGTGTCGGCAATTCTATCGGGTGCGGCTTGGCCGTTGCATTAGCGGGCGACGACGATCAGTTGATCCTGACGGCCCCGCCGTTTGATTATAGTCGCGGGATGGTTCCATTACGCAAAGCGTTCGTACGTCAGTGGATCAAAGGTCTTTACGTCCAGCACGGTGCGATCAAAGGCGAAGCTGCGTTTCTACAGCACGCAACGGCCCAAGTGCACGGGTTGCTTGAAAGTAGGGCTCAGATCAAACGGTTGCGGCAGTACAAATCAGCGGCGCAATCTTTCTGGGACGATCCACGTTTGGTGGACCTTCAAGACCGGATCACGTTTGTCATCGGTGATGCGGATTACACAACGCCCACCGCATGTTTCCTGCAAACGGTGAAACGGCGCCTGCCACGCGCAAAAGTCGAAGTTTGGGCGAACTGCGGTCACGCGGTACCGTTAGATGCACCGGACCGGTTGGCCGCCTTGATCCGGCACCGGTCCATCGGACTGCTTGGGCGGCAGCCACAGCCATTCGCGTTAAGTGCTTGAAAATATTGGTCCCCGAAACGACGAAGGGCCGCCCTAAGGCGACCCTATCGTGACACTCACTGGGTAGGTGAGTATCCAACTTGGAGCGGGCGAGGCGATTCGAACGCCCGACCCTAACCTTGGCAAGGTTATGCTCTACCCCTGAGCTACGCCCGCTTCCTGTTGGTAAGGGGGATTTAAGGGGTGTTGCGGATGGCCGCAAGACCAAAATTACACTGATTTCACATTTTTCTAAATTTGCACGGGAAGCTCTTATTTATAGGGCATTTAGAGCCGCAGATTATTGTTGGGGCATGCGAGGCAGTGCAAATTTTACACATCACGGCAGCAAGATCGGGCGCCCTGTGGTGCGATGATACCGTGGTCGCGTGAATCGCTGGCCGAGGGTGTTTAAAGCAGAGGGCCATTTTGCGAATCTTGGGCAAAGAAAATTTGACCAAAGATGCATTTTCTCAAAATTAATCCGCAGCTTGCGCAAATTCGATGAGATCCCAGCGGTTGCCGAACGGATCTTGGAAGACGGCAACGGTCCCGTAGGGTTCAACACGCGGCGTTTCTTCGAAATGGACGCCATTTGCCACCATCGCCGCATGATCAGTTGCGAAGTCATCCGTCTCAAGAAAAAGCCAAACGCGGTCGCCGCCTTGTTTGCCGATGCAATCGCGCTGGTCGCCCACAGCGCGTGCCAGCAGGAAATTGGTTTGGTTGTCCGGGTGGCCGACGCGGACCCAACGCTTTTCTTCATCAATTTTGTCATCTTGCAGCAGGTCAAAGCCTAGCGTGCCAACAAAGAATGCGATCCCCGCGTCGTAGTCGGGCACAAGGATCGCGAGCATGGAAAGATGTTTTGTCATAGCAGGCTATGCAGAATCAGGCCAACAGCGCCAACTGCCTGCATCAATGTGGTCAGGATCATGCCGTATGTCCGGTAAGAGAAATTCATCGGGTGCACCCAGAACGCCATGGCGTGCAGCAACCGTCCCGCAAACAGCATCAGGCCAAGGATATGAACCGCCAAACCGGGGGCACCTTGCAGTTCGACGCAGGCCAGAATGATCAGGCCAATCGGTGTATATTCGGTAAAGTTCGCTTGACCGCGCACCCGTTGGCGCAGATCTTTGCTGTCCGCATCGCCGAGCGAGACGCGATTGGCACGCCGGAAAAAGATAACGCGGTACGATAGCGCCAGAAAGATGAGGGTCAGAAGACCCACGTAGAGCGATGTGATGGGAAGCATGTTTATGTCCTGTGATATGTCATCGCAGGCTATAGGGACGGATCATGCGCGGCTAGGTATTTTTCTGATGAAAAATGTGAGGGCTTTGCCCTCAAACTCCCAGGATATTTGCGGCCAAAAGAAAGGCAGCGAGGACCATGCCCCGCTGCCGATTAGATTTATTCAAGCTCGACGAGCAGGTCTTTGGCGTCGATTTGGCCACCAGCCGCCACGTGAACCGCTTTGATGGTCGCGTCGCGGTCTGCGTGGATACCGGTTTCCATTTTCATCGCTTCGATGGTCAGCAGTAGATCGCCTTCTTTGACTTTTTGACCTGCGGAAACAGCAACGGTCGCCACAACACCCGGCATTGGTGCCCCGATGTGATCTGCGTTGCCCGCTTCAGCCTTTGGACGCTGCACTTTTTCAGATGCGGCGAGACGGTTCATAACGCGGATCGTACGCGGCTGACCGTTGAGTTCGAAGAACACTTTAACTTCGCCGTCTTCGTTCATGTCGGACACGGCCTGCATGCGGATTTCCAGCGTCTTGCCCGGATCGATTTCCGCCGCGATTTCTTCGCCCGGTTCCATGCCGTAGAAGAACGTTTTGGTCGGCAATGTGCGCACGGGACCATATGTCCGGTGGCGACCCATGTAATCAAGGAAGACTTTCGGGTACATCAGGTAGCCGTTAAGATCTTCGTCGTCGATGACACGTCCATCCAGCAGATCACTGAGTTCCTTGCGGGTTGCATCCAGATCAACAGGGGCCAAGTGCTGGCCGGGACGGTCTGTTGACGGCTTTTCGCCCTTCAGCACCTTCTTCTGGATTCCCTTTGGCCAACCACCCGGTGGTTGACCAAGTGAGCCCTTCATCATGTCCACAACAGAGTCAGGGAAGACGACGTCGGTTTTCGGGTCCTCAACATCCGCACGTGTCAGGTTTTGGCTCACCATCATCAGGGCCATGTCACCCACAACTTTGGAAGATGGTGTTACTTTTACGATATCGCCGAACATCTGGTTCACGTCTGCATAGGTCTGTGCGACCTCATGCCAACGTTCTTCCAGACCCAAGGACCGTGCTTGTGATTTGAGGTTAGTGAACTGACCACCTGGCATTTCGTGCAGGTATACTTCGGATGCTGGTGCTTGCAGACCGGATTCGAAGGCCTTGTAGTGTTCGCGGACCTGTTCAAAATAGTTTGAAATCTCGCGGATCGCTTTCACATCAAGGCCGGTGTCGCGGTCGGTGCCTTTCAGCGCCTCAACGATAGACCCAAGTGTCGGCTGCGATGTGTTGCCAGAAAAACTGTCCATCGCCGCATCCACAACATCCACGCCCGCCTCGGACACCGCCAGAACGGTTGCGATGGCGGCACCGGATGTGTCGTGTGTGTGGAAGTGGATCGGCAGACCGACCTCTTCTTTCAACGCCTTAACCAGTGCACGGCCGGCGGCTGGTTTCAACAGGCCAGCCATGTCTTTCAGACCAAGCACGTGCGCGCCTGCCGCTTCCAGTTCTTTGGCCATGCCGATGTAGTATTTCAGGTCATATTTCGCCCGATCTGGGTCCAGCATGTCGCCTGTGTAGCAGATCGTGCCTTCAATGACTTTGCCGGATTTGCCGACTGCATCCATGGCCACGCGCATGTTTTCAACCCAGTTGAGGCTGTCGAACACGCGGAACACGTCAACGCCGGATCCAGCAGCTTGGCGCACGAATTCTTGCACGACGTTGTCAGGGTAGTTGGTGTAGCCAACTCCGTTGGACGCCCGCAAAAGCATTTGCGTCATGATGTTTGGCATCACCGCACGGATGTCGCGCAGACGCTGCCATGGGCATTCCTGCAAGAACCGGTAGGCCACGTCAAACGTCGCACCGCCCCAGCATTCAACAGAGAACAGCTGGTTCATTTTTTGCGCGTAAGCAGGGGCCGCGTTGATCATGTCGATCGACCGCATGCGTGTGGCCAGCAAGGACTGGTGACCGTCACGCATTGTGGTGTCGGTGATCAGCAATTGGTTCTGATCGCGCATCCAGTTGGCCACCGCTTCCGGACCGAAATCGTCCAGAATGTTGCGTGTGCCGGGCACGACCTCAAGCGATGGTTTCACCGGCGGTTTTGGTGGTTTCACATCGGCAGCGGGGCGCGGACGGCCAGCCGTTTCAGGATGTCCGTTGACCGTGATGTCAGCGACATAGGTCAGGATTTTCGTAGCCCGATCGCGGCGCTTCTTGAAATCCATCAGGCTTGGCGTCTCGTCGATGAATTTGGTGTGGTATTCATTGGACAAGAAGGTCGGATGCTTCAGCAAGTTTTCCACAAAAGCGATGTTAGTCGACACGCCGCGAATACGGAATTCGCGCAGCGCACGGTCCATACGGGCAATCGCCATTTCCGGTGTGGGCGCGCGTGCGGTCACTTTGGTCAGCAAAGAGTCGTAGTAGCGTGTAATAACGGCGCCTGAATATGCGGTCCCGCCGTCGAGGCGGATGCCCGGACCAGTCGCCGAACGGTACATTTGGATGCGACCGTAATCGGGGATGAAGTTGTTTTGCGGATCTTCGGTTGTCACTCGGCATTGCAGCGCGTGACCATCAAGTTGAACGTCGTACTGGGACGCGCAACCAGTCGCTTCGACCAGAGATTTGCCTTCAGCGATCAGGATTTGGGCACGGACGATGTCGATGCCTGTGACTTCTTCGGTCACGGTGTGTTCCACCTGAACGCGCGGGTTTACTTCGATGAAGTAGAATTCGCCGCTGTCCATATCCATCAGGAATTCGACCGTACCGGCACATTCATAGTTCACGTGCTGGCAGATTTTCTTGCCGAGATTACAGATTTGTTCGCGCTGGGTGCCGGACAGATACGGGGCAGGGGCGCGTTCGACGACCTTTTGGTTCCGGCGCTGAACCGAACAATCGCGTTCCCACAGGTGGTAAATTTGGCCGTGGCTGTCGCCGAGGATCTGGACCTCAACGTGACGGGCCCGCACGATCATCTTCTCCAAGAATCCAGCACCGTTGCCGAATGCAGCTTCTGCTTCGCGACGGCCTTCAAGAACCTTTTCTTCAAGCTCTTCTTCAGAGTTGATGGCGCGCATACCGCGACCGCCGCCACCCCATGAGGCTTTCAACATCAAAGGATAGCCAACTTCTGCAGCTTCCTTTTTGATCGCTTCCATATCGTCGCCAAGCACATCGGTGGCCGGAATAACCGGAACGCCCGCATCAACGGCCACGTTACGTGCAGAGGCTTTGTCGCCCAACATCCGCATCGTGGCGGCCTTTGGGCCGATAAAGGTGATGCCGTTGGCTTCGCAGGCGTCTACAAATTCGGGGTTCTCGGACAGCAGGCCATAACCCGGATGGATCGCATCAGCACCCGACATCTTCGCGACGCGGATGATTTCTTCAATGCTCAGGTAGGCGGCGACGGGACCAAGGCCCTCACCGATCCGATATGCCTCGTCCGCTTTGAACCGGTGCAGGCCCAATTTGTCTTCTTCGGCGTAAACCGCGACCGTCTTCTTTCCCATTTCGTTCGCCGCGCGCATGATGCGGATCGCGATTTCGCCGCGGTTCGCAATGAGAATTTTTTTGAAGTCAGTCATGGTCGTCCCTTTCGCAGTTGCGGCACCATTAGTTACAAAACGGCCTTTGTAAAGTTCGTATAACTGCGTAGTTTGCGCTAACGCTGCATTGCGGCGCTATTTTTGCGGTTTTGCAGCCATTCGCGCGGGGATTGCCCAGTCACGCGGCGAAATTCGGTGTTGAAATTCGACTTCGTGGAAAATCCCGCAGCAAACATGGCTTGCGTGATTGGCACGTTTTCGTTGGAAATATCCGCGCAGACCGTTTGGATGCGATAGCCATTGATTAACCGTGACACGTTTTCGCCAGTGCTTTGGTTGATGGCGGCCGACAGTTTTTTCACTGGTACGTGCAGCCGATGCGCAAGACGGGTCAGATTGAGGTCCGGATCAAGATACAGCTTTTCGGATTCAAGCAACGCCGTCGCACGAGCGAAAAGTGCGGTCGCTTCTTCATCGGCTGGTTTTGGTGTTGAGGGCGACGGTGGGTGTTCGACCGTATGCGTGACCGGTTGCGCCAAGCCGATCAGACCGAGGCACAATAAGACGACCGCAGAGATGATGTTGACAATGAATGGTACCAAGTCACCGAAGCCCGCGATCACAACCCCGACAATGAACACATCTATGGCCGCAGTCGCCAGCAACGTCAGCGCTGTGCCCATCCATAACTTGCGGGCCGTTTCGGTGCTTTCAAGCGGGACATTCGGTAAGGCGTCCGGTCCTTTGGATATCGACCTCAATATCGCGATCCCGTGTCCCGCGAACCAAAGCGCCAGAATGCTATCCAAAGCCACTGGCAGCATGTTCGCGATCACCAGTATAATTACAGGTCCAGCTACCAAATGAAGTTCATCCCATTTGCGCGCGTAAGGACGTTGGGTTGTCGTCACATAAGCAACCCATGCCATGGCGGCGATCAGGCTCGCGTTGGCGACTTGCAGGTTAACCAGAAACGGATTGGTGACGATATCGTTCAAGGTCGCAATCATCGCCTGTGCCGCACAAAGTGCCAGCAGGATTAGCAAAGGTCGTGCCACACCAGTCAGCCAGCCCCGCACAAGGACAAAGCAAAGGATCAGGCTCACGACAACGGGTAGGGGAAGGTTAATCATCAGACGACTTAGTCCTGAAATCGGTTTGCGGACGACCTGAATACGGTTTCAGGACGTATTTTCCCAAGGTGTAGGCAATTGCTGGATCAATGTCACAGGAAAGGACGCAGACATGAGACACATGATGACACTTGGGATTTGCACCGCAGCGACGGTAGCTGGTGCGGCAATTGTTTTGGCCAGCGATACACAAAATGAAGTGGTGGCACAGGGGTATACCGTCCAATCCATCACGGCGCCGCATCGCGATGCACCCATTGAGGTGCACGTGTGGTACCCGACGGAAAGCGCCGCGGCGTCTGAAACCTTCGCAGAAAACGCGTTGTTTGATGGGTTTGACGCGCAATTAGACGCGCCCGTACTGTCAGGCGAGCATCCCGTCGTGATCTTTTCACATGGGTCGGGCGGCAAAGCGGTCCAAACCGGATGGTTCGCATCGGCAATGGCCGCCCAAGGGATCATCGTTGTGTCGACGAACCATCAAGGAACCATGTCACGCGACAGTGACCCGCATCAGACGCCCATGCTCTGGCAACGGACGCGTGATCTGACGGCTGCATTGGACGCGTTAGAGACTGGCGCTTTGGGGGAACTGTCTGCGGATATGGATCGGGTTGCTTCTGTCGGTTTTTCTTTGGGCGGTGCGGCGGCATTGTCTTTGGGTGGGGCTGAATTGTCGAAAGACGCCTTTATCCGCTATTGCGCACAGCCCGTGGAAAAGCCTGATTGCGACTGGATGAACGCAGCGGGTGTCGATTTCACTGCGATCGATGCCTCACTTTACGAGGCCGATTGGACTGACCCAAGGATCGACGCGGTTCTCGCCATTGATCCAGCACTGACACAGGCCATGACAGCTGATGGTCTGGCCGCGATGGATTTACCCGTCATGACGATTGGCTTGGGGACGGCAGATACGATCCCGCTTGCGGTGGATGCATCCCATCTTGGTACAAAACTGCCCGACGCCGCGCATGTCTGGATACCCGAGGCGGCCCATTTCAGCTTTCTGCCAACCTGCGGGATCATCGGGAAAGCGGCAACAGCGCTGATGGGCGACGATAATATTTGTTCCGATTGGGGGCTGCGCCACCGCGATGTGATTCATGGCGAGGTTCTAGACGCAGCGGTGCAGTTTTTGGCAGATGTTTTTGCCGAAGATGCTTAGGTAAACGTAGCGGGCAGCAGATCAAACCGCTGCCCGCATCCGACTATATAGAACCGGCTTCCACCATGTAGTTGCTTGCAGTGCACATCGCCGCGTCATCCGATGCCAAAAACAGAACCATGCGGGCGACGTAAACCGGATCAATGAGGTCGGGCAGGCACTGCGATTGCTTATGGTTTTCAAGCGCTTCTGGCGTCGTCCACAGCTCTTTTTGACGCTCTGTCATGATCCATCCGGGAACGACGGTATTCACACGAATACGATCACGCCCCAAATCGCGGGCCATCGTGCGGGTCAGGCCATGTACGGCGGCTTTCGCTGTGGCGTAGGCGGGGAAATTCCCGACGGCTTCCCACCAGCTGTTTGAACCAAGGTTGATGATTGACCCGCCACCCGCCGAAATCATGCCAGGGGCGACAGCTTGCATCGTGAAAAACATATGGCGCAGGTTCGTATCCATACGTTCGTCCCAGTATTCAGGAGTGACGTCTTTCCAATCATGACGATCATCGCGGGCGGCATTATTGGCAAGCACAAGGAAATCACCCACTTGCGATGCCAGCTCTGCAATTGCGGCCTGCGTGGCCGCGATGTCGCGCAAATCGCATAGGGCGTAGGCAGCCCCTGTTTCTGCGGCGACTTTTGCACTGGCGTCTGCATCACGATCAAGGAACGCGACCTTGGCACCTTGTTCGGCAAATGCGGCGACGGTCATGGCACCGATACCGCTCGCCCCGCCCGTGACAAGAACAGGTTTGTTGCGCAAGCTGGGGTAGGTCGCGAACTCTGGCATGGGTGATCCTCCTCAAATGTTGTGCAAACCCTAGAACAGGTTGCGGGATAGAACCAGCAAAGGCACAGTCATGCAAAATGGGTTGGAGGAAATGACTAAATGGCACAGGACGTTGTTGGATTCGTAGGCGTAGGCCTGATGGGGCATGGGATGGCCAAGAACATCTTGGGCGCTGGGTTCGAAATGCATGTGATCGCGCACCGGAACAGAGGGCCAGTGGACGATCTGGTCGGGCAGGGCGCGCAAGAGGCCAGCAGTCTCGCCGATCTCGCGGCCGCCGCATCAATCATCCACATCTGCGCACCGGGATCGCCGCAGGTCGAAGCCATCGTCACATCGCTTTTGCCGACTTTGGCAGAGGGCAGTGTCATTGTGGATTGTTCGACGTCTGATCCAACGTCTACTGCGAAACTGGGAGAGATATTGGGTGAAAAGGGATGCTTTATGGCTGATGCGCCATTGGGCGGCACCCCCGTGCAGGCCGAAGCAGGAGAACTTGCGACAATGGTTGGGGCGTCTGATGACACCTTTACGCGGATCAAACCGGTGCTTGATGCGTGGGCAGGTACAATCGTGCACATGGGCGACGTCGGCGCTGGGCATAAGATGAAGCTGCTCAACAACATGCTCGCGATGGGCTATGCGGCGATGTATTCCGAAGCGCTGGCACTGTCCAAAAAGGTCGGGATCACCACGGAACAGTTTGATAGCGTGATCCGCGGTAGCCGGATGGACTGCGGGTTTTATCAGACGTTCATGGGATATGCGGTCGAAGGTAACGCGGAGGCCCATAAGTTTACCATTACCAATGCGTTGAAAGACATGCGGTATCTCGAGGCAATGGCGGATAGCGTTAACCTTGCAAACCCTGTTGGGAATGCGATCAAGAACAGCCTTGCCATGGCGCATGCAGATGGGGGCGACGGACCTGAAAACTACGTCCCGCATCTGGTGGATTACGTCGCCAAACGGAACGGGGTGAAGCGTAGCTAACGCCTAGATCACACGGTCGGGCAGGTCGGCGAGACGACGCGCGCCGATCTGGCCCATGTTGGCGATCATATCTTGCCGCAGAATATCAACGACATGGGCGGCCCCCGGTTCGCCCATAGCACCTAGGCCGTAATGAAACGCACGACCCAGCATGACAAAATCCGCCCCCAGTGCGAGCGCACGCATGATATCGAGACCGCTTTGCACGCCGCTGTCGAAAATAATTGGCAGATCGGTAGTTGCGCGGATCGCTGGCAACACCTCGATTGTCGCGGGAGCCGCATCAAATTGACGACCCGCGTGGTTGCTGATCCAGATCGCGTCAACACCTTTGTCCGCGAGCGCTGTGACATCGTTAGCGTCTAACACCCCTTTGATTATCAGCGGTCCATCCCATTCAGCCCGCAACATATCGACATAGTCCCAATCAGGAGACGTGCGTAGCAGATAACCCACGTGCTGGTTTGAAGGCAGCGTTGTCGTTTGTTCGGCGTAACTATCCATCAGTTTCATGCGGGGCATGCCGGTTTTGCGAATGCCGTCCAGCCATGCAGGACAAAGCGCCGCCTGCATCGCCAAGCGCGGCGTCAGGCGCGGCGGCTGTTGCAATCCACCGCGTGTTTGGCGTTCGCGGCGCGATGCGACCGGCACGTCGACTGTCATCACAAGGGTATGAAATCCCGCATTTTTCGCACGTTTCAGCATGTCTGCACGAATTTCCGCGTCACGTGGGGGGTAAATCTGGAACCAGCCTTGACCACCGTGATGATCTGCGACGTCCTCTGGCGTTTGGGTCGCGACTGTTGAAATCGTGTAGGGGATTGCTTCTTTCGCGGCGGTCCGCGCTAACATCTGTTCCGCACCCGGCCAAATCAGGCCCGACATGCCGACGGGGGCGATTCCGAACGGCAGCGGATATTCTCGGTTAAGAAACGTCGTCGACAGGTCCGGTGTAAACACGCCGTGCAGGATCGAAGGCCGGAACAGGACGTCGTCCAGCTTCGTCCGGTTACGCTTCAACGTGGCCTCTGTCCCTGTGCCACTGTCCAGATATTCCCAAACAAAATGTGGAATACGGCGCTGGGCGCGGGCCTTTAGGTCAGAAATGGCGGGAAAACGATCGTGGCTCATGGCGGTACCGTATGGGGGAAGGCGCGTTTGGGGCAAGCATTCAGGTGCGTTGTTTTGGACAGATGAAAGCGGAAGGTCGCGAAGATGTAAAACCTGCAGAACAGACCGCGAACATTAGGGTTTTAACGTGTACGGATTCGCGGTAACATGCGGCATGAGCAATTTTTCCGATGAAGATGCCTTCGAGGCAGCGTCCGTTCCTTTGTCCCAGCGTGCGATGGCCAGTCGCGGTGCGCCTTATCTGGACGGGTTGAACCCCGCCCAACGCGAAGCGGTTGAGGCGTTGGATGGTCCTGTGCTGATGTTGGCTGGTGCGGGCACTGGCAAGACGAAAGCGTTGACCACGCGGATTGGGCATTTGTTGGCGACGGGGACTGCGCGGCCGCACGAGATTTTGGCGGTGACGTTTACTAACAAAGCGGCCCGCGAGATGAAGAATCGTGTGGGTCAGATGATGGGCGAGGCCGTGGAAGGCATGCCGTGGCTCGGCACGTTCCATTCGGTCTGTGCCAAACTGTTGCGGCGCCATGCGGAATTGGTTGGCCTGAAGTCGAACTTTACCATTTTGGACACCGACGATCAGCTGCGTTTGCTCAAACAATTGATCCGCGCCGATGGCATTGACGAAAAACGCTGGCCGCCGCGCATGTTGTCAGGGATCATCGATAACTGGAAGAACAAGGCGCTGACGCCAGACAATATTCCGGCCGCTGATGGCGGGGCGTTTGATCACAAAGGGGTGGCGCTTTATGCCGCCTACCAGCAGCGTCTTGAGGATCTGAATGCCGTCGATTTTGGCGATATACTGCTGCATATGGTTGTGATCTTTCAGCAGAACCAAGACATCCTAGATCAATATCAACGCTGGTTCCGCTATATTTTGGTGGACGAATATCAAGATACCAACGTGGCCCAATATCTGTGGCTGCGGTTGTTGGCGAGCAAACATAAAAATATCTGTTGCGTCGGTGATGACGATCAGTCGATTTACGGCTGGCGCGGTGCCGAAGTTGGCAACATCCTGCGGTTTGAAAAAGACTTCCCCGGCGCTGTGGTGGTCCGGTTGGAACAAAACTACCGATCCACGCCGCATATTTTGGCCGCTGCGTCTGGCGTGATTGCGGGCAACAAAGGGCGTTTGGGCAAAGAACTGTGGACCGCCGAAGAAGACGGCGAAAAGGTGCGCCTGATCGGCCATTGGGACGGCGAAGAAGAAGCGCGCTGGATCGGCGAAGAGATTGAGGCGATGCAGCGTGGCACACGTGGTCTAGACAAGATCAGCCCCGACAACATGGCAATTTTGGTCCGTGCGTCGCATCAGATGCGTGCGTTCGAAGATCGCTTTTTGACGATTGGCCTGCCGTACCGCGTCATCGGCGGCCCGCGTTTCTACGAACGGCTCGAGATCCGCGATGCCATGGGCTATTTCCGGCTCGCCGTGTCCCAAGATGATGATCTGGCGTTTGAACGCATCGTAAATACCCCCAAGCGAGGTCTTGGTGACAAGGCTGTGCAGACGATCCAAATGGCCGCACGTGAAAGTGGTGTGTCGCTAGTCGAAGGCGCACGTATTTGCGTACAAGAAAAGCGGCTTGGCGGTAAGGGACTGAAAGAATTGACTATCTTGGTCGATGGCTTGGACCGTTGGCATGCCCAAGTGATGGCCGAGGCCGACACACATGTTGAATTGGCCGAGATGATCCTTGATGAATCCGGCTACACCGGCTTCTGGCAAAACGACAAAACGCCTGAAGCACCGGGGCGGTTGGAAAACCTTAAGGAACTTGTCAAAGCGCTGGAGAATTTCGAGAACCTGCAAGGGTTTCTCGAACACGTCAGCCTGATCATGGACAACGAGACCGAAGAGCAGGGCGAGAAAGTCAGCATCATGACGCTGCACGCGGCTAAGGGGCTCGAATTTACAGCTGTTTTCTTGCCCGGTTGGGAAGACGGATTGTTCCCGTCCCAACGGTCGATGGACGAAAGCGGGGTCAAGGGGCTCGAGGAAGAGCGCCGTTTGGCCTACGTCGGCATCACCCGCGCTGAACAGATTTGTACGATTTCATTTGCCGCAAACCGGCGTGTCTATGGCCAGTGGCAGTCGGCGCTGCCGTCGCGATTCATTGACGAATTGCCAGAAGACCATGTCGACGTTCTAACCCCACCGGGCCTTTACGGCGGCGGATTTGGTGCGGCTGGCATGGCCGCCAGCGCATCACCCGCGACCCAAGCCGCGATGGGGTCGGACCTTCATGACAAGGCTGCGAACGCTGACGTCTATAACTCACCCGGTTGGCGCAGGCTGCAGACGCGCAGCCAACAACGCGGTGTGGCCCAGCCCGCTGCAGCCAAGAACATGACGATTGATCTGGATGCTGTCAGCGCATTCACGACTGGCGATCGCGTGTTTCATCAGAAATTTGGGTACGGCGAAGTCATGGGGATTGAGGGCGACAAGCTTGAGATCGAATTTGATAAAGCCGGTTCCAAACACGTCGTGGCGCGCTTTGTCGTGAATGCAGCTCAAGCGGACGATGTGCCGTTCTAGTGGGTCAAAACCGGGTAAAGCGACAATAGTAATAGAACGGCCATCGTGATGTTGAAGCTGCGCAACCGGTGCGGCGTCCGCAACACGCGCCGGACTTGCACGCCAAGCCACGCCCATACGGACACCGACGGCAGGTTCGTAGCTGCAAAAACTGCGGCGACAGTCAGGGCGCCAACCCAGACACCGTTTTCTTGCGGCGCGTAGTTGGTGATGGCTGTAATCGCCATGAACCACGCTTTCGGGTTCACCCATTGAAAAGCGGCCGCCTGCATAAACGTAAAGGGTGATCCGGTGACCGATTTCGCCTCGGGCGGCACCGCATTTGCGATTTTCCATGCGAGCCAGATCATGTAGCCAACGCTCAGCACTTTTAGGACCGTGTTTAAGACCGGGTAGGTGACAAAAACCTGCAGCAGAATGACGCCGACCATCGTGACCATAAATGCGTGGCCTAACGAAATTCCCAACATATGCGGGATTGTGCGGCGCAGTCCGAAATTCGCACCAGATGCCATCAACATAAGATTATTTGGGCCGGGGGTAATGGAACTGACAAAGGAAAATGTCATCAGGGCGATTAGAATTTCTTGGGTCATTTGGACACCTTAAGCCGACATGCAAGGCAATGGCGAGCCGCTAAATGGCGCGATGTTTCAAGTTAAGGATATCTCAACAGTGAAGCCCCATTCTGCCAGCTTATGATCAGAATAGGACGGACAAGATGTTGCGATTGAGATCGGCGGCGACGGTAACACAGAAATCCTGGCCTGAAGGTCTGCGTGTGGCCGTTGATCGGGTCATGGCCGTGATCTGGTTCGAAACGGATGGCACAATTATTGAAGCCAACACTAACTTCTGCAATCTCATGGGCTATGATCCGGCGGACGTTGTCGGGAAACCGCACAGCATATTTGTGGAATCGTCATTCGCGCAAAGCGCGGAGTATAGGGATTTTTGGGCCATATTGCGTGCAGGTGACGTTCACGAAGGCGAATTTCGGCGGCTGACAAAATCCAATCAGGCCGTCTGGATCAAGGCGTTCTATAATCCCGTCTATGATGAAAAGGGTCAGATTGTCCGCATTGTTAAGGTCGCAACAGATGTGACAGCGCAGCGGCAGGCGACAACGGATTTGTCCAATGGGTTGCAGTCTTTGTCAGACGGCGATCTGTCCGTGCGGTTACCAGCTGCGACATTGCCGCTGTTTGCGCCGATTAATGCGCAATTCAACGCGACGATGGACCGGTTGGAACAGCTGGTCAGTTCCATCAACAGCGTGTCCCGCGGGTTGGAAACCGAATCAAACGAGATTGCGCGCAACGCACAAGATTTGGCGCACCGCGGTGAAGCGCAAGCGGCCACCTTGGAAGAAACCGCCGCAACGCTTGAAGAAATATCAAGTGCTGTGCAGCAAACCGCATTGAATGCACAACAGGCGACGTCATTCGCCCAAGAGGCAGCCGGCAATTCCGGCACAGGAACACGCGTCGTGTCCGACGCGATTGCCGCAATGCAGGAAATCAAAGACGGGTCAGGTGAAATCGGGAAAATCATTGAAGTCATCGATTCCATTTCTTTCCAAACGAATCTCTTGGCGCTGAACGCGGGGATCGAAGCTGCACGGGCCGGTGATGCTGGCAAGGGGTTCGCCGTTGTCGCCAGCGAGATTCGCGCTTTGGCACAACGCACCGCAGAAGCGGCTCGCGATATTTCGGAACTGATCGTACGCAGCAATGCAAATGTCGCGTCTGGGTCTGATCTGGTTGATCAAACTGGCGCATCTTTAGGACTGATCGGAAATGAACTAGATCAGGTTGTGACAAACATCAAAGAGATTTCACAGGCTGCATTAGAGCAGTCAGAAGGACTGGCTGCGGTGAACGCAGCGACGTCGCAAATTGATAACACGACCCAAAAGAACGCAGCGTTGGCGGATCAGAGTGCGCACAGTGCAGCAAAGCTTGCGCAGGGGGCTACAAAACTACGGGAATTGGTGAGCTTCTTTCAAGCGTCACAGGTCAACGACCAATCTCACAATCATGATACGGAAATGGTGTTTCGCCGAACGGCTTAGGTTTGACCTGCCGACAAGACGTAAAAAAACCGCAGTGCCCGGGAGGAGGTGGGCGCTGCGGTTCTCTTATTTGTGCCCACGACCACGGGAGGAGGTGTGGTGTAGGCGACGAGAGCGGCTTAACCCGGGAGGAGGTGGGTTGGACCGCTCTATCTCGGCTAGTCGGGAGGAGGTGACATCGCCGAAAATCTGTTTTTTGAGGTGTCCGACGACATCCGGGAGGAGGTGGATGTCGTCGGTCCTTCAAGTGTCCCGGTCATATCTGGGAGGAAGTAGACCGGGGATATCGGATCATTCATTCTGGGAGGAGAGAAGTGATCCGAATGCGATTATTTCTTTGCTGCGTCCAGTGCGATCCGCTTGATCATGGAACGGTGGATGCCGAGGTCAGCCAGTTCACGGTTTGTGAGGGACTGAAGTTCGTTGTATGTTGTTTTGTACAACTTGCGCTGCGCGTATGCTTCGCTGATGTTCGCGAAAAGCGCTGTTGCGCGGTCTGCAAGCGTTACTGTCGCTGTGCGGTTCTCAGTGATAAATGCCATCGTCTTCGTCTTTCGTTTGCGTCGTTCGGCGGGAGGTGCCGTTCTTTCTGTTGTGACTGTTATGTGGGATTTTGCTGCATCTGCACAATATTCAAATCGGCATTGCTGCTATGCAGAAAATGCATGAGCATTCCTGACCTATTGTCTTGAACCTGTCACAAATCGTCTTAGGAGGCCCGCGTTGTCTTGCGAATTGCCTCAAATCTGTGAAACAGGCTTCTAGATTGTGCAATTTTCAGAAAGAGGCAGAGCTATGTCAGTCACACGTGACCAAGTTTTAGGCGCATTGGGCGCAGTTACGTTGCCGGGCGGCGAATCTATTGTTGCGCGCGACATGGTACGGGCGTTGACAATAGAACGTAGTACCGTCCGTTTCGTGATCGAGGCACCGACTCCAGAAGAAGCAAGCCGCATGGGCGGCGTCCGAACTGCCGCGCAGGCGGTCGTGTCAAATCTGGCAGGCGTTGAAAGCGTGTCTGTTGTCTTGACGGCGCACGGGCCTGCGACGCCAGCGGCGGCACCGAAGGGTGAACCGCCAGCGTTGAAGGTCGGACGTCACCCAACACCGCAGGCTGGTCCTGCGAAGGTAACGGGTGTCGACCGTATCCTTGCGATCGGGTCTGGCAAGGGTGGCGTGGGCAAATCGACCGTATCTTCGAACCTTGCCGTGGCGCTTGCGAAAGAGGGTCGTCGCGTCGGTTTGCTGGACGCTGATATATATGGTCCGAGCCAGCCGCGCATGATGGGCGTCAATCAGCGCCCCGGTTCGCCAGATGGCAAGACTATTATACCACTCAAAGCGCATGGCGTGACGATGATGTCGATTGGCCTGATGGTAGACCCTGACAAGGCCGTCGTTTGGCGCGGTCCTATGTTGATGGGGGCCTTGCAGCAGATGCTGGGGCAGGTGGAATGGGGCGAGCTTGACGTTCTCATCGTCGACCTGCCGCCTGGGACCGGCGATGTGCAGCTGACATTATGCCAAAAGACGGAACTAACTGGCGCAGTTGTCGTCAGCACGCCGCAAGATGTGGCGCTGCTGGATGCGCGTAAAGCGCTTGATATGTTCAAGTCGCTCAACACGCCTGTCCTTGGCCTGATCGAGAACATGTCGACATTCCATTGTCCGAATTGCGGTCACGAAAGTCATATCTTTGGTCACGGTGGTGTGGCGGCCGAGGCCGAGAAGATCGGCGTGCCGATGCTTGGTGCGTTGCCGATTGATTTGGACACGCGGCTGGCGGGCGACGCAGGAACGCCAATTGCGGCGGGGGACAGCCCGATGGCCGAAGCGTACCGTCAATTGGCGCGGCGTTTCATTGACGGTGGCATGGCGTAACCGGACCGCCAAAGTAATCGAAATAGAAAACCCTCGCGTCAGGCGGGGGTTTTTTGATTCTGGGAATTCATGGGGCGTCTGGGAAATTATGGAATCTTAGTGGGCAGGTTTGGGATTCGATAGGATTCGCGCTGAATACAGCACCCGATGCCGAGGCATTCGGCACTTTCAAATGTCCAAAAAGCAAAGAAATTCAAAAAATTTGGGAATTTTATGCACCACAATATATGCCGCTGTGGATAACTCTAATGCCGAATTTATCCTTTATTAACTGACGTGAATGTTACCTGCTTCGAAATGGTGCATACTATATGTTGTTTTCGGGGTGTTCGAAAAACACCATATGGTTCCATGAAATCCCAAAAAGGTGTTGATCGGTGGGCGAACATAGGTCACAACATAAGCACGGCAACGACGAGAACATGACAACAAGGGGCGAAAAAGAACCCCACCGGCAAAAGCAGGTTTCATACAGGCCTCGTCATTACCGAACGAAGAGATCCGGCGCGCGAGCGAGCAGACATCCCCCCAGGTGGCGCGCGCAGCTGGACGAGCCCGATAAGGGCAGAAGGTGGCGAATTGAGCAGTGGCAGCAGCTCAGTTCGCCATTTTCACATCTAACGCCGATTTGGGCACATCAGAGAGGACCAAGGGACAGTGGTCTTGAGTTTTACAGGCGAACACACCCAAAAGGTGGACAGCAAGGGACGCATGTCGATCCCTGCTGATTTTCGTCGTGTGCTTGAGGCGGGCGATCCCGAATGGACCACTGGCCTATCTCCCCGCATGTATCTTCTTTATGGCGATCACCTGAAAAATGAACTGCACGGCTACACCGTGGAAGAGTTCAATAAGGTCGTCGATCAAATCAACGCATTGCCCCGTGGGTCTGACGCGAAAAAACGCCTGTCCCGGTTGTTTATCGGTCAATCCATCAAGCTGGACGTTGATAAGGATGGCCGCACTGTCATGCCCATCAAGCAGCGTCAAAAGCTGGGCCTGAAAGACGGTGAGCTGTATTTCAGCGGCCTTGGCGATCACTTCGAGATTTGGAAAGCCGAAACTTACACCGAGGAAGTCGGCGATAACATGGCCGATTGGCTTGAAGGGCAGGGCGACGACTTTGATCCGCTCAGCCTGTTGGACGGATAAAGAATATGTCAGCTGCCGCAGACCAAAACGACCCTCACATTCCTGTCCTGATCTGGCCGCTTATCCAAGCGGTCGCACCTGTCTCTGGCGTTTGGCTGGATGGCACGTTTGGGGCGGGTGGTTACACACGTGAATTGCTGGCCGCCGGCGCGGATAAAGTGATCGGTGTGGACCGCGATCCATTGGCGTTTGAGCTGGCCGAACCGTGGACTAAAGATTTCGGCGACCGAATTGAACTGGTTGAGGGCGTGTTTTCACGGCTCGACGAATATGCGTCCGATTTGGACGGTATCGTGTTGGATCTAGGTGTATCGTCGATGCAGTTGGATTTGGCCGAACGTGGCTTTTCATTCATGCGCGACGGACCTTTGGACATGCGCATGTCGCAGGACGGGTTGTCTGCGGCTGACATCTGCAACACCTACGATGAAGAAGAAATCGCCAGCATTATCTTCCTGTATGGCGAGGAACGCGCGTCGCGTCGCATTGCCAAAGCCATCGTCGCGGCGCGTCCGTTAGAAACAACGCTAGAGCTCGCAAAGATCGTCGAAGGCTGTTTGCCACGTTCAAAGCCCGGTCAATCGCATCCCGCGACGCGGACGTTCCAAGCGCTACGGATTGCGGTGAACAACGAATATGGTGAGCTGGCAGAAGGTCTTATGGCCGCTGAACGTGCGCTCAAACCGGGTGGGCAGCTTGCTGTCGTGACCTTCCATTCAGTCGAAGATCGCATGGTCAAACGGTTCCTGCAGGCCCGTGGTGGCGGCATGGCCAATGCCAACCGCTATGCGCCCGCGACTGAAGAAATCGCTGCGGCCTTCAAGGTGACAAAGCGCAAGGCCATTGGGCCGGACGAACAGGAATTAGCTGAAAACCCAAGATCACGTTCCGCGAAACTGCGCGTGGCCACCAGAACAGACGTTCCGGCGGCGGACATTGATCCAGCGGACTTGGGGATGCCAATGAAGAAGAAAAAGGGAAAACGGTGATGCGGGGGCTCATGTTGTTTGTGGGGGCCATTATGGTGATGGCGCTGGGGTTTTGGTCATATCAAGAGAACTACAAAACCCGTGATGCGATTTCCGAGGTCCGCAAATTGCACCGCGAAATTGGTGCGGCGCATGAACGTATCGGCATGTTGCGTGCGGAATGGGCTTACCTGAACCGTCCGGATCGCCTGCGTGATTTGGCAGAGCTGAACTATGAACGTCTTGGCCTTTTACCATTGATGCCGGATGCATTCGGGCAGGTTGACCACATCATTTATCCATTGCCGGAAATTCTGCCGATCACTGATCCGATTGACGTCAACAACTACGTTCCAGAACCAACTGACGAGGATCCGCTATGATCCGCACGCCCCTGCGCCCGCTTGCCCGTATCCTCAAAGCCCGTGATCAGGGCGAAGATACGAAAGCGATTGAAAAAGAGAACATCCGCCTGCGTCATGAAGAAATGGCTGATCAGGCACGGATGCGGGCCGAAGGGCGTTTGCTTGTTCTTGGGGCTGCATTCTTCGTGGCTTTTATGACCATTGGTCTGCGCATGGGCACGCTTGCTGGCACCGTCGCGGAAGAACCGCGCGCGGTTGCCAACGGTAATCCCATCATTGGCCAGCGGTCTGATATTGTGGACCGCAACGGGCGGATCATGGCCACGAACCTTGAGACATTCAGCCTTTATGCCCACCCGCAAGACATGGTTGATCCTGCAAACGCAGCGACGCAACTGGCTACCATTTTCCCAGAAATGGACGAAAAAGAACTACTCGAAGACTTCACAGGGTCGCGCAAATTTCTGTGGGTGCGCAGGCAGTTAAGCCCTGAACAGATGCAGCAGGTCCACGATATCGGCTCTCCGGGGTTGTTGTTCGGCCCGCGTGAAATGCGGCTCTATCCAAACGGTCCTGTCGCAGCACACATCCTTGGTGGTGCGTCCTACGGGCGTGAAGGCGTGGCAAGTGCCGAAGTGATCGGTGTGGCTGGCGTTGAACGTCAATTTGACAATTTCCTACGTGATCCGGCAAGCGAAGGTGCGCCGCTGGAACTGTCGCTCGACTTGACCGTGCAGGCCACGACCGAAGAAGTGTTGCACGGTGGTATGACGTTGATGAACGCCAAAGGTGCTGCATCCGTATTGATGGACGTGCACACAGGCGAAATCATCGCCATGGCGTCTTTGCCGGACTTCGATCCAAACAACCGCCCGCAGGTTTTGTTGACGGGCGATCAATCTGACAGCCCGCTGTTTAACCGCGCGGTGCAAGGGGTGTATGAACTCGGCTCGACTTTCAAAATCTTCGCGGTAGCACAGGCCATGGAACTTGGTTTGATCAACGCAAACACGATGATCGATACTAAAGGTCCGCTGACGTGGGGTCGTTTCCGCATTCGCGATTTCCACGACTACGGGGCGCAATTGTCCGCAACGGACGTCATCGTGAAGTCGTCCAACATCGGCACCGCTCGCATTGCATTGCAATTAGGTGGCACCCGTCAACGCGATTTTCTGGGTGAATTGGGCTTCTTGGAAGCCACACCAGTTGAAATGATCGAAGCGCCGTCAGGTGCGCCATTGTTACCGCGTAACTGGTCTGAAATCTCAACGATGACAATCTCTTACGGGCACGGCATTTCGACGTCTCCGCTGCATTTGGCGGCTGGATACGCGTCGCTTTTGAATGGCGGTACGAAGGTTGAACCGACATTGCTGCGCCAGCATCACCCGCAGAACGGCGAACGTATCGTCAGTGAACGTGTGTCTCGTGCATCCCGCGACATGTTGCGGGCTGTGGTTGAACGCGGCACCGCGTCCTTTGGCGAAGTTTTGGGCTACGAAGTGGGCGGAAAAACAGGAACAGCGGACAAGCCGCGCGAAAACGGTGGTGGTTACTACGACGATAAGGTGATTTCGACCTTCGCCAGCGTGTTCCCTGCTGACAACCCTCGCTATGTTTTGATCGTGACGTTGGATGAACCGTCTGAAAATTCAGGCGATAAACCACGCCGTACGGCTGGTTGGACCGCTGTACCTGTCGCCGCAGAGATGATCCGCCGCGTCGCACCGCTGCTTGGCCTCAGACCAGAGATTGAAACCCTCCAGCCCGTTGGTGTAACACTGACCTCAAACTAATACTGAGGGTCGGACATGGGCAGTCAACAACATCAGGCGGCGTCGCTTGCAAGCTTGGGGCTGCGTGCCGCCGGTGGCCGCGAAGCAGACATTACAGGCCTAACGGTTGATAGTCGGGCGGTTATGCCGGGCATGTTGTTTGCAGCATTGCCGGGTGCGAAGGTGCACGGCGCGTCCTTCATAGGAAAAGCGCTGGCGGATGGTGCTGCGGCCATTTTGACGGACCAGGATGGGGCCGCGCTGGCGGCAGAGGTTCTGACGCAATCAGATGCCGCATTGATCGTCGCCCAAGACCCACGACAAACATTGGCCCAGACCGCGTCACTCTGGTTTGGCCCGCATCCAGCGAATGTCGTGGCGGTAACCGGAACAAACGGAAAAACATCCGTCTCGACCTTCTGTCGTCAAATCTGGGAAATCATGGGCTGTTCGGCCGTGAACCTTGGCACAACGGGCGTCGAAGGATCATGGACCTATCCGCTCAGCCACACAACACCAGAACCTATCACGTTGCACCGCGTTATGGCCGACGCGGCCCGCAACGGTATCACGCACACTGCAATGGAGGCGTCGTCGCACGGGCTTGATCAGCGCCGCCTTGATGGGGTGATGCTGTCGGCGGCGGGGTTTACGAATTTCACGCAAGATCACCTTGATTACCACGAAACATTCGAAGCTTACTTTGAAGCCAAAATGGGTCTGTTCACCCGCGTTCTGTCCGAAGATGGCGTCGCGGTCGTGAACCTTGATGACCCCAAAGGCGACGAGGTCGCAAGCCTGTGCACATCGCGCGGACAAGAAGTCATCGGCGTTGGCCGTCACCCTGATGCGCAATTGCAATTGACCGGACAACGCTTTGATTCTGTTGGCCAAGATGTCTTGTTCAAATGGCAGGGCACCCGCTACCAGACCCGTCTTGATCTGATTGGCGGGTTCCAAGCCGAAAACGTTTTGCTGGCTGCAGGTCTTTGCATCGCGTCGGGGTCTGAACCCAACGATGTGATTGATGCGCTGCAAGAACTGACAACCGTGCGTGGCCGGATGGAGCTTGCAGCGACCCGTGATAACGGGGCTGCTGTATTTGTTGACTACGCGCACACACCCGACGCTATCGCGACCGCGCTGAAAGCAATGCGCCCGCACGTTATGGGCCGCATCGTGGTGATCGTAGGGGCAGGTGGGGATCGTGACACATCGAAACGCCCGCTGATGGGGGCCGCGGCTGCCCAGCACGCAGATGTGGTGATCGTAACTGATGATAACCCGCGTTCCGAAGACCCCGCGAGCATTCGTGCCGCTGTCATGGCTGGCGCATTGAACGGCGTCGGGACGCCATCAGTGACTGAAATCGGTGACAGGGCAGAGGCGATTTTGCGCGGCGTCGATTCGCTGGCACCTGGTGATGCGTTGTTGATCGCGGGCAAGGGCCACGAAAGTGGCCAAACTGTCGGCGATACCGTTTTGCCGTTTGACGATGTGGAACAAGCCAGCGTTGCTGTCGCGGCCTTGGAGGGCAAGATATGACGCTTTGGACCTCTGCGGATGCAGCCGCGGCTACGGGTGGCAAGGCCACAACAGACTGGGTGGCCAACGGCGTTTCAATCGACACCCGCACGATCCAAGAAGGCGACTTGTTCGTTGCCCTGAAGGACGTCCGCGACGGGCATGACTTTGTCGCGATGGCGTTGGACAAAGGGGCGGCAGCGGCACTTGTGACGCATCGCCCTGAAGGTGTTGCTGGCGACGCGCCTTTACTGATTGTGCCCGACGTTTTGGCGGCGTTGGAACAGCTTGGGGCGGCGGCGCGCGCCCGCACGGACGCCCGCGTGATCGGGATCACGGGATCCGTCGGCAAAACGTCCACCAAAGAAATGATGCGGATCGTGTTAGAGGCACAGGGCAAAACCCACGCCTCTGTCGCGTCTTACAACAACCATTGGGGCGTGCCGCTGACGCTCGCGCGGATGCCAGCCGACACGGACTACGCGATCATCGAAATCGGGATGAGCAATCCGGGCGAAATCGCGCCGCTGTCCAAGATGGCCAAGCCGCATGTGGCAATGATCACGACCGTGGCGGCGGCACACTTGGAAGCGTTTGAAGACCTGTCCGGCATCGCCGTTGAAAAAGCGTCGATCATGGATGGGCTGCAGTCCGGTGGCATCGCAATTTTGAACGGTGATATCGAAACGGCGCACGTGCTGCGGGATCATCTGGGCGAGAAAACTGGCGTCTGGTTCGGTCACGACGCGCAAAGTGATTGGAAAATCAACGATGTACGGATCACACCTGATGCAACGGTGATTCAAGCACATGGCGCAGGGGAAGATTATCTTATTAAGCTCTCTGTCCCCGGGCGTCATTTTGCGATGAATGCAGTTGGGGTTTTGGCGGCGGTCAAAGCGCTTGGTGCTGACCCGATGCAAGCCGCACTTTCCATCGCGGGATGGTCACCCGTCGAAGGGCGCGGCACCCGTGAAGTCGTGACGATTGACAGCGGTATTGAACACGGCACGATTGACCTGATCGACGACGCCTTTAACGCCAACCCAACGTCCATGACAGCCTCACTAGAAGTGCTGGCCGCGACACAACCCATTGATAATGTGGGACGTATCGTCAAAGGGCGGCGCATTGCTGTGCTGGGTGATATGCTGGAACTGGGCCCTGATGAGACCGCCAATCACCGTGATCTCAGTGAAAACGAGCATCTTCAATCTTTGGACGTGGTGCATTGTGCTGGGCCGCGGATGAAACATCTTTGGGATGCGTTGCCCGAAGAGCAACGCGGCGAGTGGCGCGAAACCGCTGCGGATGTGGCTGCGATTGCCAACACGCTAGTGGACGCGGGCGATGTGATCCTTGTGAAAGGATCAAAAGGCAGCAAAGTCAGTCTTGTCGTTGACGCGATCCGTAAACTGGGGCATCGCGATGCTGCGCAATCAAAAACCGACCAAGAAGGACGAGTGTAAATGTTGTATTGGCTGACGGCCCTGTCTGACGGCGGTGATTTTTTCAACCTTTTCAGATACATCACCTTCCGTGCCGGCGGTGCGTTTCTGACTGCGCTTACATTTGGTTTCATCTTTGGCCTGCCATTGATCAACGTGCTGCGCAAGCGTCAGGGCAAGGGCCAGCCGATCCGCGAAGACGGTCCAGAGGGGCATTTTGTGAAAGCTGGGACGCCGACGATGGGCGGTTTGCTGATTGTGGGCGCGTTAACCACGTCAACGCTGCTTTGGGCGCGGTTGGATAACCCCTATGTCTGGATGGTTTTGTTTGTCACATTGTCCTATGCGGCGATTGGTTTTGCGGATGATTATGCGAAAGTATCCAAGCAAAACACGGCTGGTGTGTCTGGGCGCGTGCGTCTTGGTCTGGGCTTTCTGATTGCCGCAATTGCGGGCCTTTGGGCTGCGTATTTCCATCCGGCTGAACTGTCGAACCAGCTTGCCGTGCCGATTTTCAAAGACCTTTTGTTCAACATGTCATTCCTGTTTGTCCCTTTCGCAGTCATCGTGATTGTGGGGGCGGCGAACGCGGTGAACCTGACGGACGGGTTGGACGGTTTGGCAATTATGCCGGTGATGATTGCGGCGGGAACCTTTGGAATCATTGCGTATTTTGTGGGTCGGGTCGATTTCTCGGAAAGCCTTGGTCTGCATTATGTGCCTGATTCAGGTGAAATTCTGATCTTCTGTGCTGGTCTGATCGGCGGCGGTCTGGGCTTCCTTTGGTACAACGCGCCACCCGCTGCGGTGTTCATGGGCGACACCGGATCGCTTGCATTGGGCGGCGCTTTGGGTGCGATTGCTGTGGCCACAAAACACGAGATCGTTTTGGCAATTGTCGGCGGCCTGTTTGTGGTCGAAGCGCTGTCTGTGATCATCCAAGTGCTGTACTTCAAAGCGACTGGGAAACGCGTGTTCTTGATGGCTCCGATCCACCACCATTACGAGAAAAAGGGCTGGGCGGAATCGACGATTGTGATCCGGTTCTGGATCATTTCGTTAATCCTCGCGATGATCGGTTTGGCGACGCTGAAGGTCCGCTAAACTGCTTGTGATTTGCGTGCACAATGCGTGCACAACCCGTGCACTGCGATGTCGTGTCGTGCCGCATGGTTTTGGACAAAGTTGAAGGGCGTCATATGATTCCAGTGCAGGGGTATCGCGGTCAGAAGGTCGCTGTTTTGGGCCTTGGCCGGTCTGGCAAAGCAGCCGCATTGGCATTGCGCGAAGGCGGGGCGGTTCCAGTTGTTTGGGACGACGGGCAACCTGCACGTGAAGCTGCGACCGACGAAGGTTTCGACGTCTTGGATCTGACCAAAGCGGGGGCGTTCGACGGCATTGCGGCGTTGATCGTCAGCCCCGGAATTGCCCACCTTTACCCAAAACCACATCCGGTGATTGCTGCTGCATGGGATGCGGGCGTACCCGTGGACAATGACATCGGCCTGTTCTTCCGGTCCTTTGCGACGTCCGATTGGGCCAGTTTCGACACTGCACCGCGCGTCATTGCGATTACGGGATCAAACGGGAAATCCACGACCTCTGCCTTGGTGCATCATATCCTGACCGAAAACGGACGTGCTGCCCAATTGGCTGGTAATATTGGCCGTGGGGTGCTGGACATTGATCCACCGCTGGACGGGGACATCGTGGTGCTGGAACTGTCGTCTTATCAGACTGATCTGGCTCGTGCGCTGACGCCTGACATTGCAATCCTGACGAACCTCAGCCCCGACCATCTGGATCGTCACGCAGGTCCCGGTGGGTATTTCGCCGCCAAACGACGCCTGTTTGCCGAAGGTGGTCCGGACCGCGCCGTGATTGGCGTCGATGAGGACGAAGGACGCTATCTGGCCAATCAGTTGGTGGATAGCTTCTCTGATGATCGGGTGATCAGGGTGTCGTCTGGCCGTAAGCTTGATCAGGGTGGCTGGACCGTTTTTGCGAAAAAGGGGTTCCTGTCCGAATATCGCAAGGGCCGCCAAGTCGGGTCTATTGATCTGCGCGGAATTGCGGGATTGCCCGGTGCGCATAACCACCAGAACGCCTGCGCGGCTTATGCTGCGTGTCGGTCGATTGGGCTGGGTCCGAAAGGAATCGAGGCCGCGATGCGGACGTATCCGGGGTTACCGCACCGGTCACAGGTGATCGCGACGTCCGGCGGGGTGACGTATGTGAATGACAGTAAGGCCACGAATGTGGATAGCGCTGCAAAAGCATTGGCTGCATTCCCGAAGGTGCGTTGGATTTGTGGTGGATTACAGAAAGAAGGCGGGCTTGAGGCGTTACACAGCGCGTTGGATCACGTCGTGAAGGCTTACGTCATTGGTCGCGAAGCGGACGCGTTTGCCCGTGATTTGCCTGGTGTAGATGCGGCGATTTGCACAACAATGGAAGCGGCTGTCGCTGCGGCTGCGGCTGATGCGCAGGACGGTGAAGTGGTTCTGCTTGCGCCTGCTGCTGCGTCGTTTGATCAATACGATAACTTTGAACAACGTGGTGATGATTTTGCGGCACAAGTCCAAGCTGCGTTGGGCTAATTCGACCGGTAGGTTGCAATGGTGTCTGCGGCCGCGCCTGACTGTACCGCCTGTTTGTGCGTCACCCCAAGCAGCACGGTGATTGTCTTCACTTTGGCCAGTTTTGCGATCGAAAGCCTGTGGAAGCCTTGGTTTCCGAAGATCAGCTTCCCGTCGCGATCCATATGGACGACGATACAATCATGCAGCCGCGCGGTTTTATTAAGCGCATCGGGCAATGCGCCGTTGCGTTTGGTTTTTTCCCACAGGTCGTCAAGTCTGGCATAGCGTGCGACGAGGTCTGCGCGGGTAAAGCAATCATCGTATTTATGTTGGTCCGCGATACGTTTCACCCCATAGTCGATGATATTGGTCTCTTCCCAAGACTGCCCGCCTATGAAGTGTTTTTTGCAGGCTTTGAATTTGAAGGAAAGCACGAACGGGCGTTGCGCGATGTCCCAATCACCGTCTTTGATTTGCCCGGTGCGCCAGTGGGGCAGGCGCAGACCGTCGTTGGCCGCTGCGTGGTATCTAAGCTGTAGCATTTTGGGCGGGATATCTAAGCGTACCGCAGGTCCGGGCGCATTTTGACCGAAGCGCAGTGTATTCGACAGGCGAAGTAATCCGCTAAGGCGCGACAAGTAGCTTAGCGCCCTGAGATGGTTGTCAGGCCGTGTCATTTCCGCGTGTTTCTGATTGCTTGCCCCGCTGCCCAACCCGATGACCATGCCCATTGGAAGTTGTAGCCGCCGAGCCAGCCTGTCACGTCGACCGCTTCGCCGATGAAAAACAGGCCGGGGACGGATTTGGCTTCCATGGTTTTGGACGATAGGCCGTCGGTGTTGACGCCGCCGAGCGTGACTTCGGCTGTGCGGTAGCCTTCGGAACCTGATGGCAGGAGCGGCCAAGCCGATAGTGCGTCACAGATCGCTTGCAGTCGCGCGTCGCTTTGGTCTGCGATGTTGCCGGTCAGATTCATATCGTCCTTGAGGAAATCAATCAGGCGGGCGGGTAGGTGCATCGACAGGATGCTCGTCAGAGCTTTCTTACCAGACGTTTCCCGTGCCCCGCGCAGTTTGTCGAAGAGATCAGCTGCCGGGATCACGTTGACGGTGATTGGATCACCTTCGTGCCAATAGCTGGACGCTTGCAGGATCGCAGGGCCGGATAGGCCGCGGTGGGTGAAGAGTAGCGCTTCGTCGAAGCTGGTGCCGTTTGCCGTGATGCGGGCGGGGGTGGCGACACCGGCGAGCGGTTTGAATTTGTCGTCGCTGAAGGTCAGTGGCACGAGGCCGGGGCGCGGGGTGATTACGTCTAGGTCAAAGTGATCAGCGATTTGATAGGCGAGGCCGGTTGCGCCCATTTTAGGGATCGACTTGCCGCCTGTCGCGACGACCAGATTAGTCGCGGTGATCTGCGTGTCGCGTCCGTCGCGTGTCAGGGTCGCCGAGAAGTGCGTGCCATCGTGGGCGATGTTGGTGATCCCGGTGTTCAGCCAAAGTTGCGCACCCGCTTTGTCCATTTCTGATCGCAGCATGGCGACGATATCTTTTGCGGTCTCGTCGCAGAACAATTGACCGAGCGTTTTTTCATGCCATGCGATGCCGTAGTCCGACACCAGATTGATGAAATCCCACTGCGTGTAACGTTTAAGCGCGGATTTGGCGAAATGGGGGTTCTGGCTGAGGAATTGCGCGTGTGTCGTGCCCATATTCGTGAAATTGCAGCGTCCACCGCCGGAAATGCGGATCTTTTCGCCCGGTGCTTTGGCATGGTCTATGATCACGACGCCCGGACCCGCGTGCGCGGCGGCCATCATGCCTGCGGCACCTGCGCCAAGGATGAGAGTTTGGATATGCATGTGGCCGTGGGTGGCCTGAAATTTGAACCAGTGCAAGAGGTAGGCTGCAAAGTTGCCGTGCAGCAGAAGATGAAAGCGGGCGCTGAACCAGTAAAAGTCGTTATTTTTAGTGGTAAGACGCGTTTTTTCGCGCTAAGGTCGCAGAATATAGATCCGCAAAAGCGGGCAAAGAGGCAGTGAGAGCGGTGATCCATGACGGAAATGGTCTATGGCACGGTCCCGGTACGTACCGGTGACCCTATTCTTCCACGTTGGTGGCGTACGATTGATCGATGGACGATGTCCTGCATTCTGATCCTGTTCGGGATTGGTCTCATGCTGGGTCTTGCGTCTTCGCCGCCATTGGCTGCGAAAAACGGGCTAGAGCCGTTTCATTACGTGACGCGTCAGGCCGTTTTCGGCGGTGTTGCGATGATGGTGATGGTCGGCGTGTCGATGATGCCGCCGCAACTGGTGCGTCGTTGGGCCGTTATTGGATTTGCCTGCGCGTTTGTGGCGCTGGCTTTGCTACCTGTGCTGGGCACAGATTTCGGCAAAGGCGCTGTGCGTTGGTATTCGCTGGGGTTCGCGTCGGTTCAGCCGTCAGAATTTTTGAAGCCAGGGTTTGTTGTTGTCGCCGCGTGGATGTTGGCCGCTGGACAGGCTGTCGGTGGCCCGCCGGGTAAGTCGTATTCCTTTGCGCTGACCGTTGTCATTTGTACCTTCTTGGCGTTGCAGCCGGATTTCGGACAGGCCTGTCTAGTCTTGTTTTCATGGGGTGTGATGTATTTCGTGGGCGGTGCCCCGATGATGTTGTTGCTGGTCTTGGCCGGTGTTGTCGTGCTTGTGGGCACGTTTTCTTATGCCAATTCAGAACACTTTGCCCGTCGGATTGACGGGTTTTTGTCGCCAGATGTCGACCCGACAACGCAGCTTGGGTATGCGACAAACGCGATCCGCGAAGGTGGATTTTTCGGCGTGGGTGTTGGTGAAGGCCAAGTGAAATGGTCGCTGCCGGATGCGCATACAGACTTTATTATCGCCGTTGCCGCCGAGGAATATGGCCTTGTCTGCGTCATCGCGATCATTGCGCTTTATGCCACGATTGTGGTCCGTTCGCTAACTCGTCTGATGAAAGAACGTGATCCGTTTATTCGTTTGGCGGGGACTGGGCTTGCTTGTGCGTTTGGCGTGCAGGCGATGATCAACATGGGCGTGGCCGTCCGGTTGTTGCCCGCGAAGGGGATGACGTTGCCATTTGTATCCTACGGTGGGTCATCGCTGATCGCTGGTGGGATTGCTGTGGGCATGTTGTTGGCGTTTACGCGGTCGCGTCCACAGGGCGAATTGGCCGATGTGCTTGGACGGAGGCTTGGATAATGCCTGCACCTTTATTGATTATCGCGGCGGGTGGCACGGGCGGACATATGTTCCCGGCTCAAGCGTTGGCCGAAGCGATGCTGGCAAAAGGCTGGCGGGTCCGTCTGTCGACTGATGCCCGTGGTGCTCGTTATACGGGTGGGTTTCCGGACGCGGTTGAAGTCTCCGTCGTTGGCTCTGCGACCTTTGCCCGTGGTGGGATTGCCGCGAAATTGGCGGTGCCGTTTCGTATTCTTGGCGGTGCGTTTTCAGCGATTGGTCGGATGATCAAGGATCGCCCTGTCGTTGTTGTGGGCTTTGGCGGGTATCCCGCGATCCCTGCAATGACGGCTGCGTGGGTGCTGCGTATTCCACGGATGATCCATGAGCAAAACGGTGTTCTGGGTCGTGTGAACCAGTTGTTTGCGAAACGTGTTGATCAGATTGCTTGCGGGACGTGGCCGACTGAATTGCCTGACGGTGTTGAGGGTGTTCATACGGGCAATCCTGTAAGGTCCGCGATTTTGGATCGTGCCGGTGCGCCTTATATTCCCCCCGGTGATTACCCGATGTCGATTGTGGTGATGGGCGGATCGCAAGGCGCGCGCATCCTGTCGGACGTTGTGCCGCCTGCGATTGCGAACCTACCGATGGAAATGCGCCGCAATATCCGCGTGTCCCAGCAGGCCCGCGAAGAAGACCTTGAACGGGTGACGGATTTCTACGCGGCTGAAGGTATCAAGGCCGATGTGCAGACGTTTTTTACGGATGTGCCGGAACGGCTGGCTGATGCGCAGTTGGTGATTGCCCGCTCTGGTGCGTCGACCGTGGCGGATGTCAGCATCGTTGGCCGCCCTGCGATCTGGGTGCCGTTGGCTGTCGCGATCCGCAATGAACAAGAAGCGAATGCGCGCGAGCTCGTTAATGCGGGCGCCGCTGTGATGATGAAAGAGGACGTGTTCGAAGTCGACGCACTGTCCGCCGAGATTGCCAAGATCTTGGGCGACACGGACGCGGCGTTGCAGATGTCGCGCGCGGCATTTGCCTGCGCTGTACCTGACGCGACAAACCGCCTTGAAACTTTGGTTGAAACGCTGGCAAACGGCCCGCAAGCTTAACGAATAGAAAGACCCGTGCGATGATGAAATCCGCCACAAAACTGCCTCTTGATATTGGTCCGATCCACTTTGTGGGGATTGGTGGCATTGGGATGTCGGGCATCGCCGAAGTGTTGATTGAACACGGATATACCGTGCAGGGGTCTGACCTGAAGGCCACGAAGATCACGGATCGTCTGGCCAAATTGGGGGCCACGATTTTTGTGGGGCAGAAGGCGGAGAACCTTGAAGGCGCTGAGGTCATTGTAATTTCAAGCGCGATTAAACCGGGGAACCCTGAACTGGATACCGCTCGTGCGAAGGGTCTGCCTGTTGTGCGCCGTGCGGAAATGCTGGCTGAACTGATGCGCCTGAAATCGAACATTGCCGTGGCGGGGACGCACGGCAAGACGACGACGACGACGATGGTTGCGGCTTTGCTGGATGAGGGCGGGATTGATCCGACTGTTATCAACGGCGGCATTATCCACGCCTACGATTCCAACGCGCGGATGGGCCAAGGCGAATGGATGGTGGTTGAGGCGGATGAATCTGACGGCACGTTTAACCGTCTGCCTGCGACGATTGCCATCGTGACCAACATCGATCCGGAACATATGGAACATTGGGGTACGATTGAGAATCTGCGTCAGGGCTTTATCGATTTCACGTCGAATATTCCGTTTTACGGGCTGGCTGTGTGCTGCACCGATCACCCTGAAGTTCAATCGCTCGTGGGCAAAATCCGCGACCGCCGTGTCACGACGTTCGGGTTCAACGCCCAAGCCGACGTGCGCGCGATGAACCTGACCTATAAGGCGGGTGTGGCGCATTTCGATATTGCGCTGCAGGCCGAGGATATTGTGATCGAAGGCTGCGAATTGCCGATGCCGGGGGACCATAACGTGTCGAACGCGTTGTCCGCGGTCGCGGTGGCGCGGCATTTGGGCATGACGGCGGACGCGATCAAGGTGGCGCTGAAAGGCTTTGGCGGGGTGAACCGCCGCTTTACGAAAGTCGGCGAAGTGGACGGTGTGACGATCATCGACGACTACGGCCACCATCCGGTTGAGATCGCTGCGGTGCTGAAAGCCGCACGTCAGGCCACCGAGGGCCGCGTGATCGCTGTGCACCAACCGCACCGCTACACGCGCCTGCACCACCACTTTGCGGAGTTCTGCGCCTGTTTCAACGACGCCGATGTGGTTGGGATCGCTGACATTTTTGCGGCGGGCGAAGAACCGATTGAAGGGGCTGGCCGCGACGATCTGGTCCACGGGCTGATCGCGCACGGCCACCGCCACGCGCGGGCTGTGGAAAGCGAAGACGATTTGATGCGGCTGGTGAAGGAACAAGCACGTCCGGGGGATATGGTTGTCTGCCTCGGGGCGGGTACGATTTCTGCTTGGGCAAACGGGCTGCCGGATCGTTTGAAGGGGTAGGTTTGGTGGAGATTGCGGAGGTTGTCGATCAGGAGAGTTTGAAAGCCTATATCAACGAATTTCCGTTGAAAGACGCGATAACTTTCGCAATCACTATGGCTTTTCGAATGTCTGCCCGGGTTGCGCCAACAGCAACTTCATACTTTTCTGTGATTGAGCGGAATGAGGTAAAAGAACTTTCTGTTGTTCACGTTTTCCTCACCATGTTGGCAACCCATTTAAATTCTTCCGCCGATGAATATGACAGGATCAAGTTTCCAACTTCATTTGAAGATTTGGTTAATCAGATCGCGGAAAGCGCTCATGATCTGGGCTCAGCCCCAGCAGCCATCTCATCGGAGGCCATTGTAAAAGCAAGTAAAGTCAATTGGGTATCGGAAGTCTTAGAAGCGTTTGATTTGTCGTCAGCTATAGCCTTTGCAAGCGGCATAGCTGCTGGACTTGATGATCAAATGGCCGCGACGGTACATGAGGATGCTTTTTGGGGGGCTATTCGACGCGATCTTGAAATTGGTCCGGTTGGATTTTCTCAGCGAAATGTTCCGCTGTGGTCCGGGCTCGGTCCCATGCGAAGATTTGAGCAGGACTGGCTGGAAACGCGGGATTTGCTGACAGACGAAAACTGCGTGGCGGATTGGTCATTTTGGATTGCGTGGTACGAACGGCTGTTAAGCGGGGCGGATACACGAAATGACTTACTATTGGCCAAGCTGCATGGTTTTGAGGATAGCGATTGGTTGGCCAATTCAGCACAAATCAATCCACTATTCGACGATGTTCTTGCGATCTACGCAGTTGAGTCGGCTCAACTCGCTGAGCGTATCAAGCTGAACGATCGTAAACAGTATTACGCCGAACCCGTCACGCAACTTCCCGAAGATTTGCGCGATGAAGCGATAGAGCGCGCATGTGATGCGCTTAGTGATTTTCAAGAATTGGTGAAAGGGCAGCAGTCTTATCTCGGTGCTTTTGCTGCGATTACCAACCAAATTCGTGATTGGATCGATCGTTATGGCGACCGTCCAATGCGACTTTATGAGAAGCTGGCAGACGCCCAAGAGTTCATTGACGACATTGCCCGCGATTGTGGCTTGAGCCAAGAACAAGCCGTTCTTGTTCTGAAACGTGAATTGGAACGTAGTCGTACAGATATCCGCGCGAGTGACCCTGTCGTAGAACAGCGTATCAATGCGCGCGTTCGGGTTCGCTTTGATGAAATGAAAGCTGATGCGCAAGCCGCATTCTTGACAGTGATTGAAGAAGGTGCGGCAGGGGCCGAGGTTGGCCTACAGTCAGAAATGCGCGAAGATATTCCGCTGATCGAAGGATCGGATACCCCAAACGATGTGCGGGAACGCGCGCTGGTGCGCGAAGGCGAGCGTATCATTCAGATCAATCAATTGCGCCCCAGAGAAGTTGAAGCGTCACCAAAGAGCAATGCCGCGAAGGTCGAACGCGCGGCGGATGTCGGCAATAAGATAGTAACAACTGGCAAGAACTCTTGGTGGGTTGTTGAGCTTGTTTCGAGGTTCTTCTTATGACCCTTTCCGCCATCATCGCTTGTGTTTGGGTCATTGCTTCCGCTGTTGTCGCCTTTTTACCGATGAAAAATCAGTATTTTCCCGGTATCATGTTACTCATCGCTGCCCCGTTGATCATTGTCTGGTTGGGGTATGATTATGGCTGGTGGCTTGCTCTGATTGGTTTGTTCGGGTTTGTTTCGATGTTTCGAAACCCGCTTATTTACATCTATCGTCGCTTGCGCGGCGAAAATCCGGAGGTTCCGAAATGACGTTATCTGTTGTCTGTGCCTTGCTCTGGTTGGTTGTTGCGAATGTATTGGGGATGATGCCGTCCAAGGATAATCATTGGCGTCGCGCCTATCTGTTGATTGCCATTGGTGTGCCGCTTTTGGGGTGGGTCACGATTGAAAACGGCCCTTGGTTGGCGCTTGTGTTTTTGGCCGCTGGCATGTCTGTATTGCGGTGGCCCGTGCTGTATCTGGGCCGCTGGGTCCGGACCCAGTTTGCGAAAGATTAAGTTTTCATGGCCAACGTCCTTGTTCTTCTTTTGATGTCTGCCGCAGGGCTGATCCCATTTTTTGCGGCCGCTGCGTGGATGAAGGCGGGCAAGGTTGGTTACACGATGACGTTGTTTGCCATTCTCGCGGCCTGTCTTGCGATTTCGGTGCAGGCATCGACCAGATTGATGGGCGTTGATCCGATCAAAGCCATCGGTGCTGCGTTGTTGGTGTTTTTACCCGCCACGATTGGCTGTGCGGTTGGCGCTCTGCTTGGATGGATGATAGAGCGGCGGCGCGTGAAGAAGTTTCAAGGAAAATAACCATGTTTGATCTGCCTGAGGTGCGCGGGACCCTGACCATGGATCGTGCGTTGGATAGTTTGACGTGGATGCGTGTCGGTGGGCCTGCTGATGTGCTGTTCCAGCCTGCGGATGTGGATGATCTGGCGGATTTTCTTGCCGCGTTGGACCCGAGCGTGCCTGTGTTTACGATGGGCGTCGGGTCGAACCTGATTGTCCGCGATGGTGGTATTCGTGGCGTCGTGATCCGCATGGGGCGCGGATTTAACGGGATCGAGATTGGTGATCAGGTTGTTGCAGGTGCCGCTGCATTGGATGCGCATGTGGCGCGCAAAGCTGCCGCTGAGGGCCTTGATCTGACGTTCCTGCGCACGATTCCGGGGACGATTGGCGGTGCTGTGCGGATGAACGCTGGGTGTTACGGCACCTATATGGCCGACGTGCTGGACCATGTGGATGTGATTTATCGCGATGGATCGCGTGGCGTTTTGCAAGCGACCGAACTGGATTTGCAGTACCGGCAAAGCACGCTGCCCGAAGGTGCCGTGATTGTCAGTGCCACGATGACCCCGCCGAAGGGGGATGCGGCGACGCTGGAACAGCGGATGACGGATCAGCTGGCAAAGCGGGATGAGACCCAACCGACAAAGGATCGCACCGCCGGGTCCACATTCCGCAATCCGGCTGGGTTTTCATCCACGGGGCAGGCGGATGACAGCCACGAATTGAAGGCGTGGAAAGTGATTGATGACGCTGGCATGCGGGGCGCAACCGTTGGCGGCGCTGTGATGAACACGATGCATTCCAACTTTTTGACCAATGCAGGCGGTGCCACGGCGGCTGACCTTGAAGAATTGGGCGAAGAGGTGCGGAAAAGGGTTTACGCAGACTCTGGCATCACGTTACAATGGGAAATCAAGCGGGTCGGCGAAAAGGCATCGTCAGGCGCGTAGATAATCAGGTCCGAAAACGGACCAACTATAAACGATGGGGCGCAAAGTCCCACGAAAGAGGCAGTGGGTATGTCGAGCAGGGCAAACCCGAAAGTTGTTGTTTTGATGGGCGGACCATCGGCGGAGCGTGACGTGTCGCTCTCAACCGGTCGTGAATGTGCAGCAGCTTTGCGGGTATCAGGATGTGACGTGATCGAAGTGGACGCGGGCGAAAACCCGAGTGCGGCTTTGGCTGTTCAACTGCAAGATATTGCACCCGACGCTGTCTTTAACGCATTGCATGGCCGTTGGGGCGAAGATGGCTGTATTCAGGGGATGCTGGAATGGCTTCGCATTCCTTACACGCATTCTGGTGTTTTTGCGTCCGCGTTGACGATGGACAAGCAGCGTACCAAAGAAGTTTACGCTGCCAACGATCTGCCTTTTATGAAGTCCGTAATCGCCAGTCGCGAAGACGTTGAAGCCGCTCACGTGATGGAGCCGCCTTACGTGGTGAAGCCTTTCAACGAAGGGTCGTCTGTCGGTATTTATATTGTCGGCGAAAACCCGAATGGCCCCCCGCAGCTTGCCCGCGATATGCCGGATCAAGTGATGGTGGAAACCTATGCGCCGGGTCGCGAATTGACGACTGCCGTGATGGGTGATCGCGCTTTGACCGTGACGGACATTATCACGGACGGTTGGTACGACTATCACGCCAAATATGCAGACGGCGGGTCGCGCCATGTGATCCCCGCAGAAATCCCGCAAGAGATTTTCGACGCCTGTATGGACTACGCCCTGCGTGCTCATCAGGTGCTGGGTTGTCGCGGCTTGTCCCGCACGGATTTCCGGTGGGATGAAAGCCGTGGCTTGGACGGGTTGATCCTGCTCGAAACCAACACGCAGCCCGGTATGACCCCGACGTCGCTGGCCCCTGAACAGGCTGACAAGATGGGGATTTCCTTCCCTGATCTGTGCCGTTGGTTGGTGGAGGATGCGTCATGCGATCGTTGATCTTCAAACACCCTCTCGAACGTAAAGCTGCTGCACAGCCGAAGTTGCGCGCGCCACGTGATCCGGCCCCGTCGAAGTGGCACTACCGCTATCAGCGTTGGATGCTGACGCCAGGTGTGCGGACGGCGGTACGTGTGGGGACCCCTTTGGCGTTGATTGCGATTGTCGCGACGTTGTGGGTGTCGAATGACAATAACCGCGCGATGGTTGCCGAAAAATATGCTCAGGTGAAAGCAAGCCTGCAGCAACGTCCCGAATTTGTAATGACAGATTTCAACGTGATCGGGGCTGATCCGCAGACGACTGCTGATATCGAAGGTATCTTGCCTGTCGAATTTCCGGTGTCTTCGTTTGATCTGGACATGGAAGAGCTGCGTGAAACGGTTGAGCAGCTTTATGCGATTAAGTCCGCCCGTGTGCGTGTCGGTGAAAACGGTTTGCTGGATGTGGATGTCACGCCGCGCGTGCCTGTCGCCGTTTGGCGCGATCGCAATACGCTGCGCCTGATTGATGCCAATGGAATTATCGCGGGCATTATCGAAGAACGCGCCGAACGCCGTGATCTGCCGTTGATCGCGGGCGATGGTGCATTTGAAAATATCGACGAGGCGCTGACGCTATTCCGGACCGCTGGACCGATCCGCGAACGCGTGCGCGGTCTTGTGCGGATGGGTGAACGGCGCTGGGATCTGGTGCTGGATCGGGGGCAACGCCTGCTGTTGCCTGACGAAAACCCAATCACGGCGCTGGACCGGATGATTGTATTGAACGAAGCGCAAGACATGCTCGACCGGGACGTCGCGGTGGTCGATATGCGCAATCCAAAAAGAGCTGTCCTAAGAATGACAGCCGAGGCAGCAAATGCTTACCGCAGAGTAAGCGATACGGGGAACTAAGGGCAGATGCGGGATTTATACGAAAGCCAACGGGCCATGCGGAATATGCGCAAGGCGGCGATGCAACGGGGTGTGGTTGCCATTTTGGACGTGGGGACGTCCAAGATTGCATGCCTTGTGTTGCGCTTTGACGAAGCCAAACCGCTAGAAGCGGATGGTATCGGGTCGATGGCAGGGCAGTCGTCTTTCCGTGTGATTGGCGCTGCGACGACCCGTTCGCGCGGTGTCCGATTTGGTGAAGTCGATGCGATGCAGGAAACTGAACGTGCGATCCGCACGGCGGTGAATGCTGCCCAGAAGATGGCGCAGGTCCGTGTGGATCACGTGATCGCTTGTCTGTCCGGTGCGCGTCCGCGGTCATATGGCCTTGATGGTGCGCTTGATCTTGAAGGCGGAATGGTCAGCGAGCAGGACATCGCGCAGGTCATGGCGTCTTGTGATGTCCCTGATTACGGCGACGACCGCGAAGTGCTGCACGCCCAACCTGTGAATTTTGCGTTGGATCATCGGTCTGGCATGGCTGATCCGCGTGGGCTTGTCGGGAATACGCTGACGACGGATATGCATATGCTGACTGTGGATGCGGTGGCTGTGCAGAACATTTTCTTCTGTATCAAGCGCTGTGATCTGGAATTGGCTGGCCTTGCGTCGTCTGCTTATGTGTCCGGTATGTCGTCATTGGTTGAGGACGAACAGGAACTGGGTGCGGCTTGTATTGACATGGGCGGCGGGGCCACTGGCATTTCCGTCTTCATGCGCAAGCACATGATTTATACGGATGCGGTCCGCATGGGCGGCGACCACATCACGTCTGATATTTCGATGGGCCTTCAGGTGCCATTGGCGACGGCCGAGCGGATCAAGACATTCTACGGCGGCGTGATGGCCACGGGGATGGATGACCGCGAAATGATCGAGATCGGTGGAAACACCGGCGATTGGGAACATGACCGTCGGACTGTGTCACGCGCCGAACTGATCGGGATTATGCGCCCACGTGTCGAAGAAATTCTGGAAGAAGTACGTGTCCGTTTGGATGCCGCAGGGTTTGAACATCTTCCGTCACAGAAGATCGTGCTGACGGGCGGGGCGAGCCAGATTCCGGGGCTTGATGGTCTCGCATCCAAAATTTTGGGAAACCAAGTGCGTCTTGGTCGGCCTTTGCGTGTGCAGGGTCTTCCGCAGGCCGCGACAGGTCCGGCATTTGCGGCCGCAGTGGGCATGACGTTGTTCGCGGCGAACCCACAAGACGAATGGTGGGACTTTGAAATTCCAGCGGATCGCTATCCGTCCCGGTCGTTCCGGCGCGCGGTGAAGTGGTTCAAAGACAACTGGTAGGGTTGACATGCCGCTGAGCGACGGATTCTCCGAATCCGTTGCTTGGTAATGTATGCATTGCCTAGGTGTGGGCGCTACATATGGCGCTACACCGAGTCTGATAGGGTCTAGATGTGGTGTTCCGCTTGTGTGGGCACTGTTGTCGTGCGTCTACATGTTGGGGTGTGGTGCGCTGACTTTTCAATATCTGGGATTTTCGGCGCGATCTCGCCGAAACCAAAGTAGATTTACCTATATTTTGTGGCTATTTCACGTTTTTTAGGTGACGTCATGGCGCTCTGGGTTTAGGATCGGCGTAATTATGCGACGACTGCCCGGTGGGACGGGCCCAAAAAAACAGGCGGACAGGAACCATGACATTGAATCTTTCGATTCCCGGACAGGACGAACTTAAACCACGTATCACCGTATTTGGTGTGGGTGGGGCAGGCGGCAACGCCGTGAACAACATGATCGAGCAAGAGCTTGATGGTGTTGAATTTGTCGTGGCCAACACTGACGCGCAGGCGTTGCAGCAATCCCGCTCTGAAGCGAAAATTCAGATGGGCATCAAAGTGACCGAAGGTCTGGGTGCTGGTGCACGCGCGACTGTTGGTGCTGCTGCCGCTGAAGAAAGCATCGAACAGATCGTTGATCACCTTGCTGGCGCGCACATGTGCTTCATCACAGCCGGTATGGGCGGTGGTACAGGTACTGGCGCTGCTCCGATTATCGCACAGGCTGCCCGCGAAATGGGTGTTCTGACTGTTGGTGTTGTGACTAAGCCGTTCCAGTTCGAAGGCGGCAAGCGCATGAAGCAAGCGGATGAAGGCATTGAAGCGCTTCAGAAGGTTGTCGACACGCTGATCATCATTCCAAACCAAAACCTGTTCCGTCTTGCGAATGAAAACACAACATTCACCGAAGCGTTTTCGCTTGCGGATGATGTGTTGTACCAAGGTGTGAAGGGCGTGACTGACCTGATGGTCCGTCCGGGCCTGATCAACCTCGACTTTGCTGACGTTCGCGCCGTCATGGACGAAATGGGCAAAGCGATGATGGGCACAGGCGAAGCAGAGGGTGAAAACCGCGCTGTTGAAGCCGCTGAAAAGGCGATCGCGAACCCGCTGCTCGACGAGATTTCACTCGAAGGTGCAAAGGGCGTTCTGATCAACATCACAGGTTCTTACGACCTGACATTGTTCGAACTGGACGAAGCCGCGAACAAAATCCGCGAAAAGGTCGATCCAGAAGCAAACATCATCGTTGGTTCCACGCTGGACACAGCGATGGAAGGCAAAATGCGCGTGTCCGTTGTGGCCACTGGCATTGACGCGATTGCACGTCACATGGAAACACCTGTGCCGCGCCGGTCTATGTCCCAGCCTTTGACACAAGCACCTGCTGTTGAAGAAGCGGCACGTGCGCCAGTACCAGCGCCAGTTGCTGCTGCACCAGTCGCGGCCGTTGCAGCAGAACCTGCGCCACAGCCAGAGCAGCGCACAATGTTCGAACAGCCAGCAGCTGAAGCAGCCCCAACATTCGCGCCACGTCGCGAAGCAGTGGCCGACGATCTGCCGCCGCCTGCCTACCAGCCTGCACCAGAGCCTACATTGGAAGCACCTGAAGAATTCGTGGCACCACGTGCTGCGGCGGGTACACCAACACCGGAAGCAATGGCGCGTCTGCAAGCCGCAGTTGGCCGTGCGCCAACAGGTCAAGTTGAACGCCCTGCAGCAGCGGGTCCTGTACCAACAGCCGCTTCCGCAGATGCTGGTGAAGAGAAGCGTGGCTTCGGTATCAATTCACTGATCAATCGCATGACAGGTGCCGCTGCTGAGCCTCAGCAATCTGCCCGTCGCGCGCCAGAAGTGACTGCAATTCACGACGAAGCAGACGTTGATCCAGATCAAGAACGCATCGAGATTCCAGCGTTCCTGCGTCGTCAGGCTAACTAAGAATACGTCATATTCTGTGATGTGGGCGTCTTGACGCCCCGTCACGATCACGAACGAAGGCCACCCTCGGGTGGTCTTTTTCGTTTTAAATCAGTGAATTGCTGGCGCTTCGGTCGTTGTGCTGCAATGCAGCGTGATCATGTTTCAGTCCGTCGCAATTGGTGAATTGAGATGCGGGCCTTGTCACCCTACTTTGCAGGTTAACGAAACATGTCTAATCCGCTGAGGCTCTGTGCAAGCAACGTTGAAATCATCTGTGACCTTTGAGGGGGTTGGCCTGCACGCAGGACAGACCGCCAAGATGGTTGTCCGCCCTGCATTGGCCGGAAGCGGAATCACGTTTCGCCGAATGGATATCTTGGGCGAAGCAGGTCGTTTGCCTGCGCGTTGGGACATGGTGGAAGTGTCGCCGTTGAACACCCGCCTGCGCAATACGCATGGCACGACGATTTCGACAATCGAACATGTGATGGCAGCATTGGCCGGCTGTGGTATCCACAACGCCTTCATCGAATTGGACGGCCCTGAAGTGCCGATCATGGACGGGTCGGCCGCGATGTTTGTCCGTGGTTTCGTGGATGCGGGGGTTGTTCATTTTGATGCGCCAATGCGCGCGATCGAAATTCTGGACACAGTCATTGTTGAAGAAGGCGACGCTTTTGCGACGCTGTCTCCGGCGACGTCACTGCAAATTGCGTTCGATATTGCCTTTCCTGATGCGGCCATCGGGACGCAGCGCAAAACGTTGAACATGGCAAACGGTGCCTTTGTGCGTGAACTTTGCGATAGCCGGACGTTCTGCCGCGCATCGGATGTGGACACGATGCGGGCCAATGGGTTGGCGCTTGGCGGCACTATGGAAAATGCGGTCGTCGTTGACGGCGATCAAGTGCTTTCTCCGGGTGGTCTGCGCCACGCTGATGAAGCTGTGCGTCACAAAATGCTGGATGCGTTGGGTGATCTTTACACAGCCGGCGCGCCGATCTTGGGCCGCTATACGGGACACAAGGCAGGGCACGCTTTGACGAACAAGCTGTTGCGCGCGCTTTTTGCGCAGCCAAAGGCATGGCGCTGGGTCAATGTTGACCACACAATCGCGGCGCGTTTGCCCGGTGTTGGTGTGTCGCATGCTGATCTGGGTGCTGTCGCTTAACTTCTTTTGGTCTTAAATATCTCGGGGGTATGGGGGCTGGCCCCCATGTTCTCACGTATCCTCACGCGATGGATGCGCGGAAGTGACCGCAGGGTCTGTAAAAGGCATTTTGCACCCCAAATTTTTCTGTTAGACCTCTTCGGAAATGGGGCAAAACCCCTTTGAGCAGAAGTTGCGTTGCACGAGGACATCTATGTCAGGCATTTCCAAACCAAATGGGCGCAAAGCCCGCCGCTTGGGCCCTGTACTGGCGCTTGGACTTTTGGCAAGCTGCGGTTTGCTGGACCAAGAAACGCCGGTTGAGCTTGAAAACCTGTCTGCCCAGCAGATTTTTGCAATGGGTGAGCTGGAGCTGGAAAAGGGCAAAGCAGACGAAGCGGCCAATATTTTCGGTGAAATCGAACGTCTGTATCCGTATTCTGGGTTTGCCCAGCGTGCGTTGATCATGCAGGCCTTTGCGTTCCATAAGAACCAAGATTACCCGAACAGCCGCGCCAGCGCCCAACGCTACATTGATTTTTATCCTGTCGAAGAAGATGCAGCTTACGCGCATTATCTTCTCGCGTTGTCCTATTACGATCAGATTGATGATATTGGCCGCGATCAGGGGCTGACCTTTCAGGCGTTGCAGGCTTTGCGCGTTGTGATCGAACAATACCCGGGGACGGAATATGCGTCTGCGGCCATCCCGAAATTCGACCTCGCGTTCAGCCATTTGGCTGCGAAGGAAATGGAAATCGGGCGTTATTATCTGAAGCGCAACAATTACGCCGCAGCCGTGAACCGGTTCCGCATCGTGGTTGAGGATTTCCAGACCACACCGCACACACCCGAAGCGTTGCATCGCTTGGTTGAATCGTATTTGTCGCTTGGCCTGACTGCCGAAGCCCAGACGGCTGGTGCCATCTTGGGTCACAACTACCAATCAACCGAATGGTATCAGGAAAGTTTCGCATTGCTGACGGGGCAGGGCCTAGAGGCGCGGTCAGTGGGAGACAATTGGTTGTCGTCAATCTACCGCCAAGTGCTGCTTGGCGAATGGCTCTGATCTTTCACGGAAGGCGCGTTTAGGATGCTGCGCGGCTTAGACATACGCGACATGTTGATCATCGACCGGTTGGAACTTGCGTTTCAGCCCGGTTTGAATGTGCTGACGGGTGAAACCGGTGCTGGTAAGTCTATCCTACTGGATTCACTGGGATTTGTGTTGGGATGGCGTGGCCGTGCTGAACTTGTGCGCGCTGGCGCTGATCAGGGTGAAGTGACCGCCGTTTTCGATCTGCCAATGGGTCACGCCGGACGCGATGTTTTGGCGGAAGCCGGGATCGAAGTTGAAGACGGCGAAGTTATTCTACGCCGGATCAACACACGTGATGGCCGCAAAACCGCGTGGATCAATGACCGTCGCGTCAGTGGTGAGGTTTTGCGCAATCTGTCCGAAACGCTGGTAGAACTGCACGGTCAGCATGATGATCGCGGGCTTTTGAACCCGCGTGGTCATCGGTTGATGCTGGACGAATACGCCGGCCTTGATGCGGACATAACGAAGGCCCGCGCCGCGTGGAAAGCGCTGGCTGAGGCGCAGAAGCGCCTGAGCGCGACACACGCCCGCATCGCCGAAGCAAAGGCCGAAGAAGAATATTTGCGTCACGCTGTGGCTGAATTGGATGCGCTTGATCCGCAAGCGGGTGAAGAGGCGACATTGGATACTCAGCGCCGCCTGATGCAAGCTGCTGAAAAGATCAGGGCCGATATCGCGAAGGCTGGTGAGGCGTTGGGACTGTCCGGTGCGGAAGGTATGGTGAATGACGCGAACCGCTGGTTGATTGGTGCCGCAGACAAGGCCGACGGGCGTCTCGATGATCCGTTGGCTGCTATTGAACGGGCTGTTCTGGCGCTGGATCAGGCCCAGCAAGGCGTTGCGTCCTGCTTGGATGCCCTGACGTTTAACCCCGCCGAGTTGGAAGAAGCCGAAGAACGGTTGTTTGCCATTCGCGGTTTGGCCCGTAAGCACAACGTTTTGGCCGATGATCTTGGTCCGTTTGCCGATGATCTACGCGCGCGGTTGGCCGTGTTGGATGGCGGTGCGAAAGACCTTGCGACGTGCGAGGCTGACGTGATGACCGCGCAGGCGGCTTACGATGCGGCGGCGGATCGTTTGACCGCAAAACGCACCAAAGCCGCGAAGGCGCTGGACAAAGCGATGGCTGCCGAATTGGCGCCGCTTAAAATGGAACGCGCCGTTTTTGTGACGATGGTCACGCCGACGGACGCAGGTCCAGAAGGCCGCGATAGCGTGGCCTTTACGGTTGCGACGAACCCCGGCGCACCTGCTGGTCCATTGAACAAGATCGCATCAGGCGGGGAATTGTCCCGCTTCTTGCTGGCTTTGAAGGTCTGTCTGACCCAAGCGGGCAAGGGCGGTTTGACGATGATCTTTGATGAAATCGACCGTGGTGTTGGTGGGGCGACTGCCGATGCTGTCGGGCGTCGCCTGTCCGAACTGGCAGGCGGTGGTCAGGTGCTTGTGGTGACACATTCCCCGCAGGTCGCAGCCCTTGGTCAGCACCATTGGCGTGTCGAAAAACGGCAGACCAAGAAAGAAACAACATCTACGGTTGTGCCTTTGCTTGATGACGCGCGTATTGATGAAATTGCGCGCATGTTATCGGGCGATACTGTGACCGATGCAGCACGCGCCGCTGCCGAAGCCCTGATGGCACCAAGCAGCTAGCAGCCACCCCTTGGACCGCGCCACGTGATCCCGTAGGGTTTTGGTAACGCTGAACTTTGGCATTGAAAGACCCGACCATGTCGTCGCCTGTTTCCCAGTTTCTGTCCGAAAGTTGGACCAAATGGTGCGGTATGGCCCAGAGCGGTCTCGTCACGATCAAACGTGAAGGACCGTCGCAGGTTCAGTTCTGGTTTATCGCGCTGTTCGTCGGGATCGGGGCCGGTTTTGCGGCGCTCGGGTTTCGGCTTGGCGTCGATTGGCTTCAATCGTTTTTGTATCAGGCGGAAGACGTCAGTCGGCTGCATTCCTTGGCCACGCGGTTGCACTGGATTCACATCATATTGATCCCCGCGTTTGGCGGGTTGTTGGTTGGCCTGATCCTGCATTTCTTCACAGATGACGGCAGATCGCGGTCAGTCGCTGACGTGATCGAAGGGGCGGCGCTGAACGAAGGTCGGGTGCAGGTCCGGCGTGGGATTGCGTCCGCCTTGGCCAGTATGGTGACCTTGTCGTCGGGCGGGTCCACGGGGCGTGAAGGTCCTGTTGTCCACATGGCTGCGGTGATTTCGACCGTGGTGTGCCGGTTCATTCGCGCGGACGGGATCACGGGCCGTGATTTGTTAGGATGTGCGGTGGCTGCAGCCGTATCCGCCAGCTTTAACACGCCGATCGCGGGTGCATTATTCGCGCTGGAGATCGTGCTGCGTCACTTTGCGGTTCACGCCTTTGCGCCAATCGTGATTGCGTCTGTGGCAGGGACGGTCATCAACCGATTGGCTTTTGGAGATGTGACCGAATTTGTGCTGCCCGCCCAAAACGCGCTGAACTTCTATGTTGAATTGCCAGCGTTCTTGTTGCTGGGCCTCATGTGCGGCGGGATTGCAGTTGTGCTGATGCGTGCGATTTTCTGGACAGAGGATTTGGCGAACCATTTCCAGACCCAAACGAAACTGCCCGGCTATTTGCGCCCTGCGATTGCAGGTGTCCTATTGGGCCTGTTAGCCGTCGAATTTCCGCAAATCATCGGAGTTGGGTACGAGACAACGACACAGGCCTTGTCGGGCAATCTGACCTTTGGGATGGCGGTGATGATTGCGGTCGTAAAGGTCGTCGCGGTTGCGATCACGATGGGCGGACGCATGGGCGGCGGGGTATTTTCGCCGGCACTGATGGTGGGAGCTTTGACAGGGCTGGCCTTCGGGATCGTTGCGACAAGCATTTTCCCGAATGTGTCCGGTGAAGGATCGCTGTACGCGCTGGCAGGGATGGGGGCCGTCGCGGCCGCTGTGCTGGGTGCGCCGATCTCGACATCACTAATTGTGTTTGAATTAACGGGTGACTGGCAAACCGGTCTGGCCGTGATGGTCGCCGTGTCCATGTCGACGGCTATTTCGTCCAAACTGGTAGATCGGTCTTTCTTCCTGACACAGCTGGAACGGCGCAACGTGCATTTGGCAGCGGGGCCGCAAGCCTATCTGCTCGCCACCTTCATGGTCGCCAATGTCATGCGCAAAGCTGACAGCCAAGGCAGTGCAGACACCGAAAGTTGCTGGGCGTTGATCCGCGAAGGCGTCTATATCGACGGGAATGCGACCTTGGAACAAGCCATGCCGATTTTTGAGGCGGGCAATCAGGTCTTCATTCCGGTCGTGACAATTGCAGACGAAGACGCGCCGCCCGAATTGTGGGGGGCGCTGTTCCAAGTTGATGCGCTGAAAGCGATGAACAAAGCACTATCGGCGACGGCGGCGGAAGAGCATTCCTAAGGCATTCTCGCGCTGCACTTTGCTTCTTTGACGTTTTCTATATCCTCGCCGAAGGCTTGGGATCTGCAAGGTCCCAAATCCACCGCGCGATATCAGGCCTTAGACCTGTTCAATGGTGACCTTGTCGCCCTGAAAAGCCAGATAACCCGCGATCTGTTTCGCGCCATCAAGTGGGTTTTCGTAAGTCCAGACCGCGTCGGCAAGCGTGCCGCTTTTCGCTTCAATCGCGAAATACGTGGCCGTGCCTTTATGCGGGCAGACAGTTGTGGTGTCTGATGGCTCGAGGAACGCCATCGCAATGCTGTCGCGCGGAAAATAGATGACGGGATCGTAATCGCCTTCGGTCAGCATAAGCGCAGATGTGGTTTCGCCAAGAACAGCACCTGCGACGCGGACGACCCACGTCCCCTCGGCTGGTGAAATGGTCATTTGATGAGCCATGTGAATAGTCCTTTCAAAATAGTCGGCAGGGTCCCGTCGGGCACTGCTACAATTGCATTATGCGGGGCGGTCTGCAGCAAGTGGGGCGCAGGCCGCTTTTAACCAATCAAGGGCCGGTCCGTCGATCCGATCTGCCAGAAGCCGCAACGTATCAGCATGGTAGCGATCAATCCAGCGACGTTCGTCGGGTGTGAGCGCGCCTGTATCAATCAAGCGGCGATCAAAAGGCACATAGGTCAGCGTTTCAAATGACAACATCGCGCGATCATCGCCGCCCGCGATCTGGGGCGCGTCTTGCACGACAATTAGGTTTTCGATCCGGATACCAAAAGCACCTTCGCGGTAGTACCCGGGTTCATTTGATACGATCATGCCTGGTTCAAGCGGGATCGTGCTACGCCGCGAAATGGCTTGTGGGCCTTCATGGACGCTCAGGTAGCTGCCAACACCATGGCCGGTGCCGTGGTCGTAATCCATACCAGCTTGCCAAAGCGGCGTGCGGGCAAGTGCATCCAGATGCGATCCTGCGACACCTTTCGGGAAACGGGCCATTGAAACCGCCACCATGCCGCGCAGGACGCGTGTGTAGCAGTCGATGTGGTCTTGCGCAGGTGTGCCTATGATCATCGTGCGCGTGATATCGGTGGTGCCATCTTGATACTGGCCACCTGAATCGACCAGCAAAAGCTCTGATGGTTTCACCGCACGGTTGGTTTTGTCGCTGACCCGGTAGTGGACGATGGCTCCGTTCGGACCAGACCCGGAAATAGTTTCAAATGAAATATCGCGCAGTGCGTTGGTGTCGCGACGAAAACCCTCTAGCGCTTTGACGACATCAATTTCTGTCAATCCGCCCGCGGGGGATTCGCGATCCAGCCACGCCAGAAAACGGACCATCGCAGCGCCATCACGCAGATGGGCATCACGTGACCCTTGGATTTCAACAGCGTTTTTACGTGCCTTGGGCAGCGCGCATGGATCGGCCTCCTCGACGAGCGGGGCATCGCCAAGTAGTTGTTTGACGGCGTAGGGGCAGGATTTTGGGTCGAACTGAACGGCACCGTCAAGCGCCGCGATAACCGCCGCAAAATCGTCCCAGTCGCGCAAGATCACATCAGATCCAAGGTGATCTTTGATGCCATCTGCTTTGCCACTGCGGGCAAACAGGTCCACGGTTCCGTCGGACCGTAGAACGGCAAATGCGTGCGGCACAGGGTTGCGTTCGATGTCGGTGCCGCGGATGTTCAAAAGCCACGCGATACTGTCCGGCAAGTTCAGGATACAGGCGTCTGCCTTTAGCGTTTGGGCCACACGCGCCCGTTTCGCGGTGTGACTTTCGCCAGCAAAATTATCGGGATGGGCGGTGAACGGGGCCATCGGTGGGGCAGGTTGGTCCGCCCAGATGTGATCCACTGGATTTGCAATTGCTCGCAGCGTGATGTCTGTCCCGTCCAGCGCGTCCCGTAGTGCCGCGATCTCGGTCATTGTGTGCAACCATGGATCAAACCCGATCGCAGCAGATGAAGCCACGTTATCCTTCAACCAATCAGCCAATTGGATTTCCGGCCAGTGGACTGGCGTGAAAACATCCGCCACTTGGTCCTGGACTTGCAAACGATACCGGCCATCAATGAAAACACCCGCCACATCAGGCAAAACGGCACAGAAACCCGCAGACCCAGTAAATCCAGTCAGCCATTCCAAACGTGCGTCACGCGGGGCGACATATTCGCCTTGGTGCACATCGGCGCGCGGCACCAGAACCCCGTCAACCCCAAACGCGGCCAATGCTGCCCGCAACGCCGCAAGACGTGCGAGACCCTGTTCCGGCGTCGATGATGCTTCAAAGGTCTGAAACATGGGGCGGTCCTTATCTTCTTTTGGTCTGAAATATCTCGGGGTTTGGGGGCTGGCCCTCATGTCGTTCGCACAGAACGACTACCCCGCTTTGCGCATTCCCATGACACGGGCGCGTTTGCGCGGGTCTGTGTCGAACAGACTGGCGAGCTGTTCTGTCATAGCACCCGCCAATTGTTCCACATCGGTGATTGTGACCGCGCGTTCGTAGTAGCGTGTCACGTCGTGGCCGATGCCGACGGCGATCAATTCGACCGCTTTTTGCTTTTCGACCATCGCAATCACGTCACGCAGGTGTTTTTCCAGATAGTTGGCAGGGTTCACGGACAAGGTGCTATCATCCACCGGCGCACCATCTGAAATCACCATCAAAATCTTGCGCTGTTCATGACGCGCCAGCATCCGGCGGTGCGCCCATTCCAGCGCTTCACCGTCGATGTTTTCCTTCAACAGCCCTTCTTTCATCATCAGACCAAGGTTCGGCCGCGCACGCCGCCATGGCGCGTCAGCTTGTTTGTAGATGATGTGGCGCAGGTCGTTCAGGCGTCCGGGCGTGGCAGGGCGTCCGTCATTCAGCCATTTTTCGCGGGCAAGCCCACCTTTCCAAGCCTTTGTTGTAAAACCAAGAATTTCGACTTTCACTTGGCAGCGTTCCAGCGTCCGCGCCATCACATCGGCACAGATCGCCGCGATAGATATTGGGCGGCCACGCATAGAGCCGGAGTTATCCAGCAGCAGTGTCACGCAGGTATCGCGGAATTCGGTGTCTTTTTCCTGTTTGAAAGACAGCGGCGTTGTTGGGTTCGCCACAACACGGGCAAGGCGGCCTGCATCAAGTGTGCCTTCCTCAAGGTCGAATTCCCATGACCGGTTTTGCTGGGCTTGCAGACGACGTTGCAGTTTGTTCGCGAGACGCGACACGGCCCCTTTCAGCGGTTCAAGCTGCTGGTCAAGGTAGGCGCGCAGGCGTTCCAGCTCGATCGGTTCGGCCAGATCTTCGGCCCGAATTTCTTCGTCGTCGGCATCCGAATAGACGCGGTATTCAGGGTCGGCGGCAGACACCGGCTGCGGGGCAGGCGGTTCAAGCGGCGCTTCGCCGTCGGGCATTTCGGTTTCTTCGCCCATTTCGGCGTCGGCTTGGTCGTCCATCGACACTTCGGCTTGCGACGCGTCTTGTTGGTCTTCTTGTGTTTGCTCTGGCGATGCTTCGGCTTCGTCGCCTTCGCTTTCGTCGTCGCCTGTGCTGTCAGGTTCGTCTTGGTTGTCGTCTGCGCCTTCTTCAGCTTCGTCTTCTTGGTTGTCGTCGATCTGATCGGGGTCGTCGCCCAATTGATCGGCGTAGCCGAGATCGGCAATCATCTGACGTGCGAATTTTGCGAATGCTTTTTGATCCTCAAGGAGATCGGTCAGGTTTTCGAGCGTCCCGCCCGCCTGTTCTTCGATAAAGCCGCGCCATTGGTTCATGACGTTGTCCGCGCCTTCAGGCAGATCGCGGCCCGTGGCGAGATGCCGGATCAGGTAGCCTGCCGCGACGGACAGGGGCGCAGAGGCTGTGTCTTTGACTTGGTCATATCCCTTGCGCATCGCCTCGTTACCGATTTTGGCGTCGATGTTACCTGCGGTGCCGGGCATGTGCTGCGCACCGACCGCTTCGATCCGCGCGGTTTCCATAGCGTCATAGAGATCGCGCGCCATTTGGCCCTGCGGCATGTAACGCGCCGCGGTTTTCGGGTCGTGGAATTTGTGGCGCAGCGCAAATGCGTCTGCCGTGCCGCGTGCCAACAAAACTTCGTCGCGGGTCATGCGCCGCGAGACCTGCGGCAGACGGATCGTTTCCGCCGTTTGTCCCGCCGGATCAACGGAATAGGTGACCGCAAGTTCGGCGTCATTGGCCATGACTTTCGTGGCTTCAGCCAGCGCTTTTTTGAACGGATCAGCTGGGTTGTCGTTTTGTTTGGTCATGGCACAAGACATCCGGATAAGAGTTGTCTTTTGAATATAGGATTTGTGACGCGGATGCCATGGTAGCGTCTTGTAAAATATCGCTTAGTCTGCGGAGGCCGACATCAGCACGCTGGTGCATTCGTGCAGCATCGCTTCGGCCCGTGATAATGCCCAATCCGCGTCGACGGGATCGCGGTTGATCACGGTCCGGCGCAGCAGGCGGGCTTGGGCATGTTTGGCTTCGACCCGCATCAGGAGCACGTCGCGGCCCCGATCTGCGGGCATCACGGCTGTGACAAGATCAATCATTTCAGTGCGGTAGGACTTGGTTTGATCAGCGGAGGCTGTGTCGTGGTTCCACTGGTGTTCCATGGTCGCCGACAATCGGCCTGCGCAGCTTGCAAAGAAATGAAGCTGCTGATCTGCCGTTCCGTTGAAAGCCGCAAGCGGGGTTGCTGTCACCATCACGAGGCACGCTAATCTTTTTAAACCGCCCATAGATGCAGCATCGACTGCCTTTTTGTGCCAGTCAACTGGTCGGAAAATAAACTTTTACCAAAGGATAGGCGCGCTACGGGAGGGGCGCAGCGCTTTATGGTTTTGCTGCTATTCGTCGTATTCTGGTTCTTCGAAGCTGATCTGCGCTTCCGGAGCAAGGTTGAACGGCTCTGATGCGAGGTCATGCATCGTGTTCAATTCTGCTGCACCGGCAAGGGTTTGGCCAGCTTCATCAACGAAGGACAAACGCGGGCGGTATGTCTTGCCACCCATTTCAATTTCACCATCGTCAAAGAGGTAGGCCAGTTCCATGACAATGCCCTCGACATTCGCTTTTGCCGCGTCTTCCGGCATGTTGTCGATAAACAATGGCAAAAGGGCATGGGCCATCAGGCTGGCAGACGTCGCTGCCAAGTCGTTGTGCCCGGGCGTATAACCGTCGGGCAGTTCAGCGCCAATAATCATCTTCATTTTCTGTGCCTCGTTAGATCGTTTGTTGATTTGCAAACGGACCTAGCCGGAAAAATGGACAATTTTATGGAATGGACGTGTCATCAGAAAAGGTGGTGAAACGCAAAAGGCGAGGCACAAAGCCCCGCCTTTAAAATTACATTGCTGTCGGCGGTTTAGCCCAACGACATGCTGGCCGCTGATTCTGGTAGTTCTTCGTCAAAGCAGCGTTGGTAGAATTCGGCGACTGTTTGGCGTTCGAGTTCGTCGCATTTGTTCAGGAACGACAGGCGGAATGCGTAGCCAACGTCTTGGAAAATACGGGTGTTTTCGGCCCAAGCCAAAACGGTCCGAGGTGACATGACTGTGGACAGGTCACCGTTCATGAACGCTGTTCGTGTCAGGTCAGCGACTGTCACCATTTGTGAAATCTGCTTGCGACCGTCTGCGGTGTTAAAGTGCGGAGACTTTGACAACACGATTGCTGCTTCGGCGTCGTGGCTGAGGTAGTTGAGCGTCGCGACAAGGGACCAACGGTCCATCTGCGCTTGGTTGATCTGCTGCGTGCCGTGGTAAAGACCAGTCGTATCACCCAGACCAACTGTGTTGGCTGTCGCGAAAAGACGGAAGGACGGGTGCGGTGTGATGATCTCGTTCTGATCCATCAACGTCAGTTTACCGTCGGTTTCCAGCACGCGCTGGATCACGAACATCACGTCCGCACGACCCGCATCGTATTCATCAAATACGATCGCAACAGGGTTGCGCAGAGCCCATGGCAGGATGCCTTCGTGGAATTCTGTTACTTGCACGCCGTCGCGCAGTTTGATCGCGTCTTTACCGATCAGATCGATCCGCGAAATGTGGCTGTCGAGGTTCACACGCACAGATGGCCAGTTCAGACGGGCCGCGACTTGTTCGATGTGCGTTGATTTACCAGTCCCGTGGTACCCTTGGATCATCACGCGGCGGTTGTAGCCAAAGCCTGCGAGGATCGCCAATGTCGTATCAGGGTCAAATTTATATGTGCTGTCGATTTCAGGCACGCGGTCAGTTTTTTCGGCAAAACCTTTGACCTTCATGTCGGAATCGATGCCAAACACCTCGCGAACAGAAATCTCTTCGGTTGGTTTTACTGGTGTTTCCATTGTGCCGTCGGCCATAATATCTTGCCTTCCAAAATCGCGCGTCTCTGTCCTGTCGGGATGCAACATAATGCAGGGGTTCGCAAGGGGAAGGGTGGCGCATTTGAGACCATGAATCGCACTGGCCCCAACGGAAAATGCAGACTGGTCGGATTTTTCAGTACCTTCGCCAACTTAAGGTCACATTTGTACAGTTTGAGAACGCCAATTGCCTTGGAGTTATTCGATTGGCTGTACAATCAATTTTGTCGCAAATTAGTCGCGGCGAACGAAGTTTTATTTTTGCGATGATCGGCACCTCTATTTTAGGGGCCACGCTTTCTTGCGTTGCGGTCATGCACTTGTCCGAAACATCATCCGAAAGCCGGATATCAACTGCGATTACCTATTGGACCTTACTTGCAGGCTGCATTGGGGGCGCGAGCGGGCTTTGGGCCTGTTATGAACGTTGGTTCGGCCACGAAGGTGCGAGAGGCTGGGCGTCGGCGCTGATCGGCGCGTTTATCACCAGCGGTATAGGATCGGTGATTGCCGGCACTTTGATTTTGCCGTTTTACGGGACCATGTTCGGCCCGTTCCAGTTGATCATGTTGATCGTTGCCTACCCAAGTCTTGGCCTGATCTGGCTAGGCATGTTGATGTGCGCGCATGGGTTGTTGGGACAATGGCGGCAAGAGCGCGACAGCATCTTCCGGTCGGGTCAGTTTTCAGCGTAACCGCCCAAGAAAAAGGGCCGCTGAATGCGGCCCGATGTCTTGGTCTTTTCCGTCTTAGTCTTTTTCGCGGAAATGTTTGCTGGCCTTGATCTGATCCCATGCCCAAACGACTTCGGACAATTGTTCTTCTTGGCTCCGGTCCCCGCCATTCATGTCGGGATGAAGAACCTTGATCAACGCTTTGTATTGCTTGCGAATCTGTGGCTTGGACTGTGTGTCCTTGGCTTCCAGAATTTCAATCGCACGGCGTTCGGTTGGCGGTAGGCGGCGTGTGCTGCCCAGTTTGGCGTTACGCCCCGGGTTCTGGGTTGCGTTCTGGCCCAGCACCTGATGCGGGTCATCAACGCCCAGGCGCGCCCAAGCCCGTTCTTCTTCGGACCGTTTGAACGGCTTTGTTGGCCGTTCCCAGACTTTGTCTTTGGCCTGCTGGGCCATCAATTCAGCCTCGGACGTGCCGTCAAAGAAGTTCCACTTCAGATTGTATTCCCGCACGTGTTCTTGGCAGAACCAGAAATAGTCATCCATTGTGTCGGGTGACTTTGGCGCACGGAATTTTGCCTGCTCTTGGCAGCCTTCATGTTCGCAAACGCGTTGCGATGTCTCTGATGCCCCTGACATCCCCCGTCGGCCGCGCGGATTTTTCTTCTTCGCGCTGGAGACGGACATATCAAAACCAAACGGATCATCTTTCTTCATGTCACGCGACTCCTTGTCTCATCGAGGTGCAGACAATAAACCTTTGGGTGCAGGATAGAAGAGGTTAGGTGCAAAATAATGGGGCTTGAAGTCGAAATAATTGACGCGATCAAAACGAAGCTGAATCCGGCGTCGTTCGAGGTGATCAACGAAAGCCATCTGCATGCGGGTCACGCAGGCGATGATGGGTCCGGTGAAAGCCACTGGAAGATCGTGCTGGATGCACCTGATTTGGCAGACAAAACGCGCATTGCACGGCACCGCGCAGTGCACGCGGCGTTAGGGCCTGACATCATCAGCAGGCTGCATGCATTGGCGATTTCGTTCCGCTGATCAGTCGGATTTCAGGGGCGGTTCTGTCCGGCCTTGGTCGGCGGCCCCGTCAACCTTCATCATGTGATCCGGCGCTGGGGTTGGCACCGCAGGCGGCGCAGGTGCGACGTCTGGCGCGGCTGGTGATGTCGGCGGAGTGGGTTCCGGCGGCGCAAGTAACGCGGCAGGTTTCGGATCCACGTCGGGTGCAGCGGCGGCCAGCGGCTTGCGGAACACCATCATGTTTTGAAACACGGTTGTGCGGCCCGTCAGGCCAGACCGTTCTTCGGACGGGAGCGTATCGGTGCGCACATATTCCCACCCTTCGGCCCCGTATTCGTTCATGACGGTTTGCAGGGCATAAGCAAAACGATCTTCGGTGGATTTCACACCACGGGCCTTGAGCCCCTTTTTCGGTGCAGGCACCACTGCATATTCGTAAGACATTTCACCATCCCTGTTAAGATGTCGCCCCTATAGCAAAGAAGGATGGGCGGGCCAAGCAGAGCAGATGCGGTCACAGCGCCTCTACGCGGTTTTTGACCACTGTGAGGATCGCTTCGTGGAAGTCTTCAAAGAAGAAGTGATGCCAGAACTTTGCGTACGCCCCTAGTTCTGATCCGTCGTAGGTACGTGTGGTTAATGTCAGCTGCGTGCCTGTCTCAGTTGCCGCCAACGTATAAGAGCCCGAAAGCACATCAAAATACGGGCTACCGACTGTGATGTGCGGATCTTGGATGCCTTCGACGATCCAGTTCTCAGGAAAGCTGAAGTTCCACGCGATGTGTTTGTCGGGAATGACGGCTGTGATGTTTTCGCGGAAATGGATGCCGTCACCCCAGTATGAATGCCGCACCGAACCGCTGCTTGTTTCTTCCCAAACGGCCGCCGTTGGTTTCGGAATGCCGAGCCAATGTGACGGCAGGGTTGGGACTTCGACTGGTGCGATGTCAGGGATGTTCTGCAGCATTGCGTAGACGTCAGAAGGTGCCGCCTGAATGATGATCGTATTCGATATTGTGTAGGTGGTTTGCGGTGCTTTTGCATATCCAAGTGCAACAAGCAGCATAATGGGTGCAACAACGGCCTTGAGTGTACCATGGGACTTGTCGCGCCAACGCAGGGCGACAACCATAAAAATACCGCCCAGCATCACACCAAACAAGATTGGACCGACGGCCATGGCAATGCATACCATACCTTCGAGACCGGAAATGAGGGACAGGGCGACTGCCCCCAACGTGATTCCACCCAACCACAAAATACTGCCCCACAGTGTATTCAGTTGGTTCTTAGGCTTGAAATAATAGATGACTGCGCCCGCAATCATTGGAAATCCGATGAGGAAAGCAAAGCTAACCGTATCGGCCCCACCCGTTAACGCGAGCGCATAAAGACCAAGGAATGCGCAGCAAAGGATGACTGCAGGAAGAAGAACATAGAGCGCGCGCTTCAACATTGGTTGCATTTCAACTGTCCGTAGATGCGTGCGCGTGGGTCGGCGGAATTAGTCCGCCGACATCAGGGCTTAAAGGCCTAGTTTTTCGCTGACCAATTTGTTCACCGCCGCAGGGTTCGCTTTGCCGCCTGTCGCCTTCATCACTTGGCCGACGAAGAAGCCAACGAGTTTCGGGTTCACTTTGGCTTTTTCGACCTGCGCGGGGTTGGCTGCGATGATCTCATCCACGGCTGCCTCAATGGCGCCTGTGTCTGTCACCTGTTCCATGCCTTCGGTCGCGACGATTTCTTCGGGGTCACGGTCCGAGGTGTAGGCGATTTCGAACACGTCTTTGGCGATCTTGCCGCTGATCTTGTCGGATTTGATAAGGCCGACGATCTGGCCCAGACGTGCCGCTGAAATCGGGCTTTCGGTGACGTCTTTGTCGTCTTTCTTGAGGCGGCCAAACAGTTCGTTGATCACCCAGTTCGCCGCCAGTTTGCCGTCGCGGCCTTCGGCCACGGCTTCAAAGAAGGCCGCGTTGGTCACGTCGGCGGTCAGCACGGAGGCGTCGTAGTCGGACAGGCCGAAGTCAGCCATGAAACGGGATTTCTTGGCGTCTGGTAGTTCTGGCAATTTGGACGCCAGATCATCAACCCAGTCCTGTTCGATTTCGAGCGGCAGCAGGTCCGGATCGGGGAAGTAGCGGTAATCGTGCGCTTCTTCCTTTGACCGCATGGACCGTGTTTCGTTCTTGTCCGGATCGTAGAGACGTGTTTCCTGCACAACCTCTTTGCCGTCCTCGACGAGGGCGATTTGGCGGCGGGCCTCCACATCAATGGCGGCTTGGATAAACCGCATCGAGTTCATGTTCTTGATTTCGCAGCGCGTGCCGAGGTGGCTAAAGTCCTGCGTTTCCATGTATTTCTCGTACTGGCCCGGACGGCAGATCGATACGTTCACGTCAGCCCGCAGGTTGCCGTTTTGCATGTTGCCGTCACAGGTCCCGAGGTAACGCAGGATTTGGCGCAGCTTGGACACATAAGCAGCTGCTTCTTCCGGCCCACGGATGTCGGGGCGCGATACGATTTCCATCAACGCCACGCCGGTCCGGTTCAGGTCCACGAAGGACATGTTCGGGTCCATGTCGTGCACGGATTTGCCGGCGTCTTGTTCAAGATGGATGCGTTCCACGCGGACGTTGCGGGCGGTACCGTCACCGAGTTCGACCAGCACTTCACCTTCGCCCACAATCGGGTGGTAAAGTTGGGAAATCTGGTAGCCTTGCGGCAGATCAGGGTAGAAGTAGTTCTTCCGGTCGAAGGCAGAGAACAGGTTAATTTCGGCTTTCAGGCCCAGACCCGTGCGCACCGCCTGTGCGACGCATTCTTCGTTAATGACGGGTAACATGCCGGGCATGCCTGCGTCCACGAAGGCCACGTTGCTGTTCGGCTCAGCGCCGAAAAGGGTGGATGCGCCAGAAAACAGTTTCGCTTTGGTCGCGACCTGCGCGTGGACTTCAAGGCCGATCACAAGCTCCCAATCATGCTTCGCACCAGCGATCACTTTGGGGGCAGGGGTGTCGTATGTCAGGTCCAACATGGGGTCTCTCCGTCAGGGTGTTGCTGCGTTCTAAGACAGGGGGCAGGCAGGGACAAGAGGATGCGGGGATTTGGGTGTTTTGTTGGTGAGGTGGGTGTTGGTTTGGAGCCGTCAATCACGGTGTTGAAAACACCTGTTTTATACAGTGGTCGGTCAACGGGCTAATGTGTGACTGCGATAAACTGAATTTATGCGTTCCGCGCAGGCCTATTCGATGCGGCCTTGTTGCCGCATCTCTTGAAGCAGGCGACTACAATTTGGATGGTCGGCAAATAGCAAAGAGATCGTAACGGCTTGATAGGGGCACCACTGCGGTGATGTCGCGTCTTTAGGTTCGGCCATGCCAAAACCCTGCTCGACGAATTCAGCCAGTGGGATTGCGTTTTTGGCCCAGTAGGCAATGATTTCATCGCTAACGCCGCCCACATCCGTCTCTTGCGCACTTACTGGTCCGGACAAAATCAAGACGAGACCAAACCATTTTGTCATGCCGTGTGCGTTCATCCGGATCACCTTTGTAACAGGCCCCGAGGTATTTCGCGGCATCCACAATGGTTTACCGCCAGCCTTAGACATTTTCTAGTTCAAATCGCTCAAGTTATAAGGCCCACCGAGAGTTAAGGTGTGAACGTTCCACAGTAATCGTTGTATCTGTTGCGCTGTAAACGGGTGAGTAAGTTCAAGCGTTGCCCCGCCTGCATCTGAAATTCCGCTTGCATTCAGGTGCATGCGCAAGGCAAATTTTGCGCCATGATAAATGCCAAGACACTTCTGGGGGGGATTTTGGCGATATGTGTGGGGGCCGCGGCCATGGCCGACACACCTGTCAGACCCTTCTCGCGCGATGATGCTGCGACTTTGCAGGTCGAGGCCGCTGCAAATCGCCTTGCAGGGTTTCGTGTGCAAGCCCGTCCTGCCCACATGATCCGGTATCCGGCCATAGTGGAAACGGGTGAACCCGATGTGCGTCCTATTGCGCGATCCAGCTTTTTGCCGAACACGCGGTGGACCCATAAAGACGGGTCTGATCTGTGGACGCGTGCGGCGATGACGGCGATCAGCGGGCATGGTGATGGGCTCGAATCACTTGTTCCGCGCGACATCGACACCTGGTGTCCTGCTTATGTTGAAAACGGACCCGAACAGCGCCGTGCGTTTTGGGTAGGTGTCATGTCGGCTTTGGCCAAGCACGAAAGCACGTATAATCCGCGTGCTGTGGGGGGCGGAAACCTGTGGTTTGGTCTGCTGCAAATCTATCCGGATACGGCACGCCGCTATGGCTGCTACGCCCGCACTGGCGAGGCGTTGAAAGATCCCGAGGATAACCTGTCCTGTGCTGCCCGTATCATGAACGTGACGGTCGCCCGAGATAACGCGATTGCTGTGCGCGATAGCCGTTGGCGCGGCATTGCTGCAGATTGGGGCCCGATGTCGAACCGGAGCAAGATTTCGGAAATGGCCGCTTGGACAAACCGTCAAAGTTACTGCAAACCGCAGGTCAACATCCGCCCGCAGGCGCGTCCAGCGGGCAATTGGGACGTGACCGTGTCCACTATGACAGCGCCTGCGAACGGGTAAGGCCTGTCGCGTTTGGTGCTGTGCGTGCTTCTTTTGGCCTTAAATATCCCCGCCGAGGCTCCGTCACCTAGCCTAGACGCGACAATAGTGGTCGGGTCACGGCCATCATATCAATCTCTGGCGTCGGCTTTTCACCCAGTAGCAACGTGGCATCCCGCAGCACGGCGATGCCGTCGTCCGCTGATTTCGGTAGGGTGCGGCCTTGAATGTGTGGACCGACCGTGACTTGGAACGGCTGTTTGTGCTTGTTCAATGTCTCGTGGAACAGTGTGATGTCGCGCAGTGTCGGGTGGATGCGGTCGAAGAGATAGAACAGCGCTGAATTGCGGGCGCGGATGTTCACGGGCACGACGGGCAGGTCAAATTTGCGCGCGAGCATGGCTGCTGACGCCATCCATGGACGTTCCCACAGGCGCAGGCCGCGTCGTTTGGCCAGCCGCCCTGACGGGAAGATCACGCCGAGCCGGCCTGCATCCGTGGCTTTGCGGACGTATTGCATCGTTTCGCGCGCAGATGTGCGGCTACGTTTTTCGAGCCGCCATTCAACGGGGCAGATCATGTCTTCCATTTGCGGCAGAACACGCAAAATGTCTTTGTTCGCGAAGAAATAGGTGTCCGGTCGTCTTTGCGCGATCAGGTGGTGCAGTATGATGCCGTCCGCGATGCCCGTCGGGTGGTTTGCCACGATCAAAGCAGGACCATCTGCGGGGATATGACCCAGACCCGTTGCTGTCACGTGTTGGGACAGCATCTGTCCCATTGTATGCATCACGTGAGCCGCAGACGCGTTTTCCAGCTTTTCTGCCAAGGCGACGGTTTCGCCGTACCCAAGTAGATGATCAAGCGACTGTTGTGCGACTTGCGTCAGTGCGGTGTTGCGCCCCAGCCAAGGGGCGCGTTCGTGGATCAGGGGATCAATACGATGTCTCATGGGATGCACCATGTGGTGCAACCGTAACAGGCAAATGACAGATCGCGGGGATAGGCGATCTACACCGTATCGAGGATACGTGTCACCATTTCGCGTGTGTCGCCGGACAGGTTTGGTGTCGCCGCGATCCGGTTGAGCGCCGCCTTCATTTTTTCCTGTCGTCCCGCATCGTAACGTTTGAAGCTATCAAAGGCCGTGACCACTCGCGCGGTGGTTTGGGGATTGATCGCGTCTAGTTTGACCAGCCAATCCGCCAGCAGCGCGTAGCCACTACCGTCCGCGCGATGGAAACCGGCGGCGTGTCGTGCGAACGCGCCAAAGACTGCACGGAACCGGTTTGGGTTCTTTTCGTTGAAGTCGGGGTGGGCGGCCAAGGCTTTGACCGTCGCGACTGTGTCTTCTGGTGCGCTAAGCGCCACTTGAAGCCCGAACCATTTGTCCATGACCAGACGGTCGTCAGACCATTGGTCTGCAAATGCCGCTAGCTGTGTTGTTTCGTGCCCGTTCCACAGCAATGCTGACAGCGCACTGATTTGTTGCGTCATGTTGTCTGCGGTTGCGAATTGCTGGGCTGCTTGTTTGCCGCCATCAAGCCGCGAAATCAGTCCCAAGACCGCGTTCCCCAAATCGCGTTTGCCCGCTGGCCCAGCCTCAGGGCTGTAGTCCCCATCAACAGTCATCGCCGCATAGAGCGCAGCAAGGTGGTCCTGAAGATGTTCCGCCAAGGCCTGCCTGAGCGTTTGGTGGGCTAGATGGATTGCATCCGGATCGGGTATGACCCCCTGCATATGCAGCGCTTGGGCTGTTTCAGCTTGGCTTGGAAAAGACAAAAGGAACGCGCGGTAGGCTGGATCAAGATCGTTGTCACGCACAGCCACGCGCATCGCATCAAGGTAGCGCGTATCAGGTGCTGTTTCGTGCATCACCATCCGGCATAGAACGTCCGACACCAGTTTCCGGCCCGCGTCCCAGCGGTTGAAGGGATCACTGTCATGGGCAAGTAAAAGCGCCCGATCTGCGTCCGATTGCGTTTGTGACAGTGTGATGGGGGCAGTGAAGCCCCGATTGATCGACAGGATCGGGCGGGCAGATAACCCAGCGATGACAACAGTTTTGACCGTATCGTCGAGGATCAGTAGTTGTTCAGCCTGCATTTCGGTCCCGTCTTGGCCGATCAACGCGTAACGCAAGGGGATAACGCGGGCAGGCCAATCAATGCGGCCAAGCGCGTCAATGGATTGCGACAGGTGTAAGGTCAGGGTGCCGTCGTTCCATTCTTCGGTGACGGTAACATGAGGCGTGCCGGGATCGGTCCACCAGCGTGTGAATTGCGTAAGGTCCGTATCCATCGCCTGTTCGAAACAAGCGCGGAAATCTTCGATGGTGGCCGCGTCGCCGTCGTGGCGGTCGAAATACAGGTCGAGCGCTGCTTTGTAGCCTGCGTCACCCGCGAGGGTATGCAGCATGCCGATAATCTCTGCCCCTTTTTCGTAGACGGTCGCCGTGTAGAAGTTGTTGATCTCGGAAAAGCTGGACGGGCGGGGCGGGTGCGCCAGTGGTCCTGCATCTTCGCGAAACTGTGCTGCGCGCAGTGTGATTGCGTCGTCGATCCGTTTGACGGGGGCGGACCGCATGTCGGCGGTGAACTGTTGGTCGCGGTAGACGGTCAGACCTTCTTTCAGGCAAAGTTGGAACCAGTCGCGGCAGGTGATCCGGTTGCCTGTCCAGTTGTGAAAGTATTCGTGGGCGATGATCGCTTCGATCCGTTCAAAGTCTGCATCTGTGGATGTGGTGGGGGATGCGAGAACGCAGCTGGAGTTGAAAATGTTCAATCCCTTGTTTTCCATTGCGCCCATATTGAAGTCATCGACGGCCACGATGTTGAAAATGTCCAAGTCGTATTCACGGCCGTAGACATCTTCGTCCCATTTCATCGACCGCTGCAGTGCGCCCATCCCAAAGGCGCACTTTTCCTCATCAGCCCCCGGGCGCACGTAGATGTTCAATGCAACGTCGCGGCCTGACATTGTGGTGAACGACCCCGGATGTGCTACCAGGTCACCCGCGACCAGCGCGAAGAGGTACGCAGGTTTCGGCCACGGGTCGTGCCATTCAGCCCAGCCGTCGCCGGACGCCTGCGGATTGCCGTTGGACAGCAAGACAGGATAGTCGCCTTCGATCCGCACGGTGAAGACGGCCATTACATCGGGCCGGTCGGGGTAGTAGGTGATTTTGCGAAACCCTTCGGCTTCGCATTGGGTGCAGTACATGCCGCCGGACATATAGAGCCCTTCAAGCGCGGTGTTGGTTTCCGGCGATATCGTGACCTCTGCTTCCCAGATGAACGGGGCGCTGGGCGCGTCGCAGGTGAGACCGTCGTCAGTGAGCGTGGGATCAACCGGCGTGCCGTCTATTTTGGCGGAGACCAAGTTCAGTTCCGTGCCGTGTAGAGAGAAGGTGCCGTCGGTCGCATCCGGATTAGGCCGGAACGCGATGCGGCTCATCACGCGGGTCTGGGTTGGGTGCAGATGGAAGGTCAGATGAACATCGTCGATCAGATAGGCGGGTGGGGTATAGTCTGCCAGATAGATGACGGACGGCGCGGAATCTTTCATGAGGCAGCCTTTATGATACGCAGGGTTGATCTAACTATTGGGAACCCGCCCCCGAACTGCAAGCGAAAGGCAGACCATTGGCAAAGATGCGCAAGAAATCTGACTTACCTCAGAAAATATGTATCGTGTGCGAGAAACCGTTCACATGGCGCAAGAAATGGGCAACGGTTTGGGACGAGGTCCGCTACTGTTCTGACCGGTGTCGGCGGGCCAAGTGAAGGATTGGTCAAAAGATTTTACCAGATTTGTTGCCTATAGGAAACTTTTGTTCTAATGGTGATGAAAGCCGTGCTGCGGATACTCAATTTGTACTGAAAGGCCCGATTATGACTGCTTATGTGACACGTGATGAATTGCAAGTTGACCCTGTCCTTGCTGATTTTATTGAACAAAAAGCGTTGCCAGATACAGGCATTGCCCCGCATACGTTCTGGGCCGGATTGTCGGGCCTGATTCATGAGATGGGCCCGAAGAACCGCGCTTTGCTGGAAAAACGGGCCGAAATTCAAGAACAAATCGATGGTTGGCACGTCGCGAACCGCGGTCAGGACCATGATCCGATCGCTTACAAAGCGTTTCTGACGGACATTGGTTATCTGGTGCCCGAAGGGCCGGATTTTGAAATCGAGACAACAAACGTTGATCCTGAAATCGCATCTGTGCCGGGTCCGCAATTGGTTGTGCCGATTATGAATGCGCGGTTTGCGCTGAACGCTGCGAATGCGCGGTGGGGCAGCCTGTACGATGCGCTTTATGGCACCGATGCGCTGGGCAGCACCGCGCCGAAGGGTGGCTATGACGCGGAACATGGCGCGAAAGCGATTGCATGGGGTCGTAAGCATCTGGACGATGTGGCACCGCTGGCCGAAGGGTCTTGGGCGGACATCGATGGGCTTGCCGTGGACAACGGCAACCTTGTGCCTGCGTTGAAAGATCCGAACCAGTTTGTGGGCGGCAATGCTGACGACAACGGTCTGACGGATGTGTTCCTGCGCGCCAACGGTCTGTTGATTGGTGTGATCATTGATCCGGAATCCAACATCGGGAAAACCGACAAGGCGGGTATTGCGGACATCATGCTGGAAAGCGCGTTGTCAGTGATTATGGACTGCGAAGATTCAGTTGCCGCTGTGGATGGTGAGGACAAAGTCGTCGCCTATGCCAATTGGCTTGGTCTGATGCAGGGCACCTTGTCCGAGACTGTGACCAAGGGCGGCGAGACGTTTGAACGTGTCCTGAATGATGACATTGGTTTCACGGGCAAGAAGGGTCAGGAAATCCGTTATAAGGGTCGCGCATTGATGCTGATCCGCAACGTGGGTCATCTGATGACGAACCCTGCCATTCTGGACCGCGACGGCAATGAAGCGGGCGAGGGGCTGATGGATGCAATGATCACAACGATGATCGCGATCCACGATCTGCGCCGTCAGGGTGGGAACACGATTACCGGTTCTGTTTATGTCGTGAAGCCAAAGATGCATGGCCCCGAAGAAGTGGCTTTCGCTGACGAGATTTTCACAGCTGTAGAAAAGGCGCTGTCGCTGCCTGCGAACACTGTGAAACTGGGGATCATGGACGAAGAACGCCGCACGTCCGCGAACCTGAAGGAATGTATCCGCGCCGCAAAATCGCGGGTCGCGTTCATCAACACAGGGTTCTTGGACCGCACCGGCGACGAAATCCACACTTCGATGGAAGCGGGTCCAATGGTGCCGAAGGGCGAGATGAAATCGTCTGCGTGGATCACCGCCTATGAAGACCGCAACGTTGATATCGGTCTGGCCTGTGGCCTGCAGGGCAAGGCGCAAATCGGCAAGGGGATGTGGGCGATGCCTGATCGTATGGCCGAGATGCTGGACGCCAAGGTCGGCCATCCGATGTCAGGTGCGAACTGTGCGTGGGTGCCGTCACCAACGGCTGCGACGCTGCACGCCACGCATTACCACAAGATCGGTGTGCTTGACCGCCAGAACGAGATCAAAGCAGGCGGTGCCCGCGGATCGCTTGACGATCTGCTGACGATTCCTGTGGCACGCGGTGCGAACTGGTCCAAGGACGAAATCACCCGCGAGATCGAGAACAACGCCCAAGGTATCCTTGGCTATGTTGTGCGCTGGGTCGATGCTGGTGTTGGCTGTTCCAAGGTGCCGGACATCAACGATGTGGGGCTGATGGAAGACCGCGCGACCTGCCGGATTTCGTCGCAGGCGCTGGCAAACTGGTTGCACCATGACGTCGTGTCTCAAGAACAGGTGATGGCGGGCATGCAGAAAATGGCCGAAGTCGTTGATCGTCAGAACGCGAACGACCCGAGCTACATTCCGATGGCTCCGAACTTTGACACAGTTGCGTTCCAAGCTGCCTGTGATCTGGTGTTCCAAGGCCGTGTGCAGCCGTCTGGTTATACGGAACCTGTGCTGCACCGCCGTCGCCAAGAATTCAAAGCGCAAGCTTAACACACTCATCTAAAGGAGCCTGCAAATGGCTGAGATTTCGATTGAAAACGCGCGCGTAATCATTGCGCAAACCATCGCTAAGGGCCGTGAAATGGGTCTGAAGCCGCTGTCTGTTGTGGTGTTGGATGCAGGCGGTCACGTCAAAGCATTTGAGCGTGAAGATGGCGCTGCTCCGGGTCGTTTTGCGATTGCGCACGGCAAGGCCTACGGCTGCGTGATGCTGGGTATGACGGGGTCTGCGCAGATGGCGCGGGCCGAACAGCAGGCTTATTTCATGGACGCTGTGAATGGTGCCTTTGGTGGTCAGGTTGTGCCTGTTCCGGGGGGCGTGATTGTGCGCGGTGACGATGGTGCTGTGATCGGCGCTGTCGGCGTCACAGGCGACACAAGCGACAACGATCTTGAAGCGGCGATGGCCGGAATTGCGGCAGCTGGCCTGAAAGGCGAAGGCTAACGCAATAGGACGCGCAAACCCGTTAAACCATGTATCCCCGTCCTTGTTGTATAGGACGGGGAACTATCCGGCACAGCCAAGACGGTGTCCGGAAAGCGGGTGAATAGCTGTGTGATCGCGATCCGCGCTTCCGCCCGTGCCAACTGCATCCCCAAACAGACATGTGGTCCATGCCCAAAACCGATGTGCGCGTTGGGTTGGCGACGTGGCTGAAACGTATCGGCTGCATCAAAGCGGTCCGGATCACGGTTGGCTGCGATCAGGAGCGGCATGACGGTGTCGCCTCTGCGCAGTTGCACCCCTTCAAAAGCGACGTTGCGGGCGACGAAATGCGGCTTCGTCAGCATCACTGGTGAATCGTGGCGCATGACTTCTTCGATCAGCAGCGGCAGGGCGTCGGGGGTATCGCGGACGGCTGCCCGTGCGTCTGGCCGTGGAAGTATGCTGAGAATGGTCATGGTGATCAGGTGGACGGTTGTTTCGTGACCCGCCACGAAAAGTGTGAACACCATCGCCAGCAATTCGTCGTCGTCCAGTTTGTCGCCTGCGGCCTCTGCGGCGACCAGTTCGGATATTAGTCCGGGGCGGGGCGATATGCGTTGCGCCGCGAATGCGTCGCGGAAGTATTGCATCAAGCGACGTAGGCTTGGCAGGGCGAGCAGCAGGGTCATGCCGTTGACAGGGCCCGATATGGGCGCAATCCAATGCGCGATACGGGCGCGGTCTGCCGGATCAATACCCAGCAATATACAAATCGCCATCAACGGTAGCGGACGGGCGTAACTGGACAGGATATCGACGGGCCCCTGTATGTCTAAACCTGCAAGCAGGCCATCCGCTATGTCCGTCAGTTCAGGTTCCATGTCAGCGATCTGATGACGAGCAAAGGCCTGATCGACCAAGCCGCGCAACCGTTTGTGATCTGCACCGTCCGCGCCAAGCATGTTGCGCAGCAAGGGTTTCATAAACTTCGGTAACCACCAAACCGACGCATCAAGACCGCGTCCGGTGATCGGTTTAGGGTTCCGGACAAATAGGTCGGTTTTCTTTAGGACGCTGCGGGCGGTTTGATCATTGGTCGTAACCCAAACTTCACCTAACAAAGGTATCTTTGCGCGTACGAGCGTGGCTTCGTCGCGCATGTGTGCCAGTTGCGATGTCGGATCAGCCAGAAATGACGATGAATTCAGCGAATAGCGCATATCGGTATCATTACCGCCTGTGCATTGGTGTCAATGCTGCTGTGTGCCTAGTGAGGGTTCCCAAGCACAGTTGCTGGGCTATAATCACGATTGCAAAGTAAAGATTGGATAGACCGCAATGTCTCGGCCTGTGATCGGCGTTATCGCCAATGCCCATACCATCAATGACGATTATCATGTTCAAGCAGCAGGCGAGCTAAACTTGCAAGCCGTCGTCGAAGCGTCGGGGGGGATCCCGTTGATTGTGCCGGCGAACCCGAATTTGTTCGATTTGCAAGAATTACGCGAAACCTGCGCCGGTTTCGTTTTCACGGGCGGGCGGCCGAATGTGCATCCAGAGGAGTACGGCGAAGTCGAAACGCCAGCCCATGGTACGTTTGACCGCAATCGCGACCGTTTGGTATTGCCGCTGATCCGTGCATGCGTGGCGGCGGGGCAACCGATCATTGGTATCTGCCGCGGCTTTCAAGAGGTGAATGTGGCGTTTGGCGGATCGCTGTATCCTGAAATTCGCGATCTGCCCGGCCGTGACAACCACCGGATGCCACCGGATGGCACGCTGGAAGAAAAGTTCGCGATGCGCCACGAGATCACATTTAGCGCGGGCGGACCCTTTGAACGAATCATTGGGGCGCAGAAGGTGATGACGAATTCGCTGCACGGGCAGGGAATCAAAGAACCCGGGCCACGTATTGTGGTTGATGGCTATGCGCCTGACGGCACGCCTGAGGCGATCTTTGTCAAAGATGCACCCGGATTTACCTATTCGGTTCAATGGCATCCGGAATGGAATGCGGCGTCAGATCCGGTTTCAAGGCCGCTTTTTGCGGCTTTTGGCGATGCATGTCGCGCTTGGGTTGCGGGACAATCGGAATTGTCGCTAAAATCAGCCTAGGGTTGATATTCACGGATGCAAATGTGTTTTTTTTCCCCCTAGTTGCTGCGAGGGGGGGGTGATCAAATGAGGGCATCACTCCCGTCCCAAGTAGTTTCGTAGTGAGTTTTTTGTTCTGGGTGTGAGTAACCTGTTCAGTAATTTCCGCCGCGCAAGCGGCGGAACTTTGAACGGGGCTGTATCGGTTGACGGTCCCAACACCGCCAACCGATGCAGGCCTTTTTTCCAAAAATGAGACTTGCCGTAACGTGTTACGCCAGCCAAATAGTAAGCGACGCTTTCCTATTTTGAGGCCGCTATGAAACGTTCGACAATCAATGATATTATGGCGCAAGCCGATGACATGATCCGTAGCCACGGGTTTACCTTGCCGCCGTGGGCCTATTGGACACCATCTGAATTTAAGGCAAACGCTGACCGCGCCGCCAATGTGATCTCTGCGCGCTGTGGGTGGGACATCACCGATTATGGCGCAGGACGCTACGATGAGATGGGCCTGTTCCTGTTCACCTTGCGCAATGGCCGTCAGGAAGATCTGAAACGCGGTGGCGGCATGTGCTATGCGGAAAAGCTGCTGATTTCGAAACAGGATCAGCTGTCTCCGATGCACACGCATGTCCTTAAGGCCGAAGACATCATCAACCGTGGCGGGGCCACGATGGTGATTGAATTGTTCGGTTCTGACGCTGATGGCAACTTTGACGAAAACGCCGGTGGTGTTGTGATGTGTGACGGGATCCGTCGCGCATTTTCGGCAGGCGAAAAGATCAAATTTGCGCCCGGCGAAAGTGTCACCTTGATGCCCGGCGACTGGCACGCGTTTTGGGGCGAGGGCGGTGATGTGTTGATCGGCGAGGTCAGCACCGTGAACGATGATGAAACCGACAATATCTTCCGCGAACCGATTGGTCGTTTTGCCGATATCGAAGAAGATGTTGAGCCAACGCATTTGTTGGTCAGCGATTATAAGACGTGGTTGTCATAAACGCCTTTTGACGCAACACGTCATCTGAAAAAGCAAACCACCCTGTCGCAAAACAGGGTGGTTTTTTGTTTCTAGCTTTGGTTGCGATTATGACTGGTTCGCGGCGCGTGCTTCGCTCAGGTGGCGGCGTACGATTTCAAACCATGCACCGGATGTTTTCATCTTGATCAGGCTGTCGTCCAGCGTCTTGAGGTATGCCTCTGCGTTCGGGTTTGTGTTCGAGATCACCGCGTGCAGCGTCAGAACTTGGCTCAGCGGTTCGTTGTATGTCACGACCTCTGACAGACCCTCTGATGAGATCACGCCGTCAGATGCTTCGGTTGCGAGCGCCACAACGTCGTATGTCCCGTCTGCCAGGCCAGTGAAGCAGGCTTGTGGTGTATCGGCCCGCACGATTGTGACGTTTGGTTCTACCAGTTCGTGCTCTTCCAGCATGAACATGGAATAGCCAGCCGGACGACAGATCGTTTTGCCCATTAGGTCTGCGTGTGTCTCTGGCACTGCTGTGCCCACAACGGTGTAATAGCCGAGGATTTGTTCGAACAATGTCTCGGACCACATCAGGTTGTTGCAGCGGAATTTGCTGCCGTCGCCAAGGCGTTCGACGATGTCACAGTTGGGCTGGAACCATGCCAGCGAGAAATCGTACCGGTGGTCAGAAATCAGTGGCGTCAGGTGTGCGCCCCAGTCGTTGATAAAGTCGATGCGGTATTCTGGATTGCCTTCGGCTGTGTCCAGCGCCACGTTGACGATTTCGGTCAGCATGCCGCCTTGGGCTTGGTCTTCGTGGACGAATGGTGCCCAGTTTGAACCGGCCACGACGCGGATCATGTTATTGGTTGGCGCAGGCAGGCTTTCAGTCGTTTCGATCTGTGTGATCGCGGCGGTGTCCGCTGTAGATGCAACGACTTCCTCATCCAAGCACGGGATGTTCAGCGTCGTACCCACGCGGATGACACCCGGGTTCGGACCGATCGCAGCTGCGTTGGCGCTGTAGATGATCTGGAAATCACCGCCTGGGCCATATGCATTGTTTGCGATGGCAGACAGTGAATCGCCGGACTGAATCGCGTAGGGCGTGCCGCATGCAATGTCGTCAGCAAAGGCCGTAGATCCGACCGCTGTCAGGCAAAGGGCAAGGGCGCAGGCGGTTTGTGGGGCATGAAGTTTCATTTGGGGGGCTCCGTGTTGGTTTTGTATGGAACAGGGGGAATGTTCCGATTGGGGTCGGGTCGCGCAGATGCGCGTGGGTCAGGTTTGGGAAGGACGAATGGGGTGGCTTAGAGCCCTGCAGGGCAGGCCGCACCAACGCAACTGATGTCGTCGTTCGGGATGCCGACGGTTCCGTATGATGTCTTGATGCTGATTAGGTCGGCGTCGAATGACACGATTTCGCCAATCACAGAGACCAGCCCATCAGCAGAAACCAGTTCGATTTCGTTGGTGGCAGGTGCTGCGACTTCGACAATATCTGCTTCCTGCGCAACGGGTTCTTCAACGACTGCAGGCGCGGCATCCGCTTGTGCAATTTCGGTCCAGAGCAGGTCGATCATCAAGGCTTTGGCATCTTTGGCTTCAGGCGTGTCCGGGTAGGCCGCGATAAATGCAAAGACGTCTTCTTTCACGCGGCTTTCAGCAACGGCAGCCCATGCGATTGCGGCTTCCGTTGGTGTTTCGGCCGTGTCGGCATCGAATGATGCGCGTGTAGATGATGCCTGCACTGTAGCGTCTGCCGCTGAGGGCAATACTGCGTCGGCAGAAGAGGGAGAGGTTTGCGCGATGGCATGGCTAGGAACCAAACCCGCGAAAATCAGGGCGCCAATCGGAAGCGTCAGCCTCGTGCTGATCTCAAACATTCAACAACTCACTTTTTAACCAAATAACTGTAAAAATTTGTCTAAGGGTGGAATGTGGCAAGAAGGCGGTGTGCGTATGTTTCATTGATGAATTTGCTGAAACCATAGGCGCTTTGATTGCTACTTGTGCGTTAATGAATGCATTATTGGCGGCGCTAGTGACCACGTTAAGGTTTTCCCTGAAAAACACAAAAAGACCGCCCCCGAGCAGAAGGGCGGTCTTTTCTTTCAGCGCTGATGAACCGTTATTTGGTCCGTAGCATCTGAGATTCGTGTTGCTTAAGGGTCCGGCGGGCTGTCCGACCGTACCCTTTGGGATCGCTGCGTAAAGCAGGGAACAGCGCGAACAGTTCTTCGCGGGCTTTGTCTGCCACACCTGTCAGGCCAATCTCACCGGGGTGGAAGCTTTCGGATGCTGCACCTTCCGCGTAGACGACTTCGTGTTCGTCAAACATCATGTGGATGTATGTGACAAATCCGCCTTCTTCACGCGTGACCATCTTGTCGTCGATCAGGTGCGTCGCAGGCATCAAGACTTCGCTTTCACCGAACAACAGTTCTGCACGGTAGCCTTGGAACAACATCCGGTGCTGTGGTGACACTAGGAGATCACGTTCCAGACCTGTCACGACACCCGGACGCAGACGCACTGGTGCGAACTTGTCGGTCGCAGGCACAGTCCGTTGCTGGATCCAGCGGATTGGCTGCATGCCGTGGTCGCGTGTCACAACCAGATCGCCAACGCGCAGGGTTTCGATCGGGCGGGACCCGTGCGGCGTTGCGATGTTTGTGCCTGGTGTGAAACAGATGACCTGTTCGATGCCAGAGAAGTTCAGCGTCGTGCCATCGTCCAGTTCAACCGAACCCGAGAACGTTTCATTGCCGCTAGCGTTGATGCCGTCGGACGTTTGAACCAGCGTTGTCAGGTCAGCCAGATCACCCAACTTGAGGATATCGCCGCCTGTTTGCGCCACGGGATCAACTGGGGCTTCGTCACCGTCGCCGCCTGTAACCGTGATGACGCCATTTGTTGGCTCACCCAAGTCTTCGAGCGTGAATGTATCGTTACCGTCACCGCCCGCGATGCTGTCGCCTTCAGAGAAGGTGATGATGTCATCGCCGTCGCCAGCGTTGATCGTGTCCGCACCTTCGCCTGTGCTGATCACGTCAGCGCCTGCGCCAGTCGAAACTGAATCGTCGCCTGTACCGCCAACGACTGTGTCGTCGCCAGAGCCTGTGACGATTTCTTCAACGCCAGTGAAATCAAGCGTATCGACGCCGTCTGTCACGGTGCCAACTTCGTCGCCAGTCAATGTGACGGTCACGTCGTCGGTCAGGTCTGATCCGTCCAGAACGTCCACATCGCCGTTACCAACGTCTTCGCCTGCGTCGATGGTGTCGTTGCCGAACCCGTCTGTGATCGCAATCGTATCGGTGCCAGTGCCAGCCGTGATGTTGTCGTCACCTGCGCCCGCGTTGATGCTGTCGTCGCCTGCACCCAGATCGATGATGTCGTCGCCAGCAGAGCCAGTCGCGGAATCGTCGCCAGAGCCCAAGAAGAACTGTTCAATCTCGGCCAAAGATGCGGTGTCGGTCCCGTCCGTCAAAGTCCCTGTTTCAGGGGATGTCAGGTTCAGGATCGTATCGACCGTGATGTCGGATGCATTCAAGACATCCACATCGCTGTCACCTTCGTCTTCACCGCCTGTGATCGTGTCGTCACCGAAGCCATTGGTCAGAACGATTTCGTCGTCGCCTGTGCCACCGGCAATCGCATCGTCACCAGCACCCGCGTTGATCGTATCGTCACCGGCACCAAGATCGACAAAGTCGTCGCCAGTTGAACCGGTTGCCGTGTCGTTGCCTGAGCCCAAGAAGAACTGTTCGATTTCCGCGAGCGTCGCGGTATCGGTTCCGTCTGTCAGGGTTCCGGTTTCAGGCGCTGTCAGATCAAGCGTTGTATCAGCTGTAACGCCGGTCGCATCCAGAACATCTGTATCGCCGTTTCCGGCGTCTTCGCCGCCGACGATATCGTCGTTACCGAAGTTGTCGTTCAATACGACAGTATCATCGCCAGTGCTTGCATCGATGACGTCATCGCCAGCGCCGCTGGTGATTGTATCGTCGCCTGTGCCGCTTTCGACTGTGATGCCGGATGTATCGTTGGTCAGGTCAATCGTGTCGTCGTTGTCTGTCCCAACAACACGTTCGATTTCTGTGAACGACCCGTCAGATCCAGTTGTGCCGACTTGGTAATCCGCCGCTTCATCGCCGGTAAAGCTGACATCGACGCCGTCTGTTGTGCCGACGCTGTCGAAGGTCACGGTATCGATATCCGCACCGTCTGCGTCTTCGCCACCAGTGATCGTATCTGTGTTGTCCGCCTCGGACACGATGATCGTATCGTCGCCAGCGCCGCCGAACAGCGTATCGTCGCCCGTGCCGCCGATGATGACATCATCACCTGTTGCCGCGCGCAGACCGTCATATCCGGTCAGGGACGTTTGCACGCCGCCTGTATCGGGACCTGAGATAAACGCCTCTAGCGAATTTCCACCATCGTTTTCGAAGTAGATGATATCGATTGTGTGTTCGCCAGCCGTCAATGTCACCGGAGTTCCGTCGACGTATACAAGACCGTGTAGGCCGTCATTGTTGACAACTTCAACGCCATCAATGAACATCTTCGATCCGTCATCAGACCCGGTCCGGAACGTGTAGTCGCCCGCGTTGTCGATGATCAACGTGGAGGAATATTTGATCGCGAAGTCATCTGCGCTGTCGATTTCAGCAGGGTTCAAGCTGTCGGTGTAGCCAACGGATGTTGGTGTCCCGTCATAATCAGGTGAGCCCGCAACAAAGCCTGCATCCGCGAGGCTCGTTGGATTGCCTGTCGGGTCGAGATCGAAATATTCGTAGTGCCATGCACCGTCGGGTGTATCGCCATAGACGGTATCGTCGCCTGCGCCCGCATTGATCGTGTCCGATCCATCGCCACCGTAGATGTCGTCCGCACCTGCACCAGCAACAACGCTATCGTCACCGCCTTGGGCCACGATAATGTCGTCGTTTGGTGCTTCGCCCGCGACCAGCGCATCGCCGCTATCGACGAAATCGCCTTCGAGGTCGCCGTTGTAGCTGCCGTCGATCAGGTCGTCGCCTTGTGTACCGGTGACGATACCGTCTTCTGGCATCGGAATACCGATAGCGTTCAGGTAGAACGGATTGTCCGCGTCGGCAGGGGAAATGCCGTCGAGGGTGATCGTCTCACCGTTCGGGAACGTAAGGACTGCATTGCCGGACCCGTCATCGCTGACCACAACGTCGTTTGTGTTGACCGGGTTGCGGGCAGGGTCGCCGGATGGCGCGTCGAACAGGTTCGTGAAGTCGAACGTATCGACGCCTGTGAATGTGCCGTCCAGATTGTCGGTTGGGGCGTCGAAGTTTGTAACGATGTCGTTGCCGAAGCCGTCTTCAAGAACCACAACGTCCGGGTCCTGATCCGGATTGCCCGGGCTGTCTTCGCCCAGATTGATCTGGTCGTCGCCTGCGCCTGCGTTGATCGTGTCGGTCCCTTGGCCAAGGTCCACAACATCATCACCAGCAGAACCGATGACGCTATCGTCGCCAGAGCCAAGAACGATTTCTTCGATCTCGCTAAAGGATGTTGTGTCTGTGCCGTTTGAGATCGTGCCTGCTTCCGGCGCGGTCATGTCAACGGTCAGGTCTTCGGTCAGGCTTGACCCGTCAAGGACGTCTACATCGCCGTTGCCAGCATCTGCGCCGCCATCGATGGTGTCATTGCCGAACCCGTCTGTGATGACGATTTGGTCGTCGCCGGTGCCAGCTGTGATGTCGTCGTCACCTGCGCCGCCGATGATCGTGTCATCGCCTGCGCCTGTGTCCGCAATAAAGCCAGCCGTATCGAGCGTTGCGTCGATGACGTCTGTGTTGTCGGTCCCGATGACGCCTTCGATTTCGTCGAACGTCCCGTCAGAGCCAGTTGCGCCAACGGCGTAATCCGCAGATTCATCGCCGTTGTATGTGACTGTGACACCGTCTGATCCGGTCACACCAGAGAAGTCGACAGTGTCGACGTCTGCGCCACCGACGTCTTCGCCGCCAGTGATGGTATCCGTGCCGTCCGCATCAGCGATAGTAAAGATGTCAGAGCCATCTTCACCGAACAACGTATCGTTGCCAACGCCACCATCAATGGTGTCGTCGCCAGTGCCGCCGTAGACTTCGTCGTCGCCGTCTGCTGCAAAGACGGTGTCATTGCCGCCGTTCGCTTCGATCAAGTCGTCGTTTGCTGCGTCACCTGTCAGGATCGCGTCGTTGTTGTCGACGATGTCGCCGTCTGGATCGCCAAGGTAGGATCCGTCGATCAGATCACCGTTGTTTGACCCTGACACTGTGCCGTCGGGCAGGGGGATGCCAATGGCGTTCAGGTAGAACGGATCGTCCGCATCCGCAGCCGGGATGCCGATCAACTTCAGGCTTTCGCCATTCGGGAAGGTCAGTACAGCGTTGCCAGACCCGTCGTCGGTCACAACCACATCGTTGGTGTTAACCGGTTCGCGTGTCGGATCGCCTGCTGGACGGTCGTACAGGTTGGTCACGTCCAACGTGTCGATACCTGTAAACAGCCCGCCGCCTGCTGGGGTAGGTGCGTCAAAGTTCGAGACAATGTCGTCGCCGAAGCCGTCTTCGAGTACCACAACATCATCGTCGCCATCAGGAACGCCGCCGGTGATGTCAGCGGTCGCGTCGCCAAGGTTCACGATGTCGTCGCCTGCACCCATGGTGACGGTGTCTGCGCCAGCGCCTGTGACGATGGTGTCATTGCCGGAAGAGCCGACAATAGTGTCGTCGCCGCTACCAAGAATAACAGTTTCGATGTTGTCGAATGTGGTCACATCCGCGCCAGATGTCAGCGTGCCGTTTTCGTTGTCAGCCGTATTTACAGCCGAAAGATCAAGCGTCACGTCCGAGGTCACCGCAGAGGCATCCAACACGTCAACGTCGCCGTTGCCTGCGTCTTCGCTGCCATCGATTGTGTCGGACCCAAAATTGTTTTCAACGATGAAGGTATCGTCGCCAACACCACCTGTCAGTACATCGTCGCCAGTACCACCAGCGATGATGTCATCACCGCCTTGACCGAAGATAACGTCGTCACCGATGCCGCCGTCGAGGCTGTCGTTTTCACCGATGCCGTCTTCGACTGGAATGCTTGTGACTTCCAGATCGCCGATCCGGATCGCATGCGCGCCGTAAGCAGGGTCTGTGTTTGCATATTCGATGACGATTTTGGACACCGGACCTGCAACGCTGACTTGAACAAAGCCCGCATCCAGGTTGGTTTCGGTGTTGCCTGCCGCGTTGTCTGCGACCGCTTGCGCTGTACCGTCTGGGTTGGACGTTGTGTTGATCGTTGTGTTGCCGTTACCGACTGTCGACAGGGTGACCGGAACAAGATTGCCGTCCGCGTCATAGGCGCGAATGGTAACTTCGTCGGTAAACTGTCCGGCGAAGCGGTCCAGATCGAAGATACCGAATGTGACGTTGCTGACTTCGTCGTGGTAGCCCGGATCATTGCCTTCGAAATCAAGTGTGACGACTGCAGCGCCTGATGACGTGCCAGAGCTACCGCCAGTGATGGCGATAGAAGATGTGTCGCTCTGACCGTCATAGTTATACAGCGTGTCAGTTGTTTCCATCGCAGCGGATGTAAAGTTCGTCCCCTCTGCGACGCTCATGGTGACGGCAACGTCACCGTTTGCTGTGGTCCCTGTCAGGCCGCCGCTAACGTCAGCGCCATCGGCCACACCCAATGTGGACCAGCTGAATGTCGACGTGCCAGCCGATGCGTTCGTGTCGCCTGCGCTGTCGCCATAGATTGTGTCGTTGCCCGCACCACCGGTAATGGTGTCCTGACCGCCCGCAAGTGTGGATTGGTCGCCGACCAAGAAGTCGTTTCCTGCGCCACCGTCGATCGTATCGTCGCCAGTGCCACCGTATGCTTCGTCGTCGCCAGCGCCCGCAGAAATCGAGTCGTCGCCGCCGAAACCGTAGATCAGGTCATCGTCAGCCACATCGCCCGCCAAGATGGCGTCGTTGTTATCAACGATATCGCCGTTCGGATCACCTAAGTACGTCCCATCGATGATGTCGTCGCCCGCAGTACCGGTGACAGTGCCGTCTGGCGGTGTCACATCAGAGAAAGACATCGACTCAAGGTTAATCACACCTGCGTCGTTGGTGTCAGTTGTACCGTCTTCGTAGAAAATTTTGAAAGACCCAACAGGGCCTGCAATGTTCACGATGATGGAAGACTGGTTGTCGCCGTCGTTGTTGCTGGCTTCAATCTGGAGGTTGCCGTCGAGACCGTTGCTTTCCACAACATGGCCCGTGCCAGTGGTCGTGTAAGTGATCGGAATCGGGTTGCCGTCCGGATCGTAAGCTTCGACGCGGATTTGGTCGTCCCAGCTGCCTGTGGCTTGGTCAACGTCAAACAGTGTGAACTGGACGTCTTCGACAGTGTTCGAAAAGTCGACTTCGAGTGCTGGGTCGTTTGATGGCGCGTAGTTGCTGCCACGCAGGCCAACGCCCGTCCGGCTCCAGAATGGTGCTTCAAGCGAATTGGCGGTGAAGGTAGCGACGGTCGAAAGCCCGTTGTCCCCTGTCAGGGTTTGGGTGGTCGATGTGGTAGGGATTACAATGTTTGCCATGATTTATTCTCTAGATATCAGTTCAGGAATTACGAAACTTGGTTTGAACTGAGGCTCTAGAACGCTCCTTTAAGTGAGTTGCGGTGCGCACTGACAAAATCAATGACGTTGGAAGGGCTGGGAACAGCACGAAGCTTTTTCGAGAATTTCTGTGGGGCCTGCTGCGCATACGTTTTGGGGCCGTCAAAATTGACAGCCTTACCGGCGTTATTGTGTGGGCCAACCGAACATCCGGTCTTCCCCCAAAAGGAACCGCCTAAACCACTATAGACACTCTGTAACATCGTAACTCACTCCAGCCTCAAAACAGGCACATGCCTGAATGCCGGAACCGCAAAACAACCGCGCGGAATCCGACTTCGTTGACGTTTGAGTAATGGCGAGAGAAGGCGACACTGAGTGTGAAGAGTGGCGCAAATGAGAAAGTTTTAGACTAAATTGTGTCAGCCTATCCTTTTGGACAGGCAAAATAGACGTTTTTGCCCTTGAATCACGATCAAGGGCAATTCGTTGCAATCATTACGCGAATTTGAATTCTTGGTCATAGAATCAAGTCGAACGTCTTAATTAGCGGCAATTCTGTGGCACGCGTGCCTGTCAGATCAAACAGCGCGTTACCCAAGGCTGGCATTGATGGTGGTGTTCCCGGTTCGCCGACCCCGCCGATGCTGTGCCCGCTTTCTAAAATCGAGACCTCGAATTCGGGCGTGTTGTGCATCCGCAAGGCGTCATAGTCAGGGAAATTCCACTGATCCACTGCGCCGTCGGTGAAGGTGATTTCACCCTGTGCCGCCGCCGACATGCCGTAGATTGCACCCGAGATCATCTGCGCTTCGATGATGCTTGGGTCAAGTGCTGTGCCAACGTCGCATGCAATCCAGCATTTGTTGATCCGGATTGCGCCGTCTTCATCCACGACTTCCACAATTTCCGCAGTGGGTGTGCCGAACGAATAGGTGAACCCGATACCGCGTCCGACGCCGTCGGGTGTCTGTCCGGTCCAACCCGCCATTTCTGCAACCGTTTCAATGACTTTCGCAGAAGCAGCATGTTCCTTGGACGCCATGTTCAACCGGAATTGTACCGGGTCAGCGCCTGCGGCCACGGCCATTTCGTCGATGAACGTATCAAAGAAGAACCCGTTGAAGGAATTCCCGACAGAGCGCCAGAACCCGACCGGCACGGATATATCTGTCAGGTGGCCTGACAGACGGAAGTTCGGGATGGCGTAGGGCTGGTCTGCGGACCCTTCGATGTGTCCACGGTCAGGGCCGGGTGGTATTTGTCCTGCGATACGAAGTGACGATTGATGCGTGACTGACGGCGCTGCGACTTTGCCGTGTAGCAATACCGGCTCACCGTCCTTGACCACGCCCCGGAATGACGCCGCTGCGGCTGGTCGGTAGAAATCGTGGCGCATGTCTTCTTCGCGCGACCATGTCAGTTTGATTGGTGTACCTTCAAATTCTTTCGCGACACGTGCTGCGTGCACTGCTGCGTCAAATTCAGTACGTCGTCCAAAACCGCCGCCCATATAGGTCGTCTGCACGGTGACTTGTTCGGGGGTCAGACCGACAGCTTCCGCAGTCTTTTGTTGGATGATCACCGGCGCTTGGTTTCCGGCCCAGATGGTCATGGCATCACCTGTGTACAGGGCAGAGGATGTCATCGGTTCCATCGTCGCATGTGCAAGCCATGGCACGTGGTAGTTTGCCGTGATTTCTGTGCCTTCGACCGCTGCATCTACATCGCCATCATCGCGGGTGACGCTGTTCGGTTCGGACGAAAGGGATGCGGTGATCGCGTCCATCAGGCCGTCTGTTGTTTCTGGATAGGTGGATGGTTCCCATGTGATATCAACCATTTCGGCCGCCTGCATCGCCAGCCACGTGTTGGACGCCACAACTGCGATGCCGTCGCCTAGGTCGATCACGCGGTCTACGCCGTCCATCGCTTCGGCTTCGGTCGCGTCAAACGACACCATGCCGGCGCGGGCAGGGTTGATCCGCACGGTCGCGAACTTTGCACCGTCGAGCGTCACATCGGTGGCATAGGTTGCGGTGCCCGTTGATTTTCCGACCATGTCGGTGCGGGGCATGGCCTTGCCGAGTTTGGTCCACGCGGATTTTGCGCGCAGGTCCACCTTCGGCGGATCAATGGCGGCGGCTTCTGCCGCTAGATCAATATAGGACAGCTTTTCGCCGTCAGCGGTGATCACATGTCCATTTTCCGTCTTCAGTGTGCTGGCATCGACGCCAAGCCGATCTGCGGCTGCAAGTTTGAGCGTTTCGCGTGCCGTAGCACCTGCTTCGCGCATTTTGGTGTAAGCGTCACGTGTCGATGTGGACCCGCCTGTGACCTGCAGGTTCAACAGCTTGCCGACCTCGCCCACGGTTTCGCGCATTCCGGTCATGAATTCGGAATCGGTGTAGTGGTGATAGGGTAGGGCGAGACCCAGAAGTGCCCCGTTGTAGTAGGCCTTTGCAGGTGGGCCGTGCATCACGTTGATGTCGTTCCAATCCAGATCCATTTCTTCGGCAACAAGTGCCGCCATTGTGGTCTGGATGCCTTGGCCCATTTCGGCACGCGGCGTGATGATCGTGACGCCATCTGCGTTGATCAGGATGTAAGGGTTCAGGGTGCTTTCACCGTCGGCGGTTTGGAGCGGATTTGGCGTGTCTTTTTTGACTTGATAGACCCCGAAAGCGACCCCACCCACCAAAGCGGCGGACCCGATCAGAAATGTACGGCGGGCGATTTTACCGATGCTGGCCATGGTTCAAGCCTCCTTCATTTTTGTGGCGGCGTCATGGATGGCGGCGCGGATACGCGGGTAGGTGCCGCAGCGGCATAGGTTGCCCTGCATCACATCGTCGATGTCTTGGTCCGTTGGTTCGGGGTTATTTGCTAAAAGATCAGCGGCTTGCATGATTTGACCCGACTGACAGTAGCCGCATTGTGCGACTTGGTTGTCGACCCATGCCTGCTGGATGATCGCCATGTTGTCGGGTGTTCCAAGGCCTTCGATGGTGGTCACATCGCCCCAAACGTCCGCGAGTGCGACCTGACAGGACCGTACTGCTTCACCGTCGATATGGACCGTGCAGGCCCCACACGCTGCAACACCACATCCGAATTTTGTTCCCGGAAGACCCACTTCGTCCCGCAGGACCCAAAGAAGGGGCACATTGTCTGGCAAATCAATATCGTAGGACGTGTCGTTGATTTTCAGCGTTGTTGGCATGTCGGCCCCTTAGAGTGATTGGTGTCGTTCGGTTTTAGATAAGCGTTATGTGGCGTTTACAAGTGTATCATATCAGAGGTGACGTTGGGGAAGCAGTTTGGGGATCGCGTCTTTGAATTTGAAGAACCCTTTGGTGGCATAGGGCCAAGCCGCTGAATCGTAGGGTCTGACGACTTGGCAGAGCGTGATATCGGCTGCTGCGAGTTGAGGTTTCAGGACGGCCAACTGATCGGCTGCGGGTCCGACGGGTGCATAGGGTGTCACGATCTGCGTGATTTGGTTGGCTTGCGCCCATGCGGTGATGTCTGCGTCTTCTGATACCGGACCGATCCGATCGCTGAAGCGCGTCGTTGCGGCCGTGATGGCCGCGCCTGCAAAATCTGTGACCTTTGGGCTGACGTGGTTTGGGCTGCGGTATTGGGTAGCGTCGAGAGTGATTGTGGCCACCGGTTTGCAAACCGAGAGTACATGATGAAGCGATAGGTCTTCTTCTGTCACCAGTAAACCGGTGCGTGCGGTTGGGTCGATTGGATCGCTGGTTGGAATGTCAGTCGGCGGCGGTGGTGGCGTGCCATCCAGTGGGAACGCTTCGGTTGCCAAATCTTTGGGCTGGAACCGTCCGTCCGTATATTTTGCGATGTTATCAGGCCGTGCGAGGTAGGTTTTCCCGACGGTTTGTAGCCCGCCAACCCAGCGCCAAGACAGCGTGTTCGAGGCCGGATCACCGTCGAGCAGGTGCCGTAGAAAGAAATCTGCCCCTAAGGTCCATGGCAGTCGCAGCGTGAAAATCCAGATCGACGCAAACCACATGCGGGCGTGATTGTGCAGGTAACCCGTTTCGACCAGTTCTTTTGCCCAATGGTCGAAGCAATCAATGCCTGTTTTGCCTTTGCAGGCCGCTTCCCAATCGGCGCGCAGTCCGGATTCGGTTTGGATACGGTTTTGCGCGGCTTGCAGGTCGGTCTTGTATGAAGCCCAAACGGAAGGGCGCATTTCTAGCCAGCCTTTCCAGTAGGTCCGCCAGAATACCTCTGCGATGAATTTCTCAGCCGCTTTGGGGGAATGCCGGGCTAGCGTGGCTTGCAATACTTCGTCTTCAGTGATGATGCGATGGCGCAAGTAGGGGGACAGTTGCGACACATGAGGATGGTCGGAGCGGTCATAATTGCGTTTGGTCGCGTAGTCGAAGCCCGCATGCGGTATGAATGCATTCAGGCGGGCGAGGGCGGCGGTATATGTCGGGTCTATCATCACCGACAGCTATCGCGATGCAGTGTGAAATCAAGCAGTCACCCGCTGCTTTGACGCCGCAAAACTATAGGACCCGAGCGTTAAGTCCCATCCGATCAGATAGGACGTGCTAACGGCATGGGCGGTATCACCCAAAACGTCGAAGCCACCGTGCGTCAGATCAAGCTGGCAGCCATCCGCCGTTTGTTTGAAGGACACCGCTACGACCGTTGCCGCGTCTTCATCGCCGTCAGGGTGCCATGTGAAGGCCATGTAGCGGTCGGGGTCCCATCCGATGATTGTGCCCCAGTGGATTTGTGTACCATCCGTACAAATTTCGATGATGCGACCATTTTTGCGGGGTTCCACGATCAATTTGGCGGTTGGGTCTGACGCGTGTCGGTCTTTAGGCCACCACGTGTCGAGGTTCGCCATGAACAGATCAAACGCTTCTGCTGGCGAAAGCGGGACATGCGTCGTTTTGTGGATTGGGATCATGATTTGTCCTTTTGGGCGGCTTTGTCGCGTGCTGCTTTTGCGAATGCGTCGAGCGCGTCATCCCACATGCTGTCAAGATATCGGCGCAAATCATCCGCGCCACGCGGGTCAATGGTATATAGGCGCTTGGTTCCGTGTTGCGAGACCTTCAGCAGGCCAGCGCCTGACAATACCTTCAGGTGCTGGCTTACTGCCGGACGACTGACAGGCAAACCTTCGGCCAATGCCCCGACAGCAAGGGGGCCGTCGCGCAAACACGCAAGAATCGCGCGGCGGGTCGGGTCGGCCAAAGCGGCTATTGTCATTTCGTAAGTCATGGCTTACCGTAAGCCACGGCTAACGCATTTGTCAATCCAAATCGCCAAGATGAAACAGCCGCCCTTGAAGCCCCTGTCAGGCGACACTAAGACTCTGTCAGGACATTTGAAGTAATGATGGTCAAAAGCCATCCCGGAGTGAGGCACAGCCGATGCAAGATCCAGTCGAAACATACATGAACCTCGTGCCTATGGTCGTCGAACAGACAGCCCGTGGTGAACGCGCCTACGATATTTTTTCGCGCCTTCTGAAAGAGCGGATCATTTTCCTGAATGGGCCTGTCCATGACGGCATGTCCCAGCTTGTTGTGGCGCAGCTGTTGCACCTTGAAGCCGAGAACCCGAAAAAAGAAATCTCTATGTATATCAACAGCCCAGGCGGCGTTGTGACATCCGGTTTGTCGATCTACGACACGATGCAATACATCAAACCGAAGGTGTCCACGCTGGTTATCGGGCAGGCGGCATCCATGGGGTCATTGCTTTTGACAGCTGGTGAAAAAGGCATGCGTTTCTCACTGCCGAACAGCCGCGTCATGGTCCACCAGCCATCTGGTGGTTACCAAGGTCAGGCAACGGATATCATGATCCACGCCCAAGAGACCCAGAAGCTGAAAGATCGTCTGAACCAGATCTACGTAACGCACACAGGCCAGACTTTGAAAAAAGTCGAAGCCGCACTTGAGCGCGACAACTTTATGTCGCCTGAAGAAGCGAAAGATTGGGGTCTGATCGACGAAATCGTGACGAACCGCGCGAAAGACGACGACGCAGACGCATAATCAACTTCCGCACGGTGGATTGTTAACACCTTGTTAACACCACCGTGCGGTAGACATTTTGACATTGTGGACCGGTGCGTGCTGCCCTAGACTTGGGTCGGTAAGCAGTTCACGGCAGCAGTATGGCCGTCCGGCCAAGGGGAAGATAATGGCGAATTCGTCCAACAGCGACAGCAAAAACACCCTCTATTGTAGCTTTTGCGGCAAGAGCCAACATGAAGTGCGTAAACTGATCGCGGGTCCAACCGTTTTCATTTGCGACGAATGTGTCGAACTATGCATGGACATTATTCGCGAAGAAACCAAATCCGCTGGTCTGAAAGCCGGTGAAGGTGTGCCAACACCGACCGAGATTTGTGGTGTTCTGGATGATTATGTCATCGGTCAGATGCATGCGAAACGCGTGCTGTCTGTGGCCGTTCACAACCACTACAAACGCCTGAACCATGCGGATAAATCCGACATTGAGTTGGCGAAATCTAACATCATGCTGATCGGCCCAACCGGTTGCGGTAAGACACTGCTTGCGCAGACCCTTGCCCGTATTTTGGACGTGCCTTTCACAATGGCCGATGCGACCACGCTGACGGAAGCCGGTTATGTCGGTGAAGATGTCGAAAACATCATTCTCAAGCTGTTGCAGGCGTCCGAATACAACGTTGAACGTGCGCAGCGCGGCATCGTTTACATCGACGAAGTTGATAAAATCACACGGAAATCTGACAATCCATCCATCACCCGTGACGTATCGGGTGAAGGTGTTCAGCAGGCGCTGCTGAAGATCATGGAAGGCACTGTGGCCTCTGTTCCGCCGCAAGGTGGCCGGAAGCACCCGCAGCAGGAATTCCTGCAAGTGGACACGACGAACATCCTGTTCATCTGTGGTGGTGCGTTTGCAGGTCTCGACAAGATTATTTCACAGCGCGGTAAAGGGTCTTCCATGGGCTTTGGTGCGGAAGTGAAAGACGTCGACGAACGTGGCGTGGGCGAAGTGTTTACCGATCTCGAACCAGAAGATCTGTTGAAGTTCGGTTTGATCCCTGAATTTGTTGGCCGTTTGCCAGTGATCGCGACGCTGACCGATCTGGACGAAGATGCGCTGATCATCATCCTGACCAAGCCGAAAAACGCGCTTGTGAAGCAATACCAGCGTCTGTTCGAACTTGAGAACACGAAGCTGACATTCACCGACGACGCCCTGCAGGCGATTGCGAAACGTGCAATCGAACGCAAAACAGGTGCACGTGGTCTTCGGTCCATCATGGAAGATATCCTGCTTGATACTATGTTTGACCTGCCGGGCATGGACACTGTGACCGAAGTTGTCGTGAACGAAGAGGCGGTTGGTCCAGACGCATCACCATTGATGATCCACGACGATGCAAAATCATCGGAAAAAGAGCCCGCAACAGCGAGCTAACGGATGAAGCGTATGACATCAGGCGGTATTTTCGAGGACAAGATCGGATATTGCCGCGCTGTTGTTGCAGGTGGCTTTGTGCATGTGTCGGGGTGCGTTTATCCCGGCACGGATGTCCCCGAGGACGTGATCGCACAGTGCCACGGCGCGCTTGATGTGATCAAAACCGCGCTAGCGGATGCAGGGGCTGAGATGGCCGATGTCGTGCGTGTGCGTTATATCCTACCAAATGCTGACGATTTTGAACCATGCTGGCCGCTGTTGCGTGCCACCTTTGGCGAGAATCCTCCGGCTGCGACGATGATTAGCTGCGGTTTGGTCGATCCGAAATACAAAATTGAGATCGAAGTGACCGCACTGGCGCCCGACGCATAAATTTTCGCCAAAGATTTTGGGCTTACACCCGCCTGACCACATCTGTCGGACTAGACGTTTGACATCAATTGGGGCATGACAGCGGGGACGAATTGGAGACGCGCAATGGGCATCGGCTACACAATCAAACGCATTTTCACATGGTGGGAAGGTCAGTCCTTCGGCACGCAGTTCTGGACTTGGCGGAACGGTGAAAAAGTCGGCGAAGACGGTCAAGGGAACATCTTTTACCGCAACGCAGACGATAGCCGTCGTTGGGTGATCTACAACGGTGACATCGAAGCATCCCGCATTGATCCTGATTGGCACGGCTGGTTGCACCGGACATGGGACGAACCACCCACCGACAAACCACTGGTCCACAAATCATGGGAACAGCCGCATCAGGTAAACCTGACGGGTACCGTGGATGCCTATGCACCAGCCGGATCTTTGCGTGCGGCGACACCAAAATCCCGTAGCGATTACGAGGCGTGGAGCCCCGAATAGACGGGTCCCGTGGTGGTTTGATCATGCGTGAGAACCGGACAGAAACGCTTGTTGGGGCTGTCGTTTTGGCTGTGGCCCTCGGCTTTGGGTTTTACGCGGCTCAGGCTGCTGGCCTAGGAAGATCGTCCCAAGGGTATGATTTGACGGCGAGTTTCAGGTCCGCCGAAGGTATCACCACCGGAACCGATATCCGCCTTGCTGGCGTGAAGATCGGCCAGATCGGTGCGCTGACGCTGAACCCTGATACATTTCGCGCTGACGTCGTGCTGTCCTTCGCAGACGGCGTCGCAATTCCGAATGACAGCGCTGTGGCCATCGCATCTGAAGGCGTTTTGGGCGGCAGTTTCGTCGAGATTGTACCGGGCGGGTCGATGGATAACTTTGCGCCGGGCGAAGAAATCGAAGATACGCAGGGCGCGATCAGTTTGATTTCCTTGCTGTTGAAATTTGTGACCGGGGACGGGGATACGCAATGAAGGCTTTGATTCTTGGTACTGCGCTTGCGATGCTGCCGTTTGGCGCTGTTGCCCAGCAGGCAGCAACCGCCGTTGGCGGTGAATTGCGGGTGCTGGATAAGCTGAACGGCACCGTGACCGACGTTGAAATGACGAATGGCGAAACCCGTGACATTGGCCATCTCAAACTAACGCTCGAAGAATGCCGCTATCCGCGCGCTAACCCGTCGGGTGATGCTTTTGCAAACATTACAGTGGCTTATCGGGATAACGCTGATCCGGCATTTCAAGGCTGGCTGATCGCCTCTGCGCCTGCGCTGAACGCGATGGAGCACCCGCGTTACGACGTCTGGGTGTTGCGCTGTATCAGGTCCTGAGCTGAGGCTATTTGCCGGCTTGGTGTAAATTCGGCGGTCTGTTGCAAGGCATCACGCAACAAGGCGTGATAGGCCGATCTGGGAATTTCAACACCGCCTAAACTGGCCAAATGGTCGGTGATGAACTGCGTGTCAAACAGTGTGAACCCATCTGTCCGCAACTTATCTGTCAGGTAGGCCAGTGCCACCTTGGATGCGTCGGTGGCCGTGCTGAACATGCTTTCGCCGAAGAAGGCACTGCCGATTGTGACGCCGTAGACACCGCCCACAAGCGTATCGTTCTGCCAAACCTCGCAGCTGGCCGCATCGCCTTGGTCGTGCAGGGCCTTGTACAGATCAAAGATGGTGGCGTTGATCCACGTTTCGTCACGGTTCGCACAGCCGCGCACGACGTCCGCAAAACAGGTGTTAAAGCTCACCCTGTAGTCGCCGCGCAGCAACCGTTTGCGCAAAGACCGTGAGATGTGAAAACCGTTGAGGGGTAGGATGCCGCGAAAGCGGGGATCCACCCAGAACACGTCTTCGCTGTCGCGTGTTTCTGACATCGGAAAAACGCCAGCCCGGTAGCCTTGCAGCAACAGGTCTGGCGTCAATTCGATTTCGTCTTGATTACTCAATGGTTTAAGCGAGGTTGGCGTCTAACCATTCCTCGAGCCAATGGATGGTGTAATCGCCGGTTTGGACCGCTTCCTCCGCCAAAAGCGCGTGGAACAGTGGGATCGTCGTGTCGACACCGTCCACGATCAATTCGCCCAACGCACGGGCCAAACGCGCCAACGCTTCTGGACGGTCGCGGCCATGCACAATCAATTTGCCGATCAAACTGTCGTAGTAGGGCGGGATGCGGTAGCCGTCGTAAAGCGCCGAATCCATCCGAACGCCCAAACCACCTGGTGCGTGGTATTGTGTGATCGTACCGGGGCAGGGTGAAAAGTTCGGTAGCTTTTCGGCGTTGATCCGGACCTCGATCGAATGACCGTTGATTTTCAGATCGTCCTGCGTGAATGACATAGGCAGGCCAGAAGCCACGCGCAGCTGTTCGCGTACAAGATCGACGCCAAAAATCGCTTCGGTCACAGGGTGTTCCACCTGCAAACGTGTGTTCATCTCGATGAAGTAGAATTCATCGTTCTCGAACAGGAATTCGATCGTTCCCGCACCGATGTAGTTGATTTTCGCAACTGCGTCCGCGCAGACCTTACCGATCCGTTCACGCAGTTCTGGCGTGATGCAGGGGCCGGGGGCTTCTTCGAAAACCTTTTGGTGGCGCCGTTGTAGGGAACAATCGCGTTCGCCGAGGTGGACTGCGTTGCCTTTGCCGTCACCGAACACTTGGATTTCGATGTGGCGCGGTGTTGTCAGGTATTTCTCGATGTAGACTTCGTCGTTGCCAAATGCGGCTTTGCCTTCGGCGCGGGCCGAATAGAACGCCTGTTCCATGTCTTTTGCGGTTTCGGCGACCTTCATGCCGCGACCACCGCCACCAGCAGTGGCTTTGATGATGACCGGATAGCCGATTTCAGCACCGATGCGTTGTGCATCTTCCAGCGTATCAACACCGCCACCAGAGCCGGGAACGCATGGCACGCCCAGTTCTTTCATGGTCTCAATCGCAGAGATTTTGTCGCCCATGACGCGGATGTGTTCGGCTGTCGGGCCAATGAACGTGATGTCATGGTCTTGGACGGCCTGCACAAATGCAGCGTTTTCCGACAAGAAGCCGTAGCCCGGGTGGATCGCCTGCGCGCCTGTGATTTCACAGGCCGAAATCAGGGCCGGAAACGACAGGTAGGATTGCGCGCTGGAAGGCGGTCCGATGCAGATCGCTTCGTCGGCCATGCGGACATGCATCGCGTCGGAATCGGCTGTAGAATGGACCGCGACAGATTTCACGCCCATTTCACGGCACGCACGCACCACCCGCAAGGCGATTTCGCCGCGGTTGGCAATGAGGATTTTGTCGAACATTGGCTGCCCCTTATTCGATAATCACAAGTGGTGCGCCGAATTCGACAGGTGCGCCGTCTTCGACCAGGATCCGTTTGATCGTGCCGGATTTGGGGGCAGGGATGTGGTTCATTGTTTTCATCGCTTCGATGATCAACAATGTTTCACCTTCAGCGATTGTTTTGCCCACAGCGGCGAAAGGTGCAGCACCGGGTTCTGGTGCCATGTAGATTGTGCCGACCATTGGTGATGTCACAGCGCCCGGATGGCTTGCTGGATCTTCGCTACCGCCTGCGGGTGCGGCAGCTGGTGCTGCGGCAGGGGCTGCCGCCGGTGCAGCAGCAACGGGTGCTGGGGCTGCGGCCACAACTTGTTGTGGTGCTGGTTGCGCATAGCGGCCGACACGTACATCAAGGCTGTCGTTTTCGGCGTAATCGCGTTTGACACGCAATTCGGTCAAATCATTTTCGCGCAGCAATTCTGCCAATGCTTGGATAAAGCTGACGTCGCTGTCGTGAGAGGTTTTTTTGCTCATGTCGTCCTCGGCCCGTTGCCCAAAGTTCCTCAGATCCGCTTTTGCGCGGTATCAATCGGGACGCTTATAGGGGAACGGTGACGCAGTGGAAAGCCAGAGCATCAGGGAAAGTGACGGAGCGTCGGAATTGACAGGTCAAAGCTTCCGTGTCGTGGCGTCGTCATCTTCACGAATTGGTAGCATTATCACGCCATAAGGCTTCAAAGTTTGTTCTTCGGTCGGGGCAGGTTTTTCGATTTCTGACAGACCTAGAAGCGGGGCCTTATCGATTTTTGACCGTGGATTACTGACGGTGACGATTTCGTCAGGTGTTTTCGCTGTTGTTCTGCTGGTTTCTTCGTCGGCAGCAGGAGTAGTTTGATGTGTTACAACGTCGTTCTGATATTGCGGTACGGCGCGTGGCGCAAAGGAAACTTCCATCTCTGACCTCAATGATTGACACCATATTGGTCTAGTTTCCGTCAATTTCCTTAGCAAAGTATGAATTGCGGACAATCGGATAAAATTGTCCGCAATAAAATCAGATCGCCAAGTACTGCGCACGCAGTGCTTCGTCTTCCAGAACTTCCTGAGCAGAGCCGTCATAGACCACGGTGCCCGTATCAAGAATCACCGCCCGATCCGCCAGCTTCAACGCAGCAACTGCGTTTTGCTCAACAATCACGGTCGTAATCCCTTGGTCGCGGATGATGTTCAGTGTCTTTGCGATTTCTTGCACGATGACGGGGGCCAGACCTTCGTAAGGTTCGTCCAACAGAAGAACCTTAATATCGCGTGCAAGGGCGCGAGCGATGGCAAGCATCTGCTGCTCACCACCAGACAGTGTGACGCCTTCCTGTTTCTTACGTTCGCCCAGACGCGGGAAGAGTTCATAGATTCGCTCAAGCGACCAACCGATTGGCGGGGCGATTTGGGCGAGTTGAAGGTTCTCTTCAACTGTCAGGCCTGCAATGATACGCCGGTCTTCTGGCACAAGCGCGATGCCTGCGGCAGAGGCCTGATGGGCTTTCATATCGTGAAGCGGCTGGTGGTCCAGCCAGATTTCACCGTGTTTCAATGCGGGGTCATCAAGGCGCGCAATGGTGCGCAGCGTTGATGTTTTACCCGCACCGTTCCGACCGAGCAGAGCCAGAATTTCGCCTTCGTGGATATTAAAGCTGACGTTTTGAACGATGTAGCTTTCGCCGTAATACGCTTCGATTTCCCACACGCTGAGAAAAGCAGGGTGGGTGGCCGCGTTGTTGGCGTTTTTGTTGAATGGTTGGTTCATTGGATTGTTCCTTACACCTGTGCTTCGCCGAGGTACGCTTCGCGTACTTTCGGGTGGCCTTTGATGTTTTCAGGTGTTTCTTCCACCAGCGGCGTACCTTGCGCCAGAACGGTGATCCGTTCCGCTAGGCTGAACACAACGTGCATGTCGTGCTCAATGATTGCCATTGTGATGTCGCGCTTTTCCTTGATCTCTTTGAGCAGATCAATCGTGTTGTTTGTATCCGCACGGGCCATACCCGCAGTCGGTTCGTCCAACAGCAACAGGCGCGGTTCCTGCACCAGACACATCGCCATCTCAAGGCGACGTTTGTCACCACGTGATAGGCTGGATGCCACCATGTGACGCTTTTCCAGCATGTTGACGTCTTCCAAGATCGCTTCTGCGGTCTCGTGGATGTCAGTCTCGTGGCGTGTGCTGCCGATCGCGTGAAGCCGGAAGGCCCCGTCACGTTTGGCGAAACACGGGATCATTACGTTTTCAAACACGGTGAGATCGGCAAAGATTTCAGGTGTTTGGAACACGCGGCTGATGCCCATCTGGTTAATCTCGTAGGGCTGACGCCCTAGCACAGATTGACCGTCGAACATTACCGACCCGCTATCAGGGATCAGTTTTCCAACAAGCACGTTCAGCAGGGTGGATTTACCGGCCCCGTTTGGGCCGATAATCGCGTGGACTGTGTTTTCAGCGACGCTGAGGTTCACGTCACCAAGCGCTTGCAAACCGCCGAAGCGTTTGTTGACGCCTTTTACTTCAAGGATACCCATCATATTGCTCCTTATTCAGCTGGTGTCGTGGCGCCATCAGAGGCGTCAGTTGTTTTCTTGCGGCTGAACTTTGCGCCAATGCGCTGACCAAGTTCGACCAGACCACCTGGTAGGAAGATAACAACTGCCATGAACACAAGGCCCAGTGTCAGGTGCCAGCCCTTACCGATGAACGGGTGGATGACCGCCACGAAGAAGTTTTCAAGACCTTCCGGCATGAAAGCGAACCAGCCGTGCACAACCGTGTCGTTGATCGTAGATACAATGTTTTCCATGTATTTGATCACACCAGCGCCCAAGATCGGACCGATCAGCGTGCCAACACCACCAAGGATGGACATGATCACAATCTCACCAGACGCAGTCCAGAACATCCGTTCCGCTCCTGTCAGCGGATCCATCGCAGCCAGCAGACCGCCTGCCAGACCAGCATACATTCCAGAGATGACAAAGGCTGTCAGCATGTAAGGACGCGTTGAAATACCAGTGTAGTTCAAGCGCTGTTGGTTGGACTTGATGGACCGCAGCATCAGGCCAAACGGGGACCGGAAGATGCGGATCGCAAGGTAGAAGGACGCGATCATGAAGATACCAGCAAGGTAGTAACCGTTCTGGAATACGAAGCTCCAGCCGCCGACGTCCCATGTGACAGACCCGTTCATTTCGATACCGAACAGGTGGGGAACCACCGGATCGCCTTCGCCAAGTAGGAACTGCGGATCGTCGTTGTAGACCTGTAGGCCAGTTTCACCGTTGGTGATTGGCGTCCCCAGAACCTTACCGACCAAGTCGGAGTAGGCGATGGAATACATCATCTGTGCAAATGCCAGTGTCAGGATTGAAAAGTAGATACCTGACCGACGCAGGGACACGTAGCCGATGACGACCGCGAACAATCCAGCGACGATCACCGACAGGATGATTGCAGGGACGATGTTGTAGGACAGCAGTTTGAACATCCAAACGGCTGCGAACGACCCCACACCCAGAAAAGCGGCGTGACCGAAGGACAGGTAACCTGTCAGGCCGAACAGGATGTTAAACCCGATGACCAAGATCCCGAAGATCACGAACCGCTGCAACAGGGCAGGGTAGCCCGCATTGAACTGCGCAAAGGCGCTGTCCGTTGGGAAAGGGTTGAGTAGGATCGGGGCTGCCAAAACCATCAGGCAGACCACGATGAAGAGAGCGGTGTCTTTTCCGTTCATACCAAGCATGATTATTCCTCCATCACGCCCTTGCGTCCCATCAGGCCACGTGGCCGGGTCAGCAAGATGATGATTGCAACAAGATAGATGATGATTTGGTCGATACCCGGCAGGATCGCTTTGACTTCGTTCATCGAAGCAAAGGACTGCAGAATACCCAGCAAGAAGCCCGCCAGAACAGCGCCCGGCAATGACCCCATGCCGCCAACAACAACCACAACGAAGGACAGCACGAGGAAGTCCATACCGATGTTATAGTTGGGCGACAGGATTGGTGTGTACATCACACCGGCCAGACCAGCGACCGCAGCCGCAAGACCAAACATAAAGGTAAAGCGTTTGTCGATGTCGATGCCCAGCAGGCCAACTGTTTCGCGGTCCGCCATACCAGCACGCACGACCATGCCAAATGTTGTGAACTGCAAGAAAGCAAACACAGCGGCAATGATGGCCATCGAGAAGAGGAAGTAGACTAAGCGCCAGATCGGATAGATGATCGCGTTTGGTTCAAATCCCATCAGCACACCAAAGTCCATCGCACCTGCAAATGCAGAAGGCGCGGGCGTTGGGATTGGGTTCGCGCCGAAGTTTGCCTTGACGATCTCACCGATCACAATCGCCAAACCAAAGGTCACGAGGATCTGGTCAGCATGTGGGCGGTGATAGAAGTGCTTGATCAATCCTCGTTCCATGGCGAAACCGACAAGGATCATCACAGGGATTGCGAATATAATCGCGATAGGCACAGCCCAGTCGATCAGGCTCATGCCCATTTCAGGTCCGAACCATTCCACCACATAGGGTGTTTCGACCTTCAACGGATTGCCCAAGAAATCTGTTTGGGTCTCGTCAATCTTCTCAAAGCTAATCGAGAGTAGACGTGACACTGTGACCGAGCAGAATGCACCGATCAGGAAAAGGGCACCGTGGGCGAAGTTCACCACACCTAGTGTCCCGAAGATCAACGTCAGACCCAAGGCAATCAATGCATAAGCAGAGCCTTTGTCCAAACCGTTGAGAATTTGAAGGATAATATCGTCCATCGACCCCGCCTCTTTTTACCAGTTCTCTACTGATACGGCGCATCGTGATGATGGCCGTTTACGCCCCGCTCCCCCGGGGTGGGTGAGACCGGCACAGTGTGCCGATCTCGGATTTGGTTAGCTTATGCGCCAGGGTTACATGCACCCAGGTCGCCACCGGCGAACATTGGGTGATCTGGTGCGTACTCAACCTGTGCACGTGGCGTAACTTCCACGATTTCCAGTGTATCGAACTGGTTGGTTGGGTTGTCCGTGCCTTTCATAACCAGCACGTCTTTGAAGCACTGGTGGTCGGCGCCACGGTAAGATGTTGGACCGTTGCCCATGCCGTCGAAGTCGAAGTCTTCGAGAGCTTCTGCAACGCCACAAGGGTTGAACGTGCCAGCACGTGTAACAGCATCCGCATACAGCAACGTCTGAACGTAGCATGTGTGCGCCGCACCGGATGGTGGGAAGCCGTACTTTTCGCCAAAGGATTTAACGAAAGCTTTTGTGCCTTCATCCTGCAGCTGCCAGTTCCAGTTCATAGAACCGAACACGCCTTGGATGTTGGAACCCGCACCAGCGGCCATCAGTTCAGAGTAAAGTGGCACGATGATCGTGAAGTCTTTACCGTTGACCTGCTTGTCTTTGAGACCGAACTGAACAGCCTGTGTCAAAGAGTTCACCATGTCCCCACCGTAGTGGTTCAGGATCAGCGTATCAGCACCGGAGTTCAGAACAGGCGCGATGTAGGATGAGAAGTCACCCGCACCAACTGGTGTCAGAACGTTCTGTGTTGTGTTCCAACCCAGCGCTTCTGTTGCACCTTGGATGGATTCCTGCTGTGTCCAGCCCCATGTGTAGTCAGCTGTCAGGTGGTAAGCGTTACGCTCGTTACCGTATTCTGCTTCCAGAACCGGACCCAGAGCCGCACCAGACATGTAACCGTTAAAGAAGTGACGGAAGCCGTTGGCTTTCTTATCTTTACCAGTTGTGTCGTTAGAGTGCGTCAGACCAGCCATGAAGATCACGCCAGCTTCTTGGCACAGACCTTGAACCGCGATGGCAACACCAGAAGATGAGCCGCCGTTGATCATGATGCATTCGTCTTTCTGGATCATGGACTGTGCAGATGCACGTGCCACGTCAGATTTCGTCTGCGTATCACCTGTGACGAACTCGACTTTGCGGCCCAGGATACCTGTACCGTCGAGGTTCTTCTCAGAGAATGTGTTCAGCATGCCGCCGTCGCCGATACCGTTGAGGTGCTCAACAGCCAGTTCCTGCGCGCGCAGTTCGTCAAGACCTTCTTCAGCGTAAGGACCCGTTTGTGGAACGTTGAAACCGATTTTCACGGAGCCGCCGTCACCCGGTGCGTTTGTGTAGCCAGTGTGGCCATCAGCACGGAGATACGTCGGAACAGCAAGACCGGCACCAGCGATGGCGCCTGTCTTCAGCACGCCACGACGTGAGAAGTTAGAATTGGACATTAAAATCCTCCCATTTTGATTTCGCTATATCCAGCCTCCTACCGAACACAGCTCGCATTTTACATGCTGATGCTATCTTGGCTGCGTGACCCCGCGTTACCAACAGTGCTTTGTGCAAGTGTCATTTTTTTGTAAAGTACTGGACTCTAAATCTGTAAATCTTGTAAATTGATTATCGAGCAGACGCAGAAAGCGCCTGATATGTATTGGAGAAATCGGTTGGCAGCCCATGCAATGACAGGGTCTCGCATTCGCGAACGCCGCTTGGATCAAGGAATGCGTCAAGCCGATGTGGCCGACGCCGCGGGCATTTCTGCCAGCTATCTGAATTTGATCGAGCACAACAAACGCAGAATCGGCGGGAAATTGCTACAGTCGCTCGCACGTGCCTTGAATGCTGATCCGGCCAGTTTGTCCGAGGGGGCAGAACCCGCTGTGTTGAATGGTATGCGGGCCGCTGCCGCACGGACGTCGCAACCGATTGAAACAGACCGTGCAGAAGATCTTGCGACCCGCTTTCCGGGGTGGGCGGGTTTAATTGCTGCCCAAGAGGCGCGGGTTGATGCGTTGGAGGCGGAAGTGCGTGTACTGCGCGATCGCATGACACATGACCCCGCGTTGGCGGGCGCGTTGCACAACGTGATTACGGCTGTGACGTCGATCCGTGCGACTGCGGGTATCTTGGCCAACGACGATAATATTGATGCCGATTGGCAGCGCAGGTTTCACGTTAACATCCACGACGATAGCCGGCGGTTGGCGGTCGAAAGCGAAGCCTTGGTCGCCTACCTTGAACCCCCGACAGAAGCTGCATCGTCGCGCGAACACCTGACGGGGTTCGAAGAAGTTGAAGCCTTTTTATCGCGCGAAACCAAATTGTTAGATCGGGTAGAGGCGCATCCAAACGCAGCGCCTGACACATTGCTGCGCGACTATGATGCGCCCGCATTGTCACGGGAAGGCCGCGAGGTTTTACTGCAATATTTGGTACGCTTCAGCAAAGACGTGCGTCTTATGCCGCGCGCCACCTTCGTGCCTGCCGCAGTCGCCGCACATGGTGATCCGTCGACCCTTGCCGCACAGTTTGACGCAGACTTGCCCGCCGTGTTGCGCAGGCTTGGCGGGTTGCCTGCTGATGTAGGCCTTCCGCCGATGGGGTTGGCTATCGCAGATCAAACCGGCGCGTTGACTTATCTGAAAACAGTTCCCGGATTTGCGCCGTCTCGGTTCACGGCAGGGTGTCCGTTATGGCCACTGTACGCCGCACTGACGCAGCCCATGCGCCCCATCAAATCAGAGGTCGTTTTGCCCGGGCAGGCTGGGGCACGTTTTATGTGTTACGCGATTGCTGTGCCTAAAACGCATGCCGATTTCAGCGCGGCACCAGTGCTTGAAACCACAATGTTGGTTGTCTCCGATCCTGCGCCCGGCCTACAGGAACCGATCAAGGCTGGCGTGTCTTGCAGGGTTTGCCCACGTTCGGGATGCGCGGCGCGCCGTGAACCGTCCGCAATTGAGGTGAAATCTTAATTGTGCGCTATAAGCGCTTCGTTTTGTTAAGGTTTTGGAAATCCTGATTTTACATAAGTTGTTTCGTGTGCGAAACATCTTGGGGTTGTTCGATGCGGCGTAGCGCGATCAGCTGGTCAGTGTTTTTGGCGTTTCGGGCTTTGACAGGGCCGCGCATTGCCGCAATACTCTGCGCAAGAAAATTACCATGGCGTCATTCGGGGGGAGCAACATCATGGGTAGACGGGTCCTGCTGATCGAGGACGAACCAAATATCATCGAAGCGATCAGCTTTATTCTGTCGCGTGACGGGTGGACTGTTCATACACACGAAGACGGCGAAACTGCGATGGACAAAGTCCGCGCGACGCCGCCTGATCTGATTATTCTTGATGTCATGCTGCCTGGTCGCAGCGGTTTTGATATCTTGCGTGATATTCGCGCGGAGCCTGATTTCGAAAATCTACCGGTCATGATGTTGACGGCACGTGGGCAAGTTAAAGATCGCGAACTTGCATTAAGGCTGGGCGCTAACCACTTCATGACAAAGCCGTTTTCCAATCAGGACGTGAAGGATTATGTTCGCAAGTTGATGGATGAAACGGCCTAGATGCAGGACGATCCGAAACCCCTAAGGCCCGTTCCGCCGACCATATCGGCCGCCAAGATGCCGCTTTATCTGGCGCGCGCGTCGTATCGGCAGCGGCGGCTCAGGGATGTGATACGGATGCTGCCGTTCGTCGGGTTTCTGGCGTGGATTTTGCCGATTATGTCTGGATTGATCCCTGCCACGTCTTCTGTCGGGCTATATATTTTTGCGGTTTGGGTGATCCTGATTATTGTCGCGGCGGTGATCACACGCAGCTTGTCACCGGAAGGATCACCGGACAAAAGTGACGACGCACTCACATGAAGGGGCGGTGACGGATGTCGTTTAACCTGCTTGTCTTTGTGTCGCTTGCCTACGTCGCGTTCTTGTTTTTGGTTGCATTTTGGGCCGAACGGCGGGCGCGCACGACCTTAGCATCATGGCTTCGCGGTCCGTTCGTATACACGCTATCGTTGTCGATTTATTGTACGGCTTGGACCTTTTACGGGGCGGTTGGCTATGCGGCCCGTTCGGGGTTGGAATACGTCACAATCTATCTTGGCCCCACGCTGGTCATGATCGGATGGTGGTGGATTTTGCGTCGCCTCGTCCGGATTGGGCGTACGCAACGGATCACGTCGATTGCAGATTTGATTTCCAGCCGGTTCGGGAAATCCGGTTGGCTTGGCGCGATTGTAACGGTGATGGCCGTGGTGGCCGCGACGCCTTACATTGCGTTGCAGCTCAAATCCGTGACCCAATCGTTTTCCGCATTTGTGCCGGTCAGTGGTGGGATTTGGGAACAGGCCGATTTGAATACGACGGCGCTGTGGGTTGCTGTTGGGTTGGCCATTTTCACGGTCCTATTTGGGACGCGTAGTCTGGATGCAAACGAACGGCACAGCGGGATCGTGATTGCGATTGCCGTTGAGGCTGTCGTGAAACTAGTGGCCTTGGTCGCCGTTGGCGTCTTTGTGATCTGGGGGCTCGCGGGTGGGCCCGCTGCGGTGCTGGACCAGATTGACGCATCAAAAATAGCCCAGTTTGAACCGCAAGGAGGTCGTTGGGTCGCGATTATTTTCCTTTCTGCGGCCGCGTTCATTTGTTTGCCGCGCATGTTCCAGGTGTTGGTTGTCGAACATCCAGACGAGCGGAACCTGCACATGGCCAGTTGGGCTTTCCCGATTTACCTGATGCTGATGTCGCTGTTTGTGCTGCCTATCGCCGTCGTCGGCCTGCGATTGATGCCGGAAGGGGCGAACCCCGATCTGTTCGTGCTGACACTGCCGTTATCGCAGGGGGAAAACGGGCTGGCGATGCTTGCGTTCTTGGGCGGTTTTTCGTCGGCCACGTCGATGGTGATTGTCTCTACGATTGCTTTGGCCACGATGGTGTCGAACCATATTATCGTTCCATTATGGCTCAGCAGTCGACCGCAAGGCGCGCTGGTGTCCGGCGATATTCGCAACGTCAACGTTTTGGCGCGCAGGCTATCCATCGCGAGCATCTTGGCGCTAGGTTACCTTTACTTCCGTATCTCTGCGGGCGGGGCTGCGCTGGCAGCGATTGGTTTGGTGTCGTTCAGCGGCGCGGTTCAGGTTTTGCCGGCGCTGCTGGGGGCCATCTTTTGGCGGGGTGCGACGCGCGTTGGGGCTGTATTAGGCCTCGTGACTGGTTTCGTCGTTTGGCTGTGGACCTTGTATATTCCGAGTTTCGGTGCGGATGCGTTTATTTCCGAGACTGTTCTTGCGAACGGGCCGATGGGGATGTGGTGGCTGCGGCCCCACGCGCTGTTTGGTCTTGAAGGCATGGATGACCTTGTTCACGGCTTGATGTGGTCGCTCGTTCTGAACGCATTGGCCTTCTTTATCGGGTCCGTCTTTAGTTTCCCAACGCCGTTGGAACGCTTGCAGGGCGCGCAATTTGTCAACGTGTTCGAGATGTCGGCGGGTACAACGTCGTGGACAAATAGTGGTGCGCGTGCCGATGATCTGCTGATCATGGCGCAACGCATATTAGGCGGGGCGGAGGCGCAACGCTTGTTCCAAAAATCGGCGGAAGAGCAAGGGAAAGAAGGGTATTTGCCTGACGTCACCCCCGATTTTGTTGTGCGCCTTGAACGCGAACTGGCTGGGTCTGTCGGGGCGGCAACGGCCCATGCGATGGTTGGACAGTTAACGGAAGGTGCTGCGATCTCGGTCGAGGACTTGATTGCTGTGGCGGATGAAGCCGCGCAAATCCTAGAGTATTCGAACGAGCTTGAGGCGAAGTCGGCCGAACAAGAACGCACGGCGCGTGCTTTGCGCGATGCGAACACAAAACTGACGGCGATTTCGATCCAGAAGGATGCGTTCCTTAGTCAGATTTCGCACGAGTTACGCACGCCGATGACGTCCATCAGATCGTTCTCGGAAATCTTACGCGATATGGATATGTCGCCTGAAGACCACGGGAAATATGCGGGCATTATTCACGATGAAGCCTTACGGCTCACGCGTTTGCTGGATGATCTGCTGGACTTGTCGGTGTTGGAAAACGGGCAGGTGACGCTACACATTCATACCGGGCAGTTGTCTGATTTGCTGGATCGGGCTATCGGGGCATCCGGCGTACAAGAACGTGGTTTGCAGATATTGCGGAACCGCAGCCGCGAAGACGTAACCCTGACCACTGATCTGGATCGGCTCGTGCAGGTGTTTGTGAATGTAATCGCAAATGCGCAGAAGTATTGCACTGTTGAGCGCCCAATTCTTAACATCAAGGTGCGGGTCGTTGATGGACGGGATGTCATTGATTTTATTGATAATGGCGATGGGATCAGTATCGAAAATCAAACGATGATCTTTGAAAAATTCGCAAGGATCGAAGACGAAGGTAAAGCAGGTGGCGCGGGGCTAGGTCTTGCGATTTGTCGCGAAATCCTTGGTCGGCTTGGCGGTGAAATCAGTTATTTGCCGGGGCAGAAGGGGGCTGCTTTCCGCGTGACGTTGCCCAAGCATGATGCAAGTGCAAAAGGCGCTGATCTGTTAGTGTCTCAGTAAGAATTTTCGGTGTATTTTTAATGATATGAGGTTGGCTTGCATTCTGCGGGTGGACGATTCGACGAGTCTGGTTTGGGGTCTATGACAAGACAGGTTGTACATGATGTCCTGCGCCGAATGGCGTCGCCGCCACCCCCGGCACCAGAAGATGTGCCCATTACGTCGTCGCGCGCGATCCGGTTGGCGATCACACGGGCGGCGGACAAAGCACACGACTTTGTGGTCAGTGTCAGTTCCCTGCGCGAAGAAGTCTTGTCGCTGGATCAACTGCTTGCAGCGTTAGAACCAGAACTGATGTTGATTGGCATGACCGCGGGTGGGGCGGTGACCGGTCTGGCCGCGCTCGATTTAAATATGCGGACCGCTCTTCTGGAGGTACAGACGGTTGGGATGGTTTTGCCGGATGTCCCCGAAGATCGACCGCCGACCGGAACCGATGCGCAAATGGCGCAGCCGCTGATCGCGGCGTTTCTTCATCACCTGCAGGATACCGCTGAACGCACACCGCTTGACGGGTGGGGGTTGGGTTTCGATGCGGGCGACAAGATCAATTCGACGCGGGCGGCGGGGTTGATCCTTGATGACGGGAAATATCGGCTGATCCGCCTGTCGCTCGATCTTGGTGCTGGTGACCGCACGGCGGAACTGGCGTTGGCTTTGCCCTGCCGTGCAGAAACCGTGGGGAAGGTTCTGACACCTGAGGTCAAGGGCGATTGGGATGAACGTTTCCGAAAGGTTGTCGACGGGTCGCCCGCCCGATTGGATGCGGAGCTGCACCGTTTCAAATTGCCACTTCATCAGGCGGAAAATTTGGTTGTCGGGCAAGTCCTGCCGCTAACTGGATGCACCGTTTCATCCGTCAAGATTTTGGCGCGCGATGGCCGCAAGGTGGCGACGGCCAGATTAGGTCAATCTGCGGGGATGCGCGCCGTTCGGATCGAGGTCCCGCCACAGGTCGCGCTGTCCGATATGAACCAGTTGGGCAAAAGCGATATGCCAAGCTTGGTTGATCTCCCCGAGACGGGTGCCGCATTTGATATCGATGGCGCGGCCAACAAGATGGATATTGATAACGCAGCGCATGACGATGATGGGGGGCTAGATATGCCGATGGCTGCCCCGATGGATATGCCGGAAGCCGACAGCATAGCGGTCGCCGTTGCACCGTTATCTTGGGATGACGAGGATCTGGAGGCAGACCCTGTCGCGCCCGCGAAACTGAGTTGGGAAGACGAAGGTTTAGAAACCCCGACTGACGACTAAATCAGGGCTTTTGCGCCGCGATCATTTCTAGCTGCGGGTGCAATCCCCGTAGATCGTAGCCTGCTTTACCAGTGGCTTCGATAATGTCGTCGCTGGCCATATCACCCGCTTGGCCCAGTGACCAAGCAATGGACGACCGTGTGCCGGACGCGCAATAAGCCAGAACTGGCCCGCCAGCTGCGTCAATCGCAGCGCGATGTGCCGCCACATTTTCTGCGTTCATGGTTTGATGGGTCAGTGGCAGAACGGTGAATCCAAGACCTGCGGCCTTTGCCGCGGCCTCAATAGCTGCTGCCTGACAATCTGGTGTGATTTCCATGTCGGGCCGGTTGCAAATGATTGCTTTAAATCCGGCGTCTGCGATGGCTGCACAATCGTCAGGCGCGATTTGCGGGCTGACAGCGTAGGTCGGTGTGATCTGACGAATATCCATGCGCGTCTTTTAGAAGGCCTGACTGCGAAGGTCTAGTCGCAAGAGGGTCCAATCGTGCGTTACCCCAGCAACACGCCCATGACGACCATCATCAGGCCTAAGATCGAAAACAGCAGGGACCCGATATTGATCGGCAGGATACTAGTGAGTTTGAGCCGCAGCGCGTCATCGTCCAAGCCCGCTTTGCGGGCCGCGTTTACGGCGACGATGCTATAGACGATGCCGACCAGCCCAATCATCGAGATCGCAGCGCCGATCCATACCAACCATTCCATCGTATTCCCCTTTGTTTGACCGGGGCAGCCCTAACGCTCAGGGCTTGCGCTTGCAAGGGTTGCGATGCCGGGCGCGGGTCGCTAGGGAAGGGCGATACGCCTTATTTGTGACGCCCAGAGGAGACCATCATGAGCGACGTTATTTCCGATACCGCCAGCACCGTTGCCGGCCAAGAGTTGCGCCAGTTCATTGAACGTTACGAACGCCTTGAGGCCGAAAAGAAAGACATCGCTGACGGCCAGAAAGAGATCATGGCCGAAGCAAAAGGCCGTGGGTACGACACCAAGGTGATCCGCAAGCTGATCGCGATCCGCAAACGGGACGCAAACGATCTGGCCGAAGAAGAAGCCGTCATGGAAATGTACATGGCCGCATTGGGCATGTAATCCGTCATTTGTTAGGGCGTGATGAAGTTCACGCCCTGCATGGACCGAATGAAATCGACGTCCGCATCATATTGGTAAGACAATTGGTCAACCAGTTCGTGGGTAAATTCCGGCAGGTCGATATCTTCGTCCAGTGCGTCATCCAGCGCATATTTGTCCAAGAATGCGAGAATGATCTTGAGTTCATGCTGTGGCGTGGGGGGCGGATTGTTTTTCAAATACCCCTTCATCCGCTGCATGCCTTCTTTTTCCATAATCGTGGCCAGCAGGTCGTAAGTTCCGATCAATGGCACACTATCTGGAACGCCCGCAATTTCGCGCATCAAGCGGCCCCAGATCAGCGGCGTATCTTCGTTGCACCAGACCGATAGCCTGCAATGCGGCGCGACGTACTGGATGCGTTTGATCACATCTGACCACCGGACGTCGATCGGTTGCATTCCCCTCATGAAGGTCCCGAGGTCGTCAAACTTCGATTTCGAAAAGTTTTCCGGAATGAATGTCGCCGGATTGCGCAGGGCGATGCACAATTCAATATCGTCCCCCGGAAACAGCTGAAGCAATCCGCGCACCTTCGGTTCCACCAAAGCATAGAACACGCCCTTATCGAACACCCGATTGGAGATGCAGATAAAGTTCGAATTCGACAGAACTAGCCGCTCTGTCGGTTCATCATCAAGGATCGCATCGAGCATGATAGACCGCGTTTCGGGCGCCGGCGTCGCCCCGTCCAACCCTTGGATCGTTTCGCGGATAAGCCGCCTGTATTTGCTCGGCCCCGGTACCTTGACCCCATCTTGGGATAGGACATCGACGTTGCGTAGCAACGATTTAAGCAAACGATCCTCGTCCGTGCAGTTTGCACCGATGTGATATACGATTTCCATGTGATCCGAGCCTTTGGTATTGCGTCCGTTTATCATAGTCCAATTTCTGGACAGTTAAACTGCTTTCAGCTATCGGCTTTTTATGTCTGAGCAAATCCGTCAGTTATTGCCGCTGAAGGCAAATCGTCGTGGGATCGATCGCTGGTCGATGGGTGCCCTTATCATCGCCGTCTTGGTTGTTTTGCCGATTGCAGCCGTTGTCTGGTTTGCTTTGACACCGACCGATAACATCTGGCCGCATCTGATATCGACGACATTCCCGCGATATCTGCGCAATACTGTCATCTTGATGCTCAGCGTCGGTGCGTTGACGGCCGTTGTTGGTACAATCACCGCATGGATCGTGGCGATGTACCGCTTTCCAGGTCGGTCGTGGTTGCAATGGGCGTTGCTGATGCCCTTAGCCGTTCCGGCCTACGTTGGTGCCTACGCCTTGGTCGATTTCTTGGAGTACGCGGGGCCAGTTCAATCCGCGTTGCGTGACATGATGGGGTGGGAAAACGCGGCGGATTACGCCTTTCCAGCGATCCGCACGCGATCGTCTGCGGTCATCGTTCTATCGGCGTCGCTATATCCTTATGTCTACTTGCTGGCCCGCGCCGCATTCCGCGAACAATCGGGGGCAGGGTTTGAAGTTGCCCGTGCCCTGGGTGTTGGTCCTTTTGGGCGGTTTTTCCGCGTGGGTCTTCCGCTTGCCCGTCCGGCCATTGCCGCAGGCGTTGCTGTTGTCATGATGGAAACCGTCAATGATTTCGGCACCGTGGATTATTTTGCCGTGCAAACTCTGACGACTGGGATTTTTACGGTTTGGCTGCAGGGCGGGAACCTTGGCGGTGCGGCGCAATTGGCGACCTGCGTGCTCGGTATGATCGTGTTTCTTGTGACGCTTGAAAAGCTAAGCCGCCGCCGTAGTAAATTCTTCGCCTCGGCCCGTGGTCAGAGACCAGTGTCATTGACACAGCTTTCAGGCGGGCAGGGGGCGTTTGCGTTCTTGGTGTGTCTGTTGCCTATCTTGGTCGGGTTCGTGTTGCCTGTGTCCGTTTTGACGTCTCACGCGTTAGACGCCGGACAATGGGTGGCACCGGGATTGCGCAAGGCGTTGCTGCATACTGTCACCGTCGCAGGCCTCGCCGCGATCCTGACGGTCTTGGGTGGTCTGTTCATGGTGTACGGGGTCCGTCTGTCGCGGCGAAAACTGCCACGGTTGCTGATGCCAGTGACGGCGATCGGCTACGCGGCACCGGGCGCCGTGCTGGGTTTGGGCATCTTGGTGCCACTTGCGGCGTTGGATAACCGTTTCGCGGACGCGGTGCTGGCGTTGACGGGACGAGATCCGGGGCTGTTGGTGACAGGAACAGCTGGCGTTTTGGTCATTGCTTACGTTGTGCGATTCTTCGCGATCGCGCAGGGGACAGCTGACGCAGCGTTCGGTCGGGTGTCACCGAGCCTTCCGATGGCTGCACGGTCGCTTGGACAGTCATCCGGCGGCGTTTTGAAACGCATTTATTTGCCCTTGATGCGGGCCTCTGTCGGGTCAGCTTTGCTGCTGGTTTTCGTGGACGCGGTGAAGGAGCTACCGGCAACTTTGCTTTTAAGACCCTTTAGTTACGACACTTTGGCGACCCGCGTCCATGCGAAGGCATCGCTCGAAAATATCAGTGAAGCCGCACCCGCAGCACTGATGATTACCTGCGTCGGATTGCTTGCAGTCATTTTTCTTGCGAAAGCGCAAAAAGAGGGGTTGCGGAGGTGAGAATCCTTTTCTAAAAGCAGCCGCAGTGCCCCTATAGCTCAGCTGGTAGAGCAACTGATTTGTAATCAGTAGGTCCGCGGTTCGAGTCCGTGTGGGGGCACCATTTCACTATCCAGTTTTATCCAATGACATCCGGTTAGGCCTTACATACAAAGGTTTTGTCGATATCGTTTGTCCGATGCCGTCCAGCGGCGTTTGATGCGATACCCCCAGTTTGGGGGTGCCATTGGGGGTATCCCGAGTCGGGAAAGTGATGTCTTCAGCGCCAATGTCTATGAAAATAGTGAAAACGGAATAGCATTTCCTGAAAGCTTTCATCTGGCTTGGCATGCGATAGCCACGAGGACAATCTTGAGCATCAAAGGTTTGGCGCTGCGGGTTGGCCGTTCATTTCCCAATTCGATTTCGTGTTTGGTGTGTCAGTCTGTCGTTTGTGAAAACGAGACTTACCGCCTCGGCTCAAAATCACCAAAATAACCTCTTGCCTGTTGTCACGGAAAACGTGAAAGTGCCCGCACTTGACGTCGGGAGAACCAGAAAAGTTGGTGCCGAAGGAGCAACCGCCCCGGAAACTCTCAGGCAAACGGACCGACGTTGAGACGAATACTCTGGAGAGTGGCACGCAATGTGCCCGCCGAAGGGATAGCAATCTCAGGCACACGGACAGAGGGGGCATCACAGGCGAAAGCAGTGCTTTCGTGCCAGAGTGGTGCCGTGCGATATCAGCATATCGAGATGGCCGTTATTGATAAGAGGCTTACGATGTCTGATCTATTGCAAACCCCGCTACATAAGTTTCACGAAACGCTTGGCGCAAAGATGGTGCCGTTCGCGGGTTATGCGATGCCTGTTCAATACCCGATGGGCGTCATGCAAGAACATCTGCACACCCGCACCAAAGCTGGATTGTTTGACGTCAGTCATATGGGGCAGGTGATCATCAAGGGGGCGGATTATGCCGCCGCCGCGACGGCCTTAGAGACGTTGATACCTGTCGACATTCTGGGTCTAGCCCCGGATCGTCAACGTTACGGATTTCTTACGAATGACACGGGCGGGATCATGGATGACCTGATGCTTGCCAATAGGGGTGATCATATCTTCATGGTCGTGAATGCAGGCTGCAAACGGGATGATATTGCGTACCTCAAGTCCAACCTGGCCGATGTCAGCGTCACCGAAGTTACGGATCGTGCCTTGCTTGCATTGCAGGGGCCGGCTGCTGAAACAGTGTTGGCAGCCCTTGATCCAAAGGTCGCGGATATGCGTTTCATGGATGTGATCACGGCGTCGCTGGCAGGTGCGGATTGTTGGGTGTCGCGGTCGGGTTATACCGGTGAAGACGGCTATGAGATTTCAGTGCCCGCCGCACAGGCCACGACATTGGCGCAAACGCTGCTGGCGCACGACGACGTGGCCCCGATTGGGCTTGGTGCGCGAGATAGTCTACGATTGGAAGGCGGGCTTTGCCTTTACGGGCACGATATAAATACGGACACGACCCCGACTGAAGCGGCACTGAACTGGGCCATCCAAAAGGTGCGTCGCAGTGGCGGTGATCGCGCTGGTGGGTTTCCAGGCGCTGACGTCATCTTGGCCCAGCTGGCTGACGGGGCGGATCGCAAACGGGTGGGGTTGCTGCCTGAAGGACGCGCACCGATGCGCGAGGGCGTGCCGCTGTTTGCACATATTGAGGACGAGACGCCGATTGGGGCGATCACATCCGGTGGTTTTGGTCCGACTGTCAGTGGGCCTGTGGCGATGGGCTACCTGCCGGTCGCACAGGCGGACATCGGAACAACGGTCTATGGCGAACTGCGCGGCAAACGATTGCCACTGACGGTCGCGGCACTTCCTTTCACACCTGCAAATTTCAAACGTTAAACGAACCGGAGAAGATACATGAAATTCACTGAAGAACACGAATGGCTGCGCCCTGAAGGTGATATTGTTGTCGTTGGCATCACCGAACACGCCACGACCCAACTGGGCGATATCGTCTTTGTTGAACTGCCTGATGTCGGGACAACCGTGACCAAAGACGAAGAAATTGTCGTGATCGAAAGCGTCAAAGCCGCTTCCGACATCATGGCACCGATTGATGGCGAAATCATCGAAGTGAACAGTGCGCTTGCGGACAATCCCGCCCTTGCGAACGAAGATGCAATCGGCGCGGGCTGGTTTTTCAAAATCAAACCGTCTGATGCGTCCCAGATGGACGAATACATGGATGAAGCTGCGTACAACGCCTTGATCGCCTAACCCTACGGAGCCTGACATGACCTTCACCCCGACCGACTATTTACCATATGATTTTGCCAACCGCCGCCACATTGGGCCAACGCCTTCGGAAATGGCCGACATGCTGGATGTCCTCGGGGCGAAGGATCTGGAAACGCTGATCGACGACACGTTGCCAGCCAAGATCCGTCAGGATGCGCCGCTTGAATTTGGGAAACCGATGTCAGAGCGCGAATTGCTGCATCACATGAAGGTCACGGCGTCTAAGAATAAGGTGCTGACATCACTGATCGGGCAGGGGTACCACGGTACGGTGACGCCACCCGCTATTCAGCGCAACATCTTTGAAAATCCGGCATGGTACACGGCTTACACACCTTACCAGCCAGAGATTTCGCAGGGACGTCTTGAAGCGCTTTTGAATTTCCAGACAATGGTGTCCGATCTGACTGGTTTGGAGATTGCGAACGCATCCTTGCTGGACGAAGCCACGGCCTGCGCTGAAGCGATGACAATGGCGCAGCGTGTCGCGAAAACAAAGGTGAAGGGCTTTTTCATCGACGAAAACTGCCATCCGCAGAACATTTCGGTAATGAAAACCCGTGCGGCGCCGCTGGGTATCGAGATCACTATCGGAAAGCCTGACGATATGGACGCTGACGCCGTCTTTGGCGCGATTTTCCAATATCCGGGCACCTACGGACACATCCGTGATTTCACGCCTGAAATCGCCAAACTGCATGCCGCAAAGGCGATTGGTATCATCGCGGCTGACCCGTTGTCGCTGACGTTGCTGAAAGAACCGGGTGCGATGGGGGCAGATATTGCCGTAGGTAGCACGCAACGTTTTGGTGTGCCTGTGGGCTATGGCGGCCCGCACGCGGCCTACATGGCTACCAAGCAGAACTACGCGCGCTCTATGCCCGGGCGGCTTGTGGGTGTGTCCATCGACAGTCACGGCAACCGCGCATACCGGCTATCGTTGCAAACGCGCGAACAACATATCCGGCGCGAAAAGGCGACGTCGAATGTCTGTACCGCCCAAGCGTTGCTTGCCGTGATGGCGGGCTTTTATGCAGTGTTCCATGGGCCAGAGGGGCTGAAGGCGATTGCGCAGCGTATTCACCGCAAAACGGCGCGACTGGCAGAGGGGATCAAGGGCGCGGGTTTTGACGTACGCCCAGCCACGTTCTTTGACACGATCACCGTTGAGGTTGGACCGCTGCAAGCGGCTGTCATGAAATCGGCAGTTGATGAAGGGATCAACCTGCGTGCTGTTGGCACAACGCAGGTGGGGATCACGTTGGATGAACGCACGCGTCCCGCCACGATTGAGGCCGTCTGGCGCGCCTTCGGGATCGAGCGCGCGGACAAGGATTACACGCCGCATTACCACGTCCCAGAAAAGCTGATCCGTACGTCTGATTACCTGACGCATCCGGTGTTCCACATGAACCGCGCTGAAACCGAGATGATGCGCTATATGCGGCGGCTGGCGGATCGTGATCTGGCACTTGATCGTGCGATGATCCCGTTGGGGTCTTGCACGATGAAACTTAATTCCGCCGCTGAAATGATGCCGGTGTCTTGGGATGAATTTTCGTTGCTGCACCCTTATGTCCCACGCGATCAGGCGGCCGGTTATATGGAAATGATCGACGATCTGTCGGCGAAGCTGTGTGACGTGACGGGCTATGACGCGATTTCGATGCAGCCCAATTCGGGTGCACAGGGCGAATATGCAGGGCTATTGTCTATGGCCCGTTATCACCAAGCAAACGGGCAGGGGCACCGTAACATTTGCCTGATCCCGATGTCCGCGCATGGCACTAACCCTGCGTCCGCCCAAATGGTTGGTTGGAAAGTTGTGCCGATCAAATCCGCCGATAACGGTGATATTGATGTCGATGATTTCCGCGCAAAGGCTGAGCAGCACGCGGATAACCTTGCGGGCTGTATGATCACCTATCCGTCAACCCACGGCGTGTTCGAGGAAACTGTGATCGAGGTATGCCAAATTGTGCATGACCACGGCGGTCAGGTCTACATTGACGGGGCCAACATGAACGCGATGGTGGGTCTGTCCCGCCCCGGTGATCTGGGCGGTGACGTCAGCCACCTGAACCTGCACAAAACGTTCTGCATTCCACATGGCGGTGGTGGTCCGGGCATGGGGCCCATCGGAGTTAAATCCCATCTGATCCCGCATCTGCCTGGCGATCCGACAACGGGCGAGGGCGCAGTATCTGCCGCGGCTTTCGGGTCGCCGTCGTTGCTGCCAATTTCGTGGGCCTATTGTTTGATGATGGGGGGCGACGGGCTGACGCAAGCGACGCGCGTGGCGATCCTTAACGCCAACTACATTGCCAAACGGCTCGAGGGGGCGTTCGAGGTGCTATATAAGGGCCCATCAGGCCGCGTCGCACATGAGTGTATCATCGACACACGTCCTTTTGCAGACAGCGCACATGTGACGGTGGATGACATCGCCAAGCGGTTGATCGATTGTGGTTTCCACGCCCCCACAATGAGCTGGCCTGTTGCGGGCACCTTGATGATCGAACCCACCGAATCCGAGACAAAGGCCGAACTCGACCGTTTTTGCGATGCGATGCTCGCCATCCGCGCAGAGATCAAGGACATTGAGGACGGCAATGCTGATCCGGAAAATAATCCTTTGAAGAACGCGCCGCACACGATGGAAGACCTGATCACAGACTGGGACAGGCCTTATTCGCGCGAAGCGGGGTGTTTCCCGCCGGGTGCGTTCCGGATCGACAAATACTGGCCGCCGGTCAACCGTGTCGACAATGTCTGGGGCGATCGCAACCTTGCCTGTACTTGCCCGCCTATGGACGACTATCTGGACGCGGCTGAATAGGTTCAGCGTTTGAATTGTTGGCCGCGACAGTTGTGCGATTGTCGCGGTGTTTGACGCGGAGCTAGGTGAACTTCCGGAACAGTTTTGTCTGGTCGAACATATCTTCAAGCCCTTCGATGCGGGCCTTTGTTTCGGTCCAGTTTAAGGTTTGCACAGACGAAATCATCGTCTCAATCAACAGCATCGTGGTTGTCGCGCTGTCCCATGCGGACGGCACGATGATCCGGTTGCTCAGACAGACCGTGGCAAGCGGGTGCACGGGCGACAGCCATTGATCGGTCATCAAGATGATCAATGCACCACGTTCATGTGCCATTTCGGCCAGTTTCAGCGTGTTGTTTTCGTATCTGCGCACGTCAAAGATCACAAATACATCGCCCTTCTTTGCGTTTAGTAAATAGTGCGGCCATGTGTTTGAAGTGGATTGGACGTGCGTCAGGTTCGCCCTGATGACCTGCATATGCAAAAACAGATATTCGGCCAACGTGTGGGTAATGCGGCCCCCAACGATATAAAGATGCCGATCCTTGTCTGCGAGCAGTTCACAGGCGTGATCGAATGCATCGGGATCAATTTGGCCAAGTGTCAGACGGATATTGTCGATCACAGCGTCGGTGAACCTGTTCAGGATATGCTCGGATGGTGCCGCCTCGGCCCACGTGTCGTGTTTGGCGATGGGGGTTTGTACGCGTGCCTTTAATTCGTCGCGTAGGCCCGACTGGAATTCCGGATACCCTTTGTATCCGAGTTTTTGCACCATGCGTGCGACTGTGGGCACAGACACGTCGGCGTTCTTGGCCAACGCCGTGAGCGGCCCGAGACCAGATGCCGGATAGTTTTCGAGTACGGACAGGGCCAACTGTCGCTCTGCGCGCGTGAGCTGATCAAGCATTTCGTGGATGCGATCTGATATTGTTTGTGCAGCCTCGGTCATCGTTGCCCCCATTTTGTTCACAAAAATAACAGCGCAAACTGATGTGTGATAAATATTTCACAATTGTGTTGACATCGCGGGGGTATGGCAAGCACTTTATCACTGGGGGTTGCGATGAATTTACGGACAGACGATTCAGGTTGTGTTGAGGTCGTGCGCGGCACGGCAAGCTCTGCCGTGGTTTTAGTCTGCGAACATGCCAGCCCGTTTATTCCCGAAGCGTTCAACGACCTCGGGATCGTTTCTGCCGCAAAGCGAAGCCACGTCGCGTGGGATCCCGGTGCGATGGCTGTGGCAAAGGCGATGGCGCAAGACCTTGATGCGGTGCTTGTTGCTTCGAAGGTGTCGCGCCTTGTCTACGATTGTAATCGCCCGCCGGAGGCTACAGACGCGATACCAATCCGCAGCGAAGCATTTGATGTGCCCGGCAATGTTGGCCTGTCGCCTTCGGAAAAAGACGCCCGTGTGGCGCAGTTTTACACGCCGTTCAAAGACACGCTTGCGCATGAGATTGCGCAGCGGACGGGTCCGGTTATCGTGACTATTCACAGCTTCACCCCGGTCTACAACGGACAGGCGCGGGACGTCGAAATCGGGGTGCTGCATGACAGTGACAGCCGCTTGGCGGATGCGATGCTGGAGGTTGCTGACAGCTTTGACGTGCGCCGGAACGCGCCTTACGGTCCCGAAGACGGGGTCACGCATACCCTGAAAGAGCACGCGATCAAGCAGGGCCACCTGAATGTCATGATCGAGGTGCGCAACGATCTGATTGCAGATGCGAAATCTCAAACTGCGATGGCTGCAACGCTGACGCGCTGGGTTAGTAATGCCATCGACGCTGTGGAGGCCGCCGCATGCAAGGGGTGATGCGCGGATATATTCGCGGCGTGGATGCTGTGAACTACCGGATCGGCCGCGTTGCGATGTTCGGGATTTTTGTTCTCATGGGGATTTTGCTGTGGTCGTCGATCAGCAAGACATTCTTCCTGCCAACACTTTGGACGCTTGAGTTGGCCCAGTTTGTGATGGTGGGGTATTACATCCTCGGCGGGCCGTATTCCTTGCAGCTTGGGTCGAACGTGCGGATGGACCTGCTGTATGGCGATTGGTCGGTGAAACGCAAAGCGTGGTTCGATGCGATCACAGTCCTGTTTTTGATCTTTTACCTGTGTGTGCTGATCTATGGCGCGGTGAGTTCCACGGCCTATTCGTTGGGCTATTGGAAAGACGCGCCGTTTTCGTTCCTTGCAGGCGTCGTGATCGGCACCGAAGAGATCGGTACGCTGGAACGGTCGTCGTCGTCGTGGCGCCCCTACATGTGGCCGATCAAAGTAGTGATGATCGTGGGCTTTGTGCTGATGCTGCTGCAATGCATTTCCGAATTTTTCAAAGATATCCTGCGTCTTAAAGGGGCTGACATCTGATGCCTTACGAGATGATCGCGACCCTTATGTTCTCGACGATGATGCTGATGTTGCTTACCGGTCAGCGAGTGTTTGGCGCTATTGGGTTTGTCGCTGTGGTCGCGGCGTTGCTGCTCTGGGGTGATAAAGGCGGGTACGACATCGGGTTTGCTGCCGCGATGAAACTGATGAAGTGGTATCCGCTACTGACGCTGCCGATGTTCATTTTCATGGGCTACGTGTTGAGCGAATCCAAGATTGCCGATGATCTTTATAAGATGTTCCATGTCTGGATGGGCGGACTGCGTGGTGGGCTTGCGATCGGGACGATTGGCCTGATGGTGCTGATTTCCGCGATGAACGGGCTTAGCGTTGCGGGGATGGCGATTGGGGCGACGATTGCGCTGCCTGAACTGCTGAAACGCGGTTACGACAAACGCATGGTGACGGGTGTCATTCAGGCGGGATCGTCGTTGGGTATTCTCGTGCCACCGTCTGTTGTGCTGGTGTTATACGCGATGATTGCGCGGCAACCTGTGGGGCAGTTGTGGTTGGCTGGTGTGGTGCCAGGTCTGATGATGGCGGCACTTTTCATCATCTATATCGTGGTACGTTGTTGGAAGAACCCTGATCTCGGGCCCGCATTGCCTGCCGCAGAGCGCGACATTCCGCAGGCCGAGAAATACCGCCTGTTGCTGGCCGGATTGCTGCCGTTGGTCATCTTTGCGGTGATGATGGTCCCCTTCGTGAACGGGTGGACATCGCTTGTGGAAAGCTCTGCGATTGGCGCGATCACCGCGTTTCTCGCGGCGGTGTTCAAAGGGCGTATGACCCGCGAGGTGTTCGAAAATTCGGTCCGCAATACGCTGGGCATCACCTGCATGTTTATGTGGATCATCCTTGCGGCGTTGGCTTTCGGTGCTGTGTTTGACGGTCTGGGTGCGGTCAAGGCGATCGAGAGCCTGTTCACAGAACGTCTTGGCCTGAACCCTTGGGTGATCCTGATTCTGATGCAGTTGTCGTTCATCGTGATGGGCACGTTCCTTGATGACACAGCGATGCTGGTTATCGTCGCCCCGCTTTACGTGCCGCTCGTGGGCGAGCTCGGCTTTGATCTGATCTGGTACGGCATTTTGTACACGATCACCTGTCAGATCGCCTATATGACGCCGCCGTTTGGCTACAACCTGTTCCTAATGCGGGCGATGGCCCCGCCAGAGATCAGCATTCAAGATATTTACCGGTCCATCGGGCCCTTCGTGATGGTGATGGTCGGTGCGCTGATACTCGTGATGGTGTTCCCGCAACTGGCCCTGTGGCTGCCCAATTATGTTTACGGAAATTAAGATCAAGAACTCCACCAATGGAGCCTAACCCAACAAGGAGACTATTATGACGACAAGACGTAATTTTATTCGCAATGCGGGCCTCGCCGGTGCCGCAACGTTGGCGGCACCATCGATTGCCCGCGCACAAGAAGCGATCAAATGGCGGTTCCAGACCTATGCGGGGTCCGCGCTAGGTGAACATGTGACCAAGCCGGTGATTGATTACATCAACACTGCGGCAAACGGTGAGCTGGAAGTCGAACTGTTCTATGCTGATCAGATCGTGCCAACGGGTGAGTTGTTCCAAGCGTTGCAGCGCGGCACGATTGATGGCGTGCATTCTGACGATGACTCTATGGCCTCACCTACACCGCTGCAGCAGTTTGGTGGGTATTTCCCGTTTGCGACGAAACATATCCTCGATGTGCCGGTATTGTTTAACCAATACGGTCTTAAGGAAATCTGGGAAGAAGAATACGCCAAGGTTGGCGTCAAGTGGCTGTCAGCGGCGGGCCAAGACCCTTGTAACTTTAACACCACCAAAGAAATCACCAGCGTTGCCGATCTTGAAGGGTTGAAACTTTACACCTTCCCGACGGCGGGCCGGTTCCTGTCAAAATTCGGTGTGGTGCCTGTAAATATCCCATACGAGGATGCAGAGGTTGCCGTGCAAACCGGCGAACTGGACGGCATGGCGTGGTCGGGCATCACCGAGGATTACACCGTCGGGTGGGCCGACGTGACCGACTATTTCCTGACGAACAATATTTCAGGCGCATGGATCGGGTCGTGGTTCGTGAACGAAGAACGCTGGGCGGACCTGCCTGACCACCTTAAGGCTATCGTCATGGCTGCGACCGAAGCCGGGCACACCTACCGCAACCAGTGGTACTGGGGTGGCGAAGCCGCGTTGCGGGCCAATGGCGACAAGCTGCAACTGCGGTCAGTCCCTGCGGGCGAATGGGCCGAAGTCGAGAACGCAGCGAAAGAATTCTGGGAAGAAGTGGCGGAAGAAGGTGAAGTTCACCAGAAGATCGTCAACATCTTCAAAGAATATAACAGCGTCATCAATCAGGCCGGTGCCCCTTACAATTTCGAGTAAGCCACCGCATCGTCAACTGATCACCCCGCATGATCTGCGGGGTGGTTTCCACATCGACAAGGACACATATCATGGCTGGAAATCTTACGTTTGAGGCGCTTAAGGCTGCGGTCAAGGACGGTGCAATTGATACGGTCCTTGTCTGTTTTCCTGACATGCAGGGCAGGCTGCTTGGCAAACGGTTCCATGCGGTTAATTTCGTTGAGACATCGTTCAAGGAAACCCATTGCTGCAATTATTTGCTGGCAACCGACCTTGAGATGGCCACACCCGATGGCTATGCCGCAAGCAGTTGGGAAAAAGGGTACGGCGATTACGTAATGGCCCCGGACCTGACCACGTTGCGCAGCGTGCCATGGCTGGAAGGCACCGCGATGGTGCTTTGCGATATCCTTGATCACCATACACACGCACCGGTGCCCCATGCACCGCGCCAGATCCTCAAGACTCAAATCGCCCGCCTGAAAGAGCTGGGCTTTGACGCGATGATGGCGACCGAGTTGGAATTTTTCCTGTTCGAGAAATCGTTCGACGACATCCGCAAGGGCGGCTTTCGCGATCTGACACCGATCAGTGGCTATAACGAAGATTACCACATCCTTCAGACCACCAAAGAAGAAAGCGTGATGCGCCCGATCCGTAACCATCTGTATGCGGCGGGCCTGCCAATTGAGAATTCCAAAGGCGAGGCGGAGACCGGTCAGGAAGAGCTGAACATCCGCTACGCCCACGCGCTTGATTGCGCCGATCACCACACGATTGCGAAGAACGGGATCAAGGAAATCGCATGGCAACAGGGCCACGCGGCGACGTTCCTGCCGAAATGGGATCACACCAAGGTGGGATCATCGTCGCACGTTCATCAATCGCTTTGGAAAGACGGGGCACCGGTATTCTACGATCCGGATGCCGATCTTGGTATGTCGCAGGTGATGCAGCATTACATGGCGGGTCTGATCGCCTATGCCCCTGACTACACGTTCTTTCTGGCCCCTTATGTCAACAGCTACAAACGCTTTGCTAAGGGCACCTTTGCGCCCACGAAAACCGTTTGGTCGGTGGATAACCGCACCGCTGGGTTCCGCCTGTGTGGTGACGGCACCAAAGGGATCAGGGCAGAATGCCGGATCGGTGGGTCGGATTTGAACCCATATCTGGCACAAGCCGCGATGCTGGCCGCTGGTATCAAGGGCATCGAGGACAAGATGGAGCTTTCGGCACCCACGCGCGGCGATGTTTATGAAGACGCCAAGGCGCAGGATATTCCGCAAACCCTACGGGCCGCGACGGAAACCTTGCGCGGGTCGGAAATGCTACGCGCTGCGATGGGTGATGATGTGGTGGATCACTACACGCGCTGCGCGGAATGGGAACAAGAAGAATTTGACCGCGTTGTGACCGATTGGGAAATCGCACGCGGCTTTGAAAGGGCTTAAGATGATCCGTTGTATTTCCCCGATTGATGGCTCCGTCTATGCGGAACGGCCGACCCTTTCGGCTGATGAGGCTTTTGCTGCAGTCGCACGCGCCAAAGCCGCGCAATCCGATTGGGCGGCGCGGCCTCTGGAGGAACGGATTGCCCTTGTGCAAGCCGGTGTTGCGAATGTGGGTGCGATGAACGAAGAAATCGTGCCTGAACTTGCGCATCAAATGGGCCGGCCTGTGCGCTACGGCGGCGAATTTGGCGGGTTTAACGAACGCGCGAGCTACATGGCCGAGATCGCACAAGAGGCGCTCGCTGATATTGAAATCGAAGACAGCGCCGCGTTCCGGCGCGTGATCAAACGTGTGCCGCACGGTGTCGTGCTTGTCGTGGCCCCGTGGAATTACCCCTACATGACGGCGATCAACACCGTCGCACCTGCACTGATCGCAGGCAACGCGGTGATGCTGAAACACGCAAGCCAGACGCCGCTGGTTGGCGAACGTATGGCGCAGGCGTTTCACGCGGCGGGCATTCCGGAGGACGTGTTTCAGAACGTGTTTCTCGACCACGAAACCACGTCCGACCTGATCGCTGCCAAATCCTTCGGCTTTGTCAATTTCACAGGCTCTGTGGGTGGCGGGCAAGCAATGGAACAGGCGGCGGCGGGCACGTTCACGGGCATCGGGCTAGAGCTGGGCGGTAAAGACCCCGGATATGTGTGTGACGACGCGGATATTGATGCGGCGGTGGATACGCTGATCGACGGGGCGATGTTCAATGCGGGCCAATGCTGCTGCGGGATCGAACGGATTTATGTTGCAGAGCAGCATTTCGACAGGTTCGTCGAAAAGGCTGTGGCGATTGTGAATGGCTATAAGCTGGGCAATCCTCTCGACCCTGAAACGACGCTTGGGCCAATGGCGCACAAACGCTTTGCCGATGAGGTCCGCGCGCAGTCCGCCGAGGCGATCGCGGACGGGGCTACAGCCCACATCGCGCAGTTTGCCGAGGACGATGGCGGCGCATATCTCACCCCGCAAATCCTGACCAACGTGACCCATGATATGCGCGTGATGCGCGACGAAAGCTTTGGTCCCGTGGTCGGCATCATGCCCGTTAAAGACGACGCAGAGGCGATCCGCCTGATGAACGACAGCAACTTTGGTCTCACGGCATCTATCTGGACAAACGATGCCTCCCGCGCGGAAACGATTGCAGATCAGATTGAGACGGGTACGGTGTTTATGAACCGTGCCGATTATCTTGATCCGGGTCTGTGCTGGACTGGGTGCAAAGACACAGGGCGCGGTGGTGGCCTGTCGATCATTGGCTACCACAATCTGACACGGCCAAAATCCTACCATCTAAAGAAAGCCTGAGACATGACGTTGACTGCTAACTGGTCCTATCCGACCGCCATTCGTTTCGGCGCTGGGCGCATTTCGGAAATCGCCGATGCTTGCCATGCGGCGGGTATCACCAAGCCGCTGTTGATTACGGATCGCGGGCTTGCCGATATGGAGATCACCACGCGCACGCTTGATCTGCTAGAGGAGGCGGGGCTGGGTCGCGAGATCTTCGCGGATGTGGACCCGAACCCGAACGAGGAGAATGCGGCCGCAGGTGTGAAAGCCTATAACGACGGCGGGCACGACGGGGTTGTGGCCTTTGGCGGCGGCTCGGGGCTTGATCTGGGGAAACTCGTGGCGTTTCTGGCGGGGCAAACGCGGCCTCTGTGGGACTTTGAGGATATCGGCGATTGGTGGACCCGCGCGGATGCGGACGCGATTGCGCCGATTGTGGCGGTGCCGACGACAGCTGGTACAGGGTCCGAGGTGGGCCGCGCGTCGGTCATTACGAATTCGGAAACCCAAGAGAAAAAGATCATCTTCCACCCTAAGTTCCTGCCAACGGTCGTGATCTGCGATCCCGAACTCACGGTGGGGATGCCGCAGTTTATCACGGCGGGCACGGGGCTTGACGCCTTTGCCCATTGCGTGGAGGCGTTCTGTTCGCCGCATTACCATCCGATGTCGCAGGGTATGGCGTTAGAGGGGATGCGTCTTGTCAAAGACTACTTGCCGCGCGCTTATGCCGACGGTAGTGATATCGAAGCGCGGGCGCATATGATGTCTGCCGCCGCGATGGGGGCCACGGCGTTTCAAAAGGGGCTTGGTGCGATCCATGCGCTGTCGCATCCGATTGGCGCGATGTATCACACACACCACGGCACGACGAATGCGGTCTGCATGCCAGCCGTCCTGCAATTTAACCGTCCCGCAATCACGGGCGTGATGACGCAGGCCGCCGATTATCTCGGGATTGCCGGCGGGTTTGACGGGTTCTGCGGCTACGTGGACGAATTGAACGCATCGCTTGGGATCCCCAAGTCACTGACCGCACTTGGTGTCACCGATCCCGATATCGACCGGATTGTTGCAGGCGCACTTAGCGACCCGAGCACCGGGGGCAACCCCGTCGAGATGACCGAGGAAAACACACGGGCCCTTTTGCAGGCCTGTCTATAGATTTCAGGCATCACGACAAAAAACCGTTACAAATCAAACATAAAGACAACGCGACACCATATTAACAGGGAGAAGAACCATGAAAGTTTCATTCGTTTCCACCATCGCTGTCGTCACGGCGCTGGCCGCACAAGGCGCACAGGCCGATACGCTGCGGTTGCTCACATGGGGCGGCTACGCCCCCGAAGAAGTGATCGCCATGTTCGAGGCCGAAACCGGTCACACGGTTGAGGTTACAACATCCAACAATGAAGAAATGATCGCGAAGCTGCGGGCCACAAACGGAGGCGGTTTTGATTTGGCGCAACCAAGCCAAGACCGGATCACCAGCGCACAGGAAGAATTCGGAATCTACAAGCCGATTGATATGTCCAAAGTTACGGCTGATCAGTTCATTCCGTCGATGCTTTCCGCCACTGCATCGAACACCACATTCGACGGTGAAGTCTACGGCCTGCCACATGTTTGGGGCACCAGCGGCCTTGTCGTGAACACGGCGATGGCGGGCGAAGTGACCGATTATGCGGACCTGTGTGATGCGTCGGTTGCTGGTAAAGTATCCTACCGCCTGAAGCGTCCGACATTGATCGGCTTTGCTTATTCGATGGGGCTTGATCCGTTTGCCGCCTACGGCGACACCGACGCCTATCAGGGCATTCTGGATCAGGTCGAAGCGAAACTGACCGAATGCAAGGCCAACGTCAAAACCTACTGGGATGGCGGCGACGAGATCAAGAACCTGCTGCGCTCTGGCGAAGTTGTCGCGTCGATGGCGTGGGACACAGGCGGTTGGCAGCTGAACGCGGACAATCCCGATATTACATTCGTGGCCCCAGAAGCCGGTGCATTGGGTTGGATCGACACGTTTGTTCTGCCTGCGCGGGGTCGTGCGGATGATGCGGCTTACGACTGGATCAACTTTGTGATGCAGCCCGAAATCGCTGCGATGATCACGAACACGGCCGGTAACTTTACCGCCGCGGTTGATGGTGATGCAAACGTCAGCGCTGATCTGAAGGCACGCTATCAAGGCAGCTTTGATCAGGCCGCAATCGACAACATCAAGTGGTATCCGCCTGTACCTGCGGGTCTGGAAACACTGGAAGGTGCGACGCTCGACCGGATTAACGCCGCGAACTAAGCGTTTGAAACTAAACACAGAGGGCGCATCGCTGCGCCCTCTTTTTACACTGCGAGGGTGCCCTTTGTCCGATCCCCATCCCGATCTTGTTTGCCGTGACCTGACCAAAGATTTCGATGCGTTCCGCGCTGTGGATCACGTCAGCTTTGACGTGCCGCAAGGATCATTCTTTTCCATCCTTGGCCCGTCTGGGTGTGGCAAGACGACCTTGCTGCGGATGATCGCGGGTTTTCAATCGCCCACGAGTGGTGATCTACGTATCAAGGGCAAATCGATGATCGGCGTGCCACCCAACAAACGGCCCGTGTCGATGGTGTTTCAGCATCTGGCGCTCTTTCCAACGATGAATATCGGCGACAACGTGGGCTTTGGTCTGCGACAACGCGGTGTCGGTAAATCCGAGATCAAGACCCGCGTCGAAGAGGTGCTTGCCCGTGTCGGTCTGCCCGGCGTGGCTGAGCGGCGGATCGACCAGATTTCGGGTGGTCAGAAACAACGGGTCGCGATTGCGCGCTGCATGGTGCTGGAACCCGATGTTCTGCTGCTGGACGAACCGCTTGGTGCGCTTGATCTCAAACTGCGCGAGCATATGAAGGTTGAGTTGAAATCGCTGCAAGCCGCGTTCAACACCACCTTTGTCTACATCACTCACGACCAATCCGAAGCGTTGGTGATGAGCGACAATATCGCCGTGATGAACAACGGCAAATTCGAACAGATCGGCACGCCGCACGACGTCTATCACGCGCCCGACACGGCGTTTGTCGCGGGCTTTGTCGGCGAGGCCAACAAGATCGACGCGAAGGTTACAGGCGTGGATGGATCGCTGCTGCACATCGTGTCGCAATACGGGACCGACATGAAGATCGATGCGCCCGCAAGCGGATTGACCGTGGGGCAGGGTGTACAGGTGTTTCTACGCCCTGAAGTGATTGAATTGACGACACAAAGTGACGGGGTGAACGTTTCGCAGGGTACGGTGGAATCGGTGTTGTTCAACGGTGCGAATTCCAGTGTCACCGTCAAGGACGGGGCAGGCGGTATGCTCAAGGTCGCACTTCCGCAAACCGGCGATTTCGCGCGCCTGCAACGCGGGGATAGCGTGTTCACCAAATGGGATCCGCGCCAGGCCCGCTGCTATGCTGTGACAGGGACGTAGACGATGACATCTGACACATCCCGCCTCGGGTTTTACCTGCTGCTTGCGCCGATCCTGCTGTGGTTGGTCGTGCTGATTATCCTGCCGCATGTGGGGCTGTTCATCGTCTCGATCAGCGAAAAAGTCGGACCACGCGAATATGAAACCGGTTTTGCCAATTATGCTGCGTTCTTTAACGAACCACTTTATTGGCGCACCTTTGCGCGGACGGCGATTATGTCGATCCTTGCGACGTTACTGACGCTGATCCTTGGTTTCCCGATTGCTTATTACATCGCAAAGCTGTCCCGTGGCCGCACTAAAACCACGTTGTTCTTGATGTGTATGATCCCGTTCTGGGTTTCCGAGCTTGTCCGCACATTTGGCTGGATGATCCTGTTGCGCGAAACGGGTGTGTTTTCGAACCTGCTACAATCGTTGGGCATCGTCGATGGACCGGTCGAGATGTTGTATAATGACGCCGCAATCATGGTGGGGCTGGTCTATACGTCGATCCTGTTCATGGTGGTGCCGCTTGTCACCACGCTTGATAGCCTTGACGATAGCCTGATTGAGGCGGGGTACGATCTGGGCGGAACAAGTACGTCGATCATGCGCGAGATTGTGATCCCGCACGCGATGCCCGGAATCGTGTCGGGCTGTATCGTGGTGTTTATGCTCTCGCTTGGCAATTACCTGACCCCGATCCTGTTGGGCGGCAAAGACAGTCTATGGTTCACCGGCATGATCTACACGCAATTTATCACGCGGTTTAACTGGGAATTGGGGTCGGCCTTCGGGTTCTTGTTGCTGGGTCTGTCATCGCTGGTTGTGTTCGCTGGGCTGAAACTGTCGCGCCAATCGCTGACTGATACGATGGGGCGCGCATGATCCCGACAGTCCCCCAACCCGCTTTCGCGAAATGGTGCTACCGCGCCTATGTCACCGCGTTCTTTATCTATCTGGCGCTGCCGTTGACGGTGGTCTGCGTCTTTGCATTCAACAACAGCGTGTTTCCGTCGTTGCCGTGGGAGGGCTTTACCCTTGCTTGGTTCTTCGGGACCGAGGCGCCGTTTATCGGCGTGTTCAATGAACGGGCGATTGTGCGTTCGATCGGCACATCGGCTTTTGTCGCGATGTGGGTGTCGGGCCTCGCGGTGTTCGTGGGCACCTGCAACGCATTCCTGTTTGTGCGCCATGATTTCCGCGGCAAAGCGTTTCTGTATGTGCTCATGCTCCTGCCGCTGATCATTCCGGGTGTGATCCTTGGCATTTCCATCCTCGTCTTTTCCAGTTCCATCGCGAATGCGTTGGAAGACGCGACAGGGCTGTGGTTCGACGGATTGCGTCCGGGTCTGATCCTCGTGATCCTTGGTCAATTTTCGTTCATCACAACCTTTGCGACGCTCGTAATCTCGGCTCGTCTGCAGAAATTCGACCCCAGTTTGGAAGAAGCTGCGTTGAACCTTGGTGCCAGCAAATGGGGCGCTATCCGGCAGATCACGCTTCCATTTTTATTGCCTGCGATTGTGGCCTCAGCCGTTGTGTCAGTGTTGATGAGTTTCGAGAATTTCAACACGACATTGATGCTGGTGGGATCGGATTCACCGCTGACCATCGCGATGTTCGATAAGCTGAAACAGGGATCAACGCCGGTGCTGAACGCGGTGTCGTTGCTGCTGATAATGGTGTCCGCGTTGCTTGGGGTGTTGTCGTTGTTGTTTCAGGGTCGCAAGGCGTAGGGCTGGTGAAAAAGAGAAGAGCGGTTACGCCTAGGCGGCGAACCCCGGCTAGTCCAACAATGAGACCCAGTTCATTTTGGTATACCCTTCGCGAAAAGCGAATGTTTCTAGATGGCTGTCGATTGCCCTGCGTGATCGTTCAAGACCTTCTTCGTTAGCTGCTGTCAAAACGACATCGAGCCGCACGGGTGTTGCTGTCAGCGTTGCTGAACCAAACGGGAACTGTGCAGTGCCGGACGTTTCATCGAACTGTACTTCAATTTTGTGGGCGAAGTGTTTGCACAATTGCTGAAGGTATCGGCTTGCGTGTGTGGTCGGGAATTGTCCGCGGTCTGACATTTCGACTTGCATGTGATTTTATCCTGAGTATTTGTGTCGGAAATTATACCTGACTGATTCACTCAATAATGTCTAGCCGCCGCCCGACGTTCTCTTACCTGAAAGGTTCACCATGAAAACGATGATCGTCGCGGCGGGTTTCGCCGCTATGCCTGTGCTGGCTCTGGCCCAAACTACCGAGATTGAAACCGCAGTTGGGGCGGTGACAGTTCCGGTGGCGCCCGAATCCGTAGTGACATTTGACCTTGCTGCATTGGACACGCTGACAGCACTTGGCGTTCCTGTTGCTGCCGTTCCGGTCATCGCGCCGCCGGCCTACCTTAAGGACGTGTTCGACGGTACGCCGACGGTGGGCACGCTGTTTGAACCTGATTTCGAAGCCTTGGCTGTCATGGCTCCGGACTTTATCATCGCTGGTGGGCGGTCGCAGTCGCAGGTTGAACCATTGTCCGCTATTGCACCAACCATCGACATGACCATCTCTGGCGACAATCTGCTGGAGGATGCGCAGGCGCGTGTCACGGCCTACGGCACGATGTTCGCGCAGCAAGACACGGCGACCGCGCTGCTGGCCGATCTTGATGTCGCCATTGAGAACGCGCGCAGCGTGACGGATGGGCAAGGCAACGCATTGATTGTCCTGACCAACGGCGGGAAGGTGTCCGCTTATGGTGACGATTCCCGATTTGGCTGGCTACATACTGCATTGGGATTGCCGGAAGCGTTCCCCGAGCTGAACGCCGAAACCCATGGCGAAGCGATTTCTTTTGAATTCATTGCGGAAGTAAACCCTGATTGGATTTTCGTTGTCGATCGTGGCGCGGCCATTGGCCAAGAGGGGGAAGCGGCAGCTGTGACGCTGGATAACCCGTTGGTCGCAGGCACGACGGCAGGTCAGAATGATCAGATTGTGTACCTCGATTCTGCGCGTCTGTACCTCGTGGGTGGTGGATACCAGTCCATGACGGGCACGATTGACGAGGTTGTTGCCGCGTTTTCCGCTGACCCAAGCTAAGGCAGGCCCGTGCAATACAGGCTCTATGCGGCCCTGACGCTCGCCCTTCTTGTGGGGGCGAGTTGTTTAATTGGGGTCGCCGATATTTTTGCAGGCGATCTTGATCGGCAAATGGTGATGCTGGTCAGTCGTTTGCCACGCACGTTCGCCGCACTTCTGGCGGGGGCCGGATTGGCGCTGGCGGGTGTGGTGGTACAGATGTCGGTGCAGAACAGGATGGTAGAGCCCAGTTTGGTTGGCACACCGGAATCCGCAATGCTTGGCCTTCTTATCGTAACGCTGATCGCACCCGGTGCCGCGCTGTTGATGAAAATGTCGGTCGCAGCCGCAACTGGTTTAATCGGAACGCTAGGATTTCTTTGGCTGGCCCGCCATGTGCCACGCCGTGATCCCGTGTTGTTGCCATTGGTCGGACTGATCTACGGCGGCATTATCGGTGCTGCCGTGTTGTGGTTGGCCTGGACGACAGACCTTGTGCAGTACATCGGTGTTTGGCAAAGCGGCGAGTTTTCGGGCGTGCTGCAGGGCAGGTACGAACTGCTTTGGGTTGTCGCAGCAATGGCCGCGCTGGTCTGGTTCGCGGCGGATCGCATTACCATGCTCGGCCTTGGTGAAGACGCGGCGCGCAGCCTTGGGTTGGATTACCGCCAAACCTTATTGGCGGGGCTGATCCTTGTGTCGATCATCGTGGCCGTCGTCGTGGTCAGTGTCGGGTCTATCCCGTTTGTCGGACTGGTTGTGCCCAATATCGTGTCGCGCTGGCGGGGCGATAATCTGCGCCGGAACTTGCCGCTTGTGGCATGGTTGGGCGGTTGCATGGTGCTGGGTTGTGACATCATTGGTCGCGTGATTCGCTTCCCCTATGAGATTCCCGCTGGAACGGTTTTCGCTGTGATCGGTGCGGGTATTTTCCTGTGGCTGTTGCACGCGGCCCCGAGGCAATCACATGGTTAAGCGTCGTCTGTTCTTCCTGATCGGCCTGCTGATTGCGGCTTGCGGTCTGTTTCTATTCTGGAATTTGCGTTCGCCGATGGGGTTCATCCTGTCGTTGCGATTTACTAAAGTGGCTGCACTCTGCGTGGTTGGTGCCGCGATTGGCACGGCCACGGTATTGTTTCAAACCATCGCGGCCAATCGCATGCTCACCCCCGGGATTGTCGGCTTTGACGCCCTGTTTGTATTCATTCAAACGGCATTGGTCCTGACATTGGGCGGGGTCGGCTTTGCTGCCCTGCCGTCTTTGGCGCAGTTCGGCATGGAAACGGCTATCCTTGTGATCGCGGCCGTTGCGCTGTTCAGCGTTCTTTTGCGCAATGGCGCAGAAGACATTTTGCGTCTCGTGTTAACGGGCGTCATTCTTGGCGTGTTGCTTCGGGGTTTGGCGGGATTGGCGCAACGCATGTTGGATCCATCCAAATTCTCAATCGTTCAGCAGGCCACCTTTGCCACTTTTGGGGTGGTTGACGAAACCCAATTGGCGGTTGCTGTTGTGATTCTTGGAGCAAGCCTTTTCGGCGCGCTAAAGATCGCACGCTATCTAGATGTGGTCGCGCTTGGGCGAAACGTGGCGCTGCCGCTGGGCGTTGATTATGACCGCGTCGTGTTCATGGCATTAGGCCTTGTGGCGTTGTTGGTGGCCACTTCAACCGCGCTTGTCGGGCCGATTACATTCTTGGGCCTGCTTGCGTCCAGTCTGGCCCATGCGGTCCTTCCGTCATGGCGTCACGCGCACCTTTTGCCCGCCGCAGCGCTGATCGGGGCGACCATCCTCGTCAGCGGACAATTCGTCTTTGAGCGCCTGCTCGGGTTGCAATCCACACTGACTGTTGTGGTTGAATTTGTGGGCGGCGGTCTTTTCCTTTTCCTCGTTTTGCGCAGGTCTCAACCATGATCCACGTCGAAAACTTAACGGTCACAAAGAACGGAACGGACATCTTGAAGGATGTGTCGCTGAAGTTCGGGCAGGGTGGGATTACTGCCCTCATCGGTCCCAATGGTGCGGGGAAATCGACCCTGCTGACCGCGATGGCTGGACTGATCAAGAAAACGCAGGGGCAGGTTACGGTGGAAGGGAGCGACATGATCAACGCCCGGCCAGCCGAACGGGCCAGCCGCGTGGCGTTGCTTGCGCAGAACGAACAGGTCACCGCACGGCTTAGCGTGCGTGAACTAGTGAGCTTCGGACGTTGGCCCCATCACCAAGGACGCCCCAAAGAAGAAGATCACCGCAAGATAGCCGACGCGATCGCGGCATTTGATTTGGGTGCTTTGGCAGACCGTCGATTGGATTCCCTGTCTGGCGGTCAACGCCAACGGGCGTTTTTTGCAATGGCATGGGCCCAAGAAACGCCGTGGTTGCTGTTGGATGAACCGTTATCTGCGCTTGATCCGCGTCATGTACGCGACATCATGGATCGGCTGCATGCGCTGACCAGACCCGGCCAAACCCAACGTAGCGTCATCATTGTGCTGCACGACCTTGGGGTCGCAGCACGCTATGCGGACCGAATCGTCGCCTTGAAAGACGGACGATTGGTCGTCACTGGCCCGCGCATCCTGACCATGACTGGCCCGATGTTGAGCGATCTATTCGAAACCGGTCTGGCAATGAAACAAGTCGCCGGTCATGACGTCGTGGTGCCAAGTTAAAGGCGAGGCGAGTTTAAAGGGTCTTTTGCAACTGATCATGCTTGCCACACTGCCGAAGCTCTGGCAGGCTTTGCACAGGTAGATAGCGATCTGCGGATCGGTCGTTCCTAACGCCACAAAAATAATTATTGTAAATCCTAAGTTTTATTTCTACCGTCACCCCACGCCCAATTGGGTATCGATACTTAGGGGCTGAAATAATAATATAAATCAAAGATTTACCCCATTAAGACGCGCGATTCCGAAAAAGACGCGTCATACGACCGGATTTGCAGCCGGTTCCCAAACCAACAAAACTGTCTGCTTAAAAACCAACACGAACGGAGAGGTTACTATGAAAAAAACAACTGCCCTTTTGACGGTTGCGGCACTGATGTCGTCCGCCGCTGTGGTCAATGCTGAAACACTTCGCTGGGCCCGTGCGGGCGACGCGCTGACGCTTGATCCGCATTCTCAAAACGAAGGCCCCAGCCACACCATGCGTCACCAGATGTATGAGCCGCTGATCATTCGCGATACTGCCGGGAACTTTGTCCCAACACTTGCGACTGACTGGGCGCCAAGTGCTGACAACCCGAATGTGTGGGTTTTCAATTTGCGCGAAGGTGTGAAATTCCACGATGGCGCTGATTTCACAGCAGAAGACGTGGTCTTCAGCTTTGAGCGTGCAAAGCAGCCAAACTCTGACATGAAAGAACTGATTGGTTCGATCACTGCTGTTCGCGCTGTCAGCGATTACGTGGTTGAGATCGAAACAGACGGCCCAAACCCGATTCTGCCATCCAACCTGACCAACCTGTTCATGATGGACAAGGATTGGACAGAGGCGAACGACACCGTCAACGTGCAAGACTTTGAAGGCGGCGAGATCACTTTTGCTACGACAAACGTCAACGGCACTGGTGCGTATACGCTTGTCAGCCGTGAGCCAGACGTGAAAACCGTTATGGCCCGCAACGAAGCCTACTGGGGTCGCGACGAATTCCCGCTGGAAGTCAGCGAAATTGTCTACACACCAATTCAGAACGCCGCGACCCGCGTAGCTGCGTTGTTGTCTGGTGAAATCGACTTCTTGCAGGATATGCCGGTTCAGGATTTGGCGCGCGTAGGCGATGCTGAAGGTCTTGTTGTGAAGCAAGCCCCACAGAACCGCGTGATCTTCTTTGGTATGAACCAAGGTGCTGACGATATCGAAGCTGATGACGTTGATGGTGCAAACCCGTTGGCTGACGTTCGCGTTCGTAAAGCGATGTCCATGGCGATCAACCGCGATGCGATTCAACAGGTCGTTATGCGTGGTCAGTCCGAACCAGCAGGCATGATTGCCCCGCCATTCGTAAACGGCTGGACTGCTGAAATGGACGGCGAAAGCGTCACTGACGTTGAAGGCGCCAAGGCGCTGATGGCTGAAGCTGGCTACGAAGATGGGTTCTCTATCCGTTTGGATTGCCCGAATGACCGTTACATCAACGATGAAGCTATTTGTCAGGCGGCTGTTGGCATGTTGGGGCAGATCGGTGTCACCGTGAACCTTGATGCCATTCCGAAGGCGCAGCACTTCCCGAAAATCACCGATGGTGCGACGGATTTCTACATGCTGGGTTGGGGTGTTCCAACTTACGATTCTGAATACATCTTCAACTTCCTCGTGCACGGTCGTGAAGACGACATCGGGACATGGAACGGCACTGGCTACGACAACGATGAGCTGGACGAAACCATCAAGTCGCTTGCATCCAACACCGATCTTGACGCGCGTAACGCGGACATCGCCAGCATCTGGCGTGTGATCCAAGACGAGCAGCTTTACATCCCGATCCACCACCAGGTGCTGAACTGGGGTATGGCTGAAAACGTTGGCATCGAGGTCGATCCAGAGGATCAGCCACGCGTCAAATACTTCACTATGCAGTAACTTCGCATGACGGCGCGCCCGTTTGATGTGGGCGCGCCTTTTCGACTGGACAGGTGGGGCAGGCTGCCCCCGTCCAGTTTCCAATCCTTTCCAAACTTGTCCAGCGGCCCGTCGGGCTGCGCTGGCAAAGCAAGGCCTTCGCGATGCTGCCGTTTATCCTTAAACGCATATTCCAGTCCCTTTTGGTGTTGATCATCACCGGGGCAATTGCGTTTTCAATGTTCACCTTTGTGGGCGATCCCATTGACAACATGCTGGGTCAAGAACGCACGATGGAAGACATCGAACGTCTGCGCGCGCAGCTTGGTCTGGATCGACCGATCCCCGTGCAATACGTGAAATTCTTGGGCGAAGCCGTGCAGGGCAATTTCGGCGTCAGCTACCGGCAAGGCCGCGAAGTATCCGAAATTATCATGGAACGCGCCCCCGCAACGCTGGAGTTGGCCGCACTTTCCGCCATTTTCGCCATCGTCGTAGGGATTGCACTGGGTGTGTTCACCGCGATCCGCCGCGACGGGTTTGTTGCGAATTTTATCATGTCCGCCTCATTGATCGGGGTGTCCTTGCCGACGTTTCTGATCGGGATTTTGTTGATCTATCTGTTCTCTGTTGAACTCGGATGGTTACCGAGCTTTGGCCGCGGCGAAGTTGTGCAGATTGGCTGGTGGACCACTGGTTTCTTGACGGAATCCGGTTTGAAAGCCCTAATCCTGCCGTCGATCACGCTGGGCCTGTACCAGATGACACTGATCATGCGTCTTGTCCGATCCGAAATGCTCGAGGTCCTGCGTCAAGACTACATCCGGTTTGCCCGCGCTCGTGGCCTGAGCGAACGGGTCATCAATTTTCGCCATGCCTTGAAGAATACCATGGTGCCGGTGATTACGGTGATCGGTCTTCAGCTTGGCGCGATTATCGCTTTTGCGATCATTACTGAAACCGTGTTTCAGTGGCCCGGTTTGGGCTTGTTGTTCATCAACGCAATTCAGTTTGTCGATATTCCGGTGATGGCCGCGTATCTGATGATGATTTCGGTGATGTTTGTCGTCATCAACCTTCTGGTGGATATCTTATATGCCTTCATTGATCCTCGTCTTAGGGTGGCCGCGAAATGACTGATCACCCGAATTCCACAACCGAGGTCGTGCCGTCACGTCTGCGCCGCGCGCTTGATAGCGACTTGTTCTACGCCTTTAAACGGTCCCCCGTTGCGATGGTGTCTGCGGTGGTTGCCACTTTGCTGATCATGTCGGCGGTGTTTGCGCCGCTGATAGCACCCACCAACCCGTTTGATCCGTCGTCATTGAACCTGATGAACGGGTTTACGCCACCGACGGAGCCGAATGCCTTCACTGGCGAAACTTTCTTGCTAGGCACCGACGATCAGGGCCGCGATGTATTTTCTACTATTCTTTACGGGATGCGGATTTCACTATTCGTGGGCTTCGCTGCTGTGTTGTTTGCCGTCGTGCTTGGCATTTTCTTGGGCCTGCTTGCGGGTTATTTTGGCGGCTGGGCCGACAGTTTCATCATGCGGGCAGCCGACGTGCAGTTGACGTTCCCGTCGATCTTGGTGGCGATGCTGATCTTCGGGATCGCCAAGGGGATCACGCCTGTTGAAAACCGGGACCAAATGGCGATCTGGGTCCTAATCCTTGCGATTGGCCTGTCCGATTGGGTGCAGTTTGCCCGCGTCGTGCGCGGGGCTACGCTGGTGGAAAAAGGCAAAGACTACGTATCGGCTGCGCGGCTGATCGGGCGAAAGCCTTTTATCATCATGTTACGCCACATCCTGCCGAACATTTTGTCGCCCGTGTTGGTGATCGCTACGATTTCACTGGCACTTGCAATCATCGCAGAAGCCACGCTGAGCTTTCTGGGCGTCGGCGCACCTGCCACGCAGCCGTCCTTGGGCACGCTGATCCGCGTCGGCCAAGGTTTCTTGTTCTCAGGCGAATGGTGGATCCTGTTCTTCCCAGCCTGCACTTTGCTTGCGCTGGCCCTGAGCGTGAACATGCTGGGCGACTGGCTGCGTGACGCTTTGAACCCGAGGTTAAAATGACCGAACCTGTCCTTTCCATCCGTGACCTGACCGTCGAAATCCCGACCCGGCACGGCCTGTTCAAGCCTGTGCGCAACGTGACCTACGACATCCGTCCCGGTGAAATCCGTGGCGTGGTTGGCGAAAGCGGGGCGGGCAAGTCGATGACCGGTAATGCCGTGATTGGCCTGCTGGATGATCCTGCGCGTATCGCGTCTGGTGAGATTTGGCTGAAGGGGCGTCGTATCGACAACCTGAGCGTTGAAGAACAACGCGCCATTCGGGGCCGTGAGATCGGGATGATCTTTCAGGATCCGCTGACGTCGCTCAACCCGCTGTTTACCATTGGTGAACAACTGGTTGAGACGATCCAGTTGCACCTCAAGGTTTCCGCCAAAGAAGCCAAAGAACGTGCCTTGGCTTTGCTTGATCGAGTGTCGATCCCCGATCCCAAGACCCGCTTTGACCAGTACCCGCACCAATTTTCTGGCGGTATGCGGCAACGTGTGGTGATTGCATTGGCGCTGTGTTCAGAGCCGTCCGTCATCGTGGCTGATGAACCGACAACCGCGCTGGACGTTTCGATCCAAGCTCAAGTGCTTGATCTGATCAAGGAACTGGCCCGCGAGACCCAAGTTGGTGTGATCCTTGTGACCCACGACATGGGCGTGATCGCGGATACCACCGAACAAGTCACGGTGATGTACAACGGGCAAGTCGTGGAAAACGGGTCTACCGACCAAGTTCTCAGCGCGCCGAAGCATGAATATACCAAGTCACTGATTTCCGCCGTGCCGCGTCCGCAGGTCAAACTGCACCGTTTCCCGCAGGTCAGTTATGGTGGCCGTGAGACGACGTTCAAGATTGAAGACCTCGCGCGGAACTGGACCAAATCAGAACCGTCGAAATCCGGCAAGCTGCTTGAGGTCGAGGGGATCACGAAGAAATTCCTCGAAAAATCAGCGATCCTGCCGTCGTGGCGGACCTATTTTACGGCTGTGGACGAGGTATCGTTCGATATCAAAGACGGAGAGGTCTTCGGGCTTGTCGGCGAAAGCGGGTCTGGTAAATCCACCGTTGCGCGGATGATCGGCACGCTGCTTGATGTGGACGGTGGCCGTATCAAGTTTGACAGTGATGATGTGACTGCGATGACGCCTGCCGAAATTGCAGGGTATCGTCGCCAAATCCAAATGATCTTCCAAGACCCGTTTTCCAGTCTTAATCCACGGATGAAGGTCGAAAGCATCGTTGCCGAACCGCTGGTGCACCACAAAATCCTGCCGCCTGACCAGATCAGCGGGCGGGTGCAGGAATTGCTAGATCGTGTCGGGCTGACCCGTGCTGCTGCGGCGAAATATCCGCACGAATTTTCGGGCGGGCAACGCCAACGGATTTCCATCGCGCGGGCCTTGGCCACGCAGCCACGGTTCCTGATCTGTGACGAACCGACCAGCGCTTTGGATGTGTCTATTCAGGCGCAAATTCTGAACATTCTAAAGGATTTGCAAGAACACCTTGGCCTGACCATGCTGTTTATTAGCCACGATCTGCCGGTTGTCCGCCAAATGTGCGACCGCGTTGGTGTGATGAAACAAGGCCAATTGGTCGAAGTGCAAGACACCGAGACGCTGTTCGCCAATCCGCAGCAGGACTACACTAAGAAGCTGCTAGAGCTGATGCCACGGCTCGCGCAGTTGTCGGGGTAAGCCATGATCGGGGGGGGGAGTATCGAACCAGCCAAGCTGGGTCAGATGATCCGCAAATGCCGGCAGCAGCGCAAGCTGACGCTGAAGGAATTGTGCGACAACGCCGGCATATCCGTGGGGTATCTGTCGCAGGTTGAACGCGGCAATGCGACGCCGTCGCTGGGCACGCTCGCGCAGATTTCTCATGCTTTGGATCTGGGGCTGGATTACTTTGTGGCCCGCCCGAAACCGGGGGATGCGGTGTCTTATGCGGATAAACGGCCGAAGTTTTCGATTTCGGATTCGGGCGTGACGTATGAGGCGTTAAGCTCCGAATTTCCTGGTCACGAACTGTCTGCCTATATCATGAACTGCCCACCCGGATTTGTGTCTGAGACGTTCCAGCACGAGGGTGAGGAGTTCATTTATATCCTTAGCGGCTCTATCGAGAAAACACTGGACGGAGAGGCCTTTACCCTGCGCGAGGGTGACAGTCTGCATTACAACGGCATGACCCCGCACGCTTGGAAAACGCTGGGCGACACGCCAGCCCGGATGATGTGGACGGGCACATTGGTTGTGCTGCAAGGACCGACAAAAAACTGGCTGCCCGGCCAAGACGGCTAGGGCGTTTATCGCAACTGGAGGGTCGTATGACTGACATCACAGACAACAGATTGGCACGGTTGCGTCAGCGTATGGCCGACACGCACACCGATTTAGTCGCTATCGGTCCCAGCAGTCACATGCAGTGGTTGTTAGGGCTGAACCCGCATGGCGATGAACGCCCTGTGATGGCTTTGGTGACGGCTGATAACGCTGGTGTCCTGATGCCAAAGTTGAACGCCGACGCCGCGCGCACCCAATGCGACAGCGTCCCGTTTTATGAATGGAGCGATACGGACGGCCCGCTGGATGCGCTGACTGCGTTGGTCACTGAACTTGACGTCAAACGTTCCGGCCTCAGCGTCGTACTTGATGAAATGATGCGGGCGGATTTCGCGTTCTTGCTACTCGATCAGCTTGACGCCCCAACTCGCCGGTTTACCCAAGACACGATCGGACTGTTGCGGGCGGAAAAGGATGCCGATGAACACAAGCTGCTGCGCGACTGCGCCCGCCTGAACGACAGCGCATTTGAACTGGCCTTTGCGTCGTTGCGCACCGGTATGTCTGAAAACGACGTCAAAACGATCATCGTCGAACACTACCGCGCCCATGGGGCAGAGCCGGCGTTCTGTATCGTGGCTTTTGGTCCAAACAGTGCCTTCCCGCATCACCATACGGGTGCGGATGTGTTGCAACCCGAGATGGCTGTGCTGATTGATGCGGGTTGCCGGTTGAACGGTTATCCGTCTGATATGACGCGGTGTGCGTGGTACGGGGATACGCCTGAGCCTGAGTTCACACAGGTCGCGGGTATTGTGGAAGATGCGGTGCAGGCGGCGTTGTCTGCGGCCAAACCCGGTGTTGCGTGCAGCGCAATTGATGGTGCCGCGCGCGGCGTGATTGAAATTGCAGGCTATGGTGCTGCGTTTTCACATCGGACGGGGCACGGGTTAGGCGTTGATGTGCATGAACCGCCCTATATGACGGCGAGTAATGATCAGGCCCTGACCGCTGGAAACGTCTTTTCGATTGAACCGGGTATTTATTTGACGGACGCTTTCGGCATCAGGCTAGAGGACATCGTTCATCTTGGACCTGATGGGCCAGAAGTTCTGTCCGGTTTGTCCCGGAAGGTGTTACAGATCGCACCCCGCTAGGGGGTCGTGACGTCACCGCGCTGGACGAAACCTATGATTTGCCCAAAAGGTCGATCACGCCGGTTTGTGCCATTGCGGAAGACAGTTCTTCACTGAAAACATCCCATATCTTGTTCAATCCCGCTTCGCCGGCTGCAGCGATTGCGAATTGCAGGGACCGTCCAAAGAACGTGAAATCCGCACCAACATTCATGGCTTTCAGAACGTCTTCACCAGAGCGTAGGCCACTGTCGTAGAACAAAGGGAATTCATTGCCGACCGCCGTGCGGATGTGCGGCAGCCGATCTATCGGGGCAGGGGCGCTTTCGAGCTGACGTGACCCGTGGCTGGACACCTGAATGCCGTCCACGCCCGCATTCTTTAGGGCAACGGCATCTTCGACATTCACGACGCCTTTGACGACCAGGTTTCCGGACCACATGTCGCGCAATCGCGAAAGGGTGTCCCAGTCGGCCTTCGCACGACTTTCGGTCCGGTCGAAAGCATAGCCGTCCATTTCAAAATTCGCCATTTGCGGTTTCCCCGTGGCCAGTTGGCTTAATGACCAACGAGGGTGCAGGGCAAAATCGATGAATTGGCGTGGGCCGATTGTGAACGGCATCTTGAAACCGTGACGCAATTCGCGTGGTCGACGCCCGACTTCTGGCACATCGACGGTTAAGACCAGAGTTTCGTAGCCTGCAGCGCGCGCCCGTTCGACAAGCTTGAATGTGCCTTGCCCGTCACCGCTAAAATACAGCTGAAACCACGCGTGCCCGTCGGCCGTTTCGATGATCTTTTCCAGCGGGGTTGATGCGACCGTCGATACCCCATGGGGCACGTGGTAGCGCGCAGCGAGCCGTGCGAGCATCATATCCGCGTCCGGTCCGCTGAGATTGCACATACCCATTGGCGCGATGCCAAATGGTCGATGCGCGGACGTCCCGAAAATGGATGTGCCGAGATTGCGCTGACTGACGTCCCGCAAGATACGGGGTTCTAGCGTGATCGCATCCAAGGCAGCACGGTTACGCTTTGCCCCCACTTCCGCCCCCGCGGCCCCGTCGATATAGTCGAACACCATCCAAGGGAGCCTGCGTTTGGCCAGCCGCCGCGCATCGTTTGCAGAATGGATATGCGCGGCAGCGTTGAACATTAGGACGCCACGGCCTTCATAAAGCGGTCTTTGATGACGACGGGGTCCATGGTGATCACGGGCAGCTTGATATTGCCGCTGTCACATTTGCACACGATGATGGTCATCTCGTCGCTGTCGATGGCGTCCTGCAGCACTGGACTGAGGTCTTTGTCCTGCACTTCGACGACGTTGTCGCAGCCACATGCCCGCGCAACATCAGTCAGGTTCGTCTTTTGGCCTGCGTAGGTTGGCTGGTCGCCTGTTGATCCGTAAGACCCGTTGTCGATGATCAGCAGGGTGTAGTTGCCCGTGGCATTGTTCGCGATTGTGGGCAATGTGCCTAGGTTCGTCAAAACCGACCCGTCGCCATCAATAGAGATGACAGGTTTCGGTTGCGACAAGGCCAGACCAAAGCCGATAGAAGACGACAGACCCATTGTGCCCAACATGTAAAAGTTGGTCGGCTGATCGTCGATCATATGCAGTTCTTGGCTTGGTAGTCCGATGTTACAAACCACGAGGTGATCACGGATGATAGGTGCGATTTCTTTTAAGATTTCAGAACGGATCATTGGTCCCCGTAGCCCCCCCAGAAGTTGGCGTCGGTCAGGATCGCCACAGGTTTGTTGCACATGAAGGTATACTTCAGGATGTTGTCGAATTCTTCGACGTCCTTTTGCCAATGGAAGTGGTACGTCGGGATGTTCATCTGCGCCAGCAGCGCTTTTGTATGCACGGCCATTTCCACCTGACACGCGACGGGTTCGCGCAATTCTCCACGGTAGGAGATGATCATCGGCAAAGGCATCCGGTAGTATTGGATCAGTGTGGCCAGCGTATTGATCGTTACACCAATCGCGGTGTTCTGCATAATGATCGCAGGGCGTTTGCCTGCCATATGCGCACCGGCGCACAGGCCCATGCCTTCGTCTTCTTTGTTGGATGGGATGTGGAAGATATCGTCGCGCTTTTCGACTTCATCAATCACACCTGCCAATTGTTTGCATGGCACGGTCGTGACAAATGACACGTCGTTCGCAACAAGATCGTCGCAGATCTTCTTGTCGATGTTCATGAGGTTGGAACCTTTCAGGCTTGAGTAGAAAAGAGATGTTTTTGTCAGAGCGGGTCAGATCAGTCCCATGGGCTGAGAACGATCTTAGGTGCTGCAACGCGACCCGCACGTAGATCCCGAAACGCCTGCGCGCCGTTGGACAAAGGTCGGTTGTCCGTCCAGTCCAGTGGACCAAGACGTCCGTCGTAGATCGCGGCGGCTGTGTCCCTGAAATCTTGCGCGGTGTAGGTATACGTCCCGATAAAAGTGATTTCCTGAAGCGTGGCCCGACGGACGTCGAACCCCGGTGCATCATCGCCCAATCCGACATGAGCGATGACACCGCCCGGTTCCACAAGATTAGATGCAGTCGCGCGTGTTCCACCGTACCCAACGGCATCGACGACAAGCGGGGCGGGACCGGATGCTTCTGCTACGGCAGTTTGGCCGCAATGATCGTTAAGATAGGCGCGACGCGCATCATTGGGTTCGATGATTGTGACGTCCGGCATGTCCATCGCTTGCAACGCAAGTGCCGCAGCAAGCCCGATTGCGCCGCCACCAATGACGATGGCGCGTCGATCCATCGATGGATGCAAGGCGTCGATCCCTAAACGTGCGGCGTGCCAGCTGACGGCCAAGGGTTCAGCAAGCGCCGCTTTGGACAAGGCGATGTTGTCGGGCACTTCGACCAGATTACGCATGGGCATGGCGATGAATTGCGCAAATGCGCCTTCGCGTGGCGGCATCGAAATGATTTCGCGCTTCGGACACAGGTTTTCGCGACCCGCTTTGCAGGCAGGGCAGACCAGACAGGACACTAGCGGATTGACCGTCACGCGCATGCCGTCGTGATCACCACCCACAATAGTACCTGCAGCTTCGTGGCCAAGGATCAGCCGGGCAGGGCGACGCGCATCATGGCCAAGATAGGCGTGCATGTCGGACCCGCAGATGCCGACCGCCTCAACACGGATCAGCTGTTCGTCGGTTCCGGCGACTGCATCAGGGACGTCGCGGAAATTAAGGGTTTCAACCCCGTCATAAACCAAAGCTTTCATTTTGCGGTAAACCCTCCATCAACCATCAATACCTGCCCCGTCACGTAGGACGACGCGTCAGAGCACAAGAACAGGATCGGCCCATCGATGTCTTCGACACCGCCGTTGCGCCCCATGCAGGTCTGGGCCGCGTTGCGCGCGGCGCGGTCTGCGTCGTCGAACACCGCTGCCGTCAATTCGGTTGGAAAGAACCCGGGCCCAATCGCGTTGGCTGTGATGTTAAAGGGTGACCAGCTTTCCGCCATGGCGCGCGTAAGTTGCCCGATGGCCCCTTTGGTTGCGCCATATGCAATCCCGCCGGGGAACGCGCGGGTTGTCTGCAGGGACGCGAAGTTGACGATCCGCCCCCAGCGTTTTTCTTTCATCGCAGGAACCAGCGCCTGACTGAGGAAGAATGGCGCGTTCAGATTAATCGCAATGGTTTTGTCCCAACCGTCCGGTGTGACATCATCAGCGGCTTCACGAGTGTTCAGCCCCGCAGCATGAACAACAATGTCGGGCGACCCAAAGGGCGCCGCAATCGCAGCGGCCACATCCGCAATACCATCCCGATCCGCGACATCCGCAATGACCGCCGCTGCAGGTGGGCCAATTTCATGGCAAAGATCGTCGAGTGCTTCGCCACGGCGGGCGACGCCGACGACACGTGCGCCAGCCTCTGCCAAGACCAGTGCGGCGCGGCGACCTAGACCGGAACTGGCCCCTGTCACACATGCGACCTTTCCGCTAAGGTCAAAGAGCGAATTGGGATCAATCATGGGCGCTCAAATCGAAGTTTTCGGTGGGGAAATACTTTGCCAGCCGTACGTCAGCGGCGCGGGCGTGGCCTTCCATACCTTCGAGCCGTGAAATCCGTGCTGTGGCGATGGCGACATCTTTGGATGCCTCTTGCGTGGCGCGCTGCCATGTGACGATTTTCATGTACTTGTGCACCGAAAGCCCGCCCGTATATCCGGCCGCACCAGACGTCGGCAAAACGTGGTTCGTGCCTGATGCCTTATCACCGTATGATACGGTGGTTTCTTCCCCCAAGAATAGCGATCCGTAGCAGGTCAGATTATCAAGCCACCAGTCGAGGTCTGATGCTTGGACCGTCAGGTGTTCGGGGGCGTATTCATCGCTGCACGCGGCCATATCGACGCGGTCATTGCAGACGATAACTTCTGCATAGTCGCGCCAAGCGGCGAATGCGTTTTCACGGTTTAATTCGGGTAGGTCTGCGATCAGATCAGGCACGATAGCCATGACTTTTTCCGCAAGAGCGCGGTCGTCGGTGACAAGCCATACGGGGCTATTATAACCGTGTTCCGCCTGTGACACCAAATCTGTAGCGACGATATGGGCGTCCGCATCTTTGTCGGCCAAGATCAGACTGTCAGTTGGGCCCGCGATCATATCGATCCCCACGCGCCCGAAAAGAATGCGTTTGGCTTCAGCAACAAACTGATTGCCTGGGCCTACGATAATATTGGCTTTCGGCAGATCAAAAAGTCCGTAGGTCATGGCAGCCACGCCCTGCACGCCACCCATAGCTAGGATTTTGTGAGCGCCGCAGATATGCGCCGCGTACACAATCGCAGGGGCCACGCCGACATCAGGGCGGGGAGGAGAGCATGCGGTGATATGCTTGCAACCGGCGACTTTCGCAGTTGTGACCGTCATGATTGCAGAGGCGATGTGGCTGTAACGTCCACCGGGAACATAGCAGCCCGCCGCATCAACCGGGATCGCTTTCTGACCGGCGACGTAACCCGGTGAAATTTCCATTTCGACGTCTGCGACTGTGCCTTTTTGAAGTTCGGCAAAGCGTTTGACGTTATCATGTGCAAATCGAATGTCTGCTTTCAGTTTCTCAGGAACCAACGCACATGCAGCGTCGATGGCTTCTTGGCTCAACATGATGTCGCCGTCGTAGCGATCAAACTTTGCGGCGTATTCAAGCGCCTTTGCGTCTCCGCCGTTTTCGATGTCGGACAGTATGCCAACGACAGTGTCATGCACATCTGACGCGCCGGAGGCAGACGTTAGCGACGCTTTTTTGAGATATTCACGGGTCATAAGTTAGCGATCCTATTTGTGAATTTTGGGAAGAAAAGTGTGAGAGCCGCAAGGGCGTGAAGAATGACGAAGCAAAGGGAGCAGACGATAGTGACGCCCCCGAAAGGATGGGGGACGGTGCGTGACGATGTTTGCGATCTACTATCCATGTTGCGATGTAAGCGCTTTCATCTGATTCATGCAAGCGCTTACATTGTCGTTGCATCCATGTTCAGTTTTTCGCAAACCATGTTATAGACCCGCTGAAATCAGGGAACGAACCGCCATGTCCACATCCCATTCCATTCCTACGCTTGATGATGTCGCGCGTGCGGCTGGCGTTTCGACTGCAACGGTGTCGCGGTGTTTGAACGCAGGGGACAAGGTTTCAAAGCCGACCCGTGATAAGGTGATGCAAGCGGTCGAGGCCTTGGGCTATACGCCCAATTTCAATGCGCGCGCGATGGCAGCGCGGCGCACCCATACGATTGGTGCCATTATCCCGACGATGGAAAACGCCATTTTTGCGCGGGGGCTTCAGGCTTTTCAGGAAACGCTGCATGACCTTGGTTACAACCTGCTTGTGTCGAGCAGCGCGTATCGACCGGAACTCGAGGCTGAACAAATCCGTGCGCTCGTTGCACGTGGTGCGGAAGGTCTGTTGCTGATTGGGTATGAACGCGAAAAGGCAGTTTACGACTACTTGGATCGACGCGGTATCCCAACAATGCTTGCATGGGCTTACAGACCAGATTCGTCACGTTCGTCGGTCGGATTTGATAATCGCGCATCGATGCGGATGTTAGCGGACCGTGTGATTTCGATGGGTCATAAGCGTATTGCAGTGATTTCGGGGATCGCCGATGGCAACGATCGCGCCGCAGAGCGATTGACCGGTATTCGGGATAGTTGGGTGGCCAACGGATTTGATCTGGATGATTTGCCGATTGTTCAAACGCCGTACGACACTGACAACGGTGCCAACGCTTTTGAAGCCCTGATGAAGTCTGAGATGCCGCCGAGCGTTGTGATGTGTGGAAACGATGTTCTTGCTGCAGGGGCGATGTTGCGGGCGCGGCAGTTGGGGTATTCCGTACCCGACGACGTTTCCATTACCGGATTTGATGACATTGAACTGGCGCAGCATTTGTCCCCGACATTAACGACCGTGCACGTCCCGCATCGTGAAATGGGCGGGACAGCTGCGCGCGAACTGGTCAAGCTGATCGACGGCAATGCGAACACTGTCCGACGTCAGCTGAACGTTTCCATTGTGATGCGGGAATCGCTGGCGGCCGTCTAAGCTTAGGGGTGGAACAAGCGTCCAACAGCAAACGCCAACGCAGCTGCCGTGCCACCGATGAGGAATGTTTCAAGCCCTGACCGCCACCACGGTGCCAATGCCCATTGTGATTTGATTGCGCCGATACCAAAGAAGGTGAAGGCAGAGGCAATGATGGACCACACAAAAGGATCAGTGAGGCCAACCAGATACGGAAGAAGCGGCAGCAACCCGGCCATTACAAACGCACCAAAAATGATGACCGCGGCCCTTAACGGGGCAGGGTCCGTCGGCGGCAGTCCGTATTCGTCCGTCAACATCATGGCGATCCATTGATCCTTGTCGCGGCTTATCATGTCGACGGCTTGCGCCTTAACATCACCATGTAATCCTTTGCGCCCCAGAATTTGGTCCAGTTCGTCGCGTTCGCCTTTTGGGTTAAGCATGATGTGGCGTTCTTCAACTTTGCGCAGCCTTTCACGATCATCAGCGACGGCCTTCGTGCCCGCGTAATTGCCTGCCGCCATGGAAAAACCATCCGCGACGACGTTCGCCATACCAAGTGCAACAACGATCCCGCCCGGTAGGCCCGCACCTTGCACGCCCGCGACAATTGCAAACGTCGTGACCGTTCCGTCAATGCCACCAAAGATTGCATCCCTAAGCCCGCCACCGCCATTGCGAGCATTCAAGCGAGCCGCAATTTCGGAATGCGAATGTCCATGCTCAAGCGCCATCGTGGTTCCTTTCCGTAGTGAGCGCTGCCGTCACAGGCGGACGGCACTTGATGTCACTATGACATGATCTGACGAGGCGACGTTGATGCAAGTCAACGCGGGCCGACGACGGTTGCGTCATAGTGCTTGTATCAAATCAACATGGGGGAGATTGCGATGACGGAACAAACGCACAAAAATTCGAAGGATTTCAGCGGCGTTGCGACCGGCGGTATGTTTGGGGCAATGGACTGGATGGGGACAGGCGCGTTTTCGCAAGCCATGCAAATGCATGCAGATTTCGTTTCATTCATCTCGGACCGTTTGGCCGAAGATCTGAAAACGCAAAATGCGTTGTTGCGCTGCAAAACTATCGAAGACGCGCGCGATATTCAGATCGCGTTCGTCCAGAAGGCCTATCAAGACTACACGGCGGAAGCGGGGCGATTGGTAAGCGCGGGCCTTTGTTGTCCTGTCCTAAGCGGGACAAAACATACGCCAGTCTAGTATCAACATGGAATAGGCCGAAAACCCCAGCAGGTTGGCCAGTTCCTTTTACGCTTATGCTTAAAACAACTTATCGCTGCACCGTTTTCAGATAGGTGAGAAGCGCCGACATGTCTGACGGCAGGGTTTCGGTTGCGCCGTCGGTGTTGACCGTGATGGGCCGGCCCATATCGGCGTCACCAAAGATCGGCATCGCGGCGGTGGGATCCGTGTGACGATCAAGACCTTGGATGACGCTCAGCACATAGTTCCGAGGAAAAACGCCGTCGTTCGATGCCGCAAGGAATTGCAAACTTGGTGGCGGCGCACCTAGGCCAAGCGATGCCGGTCCTGCGCCTTCACCGTTCGCCCCGTGACAGATCGCGCATTGATCATCGAATAACTGCTTTCCACGGGCGCTATCCGCCGAAATGCTGTTCTGATCCGCAACACAAGCGTTAAGCGATAGCGCTGCAATCGTTGTGGTAACTGCTTTCATCATGGTCATGTCATTCGCCCTGTATTGTTCTTTGAAAACAGTCCGTTTGGCGCTGCTTTCTCCTACGATCATAGTGTTGATGCGATGATGCAGCTTTGATTTACCTCAAGGTACTGCTCAGACCGCAAGCATCTGCAGCGTATTGGAATTCTACGATTCACGACATGCGAGTGGATTTGCGGCATCTGCAATTTTTATAGTAATGCCCGTGTGTTGCGATAGCACCTTCATGTGTTGAATTAAGGATAGAAAGATAGGCTTTAGCAGGTCGATCAAAAAATCGATAATTGCCAAGTGCCATTTCTTTGGTCATTTTGTCCGCAATGGAAACGCTAAGCTTCAGTCATGACTTCTTTTTAGTCATCATGTCGTGCCTCGTTGCAACTGCTGCGGCGTTCACGGGTTTGTCTTTGACGCGCAATCTGTCGCAGAAATCCCTGACCCAAAAGAAAGTGTCTGTGGCCTTGGCCGCGATTGCGTTAGGCGGCGGTATTTGGTCGATGCATTTTGTCGCGATGCTGGGCCTGCAGTTGCCCGTGTTGTTCTATTACGACGCAGCGATCACGCTGATTTCGGCATTGACCGCGATCCTGATCGTGGGTGCCGCGTTAATCTTGCTGCATTTTACCGACCGCACGCCTTTGGTGATTGGCACAGCGGGTGCCATTGTCGGCGTGGGCATTCTGGTCATGCATTACATCGGGATGGCGGGGTTAGAATTGTGCCGCGCGATTTACACGCCGCTTGGGATCGCAGAATCGTCGATTGTCGCGATTGTTTTGTGTATTTTGGCGTTTCGGGTGGCTTACGGGCATCGGACGAACCGCAATATCTTTCTTGGAACGCTGTGTTTTGCTGTCGCAGTTGGGTCAGTGCATTTTCTGGCAATGGCGGGCACGGAATTTGTAGCCGTCCCGCAAGTTGCTGAATTTGGCCCAAGCATGAGCAACGAAGTTTTGGCGCTTGGCGTTATCGTGTCCAGTTTTGTGATTTTTGGCGGCTTCTTGTGGGTCAGTACGACTTACCTCGTCGCCAGTCCTGTCGCGGACGCGATCAATCCCGTCGACGATGCGGATATTCAGACACCAGTCGGTCTGCAAATCCCGTGTGAACGCGACGGGGGCAAAATCTTTGTCGCGCCTAGTGATGTCGTCTTTGTCCGCGCAGACGGGCATTACACGCAGATCTACACCGAACAGGATCGCCTGTTTTGCGTTTGGCCGATTACTGAAGCCACGAAGCGCCTGTTGCCTGCGGGCTTTATCCAGACGCATCGCAGCTATTTGGTGAACCCGTCCAAGGTCGCCCGCTTTGAACGGTCCAAAGACAAGGGGCGGTGTCTGTTTGATACGGACACGATCCCGCCAGCGCCGGTGAGCCGATCCAAATTGAAAGCCACGCAAGACGCGCTGCTGGCGTAGGCCCGCGCCATTCGTGCGGAATTCGGCGCACTTCGTGCAATAAACCTGTTTTTCATGGGTTTTCACGAGCCAGCGTATACGGCCGCATGCTCACCTCACAGCAAGAAGAACATTTGCTTTTAGGGAGGAGAGCCGATGATTCCAGCGGCATTCGAATATTATCGACCCAAGGATATGGCCGGAGTATTGGCCATTCTTGAGGAACATGGGGACGATGCACGCGTCATGGCGGGCGGTCACAGTCTGATCCCGATGATGAAGTTGCGTATGGCTGACGTGCCACATCTGATCGACCTGCAAGACGTGGGCGGGTTGTCGGAAGTCACCATCACCGACGACAGCATCCGCCTCGGTGCGATGATCACACAGACCGATATCATCAATCACGATGGCCTTAAGACGGCCGCACCGATCCTGCAGGAAGCGGCGTTGCAGATTGCCGATCCTCAGGTGCGCAACATGGGGACTGTTGGCGGCAATGTCGCGAACGGCGATCCGGGCAACGATATGCCGGGACTGATGCAGTGCCTTGATGCCAGCTTTACCTTGATCGGCGCGGACGGTGAGCGCGACGTACCTGCACGCGAATTTTACGAAGCGGCCTACATGACCGCACGCGATGACGAAGAAGTCCTGACAGCTGTGACAATCCCAATGCCAAAGGGTGGCTATGCTTATGAAAAGCAAAAGCGCAAAATCGGCGATTACGCGACAGCTGCTGCCGCAGTGCAGATCGTCAAAGACGGCGACACTTGTACGGCCGCAAGTGTGGCGATGACGAACCTGAGTGATACGCCGATCTTCTCTGAAGCGGCAGGGGCAGCACTGGTTGGCACGACGGTGGACGATGCAGCGATCAAGGCCGCAATGGCCGCGATGTTGGACGACATTGATCCGACCGAAGACAACCGCGGTCCAATCGCATTCAAGAAACACGTGGCGGGCGTCATTTTGCGCCGTGCCATCGAACGCGCTTGGTCGCGGGCGTAAGGGGGCAGAACATGTCAGACAAAATGCACATCAAACTGAACGTGAATGGGAAGGCAGAGGAATTTCTCGCCGAACCGCGCGAACTGCTGATCTACACACTGCGCGAGCGGCTAAACATCACGGGGCCACATATCGGCTGTGAAACGTCCCACTGCGGGGCTTGCACCGTGACGATCGACGGCAAGTCGGTGAAATCCTGCACGATGTTCGTCGCACAAGCAGACGGCGCAGAGGTGACAACCATCGAAGGCATTGGCGGACCGGATGACCTGCACCCGTTGCAGACCGCATTCAAAGAACACCACGGGCTTCAGTGCGGCTACTGCACACCGGGCATGATTACCCGTGCAACCAAGCTGTTAGAGGACATTCCTAATCCAACGGAAGAAGAAATCCGCTTTGGCATGGCTGGCAATCTTTGCCGCTGCACAGGCTACCAAAACATCGTGAAATCCATCCAAGCCGCCGCCGCTGAGATGAATGCAGCCAAGGAGGCCGCAGAATGAAAGACGAAGTCACACGCGACGAACGGGTCGCTAATCTGAAAGGCATGGGCTGTTCACGGAAGCGCGTTGAAGATGCCCGTTTCACACAAGGCAAAGGCAACTACGTCGATGACGTGAAATTGGACGGAATGTTGTTTGGCGACTTTGTCCGGTCACCTTACGCCCACGCACGCATTAAAGGGATCAACGCAGAAGAAGCGCTAAAAGTCCCGGGTGTTCTGGCTGTTTTGACAGCTGCTGATCTTGAGCCGCTTGGTCTGCATTGGATGCCGACGCTTGCCGGTGACAAGCAAATGGTTCTGGCGGACGGCAAGGTGCTATACCAAGGCCAAGAAGTCGCGTTTGTTGTGGCCGAAGATCGCTATGCCGCCGCTGACGGGATCGAACTTGTCGAAGTGGACTACGAAGAACTACCGGTTCTTGTGAACCCGTTCGAGGCACTGAAATCTGACGTCGTTCTACGCGAAGATCTGGTGGCTGAAGACGGGTCAATTCCGGACGGTGCGCATGGTCCGCGCAAGCACCACAACCATATCTTCACATGGGATGCGGGCGACAAAGAACCGACCGAACAAGTGATTTCCGAGGCCGACATCGTCGCCGAAGAATCCATGTATTACCACCGCACGCATCCATGCCCGTTGGAAACCTGTGGCTGTGTGGCGTCGATGGACAAGGTGAACGGCAAGCTGACGCTGTGGGGCACATTCCAAGCGCCGCACGCAATCCGGACGATCGTATCGCTGATTTCAGGGATCGAAGAACACAACATCCGCGTGATTTCTCCTGATATCGGCGGGGGCTTTGGCAACAAGGTTGGCGCCTATCCGGGCTATGTGTGTTCGGTCGTTGCCTCCATCGTGACAGGCAAACCTGTCAAATGGATCGAAGACCGCATGGACAACCTGATGACCACCGCGTTTGCGCGTGATTATCACATGACAGGCAAGATTTCCGCCACCAAAGAAGGCAAGATCACAGGGCTGAATTGTCACGTGACTGCGGACCACGGCGGCTTTGACGCCTGCGCCGATCCGACGAAGTTCCCTGCAGGTTTCATGAATATCTGCACGGGGTCTTACGACATCCCGACCGCATATCTCGAGGTCGATGGCGTCTACACAAACAAGGCACCGGGTGGAGTGAGCTACCGCTGCTCTTTCCGCGTGACCGAAGCTGTGTATTTCATCGAGCGGATGATCGAGGTTCTGGCCATCAAGTTGAACATGGATGCAGCTGAACTGCGCCGGATCAATTTTATTAAAAAGGAACAGTTCCCGTATACGGCCGCCCTTGGTTGGGAATACGATTCCGGTGATTATCACACCGCGTGGGATAAGGCGCTGAAAGCTGTTGATTACGAAGGTCTGCGGGCCGAACAGGCGCAGCGTGTCGAAGATTTCAAAGCGGGTAAGACCCGCAAACTGATGGGGATCGGTCTGTCGTTCTTCACTGAAATCGTCGGCGCAGGTCCGGTCAAGAACTGTGATATTCTGGGCCTTGGCATGTTTGATAGCTGTGAAATTCGCATTCATCCGACAGGGTCCGCGATTGCACGGCTTGGGACGATTTCACAGGGGCAAGGACACGCGACAACGTTTGCGCAAATCCTTGCGTCCGAGATTGGTCTGCCAGCGGACAGCATCACGATTGAGGAAGGCGACACCGACACGGCACCTTATGGGCTTGGAACCTACGGGTCACGATCTACGCCGGTTGCGGGGGCTGCGACGGCCATGGCTGGGCGGAAAATCCGCGCAAAAGCGCAGATGATCGCGGCTTATCTGCTTGAAGTACATGACAATGACGTGGAATTCGATGTGGACCGTTTCGTGGTCAAAGGCGCGCCTGAAAAGTTCAAGACGATGAAGGAAATCGCCTTTGCTGCCTATAACCAAGCAATTCCGGGGATTGAACCGGGGCTAGAGGCGGTCAGCTACTACGATCCACCGAACATGACCTATCCATTCGGCGCTTATGTCTGTGTGATGGACATCGATGTGGACACAGGTGTCCCTGAAATCCGCCGTTTCTATGCGCTGGATGACTGCGGCACGCGGATCAACCCGATGATTATCGAAGGGCAGGTTCATGGCGGATTGACCGAAGCACTTGCCGTCGCGTTGGGGCAGGAAATTGCTTACGACGATATGGGCAACTGTAAGACGGGCACATTGATGGATTTCTTCCTGCCAACGGCTTGGGAGGTCCCCAATTATGAAACCGACTATACCGTGACCCCAAGCCCGCATCACCCGATTGGGGCCAAAGGCGTAGGTGAAAGCCCCCATGTGGGTGGTGTGCCGTGTTTCTCGAATGCTGTGCAGGATGCGTTCCGCCCGTTTGGCAACACGCACACCAACATGCCGCATGATCATTGGCGGATTTGGCAGACAGCCAACAAGCTTGGCTTGCACGACTAGGAAAGGGTGCGGGGTCGGCATCGCGTCGACCCTGCGCACGCGCATATGACTTGGACAGATTTACAAAACGCCCTTGGGCGACAGGGTTATGTTGCCTCTGATGACCTAGCCGTTGCGTTGCAATTGGCGTTGGCGTTGGGCAGGCCGTTGTTGTTGGAAGGTGCAGCTGGCGTCGGCAAAACCGAAGTTGCGCGAACTTTAGCGGCTGTCAAAGCAACGCAGTTGTTGCGGTTGCAATGCTACGAAGGTCTGGATGCGGCGCAGGCGATTTACGAATGGAACTACCAGCGGCAATTGCTGACAATCCGCGCTGCTGCAGAGGATGGCGAGACAGGCAAGGCTGTTGAGGATCGCATATTTTCGCGTGATTTTTTGTTGGAAAGACCGTTGTTGGCGGCGATCACGCAGGATGTGCCACCTGTATTGCTCATTGATGAAATCGACCGGGCTGATGAAGAGTTTGAAGCGTATTTGCTAGAAATTCTGTCGGATTATCAGGTCTCAATCCCTGAATTAGGAACGATAACAGCAACTTCCAAGCCGATGGTGATCTTAACATCCAACGGCACGCGCGATCTGTCTGACGCGTTGCGTCGTCGCTGTTTGTATACGTATGTTGACTACCCCGACCGCGAAACGGAGCTTGCGATCCTGAAGGCGCGGTGCCCCGATGTTGAGGACCACCTTGCGCGCCAAGTGATCGGGTTTGTGCAAAAGCTGCGTGAAGAAGAATTGGACAAGACACCAGGCGTGGCGGAAATGCTCGACTTTGCTGCGGCCTTGATGGGGCTTGGCATTGCGGATTTGACTGATAATCCGGTGGTATTGCAATCGACACTGACGACCTTGTTGAAGACACAAAACGACCAAGCCCAGATCACGAAAGAAGTTGCAGGTCGCATCGCAGGACGCGCCGCATGACCCGTGTAACGCGCTTTGCAGGACGTGATCCGGGGCCCGCGGCCCGTGTGTCGGGCTTTATTGCGCATTTGCGTGAAAACGGGCTGCGGTTGGGGGTGGCCGAAGCAGATTTGTCGCTGGCGGCGCTTACGCATGTGAACGCAGCGGTGCCCGAAGAAACGCGTCGCGCGTTGCGGGCTGTTTGCACGGGTTGCAAGGATGAAGCGACACGTTTTGACGCGTTGTTTGATGCCTACTGGATGGACGCGGGGCGGGTGAAGCAGAAAGTTATCAAAACACCGACTGCGACGGCCTGTGACGATGTGCATTCATCGCGCGACGGGCAGTGCGAAGATGCAAGTGCCAGCGGGACGGCCACTGCGCCGGATGACGGGCAGGGCGATGCGAATAGCGATGGGACGGGAAAGCTGATCGCGACGGAACTGCGGAACATGTCTCGCAAGGACCTGCGTGATCTTGTGCGGCCAGAGGATATTGCAGAGGCGGAAGCAGTGGCGCGGCGGTTGGGTGCCGCACTTCGCGATAGACGGTCGCGGCGACGGATCGCGGCCCGTAAAGGTGACCGGCTACATTTCCGCAAAACCATCCGGCATAGCCTTGCGACGGGCGGCGAACCTGTGCGTTTGCTGCGCAAGAAACGCCCCGACCGGACTCGCAAGATCGTGGCGCTTTGCGATGTATCCGGATCAATGACGGTCTATGCGCAGGTCTTTCTCGCGTTTTTGTCGGGGTTGATGCGGGCGGATACGGCGGCTGATGCGTACCTGTTTCATACCCGTCTTGTGCGGATAACCGAAGCGTTGCGCGACAAGGACGCGATGCGCGCAATTGGGCGGATGTCGTTGATGGCCGATGGTTTTGGCGGGGGATCAAAGATCGGACCGTCGCTGGGTCTTTTCGCGGATACCTATGCGAAACGGTTCGTTGACGGTCGGTCCGTCGTGCTGATTTTGTCGGATGGCTATGACACCTCTGCGCCTGAAATTATGGATGCAGCCTTGGCGAAAATCAAAAAGCGTGGATGCAGGGTTATCTGGCTCAACCCGTTGAAGGCATGGCGTGATTACGCGCCGGTGGCCGAAGGGATGGCAGCCGCGCTGCACCATCTGGACCTGTTCGCGCCTGCAAATACCTTGGCCGATCTCGCGGCACTGGAACAGGAGTTGACGAGAATATGACACCTGCCGAAATCCAATCTGTGGACCTTGCCGATGTCGCCCAAAAACTGCGGGCGAATGACGAACCTTTTGCGTTTGCGACGATCGTGCGGACGGCTGGCGCGACCGCTGCAAAGCCGGGTGCGAAGGCGTTGTTGGGTGCCGATGGGACAATCCTACATGGCTGGTTGGGCGGCGGCTGTACGCGCGGCGCGGTGAAACGCGCCGCGGTGGATGCCCTTCATTCGGGCAAACCGCAGCTTGTGTCTGTAGCCCCCGAAGACCTGCTTGAAGAACGCGGTGTGGCGGCAGGTGATGAAGTTGACGGGACCAAATTTGCGCGCAACGGCTGCCCGTCGCGCGGCACTGTCGACATCTTTATTGAGCCGTGCCTGCCAATGCCGCAATTGGTTGTGCTGGGCGGATCACCTGTGGCCGAGGCGTTGATCCGGATCGCGCCGCAATTTCATTGGACGCCAGTCGCCGAGATCACTGATGGGTCCACCACAGCGCGGCAGAAGGTCGTGGTCATTGCCACGCAAGGCCAAGGTGACATGAACGCGCTGACTGATGCCTTGCAGGCGGATCCGCAGCACGTGGCTTTTGTCGGCAGCAAACGCAAATTTGCGACATTGGCCGACAAGCTTGAGGCGGCAGGGCTGAACAGGTCAACGATTGACGCGGTCAAAGCCCCCGCTGGTCTGGATATCGGGGCAGTGACCCCCGAAGAAATCGCGCTGTCAATCTTGGCAGAGTTGGTCAGCGTACGGCGCAGGTCCGTCAAAGCTTATGCTGTTTAGCGGCAAACCGGAGGTTTTGAAATGAAGAGATTTTGGAAAAAGCTGACCCGTCTCCGTGCACGCGCGGCCCCGACACCAGAGCAGGTCGAACAGCTTGCTCAAATCAAATTCCCTTGTTGTTAGAATAGGATATAAACATGGAACTCGCCGATGAGATCGTCATCAACGCCCCAAAAGACCGCGTATATGCCGCGCTGAATGACCCAGAGATTCTGCAGCAATGCATTCCGGGCTGCGAAGAGCTGATCAAGCATTCCGACAATGAACTCGAAGCCAAAGTTGTGCTGAAAGTCGGCCCCGTGAAGGCGAAATTCAGCGGCGATGTTGTGCTTGATACAACCGGCGCGCCTGATGCGTTTTCATTGACGGGCAAAGGCAACGGTGGTGCTGCGGGCCACGCAAAGGGCGGCGCGGATGTGACGCTGACGGCGGATGGTGACACCACAATTCTACGCTACGAAGCAAAGGCTGAAATCGGCGGTAAGCTTGCCCAATTGGGGAGCCGCCTGATCCAAAGCACTGCCAAGAAACTGGCCGCAAAGTTCTTTAAATCCTTTGCTGATGTGATGGATCAAGAACCCGTTGCCTAACGCCATTTCATATATCGAACACCCTAGCGATGTGATCGCCCATGCCGCACGCTTAACGGCACAGGGCAGGGCGTTTGCCCTGATCACATCGGTGGGGATCGAAGGTGGGGCGGCACGCGATGAAGGATCATTAGCGCTTGTCGACGAGACGGGCGCAATGGTTGGTTATCTGTCGAACGGCTGTATCGACAAAGATATCCAGTTTCAGGCAATAGAGGCGCTGCGCACGTCCGAAAAGAAACTGGTTCGGTATGGTAAGGGGTCGCAGTTTGCGGACCTGTCTCTGCCATGCGGTGGCGCTTTGGATGTCTTGATTGATCCGACGCCAGACATTGCCGCACTTAGTGCGGCACATCGCGATCTTGAAAACCGTCGCCCGACAGTTTTGCGGATTACCTTGCCGGTCGATGGGGCACCGACGCTGTCGTTCCGGTATGCACCGCAGTTTCGATTGGTGCTGGCCGGACGCGGCGCGGTTTTCCGCGCGATGGCTGAGCTTGGTGTGGCTTCCGGTTTTCAGGTCCGGCTTATGTCTCCTGACGAAGAGGATCTGGATGCCTTGGCGACAATCGCTGGCGCAGACGGTGTTCATTTGAAATCGACACAGGCTGCGGTGCGGACTGACTGGTTGGACCCATACGCGGCCTTTCTAACGCTGTTCCACGACCACGATTGGGAACCTGCGCTGTTGCAGGCCGCGTTGAGGTCATCGGCCTGCTTCATTGGTAGCCTTGGCAGCAGACGAACACATGAGGCGCGTATCGAACGCCTTATTGCGATGGGCGTGATTGCTGTCGATGCGCACCGCGTTCAGGGGCCAATCGGGCTTGTGCCGTCACTACGCGAAGCGCCGTTGATTGCTGTTTCAGCGTTGGCGCAAGTCGTGGCACATAGGCCTGCCGCTGTAGAGCGGTGTTTGACGTGCGATGACGACGCTGGTTTTGGGGTTGCCCCTGACAGGGCCGCGCAAGTGGTCGCGCGGGCCGACAGTGTCGACGCTTAACAAACCAATGTGCTGAAAATAGGTAAGGGCACGATCCACGCCGGTACCTGCGTCAATCGTGCCCTTCCTCGTGGATCAAGAGGGTGTCGTCCCCGCTCTTGTTCCTATCAAACGTCGATCCCCCGTCCCTTGGTTATGACGTCTGCGTGTGAGTTGTTGTTCATTTCTTCCGGTCCCCGCTGCTTCTGGCGGGGTAACGTTGGAGATACTATCAAACAGGTCCCTAGAAACCTATGTGTCTGCGTCGATTCTAGGTCCTTATTGATGTGATCGCTTTGGGGCGAATTCTCCGAAACTACTTATTGGCTCATGTCCTTAACATCGCAGATGCGCGGCGATTTTAAACACCGCGAATAGATAGTTTCCCGCGCGAAGGGATAGCTGGTTAACTTTAGGGTCAGCTGATTTGCGGTTTTAATGCCTGAAGCCAAGGTTCCTTTACCGTCCCATGATCCGAAGGCCGCAATGAGGGGGTTGGAGCAGTGAAATCACTGGCGATGCGGAAACATTAAATGCTGCGAAGCAGTGCGATCGCATTCGAAACTGCGGTAATTTTAGGCGCAGGCGCTTTATCTGCATGATGGATTTGTGCACTTTTTTTAGCCGATAAGGTTAACGTTGGTGAAATTTTCAGCAAAGCGCCGCGAATTGCTACCCGTTCACGCAGGATCATCTTCATTTTCGCGGAACCAATGGTGAAGGTCTCGATGTCCGAAAGGGCATTCAGTGCCACGCGAAGGTGCATCCTGGCAGATAACGACCTTCGCATGGCTGCAACAAAAGAGCTGCGGTCCCTGACTATCACTCTGATCCACCATTGCCTAGCGATGGAAGGCTCGAGCGTAGCGAAACAACTTGGGGGTTAATCCTTTGACTATTCGAAATACTCTGCTCACATCCATTTCCGTGCTGGGCCTTGCTGGTGCGGCTGCTGCTGAATGTGCAGATCCCATCAAGGTTGGCGTTCTGCACTCTTTGTCCGGCTCCATGGCGATTTCCGAGACAACATTGAAAGACGCGATGTTGATGCTGATCGACCAGCAAAACGCTGCAGGCGGTCTGTTGGGTTGTGAACTGGAAGCGGTTGTTGTTGACCCTGCATCCGACTGGCCACTGTTTGCTGAAAAAGCACGTGAGCTTTTGACAGTGAACGAAGTTGACGTAATCTTCGGCAACTGGACATCTGTTTCCCGTAAATCCGTTCTTCCTGTGATCGAAGAACTGAATGGCCTGCTGTTCTACCCAGTTCAGTACGAAGGCGAAGAGTCTTCCAAAAACGTATTCTACACAGGCGCTGCGCCAAACCAGCAGGCGATCCCAGCGACTGACTATTTCCTCGAAGAGCTTGGTGTTGAAAAATTCGCGCTGTTGGGCACTGACTATGTGTATCCGCGTACAACAAACAACATCCTTGAATCTTACCTGATGGATAAAGGCATCGCTGCTGAAGACATCTTTGTAAACTACACACCATTTGGTCAGTCTGACTGGACCACGATCGTTGCTGACGTTGTCGCACTTGGCGAAGACGGTAAGCAGGTTGGCGTAATTTCCACAATCAACGGCGACGCAAACATCGGCTTCTACAAAGAACTGGCCGCTGCTGGTATCTCTGCAGACGATATCCCTGTTGTCGCGTTCTCTGTTGGTGAAGAAGAGCTGTCCGGTTTGGACACATCTAACCTTGTTGGTCACTTGGCTGCATGGAACTACTTCCAGTCTGCAGAAAGCGACGCGAACGAAGAATTCATCGCAGCATGGAAAGCTTTTGCTGGTGAAGAGCGTGTGACAAACGACCCAATGGAAGCCCACTACATCGGTTTCAACATGTGGGTGAACGCGGTTGAAGCGGCAGAAACAACTGACGTGGATGCGGTTCGCACAGCCATGTACGGTCAAGAATTCCCGAACCTGACTGGCGGTACAGCGGTGATGTTGCCAAACCACCACCTCGCAAAACCAGTTCTGATTGGTGAAATCCAAGCAGACGGTCAGTTCGACATCATCAGCCAGACTGCTGAAGTCCCAGGCGATGCTTGGACAGATTTCTTGCCAGCATCCGCTGTTCTGAAATCCGATTGGAAAGATCTGGAATGCGGCATGTACAACACTGAAACAGAGACCTGTGTTCAGCTGACATCCAACTACTAAGTTGACCAATGCAGGCGGGGACATCCCGCCTGCATTTTTCGTAATACCCCCCTGAATTTCCGAAAGTTGATCATGCGCAGTTTTCTGACCGCAGTCTTGATGTTCGTCTCTTTTGCTAGCGTCGCTACCGCGCAAGACCTTCAATCCATCCTCCAAACGCACGCCGAAGAAGTCGCCAAACCGTCCCGTAATTCGGTGAGTGTGGTTTTGGATGATTTGGCCGCCAGCGGATTGCCGCAGGTCACAGTGTTCCTTGAAAAATGGGCTGAAAAGGAAGTTTGGCAGGGCCAAGATGGTCTGTTCTATTTCGGTGCTGAAGACGATGATGTTCTGACTTGGGCGTCCGTGGATACCGATGACACCGGTACCGCGCCCGCCGATAATTACAGCCAGATTAAACCAAACGGTGGCGTGCGTCGCTTGATCGGGACAGCACTTGTCCAGTTCCAACTGAGCGATCCTGATCTCGACCGCCGGACTGCAGCCGTCGCCTCCATCGCCCGCAGACCTGATGCCAGCCAATTGGCCCCGTTACTTGCGTCGATAGAAGGTGAAGCGGACGCGGTTTTGAAAGCACGCAAAGTCCAAGTCGCTAATTTCATGCAGGCCCGGTTTGCTGATGATACCGATGTGCGTATCGCTGCAATTGAAAGCCTGTCGAAAGACACAACAGTCGAAGCGCGTGCTGTCCTCAACCAAATTCTAAGCAGCAAGACGGGCGTTGCTGCAGAGGCGCCCGACGTTAATATTGCGACGATCATCGATCCGTTTGATGCACCGGAAGAGTCGTATGCGATCTTGGTCGATGCTGGGTTGGCACCGGCCAAGCAAACCCCTGCAGAAATTCGTCAAACGCTAGAGGCGAACATCACCGACGGCCGCGTGGGTGGTGTGCCATTGGCGCAATTGTCGGACCCCGCGTTGCGCGAAAGAGCCTATGCTGCGTTGTCGACGGCGGGCATTGCCCCGACATTGATCACAGATCTGACCCGCGACGTCGCGCTGAATTCACATGTGTTTTACGAAGCCTACGACGAAGATGACGCCGGCATAACCGATGCTGCGCAGGCAGCGTTAGCTTCTGTAGAAACCCGCGTTGGCACTGCTCAAGTGGCCGACCTTACGTTGGACGCGCTGTCGTTGGCCTCGATCTTCTTTCTGGCCGCCATTGGCCTTGCGATTACGTTTGGCGTGATGGGCGTCATCAACATGGCCCACGGTGAATTCATCATGATGGGGGCTTATACAGGTTACGTCGTACAGTTATTCATTCCGAATTACACGGTGTCGATCATTGTGGCGCTTCCGGTGGCTTTTGCTGTGACCTTCGCCGCAGGCGTGGCGATGGAACGGCTGGTGATCCGCTGGCTTTACGACCGTCCGTTGGAAACACTGCTGGCGACCTTCGGTATCTCAGTGGCGCTGCAACAGCTTGCCAAGAACATCTTCGGTACACAGGCGCGTCCGCTGACGTCGCCTGACTGGCTTGCTGGTGCTTGGGTCGTCAATGACGTGATCCAAATCAGCTACATCCGTATCGCGATCTTCGTGCTCGCGCTGATTTTCCTCGGACTGATCCTTTATATCCTGAAACGCACGCGATTGGGCCTTGAGGTTCGTGCCGTGACGCAAAACCCAGGCATGGCAGCGTCGATGGGGATCAATCCCGCCAAGATCAACATGCTGACCTTTGGCTTGGGATCAGGCATCGCGGGTATCGCAGGTGTCGCCATCGGGCTTTATGCCAAGGTGACGTCTGAGATGGGATCAGATTACATCGTGCAAAGCTTCATGACCGTGGTCGTTGGCGGTGTCGGTAACGTCTGGGGCACACTGGCAGGTGCTGCGATGATCGGCTTTGGTCAAAAAGGCATTGAATGGTTCAACCCATCCAACACGCTGGCCGCGCAAACCTACATGATCCTGTTTGTGATCCTGTTCATTCAATTCAGACCCAAGGGCATTGTCGCCCTCAAAGGTCGGGCGGCAGGAGATTGATCATGGAAAAGTCATTTATCGCACGCAACCCATCTGTCCTTTGGTTCCTTCTGGCGCTTGCGCTTTTCACGCTTGGCGTGACCGTCATGTCCGAAGCTTTTGGGGCGTCTATCGTCTCAACATCGTTCCTGAAAACGCTGGGTAAAACGCTGTGCCTGTGTCTTGTCGCCATCGCGATGGACGTGGTTTGGGGCTACTGCGGCATCCTAAGCCTAGGGCATTTCGCGTTTTTCGGCATCGGCGGTTACGCAATCGGCATGTGGCTGATGTATGAACGGACGCGCGACATCGTCGTAACGTCGTTGGAGACAGGCGTGATCCCACCAACGCCGGACGAAATCACCGAAGCCGTCGGCACGCAAATCTTTGGTGTCGTAGGTAGTTCCGAATTCCCTGCGATCTGGGCGTTCTCGCATTCGCTGACGCTGCAATTGCTGGCGGTGGTTTTAGTGCCGGGTTTGCTGGCGCTGGTCTTTGGTTGGCTCGCCTTTCGCAGTCGCGTAACGGGCGTCTATCTGTCGATCCTGACACAGGCGATGACACTGGCGCTGTCACTGTATTTCTTCCAGAACGACACGGGTCTGCGCGGCAATAACGGGCTATCCGGTCTGCAGAACATTCCCGGCTTGACCGAGGTATCGCAAGCGACGCTATCGCTGTGGTTCTTTTGGGCATCTGCGCTGGCGCTGGCATTAGGGTATGTTTTCTTTGCGTGGATCACATCCGGTAAGATCGGATCGGTCATTCACGCGATCCGCGACAATGAATCACGTGTGCGGTTCTTGGGCTATCACGTCGAAAGCTACAAACTGTTCGTTTTCACGGTCACGGCGATGGTCGCGGGCATTGCGGGGGCGCTGTATTACCCGCAGGCAGGTATCATTAACCCCGCCGAAATTGCGCCGATTGCGTCGATCTATTTGGCGGTTTGGGTCGCGATCGGGGGCAGGGGCCGCCTGTATGGCGCGGTCATCGGGGCGGCTGTCGTATCGCTGATGTCATCGTGGTTCACGGGGGGCAGCGCGCCAAACGTTAACCTTGGTTTCTACGAGATTAAATGGACCGACTGGTGGCTTGTCCTGCTGGGTGTGACTTTCGTCGCTGTCACATTGTTCTTCCCCAAAGGCATCGGCGGATTGTTTGATCTGCTGCCGTCCAAGAAAGGAGAAGCGCAATGAATACACTTCTTGAAGTATCCGGTGTCAGCGTCAGTTTTGACGGGTTCAAAGCCATCAACAACCTGTCGATCCAGATTGCTGAACCCGAATTGCGTGCCGTGATCGGGCCAAATGGTGCGGGTAAAACGACGTTCATGGACATCGTGACAGGAAAGACCAAGCCTGACGAAGGACACGTCCTGTGGGGCGAAAAGTCTGTGTCCTTGGTCGGCATGAATGAAAGCGAAATCGCGGGCGAAGGCATTGGGCGTAAGTTCCAGAAGCCGACGGTTTTCGAAGCCCAAACAGTGCGGCAGAACATTACGATGGCTCTGAAAAATCCGCGTGGACCGTTTGAAGTTCTGTTCAAGCGCGGTGAAGATTCACGCGCTGAACGTGTGCTGGAAATCAGTGACGAGATCGGCTTGACCGACGCGCTGGACCGAACATCGGGTGACCTAAGCCATGGTCAAAAACAATGGCTTGAAATCGGGATGCTGCTTGCACAAGACCCACGCCTGCTGCTCGTTGACGAACCCGCCGCGGGCATGACGCCTGCCGAACGTGAACATACGACAGACCTATTGGTGCGGGCTGCGAAAACGCGGGCAGTCGTTGTCGTCGAACACGACATGGAATTCGTGCGCCGCCTGAATTGCAAAGTCACGGTGCTGCATCAGGGATCGGTGCTTGCTGAAGGATCGTTGGACCACGTGACACAAAACCAAGACGTTATCGACGTCTATTTGGGACGCTAAGAATGTTAGAAATAAAAGGCCTGACCCTGAAATACGGACAAAGCCAAATTCTGAACGGCATTGATCTTACCGCAAAGGTTGGTGAAGTGACCACCGTGATGGGCACCAATGGCGTCGGTAAAACGAGCCTTTTGCGTGCAATTGCTGGGCGGCATCCCTACGCGGACGGGACGATCACATTGGACGGTCAAACGTTGGATCATCCTAGCGCTTACGATGCAGCGCGCGCTGGTATCGCCTACGTCCCACAGGGGCGCGAGGTCTTTCCGATGATGACCGTTGGCGAAAATTTGCAGACCGGATTTGCGTGCTTGCCAAGCAGTGAACACCAAGTGCCGGACCGTATTTTTGAACTATTTCCGGTGCTGAAAGACATGATCGACAGGCGCGGCGGCGATCTGTCCGGTGGTCAACAGCAACAACTTGCGATTGCGCGTGCTTTGATCTCAAAACCACGCGTTTTGCTGTTGGACGAGCCGACCGAAGGCATTCAGCCGAACATCATCCAGCAGATCGGGAACGTCATCAAGATCCTGTGCGAAGAAGGCGATATGGCGATCATTCTGGTCGAGCAATTCTTCGATTTTGCGCACGATCTCGGCGCGGAATTTCTTGTTCTGCAACGGGGCGAGGTGATCTTTAACAAACGCAAAGATGCGCTGACCCGCGAAGAGCTGTATCAGCAGGTTCTCGTTTAATACGAGAGCCCGCCGATCTGGGCCAGTAGGTCTGCGACGGCGGTCCCACCTTCATTCTTGCGGAGCGATGTAAAGACGAACGGCTTGCCCGCACGCATGCGTGTGGCGTCCCGTTCCATCACATCGAGTGATGCACCGACGTGCGGCGCCAAATCGGTTTTGTTGATGACTAAAATGTCGGATTTGGTGATCGCGGGCCCGCCTTTACGTGGAATTTCTTCGCCAGCCGCGACATCAATAACGTAGACCGTCACGTCAGCCAATTCCGGGCTGAAAGTCGCGGATAGGTTGTCCCCACCGCTTTCGATAAGGACGATTTCAACGTCGTCATGACGTTTGCGCATTTCCGCGACTGCCGCCAGATTGATCGACGCATCTTCGCGGATCGCGGTATGCGGGCAGCCGCCTGTTTCCACACCAATCACGCGGTCTTGCGGCAGGATTTGCATCCGCATGAGTGCTTCGGCGTCTTCCTGCGTATAGATATCGTTTGTGATGACACCGATCGACAACTGCGGATGAAACAGCTTGGCAAGTGTTGCCGTAAGGGTCGTTTTGCCAGCGCCAACCGGGCCGCCGATGCCGATCCGTAAAGGTCCGTTTCGAGACATATGTGAATTCCTTTTATGTGCGAAAAACACGTGAATATTGGGTTTCATGTCGCATTGCGGTAATATCGGACATGAACGTCGCGGCGTGCAAATCGTCTAACGTTGCGGTTTGTACGTCTTGGGCGACAGATAGGCAAAGCGGTTTCAGTTGTGTTTGCACACGTTGCCCGTCCGTCTGGCCTAACGGAACAAGTCGCATTGCGGCAGCGGTCAAATTGCCTACAAATGCCTGCAAGTACATCGCGGTCGTCAGTTGCGGGTCAAGCCCTAGCGCATGGGCTGTGCGCCCCACGGCAACCGGATAAGTCAGCCCTGACAGCGGCACGTCAAACACGTCACGCACTGTGTCGCAGAACGCGGCCCCTTGCAGGTCGGTTTCCATCAACCGTTCTTTTGATGCTGCAAAAGCGCGGGCGCTCGCGTCGACTGTATTCACGTCAGACGTGTCTGCGTGATAAGCCGTGACAAGTAACACAGCATCGGCTCGCGCGCCGCCAAAGGTTAACAGTGCCGTCAGCCAGTTGGTCAGATCAGAAGTTGATGTAATCGTGCCTGTTTCAATGGCCGTTTCAAGCCCGTTTGAATAGGCAAACGCCCCAACTGGAAAGGATGGCGACAGCAGTTGCGACAACGTCAGGACGTCAGTGGTCATGCGCCGTATGCCCGTGTTCGTGGCTATGTGTGCGGCCATGTCCGTAGGCGCCGCCTTCGGGGGTGAAGGGTTCGACGACTTGAGTCACAACCGCCCCGAGATGTTCAAGCATGTGCCCGATCACTTTGTCGCGCTGAATCAGCAGGCGGTTTGGTTCAATTTGGCAGGGGGTGTGGCGATTGCCGACGTGCCACGCGAGCTGCACCAGATTTGCGCCCGTGATCGCAAGCAGCGGTTCTGCGGCGGCCTCGATCGCGATGTATTTCCCGTCTTGAACACGCAAGCCATCGCCGTGGTTTAGCGATGTCGTTTGGGCCAGATCAATCAGGACAGATGCGCCGGTCTGTGTCTTGATGACTTTGCGCCGTAAAAAACGGTCGTCGTAGCTCAAGACGCATTGATCAATGCTATCGGTCCAATCGCCAGCCGCGATAACGCCGTTGCAGGTATAATCAGCCATCAGAACAAGAAGTACCGTTGTGCCATTGGCAGTTCTGCCGCGGGTTCGCAGGTCAGCAATTCGCCGTCGGCGCGGACTTCGTAGGTTTCGGGATTCACTTCGACTACGGGTAGGGCGTCGTTCAAGATCAGGTCTTCTTTACCGATGTTGCGCGTGTTTTGCACCGCGACCGTCTGCTTAGAAAGGCCAAGTTTGTTGCCGATGTCGTTTGCTTGCGCGGCCTCGGAAACGAAGACAACAGCCGAATTTTCGACCGACCGCCCATAAGCCCCAAACATGTGCCGCGAATAGACCGGCTGTGGCGTTGGAATTGACGCGTTCGGATCGCCCATCTGTGCAGACACGATGGAACCACCCATCAAAACCATCTCTGGTTTGACCCCAAAGAACGCAGGGTCCCACATCACCAGATCGGCGCGTTTGCCTTCAGCGATGCTGCCGATTTCGCGGGACAGGCCGTGGGCAATGGCTGGGTTGATCGTGTATTTCGCGATGTAGCGGCGGACGCGGTAATTGTCGTTATCGCCTTCTTCTTCCGGTAGCGCACCGCGTTGTTTCTTCATCTTATCAGCAGTTTGCCATGTGCGGATGATGACTTCACCGACGCGGCCCATAGCTTGGGAATCCGAAGCGATAATCGAAAACGCGCCCATATCGTGCAGGATGTCTTCTGCGGCAATGGTTTCTTTGCGGATGCGGCTTTCGGCGAAGGCTACGTCCTCGGGGATGGATTTGTCGAGGTGGTGGCAGACCATCAACATGTCGAGATGTTCTTCCAACGTGTTTACGGTGTAGGGCCGTGTCGGGTTAGTTGATGCTGGTAACACGTTGGCGTCGCCACAGATTTTGATGATGTCGGGGGCGTGACCGCCGCCTGCGCCCTCCGTGTGGAACGCGTGGATGGTGCGGCCTTTCAAGGCTGCAACCGTGTCTTCCACAAAGCCGGATTCATTGAGCGTATCAGTGTGAATCATCACCTGCACGTCCATGTCGTCGGCCACGGAAAGGCAGCAGTCGATGGCGGCAGGGGTGGTGCCCCAGTCTTCATGCAGTTTCAGCGCACATGCGCCTGCGTTGACCATTTCCTCCAACGCGGCGGGTTGGCTCGCGTTGCCTTTACCCGCGAAGGCGAGGTTCATCGGAAACGCATCCGCCGCCTGCATCATCCGCCCAATATGCCAAGGGCCGGGGGTGCAGGTCGTCGCCAGCGTGCCATGCGCAGGGCCAGTGCCGCCGCCAAGCATCGTGGTTAGACCAGAATGCAGCGCGTCTTCGATCTGTTGCGGACAGATGTAATGGATGTGGCTGTCGAACCCACCAGCAGTCAGGATGCGCCCTTCGCCTGCAATCGCCTCGGTTCCCGGACCCACGATAATATCGACGCCCGGCTGGGTGTCGGGGTTACCTGCCTTGCCGATCTTGTAGATGCGCCCGTCGCGCAGACCGACGTCCGCCTTGTAGATACCGGAATGGTCCACGATCAGCGCGTTAGTGATGACGGTATCAACAGCCCCATCGGCACGCGTGACTTGGGACTGGCCCATACCGTCGCGGATGACTTTACCGCCGCCGAATTTGACCTCTTCGCCGTAAAGGGCGGCATTGCTACCGGTCCCACCAGAGGTCGCGGCGCCAGCGCGTTCCGCAGTCAAATCGCGTTCGACTTCGATAATGAGATCCGTATCCGCAAGGCGTAGACGGTCGCCCGTTGTCGGGCCAAACATAGCGGCGTAATCGGCGCGGGAAATATGAGAAGGCATGGCTTACCCTTTCTTCAGGCCGCGTTTGCCAAGACGTTTGGCATTCGCGCGGGTTTTATTGCGGATTGGTTTGATCGCGGCTGCGGCGATTTCATCCAGCGTGCCGCCGTTCATTGCGACGCGTGTCGCATCGGTATTCGCCTTCGTCATTGCATAGACTTTTTCTGAAATCATCCTGCCGTCTTCTGCTGGCGTAACAGACCAGATGCCCCACATGCCCAACATTCGCATCGCAATCACGGATTGGGCTTCGGCCATCATCATGCCAACTTCGATGGCGCTACCCATCAGTTTAGCAGGGTTTGGGGGAGATAGTTGATGGGCCATATTTACAAGTCCCCCATAACTTTTTGATTAAAACCAAAGATGCGGCGGGCACCCGATATCGCGACCAGATTGACTTCGCGGCGTTGGCCGGGTTCGAACCGCACGGCTGTGCCTGCGGCGATGTTCAGGCGCATGCCACGTGCGGTGTCGCGGTCGAAATCAAGCGCACCGTTGGCTTCGGCAAAGTGGTAATGCGAACCGACCTGAATAGGCCGGTCGCCTGTGTTGGCGACCATCATCGTCGCTTCGTCCGCGCCTGCGTTCAGGGTCAGCGTGCCTTCTGCAGGAAACATTTCTCCGGGGATCATGGCTGTTCTCCTAGCGGATCGGGTTGTGGACGGTGACCAACTTGGTCCCATCGGGGAAGGTGGCTTCGACCTGCACGTCATGGATCATTTCGGGAATACCTTCCATGCATTGATCGCGGGTGATCACGTGCGCGCCGGCCTGCATCATATCGGCTACCGACCGACCATCGCGTGCACCTTCAACAACGGCGTCGGTGATCAGCGCAATCGCTTCGGGGTAGTTCAGTTTTACACCACGCGACAGGCGTTTGCGGGCCACTTCAGCGGCCATCGCAATCAGCAGTTTGTCTTTTTCACGAGGGGTCAGTTTCATCGGCTAAAGCCTCCAGTTCTTGGGGACGGCGTCGTCGGTTAATCGGGTCATGATCAGTAAAAGCTGTTGGCGTAAGGCAAAGCTGTCAGCGGCTAGCATGCGCACAACCAAAGTTGTTTCATTCAGCATGCTGGCGCCAGCCGTGTCGGATAGCGTTTCGCGGATCGGATTAAGGTGCGTTTCGGCAGCGGGGTGGCAAAACACGATGTTCGCCATTGCGCGAGCACCATTTGCCACGGCAGATTGTGCCAACGTCGCAGACATATCGCCAGACAGGGACACGCCATCCAAGTAGATCGGCACATCATCACGGGTGATCCGTACGCGGTCGTTGAACAATCCACTTGTGACCGTTTCGCCAGAGGCTTCGCGGCCGAAGACCAGAGGTTCGACCATCAAGAATGTCGCGTCAGGCGCAAGCGTCACGTTAAGGCGGCGCTGTAGTCGTGATCCGTCAAACAGGATCGTTTCTTGCGGCAACCAGTGCAGACGCGCCCCTTTTTCGACAGCGAGCGTTGTCTGCAATTGGCCAACGGTCTGGTCTGCGGCTTTGTAAATACGTTCGGCGGCTTGGGTCGTCAGCGCAAGTGTCGTGTCGTTCCCAGCGGTGGCATCAATGGTGTAGTGATCGCCGCCGGCAATGCCGCCCGCTGTGTTCAAGATGACCGCCTCGACGCTATCATGCGGAGCGCGCGGGAAAATGACGCGGAAAGACCCTTGTTCGCGCAGATCAGCCAAACGTGTCGGGCTGTTCGCATCCTTGGCCACGCGAACGGCAAGCGTGCCCCGCGCACGTTGTAGCGCAGGCGGCTTTGGCATCGGCACGCATTGGTTCATCGGGGCGGGTTCTCCTGTCGCTTGATGTTCATCGACCTGTTTTGGCGAAGGGGCAAGGTAAGGGTGGTCCAGTGCCTTCGTCTTGGGCGCCGCTGATCGGTGTGCGTAAAAATTACGCGAGATTGTCTATAAAGTGTGCGATGTGAAAACTGTCAAATTGTGAACGATTAGGCGGCTTTTCTGGCTGGTTTGCTGTGGCTGCCCCTTCAATTGCATCTTGCTGTGGTGGTATTGTGTAAGTCCAATCAGGAGAGGCAACATCAATGGGAAATCCGACTGCGCCCTTGCCCGATGGTCCTTTTCGGTTCGTTGCCCTTGATGTTGAAACCGCCTGCCGCGATAGCGCGAGCATTTGCCAGATTGGGATCGCCTGTGTGGACGGGCAGGGCGGGATTGCGACGTGGACGACCTACGTGAACCCAGAGCAGCGTTTCGAAAGTTTTAACATCGATTTGCACGGGATTGGGCCTGATACGGTCAAAGATGCGCCGACTTTTCCTGAAGTCTGGATGGACTTGCATCCATTTCTGTATCCCTATCATCTTGTTCAGCATAGTAATTTTGACAAATCCGCCATTGCAGCGGCTTGCCGTGTCTACCGGCTGCCGCCACCTGACCTAAGCTGGAGCGATAGCGTCAAGATTGCGCGCAGTGCATGGCCGGAATTTAAGGGGAATGGCGGGCATGGTTTGGGGCATTTGAAAACAGCCTTGGGTCTATCGTTTCGGCATCACGATGCAGGTGAAGATGCACGTGCTGCCGCCGAAGTCGTCCTGAAGGCCGAGGCGCAGCTAGGCCAAACCTTTGCCCAGATCGCGCAGACCAATCAAAAGGCGCAATTGTCGTGGCTGACCCAGCCGGAAAAATCACAAAGTTGATCTGTCGCACTGGTGACTGGCGCGTGGGCTTGCTACGTCTGGCATACTAGTAATTCATTTCGCCGCGCCTTCGCGGTTTCTTTCAATTCGAAAGCCAATGCGTTTGTCCGCCTCATCGTCTGCAGATCACATTCCGACTTACCGCGACGCGTTTGCAATGGCATGGCCGCTAGGGCTGAAGGCGTTGATGCTACACGGGATTGTCGTGATCGACGCGTTTCTCGTGTCGCCGCTGGGGGAGGAGGCGCTGGCTGCGATGGGGCTTGCGAGCGCGATTGCAGGCCTTTTGATGGGCGTGATCTTTGCGTTTTCGAACGCGACGCAGATCAGGATTGCACAAGCATTCGGGGCCGCTGGACCCGTTTCGCTGAAAACAAGTTTCTACTGCGGTTTGTTTATCAACATCGGAATGAGCTTGATTGGCCTGTCTTTGGTGATCTTATTCGGGGATGATCTGATCGCCCGTTTCGCACACACGCCCGACATTGCCGTGGAGGCCGTGCGTTATTTGCACATCTTCCTGTTCGTCGTGCTGTTCGAAGCGGTAGGTCAATGCCTTGCCGGTCATTTCAACGGCTGCGGTAAAACCAAAGTCCCGTTTTATAGCTATCTGATCGCTGTTCCGATGAATATCGGGCTGAGCTATGTTCTGATCCACGGCCTTTACGGTTTTCCCGAAATGGGCGTCGCGGGGGCGGCTGTCGGCAGTGCTGCATCCTCATTTGCACGCGTCGCTTACATGGTTATCCGCGGGGTTACGGACGACTGGGATGTCTTTGCGGCAAAGGGCTGGTCGCGTGACAGTTTCTGGATTGCGTTGCGCAGGCACTGGGTCTTCGCGTTGCCCATCGCTGGAACGTTCGTCAGCATGTCTGTTGCTACGCAGGTTTGTGCGCTGATCTACGCGAAAATGACAGTCATCGAATTTGCGGCAATGACGTTGATTTTGCCGTGGGTGCACACTGCTGGAACTTTTGGAATGGCGTGGGCGCAGGCGACGGGCATCATCATGGCGCAACTTTTGGGGCGCAAACTGGCGCCCGAACGGCTTGACGTGTTTTTGCGCAGGGCATGGCGAGGCGCGTTTGTTTCGGCCGGCTTTGTATCGCTGTCGTATCTTATCGTGATCCTGAACGCTGACTGGATCTACAGCGACCTTCAGGCGGAAACGACGCGCGCACTGATGATGTTTCTGCCTGTCCTGCTGATCCTGCCATTCCCGAAAGGATCAAACGCGATCTGCGGCCAAACATTGCGTGCGGCGGGTGACACGGTGCGGGTGATGAACATCTTCAACATCGGTCAATGGCTTTTCAAAGTGCCACTGACGTTATTGTTTGTTGTCTACCTTGATCTGTCGGTCGGGTGGGTATTTGCCTTGGTCCTGCTGGACGAAATCGTCAAATTCCCGTTGTTCCACTTGCGGATATTCAAAGGCAACTGGAGAACCGCACAAGTTTTGGATGCTTAATCAATTGTCGAAGTAGTCGGCGTTCGCTTCGGAAATTGCTTCGATTGTTGCATCTAGACGGGACAGATGCAGCATGCCCGCGGCGACCGCGCCTTCAGCGTCGTGGGTACTGATGCAATCTCTGATCGTTTGGTGATCTTCCAACAGCAGGGCCATACGATCTTCCTTTGACAGGCTCAGCATACACAGCCGGTCAACACTGGCCTTTTCCTGTTTGATGATCTCAAACGCGAAGTCGACTTTGGCGATCTCACACAGTGTTTGGTGGAATTCGTAGTCCAATTTGCCGAATTGTTCATAGTCGCGCGCATCGGTTGCTACCTTTTGCATCAGCAGATTGGCGTCCAGACGCGCGGCGCCCATCGCATCGCATTCAGCGGCTGCACGGCGCAGGACTTCGGATTCAATGGCTGCACGGACAAATCTGGATTTTGTGATTTCGCGGGATGAAAAGCGTTTCACCTCTGTCGCGCGCTGCGGGCGGATCAGAAGCAGGTCAAGATTCTCGAGCCGACTAAAGGCGTCGCGTACAGGCTGTCGTGAAACACCGAACCGTGCGGCAATCTCTGCTTCCGAGATTTTGTCGCCAGGCAAAAGGTTTAACGACGAAATTTCATCGTACAAATGATCGAAAACGACGTCGACGCTTGTACGGCGGTCCCTGTTGGGGGCTATGTTTGTCATGTGCAAGGTCTCCGAAGTTGCGGGTACATAATCTGCCGTGACGGAAATGACCAGTTCGACAGAATTGTTATCAGCGTGGCGCGGTCTTTATCGGTCGCCTGTGTGTCGGGGCACCTTACCTACGTCAGACGGTGGACCCTTTCGAACGCCTGCATCGTAAGGCTGGCAGGGGTCAGTTTCTAATGGCGTCGTCATCGTCCGATTAATCATGGTCATCCTCCCAGGTACTTCTATCTAGACGCATTTTTGCTCAGAAATCAATACTAGTATTCTAGTTTTGGAACTAGTATACCAGATACACCGAGGGCGAATCTATATCGCTCCGGGAGGAATTTTATAGGATCGCGCTGCGGCGCTAGGGGGGGTCCATGTCTGGCGTAAAGTTAGAGAGCATTGTCAAAGCCTATGGGGCCTTACAGGTCGTGCACGGCATTGATCTTGAGGTTCAGGAAAAAGAATTCGTCGTTTTGGTGGGGCCATCGGGCTGCGGCAAATCAACGACGTTGCGCATGATCGCGGGTCTTGAAGAAATTTCCGGTGGTGATCTTACGATTGACGGCAAGCTCGTGAACCGGATTGCCCCGAAGGACCGAGATGTGGCGATGGTTTTCCAGAACTACGCTTTGTACCCACACCTGAATGTCGCTGAGAATATCGCGTTTGGCCTGCGTATCCGTAAGGAAAGCAAGGAATCCATTGCGTCTTCGATTGATGAAGTCGCTGGTATTCTGGGGCTGAAAGACTATCTCGAACGGCGTCCGGCTGATTTGTCAGGTGGTCAACGCCAGCGGGTTGCGATGGGCCGTGCGATTGTACGGAACCCGAAGGTTTTTTTGTTCGATGAACCTTTGTCCAACCTCGACGCCAAGTTGCGTACGCAGATGCGCGCAGAGATTAAACGCCTTCACAAGCGTTTGGGCGTCACTAGCATCTACGTGACACACGATCAGGTCGAGGCGATGACCTTGGCTGATCGTATTGTGGTCATGAATGACGGCCGGATTGAACAAGTCGGGACGCCGATGGAGCTGTTCTTGAACCCTGCGAACGCCTTTGTGGCCGGTTTCCTTGGCGCACCGCCAATGAACCAGTTGAAGGCGACGATTTCTGGCGGTGATACAGCACCGATCGCGGAATTCGGCGGCCAACAGTTTACGTTGCCACCTTTGCCTGGATTGCAAAATGCGGTGGGTCGTAAGGTCATCGTGGGCATTCGTCCTGAATATGCGACGCCGCAGGCCGGTCCGTCTGAAGGCAGCATTTCCTGCGATCTGGAACTGGTTGAAACGCTTGGCTCGGAAGCCTTGCTGCACACGACAGTTGGCGGCGAACCGTTTGTGATCCGCACCGAAACCTTAGGGAAAATGGCAGAGCTGGAATCTGTCAACGCGTTCACGGCGGATCCAGAATTAATCAAAGTATTTGACGCTGAAACAGGGGTGGCCTTGTCCGGTCAGTTGCGTGTCGCATGAGTGACGCCGACACACATACCCCCGTCCAACCTGCGGTCCTGACCCGCCGACCGGTCAGCGAGCGTGTGATTGATCACCTCAAGCGTGAATGGCAGATTTATCTGATGCTTGCGCCGACCGTGATCTGGCTTTTGCTGTTCTTGTACAAGCCGATGTACGGTCTTCAGATCGCGTTTAAAGACTATTCGATTTTCCGCGGTGTCGCAGCAAGCCCATGGATCGGTTTCGAGCATTTCGAGACGTTGTTCAGTAGTGAGCAGTTCTTGCGCGCTTTGAAGAACACCATCTACATTTCGATGATGAGCCTTCTAATCGGCTTTCCTGTGCCGATCTTCTTGGCGTTGATGTTTAACGAAGTCCTCAATCAGACCTTCAAAAAGACATCACAAACAATCGTTTACCTGCCACACTTCATCTCATCTGTGATTATCGCCGGTATTGTGATTACGGCCTTTTCGCCATCAGCGGGTATCGTGAATACGATCCTCAGTTGGTTTGATATCGACCCGATTTACTTCCTGACGAAACCCGAATGGTTCCGACCGATCTTTATCGGGACAACGATTTGGCAAGAGGCTGGTTTCCAATCGATCGTCTTTATCGCGGCTATCTCTGGCGTGTCGCCTACGCTTTACGAAAGTGCTGTGGTGGATGGTGCAAGCCGCTGGCAGATGATGTGGAAGATCACCATTCCGTCCATCATGCCGACCATCATTATCATGTTGATCATCCGGATCGGGAACATGCTCGAGGTTAGCTTCGAGATGATCATCCTGCTCTATCAGCCTGCGACCTACGAGACTGCGGATGTTGTGAACACATACATCTACCGTCAGGGCCTGCAGGGCGGTCAGTATGACTTTGCCGCCGCTGCGGGTCTGTTCAACGCCGTGATCGCCTTCGCATTGGTGATGACTGCCAACACCATCTCTAAGCGCTATTCGCGCACATCACTTTGGTAGGGGGCCGGGCACATGGCTAATATGAACCTATATTCCCGCAATGACCGGATCTTTGTGATCGTGAACATGGTGTTGCTGGCGATTTTCACCATCTCGACGCTGTATCCGTTTATCTACATTGCTTCTTTGTCGTTCAGTTCCGGATTTGAGGCACGAGCAGGCAACGTTGTCCTGACACCCGTTGAGGCGACGATTGAGGCATATAAGTACATCCTTGCAGAGCCGATGTTCTGGATCAGCTACAAGAACACGTTCATCTACACCATCGGTGGGACGATCATGTCGCTGATGTTCCTGATCCCGGGCGCCTACGCCCTGTCGCGGCCCCAGCTTTATGGTCGGCGGTTCTGGAACCTGCTTGTCGCATTTACGATGTGGTTTAACGCTGGTCTGATCCCGTTCTTCTTGAACATGCGTGATTTGGGGCTGCTGGACAGCTATTTCGGGATCATCATCGGTTTTGCTGTGAACGGCTTTAACCTGATCTTGCTGCGAAACTTCTTTGAAGGCGTGCCGAGTTCGTTTGAAGAAGCCGCTCGAATGGACGGGGCGAATGACTTTCAGGTGCTGCGTAAGGTTTACATGCCGCTGGCAAAACCTGCGATTGCGACTGTGGCCTTGTTCTGCATCGTATCCCGCTGGAATGGCTTTTTCTGGGCCATGGTTCTTTTGCAGGACGATCAGAAAATCCCGCTACAGGTATTCCTGCGCCACACCATCGTGACGCTATCCGACGATCAGGAATTCACCGCCACTTTGGTTGACGCCAGCTATTCGGTCGAAACGGTATCAGCAGCGATCATCGTCTGCTCCATCATACCGGTCCTGATCATCTATCCATTCATCCAGAAGTACTTTGAAAAAGGTATCCTGCTGGGTGGTGTCAAAGAATAAGACGAAGAACGCATAAGGGAGGAAACTATGCACAGACTGACACTTACGGCGGCATTGCTTGCCGGCACAACACTGAGCGGGGCGGCATTTGCTGACGGTCACTTGCGGATTGTGGAGGAACCGCTTGAACTGACCATCCAGATGAACCACGCACGTTACCCACGTTACGACAGCGATTGGCCTGTCGAAAAAGTAGCAAGCGAACTGACAGGTATTAGCCTTGTTGACGACACTGTGGGGGCAAACACACGGACATCTGAAAACAACGGTAAAACCGAAGCGCTGAACCTGATGCTCGCATCTGGTGCGATCCCTGACATTGTAGGGTCCAGCCGTCTGAAAGACTTCGTCAACCAGTACGGTCCAGAAGGCGCGTTCCTGCCGCTGAACGATTTGATCGACGAACATGCGCCAAACCTGAAGGCGTTCTTCGCAGAGCGTCCTGAAATCGCATCCGCGATCTCTGCGGCTGATGGCAACATGTACTACATCCCATATCTGCCGGACGGCAAATACGGTCGTGCATATTTTATGCGGACAGATTGGTTGGACGCACTTGGCCTAGAAGCACCAGAAACAGTCGAAGAAGTCGAAGCTGTCCTGCGCGCCTTCAAGAACGACGATCCAAATGGCAACGGTCTGGCAGACGAAGTGCCTTACTTTGCACGTCAGTGGCCAGAGCTGATCCGCCTTGTGACACTGTGGGATGGCCGTTCATCCGGTTCTGACACATACCACGATTTCTACGTCAACGACGGCATGATCGAGCACCCATATGCTGGTGAAGGCTACCGTGATGGTATTGCTGGTTTGGCTGGCTGGTACGCTGATGGCCTGATCGACGCAGAAATCTTCACACGTGGGTCTTCTTCGCGTGAGTATCTGTTGTCTGAAAACCTTGGTGGCATGACGCACGATTGGTTCGCATCTACATCCGGCTACAACACATCGTTGCAGGAAAAAGTGCCCGGCTTTGAATTCAAGGCAATTGCACCACCTGCGTCCGTGTCTGGCGTGCGTATGGAAGAGCACCGTCGTATTCCGATCAAGCCAGATGGCTGGGCAATCGGTGGCACGAACGATCATCCTGTTGAAACCATCAAGTACTTTGATTTTTGGTTCACCGAAGAAGGCCGTCGTTTGGCTAACTTTGGGGTCGAAGGCGAACAGTACACTATGGTTGACGGTGAACCGACGTTCACTGAAGAATTCCTGACAAACGGCGAGCCGGTGAACAACCAGCTTTACCAAGTCGGGTCCCAGCTTCAGGCGCGTGGTTACTTCCAAGACTACAACTACGAAAAGCAGTGGTCGAACGAGTTCGCGCTCGAAGGTATCGCGCTGTACGACGAAGGTGATTACCTCGTCGACCAGTTCCTTGGTGTTGCATTCAACGCGGAAGAACAGCGCGTTTATGACCGTCGTTGGCCGTCCATCCGTGACTACATGCTCGAGCGTCAGCAAGGCTGGATCCTTGGCAACGGCGACGTCATGGAAGACTGGGATGCGTACCAGCAGACACTGGAAGACATGGGTCTTCAGGAGGTTCTGGACGTCATGAACTCTGCTTACGCCCGCCAGTACGGCTAAGCCTTTTCAAAGCTAATCGGTGCGGCCCCGCGTTGGCCGCACCATCTTATTCGCCTCTGACTTTGAGAGTACAAAAATGTCTGCCTCTGCTGCAAAACTGGACGAACCCAAAACGGGTCGTCTGACTATTCAATACTGCCCACAAGGTGGCGTCGCTGTCGCCGAGAACCCGCCGCGTTTCTCATGGCTGCCAGAGATCGAAGACGAAGCCACTTACGTGCTGCGCGTCTCGAAGGATACAAAGTACCCCGCGAAACATACCTATACATTTCCGCATATTGCGTTGAATTTCTTTACCCCTGACGTGGTTTTGCCTGCGGGCGATTACGTCTGGTCCTACGCAGTTTGTGACCCAGAAACGGGGAAGGCCAAATCGACATGGAGTTCGGACCGTGCCTTTTCCGTCGCCGAGGGATTGCCAGTGACGCCGCTCGCCTCCCGCGCTGTGCGTTACAATGATGCGCCGCGTTCTCATCCACGCATGTGGCTGACTGGTGATCGCTTGGCACAATTCCGCAAGGATGTTGCCGAAGATCCGGACCATTGCACATGGTCGCACTTCTATAAGGAATCTGTCCTGCCGTGGATGGACCGTGACATCATGCCTGAACCTGCGGGTTACCCGAACCACCAGCGTGTGGCACCTGTTTGGCGCCAGACCTACATCGACTGTCAGGAACTGCTTTACGCGATCCGGCATCTGGCTGTTGGTGGGAAGGTCACCGAAGACGCAGCCATGTTGGCCCGCGCCAAAGAATGGTTGCTGTCAGCCGCCGCATGGAACCCAGCAGGGACCACATCGCGCAGCTACACCGATGAATGGGCGTTCCGCGTGAATGTGGCACTCGCGTGGGGCTATGACTGGCTCTACAACGAAATGGACGAAGATGAGCGTGAAACAGTGCGCGTGGCTTTGTTGGCACGGACCCGCGAGACTGCCGATCACCTGATCAAGCACGCCAACATCCAATTATTCCCGTTCGATAGCCACGCCGTACGCGCGGTGTCTGCGGTGCTGATTCCGGCTTCTATCGCGCTGTTGGATCATTGCGACGAAGCCGAAGAATGGCTGAACTATTCCGTCGAATTCCTGTTCACAGTCTATTCGCCTTGGGGCGACACCGATGGTGGTTGGGCGGAAGGGCCGCATTATTGGATGACCGGTATGGCCTATCTGATTGACGCGGCAAATCTTCTAAAAGGTTACACTGGTATCAACCTGTATGACCGACCGTTTTTCCAAAAGACCGGTGATTTCCCGCTTTACACAAAATCACCAGACACACGCCGCGCCACGTTTGGCGACGACAGCACCATGGGCGATTTGCCTGCGGTCAAGATCGGTTTCAACCTGCGTCAATATGCAGGTGTGACGGGCAACGGCGCTTATCAGTGGTACTACGACGAAATTAAGCGCACGAACCCCGGCACGGAAAAGATGTTCTACAACTGGGGTTGGTGGGACTTTAATTTTGACGAATTGGCCTATCAAACCGACTTCCCGATCATCGAAGCGGTGCCGCCTGCGGATGACGACCAGTTGCGCCATTTCGAAGGTATCGGTTGGGTAGCTATTCAGCGCCGGATGCAAAATCCTGATGAGCATATCCAGTTCGTGATGAAGTCATCGCCCTACGGCTCCATTAGCCACAGCCATGGCGACCAGAACGCGTTCTGTCTTGCAGGCTACGGCGAAGACCTTGCGATCCAGTCTGGCTATTACGTCGCATTCAATTCGACGATGCACCAGAACTGGCGGCGTCAAACGCATTCCAAGAACGCGATCCTGATCAACGGTAAGGGCCAGTACGCCGGCAAGGACAAAGTCCAGGCGATGCGGTCAAAGGGCCAGATCACGACGTGTGAGACAAACGACGATCACATCTATATTCAAGGTGATGCAACAGAGGCCTATCAGTCGCTGTCACCCGAAGTGACTTCGGTCAAACGCGACGTCTATTTCGTCAACGACAGCTATTTCGTGATGGTGGATAGCATTGATGCGTCAGAACCGGTCGAAATTGACTGGCTGCTGCATGCGAATGCGCCAATGCATCTGGGCGATACCACATTCCGCTACACTGGCGAAAAGGCGGGTTTCTACGGTCAGTTATTGTGGTCTGAGGCGGGCACACCTGAAATCACCCAAGAAACGGGTTTCCCGAATGTCGACCCGTCCGAAATCGAAGGCTTGCCCGTCAGCACATGTCTGCACGCCAAGTTCCCGAAAGCCATTCGTCACCGCATCGCGACCCTGCTTGTCCCATATTCGCTGAATGACCCCAAACGGGTGTTCAGCTTCTTGGATGACCAAGGCTACGACTGCGATCTTTATTTCACAGATGCCGACGACCGCAGTTTTAAAGTGGTCGTTCCAAAAACTTTCGATGTCGGCAGATAAGCCGGCGCGACGTAATAAGAAGGAAAATTACGCATGAAACTTCAAGGGAAAACAGTCATCGTCACAGGCGGTGGCCGCGATATCGGTCTGGCTTGCGTGAAGATGCTCGCAAAAGCAGGCGCGAATGTTGCGATCAACTACTTTTCATCCAGCAAAGGCGCAGATGAGGCTGTGGCCGAAATCACTGCCGCGGGCGGTAAAGCGTTTGCGCTGCAAGGCGATCTGTCTTCAGAGGCGGGCGTGAACGCGCTGGTCGAAAAGACCGTCGCAGAATTCGGCGGCGTCGACGTTCTGGTGAACAACACAGGCGGTCTGATCGCGCGCAAAACGATCCTTGATATGGAGGTTGCCCATTGGGATGCGGTCATGGATCTAAACCTGAAAAGCATCTTCTTGATGATCAAGGCGTGCTTGCCGCACATGTCCGAGAACAGCACAATTGTGAACCTTGCCAGCCAAGCTGGTCGTGATGGCGGTGGCCCGGGTTCCGTGGCTTACGCGTCTTCCAAAGGTGCGGTGATGACGATGACACGTGGTCTGGCCAAAGAACTGGGTCCAAAAACACGCGTCAACGCAATCTGCCCCGGCATGATCGACACCGACTTCCACAACATCCACACGCCGGACGCTGCACGCCGTGGTTTGGAAGCATCCGCACCTGTGCGTCGTCAGGGCGTGCCGGATGATATCGCAAACTTGGTTCTGTTCCTCGCGTGTGACGACAGCGCGTTCATGACGGGCACGAACATCGACATCAACGGCGGCATGTTGTTCAGCTAATGGCGACGCCAGAAAATGTGATCATCCGCCCTGAAGTCCAATCGGACTTTGGGGCGGTTGCGTTTTTGCATACCGAAGCATTTGGGTCCGATGAACCGATTGTCGATCTTGTATCGGCCTTGCGTTCGCTGAAAGGGGCGTTGCCAACGCTTTCGATCGTCGCAGAAAACGAAGGACTTATTGTCGGACATGTCCTGTTGTCCCACACGTGGTTGGACGCGGATGCGCAAATGGTGGATGTCTATACGTTATCGCCGCTGGGCATTCTTCCTGAACACCAAGGCCAAGGTGTTGGAAAAGCACTGGTCGCCGCCGGTATTCAAGCAGCGCAGGACGCTGGGGCGGGCATGGTCTTTTTGGAAGGAAACCCCAAATATTACCGCGGCTCTGGATTTGTCGCGGCCGGTGATTTGGGCTTTAGACGGCCGTCGCTACGCATTCCTGAAAATGCGTTTCAGGTCTATCTGATCGAAGATAACGCCGAGCATCGCGGCACCGTCATCATGCGCGATGCGTTCTGGCAGTTGGACTGTGTGGGGTTACGTAAGTAGCCGCAGAGCTTATAGAAAATCATCGCGTCGTGGCGTGAAGCAATCGACCAGACGGCCCGGTTCAAGGCAGACGCAGCCATGCACAGCATTTGACGGTATGACAAAACTGTCGCCGGGACCTACTTCGGTCTCGACACCATCTACCGAAAACCGAAACCGACCGCTTTCAACAAACGTCGATTGAACATGCGGATGGTTGTGCAACGCTCCCTCGGCACCTTTTGCACCAAAGCCGAAGGCGACAACCATCAAATCAGGATGATCCGCCAGCACTTGCCGTGTCACATTTTCGCCTGCTTCGATTACCGGAAAATCAGTCATTTGGCGCTTCCTTGCTTTCGTCGATTCAACGTATTTTCAGCTTGAAATACTAGAATACTACGCGGGAAAACGGAAGCGTTTGTGATCAAGAACCTACAAGAAATTGCTGCCCGTGTGGTTGGATCACATGTTGAGGAACAGAAGACAAACATTCAGCTCATCGCCGTCGCTGCAAGGTCGCAGCCTTTCGTTAGCCGAATGCCAGCAGCCCTACGCCCACCCAGAAAACGATGCTGAAGCATAACATAAACCTCCACAGTAAAGCAGATTGAGGGTGCAAATCGTCTGATCGTTGCACTGCAACTGTGTGGTTATTCACGCAACGCCAGTTCGGATTGTGCGGTTCGGTCGTGTGCGCATCTAGTGGTGATCGATTGCGGGATAGGTCCATAGCTGCTCTCCTTGCCAGCAGACCATACCTCAAAAAAGTTAACGAATTCCTATCTTTGGGCGTGCGGCGTTGCGGCCATAATCCCGCGTAGTTCTGCCAGCCCTCGCATCCGACCGATCAACGGGTAACCCGGCATGCTGTCCTTTGTCAGGTCGTCCAGAATGTCTTGGCCATGATCGGGACGCATCGGGATTTCGTGATCGTCTCGACCCGCCTTGCGACGTTGCGCTTCCTCCGCCACAAGCGCTTGGATCACCGCGACCATATCTGTGTCGCCTTCGAGGTGGGCGGCCTCGTGGAAACTTGTACGCTCGCCGTCACTGGGCTGTTCGCGGGTCGTATTGCGCAGGTGGACAAAATGGATGCGGTGTCCTAGCGCGCGGATAAATGCCGGACCGTCAAAATCTGGATCAACACCCAGCGATCCTGTACAGAACGTGATCCCGTTGGCGGCGACATCAACGTCTTGGATCAGTTTGGTATAGTCCGCTTGCGTCGACATGATCCGCGGTAGGCCAAGTAGGGGGAAAGGCGGATCGTCAGGATGACAGCACAGGCGAATGCCAAGGTCTTGGGCGACGGGGGTCACTTCGGCAAGAAAGTCGATCATGTTGTCGTAAAGTTTGACCGCGTCAATTTGCGCATAGGTCGCAAGGTTGTCGCGAACTTGTTGTAAGGTCCATGTGTCGTTGGCACCGGGCAAACCTGCAATGATGTTGTTTTGCAGCTGTAACGCCCCATCGGCGCCAAGTTTGGAATACCGTTCGGCCGCCTGCGAAAGGATTTCCGCGCTATAGTCGTCCGCCGCTGTCGCGCGTTTCAAGATATGAAGGTCGAAGGCGACGAAATCGATTAGGTTGAATGACATTGCATTGCCACCATGATCCATCCGACGGCGCAGATCGGTCCGTGTCCAGTCAAGGATTGGCATGAAATTGTAACACACGACCGATATGCCGCAGGCCGCGATGTTGCGCAGGCTTTCAATGTAGTTGGCGACATGGCTGGTGTAGTCCGGACCCTTTGTCTTAATCGTTTCGGAAACAGGCAGGCTTTCGACGACATCCCAAGCTAGCCCCGATACAGTCCCGTCGGGGAAGGTGCTGATCTGGGCTTGTCGTGTTTTGATTTCATCCTGCGGCCATACTTTGCCGGGGGCGATGTGGTGCAGGGCCGAAACGACCCCCTGCACACCGCATTGCCGCATATCCGCAGTTGTGATCGTGTCGTGTGGTCCGAACCAGCGCCAAGTTTGTTTCATGTCTTACGAGTCTTTCGAGGGGTGCCAACCCGCATAAAGCGGGTGGTCTTCGGTCAAAGGGAGGGTGACAACAGTTCCGGTCCGCGCGGCGTGGTAAATCGCAGCAACCAGTTCAATCGATTGGCGGCCGTCGGCTAGGGTGACCGCTTCGGCTGGCTGTTGTTTGAGGTCAGCTGCGATGGCTGAAAGAAAACCTGTAAATCCTTGCGGCACATCACCCACGCTATTGATGACGTCATCAACGGCAGATTGAAGTTCTGGATCGCGTGCGGTGAAGGTCCACGTATCGGTTGCAGGCGCGTAAGGGGCTGTGCCACTGGTGATGGTGACACCCGAGAAAGCCAATTTGAGCCGTGTGGTATCATCCGCCGCCCCAAGGGTGATTGACGATGTGACTAAGGCGTCATTCATCATCTGCATTGAGATCGACGCGCAATCCTCTGTTTCTATTGGGTTTACGCGCGTCGCCGTAAATGCTGAAAGACTTTGAATTGGCCCCATCAGTGCTGTGATTAGATCGTGGTTATGGATCGCATGGCCTAAAACTGCGCCGCCGTTTTCGCCTGCCCATGTCCCACGCCAATCGATTGCATAATAATCGGCGCGGCGGCACCAATGGGTCTCAATGGATGCGGCATAAGGCGTGCCCAGAAGGCCGGCATCACGCAACGCTTGGACCTGCGTCATTGCGCGTCCGTAGCGGTACTGAAATACCGGATAAACTTTCTTTTTCAATGTATTGGAGATGGATATTAAACTATCTGCATCCGCAAGGGATGACACCAACGGCTTTTCGCAAATCGCATGTTTACCAGCCTTCAAAACCTGCATTGTGACCGGGTAATGCAGGTGTGGCGGCAAACAGACATCCACGAGATCGATACGGGGATCAGCGAGCACCGAGCTGAGGTTATCGGTGATCGTTATCGGATCTTCGCCCGCCACTTCTGACGCGCGCGCGCGATCGAGATCGCAAAGTGTCTTGACCTCGAATAGGTCCGGCAAGGCGCGATAGCCATCAAGGTGCTCGCGACCGATCCCCGCACCAAAAATTGCGACCGTGATCATTTGGTTTCCTCGGCGAGCATCTGCGCTTTGATCGCAAGTTCCATCGCTTTGAAGGTATGCGCTTGCGGAACCGCCGTATCTGTACGGTTCCGGATATCATCAGACAGCCGCGCGAAATACGGACGCCCCGCATCGCTGCAATCGATCTTTTCACAGCGGTCGCCGTTGACCAAATACAGGTGATCGCCCGTTTCATCGCGTGCGACGTCCACGTATTTGCGCAGCTCGATATACCCTTCGGTGCCAAGAATGGTCAGCCGCCCGTCGCCCCATGTCGGCAAAGCATCGGGTGTATACCAGTCGACCCTGATAAACCCATGCGCGTCACCTGCTTGAAGGACGATTTCGCCATAGTCTTCAAGTTCGGGATGGTTAGGGTTCGCATAATTTGCGGTATAGGCGCGCTTTATTTCAGCGTCGGTTTGGCCCGTCAGAAACAGAAACTGATCGATCTGGTGCGACCCGATATCGCATAGAATGCCTCCGTAACGGTCTCGTTCCCAAAACCAGTCAGGTCGCGTTGCTGCATTCAGGCGATGTGGTCCCAGACCGGTCGTCTGGATAACTTTGCCGATAGCTCCGGCAGCGACCAGTTCAGCGGCGCGGGTCATGGAGGCGACTTCGAAACGTTCAGAAAAATTCACCGACCAAATCCGACCGGTCGCTTTTTGGGCTGTCTTGATCGCGTCGAGTTGGTCCAACGTTGTGCATCCCGGTTTGTCGGTCATAACGTCTTTGCCCGCCCGCATGGCACGCACAGCAAATGCGGCCCGATCAGCAGGCACGCAAGAGATCAGGATCAAATCAATTGACGGATCAGCTAACAGCGTCTCTACATCCGTTACCCGCGGCACGTCCGGAAATCGTTTGATAAAACCGTCTAGCGGGGGCGGGGACCCTGCGGTCCACCATCCGACGAATTCTGCACCGACCTCGATCATGCTTTCTGACATGCCAAAGATATGACGGTGATCGATTCCAATCGCGGCGAATTTTAATGGTTTCGTCATCTACGGACCTTTCTGAACGCGGACCGACCGCTTTTCGTGTGACGACTGGACGATAGCATCGATCAAGTGGTGGACCTGAAGGCTGGCACGGCCGCTAGCGATCGGGGCTTTGCCGTCACGACCGGCCTGTGCAAAATCAGAGATAATCGCCTGATGCCATGCGAAGGTGAAGGCCATCGGGTCCGCGCCACCGCCCGTGTCGGCCTTTTCGCCAGTGACCTCCGTCGTCCCGTCGCGCCATTGCACGGTCACTTGCCCGCCTGTCAGCGTCGCGGACGCATGTGTGCAGTGTAGAGTGATGGACTCGGGCTGCCCCGGAAAACTGGCCGTGCTGGCAACGAGCGATCCGACAGCGCCAGACGCAAGATTAAGGCCCGCTGTCACATAATCCTCGGCTTCCATGTCGTGTAATGCGGTTGTCCTGATGGTCGCTTGGACGTTTTCAATCGGGCCAATCAACGAAAGGGCAAGGTCCAAGGTGTGGATCGCTTGGGACATCAATACGCCACCACCGTCACGCCCATATGTGCCGCGTCCGGGTTCGTCGTAATAGGACTGATCCCGCCACCAAGGCACGGATATTTCCACGACGGCGATGTCGCCCATCGCACCGCCACGCAAGCGCTTAGCCAGTTCCGCCGTGCTTTCCCGTATTCTGTGTTGAAAAACGATACCAAGCGGTACAGATGCATCTTCGCAGATTTTCACGATGGTTGTGGCTGTTTCGGTATCAACGGCCACGGGTTTTTCCATCAAGATCGGCTTACCGGCTTTTGCGCATGCGGTGACCAGATCAAGGCGGGCATTGGGCGGTGTGCAAATAATGACGAAATCGACGTCCGGGTCCGAAGCGATGTCAGCCACCGTGTCGTAGATTTTGGGAGCACTATCCAGAACCGGTGTCATTTCCTGTGCAAAAGCAACCGCTTTTTCAGTGTTGCGTCCGTAGATACCGCGCAAGGTCACATCCGGAGCAGCCGCAATGGCGCGGACGTGCGTTTCGGCAACCATTCCCAAACCGATCAGCACCGCGTTCATCATTGCGTCTCGCTCCATTCTTTTGCGTTACAGGAAGCGTAACGGGAGCGGGTGGCCATTGTAAAGCACCGGTATACCGGTATACCAATTGGTATGTCCGATGATCATCCTTCCGCACCGCCTAACTTGACGACGCTGACACCCGCGTTTGTTGATCCTGCATTGGCGGCAGGTCCGCAGGTTTTCGGAATTCTGAAAGATGCGATCCTGTCGATGCGGCTGGTGCCTGGTCAGGCCTTGTCGGAGCCCGAAATCGGAACTCAGTTGGGTGTCAGCAGAACGCCTGTCCGCGAAGCGCTTGCGCAACTGCGCGCCTTGCATCTGGTTGAAACGCGGCCAAGTCGCGGTAGCTTTGTCACCAAGCTAAACGCTGCAAAGCTGCAAGAGGCACAATTTTTAAGAGAGGCGCTTGAGATCGCCAACGTCACTCGCATCGTTGAATTTGGTATGTCTGCTGATGTGCGGGCTGCGATTGCTGAAAACCTTGCAGGGCAGGCGGCGGCGATTGTGGATGGCGACCATCTTGGGTTTCACCATCTCGACGACGCTTTCCACGGGTTGATTGCAGACGGCACGGGCTTCCCGCGTGCGGCGCAGGTGTTGCATGACGAGAAAGCGCAGCTAGACCGTTTGCGGGTGATTTCTTTGAATGATCCAGAACGGTTGAACACTCTACATGCAGAGCACACCGAATTATTTGATGCGATGATTGCAAAAGACAATGCGCTGGCGACAGAAATTGCACGGGATCACACAAGGGCAGTTCTGGCGTTGTTGCAGGACCTCGCAGAACAGAACGCAGCGTTTTTCGATCCATCTTGAGCAAGCACCCTAAGGCCAAAGCTGCATGGCTTTTCTTTCAAAGCGGTATGGGCTAACCCGAACCCGAACTCGGCCCGGAGGGGCTGCGATTGGGATATGTCACATGAGTGTAGACAAAGTCAGAAGCGCCGCCCGTTTGTCCGTCGCCCCGATGATGGATTGGACGGACAGGCATTGCCGTTATTTGCACCGGCTGATGTCAAAGCAGACGCTGCTTTACACCGAAATGGTGACCGCACCTGCGATTGTTCATGGTGATCGTGATCGGCTGCTTGGCTATCATGCCGCCGAACATCCTGTGGCGCTGCAGCTTGGCGGGTCTGATCCCGCGCAATTGGCGCAAGCGACCGCTATTGCCGCCGAATACGGCTATGACGAGGTTAATTTGAACTGCGGTTGCCCTTCCGACAGGGTGCAATCCGGTTCATTTGGCGCGATCCTGATGGAAAGCCCTGACGTCGTTGCGGCCTGTGTGAAAGCAATGCAGGACGCGTCCGATTTGCCTGTGACCGTCAAGTGCCGGATCGGTGTGGACGATCAAGATCCGGCGAAGGTTTTGCCCGACTTCTTGACGCAAGTCAGTGCCGCTGGCGTCGATCGATTTACGATTCACGCGCGCAAGGCGTGGCTGCAAGGTTTGTCTCCGAAAGAGAACCGCGATGTGCCGCCACTTGATTATGAATTGGTACATGAAATGAAAGGGTTGTTCCCGCATCTTCATCTGTCCATCAATGGTGGAATTACCAATTTGGACGCAGCGCTTGGCTTTCTGGATGCGGGGCTGGACGGTGTGATGATCGGGCGATTCGCGTATCACACGCCGTCTGACGTGCTGTTAGACGCAGATCGCCTTATCTACGGGGCCGATGCCGCGAAGACCGCTGAAGGCGTCGTGCACGAAATGGTGCCGTACATCACAGATCACATCGCGCAAGGTGGTCGCCTGAACCAAGTTACACGTCATATGCTTGGCATGTTCCAAGCCCGCCCTGGCGCACGCATGTGGCGGCGCTATCTGTCCGAGAACGCGCACCGCGACGGGGCTGATGCGCAGGTCCTGCTTGATGCTTTGTCCTTTATTACGAAAGAAGCTGCCTAATGCCTGAACTCTCACTGTTGTTGCCGATGGTCGGTTTGATCTTGATCATTGGTGCCTTTGCCGGTGTTTTGGCGGGCCTGTTGGGGGTCGGGGGCGGTATCGTGTTGGTCCCCGCGTTTTTCTACGCATTCAGCGCCCTTGGTTACGACAGCCCGCAGCTGATGCAATTATGCCTGGGAACATCGCTGGCAACGATTATCGTGACGTCGGTCCGGTCTGGGTTGGCGCATCACAAAAAAGGTGCCGTGGACCTGCAAATCCTAAAAGGCTGGCTGCCCGGTATCGTGATCGGTGCGGTCATCGGGGTGAGCATCGCGACATCACTGCGGTCTGGCGCCTTGCAAGCCATCTTCGGCGTGCTCGCAATTATCGTTGGGGCTTATATGGCCTTTGGACGCGCATCATGGCGCCTAGGTCCGGACATGCCTGTGGGGCCAGCACGTGCAGTGCTTTCGCCGCTGCTGGGGTTCTTGTCGGTGCTTATGGGGATCGGTGGCGGGTCGTTCGGCGTCCCTGTGATGTCACTATATGGCGTTGCTATTCACCGGGCCGTGGCCACCGCGGCAGGATTCGGTGTGATCATCGCCGTGCCGTCCGTGATCGGGTTCTTGCTTGCTGATATGTCGGCGGTCCCAACCCCGCCGTTGACGATCGGGGCGGTCAATCTTGTGGCTTTTGCACTGGTGATTGCGATGACCTTGATCACCGCGCCTTGGGGGGCTGCATTGGCGCATAAGATGGATCCTAAACCACTCAAGAAGGTCTTTGGTGTATTCTTGATCCTCGTGGCACTGAATATGTTGCGCAAAGCACTAATCGGTTAACCAGTTCGCTTTTTGCGAAAGTTTGGCCCTGCGGTTATTTCCGTTGGGCCAAATATGCCGTGTAGGACTTTTCAGGTTCATCCACGAAAAGGCTCGGAAGAATACGCATATCCGTGATCTGATCAACGCGGAGATCATCGAAGCCCTTGGACGTTTCGCACCAGACAACGCAGGTCCAAAGCCGCCCCCAATAATCCAGTTGGAGCGGCCTGACGGTCCTATGGTGACCACCTATAGACAGAAGCAGTTTTTGGCGGGCGCGAATGGCCTGCCTGATTTGCGGCAAATGCTGGAAACCCTTCGCCGCATCCGCAAAAGGGTAGATCGCAAAACTGTAGGGGGCAGGGCTGCGTGATCGGTCCTCTGGCATCACCGCGTCCAGTTTTTGGGTCAATGTGTTCGCTGCCGTCGCAAGTTCTGCATCATTGCCGCCGCCGACAGCCATCAATCCCATGTGCAACGCTTCTAATTCGGTCATGGTCAGGTTCAGTGGGGGCAGGGTGATAGCAGCCGTCACATGATAGCCCACACCGCGTTCACCTTCGATCGGCACACCGGATGCAGCGAGCGTTTCCATGTCGCGATAGATCGTCCGCAGGCTGACATCGACGGCGGCAGCCAGATCTGCTGCGCGGTGTAGCGCGCCATCTCTGAGGATTTGAACAAGTGCCATCAGGCGGTCTGCGCGTCGCATCTATGATTCCTTATCAACTTGTCCATCTTGACAAAAAACTGACAACTGACAAGTATTTGTCACAAATAACATCATGCCCTTGCAAAAAAGGGGTTTTATCTTGTATTTTCCCACTTCCATCGCGGCACTTTGCCCCCTATCTGTCAATCAATGACAGATTTATGCGGGTCGAACGGCCTGCTCTAAGGAGAACATCATGCTTAATAACATCGGTATCCCCGGCATCCTTCTGATCGCCGTTGTTGTCTTGGTCCTGTTTGGCCGTGGCAAAGTATCCAGCCTGATGGGCGAAGTGGGCAAAGGCATCACTGCTTTCAAAAAGGGCGTGAACGATGCGGACAAAGAAGTCACAGACGAAATGGCAAACGCCAAAGGCGTGACACCTGCTGAAGAGCAAGACAAAGTCTAAGTCGCCCATATCTGATCCCTATAAGGTAATCGCACATGTTTGGCCTCGGCTGGAGTGAAATGATGGTGGTGGGCATTGTTGCCCTCATCGTGATCGGTCCCAAAGACCTGCCGCAACTGTTCCGCACAATGGGAGAGTTCACAGGCAAGGCCAAAGGCATGGCGCGCGAGTTCTCGAAAGCGATGAATGATGCGGCCAACGATGCAGGTGTGAACGATATCTCTAAGGGGCTGAAAGCCGCTGCAAACCCCAAGGCATTTGGTGTCGACAAACTGAAAGAAGCGTCTGGCATCACTGCCGCGACCGCAGCCTTGTCGCCTGAACGGGCAGCGGCCAAAGAAAAGATGGACGCAGGTATGGCGCAGGCCGCAGAGGCCCGCAAAGAACGCGAGGCTGCGAAAGCAGCTGACGCTGATACGGCCGCACCTGAGGTCGGCCAAACCAAAGCACCGACCGCGCCAAAAGAGGGCGAAGCATGAGCACCCAAGACGAGATGGACGGCAGCGCCGCGCCGTTAATCGAACACCTGACGGAGCTGCGGCAGCGTCTTATCTATTCGGTTGGCGCGTTTTTGGTTGCCATGGTTCTGTGCTTTTCGTTTGGCAGCATGTTGCTCGACTTTTTGCTTGGCCCGATTGAGAAAACGATGCGGTCCTTGGGCAACGAAAACCCTGTGATGCAATACACCGCACCGCAGGAATACTTTTTCACGTTGATCCGCATTTCGGTTGTGGGTGGTCTAACGCTATCCTTCCCTGTGATCGCGTATCAGCTGTGGCGTTTTGTGGCACCCGGTCTCTACAAGAACGAAAAGAACGCGTTCTTGCCATTTATCATCTCAAGTCCCGTACTTTTTGTGATCGGCGCGGCCTTCGCCCATTATGTGGTTGTCCCGCTTGCCATGGCGTTTTTCCTCGGGTTTGCTGACCTTCCATCGTTCGTTTCTGCAATCATGGCTGATGCAATTGCGCCTCCTGCGGACGGCACGCTGTTGCTGCCTGGCTCTGGCGGGACAAGCGCAATGCCAGTCTTCGCAGCACCGCCAAGCGACAGTGGTGTGGACATTGTATTCAACGGAAAAGTTAACGAAACCCTTGATATCACGCTGAAAATGATCGTGGCTTTTGGGGTTTGTTTCCAGCTTCCGGTTCTTTTGACCCTAATGGGTACGGCTGGTCTTGCGTCATCGCGTGGCCTGCGGAACGTCCGGAAATACGCGATTGTTGGTATCCTTGTTGTCGCAGCTTTGGTCACGCCACCGGACGTCACCACCCAGCTGATCTTGTTTGTGGTGGTCTTCGGGCTGTACGAAATCTCGATCCATTTGGTGGCAGGCGTAGAGCGACGCAAAGATAAAGCGGCGCGTGCTGAAGGCATCATCGGCGAAGATGAAAGCCTGTTCGACGACATCGATGATGACGAAGAAGAAGCCGATCTGGCCGACGCTGCGGACGAGCCAAAACCATGAACGACGACGTGATGTTGCGGATCGCGGAGGCGCTGGAACGGCTTGCCCCCGCGCCGCTGCCTGCACCTGATCTGAGCGCCGCAAGCGCCTATGTCTGGCAAACCGACCCGGACCAATTGGTGCCCGTGAACAAGGTCAACCGCGTTGATTTGGATCTTTTGATCGGGGTGGACCGATCACGGGACACGCTGCTGGCCAACACGATCCAGTTCGCCAAAGGTATGCCCGCCAACAACGCGTTGCTTTGGGGTGCACGGGGCATGGGAAAATCCAGCCTTGTCAAAGCAATCCATGGGGCGGTGATCAAAGATTACCCCGACCTCCGGATCGTTGAGGTCCAGCGCGAGGACATGGAAAGCATCGGTCGCTGTCTTGATATGCTGCGCGATCAGCCGCAACGCTTCTTGATGTTCTGCGATGATCTGTCGTTTAGCCATGACGACGCGCACTACAAATCACTGAAGGCGGTCCTTGATGGTGGCATCGCGGGCAGGCCGGACAATGTTGTGCTCTATGCGACGTCCAACCGACGTCACTTAATGCCGCGCGATATGATCGAAAACGAGCGCTCCACGGCGATCACGCCGGGGGAAGCTGTGGAAGAGAAAGTGTCTCTTTCCGACCGTTTTGGTTTGTGGCTCGGGTTTCATCCTTGTGATCAAGATCAATATCTATCCATGATCCGTGGATACTGCGACGCACATGGTGTGTCTATTGACGACGATACACTGCGCGCAGAGGCTATCGAATGGCAGGCGACACGCGGATCACGGTCGGGCCGCGTGGCTTGGCAGTATTTCGTTGATCTCGCAGGTAGAAAGGGCGTCACGCTAGGTTAACAGCGCAACGCCCTAATTCTTTTGGTCCTAAATATCCCTGCCGGAGGCATCCCGTCCGATCAACGGGCGCCTCGGCGAGATACTTACGAAAACTCAGAAAAAGTCCGCCGGATCAACAGATTGCAACCCGCGCCGCACTTCGAAGTGCAGGAAGCTTGGATCGCCTGCTGCGACTTTGGCGATGGCTTGACCGCGTGAAACACTGTCGCCTTTTTCGACGGTCAGATCTGCGAGATTGGTGTAAACGGTCAGCAGATTGCCCGCGTGTTTGATCACAACAATCGCAACGCCGGACGTGTCAGTGGTCACAGCGGCAACGGACCCTGCATCAGCTGCTTTCACGCTTGTCCCTGCTGGCACACCGATGTCGATCCCTTCGTTACGGCCTGCGGCATAGGCGCGGATGATTGTGCCAGCGACCGGACGGACAAGTTGTGCATTGCTGCTCGCCGCTGGTGCGGGGGCAGGTACCGCCGCCGGTGCAGGCGCGGGCGTTGCCGTCGGTGTGCCAAGGTTCGGTGCTTCTGGCGCGGGTGCTGCAACGGATGGGGCTTCATCTGGCAGCGGTGCGGATGCGCTTGGCGGTACGGGAGTTTGGCTACCGGTGCCCGGCGTTGTCACTGGCGCATCGGCCACGGATTGTGGACGGCTTGGCGTGCTACTTTGCGGGATCAACAGGAACTGACCTTCGCGGATGGCCAAGTCGGGCCCAAGCGAATTCCATTCAGCGATGCTTGCGACGGGAATGTTGAACTGCCGTGCAATGGTAAATGCGGTGTCCCCGCGACCGACTTGGTAGCGGACAGGTTCTGCTCCGGATTGGCGAGCAGGGGCAGCTTGCGGTGTCGCCTGCGCCGCCGGTGCGGCTGCATCGGCACGGTCGAGTGCGGTCGTCGCAACCGCTGCAACATCAAGCGGTTGGATCGGGCCGGTCGTTGCGGCACCTGTTGCAGGTGACGGTTCGGTGACACGGGAAGGTAGTGCAATAACTTCGTCGCGGCGCAGCGTGGCATCTGCATCAATGCCGTTGAACGTTGCCAAAGTTGCTGCATTCAGACCCAAGCGCCCCGCAATCGTACGGATTGTGTCATCTTGTTTGGCCAAAACGACTTGGTAATTGGGGTAAGAAATAACGCCGCGATCATCGGGGGCAGGGCGTGGCGCAATATTCGCAACCGCTTCAGAGGTGTCGAACCCGTCACCCAAGTCCCGTAGGTCAAAGTCGAACCCTTCAAATGGGTTTTCCGCGCAGCCAGCCAATGCGGCAAGGGCTGCGGTGGTCATCAGGATGCGTCGCACCCCATTGCGCCTGATGGCGGTCATATCTCTGCTCCTCATGCGGGCGCCCCGTTTGCCGGAGTTCTGCCCTGTCTCGCCTTTTGCGTCAGTCTTGGCCGAGCCCCTCAAGAAGGGGCACAAAACGAACGGTACGTAATTCTTCATAGTCCAATCCGTCTTCGGTCTTTGTGACACGGATTAGGCTTTGCACGGTATCGGACTGGCCGACCGGCAACACCATGATACCCCCAATCCGCAATTGCGCCAAGAGGGTGCTGGGTGGGTCTTCTGCAGCTGCGGTCAGCAATATGCGATCAAAGGGGGCCTGTTCGGGTAACCCATGGCTGCCGTCTGCGACGATCGCGGTGATATTGCTGATGTCTTGAGCGTCAAATTGGGACTTTGCTTCGGTCACAAGTCGTTTGAAACGGTCAATTGTGTAAACACGACGGGCCAATTTCGCGAGGATTGCGGCCTGATAGCCGGACCCTGTTCCAATTTCCAAAACTTTATGGCGAGGTTGCACGTTTAGCGCTTGGGTCATCAAGCCAACGATAGACGGCTGGCTAATCGTTTGGCCGCAGGCAATGGGCAGCGGCATATCTTCGTATGCCCGTTCTTTGAACAAGCCCGTCAAAAAGGCGGCGCGGTCGACCTGCTCCATGACGGTCAACACACGTGCATCGGTCACGCCCTTGGATCGCAACGCGAAAAGAAACTGCATTTTGATGTCAGGGTCGATCATCAATCCAACTGACCCTTAAGCTGATCCAACACGTCGTAGGCTGTCAGATCAACGCGCATCGGCGTGACCGAAATGTAGCCTTCGAGATTGGCGCGCACATCAGTGCCCTCTGTTGTCATTTCGCGCTGGCTGCCACCTTTGATCCACGCATAGCGGCGGCCGGACGGTGACGTCTGCGGCTCAACTGAAAAACGGGCGTTGGGGCGATAGCCTTGTGCTGCGACTTTGTGGCCCTTTACATCAACGGCGGGCACTGGTGGGAAATTCAGGTTATATAACAAGCGGTAATCAGCATTGTCCCAGACGCCCTGAGCGATCAGTTTCTTGATTAGGGGGGCGCCGTGTTGCGCTGCGGCCTCGAATGGGTCGTCCAGATGGGCGTTATCAGGACCGTAATATTGCGACAGCGCTATGGCGTTGTAGCCTTGCAAAGCGGCTTCCATGCAGGCGCCAATGGTGCCGGAGTAAAGCGTGTTTTCGCCTGCGTTATTGCCGCGATTGACGCCAGACAAGATCAAGTCCGGTTTTGCCGATTTCATAATTTCATACAAACCGACCAGCACGCAGTCCGCAGGCGCACCTTCGACGGCAAAACGGCGCGGTGCAATTTCGGTGATCATGGTCGGGCGGGTGTAATTGATGCAATGGCCGACGCCCGACTGTTCCAGCGCGGGGGCAACGACCCAGACCTCGCCGTTGGGACCAGCAACTTCTGTTGCAATGGCTTCCAAGACTCTCTAGTCCCGGGGCGTTAATGCCATCGTCATTTGTGATTAAAATACGCATCTGCGCCCCTTTGTTGTTTTGTTCGTAAGCGAGGTTTTCGCAGTGGACAAGAAGGGGATAGCGTCATTTTTGCAATGTTGCGGCTGAGACTCAGACAGTGGGTGTTATTTGGGGATGGATTGGGTGCCGTCGATTTTCAGATCGGCGAAATCTTGTGGGGCGTCCGAGGTCAGGTATGCGGCTTCGGCAGCTTGCCAGTCTCGCCAAAGTGGGGCCGCACCGTCACCGTCGCGCGCTAGGCCGCGTCGCAGGCAAATGTCGGACGGGGTGTCGACAAAGATGGCGAATGACAGAAATTTTCGGAAAGCGATCCGTGCGCTGCTCACACCTTCAAGGATGACGAAAGGTTGTATCGGGACGCTGTGCCATTCCGCCAGACGGTTCGTTGACCAATCGAAGCGTTGGTATCGGGCGGCGGTATTAGCATGAAGCGGCTGCAGCACTTGCTGGATCAGCCTGTCGTGCCAATTCAGCGGATTGTCCCAGCTCGCGAAATCATCGGTATGGATCACTTGCGCATCAAGACGCGTTGCCAAGCGTTCGGATAAAGTTGTTTTGCCCGCGCCACCGCAGCCATCAATCGCGATGATTGCGGTTTTCATGTTGTCTGGTGCCGAATGTGCTTTGACGCTACCAACAATGTCGGTCAGCGTCGGGTTTGTCATGACAGGATTTCACCCAAGAGACGTTTTGCTTCGCTTGCCGGGCTGGCCAACGTGGATCTGTCTTCGCCTGGATGAAACCGTGCCCGCGTTGCGGTTGGCATGGCTGCGGGCGATAGAATTTTGACGACCGGGCCGGTTTTGGCACTTTCGGCCTGCCAACTGCGTGCCAACGCGACTTGTGCGCCCTTCGTTGCGCCGTAAGCACCAAAGAACGCCGTGCCGGCCTTGGGATCGTCAAAGAACACTGCGCGTCCATCGGTCCCAAGCAATGGGCTGATGTAACCGATCAGGCGGGCGGTTGCGGTGATGTTGGTCAAAACCGATTTATCGAAATCTTTGGGGCCGATGTGGCCAGCAGGCGCAAGAGGGGCGGCATGAACGGCTGCGTGTACCCATAGGTCCAGTTTACCCCAGCGATCATAGATCGAACGGCACAACTGCTGCATCGCGGCCTCAACCGTGATGTCCATCGGGGCCAATGTCGATACACCACCTGCTGCTTGGATACGGTCATCCAGTTCTTCCAGCGCACCGGTTGTCTTACCGACGGCCACAACATGATGGGTTGCGGCCAATTCTTCGGCAAGTGCTGCGCCAAGCCCACGAGAGGCCCCAGTGATCAATGCAATCTTTGTCATAACGCACCATGTGACGCGTCAACTTCAAACGGTCAAGGGGCCGACAAGGTTAGCGGCAGTGTTTCCCGCAAAACAAGTTGAACTTTGGATATGTCGACAAGGATATCAGCGGCTAACGCGGTTGAATGGTTGTGCGTAGGGAACCGGTAGTTTCGCACTTCCTTCGGTTTCTCGCCTGTGAGATGAAACCGCTGCACCTCATCTACGAATTTTGCAGCACCAGCTGTGTTACCACCTTCAAAAGCGATGGTTTGGCCGCCGTCCATAATGATGGACCAGCGATAGCTGACTTGGTGACTATCGTTGCTTTCCATGCGTCCCATCACACCTCCTGAATTCTGGATGCTTTGTGGATCGCATGGAAAAGTTTAGGAAACGTTTCGCTGGCCTATTCGGCGGCCTGCTTCGCTTTAAAGCCTTGTTCGATCATGTCAGAAGGGGGAATCGGGTATTCGCCGGAAAAACATGCGTCGCAATAGGCAGGCGACGCTGCCTTGCGGCCATTTTTTTCGCCAACCGCGCGGTACAGGCCATCCAGTGAGATGAATTTCAAACTATCAACACCCAGATGCACCCGCATTTCTTCTTCGGACATAGTGGCGGCCAGCAGTTTTTCGCGTTCTGGCGTATCGACGCCGTAGAAGCACGGCCAAGCTGTAGGCGGGGACGCGATGCGGAAGTGGACTTCGGCAGCGCCTGCATCCAGCACCATTTCCTTGATCTTGCGGCTGGTTGTGCCGCGTACAACACTGTCATCAACCAAGATCACGCGTTTGCCTTTGATCAGCGCCTTATTGACGTTGAGCTTCAGCAATACACCCATGTTGCGGATCTGTTCAGTCGGCTCGATAAACGTCCGGCCCATGTAGTTGTTGCGGATAATCCCCATGGCAAACGGGATACCGGATTCCAAGGAATAGCCAATCGCAGCCGGGGTCCCGGAATCCGGAACCGGGCAAACCAGATCAGCTTCAATCGGGTTTTCCTTGGCCAATTCGCGACCAATGTTTTCGCGCGTCTCATAAACGGACCGACCGCCAAGCTGGCTGTCTGGACGGCTGAAGTACACATGTTCAAAGATACAGAAACGTGATTTCGCGCGGCGGAACGGGAAATGGCTTTCGACGCCTTTGTCCGAAATCACGACCATTTCGCCAGCTTCGATTTCACGAATGAATTCCGCGCCAATGATATCAAGCGCACAGGTCTCGGAAGACAGAACCCAACCATCGCCGACCTTGCCCAGAACCAACGGACGAACGCCTAATGGATCGCGGCAGCCGATCAGCTTTGTGCGGGTCATCGCGACGACGGAAAATGCTCCTTCGACTTTGCGTAGCGCTTCTTCCATCCGGTCAGGAATGGTTTTGCCCATGGAGCGGGCCATCAGGTGGATGATGCATTCGGAATCAGATGACGACTGGAAAATTGATCCGCGTTCGGTCAGCTCTTTGCGCAAGGACATCGCATTGGTGATATTCCCGTTGTGGGCAATCGCAGCCCCACCCATCGAAAATTCGCCAAAGAACGGCTGAACGTCACGAATTTCTGTACGCTGACCTTTGTTGCCTGCGGTGGAGTAACGCACGTGACCGATCCCAATCGGACCGGGCAGGCGTTCGATCATCTCGGCAGAGGTAAAGTTATCGCGGACCAGACCCATACGGCGGGCTTGGTGAAAACCTGTCTCTGGGTGGTGGGTGACGATGCCGCCCGCTTCTTGGCCGCGGTGCTGCAGGGCGTGAAGACCGAGCGCTACAAAGTTGGCGGCGTTGCTGACACCAACGACGCCAAAGACGCCGCATTCCTCCTTGAGCTTATCATCGTCAAAAGGGTGGGCAGGGGGCATCTGATGGGACAAGGTGAGCTTTCCATATCCAGTGGCTGCGTTTAGGGGCGTCTTAATCATTTGGGACGACAGAGTCACGCCCATAGATCGGGCATCCCACAAATGAAAAGGTGCGCCGCAGCGCACCTATGTTTGTCTTATTCGTTTGTCAGTGTCTCGGAGGGCTCTGTTGCGCCGCAATCGCCGACCAACTGCTCGTATTGGGTGGTGATCCAGCCAAGTGCTGCTTCGGGATCACGTTCGCCGATCGTGCCGGTGAACTGCGAGAAGATCACAGCAGAGCGGCTGTTTTCGATCATTTCGATTTTCTGCGTAGATAGAACGGTTTGATAAACGAAGAACGCAACGGCTACGAGCAAGATGCCGCGCGCCACGCCAAAGACAAAACCAAGACCTTGATCCAAACCACCAAGGGCGGACCGTTGGATGATGCTGGAAAACAGCGGCGTGAAGATCGACACGACGACAAGGGCTACGGCGAAAACAGCCGCAAAGGACGCGATGATCGACAATTCACAGCTATCACCTATGAAGTCGCCAACGACCGGAATTTGACGGATCAGCGGTTGCACCTGATCGGCAAAGATAAAGGCTAAGATCGTGGCCCCAATCCATCCCGCGATGGCCATTGCTTCGCGGACAAAGCCACGGCTGTAGGCCAGTAGGGCGGAAAGCACGATGATGATCGCGACGACGCCGTCGATGATTGTAAAGTCCATGTCGTTCCTCTTGCCCGACGCCTAGGATCTTGCGCCGAATACCTCTTCAACAAAACCAGCCAAGTCTTGCGGTTGCCGCAAAGTCAGACCGGACGCCGCGACCTGTTTGGTCTGTTGCGGCGTGATTGCGGAGGTAAAACCAAGTTTTGCCGCTTCTTTCAATCTATTTTCCGTCTGAACGACAGGACGTAACGCACCGGACAGACTGATTTCGCCAAAAACCACCGATTCTTTTGGCAATGCTGCGTCTTCTCGCGCCGAAACGAGCGCGGCTGCAACGGCGAGGTCCGCGGCTGGCTCTGAAATGCGCAAACCCCCTGCTACGTTAAGATAAACGTCCAATCCGGTGAAGGGGACACCACAGCGTGATTCGAGCACCGCGAGGATCATCGCAAGCCGCCCGCTGTCCCATCCGACGACGGATCGGCGCGGTTGGCTGTGTGGCGAAGGGGCCACAAGGGCTTGGATCTCGCAAAGCATCGGACGGGTGCCTTCGATGCCGCCAAACACAACTGATCCGGGTGCAGGGGTGCGTTCTGACAAGAAAAGAGCAGAGGGATTCTTAACCTCCGCCAGCCCTTTGCCAGTCATTTCAAACACGCCGATTTCGTCTGCGGGGCCAAAGCGGTTTTTCACGGACCGCAGAATGCGGAACTGATGACCGCGTTCGCCTTCGAAATACAGCACCGTATCAACCATATGTTCAACGACACGCGGGCCAGCAATTGCACCTTCCTTAGTGACGTGGCCGACCATCACGATGGCGACGTCATGGGATTTGGCAAATGTCGTAAGTTCATGGGCACAGGTGCGGACCTGCGACACGGAACCGGGGGCGCTGTCCACGTGGTCGGCCCACATGGTCTGGATCGAATCGATAATCGCGAAATCGGGTTTTTCGGCCTCAAGGGTGGTGAGAATGTCGCGCAGGTTTGTCTCAGAGGCGAGCGCCACGGGACTTTCATGCAGTCCCAAACGACGGGCGCGCATTTGGACTTGGGCCGCGGATTCTTCGCCTGAGATGTAAACGACCTTTAGCCCGTTGCGGGCAAAGCGGGCGGCAGCCTGCAATAGCAACGTTGATTTCCCGATGCCGGGATCGCCGCCGACCAAAAGGGCGGACGCCTTCACCAAGCCGCCGCCAAGCACACGGTCCAATTCGCCGACGCCTGACATGGTGCGGGGCGGGGCTTCGCCGACTGTTGCAAGATCGGTTAGCGGGATCGGTTTACCGCGTCGCGCGCCAAGTGATTTTTTGCCGGGTCCGGCCCCAAGCGGCTTTTCCTCGACAATCGAATTCCAAGCCTGACACGCGTCGCATTGGCCTGACCACTTCGTGCTGGAGGCGCCACATTCATTGCAGGTGTAATTTAACGATTTAGCCATGTTTCCGTTTTGTCCCATTTTGACATGGGCCGCAATGCAAATGCGCAAACGCGAATTTTCCGGAAAATCGGGGTCAGTCTGTGGCGGCGGATTTTGTGGTGAACATCGAGATGAGTAACGATGCGACGATGCAGGCCGTGAACAGATAAAGGCCCCATGCGGTTTCCACTTTGCCGATACCAACGCCTTTCGCAAGTACAATGTACAACGCAATCAAGAAGATATCGGCCATCGCTAATTTGCCCATATAGCTCAGGACTGGCAGTGTTTTCGCCTTAAGCAGATCAAAATGAACCAACGCGAGGCCAATTGTCTTCAGGTACGGCGCGAAAAGCGCGAAGACCGTGACGACCAACGCCAGAAATACATCTGACTTCCAAAGGCTCTGCAGACCGGAAATGACGGAAATTTCGGATAGTCCAAACAACGGTAGCAGGCCTGCGCGCATCAATGGCGCAAACCACGCGATGGGAAACAAAACCAATAGGCTTAGGTTTGTAATCTTCAGGGCCGTCTGCATGTACGCACTCACCATTTATGTCGCTTGATCATAGATGGTGATGCGTTCCGCCTTTGTGCAAGGGCGGGTTATTCAGCGGCTGGCTTTTGTGCTAAAATCAGCACGTTGCTGTCAACGTCCTTTTTCACATCCGGCATGGTGAGGTCTTCCATGAATTCATCACCATCGTCATGTTCTAGCGAATACCCCAAAGCGGGCAGGGCCTTTTGCAGTTTTTCATCAAGCTGGGCCAGTTGCGACGCGACGATGCTTTCTTCAAGTTCCACCTGTTGTGCCCATTTGCGAATTTCAGTGCAGGCATGCAGCGCTTCAACGATACGTTCCTGCTGCTTTTCCGCTTCTTCCTGACGCTGAACCAAGAACGCCTTGGCACGCGCAACTTTTTCATCTGAATAAACATCTGCCAGATGGCGTGATTGCTGGCTCATTTGGGCGGCAACTTCCATCACCGATGGTTCCAGCTGTTCCATATCCGGATGGTCACGCAGGTAGGCCAAGCGTTCGCGGATGGCATCAAATTCGGATGACAGTGTGAAAACGCCAGACCGGTCGGCCGTATGCACTTCGTGATAGGCTTTGGCCACATCGTGCATCGAAATCTGGAATTTGCGGTGGCTGTTTTCAAGCGCCATGATCCGCGTGTTGGTCGGTAGATAAAAAGCCATTGACCCGACAAGCACGGTCAGAATGATTTGTAGGTACATGCCTGCTTCGGGGATTGTGGTTTCGCCAAATGTCAAAGGCATCGTCAGCCAAGTCGACTGCCCAAACGCACACATGATGGTGTAAAAGGCCAACGCCAATGCGATAGCAGCAACCAGAAACAATGAAAGCGCGTGGCACATGCGCGCCAAATTGCGCAGAAACAAAAACAAGGTGCATTCCCCCAAATGCTTAGGATGTCCTTAAGATAGGCGAAGACTCGCCAACTGCCAAAGGGGAATTGGGGACAAGAAGCGACTGTTACGCTTTCAGGTGCGGTCAGGGCGCAAAATGATCCGGTATTGTTTCCGAATTGCGATTAATTTGCGCTCTTGGTTCGCGCGTGACGTGTTTTGTCTTTGATGGCAGGGCAGGTCTGATCGCCCGCATTCTAAGGGAAAATGGTTAACATCCGTCAAGGTCAAGCCGTTGCCAAATCTGAAACAATGACATTCACGTCAGAGTTGTTGCGCAAAGTGTCACAATTGCCTTCTTTTTGACAGATTGATCGAAACAGTCGGCAATTTCGAACGAATCGCAGTTACCAGCGCGCTTTGATCGGCCCATCTGTCGAACCAGCAATGAACTGTCTCAGGTGGGGATCATCAACGTCACTCATCGCCATTTTCGGTCCAGTCCAGCGGATGACCCCGTCGTGCAACATTGCGACGTGATCCGCGATCGTATCAACCGACGTCATATCATGGGTGATCGTCACGGCCGTGACACCCAGATCAGTCACAACATTGCGGATCAGATCGTTGATCACGCCTGCCATAATCGGGTCGAGTCCCGTGGTCGGTTCGTCGAAGAAAATCACTTCCGGATCAGCCGCAATCGCACGGGCCAACCCGACACGTTTTTGCATGCCGCCCGACAGTTCTGATGGATAGCGGTCCGCGATAACTGCGGTCAGCCCGACCTGCGCGAGTTTCGCAATCGCAATTTCACGGGCCTGCGCCTTACGTGGTCCGCGCAGCAGGCGGAACGCCACGTTTTGCCAAACGGGCAGGCTGTCGAACAACGCGCCACCTTGGAACAACATGCCGAAACGATCCAGAAAGCCAGCTTGGGTTTTCGGCGTCATCGCAGCACCGTCAATCGTGATCTGACCCGCATCCGGCGTCAGGAGCCCGAGTATACATTTGATCAGCACAGACTTTCCAGATCCAGACCCGCCGATGATGACCATACTTTCGCCGCGCCCAACCGATAGGTCCACGCCGCGCAGGACGTGATTGCCTTCAAAGGTCTTATGAACGCCGGATAGGGTAATCATGTGCTAAAGAACGCTTCTGTGAGGAAGAAGTTGGCAGCTAGGATCAAAACTGACGCGGCAACCACAGCACCCTTTGTCGCGCGCCCCACGCCCATCGCACCACGTTCGGAGTGCATACCGTAGTAACATCCTACAAGCGCTGCGATGAAACCGAAGACCGCGCCTTTGACCAACGAAGACGCGATGTCCAAAGCTTCGAGAAAATCGACTGTGTTTTGAATGTAGCTGGCCGCATTAAAGCCCAACCGTTGAGTGGCGACCAGATAACCGCCGAAAATCCCGATGGTATCCCCGACGGCAACCAGAAGCGGCATCATCAACGTTGCAGCTAACACGCGGGGCAGGGTCAGGTACTTCATCGGGTGCGTGGACAGTGTGACCAATGCGTCGATCTGTTCGGTCACTTTCATCGTGGCAATTTCAGCGGCTATGGACGACGTCACGCGTGCAGCAATCATCAGGCCAACCAATACAGGACCCAATTCTCGGACCATGCCAATGGCCACGATCTGGGGGACAACTGCCTCTGCCGAGAAACGCGCACCGCCAGAATAGATTTGCAAGGCCAATGCACCGCCGGTGAAGAACGCGGTCAGACCGACAACAGGCAGTGAAAAGTAACCGATTTGAATAAGCGCCTGACCAAAGGCGCCCCCATAAAACGGAGGCCGTACGAGGTGGCTGATCGTTTGACCGGTGAAAATCGTAAACCGACCAAGGGCCGCAAGCGCCCCAAGCATTGCCGCACCTATCGCGGCCAGAAACATCATCCTGTGACGGATTGGCGGCTGTAGCGGTTACCAAGCGATGTCAGGATTTCATAACCAATCGTGCCTGCACGGTCGGCCAATTGATCTACCGATTGTTTTGGCCCAAGAATTGTCAGCGCCTCTGGATCAAAGCCAAGATCGGTGACGTCTACAGTCAGCAAATCCATCGACACGCGCCCGATCAGCGGGCAGGGGTGGTCGTCGTACCAAAGCGTGGCGCGGTCTGACATCGCGCGGATCAATCCGTCTGCGTAGCCAGCGGATACAGTCGCGATGCGCGACGGACGCGCGGCCTGCCACGAATTGCCGTAGCCTGCGACTTCGCCCGCGTCCAAGGCGCGGACCTGAATAACGGGCAGATCAAGTCGCGCGACCGCGCGGGCATCCTTAAACGGCGCGCCGCCGTAAAGGCCGATCCCCGGACGGCAAATGTCGAAATGGTAATCCGCACCCAAAAGCATCCCACCCGTCGCAGAAAGGGAGCGTGGCGTGGTGATCCCGTCGGTCATTTTATGGAAGATATCCAATTGATACGGGTTCATCGGGTGATCGGGATCGTCGGCGCAGGCCAGATGGCTCATCACCATGGACGGGCGCTGTGCCAGCACAACTTCGGCAACAGCGGCCCATTCGTCCCATTCCATTCCGAGACGGTTCATACCGGTATCAAGCTGAAGACCAAACCCGTGGCCGGGCAGATGTTCCAGATGACGCGACACCTGATCCACAGAATTCAACATCGGCGTCAGGTTCAGATCACGGATCAAAGCGGTGTCGCCGTCCATGTGGCCAGAGAATACGCTGATTTCAACGTCCGGTCCCAATGCCTGACGGACAGCTGCACCTTCTTCAGCAATCGCCACGAAAAAGCGACGCGCACCGACATCGGCCAAAGCCTTTGCAACGCGTGCCGCACCCAATCCATAGCCGTCTGCCTTAACGACAGCCCCCGTTTCCACGGTGGTTTTTGCGTCAAGGGCACGCCAGTTGGCGGCCACGGCGGAAAGGTCGATTGATAAGTGTCCAGTGCTCATGCGACCCCTTTTGTCACTCCGGGGGCGGAGGTCAAGAAAAAGCTGTCAGTTGGCGGTATCATCGGCGATTTCAGGTAGAAAATCATAGATGCGCAGTTCGGCTTGGGTTAGCAAATAGATTTCGTCGGGCGGCGTCACTAGGGCGTGCTGCATCACCAGCGGATCGATTCCCATTTTGTCGAGGTACGTCATGACGTCGCCCTGACCGCGCTGAATGTCCTCAACGGCTAGAAAAGCGGGCAGAGCGATGTTTTCGCCAAAGAAATGTTGGTGAACGCCCACCCACGCACCTTCGGGAATATCGCGGGTAGTGCCTGCTGCCAGAATATAAGGGCATGCGGACAGACAGACATCGGCGTCGGACATGGCGGTCTCGGATTCCATGTCGCGGATCGTTTGGCCTATGACCAACGCATCGGTGACCGATCCGCCGGGACTGTTCAGGAAGACCACTTCTGGTGCACCTTCACGGTCGATAAAATCATCAAACCGTGCGGCATCGCCCGGTTGGATTTCTCCGGTCATCGTCACCACATCGCGGCCTTCCCACTGTACGCTTTCGAACAACAGCCGTGATGGCATATCGCCGGTATTGGGCAGTGGGCGCGAATTGGGGGATGCTTCGCGGGTAGGGACCTGCGCAGGATTGAACCTACGCGTTTGATCACCGGGGCGCAGGGGTTCGGTCAGTTGCGGGGCATCCGACGGCGACATCGCCTGCGGCAGCACCCGCACCAAATCGGAGCCAAACAGCATCACGGCAAAGCCAAGCTGGATGAACAGGACCAGTTTCAGCAGCGTTCCCGGGCCGCGTTTCGCCGATTTGCTCATTCCGCGGGCTTTGTCATTGGGACGGGCTGCGGGGCAGGGATGGGATGTGGTTCTGCGATCGGTTCAGGGGCTTTGACGCTGGTGTGACCTTCAACCTCTTTCAGCGCAATCATCGCTGCGCGCAAGTCAGCAAGCGTCATCATATCTTCGGTCGTTGATCCGTCACGGCCCGCACGAATTGCGGCTTGGGTCACGGTCATGATCAGCACAAGAACGGCGGGCAATAGGTCAATCGCAATGGCGCCTGCCCAGCTCGGGATGAAGTTCGCGGCGTATTTGATTACCGCGTCAGCAGTTGAAATCGGCGTGTAAACGGTATCGGACGGCGGCGTCATGCCGTTTACAGCTTCGGCAGCAAGGCGCAAAGTCTCTGCCCGTTGCCCCAACACGGTTAATACGGAATCGATTGTTGCGGCTTGGTCTTGGCGTGTGGCGTCGGATGTAGATCGCAATTGCGGGGTCACGACAGAGGCCGACAAATCTTGGGCGGCGCGCACAACAAGCGGGGCAACGGACAGCTGGCGCAGTTGCGTGATGATGTTCGCAAGGCGCACGGCTTCTTCGGAGAATAAGACAGAACGGGGTTCAACCGGTCCCGCCTCAACAGTTAACGCTCGCATCCGCGACAGGATGGCGTTGCCTTCAGCGAATGCCGCATCGACGAAGGGTTGTTGTGACGCGATTTGTGTCTCCAACCCTGCAAGTTCATCTGACTTTTGCTGCAACAACCGGAACACAGCGCCTTGGCCTGCGATACCTGACAAATTCCCGGTGGCTTCCTGTTCGCTCAGGTCGTCAAACCCTTGCCGGACCCGCGCGACATCACGTTGCAGGCCTTGGCCCGATACGGCGATGGTATTGGCGCGTTCCAATGCGGCCTGATAATCCTGAACTGTCGTCGCAAGGTGCTGTTCTACCGCGGCAGCCCCGGCCAACGCGGCCGCATTCAACCACGACGACATCGCGATAATCGCAAGCGATCCCAAACACATCGATAGGAACAGCCCGATCCGCGCACCCATCGTACGGACGGCTGGCAGAAGGCGCATCAGGTAGGACCAGAAAACGAAAATCGCGACCGAAACAGCGACTGAATAGGCCATCGCCGCAATAAAACTCAGCGCGCCATTATCATCCAGAAGCGATGAAACACCGAGATACGTGTAGATGCCAGATGCGACGGCCAGCACGCCAAGCGCCGTCCCTGTGATCCCATCAAGCCACGTCAAATGGCCTTCCAATTCGCGGGCATGTCGTAACGCGTGGGCCTGCGAGCGGCTCAGGTTCGCGGGATCAGTGTCTTTGACCATGATGGTCCCCCTCTGGTTTCGTCAAAAGATAGGGGGCGGTGGGTGAAAAAACAAATCACGAGGCAGTTGCGTTTACTTTTTCCGCCGGTTTGGCATAGTCAGATCATGACACAACCACGCCCCCATGGCGCACCAACCCTGCGCGCACCGACATTCAACGATCTGACCGAAAGCCTGCGATCAGGTCTGAAAGACTTTAGCGCCGCACCTGGTCTTGGTCTGTTTTTCGCAAGTTTCTTTGTGTTGGCAGGTTTGCTGATGGCGGGAATTACGGTTCTCACAGGGACGACATATTGGTTAATTCTGGCCGTTATGGGGTACCCGTTAGTGGGTAGTTTGGCGGCACTTGGGTTTTATGAGACCAGCAAACGTCTTCAAGATGACGACGACGTTACATTTGCCGCGATAACGCGGTCCGTTTGGACGCAACGCGGCGGGCAGTTGCCTTGGTTGGCAGCGATCATCGTGGTGGTTTTTCTGTTCTGGTTCTTTCTTGGGCACATGATATTCGCGCTTTTCCTTGGCCTTTCACCAATGACAAACGTGCTGTCCACTTTGGATGTGTTCTTAAGTCCGACTGGACTGATGATGCTAGGTTTCGGAACCGCCGTCGGCGGTGTTTTTGCGATGATCGTTTTTGCGATGTCAGTGCTCGGCATGCCGATGCTGCTTGATCGTGACGTCGATTTCGTAACAGCGATCATCACTTCAATCGGTGCAGTTGTCGGCAAACCGCAGGTCTATTTGATTTGGGGCATCAGCGTCGCGGTGATTACTTTGATCGCGATGTTGCCGTTCTTCTTGGGGCTGTTTGTGGCAATGCCGATATTGGGACACGCGAGTTGGCATCTGTACCAGCGCGTGACCACGGCAGAACCCGCCGCAGTGCAAAACCCCGCTTAGGTTCGAAAAGTACAATTTCTTGGGCGCTGAGTTAGGAGTGTTTGCCGTTTGAGATCGCAAATGTGCAACCTCAAATGGCGTCACATCAGAACTCTTCGGACTGGTTCGGGTTCTGCCAAGGCTGGACAAGATTACCAAAGCGCGTGAACTGCCCCTCGAACGACAACTCGACCGTGCCAATCGGACCGTGCCGTTGTTTGCCGATCACGACCTCTGCCTTTCCGTGCAGGTTTTCCATGCGTTCCTGCCAATGGGCCATCTTTTCCATCTCGTGATCGCCCGGTTTTTCGCGTTCGACGTAGTATTCTTCGCGGTACACGAACATAACGACGTCGGCGTCTTGCTCAATCGAACCCGATTCACGCAAATCCGACAGCTGCGGGCGTTTATCTTCGCGGTTTTCCACCTGTCGCGAAAGCTGGGACAGTGCGATCACCGGAATCTGCAATTCCTTCGCAATCGCTTTCATCCCCATCGTGATCTCGGAAATTTCGTTCACACGGTTTTCGGATCGACCGGTGCCGCGCACAAGCTGAAGATAGTCGATAATCAACAAATCAAGACCATGTGTCCGTTTCAAACGACGGGCACGGGCGGCCAACTGGGAAATCGGCAGAGCAGGCGTGTCATCGATAAAAAGTGGGCAGGATTCGAGCTGCTTCGCCGCTTCAACAAACCGCCGGAATTCAGCTTCCGTCATGTCACCACGGCGGATTTGTTCTGATGGCACCTCTGCAGCCTCGGATAGAATACGTGCGGCGAGCTGGTCTGCCGACATCTCGAGCGAATAGAATCCCACGACACCGCCGTTGACAGCCCCTTCGGACCCGTCATGCAGGATGCCCTTTTTGTAGGCCTTTGCGACGTTATAAGCGATGTTCGTGGCCAGCGATGTTTTCCCCATCGACGGACGACCGGCGAGGATCAAAAGGTCGGATTTGTGTAAGCCGCCCAGCTTTTTATCCATGTCGATCAAACCGGTAGAGACACCGGACAAGTCGCCATCGCGCTGGTAGGCGGTGTTCGCGATGTTCACAGCCTCGGTCACGGCTTTCAGGAAGCTTTGGAAACCGCTTTCAGACGTGCCTTGTTCGGCCAGACGGTAAAGTTCCTGTTCTGCCTCAACAATCTGTTCGCGCGGTTCGCTTTTTACGTCCACCTTCGCGGCCTTCTCAGCGATCGCTTGGCCGACGGTGATCAATTCGCGGCGGACCGACAGATCGTAAATCATTTGCGCGTAGTCAGCTGCGGCGAAAGCAGAGATCGCCGCACCAGCCAGCCGGGCCAAATAGGCCGGACCGCCAAGTTCTTGCAGGCCTGCATCGTCTTCGAGAAATGTCTTCAACGTCACAGGTGACGCGAGCGCGTTCTTGGCGATCCGCGATGCGGCGACTTCAAAGATGCGGGCATGTACAGGATCGTAGAAATGATCGGGCCCAAGGATGGATGCCACTCGGTCAAACACATCGTTGTTGGTTAGAATAGCACCGAGAAGCTGTTGTTCCGCTTCGATGGAATGTGGCATCTGATTGGCCGTTTCCACGTCCTCTCCGGTTGCGTTGAATGTCGCAATCTCGTTCATTTTTCACCCCTATGTAGTCCCGCGCTGTATCTACCGTGGCTGATTGTTCAGCGCCATCTGGAAATGATGGGGGATAACTCCGGGACAACGCTGTGCGTAACTTGCCATCCTGAAACAGTATACCACAGCTTGTGGTCGCGTGTCAGCAACTCACAACACTGGGGGTATTCAGTGGCAAAGGAATCGGCACAAAATGCGTTTCACCCACAGGCTTGGGGATAAGTTTTCTTGTGGCCTAGCCCCGCGATGCCGACCAAGCGTCCGGATCATGCAGGTATGCGTTCACTTCGGACAAGGTCGCGGCGTCAAAGGCATTGCGCCGTTTTGCTTCGGCGAGAACATCCCACCATGTGCACAGATGGATCAGTTGCACGCCGTGATCGCCCAGCGTTTTTTCAACACCGTCAAAGATGCCGTAATAGAAGATCACCGCTGTTGCTGAACAGGTCGCACCCGTGTCACGGATTGCGTCGACAAACGACAGCTTCGACCCGCCATCGGTGGTCAGGTCTTCGACCAACAACACGCGCTGGCCTTCAGTCATCACACCTTCGATGCGGGCGTTGCGCCCGTAACCTTTTGGTTTTTTGCGCACATATGTCATCGGCAGTGCCATGCGTTCGGCCACAAGTGCGGAAAACGGGATGCCCGCGGTTTCGCCACCTGCAATGTTGTCGAACTGTTCGAAACCAGCCTCACGCATCACTGTAATGGTCAGAAAATCCATCAACGTCGCACGAATGCGCGGAAAAGAGATCAGTTTACGGCAATCCACATAGGTCGGCGCCTGTTTGCCCGAGGCGTGGGTAAACGGTTCTTTCGCGTTGAAATCAATAGCACCAATTTCAATCAACATCCCGGCCGTCAAACGCGCGATTTCTTCTTTGGGCGGGTAGGAGGTCGGGATCATGTGGGTCTCATCTTCTTCTGGTCAGAATACCTCTGCCGGAGGCATCGGTTTTTAGAAAATCGGGGTTAAACGGAAACATCCCAATGCAGCGGGAAGCCCGGGTTAAACACGGTCACGGGGCCGTCGTCCGTGACGATATGGGTGGGGTAGCTGACAGGTTCGCCTTTAGTCAGCGTGATCGTCGCCTCGTTGGCAGGCAGACCGTAGAAAGATGGACCGTTCAACGACGTGAATGCTTCAAGCTTGTCCAATGCGCCGGCCGCTTCAAACACTTCTGCCAAGCAGGACATGGTGTTGGGTGCGGTAAAAATACCAGCACACCCACATTCTTGCAGCTTGTTCGGGTCCGTGTGCGGCGCGCTATCGGTGCCTAAGAAGAAGCGTTTGTCGCCAGACACAGCGGCCTGCACCAATGCGACGCGATGTGTTTCACGTTTGGCCACTGGTAGGCAATAGAAGTGCGGCTTGATCCCGCCGGCCAGAATGTGGTTCCGGTTAATGATCAGGTGATGCGTGGTGATCGTTGCAGCAAGGTTTTTATTATTGTCGCGCACATAATCAACCGCATCTTGCGTTGTGACGTGTTCCATCACGACCTTAAGATCTGGATTCTTCTTGCGGATCGGCTTGAGCACCTTGTCGATAAACACCGCTTCGCGATCAAAGATATCGATGTTGTGGCTCGTGACTTCGCCATGCACACACAGCGGCATCCCGATTTCGGCCATCTTGGCCAAAACTGGCCGGACTTTATCGAAATCGGACACACCGGATGCCGAATTTGTTGTCGCACCAGCCGGATACAGTTTGACTGCGCGGGCGGTGCCGTCCGCATAAGCGGCTGCAACATCTTCGGGGTCTGTGTCTTCAGTCAGATAGAGCGTCATCAGTGGATCAAACGTCATGCCGGCGGGCAGGGCGGCCATAATGCGCGCGCGGTAGGCGCGGGCTTGGTCCGCTGTCACGACTGGCGGCACAAGGTTTGGCATAATGATCGCGCGACCAAAATGACGGGCTGTTTCAGGCAGCACCGCTTGCAACATTGCGCCGTCACGCAGGTGAAGATGCCAGTCATCCGGACGCCGGATTGTGAGTTCGGTAATCGCTTTATCTTTCATGCAGTCCGGTTACACCGAAAGGGCAAAGATCACAATGTTGGTTGAAAGGAACGGCCTGCACAGCTTACGCTTACTCTGGGACAATAAAGGGGACGAATAATGCTTGGATTTTTGATCGCTGCTGCCGCCGGTTTCTTGGTACCGCAGCTAGAGCCGGTTGTCGGTAAGCCCGTTATCGCAAAGCTGCGCAAAGTCTTACCAATCGATGCGGTCGAACATCGGGCAATCACCGTCCTGATTTGCTTGATTATCGCGGCGTTTGTGGCGTCCATTTTTGACAGCGGCAATGCGATTGGGCTGACCGTTGGGTTTAGCCTTGGCTATTTTGGCACGCGAATCTTTGATGCGGCACGGGGCAAAAAGATCGAAAAGTGATAGCGGCTGGTACGATTTGGCCGCCTCTACGTGGTCAATTGTGCCAAAACTATGGCATCTGTTGCCGGATCAGAGATTGCCCATGCGCGCCGCTGTGGGGCTCTAACGTAGCCGTTCACAGGCCCCGCTTCGCGATGTTCCGTCGAACTGTGAGGCCGCACCTTCAACGACGTATCGTGCGCGTAATCCTTTATTCTATACGAAATTGCTATGATTTGGCCTGTTCTCTGCCTAGGATCGGGGTGGTGAACGAACTATTCATAAGATGGAAATCGATTCAATCGATTGTTTCCATATTGACAAAGAACTGTTCTGCGGCTCGCGCCGGGTTGGCAAGGATGTGGCGATTGTGTGACGGTGATGGTGGCTCAATTGAAAGGGCAAAGATGTTGAATACAGTCAGATACGCGGTGGGGGCCGCGTTGATGGTGGTAGCCGGGGTAAATAGTGTTAACGCTGCCTGTCTAAACGAAGAAGACATGCGTCGTGGGATCATTGTTACTTTCGAAAACCAATCATCCGTTGCAATGCGCAGGACGCGAGCAGGGCTTGTTGAAGTCACGGAAACCTATGCGTCAGAAGATCTGACTATTAAGTTCACCGGACAACACGGGCTTTACTTCACCGAAGAGGTCACACTTGTCGCGGCCCGTCCGGAAAGCTCCTCGCGCCTTGAAATCGTGTTTGACGAAGCATCTGCGGCGCTGCCTGCACCGGAAGTGGGGACTTTCTGGTCAGGCAGCACCACAAACATTTTTCCCGATGGGGACCAACGGTCTGAACTTTACGACGTGTTCTTTTTGGACGCGCCCGTAACGCGGATTTCCGGGTGCGATTATGAAACGATCCACGCGGTCGTCGAATATCGCTGGCCTACGGATGAATACGGCGTGTCGCTGCTTTACGCATATCTGCCTGCGCTCGACACGGCATACATCCTGTCCAGTAGTTCTTCTGTGGCCGAAACAGGGGTAAACATTCCCGTCGCGATTGAACCTGCCACGTTCTAATTTGCTATATTTGGAAGCACTGAAGGGAAGGCGGCACTTTTGTTGCCGCCTTTGTCATTTCGGGGCTATTCGGCCGCTTTGATCTTAACTGGGCGGTAAGGGTGATACCCTTGTTCTTTCAGGATCTCGAGTTGTTCATCGAAAAAGCGGGTGTGGCCCGTTCTGATCGCGTGCGCGCAAACGTTGACGGCCAAATCCAGACGATCCCGTTTCATGGTTTGGTTGAACAGGTTGCGCAGGTATGGCGCGTAAGACCTGCGTGCCCGTAGCAATTTGCCAAAGCTTTGCGGCGTCAGCGTGCCATCCATTGCGCCAACTACCAAATCATCAAGAATTTCGATGCCCTCTAGAGAGCGGGACAACCGCCCGCCCAAACCATGACACCGCAAGGGCGTCATGCTGGGTTTTGTGTAGAGCGCAGCATGCACGGCATCCATCAGCTGATGAGGATCAAACGCGATATACGCTTGTTTAGCGGCATCAATCATATCCGGCCCGTAGCCATAGCGGCTCGAGAAATCCTTGATCCGTTGATCGCGGTAGCGTTGATCAAACCCGGCAATGCGCGGGTCAAGCGTCGCCTGTGGGCGCAGCGCGAGAACGCGGCAACCGGGCGCTGCAACGCTATAAGCTGTCGCTGCATACCCACCTGAATCCGCACCATAAAACAAGACTTCGTCAAAGTCTTCGAAGAAGCCATCGTCGATCAGGCGATCAAAATAACCGTAGATGCGTTTTTCGCGATACCAGCTTTCGGATTGGGCATAGATCCCAAGATGCGACCAACCTTCTTCACGGACAAAGGTGAACCCGAAAGGTTCGTTTTCTTTGCTTGTGTCCTGAATCGTATCGGCGTTTTCGAAGGTGACAAGCAGCTTGGGACCTGCATCAATGAAGGCCGCCGCATGCTTTTCAAGCCGTTCGAAGTACCCAAGGTCCTCTGCAACTTCTTCAAGTTGGACAAACCACGCATCTCCTTCCAAGCCTGACAGGCCGGAATCGATGTCAATTCGGTTATCTTTGTTCATGGTTGTCTCCAGCAGCGGGTGATCCGTTATTGCGCGTTAATGTGGCGAAATTGGGCGGGTCATGGGCCAGTTTTGCGGTGTTTCGGGATCAAAAGAAAGCTTGAAGTCCCGTTTGTGCGCGCCCGAGGATCAACGCGTGCACATCATGGGTTCCTTCGTAGGTGTTCACGGTCTCTAGATTGACCATATGACGCATAATCTGGAACTCATCGGAAATGCCGTTGCCGCCATGCATGTCACGCGACATTCGCGCGATGTCCAAGGCCTTACCGCAGTTGTTGCGTTTCATCAGGCTGATCATCTCTGGTGCGGCTTTGCCTGCATCCATCAGGCGACCGACCTGCAGCGCACCCTGTAATCCCAGTGAAATTTCCGTCTGCATATCGGCGAGTTTCTTCTGGAACAGCTGTGTCTGGGCAAGAGGTTTGTTGAACTGTTTGCGATCAAGTCCGTATTGGCGCGCGGCGTGCCAGCAAAACTCTGCCGCACCCATCACGCCCCATGAAATGCCGTAACGCGCCCGATTGAGACAGCCAAACGGCCCTTTCAACCCTTGGACACCGGGTAGCAGCGCATCTTCGGATACGACCACGTCTTTCATCACGATCTCGCCGGTGATCGACGCGCGCAAGGACAGCTTGCCGCCGATTTTCGGAGCTGACAGACCTTCCATCCCTTTTTCCAGCACAAAGCCGCGGATTTTGCCGCCGTGGGCTTCCGACTTGGCCCAAACCACAAACACATCTGCGATCGGCGCGTTGGAAATCCACATCTTGGATCCGTTCAACACGTAGCCATCGTCTGTCTTCTTCGCCGTCGTTTTCATCCCTGCAGGGTCTGATCCGGCATCAGGTTCGGTCAGGCCAAAACAGCCGATCAATGTACCAGCCGCCAAGCCAGGTAAATATTTCTGACGCTGTTCTTCTGACCCGTAAGCTTGAATTGGATACATGACCAAGGATGATTGCACAGACATCATGGACCGATAGCCACTATCCACCCTTTCGATTTCACGCGCGATGAGACCATAGGTCACGTAATTCGCACCCAGCCCGCCATATTCTTCAGGAACCGTAGCCCCCAAAAGGCCCGCATCGCCCATTTGCTTGAAAATACCGGGGTCAGTTGTTTCGTCGCGGTACGCCGCTGTCACTTTCGGCTGCAATACATCTTGCGCAAACGTCCGCGCGGCGTCGCGCAGCATGCGTTCGTCTTCAGTTAGCTGATCCTCGAGACGTAGTGCGTCTTCCCAATCAAATGCATTCAGGTCGGGGCCAAAGCCTGACTTGTGATCTGTTGCTGCATCTTTCATGGAAGCCTCCTCAAGCAATTTGCGCAAAACCTACGCTCGCAAGCTGTGCATGACAATGGGCTGTGATCATGGGGCCAAGTTCAGTTAAGTTCAGCCGAGACATTCCGCTATTCAGGACGCCCAGAATGACGCCATTTGCCAGCCCTCGCACCAGAATTGCGCTTGTGACGCCAACGGATGCGAGGGCGCTGCACCAGTGTTATACGCGCAACCATGCACATCTGTCGCCATGGGAACCGCGCAGGCCGACGGGGTATCACAGCCACGACGCTTGGCAGAAACGGGCAGCAGATCAGGCCGCGCAAAACGCGTCTGGGCAATCCTATCATTTCGCAGTGCGCTGTCATACGGCGGATGACATCGCTGCTGTTTGCAACTTCACCAATATCGCGAAGGGTGCTTTTCAAGCGTGCCACTTGGGTTATTCGGTCGATCTGTCCCATCAGGGCCAAGGCATCCTGCGCGAAGCTCTCGCCGAAATCATCCCGTTCGTCTTTGCGCATGCTGGCCTCAACCGGATCATGGCGAATTATATGCCGCGCAATGAACGCAGCGGACGTCTTCTGGCAAGGTTGGGCTTCGAGAACGAAGGATACGCCAAACGCTACCTGAAGATCGCAGATGAATGGGAAGATCACATCCTGACGTCACGGATCGTCGATCACGACGTAGAGGCATAGTTGCTGACTACGACTAAGGGGTCACTTGACGACAGCCGCACAGGGTGCAGTTCTATGCACTAGCGGGGAGACTACCATGACCTTTGAAACCATCGACGCAGTCCAAGCCGAACTCGGCGAGACCGGTTATGTCTGTGATCGGCCATTGGCAACGGTGGCGTTTCTGGCACAACGATTGGGGCGGCCCCTGTTTCTGGAAGGCGAAGCGGGCACAGGCAAAACGGAAATCGCCAAGGCTATTGCTGCCAGTTTGGGGAAACGTCTGATCCGGCTGCAGTGCTACGAAGGGCTCGATGCATCGTCAGCAGTCTATGAATGGAATTTTGCAGCCCAGATGATTGCGATACGGGCAGGCGAGAGCAAAGAAGACCTGTTTTCCGACGACTACCTGATCGCGCGCCCTTTGTTAGAAGCGATGATGCCTCAAGACGGCGGCGCACCCGTGCTGCTGATCGACGAAATTGACCGGACCGACGCACCCTTTGAGGCTTTCCTGCTCGAAGCGCTTTCCGATTTCCAAGTTACAATCCCCGAACGCGGCACGATCAAAGCACCAGAACCGCCCATCGTGATCCTGACCTCTAACCGCACGCGCGAAGTCCACGACGCGCTGAAACGGCGCTGTCTATATCACTGGGTCGGGTACCCCGATTTTGATCGTGAAATGGAAATTCTGCAATCGCGTGCTCCGGAAGCTACCAAGCAATTGTCTGAAGAAGTCGTGGCATTCGTCCAACGCCTGCGCGCTGAAGACCTGTTCAAGAAGCCGGGTGTCGCTGAAACGATCGACTGGGCCAAATGCCTGCTTGCGCTTGACGTGCTGACGCTGTCTCCCGAAGTTATCGCAGACACCCTTGGCGCGGTTTTAAAATACCAGGACGACATCCAACGGCTGCAAGGATCAGAGGCCAAGAAAATCCTCGACGACGCACGCGCAAGCATACCGGCATGATCCCTTTCTTTTGGTCTCAAATATCCCACGGGGGGCTGGGGGCGTGAAGCCCCCAGCGATTGCGCCATGAAACTCCCTCCATTATCTTTGCCCGACGATCCCAAGCTCGCAGAAAACATCACGCATTTTGGCCGTGCTTTACGGCGGGCGGGCCTGAACATCGGACCGGGCCGGATCACCGACGCAATCCTCGCGGTGTCGGCGGCGGGGTTTACCAGCAAGGTCGATTTCTACTGGACGCTGCACGCCTGTTTCGTCTCCAAACCCGAGGACCGCGCGGTCTTTGCGCAAATCTTCCGACTGTACTGGCGCGACCCGCAGTTCATGGAACATATGATGGCGTTTCTCACACCGGCCGTGCGTGGTGTGCAGGAAGAACGGCAGGCCGTGGCGGCGGAACGACGCGCGGCTCAGGCGTTGTTGGACCAACAAGATCCGGAATTGCCCGACGGCAAAACCAACGAGGACGAGGTCGAAGTCGATATCGACGCGAGCCGGACAACGTCGGGCGAAGAACACCTGAAGACGCTCGACTTTGAACAGATGAGCATCGCTGAAATGGCCCGCGCCAAACGCATCCTCGCGACCATGCGCCTGCCTGTGCCACCAATCCTTAGCCGCCGGACGCAAGCCTTGCCGGGGCGGATGCCTGACTGGCGCGGGACGATGCGCGGCGCCATGCGCACGGGCGGCGAGATCAACCAGTTCCGCACAAAGCGTCCGCGTATCCGTTATCCCAACCTCGTGGTGCTTTGCGACATCTCGGGGTCGATGTCGCAATATTCGCGGGCAGTGCTCCATTTTGTTCATGCTGTTGCAAACAAACAGGGGCAGGGCTGGGCGCATGTCCACGCCTTCACTTTCGGTACTCAGCTAACCAATATCACCCGCCACATGCGGACCCGCGACGTGGACGCAGCACTCGCTGCCGCCGGCGCACAAGCGCAGGACTGGGAAGGCGGGACGCGGATCGCGGCCTGTCTGGACCGATTTAATCGCGACTGGTCGCGGCGCGTCATGGGGCAGGGTGCCGTTGTGCTGCTGATCACTGACGGGCTGGATCGTGACGGCGATGCGGATTTGGCAAAAGTCATGGAGCGTTTGTCGCTGACTGCCAAACAGGTCATCTGGCTCAACCCGCTGTTGCGCTATGACGGTTTTGCGCCCAAAGCACGCGGTATCGCCCAGATGCTACCTCACGTGGACACTTTTCGGGCTGGTCACAACATTGCATCGTTGGAAGGGGTGGCGCATGCGTTGATGCAGCCGCACGATGGGGGCGACAAACAAAGGTTCATGTCCTTGATCGATCAGACCCCGCGCCCAGATGAGACGAAATTGGGTTGGTCGCTGGCCCATACCCGTAACAAGAAAGATCACCATGGCTGAAACACAGTACACGAAACTGGCCCTCAACTGGCATCGGGCAGGGCGCAAAGTGGCGATCGCAACTGTTGTTGAGACATGGGGATCAGCGCCGCGGCCTGTGGGCAGTCTGCTTGTCATCGACGGTGACGGAGCAATGGAAGGGTCCGTATCCGGCGGATGCGTCGAAGGGGCGGTGATCGTTGAAGCGTTAGAAGCGTTGGAATACGGGAAACCGCGCCTGTTAGAGTATGGAGTCAGCGACGATGAAGCCTTTGCCGTTGGCCTTGCTTGCGGCGGGCGTATCCGCATTCTTGTGGAACCTGTCGGTGGAGCTATGCCCGTTTCAATTCTTGAAGAATTGGTCGCCGCGGCAGAGGCGAAGCAGCCCATTGCCTATGTGGTTGATCTGGAAAACGATATGCGGCGCACGACAAACGCGTCGGAATTCGTGAACCGGTTCAGGTCCGACAAATCGGGCATTGAGGACGATGGGCGCACCTTCGTCGGTATCCACAACCCACCTTTGCGGATGATCATCGTTGGTGCCGTTCATATCGCGCAGCACCTTGTGCCAATGGCTCACGCCTGCGGTTATGCACCCACCATCATTGACCCACGCGGGGCGTTTGGGTCCGAAGACCGTTTTCCGGGTGAGATTATTCTCGACGATTGGCCGGATGAAGCATTGGTAGCGCTGAAGCCCGACGCACGGACGGCCGTTGTGACCCTGACCCATGACCCCAAGCTCGATGATCCGGCGATTATGGCGACCCTGAAATCCGACGCGTTCTATTTGGGCTGCCTCGGCTCCACGCGGACGCATGCCAAACGGGTCACACGGCTCGAAGACGCGGGATTTGATGCGGCCGCAATCGCGCGAATCCATGCACCAGTTGGTTTGAATATCGGGGGGAAATCGCCTGCGGAAATCGCCGTCAGTATTATGGCGCAAGTCACCGACGTGTTGCGCCGCGCATGAAATTTGGTCCAGTTCCATTGCAGGACGCAGCGGGCGCAATCTTGGCTCACTCGGCGGAGCTGCCGAACGGGCGCTTGCGGAAGGGCAAGGTATTAAAAACTGACGACATTGCGTTGCTCGCGGCGGCAGGCGCGGAAAACGTCGTCGTCGCACAGCTTGAAGTCGGGGATTTGCACGAAGATGTGGCGGCTCAGCGATTGGCCGAAGCATTTGCGCCTGCTCCCGGCTTACGATTGACGACCGCAACAACAGGGCGGGTCAATGTGATCGCGACAATGCCCGGCATCTTCCGATGCGACGTTGAATCAATTGAAAAAGTCAATGCAATCAACCCGATGATCACGATCGCCACTCAGCCGCAAAACCAACGTGTTGTCGCAGGCGACATGGTGGCAACGATCAAGATCATCAGCTATGCGGTGGCGGAGCTGGACATTGCGCGGGCTGTGGATGCTGCGATGCCGCTCGCATTGCTCAATGCGCAACACACCGACATCACTTTGATCGAAACGCAGATCGGATCGGAAGCGCCAAACCCGAAAGGACGGGCAGCCATGGCGACGCGCCTTGATCGGTTAGGCGCATCCCTGACGCGGCGGATTGTCGTGGATCATACGGAGGTTGCGTTGGCTGCAGCTATTTCCGCCGCATCCGGCACGATGATTATGATCCTCACAGGCTCTGCGACCTCTGACGGTTATGATGTGGCACCGCAGGCAGTGCGGATCGCAGGCGGGCAAGTTACGCGGTTTGGCATGCCGGTTGATCCGGGAAACCTTTTGTTTGTGGGCGAGATCGGGGAAAAACCAGTTATCGGTTTGCCGGGCTGCGCACGGTCGTTGGCATTGAACGGGGCGGATTGGGTTGTCGAACGGACGATCTGTGGCATGCATTTATCAGATCATGACATCGCTGGAATGGGCGTTGGCGGGCTACTCAAGGAAAGCCCCGCGCGGCATCACCCAAGGGGTAAGCCAAAAGAATAACCCCGCACCTTGCAGCGCGGGGTTTTCGATTTCTCTAGAAGGATCGCTCAATACTGCGATTACTTCGGAAGCGGTCCGATCAGCATAACCATTTGGCGACCTTCCATTTTCGGGAAGTTTTCCACGCGGCCTGCTTCTTTGGTGTCTTCAGCAACACGTTCCAGCAACTGACGGCCCAGATCCTGGTGCGCCATTTCACGTCCGCGATACCGCAGGGTGACTTTTACTTTGTCGCCGTTCTCGAGGAACTTGAAGACATTGCGCATCTTGACGTTGTAGTCGTTCGTATCCGTGTTCGGACGGAACTTAACTTCTTTGATCTCGATGATCTTCTGCTTCTTACGAGCCTCAGCTTCTTTTTTCTGAGTCTCGTATTTGAACTTACCAAAGTCCATGATCTTGCAGACTGGCGGATTCGCGTTTGGCGAGATTTCTACCAGATCAAGGCCGGCATCAGCGGCCATGCCCATTGCGCGATCTGGCGTAACAACACCAACGTTTTCGCCGTCCGCCCCGATCAGGCGGATTTCTGAGGCCCGAATCCGTTCGTTGATACGGGGGCCTGTGTCGCGCTGTGGTGGCGCGTTGTGGGGTCTGCGTCCTATGGTCTTTATCCTTTGGTCGTTAATCTTATGACTGGGGGCAACTTAATGTGCATAGGGTGCAGCTTCAACCCGCAAAAATAGGGCGATGTGGACGAAATTCCCCGTATGCGTAGACTTTTACTTATCTGTAACATCTGACATACGACGACCGAGTCTCAATCGTGAGACAAGTACTTTGTTGTGGAGAGGGAACACCCAATGAGAGCGACAATCATTATCATCGTGGCCGCAGTGCTCGGCTTTTTTGGATACCAGATGGGCGTGAACGGGAATAACCCGTCGCAAGCATTGGGCCTAAGCCCGTCATCTGCTGAAGTTGCAGCGCAAGAAGCTGCTGTTGCGGCGGAAGAAGCTGCAGCCGCTGCTGCAAAAGCTGCCGAAGAAGAAGCGGCTGCTGCCGCTGCCGAAGCAGAAGCCGCCGCACTGGCCGCTGAAGAAGAAGCTGCGAAAATGGCTGAAGAAGAAGCCGCACGCGTTGCAGCCGAAGCTGAAGAAGCCGCCGCCGCCGCTGCTGCCGCCGAAGAAGCCGCAGCTGAAGAAGCAACCGCTGCCGCCGAAGAAGCTGAAGCTGCTGCCGCCGAAGCAGAAGCCGCCCTTGAAGCAGAAGCAGAAGCGGTAGCTGAAGAAGCTGCTGCAGTTGCTGCTGAAGCCGAAGAAGCCGCCGCCGCTGAAGCTGCAGCGCTGGAAGCAGAAGCCGAAGCCGCTGCTGCCGAAGCAGAAGCTACCGCCGAAGCCGCTGCCGCTGAAGCAGAGGCTGCTGCAGAAGAAGCCGCCGCTGAAGTAGAAGCCGCAGCCGAAGAAGCTGCTACCGCAACAGAAGAAGCTGCCGCTGACGTTGCTGCAGAAGTCGACGCTGCGACTGAAGACGCTGCCACTGCAGTTGAAGACGCTGCTAATGCGACAGAAGAAGCTGTTACTGAAGGCGCAGCCGACGCTGCTGCCGAAGTTGAAGGTGCCGCAGAAGCTGTTGAAGAAGCCGCAACAGAAGAAGTTGCGACTGAAGAAGCACCAGAAGTGACTGCAGAAGATGCAGAAGTCACAACTGCCGAAGAAGCCCCAGCGGCAGACGCGACTGTTGAAGCTGACGCAGAAGTATCCATGACTGATCTGCTGACTGTCGACGGTTTCGATTTCGACAAAGTTCAGGAAATGCTGGACGGTTCTGAACTGGGTGCGTTGCAGAAAACAGCCCTGACAACCGGTCTGAACGCTGTGAAAGACAACCCAGAGCTTCTGGAAGGTGTTTTGTCACAAATCAAGGACGCCCTCGGCATCCCAGCTGCGCAATAAGCAGCGAAAAACACAGACAAAAAAGGCCGCGTCAGCAATGACGCGGCCCTTTCTTTATTTTGTCGAGTGTTAGTGGATCAGCCGACGAAGGCTTTTTCGATCACGAACTCGCCCGGCTCGGAATTTGCGCCTTCATTCAGGCCTGCTTTTTCCATCAACGCCTTGATATCCAAGTTAAATGCCAAAGACCCACACACCATCGCGCGGTCCACAGCTGGATCAAGCGGCGGGATTCCAAGATCAGTGAACAATTCACCGTTTTCGATCAACGTCGTGATCCGGCCCATCTTCGGGCTCTCTTCGCGGGTCGTCGTGGGGTAATACTTGATCTTCGCGAGGTTCTCTTCGCCCAGCAGTTCGATCATCATTTCGTCTTGCTTGAGGTTTTCGATCAATTCGCGACCGTAGGTCAGTTCTTCAACATCACGGCAGGTGTGGGTCATGATGATTTCATCATAGTTTTCATACGTCTCTGGCTCGCGCAGCAGGGACGCAAACGGTGCAAAACCTGTGCCAGTCGCGAAGAAATACAAACGTTTCCCGGGCAGCAGCGCATCGTGAACCAATGTGCCCACTGGTTTTGGTTTCAGAATGATCTGATCGCCAACCTTGATGTGCTGCAGCTTTGATGTCAGTGGGCCTTCCGGCACTTTGATCGAATAGAATTCCAGTTCTTCATCCCACGACGGGGACGCAATGGAATAAGCCCGCAACAACGGACGCTGTTTGCCGGTTTTTGGATCAGGATCGCCCATCAGGCCGATCATCACGAACTCACCAGACCGAAAGCGCAAAGACGCAGGACGGGTCACGCGGAACGCGAAAAGGCGGTCAGTGTAGTGTTTCACGGAAGTCACCGTCTGCGCATCGGGCAGGGCGGGAACGGCTTTGGCGGTTGTTTCGGTCACAGGTGTTTGCTCTGTCATAACTCAATTGGCGGCCTTGATAAGACCGCCCTCCGTATTCATCATTGATCTGTATCAGTAAAGGGCTGCGTTAGCCGCGCATGCGGGCTTGGTAATCGTGGGCTTTCCAGTCGGCGCGGGCCAACCATTGGTCCTCGGGCTGGCGTGCGGCGAGATCCGCAGGGATTTCCACTTCGTCAAAACCGGATCGACGCGCCATGGCATATTGATCGGCCAGAACATGGCCGCGGGCGCGCAGGCGGCCCTTGAAACCCAAACGGCGCAGTTGCGCAGCCAGCGTAAACCCGCGCCCGTCTGTGGGTGCAGGGAAGTCGATGCGGATCATCGCGGCGTTGGTCAGGCCGTTCAGCGCAGTCGGGGCTGTATCAGACGGCAAATCGATCCCTTGCGGGCAGTCATTTGCGGGCGTGGTGTCCAAGTCGCGGAACCCGCAATCCCAATCATCTGCGACAAAACCGGTGTCCACGACAATTACTGTCTTTTCTTCTGACATCATTCGTTCCTCTGGGCGCTTGGCCCGTCTTTCATCTGTCCATAACAATTCATCTTTGGGACCAAGTCCTAAAAATGAATGCCGCATTCCGTTTTCTCGGTGCCTTCCCAACGCCCTGCACGGGGATCGTCGTCCACGCCAACAGCGTGGGTACAAGGCTGACACCCGATTGATGGATAGCCTTTTGCGACAAGCGGGTGGCGCGGCAGATCGTGATCGTCCATATAAGCGGCGATCTCTGTTCGGCCCCAACTGGCAAGCGGGTTTACCTTGATCCGTGTCGATCCGGCTTCTTTTTCGAAAACGGGCAGTGCAGCGCGCGTGCCGCTTTGGTAACGTTTGCGGCCCGTGATCCAAGACCCATAAGGTTTCAGAGCACGTTCAAGCGGTTCTTTCTTGCGCAAGGTGCAGCAAGCATCAACGTCAGCCTGATGCAGCAGACCTTCACTGTCACGTTCGAGCAGTGCGGCGCGGGACGGTGTGATCACTTGCACATTGGTCAAGCCAAGATGGGCAGCGACTTCTTTTTGGTAAACCAACGTTTCATTGAACAGCATCTCGGTCTCGATAAAGATCACTGGCGTCGTAGGATCAATTTCGGCAACCATGTGCAACAAAACAACGCTTTCCGCACCGAAAGAGCTGACCAAGGCTGTGTCGCCCATGCGGACGTCGTCCAAAACATGTTTCAAAATGGTCTGCGGCGTGCTTTTCGCATGCAGCAGGTTTTGACGTTCTGCGATTTCCTTAAGCGGCATTTTGAGCGGCCTTTTCTGGGTACAGGATGTCTTTGAATGGCTGTGCGCCAAGACGGCGGTAGGCTTGGATGAACGTCTCGTCCGCGTCGCGGCGGATATCCATGTAGCCCAAAACCAGACGTTCAATCGCAGGCACAATGTCGTCCGCGCTAAAGCCAGGGCCTGCGCGTTCGCCAATTGCTGCGTCTTCGGTGCCGTCGCCACCCAACGTGATCTGGTAGTTCTCAACACCCGCACGGTCGAGCCCGAGGATGCCGATGTGACCCACGTGGTGGTGACCACAAGCGTTGATACAGCCGGAGATTTTCAATTTCAGCGGACCAACTTCATGCTCCAGTTTCAGCTCGTCGAACCGTGTCGCTATCTCTTGCGCGATCGGGATCGAACGGGCCGTTGCCAACGCACAATAGTCCATACCGGGGCAGGCGATGATATCGCTGATCAGGCCGATATTTGCTGTGGCCAACTGGCCTTCGCGCAGCGCGTTGTAGATTTCCGGCAGGTCCGACTTGTGAACGTAAGGCAGGATCACGTTCTGTTCGTGCGAAATACGCAATTCATCGTGGCCATACTTTTCCGCCAGTTCCGCCATCAACCGCATCTGATCTGCAGACGCATCGCCCGGTGTAGCACCGTGGGCTTTCAACGAAATTGACACAATCGCGTAATCCGGGTTTTTGTGCGCGGCAAGGTTGGTGTCAGCCCAAGACCGGAACGCAGGGTTTGCAGCTTTGTATGCGTCAAACGCATCGGTGCCAGCAGCTTTGAAAGTAGGGGCCGCAAAATGCGCTTCAATCTCGCGCAGCATCACCTGATCCACACCGCTGAATGTCGGGCGGATATCGGCAAAGCGATCTTCGACAAGGCGCGAGATTTCTTCGATCCCGTGCTCATGCACCGTGATCTTGATCCGCGCTTTGTATTTATTGTCGCGACGGCCCAGCAGGTTCCATACAGAGACAACGGCTTCCACATATGGAAGCAGATCAGCCTCTGGCAGGAAGTCGCGCAGGACCTTCCCGATCATCGGTGTCCGGCCAAGGCCACCACCTACGAAAATACGGTAGCCGCGTTGACCGTCTTGTTGGACAACCTGCACAGCCACATCGTGGGCACGCAAAACAGCACGGTCATTCTCGGCGCCAGATACTGCAATCTTAAATTTGCGGGGTAGCGCTTGGAATTCAGGGTGATCTGTTGACCACTGACGTAGCAGTTCCGCAACTGGACGCGGATCAGCAATTTCGTCACCAGCCGCCCCAGCAAAATGGTCAGCGGTCACGTTCCGGATCGTGTTGCCAGACGTCTGGATCGCGTGCATTTCCACATCAGCAAGCTTTTCAAGGATCACCGGTACATCTGCCAGCTTTGGCCAGTTGTACTGAATGTTTTGGCGCGTTGTGAAATGGCCATAGCCCTTGTCAAAGGTCTCAGCGATATACGCCAGCTGACGCATTTGACCGCCATTCAGCGTTCCATACGGAATGGCGACGCGCAGCATGTAAGCGTGCAATTGCAGGTACAGACCATTCATCAAACGGTATGGTTTGAATTCGTCCTCAGTCAAAGACCCATCAATTCGGCGCTCTACTTGGCCCTTAAACTGGGCGACACGTTCACGGACAAAGGCTTCGTCGAAATCATTGTACTTATACATGGGTTTACACCTCTGCCTGTTTGCCGTGGAAATAGTTGGATGGACCGCGCGTGCGGAACGCTTCGCGGAAATGGACAGGCTCTGGCCCGTTTTCGCCTTGCTTGGCATCGGCCAAGTAAGCGCCAGTGATTTGATCTTTTTGCGCTTGGGCTTCGATCAGACGCAGATCAGCGTGGGCTTCGTCTTCAAGGAATTCAGCCTTGGAGATATCGCCAGTCCATGTGCTTTCAGCGGTGAACCACACTGCATCGCCTGACATCAGGTGATTGGTTGTGATGACCTTTGGTGTAAATTGACGGGCCATTATGCGAACTCCTCAAGGGGTAAACTGTCTGCGGCGTCCATCGCCGCACGCGGGGCAAGCCCGTAAAAAGTGATTGCCGGACCGCGCAAGTTGGCGCGTGTCAGGGTGGGTTCCAGATCGGACAACGTGGTCGCGATGATCTGTTGATCCGTGCGGCTGACGTTTTCGATGATTGTGATAGGCGTCGCTGGATCGGCACCATGCATGAGCAGGCGACCTTGGATGAAACGGGCGGATTTCTTGCCCATATAGATCGCAGCAACTTCGCCGTTCTGGGCCAGCGCACGCCAATCGTGGTCGGCGTAGCCCTTGGTGTCGTGGCCAGTGATGAAACGCACCGATGAATTGCGATCACGCTTTGTCAGGCTCTGGCCGATGTTGGCGACAGCAGCAGAGGCGGCAGTAATACCGGGCACAATACGCCAGCTGATTCCGGCGGCATCGCAAGCGTCGATTTCTTCGTCGAGACGGCCAAATACAGTCGGGTCACCTGCTTTCAAGCGGACAACGTGGTGGCCCTTCACGGCGTGTTCCACGATCAGAGCGTCAATATCGCCTTGCGCCATAGCAGGACCAAAACCCGTTTTGCCCGCGTCAATGATGACAGCTTCACGACGGGCGAGTTCCAAGATTTCAGGCGTCACAAGACGGTCGTGGATCACGACGTCTGCCTTGTCCAAGGCGTTCCGTGCTTTCAGCGTCAACAGTTCCGGATCGCCGGGACCTGCGCCGACGAGATCAACGTGACCAGCTTTCTCGGTGGTCATGATGTGTTTATCAAGCAGGGCTTCCAATGTCGGAATAACTGCCGATTGACCATCAGCTTCAACGGCCTTTGGGCCAGCGTTGAAGTAGAAGTCAGACCAGAAAGTGCGGCGCTTGGCGCCCATTGGCAGAACCTCTACCGCAGAACGGAAGGTTTTTCCGATACGGGCAAGCACACCAAGGGACGCAGGAAGCTGTGCCTCAATATCAGCCTTGACCTTGCGGGCAACGACAGGAGCCGCGCCTTCGGTGCCGATGGCCACAACAACCGGATCACGGTCCACAATGGCAGGCGTGATGAACTGGCTGTCAGCAAGATTGTCGACGATGTTCACCTTCGCGCCATCGGCATGGGCGATGGCCGCGACGCGGGCGTCTTCTGCGTCGTCTTCGTTCGCCGCATAAAACAACACCGCGCACATTGCGTCGCCGGGTTCCATCGCGCGATTGATCAATGTCAGCTTGCCGTCCGCAGCCCAGCCCTGAATTTCAGGAGAGGCTGTTTCAGCAAAGACAGACACATGCGCGGTGGTCTTCATAATCAAACGCAGTTTCGCCATGGCAGCATCGCCACCGCCCGACAGGACAATGCGGCGACCGGCGACGGCCATGAAGACTGGAAAATGATCCATGATGGAACCTCGTGTGTTTCTTGCCCTCTATATAGAACATTATTCTGGATGTTGCCTATATGAGTGGGTAAGTAAGGACGTGTGTTCTGCTTGCGGGCGGATCTGGGCAACATTTTCTGCAATACGAAGGAATTCGGGATGAACGTGCGGTTAGACGAGGTAGATCGGAAAATTCTCAAGGCGATGCAGCGTGATGCCTCACAAAGTCTTGATGATATTGCCCGAGAAGTGGGGTCTTCAAAGACGCCTGTGTGGAACCGGATCAAGAAAATGCGCGAAGGAGGAATCATTGGCCAACAGACTGTTTTGTTGGACGCAGAGGCGCTTGGGTTCGAGGCATGTTTCTTTGTTTTGATCCGGACGTCAGAACACGAAGCAGAATGGCAGCAAAAATTTCTCGCGGCCCTACAAGCCCGTCCCGAAGTGCAAGAAGCGCACCGTCTGGCCGGGGACATCGATTACATTCTGAAGGTGAGGGTGCAAAACGCGCGGGCCTACGACGAATTTTATCAGGCCCTGATTTCGGAAGTGCGGGTTTTCAACGTCACAGCACTTTTGTCTATGGAAGAGATCAAATCGACGGTCGCGCTACCGCTTTGACGGGGGTTGAAACAAGTGTGCGCTACCGCGCATTCTTGATTTGAGCAGGTTCAGAGGCGCCGTACCCCGCAGGCGGCGCTGGCTTAGGCTGTGACTTGCAGGGCGGTTAGTCCATGGAAATGGTAGACATTGCCATACTGCGGCGGCGCCGCGATAGCGAGGCTAGGACAACGGTCAAACAGGGCCCGCAACGCGATTTTTAGTTCCAGTCGCGCAAGTGGTGCCCCGACGCAGAAATGGATACCGCCGCCAAAACTGGTGTTTTGCTTGATGGGCCGCGACGGATCAAACACGTCCGGATCGGGGTAGGCTAGCGGGTCGCGGTTGGCGGCCGCGAGCATGCAGCCGATCTGATCGCCGCGTTTGAAGTCATGCCCGCCAAGCGAAACGTCTTCGTAAACGTGTCGCGTGAACATGTGCAAAGGCGGATCAAAGCGCAGGATTTCTTCGACACAGCCGTCTGTGATATCGCGATGGCCCGTTTCCAGCAGCGTTTTCGTGCCGTTACCGATAGTATGTACGGTCGCTTCGTGGCCAGCATTCAATAGCAGGATGCACGTCGTGATCAGTTCGTCTTCGTTCAGTTTTTCGCCCGTGTCGCTAGCCGCAATCAGGGTTGATATCAGATCATCAGCCGGTGCTTTGCGTTTGGCTGCGATCACATCCTTAAGGTAAGTGGTGAAATCTAGGGCGGCTGTGCTTGCATTGTCTTCGATCTGACGCGTCCGGCCCGCCTGATACATTGCAACCATTGCGTTGGACCAGTCCAAAAGCTGATCTGCGTCTTCTTCGGGTACGCCCAAAAGGCGTGCGATGATGATCACGGGCAGGGGTTTGGCGAAAGCATTCAGCAGATCAATCGGACCTTCGGGAAACTGATCAATCAGGTGATGCGATAACGCTTCAATCTCTGGTCCAAGGGCCGCAATGCGCCGAGACGTAAAGGCCCGCAATACCTGTCCACGCAGGCGTGTGTGTACGGGCGGTTCGAGTTCCAGCATCGAATGTGCTTCGACCCCATAAAACGGTTTCATGTGATCAGGCACAGGTTGCACCAATTCTGCGGGCTGTTCACGCCCCATCCGTTTGTCGCGCAAAGCCAAGCGCACGGTGTCATACGACATCGCACAGGCCATGCCATATGTGTCCCACCAGACGATTTCGTCCGTATCGCGGACCTGTTTGTAAGTCGGGTATGGATTTTGGACGAATTGAGGGTCAGTCGGGGATTGATCGAAGCGTTTCATGGACACTCTGTGCGCGGTTTTTTCGGGCGGTGCAATGCAGAACTCTTGATTTGTGCGACCTTCTGCCGCACCCTTGAGTTGAAACATTCTGATAAACATTTCCAACGGGATGCTGCGAAGGCAATTGCTCCTTCCTGTGTCCCCTCATACGTTGACAAACTAGCTGGGGAACGGGATGGCGCAAAAGCCATTGAATAAGCAAAACACTAATATCGACATAGATGCTTACGAAGACGCTGACGTTGCGTTTCGACTAGCAAACGAACGATTTGAACCGGGATTGGTCCAAGATTTGGCGCGCGAAGTTGTGCGGCGGTTGGCGTTTCGGCTGTCTGACACGGAAACCGCATCGGCAATGCCGGATCATGCCGAAATTGAGCGGTTCTGTGAGGCACTTCTATCCAGAAACGAACGGGCGTCTGACCAGATTATCCTAAGCGCAAGGGCGGATGGGGTTCCGCTCGAGGTTGTTTATTTGGGGTATATCGCGGGTGCTAGTCGCCGCTTGGGACAAATGTGGGAAGCTGATGAGGCGTCGTTTGCCGAGGTCGGTCTCGGGACAGGGCGCCTGTACCGCATTATCCGTGGGCTGAGACATGCGATTGGTCCTGTCATCCTAGAAGGGCGAACACGGACGTCTGCCTTGTTTGCGCTGCCACCGGGCGAGACACATACGCTAGGGATCGAAATTGCAGCAGACATGTTTCGCAGAGATGGCGGGCATGTCGATGTATGCATTGGGCAGTCCCATGACGAGATAATGGCACTGTCTGATCAACGTCATTACAGCGTCATCGTCCTGGCCGCGAATTCGGACCGTGTGGTCGCACCATTGCTGCAGTTGGCAGTTGCTTTGCGTATCTCGCAGCCGCTGACACCTTTTGCTTTGGCCGGTAATCTGGTCATTCAGAACCCTGAAATCCAAAAGTTGGTGGGTGCTGAATTGGTGCTGGAAGACATCAAAACTGCGATCCCAACCCTGCAACAGATCATCAAGTCTGATAACTGACCCTTCCTATTTCGGCGTGTCCTTCCTATCAGGTTGGTATGTTTGGTCCGATTTTATCCCGCAGCATACTTACGCTCGCCTTCGTGACGATGACCGCAATCGTGTGCGGCGGCGTTTGGTCATTCGGTTATGGGGCAGCGGTTGACCAGCTTGAAAAGCGGGGCCGGGCTGATTTGGCCCTTGCGGCATCGCGACTAACCGGAGAATTACAGCGGTTTCGCAGTCTGGCTGTCCTGACTGCGGACCGCCCCGAAATTATGGCGATCTTGCAGGGGACCAGCAGCCCGCAGGTCAGCGGACTTTTACGCGAGATGGCTGACAAAACCGGATCGCTTGATATCCTAATTGTCGGGGCCGCGGGCGAGGAAATTCTGTCCTCTTCCGAAACCGTTGGCGTAGATCACGCGCAGCGCCCTTATTTCGAACGCGCAATGGACGGCGCACTTGGCGTCTACCACTTTGTCGATCCACGCTACGACCGCCGTGTCTTTTACTTCGCCGCACCGGTTTTTGCGGATGCTGGACCAGTTATGGGTGTCGTGATTGTCGCGGTTGATGTGGGCGTTGTGGAAACCGCATGGCGCGGCGATGAATTGGCGGTTTTCTTTACGGATGAACTGGGCGTTGTCTTTATTTCGAACCGATCAGAACTGGTGTACCGGACAAAGGAATCCGACATCCGCATGGTCGGCCAAAGTGCGGAATATCCGACAGGGCTGATCACTCCATTCGTACGACATAATGAAAAACAATTCCGGTCGTTTGAGGTCTGGGAAATAGACGGCGGCCGGTATTTACCTGAACAAGCGCTGCATCTGACCTTGCCAATGCCTGTGATTGATCTTGTCGGCGAGGCATTGCCGGATCTCGCACCCGCCCGCCAACTGGCCTACCTGCAAACGATCGCAGCGGCGGCGATCATGCTGGCCTTTGGCGCTGTGTTGTTTTGGGTGACTGAACGGCGCCGCACCTTGGCCTTCGCAAACGCGGATCTCGAGCGGCGGGTTGCCAAACGCACCGCCGAATTGGAAGCGGTCAACGCGGATCTACAACGCACGCAAGCGGAACTTGTTCAGGCGGAAAAACTGTCAGCACTTGGGCAAATGTCAGCAGGCATCAGTCATGAGCTGAACCAACCGTTGATGGCGATCCAATCCTTTGCAGAAAACGGCACAGCATTGATGCAGCAAGGCAGATATGACGTTGCAGATCAAAATCTCGGCCGCATTTCTGACCTTGCGAGACGTATGGCGCGGATCATCCGCAATTTGCGCGCCTTTGCACGTAACGAAAACGAACCACTGGTCGATGTTGATCTGGGCGCGGTCGTGTACGAAACGCTTGACATGTTGGCTGCCCGTTTTGCCAAGGAAAGCGTTGTCGTCAACTGGACACCGCCCAAAATGCCCGTCCATGTGCGTGGCGGCGAAGTGCGGTTGCAACAGGTTGTTCTCAATCTGATGACCAACGCCGCGGATGCGATGGATGGCTTATCGCATCGGCAATTGGATGTAACGGTGACGCAAGCACACAAAACAATCCTCAGTATCCGCGACACGGGACCAGGTATCGCCGAGCCAGACCGCATTTTTGATCCGTTCTATTCAACCAAATCAATCGGGGCGGCAGAGGGCATGGGGCTGGGACTTTCGATTTCTTATGGGCTTGTGCAAAGTTTCGGAGGCGATATCCAAGGCCGCAACCACCCCGACGGCGGGGCAGAGTTTTCAGTGATGCTACAACCGGTAGAAACGACATGACCCGCAAAGTGCTGATCGTTGATGATGATAAAGAAGTGCGCGATGCGTTGGGGCAAACGCTTGATATTGCCGGACTGCATCCGATCTTGGCATCAGCCTTTATCGCGGCAAAGGACCATATCACGCCGCAATTCGAAGGCGTGATCATCTCGGATATGATGATGCCGGGGCGTGATGGTTTCCACCTATTGGACTATGTGCAGCAGGTTGATGCAGACCTGCCGGTAATATTGCTGACGGGACAGGGCGACGTGCCGACTGCGGTCAAAGCGCTGGATGCAGGGGCCTATGCGTTTTTAGAAAAGCCTTGCGGGCCGCGCGATCTGATGGCGGTTGTCGAAAAAGCCCTGACCGCACGCGACGAGATCATCAAGGGCCGTGAAATGATGCGGGATGTGCAGCAGGGTGATGCGGCATCTCGGATGCTAATCGGTACGTCCGAACTGGCCAAAGCCATGCGCAATCGCGTGCGGGCGGTCGCAAAATCGCGGGCCGAGGTCGTCGTCACCGGCGAACCGGGTGCCGGCACATCAAAGGTCGCGGAAGTCATTCATCTTTTGTCCGCAGCGGCACGCGATCCATTCGTGAAACGGGCAGGGGCGGCTCTATCGGTGGACGCATTGGAACAAGCGATCACCGCAGCGGACACTGGCACCTTGTTCATCGATGAAGTGGGCAGTTTGCCGATGGCAAGCCAGTTCTATCTTGCTGAACAGCTGGATAGCGGGATCAAAGCGCGGGTTATCGCTGGCAGCACGCATGATCTGGACGGGGAAGTTGGCGCGGGGCGTTTTCACGGCGATCTTTTCTATCGTTTGGATCTAATGCGTTTGCGGATACCGCCCATTCGGGAACGGTCCGAGGATATCCCAATTTTGTTCCGCCACTTTGTCGGGCAGGCCTGTGAACAGGCAAACTTGCCGATGCCAAATATCACGGCCGATGTGACCGGGCGGCTAATGGAACAGGATTGGTCGGGCAATGCGCGGGCGTTGATGAATGCGGCGATGCGTTTCGCGATGGGTCTAAGTGAAGTTGAACCGAGCGAGACACTCGGGCTGAATGCGCAGATCGCCCAGATCGAGAAGTCGCTGATCGTGGATGCTTTGCGGCGGTGCAACGGACAGGCGACGGAAACGGCAAAATTGCTGCAACTGCCGCGCAAGACATTTTACGATAAGTTGTCCAAGCATGGACTGCGGGCAGAAGATTTCCGCCGCATGTAGTGTGCGGATTTCCGCACAGTTAACGCTCACGGCTGTGTGAGATTCGGGACAAACGGTTATACCCATGCGTGCGCTGCGTGCGTATCGCCCTGTAAAAGCACATTTTTCGATCACTTGACGAAAAAGTTGTTGGGGGCGGCAAAACACTGTCTGATCTGCGCAAGGTTGTCGTGTGACGACGACCAAAAGGTTCCATGGGAGGAAAACCAATGAAATTCACGAAACTCGCAAGCCTGATTGCAGCCGCTTCTATTGCGGCCTCTGCTGCATATGCTGAAGGCGGTCCTGCGGGCTGTGACGACGGCGAAGTTGTGATCAAGTTTAGCCACGTTACCAACACTGACCGTCACCCAAAAGGGATCGCGGCATCCTTGTTGATGGAACGGGTCAATGCTGAAATGGACGGTTCCATGTGTATGGAAGTGTTCCCATCGTCGTCTTTGTACAACGATGACCAAGTTCTGGAAGCGATGCTGCAAGGCGACGTGCAGATGGCGGCACCGTCCCTGTCCAAGTTCGAAGCCTTCACAAAGCAGTTCCGCATTTTCGATCTGCCATTCATGTTCACAAACATCGAAGCTGTTGACGCATTCCAAGTGTCTGAAACTGGCCAAGCGATGAAAGATTCCATGCAGCGCCGCGGCCTGCAAGGCCTTGAATTCTGGCACAACGGCATGAAGCAGTTTTCTGCGAACGTGCCACTTGAAGCGCCAACAGACGCCGATGGCCTGAAGTTCCGCGTACAGACCTCTGACGTTCTTGTCGCGCAGATGGAAGCACTGGGTGCGTCTCCGCAGCCAATGGCGTTTTCCGAAGTTTATGGCGCGCTGCAAACTGGTGTTGTGGACGGTCAGGAAAACACATGGTCCAACATCTACGGCCAGAAGTTCTTTGAAGTTCAAGACGGTGTGACTGAAACCAACCACGGCATCATCGATTATCTTGTTGTGACATCTGTTGATTTCCTCGACAGCCTTGAGGATGCGCAGCGCGATCAACTGACAACAATCCTGCGCGAAGTGACTGAGCTGCGTAACGGCGAAGCCTTTGCTGTGAACGAAGAAAGCAAAAACGCGATCGTTGAAGCAGGTGGCGTGGTGCGTCAACTGTCCGCAGAACAGCGTGCAGCTTGGGTTGCAGCGATGAAGCCTGTTTGGGAGCAGTTCGTTGGTGATGTTGGTCAAGAAAACATCGATGCAGCACAGGCAATCAACGAAAGCCTGTAAGGTGATGCCTCGTATGGTATGATGAGGTGACGCGCGCGGCCTTGCCGCGACGCCCCACCCACCATCCCATACAGCCATTTGGGCGACCCGTGCCACTTGATGCGGGTCGCCTTTTTTAAACATGCGACAGGGGGGGACAAAACCATGTCAGCATCCAAGCCAGAGCCAACAGGCTTTGCAAAAATAATTGATACCTTCGAGGAGAACTTTATCGCCGCATTGCTAGGTTTGATGACGCTTGTCACATTCGCCAATGTTGTGTTGCGGTACGGGTTCGGGGACAGCCTGTTATGGGGGTTAGAGACCGTTCTGATCCTGTTTGCATGGCTCGTTTTGTTCGGGATTTCCTACGGGTTCAAAAAGACGGCGCATTTAGGCGTGGACGCCGTTTTGAACATTGTGGCTAAACCGACCCGCAAAATTCTTGTGATGATTTCGGCGCTATGTTGCATCGCCTATGGTGGCCTGATGATGAAAGGCGCATGGGATTATTGGGCGCCGTTCGGTGGCATGTACAAGACCGAAGGCCGCGTGATCCCGACCGGGTTCGACGAAAAGACCCGTGATCAGGCGTGGTACGAAACTGAACAGGTGCCGATCCCGTTTGCGAAGACCTATCTCGAAAACACCTTCAACATGGGTGAGGAATACGAAAAGCTACCGCGGTTTATCCCATACGTGATGCTGCCGATTGGTGTGGCATTGATGCTGTTCCGGATTCTCCAAGCTACCCGCAGGATTTGGCGTGATCAGGACGAAAGCTTGATCGTCAGCCATGAAGCAGAAGAAGCCGTCGAAGAAGCGGCCCACTTGAACAGGGACGCCTAAGTCATGGACGTTATTCTATTATTCACGATGATTATCGGCATGCTGCTGATTGGTGTTCCGATCGCTGTATCGCTTGGTCTGTCGTCTATCATCTTCCTATTGGCGTTCTCTGACACGTCGTTGGCATCTGTCGCACAGTCGCTGTATCAAGCGATGGCAGGGCACTATACCCTTCTTGCGATCCCGTTCTTCATTCTGGCCTCGACGTTTATGTCGACGGGCGGTGTGGCGAAACGGATCATCCGCTTTGCGATTGCCTGTGTGGGGCACCTGCAGGGTGGTCTCGCCATCGCGGGTGTTCTGGCCTGTATGATGTTTGCAGCTTTATCCGGCTCATCGCCTGCGACTGTTGTAGCTATCGGGTCCATCGTGATCGCAGCGATGCGGCAGGTGGGTTACACCAAGGAGTTCGCGGCAGGCGTGATCTGCAATGCGGGTACATTAGGCATCCTGATCCCGCCATCTATTGTGATGGTTGTTTATGCGTCGGCCACGGATGTCTCTGTGGGTCGCATGTTCTTGGCCGGTGTTATTCCGGGCATCCTTGCAGGCACTATGTTGATGGTGGCGATCTATGTGATTGCCCGCATCAAGAACATGCCAAAGGGTGAATGGAAGGGCTGGACCGAGATTTTTGCAAGCTTGAAGGACGCGCTTTGGGGATTGCTTTTGATCGTGATCATCATGGGCGGTATCTACGGCCACCCTTGGGTTGATTTCAGCGAAGGCCTGCATTGGAAACCCGGGGCCTTTACGCCAACCGAAGCTGCTGCTGTTGCCGCTGTTTATGCGTTCATCGTTGCGACTTTCATCTACCGCGACATGGGACCACTGGCGACGCCAGAAGGCGAAAAGCCGATTTCACTGTTCCGCAAACCTTGGGCTTTGGTCACGGCGTGGGTCCACGCCGATACACGCAAGACCCTGTTTGAGGGCGGCAAGCTGACGATCACGCTGATGTTCATCATTGCGAATGCGTTGATCCTAAAGCACGTGCTGACGGACGAGCAGATCCCGCAACATATCGCAGCTGCGATGCTCGACGCGGGGCTAAGCTGGTGGATGTTCCTGATTGTGGTCAACGTAATTTTGTTGATCGGTGGTCAGTTCATGGAACCATCAGGATTGATCGTGATCGTCGCACCACTGGTGTTTCCGATTGCCATCGAGCTGGGCATTGATCCGATCCATTTGGGCATCATTATGGTCGTGAACATGGAGATCGGGATGATCACGCCGCCTGTTGGTCTGAACCTTTTCGTGACATCCGGTGTGGCGGGGATGCCAATGATGGCCGTGGTGCGCGCAGCACTACCGTTCTTGGCTGTGTTGTTCGTGTTCCTGATTATGGTCACCTACATTCCGGCGATTTCGACCTATTTGCCGACAACCTTTATGGGACCGGAGATCGTGATCAGGTAAAAGGCGCGCTTCCGCGCATTTCTGATTTGAGCAAGAATAAAGGCGACGCTTCATCTGGAGCGTCGCCTTTTGGTTTTGATGCAGTGCCGCCTCCGGTGGGGATATTTTTGACCAAAAGAATTGGACGTTTCGTGGCGTATCAGGCGTTTTCGAGGGCTGTGATGATGGGGGAGAAGTCCGCCGCCGTTAGGCTTGCCCCGCCTACCAGCGCCCCGTCGACATCGGGAACCGCGAATATATCGGCTGCGTTGCTGCCCTTGACCGACCCGCCGTAAAGCACACTGAATTGGTCTCCGTCGCTGAAACGCGCTGTCAGCCGCGTCCGGATATGGGCGTGCACTTCGGCGATTTGATCGAGCGTCGGAACTTTGCCGGTACCGATGGCCCAAACGGGTTCGTACGCGATCACTGTATTTGCGGCCGTAGCCGTGTCCGGGACGGAACCAGCGAGTTGGGTATCAAGGACCGCGAGGGTCGTACCGTCTTCGCGTTCACCTAACGTCTCACCGATACAGATAACGGCGGTCAGCTTTGCGTCGTAGGCTGCCTGTGATTTCGCCGCAATTTGTGCATCTGTTTCGCCGTGATCTGTCCGACGTTCGGAATGGCCTGTAATCACATATGTGGCGCCAGCTGCTGCGAGCATATCAGCGCTGATATCGCCTGTGTGTGCGCCTTTGGCGTTAGCATGGCAGTCTTGGCCGCCGATAGCGACCTTGTGGTCTGCGACAGTATTTGCTGCTTGTGCGATCAATGTGCAGGGCGGGCAGATCAGAACGTCGACTGTTGGCGTGTCGTGGGTTTGTGTCAGCGCCGTCAATTCCGCCAGTTCTGCTGGCGTCCCGTTCATTTTCCAGTTTCCAGCGGCAAGTTTCCGGCGCATTGATCTCTCCTTGGTGTGTGTTGCGGCTGTGGTATCAACCTTGCAGCCTGATGCAAAGTCTATCATGACGGGCACCAACGATAGGAGACCCCGAGATGATCCCACGTATTGATGCCGCAGCGCTGATCGATCCGGCCCATCCGGGCCATGCAGAGGCGCGCGATCAGGCCGTGTCCGGTGCCGCAGATATCGGTTTTTTGACTGTCTACAATACACCGATCAGTGCGGACACAGTACGGGATGTGATTGAGACGTACGGTTCGTTTTTTCACCTGCCTGCCTCGGACAAGGCGGCCTATGATATGGCCAAGACAGGATCAAACCGTGGATGGGGCGCGCCGGGGTCTGAGCAGGTCGATCCTGATGCAAATCCTGATTACAAACAGGTGTTTGACTGTGGTTTGCCTGTGGCAGAGCGCGAACCGTTGGGTGCGTTGAAACTGCCCGCCTATGCGCCGAATGTCTGGCCTGACAAACCGGAGGGCTTTGCCGACACATTGCGGGCCTATTACCGTGAAACGGTGACCTTTGCGCTGAATCTGCTTTGTGCCATTGCGGATGCGGTTGGTGAGGATGGCGCTTATTTTCGCGATAAATTCACGCATCCGATGGCGCTTTTGCGCGGGAATTTCTATCCGAAACGCCCTGAGTGGGCGACGGACAAGGATTTCGGGATCGCCACGCATACCGATTATGGCTGCCTGACATTGCTGGCCACCGATGGATCACCTGGGTTGGAGGTGCGCAAACGGGGTGGCGGTTGGATACCTGTTTCAGCCCCTCCGGGAGAGTTTGTGATCAACTTTGGCGAAATGCTCGAGATGTGGACGGAGCGCCGGATTGTCGCGACCCCGCACCGTGTCATCGGGACCGAAGCGGAGCGAATTTCGGTGCCTTTGTTCTTTAATCCGAACCATGATGCAGATGTGGCACCAAATGGCGGCGAGCCAATCAACGCAGTCGATCATTTACAAAAGCGGTTTAACGAGACCTACGTTCACCTGAAGGGCGCGGTCAAGCCAAAGCCATAAGGGCCGTGCGTGCCGCAGCGCACGCTGCGTCGGGATCATCCAATAAATCCTCGGGCACTGCGTAGTAGGGCATGTTGTGAAATTGGTCGGTTCGGCTGTCGAACAGGCCGATAGGGTCTTTGGTTTTCAGGTAAAGTTGCCCATCGCTGGATTGCAACGCAAAGACTGTGCCGTCGTGATACAGACACATGCCGCCGAACATTTTGCGGGTCGTCAGCGCACCAAGATCGGCAAACAGATCAACGGCGAAAGCAATATCGCCGTCGCTCAGACTCATGCGGCGTCGATAGTGTCACTGAATTTGATGCTTTCGCCACAGCCGCAGGCGTCCACGACGTTGGGATTGCGGAACTTGAAGCCTGCTTCAAGCAAAGACACCTCGTAGTCGATTTCAGTGCCGAACAGGAACATCTGCGCCATCGGTGCAATCATCACACGTGCGCCGTCTTGTTCGACAACTTCGTCCAATGGGTCAACTTCAGACACATATTCCATCGTGTACTCCATGCCTGCACAGCCGCCTTTCTTGACGCCAATGCGCAAACCCTGTGACCCGTCCTTGGTCATCAGTTTCGCGATCTGTGCGGCGGCTTTGTCTGTGATGGATACGGCTTGCTTGCCGGGAATGCCAAACATGGGGTGTCTCCTGCGTTATCCCCAAAATAGGCGGGGTGAGGGGCCAACACAAGGTGCGGCCCCTGACCAAATGATCACAATGATGCGTTAAAGACCCATGCAGTTCGCATAATAGGTCGTCGTGGCTGGCCAATCAGAGAACATACCAGCGATTCCAACGTCTTGTGCGAGAACATCCAAGACCGCGAAATAATCACCATCTTGGCTGATTTGATCCGTAACCGTTTGATGGTACCAGCCACCACCGTTGCCCAACGGACCAGAACGTTCCAACGTCCACGTCACAATTTCCAGTTCCGCAACTTTCGCAGCAGTTGCAAGCGCGGACGGGACCATTACACCGTTCTCAACCGACAAGAGCATCCACAGCGGTGGTGCGATGTAATTGATGCCCATGTCTTTCAATTCGGCCATCGTGTTTGGCCATGTGGACGGGTCTTGTGGTGAATATCCTTCGATATCGTATTCATCCATCAAGTATACCGCTTGCGCGCCGAATTCCGGTTCGTTTTCAATCCAGTAAAGCACGTCTTCAAGGTTGAAAGACTGGGCCCAAACATCTGATGCCGGAATGCCTGCATCTTTATATTCGTTGATTAGGGCTTGCGCGTAATCCTGCTGTGAAAAGCCGTTGTGCGGCATTTCTACGGATGGGGATTTCAGTTCCGGTGTGAACTTAGCGCCAAGATCGCGGAACAGAGCAATGCTTTCCGCATGAGTCATAAGAGTAGCGTTTTTGGCGTAAAGATCGGTGCGCCAGTCTGCAGTACCGCCGAGATAGTCTTCGGCTGAGGTCGCAGCGCTGTCTGCGGCATCCATTTTCGGGCGCAGCGTTTGGAATTCGGCAAGTGTCAGATCGGATGTCCGACATTCCGCAGTCGCAGATGCGTCGCCTTGGGCTGGGCTAAAAGGCGTGGTGCATTTCTGACCGAGCTCGGTCGCCACGATATTTGTTGTTGTATGCAAATCGTTTTGGGCATGACGACAAACCAGTTGGTGGTCGGCTGTGAAAGTCACGTCACATTCCAGGATGCCTGCACCCATTTGCGCGGCTGCCACGTTCGATTCGACCGTGTGTTCAGGGAACATCAACGGGGCACCACGGTGGCCGATTGAGAAATCAGTGCGGGTGGGCGTTTGATCTGCACAGGACAGCAGTTTGTCTTTGAGTGCGCCGTCGGCCATCTGACTGATCAAATAAGCGGGGCGGGGGCCGTATGTCAGGCCAGCGTTTGTATCAGCGATTGCCGATGACCCAAGTAGTGCTGCAGCAAGCAGTGTGGGTGTCGTCAGTTTCATGTCTTCTTCCCTATGCAAAGATGGGCACGGGGTAGAAGCGTTATGTGACGGTTATCGGATGGTTTCGTTAATGTTTCGTGACAAGCCAGTTACATGAAGCCGAGTTCAAGACGCGCTTCGTCAGACATCATGTCCATGCCCCACTGCGGCTCGAACGTCATTTCCACATCAACGTGTTTCACGCCGGGCAACGGTTCGATTGCATCCGCAACCCATCCCGGCATTTCACCCGCTACAGGGCAACCCGGTGCAGTCAGTGTCATGATCACGTTCACGGCGTTATCTTCTGCGATATCGATCGTGTAAATAAGACCTAGATCGTAAATGTTCACTGGAATTTCGGGATCAAACACCGACTTACAGGCCATGACGATGTCATCATACAACGGGTGATCCGTGCTTGATGGCGCGATCAGTGGCGCGCCTTCCATCGGTGTGCTTGCATCTGTCATGAGCTTGGTCCTGCTTAATCCTGACCAATCATATAGGGTTAGGCGCAGGGGGCGTAAAGGGGGCGGTCGCGGCATTCTTTTGCAATGTTTCAGTCGCACGCGAGGTATGACAATGCCCGTTAAAAACTTGCGTTTTGCATCAAAAAACATGCCCGAATCGGCGATAGGTGCTGAATCCTGTCAAGATGCTCTTTTGAGTCTGGGACCGAAAAGTGCATGTTTTAAGGGGTTTTCGCAAAGTTGACGTAGCGTAGGGGGAAAGCAGTGCATGGCTTCCCTTTTTCAGGACCAACCCATTTCGTGCACCTTGAGGACACACAGTAAACCTAAAGGAGACAACGCATGTACAACGCATCACACGCTACGATGAATTCTCAGTTTCCACTTATCCAACAAGACATGATTGCACGTCTGTCTGCCGAAGCGGACGAACGGTTGGCACAACGACTGCCGAAAGCTGCGCCGCGTAAATCAAACTGGCTGACCTTTTCGTTGTCGAAGACGGTTCTGCAAATGGGATGGCCCTTCACGTCCTGATTGACAGATGGCTATCCGTAAGATGGACCCGCACCGAAAGTGCCAATGCGGGTCCCGTTGTGTCAGGGCGTCTTACCGCCGTTACGTTAGTTCATTCGTTACGTTCGTCATCATTGCATCAGAATGATGATCAGCCCTGCTGCGCAGGCAAGCAATTCGAATGGTGGGCAAATCGTGGTTAGCCGCACTTGTGTTAATCTACGTGTCATACTCTCGCCTTTTCGTTTGAACACTGGTGACCAGTGAAGGTCCCGCGCTTCTTGTTTTCTAGTCCCTCAAACTTGAATCCCATTTGTGTTCAAAGTGCGGCACGATGCCCGATGTTCGGGGTATCTTTAGAGAGCCAGCATATACGTTTGTATTTGCTAACCAATTATCCGCCGATCTGCGGACACCTGTTTCGCGTCGCCGTGACGTCTTGGCATTTTTGTAATTTTGGATCATGTGGGGCGCATGACAGATCGTTTTTCATTTTCGCTGAACCACACTGATGGTCGCGCCCGTACGGGTGTGATTTCAACGCCGCGTGGTGACATCCGCACACCAGCATTTATGCCAGTGGGCACTGCCGCCACTGTGAAGGCGATGATGCCTGAAAGTGTGGCCGCAACGGGCGCAGACATTTTGCTGGGCAATACGTACCATTTGATGCTGCGTCCAACTGCAGAACGGATCGATCGCCTTGGTGGCCTTCACAAGTTCATGAATTGGGACAAGCCGATCCTGACGGATAGTGGCGGTTTTCAGGTGATGAGCCTCGCCGATCTGCGCAAGATGTCCGAAAAGGGCGTTCAATTTCAGTCCCATATCGACGGCTCCAAACATTTCTTGTCGCCTGAGCGGTCAATGGAAATTCAGAAGCTTCTCGGTTCTGATATCGTCATGTGTTTTGACGAATGCCCCGCGCTGCCTGCCGACCGGACAAGGCTCAACGAGTCTATGCAAATGTCAATGCGGTGGGCGCAGCGATCCCGCGATGCCTTTGGGGATCGGCCGGGACATGCGTTGTTTGGTATCCAGCAGGGTGGTCTTGAAGAAGACCTTCGCGAAGAAAGCGCGAAAGCCCTGACGGACATCGGTTTTGACGGCTATGCTGTGGGCGGTCTGGCTGTCGGTGAAGGCCAAGAGGCCATGTTCGGCTGTCTTGATTTCGCGCCGGAACAGCTGCCTGTCGATAAGCCGCGCTATCTGATGGGCGTCGGCAAGCCTGACGATATCGTTGGGGCCGTGAAACGCGGGATCGATATGATGGATTGTGTGCTGCCGTCACGGTCAGGGCGCACCGGCCAGGTGTTTACGCGCAACGGCGTGGTCAATATCAAGAACGCGCGGCACGCAGATGATCCGCGTCCTCTGGATGAAGCCTGCACATGTCCCGCCTGTTCGAAATATTCACGGGCATATTTGCATCATGTTTTTCGGTCGCAAGAAATGATCTCGGGCATGCTGCTGACGTGGCATAACCTGCATTACTTTCAGGAAATCATGCAGGGCATGCGCGACGCGATTGCAGCCGGGACCTTTGCAGCATGGGAGGCTGATTTCCATGCAGGCCGTGCGCAGGGCGATATCGAACCATTGTAGGGCCGATGACAGATTGGGCGGGGGCGTCACGAGGCGCGCCCGCTGTTCCGTTAAGCGGCGTTAGTCCGTTGTGCCTTGGCCCTTTCAGTCGTAGGTTTTACACTGGTTTCAACCACCTCAACTGGTTCACCCAACGTACGAATACTCTGCACATTCTCGGTCGATGCGAGTTCATCCGTAAGATTTGCTTTCTTGGGATCGCGAAAACGCCAAGCGCGGTGACAATCGCTCATGCGCGCGAAACTGTCCAACTCGTCGCCCAGCACGTCGTCAAAATACCGCAACAATGCGACGCGGATCGGCAAGCCGCTGACCTGCATATCTGAAAGGATCGTTGTTCTTTCGGGACCTGCTTTTGCGAATGTGTAGGACATGATGATCTCTTCACCCTCGATATGGCTGTCGCGTTCCAACAGGTACGACGCATTAAAGTGCGGGTTTAGCGTGAGATATGTCAGTGTGGCATGTTCGATCTGGTTTCGGTCTCCTTCGAAGGTCAGATACAGCGTGTTGTCGTCATCTGAATCTGCGCGCGCCGACATCATTGTACCCGTCCAATGTGCGGCTGTATGGCCTTGTCCGGGCACCACTTTGGCCCATGTCGTGCGGCGGTCGAAAGGGGCGTGAAAGCGTTTTTGACTACGTAGGCCGATCCGTACGGGCAGGCGGTCCAGAAACGATGTGTAAAAGATCGCATAGGTCAAGACGGTTGCCGCGATGAACATCGGGACCATCAGAACCGGTGGCATCATCGCTGCGACATAAAACCCCACAGCGCCACATTCGACGCTTTGACGCAGATCTTTGGCAGCGACGATGACGATGACCGCAACCACCATCACACACATTGCCATAACGCCGACCATCACAACGCCGGGCCATAACCAAAGCGAAGCAAGCTGGGTAAACAACACAGCAAAGGCAATACGGCGGCGCTGACGCATAAGGTTATGAAGCATAAATTTGGGAAGCCTATGAAAAGGGTTGGACCGACTAACCTACAAAATGGGAACAACTTTTTCGGCGTAAGACGCTGAAACGTTTGGTTCTGGGCGCAAAAGTGACAATTTTAAGATACAATCCATAATACCCGCGTAGTACGCAAAGAAATGCACGCCCTAACCCCATGATTGCGTGGCATGCTTGGCTTATTTGGACGCGCTAGGATTTGTTTGCGCGATGGCTTGCTCCTTCCTGCGCAAAGGGTCAAAATACAACGGAATGAGAAAGCAGCACTGGTTGAATACGGGGCCCTAAGACCCCAGATGTAGGAACCAGACAGGAAACAGGGCGTGCAGCCGCGATGCGGGGCCGATCTGTTTGCCGCAAAGTAAGGAAAAAGAAATGCAAGAACCGTTGAGTTCATCATACCCCGTATTGCCGTTGCGCGACATTGTTGTGTTCCCACACATGATCGTGCCGCTGTTCGTGGGCCGTGAAAAGTCAGTCCGCGCGCTTGAAGAAGTGATGCAGGACGACAAGCAAATTCTGCTGTCGAGCCAGATCGATCCCGGTGAGGACGATCCAGCGCAGGACGGCATCTATAAGGCCGGTGTTCTGGCCAACGTGCTGCAACTGTTGAAGCTGCCCGATGGTACCGTAAAGGTGCTTGTTGAAGGACGCGGCCGTGTGCGGATTACAGGGTTCTTGGATAACCCTGATTTCTTCGAAGCATCAGCTGAATATCTGACCGAAATGCCGGGTAACGAAGATGAGACAGAGGCGTTGATCCGTTCTGTCGCGACCGAATTCGAACGTTACGCGAAGGTTAAGAAGAACATTCCCGAAGAAGCCATGGCTGCTGTGGGTGAAACAACCGAACCTGCGAAATTGGCAGACCTCGTGGCAGGCCATCTTGGCATCGAAGTTGCTCAAAAGCAGGAGCTTTTGGAAACGCTGTCCGTGTCTGAACGGCTGGAAAAAGTTTACGGCCTGATGCAGGGTGAAATGTCCGTGTTGTCGGTCGAGAAAAAGATCAAGACACGCGTCAAGTCCCAGATGGAACGGACGCAGCGCGAATACTATTTGAATGAGCAGATGAAGGCCATTCAGAAGGAACTTGCCGACGGTGAAGAAGGCCAGAACGAGGTCGAAGAACTTGAGACCAAGATCGCCGAGACGAAGCTGTCTAAGGAAGCCCGTGAAAAGGTCGACGCAGAGCTGAAAAAACTCAAGAACATGTCGCCGATGTCCGCGGAAGCCACAGTCGTGCGCAACTACATGGACTGGATTTTGGGTGTGCCGTGGGGCGTGAAATCCCGCACCAAGAAAGATCTTGGAGGGGCGCAAAAGGTGCTCGACGCTGACCACTTTGGCCTCGAAAAGGTTAAGGAACGGATCGTTGAATATTTGGCCGTCCAGCAGCGTTCGAAGAAGCTGAAAGGCCCGATCATGTGCCTTGTTGGTCCTCCGGGTGTTGGTAAAACGTCGCTCGGTAAATCTGTTGCGAAAGCGACGGGGCGCGAATTTATCCGCATTTCCCTTGGTGGTGTGCGTGACGAATCTGAAATCCGTGGCCACCGTCGGACCTACATCGGGTCTATGCCGGGTAAGATTATTCAGGCGCTAAAAAAGGCGAAAACCACGAACCCGCTGATCTTGCTCGATGAAATCGACAAGATGGGTCAGGATTTCCGTGGTGACCCCGCGTCCGCGATGCTCGAGGTGCTCGATCCGGAACAGAACAGCACATTCGTCGATCACTACCTTGAGGTGGAATATGATCTGTCGAACGTAATGTTCCTGACAACTGCGAACTCGTACAACATGCCGGGTCCTTTGCTGGACCGGATGGAGATTATTTCGCTGTCGGGCTACACCGAAGACGAAAAGCGCGAGATTTCTCGTCAGCATTTGCTGCCGAAGGTTTTGAAAAACCACGGGTTGAAGGACAAGGAATTCGCAATCGATGACGCGGCCTTGACCGAAATGATCCGGCGTTACACTCGCGAAGCAGGTGTGCGGAATCTTGAACGTGAACTCGCGAAAATCGCACGGAAAGCGGTGACCAAGATCGTCAAGAAGGAAGTCGAGGCCGTAGAGGTCAACGCCGACAATCTGGACGATTATCTTGGCGTGCCGAAACATCGGTACGGTCTGGCCGAAACCGAAGATCAGGTTGGTGTCGTGACCGGTCTGGCTTGGACGTCTGTCGGCGGTGAACTGCTGTCGATTGAGGCGCTGAACCTGCCGGGCAAAGGTCGCATGAAAACAACGGGTAAGCTCGGTGATGTGATGAAAGAATCCATCGATGCCGCGTCATCCTACGTGCGGTCCATCAGTCCTGAAATCGGTGTGAAGCCGCCGAAGTTCGACAAGATCGACATCCACGTGCACGTCCCCGACGGGGCGACACCAAAGGATGGTCCATCTGCGGGCTTGGCCATGGTCACGTCTATCGTGTCCGTTCTGACTGATATTCCGGTGCGTCGCGATATTGCGATGACGGGCGAGGTATCATTGCGTGGTAACGCGATGCCAATTGGTGGTTTGAAAGAAAAACTGCTGGCAGCGCTGCGCGGCGGGATCAAAACGGTTCTGATCCCCGAAGATAACGCAAAAGATCTGCCGGACATTCCGGACAACGTGAAAGAGGGCCTCGAGATCATCGTCGTCAAACACGTATCTGAAGTGTTGGAACACGCGTTGGTCCGCAAACCAGAAGCGATTGAATGGGATGCAGAGGCTGAAGAAGCCGCCGCTGCTGCCAAAGCGCTCGCCGCTGGTGGCACTGGCGCCGGTGCGATCGCACATTGAGCGCTGTCAAAGCCACAAATTTGAAAAAGGGCGCAGCGTTGGTTGCGCCCTTTTGCTTTTCCCCGTTGCGGCACTGATCCGACAGGGTACGGTAGGTTAAAGAGAAAAAGAGGGCCCGATGGCTGATAATGACACCCCCGACACGAACACCGTCAAATTGAAACCCGGCAAACCGAACGCGAAAGCAAAGCTTGCTCCGGTCAGCACAGGGCCCAAGCCCGTCGTCGTGTCTGTGCCGCAGGCGGTGCCTGTATCGACACCGAAATCCGCGCCAGCCGGCGCGCCGAAAGCTGTCGTCAGTGATGATGGCCCAGTCAAAAAGGGGCCGATTTTGGATGCTGTCGTCGAAAAAAGTGGTATCAAACGGTCCGATGCGAAACTGGTCGTCGAAGCCTTGTTTGAAGTCATGGCCGACAAGCTTATCAACGCCGAAGACATGCAACTGCCGCCTTTGGGCAAGCTGAAAATCGTAAAGACGAAGGATGTTGGCAAGGGCGCTAAGGCGATCACGCTGAAATTGCGCACACCAAATACGTCAGAGTGAACTTTGTGGGTTGCGCCCACACGAATCCGGCTTTAAATCCACCGCTATCGGGTGATTAGCTCAGTTGGTAGAGCGCTTCCTTTACACGGAAGATGTCGGGAGTTCGAGCCTCTCATCACCCACCAGATTTTCCAAAGGCGTACCAAGTTGGTGCGCCTTTTCTGTATCAACTGCGAGGCGCACCATGTCCCATCCAGAGCTTTATATCCTGCGACATGGTGAAACCGAATGGAATGCCGAAAACCGGATGCAGGGTGAATTGAATTCCCCATTGACGCAAAAGGGTGAAATGGACGCCGCACGACAGGGCGAAATTTTGCGGACCCTTGATCTGACCGGATTTGCATTTCTATGCAGCCCGCAAGGCCGTGCATTCCAAACCGCAGGGATTGCCCTTGGCAGAATCGCGACTGATGTGCGCACGGATGATCGCCTGCGCGAAATTGGTGTCGGGGATTGGTCGGGTCTGCTGCGGGACGACTTGCCGATGCCTGAAGGCAAAGACCCGTTCATGGCGCAGTATGAAATCGCACCAAATGGTGAGGGATTCGAACGGCTTGAAACCCGTTGCCGCGCATTTCTTGCTGATCTGCAGGGCCCCAGCGTCCTGATTACGCACGGAATCACCAGCCGGATGTTGCGGTCTATCGTGGCGGGCGAAGGTGCAGTTTCTGTGCCGACGATTCACGGAGGGCAGGGCTGCGTCTATCATTTGAAAGACGGCGTGCAAAAACTGCTTGAGTAACCCGAACCGATAGCCTAAACGACGCCTCACGGGTGATTAGCTCAGTTGGTAGAGCGCTTCCTTTACACGGAAGATGTCGGGAGTTCGAGCCTCTCATCACCCACCACTTCACATCCCGCTAGCCCTATGCAATCGTCGTATATGCGACGTATAAAACGGCTTTTGGCTGTCCTTGTTTGTCTAGGCGCGGCCCTGTGGTTGGCCAACACGAATGCATTTGTCAGCTTGCCTGCGGATCAGCAGCCAAAGCTGATAGCGCACAGAGGCATTCATCAAATCTACGCAGGCAATGATCGTAACGCCGATACCTGTACCGCCAATCCCGTCACGCCAATGGCGCATCCCTTCATTGCAAACACGATTGCGTCGATCGAAACATCTTTTGACGCGGGTGCTGACGTGGTCGAGGTTGACGTGCACTTGACCACCGATGGCCAATTTGCGGTTTTCCACGATTGGGCGTTGGACTGTCAAACCGACGGAACGGGTGTGACGCATAAGCAGAACATGGCGTATCTGCGTGGTCTCGACTTAGGTTATGGATATACCAGCGACGGTGAAACATATCCTTTGCGCGGAACTGCTGTGGGTCAGATGTCGACACTAACAGAGGTTTTTGAAGCAAACCCAGACGGTCGGCTTCTCGTCAATTTTAAAAGCAACCGATGCGAAGACGGTGACGTGTTGGTTGATCGGTTTCACCAGACGGAAGCACCGATTTGGGGCGTATACGGTGGCGGTCCGCCGACTAGTAGTGCGATGAACAGGTCCGTTTGGACAGGGTTCAGTCGACAAACCCTAAAGGCCTGCCTGTTCAGATACGCGTTGACCGGTTGGACGGGCAGGGCGCCTGCGGTTTGCGCCGATATGACGGTCGCTGTGCCGATGGATTACGCGCCGTATCTTTGGGGCTGGCCGCATAAGTTCACTCGCCGCATGCATGCTGTTGGGACAGAGGCGATCTTGTGGGGACCCTACGACGGGTCAGGTTTTTCCAGTGGGGTCGATGACTTGGAAACGCTCGCGCGCGTGCCTGCGCAGTTTGACGGGTATATCTGGACCAACCGGATCGAAGTGATCGGTCCAGCGCTGCGTTAATCTATTTCTTACTGGGATTCGGACATCGCGGCCATGACGGCTGCTGTGAATCCCGTCTCGCTCATTGCGGCGAGCTGTGCGTCTGGTAGTCCGCATTCTTCGTTGATTGCCAGGGATTCGTCTTCCGTCATGCCCTGTGGGATCAGGGCCACCGGGTCCACCGAGTCTGCAAATTCGGTCATGGTCATCCCTTGAGAATCGGCGATGACAGTCTCGATGTCGTCCAGCATCGTTGAAAACGTATCTGGCCCCGCGACATCCGCGAATTTGTCTTGTACGCAGGCAGCAGCGGTTTGCAGCGCGGGGGTCCATTCCAGCAGGGCAAGCGCGTCGCGCACAGGTGTGCCATCGCCGCCGCCTTGTTCGATCTCTAGGGCCATCATTTCACCCATCAAAACATTCATATCGACCATGACTGACGCAAAACGGTCGAGTTGGTCGTCAGCGGTCGCAGCCATCGGCGCAAGGCACAGGGCAGATGTGATCAGTAGGTTGCGCATAATCGTCCTAATATGTTGATGTTTTCCAATCCCAATGACTCTGCACATGTTTTGCGGGATGACTACAATTAATCATGCTTAGTTTGCTTTGATAGCCTATGGCGGTCGCACGGGGCGGACCCGTTAACATCGGGCATCCAAAAGAAAATGCATTTTCTTTGCACTTCTTGCCTGTGCGTTCTTGACGCCCCCAAACGCCCGGCATAGAAGCCCCACAACGTCGCAAGATGTTGAGAGATGCGCGGTTGTAGCTCAGCTGGTTAGAGTACCGGCCTGTCACGCCGGGGGTCGCGGGTTCGAGCCCCGTCAACCGCGCCATCCTCTCTCTTTTCCCAGAAATATGACAAGATTTCACATCAGCATGAGAACGCTGTCACGTAGCAGACGTGCGCGATCTGCATCCTTATATTTGATTCCAACAGATCTATTGAGGAATTGCAGATGTCACTGTCCCGCCGCCAATTCATGACCCTGTCCGTCTCACTCCCAATGGTGAGCATGGTCGCAACTCAAGCCGTCGCGCAGACGCCAGCCATTTATGCCGAAGATGGAATCGCAATCGATGGTACGGACCCTGTTGCCTATTTTACCAACGGTGAACCCGTTGCAGGATCTCCTGATCACCAGGTGATGTGGCGGGGGGCGACATGGCTGTTTTCATCAGCCGCAAACCGTGCCGCGTTTGAGGCTGATCCATACGCCTATGCCCCGCAATACGGCGGCTACTGCGCCTACGCTGTATCACAGGGCTATACAGCGTCTACGACGCCCGCTGCTTGGTCGATTGTAGATGGTAAGCTGTACCTGAACTATTCGCGCCGCATCCGCCGTAAATGGGAACGTGATACGGCTGGATACATCGCTGCGGGGGATGCAAATTGGCCCGAAGTCCTTTCGGCTTAGCACTTAGTTTAGCATTCGATCAAAAAAGTACAAAAACCGCGCGATTTGGCGTTGACGGGTGTGACACTTCCTTCTATCCCACCCCTCACGCGCGGTTGTAGCTCAGCTGGTTAGAGTACCGGCCTGTCACGCCGGGGGTCGCGGGTTCGAGCCCCGTCAACCGCGCCACTTTCCACCATATGTTTGATCGATTTCGTTCAGGACGATTGAATGAAGTGTTGATCAGATCACAGGTAAACGTCGATCATCTGCTGTGATGTGTCATAACCCGCTTCTTCCAAGGCAGGTTGTAGCAAAGACCACACCGTTTCGGCATCATCCGTTTCTGCAAACGCTTCAACCGCATCAGCGATCAACGCGACGATCCCTGTGTCAACAGACCCTTTGGATTGTGATCCACCTTGGCCGCCCTCAGGCGGTGGAGGCGGTGGACGGTCGCCGCCCTTGATGCCAGCTTGGTCGACTAGATATTTTGCATCAATCCCGTTGTCGCTCAGCAGTGATTCCAATCCGGACCCCGGCCTGATCCCAATTTCTTTGATCTGCGTGACGATCTTCTTGGCATCAGATTCGGTCAACTTGGATGAATCGTAGTCGGCCAAAAACGTTGTCAGCTTTTCGGCCTGCTGGCTGGTGATGGAGGTGGGTTGTGTCGCTTGGGCCGCGTATCCCGCAGCCATATTTGCTTGTAGCATGTCGTCGCTCCCTTCGTACCTGTGCGCACGCAGGCAAGTATCGGGAGCGACGTTAATAAATCTTAAAAAATTTTCTGTTAATCTTGAATTGTCAGTACTTTAGGCTGTCGTGGCCTTTATTGACCATCTAGCCGCGCGATTGCCGTAGACAGGATCGTATCGTCACCGGCTTCGGCCGCAGATACGTCGACGGACACATCAATATCCGATGGCACGCCAACCCCTTCAAAATCAGCGCCATCCATCGCGAGATAGACTTGGTGGGAAAAGCCCAGTTCCCAACCGTTGGGCAGTTCGATGCTCATGATATCTGACAACCCGCCAGAGGTCGGTTCACCCATCACCGTGACATTCGGCAGTTCGCGCATCGCCATCGTGAAAATCTCTGCGGCAGAGCCTGTGTAGGGTGTTGTTAGCACTACGACGGGTTGATCGAACGTCGGTTGCTGCGGTTCCAAGATGGCCGTGTGCGGCGCTGTAAATCCTGTTTCGGTTCGCGTTGTTTTGGTCAAAACCGGCAGTGGTTCGTCGGTGAAGAACCCCGCGTAGGCCAGTGAAATGTCATCCGACCCACCTGGGTTATACCGAACGTCAAGAATGATGCCTTTGGCGTCCGCGAGGTAGTCGAGCACCTGCTGGAATGATGCCGCAGCAACCGTCGCCGCGGATTGGCCAAGTCCCGTTTCGGGGTCCATGTGCTCGATGTAAACATAGCCGATGTCTGGCGTGGCCCAACCGACGCGTAAGCCCGTATCGCTTGGTGCGGACAGATCGCTCACGGCGGCCAGCGTGGTATCCCGCACCACGTGCCGGACGTCGTGCCAGTCCGGGCGGACAGATGGCGACCAGATGCTGTCGCCGGTCGCGATGAAGGTATGACCGTCGTCCAAGCCTGTCAGGGCCTCTTGCAAGACAGCCATCAGCGCGGCGTCGTCCATCTGGCTGCCCGTTTCCGGCCGCAAGGCACGGCGGGCGCCCCAATCGACGCCGTGGGTGTCGAAATGGGAATAATGCGTATTCATCACCTCCCACATCACGTCAAAAACCGCAGTTGGCGTGTTGGGCAGGGGAGCATCGCAGCTGTCGGGCAGGGCCGCAACCGGATCTGCGGTGATCGGATTTATTGTACCTTCAGCGGCCAGCACCAGCTGTGCGTCTTCGCGATACAAAGTGACCCCTTCAAGGAAATCGACAATCCACATGTGAGCAGGGATTGTCTGGTCTTTCGTGCAATGGATATCGCTGACCTCGTAGACATCGATGGTCAGGGCACCAACATCTAACATCAACCCGTAACCGTCCGTTTTCCACACTCCGCGCAAGTCTTGGGACGGGGCATATTTGACCCAACTAATACCAAGAACGGTGATCGCCAAAATGGCGATCCCCGCGATCCATCCTAGGATGCGTTTCATTCTTTAGTCCTTTGAAAGTGAATGCAGAATACGCGCCCAGCTACGGATACCTTTGTGAAAGCTGGACAGGTCATACTTTTCGTTGGGGCTATGGATCGCGTCGTCGTCTTTGCCGAATCCAATTAACATCGCATCCATATCCAAGACGGTCTTAAAATGTCCGGCGATTGGGATCGACCCGCCGCAACCGACATAGGCTGCTGCGTTTGGCCATTCGTCAGACAAAGCATTTGCAGCTTTTGCGAACGCAGGGTTTTCGGTGGACATTTGACCCGCGGCTGACGCGCCGTGTCCGTGGAATTCCACGTCGCAATCGACTGGGATCATGTCCCGTACCATCTTGCGGAAATTCTCGCGGATTTTGTGTGGGTCTTGCGTACCCACAAGACGGAAGCTGATCTTCGCGCTCGCTTTGGACGGCAGTACAGTTTTGAAACCATCACCGGTGTAGCCCGAAATCATCCCGTTCACTTCGCAAGTCGGACGGGACCAGATCATTTCCAACGGACGACGGCCTTTTTCGCCTGCGGGTTCTGATAGGCCGACTTCGCCCAGAAATTCCTTTTCGTCGAATCTCAGATCATCCCAGCTTGCCGCCAGTTCGTTCGACAGTTCTGGCACGCCGTCGTAGAAGTCAGGTACCGTGACTGCGCCGTTTTCATCGTGCAGCGCTGCGATAACCTTTGCCAAAACGCGGGCAGGGTTCATTGCCAAACCACCGTACATGCCGGAATGCAGATCAAGGCTGGGGCCCGTGATCGTGATCTCTTCGCCCAGCAATCCGCGCAGCTGCGTGATGATCGCAGGCGTGCTGTCGCCGTAAAGGCCCGTGTCGCAGATCAGTGCTACATCGGCGGTCAGTTCTTCCGCGTTGTCTTTCATGAAAGGTACCAACGACGGGGACCCTGATTCTTCTTCGCCTTCAAAGAAGATCGAGATTTTGCCGGGCAGCGTGCCATGGACCTTTTTCCAAGCGCGACACGCTTCGACAAAAGTCATCAGCTGGCCTTTGTCGTCAGATGATCCACGCCCCCGAATGACCTTACCCTTGGCGGTATCTTCGACTTGTGGGTCAAATGGGTCGTTGTCCCATAGGTCAATCGGATCAACGGGTTGCACGTCGTAGTGGCCGTAAAATAGGACGTGTGTTCCATCGTCTCCGGTGTGACCCATCACCATCGGATGGCCGGGTGTTGCGCGTTTGGATGCATCAAAACCGATGCTGGTCAGATCATCGACCAGCCAGTCGGCAGCGGCATCACATTGGTCTTTGTACGCCGGATCGGTCGATATCGACTGGATGCGCAGCAAGTCCAACAGACGGGCAGTGGCCGCATCAAGGTCGGCATCAATCTGGGCAAGGACTGGATCAAGGGTCATGGGTGAACGCTTTCTGTGTCTGGCTGAGTTTGCCTGCATAGGACGTCAAAATCTCAGGTCATGCAAACAGATCGGGTTAACCTATCGCTTATAAACCGATGCTAAATGTATCACGCAATCCTCGCAGTTTTGTGACAACGTGTTGGCTATGCACAAACGGGCGGCATGGCTAGTGTGCGACAGAACGACGCTCAGAGGTGGGCGATGAATACCTAAAGGGAGAGAATTCGATGAAATCGGGAATGATTATTGCGACGGCGGCTGTTGTTGCACTCTTTGGCGGCGCACACAGTGCTGCGGCTGACAGCCATGCGGACGCGTGTACCTTTGATAAGGACGTTTTCGATTTTGACGAAGCAGACGTCGCGGCGCTGTATGCCTGCGTGTCCGATGACCTTGAAGCGGGCTATGGCGCCGAAGATCACGAAGTTGGCGGTGTTTACCGCACGTGGGGCAACGCGGCGACTGGTCCTGCACTGCCGGGCGTCCACGGCGAACGTTTCTTGAACACATTCGTGAACGAAGTGGGCTTTGATACCTACGTGACCTACGGCTACGGCGAAGATTTTGTAATGCCGGTCGGGACTGTCATCGCCAAAGAATCTTACAAGCTGCGCAACGACGGCACACCACGTCTGGGGCCGCTTTTGATCATGACTAAGGTCGAGCCTGGTACAGAAGCCGAAGAATTCGGCAACTGGATCTATTCAGGTGTCCAGCCAAACGGCAAAACAATGGGCGTCAAACAATCCTTCTGCCACGATTGCCACGCGGCCTACGCTGATCAGGATTCATTGGGCTACCCGTTGGAAGACGTCCGGCTTGGCGCTGAATAATCCACGGCGGGTTTCACGATAAGCAATACAATACCCCGATCTCGCGCTTGCTGGGTCGGGGTATTTATTTGAAAGCCTGCCAAGGAATTGATCTAGATCATGTCTTTGGATTCGGCCCTGTGTGATCTTGATCAAATAGGGGGCGTCAAATTGTAGCGCGTCAAAGCATGTTGATGCGCGGTCTTGTGCCCTATATGAGACCTAGAAAGGTTCTAGACTGATGCGCTATCAGTGACTTGGACCGCTGTTAAGGCGAAGGAATACCCGGTGGATTATAACGCACAACTTGATGCAGCGATCACCCGTCTTCACGACGAAGGACGCTACCGGACGTTTATCAACATCGAACGCACACGCGGTCAGTTCCCCCATGCGGTGTGGAACAAAGAAGACGGGACAACAGCGCCTGTCACCGTTTGGTGCGGCAATGACTACCTCGGCATGGGGCAGCATCCGGTTGTGATGGCTGCGATGCACGAAGCGATCGAAGCCACAGGCGCGGGCTCTGGCGGGACACGTAACATTTCAGGAACAACTGTTTATCACAAACAGCTTGAGGCCGAACTGGCTGATCTACACGCCAAAGAAGAAGCGCTGCTTTTCACATCGGCCTACATCGCGAATGATGCGACGTTGTCCACACTGCCAAAGCTGTTCCCCGGTTTGATCATCTATTCCGACGCGTTGAACCACGCATCCATGATCGAAGGTGTACGCCGCAATGGCGGCGCCAAGCGGATCTTCCGTCACAACGATCTGGCGCACCTGCGCGAATTGCTCGAAGCAGATGACAGCAACGCGCCAAAGCTGATCGCGTTCGAATCGATCTATTCGATGGACGGCGATTTTGGCCTCATCGAAGAGATTTGCGACCTAGCCGACGAATTTGGTGCATTGACTTACATCGATGAAGTGCACGCCGTCGGCATGTACGGTCCACGTGGGGCAGGGGTTGCGGAACGCGATGGCCTGATGGGGCGCATCGACATCATCAACGGCACATTGGCGAAGGCTTATGGCGTTATGGGCGGCTACATCGCGGCATCTGCTCGTATGTGCGATGCGATCCGTTCCTATGCGCCGGGCTTTATCTTCACAACGTCACTGCCACCCGCGATTGCCGCTGGTGCAGCCGCTTCCGTGGCGCATCTGAAGACGGATCAGGACTTGCGTGATCAGCAGCAGACGCAAGCTGCGATTCTCAAGTACCGTCTCAAAGGAATGGGGCTGCCTATCATCGATCACGGGTCGCATATCGTGCCACTGATCGTGGGTGATCCGGTTCACACGAAGGTTTTATCAGATCGTTTGTTGTCTGATCACGGAATCTATGTGCAGCCGATCAACTTCCCAACCGTGCCGCGCGGAACCGAACGCTTACGGTTCACACCGTCTCCTGTACACGGTCCTGGCGAAATGGATGCGCTTGTTTCCGGATTGGATACACTGTGGAGCCACTGTGCGCTGAATCGTGCCGAAATGGCGGGCTAAGCCGCAAATTTGACTCTTTCCGCATGTGCAAACATCTTCATGTTGTGGTAGGACAGTGGTGCTACTGCTAGGATTCGGGACAGGTTTCGGCAGTACATGGGGACACAAGCGGGCTACGGTATACTATGATCGTCAAGGGATTCAGACGCAATCGCGTTCAGCAAGAAGCTGAATCGACCGGATTTGATGCATTTGATTTGCGTCTTGGGGACCTGATGCGTGGCGAACGTGCGACCATGGGCAAAAGCCTGTTGGACGTGCAACGCGAACTCAAAATCAAAGCAGCATACATCGCCGCGATCGAAAATGCGGACCCTACTGCGTTTGATACGCCGGGTTTTATTGCGGGCTATGTACGGTCTTACGCGCGTTACCTGAACATGGATCCGGATTGGGCGTTTGATACGTTCTGTGGCGAAAGCGGTTTTGCAACGGCACACGGCATGTCTGCGGAAGCATCGGCCGCCAAGCCATCAACACTTCAGAAAACACCAGCCAAGGGCAACGATATTTTCTCGTCATCCGCGACACCTTTTGTGCCGGAAGGCGACGCAATGTTCAGCCGGATCGAACCGGGCGCAATTGGTTCCGTTCTTGTGCTTGTCGCGCTGATTGGTGGCATCGGTTACGGCGGCTGGACCGTCTTGCAAGAAGTCCAGCGCGTACAGTTCGCACCCGTTGAACAGACGCCGACGGTAGTGTCCGACATTGATCCACTGGCAGGCGGCGCGAATATCGCCCCAGAAGTTGAAGATGTTGCATCCTTCCAAGCCCCGTCTGTCGAAGCGCTGGATCGCCTTTACCGTCCTGCCGCTCTTGATGTGCCGGTACTGGTGTCGCGCGACGGACCTATCGCATCATTAAACCCGGGTTCATTCGGCGCCTTGGCACCTGAAACCACTTTGGAACAGGCCGTTGCCGAAGCTGCCGCATTCCCAGAACCGTCCAGTGTGCAGGTTCTTGAAACGCCTGCGCCTGCGGTGCAGATGGTCGCTGTACGCCCTGCGTGGGTGCGTGTGAAGGCGGCTGACGGCACAACGATCTACGAAGCCACGATGCAGGCTGGTGACACCTTCACAGTACCACAAACCGAAAACCCCGCGACTTTGCGGGTTGGTGCATCTGGTGCGATTTATTTCGCGATCAACGGCACTCACTACGGGCCTGCTGGTCCACGTGGTCAGGTGACGTCGAACCTTGCAATGTCGGTTGATAATCTGACGGCTAGCTACTCAGTCGCGGATATCACAGCTGACAGCGATTTGGCAGAAGTCGTCCGCGTCGCCGAAGTGGCCCCTGCGGCACAATAACCTGCGGCTTACCCGTTGCCGTAAGGCGGCGGCAAGCATAGGTTAAGGCCAGTCGCGTAATTCAAAGGCCATACTCCTATGTCGCTGAATCATATCCGTCCTTGGCGTAACATTTACCGGCGTGAAAGCCGTCAGATTATGGTGGGCAATGTGCCTGTCGGGGGCGGTGCGCCGATCTCTGTCCAGACGATGACCAACACGCTGACCACAGACGTGAAGGCAACGATCGAACAGATTAACGCAGCGGCTGAAGCAGGGGCCGACATTGTACGTGTGTCCGTTCCGGACGAAGCGTCCAGCAAGGCGCTAAAGTTGATCGTGCCAGAGGTGTCAGTGCCTCTCGTTGCGGATATCCATTTCCATTACAAACGCGGTATTGAAGCGGCAGAAGCGGGTGCCGCCTGCCTGCGCATCAATCCGGGCAATATCGGTGACGAAAAACGCGTCAAGGAAGTCATAAAAGCAGCCCGCGACCACAATTGTTCAATCCGGATCGGGGTGAACGCTGGATCGCTGGAAAAGCATTTACTGGATAAATATGGCGAACCTACGCCTGACGCGATGGTTGAATCCGGTCTCGATCACATCAAGATCTTGCAAGACAACGATTTCCACGAATTCAAAATCAGCTGTAAGGCCTCTGACGTCTTCATGGCGGCCGCTGCCTACCAGCAGCTTGCCGAAGCCACTGATGCACCGATCCACCTTGGTATCACTGAAGCGGGCGGTTTGATCAGTGGCACAGTAAAATCCGCTATCGGCATGGGCAACCTGCTGTGGATGGGGATCGGGGATACGATCCGTGTATCGCTGTCCGCTGATCCCGTAGAAGAAGTCAAAATGGGCTTCGAGATTCTGAAGTCCTTGGGGTTGCGCCACCGCGGCGTGAACATCATCTCGTGCCCGTCATGTGCCCGACAAGGGTTTGATGTGATCAAAACGGTCGAAACGCTTGAACAACGGCTTGAGCATATCAAAACACCAATGTCGCTTAGCATTATCGGGTGCGTCGTGAACGGACCGGGTGAAGCACTGATGACTGATGTCGGCTTCACAGGCGGCGGTGCGGGTCACGGCATGGTCTATCTTGCGGGCAAGCAAAGCCACAAACAAGACAACGACAGTATGGTCGACCACATCGTCGAACAGGTCGAAAAGAAAGCCGCCGAACTCGACGCGCTTGCAGCAAAAAAAGAAGCGGCAGAGTAACTCTCCACCGCCTCATTCTTTCAGTTCTAAATATCCCCGCCGGAGGCATCTGAAAAATGCCCCCTGCGCAGGTTTTTGCGTTTAGCCGTACCAGCCGCCCATTTTTGCGGAAATACCATCAGCAAGCATTTCGGCAAATGCCATCGGGTCCTGTGTGCCATTGTCCCGACCGCGATAGTGGTACGGGTAAACGTTCGCGGGTTTGAATTCGTTCACGGCATCAGCTGCGGCTTCTGCGCTCATCGTGAATGGCAGGTTCATGCAAACAAACGCGATGTCGATGTCTTCCAATGCGCGCATTTCCGGGATGTCTTCGGTGTCACCGGAAATATAGACGCGGGATCCATCTACGGTCAGAACGTAGCCGTTGTCGCGGCCTTTAGGGTGAAAGTTCAAACGATCTTCTGTCGTGTTATACGCAGGGATCGCTTCAATCGCGATATCGCCGAATGTCGTGTCATCGCCGTTTGCCATCTGCATCGCTTTAGCTTGCATGTCTTCTGGCAACATGTCGAATACGGCTGGGTTCGTGACCAGTGCTGTGTTTTCCGCAACGATGCCATTGAGCGTATCAAGGTTGAAGTGATCGCCATGCTCATGCGTGATCAGTACAAGATCGGCAGTCGGGAAGCCTTCGTAGTTGGACGCATCTCCGACAGGGTCGACGTAGATCACCGCAGTCGGCGTCTTCATCACGAATGATGCGTGGTCCACAGGGGTAATCTCGATCGCGCCGTTGGCGGTCGGAAAGCTATCCGCGCCGTGCCCATCTGCATGTGCTGCGAACGGCAGGACAGTCAGTGTGCTGGCTGCTGCTGTGTGAATTAGAAACTGACGGCGGTTTTGGGGCAGGCGCTGCATGGTAATCTCCTGGTTGTGCATATTCTTTATACGCTACACCTAGGGCGTTCCGTCGCAGCGGCCAGATGATTTATCGAGAAGGCCGAATTAACCGTCGCGAGACCGGAGTTGGGCGACGATCTGTTCCATCTGCGCCAACGGCACGTAACCACGCAACATTTGGTCTTCGAACACGAAGGACGGCGTGCCTGTGATTGCCAAGGCGTCTGCCAGCGCGCGGTTTTCTGCAATCACAGCGTTGACTTCGGGACCGTTCATCATGTCCGCCAATGCGTCGTGATCATATCCAAACGCATCTGAAATCCGCGCAAGGTTCGCGTCCGTGATATTACCTTGGTATTCCATCAGCGTGTTGTGGATGTCGTAATAGGCGTCGTCGCCCACGACCTGTTGTACGGCCAATGCGTAACGGGATGCCAAAACAGACTGTTCCCCTAGGATCGGCAGTTCCTTGATCACATAGCGGATATTTGTGTCGCCATCGATCAAAGCCGCGACCTCGGGGTGGGCGCGTTTGCAGTAACCGCACCGATAATCAAGGAACTCAACGACTGTGAAATCGCCGTCCGGATTGCCCCCGACGAAAGATGTATCGCTGCTGAACAATGCGTCGGCATTTTGTGCCACAAGGTTCACGTCGTTCGCCCGTGCGTCCGCAGCCTGACGATCTTCGAGAACGCCGATGGCTTCCATCAACACTTCAGGGTTTTCCAGCAAATATGCACGCACTTCGGCCCGGAACGCTGTGCGTTCTTCTGGTGTCATGTCTTGTGCGACAACAGGTGAGGCAAGGGCTGCCATTACGGCGAAAGGGGCGAAACGAAGCATAATCTGTTTTCCTTTACAGGGTCGTCACCTGAAAACCATATCGCGCACTGCGTGCCAAGTGCCATTGACGCCGCATGGCGCTTGCGTGCAAAACTCTGCCAAAATCATAAGGGGCAGCAGATGCGTCATTCAACCCGTGGTATGGTCGATCCGTTTATTGTGATGGATGTGATGGAGGCCGCACGTCAGGCCGAAGCCGCAGGGCGTCACATCATCCACATGGAGGTCGGCCAGCCCGGAACGGGTGCGCCTGCGGATGCACGTGCGCGGCTGGCGGCCGATTTGGATGACCCTCTAGGTTACACCGTGGGGCTGGGCCTGCCGGAATTGCGCGCACGGATCGCCCAACACTACCGCGACTGGTATGACGTTGATCTCGATCCGAACCGTGTCGTCATTACGTCGGGGGCCTCAGGTGCTTTCCTTTTGGCCTTTAGTGCGTTGTTTGATAACGCGGAAAAGGTCGGGCTGGGCACACCGTGTTACCCATCCTACCGGCAAATTCTAAAGGCTGTTGGTCTGACGCCTGTTGATATTGAAACGACGCTCGCGGATCGGTTCCAACCCCAGCCATCTGCAGTCGCTGACCACAATCTGGCGGGCTTGATCGTTGCATCTCCTGCGAACCCGACTGGTACGATGCTGGACAAGGGTGAACTTGCGGCTTTGGCCAAAGCCTGTACAGACAAAGGGGCGGCGTTGATATCAGACGAGATTTACCACGGGCTTGGCTATGACCGCCGCGCAGTCTCTGCGCTAGAGGTCACCAACGACGCTTATGTGATCAATTCGTTTTCCAAGTATTTCTCGATGACAGGTTGGCGCGTCGGCTGGATGATTGTGCCTGAAGATCACGTGCGGATCGTGGAACGACTGGCGCAGAATATGTTCATCTGCGCGCCGCATGCAGCCCAACGTTTGGCATTGTATTCAATGGATTGTGGTGCAGAGCTTACGCAGAATATCGACGTCTATACCGCAAACCGACAGCTGATGATCGATGGCCTGACGGCCGCAGGGTTCACCAAATTCGCGCCACCTGACGGGGCCTTCTATGTCTACGTGGATGTGTCGGATTACACTGATGATGCGCTCGCCTTTGCAGGCGAGATTTTGGATCAGGCTGGGGTTGCCGTCACGCCGGGACTCGATTTTGACCCCAGACGTGGGCACCACTGGCTGCGGTTTTCCTATGCACGTGGCACGGCAGACATCACCGAAGGCCTCGCACGGTTGTCCGCGTTTATGAAAGGACGTGCGGCATGATCCGTGTCGTGGCGGCGTTCTTGATGACGGCGGGATCCGCGTTTGCGCAAGATTTCAGTGGCTTGGCCCGCATAGATCATTCAGCCAGTGCGATCACGGACACCCGCCAAGGCATGGCGGTTAATTTACATTTGTCGCAGGTTGTACCTTACCGCGTGTTCACGCTGGATGAACCGCGTCGTCTGGTTGTCGATTTTCGCGAAATTGAGTGGACGGGTACGGACAAGACCCAGCTCGATCAGTCCGACATTGCTAGCGACATCCGCTTCGGTGCATTTCAGGCGGGGTGGTCGCGGCTGGTCGTTGATCTGTCAGAACCGGTCGTACTGAAGGCGGCAGAAATGACCGTAAATCAATTGGATAACACCGCCAAGCTCACGTTAGTTTTGCGTGATGCAGACCCAGTCGAATTTGCTGCGACCTCTGGCGCACCTGTCAGTGCGGCGTGGGATATCGCCACCGCACAACCTAGTTTGCCAGCGCCAACGCCAGAAGACGGCCCACTGACAGTGGTGCTGGATCCGGGGCATGGCGGTGTCGATCCCGGCGCAATTCAGGGCGGCGTTGTCGAAGCAAATCTGATGCTGAAACTTGCCATCGAAGTGGCGGAAGCGTTGAACAGAACAGGCCAAGTGCGGGCCATCTTGACCCGTGAATCCGACATCTTTGTTCCATTGGAAGGGCGAATGACTATTGCACGCGCCGCCAAGGCAGACCTGTTTATTTCGTTGCACGCCGACGCATTAGAGGTGGACGAAGCCCGTGGTGCGTCGATTTACACACTCAACGCCGAAGGGTCCGACCGCGCCGCTGCCCGTATGGCCGAAAGACACGAACGGGGCGATTTGCTGGCGGGTGTTGATTTGTCAGAACAAGACGACCGGGTCGCGACCGTTTTGATGGACCTCGCACGGGCCGAAACCGAACCGCAAAGCCAACGCTTTGCAGAACAAGCGGTGGCAGCGCTGCGCGACGCAGGTGCCCGTCTCAATTCAAAGCCGCGTCGCGAAGGGCGGTTGGCCGTTCTGAACGCACCTGATTTTGCGTCCGTCTTGATCGAAGTCGGTTTTTTGTCCAACGCAAATGACCGGGCGATGCTGTCCACGCCGTCGGGCCGCGCGCCTGTCGTGGAAGGGATTGTCGCAGGCGTACTAACCTGGGCCCGCGAAGAGGCCGCGCGCGCACCGCTGGTGCGCCAGTAAAACGTGATCATCGGGGCGCAAAAATAGGCGAATTCCGGCAGGTTTCCCCGTAATCGGCTTTTGACCATCACCGCAACAGCGCGTATACCAGCGGCCAACAAATCCAAAAGGATTACGGGCTTGCTGCGGTTTATCTTATCTTTCTTCGGGGGTATCTTTACGACCCTCACGTTTGGTCTTGCGATCTGTGCGCTGGGGCTGGGCGGTGTGTTCTATGCCTACGGGCGTGATCTGCCGTCTTATGACGTGCTGTCACAATACGCGCCTAAAACGATCAGCCGAATCTATTCGGGTGAAGGTAAGATCATTGATGAATTCGCGACCGAACGGCGCTTGTTCACACCAATTGAAGAAATTCCTGACATCGTAAAGCAGGCGTTCATCTCTGCGGAAGATAAGAATTTCTACGAACACCCGGGTTACGATCCGCGCGGTATGGCGTCCGCGTTTGTGGACGCAGTCAAATCACGCGGTGAAGACCTGCGTGGTGCGTCTACGATTACACAGCAGGTCGCCAAGAACTTCCTTTTGGACGGATCGCGGCGCGGTCTGGACGGGATATCACGGAAGATCAAAGAAATCATTCTGGCACCCCGGCTGGAAGAAACGCTCGGCAAAGACGGCGTTTTGGAACTGTACCTGAACGAGATCGACCTTGGTGTCCGGTCCTTTGGTGTGACGGCGGCCGCGCAAAGCTATTTTAACAAATCGCTGTCTGAACTGAACCCGGCAGAGGCCGCATTCCTCGCGGTGCATCCAAAGGCGCCGTACAGCTACCACCCAGTACGGAACCGCGAAGCTGCGCTTGATCGCCGCGCGTTTATTCTGCGCGAGATGCACGAAAACGGCTACATCACGGATGAAGAATGGGAAGTCGCGAAGGCTGACCCATTGTTAACCGTGCAGGGCGGGGATTTCCCGTCGCACTTTGATGAACGCCCGCCACGCGATTACTTTACAGACGAAATTCGTCGCCAATTGTCTGCTAACTTTGGTGAAGAAGAGTTCTTTAACGGCGGTCTGTCGATCCGCGCGACCATCGACGAAGAATTGCAAAAGGTCGCCGCAGAATCGCTGCAAATTTCGCTCGAGGACTTTGATCGCGGTCTTGGGATCTGGCGCGGCACAGGTGAATCTATTCCGGCAGAGGCATTGGTCGATGAAGCATCGTGGCGCGATGCATTGTCCGACGTCCGTGTTGCCCGCGACATTGAACTTGAAAATGAATGGTTTCCAGCTGTTGTGCTTGGGATCGAAGACCAGCAACTTCGCGTAGGTATCGAAGGCATCGCTGAAACCACAGCCGAACCACAGGTCGTCCCTCGCGACGACATCCAGTGGATGCGCGGTAATTTCTTCGACAATTTTGAAATTGGTGACGTGGTCCACGTGCGCCGCATGACCCAAGACAGCGACGGTGCATTTATCCGTTGGACGCTGCGCCAAGTGCCAGAAGTGCAGGGCGGGTTCATGGCGATGGACGTGAACACGGGCCGTGTGCTGGCGATGCAGGGCGGGTTCTCTTATCAGAACTCGGTCTTTAACCGCGCCACGCAGGCCCGTCGTCAGCCGGGGTCATCCTTCAAACCGTTCGTCTATGCTGCGGCCCTCGATTCCGGTTATTCGCCTGCGACGATCGTGGTCGATAGCCCGATCGAGATTAACACGCCGCAAGGTGTCTGGCGTCCGCAAAACTCTTCCAATCAGTTCTATGGCCCGACGCCTTTGCGCACGGGGATCGAACAGTCCCGGAACCTGATGACCATTCGTCTCGCGCAAGAGGTCGGGATGGGGACAATTGCGGAATATGCCGAACGTTTCGGCGTTTACGATAATATGAACCGCGTTCTGGCGGCGTCATTGGGGTCGGATGAAACCACGGTGTTCAAGATGGTCGCGGCCTACGCGATGTTTGCGAATGGCGGCGAACGTGTGGAGCCAACATTGGTCGACCGTGTCCAAGACCGTTACGGTGCGACTGTGTATCGTCACGACCAGCGGAACTGCGTCAACTGCACGGGCTACGAACTTGGAGCAGGCGAAGCGCCACGTATCGTGTCCAACCGCGAACGCGTGATGAACGAAATCACGGCGTACCAGTTGACCTCCATGATGCAGGGCGTTGTGGATCGCGGGACAGCCAAGCGGACGGTGAACCAATCCGTGCCAATAGCGGGTAAAACAGGGACAACGAACGACACCAAAGACGTTTGGTTCGTGGGGTTCTCATCGAACATCGTGGCCGGTTGCTACATTGGATATGACACGCCACGCACAATGCGCGGTGCGTCCGGTGGCGGGACATGTGGTCCGGTCTTTAACCGCTTCATGACCAAAGCCGTTGAACGTTTCGGCGGCGGCGCGTTCCGTGCGCCTGAAGATTGCCAATTTATCCGGATCGACCGTTTTTCTGGAGCACGTTTACCGGATGGTGCGACAGGCGACAACGTGATCGCGGAATGTTTCCGTCCGGGCGAAGAACCTGTCTTCGGGATCACATTTGACGGTGGTTTTGGCGTATCAGCCAACCTGCCGCTGTTTGAAGAAGTGCCGCGCGCGGCCCGTCAGGTCACCACATCCACTGGTGGCACTGCGACTGTGGGGCCAAAGGCGTCCTTTGGGTCACTGTCCTCTGGCGGTTTGTACTAGCACGATTGCCCGTCGCGATGCGGCGGGCTATCACCTTTTGAAATCACATTATATTTGCGGAAACGATCCATGCGCGCTGAGACACAAAACACGATTGCGGCCATTGAAAAGTCATTGGCTTTGCTCGCACAGCGGCTCGATTACGAAACAGCGCCGCACCGCTTGGAAGAATTCAACGCGCGCGTTGAGGACCCGAACCTGTGGGATGATGCGACCGCGGCCCAAAAGCTGATGCGCGATCGTCAAAATCTTGTCGACGGGATCGACAACTACGAGAAGCTGAAACAGGAACTGACCGACACGGTCGACCTGATCGAACTCGGCGAAATGGAAGACGACGCCGAAGTAGTTGCCGAAGCCGAAGCATCGCTAGGCGAACTGGCTGAACTTGCGGCCAAGAAAGAACTCGAAGCCTTGCTTGACGGCGAAGCGGACGGCAACGACACGTTCCTCGAAATTAACTCTGGCGCGGGCGGGACTGAATCCTGTGACTGGGCGTCGATGCTGGCGCGGATGTATGTCCGTTGGGCCGAACGCAAAGGGTATAAGGTCGAATTGCAATCCACGACACCGGGCGAAGAGGCGGGGATCAAATCCGCGTCCTACAAGATCAGCGGCCAGAACGCTTATGGTTGGTTGAAGTCGGAAAGCGGCGTGCACCGTCTCGTGCGGATTTCGCCGTTTGATAGCGCCGCCAAGCGGCACACGTCTTTTACATCTGTGAAGGTGTATCCGGTTGTCGACGACAATATCGAAATCGAGGTGAATCCAGCGGACATTCGTTTGGATACCTACCGGTCTTCCGGTGCTGGTGGTCAGCACGTCAACACCACCGATTCCGCAGTGCGGATTACGCACCACCCAACCGGGATCGTGGTCACGTCATCTGAAAAATCCCAACACCAAAACCGTGACATCGCGATGAAGGCACTCAAGTCGCGATTGTATCAGATCGAACTTGATAAACGTTCTGCGTTAGTTAATGAAGTTCACGAGAATGCTGGCGATGCAGGTTGGGGCAACCAAATCCGATCTTATGTTCTGCAGCCATATCAAATGGTGAAAGATCTCCGGACACGGTTTGAAACATCCGATACCCAAGGGGTTCTTGATGGTGATCTTGATGGCTTGATGGCCGCAACGCTCGCCATGGACGTATCAGGAATGAGCCGCGCCGATGCGACGGCTGAGGACTGATGTAACCGATCCAATGACCAACTTGCATGGCAGGTGGGCTTCAATGGCGGCGTAGACAACGCGAACAGCTTTATCACTGACGACGTGACTGCCATCGGCGGCGTGTCTGGCGGGGCAGGCGGTACTGCATTTTCTGGTATTACTGGAACTCTTGGTGACGCCCCTGCAGGTGACGCTACATTCGACGGTCGGTTTGCCGTGAGCGAAACGTCGGGCGCAGGACGCACCGGTCCGATTAGCTTAGTCTATGACTTGTCCGGCAACACGCTGGAAAGCGCTGCTGGCGCAGCACTTGTTGTTGACGGCGACGTTGCATCAAACGGTCAAGTAACCGGTTCGGTAACATTCGGTAGCGAAACTGCGGAATTTGAAGGCGGGTTCTACGGTGACGATGCCGTTGCTGGCGCATTCAATAACGACGCCATCGGTGGTGTCTTTTACGGCACAAACTAAACGCGATCCATTGGCGCAGCACACTCATGCGTTGCGCCAATGGGCCAAATCTTGATGCTGACGTGTAAACGATGCCCTCGCAAAGAGGGACAATCCAAGCGCGAGGCAGCAAGATGATCAGGTTCCCTATCCCACTTCTATTGACGACTTTGGCATTGAGCGCCTGTGGCGACGGGTCTAACCCGTTCAACTTCACGACTGACGTACCGGACGATGTGGCAACCTACGTCGATCCAGGCGCGGTAAACCAAGACGCCGACGGTGCCGTTTCAATTGAGCAAACCACCGGGACAATCGACATCCCCGAATTGACGTTGACGGATACTGAAATCTCAGCGTTCTCTGACGATGAAACCAGCGGGAACGCAGTGCAAAGCGCGGATATGCTTGCGATTGGTGGGATCAGCAATGGCGGGGGATTTGCTGGTATTACCGGTACAACTGCAACAACGGCCCCCGAGAGTAACGCGACATTTACCGGCAATTACGCCGTGACAAACGCAAGTGGCACCTCAACCGGCCCGCTTGAGGTGATCTACACATTCGGCAACAACACATTGGTTAGCGTTGATGGCGACGTCAGTGTTGCAGCGATTGCGAATGGAACCACACTGACCGGTAGCGTGACATATGCTGGCGAAAGCGGTGCGTTGTCCGGCGGGTTCTATCCGGAAGGCCAGCTTGCAGCGGCATTCAATGGCGAAACGATGGGTGGCGTGATCTTCGCGGCGCAGTAACGGATCGTCACATACCCACTGAAGCAACAAAAAAGGCGCCACCAGAATTGGGGCGCCTTTGTCGTGTCAGCCGTGTAAACGGCTTACTTGTTTTCTGGCATCTTCGCTTTTGGCGCTGTGCCAGCAGTGGACAATGGATCGTCCTGACGCTGCACGGAACCTTCAAAGTGGGCACCAGACTCTATAGCGATTGTCTTGTGGATGATGTCACCCTCAACACGTGCAGTCGCTGTCAGGCGGACCTTTAGGCCACGCACACGGCCAACAACGCGGCCGTTGACCACTACGTCATCAGCAACGACTTCGCCTTTCACAGTGGCACCTTCGCCAACTGTCAGCAGGTGGGCGCGGATGTCGCCGTCTACTTGACCTTCGATATTGATATCGCCAGTTGTTTTGATGTTGCCAGTGATCAAAAGGTCAGCGGACAGCGTGGACGCTGGTGGCTTCGCTTTTGGTGCGGCAGCTTTGTAATCAGCAGAGCCAGAGGATGCGGCAGGCTTTGCTGTAGCAGTGTCTGTAGCGGGCTTGTCGCCGGCGGCAGGTGCAGGTTCGTTGATTTTGCTTTTAGAAAACATCTTGTCCAGCTCTTATGTAAATCATCGGGTTAACAGGTGATCCGCCAACGCGAACCTCGTAATGCAAGTGCGGTCCGGTAGACCGTCCGGAGTTCCCCATATCACCAATCCGCTCGCCGCGCGAGACCCTTTGTCCAACTGACACGCGCATGCGGTTCAGGTGGGCATAACGGGTCTCAATACCGAACTCGTGTTGGATCTTAATCAAGCGACCATAACCGGACGACCAACCCGCAGATGTGACAACGCCGTCAGCGGTTGCATAGATAGGTGTGCCGACAGGACCTGCAAAATCAGTACCAGCGTGCAGGCGTCCCCAACGCTGACCAAAACCGGATGTCAGGCGGTAGTTCGCTTTCACTGGGATATCAAACGGGGCGCGTTCGGCTGCAATGCGGTACAGGTTGATCCGGTCCAGCTTGCCCAAAATCCCGTTCGCGCGTTCAGCATCTGGATCAGGCGTGCCGCCGCGTGTTGAGAAAGACAGCGGCATCAGTGGGCCACCTTGGCCAGAATATCCACGGCGGACTTGGGCCAGCAGGTTGTCAGGGTTCATGCCCGCAGCGCGGAACATATCATCCAGTGGTTCAACAGAAACAAGCATCGCTTCTTCCAGCTGGCGGAAGATTTCGTCGTTCTTGTCCTGCAGCAGGCGCAGTTCCAGTTCGATCTCGGAGGCACGATCAATTGCGAATTTGGCATCCTCGGCGATAAGGTCGCGTTCGGCAGATGTTTCGGCCAGCGCAGAGGCCAGCAATTCAACCGTGCCGTTTGCTTCTTCGCTGATGGCGTCAACTGCGGCAGGGTCGGTACCGTCAGCGGCAATTGTGGCCAGTTGGTCGCGTGCATCTTCACGTTCGCGCATCGTGCTACGCAGCGTGGCTTGAACAACCTCAAGACCGGTTTCCAATTCGCGGCGTTTATCTTCGGTGGCTAGCAATTCGGATTGCATGATCGAAATCTGCTCAAGCGCTGAACTAAACCGTTCCTGCGCGGCCATTGCTTCGTCAGCACGTGCGTCGCGTTCGGCAGACAAAGCGTTCAAGCGGTGCTCATAGACCATCTGGTCACGCTGGGCCTGCGCCCGAAAGTTGCCAGATCCGATGCTGTCCATCAGCAAAATCGCAGTGGCGATGATCGTCCACGCGACAACAACGATGCTGCCAGCCCAAGCGACAAGCTGTGTTTCTGGCATCAAACGAATGAAGCGCGTTTCAGAATCCGAGCGCAAGAAAAGGCGCTTCTCCGGAAAGTATTGCTCAAGCCAATGGTGAATGCGGTTAGTCAGCCGTGATCGCACGTGATGCCCTCTTGTCCCAATTCCCTACACGGCAGGCTCCCACACCCGTTGGTCCGCGTGCGATTGTGTTAGGGAATAGGTCGGCATCCCGCAACAACTTTGGCAGATAAGCAGGCGAAAACACGACATTTTCGGCGTTTTTGCGCGGGTTTCTGCCGATCTACGGTTAAGTCGGTCGTCCATCCTTGGTTAGCGGCCAGTAGAAATCCGGTGGAATACCCGCCTCGGCGCGCTTTTCTTCGTTGAATGGAGGGCGCAGATCGCTGTGGAAATACTTGCGCACAAGGGCGTGAAAGAACGGCGTTGGATCTTCTTCTTGGCGGCCACAAAGGTAGTGGAACCACTTCGATCCGTATGCCACGTGATGGACTTCCTCGGCATAGATTGTCTCAAGGGCGGCCACCGCATCGTGGGCTTTTGCCTGTTTGAAAATTTTGATCATCCCCGGTGTGACGTCCAATCCGCGGGCCTCCAGCACCATCGGCACGACGGCCAAGCGCCCGTAAAGATCGCCCTTTGTATCTTCAGCTGCACGCCACATGCCCGCATGCGCAGGCAGGGCGCCATAGTGCGATCCTTCCGCTTCAAGACAGTCGCACATCAGATTGAAATGCTTGGATTCTTCATCTGCGGCTTGGACCCAATCATCGTAGAATCCAATCGGCATTTTCACGTCCGTAAAGCGTGCAATGATGTCCCAATGCAGGTCAACGGCGTTCAGCTCAATGTGGGCCACGGCGTGCAACAATGCGATGCGGCCCTCGGGTGTGCCGGGCTTGCGGTGTGGCACATCGCGTGGGTTCAGCAGTTCTGGCGCGGCGGGACGTGCAGGCATATCCGGCGGGTTGGCATGACCAATTTCGGGCACTTCGCCCGCCGCACGTGCATCGCGCCATGCTTGCGCAAACTCGCGCGATATCGCGGTTTTTTCGCGTCCGTCAGCCGTCGTTAAGACGGTCACGGCCATCTGTGCCAGTGGCAGCATTGCGTTGTCCTTCAATTCTTTTGGCACCAATCATCCCCGCCGGAGGCCTAAATTTTCGTAGAAAATTCGGATCCTTACAGCGCGCGGACTGATTCAAGCACGGCGTCCACGTGACCCGGCACCTTCACCTTACGCCAGATCTGCGCAATCTTTCCGTCTCCGTCAATTAGGTAGGTCGCCCGTTCGATCCCCATGTATTTTTTGCCGTACATGTTTTTCTCGACCCACACACCGTAGTCTTCACAGACGGTGCCGTCTTCGTCAGACAGCAAAGGAATGCCCAGCTCGTATTTGGCGCGGAATTTTTCGTGTTTGGCGACGCTGTCTTTCGAGACACCCCAAACAACGGCACCGGCTTCTGCGAAAGCGGCAGCCTGTTCGGTAAACCCAATCGCTTCTTTTGTGCATCCGGGTGTGTCGTCTTTGGGGTAGAAGTAGACCACGACTTTCATGCCCTTGGTCTCAGACAAATCAACCATGCCACCGCCGTCGCGTGGGAGATTGATTGCGGGGGCCGGATCGCCAACAGTAAGATTTGTCATGGTTTATCCTTCGGTCTGTGCATTTAAGGTTTTGTTTTAGGGCAAGGCGCGCAAAGATAAAGCCCGGGACACAAAATGCGGCGCTTTTTCTTGGGTTCTTTCCAAGATCGCCGTAATGGGCAGTGATGAACGACGAACCACAGCTAGACGCGGTCGAAGAACCGGCGACGCGGGCAAAGCCGCCGCGCAGCGCGTGGCGTCATTGGACGCGGCATAGCGTCAAGCTCTCCGCCGTCTTGTTGCTGACGCCGCTTGTGATTGTGATGATCGTGGCCATAGCCATTCTGGATCGCGACATTACCGCACCTTCATGGATCAAATCGCGCGTAGAGGCGACAGCAGGTGACTTTCTCAGTGGTGGCGCGCTGAACTTTGGCGCAGTGACCGTCAATCTGGGCCGCGACCTGCATCCGCGAGTCACATTGCGCGATACCACATTGACCGATGCGGCAGGCACCACAGTGGCGCGCATTCCGGTCGTGCGTGGCTTGATGTCACCACGCGGTCTTGTGCTGCAAGGCGAAGCATTGATGCAGGACGTTCAGTTAAGTGGTGCGCAGATTAATTTACGCCGCAACGCAGATGGCACTGTCGCACTCGCATTTCAGACAGGCGGGCAGGACGTGGGGCAGGCGGGCAGCTTTGCCGAATTGCTGGATCAGGTGGATCAAGCGTTCGAACAGCCTGCTCTTGCCGCGCTCGAAACGATCCGCGCGGATGGATTGATCGTCAATTACCAAGATGCGCGGGCGGGTAAGGCGTGGACTGTGGATGGCGGCCAGATCAATCTGGACTTACGCGACGACCAAACCGACTTGCGCGGGGCCTTCTCGGTATTGTCTGGCGGGGCAGGTGTCACAGATCTAGCGCTGACATATAATAGTCCACGCGGCAGCCGCGCGGCAGATTTTGGCGTGAACGTCACAGATGCCTTCGCGTCCGATATCGCGGCGCAATCGGCGGCGCTAAGCTGGATGGCCGATATCAACGCCCCGATTTCGCTGACGCTTCGGACCGTTATGGATGAAGCAGGCGCACTTGGCCCACTGAATGCCACATTGGCCTTGGGACAGGGTGCGTTGCAGCCCAATGCGGCCACAGAACCGATCCGGTTCGACGCAGCCAAGGCGTATCTCAACTTTGATCCAGCCACACAGACGATCAGTTTTGATCAGATTGAGGTGAGCAGTGATTGGGGCAATCTACGCGCAAATGGTCAGGCGTTTCTGAAGGACATCGAAGATGGTCTTCCGCAATCGCTTGTTGGGCAATTCAGCTTTGCCGATACATTGTTAAACCCGCCGGGTCTGTATGAAAACGGCCTGACACTGCCCAACACGCAGGTCGATATGCGCCTGAATCTCAGTCCCTTTGCAATCGATCTCGGTCAGGTCTTTGTGCAGACCGAAACCGTTGACATCCTTAGTAAAGGCCGGTTTGCGGCAACTGATGCAGGATGGGACGTGGCTATTGACGCGGGCATCGATCAGTTCGATCAAGCGGCGTTGCTGCAGCTTTGGCCCGCGCAATCGCTTGGGAAAGTGCGCGGGTGGCTCGAACGTCAAGTTCCCTTGGCCGACTATTCCGATCTGCATTTCGCCTTTCGGAAACGTCCGGGCGCCGCCGCGCAAGTTGCAGGAAACTACGCATTTGAAAACGCGGAAATCTGGTTCCTGAATTCGATGCCACCCATTGTTGGTGCCGCGGGCCTGGGCACATTTACAGCCGACACGTTCACGACAACCTTGGATGCTGGCCATGTGGCAGCCCCTGTTGGCGGTCGGTTAGATGCGACGGGTTCGGTCCTGCATATGCCTGATCTGAAACAAGACCCGCGCCCTGCAGAACATGACATTCGCCTCAGCGGATCAATGACCGCAGTGATGTCGATGATGGACTTGCCGCCGCTCGGCTTTACGACACGTGCGAAACTGCCCGTTGATGTCGCCGACGGGCGCGTGAACGCACGGATCAATCTGCGTCATCCGATGCGGCGCGGGAATACACCTGCTGATTTTGATGTTGAAGTGACGGCTGAACTGCGCGGCATCAATTCAAACCGGCTGATCCCCAATCGTCGTCTATCGGCTGATCGCCTTTCACTGTTCGCGGATCAAACGAGGCTTGAAATTTCGGGTGCCGCGACTGTTGACGGGATCGGGATGAATGGATCTTGGGTCCAGCGCTTCGATGGAACGGGCAGTAGGCTGCAAGCTGGGCTGACTTTGTCGGAAAACACACTGCGCGCTTTCAATGTGTCTCTCCCACCGGGATCGGTGGCTGGCACGGCGCCTGCGCGGATCGACCTGCGCATACCATCGGGTCAGGCACCGCAATATACCATCTCATCTGATTTACGCGGCATGCGCGTGGCGATCCCTGCGGTGGGGTGGGCAAAAGCGCGGCAAACACCGGGAGATTTGCGGGTAACTGGACGCTTGGGTGATGCGCCACAGGTCGATGAAATCGCAATTTCCGGAGGCGGGTTAACCGCCCGCGGCGATGTCACCTTCAAGGGCGACGGGTCCTTGGACCGTGCGCGTTTTTCACAGGTGCAGGTCGGAAATTGGCTGAACGCACCGATCACGCTGCGAGGACGCGGCGAAGGCCGTCCAGTTGGTGTCGAAATCAAAGGTGGGGCAATCGATCTGCGCCGCGCCAACTTTGGCCCAAGTTCTGGCGGGGCGACGGGACCTATTTCAATCGCGCTCGACAGGTTGCAGGTGACGCAAGGGATTGCGCTGAACCGATTTGCCGGTGAGTTCACCAGCTCCGGTGGCTTTGCAGGCCAATTCACAGCAAAGATCAACGATGCAGCCAACATTCAAGGAACGGTTGCCCCGCGCAACGGGCGGTCTGCTGTACGATTGCTCAGTGACGATGCGGGCGGGGTGGCGCGTGCGACGGGTCTTTTGCGGGGGGCACGGGGCGGCACGCTTGACCTGACGCTACTGCCGACGGGCGGCGACGGGACGTTTGATGGGGCCTTGGCGATCCGTAGCCTGCGCATCCAAGATGCCCCAGCCATAGCCGCGCTTTTGGATGCCATCAGCGTTGTTGGCCTGTTGCAGCAGTTGGACGGGCAGGGCATCGCCTTTGACGAAGTCGACGCGCGGTTCCGCCTGACCCCACAGCAAGTCATCCTGACACAATCAAGCGCGGTGGGGCCGGGGCTTGGCATTTCGCTGGATGGGATTTACACGCTCGCCAGCAAACAAATGGACTTTCAGGGCGTGATTTCACCGCTCTACATCATCAACGCGATTGGGTCGATTTTCACACGCCGTGGAGAAGGTCTCATCGGGTTCAACTTTAACATCGGCGGCACAGCGGACGCACCGAGCGTCAGCGTCAATCCACTGTCCGCACTGACACCCGGCATGTTCCGCGAAATCTTTCGCCGTGCCCCGCCACAGGTTCCACAATGAAGCTTTCCGATTTCGACTTTTCGCTGCCTGATGACCGGATCGCGGTGCGGCCCGCAAAGCCGCGCACAGCCGCCAAACTGTTGTTGGCGCAAGGGGATCAGATCACAGACAAACACGTGTTCGATCTGCCTAGTATCCTGCGCCCCGGCGACCGTCTGATCCTGAACGACACAAAGGTTATTCCCGCACGCCTATCCGGCTTACGGTGGCGCGATACGGCGCAGGGACGGATGTCGGCGAAGATCGAAGTCACGCTGCTCGACCCGCAACCGAATGGCGCATGGGCCGCCTTGATCAAGCCGTTGAAAAAAGTGAAAGACGGCGAAGAGATCATCTTTTCCGACGATCTGTCAGCGACCATGATCAGCCGCGCGGACGGGCAGGGGCTTTTGCAATTCAACCTGACTGGCGATGACTTTGATGCGGCTTTGAACGCCGTCGGGGCGATGCCCTTGCCGCCCTATATCGCAGCCAAACGGCCAGCGGATGAAGCGGACAAAACCGACTATCAAACGGCATGGGCTGAAAACAAGGGCGCGGTCGCGGCCCCCACTGCGTCGCTACATTTCGATGACAAGCTGTTGAAAACGCTGGCCGATATGGGTGTCGAATTTACCAAGGTGACATTACACGTCGGCGCAGGGACCTTCCTGCCCGTGAAAGTCGACGATATTGCTGACCACAAAATGCACGCCGAACGGGGTGACGTCACAGCGCAAGCCGCGGCGGAGGTGAACGCAACCAAAGACGCAGGCGGGCGCATCATTCCCGTTGGCACCACTGCGTTACGTTTGATCGAAAGTGCAGCGAAGGACGGCCAGTTGCACGCATGGTCGGGGGCCACCGACATCTTCATCACACCAGGGTTCCAGTTCCAACTGACCGACGGGTTGATGACAAATTTCCACCTGCCGAAATCAACATTGATGATGCTGGTTTCGGCATTGATGGGTGTGGATCAGATCAAAGCGATCTACACCCACGCTCTCAATCACGACTACCGGTTCTTCTCCTACGGGGATTCATCGGTATTGCTGCCCAAGGGGTGATGCGCGACGCAGTCGAACCTGCTTCAGTCCAATGACCAATCAAATCCGGTCGCTTGTTCTGATACCGTCCAAAGCTTGCTCATCACCGCTTTGTCGTAGGCATGCGGTTCCAACGTGCCTTTGCCAACGGGTCCAACCCATTCCATGCGGCCCGTCGGTCCGTAAAGGGCGCGTTGTTCGAGACCGTCTTGGGTCGCGCACATGACTTCGGGGTAGGCTCCCTTTTCGGCAGATTGTACCAACGGAGACATTGCCATCAGCCGGAAAACCGCTCGCATGACAAGGCTTCCACTGGTCGAGATCAGCGACGTTGCAGATGACCCGGGGTGGCAGACGAAAACGTCCACTGCTTTATGCGCGGCCTTGATCCGGTCCTGCAACTCATAGGCAAACATCATCTGCGCAAGCTTGCTTTGGCTGTAGACGGGGTTCGGGCTATAGTTTTTGTCCCAGTTCATGTCATCGAACTGGATGGTTTTGATCCCCATGTTGTACCCAAGGCTGGCGACAACCACGATCCGGCCTTGCGATTTTTCAATCCGGTCAAACAGCAGGCCGCAAAGCACAAAATGCCCATAGTGGTTTGTCCCCAATTGGCTTTCGAAGCCGTCCACTGTCAGCTTTTGGGTTGGAACCTGTGCAATTGCCGCGTTACAGATCAACGCGTCAATCTGGGGGGCGATATCGAGCAGTTTTGCGGCGGCGCTACGGACGCTTGCCTGCTCTGCCAAATCCATTTGAACAAAACCGACATCGGCATTCGCCCCGAATTCCTGTTTCAGATCATCGATTGCCTTCATGGATTTTCCAGCGCTGCGGTTCAGCATCACAACCTTCGCGCCCTTAGATAGAAAAATCCGTGCGGCTTGAAATCCGGTTCCAGCGTTCGCACCGGTGATGACGTAGGTCTTGCCAGTCAGTGACCCAAGCTTTTCCGGTGTCCAGCCCTGCTGGCCAAATTGCGTGTCAGTCATATCAAATTCCTCGTGCTGTCGCGAAGCAGTGTCGCGTTTGGTGTTCCTTTGCTGTGATTGTAGATAAGTGTCGGTGTCGTACGTAAATAGTCTGTATCATCTCGAATACTTGCCTAATCGTCTCAAGTCATTGCATATGCGCGCGACGCCTTGCTAGGGTGGCGCCATGAAACAAGACCAGATCAAAGATATCATCAACCGTCAGATGACGACGGATGGATTGATTCAAAGCGGCATTGCCGGGGTAAAGCTGTTCCGCGTGTCGGACCCTGTGCCATGCGTTCCTGCGGTATACGAACCCAGCATCGTGATCATTGCATCTGGCGCGAAAGAAGCGGTGCTGGACGGCCATCGCTACGTCTATGATCGTCTACAATACATGGTTTGCCCCATGTCGATGCCGGTCGAAGCAGGGACGCCTCAGGCATCGCATGACGATCCTCTGGTAGGTGTTTACATATCGCTTGATCCACGCATCATGGGGGAACTCGCACGCGAAATGGAGGACGCAGGTGGCGGTTTGATACCTTCGCGACAGGTCCCTGTTTCGCAAGGGATCAGGCTCGCGCAGTGGGATGACGCATTTGCGGATGCTTTGATGCGGCTACTCGCGCTCGTGGGAAACGAAACGGATCAGGCGGTGCTGGGTCAGTCGCGGCTGCGCGAATTGCTTTATGCGGTTTTGAAAGGCGAAGCAGGGTATGTCGCGCGACAGGCGTTTGGCGTCGGCAATGCAATTGCGCGTTCTATTTCGCATGTTTCTACACACCTCAGGGAACCCATTTCGATTGATGATATGGCCGCGCGTGCGGGGATGAGCCGTGCCGTTTTTCACCGCAAATTTAAGAACGCGACGACAATGTCTCCAATCCAGTTTGTAAAATCGATGCGCTTGAATAATGCGGCTATGAAGATTGCGGGTGGCATGACGGTGAATGAAGCAGCCCTTGATGTCGGTTATGTCAGTCCATCGCAATTTAGCCGCGAATTCAAACGCTTGTATGGGCAATCACCGCGGCAATGGGGTGATGCGCAACACCCCGCATTTACCCTAAACTAGGCGAAATCGCGAGCGCGCTGAATCGAAATTCTGCGTGCAACCCCAGCATGAAACAGGGAACTTTATGCTGCGTTAGCAAAATGTCGCTAGTGGTGTCGTTTTCAGACTAGACCCACCGGATTCTCGGGCTTAGGCGCGGCGGTAAGCCGACCCGTAAGGAGATCAACATGGTACAGGTGTTTTTTGCGTCTTGGGCATTGTTCCTAGGCATGTTTATGTTGATGATCGGCAACGGCCTGCAAGGGACGCTGTTGGGTCTGCGCGGAGAAGTCGAAGGCTTTTCAACGCTCGAAATTTCGGTCGTCATGTCGGCCTATTTCTTGGGCTTTCTCGGCGGGTCGCGGTTCACCCCTAAGATGATCGGCAAGGTCGGGCATGTCCGTGTCTTTGCGGCGTTGGCATCCACGATTTCAGCCGTTTTGATCGCATATCCAGTCCTGACCGAACCTTGGGCATGGATTTTGGGCCGCACAGTGATCGGTTTCTGTTTTTGCGGCGTGTATATCACCGCCGAAAGCTGGCTGAACGATTCATCCGAGAACGAAAACCGTGGCCAAGCGCTGTCGATCTACATGATCGTTCAAATGGCGGGCATCGTTTCGGCGCAATACCTTGTGACCTTGGGCGATATCAGCGGATATGTTCTGTTTATCGTGGCCTCAATGCTCGTTTCATTGGCTTTTGCACCAATTCTATTGAGCGCGGGACGTATCCCCGAATTCGGCACAGCCAAACCCATGAGCATCAAGCAATTGATCAAGACTTCGCCATTAGGCAGCGTCGGGATGTTCCTGTTGGGCGGGGTGTTTGCGGCCCAATTCGGTATGTCGGCTGTCTATGGTCAGCGCGTGGGGCTGACGGTTGGGCAAATCTCGGTCTTCATATCCGCGATTTATATCTCCGCGCTCGTTTTCCAATATCCAATCGGTTGGCTATCGGACCGGATTGATCGTCGAATCCTGATTGTGGGTCTTGGCGCATTCGGGGCAGGTGGCTGTCTTGTGGCCTATGGCGCGGGTGCGATCGTGGAAGACAGCTTTATCGCGATCGTAATCGGCGGCGTTATCATGGGCGGGACATCCAATCCGCTCTATGCGCTGCTGATCGCCTACACCAATGACTACCTCGAAAAAGAAGACATGGCTGGCGCGTCTGGCGGATTGTTGTTCGTCAATGGGGTGGGTGCTGTGTCGGGTCCGTTGATCTTGGGTTGGATGATGGATCAGGTTGGGCCCGGTGGATACTGGATGTTCCTTTTGGTGCTGATGGCGGGCATCGCTCTCTACGCCTTGTTCCGGATGACGCAACGCGAACGCGATATCGAATATGACAACGTACCATACGCGCCGATTTCTGCGGCAGGTACTGCTGTGATCGCCGAGGTCGCACAAGAGGTCTACATCGAAGCGGAAGAAGAAGTCATTGCCGAAGCGGAAGCAGAAGCAGATGATGAAGCGAACGCTGATCAGGAGACTTCAGATGACACAGATCGCGACACCAATTGATGTCCGGACCTATTGGCTTGAAACGTTAAAGCCAAAGGATTGGTATATCGCCAATGATGCCGTCGACGCGGACATTACCCAGCGGTTTCAAGAAACGTGGCGTGTGGCGCGTGATGGCGGTTGTCAGAACTGGCTAGACACGCCCGATGACCTGCTCAGCTACCTGATCCTTTGCGACCAATTTCCGCGCAATATGTTTCGTGGCAGCGGGGACGCTTTTGCGACGGATGCGGCCAGTCGGGATGCAACACGTCTGGCGCTATCGCGGGGCTGGGATATGAAAATCACCGAACCCGCACGGCAATTCATTTACATGCCACTGATGCATTCCGAAGACCTTGGCGATCATGACCTCGCGATTGAACTGTTTGCGACGCGGATGCCTGAAACCGGTGCAAACAACCACGATCACTGCTTAGCCCATCGCAATATCATCGCGGAATTCGGGCGGTTCCCATATCGTAACGCGGCCTTAGGACGCGAAACCACCTCGGCTGAACAGGCATTTCTTGATGCGGGCGGCTACGGTTTTGCGCTGCGTCAGGTTCAGGGCGCAGCGGCAAAATAATTCGAATTTGAACCAATGCAGAAACATTAAGAAGATATTTTCTTCCCTCGGTGATGGTGTGCCAAACGAGCAGGGAAGTACGAATGAAACAGGATCCGATTGCGAAAAAAGATTCGCATGTGAAAGTCGACCAAAAGAAAACCAAAGCGCACGCTTCGGAACCAAGCACGGCCCGCTTGATCATGGATGCGCTTGAACAATGCGTCATTTATTGGTCTGCGACAGGTATCTGCGAACTTCACAACCGACGTACTTTCGAGGTTCTTGAACTTGAACCCAAACACATCGGTGAAGGCACACCGCTCGAAGAATTCCTGACGATGGGGCGGGATCGTGGGGAGTTTTCGACGGCAAAGCTCCGCGAACTTCTGGATATGTTTCAGCTCACGCGGCCTTTCCAGTATGACTGTCAGATGCCGTCGGGACGGGTCGTCGCGGCCAAAGTGCGCCCGATGCGCGGTGGTGGGCATGTTGTAACGCTAAGCGATGTGACCGAAGCACGCCGCGCAGTTGCCGCCTTGAACGTCGCAAAAGCGGAAGCGGAAAAAGCAGAACGCAAAGCATCTGAGGTTTTAGAAGACGAACGCGCGCGGCAGCGCGAAGCGTCGTTGCTGGCCCAGATGGATGAATGGTTGCAGTCATGTAAGTCACTGAAAGAACTGTTCGATATCGTCACGACTTTCATGTGCAAGGTTCTACCTGGCACCCGCGGTCAGTTGTTCATTTATTCCAATTCACGTGATGTTTTGGAAGTCGCCTGCGCATGGAATTGCGGATCGGACCAAGACAATGTCGCTCCGGACAGCTGCTGGGCCTTACGGCGTGGCCGGTCGTATACCTACGACCCCGAAGAGCTTTGTTTTGTGTGTGATCATGTGAAGGACGCACATAATAAGGAAAAAAAGACGGGCATCTATCTATGTGTGCCGATTGTGGCGCATGGGGATACCGTCGGACTGCTGCATCTCGAATTTGTGGATGAAAGCCGTAACCCCGGCGTCATTGACGCACCTGCATTTATCACCCGATGTGGCGAACATATTTCAATGGCGATTGCTAATGTGAAATTGCGCGACGAATTACAGGATCAGTCGACACGCGACTCGCTCACAGGTCTTTATAACAGGCGCTACTTTATGAACGCGCTTAGCCGCGAATTGGCGCAAACTGCATCGCGCCAAGGAAATTTTGCCCTGTTGTCGGTCGATGCGGACAAGTTCAAGAACTTTAACGACGAACATGGCCATGATGCTGGCGACGTCGTGTTGGAAGCCATTGCCGAAAAAATGCTCGCACTGGATGCGGACGGGGCAGTGGTTTGCCGTGTCGGCGGGGAAGAGTTTTCGATCCTTTTGCCAGCAACGGACCGGACCCGCGCCAGCGAAATTGCCGAAGAACTGCGCGCATCCATCGCGGAAATGCGTGTCAAATACGTCGGTGGGCCATTACCCAAAGTGACGATTTCTGCCGGCATCGCAATTTATCCAACACATGGAACGCAGGCTAAAGAACTGATAAAGGCTGCAGATACAGCACTTTACGCTGCGAAAAAGGATGGCCGGGACAAGTGGAAAATCGCCGAAGGTGACGGCATGATCGAGTTTTGACGCAATGCGATAGCTGCTATGACGTCAGGTCACTAGAGGTCCCCGAGAAATTAGTTTAACGTCAAACTAATTTCACTCTGGAGGAGATTCCAATGGCCGCACAGACGTTTGACTTGATTGTAATTGGTGCAGGACCGGGCGGTTATGTTGCCGCGATCCGGGGCGCACAGCTTGGCATGAAAGTCGCCATCGTTGAGCGTGAAAACCTCGGGGGCATCTGCCTCAACTGGGGCTGTATCCCTACGAAGGCCATGTTGCGGTCCTCGGAAGTCTTCCATCTGATGCACCGCGCTAAGGAATTTGGCCTGAAAGCAAGCGGCGTCGATTACGATCTGGATGCGGTGGTCAAACGGTCGCGCACGGTGGCGGGGCAGTTGTCTGGGGGCGTGGCGCACCTGATGAAGAAGAACAAGGTGACTGTCTTTATGGGCGAAGCGACCTTGCCCGCGAAAGGCAAAGTGTCCGTCAAAACCGATAAAGGCACAGAAGAACTTACCGCAAAGAACATAGTGTTGGCGACCGGCGCACGCGCCCGCGAATTGCCTGGCCTCGAAGCGGATGGTGACTTGGTCTGGACATACCGCCACGCGTTGACGCCGCCACGCATGCCGAAAAAGCTACTTGTGATCGGGTCCGGTGCGATCGGGATTGAATTCGCCAGCTTCTATAACACGCTTGGCACCGACACGACCGTGGTCGAAGTGATGGACCGCGTACTGCCCGTCGAAGACGCTGAAATCTCAGCCTTCGCGAAAAAGCAATTCGTCAAACAAGGCATGAAAATCATGGAGAAATCCATGGTCAAACAGCTTGATCGAGGTAAAGGCAAGGTCACCGCGCATATCGAAGCCAACGGAAAAGTCGAAAAGATCGAATTCGACACTGTCATCTCTGCGGTTGGGATCGTCGGTAACGTGGAAAATCTTGGTCTTGAAGAACTGGGCGTCAAGATTGACCGTACCCATGTCGTGACCGATGAATTCTGTCGGACCGGCGTTGAAGGGCTTTATGCCATCGGCGATATCGCGGGCGCGCCATGGTTGGCGCACAAGGCATCCCACGAAGGTGTCATGGTCGCCGATTTGATCGCTGGCAAGCACGCACATCCGGTCAAGCCAGAATCCATTGCGGGCTGCACCTATTGCCATCCGCAGGTCGCATCGGTCGGGTACACCGAAGCCAAGGCGAAAGAGCTGGGCTTTGATGTCAAAGTCGGGCGTTTCCCATTCATCGGCAACGGCAAAGCGATTGCATTGGGTGAACCAGAAGGCATGATCAAAACGGTGTTCGACGCAAAAACCGGCGAACTTTTGGGCGCGCACATGGTTGGCGCTGAAGTGACCGAACTGATTCAAGGCTATGTCGTTGGACGCCAGTTGGAAACAACCGAGGAAGACCTGATGAACACCGTCTTCCCACATCCAACGCTGTCAGAAATGATGCACGAAAGCGTTCTAGACGCCTACGACCGCGTCATTCACATGTAGGTTTCACGGCTCAAAACTGTCTAAATGAAAGGCCCCGCAAACACGCGTTGGCAGGGCCTTTTTGTTATCTATTTGTGCGGTCGGTCAAATTCCTCGATGCTAGTCCACTCAAAGGGCAGGCGTTTTGCGGTCCCTGTTCAAACGGATCGCACCCTTAGGGCTTAGTCTTGCGCTAGTGTGACGAGACCAAAGATCTCATCAGAACCACCATCGGGGTCCCCAATGTTTCCGGACACTTCGGCCACAGCGACTTCGCCATTTGTGCCGCCAAAGGCGCCATCAATCAGGGCGTTGAAGCGGTATGTTTCGTCTTCGAGCGACACGTCTCCGAACAGTGTGCCGTCAAATGTCACGCCGTCACTTCCATCGCGGATCGTCGTGTCCACCGGCACGCTCCCGATCACCGTCAGCGTATCCCCATCTTCAGAAATGCCGGCGATATTGCTGTAGGTGCCGTCAAACGTCAGCGCGTCGAAGTCGGCGACCAAGGCCAAATCGCCCGCTAGGTAAGTCTCTTGGTCTTCGACCTGAAAGCCTAATGTGCCGGTGTAATCTGCGCTGCCGCTCGGCAGTGTTGAGGTTACGTCGTAGTCTTCGTTGAATTCTTCAAATTCGTTCACCAGATCCGAAACAAGAGACGGAAGGTCAGCAAGGTCTTCTTCTTTTGGCAACTCAATATCGTCAAGCACACCGGAAGAAATCTGGAATTCGTCTGCAATGTCTTCGATCGCTTCGTCGACAGTCGTGCCCCCACAGGCTGCAAGTGCAAAAAGGGCTGCGCCTGCTGATATTGTAGAGAATTTATTCATAATACTTCATCCTTAATGGTCATTTCGGCACAAATAGCCGATGAGAACGCGACGACCGCCGTAATCCGGCATAATAATGGGTCAGTGAACGTACGAGTTGAAATTACACTCGAAAAGCTGCTCGAATCGCCTGTTTAGCTTACAAAAAATTTTGGACCTGTCATCTTTGATGTGAAAAAAAGTAAGAGGCGACACAGTGTTAGTGCGCGCCTCTTCTTTTCGTAATCCCAAAGGTGACTGTTTCGACCGTCTATTCGATACGAAGTGGAATTGACGCGATTACCTTGCGATCTTGGCCGATGAAGTACTTGATCAAGTAATCACCCGGCGCGTCCGGCGTTGCGACTGCCACGGGGTTTCCGCTGTTGGTGTAGGCATAGGTTTCCCATCGTCCGCCGCCAGTTGCATCAGCCTTTCCGATTCCAATGTAGTCGTCAGCATAATCCGGACCATCCCACCCCACGATGATTTCGGACGCTGCCGGGGCAGTGCCTTCGGCAATCAACTGGGCTTTTACATCAGTGATTGTGATCGGCGTTGATGCCAGCATCGTCCGGTCCTGTTGCGCAAAATAGCGAATGACGTAGTCACCAGCCTCTGCTGGCACCGCAACCATCGCGGGGTTGCCGTCGCGGGTGTAGGCATAGTTTTCCCATTGGCCAGCGCCCGTCGCGTCGGCTTTGCCGATTCCGATATAATCGTCCTCATAGTCAGGGCCTTGCCATTGCACCGATATCGTCGAACCCATCGGTGCATCAGACGGGGCGGTTACATCAGCTTCGATCTTGGTCAGGGTGATGTTTGTGCTTGCGAGGATTGTTCGATCTTGGTTCAGGAAGTAGCTGATCACATAGTCACCGGGTTCCGCAGGGGCCAACAACGTGCCGCTACTGTCCGCACGCACGTAGGTGTAGTTTTCCCATTGGCTTGCACCCGTTGCGCCAACTTTGCCAATCCCGATGTAGTCGTCATCGTAGCCCGGTCCACTCCATGAAACCGAAAGGGTGGACCCCGCAATTGCTTCGGCTGGTGCGGTCACGGATGCGCCCGCTGCCGTAACGGTGATGGGGGTGGATACAAGCGGCACCCGATCTTGGTTGACGAAATAGGTGATCACGTAGTCACCAGGTTCCGATGGAATAGTCACGGTCGCGGGATCGCCGTCGCGAGTGTAAGCATAGTTTTCCCAAGCACTTGCACCCGTCGCACTGACTTTGCCGATGCCAATATAATCATCGTCGTAGTCGGGTCCGGTCCACACCACCTGAATATCCGATCCGGCGATTGCCTCGGCTGGGGCTGATACGCTGGCGACAACATCCGTGACCGTGATGGGCGTTGTGGCCACAACGGTGCGGTCTTGGTTGATAAAGTAGCTGATTTCGTAGTCGCCGGGTGTCGGCGGAACACGCAAAGTCGCAGGTTCACCGTCACGGGTGTAGGCATAGTTTTCCCAGGCACTTGCGCCAGTCGCACCGACCTTGCCAATTCCGATGTAGTCGTCATCGTAATCCGGACCGACCCAGCCCACAGGGATATCCGACCCTGCGATTGCCTCTGTCGGGGCGGTCACTGTGACCTCAACCGGTGTGAGTGTGATGGGCATGATGCCCAAGACGTCGCGCGTGCCGCCTTGGAAATACGCGATTTGGTAATCGCCAGCAGCAGGCGGCATCAGTAGCGACACCGGATTTCCGTCGCGGATGTAGGCGTAGTTCTGCCATGCGTCAGCGCCGTCTGCACCGACTTTACCAATGCCAATGTAATCGTCTTCGCCGTTAGGGCTGTTCCAGCCAACCATGATCGTCGACCCCAAGAGGGCCGTTTCAGGGCCCGTCAGTTGTGCTTTTTCAACAGGGACGGGGAACACCACAGTGGTCGTCTGGGCGTCAGACACCAGATCAACCATCTGCAAAACTTCGGTTTCGTTCTGAACCCAATAGGCGGACACTTGGTACTTTCCACCAACAATATCAGTGACATAAGGATTGCCCGGTTCGCTTTCAAACGCGCCATCAACGCTCCACAAAATCTGATCTTCGATCAGGGGACCATTTTCGTCGCCCAGACGCGCTTCCATGGTCAGTAGCGTTACGATCGGTTCTGGTTCTTGCACAACTGCGGTCAAAGCCGCACCAAGTTCCGATGCATTTTCAGCCGTCAGAAAATCACCACCAGTCTCAGCCGCGATGCATTGCATCTGGGCCAGCGCGTCAGGGTCTGACCCCACATCAAAACCGACCACGTGGGCCGTGAAATCAATACCTGCTTCTTCCAGCAGGCGCGCGGCGGCGCATGGATCGGGGTTACAGGTCTCCACGCCGTCAGACACAAGAATCACAGTCGCGCTGTCTTCGGTGTAGCGCAGCGCCTCAGCTGCGGCGATAATCGCGTCGGTCATGGGCGTTTTGCCCAGCGGTTTGATCCCGCGCACGGCGTCCACAATCGCTGGACCGGTGCCAGCCGCAGGGGCGACGACTGTTTCAATGTCAGTGCAATCGCCGCGAGCGCGGTGGCCATAGACGGTCAGACCAAGGCCCTGACCCGACGGAATCGTGCCGATTAATTCTGCAACAACGTCTTGGGCAATTGTGATCTTAGCGGTGCCGTCAATCTGGCCCCACATCGAACCGGAGCCGTCCATCACAAGAATGGTATTCGGGTTGTCTTGGGCCATAGCGGTGCCTGTCAGCAGCAAACCACAGGCGAGAGGTGCGAAAATGCGCATCGTTTGTCTCCTAAAATTGGTTACTTCTATCCAAACACAGCGAAGCGAGTCGTTTCCAGTGTTGAATCGCCTCGGTCGGGAAACCCTGACCCTGTTAAGTTTTGAGAAGGGTGCGTTATTTTCTTCCTAATGTTCCACAAATGTTCTAAATGTGGGCTGGCGAAAACGATCAACGTGACTATGTAGTAGGGCTGCGGACCTTAGGGTGCCATAATTGGGGGCGTGCCGAGATGGCTGAGCTAAAGAATATTGAAGTACGCGGCGCACGCGAACACAATCTCAAAAGCATCGACGTGGACATTCCACGCGATCAGCTGGTGGTGATCACTGGGCTTTCCGGCTCTGGTAAATCATCTCTGGCCTTCGATACGATCTATGCCGAAGGGCAGCGTCGTTACGTTGAATCGCTGTCGGCTTACGCCCGCCAATTCCTTGATATGATGGAGAAACCAGACGTCGATCACATCTCTGGCCTGTCGCCTGCGATTTCGATTGAACAGAAAACGACTTCGAAAAACCCGCGTTCGACCGTCGGGACAATTACGGAAATTTACGACTACCTGCGCCTGTTGTACGCACGGGCAGGGACGCCGTATTCCCCTGCGACCGGCCTGCCGATTGAAGCGCAGCAAGTGCAGGACATGGTCGACCGCGTCATGGCGCTGCCGGAAGGCACGCGTGGCTATTTGTTGGCACCAATCATTCGGGACCGCAAAGGCGAATACCGCAAAGAATTCCTCGAATTACGCAAGCAGGGTTTCCAGCGGGTTAAAGTCGACGGCGAATTTTACGAACTCGACGAACCACCAACCCTCGACAAGAAATTCCGCCATGACATCGACGTGGTCGTTGACCGGATCGTTGTGCGCGAAGGTTTGGAAACACGGCTGGCGGATTCGTTCCGCACTGCTTTGGACTTGGCCGACGGCATTACTGTACTGGAAACGGCACCATCCGAAGGCGACGCGGAACGGTTCACATTCTCTGAAAACTTCGCCTGTCCTGTGTCTGGTTTCACGATCCCCGAAATTGAACCACGGCTGTTTTCATTCAACGCACCTTTTGGCGCATGCCCATCCTGTGACGGTTTGGGTGTCGAATTGTTCTTCGACGAAGGACTAGTAGTCCCAGACGTCACGTTGAAAATTGCAGACGGCGCTTTGGCCCCGTGGCGCAAAGGCAAAAGCCCGTATTTCCTACAAACCATCGAATCCTTAGCAAAGCATTACGGTTTCAACAAAAACGCACGCTGGAAAGACTTGGATCCAAAGGTCCAAGAGGTTTTCCTGCGCGGATCAGGCAAAGAAGAAATCCAGTTCCGCTACGATGAAGGCGGACGGGTTTACAGCGTCAAGCGCGTGTTTGAAGGGGTGATCCCGAACATGCAGCGCCGCTATCGCGAGACAGACAGTAACTGGATTCGTGAAGAATTCGAACAATATCAAAACAATAGACCCTGCGGTACATGCGGCGGATACCGTCTGCGCGAAGAAGCATTGGCCGTGCGCATCGGCGACGAACACGTCGGTAAAGTCGTGCAATTGTCGATCAAAGAAGCGTACGATTGGTGCCAATCGGTCCCAGAAAAGCTGACTGCGCAAAAGAACGAAATCGCAAAGGCGATCCTGAAAGAAATCCGCGAACGGCTTGGGTTCTTGAACAACGTCGGCCTTGATTACCTGTCGCTGTCGCGCAATTCCGGCACGTTGTCGGGCGGGGAAAGCCAACGGATCAGACTAGCATCGCAAATCGGATCGGGTCTGACAGGCGTGCTTTACGTGCTTGATGAACCGTCCATCGGTCTACACCAACGCGACAATGACCGCTTGCTGACAACACTGAAAAACCTGCGTGATCAAGGCAATACCGTGATCGTCGTCGAACACGATGAAGAAGCGATCCGTGAAGCTGATTACGTTTTCGACATCGGCCCTGGGGCGGGTGTGCATGGAGGGCAGGTTGTGTCCGAAGGCGTGCCAGCCGACATCATGGCGGACCCGAAATCTATTACGGGTCAATACCTGACCGGTGCTCGTGAAATCGCAGTGCCGAAGAAACGTCGTAAAGGCAACGGCAAGAAGCTGACCGTCGTGAAGGCAACCGGTAACAACCTGCAAAACGTCACGGCAGACTTCCCCTTGGGACAATTCGTCTGCGTGACTGGCGTGTCCGGCGGTGGGAAATCGACGCTGACGATCGAAACGCTGTTTAAGAACGCCGCGCAAAAACTGAACGGCGCGCGCAAAGCACCGGCACCTTGTGAGACGATCAAAGGGTTCGAACATCTTGATAAGGTGATTGACATCGACCAGCGCCCGATTGGTCGGACCCCACGGTCCAACCCTGCAACTTACACGGGTGCTTTCACGCCGATCCGCGACTGGTTCGCTGGCCTACCTGAATCGAAAGCACGGGGCTACAAACCGGGCCGTTTTTCCTTCAACGTCAAAGGCGGGCGCTGTGAAGCCTGCCAAGGCGACGGTGTCATCAAGATCGAAATGCACTTCTTGCCCGACGTCTATGTGGAATGCGAAACCTGCAAAGGCGCGCGCTACAACCGTGAAACGCTCGAAATCAAATTCAAGGGCAAAAGCATCGCAGATGTGCTTGATATGACTGTAGAAGATGCGCAAACCTTCTTTACGGCCGTCCCATCCATTCGCGAAAAGATGGATGCGTTGATGCGGGTCGGTCTTGGCTATATCAAGGTAGGCCAACAGGCGACGACGCTATCTGGTGGTGAGGCGCAGCGCGTTAAGCTGTCAAAAGAACTGGCGCGGCGATCAACGGGCCGCACGCTCTATATCTTAGACGAACCGACAACGGGTCTGCATTTCGAAGACGTGCGTAAGCTGCTTGAAGTGCTGCACGAACTTGTCGATCAAGGTAACTCTGTGGTTGTGATCGAACATAACCTCGATGTGGTGAAAACAGCTGATCACATCATCGACATTGGGCCAGAAGGCGGTGACGGCGGCGGTCGGATTGTGGCAAAAGGAACGCCAGAGAAGGTCGCGAAAGTCGAAGAAAGCCATACGGGTCGCTACCTCAAGGACATGTTGGCGCCGAAACCGAAAACGGTGGCCGCCGAATAGGACACGACGAATGATCAAATATGCAGCCCTTGCCATTGCTGTCGCGACACCGCTTCATGCGCAGGAAAAAACGTTCGATTTCAAAGGGATCACAAACATCGAAGTCCGTAACGGGATTACGGTGAATGTGACGCAAGGCGATGAAATCAGTATCACAGGCAGTGCGGTTTCGGGCGATGTGGAACAGTTTCACCTTCGCAAATTCGGGCCGTGGTTGGCCGTGAACCGGCATACGCGCTGGTTCATTTTTCCGTACGGGCGTCAGGACGATCTCGTGTTGAACGTCACGCTGCCGGATGTGCGCGCGCTCAAGGCGTATGACGACTCCCAGATCAACGCGGGAACCTTCAGTGGCGACCGGATCCGTGCCGAGGCATTGGAAGGCGGGACCGTCACCCTAGGCGGATTTAACTACACGGAAACAAGCCTTTACGCGACCGAGAACGGTACACTCCAGATCAACGGCGCTTGCGAAACGCTAGAAGCTGAGGCGATCATTGGCGCAACTATCGACGCATCCGCGTTGGACTGCGCATTGGGCACAGTTGATGCGCAGTCGAAGGCTGTCATCAGCGTTCCCCACACATTAGAAATCGTCGCGGTGCTGCCCGAAACAGAGTAGGGCGCGCCGCTTAGACCAAAGTTAACCCGCGTTACGCCCGCGGTCAGCAAAACGCGGCAGCATCGCGGAAAAGTCGCGACCAGCGCCGTCTTCGTCTTCAACAAACCGCTGATACAGCGCCATTGCGGCTTCCCCCATCGGCGTATCCGCGTCTGCGGCTTCGGCGGCCATCTGCGACAAACGCAAATCTTTCAGCATCAAATCGGCAGCAAAACCCGGTGTGTAATCGTTGTCAGCAGGGCTTTGAGGGCCAACACCGGGGGCAGGGCAGTAGGCGTTCATGCTCCATGAATAGCCGGACGATGTGCTGACGACGTCGAACATCGCTTGCCGATCAAGGCCAAGTTTATCAGCCAGCACAAAGGCTTCACAGGTTGCGATCATCGTGACGCCGAGGATCATGTTGTTGCAGATTTTCGCGGCCTGACCGTTGCCCGCAGGGCCGCAATGCACGGCTTTCTGACCCATGATATCGAACAACGGCGACACGGTCGCAAAACCCGCTTCGGTTCCGCCCGCCATAAACGTCAACGTCCCGCCAGCAGCGCCGCCAATCCCGCCAGACACTGGCGCGTCGACTGCGGTTAGGCCAGCGGTTTCGGCCATTTCAGCGACAGCACGCGCGCTGGCGACGTCGACAGTTGAACAATCCAGATGCACGGCACCTGCCTTCATCGCCGGATGAATATCTGCGGCCACGGCACGCAGAATATCACCGTTGGGCAGCATCGTTATCACCACATCTGCACCTTCGACAGCAGCCGCAGCAGTGACTGCCATGGTCAAACCGTCCGGCTTCGCCATTGTGTCGAAACCCACCACATCGTGGCCAGCTGAGGCGAGGTTTGCGGCCATTGGCGCGCCCATATTGCCTAGTCCGATAAATCCGATTTTCATTCTTTAATCCTCCCAGATCAATGCGTTGTCGCCCAAGGGGGCTGTCATGCGTGCGATATCCGCTGCCGGTACGCTGGTGACGTTACTATGTTGCCAAACAGGCGCCCTGTCGCGATCAATGATCGCGGCCCGGATACCTTCGATAAAATCACCGTATTGCGCGGACCGGAACGTATAGCGAAATTCGTGGTCCAATGCTGTCTCGATGGTTGGTGCGTCACGAACCGCGCGGATCATCCGAAGCGTGACCTGCAACGCGAGCGGCGCATTTCGGTGCATTTTCTTCGCAGCGGACAGAATGACGTCATCCGTGCTGGATGATGCGGCGGCAAAGACATCGTCTTGGCCAAACACACCGTCGATAATGGGCTGCGCTTTTTGTAACGGGCCACTTGGCAAACCCTGCGCAATGTCAGCTATTTTTGCCACATCACCTGTCTCGCAGAGTTGTACTTTTAGAACATCCCATTCGACCTCCGGCACATAGACATCCGCAAAACCTGCATAAATCGCATCTGTTGCATCCATGCGGGTCCCTGTCAGCCCAAGGTATTCGCCGACATGTCCGGGTGCTGTGGAAAGGATCAACGACCCGCCGACATCAGGTACAAGTCCGATTGTGACTTCGGGCATCGCGACCTGCGATGTCTCTCCGACGATGCGGTGTGAACCGTGGCATCCAACGCCAACGCCACCACCCATCGTGAAGCCTTGAAGGAAGCTAACAACAGGTTTGGCATAATGGAAAATCTTGCGGTTCAGCCGGTATTCATCGCGCCAAAACCGTTGTCCGTAGGAGAAGTCGCCAGCCTTACCAGTGGCGTACATCTCGGCGATATCACCGCCGGAACAAAAGGCTTTGTCGCCTGCAGCGTCGATGACGACGATCTGTATGGCATCGTCATCGCGCCACGCGTCCAAAGCCGCTTCGATCCCCAACACCATGTCCCAAGTCAGTGCATTCAGTGCCTTGGGACGGTTCAGTGTGATCCGTCCTGCAACGCCATCTTTGCGAACAATCAGATCGCTCATTTCGTTAGCACATGACGAGCGGTCAGCACGCGCATGATCTCGTTTGTGCCTTCCAGAATTTGATGAACGCGCAGGTCACGCACGGTTTTCTCGATGCCATAGTCGGCCAAATAGCCATAGCCGCCGTGCAGTTGCAGGCATTGGTCCGCGACGCGGCTGCCAACTTCGGTGACGTGCTTTTTCGCCATTGCACAAAACGCTGACGCATCCGGCGTTTTGTTGTCCAACTTCCACGCAGCTTGGCGCAGGAAAACGCGGGCGGCTTGCATCTCGATTTCCATATCCGCAAGCCGGAATTGTAGCCCTTGGAACTGGTCGATGGATTTGCCGAATGCCTTGCGCTCGCCCATATAGGTGACCGTTTGGTCAAGCGCGGATTGCGCAGCACCCAATGAACAGGCGGCAATGTTCAACCGTCCGCCATCCAAGCCCATCATCGCATATGTGAAACCTTTTCCGGTTTCGCCAAGCAGATCACCCTTGGTAATGTTGCAATTGTCCAACTGGACTTGGCGGGTCGGCTGTGACCGCCAGCCCATTTTGTCTTCGAGACCGCCAAACGAAAGCCCCTCAGCGCCCTCCGGCACATAGAACGCGCTGATGCCTTTCGGACCATCATCGCCGGTACGGGCCATCACGATGTAGCCATCCGAATAACCACCGCCTGATATGAATGCCTTGGTCCCCGTCAGGGCGTAGCCATTGCCGGTTTCAACGGCTTTCGTTTTCAGCGCTGCCGCGTCGGACCCTGATCCGGGTTCGGTAAGACAGTAGGACAGGACGGTCTCCATCGTCATAGCGCGTGGCAGCAGGTCTGCCTTCATCGCGTCTGATCCGAAGTTGTCGATCATCCGTGCGCACATGTTGTGAATGGACAGGAACGCGGCGACAGAGGCGCAGGATTGTGAAAGTGCTTCGAAAACCAACGTGGCATCCAAGCGCGACAGACCCGAACCGCCGCTGTCCTCGGACACGTACAAACCGCCAAAGCCAAGCTCTGCGATTGCGGTCCATAGCTCTTTGGGGATCGTGCCGTCTGCTTCCCACTGGCGGGCAAAAGGCGCGATATGCTCTGCGCCAAAGGCCTGCGCCATGTCAAAAATAGCGGTTTGTTCTTCGGTTAAAGCAAAGTCCATGTGCATCCCTCCCAGAATTGAACAAGTGTTCAATACCTAAAGTGACGCGAAGCCCGCGCGTTGTCAAAATGAAAACGCGCGGAGCGAAAATTTTTGCGTTGAAGACTAGTTCGTGATCGTAATTGATCCACGCATGTTGCCGTGTGGACGGCAGCGGTAGTTGAACGATCCGGCAGCACCAAAGGTCAGCGCGGCGGATTGACCTGTGGACAGCAGCCCCGTGTCAAAGGCGTTATTCGCGGATTCCCATGCGCTGTGGGCTGCGCGATCTTCGTTAACCCACGTCACGGTGTCGCCCGCTTTGATCGTCAGGTTCGCTGGCGAAAAGGCCATGTTTTTGATTGTGACAACGTGGTTTGTCGCAGCTTGTGCCATCTTTGCAGCCACAGGAACGGCAGCGGCGGTCGCAGCAAGACGAAGTACATTACGGCGTGTAAAAAGTGTCATAAGTTATATCCTCTATTGAACGTATAAGGGCAGCCACGGAAAGGCTGCCCTAAAAGTTTCACAAAAGATAAAGAAAAATTTTCGCGGACTTATTCCATGACAGGAATAGAGAATTCGCCACCTTCTTTGATGCCCGACGGCCAGCGCGATGTGACGGTCTTGGTGCGTGTGTAGAACTTGAACGCGTCTGGTCCATGCTGGTTCAGATCACCAAAGACGGATTTCTTCCAGCCACCGAACGTGTGGTAGGCCAGTGGCACGGGGATTGGCACGTTGATCCCAACCATCCCGATGTTGATCCGGTTGGCAAAGTCGCGGGCCGTGTCGCCGTCCCGCGTAAAGATCGCGGTGCCGTTGCCGTATTCGTGGTCAATGGCCATGCCGATGGCTTCTTCGTAGGTCTGTGCGCGCACGCATGACAGAACCGGACCAAAGATTTCCTTCTTATAGATGTCCATGTCTGTCGTGACGCGGTCAAACAGATGTGGCCCAACAAAGAACCCGTCTTCGTAGCCTTGCAGATTAAAGTTCCGGCCATCCACGACCAGCTCTGCGCCTTGTGCCACACCGGATTCGACCAATCCAAGGATGTTGGCTTTGGCCGCAGCAGTCACAACAGGACCGTAGTCCACGTCAGTGCCTGCTGTGTATGGGCCGACTTTCAGTTTTTCGATCCGTGGGACCAGCTTTTCAACCAGACGGTCGGCCGTTTCTTCGCCCACTGGGACTGCAACCGAAATCGCCATACAGCGCTCACCAGCCGCACCGTAGCCCGCACCGATAAGCGCATCAGCAGCTTGGTCCATGTCCGCATCCGGCATGATGATCATGTGGTTTTTCGCACCACCGAAACACTGCACGCGTTTGCCGTTGGAACAGCCACGACCGTAGATGTATTCCGCAATCGGGGTGGAGCCGACAAAGCCGATCGACTGGATCACATCGTGATCAAGGATGGCGTCAACGGCTTCTTTGTCACCGTTCACGACCTGCATGATACCTTTTGGAAGACCAGCTTCTTCAAGCAGTTCAGCCAGCATCAATGGCACGGATGGATCACGCTCGGATGGTTTAAGGATAAAGGCGTTGCCGCACACGATCGCAGGCGCACACATCCAAAGTGGGATCATCGCAGGGAAGTTGAACGGCGTAATGCCAGCCGTCACGCCAAGCGGCTGTTTCATGGAATACATATCAATGCCAGGACCCGCGCTGTCGGTGTAATCACCTTTCAGCATTTCAGGAGCACCGATGCAGTATTCAACAACCTCAAGGCCGCGCTGCACGTCGCCTGCGGCGTCTGGCAATGTCTTGCCGTGCTCGCGGGACAGGGCTTCGGCCAGTTTGTCCATGTTGTCGTTCAGAAGGGACACGAATTTCATCATCACACGTGCGCGACGCTGCGGGTTCGTGGCAGCCCACGCAGGCTGTGCCGCTTGGGCGACTTCAACTGCGCGCGCCAGCTCTTCAGGGCTAGCCAGCGGCACTTTGGCCTGAACTTCGCCTGTGGCCGGGTTGAAAACGTCAGCGAAACGGCCGGACGTACCTTTGACATGTTCGCCGCCGATGTAGTGGGTCAATTCTTGCATGGAAATCTCCTCCTGATTTCTTGCAGTCTAGCCTTGCGGAAATGCATGTAAAGGCGCCAATATGCCAAAATCATTTTGCAAAAATGTAAGGATGCATGGTGCAGAACTGGGATGATCTAAGGGTATTCTTGGCGGTCGCGCGGGCGGCGGGCCTGTCAGGTGCAGCGCCTATCTTAAAGATGGATCCGGCAACCGTTGGTCGGCGTGTCGCGCGATTGGAATTGGCTGTGGGCGCACCCTTGTTTGTGAAATCGCCGCAAGGTTATGCGCTGACTGACCTTGGGCAGCGGATGCGCGATAGAGCCACGGAAGCAGAAGAAGCGTTAGCTTTAGCGCTGGATGAAGGGCAGGGCGGGACGCGCGGCCTGACAGGGCAGATCAGGATCGGGTCGCCTGATGGCGTTGCGAATTACGTGCTGCCGCAGGTCGTCGCCAAGATACAGGCGGAGAACCCCGGTCTAGAGGTGCAGATACTCGCCTTGCCGCGCGTCGTGAACCTATCGCAACGCGAAGCTGATATGGCCGTCACGGTCAGTCCGCCTGCCGCACAGCGTCTGACGGTTGAACCGATCACCGATTACAAACTGCATCTGGCCCAGCGGGCGGACGCACCGCAGATTACGGAATTGTCCGATCTGACGGGACGGCGGATCGTTGGGTACATTCCGGATATGATTTTCGACAAAGAATTGGACTACTTAGGTGAAATAGGCACGCGGTCTGTGGCGATGGCGTCGAATTCCGTTGCGGTCCAAGTACAGATGTTGCGCCACGGTGGTGTCGGTTTCGTCCACGATTTTGCGCTTCATGCGGCCCCCGAACTGCGGCGGGTCCTGACGGATCAGGTCAGTTTGCGCCGTACGTTGTATCTGGTCCGCCACCGATCCGACCGCCAATCAGAGCGCCTGTCGCGCTTTGCAGAAGCGCTGAGTGCGGGCATGTCAGCCGAAGTAACCCGCCTAGAGGCGGCTGTAGACTTGACAGGATAGCCGCATGTGCGCGACGCTAAACTTACGGAATACAAGCGGAGGGCGAAATCATGTTGGTCAGTAAGATATTGGAAACAAAGCCGGAAGGCGGCGTGATATCGGTGAAACCTGATGTGACCGTCGGTGATGCTGCCAAAGTTCTGTCTCAAAAGAAGATTGGTACGCTGGTTGTGTCATCTGATGGTGCAGCCCTCGATGGTATCTTGTCAGAACGCGACATCGTGCGCGCTTTGGGCGCAAACGGAACCGACTGTTTGACGGAAAACGTCAGTGAATTGATGACCGCCAAGATCGTCACATGTTCACCAACGGACCAAGCCGATTTCGTTCTTGGCAAGATGACCGAAGGACGGTTCCGGCACATGCCTGTCATGGATGGCAACAAGATGATCGGGTTGATCTCGATCGGTGACGTTGTCAAAGCGCGTCTTGCGGAACTGTCGATGGAGAAGGACGCGCTGCAGGGCATGATCATGGGTCACTAGTAGACCAATCGTTTGATCTGTGTTTTTCGGTTGCAATCCACCGCGCAATAATGTTGCGTGCGGCCAAGACTTACGAAAGGTTTCGCCATGCGCACTGGTCTCTATCCCGGCACGTTTGATCCGGTCACTCATGGCCATACCGACATTATCCGCAGGGCGTGTACGCTTGTTGATCGCTTGGTCATCGGCGTTGCAATCAACCGCGATAAAGGCCCGCTTTTTACGCTGGAAGAACGCGTGGCGATGGTCGAAGCGGAATGTGTCCCGCTTGGTCAAAATGTGGGCTGCGAAATCGTGGTGCATCCGTTTGAAAACCTGTTGATCGATTGCGCCCGCGATGTGGGCGCGTCGGTCATCGTGCGCGGTTTGCGGGCGGTGGCTGATTTTGAATACGAATATCAGATGGTCGGCATGAACCGCGCCATGGATAATTCAATCGAAACGGTGTTCTTGATGGCGGATGCCAAGAACCAAGCGATTGCGTCCAAACTGGTCAAAGAAATCGCACGTCTTGACGGGGATGTGACCAAGTTTGTACCGCCTGCCGTCAATGATCAATTGCTGGCAAAACTGGGCAAGTAAGCTTTCCTGACAGGGAAGGCGTGTAATTTGGTTAGTTAATGTCTGCGGTTGACCCAACCGCTTCCATATCTTGTTCAAGTACGAATCTTGATTGAATGCACCAATTTCCTGGACTAACGCCCACACAATTGGCCCGTCAGCGGGTTGATGGTGCGAATAATCATTAGAATTCTGGGATCCCGACGCCGTTGTATGCGTCTGGTTTCGTTATTTTTGGCGTAAAATGATCGACAAATACCGATTTGATCAGTGCAGAACTAACCTTTTGGATATTTCCTGCACCATTGCAGACAAAACTATACAGATTTTGGTCTGACGTGGCGTCACAAATTGCTCCATGGTTAATGCAACAACGAAACTGGAGGAAATAACATGCTACTCGCAATGAAAGCTCGCGCAGGCCGTATTATCGCACTAGAGGCACTCGCAAAGTCCCGGGCTGAAGGCACAGCACGCGCCGCCGCTAAGACTGCAACTTTTAGAAGCGTTCGTCCACTGCTTCTGCAGAAACGCATCAACAACGTCGTCGCTTTCAATGACAGAAGCACAGAGCGCCGTCGTCCAATGCCAATGAAAACCGTCTCATACGCTTAAGTCCGCGCAAGATTGCCGAAGTATTCGGCAATCGTACAGACGTCCCAGTCCCACGCACAATAGAAACACGAAAGCCGCCCCTCGTAAGGCGCGGCTGGTGTTCATTCAAGGCCATGTGGGCCCGCAGGTTTACCCGTAGATCGCTTTGCTTGCGATCTTCGCGGCGTCTTCGCGGAACAGACCAAGGTCCATCGCTGTTTGGGCAGACATGCTTTCCAACTCGTATTTGGTCTTTGCATATGTCGCGCGTTTTTGAAGTGTGTCGCGGACGAAGTTCAGTACAGTCATAGCGTTCTCCTTCAGATTATCGCTTTGTAACGTCAGGCTTTTCTCCTGCCTGCCCTCAATATGGGTCGTGCTGCGCTGCAGCACAACTGACCGTTAGCGATAACCGAATTGCGCAAAACGCATGGCTTGCGTCACAAAATATAAGGGCCGCCCTGATAACAGGACGGCCCTTTCATTTGTGCTGAAGGCTTAGGCCTTACAGAAATTTGCCCATCGCAACGGCTGTATCGCTCATCCGGTTGGAGAAGCCCCATTCGTTGTCGTACCACGTCAGGATACGCACCATGTTGCCGTCCAGAACCTTAGTTTGGTCGAGGTGGAAGATGGAAGACCGTGGGTCGTGGTTAAAGTCGGTGCTGACATTTGGCAGGTCCGTGTAACCCAGAATGCCTTTCAGCGGTCCAGCGTCTGCAGCTGCGATGATCGCGTTGTTGACTTCTTCAACGGTTGTCGCGCGGGACGCTTCAAATGTCAGGTCAACAACAGACACGTTTGGTGTTGGAACGCGGATCGCAACACCGTCAAGGATGCCGTTCAATTCTGGCAGAACCAGACCAACCGCTTTCGCTGCGCCAGTGGATGTCGGGATCATGGACAGGGCTGCGGCGCGTGCGCGGTACAGGTCCTTGTGCATGGTGTCCAACGTCGGCTGGTCGCCGGTGTAGCTGTGGATCGTCGTCATGAAACCTTTGGTGATCCCGACAGCGTCGTTCAGAACCTTGGCAACAGGGGACAGGCAGTTTGTTGTGCAAGATGCGTTAGACACAACGATGTCGTCTGCAGTCAATGCGCCATCGTTCACGCCGAACACAATAGTTTTGTCTGCGTCTTTACCTGGTGCAGAAATCAGCACGCGCTTGGACCCGTTATCAAGGTGTGCTTGGCAGGCTTCTTTGGATGTGAAGATACCTGTGCATTCCAGAACCACGTCGACGTCAGACCATGGCAGGTCCGCTGGGTTGCGGATCGCTGTGACTTTCATCGGGCCGCGGCCCACATCGATAGAGTCTTCTGTGGTGGTCACAGTTGCAGGGAACTTGCCATGCACAGAATCGAACCGCAGCAGGTGTGCGTTTGTTTCAACAGGACCAAGGTCGTTGATTGCAATAACTTCGATGTCTGTGCGACCGGATTCAATGATGGCCCGCAATACGTTCCGTCCGATACGTCCGAAACCGTTAATCGCTACTTTGACTGCCATGGGGAGGTTCTCCAAAGATGTGAATGCGGGCATGCCCGCTGTTGGCGCTAACATTGCGATTTATGTCGAAAGGTCAACCGCAGATTAGGTTTCGTGATGGCCTGCAGGCCTAAAATCACAGGGCGCGCGGATTTATGACCTCTGATGACGGCCGTTTGGCTTACCACATGTGGGTGCGCCGCTTTTGCCAGATAAGATGGGGCTCGGTTTCTGCGGGCAGTCTGCTTAACGCCAAAACGCCATGAATTTCACAGCACCCACGATCTTGCGCAGAACAACAGTCATAGCATCCAAATGGAATACAAAATGATCCAGTAGAAAGAAACCGACGATAAAGATCGCAAGCCCGATGGCAATTTGATTGGTCATGCGTGTGACCTTACCCTCATGATCTTAATTTGTGGATAGGGCTTCGATTGCAATCACGGTCGTTGGGGCACCGACACCGTTCACGATCCCCGTGGCATTGCCTGTTCCGGCGGTGATGCCAAGGATCGGTGATCCTTTAAAGCTGCCTTCAAGATCACCATTCACGATCATGGTGGTTGTGTCGCCGGTCAATGTCCCGCTGGCGGTCATTTCGACAGAATTCTGGCGATTCCCCCTAATGGAGCCGTTGCTGACGCGCAAATCGCCGTCCAGTGTTTCAACCGGGTCAAGATTGCCATCCAGCAGAACAAATTGCCCGTTATCGGCCGTCAGGGTGTTTTCCAAGAAATCGACAGAAATCGTGGTTTCCGAGCTAGCGGTATAATTCACGGCAGGGGCGCCTGTGGTTGTCGCGAGAATGATACCTTCGAATGTGCCAGAACCGGATGTGGGCACGGCGTTGAAGGTGGAATTGCTGCGGCTTCCAATCGATGCGTCCTCGAGGATCGCGAGCTGGTCAGCAAGATCGCCAAAGGCCGGATCAAGATTGCTCAGATCATTCCCGCTGTCTGCGACGCTGTCGACTGCAGTGGGTGTTTGCGAACCGCGCGTATATTCTTCGAATTCAGCACGGGTGACGGATTCACCGTTAATTTCAAAGGTGCTGGTCTCCGAAGAACAAGCGGAAATGGCAAGAACAGAAAGAATAGCAAAATAGCGCATGGTCACATCCAAAATAATTTGGATGCGCCATTTCATGTAACTACGGCGCATTAAAGGCAATTTTTTCGAAAATGCCAAACTGTGGTTTAGTGCATCCGGCCCATGGCAGCCGCGACATCGGCCATCCGTGCCGAAAAACCCCATTCGTTATCGTACCACGCCAGCACGCGCACGGTCTTGCCGCCCACGACTTTGGTCTGATCTGGCGCGAAGATGCAGCTTTGTGTGGTATGGTTAAAGTCGATGCTGACTTTGGCTTCGTCGTCATAAGACATGACCATGCCCATATAACCACCAGCCGCTTCAGCCATAATCGCGTTAACGTCTTCGACGCTGACGGATTTGCCCGCTTCAAACGTCAGATCAACCGCCGATACGTTCGGGGTAGGAACCCGCATGGCCGTGCCGTCGAGTTTGCCTTCGAGTTCGGGCAAGACTTCGCTCAGGGCCTTGGCGGCACCCGTGGACGTGGGGATCATCGCCATGGCGGCAGCGCGGGCGCGGTATAGGTCTGAATGGCGGCGGTCCAGTGTTGGCTGATCGCCTGTGTAGCTGTGGATCGTGGTCATGATACCGCGTTCGATCCCGATTTCGTCGTTCAGTACTTTGGCAAGTGGGGCAAGGCAGTTCGTGGTGCAGGATCCGTTCGACACCATGCGATCATTGGCAAGCAATTGGCGGTGGTTCACACCGTAGACGACGGTGCGTTCGACGTTTTTGGCAGGGGCAGAAATCAGGACCTTCTTTGCGCCTTGACGCAGGTGAACGTCTGCCTTCTGTCCGTCGTTGAATTTGCCGGTGCATTCCAGAACGACATCGCAACCGGACCAATCAAGGGTTTCCGGATCGTAGGACGACATCACATCAATAGGGCCGCGGCCCAGATCAATTGTTTGATCTTTGACTTTGACTGGGCTGCCAAAACGGCCATGCACGCTGTCATATTTCAAAAGGTGGGCATTTGTCTCAATCGGGCCAGTCGCATTGATGCGGACGACCTGAACGTCGTTGCGTGCGGCCTCTGTGATGTGTGCCAAAGTACAGCGCCCGATGCGCCCAAATCCGTTGATACCAATCGTGACAGTCATGACCCAAACCTTTCCAAAAGTTGGGTCTGCTATAACTTGTATGCAGATGTTCACAAAGATCAAAGTCGTGATAAATCAGCATGTTAACGGTAACGGTTGGCGCTATCATTGGCGATGTAGGGACGTTAACGCTAACGGATTGCGCTATCGTAACGCGGCGCGCCGCGAATCGTGCGGATTGGTTAAACGCCGCTGCGTTGGGTCAGGGTCGCAACCGTATACCGTTGGCGGACCTGGTTTTCGTTGCGGGGCACAAAGCCCGGATCGCGGATCACACATCCAAGGCCGCAGACCTGAGACGCATCGCGATTGGCGTTTGAGACCCGCCAAACCCGGCCACCCGGTGTCGAGACGTAACCATCGACGCCAAGTTGGAAATCAGACAACAGATCAGTCGTTGACGGCACTTCGTTATCGTACTGTGGACCATAAGCGCCGTGCGTGTGGTAGGATGCGACTATGTTGTCGCGCCGTTGTGGCACTGGCATGTTGCAGCTCGCAAAGGTGCCGCGCCGTGGTGCAGTCGCCTGTAATTGACCTGCGCTATCACGGAAGAAAAAGCCGCAGAATTCGCGACGTTCTCGGATTGATTGGGTCTGGATGCTGTTCAGGAAGGACCGCGCAAAATCATCAATGCTGGCCTGTTCCGCAGGCGGTGGCGCAAAAGACGTCGGTTGCGGCTGAATTGCTTTGGGGATGATAGCTGGTCGTTTGCTGATCGTTTCGATTGGGGCCGCACATGCACTGACGGTCACAAGTGCAAGAAGCGCGATTGTCAAACGATGCATAAAGTGACCTTAACTATCTGTGGGGACAGACGGGCAGGGATGTCCTGCCCGCCTGTATATAAAGATTTAAAGCAGGTCTTTGACCGCCTTGGCAACGTCCGCTGCCGTGATGCCGAACTTTTCGAACAAAGTTTCAGCAGGTGCAGAGGCTCCGAAGCCAGTCATACCAACAAATGCGGCTTTCTTGTGGTTACCACGTTCGCCAAGCAACCATTGATCCCAGCCTTGCTGTACGCCAGCTTCAACGGCGACCCGAACCGGACCCGCTGGTAGTACGCGCTTGCGGTAGCTTTCGTCTTGTTGCGCAAACAGTTCCATACACGGCATGGACACGACGCGTGCGCCGATGCCTTCAGCTTCGAGCAGGTCTTTTGCGGCCAATGCCACTTCGACTTCAGACCCGGACGCCATGATGATGGCTTTGCGCTTGTTCTCAGCCTCTGCCAGAACGTAGCCGCCCTGCGCAGACAGGTTCTTTGTCTTGTGGCTCGTGCGGACTGTTGGCAGGTTCTGACGGGACAGGCACAGCACGTGTGGTGTGCTTTGTGATGTCAGCGCCATTTCCCACGCCTCAGCCGTTTCCACCGTATCCGCAGGACGGAAAACGTTGGTGTTTGGCGTCGCACGCATCATCGCGAGGTGCTCAACCGGCTGGTGGGTAGGACCATCTTCGCCCAGACCGATGGAATCGTGCGTCATGACGTATGTGACTGGCACGCCCATCAGGGCAGACAGACGCATGGACCCACGCGCGTAGTCGGTGAAGCACATGAACGTACCGCCATATGGCTTGGCACCGCCGTGCAGCGCCATGCCGTTCATCGCGGCCGCCATGCCGTGTTCACGCACACCGTAGTAAACGTAACGGCCTTTGCGGTTAGTCGGGTGGAAAACGCCCATGTCGGCTGTTTTGGTGTTGTTAGACCCTGTGAGGTCAGCAGAACCACCAATGGTTTCCGGCATGATCGCGTTGATCACTTCCAATGTCTTCTCGGACGACTTCCGAGTTGCCATCTTTGGCGCACCTTCGGTCGTCTGCTTTTTGAACGCACGGATCACAGCGGACAGCTTGGCTGGCGCTTCACCAGCGTACTGACGTTTGAATTCCGCCTGCTTTGTGCCGGACAGTTTGTCGAAGCGGGCTTGCCAGTCGGCGTGCGCCGCTTGACCGCGTGTCGCCATGTCTTCCCAGCCTTTTTTGATGTCCGCAGGGACTTCAAACGGGCCGGTTGTCCAACCGTATGCGGCTTTCGCGTCAGCCATCTGCTGCGCGTCAGTCAAAGCGCCGTGGCCTTTGGACGTGTCTTGTGCGGCGTGACCCAGCGCGATGTGGGTCTTGCAGGCGATCATGGATGGACGCGGATCTTTCTTCGCTTCGATAATCGCAGCATCAATCGCCTTTGGATCGTGGCCGTCAATTTCCAGAACATGCCAACCTGACGCCGCAAAACGCTGTGGCTGGTTGGTTTTGTCAGCAATATCAACAGTGCCATCGATGGTGATGTTGTTGTTGTCCCAGAATACGATCAGGTGGGACAGTTCTTGCATACCAGCAAGAGACAGCGCTTCCTGAGATACGCCTTCCATCAAGCAACCATCGCCCGCAATCACGTAAGTGAAGTGGTTGACGATGTTCTTGCCCCATGTGGCACGCTGGATTTCTTCGGCGATTGCGAAACCGACCGAATTGGCAATGCCTTGGCCCAATGGACCTGTTGTGGTCTCAATGCCGCGTGCATGGCCGTATTCAGGGTGGCCAGCAGTCTTTGCGCCCCACTGACGGAAATCCTTAATTTCCTGAAGCGTGATGTCTTCGTAGCCAGTCAGGTACATCAAAGAATACAGCAACATGGATCCGTGACCTGCAGACAGGATGAACCGGTCACGGTCCGCCCAGTCAGGTGCTTTTGGGTCAAAGTTCAGGTGGTTTTGGTACAAAACCGTTGCAACATCAGCCATGCCAATCGGCATGCCAGAGTGGCCAGAGTTCGCGGCGGCAACTGCATCGAGTGTCAGCGCGCGAATGGCGGCTGCTTTCATCCAGTGGTCAGGGTTTGCTTCACGCAGGGCTGCAATATCCAAGGGAAAGGTCCTATCGGGCTAAATTTGGCGTTGGAGGTGTCATATCAGGGCGGTGCCTAAGATCAAGCACGCAACATAAGTGTTTGGCATGGTTGGACTACGCCATCATGTTGCGCATTTGCGGGTGCGCTGTTGTTGGCTTAGGCTTTGCTTAATGTTCCGCGATTCGCGGGTTTGATGGTACGAGAGGACGACGCATGACAGACGTCACGCAGTTAGAGCAGCGGATTTCCGTCGCAATGGACCGGATTGAACGCGGTTTAGGGGCGATGGCCGAACAGGCACCGGCGGATGATGCATCCGCCGCAGACGCAGGCGCGCTTGAAACCCAATTGGAAGAAGAACGCTTCGCCAACGCCCAGCTCGAAGAGCGGGTGAAAGCGCTGAAAGACCGTCAAGATACGAAGATCAAAGAACTTGAAACGCGAGTTTCCGCTCAGCGTGACCAGATGGCTGCATTGGATACGGAACTGCAACGTCTGCGGGCTTCCAGCGCGGATATGCGCGAAGTGAACGCACAGTTGCGTGCCGCCGCTAGCGAAGGCGTCGCCGAACCAGAATTGATCAATCGTGCAATGATGGCCGAAGTCGAAGCGCTATCAGCGCAGCGCGCGTCGGAATCAGCCGAAGTTGATGCGATCCTGAAAGAACTCAAACCCCTGATCGAGGAGGCCTGATATGCCACATGTCGAGATTGCCATTGGTGGGCGGACGTTTGAAGTGGCTTGTCAGGAAGGCGAAGAACATTTCTTGCAGTCGGCCGCAGCAATGCTGAACGAAGAAGCATCCCACATGTCCGCGCAAATCGGTCGGATGCCGGAAGCAAAGATGCTGCTGATGTCGGGCCTGATGTTGGCGGACAAAACCGCAGGACTGGAAGAAAAGGTCAAAGAAGCGGAAACGCGAATGGCGCAGCTGCAAGCGCGGATTGATACGCTGGAAGGCCGGCCCACACAGACCGAACGTGTCGAAGTGCCAGTAATCCCAGCCGAAGTCAGTGACGCAATGGCGCAGATCGCGGCACGGGCAGAAGCATTGGCTGCAGAGGTCGAACGGCGCGCGGGTTAATCTGGCTTCGTCAGTAAGCTGCGCATCGCAATGCCAGCATCCACCATCGCACGCAGGTGGCCGGGCTGACCGGGTGCCGTTTCCGCACGTACTGACAATACATCACCGTCTAAAACAACGGATGTTTGCGCACTGCGGGGCAGGGCGTCGCGCAATGTCGCAAGCGGTTTGGACGTGTAGATGTCTTGCGCGACGGCCACGCTGGCCTCGTTGGTTAGCAAGATACCTTGCGCTTCACCGATGGTTTTTCTGTCCAATTCAACGCCTTCGGGCAGATCGCCCAAACGTTTTAAGGCTTGGGTCATGGTGCCGGTCACCATTGACGCACCCATACCGTCTGGCGTTTTATTCATGATATCAGCGACATGGGGCGCAAGCGGTGGGGCTACGACAACGGCACCGGTTTTGGTGACGGTATCACGCCAGTTGATCACGGCATCGCCGCTGCGTTTGCGGGCGTAGGTGACATACAGCGCCCAACTTTCCTTCGGATCGGACAACATGATCTGAGCACCTTTCCCGATGCTGGCAGGCAAATCTTGTTGGTCCCACCCTTCTTCCGCGACAATTGCGTCAAGCGTTGAGCTGCTTTTGCGCCGCGTCAGAAGCCAACGCAAAAAGAAAAGCTGCCCAATGAGGACCGCAATGACAACGAATAGAAACTGGGGGCTGTTCATGGGAATATGTCTCGTGGAAATCTGGGGCTAAATACGTTCAGTTTACGCATCACCTAACACATGTCACGACCGCAAATACAAAAAGCCGCACCTCGGGAGGCGCGGCTTTCCGTTTGGTTCTTTAACAGTGCTTAGGCGTTTGCTTCGCGAATTTTGTCTGCAGCGTCTTTGTCAAAGGTCACAGCGTTTTCAGCAAACAACGTGTCCAATTCGCCGGACAGGGTCATCTCGGTGACAATATCGCAGCCGCCAACAAATTCACCTTTGACGTAAAGCTGTGGAACGGTCGGCCATTCGGAATAATCTTTGATGCCCTGACGCATGTCTTCATCGGCGAGCACGTTCACATCGGCAAAATCAACGCCCATGAAGTTCAGAACACCCGCAACGCGGGACGAAAACCCGCATTGTGGCATGGATTTTGTGCCCTTCATGAAAAGGACAACGTCGTTGGATGTGACGGTTTCTTTGATTTGGTCTGCGATTGTCATAGTAACGTCCTTGGTTTCTGGCCGCGAATTTTCGTGAAATTGCAATCAATTCTCGCGAAATGCGGGGTCTATTCGGGGGCCTTCGTGGTCAACGCAAGCGCGTGGAGTTCGCCGTTGCTGCCGTCCATTTTGCCTTTAAGCGCTGCGTAAACGGCCCGTTGTTGTTGCACACGGTTTTTGCCACGAAAGCTTTCGTCGATGACTTCGGCCGCGAAATGCGCCCCGTCGTCGCCTTGCACCGTGATTTTGGCCTCAGGAAAGCTGTCGCGGATCAGGGTTTCGATGTCGTGGGCGGTGATCATGGTGCGTCCTTTTGGGCTGTTGTGCCTAACGTATGAAGTGTTCCGCCGGTCGGCAAGGGCAGGTGCCTCCGGCGGAGATATTTATGACCAAAAGAAACGGGGCGTTACGCCACTGCCGCGGCAAAAGCGCTGCGGAATGTGACGGTCAACGCGGCCAATGGTGCGGATGCCGTACCAAACGTCACGTTTGTTCCAGACGCCGTGCCGATCTGCGTAAGCGGGATGTCGGCTGTTTTCGCCGCTGCCGCCAATGAGGTTGCTTGTGCCGGTGTACACGCAATCAGGTAACGCGCTTGGTCTTCCCCGAACAGCGTTGCCGTGTCTGAAAGCGTCACAGCAATGCCGACACCCGCCGCTTCTGCCAATTCAAATGCTGCCAACGCCAGCCCACCGTCGGACAAGTCTGTGCAACACGGGATGTTGGCGTGGTTGGCGCGAATGAAGTCGCCGTGCAGCTTTTCTTCCGCCAGATCGACCGCCGGTGCATCGCCTTCGACGCGGCCAAAAGCTTCGGCTAACAGTGCAGATTGCCCAAGGTGACCCGATGTTGTGCCGACCATCACCAAAACGTCGCCGTCCTGCATGGTGCCCGTGATCGCAAGATCAGGCGTCGCGATCAAACCAACAGCGCCGATTGTCGGCGTTGGCAAAATACCTGCGCCATCGGTTTCGTTGTAAAGGGATACGTTGCCGGACACGATTGGCATGTCGAGCGCGGAAACCGCTTCGCCGATACCTTTGATGGCCCCAACGAATTGGCCCATGATTTCAGGCTTTTCAGGGTTGCCGAAGTTCATGTTGTCGGTCGTCGCAAGCGGCGTCGCGCCCACAGATGTAAGGTTCCGGTACGCTTCTGCCACCGCTTGTTTGCCGCCCTCAACAGGGTTGGCCTTGACGTAGCGCGGGGTCACGTCAGAGGTGAAGGCGATGGATTTTGGCGTGCCGTGCACGCGGACGATGCCGGACCCTGCACCTGGCGTGCGGGATGTATCGCCCATGACCTGCTGGTCGTATTGTTCATAAACCCACTGCTTGCCCGCGTAGTTCGGGCTGGAAATCAGCGCTGTCAGGCCTTCGATAGGGTCGATCGTCAAGGCTTCATTGAAAGGCGTCGCCGCAGGTGTTTCCACCCAAGGACGGTCGTATTCTGGGGCAGAGCCGGACAAGGTAGCCAGCGGCAAGTCGGCTTTAACTTCACCGTTATGCAAGATCAGGAACCGGTCTTCGGCGATGGTTTCCCCGACGATAGCGAAATCCAAATCCCATTTGGTGAACACTGCACGCGCTTCGGTTTCGAGTTCCGGTTTCAGAACCATCAGCATACGTTCTTGGGATTCCGACAGCATCATTTCGTAGGCTGTCATGTTTTCTTCGCGCTGTGGCACATCTTCGAGGTTCAGCTTGACGCCCAAGCCGCCTTTGTCGCCCATTTCCACAGCAGAACATGTCAGGCCAGCGGCCCCCATGTCTTGGATCGAGATCACAGCGCCAGTTGCCATCAATTCAAGCGTGGCTTCCATCAGGCGTTTTTCAGTGAACGGGTCACCGACCTGAACGGTTGGGCGCTTTTCTTCGATCGTGTCGTCGAATTCAGCGGATGCCATTGTCGCTCCGCCAACCCCGTCACGACCTGTTTTCGCACCAAGGTACACAACAGGCATGCCGACACCGGATGCAGCAGAATAGAAGATCTTGTCAGTATCCGCGAGGCCAGCGGCAAACGCATTCACAAGGCAGTTGCCATTATAAGACGGATCGAACCGGACTTCGCCGCCAACCGCAGGTACACCAAAACAGTTGCCGTAGCCGCCAACGCCCGCCACTACACCGTTGACCAGCGTGCGTGTTTTAGGGTGATCAGGCATCCCGAAGGACAGGGAATTCATCGCGGCAATCGGACGGGCACCCATTGTGAATACGTCCCGCAGAATACCACCGACGCCAGTCGCAGCACCTTGGTAGGGTTCAATGTACGACGGGTGGTTGTGGCTTTCCATTTTGAAGACCACACATTGACCATCGCCGATGTCGACAATGCCAGCGTTTTCGCCCGGTCCGCAGATCACTTGTGGACCTTCGGTTGGTAGGGTCCGCAGCCATTTCTTAGAAGACTTGTATGAACAATGCTCATTCCACATTGCCGAAAAGATACCGAGTTCTGTGAATGTCGGTTCGCGGCCGATGATTTCAAGAATACGGTCATATTCGCTAGGCGACAGCCCGTGTGATGCGATCAATTCGGATGTGATGGCTGGTTCGGTCATGTGGCAGTCCCCTGAGCTTTCGCGGCCTTTTAGACTGGCTTTGCTGGGGGGGGAAGTGCGAGAGGCGCTGTGCGCTGTGTTTTTGGTCAAAAACCTGTATCAGTGGATCGTTTTTGTGCAGGTGAAGCGGCGTTGCTGCGCTTTGGGCAAAAAAAATGCCGGGCGCAAGGCCCGGCAAGTCCAACAGGGAGGTGAAGGAGACGAGCGCAAGAGCATCGTCGCCTTCGACACTTGACTTAGGAGCGGTATCTTCACCGATCAAGAAAATAATGCATACACAATCGCATGTCCGCTATGCATCAGATGCATAGCTTCGTGCTTGAGTTGCCCATTTTTTGGCTTAACAAATTGCGATTCAAGCACTTTTGGATAAATTGTGCTTTCTGTTAATCCGTTATTCGGCTTTTGCCGCATCCCGAATTTTCCGTCGGTGATCCATGATTTCGTCCTGAACGAAGTCCCGAAATGCGCTAATCCGCTTGGATTGGCGCAATTCTTCAGGGTAGGCGAGGAAAACCGGGACTTCACCCGACTCAAGTTCAGGCAGGACGCGGATCAGGTCAGGAAAGTCTTCGACAAGGTAATCCGGCAAAACCCCGATCCCGAGGTTGTTGATCACACCTTGTAGTACACCGAAGTAGTTGTTCACGGTGAACAGGCTCGGGACATCATAGCTCATCAGATGCTGGACAAGTGTCGATCCGGCGCTGACCTGCGCGGATGACAGAGACTGGCAAATCAGGCGGTGGTTGCCGATTTCCTCGATGTCCGTCACCGCACCATGTTGATCAAGGTATGTCTGGGACGCGTAAAGGCGCATCCGCACGGACATCAAACGTTTGCGGATCAGATCGGCCTGTGACGGCTCTTTCATGCGGATGGCAACGTCGGCTTCGCGCATGGGCAGGTCCAACACCCGTTCTTCGAGCATCAGGTCGATTTTCAGGTCCGGATATTGTTCGTAGAGTTTCGGCAGACGCGGCGCCAACCACAGCGTGCCGAAGCCTGTTGTTGTCGTCACGCGCAATTCGCCGAACACTTCTTCTTCGGAATCGCGAATGCGCGCGGATGCCGCTTCCAGACGTTTGTTCATGGATTTTGTTGCGTCAAACAGCAACTCACCCTGTTCGGTAAGAATCAGTCCGCGTGCGTGACGGTGAAAAAGGGTGGTGTTCAGGCTCTCTTCAAGCGCGCGCACCTGCCGCGATACCGCAGACTGCGACAAATGCAGTGTATCACCCGCATGTGTAAGTGACCCAGCGTCAGCCACTGCGTGAAATATTCTTAGCTTGTCCCAGTCCATATCTTCTTCCTGCGGCTGCGCGCCCGTGCTTGTTTGTATTATCCTTACGCTAACACGTTCTTAAGGTGCAATTGCGCATTACGGGGAACTTTTTGCTTTGTAGGTCAGAAAGTATGACCTATTGTGGGGGTGTTATCCTATCGGGGAGGTGCAGATGACACAGGGCCGCATTACACTCAATGATCGTTACGATTTAACCAAGCGTCAGGTGCTGCTGAATGGCACCCAGGCCCTTGTTCGCTTAATGCTAATGCAAAAAGCGCGTGACAAAGATGCTGGGCTGAATACAGCCGGTTATGTCACTGGCTACCGCGGTTCGCCGCTGGGTGCTGTGGATATGCAGATGACCCGCGCCAGCAAAGTCTTGGACGCGGCGGATGTTAAATTTCAACTCGGTCTAAACGAAGATCTCGCCGCAACCGCCCTTTGGGGATCACAACAGGCCGAACTGCGCGGTGAAGGCAAATTCGACGGTGTTTTCGGTCTCTGGTACGGCAAAGGCCCTGGTGTTGACCGATCTGGCGATGTGATGCGCCACGCCAATATGGCCGGATCGTCGCCGCATGGCGGTGTGATCATGGCGATGGGCGATGACCACACGGGCGAAAGTTCGACAACATTGCACCAAAGCGATTGGGCAATGCTGGACGCCTATATGCCGATTGTCAGCCCTGCGGGTGTGCAGGAAATCCTTGATTACGGTGTCTACGCATGGGGGCTCAGCCGGTTTGCGGGTGTATGGGTCGGCCTGAAAACGATGAAAGACACGATCGAGGTCACATCTGTTGTCGATGGTGATCCGGACCGCGTGAAGCTGGTCGAACCTGATTTTGATATGCCTGACGGTGGCCTGAACATCCGTCTGGTCGATACCCCGCAGTTGCAAGAAGCGCGGATGATCGACCACAAACGGTTCGCGGCCGAAGCGTACAGCCGCGCCAACAAAATGGACCAACGCAAGCTCGGCAAAGCAGGGGCCAAAATCGGTTTTGTCGCGGCTGGTAAGAACTATCTCGATCTGGTCCACGCACTGAACTTGTTGGGCGTAGATGAAGCAGAGGCCGAACGTCTCGGCATCACCGTCTATAAAGTCGGGCAGGTTTGGCCGCTGGACATGCAAAGTTTCCACGACTTTGCCGAAGGTCTCGATCTGATTGTTGTTGTCGAAGAAAAACGCAAACTGATCGAAGTGCAGGTCAAAGAAGCGATCTTTGACGACCGCCAAGGCCGCCGCGTTTACGGCTGGCACAAAGGCGATGAACATTCCGAAGGCCGCCGTGAAGAGGTGTTCCCAACAAAGGCCGATCTGAACCCGATCTGGATTGCTGAAAAGATTGGCGGCATTCTGGTCGAAGAAGGCTGCGGGTCTTCCGCCGTGACTGGCGGTCTGGCAAAACTTGCGGAAGCCCGCAAAGCCGACAACCAGCCCGAAATCGCGGCACGTCTTCCGTATTTCTGTTCAGGTTGTCCACATAATTCATCGACTAAAGTCCCGGACGGGTCGCGCGCCTACGCGGGCATCGGCTGTCACTACATGGTGCAATGGATGGACCGCGACACCGTTGGGTTCACCCAGATGGGCGGCGAAGGTGCAAACTGGGTCGGCGAGGCGCCGTTCTCGACCACCGACCACGTGTTCCAGAACCTTGGCGACGGGACATACAACCATTCGGGCGTGCAGGCGATCCGCTTTGCACTGATGGCGAACACCAATATCACCTACAAAATCCTCTATAACGACGCGGTCGCGATGACCGGCGGGCAAGGCAATGACGGTGGGCTTACGGCTGATCAAATTTGCCGCGAACTGGTCGCAATGGGCGTGCGCAATGTCGAAGTGGTCTACGACGAAAAGGAAGACGTGGACTTCGCGTATTTCCCGAAAGGTCTGACAATTTCCGAACGGTCCGAATTGCCCGCCGTGCAAGATCGGTTGCGGCAGGTGAAGGGCGTGTCGGCTATTGTCTACATCCAGACATGTGCCGCTGAAAAACGGCGGCGGCGCAAGCGGGGCACATTCCCTGATCCGGACAAGCGGGTGTTCATTAATACGGACGTTTGCGAAGGCTGCGGCGATTGCGGTGTGCAATCGAACTGCGTGTCGATCGTGCCCGTGGAAACCGAACTGGGCCGCAAACGGGCGATTGATCAGTCGTCCTGTAACAAAGACTTTTCCTGCGTGAACGGCTTCTGTCCGTCCTTTGTGACGGTCGAAGGGGCGGTCGTGAAAAAGGCGGCAACGGCAAGCGTTGATTTGCCGGACATGCCTGACCCTGCGCTGCCCGCGATTGATGGCACGCATAATGTCGTCATCACAGGCGTTGGCGGCACAGGCGTCGTGACCATCGGCGCTGTCATGGCGATGGCGGCCCATCTGGACGGCAAAGGTGCTGGCATGATGGAAATGGCAGGTCTCGCGCAAAAGGGCGGTGCGGTGCATATCCATTGTCGCTTGGCCGAAAACCCCGATGATATCGCCGCAATCCGCGTGGCAATCGGCGAAGCACATACGCTGATTGGCGGTGATCTGGTGGTGTCGGCAGGTGCCAAAACGCTGGGGCTGATGAAACAAGGCCAGACCATGGGCGTCGTGAACAGCCATGAAATTATCACAGGCAATTTTACCCGTGACACAGGGTTCAAACTGCCGACGGATCAGCTGAAACTGTCGCTAGAGGCGCGGTTGCAGGATCGCTTGGCGCTGTTTGATGCTTCCGATCTGGCGAAGGCCTTGATGGGCGACAGCATCTTCTCGAACATGATGATCTTCGGCGCGGTCTGGCAGATGGGCGGTATTCCGTTGTCCGGCGACGCGATCCGCGAAGCGATCACGCTTAACGGGGCCGCGGTTGAACGCAACCTGCATGCGTTCGAATTGGGCCGTTGGGCGTATTTGTATCCTGATCAGGCAGAACGGGTTTTGTCGCCAGCGGTTGTCGAAAAGCCCAAAACGCTGGATGAAAAAATCGCATTCCGTGCGGATCATTTGGTCGCCTATCAAGGCAAACGGCTGTCTAAGCGGTATCGCGCTTTAGTCGACGGAATAACCGATCCTGACATGAAGGCAGCGGTGGCTGAAGGCTATCATAAGCTGTTGTCATACAAAGACGAATACGAAGTCGCGCGTCTGCTGCAAGACAGCCACGCCAAAGCGGCGGAAGCGTTTGATGGTGACGTGAAATTGACCTACCATCTTGCCCCGCCGATGCTGACAAAAACCGGTGCAGACGGGCGACCCGTCAAAAAGCAATACGGGGCGCGGATGGCGAAGATGTTCCCGCTTCTCGCCAAAATGAAAGGGCTGCGCGGTACGTGGTTCGACCCATTCGGGCGGACCGATGAGCGGCGGATGGAACGGGCGCTGATCAAGGAATATGAGGCCGACATGGCTGATGTTCTTCGGACGATGCGCCCTGATACCAAAGCGGATGCGATTGCTCTGGCGCGGTTGCCGCTTGATATTCGCGGCTTTGGTCCAGTGAAAGAAGCCAACGCACGCAAAGCCGCCAAAACACGCGAAGTTTTGCTAGCGAACCTGCGTGCAACACCTGCGGCCGTGGCGGCAGAATAGACGCAAAAGGACTTGTCATCGCGGTGTTACGAATTATCGGTAGCACCGCGTAAACTAAGAGGTCCTGTGATGCTGAAACATCAAATCGCGCGCGATATTTCCTATGCGAGTTCGGCCAAAGGACGGGCTGGCAAAGTTCTTATCAGGACGATGGAAAATGCATCTGGCAGGTTGCGGCTGATCCGGCGCGTGCGCGGATATGATCACGACGTCGCACAGGGCGCTGATTTTTGGCAAGTGATTACAAATCGTTACGGCCTGACGCTAGATATCATCGGCGGGTCTCTCGCGAATATCCCGCGCGATAAGCCGGTGATTATTGTGGCCAACCATCCTTACGGCATTTTGGACGGTCTGATGTTGGGCCGCATTCTGTCTGATCGGCGTCAGGGTGATTTCCGCGTTTTGGCGCACCGGATTTTTCGTCGGTCTGCGGACTTGGAAAAGGTGATCCTGCCTGTGTCTTTTGATGAGACCAAAGAGGCCGCTAAACAGAACATGCAAACCCGTAAAGATGCGCTTGATTATCTGGCGCAAGGCGGTGCTATCGGCATTTTCCCGGGGGGCACCGTTTCGACTTCAGCAAAACCTTTCGGCCGCCCCATGGACCCGACATGGCGCAATTTCACGGCCAAGATGATCGCAAAATCGGATGCGGTTGTCGTGCCGATCTATTTCGAAGGACACAACAGCCGGTTGTTTCAATTGGCCAGCCATATCCACAACACGCTTCGCATGGGGCTGCTGATCCGCGAATTCCGTAACAAAATCAACGCGCCTGTACGTGTTGTCATCGGCGAACCGATTCCGCGACCTGAAATCGACGCCCGCAAAAAAGACCCCAACGGCATGATGGATTTCTTGCGTCAGGCCACGTATGCTCTGTCCAAGGACCCGGTCGATCCAACCAGACTGGGCCATGAATTTGAGGCAAAGTATAAGGGGCGGTCAAATGGCAGTCGGGATATTCGATAGTGGTGTAGGGGGCTTAACGGTTCTGGATGCGGTGCAAGAACGCCTTCCGGACGTGCCGTTCGTGTATTTCGGCGATCACGCCCATGCGCCCTACGGCGTGCGCACCGATGACGATATCTACAACCTGACAACACAAGCGGTCGAACGGCTGTGGGATGCTGGCTGCGATCTGGTGATTTTGGCCTGTAACACGGCGTCTGCGGCGGCTTTGCGCCGGATGCAGGAAAGCTGGATCCCCAAAGAGAAACGCGTCTTGGGCGTTTTCGTCCCCTTGATCGAAGCCCTAACAGAACGCCAATGGGGCGATAATTCGCCGCCGCGCGAAGTAGACGTCAAACACGTGGCCTTGTTTGCAACCCCCGCGACGGTACGCAGCCGCGCGTTCCAGCGCGAACTCGCGTTCCGTGCGATTGGTGTGGATGTCGAAGCGCAGGCCTGTGGTGGTGTCGTGGACGCAATCGAAGACGGTGATCTGATCTTGGCGGACGCATTGGTGCGTAGCCATGTAGATGCGCTGACCCGTAAGATGCCAAAACCGGATGCCGCGATTTTGGGCTGCACCCATTATCCTTTGATGGCCGAGACATTTCAGGACGCATTGGGCGAAAACGTCAAAGTGTTCAGCCAAGCGAACCTCGTCGCGGAAAGCCTTGCAGACTACCTTGGGCGACGTCCGGAGATGATCGGGGCGGGAACAGAAAGCCTGTTCTTGACGACTGGTGATCCTAAGCGTGTGTCGCGCAACGCAACACAATTTCTACGCAAAGAAATTACATTTACAGCAGCTTACCCGTAGTCAACGACAGCCAATTACCAAATTCACGCCGCAGTCGTGCCCGAATTGGACGTTAACAAATCGTTAATGGACCAATAATGGATTCGATAAATGCGTTTATTACGATTTTGCGTGGCTGCGTTTCTGGGCACGGCTTCTTTAGGCCAAGCTGCGACCTTAAATGAATCCGATATCGCGGGCGGCTTTGGATCCTCGTTCAATTCCCCAACAGTTATTGGAAGTGACGTCACGACGGTCACTGGCACCGTGTCTGCAGCGGATTTTGATTTTCTGCACTTCACGAGTCTCAGTGCGGGCGCGCAGACGTTGACGTTTAACTTCAACCTCGCAGACCCGAACGGGTTGTCTGGCTTTCAGAATGGTGGCGGGAGCGTTCGCATCAAGGAAACTGCCCCGGGCTGGGCGTATGATGGTAATCCGCTCAATCCGGCGGGGGGCAACGATTTTGATTTGTCCTTTGATCCGTTCAATGTCGCCGGCGCTGTCGTGTCACAAACCTTGTCTTATTCTCTTGGGGCTGGATACGCAGGCGGCGACCTGTACGTCAGCATCCTGCCAACATTCGCAAGCCAAGCGTTTTCCTTTGGCGTAATCGTACCCGGCAATTCGGCGTCAGTTGATCCGTCACCAGTTCCGGTGCCCGCCGCTGGCTTGTTGCTGATCGGTGCGTTGGGCGGCATGGCTGCGTTACGACGTCGCAAGACAGCCCCACTTTTGGCGTGATCGCAGCTGCGTGACTTGCATCTGCCGTGTGTCCGCGCCACATAACGTGGGACCACAGCAATAGGGCAAGCCGGTGACACAAGATCAAGTTACACAAAAAATCGCGATCCTCGGGGCGTCTGGCTACACTGGGGCCGAACTCGTCCGTATCATCGCGACCCATCCGTCGTTCGAGATCGTAGCCCTGTCTGCGGAACGCAAAGCCGGTCAGGCGATGGCCGACGTGTTCCCACATTTGCGTCACATGAATTTGCCGCCCTTGGTGAAACTGGATGAGATCGATTTTGCGGGCATAGACCTCGTGTTCGCGGCACTGCCACACGGGCTGTCCCAGGCACTGGTACGGGACCTGCCCGAGCATGTGAAAGTTGTTGATCTCGGCGCCGATTTCCGGCTGCGCGATCCGGCTGACTACGAAAAATGGTATGGTGCCCCGCATGTGGCCGTTGAGCTGCAAAAGACCGCCGTTTACGGCCTGACCGAATTTTACCGCGACCAAATCAAAGATGCGCGCCTTGTCGCGGGCACCGGCTGTAACGCGGCCACTGTACAATTCGCGCTGCGCCCGTTGATTGCCGCTGGTGTGATTGATCTGGACGACATCATCTGCGATCTCAAGAATGGAATTTCGGGTGCGGGCCGTGCTTCGAAAGAAAACATGTTGTTCACCGAACGTGCGACCGACGTGCAGGGCTATGCCCACGGTGGAAAACACCGTCATCTCGGCGAGTTCGATCAGGAATTCACCGAAATTGCAGGCCGCAAAGTCGAAATTCAATTCACGCCGCATCTTGTCCCACTCAGCCGCGGTATCCTTGCCACGTGCTACGTGAAGGGTGACGGGCAGGCGGTGCACGACGCGCTTGCTGCCGCCTACAAGGATGAACCGTTCGTCGTGGTGCTGCCGTTTGGCCAGCAACCGGGGACGGGGCACGTGATGGGATCGAACTATTGCCATATCGGGGTCAGCCAAGACCGGATTTCAGGGCGCGTGCTCGTGACCTCTGTTCTCGATAACCTGTGCAAAGGGTCGTCAGGGCAGGCTGTTCAGAACGCGAACCTCATGCTGGGTCTTGATGAAACTGCGGGCCTGACAATGGCACCGGTGTTCCCATGAGCGGATTGAAAAGCCTCAAGAAAACCCGCCGCATTCAGGTCATCGGATTGGCCGGTGTCTGTGTGGCAGCGATCCTTGTGATCCTCGCGATGTTGCCCGAAGAATCGTTCCAGTTCTTCCGCTCCCCATCAGAAGTCGCAGAATTGCCTCCGCCGCCGAACGAACTATTCCGGATCGGTGGGTTGATCGTCGAAGGGTCGATTGAAAGCGACGCTGGCGAAACCGTGCGCTTCGACGTGACCGATGGCGGTGCTGTCATTCCGGTCGTGTATACCGGCATCCTGCCCGATCTGTTCGGCGACGGACAAGGCATGGTAGGCCAAGGGCGCTACGTGAACGGCACCTTCGAAGCCGTTGAAATCCTTGCAAGACATGACGAAACTTACATGCCCAAGGAAGTCATCGACGCCCTGAAAGAACAGGGGCAATACGTGGCACCGGACGCTGGTGACGCAACCAATTAACCAATTGCGCTGACCTTTGCCGTAAGCAGGCAGAGGACAGCACACATGCAAACCATCCAAGACATCGCCCGAGACATCGTCGCCCGCGAAGGCGGCTATGTGAACGACCCCGACGATCCGGGCGGGGCCACGAACTTTGGCGTCACGATCCATACGATGCGGCGCTTGGGGCTCGATTTGGACGGCGACGGTGACGTGGACGCAGGTGATGTCCAGCGTCTGACCCGTGACCAAGCCGAAGCGATTTTCCTCGAACACTACTTCACGCGGCCCCGCATCGACGCCTTGCCGGTCGTTCTACAGGCCAGCGTGTTTGATATGTATGTGAACGCCGGATCGCACGCTGTGAAGATTTTGCATCGGCTTTTCAATGAGATGCGGATCACTGTTACAGTTGATGGCGTCATTGGTCCGCAAACGATTGCTGCGGCCAATCGAGCGGCCACTGCCGCGCCTGATCATATCGCAGATGCCTACGGGATCGCCCGCCGCAATTACTACTACGCCCTCGCGGACAGCCGCGTCGCCAGCCGGAAATATGCCCGACGCCGCGATGGTGGCAAAGGGGGCTGGATCACCCGCGCCGAAGAATTCATTGCCGAACGGTTCCATCTGACGGCGGCGCAACACGCACAAAGGATCGCATCATGGGGCTAATCACAGATTTCATGGGTATGCTTTTTGGCAATCATCGCAATGTCTTGGCCGAAACAGCTGAGGTGTTTCGCGAAAACAGTGAAAACGCAGGTGCGCGTGCGGCGGACGTCCAAACGGCGGTTCTGCGTCAGTTCGCGGCCGAATTTTCCGGCAATCGCAAGGGATGGTTCGACCGCTTCATTGACGGGCTGAACCGTCTACCACGCCCATTGATGGCCTTTGGCACCTTAGCATTGGTCGCCGCATCAATGGTTGATCCAATTTGGTTCGCCGCACGGATGCAAGGTCTTGCACTGGTACCAGAGCCGCTGTGGTGGCTAATGGGCGCAATCGTCAGTTTTTATTTCGGGGCGCGACATCAGGCCAAGGGGCAAGAATTCCAGCAATCCATTGCGGACACGATGGCCCGTACCGGACAGGTCACCGCAAATATTCAGGCACTCGCTGCAGATGTGCCGTCAGCGCCACCTTTGACCCAAGCAAAACCGCTGACATTCACTACGGAAAACGCAGCGCTTCAGGAATGGCAGGCACAAAATGGATCATGATTGGATCGCAAAGGTCGACCTGCGATTGAACGCCTTGGAAACGCGCGGTGCCGTGAACGAAGTGCACCGCGACAATGTCGCGGACCGGCTTGGTTATATTGAAGATACGCTCAAATGGCTGGTGCGGCTTGTGATCGGCGGATTGCTGATGTCGGCAGTCGCGTTTGTCTTGCAAGGCGGGCTGAACCTGTAACCCGCAGAAATGTGACAATCCGTCCGCAAGATGTGCCTGTCCTCGAATAGGGGGCGGTGCTATATCGGGCGCATGATAAATGAACTCGCCCATTTCGCCCTGATCCTCGCCTTTGTTGTCGCGATTGCGCAGACGGTTATTCCATTGGTCGGTGCCCATAAGGGCTGGCGCGGGTGGATGGCCATGGCGCAACCCGCCGCAACGTCACAGTTCATCTTGGTCGGCTTTGCCTTCGCCGCCCTGACGTGGGCATTTGTCACATCCGATTTTTCGCTGCGCGTTGTCGCGACAAATTCGCATAGCCTGAAACCCATGCTCTATAAAATCAGCGGCGTTTGGGGCAACCACGAAGGGTCGATGCTGCTCTGGCTGTTGATCCTGACGCTGTTCGGCGGCTGTGCTGCTTGGTTTGACGGCGGTCTGCCTGAAACCCTGCGGGCCCGCGTATTGGCGGTGCAATCGGCGGTATCCGTTGCGTTTTACGCTTTCATCTTGTTCACATCCAACCCGTTTGACCGGCTGGCTTTGCCGCCGTTTGACGGCCAAGACCTGAACCCGCTCTTGCAAGACCCCGGTCTCGCGTTTCATCCGCCATTTCTGTACCTTGGCTACGTGGGGCTCAGCATGGCGTTTTCATTCGCCGTCGCCGCCCTGATCGAAGGGCGCGTAGACGCCGCATGGGGCCGCTGGGTGCGTCCTTGGACATTGGCCGCGTGGATGTTCCTGACCGTGGGCATCGCACTTGGGTCATGGTGGGCGTATTATGAGCTTGGCTGGGGCGGCTTCTGGTTCTGGGATCCGGTTGAAAACGCATCCTTTATGCCTTGGCTGATCGCAGCCGCCTTGCTGCATTCCGCGATCGTTGTTGAAAAACGCGAAGCGCTGAAAAGCTGGACGATCCTGCTGGCGATCCTCGCGTTCGGCTTCTCTCTGCTTGGCACCTTCATCGTGCGGTCAGGCCTCCTAACGTCGGTACATGCCTTCGCAAATGATCCTGAACGTGGCGTCTTCATCCTCGCGATCCTCGCGTTTTTCGTAGGCGGGTCACTCACGCTTTATGCGGCCCGCGCACGCGTACTCGCTGCAAACGGAGTATTCGGCACGGTCAGCCGCGAAAGCGCGCTTGTCCTGAATAACATCCTGCTGGCCGTGTCCTGTTTTGTCGTCTTCATCGGCACCATCTGGCCCTTGGTGGCCGAAATGGTCTGGGGGCGCACCCTGTCCGTTGGCCCGCCGTTTTTCGACGCAGCCTTTTCACCGTTCATGGTCGCCCTAGCGCTGGTTCTGCCCATCGGCTCATTGCTGGCATGGAAACGCGGCACCCTGACACGGGCGAAAAAGCCGCTCTGGGGCTGGGCATTGCTCGCGATTTCACTCGGGGCCTTGGCATACGCATTGCAAAGCGGGCGGTCCGCACTTGGACCTGTCGGCGTAGCGCTTGGCGTCTGGGTTGTCGGCGGAGCGCTGCTTGATCTTTGGCTCCGCGGCGGGCGTGAAAACCTTGCTGGCCGTTGGCGCCGGATCAAACGTTTGCCGCGTGCGGATTGGGGCAAATCGGTCGCGCACATTGGCGTCGGTGTCACAACCTTTGGTGTCGCAGCGATCCTTGCTTGGGAAACCGAAGATATCCGCGTGGCTGACCTTAGCGATAGCTACGACGTCGGGGCCTACACATTCACCTTGCAGGACGTGATCCGCGCAGAAGGGCCGAACTACGTAACCACAATGGCCGAAGTGGGCGTTGCGAAAAACGGGCGTGACATCACCGTAATGTATCCCGAAAAACGGTTCTACCCAGTCGCGCAAATGCCAACGACCGAAGCGGCGATCCGCAACGGCATCTTACGCGATCTCTACGTCGTGATTGGAGAACCGCAGGCAAACGGCGGCTACGCGATGCGTATCTACATCAAACCCTTCGCAAACTGGATCTGGGGCGGCTGCATGCTGATGGCTTTGGGCGCCCTGATTTCCTTGACCGACCGTCGATTGCGCGTCGGGGCAGGTGCGGCAAAGCCGAAACGGACAGCGGCGGTACCAGCGGAATGAAACGTCTGATCCTCATCCTAACTTTGCTCGCATCTCCGCTTTGGGCAGTGGAGCCGTCGGAAATGCTCGACGATCCGGTCTTGGAAAGCCGTGCCCGCGATCTGTCCGCAGGGCTGCGCTGCCCGATCTGCCAGAACGAAAGCATCGACGAATCCAACGCGGCCCTGTCCAAAGAACTGCGGATCATCGTGCGTGAACGCCTCGTCGCGGGCGACAGCGATCAGGACATTCTGGACTACCTCGTGGCACGCTACGGTGAATATGTGCTGCTGACGCCAACGGTCTCCGGCGCGAACTGGATCTTATGGCTGGCTGCACCCGGCTTGTTCCTTGCGGCGCTCGGGATCGGGTGGTCTACCATCCGACGTAAGCCTGAAACGCCCAACGGCACGCTCACCGACGAAGAACAGACCGCATTAGACAAGATTTTGCGGTCGTAACGTTCGGTTCCTCTTTTCTAGACTGACGGGTTCACTAGGTTACACCCAAAGCGGCTGATCTGGTCAGCGGCAGTCAAGGAATGTGAACATGGAATATCGGGCAATCAAACTTTGGATCAGAAACGACGTGGCGGTGATTACGCTGCGCCGGCCTGAGGTCATGAACGCGTTGAACACACAGATGCGCGCCGAAATCACGCACGCAGTCAAAGCAGCTGAAGCCGAAGCGCGGGTGCTGGTGATGACGGGGCAGGGCAAATCCTTCTGTTCCGGTCAGGATTTGGGCGATGGCGGCAATGCGGCAGCACTTGATCTGGAACGAACGTTGCGGGACGAATACGTGCCGATGCTGCGGGCCATCGTTGACTGCAAAATCCCGACAATTGCGGCGGTGAACGGCCCAGCAGCAGGTGCAGGTGCGAACCTCGCTTTGGCGTTCGACGTGGTGATTGCAAGCGACGCGGCCTATTTCGTGCAGGCCTTTACACGCATCGGCCTGATCCCTGATGCGGGCGGCACGCACTTCCTGCCGCGCCAGATCGGGACCGCCCGTGCGATGGGCGCGGCCCTGTTCGCGGACAAGATCAGTGCGGAGCAGGCAGCCGATTGGGGCATGATCTATGAATGCATTGGGGCGGATGAATTTGAAGCGCATTGGCAGGCACGGGCGGCCAAACTGGCAGCAGGGCCGACAGTGGCCTATTCCCACGTGAAGACGGCACTGCGCGAATCCAGCGGGAATACATTCGAACAGCAACTCGCACTCGAAGCTAAGTTGCAGGGCAAATGTGGCCAAACACGCGACTTCCAAGAAGGCGTCGTATCCTTCCTGCAAAAACGGCCCCCGGTGTACGAGGGCCGCTAAAGGTTTTTACATCATGAAGGCGTCGGTTTCACCGCCGCCGCCGCCACCACCATCGGTGCCGATGCCATTGACTGTGACCTCAAGGGTCGCAGTCGAACCGCCTTCAAGGGTGTAGACAAAGTTCGTCACAGCGGATTCGCCGTCATTCAGCGTGGCAAAGGTGTTGGTGCCATCGACGCTGTCAGCAGAGAAATTGATCGCGCCGTCGGCTGTGATCTGCAACATCCCGCCATTGTCACCTGCGATGATCGTCGGTGTGCTTTGTGTGCTCATCGGATCGATGGTTGTACCGTTCATGCTGACCACGGATCCGGTGTAGGGATCGTCGCAATCGCCAAGATCATTGGCAAGGATCGACGCTTCGCCGGAATCGAGGAAATCAAACGTGTCGCCACGGCCAAACCCGGCAGTTTCCAAGACGGTCATGGTATCGTCGACGGCTGCTTCTGTTGGCTCGGTTGGGCCTTCAGGCACTTCTGGGGCTGTGCCGCCAAGTTTCAGTGAATCTTCCCGTGCGCCGTCTTCTGTACCAACGGACGTCAGGCGCGCGCCAAAGTCCTGAAGGTTGAAGTCAGCCAAGGACAGATCGACAGTGTCATGTGACAATGTGAATGATGTGCTGCGGATATCGTCAGTGCTCATACCCTGTGTGCCGAACTGAACGCCACCGTCGAACTTGCCGTAGTCCTTGACGACTTCGCCGTTCATGTTTGTGAAGTTGTCAACTTTCGTCACGCCGTCAACTTTGAACGCCGTTCCTGTGACATCGTCACCTGTCACGCTCAGGCCACTTGTGAGGCTATCGTCGAACAGGTCAAAGTAAATTGCGTTCAGGTCGCCAATTTCACCAGTGTCGTCGAGCACTTGCAAATCGAACTGCAAATTGCCGTCAACTTCGGTAATTGTGATGCTGACATTGACCTGACCTTCAAGGGTGAAGCTCATTGACGTTGCTGGGGCTGTACATCCGCTCATGTGTATCCATCTTTCAAAAATTTTCTTGTAGCGCATCGGTAAAAGCGGATTGCGACCGAAAGTTGTCCGCAATCGCCTGAAACTACGGCAAAACTTATTTTGATCGGGTTAAGATGTGGGCCGGTCAAGCGCGAAATAAACGCTGTCAGACCATACCCCGTTGATACAATAGGTGTTTGGGGCACGGTAGGTTTCGTGAAAACCAAGCGCCATCAATAATCCGGTCGAAGCGGTATTGTTCGGATCAACGTCCGCAAAAACACGTTCCAGCGAAGTCGCGTTCCAGATGTGAGGCAAAATCGCGCGCATGGCTTCTTGCACGATTCCGCGCCGCCAATAGTCCGGATGCAGGATAAACCCAACTTCGCCCTCGCCGTGACCGCCTGCGGTGCCCACGACTGTGCCATCCATTTCAATCACGAAATAGAGCAACGGATCGGTTGCGGCCATCATCCGGTCCAGATTTTCTTGGGTCCGTTCGGGGCTGTCATGGGGTGGAGTCGACCAATACCGCATCGCCCGCGGATCGCGAAAAATCGCGTGGAGATCCAGCAGATCATCTTGGCGCGCGGCGCGTAGAATAAGGCGTTCAGTGGTCAGCATGTGAAAAGGGCCGCCCGAAGGCGACCCCAAAGTCTTAGCGCTTGTCTGGCGCGACATAATCGCGGGCAGTCTCACCCTTGTACAACTGACGCGGACGACCAATTTTCAACTGTGGATCGTCCAGCTGTTCCTTCCACTGGGAAATCCAGCCAACAGTCCGGGCCATCGCGAAGATCGGCGTGAACATGGATGTCGGGAAACCCATCGCTTCCAAAATGATGCCGGAATAGAAATCGACGTTCGGGAACAGTTTCTTTTCAGCGAAATACGGATCAGCCAGCGCCTGCTTTTCAAGCTCCATTGCGACCTGCAACAGCGGGTTGTCTTCAACACCCAGCAGTTCCAGCACTTCGTCGGCGCTTTCCTTCATCACGGTCGCCCGTGGGTCGAAGTTTTTGTAAACGCGGTGGCCAAAGCCCATCAGGCGATAGCTGTCGTTCTTGTCTTTCGCACGGGCGATGAATTCGGGAATACGGTCAACAGAACCGATTTCCTTGAGCATTTCCAAACATGCCTGGTTCGCACCACCGTGGGCAGGGCCCCACAGGCACGCAATACCAGCAGCGATACAAGCAAACGGGTTCGCACCAGAAGACGATGCCAAACGCACAGTAGACGTCGACGCGTTCTGTTCGTGATCTGCGTGCAGCGTAAAGATACGGTCCATCGCTTTGGCAAGCACCGGATCAACCTTGTAGTCTTCCGCAGGCACAGAGAAGCACATGTTCAGGAAGTTGGACGCATAATCCAGATCGTTGCGCGGGTACACAAACGGCTGACCGATGGAATATTTGTAAGCCATCGCAGCAATCGTTGGCATCTTCGCGATCAGGCGGATCGACGCAACTTCACGCTGGTGTTCGTCGTTGATGTCCGTGCTGTCGTGGTAGAATGCAGACATCGCGCCCACAACACCAACCATAGTGGCCATTGGGTGCGCATCGCGGCGGAAACCACGGAAGAAGTTATGCATCTGCTCGTGGATCATCGTGTGATTGGTCACAAGCTTTTCGAACTTCTCAAGCGTTTCGGCATCCGGCAGATCGCCGTAAAGCAGTGCGTAGCACACTTCGAGATAATGCGACTGACCAGCCAACTGGTCGATCGGATAACCACGGTGCAGCAATTCGCCTTTGTCACCGTCGATGAACGTAATCGTGCTGTCACAGGCAGCTGTGGACGTAAAACCTGGGTCATATGTGAAAACACCCGCTTGCGCGTACAGCTTGCGGATGTCGATAACGTCAGGACCAGCAGTCGGGGAGTGGATCGGCAGTTCGTAGCTCTGCCCATCAATCGTGAGCGTCGCGGTCTTAGGTGTGTCGGTCATTTTATTCCCCTTCTGAAGCGCAATCCATTCTGGCCTGCGCGGCGTGGTCGCGTTGTTCATGTCTCCCGTAACGATGAAACGTAACGAAAAGGTTTCAGGCTGTGGCGTCTTGCAGACGCGCCAACGTTTCATCCTTGCCAAGAACAAGCATCATATCAAACACGCTTGGAGTCGCGGTTCGCCCTGCAAGCACCGCACGTAACGGGGCCGCCAGCTTGCCGAGTTTCGTCTCATTGGCCTCTGCCACGGAAGAAACGACACCCTCCAAGGCGTCTCGGGACCACGTAGCATTTTGCAACTGCGGCGTCAATTCTCTCAGTATACCTTTGTGTACATCATCAAGTGATTTCGCTGATTTCTCGTCAGGAACGATGGGACGTGAAGTCAGTATAAAGTGTGCTTTATCAAGGACATCTGGCAATTTCTTCGCGCGTTCTTTCAGGCAATACAACGCGGCGTTTAACCCATCACGTTGCTGTGCTGTCAGTGCCGTTGCGTCAGTTGCCGCAAGGAATGCCTCAATTTCGTGCAGCAGTGCAGCATCGTCTGCGACTGCAATGTGCTGACCGCAAATGTTGTCCAGTTTTTTGAAGTCAAAGCGCGATGGTGACTTGCCGATTCCGTCCAGATCAAACCACTCTTTTGCCTGTGCATCGCTGAAAAATTCATCGTCGCCGTGGCTCCAGCCCAGTCGCGCCAGATAATTCCGCATGCCAGCCGCCGGATAACCCATCGCCTGATATTCAGCTGCACCAGTCGCACCGTGACGTTTCGATAGCTTCTTGCCGTCAGGCCCAAAGATCAGCGGGATGTGCGCAAGCGTCGGTTTATCCCAGCCCATCGCGTCATAAATCATGTTCTGGCGGAAAGCGTTCGCAAGATGGTCATCGCCACGGATCACATGGGTCACGCCCATATCGTGATCGTCCACGACAACGGCCAGCATATATACAGGCGTGCCGTCAGACCGCAGAATGATCATATCGTCGAGCTGGTCGTTCGACCACGTCACATCGCCTTGAACCTCATCGTGCAGTGTTGTGGACCCGTCGCGCGGGGCTTTTACACGAACCGCATAAGGCAGGTCGGGGTGATCGGCCTCTGCCACATCGCGCCAAGGCGACCGGAACAGCGTCGAGGTCTTGTTCGCACGGGCATCTTCGCGGAACGCTTCGATTTCGTCTTGGGTGGCAAAACACTTGAACGCCGTGCCGTCGGCCAGCATCTGTTGTGCCACCTCAACATGACGATCTGCGCGGGCGGCTTGCGACACGGGCTCACCATCCCAATCAAGCCCAAGCCACGTCAGACCATCCAAAATTGCCTTGGTGTTCTCATCCGTTGACCGCGCTTTGTCCGTGTCTTCAATCCGCAGCACAAATTTACCGCCGCGACCACGGGCATAAAGCCAGTTGAACAAAGCGGTGCGCGCGCCACCAATGTGCAATGCACCGGTTGGCGACGGGGCGAAACGTGTGACGACGGGTGTATCAGACATCGGATTTTAACCTTTCGTTCACCATGATTGGACATGGTGTGGATCAGACCTGCGGAATACGCAGCAAACCGGCGGAGGACAAGTGCGCCCGCTTGCGAATATCAGGGACTTGTTGACTGGCGCATTGCTTGCGCAGCGGGGCCATTTGATTGGCTGGGTGCCGCTTTGCTTGGCCTGTGGGATCGGCTGGTATTTCGCGATCCGGTTTGAACCGTCTTGGCCGTTTGTGATGACCGTTTTAGCCACGGCGCTGCTGTGCACGGGTTGTGCACGCATTGTGCACGTAGGTCACAGGCCGATTTTGCTGGCTTTGGCGCTGATAGGGGTAGGGGTTGGCGTGGCAAAATGGCGGACCGATGCCGTCGCAGAACCGGTCCTGTCGTTCCGCTACTATGGCCCAATCGAAGGCCGTGTCGTGGGGATCGACAGGTCGGCCAGCGACGCGCTGCGGCTAACCTTGGATCAGGTCTTTCTCAACCGGCTATCGCCGGACCGAACACCCGAACGAGTGCGTATTTCCATTCACGGGTCCATGCCTGCCGTACCCGTCAGACCAGGACAAATTCTGGCGACCACAGGGCATTTATCACCGCCATCGGGTCCCGCAGAACCCGGTGGTTTCGATTTCCAACGGCACGCATGGTTCGCGCAACTTGGGGCGGTCGGCTACACCCGTAACCCTTTGATCCGATTGGCTCCTGCGGAAAAGGGCGGCTTTGGATTACGCGTGTTTGAGGCGCGCATGGCGGTATCGCGCGGGGTGCAGAATACGCTGCCGGGCGAAGCGGGGGCATTCGCGGCCGCCATCATGAGCGGCGACAGATCAGGCATGTCGCAAGAGACCTTGGCGAACCTAAGGGCGTCCAATCTGGCGCACCTTCTAGCGATCTCTGGTCTACATATGGGCCTTCTTACGGGCTTTGTGTTTGCCGTGCTGCGGCTCATTCTGGTGATGATCCCGCGCGTTGGATTGTTGTGGCCGATCAAGAAGATAGCCGCATTTGGTGCGCTGACGGCGGCGGCAGGATATCTGGCATTGTCCGGCGGAAATGTCGCGACAGAACGCGCATTTACGATGGTCTCAGTCATGCTGATTGCCGTGATGTTGGGACGGCCAGCATTGACGATGCGGGCCGTCGCAATCGCCGCGATCATCATCTTGGTCCTGCAGCCCGAAGCGCTCACCGGTCCCGGTTTTCAAATGTCCTTCGCGGCTACGACCGCGCTCGTTTTTGTGTTCCGGCAACTGCGGCATGTGAACTGGCAACATTGGCCAAAATGGAGCCGTGGCGTCATTTCGGTCGTCATCTCGTCCTTTGTCGCAGGGGTAGCCACAGCGCCTTTCGCCGCCGCGCACTTCAATCAAATCGCCCATTACGGCCTGATCGCAAACCTGCTGAGCGTACCGTTGATGGGCGCGTTGATCATGCCAGCCGCTGTCTTGGCAGCTTGTCTTGCACCGTTTGGGCTCGCTTGGATTGGTCTCGCGATTATGGGCGTCGGTCTAAAATGGATATTGTGGGTAGCCAGCGTCGTGTCGGCGCAGGACGGCGCGGTGGGTCATGTTGTAGCACCACAGTGGTTTGTCCTTCCGGTGCTCGCGGGCGGTTTGTTGTGGCTGATCCTATGGCAAGGCCGTTTGAAATATGCGGGCGTCGCGGTCGCTTTGGTTGCCTTCGGGTTTTGGTCACAAGCGACGCGCCCGGCAATTTTGGTCGCTGATAGCGGTGGAATGATCGGGCGCATGACTGACGCTGGCCGTGCATTAAGTAAGCCGCGAGGGGATGGGTTTGTGACAGGTGTTTGGCTTGAAAATGACGGCGCACCAGTTGCGCAAGATATCGCAGCTACACGCGACGGGATCACACGTGGCGTGCGACATTTTTCGACAAAAATTGGCGATTGGAAAGTCTTACAAGTGTCTGGAAAGACGGCGCTCGCTGCGGTTCAAGGGTGTGACGGAGCGGATATCCTGATCAGCAACCAGAGCGAAGTTGGCCCACGCCCTTGTGCGGTTTTTGATATCGGACGCTTGCGCGAAACGGGATCATTGGGTCTGTCGCTTACCGAGGATGGCGATCTGTCGATTACATCAGCCCATGCTGTGACAGGCGACCGTCCTTGGACAGCAAAAAGCGACGGGGATACCGCCGCTCTATCGTTTATTCTGCACCGCGATCGTCCGCAGTTTGCGCAAGCTGATCAGTAGGTGCGGATCAAACCCACCAGACGACCTTGCACCTTCACCTGATCATCGCGGAATACACGCGTTTCATAGGCAGGGTTCGCAGCTTCCAAAGCAATGGCGCCGTTGGACCGGCGAAACTTCTTCAGCGTCGCTTCCTGATCTTCGACCAATGCGACAACGATATCGCCGTTATCAGCGGTCGTCGTTTCACGGATAATCACAACATCACCGCTGTTGATTCCGGCTTCGATCATGGAATCGCCTTTGACCTCAAGGGCGTAGTGTTCGCCTTTGCCCAGCATCGAATGGGGGACCGCAACGTTGTGGGACGCATGTGCAATGGCTTCAATCGGCACACCAGCCGCAATCTGACCCATCATCGGCAAACTAACAGACCCGTCTGCCTCAACCGGCATCGCAGCTGGTGGCGTTTGATCCGGCTTGCCGCCTTCAACAACGCGCGGCGTGAAGCCCGCGCTTTTCTTTTCAAGTTTCTGGGACAGGGCGTCCGGCATCTTCACGATCTCAAGCGCACGCGCACGATGTGCCAAACGACGAATGAAACCGCGTTCTTCAAGCGCTGTGATCAACCGGTGAATCCCCGACTTAGATCGCAGATCCAACGCTTCCTTCATTTCATCAAACGATGGCGGCACCCCATCGCGCTGCACGCGGACGTGAATGAATTCGAGCAGGTCGAGTTGTTTCTTCGTAAGCATCGCCGGTTTCCCATTGTTGTCGGTCATGTTGCTGACCTGTTTGGGGTATGTTCTATCGATGTTCTTGTTTTGTGTCAACTTGCAACGTTAAAGTTGTATTGCCTTCACGGATGTTCCAGCCTGCAGAGCAGGTTGATTGATCGGCCGGATGAGCAATGCGTTGGCGTCTGACAGGACAGTCAGAAGCGCGCTATCTTGACGGGAATGGGCGGTGATCATGCGTCCATCTTCGGTTTCGGTGATCCGTGCGCGCATGTAGTGTTCGCGGGGGCCGTTGCGGGTCAGGTCGGCGGCGAGGGTGGAAGTCACAACCTGCGGCAATACATCCGTCAGTCCGGCCATCCGCCGCAACATCGGCAATAAAAACAAGTGGCCGCAAACCATTGCCGATACAGGATTACCCGGTAGCCCAAGGAAAGGCTTGTCGCGCATCGTACCTGACATCAACGGTTTACCGGGACGCATGGCGATTTTGTAGAACGCACGATCTAGGCCGAAATCCTGCGCCACTTCGCCGACCAAATCGTGGTCGCCGACAGACGCGCCACCAATCGTCACGATCAAATCAGCCGAGATCGCGCTGGTGAATGTATTGTGCAGCGCATCTTTGGTATCAGCGGCGATTGGCAGGATATCTGCGATGCCGCCGTTTGCCTCGATCAGTGCTTTGAGGCCAAAGATATTGGACGCGATGATCTGGTCAGGACGCGGATCACCACCGGGCATGACCAATTCGTCGCCAGTAGCGATCAGCGCGACATGGGGGCGGCGCGCGACATTAACCGTGGCAACATTCATCGCCGCCAGCAGGGCAACGTCAGATGCCGTCAGGCGGCGCGGTGCCGTGAGTTCAAATGCGTTAGGGAAATCGGCTCCGATCGGGCGCACATAATCCGACGTATCAAGGGCGTCGTTCAACGTGATGATATCGCCGTTACGACTGACGTCTTCTTGGATCACAACGCGGCTTGTGCCGTTGGGCATGGGGGCGCCTGTGAAAATACGCAAAGCTTCACCCGCTTGCACGATCCCATCCCAAGCATGCCCAGCCGCAGCTTCGCCGATGACACGAAAAGTGGCATTCGGCGCGACGGCGTCAGCGGCAACGGCATAGCCATCCATTGCGGAGGCTGCAAAAGGGGGCTGCGGGCGCGTGGATTTCGCGGTGCAGATCAAGGTGAGACCAGCGGCCTCGGCCAGTGGGACCGTCTCAGCGCCCAGCGTGGCCAGCGGGGCAAGGCAAAGATCTTGGGCTTCGGCGACGGTGATCATTCCGCTTCGAACCGCCCCGATTTGCCGCCGTCTTTGAGTGTCACGCGGACGCCGCCGATTTCCATGTCTTTCTGCACCGCTTTGACCATGTCGTAGACGGTAAGCGCGGCGGTGGAGGCGGCGGTGAGCGCTTCCATTTCGACACCGGTTTGGCCGGAGGTTTTGACCGTCGCTGTGATCTGCACACCGGGGAATGTGTCGTCGGGTGTCAGATCGACGGTTACTTTAGTGATTGGTAGCGGATGGCACAGCGGGATCAGGTCGGATGTTTTCTTGGCCGCCATAATGCCAGCGAGCCGCGCGATGCCGAGAACGTCACCCTTCTTTGCGGTCCCTTGTTTAATGAGTTCAAGGGTTTGTGGCGTCATCTTGATCCAACTTTGCGCCGTTGCGATCCGGTCGGTGACGGGTTTATCCGACACATCGACCATGTGCGCTTGTCCATCGGCGTCAAAGTGGCTGAGTTCCGACATTTAGCGTCCTGACATCAAGGGGTTAGCAAGCAGAGTGCGCGTGGCTGCTGTCACATCTTCCTGCCGCATTAGACTTTCGCCGATCAGGAATGTCCGCGCCCCGTAACGGGCCAAGTCAGCCAGATCGTCAGGGCCAGTCAGGCCGCTTTCCGCAACAATCTGACGGTCGGCGGGGACTAATTTGGACAGGGTCCGTGTGGTATCGAGCGTGGTGTCGAATGTCTTCAGGTTGCGATTGTTGATGCCCATCAGCGGCGATTTCAACGCAGTCGCGCGTTCGAGTTCGTCTTGGTCATGCACTTCGATCAACACGTCCATGCCCCAACCAAAAGCTGCATCTTCGAGTTCTTGCGCTTGGCTGTCGGATACGCTGGCCATGATGATCAGGATGCAATCGGCGTTCAATGCGCGCGCTTCGGCCACCTGATAGGTGTCGTACATGAAATCTTTACGCAAAGCGGGCAGGTTTGTCGCCGCGCGTGCCGCGACAAGGTATTCATCGGCCCCTTGGAAGGACGGGCCGTCGGTCAAAACAGACAGACAGGTTGCACCGCCGTCTTCGTAGGCTTTGGCAAGCTCTGCAGGGTGAAAATCGGCGCGGATCAATCCTTTGGACGGGCTGGCCTTTTTGACCTCTGCAATCAGGCCGTATCCTTCGCGGGTTGCCTGCGCCAGCTTGTCGGCGAAACCGCGTGTCGGGCTCGCGTCGCGGGCTTTTGCTTCGATGTCCGCAAGTGGCACCGCTGCTTTGCAGGCCGCGACGTGCTCGAGTTTGTAGGCTTTGATCTTGTCGAGGATCGTTTCGGTCATTGCGGGTCCGCCCAGTTTATCGGTGTGTTCCCTTGTTCAATAAGCCACTGGTTCACTGTTGAAAATGGCCGCGAGCCGAAAAAGCCACGATGCACCGACAAAGGTGACGGATGCGCCGAGCTGTGGATCAGGTGTGGGCCCGTGATGTGTTTGGCGTAGCTCTTTGCTGGACCACCCCAAAGAACGAAGGCGCGGGGTTTGTCGGTCAGGTGCTGTAAGACCTGAATGACAAGTTTTGACCAGCCGATTTTGGCGTGCGCTTTTGCCTGACTGGGGGGGACGGTAAGCGCTGTGTTTAAAAGCAGAACACCCTGTGCTGCCCAATCATCAAGCGAAGTTTTGGTGCGTGATTGATGAAGGTCAGTCTCTATCTCTTTGAAGATATTACCCAAACTATCAAGTCTACTGCCAAATCCGACCGGAATTGAGAAGGCCAAACCATCCGCTTTGCCAAGCGTATGATAGGGATCTTGGCCGATGATCACGACCTTAGTGGCGTCAGGCTGCGTGTCTTCAAGCGCCTTAAAGGTCAGTCGCGGGGGTGGCAGGAACGCCTGTTCTTCAAGTTGTTCGCTGATGCTGGGCAGATCATCGTAGAAAAACGGCAAATCCGCCCATGCCCCAAGTCGGCTGGTGTCAAACATTACGCGGCTGATGTGACACGCGCCAAAGATTCGACAGCCGTTTTTGCCTTGCCGCTGTCGATGCTTTCACGTGCCATTTCAACGCCTTGCTTCAGGTCATCGGCAGTGCCCGCCACGACACAGGCTGCAGCCGCGTTCAGCAGAACCGCATCGCGATAGGCGTTTTCGGCACCGTCGAGTAAGGCGCGGAATGCCACAGCATTGTCCGCTGGGGTTCCACCAAGAATGTCTTTAAATGGATGTGCCGGCAGGCCTGCGTCCTCTGGGTGGATTTCCAGCGACGAGATTTTACCGTCGGGCGTCAAGGCCGCGACCGCCGTTGGGCCGCAGATGGTGATTTCGTCGGTGCCGTCCGATCCATGGACGAGCCATGCGGCCTCTGACCCGAGTTCTTTGAGCGTCTCGGCCATCGGGAAGATCAAATCGGGGGCAAATGCACCGGTCAGCTGGCGCTTGACCCCAGCGGGATTTGTGAGCGGTCCCAAGATGTTAAAGATCGTTTTACATCCAAGTTCTTGGCGTGTTGGCATCACATGCTTGACTGCTGGATGGTGCATTGGGGCCATCATGAAACCGATGTTGGCTTCTTTCAAACCGGCCTCGACAACCTCTGGTCCGACCATGATTTTGATACCCATCTCGGTCAGGATATCGCCAGCGCCAGATAGGGACGACAGGTTCTTGTTGCCGTGTTTCGCGACCGGAAGGCCTGTTCCTGCCACAACAAAAGCGGTCGCCGTGGAGATGTTCAGCGTTTTCATCCCGTCGCCGCCAGTCCCGACGATATCGATCGCGTTCGCAGGCGCCTGAACCGCATTGCACCGCGCGCGCATGACGGCAGCGGCTGCAGCGTATTCTGACACGGATTCGCCGCGTGCCCGCATCGCCATCAATAATCCGCCGATTTGGGCGTCGGTTGCTGCACCATCGAACAATAATGAGAACGCCATGTCCGCTTGGGTGCGTGAGAGTGGACCTTCGCTGGCTGCAAAGATCAGGGGCTTCATCGCATCGCTCATGCCGGAACCTTCATGTTTTTCAAAAAGTTATTGAGCATTGCATGCCCGTGTTCAGACGCAATCGATTCGGGGTGAAATTGAACGCCGTGGATCGGCAGCGTCTTGTGCTGCATGCCCATGATTGTGCCGTCTTCCAGCTCTGCTGTGATTTCTAGGCAATCTGGCAGTGTTTCTCGTTCGACGATCAGGGAATGATACCGCGTGGCTTCAAACGGAGTTGGGAGACCCGCGAATAGGCCTTTGCCCGTGTGGTGCATCGTACCCATTTTGCCGTGGACGATATCGTGGCAGCGCACAACCTTGCCACCAAAGGCTTCGCCGATCGTTTGGTGTCCAAGGCAAACGCCTAAAAGCGGCGTCTTGGTCTCGGCCGCTGCTGCTGTCATAGCAAGGCAAATGCCGGCTTGGGCCGGATCACAGGGCCCGGGTGACAGCAAAATTGCCTCTGGTTTCATCGCCATGGCATCTTGGACGTCTATCGCGTCGTTTCGTTTCACGACGACGTCCGCGCCAAGTTCACCAAGGTAGTGCACCAGATTATAGGTGAAACTGTCATAATTATCGATCAAGAGCAGCATTGTCGGCGGCTTTCTAGGAATTTGGGGCTACCGTCCAAGCATGAGGTGACGGTATAGTCCCGATATAAATGGGCTGATACGTGGGGCGCCGTCAAGGCGAAGCGTGTTGGACGACTAGGGCAGGTGGGAGAACGCGTCGTGCGCGGATTTTTAAGTGGTGGACTTTGGGGTCTTGTATTTGGTGGTATCACCGCGGCTGGTGCGTCACTTGTTGGCGAACAACCGGCACGGAACGATCCGCCTGCTGAACCGCAGATCGCGGCACCTGATGCGTTAAATGAAACGGCAGCAACGCAGGTCGCACCTGAAACGCAAAGCAATTCAGAGACTGCGACTGCAGCCACCGCACCTGCACCGCTTGTGGCACCAGAGACTGAATCGCCAGACGCTGACAGTGATGATCTGACAGACCTGTCTGAAACTGCGCCTGCTGCATTGCCAGAAACTATTGATGTCACAGACCAGATTGCAGCACCTGCTGAAACATCATCGGCGGATGTGACTGTCGCCGGTGAAGCGCCAGTGTTGCCGAACCCGCAATCTATCGTTCCATTGGTGCCTGCAACCGAAGCACCGATTGATGTGGACACGAACCCTGCGGCTCCATTGCCCGGCGAAGCGCCAGAAATTGCCGATGCTGCACCCGTTGCAGAAGATGCGCCGACGGTGATTTCCGACAGTCCGACTGTGGCCGTCGTTGATGATGCCGAGATTGCTGTTCCTGATCAGCCAGCGTCTTTGGAAGCACCCGATCAAGGCGATACAGCCGCTATTGCGGGGACTGAAGCACCAGATGACGTCGTGCCGACGGACGGTCCCGTGGCCGAAACTGACCCCGCAACTGAAAACGTGGAAGAGGAACCGGTCGTTGTGGCCATCGTGGACGACTCAACAGCGTCAAGCCTGCCGACAAGCACTGCGGGCGTACGTGTGAACCGCCTGACGGGTGGTGCAGAAGACGAGGCCGCAGTCACGGAAGACGAACCCGTCACTAAAGAAGAATTCCCCGAAGGAACGCCCGCTTTGGTTCGCTTTGCCGCGGATCACGCTGATACAGGGGGCCGCCCTGAGGTGTCCGTTGTCTTGATGGATGACGGCAGCTTCGATGGCGCGGTGTCTGCTGTTGCGGGCGTGTCTTTTCCAGTCACTGTGATGCTGAACCCATCGGTTCCAAATGCGACCGACCGCATGCAAGCCTACCGCGCTGCTGGCATCGAAGTTGGTATTTTGGCGGCATTGCCAGCGTCCGCCACGGCATCGGACGTCGCAATCTTCTTTGAAGCCGCGTTTTCGACGCTGCCTGAAACGGTCGCTGTGCTTGATGCAGGCGAGGCTGGATTGCAGGCTGATCAGGACGTCACCACGCAGGCGATTTCGGCGTTGTCGGAAGATGGAAGGGGCTTGGTCACAGTGTCACGCGGTCTGAATTCAGCCTTGCGCGCGGCTGAAGAACAAGGCGTGCCAACAGGTATCATTTACCGCAACCTTGATGCTGAGGGCCAAGACGCACGTGTTATCCGTCGTTTCCTAGATCAGGCCGCGTTCCGTGCCCGTCAAGAAAGCGGTGTGGTTCTGCTTGGCCAGATCCGTGGTGAAACGATTTCTGCTTTGATCCAGTGGGGGGCTGCAAACCGTGCAAGCCAAGTCGCCATGGTGCCGATTTCGCAAGTTTTGCTGGACGAGGAATAGACGCAAGCGTCTTCGCCCGTTGATCGTGCGGGGTGCCTCCGGCGGAGGTATTTAGGACCAAAAGAAATTGGGCGCTGCGCATGACATTGCGCGGCGCCTTTTGGTTAGGTGTTGCCTGAGCCTGTGAACATCGCCGCGTCTGCAGCTGCTTTGCGTATCGCGTTCGATTTGTGGACGGTTTCCATATATTCGGCTTCAGGGTCGCTGTCGTAGACCACGCCGCCGCCGGCTTGGATATAAAGCTTTTCGTCCTGTAGGACCGCAGTGCGCAGCGCGATACACATGTCCATGTCGCCATTGACGCTGAAATACCCGCAACCGCCACCGTAGACGCCGCGCTTTTCAGGTTCGAGTTCATCGATGATTTCCATGGCACGGACCTTGGGCGCGCCGGACACTGTGCCAGCAGGCATGCCCGCAAAGAAAGCCGACAGCGCGTCTCGGTCATCGGCGAGTTCACCGACCACGTTCGACACGATGTGCATCACATGGCTGTAATATTCGACGGTGAATTTCTCGGTCGGTCGCACCGTGCCGATTTTGGAAACTTTGCCTGTGTCGTTCCGGCCGAGATCGAGCAGCATCAGATGCTCTGCCAGCTCTTTCTTGTCGGCCATCAAATCAGCTTCGTTTGCTTTGTCCTGCTCGGCCGTGGCGCCGCGCGGACGCGTGCCTGCGATCGGGCGGATTGTGACCTGTTTGCCAAGCACTTGCACGAGGATTTCGGGCGAGGCCCCGATCACCTGATAGCCGCCGAAGTTGAAGTAGAACATGTACGGCGACGGGTTTGTGCGGCGTAGCGACCGGTACAACGAAAACGGCGGTTCGCGGAAATCTTGTGTCCAGCGTTGGGACGGTACGACCTGAAAGATGTCACCTGCGCGGATGTATTCTTTCGCCTTTTCAACGGCGTCGAGATAGGCGTCGTGGCTGAAATTGGATTGTTCTGGCGCGATAGGATCAGGATTAGCTAAGGCGCGACTATCAACCGGCGCAGGCCGTTCCAAAGCACGGGTTGCGTCCATCACGCGTTCTGCTGCTTGCGCGTAGGCGGCTTTGGCGGATAGCCCGGTGTCTGTCCAAGCAGGAGCCACGAGGATCACGTCGCCCTTCACACCATCCAGCACGGCCACAACGGACGGACGGATCATAACGGCATCAGGCAAGCCGATAGGATCGGGATTGACGTCAGGCAGATGTTCGATCAGCCGGATCATGTCGTAGCCCAAGAAGCCAAACAGGCCAGCCGCAGCACCGGGCAAATCAGCGGGCAAATCAATTCGGCTTTCGGCAATGATGCCGCGCAGCGCTGTCAAAGGATCGTCGGCGCAATCAGTGAATGCGGCTTCGTCAAAACGAGCGGTGCGGTTCAGGCGACTTGATGTGCCGCGACATTCCCAGATCAGATCAGGATTCATGCCAATGATGGAATAACGGCCACGGACTTCGCCGCCTGTGACGCTTTCCAACATGAACGCGTTTTTGCCCGCGCCATTCAGTTTCAGCATCAACGACACAGGCGTGTCCAAATCGGCGGCGAGCCGTGTGTAGACGACCTGATTTTTGCCGGCTTCGTAGCCAGATGCAAAGTCGGTGTAGTCGGGAAGCAAGGCCATGATCGTCCTATCGGGTCTTAAACGGGTGGCCCTGAGGCCTTATTGGAATGATGTGTGAACAGCCGTGACGGCAGCAGGATTGATCGCAACATCTGTGTCACGCTGGATTTCAGCGTTGAAGACTTCAAAGATGTCCTGCGCGATGCCAGCAGATGCCGAATTGGCAAACACGTCACGATCAGCGGTCAGCGTTTCATCGTCAGCGGCGGGCACAGATTGCGTTTCCAACCGGACGATGGCGACAAATGTGCCTGCGTCGATTGTTGTCACTTCACCTGTTTCCATTTCGAACACACGTTGGATAAAGCCGGGTGGTGTGCCTTCGACAAAACTACGGCGCGTCAGGTTTTCTTCGGTTGTAGCAACCAATGCGACGGTTTCGAAACCTGCTGTGGCTGTGAGTTCAGCGGCGACGGCTTCTGCTTCTTCGACAACAGCCTGTTGGGTACGGGCGACTTGCCATGCTTCTGCAGCCGCGTCTTTGACGTCAGCAAGCGGGCGCAGGGCAGGCGGCGTGATCCCGTCTAGACGCAGCGTGAAGATACCGCCGTCTTCGAGTTCGAACAGGTCGGGGAAGTCGCCTTCTGCGACTGTCACTGCAGCATTCCGGAACGAATCGTATGCTGCGATGTCGTCGCGATTTTCAGTGGACCAATCGATAGTTGCAATGCGCAGGTCGGTTTGGTCTGCGAGATCTTCGAGACGTGCGCCACCCGCCAGCAGATCGTTGATGCCTTCGCGGGAATCGTCGATGACACGGCGGGCACGGGATGCGGCCAGTTCTGCGCGCAGTTCTGGCTCTGCTTCTTCAAAGGTTGTTTCGTCAGCGGCCAACACCGCATTCATCCGGAACAGGGCAGGGCCAAAGTCTGTTTCAAAGGGTCCCACGATGTCGCCAGCGTTTGTCGCAAATACTGCTTCGCCTGCGGCACCCAGATCGTTTTCATCGACGTCGCCCATGTCGACATCGGTCAGGGCCAAGCCACGTTCCGCAACGAGGTCTTCAAAAGTAGTTTCTTCTGCAGTGATCGCAGCAATGGCGGCGTCTGCTTCGGTTTGGTCAAGATAGACCAGACGTTCAACAAGACGGCGTTCTGGACGCACATATTGGGCGATCCGGTCGTCGTACAACTGGCGCACGGCAGTCGCATCAACAGTCACGTCGTCTTGGATCATATCCGGCGTCAGCCATGCGTAGGTGATGGCGCGGGTTTCGGGCGCCGTAAACTGATCAGGGTTTTCTTCGTAAAACGACTGAATGTCAGCATCTGTTGGGCCGGGAACGGGCTGTGTCAGATCGTCAGCCGTCAGGGTCGCCCATGTGATTGAACGCTGTTCGCCAATGTAACGAGCGAGGGTGTCAGCATAAGCCTGTGGTGCCTCAACACCGTCCACGATTGCGCCTTGCAACAATGTGCGCGCGGCTTCTTCACGGATGCTGGTTTCGAATTCGGCTTCGGTCATGCCATTGCGTTGCAGGCTGCTGCGGTAGGCTTCGCGATCAAAACCACCGTCCAGGCCACGAAAACCGGGGACGCGCAGGACTTCTTCACGAACACGTTCGTCACCGACGGACAGGCCCAATTTAGCCGCTTCGTTGTCGAGCGTCCGTTCCGCAATCACGCCGTTCAGGACCTGTTGATCCAGACCAATTGCTTGGGCTTGAACAAAACTGACAGGGGTGCCAACTTGTGCCTCGAAAGCCCGAATTTGTTCGTTCAGGGCGCGTTGGTACTGAACCACTGGAATGGACTTGTCGCCAACGGTGCCGATGCTGCGGATTGTGCCGGACAGACCGCCCGCGCCAAAGCCTAAAAGGCCTATCAGCAAGAGGACAACGATCACCCATGCGGCGGATTGTTTTGCTTTACTTTTGGCCATTGGATCGGTCCCTCAAACTTGGTTGACGATGAATAAGACGCAGCCCACCGGTCTGCAAGGTCACAGGGTCAGGTTTTCGAGCCGATCGAACAAAACTGCGATACCTGCGCGGTCGATATTGGCAAAAGCGATCCGCAATTGCTGTGCGCCGCCCGCGACATCATCGGGCATGAACATCGTGCCGGGCAGCGTGAGGATGCCAGCGTCTTGCACCAGTTTCTGGGCAAGGACGTCAGACGCCATATCAAACGGGTGCTGCATGTAGGCAAAATAGGCGCCACAACCGAGCAGTTTCCATCCTTTGGCGGCAATTCGCGGGAAGTTCTCTTCAATCGCGGCACGCCGGTCGAGGATTTCAAGCCGTTCACCTGCAAGCCAGTCGTCCAGATTGTGCATCCCCCATAGGGCCGCACGTTGGCCCAGCTGGTTCGGGCAGATCGTGACTGTATCAAGAAATTTTTCAGCCTCGGCGAGCAGGGAGGGACTCGCCACCATCGCGCCAACACGGTGGCCTGTCAGGCGGTAAGCCTTTGAAAACGAATACAGTTGGATCAGCGGATCGTCCCACTGCGGATCAACGAACAGATCATGTGGCGCACCGGTCCGGCTGTCAAAATCGCGGTAGGTTTCGTCAACGATCAGCTTGATGCCACGGCGGCGCGCGAGATCGCGGAAGGCAGACAAGGTCGCCGCGGGGTATTCAACGCCTGCGGGATTATTCGGGCTGACCAGCGCAATTGCGCGGGTTTTGTCGGTGATCAGTGCGTCGGCGGCATCTGCATCCGGGATCATCCCGTCACCAACCATCAACGGGACGGTTTTCACGCCCGCCATGTCCAGCCACATGCGATGGTTAAAGTAATACGGGACAGGTATAATGACCTCGTCGCCTTCAGTACAGATTGCGGAAATTGTGGCTGCAAAGGCTTGGTTACAGCCAGAGGTAATCGCGACCTGATCTGGCCGGACTTCGCTACCATATGCGTCCGTCCAACGCGTTGCGATTTCGGCACGGAGGTCTGGCAGGCCCAAAACAGGTCCGTAAAGGTGGGTTTCTGCGTCGTCTCTGATCATATCCGCCATCGCATCGCGCATAGGCGCAGGTGGCGGATCGACGGGGGCCGCTTGACTTACGTTCAAAAGGGGGCGGTCTGCGGGATGGATCACGCCGTCAAGCCAACGGCGGGCTTCCATCACGGGTGGTGAAAACGTGGCGTTGGTGCGCGAAATGCTCATGGTGTGATCCAAATGTGCGGCTGCGCCGCGTTACTTTTTTAAATTGCCCGAAGAACCGAGAGCCGAAGTCAGACGAAAGCCAGATTGGTGGCCGTTCAACCGTCGATCAAGCAACTCTCGGTTTGCAAAGGGCGAACGCTTAATCCTGGCCGCGATATGGTTCTACGTATTGCAGCGCCATATCCCATGGGAAGAAGATCCATGTGTCTTGGCTGACACCTGTGATGAAAGTGTCGACCTGCGGTTCACCTTCGGGTTTGGCGTAGACGGTGGCAAAATGCGCTTTGGGGTACAGCGTGCGGACGAGTTCAAGCGTTTTTCCGCTATCCACCAGATCATCGACAATCAGAATACCGGTGCCGTCGCCCATCATGTCGTCGTCCGGTGATTTCAACACCTTTGCTTCGCGACGTTGGTCAGCTGCGCCACCACCTGAATGATACGAGACCACAGAGATGGTATCGACAGTCCGAATATCCAGTTCGCGTGCGACAATCATCGCAGGGGCCATGCCGCCGCGTGTGATAGCCACAACTGCTTTCCATGCCCCGTCGTCTGGCCCTTTGCCGTCAAGCCGCCATGCAAGTGCTCGGCTATCGCGGTGGATTTGGTCCCAGCTGATGTGGAATCCTTTTTCGTGGGGCAGGCGGTCGGTCATGTGTCTTCCTTTGGGTGGTCGTTTGGGGTGGCGGCGCAGCGTGCGCCGCCGAAACAGTTTATTCTTTTGTGATATCAGGCGCGTCGACGGCTTTCATACCGACAACGTGGTAACCTGCGTCAACGTGCAGAACTTCACCCGTGGTGCCGGAGCCGAGATCGGACAGCAGGTAAAGTGCGGATTTGCCCACATCTTCGATTGTTACTGTGCGGCGCAACGGTGAGTTATATTCGTTCCATTTCAGGATGTAGCGGAAATCGCCGATGCCGGATGCAGCCAATGTCTTGATCGGACCTGCTGAAATCGCGTTTACGCGAATCCCGTCTTTGCCGAGGTCCTCAGCCAGATAACGCACGGATGCTTCGAGCGCTGCTTTACACAGGCCCATGACATTGTAGTGCGGCATCACACGTTCTGCGCCGTAGTAGGACAATGTCAGGCAGGACCCGCCTTCGTTCATCATCTTTTCCGCGCGCTGCACAACGGCGGTGAACGAGTAAACAGAGATGTCCATGGATTTCAGGAAGTTCTGACGGCTAGTGTCCACATAGCGGCCACGCAGTTCGCCTTTGTCAGAAAAGCCGATGGCGTGAACGACGAAGTCCAGCTTGCCCCATTTCTTTTCGAGTTCAGCGAACAGAGCGTCTATAGATGCTTCGTCATTGACGTCACACGGCAGAACGATGTCGGAACCTGTTTGTGCAGCAAGTGGGCCAACACGTTTCAGAAGCGCGTCACCTTGATAAGAGAACGCCAGTTCAGCGCCTGCGTCGGCGCAGGCCTTCGCAATGCCCCAAGCAATCGACTTGTCGTTTGCCAAGCCCATTATCAGGCCGCGTTTGCCCTTCATCAATTCAGACTTCATGTGGCTGCCCCTTATTTATTTGTGCCATGTCTCCTGTGGTTTAGGCGATGCGGAGGAGCGCAGCAAGTTAAAGCACATTGTCAGATGGGCGCGAACGCCCTAACTCATTACATAGGACCTGATACGAAGGACGGGACGTATGGCAGATAGGGACGGAATTTTCGCGGGGGACGATCCGTTTGTGATCGCGCAACGCTGGCTCGATGATGCTGCTGAAACCGAAGTGAACGATCCGAATGCAATTGCTTTGGCGACGGTTGATTCGGATGGGTTACCCAACGTCAGGATGGTCCTTTTGAAAGAAATCACCGCCGACGCTTTTGTTTTTTATACGAATTATGAAGGGCAGAAGGGGCAAGAAATCGAAGCATCGGGCAAAGCAGCCTTTGTCCTGCATTCAAAATCGCAACGCCGCCAAGTACGCGTTCGCGGCTTGGTTGAACGCGAAGATGCTGCTATTTCGGATGCATATTACGCATCCAGATCGCTTCAGAGCCGTTTGGGGGCTTGGGCGTCTGCGCAATCCCGCCCTCTGGCATCGCGCGGTCGATTGATGGCTGAGGTTGCAAAAATCACGGCCCAAAAAGGGACAAACCCAGCGCGGCCACCGCATTGGGGGGGCTATCGGATAACGCCGCTTGAGATAGAGTTTTGGGCGGATGGGGCCTATAGATTGCATGATCGCTTTAAGTGGACACGTCCCGCGCGAGACCAACAGTGGGAAATACAGCGCTTGAACCCATGAATTTCACGAAGCGTGAACGGTAAACGCTTGTCAGGCGGTTTGTTTTCTGATCGTTTAATGTATACCTAATCTAATCAGCGGCCGAATGTCGCTCGGCGCGAAGAGTAATACAAATGTCATCGACCACTCCGACCCACACTATCAAAGGCCATGTGAAGTGGTTCGACCCTACCAAGGGTTTTGGCTTTATCGTGCCCGAAGACGGCGGCAAGGACGTGCTGTTGCACGCAAATGTGCTGCGCAACTTTGGGCAAGGCTCTGTCGCGGATGGTGCCGAAATCGAAATCGAAGTGCAGGAAACAGATCGTGGCCTGCAAGCCGTCAGCGTTGTTGATATCGCCGTCGTCGTAGATTCGATTCCCCCGCTACGGGATATGGAAGAACTATCGCCTGAAGATATCGCGAAAGTCGCGATTGAACCTGCACGGGTGAAATGGTTCGACAAAGCCAAAGGATTTGGGTTTGCAAATGTTTTCCGCGACCCTGAAGATGTCTTTGTCCATATAGATGTGCTGCGTCGCTCTGGTTTGGCCAATTTGCAGGCCGGTGAAGCGATTGGTGTGCGTCTGTTCAATGGTGAACGTGGGCGGATGGCGATTGATGTGGTAACGTGGGACAACGTAAGTTGATAAAAAGATGTGCGGCGGCATTGCTGCTGGTGTGCTTTGGGGCAGGGGCCGCGTCTGCGGCTTGTTCTGTAGACGTTGTGCGGGTCGTTGGCGATTTTGGTCAGGCAAACTTCAAGGTTGATGTTGCCGATGATAATCAGGAACGCGCCCAAGGATTGATGTTTGTTGAAAGCATGCCAACGCTTGGGGGCATGCTTTTTGTTTATGATCAGCCCGGTCATGCGACTTTCTGGATGCGAAACACACTGATTCCGTTGGATATGTTGTTTATCACTTCTGCCGGCGTGGTGTCCCATATCCACGAGAATGCGATTCCCGGCGATGAAACCACGATCGACGGCGGTAAAGGGATTCTTGCCGTGCTCGAGATCAATGGCGGCTTGTCGTCACGGTTGGGAATTACAGAAGGGGCTATGATTCAGCACCCGTCTTTTGGCGCGGATTCCGTGTTACCTTGCCCAAAATAAAAAATCTTCATTTTGTAGAATTTAGGGGTTTTCAATCCCGATCGTACCCTCTAAATCAAGCCTCAGTCGGGGCATAGCGCAGCCTGGTAGCGCATCTGTTTTGGGAACAGAGGGTCGGGAGTTCGAATCTCTCTGCCCCGACCACTTCACAAAAATCGTGACAAACGAGCCGGTTGCCTTCATGGCGGGCCGGCTGTTTTGTTTGTTGCGCCGTGGCGAATCTGCACAGCTACCAAATGTTGTGTGAGTGGGGTGCCGAACCGATTCTCACGGAATCGCCTGACAGCGGCGTTAAAGCAAAAGATGAGCCCTCGGGGCTAAGTTAGCCAGTTCATTAAACTTCTTCGGTTCGTCTTTTCCACAGGTCCGGTTAACCTTCTGTGGAGAACTCTGAGGATGAATCGGGGAAGTGTTTCCCGCCCTTTTTCAAACTCAGTCGTCAACTGCTTTAATCTACATATAGTGGTAAAAAATCCGTTGACCCCCAAGGGGGCGATGCGCCAGATTGTGCGAGTTGCTAACGACCACACAATATGTGGTGTTGGGGATGGGGACCGGGCAGAAGCTCATACAATTTGTGGACTTACAGGCTGAAAACTTAGGTTTTCGTCACTGGAAACGTTCGGCCCATCGTCAAGGCACGCAGACATGCGGATCCTTTTTTTGGATTCGGGACTAGGGACAGGCCGCAACGACGGCGCATTTTACGGGGCAGACGCGATGAGAATCGAACGCAATTTCACCAAAGCCGGCCAAGACGCATATGATGCTTTGGCATTTAACACGACGACGTCCGAAATTCGGAATCCGGACGGCACAATCGTATTCAAGTTGGACAATTGCGAGATTCCTGACGGCTGGTCCCAAGTCGCGTCAGACGTCATCGCCCAGAAATACTTCCGCAAGGCCGGCGTTCCTTCAGAGATGAAGAAGGTCAAAGAAAAGGGTGTTCCAGAATTTCTGTGGCGCTCTGTTCCGACCAAAGACGCGACATTCGGCGGCGAAACATCAGCCAAGCAGGTTTTTGACCGTCTCGCGGGCGCATGGGCCTATTGGGGCTGGAAAGGCGGCTACTTCACGAATGAAGAGGATGCCCGCGCTTATTTTGACGAAATGCGCTACATGTTGGCGACACAGCGTGCAGCGCCAAACAGCCCGCAGTGGTTCAACACAGGCCTGCACTGGGCCTACGGGATCGACGGTCCGGCCCAAGGTCACCACTATGTTGACTACAAGACTGGCAAACTGACAAAATCCACATCTTCCTACGAACACCCGCAGCCGCATGCTTGCTTCATTCAGTCTGTCGCTGATGATCTGGTGAACGACGGCGGCATCATGGATCTGTGGGTACGCGAAGCACGTCTGTTTAAGTACGGTTCCGGCACAGGCACCAACTTTTCTTCGCTCCGCGGCGAAGGGGAGGCCCTGTCCGGTGGTGGTAAATCATCCGGCCTGATGGGTTTCCTGAAAATCGGTGACCGTGCTGCTGGTGCGATCAAATCGGGTGGCACAACGCGCCGTGCCGCCAAGATGGTCATCGTCGATGCGGATCACCCAGATATCGAAGATTTCATCAACTGGAAGGTCATCGAAGAGCAGAAAGTAGCGTCCATCGTTGCTGGTTCCAAGATGCACGAAAAGTTCCTGAACGCGATCTTCAAAGCGATTAAGGACTGGGACGGCAAGGAAACGGATGCTTACGATCCTAAGGTGAACTCCAGCCTGCAAACAGCTGTTCGTGAAGCGAAAAAGGTCGCGATCCCTGAGACGTATATCAAACGCGTTTTGGATTATGCAAAGCAGGGTCACACATCGATTGAATTCCCGACCTACGACACCGACTGGGATTCTGAGGCTTATTCTTCCGTCTCGGGTCAAAACTCGAACAACTCGATCCGCGTAACCGATGCGTTCCTGAAAGCTGTCGAAAATGACGACGACTGGGACCTGATCAACCGTCGTGACGGCGAAGTGCAGCGTACCATCCGCGCACGTGACCTGTGGGAACAAGTTGGCCACGCTGCTTGGGCCTGTGCCGATCCGGGCATCCAGTACCACGACACCGTGAACGCATGGCACACATGCCCAGAAGACGGTGCAATTCGTGGGTCTAACCCGTGTTCCGAATACATGTTCCTTGACGACACGGCCTGTAACCTCGCGTCTATGAACCTGCTGACATTCTACAAGAACGGCGAGTTCCAAGTCGAAGACTACATGCACGCAACACGTCTCTGGACTGTGACGCTGGAAATTTCCGTGATGATGGCGCAGTTCCCGTCTAAGGAAATCGCGCAGCGGTCCTATGATTTCCGCACATTGGGTCTGGGCTACGCCAACATCGGCGGTTTGCTGATGAACATGGGCTACGGTTACGACAGTGACGAAGGCCGTTCCATGGGGGCCGCGCTGACTGCGATCATGACAGGTGTGTCTTATGCGACATCCGCTGAAATGGCAGGCGAGCAGGGCGCGTTCCCTGGGTACGCGAAAAACGCGGACCACATGCTCAAAGTTATCCGTAACCACCGCAACGCGGCATACGGCAATACAGACGGCTACGAAAAGCTGGACGTGAAACCTGTGCCTCTGGACCAAGCCAACTGCCCTGATCAGCGTTTGATCAAACTGGCCGAAGGCGCATGGGACGAAGCGTTGAAGCTGGGCGAAAAGCACGGTTACCGCAATGCGCAGGTTTCTGTGATTGCGCCAACCGGCACCATTGGTCTGGTGATGGATTGCGACACGACAGGTATCGAGCCTGACTTTGCGCTGGTGAAGTTCAAAAAGCTGGCTGGTGGTGGCTACTTCAAAATCATCAACCAATCGGTGCCTGCGGCGTTGGACACACTCGGCTATGGTTCTGCCCAGATTGAAGAGATCATTGCGTACGCAGTTGGTCACGGTTCAATCGGCCAAGCGCCTGCAATCAATCACACATCCTTGATTGGTCACGGTTTTGGCCAAGCAGAGATCGACAAAGTGGAAGGTGCGCTGAAAGCCGCATTCGACATCCGCTTTGTGTTCAACCAGTGGACCTTGGGCGAAGAATTCTGCACCAAAACGCTTGGTATCCCAGCCGAGAAGCTAAACGATCCAACGTTCGATTTGCTGCGCCACTTGGGCTACACAAAAGCCGAAATTGACGCAGCAAACGATCACGTCTGTGGGACAATGACGCTGGAAGGCGCGCCGTTCCTCGAGGAAAAGCACCTGAACGTGTTTGATTGTGCGAACCCATGCGGCAAGAAGGGCAAGCGTTACCTGTCCGTCGACAGCCACATCCACATGATGGCCGCAGCGCAATCGTTCATCTCTGGTGCGATTTCCAAAACGATCAACATGCCAAACGACGCGACAATCGAGGACTGTCAGAAAGCCTACGAACTATCTTGGTCCTTGGGTGTGAAAGCGAACGCATTGTATCGTGACGGGTCAAAGTTGTCCCAGCCATTGGCCGCTGCCTTGGTGGAAGACGATGATGAGGCGATGGAAACGTTGGAAAGCGGTTCCATGCACGAAAAGGCCGCTGTTCTCGCCGAAAAGATCGTCGAAAAGGTGATCATCAAGGAAATCTACAAAGAGCAAGAGCGCACCAAGATGCCGGAGCGCCGCAAGGGCTACACTCAAAAAGCCATTGTTGGTGGCCACAAGGTGTACCTGCGGACAGGCGAATACGAGGGCGGCAAGCTTGGTGAAATCTTCATCGACATGCACAAGGAAGGTGCTGGTTTCCGCGCCATGATGAACAACTTTGCCATCGCGGTGTCTGTTGGTCTGCAATACGGCGTGCCGCTGGAAGAATTCGTCGACGCGTTCACATTCACCAAGTTCGAACCGGCTGGCATGGTTCAGGGCAACGACAGCATCAAGAATGCGACGTCGATCCTTGACTACATCTTCCGCGAACTGGCTGTGTCCTACCTTGACCGGACCGATCTGGCCCACGTCAAACCCGAAGGCGCGTCTTTCGATGATATCGGTCGCGGCGAACAGGAAGGTGTGTCCAACGTCACAGCGCCATCCGATGCTGCAGCGTCCAAGTCATTGGAAGTACTGAAACAAATCTCTTCCACGGGTTACCTGCGCAAGCGGATGCCACAAGAGCTGATCGTGCTGAACGGCGGCGGTGGTGAAACTGCGAAAGCTCCGGTTGGCGAAGGTGATCTAGCGGTCGAGACTGTTGTGACGGAAACATCAACCGTGGCTGTCGCCACCAGCATGGACGCCCGTAGCAAGGCAAAAATGCAGGGGTACGAAGGCGAAGCCTGCGGCGAATGCGGCAACTATACGCTGGTGCGCAACGGGACATGTATGAAGTGCAACACCTGCGGCGGAACGTCTGGGTGTAGCTAAAACTATAAGCGCCGAATTTTCGCGAAGAGTCGGCGCTTTTCGAGACCCGGGGTGGGTGCGCTCACCCCCGGCGCGGATCGGGCCGCAGGCAAAAAACATTGAGCGGTATAATCACGAGCCCGATAAGCGAAACTAACGGGGTCCCTGCGGGGGCCCCTTTTTTATTGATTCGGTTCAGGGGTGGCGTTTTCTGCCTTATGACGCGTTATTTCATAGGGGCGGGTCAAACGTTAGCAGGTTTCACCCTCCCTCGTAGTTGCAGCCGTCACCCGACTTGTCGGCCTTGGCTCCAAACGTTTCGCAAGATCGGCGCTTTGCGATTCTGATGGACTCGTAAGACGTCTCCACGCAACCCAACTTCTAATTGGCCGCGGTCGGTGAGGCCGGCGGCTTTGGCCGGATTGCGGGTAACCGTGGCGATTGCACGGGGGACGTCGTTCCAGATTTTGGCGAGATGGAAGGCGGATAATAGCAGGGCCGACGGGACATAATCGGAAGACACGATATCCAAAAGGTCAGCGTTTGCCAGATCTTCCGCCGCGACGTTTCCGGAATGCGACCCACCCCGTATTAGGTTGGGCGCCCCCATCATCACTGCGATCCCGTGCGCGCGACAGGCTTCCGCCGCTTCAACTGTCGTGGGAAATTCTGCAAAGCCGACACCGTTCTTGGCTGATGTTGCAACATGTTCACCGGTGGTGTCATCGTGGCTGGCAAGCACAGCGCCGAGGCGTTTGGCTTCGTGAACCGCGCCGACTTCGTGCTTTGCACCGTATCGTTTTTGAAGATTTATTTGATTTTCAACGTGTTCCGCGAATTCGGCGTCGTTCATGCCGCGTTTCTTGGCGACGTATGTTTTAAGCGCTGTAAGATCACGGAACTGCCGTTGACCGGGCGTGTGGTCCATCAGGCTAACAATGCCAACCCGATCGTCGACACTAAAGGTGGCCAATTCTTCAAGGAGCGTTTCTGAGCAAATCTCAGCCCGCAGATGCAGAAAGTGGCTGATCTTAAACAGACCTTCGGCGCGTGCCGCCAATAGTTCATTTGCAAGTGTGCGGGCGTATTCAACATATTGCCCTTTTTGACTGCTGTAGATCGACCCTACGCGCATGGCGTCAAAGACGGTCGTGATTCCTGTGGATGCAAGTTCCGCGTCATGTGCCAGAAGGGCAGGCAGATGGGGCCAATCCACTTTTGGGCGGGGTTCCATGTGACGTTCGACGTTGTCGGTGTGCAGCTCGACCAATCCCGGCAGAACAAGATCACCTGCGCAATCAATTGCACCATTTGGCACTACGTCACCTTCGGCGATGTTGGTAATCACGCCCTGTTCGATTGTAATCGATCCGGTTAGGACTTGATCTGCCAAAACGAGCTGTGCATTCGCCAAACAAATGTCGTTTGTCGTGCTGGTGTCACAAGACTTTGTAAATGAGGGCGCAGAAAAAGGGGAATTCATGTCATATTCTCGATTTGCGATTTACTTTATCCCGCCGGAAGGCGCTTTGGCAGATTTTGGTGCCGCGTGGCTGGGTTGGGATGTTGTGACTGGCCGCGACGTTGTTCAGCCATCTGTGCACGGTTTGCGTGACATCACGATGACACCGATGAAGTACGGGTTCCATGGGACGTTGAAGCCGCCATTCAGGCTGGCAGCAGGGCGATCTTTCGCGGAACTTGAGCGCGCGGCGGCGGATCTTGCCGCGACGGTAAAACCCGCAGTCAGCGGTGGTTTGGAATTGACCACGTTGGGCGGTTTTCTTGCGTTGACGCCAAGCGGTGATGTGTCTGGCGTACGGCGCGTGGCGCAGGCCTGTGTGTGTGATCTCGACCCGTTTCGCGCGCCCGCTAGCGCGGCTGAACTGGACCGCCGACGTGCCGCTGGATTGACCGCGCGCCAAGACGCGCTTTTGACCCGATGGGGCTATCCATATGTGATGGAAGAGTTCCGTTTCCATCTGACCCTTTCGGGGCGTTTGCCTACGCACGACATCGCGCGTTGGACGGGAGTCGCAAGCAGTCATTTGCCCGATTTGCCCAAGCCGTTTGTGATTGACCAAATTGCCCTGTGCGGTGAACGCGAAGATGGCCGGTTTGAACTGATCCATCGTCATGCCCTGACCGGCTGAAGCAGCTTGGCTGCATGTGCGATCGTCGTCGGTAAAGGGCCGTCGTTCGATACATGGATGACCTTGAGACCTGCAGGCAAAGGTTTGTCTGCGACTGATATCCTTTTTGCAATGTCTTCTTGGCTTTCGCGACCACGCGCAATGAGGCGTTTGGCCAATGTTTCCTCAGTTGCAGTAATGTTCAAAACAACAAAATTCGGAAAAATCTTGGCGGCATCACATAGCGCGTTGCGTGAAAAATTTACGAGGCAGTCTGTCCCAGTGTGCAGCCTGTCACGGACTTTGATCGGAATGCCATAGCGCAAACCATGCGCGCGCCAATGGACCGCGAATGCCCCATTTTGCACCAAGGTTTCGAACGCGGCAGGGGTGGCTGCATCATAGTCTTCGCCGCCAAGGCCCGGTGCGCGTGTGATGACCCGACGCACCATATGCATGCTTGGCATCAAATCATGCAGACCTGCCATCACGCTGTCTTTGCCGACGCCGGACGGCCCAACGACTGCGATGAGGCGTCCTTGCGTCATGCCGCCACCTTTGGCGTGAATTGGCTCACGTCTATTTCCCGATTACACAGACGGTCGCGTGCCGCTTCATCGTGGAAGATCCCGATGATCGCAGCACCGCGTGCCTTTGCATCTTCGATCAGTGACAGCACGACTTCGCGATTGGCGGCATCAAGGCTCGCGGTGGGCTCGTCCAACAGCATTGCAGGATATTCATGCGCGAAACCACGCGCGATATTTACGCGCTGTTGTTCGCCGCCTGAAAACGTTGTGGGCGAAAGGGACCACAGCCGTTCTGGGATATTCAGCTGTGACAACAACCGCTTGGCGCGTGTTTCGGCATCATCGGCGGATACACCCACCGCACGCAATGGTTCGGCCACCACATCTAGCGTTGGCACACGTGGCACAACCCGCAGGAACTGACTGACGTAGCCAAGCACATCGCGACGCAGGTTGATGACCTCGCGCGGTTGGGCCTGCACTATGTCGACATCGCCGATCCTAATTTCACCTGCTTGCGTTCGGTAGTTGCCGTAGATCATGCGCATCAGCGTTGATTTGCCTGCACCCGAAGCTCCGGTCAGGGCGACGCATTCGCCTTTGGCGACGGACAGCGAGGCATCGTTGATCACTTCGATCACAGCGCTGCCTTGGTTGTGCAGCGTGAAGGTTTTTGAAACGTCTTTGAGATCAATCATCGGTCATACCTGTAAGACTGAGGAAACAAGAAGTTGGCTGTAAGCGTGTTGTGGGTCATCAAGCACCTGATCGGTAAGACCCGCTTCGACGACATGCCCGTCTTTCATCACCATCAACCGGTCGGCCAATAGGCGCACAACGGCAAGGTCATGGGTCACGATGATCGCAGACAATCCCATGTCGCGTACCAGCCCGCGCAACAGATCAAGCAGGCGTGCTTGAACGGACACGTCCAAACCACCCGTAGGTTCATCCATAAACACAAGCCGCGGGCCCGTCACCAGATTGCGCGCGATCTGAAGCCGCTGCTGCATCCCGCCCGAGAACGTTGTGGGGCGGTCATCTACACGGCTGGCGTCGATTTCGACCCGACCGAGCCAATCAACCGCCTTGCCACGAATGTCGCCGTAATGGCGTTCGCCTACGGCCATCAGGCGTTCACCGACGTTGCCGCCAGCGCTGACACCCATGCGCAACCCGTCGCGGGCGTGTTGATGAACAAAAGCCAAATCGGTTCGGCCCAACATCCGCCGTTCGGGTTCAGACATCGTGATGGTATCTTTAGGGCCATCTGCGCGGGTATCAAAAACGACCGCGCCAGCGTCAGGGATCAAGTGACCTGCCATACTGTTGAGGAGCGTGGATTTACCAGAACCGCTTTCCCCGACAATGCCCATGACTTCACCCGGGTACAGGTCAAACGACACGTCAGCGCAACCGATATGCGCTCCGTAGCGTTTGGTGAGGTTTTGGACGGATAAAAGCGGCGTCATGCTGCGGCCTCACTTTCGGTTGTTGCGGGCCCGAAGTGGCCAGCGTTGCGGCGTCCCATGCAATAATCGGTGTCAGAGCAGCAAAAGAGACGGCCGCCTTGATCATCGGTGATCACCTCATCGAGGTAGCTTTCATCAGACCCGCAAAGTCCGCACACATGATCCGCTTTTGTGGCCTCAAATGGATGATCTTCGAAATCGAGGCTCACCACCTGCGTGTAAGGTGGCAATGCGTAGATGCGTTGTTCACGCCCCGCGCCGAACAGTTGGATCGCCGCCATATCGCCCAGCTTGGGGTTGTCGAACTTTGGAATGGGCGACGGGTCCATGACATAGCGGCCTTCAACCTTCACCGGATAGGCATAAGACGTCGCGATATGACCGTGTCGGCTAATGTCTTCGTAAAGTTTCACATGCATCAGGCCGTATTCTTCGAGGCTATGCATTTTACGAGTCTCGCTTTCGCGTGGCTCAAGAAACCGCAGCGGTTCTGGGATGGGCACCTGATAGACTAGAATTTGATTTTCGGTCAGCGGTTCTTCGGGAATGCGGTGGCGTGTTTGGATCACGCTTGCCTCGCTGGTCTCGGTGGTTGTCTCCACGGCCGCCGTGCGTTCAAAAAACGTGCGGATCGAGACGGCGTTGGTCGTATCGTCGGCCCCTTGGTCGATCACCTTGAATGTGTCGTCGGGGGTCAACACGGCGGCAGACACCTGCACACCACCCGTGCCCCAACCATAAGGCATTGGCATTTCGCGTGAGGCAAAGGGCACCTGATACCCCGGGATAGCAAGGCCCTTCAGGATCGCGCGGCGGATCATCCGCTTGGTTTGTTCATCGAGATATGCGAAATTGTAATCAGACATGATGAGTGCCTCGGAAGGTATAATGAGTATGGAATGGGTTTTCTTCGCAGCTCTCGTTGCCGCGGTTTTGGCATACGGGTTCTGGAGTGATCGGCGACATAGGCGCCGCAAACAGTCGTTGCGCCGCGATGATAGCGCCGGTGTCTACGTCTGGACCGATTTTGATGGCAGCGAACGTAGATCGTCCAAGCATCCCGAAGAACCCGGCGGTATATGGCATAGCAACAGTAGTTCTTGGGGCGATTTTGGTGGCGACGGCGGAGGAGACGGTGGTGGTGGCGACTAACGTCATTCTGCTGCCTCCTGCATTTGATCCGCGCCAGCTTCGCGGCGCAGTTTGCGCACCAGTTCGAGCTCGGATTGAAAATCGACGTAGTGTGGCAGTTTGATATGTTCGAGGAATCCAGTCGCCTGAATGTTGTCCGCGTGATACAAAACAAATTCAGCGTCCTGCGCGGGTGCACCTTCGTTATCTTCGCCTAGTTCTTCCCATCGTAATGCGCGGTCCACCAAAGCCATTGAAATAGCTTTGCGTTCGGTCTGGCCGAAGACCAATCCGTACCCGCGCGTAAACTGGGGTGGTTCTGTTTTGGAGCCTTTGAATTGGTTGACGGTTTCGCATTCGGTCAGGGTGACTTCGCCAATTTCCACAGAAAACCCCAGCTCTGGGATATCCATTTCAACAGGCACCGTTCCGATCCGTAGCTCGCCCACAAAAGCGTGGTTGCGGGCGTACCCCCGCTGTGTGGAATAGGCCAAGCCAAGCGTGAATCCTTCGTCCGATCGTGTGAGCGCTTGCAGTCGTAGCGCGCGTTCCGCTGGCATTTCCAAAGGTTCGCGGGTCAGATCGGGCGGAGAGGTATCGTCGAGTGGGGCGTCTTCGATCAGCCCTTCCTGATTTAGGAAGTCGGTCACATGTGGCACCGCCGCAGCTTCGACGTCGCGCGTCGGGGCGTCTGCAACTTCACCATCTGCTGCCAGTTTGAAGTTCAGCAAACGGTGCGTGTAGTCAAAGGTTGGGCCTAGAATTTGACCGCCGGGTAAGTCTTTGAAGGTCGCAGAGATGCGCCGGTCACACGCCATCGCACCTGTGTCCACTGGAAGCGAAGAGCCAAAGCGCGGCAATGTCGTGCGGTAGGCGCGGATCAGGAAGATCGCTTCGATCAAATCGCCCCGTGCTTGTTTGATCGCCAGAGCTGCGAGGTCCGGATCATAGAGCGACCCTTCGGCCATGACGCGGTTCACTGCAAGGCTGAGCTGTTCGCGAATTTGCGCAGTGCTTAGTTCTGTAACGCTGGTATCGCCGCGTCGTTCTTCGGCTAACCACGCATGTGCGTTTTCGATGGCCCGTTCGCCACCCTTGACGGCTACGTACATGACGACACCTCCGTTGAACGCGGCAGGGCTGCTAGTTGATCGCCGCATGTGAAAATGAAATCCAGACCAAGCGGGAAAAGCGTGTGGTTCAATTGAAACGCAGCGGTTTCGGGCAAGTTCAGTTGTGCGGTTTGTTTAATGCCGGGTCCGTTCAACACCGAATTGCCCGATAGTGTGTCGCTTTCGACGATAAGCGTCGCAGACCGATCTGGGTATTCCGACGTGCCCACTGGATAAGCCGACAATGGTCCAAGTGCGCCCCACGTGCCGACTGCGAACATCGCCTGTGATGGCCCCGTGACCGGTGCACCGGTGTGAAACGCCAACCAAGACCGTACGTCCGCGCAATCGGTATCTCCGGCCAGATAAACCGGCGTGTCGGCGTCGCAAAGGGTCAGTAGAACAGCGCCAGCGGCTTTGGATAAGGGGGCAGGGGGTTCGGCCCCGGTGATGTCTTGTATGGTGCCGGGGCGGGCCATGGCTTCCATGACGCTTCGAAAGGCATGTGCAGATTGAATGGCTGGGTCGGAAAAACCGCCGCCTAACGTTTGCGCGTCCATCAATCGTCCCCCCGCACCATCGTGAAAAAATCAACCTTCGTGGCGGCGGCTTTGGCTGCGCGGTGCGTCTTGCGCGCCATCGCTTCCGTTTCGAGCGGGCTCAGCACAGCAGCGCGCACGTCGTCCGCATGTGTCGTTTGCATCATCGCATCAATCAGTGCCGCGGCTTCTGCATCTGCTTTGCTGCGCCCTTGAATATAGGCGTGCCCGACTTCGCCCGTCGCAAGGGTCAAGGCGCAACGGGTCACGGTCACTTCACCCAAATTGAAGGGCGCGCCCGTTCCGCCAGCGCGGCCTTGCACCATCGTGCTGCCGATTTCGGGGGCGCGCAGCCAAGTGAATCTGGGGCGCGACAAATGCGTATCCAACAATTGCGAAACACGACCCTCGGGCGCTTTCGCCAAAAGCCCCATCCAGACTTTGCGGGGGTTTTCTGTATCGAATGTATCTTTCATCTCGACAACTTGTCTTTCATCTATACAACTATACATATCCTAACATATTTTGCGTTTCCCGATAGAAAAGATTTGTGAAGTTTGAGTGACACAGCCCCCAAGACCCCCGTTTGGAAAGCGATTGCGTCTGCACTTCGCGTAGACCTCGCTGAAGGCCGCTATGCCCCCGGTGACAAGCTGCCGACCGAAGCTGCACTGGCCGAAAGGTTCGGCGTTAATCGCCATACGGTGCGTCACGGCATTTCGGCGCTGGTGGGCGAAGGGTTGGTGCGCACGCGGCGGGGCGCTGGCGCGTTTGTTGCGGCCACGCCCACCGATTACCCCATCGGCAAACGGGTCCGGTTCCACGAGAACCTGATCGCAGCAGGACGACGGCCTGAGAAACGGGTGATCCATCTTGAAGAACGTGCGGCATCCGACGGCGAGGCGTTTGCGCTGAATATCGCCCCTGGTGATCGGGTATGCGTATATCAAGGTTTGTCACTGTCAGACGGGCAGCCGATTGCGCTGTTCGAAAGTCTTTTCCCGCTGTCGCGGGTCAATGGCATTTTTGATGCATTCAAAGAAACAAGCAGCGTGACCGATGCGTTGGCGCTTTGCGGTGTTGCAGATTTTGCGCGTGCGTCGACGCGCCTGACGGCCGTGCGCGCCGAGGCCACCCAAGCGCTGCATTTGCAGGTTCATGAAGGCGATCCGCTACTGCGGTCCAGCAGTGTTAACGTCGATGACACTAAGACTGCGATCGAATACGGGCGGACCTACTTTGCTGGGGATCGTGTGACTTTAACGATTGAAACCTGAACCGCTCGAAGTTGACAGTGTCGAACGCTAAGCTGTCTCATATTTTTCAAGAAAAGTCTCAGCCGACATCGACCGAAAATCTGGAAGTGCGGTGCGCAGATCTTCATGCGACCAATCCCACCAAGCTAGGTCCATCAACCTCTCCGCAATAGGTTCAGGTTGGCGGCGGCGAAGCGGTGTCGCGGGTGTCCCTGCGACAATGGTATAAGGCGCGACGTCCTTCGTCACGACTGCGCCCGCTGCGACAACAGCCCCGTGGCCTAACGTGACCTCTGGTTTGATCATAGCGCCTGCGCCAATCCACGTGTCGTGCCCAATTTGTGCAATGCGAGAGCTGCGGTGCGTAAAGAAATCTACATCACGATCCGCATCGTCCCAGTAATCATCGGATCGGTACAGAAAATGGTGGCAAGACGCCGTATCCAACGGATGATCCGTCGCGCCGATCCGCGAAAAAGCGGCGATATTCGCAAACTTGCCGATCTGCGCATTAGCGATATCCGCATAACGGTCGCAATAGCTGTAGTCGCCGAAAGATGCGTTGTTCACGCGGCTGCCCTTACCGATCTCAACAAAGGCACCAAAGGTGCTATCCGTGATCTCGCATTCGGGGTGAAAGAATGTCGCATTCGCAGTCAAACGTGCCATTAGTAGGGGAACTCTTCGCCGGTGAACCGAAGAAACTTTCCGGTATCTTCTATCGTCAGCCGTTCCATTATGGCCAAAATTCCTTGGGCCACATCGTTCGGGTCTTCGTCCGCACCTGTGCCGCCCATATCCGTTCGCACCCAACCCGGGTTAATTACGACAACAGGGATGCCCTCTGGTTCTAGTTCAACTGCCAGCCCTTGCATCACTTTGTTCACCGCAGCCTTGGAGGCACGATAGGCGATCTGGTTGGATTTAGGGGTGGCAAAGCTGGCCATCTGGCTCGAAATTGTCAGTATTTTGGGCTGCTCTGTCTTTCGCAATGCCGGCAGTGCTGCCTGCGCCACTGCGAGCGGGGCGATACTGTTGATAGCGAACGTTTCGCGCATACCGTCCCAGTCCATAGAAAGCGGTGACTGCCGATCGGACTCTGGGCCAATAATACCAGCGTTATTGATGAGCACGTCAATCTGCGGCAGTGCGCCCAGCTGACCTGCAATCGCGGCAGGGTCAGATAACTCCAAGGCGATTGTCCCGTTTCGACCATCGCGCGTGGTGCCAATGACGTGATGGTCATTAGCAGACGCCGCTTGATGCAAAGCCGCGCCTATGCCGCGGTTAACGCCGGTGATGAGAATGTTTGCCATTAGTCTTTGCGTCCGATCAATTTGCTGCGTAACCAGCCTGAGAGCCAATCCATGAACATCACCATCAGGATGATCAGTACGATGTAATAGGCGACTTCTTCCCAGTCTTTTTGGGTTTGGATCGCTTGGGTCAGCATCAGGCCGATGCCGCCGCCAGTGATCGCGCCAATGATGGTAGCCGACCGCGTGTTGGATTCAAGAAAATACAGAACCTGCGCCAGCAGAACCGGAACCACTTGCGGGATCACGCCAAAGCGGTAGCGTTGCAGGGGCTTCGCACCAGTGGAAGAAATCCCTTCGATCTGCTTTTGATCAACGTTTTCTAAGGCCTCGGAAAAGGTTTTACCGAATGTGCCCGTATCCGTGATCAGGATCGCCAATGATCCAGTCAGTGGGCCGGGGCCAAAAGCGCGGGCAAGAACGACTGTCCAGATCAGGGCATCGACGCCGCGAACGAAGTCGAATAGGCGGCGTGTCGCGGCACGTAAGACCATGACTGGGGAAAATTTCTTGGCGGCCAGAAAGGCCAATGGCAACGCGACCATCGCCGCACCCATCGTACCAAGAAATGCCATCAAAATCGTTTCGCCGATGGCCCACGCGACATCCTTATGCCGCCACATCTTGTTGTTCCACCAGTCAGACATGGCACCCGCGATGTTGCTGCGCGCAGGATCGAGACGTTCCCCGAACAGGATCTTGCCGGTGCCTTCGCCATGGTACGGGCTGTCGAGCGTAAACCAAAACAGTTCCCACCCTGCAAAGTAATTGAATACCTCTGTCCGTGCGCCTGTCAGCGTGATGCGCCCTTCGCCTGTCGTGATGCCAATGCGGCGGTCGGACGCAGAAATCCAATCGGGTAGATCGTCAGGCAGGTTGCTTGTCACCGTGCGGCCTTCGGCTTGCACCGCGATCAACGGAAATCCCGGCACATCAATCTCTGTGCGATTGTCGGGCAAATATCGCACGATGTGATCTGCGCCGAGATCGATTGCGATCACGTCATCGCCGCTGACCCATGCGGGGCGTTCGCCATCCGGATAAGTGCCTTTGCGTTCGCCTTCGACGGCGTAGCTGACGTCGCCAGAGCGGTTGTTGCGCGTGACGTGTACCTTGTACGACCAGATGTCCGACGTCAGCGTCTTTGCATTGTCGACATTGGCGCGTCCCGCGAGACCGGCCAGATCGAAGGCAAAGAAGATATAGACGAGATAGGCGAAGATCACGGCAGGCAGGCCAAAACTAATCAGTCGCTTGCGCTGGAAAATCTGTTCAGCCTGAATCTTTGTTGTATCCAGATCGATCGCGGTCATTGGGCTTGTCCTTCGGTCAAACGATTGCGGTAGCGGCTGGACACTTGGTCAAAGAATACGATTGTGCCGAATAGAAGAACGAAGATGGCTGCGGCTTCGTCAAATCGACCGGGCCCCCATGCCATCGCATTGCGCAGCTCGTAGCCCAAGCCGCCAGCACCCACGAACCCAAGTATAGCGGACGCGCGAATATTGATTTCGAACCGCAAAAGCGCATAGCTGATGTAGTTTGGTGCGACCTGTGGAAGCACGCCAAGTATCATCCGTTGTGACCACGTAGCCCCAGTTGAGGCCAACCCTTCAAGCGGCTTCAGGTCAGCATTCTCAGATACTTCAGAGAACATTTTTCCCAATGCGCCGGCCGTGTGGATGGAAATAGCGATCATCGCAGGCACGGGTCCGCCGCCAAGTACAAAGATCAAAACAAGGGCGACGACGATTTCGGGTACGGCGCGCATTATATCGGAGATACGGCGAAACAACGGGATCAAACGTGGCCATTTCGCCAATCCGCGTGTGCCATGTAGAGAAAGGAACAAACCGCCAATCGCCCCAAGTAAGGTCGAAACCGCCGCGATGTTGATCGTTTCAATAAGAGCCGGAAAATACTTGAACACCAAGGCGGGCAATTCCGCTCGTTTTTCCCATGCTTCTGACAAAACATCGGCCGGATAATCGCCGATCTGGTGCAAGCCGTCCCAGAAACCTCCAGCGTTCCGGTCGTCCGCAATGTTAAATCCGGACACCATCAAGACGACAAAGATCAGCAATGTTAGCCCGCCATAGAGCCTGCGTCGCTGGACTTGCGCCATATAGGTCGACTGAATGCTGCCGACGTTTTGCGGCGCGCCGCTGAATGCTGTTTCTGCCATGTGGCCCCCAAACGAGAAACCGGCAGCCCCAAAGGGCTGCCGGATGCGTCATAAAAATGGATTAGTTACCAATCACGGATTGACGTGCAGCGACGATGCTTTCGTACATCTCGTGGGTGACAGGCTGGAAGCCAAGTGTGTCACCGGCTGCGACGCCGTAAGCACAATCAGGGTCGTTTTCGAACAGTTCGTCGACCAGCGTTGTCATTTTGACCTTCACGTCTTCCGGCAGTGCGCTGCGCAGCACAACTGGGCCTTCAGGGATCACGTTTGACTGCCAAATCTGCACGAGGTCGTTCATGTCAACGAGACCTGCATCAACGGCGCGGCGCAGGGCGCCAGAGTTATAACCGTCTTCCCAGTTACCTTGACCATCCGCCCAAGTGACGCCACCGTCGATGTCGCCATTGTTAACAGCAACGATTGTCTGCTCATGACCACCAGTGAATTTAACTTCACCGAAGTAGTCACCGGATTCCATGGTGATACCGTCTTTGTATTGCGGAATTTCGATGGATGGGATCAGGTAACCGGATGTGGAATTCGGATCACCGAAACCAAATGCCTTGCCTGCCATATCGTCCAGCGATGTGATGCCGCTGTCCACGCGCGCAAAGCCGATGGAATGGTAGCCGACGGAGCCGTCTAGGTTCACTTTAATCAGGACAGGCTCGACTGCTTCAGAGTCTTGTAAGTATGTTGCAGCGTAAGACGATGCGCCAAGCCATGCCATGTCGATTGTGCCGCCGAGCAGGCCTTGGATGACGCCGTTGTAATCCGCAGGTGCGAAAAGCTTTGTTTCAACGCCAAGCGCTTCAGTCGTGTAATTGACCATGCATTCGTAGTTGTTCATGCGGTCCTGCGCGTTTTCACCGCCCAGAATACCGATACGGAATTCCGTGATGTCTTGCGCGATGGCGCCTGTGCTCAGTGCTGTTGTGGCGGCAAGCGCCATTGCGAGGGTCTTTTTCATCGTTATCTCCGTAGGGTTGATGAAGGTGGCCCGCGAAAGAAGCGGGACGTGACTGGCTTAGGCGTAGGCACCCGTTTTGGGGGCCTTTTTGCTGTCCAGTGTTTCAATTTCGGTGGATGTGGCGGCTTCGGAAAAATCCGCGCCTGCGCCGTAGATGTCGCGGGCAACGCCAAAGGTCAGTTGTTCGGGGGTGCCATCGAACACGATCCGGCCATCCCGCATACCAATCACCCGGTCACAATACCGTCGTGCGGTGTCCAACGTGTGCAAATTCGCAATAACAGTGCGACCGTCTTCTTCATGGATCGTGCGCAAGGACTGCATGACGATCTGCGCGTTCATGGGATCAAGCGATGCAATAGGTTCATCCGCCAGAATGATCTTGGGATCCTGCATCAATGCCCGTGCAATCGCGACGCGTTGTTGCTGACCACCAGATAGGGCTTCGGCACGTTTTGGTGCCTGTTCGGCAATCCCGAGACGATCAAGAATTTCAATCGCACGGTGGATGTCGGACTGAGGATATAGATTGAAAAGGGTCGCGAAGGTGGATCGCTTATTCAACGTTCCGTGCAAAACGTTTGACACTACGTCCATGCGCGGCACCAAATTGAACTGTTGGAAAATCATGGCACACCGAGACTGCCAATCCCGCTTGGCGGCCCCGCGCAATCCGGTGATGTCTTCACCTTCGAAAGTGATCGTGCCTTCGGTTGCGTCATTCAACCGATTGACCATCCGCAACAGCGTCGATTTGCCAGCACCAGAGCGCCCGATGATCCCGATCATTGCCGGTTTTTCAACGGTTATGCTGGCCGCATGAACAGCCGTCTTGTCGCCGAACCGCTTTGTTAGTGCATCTATAGTTAGCATATCGCCCCCATGTTTGGGCGATGGATATGGATCGTAGACGACAGCGACGTGACGGTTCTGATTCAAGTTTTTGAAGCTTTCGAAACAGAATTATGACAGCAAACCAGATCGCGTCTGGCAGATTGCAAAGCGCCCAAACGGAAATGGCGGCGGCGGATATTCCTCGTTGCAGATGATTTTAAGCAAATAAATTCATAAAACCGTTACATTTTGATGCACGTCTGGTTATCCTTTCGGTATGTCCAAACGCCTTTTCCATTTATTGTGCTTGATCGCGACATTGCCGGGCATCGCGCGGGCGAACTTTTCCGACCTGACTTGCGATGACAGTGCGCGCTTGAACGAAACCTTGACTGACGTGATGGGGGCCGAACGTCAGGGACAAGGTTTACGGGGACCGGAAACGGTTCTTGAGGTCTGGGTCACTGCGGGAACGGGTGACTTCATGGTTGTTCAAACCTACGCCAATGGCACATCGTGCATTGTCGCACTTGGCGAACATTGGGAAGCCACAGATCATAACCCGGCTTAAGGCGATGCTTCTTCCAATCGGTCTGTCGCAGGGGCAGGGCGGAGCGACAACGCCTCTATTCGCGCATAAAGCTGCGGGGTCATAGGCACGTTTTGTGCCGCCAAGGATGCATTCAACTGCGTCGCGTTCCGCGCACTGATGATCGGGGCTGTCACCGCAGGATGATAAGCAGCCCACGCGACGGCAAGCGTTGCTGGATCAACATCTATCTCGGCAGCAAGGTCAGCAAGCGCGTCGGCAGTGCGTTGCATCCACGATTGGCTATAGCGGGCCGCGTAACGTTGATCCGTTGAAAGCCGTCCCGTGGCTTCAGCGCTGTACTTCCCAGTCAACAGGCCTGCCCCTAGTGGAGAGTAGGATGCCACAGCGATTTTCTCTGACATCGCCATGGGAAACAGTTCGACCTCTGCTTGTCGTTTCACCAACGAATACATTGGCTGGATAATATCAATTCTTACGCCAAAACGCTCCGCTGCCACTTGCGCCTTCATGACCTGCCAAGCAGCAAAGTTCGACACACCGATATGACGGATCAAGCCGGATTGTTGCAGCTTGGCGAGCGCATCAAACGTCTCATCCAATGCTGTCTGCGGATCCCAGCGGTGCAAATATAGAATATCCACGACATCCATTTTCAGACGTGAACGGCTTTCATCAAACTGTGTCAGGATGTTTTCTGAACTGCTCCCGCCGGTATATGCGGCCTTTGTAGCTACGATGATTTCATCGCGTTCACGACCAACGAATTCCCCCAGCATGCGTTCAGATGCACCGTTTGTGTATGTGTGTGCAGTATCAAAAAAATTGACCTGCCGCGCACGGCATAGATCAAACATTTCGTGACTGACGGTTTTGTCGGCAGTCCCGCCAAACTGCATGCAACCAAAACACATTCCAGATGCGTCGTTCCCGTTGATTGTCTGCAATTTGGTCATCAGAGGTGCCTTCTTTAAATCGCTACTAGGCGGCGATACCCGAGAATGGAAAGAGATTTGTGACACGTTTCGCAATCGCGCCCGATTAACGAAACAGAGGCGTCTTTTTCATGACAACGCCCATTATCTTTCTGCAATTGATAGCGTATGGACAGGCAACACAAACGGAGAATGCATCATGTCCGCGACACAAAACTTACCTGAACTGATTACTACGGCGCAGGAAAAGGCCAAAGACGCAGCGGGCGACGCATTGGCGCTTGAAGCGATTGCCGTGGATACGTTCGGTGCGTTTGAGGCGCGGATGCAGCATCATTTCCGTCGTGGCCCGTTTTCACGGAAGTTGAAGTCTGCGTTGATTGAGGCAGGTGAGGCGGAGCTCGCAGAACGGGTTTACCAGTATTATCTGGCAGTGAACGTGATCAAACATGGGAAAGGGGCCAGCCACCGTGAATTGCTTGCGATGTCTGATCCGAAGTTTCCGACCCGCAAGGCGCCTGAGGATTACGTGGCGGGTGATGGCCAACCCGCGTTGGTTGATGTGACCGTTCCAGGTTTCTTTGACGGGATGGCGGAAGCGGTGCTTGCGGCACAGGCCTTCCTCGAGGGCTAATGTTTCGGGGCTAAAGCCCTGCGTGTGGCCAAAAGACGCGCATTTTGGCTCAGAAATGTTTTGATATACCATGGTATACAATGGACGTCGCAGGTTGCATCCGCTAAGGACAGGCAAATTCAATCGCGAGGGTTACCATGACCGATATTATTTACACCAAAGTTGACGAAGCGCCGGAACTGGCCTCTGCGTCCTTCCTGCCGATCATCCAGAAATTCGCAGCAGCCGCTGGCGTGTCAGTGGGCACCAAGGACATTTCACTGGCTGGTCGTATCCTTGCGACATTCCCAGAGCACCTGAAAGCCGATCAGCAGCAGTCTGACGATCTGGCCGAACTGGGTCGTTTGGTGAAGACGGCGGAAGCCAACGTGATCAAGCTGCCAAACATCTCTGCATCCGTGCCGCAGTTGGTTGCCGCTGTGAAAGAACTGCAATCCCAAGGCTACGCGCTGCCGGATTATCCAGAGGCCCCTGTGACCGACGAAGAAAAAGCGATCCGCGCAAAATACGACGGGATCAAAGGCTCTGCCGTGAACCCTGTGTTGCGCGAAGGGAATTCGGATCGTCGTGCGGCTAAGGCCGTGAAATCATTCGCTCAGAACAATCCGCACCGGATGGGTGAATGGACTGCGGACAGCAAGACGAAGGTTTCGTCTATGTCTGGTGGCGATTTCTTCTCGAACGAGGTGTCTGCGACTTTGGCGAAAGAAGCGACAGCCAAAATTGTTCTGGAAACCGCCAATGGCGAAACTGTTCTCAAAGAGGGTGTATCCTACCCAGCGGGAACAGTGGTTGACGCGACATTCATGTCGGCGGCGGCATTGCAGTCTTTCTTGGCTGAGCAAATCGAACAGACAAAGGCCGAAGGCACTTTGTTCTCGCTTCACATGAAAGCGACAATGATGAAGGTTTCCGACCCGATCATCTTCGGTCACGCTGTGAAGGCATTCTTGGCACCTGTGTTTGAAAAGCACGGTGCTGCGATGGCTGATCTGGGCGTGAACCCGAACTCTGGTTTGGGTGATCTGTTGGGGCGTGTTGAAGGCAACGCCGACATTATGGCTGATATCGAAGCCTGCATGGCGGCGCGTCCGCCGATGTACATGGTTGATTCCGACAAAGGCATCACCAACCTGCATGTGTCATCTGATGTGATCATCGACGCATCCATGCCTGCGCTGATCCGCGCGGGTGGTAAAGGCTGGGGACCGGACGGCAAAGAAGGCGATTCCAACTGCGTCATCCCTGACAATTCTTATGCGCCAGTTTACGACGAGAGCATCAAGTTCTTCAAAGAAAATGGTAAATTGAACCCAGCCACTGCGGGCACAGTCCAGAACATCGGTCTGATGGCGCAAAAGGCGGAAGAATACGGGTCGCACCCTACGACATTCGAAATGCCGGAAGCGGGCACCGTGAAGATGATCCTCGACGACGGCACTGTGCTGCACCAGCACACCGTTGAGGCCAACGACATCTGGCGGTCTGCGTCTGCGCGTAAAGCCCCGATTGAAGATTGGGTGAACCTCGCGATTGATCGCCAAAAGGCCGAAGGCTGCCGCGCGATTTTCTGGCTCGATGCCGATCGTGCGCATGACGCGGAACTGATCGCTTATGTGAAGCCGATCTTGGAAGCCAAAGGCGTGGCCGACAAGTTTGAAATCATGGCCCCACGCGAAGCCACACGCGCGTCATTGGAAACGATCACCAAGGGCGAAAACACGATTGCGATCACTGGGAACGTGCTGCGTGACTATCTGACTGACTTGTTCCCGATCTTGGAACTGGCGACATCTGCGAAGATGCTGTCCATCGTGAAACTGATGCAGGGCGGCGGTCTGTTTGAAACGGGTGCTGGTGGTTCTGCGCCAAAGCACGTGCAGCAATTGGTTGAAGAAAACCACTTGCGCTGGGACAGCCTTGGCGAGTTCTGCGCGTTGGGTGAAAGCCTGCAATTCCTCGCGGACGCACGTGGCAACGAAAAGGCCCGCGTTCTAGGCCAAGCCGTTGATACTGCAACGCAAGGCATCCTCGACAACAGCCGTTCCCCATCGCGTAAAGTGGGCGAGCCGGACAACCGCGACAGCCACTACTGGTTCGCGCGTTACTGGGCCGACGCCTTGGCCGCACAGTCAGACGATGCAGAATTGGCTGCGCATTTCGCCCCAATCGCCGAAGCACTGGTTGCTGGCGAAGCAGCTATTGTGTCCGAACTGGCAGCCGCACAAGGCAGCGCCGTTGATCTGGGGGGCTACTACCACGGCGATGCGGCCAAAACCGCGGCTGTGATGCGCCCATCTGCGACGTTGAACGCGATCATCGGCTAAGGTCGGGTCTAGAGACAGAAAAAGCCCCGCGCATCAAACGATGCGCGGGGCTTTTTTGTATGGGCTAGCGTAGGGCGGCGAGGACGGTTCGATCTGCGATGCCCGTGACGGGCAGTCCTTCGCGCCGTTGGAAATCGCTGACGGCGGCGCGGGTTTGTCCACCGATGACGCCATCGGCAGGACCGACATCATAGCCACGTTGGGCGAGGGCGCGTTGCACGGTTTGACGGTCTGCTTTGGTTAATCCGTTTTCATCGGGTGGAAAAGTGCCACGTAAAGGGCCAGCGCCGCCGAGGCGGTCAGCCAGATGCCCGATGCCGATCGCGTAGAAATCGGAATTATTATATGTTTTCATAACGTTGAAGTTGCGCGTTACAGTGAATGTCACACCACCCGCTTGGGGCTGGAGATTGCGACCGGCCGGACCACCGGTGCCTGCCTCTGATCCCCATTTCAGTCCGCTGCGCCACCCGTTGCGCGACAGATACGCGGCAGTTGAGGCAAGCGAATCTGTGGGGTCATCCGTCCAGATGTCGCGCTTTCCATCGCCCGTGAAGTCCACGGCGAAAGACTGATACGACGTCGGAATGAATTGCGTGTGGCCCATCGCGCCAGCCCAGCTGCCGATCATTTGATCGGGCGTCGTGTCGCCGCGTTCAAGGATTTGCAACGCCGCAATCAGCTGCTTTTCGTAGAATGCACCACGGCGACCATCGAAGGCCAGCGTCGCTGTCGCGGACACCACTGGAATATCACCACGACGTTCACCAAACAGGCTTTCCATGCCCCAGATTGCGGCGACGATATTGCGGTCCACGCCATAACGCTGCTCGACTGCGGCGAGGGTGGTAGCATGTCGGGCGATAGCGACGTGTCCTTTGGACATGCGTTCATCTGAGGTGGCAATGGAAAGGTAATCCTCCAGAGTCCGGCGCGTTTGGATCTGGTTGCCGTCGCGCGTCACGACGCCGGGGATGAAGCCTGCGTTCGCAAATGCGCGGTCAAAGGTTGTGGTAGAGATGCCTGCAGCAAGGGCGCGTGGTTTGAAACGTGCGACCCATGCAGAGAAGGCAGGTGTTTGCACGGGGATCAGGTCAGGTGCGGTCGATGCTGTCCTTGGGGACTGCGCAGTGCTGGCGCAACCTGCCAGACTGAAACTACCCAAAACCGATAAAAATAGCCGTCTATTCAAAATCATTTAACGCCGCCTAGCTCAGTACGTGGATCACCTTGTTACACGTTGACCGTGCAACAATCACTGGGAGGCATCAAGCAAGTTTGCCGTGAACAGGCGGAAAGTGGGGCATGTGAAATTTGAGCGGCTCGGGCGGTGAATTGGCTTTGCGATCTTGCCTTATGGGCGATAGGTTGTTTGCAGTAATCACCGTTTAGTTGTGTTGCTTGATCCAGATGGTAACGTTGATGGTACTGGGTCTCATTTATTCGCCATAGCGGTTCACGCAAAAAAGTACTTATTCGCAATGGTTTGCTGTTCACTTTGCTCTAGAAGTGGCGGTCGACCACAACTGTTAGCGCTACCAATTCGTTGACAGGTGCGGGGCGTGTTAATACTAGTATACCAATTGATCTGGGAATGCTGCCGCTTGTCGGTGTCAGTGAACTCGGGTCGAGAATGTGTGTGTGCTTTAGGACATGGGAGTGTCGTCAGGCCGCGCTATAAAACGATCGGGAGGGATCGCACTATGCTACATTTTAATTTCCGGACAACTGTAACGTCAGTTGCACTCGCAGGCGCTGTTGCCGTTGCTGGTACTGCCGCCACTGCTGCTGAACTGCGCGGCTGGAACATTCACGTCGAAGATTACCCTGTGTCTATCGCTATGGAATCATTCATGGCTGAAGTCGCTGAAAAAACTGGCGGCGAAGTGACTGGTCAGATTTACCACAACGGTGTTTTGGGCAGCCAGCCTGATGCGATTGAACAGATCCGTCTTGGCGTGATCGACTTTGGTGAATTCAGCCTTGGGCCGATGGGTCAGTCTATTCCTGAGACGAACGTTGTTTCCTTGCCATTCATCTTCCCATCCATCCCTAAGATGTATGAACTGATGGACGGCGAAGTTGGCGAAGCTATCGGCGCTGGCATGATCGAAAAAGGTATCGTCCCACTTGGTTGGTACGACGCCGGTGCGCGGTCTTTCTACAACTCTGTCCGTCCAATCAACACGCCAGCAGACGTTGAAGGTCTTAAGGTACGTGTGATGTCAAACGACTTGTTCGTAGGCATGGTTGAATCAATGTCTGGCAACGCGACACCAATGGCATTTGGCGAAGTGTACCAGTCAATCAAAACTGGTGTTGTGGACGGTGCGGAAAACAATCCGCCATCATACGAATCCACAAACCACTTCGAAGTGGCGCAGTACTATTCTTTGACTGAGCACCTGATCATTCCAGAATGCTTGTGCATGAGCCAGAAGACTTGGGAAAAGATGACACCAGAGCAGCAGGAAATCCTGAAAGCAGCTGGTCAAGCATCTGCTGAATTGCAGCGTGAACTGTGGCAGGCCCGTGAAGCGGCATCCATGGAAATCGTGCAGGCTGGTGGTACAACCGTGAACACAATCGCTGACAAAGCACCATTCCAAGAAGCAATGGCGCCAGTCTACGAACAGTTCTTGGCTGATAACCCCGATCTGTCTGATCTGGTGAACCTGATCCGCAACGCGGAATAAGCAAGCCACTTAAGATTGAAGGTCCGCCTCTTGTGTGGCGGGCCTTCTTGTCACTGCGGCCCTTAACTGGGTAGCCTGACACAAGATAACAGGGGGCCCGAAATGACGAGCCAATCACACAAATTCGTCAAGCTCGAGGCCGCCTTAGAAGCGATCCGCGCAGCTTGTATCTTTGCCGCATCGATTGCTTTGGTGATCCTCGTTGCGACATTCGGCTGGTTGGTTTTTGGCCGCTATGTTCTGAACGTCACGCCAACTTGGGTTGAACAGCTAGCGTTGCTGTTGATCTGCTACATCGCATTCCTAGGTGCCGCTGCCGGTATCCGCGAAAATTTTCATCTTGGTGTGAATCTGTTTCGTGATTTGATGCCGCGCGTTGTTCAAAAGGTTCTGATTGTTGCGATTGATTTCGCACTCGCCATCTTTGGCGGTGTGATGCTGGTCGCAGGTGTTACCTTGATGCAGTTCGGCTGGGATACGCTTTTGCCGATGCTGGATATTCCCGAAAGTTTCCGCACGCTGGCGATTACGTCTTGCGGTGCGTTGATCCTTCTATTTGCGGGCGCACGTGGTGTGCTGCGCGTACTGACATTTTCCGACTGGCAACCTGTCGTCGAAGAGCTGGAAATCTAAATTATGGGCCTCTTAATTCTTCTGCTGGTCTTCGGCATTCTTGTCGTCGTGGGTATGCCTGTCGCTTTTGCGATGGGGATTGCTGCAGCTTCGGCCTTTTGGTTTGAAGGCTTCCCAATGTTAATCACCTTCCAGCGCGCGACGGCTGGTGTTTCGGTCTTTTCACTGCTCGCCATTCCATTCTTCGTATTTGCGGGCGAGATCATGTTGCACGGTGGGATTGCCAAGCGATTGGTCAAGCTTGCCGCGGCTTTGGTCGGCCACCTGAAGGGTGGTTTGGCGATGGTGAACATCTTCTCATCCATGCTGTTTGGCGGAATTTCTGGGTCTGCTGTAGCCGATATTTCAGCGCTTGGATCTTTGTTGATCCCCGTGATGAAAGAGCGCGGTTATCGTCCTGATTTCGCCGTGAACGTTACTGTCACGTCGTCCATTGCCGGAATCGTCATTCCCCCAAGCCACAATATGATTATTTTCGCGGTGGCTGCTGGGGGCGGCATTTCGATCTCCAAACTCTTCCTCGCGGGCGTAGTGCCGGGTATCTTGATGTGTCTCAGCCTTGCTGTTGCCGCTTACATCTTGTCGGTCAAACACAAGTACCCCGCAGAACCTTTCCCAGGTTGGGCGGAAGTCGGTCGCGCTGCTGCAGATGCAATTCCCGGTTTCATCACGGCTGTGATCATCGTTGGTGGTACGTTGTCCGGTGTGTTCACAGTGACCGAATCCGGCGCGTTTGGTGCGCTATACGCCTTGCTGCTGACGAAGTTCTACTACCGTTCACTGAGCTGGGACGCCTTTGTGCTTGCTGTGACCGGCGCCGTACGCACCACGTCGATGGTGATGATTTTGATCGCTTTTGCGTCGTCGTTTGCCTACCTGTTGGCGCTGTACCAAGTCCCAACAAAGCTGAGTGACCTGCTTGTGTCGATCTCGGACAACCCGATCGTCATCTTGCTGATGATCAACATCATCCTGCTGATCTTGGGCATGATCATGGACATGGCCGCGTTGATCTTGATCTGTACGCCGATCTTCTTGCCGATCGCCAAGGGCTTGGGCATGGACCCGACGCAGTTCGGTATCATGATGTTGGTGAATCTTGGTCTGGGCCTGTGCACGCCACCTGTCGGGACCTGTCTGTTCGTGGGTTGCGCTGTGGGTAAGATCAAGATCGAACAAGCACTCAAGTCGATCTGGCCATTCTATATCGCCATTCTGGCCGCGCTGATCTTGGTCACATATGTGCCAGCCGTGTCACTGTGGTTGCCGTCTTTGCTGGGCTAGGCAATCTTGAACGGCACGCTGCCACGCGTGTTGTGATCGACCTTGATGTCTTTACCAATTGGGGGGACCGACCTGTGAAAACAGTCGGTCCTTTCGCATATCCGGCAGCTTGTCCCGATGGGGTCGAAATTTGACGCATCTGTTGTACCCATGTCGTCCGCATAAACCACGTGGCCCGCATGTTTGATCTCGCAGCCCAACCCAATCGCGTATTTACGCACCGGCGATTTGAAGCCCGCAACGCGTTTTGTTTGCACGAAGGCAAGCGATAGATACTGCACACCGTCAGGTGTCACGGCCAGTTGCCGCAGAATTTCGCCGGGGGACTGAAATGCGTGATGAACGTTCCAGAGCGGGCAGCCACCGCCAAATCTCGTGAATTGAAGCGTTGTGGCGCTGTGCCGCTTGGTGATGTTGCCCGCTTGATCGATCCGCAGAAAGTAGAACGGAATGCCTTTTTCACCGGGGCGCTGCAGCATGCTGAGGCGATGGCAGACCTGTTCAACACTCGCGTCAAATTGGAAGGCCAATTTTTCAACGTCGTGCCGTTGATCTTTAGCGGCTTGGGCGAATTCTGAATATGGTAGCACCACCGCACCAGCAAAGTAGTTGGCAAAGGTCATCCGACATACTTCGCGGGCGACATCGGTGTGGAAGCCCGCATCGTCCAGAAGCTGTTCGATCAGGTTGCCTTGTTCAAGCAGGCCCACTTGGTAGGCCATCTGAAACAAATTTGTGGCCATTGTTGACGCTGCATTGAGGTAGATGGTTTTGGTCGCCGGATCATAGGTGCGGACCGTGCCAGAGCTTGGTTTGTCTTTGCGCATCACAACGCGAACATCGTGCTTTTGACGTAGGTAATCGGCGATATCGGTGTGGCGGCCTGCATCGGAATGCGGCAGCGAGGTCGCAAAACTTTCGGCGGCGCGATCCAAGCTATCGATGTAGTTGTCGTTGTAATGAAAATAGTCGCGGACCTCTTCATAGGGCAGGGGCGCCAGCGAAGCTTCGCGGTCTTTGAGCGCATTATCGACTTCGCCCAGCTGTTCGCGCGACTTTTGGAACATCCGGTAAAGGTCGAGAAACGCCTTCGTCACATTTGGAGCGTTCGTTGCTGCAACTTTTATTTCCTGTGTCAGCACTTTGTTGTCAGTGAAAATCGGGTCGGTCAGGACCTCTTGCAAATCGACCGACACCTTTCCAGCGCCATCAAGGGCGAGTTCTGAAAGGTCGAAGTTGAACGTATCGACAAGCGCAAGAATGACAGAACCTGACAAGGCACGTTGGTTATTTTCTATTTGATTCAAGTAGCTTGTCGAAATTCCGATCTGCTGGGCAAATTCAGCCTGCGTCAAATTCAGTCCCTGTCGCAAAAGGCGAATGCGGGCACCGGCGAAGATTTTTCGGGACGCGGTCATTGCTTTACACTTTTTCGCATTTTGCAGTCTTCAAGTTGCTATTTGTTGCATCTTAACACGTTCAGCCCTTTGGAAAAAGCCGATTTACCATAATCACCTGACCTTACGGAACGTCGATTCTAAAGTCTGCGCGGACCGTGGAGGAAATCATCAATTTGGGAACCTGGGAGGGTTCGGTACCAGTTTGAAATCCTTACATTTGCGGGGCTACTGGCGCGTTGCCAGACATGTGCCGCCAATCGCAGCATGGGGTCGTACGCTTCCAATTTGGGAGGGGATACACCATGGCGACTTACGCGGACATTTATGCAAACTGGCAGGCAGATCCTGAAGCTTTTTGGGCGAATGCAGCGACCGACATTAGCTGGATCAAAGCACCGGACGTGATTTTGGATACGGCCAATGCCCCGATGACCACGTGGTTTCCGGACGCGGTCTGCAACACGTGTTATAACGCGGTTGATCGGCACGTAGCTGCTGGCCGTGGTGATCAGATTGCGATCATCCATGACAGCCCTGTGACGGATAGCCAGAGTAAGATTACTTACGCCGACCTATTGGACCGCGTGTCCCGCATCGCAGGTGTCTTAGCGGCAAAAGGAATCGTGAAGGGTGACCGCGTGGTCATCTATATGCCGATGATCCCAGAAGCGTTGGTCGCGATGTTGGCATGCGCGCGGATCGGTGCCGTGCATTCGGTCGTGTTTGGTGGGTTTGCCGCACACGAATTGGCGGTCCGGATCGATGATGCAACGCCCAAGGCAATTTTGGCGGCATCTTGTGGCATCGAAGGGCAGAAGGTTATTCCTTACAAGCCGCTACTGGATGGTGCGATTGCACGCGCTGACCACAAGCCCGACTTCACTTTGGTCCTGCAGCGTCCACAGGCCGAGGCGGAAATGGTCGGCGGGTTTGATTTCGATTGGACAGCCGAGGCGGCAATCGCAGCGCATGCACCGTGTACGCCCGTCCGGGGCGCTGATCCGCTTTACATCCTTTATACCTCTGGGACGACAGGTCAGCCCAAGGGCGTTGTGCGCCACAACGCAGGGCACATGGTCGCGCTGAACTGGACGATGAAGAACATCTACAATGTGGACGCGGGAGACGTCTTTTGGGCCGCGTCTGACGTTGGCTGGGTCGTGGGCCACAGCTACATTTGCTATGGTCCATTGTTGGCAGGTTGCACGACTGTCGTTTTCGAAGGCAAGCCAATCGGGACACCGGATGCAGGTACGTTCTGGCGGGTGATTGAAGAACATGACGTTAAGGTTCTGTTCACTGCACCAACTGCCTTACGTGCGATCAAGCGCGAAGACCCGAACGCGGAATATCTGCACAATTATGACCTAAGCGGTTTGCAGTCGCTATTCCTTGCTGGCGAACGCGCTGATCCGGACACAATCGGTTGGGCGCAAAAGCATCTTCAAAAACCGATTATTGACCATTGGTGGCAAACCGAAACGGGCTGGGCTATCGCCGCAAATCCGCTTGGGATCGAAGAACTGGCCATCAAGCCCGGATCGCCCGCTGTGCCAATGCCAGGCTATCAGGTCGATATTCTCGATGAAGGTGGCAATCCGGTCGCGGCAGGAGAGTTGGGTGCAATTGCTATCAAACTGCCATTGCCACCGGGTGCGTTACCGACACTGTGGAACGCGGAAGACCGCTACAAGTCGGCGTATCTGCAAACCTTTCCGGGTTACTACGAAACCGGCGATGCGGGGATCAAAGACGACGACGGATACCTCTATATCATGGCTCGCACAGATGACGTGATCAACGTCGCTGGGCACCGTTTATCGACGGGCGCGATGGAAGAAGTGCTGTCCAATCACCCCGATGTCGCTGAGTGCGCGGTCATCGGGATCGGCGATGCACTGAAAGGGCAAGCCCCACTGGGTTTGGTGTGTTTGAACAACGGCACGGATCGGTCCGAAGAAGAGATCGCAAAAGAATGTGTGGCCCTTGTCCGTCAAGAGATCGGACCGGTGGCCGCGTTCAAACGCTGCATCGTAATCGACGCTTTGCCTAAGACTCGTTCCGGCAAAGTGCTACGCGGCACGATGGTTTCCATCGCTGACAGCAAACCGTGGAACTTGCCGGCCACAATTGATGACCCTGCCACACTTGATGCCATTGCCGCACGGATCGCCGGGATCGGGGAAACCCTGTCCTAGGCCGCTGAGCGCTTTCAATACTTAGACACCATCAAAGGAAATTTCTGATGACCGTAGATGCGAAACTCAAAACCTATGCGCCAAGCGCGGACATGATCGCAGGTGCACATATCAACGAAGAAAAATATGGCGAAATATATGCCGCGTCGCTTGCTGATCCAGATGCATTTTGGGGCGAGCAGGGCAAACGGATCGACTGGATCAAGCCCTACACGACCGTGAAAGACGTCGATTTTAATCTCGGGAATGTACATATCAATTGGTATGCCGATGCGACGCTCAACGTCTCTGCCAACTGTATTGATCGCCACCTTGCAATACGTGGTGATCAGACAGCGATCATTTTTGAACCGGACGACCCTGCCGAAGAGGCCCAGCATATTAGCTACAAGGCGCTGCATGAGTCCGTATGCCGCATGGCCAATGTTCTAGCTGATCAAGGTGTCGGCAAAGGCGACCGTGTTGTCATTTATCTGCCAATGATTCCAGAAGCTGCCTACGCGATGCTTGCCTGTGCCCGTCTAGGTGCGATCCATTCCATCGTATTTGCAGGCTTTTCGCCCGATGCTTTGGCGGCCCGTGTGAACGGGTCTGATGCCAAGGTTGTGATTACCGCAGATTACGCGCCACGCGGTGGACGTCAAACGCCGCTGAAGTCCAACGCTGATGAAGCGCTTCTGCATTGCGAAGACACAGTGAAATGTTTGGTCGTGAAGCGGACAGGTGGCCAGACCACTTGGGTTGATGGACGCGACCTGGACTATGGCGCCTTGGCGGCTGCTGCGGCACCGACGTGCGAGCCAGTTGAAGTGAGCGCAGAAGATCCGTTGTTCATTCTCTACACATCTGGATCGACCGGTCAGCCGAAAGGTGTGGTGCACAGCTCCGGCGGTTATCTTGTTTATGCCGCGATGACGCAGGAACTGGTCTTCGATTACCACGAAGGCGACGTTTACTGGTGTACGGCTGATGTCGGTTGGGTCACGGGCCACAGCTATATTGTCTATGGTCCGCTGGCGAATGGCGCGACTACTGTGATGTTCGAGGGTGTGCCAACCTATCCGGACGCCAGTCGCTTTTGGCAGGTCGTTGAAAAGCATAAGGTGGCGCAATTCTACACCGCGCCAACCGCGATCCGCGCCTTGATGGCAAAGGGACCGGAGTTTGTTGAGAAATGCGATCTCAGCAGCCTAAAGGTTCTTGGCACAGTCGGCGAGCCGATCAATCCAGAAGCATGGAACTGGTACAACGACGTGGTTGGTGGTGGCAAATTGCCAATCGTTGATACGTGGTGGCAAACGGAAACCGGTGGTCATTTGCTAACACCATTGCCCGGTGCCCATGCACTCAAACCCGGCTCTGCGATGAAACCGTTCTTCGGGATCGAGCCTGTGGTGCTTGAGCCCACAACTGGCGAAGAAATTCACGAAACGGCGTGCGAAGGCGTTTTGTGCCTGAAAGGCAGCTGGCCCGGCCAGATGCGCACCGTTTGGGGTGATCACGATCGGTTCGAAAAGACGTATTTCTCGGATTACCACGGCTACTACTTCACGGGCGATGGCTGTCGTCGCGATGAAGATGGCGACTATTGGATCACGGGCCGCGTTGACGATGTGATCAACGTATCGGGCCACCGGATGGGGACGGCGGAAGTGGAAAGCGCCTTGGTCGCCCATCGCAAAGTCGCTGAAGCTGCTGTTGTCGGATACCCGCACGAAATTAAGGGGCAGGGCATCTATTGCTACGTCACTTTGATGAATGGCGAGGAACCAACCGAAGAATTGCGCAAGGAATTGCGCACGTGGGTCCGTACGGAAATCGGCCCCATTGCAGCGCCTGATTTGATCCAATGGGCGCCCGGTCTTCCTAAGACGCGCTCAGGTAAAATCATGCGCCGGATTCTACGCAAAATTGCTGAAGACGACTTTGGCGCCTTGGGCGACACGTCAACGTTGGCCGACCCATCCGTGGTCGAGGATCTCATTGAAAACAGAATGAACAAGGGGTGAAAGATGCCTGAGAATAGCGAAATGCCGAAACGCAGTAAGATGCCGGTCTTGATCCTTCTTGGACCACCGGGTGCGGGCAAGGGGACGCAAGCCAAACGTCTGGAAGACAAGTTCGGGTTGGTTCAATTATCGACGGGCGATTTGTTGCGCCAAGCTGTCGCCAATGGCACGGACGCTGGCAAAGCTGCCAAATCCGTCATGGAAGCAGGAGGTTTGGTCAGCGATGACATCGTGCTGAACATCTTGCGTGACCGCTTGGGCGATCCTGATTGTTCTGCCGGTGTGATCCTTGACGGATTTCCGCGCACAATCCCGCAAGCCGAAGCTTTGTCAGCCCTTTTGAAAGCAAAAGGCGCGCGAGTGGATGCTGCGATCAGCCTTGAAGTGGAAGACGAGGCCATGATCACGCGCATTTCCGGTCGCTATACCTGTGGTGGTTGCGGCGAGGGCTATCACGAATCCTTCAAGCAGCCTGCGACAGAAGGCCAATGTGACCAGTGCGGCAGCCATGACTTCAGTCGCCGTGCGGATGACAATGCGGATACAGTCCGCAACCGTCTTGTGGCGTATCACGCCGAAACCGCCCCTTTGATCGCGTTTTACGAGGCCGAAGGGTCCTTGCAGACGTTGGACGCCATGGGCGAAATCGACGCAATTACCGACGCGTTACGCAAAATTATCCGACCGATCGTCATCGACGTCCGCGGCGTCAAAGGCATTTCGGCTTGCTCAAAATCATCTCAATTGGAGGAAACACAATGAGTGAACGACCGGAACCAAGCGCATATTGGTCCGCCAATCTGCGTATCATTATCGTCAGCCTGATCATATGGGCTGTTGTCTCATTCGGGTTTGGCATTTTGCTACGCCCCATGCTGTCAGGTATCGAAGTCGGCGGCACCGACCTTGGGTTCTGGTTTGCCCAGCAAGGGTCGATCATCGTCTTTCTTGGTCTGATCTTTTTCTACGCATGGCGCATGAACAAGCTCGACCGTGAATTCGGCGTGGAAGAGGATTAACCCATGGACCAGTTTACACTGAACCTGCTGTTTGTGGGCGCGTCATTTGCGCTTTACATCGGCATCGCGATTTGGGCCCGTGCCGGTTCCACTTCTGAGTTTTATGCAGCCGGTCGGGGTGTTCACCCTGTCACGAACGGCATGGCGACGGCGGCTGACTGGATGTCTGCGGCGTCGTTTATTTCGATGGCTGGTTTGATCGCCTTTACCGGCTACGACAACTCATCCTTCTTAATGGGCTGGACCGGTGGTTATGTTCTGTTGGCGTTGCTGCTGGCACCTTACCTGCGTAAGTTCGGCAAATTTACCGTATCCGAATTTATCGGCGACCGGTTTTATTCGCCAACAGCACGTTTGGTTGCGGTGATCTGTCTGATCGTTGCATCCACCACATACGTGATCGGTCAGATGACCGGTGTCGGCGTGGCCTTTGGCCGGTTCTTGGAAATTTCCAACACATCCGGTTTGCTGATCGGTGCCTGCATCGTGTTCGCATATGCGGTGTTTGGCGGCATGAAAGGTGTGACATACACCCAAGTGGCGCAATACGTCGTGCTGATCCTCGCCTACACAATCCCCGCTGTGTTTATTTCCTTGCAGCTGACTGGCACGCCAATTCCGGCAATTGGTCTGTTCTCTGAGGTCTCAACTGGCGGCGAAAGCAGCGTTTATCTGCTGCAAAAACTTGACCAGATCGTCACAGACCTTGGTTTTGCAAGCTACACCGAAGCCCACAAAGACAACTTGAACATGGTCTTGTTCACACTGTCCTTGATGATCGGTACAGCTGGTTTGCCGCACGTGATCATGCGTTTTTTCACAGTACCAAAGGTGTCCGACGCGCGTTGGTCTGCTGGTTGGGCGCTTGTGTTTATCGCACTTCTTTACCTTACAGCGCCTGCTGTTGGTGCGATGGCGCGGTTGAACATCACAAACCTGATGTGGCCAAACGGCACGGATGGCGATGCTGTATCCGTTCAAATGATCGCGGAAGACGAGCGTTATGACTGGATGGAAACGTGGCAGAAAACCGGTCTATTGGACTGGGAAGACAAAAATGGCGACGGCCAGATTCAGTACTACAACGACCAGTCTGATGCGATGGCCGAAAAGGCTGCGGCAAACGGTTGGGAAGGCAACGAGCTGACAAAGTTCAACCGCGATATTCTGGTTCTGGCAAACCCTGAAATTGCGAACCTTCCGGGTTGGGTCATCGGTCTTGTGGCCGCAGGTGGTCTTGCAGCTGCGCTGTCTACAGCTGCGGGTCTGCTGTTGGCGATCTCGTCTGCTGTGTCTCACGATCTGCTCAAAGGTCAGTTGACGCCAAACATGTCCGAGAAGGCAGAATTGATGTCAGCACGTATCGCGATGGCTGTGGCTATTGCGGTGGCGACGATCCTTGGTCTTAATCCTCCGGGCTTTGCGGCGCAAACGGTTGCGTTGGCCTTTGGTCTGGCAGCGGCATCGATCTTCCCCGCGTTGATGATGGGTATCTTCTCTAAGCGTGTGAACAACGTGGGCGCTGTGTCTGGGATGTTGGCCGGTCTTGGCTTCACGCTTGTGTATATCTTCTTGCACAAAGGTTGGTTGTTCATCGCTGGGACAAATTCTTTCCCTGATACGGTCGACGGATCATTGTTCGGTATCCAATCCACCGCGATTGGCGCGGTTGGTGCGATCATCAATTTTGCAGTTGCATACGCTGTATCCATGGCAACCAAAGACACGCCGCAAGAGATCAAAGACTTGGTCGAAAGCGTGCGTATTCCAGCAGGTGCTGGCGGTGCAGTAGACCACTAAACGATTTGGGCTGGCGCCTAATCAGGTGCCAGCCTGACCTTAACCAAGGGAACGCATGATGATCGACACTGACACATCTATTCTGTCGTATCTGCACCCTTATGACGTGCTGTCGGCGGACACGCGTACACAGATTTTAGATCAAAGCGATTGGGTGGATGTCCCAGCAGGACGCCCGATATACACGATTGGTGATACCCTGACTGGCCTGTATATCATCGCTGATGGTCAAGTGACTGTTACCGATGACAATGATGTCCCCATTTCGTTGCTTGGTCGGGAAAATTCGTTCGGTGAGCGTGGTTTGCTGCAGGATGGAACCGCAGTCACGCAGGCCGTTGCCGAAACTGATTGCCGTCTGCTTGTTATTCCGTCTGCGGTTTTTCATGACCTTCTGAGACGTGAATCAGACTTTGCGCGGTTTTATCAGCGTACCGGGCGTTCCGCGGGAACGGCGACTGGTCATAGTGGCACATTAGCGGCTGCGCGTGTTGATGCCTTTATGGTGAAAAAACCCGTCAGCTGCTCGCCTGCTACAACAATCCAAGATGCTGCCCGGTTGATGAGCGATGCCAAGATTTCTTGCCTTTGCATCGTAGAGGGTGACGCGTTGAAAGGCATCGTGACCCTGCGGGACGTCGTGGGGAAAGTTGTCGCCCACGATATCAGTCGGACGTCATCAGTCGCATCGATTATGACTGATACGCCACGTGTTTTATCACCGTCTGCAATCGGGTCCGACGTTTTGCATTTGATGATGGAACATCGCTTGGGTCATTTGCCAGTCCTTTCAGAAGAGCGGCTTGTTGGGATCGTAACCCAGACAGATTTGATCCGCTATCAAGCGTCACACACTGCCAGTTTTGTTGGGCAAGTCGCAGGTGCCACTTCAGTTCCTGACCTTGCTGCCATAACGGCGCGCATTCCGCAGTTGTTGGTGCAGCTTGTCGCAAGCGGCCAACGCCACGACACAGTGACACGGATGATAACCGACATTGCAGATGTGGTGACACGTCGGTTGATCCGCATGGGGGAAGACGCCCTTGGTGCCGCACCTGGACGTTATGCGTGGCTTGCCTGTGGGTCACAAGGACGCCAAGAACAAACAGGTGTGTCAGACCAAGACAATTGTCTGATTTACGAAGACGGGTTGGTAACGGACGACACGGCTTATTTTGATCAACTTGCGCGGTTTGTATCCGATGGTTTGAATGCTTGTGGATACGTATATTGCCCTGGCGACATGATGGTGACGAACCCGCGTTGGTGTCAGCCAGTTTCGGTTTGGGCGTCATACTTTCATGGCTGGATCGCGTCACCGGGCAAAGAGGCGCAAATGCTGGCGTCTGTGATGTTCGATTTGCGGGTCGTTGGCGGCGACGACGCGCTGTTTGACGAATTACACGCTGAAACACAGCGGCATGCAGCAGAAAATTCGATTTTCACGGCGCATATGGCCAGCAATGCACTGACGCATGGGACGCCGTTGGGGCTGTTACGCGGGCTATCTACGATCCGCGCAGGAGAACATCGCGATACCATTGATATGAAATTGAATGGGGTCGTTCCGGTAGTCGATCTTGGGCGGATGTATGCGTTGCAGGGACAGGTCAAGGCGCTCAATACCCGCGCGCGGATCGAAGCCGCGCTTGAATGTGGTATCATTAGTAAAAGCGGCGGGCATGATTTGCTTGATGCCTACGATCTGATTGCCCAAACACGATTGGACCATCAGGCACGCCTGATCAAACAGGGCAATGCGCCTGACAATTTCTTACTACCTGCGACCCTGTCGGGGTTTGAACGCAGTCACTTGCGGGATGCGTTTGTGGTGATCAAAACGATGCAATCTGCGCTTATGCAAGGCCGCGGTACGCTGGCTTGATGCAATAGGAGGACGCTATGTTTTTTGAACTGATCGGTACGATCTTGGCGGGTGTTGCTGCGGCCCTGTTGGTCTGGGCGATCAATCGCGCATTGAAGGGACGTTTGCCATCGTGGTTGATGCCGGTCGCAGCAGGCGGGGCTATGCTGTTGGCAACGATCACCAGCGAATATGGCTGGTTTGCAAGGACACAAGCCAGTTTGCCCGCTGGTTTTATCGTGGCGGAGACTGTTGAAGACAAACAGTTCTATCGCCCTTGGACTTACGCAAAACCATTTGTCAGCCGCTTTGTCGCAGTGGATCAAGCGGGTGCAAAAACACATCCCGCACATCCGGAACAGCGGATCGTTGATTTGGTGTTTTATGGCCGCTGGACAAGGACGGCGAAAATTCCTGTCCTGTTCGACTGCGCGGCAGGCAATCGGGCAGATCTGGTTGACGGTGTTGAATTCGACGATGATGGCGCTGTTTCCGACGCAGATTGGCGACCTATGGCAACTGATGCGCCCGTTTTACTGGCGGCCTGTGCATCCGCATAACATGACACATTTGAGTTTACGGATCAGGGTGTTCTTGATGTTCTGCGGCTACGCATGCGCAGCCATCTGTGTGGTAGCCGTGGGGCTCTGGTTGGGGTGGCGGCAAGTTGAAGATGGCGACACCATTTCAGGTTTTGTTACGAGCGGAATGGTCGCCGCGTTTGGCATTCTAGGGCTGTCCGCAGGCGTTTGGCTGCTATTTGACGATCACGTCAGCAAACCGATTGAGGCGATCGCCGCAAGTTTGCGTGTCAAAACACATACCCGTGGCAATGCGACCTTCGACGGTGAGGTGGCGCAGTATCTGGGCGATCTTGGGCCAGCGGTTGTGGCTGCGCAAACTGTGTTAGATGAAGCGTTGAATGGCGAGGCAACTATAGCACAGTCGGAAGTGGCTCTGCTAAAGGCCCAGCGTGACCAGCTCGTGACAATCTTGTCAGACATTCCGATTGCCACGCTGTTGATCAGTGCTGACCATCAGATTGTTCTGTATGACGGCCAAGCGGCCAACTTGATGGAACGTGTGGGAGCCGCGAAACTTAAGACGTCGGTGTTTGACTACCTTGGTGCGGACCAGATCACGGGTGCCTTGGCTCAGCTGCAAACCAGTCCCAATGATCGCAGTGAAATCGCGGTTAAAGGACATTGCGGTGAAACCTATCACGGCTACATCCGCATGTTTAGAGAAGGCCGAGGGTACACCTTGATGTTAGAACCGCACGCCTTGGCACCGGCGCGGCCGATAACGTATGACTTTGATCTTCTGCGTTCGGAAAAGTCGACCCATTTGGATAGTACGCCACTGTCTGAACTCGTTTACGTCGTGCTTGATACCGAAACGACTGGCCTCGATCCGCAAAAGGACGACGTCGTTCAACTTGGTGCCGTGCGCATTGTGAATGCGAAGATTGTCGACGGAGAAGTCTTGGAAACCTTGGTTAATCCGGGGCGTTTGATCCCTTCGCGATCTACGGACGTGCATGGCATTACAGATGCACTGGTTTCAGATGCACCGGGTTTTGCACAGGTGTGTAGTGCCTTTCATCGCTTTTCGCAGGGTGCAGTTCTTGTCGCGCATAACGCACCGTTTGATATGGCATTTTTGGACCGAGGCGCGAAGGGTGGGGATATCACATTCGACAATCCGGTCCTTGATACCGTACTTCTTTCAGCGGTCACTTTTGGCGGGACAGCGATCCATACGTTAGATACACTTTGTGACCGTCTGGATATCACGATCCCCGCTGATTTGCGTCACACAGCAATGGGTGACGCCGTGGCGACGGGCCGTGCGTTTCTTGCAATGCTCAAGATTTTGGAAGGACGTGGTTTGACGACGTTTGGCGCACTGCAGGCTGAAACTGCGAAACACCGCCGGATTCTGAAAGGATAAAACCGAAGGTCGGGAAAACCGGATGTTGTCGTTACGGCATGTCGCGGCATAGTCTGGCGATAGTTTTATTCAGGAGATTTAAAATGCGGTGCCATGAAGTAGATTATGAAGTTTTCGGCGACGATATGCAGATTGTAGAGGTCGAACTTGACCCGCAAGAGGTCGTCATCGCCGAAGCTGGCGCGATGAATTACATGGAAGACGGAATCGGATTTGAAACCCGCATGGGCGACGGATCGCGGCCATCCGGCGGCATCATGGATTCACTGTTGAACGTTGGCAAACGTGTGCTGACCGGTGAATCGATCTTCATGACCCATTTCACAAACAACGGGCAGGGCAAAAAGCGGGTCGCGTTTGCAGCACCTTATCCGGGCAAGATCATCCCTGTGAACATGGCCGAATTGGGCGGGGAACTGATCTGTCAAAAGGATGCATTTCTGTGCGCAGCTTTTGGGACATCTACAGACATCGCATTTCAGAAAAAGCTTGGCGCGGGTTTTTTTGGTGGTGAAGGCTTCATTCTCCAACGCCTCAATGGTGATGGCATGGCGTTCATTCATGTGGGCGGCACGGTCATTAAGCGGGATCTAAAACCCGGCGAGGTGATGCGCGTGGACACGGGCTGTCTTGCTGCGATGACGGGTGGTGTGGATTACGACATCGAACGCGCGGGAAACCTGAAGTCGATGGTGTTTGGTGGAGAAGGGATTTTCCTTGCCACGTTACGTGGCCCCGGTACGGTTTATCTCCAAAGCTTGCCGTTCTCGCGATTGGCTGATCGGATCATGCGCGCGGCTGGGCCGGGCGGAAGCAAAGGTGAAGGATCCATCCTTGGCGGCTTAGGCGATATGTTTGGCGATCGGTAATTGGCGTCTTGGGGCGCTGCCCCAAACCCCGAGGTATTTGAGACCAAAAGAAGGGGCTAGCCGCGCGGGATGTCGAAGTCCGGCGCGGCGAGGTGAAAACCGTCGAAACTGAAACCCGGTGACACGGTGCAACTGACCAACGTGTAGTCGCCCGTGGTGCGGGCGGCTTGCCAATAGCCTTTCGGGACAATGCCTTGCGGGTGTTCACCGTACAGAACATCGGGGCCAAGACGGATATCGCGGGCGGGCCCCGCATCAGTTTCTGAGATCGACAGGATCAGCGGTGCGCCTGCATGGTAAAACCAGATTTCGGTCGCATCGACCGTGTGCCAATGGCTGGAGCCGCCGTCTTTCAATAGGAAATAGATCGCAGTGCCAACAGGACGGCCATCATTGTCGGCAATCCACGTCTGGCGGTAGAACCCGCCCTCCGGATGGGGGGCGAGGTTCAGTTTTTGAATGATCGCATCGGCGGTCATATCAGCCTTTCAGGATAGAACGGCCTGCGTAGATGGCAGTTTCGCCCAGCATTTCCTCGATGCGGATCAGCTGGTTGTATTTTGCCAGACGGTCAGAACGGGACAGGGAACCGGTTTTGATTTGCCCACAGTTTGTCGCAACAGCCAGATCGGCGATGGTTGCGTCTTCTGTTTCGCCGGAGCGGTGCGACATCACGTTGGTGAATTGTGCGCGGTGCGCCATGTCCACAGCTTGAAGAGTCTCGGTCAACGTCCCGATTTGGTTGACTTTTACCAGCATGGAGTTCGCAGACCCCTTCGCGATACCATCAGCCAAACGTGCAGGGTTTGTCACGAACAGATCGTCGCCAACCAGCTGCACTTTGTCGCCGATTTTGTCGGTCAGGGCTTTCCAGCCGTCCCAATCGTCCTCGTCCATGCCGTCCTCGATCGAGATGATCGGGTAATCATTGACCAATTGCGCGAGGTATTCGGCGTTTTCTTCAGAGGTCAGGGATTTGCCTTCGCCCTTCAGTTCATACTTGCCGTCTTTGAAGTATTCCGTCGCTGCGCAATCGAGTGCGAGATAGACATCTTCGCCAGCTTTGTAGCCTGCTTTTTCGATTGATGTCATAATGAAATCAAGCGCTTCACGGGTTGATCCGATGTTTGGCGCAAACCCGCCTTCGTCGCCGATACCTGTGTTGTGTCCAGCCGCTGTCAGTTCTTTCTTCAGTGTATGGAAGATTTCGGAACCCATGCGCACAGCTTCTTTGATGTTGGTCGCAGAGACCGGCATGATCATGAATTCTTGGATGTCGATCGGGTTGTCCGCGTGTTCGCCACCGTTGATGATGTTCATCATTGGAACGGGCAGGGTGCGTGCGGATGTGCCGCCGATGTAGCGGAACAACGGCTGTTCTGTGTAGTCAGCAGCGGCTTTGGCAACGGCCATGGATACACCAAGGATTGCGTTTGCACCAAGGCGGGCTTTGTTTGGTGTCCCGTCGAGTTCGATCATCGCCATGTCGATGCCGACCTGTTCAGTCGCGTCAAAGCCGAGGATCGCTTCGGCGATTTCACCGTTCACGGCGGCGACGGCTTCCAGCACGCCTTTGCCCATGTAACGACCTTTGTCGCCATCGCGTTTTTCAACTGCTTCGTGCGCGCCGGTGGATGCGCCTGATGGCACGGCGGCGCGGCCCATTGTGCCGTCTTCAAGTGTCACGTCGACTTCGACAGTTGGGTTGCCCCGGCTGTCAAGAATTTCGCGGGCGTGGATGTCGATAATGGTGCTCATGGGAGGCTCCTAAGGTCGGCTGTGTTAGCGTTAGCGGTTCTATAGCGCGGTTGCGTCAGAAGGTGAAGCGTGGCGGAGTTTCGACTCGCGCCACAGGGTGTAAATGCCGGATGCGACGATGATGAATGCACCCAGCAGGGTCAGGCTGTCAGGGCTTTCTTGGAATGCGAAAACACCAATGACTAGCGCAAAGACAAGGCGTGAATACCGGAACGGGGCGATGATCGACATTTCGCCGATACGGGTTGCGGCCACGATGGCGTAGTAAGCTGCCACACCAATGAATACGGCCGCGATCAGGCGGAAGGTGTCGACTGTTCCGGGCATCGACCAGCTTGATCCGGTGACGCCGAATGCCAGTAACAACAGTCCCGTAAAGATGGACACGACAAAAGCATAAAAGGCGATGACACGTGATGAAATCGTCGCCTTGATCCGGCGTGTCGCAAGATCACGTCCGGCAAGGCCGATCACGCCCATCACGGCCAGCAAAGATTTTGGGTCAAACGCGTCCATGCCAGGACGGATAATCAATAAGACGCCAAACAGGCCAATGCCGATCGCAAGCCACCGACGCCACCCAACCGCTTCCCCCAGAAACAAGGCGGCGCCGAGGGTTACAACCAAAGGCGTGGCTTGCAGGATCGCGGATGCCGTTGAAATAGGGGTCAGCGCGATCGCGGCAACAAAACCAAGGGTGCCGAACATTTCGAACCCGTTGCGTAACATCAAAGTGGGGTTCAACATATCGGGGGACCACAGTCTGTCACCGTAAGATTTAGCGATAAATGCGAAGATGATCGCACCGCCTATGCCCAAAACCGTGATCACCTGACCCACAGCAAGGCCCGCTGCCATCTGTTTGATCAACATGTCTTCGACAGCGAAGCCGAACATGGCCAAGACCATCAGCATCGCACCGCGAACATTGTCCATGTGGGTGATCCTCAAGGTTGTCCTGACACTGCGTTACATGGCGGGAGGCGGAAACAAAAGGGTCTGGATTCCCTGCCTTGATGAATGCCTGTCTTCATCCAATTCTAGGAGGATAAAATTGTGCATCATCTGGGGATTTGAAATGCGATTTTGTCTATTTGTGATGGGTTGGGCGTCGGTGACTGCACTGGCGAGTAAAGTCGCGGCAGCGCCCGTGGCCACGGTATTGATTACGGTTTTTTGACAGGCACACCATAAAGTTCCAGACGGTGACCCATCAGGCGATACCCGAGCTTTGCAGCAATTTTTTCCTGTAAGGCTTCGATGTCGGGATCGACAAATTCAATCACTTCACCTGAATGCATGTCGATCAAATGATCATGGTGTTCGCGGTCGGCTGTTTCATACCGCGCACGCCCGTCACCGAATTCGTGCTTTTCAAGGATGCCGGATTCCTCAAGCAGTTTGACAGTGCGGTACACGGTGGCCAACGATATATTCGGATCGGCCAGAACAGCGCGGTTGTACAGTTCTTCAACATCAGGATGATCGTCTGCGGCTTCGAGAACAGTCGCGATGGTCCGGCGTTGTTCGGTCATACGCAGGCCCTTGGCTTCGCATTTTTGCAATATTCCGCTGCTCATCACTGGCCCTTTCCGTTGGTGCCGCCCCTTTAGACTGTGCCGGCTGATCTGGCTAGTCTTAGAACCACTTGATCCACCGCAAAACGATATACAAAATCACGCCAATTGCGACCATAGCACCACAAAGGATCAAAAAGGCGTCGGGGTTGTTCATGCCCGGCATCCCGCCGACATTGACGCCAAACAGGCCCGTCAAAAAACCGAGCGGCAGGAAAATCGCGGCAATCACGGACAAGACATAGCTATTGCGCGCCAAACGACCGTCCTGTTGCAGTTCCACATGATCGGCAAGCGCGGTTAGTCGATCACCAACTTCATGGACTTCATCGACAGATCTTTTTGCGCGGTTGGCCGTATGTCGGAACCTATTGCGAAAGGCCTTGGAAATGAGTGGTGTTTCGATCTTGGCAAGATCAACCAACGCTTCGGACAATGGCCCCACATGGCGACGCAAGGTGATGACTGATCGGCGCAAGGGGGCAAGTTCGGACGGTGGTGGTGCCTGCCTGTCATAAACCGCGTTTTCCATGTCTTCAGCACGGTCTTCGAGGTCGAGTGACACGGTCTCTATCCGATCAACAAGCCGTTCAGTGATCCGCGCAATCAGGCGGGCAGGCGTGTCTGGGGCATCGCCCGTTGTGATTTGATTTTTGATGTCATCAAGCGCAAAAATACGTTGTTTTCTGACCGTCACGACAAGGTTCTGCGTGGCCCAAAGGCGCAGTGACACCATGTCTTCGACTTCTTGGCCATCGTTCAAGTTTATCCCGCGCATGGTCAGCAAGATACCGTCGTCATGGATATCAACGCGTGGTCTGGTGCGGGGCGCCAGAAGCGTGCGAAAGGCAAGCGGCGGGAGATATTCGCGGCACCATTGCTCCAGCTCGAGTGTATGCAAATCAAAATGCAGCCAGCGAAAAGCAGCACCGTCGACCGGCGACGCGGTCGGGTCCGTCACCGGTTTCGACGTGCCATCCGCAAAAATATCGAGCGCCGTGACCGGCGTTGGATTAACCGACAAATTGCCCCTCCATCGTCAATACGGCATTTCCGGCAATCTTGATCGGATAGGGTTGGCCGGGCAGGGCCGTCGCTTTGATCCGCGACGGGCGTCCCATGTCGTCGCCTTGGTGGATGTCGAACGAAAGTGGTTCGCCAGCAAGTTCGCTTAGCAGGGCTGCGATGGTGGCACAGGCGCTGCCGGTCGCAGGGTCTTCGGGCATGTTATCGAGCGGGGCGAACATGCGCGCGTCCAGACGGTTGCTATTGCGGACATAGGCGAAAATTGCAAAATCTAATCCAGCCGGATGGACCGCGGCTCCTGCTTTGAACCCGTCGGTCACAGGGGTACAGGCGGAAAGGTCTGCACGTGATTTCAGTTCCACAAACACGAATTCAAGACCCAAGCTGGCCTGTGTGGGTGCATGCGTTTCAGTTTTGATTTGCTCTGGGGAGATGTCGATTGCGGCGGCGACCAATTCCAGCGATGGATGCGCGATAATATCGAGCGGCGCACTTGTTGTGAAACTCGCGCCGTCTTTGGTGACCCTGCAAGGGATCGGGCCGACGCCCAGTTCCAGAACCATGGGTCCGTCATAGCCGAGATCAGAAAGCGCAATGGCCGTTCCAATCGTTGGATGCCCTGCAAAACCGATTTCGCGCGTCGGTGTGAAAATGCGGACTTTGGCGGTATGGGCGGGATCATCTGGTGGAAAGACGAATGTCGTCTCTGAAAAATTGAATTCGCGGGCGACTTTCTGCAACGCCGCTTCGGGGATGTCTTTTGCGTCAGGGAAGACCGCCAACGGATTGCCGCCAAAAGCAGTGTCAGTAAAGACGTCGTAAACGCGATATGATGGCATGCTGCGGCCTTATGATCTGGATTGGTATCGAACCAAACCATGATCAGGCGCGACATGTTTTGCAAGTCACCTCAATACGATGCTGACTTTCGAAAGCACCCTAAATGCAGCCACGTCCCGCCAAGCGTTTTGACCTGCGCCCCCGCACCAAGTTTGAACCGCGCGATTCCGGGCGACGTGACTGTGTCAATTGATCCAAGATCCAGCACGTCTGTGCCAAGGTCTTGTAAGCTGTCCATTGCCGTCGCCAAACATAGGTTGTGCGCATTGCAGGCTCGTCCTTCATCCGACGTCCAGCCAATGTGATATGTTGCCGCTGATCCGTGGCGCAAAAAGATCATTGCAGCAATCGGAACGGCGACGCGTGACGCGGTGACGATAATGGCCTGACCTTTGTTCATCACGGAATAGGCCTGCGTGACAGCGGCAGGCAAGGCGCGATACCCGCGCGCGGCCTGTTGTTTTTCATCTTCGTCAAGCAGCCATTTGTCGGTCGTGTTTTGATAGCTGCGTGTTGAGATACGCAGATCGGCGGATTCAGATTTGCGTAGTGCATTGCGCCATTTGATCGACATGAGCGCGCGCCTGACATCTGGTCCGTGCCGCAAATCCATGACTGCCACACTGGCCGGCGTCATGATCTGACGGTATCCGGCAGCCGTCAGAATGGCAGGTGCCACATCTTCGGCGTTTATGACCCGCACATTTTCATCGCGTAGCATGCAGACGGCGTCGAATTGCGCTTTTTCGGACGGTGGAGTGGGCCAGAACGGCCCGCGCGACATCATCTTGAATGGTTTGCGAAGCGGCCAAAGCTGACGTGAAAACACCTGCGCGGATCCAACTTCGGGCAGGAAGTAGGACGTCATCGGTTGGCCCATTCCGGACAGCGCAGCTGCGAAATGAGGGTGCTGTTGCAAGGGCTGGTGATGCGGCGTCTGAAACGTCGATTGATCAATCTTCATGTGCGCGAGTTAAATAGATGGAAACCTAAATACTGGTAAAGATTGTCCATGAAATCATCACAAGACATCCGGCTTAAGCGTCACCGTGTTGCAGGCGTCGTCGTCCATGGACCACGGCCCACAAAATTGGCCGCCGCGTTGGTTGCGACGGCCATTTCAATACCGTTCGTCATTGTAGTCAGCGTCATCGACTTGCTGACTTAGCCCAATTGGACCAAAGCGTGGCGCTTTTTCCCCGCGCTGAGCTTGATTGGGCTGGCAAGTGCTGCAGCATCAATCATCAGACCGGCGTTGGTCAAAGGCTCATCGTTCAGTTTCGCGCCGTTTTCGCCGATCAGACGTTTAGCGGCTTTGCCGGAATCGGCCAGACCCGCCTTGACGATCAGCTGCACGATGGACATGCCGTCGCCCAGATCATCCGCCGACAACGTCAGCGTTGGCAGATCATCCCCAACGCCGCCTTTTTCAAAGACCTCACGCGCCGTCGCTTCCGCCGCTTTCGCCGCATCCGCGCCGTGGAGCAAGGTTGTGACCTCATTGGCGAGGATGATCTTCGCCGCGTTGATGTTTGACCCTTCGAGCGCGCCCAGACGGTCGCATTCTTCAACTGGCAGTTCCGTGAAGATTTTCAGGAACTTGCCCGTGTCCGCATCCGTCGTGTTGCGCCAGAATTGCCAAAACTCGTAAGAGCTTAGCATTTCGTCGTTCAGCCAGATCGCGCCGCCTTGGGATTTACCCATTTTGCGGCCATCGGATGTGGTCAAAAGCGGCGTTGTCAGCCCGTAGATTTCGTGATCCAGAACCCGACGCGTCAGGTCGATCCCGTTGACGATGTTGCCCCATTGGTCAGACCCGCCCATTTGTAGCAAGCAGCCGTAGCGGCGGTTTAATTCGAGGAAGTCATAGGCCTGCAAAATCATATAATTGAATTCGAGGAATGACAGGCTTTGCTCGCGGTCCAACCGTGATTTCACGCTTTCAAACGACAACATCCGGTTCACGCTGAAATGACGGCCGATGTCACGCAGGAACGACAGGTAGTTCAACCCGTCCAACCATTCGGCGTTGTTCAGCATCATCGCGTCGTTGTCCGCGTCGCCGTAGTCGAGGTATTTCGCAAACACCTGCTGCATGCCGTCGATGTTTGACTGGATCGCCGCGTCATCCAGCAACGGTCGCTCATCAGACCGGAACGATGGATCGCCGACCTTTGTTGTGCCGCCACCCATCAATGTGATCGGCTTGTGACCGCATTTTTGCAGCCAGCGCAGCACCATAATGTTCATCAAATGGCCGACATGCAGTGACTTTGCCGTTGCATCATAGCCGATATAGGCAGGAACGACCCCCATCGAGAACGCATCATCTAAACCTTGATAATCGGTACAATCGGCCAAAAAGCCGCGTTCCATCATGATTGCGATAAATTCGGACTTGGGGTGGTAGGTCATATCTTGTTCCCATCTCGTGTGCAGTGCAGTCTATAAGGCGCAAGTTCGGGTAGGGAAAGCACATGTTGAAGTCAGGGCCGATCAGGTCGGTTGGGGCGATGTCTGGGACATCACTTGATGGGGTGGATGCTGCGGAAATCGTGACCGACGGGGTTTCGATTGCTGCATTCGGACCCGTTGCTTATAGGGCGTACACTGATGCTGAACGGTCCGTGCTCAAAGCGGCGTTAGGGAAGTGGCAAGACGATGACGTCGATGCTGTGGCGGAACTGATCGAGACGACGCATGCGCAAGTGCTGCACGACTTTCAGGATGCAGAGTTGGTCGGATTTCATGGTCAGACACTGGCCCATGATCCACACGGGCGCGGCACCCATCAATGCGGGGATGGTGCGGTATTGGCTGAGGTTTTGAACAAACCCGTCGTGTGGGATTTCCGTAGTGCGGATGTGCGACTTGGCGGCGAAGGGGCACCGTTGGCCCCGTTCTTTCATTTCGCACTCGCCCAGTACATCAAAGCAACCGAGCCACTCGTGTTTCTGAACCTCGGAGGCGTTGGAAATCTGACGTGGATTGATCCTGCCGTGAAGGAGCCACATGCTGATGGGGCTTTGTTGGCCTTCGATACCGGTCCGGCGAATGCCCCGCTGAATGATTTGATGCAAACACGACGCGGCGAAACCTGTGATGTAGACGGCAAATTGGCACAAAGCGGCGTGGTTGACGAAAGCATCATCGAACAGTTCCTGAACCACCCGTATTTTTACAAAATACCGCCAAAATCACTCGATCGCGATGACTTTGCTGATTTGACAGCAAAGGTCGCGGATTTGTCTGACGCGGATGCCGCGGCAACTTTGACCGCTGCCGCAGCGATGAGCGTGGCGCATAGCACCAGCCATTGCCCAGCGCCGCCGAAGCGCGTTCTTGTGACGGGCGGCGGTCGGCGCAATCCGACCTTGATGGCGATGCTCGCTGCCAGCTTGGACTGCGCGGTGATCCCAGTCGAAGACGTGGGGCTGGATGGCGATATGCTCGAAGCGCAGGCTTTTGCGTATTTGGCCGTGCGCGTGGCGCGCGGATTGCCGACGTCGTGCCAGAACACAACAGGCGTCAAAGCGGCCGTATCAGGCGGCACGCTGTCATGCCCGTCTTCTTTTGGTTAGAAATACCTCGGCGGGAGCGAAGCGGGGGGCACCGCCCCCCAACATCATTTAGCCGACTGGCGACAGATGGATGTTAAACCGCGCCCGAATTGCCGCATCAACATCCGCAGGGAACGCAACTGCTGACGGTTTGCTCAGGATGCTTTCTTTGCGGGCGATGGCCTGTGCGATCAAATCGGGTTTATCTTTTTCAGCCCATTCTTTGGGTGAGGTGCGGTCAGCGACAACGGGATAGACATATTCGGTCTCCATCAAACCGAGCGTTTGATCAGAGCCAAGGTAATGACCTGGGCCGTTCAGGCAAACATCATTCATCGTCGCGAAGCCAAGTGTTTCGTCGGTGACTTCGATCCCACGGACACAGCGCATTGCTTGACCCAGTAGATCATCACCAAGGATGAGCGATTCAAAGCAAAACCCTAGCAGGGAAGCGTGCATCCCTGCGGCCTCATAAACCATGTTGAGGCCGGACAGACCCGCCATGACGTTGGAGCACATCTGTTCCCAACCCGCCTGCATATCTGGTAACTTCGCGTCTGCGATCCCTGCGGCAGCGCCGCCCGGCACACCCAGAAAACGGTGCATTTGGGCACAGCCCGCAGTCAGTAAAGCCTGTTCGCCCGACCCACCAGACATCGCACCCGTCCGCAGATCAGACACAAACGGCCATGTGCCGAAGACCGCCGGATGGCCCGGTTTGATTGCATTGACATAGACCACTCCAGCAAGACATTCGGCGACTGCTTGGACAATAGCACCCGCAATCGGGGCAGGGGCCGTGGCACCAGCTTGGCCTGCCGAAAGCAGCAACACAGGCATCCCGCCCGCGATGCAATGTTCCATCACTTGGCAGGATTCTGTGGCGAATTTCATAGGTGGGACAACGAAGCAGTTGGAATTCAGGACAAAGGGTCTTTCCCGCCATTTGTCCTCACCGCCAGCCATCATCGCGAGCATTTCCAGTGCATCCGCGACGAAATCCGGTTCCGTAAATGACGTTCCGACGTGTTTTGATGTGCCACTGCAACAGGCATAGATCGTGTTTAGGTCCATTTCGCGATTGTCTGGAACATCGCGGGCGACCATCGGCCGTTGCAGAAAGTGGATATTGTCCAATTCCTGAACGATACGGCCTGCGTCGTGCAGGTCTTGCAGGGTGCTTTCCCGATAGTTCCGGCCTAGAACATCGACCATGTGCACGGCGGCCCCAGCAGTCCCGTAATGGACCTTTGTACCGCTGAGGTGCAGGTCATACTGCGGATCGCGGGCGTGTAGCGTGATATCCTTTTGCGCCAACCCAAGCATTTTCTTCACCAAGGGCCGTGGGAACCGCAGTCGCCCGTCTTCGCCTAGGGTCGCACCCGCGGCAGTCATGATAGCAACGCCGCTCTCGGGGGCATCGCATAGCCCGATCTGTTCCAAGGCGACCAATGCCGCCTCGTAAATGCGTTCCATGTCTTGTTGCGACAAAGGATTGTAGGTCCCACCGGACATGCCGGCTTTGATGGGCTGCTTGTCGCGTGTGAGCGGGGCCGCCCGCATAGCGTGACGTGCTGCACGACCACCGCTGCGGGCAGGGCGACCGCGGCGTGGTGCTGTTGATTCATCGTTCATGGGTTTGATCTTTCGCAGTTTGGAAATTGAATTTGGATGATCAGTCCAAATTCGGACGCCCTCGCGCTGCGCGACCGCGGCGTGCCCCGATTGTACGGGCTACCCTCACGTATTTTGGCCGATGCTGCGTCATTGCGCCTCCCTATGCGTTAGTTTTGCGCAAAAAACGTTAGGGTCTATTCCAAATGCGACGACATGTCGTGTTTGGCGCATGGTGCGCGGCTTTTTGTGAGATCAGCGATTTTCAGCGCGTTTTGATCGCGCTTTTTCACACAGTTGTGAGACCCCTTAAAAAAATCTGAACCAATACCGAAGTGACCAGTTGTCAGACCACAACGACACACACTCACGAACGGAGAATGATTATGAAACGTACACTTACAACTGCTTTGATCGCTGCCCCATTGGCTGTTGCGGGTTCATTCGCGACGGCCGGTGGCCTTGCTGAACCAGTAGCTGCTGCAGCCCCAGCACCAGTCGCCGTTGCGGCACCTGTGTCCTACGGAAACGACTGGTCAGGCGCTTACGGCGGTCTGTCTTTGGGTTACGGTGACGTCGATGCAGACGGCGTGACTGGCGATTTCGAAGGCACGACCTTTGGTGGTCACATCGGTTATAACTATGACATGGGCAACGTTGTCTTGGGTGCCGAATTGGAAGCCGTAGGCACAGACGATTTCGTGAATGACGCGACAGGTCTTGAACTTGAACAGGTTCTGCGTGCCAAAGTTCGCGCTGGTTACGACGCCGGTGCATATTTGCCGTACGTCACCGCAGGTGTAGCGCAAGCCACAGTAAATGGTGACGAAGACAACGGCTATTTCTATGGTCTTGGTGTCGATTACGCTTTGTCAGACAGCTTTACAGTTGGTGGTGAGGTGCTGCGTCACGAGTTCGAAGACTTTAACGGCGGCGCGGATATCACTGCCGACACAGTTGGTCTGCGCGTGTCATACAACTTCTAAGACCATCAAAAATTCGGCGGCGTCACCATTTTTCGGTGGCGCCGTCGCCTTTTGATTGGCCGCCTTGAAATTTGTTTTCTCTAGAGCGTTTCTTTGAATTGGATCGCCGCGGTACCTGCGCCGATCCCACCCAGAATACATCAGGCGCATCACCTATGCCTTTGATAGCAACGCATCTACCTTATCGCTGCTGATCCCCTTGCCAAGCAAGGTAAACCCGCCATCTTCGAACATCTCTTTGGCCGCATCATAGATCGCACGATGTGTGATCCGCGCGAGTGTTGAGCCAAGAGAAAGTCGTGCCACGTTCAGCTTCGCGAAACTCGCGACGTCAGATTGGGTGTATGGTCCCGCGATCAATGCGTTAACGGGTGCCGACACAGCTTGGGTCAGTTTCGCGAGATCATCGATTGTTTTGGGCATCGGTGCATAGAGACAATCTGCGCCGGCAGCCTCGTAGGCCTGTAACCTGCGGATTGCTTCGTCGTTGTCGTATACACCGCGCAAGATCCCGTCGGCCCGCGCGGTCAGAACAAAATCGTTAGGCAATGCCCGTGCAGCTGCAGTTGCGGCTTTGATCCGTTCGACGGATAGGTCAAAATCGTAGGCGTCATCCGATGGAAGCGCGATGTCTTCAATACAGATGCCCGCCAGTCCGACTTCGGCAGCAAGTCTAACTGTTTCGGCACATGTCTCTGGATCGTCGCCAAAGCCATTTTCAAAATCGCCCTGCACCGGCAATGGTGTAGCCGCCACAATGTCTTGCGCGTGGGCCAATGCAACGTCCCGTGTCAGTGTGCCGCCATCCGGTTTGCCCAGCGTAAAGGCATGTGCGGCAGATGACGTCGCCAAGGCCTGCGCGCCAAGCGCGGCAAGCATTCTGGCTGATCCAATGTCCCATGCATTTGCGAGGATAAAGGGGTGGCCGGGAACGTGGAGGGCGCGGAACTGGGCTCCGATATCGGTCATGGTCTGTCCTTTCGGTGAGAGACAGCGCCACGCGACATGTTTAAAGCCCAGCGCCGTTTAAGTTATGCATGCCTTCGCAAATGCAACAAGCCGATTGATCGCATCCACATAGGCGTCATCATCAATTGTCATCGCGACTCGGATATGGCCTGCGGCGGCTGATCCAAAACTTTCCCCGGGCATTACAGCGATAAGTTCTTCGTCCAGCAACGCGTTGGCGAAATCGCAGCTGCTTTTTCCCGTGGCCCGAATATCCAGCATCACGTACATCGCACCTTGCGCGGGAACGGCCCGCACCACATTCTGACCTTCAAGTGCCTGCAACGTCAACGCGCGGCGGCGCTCAAACGGGGCTGCGACCTGTGCCTCCAACGCGTCACCTGCATTCAGCGCAAACAGGGCAGCATCTTGGATGAATCCGGGGACACCATAGTTGGTGTTGGTCGCCAAATTGATGAGGTGGGTGATCATATCCGCAGGTGCGCAGATCCAGCCCACACGACTGCCCGTCATAGCATGGCTTTTTGACATAGACCCCACGACCATCGTCCGTTCCGCCATATCAGGCAGGGTCCGTGGCGAGATATGTTCGCCGTCCCAAACTTGGGTGTCGTAGACTTCGTCTGAAATCAGCCACAAGTCGTGATCTTTGCACACCTGCGCGATCCCGTTGAGCGTTTCCTGGCTATAGACGACGCCCGTTGGATTGTTTGGGGTATTAATCAGCAACGACTTGGCACGTGGATCAGTGGCGGCAGCGGCCAGTTCATCGATTTGCGGCTGGAAATCGTTATCCGGCGATGCCTTTAGGGCGACTGGTACACCGCCAACACCGCGTACCGTGCCGGGATAAGTGGCGTAATGTGGGTCGATGAAAAGGGCCGTGTCGCCCGCATCGAGGGCGGCCAGATGTGTCGCATAAAGCGCCGACTGACCACCTGGTGTGATCATGACGTTATCACGCGTTGTAGGAACACTTGTCCGCGTCTGAATGCGATCGGCAACGGCATCGCGCAACGCATCCGTGCCGGGAATCATCGCATAGCCTGTATGTCCTCCAACCGCAGAGGCATGCATCGCATCAAGGATGCTTCTGTCGGTGCGAATGTCGTGTTCGCCGATCGTCAATTCCGTGACTTTGACGCCGTCCGTAATCATTTTGCGCGACCGGTAGAAGAGCCCCCAACCGTCGTCGCCATCACCATTAATGGTGTTTAATCTGTTTGATACTTTCATGTCCGCACAGGGCCATAAGCAACAGACCAAAGTCAATCCGTTGTAGCGATCAAATTCCGCGGCCCGGTTCCATCTTCACCTTTCACATCGGCGGGGTTGTAAAGCTGGCAGGATTTGAGGCTCAAACAGCCGCAACCAATACACCCATCCAACTTGTCGCGCATGTCTTCGAGGGCAGCGATCCGCGCTTCGATATCCGCGCGAAATCCGTTTGAAATACGGGTCCAATCACGCTTTGTGGGGGCTTTGTGATCGGGGAGGTCGGCCAGTAGCTCCGCAATCTTGCCCAGCGCGAACCCAAGCCTTTGGGCCGCCATGGCGAATGATAGCCGGCGCAGATCGTGTCGGCCGTAACGTCTGTGTCCTCCTGCGTTACGGACGGGATGGACGATGCCGTGGGTTTCGTAGAACCGGATCGCTGACACGGCAAGGCCCGTACGATCAGCAAGATCGCCTATCGTTAGCCCTTGGGAGAAGTTGGTAGCCATGAAAATAATCCTTGAACTCAAGTTAACTTGAGAAATGAAAAAGGATTTATCAAACGAATCCAAGAGGAATATTCATGAGAAACCCATTTGCACGTAGGCATGTCGTTTTAGGCGCAGGCGTATCGGCACTGTCGCGCGATCAATTCGGCTGGGATCACGATGCCCAATCAGGAACTGTCATGATCACGATGCCAACCCCAAACACATCCAAAAAATCCGGAGAAAAATGATGGCTGAACTTGAACATATCAACGTGACTGTGGCGGACCCTACGAAGATGGCCGGAGTTCTGAATACGCTTTTCGGATGGGAAATCCGTTGGGAAGGTGAAGCAATGGCGGGCGAAGGTTACACTGTGCATGTCGGGACGGAACGCACATATCTGGCGCTGTATACGGGCAGTACGAACAGCCCTACGCCCTTGGAAGGGCGCAGCTATAACCGGCTATCGGGTTTGAACCACATTGGTGTGGTCGTGGATGATCTGGATGCGGTCGAGACGCGTGTCAAAGACCTTGGTTATACCCCAACAAGTCACGCCGATTATGAGCCGGGCCGCAGGTTCTATTTCACGGATGAAAACAACATTGAAATCGAAGTGATCTGCTACGCTTGATCAGCACCAAACGGTAGACGGGAAGGATGCGCTATAGTCCCCGCCCGTCTATCGTGGTGTTTTGGATTGCATCGTCGCACCAAATTTGCGACGGAGCTTGAAGACTTGAAACCGCTGGATTGTGCACCATGTTTGCGCGGATCAACGGCTTCAATTGTTCATGGCCCAAGCCGCATGTGCGGCGCATCTGAAAGATCACGCTGTGCAAACACCTTATTACTTGATCGACAAATCACGGCTTTTGCCGAACATGGAAAAAATCGCGTGGTTGCGCGAAGCGTCGGGCGTAAAGTGTCTGTTGGCACTAAAGTGTTTCGCCACGTGGTCGGTGTTCGATTTCATGTCCGAATATATGGATGGATCGACGTCATCGTCCTTGTATGAAGTCCGTTTGGGGCGCGAAAAGTTTGCGGGTGAAACCCATGCCTATTCTGTGGCCTATGCGGATCACGAAATCGGACAGGTTTTGGAGTGTTCTGACAAGATTATCTTCAACTCTATCGGGCAATTGAACAAATTCGCGGACGCGTCACAAGGACATATCCGAGGTCTGCGTGTGAACCCGGGGGTATCTACGTCTGATTTTGACTTGGCCGACCCCGCACGGCCTTTCAGCCGTCTGGGCGAACATGACCCTGCCGCGATTGACGCGGTGGCGGATCAGATCAGCGGTCTGATGTTTCACAACAATTGCGAAAACGACAGCTATGATCGTTTTGACGAGATGCTCACCCTTATCGAGGATCGTTTCGGCGATGTGATCCATAAGATGGATTGGGTCAGCTTGGGCGGTGGAATCCACTTTACGGGTGAAGGCTATCCGCTTGAAAAGCTGGCCGCGCGACTGAAACAATTTTCGGAAACTTTCGGCATCCTAGTCTACCTCGAACCAGGTGAAGCGGCGATCACGGGGGCGGCTACACTTGAGGTCACGGTTCTCGATACGATGCACAACGGCAAGAACCTTGCCATCGTTGATAGTTCAATCGAGGCGCATATGCTGGACCTCTTGATCTACCGCGAGCCGGCCAAGATCAGCCCTGACACGGGGCCAGAGGAATGGATGATCTGCGGGAAATCCTGTTTAGCGGGCGATATCTTCGGAGAGTTCCGTTTTGATGCACCACTGAAAGCCGGCGATCGGCTTTCGTTTCAGGACGCCGCAGGCTACACGATGGTCAAGAAGAATTGGTTCAACGGGGTCAAAATGCCCAGCATTGCGATCCGTGAACTAGATGGCACCATACGAATGGTGCGTGATTTTGATTACAGCGATTTCGCTGCAGCCCTTTCCTAACGCATAATCATAAGAGGTCTCTTGGATACATGAAACGCAATGTCCTGATCATTGGCGCCGGTGGCGTCGCACAAGTCGTCGCGCATAAATGCGCCCAAAATAACGATGTTCTGGGCGATCTGCATATCGCCAGTCGGACCATTGAAAAGTGTGACGCGATCATTGCCAGCGTGCATGAAAAATCCGCGATGAAACAGGACGGTGTTTTCAAATCCCACACAGTTAACGGCATGGATACCGCTGCTGTTGTGGCCTTGATCAAAGACACGGGCGCGCAGATTGTGATTAATGTCGGCTCGCCTTTTGTGAACATGACGGTGCTTGAGGCCTGCATCCAGACGGGTGCTGATTACATCGACACAGCGATCCACGAAGACCCGACTAAAATCTGCGAAACGCCGCCCTGGTATGGAAATTACGAATGGAAACGTCGTGAAGATTGTGCCGCCGCTGGCGTGACCGCGATCTTGGGTGCTGGCTTTGATCCGGGGATGGTGAATGCGTTTGCCCGTTTTGCCGTGGACGAATTCATGGACGATGTGAAATCCATCGATATCGTCGACATTAATGCGGGCAACCACGGCAAATATTTCTCGACCAACTTCGATCCTGAAATCAATTTCCGTGAATTTACCGGCACTGTTTACAGCTGGCAGGAAGGCGCCTGGCAGGAAAACAAGATGTTCGAAGTGGGCCGCGAATGGGATCTGCCTGTCGTCGGCAAACAAAAGGCCTACATGTCCGGCCACGATGAAGTTCATTCGCTGGCTGCGAATTACCCGCAGGCTGATATCCGGTTCTGGATGGGCTTTGGCGATCACTACATCAACGTGTTCAGCGTTCTACAGAACCTTGGCCTGTTGTCCGAACAGCCCGTCACGACGGCAGAGGGCCTAGAAGTTGTGCCGTTGAAGGTTGTGAAGGCCGTTCTGCCCGACCCGTCCAGCCTCGCGCCAAATTACACCGGCAAAACCTGCATCGGTGATCTGGTGAAAGGAACCAAAGACGGCAAAGAGGTCGAGGTGTTCGTTTATAACGTCGCCGATCACAAGGACGCCTATAACGAAGTCGGTAGCCAAGGCATTTCCTACACCGCAGGTGTACCGCCAGTTGCGATGGCTATGCTGATTGCAGACGGGACCTACGATAGTGGTACGATGGTCAACGTTGAAGAATTGGACCCGAAGCCATTGTTCACGTTGCTCGACGACATCGGATTGCCAACACGCGTGAAAGACGCGCAGGGTGATCGGGCGTGGAACGGCACTTAATCAATAGCTTGGCGGCGGTTCCTAATCTTGGGGCCGCCACCAAAAACTAAAGGGTGTCGCGAACTTTCTTAGGGAGTGCCTTGCGGATAATGTCGTAAGAGACAGCAATCCGGTGTGCCGCTTCTTCGGCGTCTACGTCAAACCCCACCAACACCCAAGATTTATGAAAATAGGGGGCCTTTGTCGCGGCTCCGGCGTCGATCAGCATTTGCGAAGTCTCAATGCTGTCGGTTTTCGTGCAGAACCCGTCGATCCGGTCCCCGAAACACACGAACATTTTGCCTCCGACTTTCCAGCTATCCAATTCGGTGCTGGGGTCCGATGCCGTGGCGCCTGCATGAGTTCCGCAAAGTGCGTCAATCTCGTCTCTGGTCATGGCCGTGTCCTTTGGCTGCGTGACGAAAGACTAGACGCAACGCACCTGCGCTGCTACCCATACCACATGAAGAGCGAACGCTGCATCATTTGCTGTATTATTATTTCCTGCTGACACCGTCGCGGGCTGCTCTTTCACGTTTCATCTGATCCTTGAAGTCGTTAAGCCCGCAGGCGAAAACCGTTTGCCCCGCGTTGGGCTGCCCTCGGGCCAAGATTAGGTAAGACCATGACGATCAAACTGCACAACACCGCGACCCGCCGCAAAGAGGACTTTGTGCCTTTGGATAAGGACGACGTGCGGATGTATGTCTGCGGGCCGACGGTCTATGATCGCGCGCATCTCGGGAACGCGCGGCCTGCTATTGTGTTTGATACGCTTTATCGGTTGCTGCGGCATGAATTTGGCGCGGATCACGTGACCTACGTGCGGAATTTCACTGACGTCGATGATAAGATCAATGCGCGGGCAGCGGAAAGCGGGCGGTCGATTGGTGAGATCACAGCAGAGACGACGCAGTGGTATCTGGATGATATGGCGGCAGTCGGAGCATTGCAGCCGTCGATCAAGGGGACTGACCACGAACGCGCCATGCCGCGGGCGACGCAATGGATTGCGCCGATGATTGCGATGATCGAGGATTTGATTGCGAAGGGCCACGCTTACGAGGCTGAAGGCCATGCGCTGTTCGCTGTTGAGAGCTACAAAAACTATGGTGCTTTGTCGGGCCGTTCCGTCGATGACATGATCGCGGGCGCACGGGTTGAGGTCGCACCGTATAAACGCAATCCGATGGATTTTGTGCTTTGGAAGCCCTCAATTGAAGATCAACCCGGTTGGGACAGCCCGTGGGGACGCGGACGTCCGGGCTGGCACATTGAATGCTCTGCCATGGCGTACGAGTTGCTAGGCGCGCAGTTTGACATCCACGGCGGCGGCAACGACCTGCAATTCCCGCACCACGAAAATGAGATCGCGCAGTCCAAATGCGCGGGTCACGGGTTTGCGAACTACTGGCTGCATAATGAGATGCTGCAGGTTGAAGGCAAGAAAATGTCCAAGTCTTTGGGCAACTTCTTTACGGTCCGCGATCTGCTTGACCAAGGTGTACCGGGTGAAGTGATCCGCTTTGTGATGTTGGGAACACATTACCGCAAGCCGATGGATTGGACTGAAGCGAAGCGGGTTGAGGCTGAGAAGACGCTGCGGAAGTGGTACGGACAGATTGGGGACGTCAATATCGGCGGCGTCCCATCAGCCGTCATTGCGGCGGTGAGCGACGACCTAAATACGTCTGGCGCAATCGCAGAGCTTCATAAACTGTCTAGTGCAGGAGATGTTGCAGGGCTGAAAGCTGGCATGGGGTTCTTAGGTTTTCTGGACATGCAAACGCGCCTCGATGCTGCAGGCGATGATGTCGATCTATCGGCTTATGTTGAACACTTCGATGCTATTCGAGCCGAGGCGATGGAAACCAAAGACTTCGGACCATTAGATGCGTTGAAGAGGCAACTGACCGATGCCGGTGTTGAGGTGAAAATGTCAAAGGAAGGCGTTTCGCTCACGCCTGCTGTTGGGTTTGACGCAGAGAAACTTCAGGGGTTGCTATGATGAATTTTTGCGGAAATTCAGGTTTTGGGGCCAAGCGTGATGACTAAAGAACGCCTGTACCTTTACGATACAACGCTGCGCGATGGTCAGCAGACCCAAGGCGTCCAATTCTCGACCGCTGAAAAGCAGCAGATTGCTGAAATGTTGGACGGGCTTGGTGTCGATTATATTGAAGGTGGTTGGCCCGGCGCAAACCCGACTGACAGCGACTTTTTCGATGCGGCCCCCAAAACGCGCGCTACGATGACGGCGTTCGGGATGACAAAGCGGGCGGGACGCTCTGCTGCGAATGACGATGTGTTGGCGGCTGTGATGAATGCGGGCACGCCCGCCGTTTGTCTGGTGGGTAAGTCGAGCGCATTCCATGTGACGGATGCGCTTGGGATTACGCTGGACGAAAATACCGAAAACCTGACGGGTAGTTTTGTTCATCTCGTGGCGGAAGGTCGCGAGGCGTTATTTGACGCTGAGCATTTCTTCGACGGCTACAAAGCTGACCGCGACTATGCGCTGCGTGCCGTGCATGCCGCCCATGACGCGGGCTGCCGCTGGATTGTGCTGTGTGACACGAACGGTGGCACGCAACCCGCTGAAATCGCTGAAATTGTCACCGATGTGATCGCCAGCGGTATTCCCGGTGATCGGCTCGGCATTCATACCCATAATGATACCGAACAGGCCGTCGCAGGATCGCTTGCGGCCGTTCTCGCAGGCGTCCGTCAAGTGCAAGGGACGTTGAACGGTTTGGGCGAACGCTGTGGGAATGCGAACCTGACGACGATCATCCCGACGCTGTTGCTGAAGGAACCATTCGCGAGCCGGTTTGAAACTGGCGTGACGTTGGATGCATTGAAGGGTCTTCGCAAAGTATCGCGCACCTTGGATGATATCTTGAACCGTGTGCCTGCTAAGCAGGCCGCATTTGTCGGTGCCTCGGCCTTTGCGCATAAGGCTGGACTACATGCCAGCGCGATCCTCAAGAACCCGACCACCTACGAACACGTCGATCCTGCAACTGTGGGCAATAGCCGCATCGTACCGATGTCGAACCAAGCCGGACAGTCAAACCTGCGCAAACGGCTGTCGGATGCTGGGCTGACGGTGGAAAAGGGTGATCCTGCTCTGTCGCGCATTCTTGACCGGATCAAAGAGCAAGAGGCGCGTGGATATTCTTATGATACCGCGCAGGCCAGCTTTGAATTGTTGGCACGTGATGAACTCGGTCAATTGCCATCGTTCTTCGAGGTCAAACGCTACCGCGTCACGGTTGAACGCCGGATGAACAAGCGCGGCGACATGGTGTCGTTGTCCGAGGCTGTTGTTGTCGTGAAGATTGACGGACAGAAGGTTCTGAATGTTTCGGACAGTTTGGGTGCCGATGGATCTGATCAGGGCCCTGTGAACGCTTTGAACCGTGCGTTGAGCAAAGATCTGGGGCGCTATCAGGATATCATTGATGATATGCGTCTGGTCGATTTCAAGGTCCGGATCACCAACGGCGGTACTGAAGCGGTGACCCGCGTCATCATTGACAGTGAAGACGGGCAGGGGAAACGCTGGTCCACTGTTGGTGTGTCTGCCAACATCGTGGACGCATCATTTGAGGCCCTGTTGGATGCGATCAACTGGAAACTTGTGCGTGACGCGAAAGTTTAGGTTTTGATTTTCTGTGGACAGATGAAAGCGATGACATGTCGATAAACGCATGTGCGGCACTTGTTGAAGCAGGTGATCCCGAACGGTTTTTGGCTGCGATGGCGGCGCCTGCGGATGTGCGCGGCGGATTATTTGTGTTGTATGCGCTGAACTTGGAAATCGCGAAGGCACCGTTTGTAACCCAAGAACCGATGATCGCGGAAATGCGGTTGCAGTTCTGGCGCGATACGGTTGGGGATGCCGTTGCTGGGAAAGCTGTCCGGGCACATGAAGTTGCGGCACCGTTGGCCGCACTGATTGACGCGGCGGGATTGGATGCCGCCGTTTTGGATGAAATGATCGCGGCCCGCAGGTTTGACATTTATCCGAACGACACTGATCAGGTGGGCTTTGATCTGGACACCTATTTGCGACGCACGTCAGGACATCTGATGGCCTTAACCGCTCGGGCTTGTGGTGGGGATGCCGTGGTGTCGGATGTGGCCACAGATGTCGGTGAAGCAATGGGCATCGCGTTGTGGATGCGTGCGGTCCCTGACTTGATAGGTCATAAACGTGCCGCTGCAGACGATTTGGATAGTGATGTGTTGGTCGCGCGGGCCAAGCGTGGCTTGGATGCCTTGGCACAACATCGCAATGTTGCCTTTGGCTCAGCCGTGCCCGCGTTGCGTGCCGCTTGGCTGACGGCCCCGATTTTACGGCAGGTTGTGGCAGATCCGCGGCGTGTCGTGGATGGCACGCTCGCGGTTTCCGAGTTCCGTAAACGGGGCGGGTTGTTGCGTCGGGCTGTGTTGAACCGCTGGTAATTAGGTCTCGGCTCTGCCGCCGCGCAGTGCCAACCAAACAAGCGATCCGCCTGCCAAGATCAGGAAGGGCACCATCGCATAGTTAACGGCAGTCCACCCTTCGACGGCTGTCCCGCCCGAACAGTTCATCAGGCCACCGGATGCCAGTGATGCGATGGTCACAAAGCCGAAGACGAGCATGTCGTTCATCCCTTGCACGACACCGCGTTCTTCTGGCCGATGGGTCGCTGTCAGCATTGTCGTGGCCCCAATGAACCCAAAGTTCCATCCAAGGCCAAGAAGGATAAGACCCGCGTAAAAGCTCCACAGTGCGGGGTCGCCGCCGCCAACTTCGATCCCGAACAAGGACGCGGCACCCGCGCCTGCAAGAATGATTAAACCAAGCCCGATGATCTTTTCGACACCGAAGCGGGCAATCAAGTGGCCTGTGAAGAAGGATGGTGCGAACATCGCCAAGACATGCGCCGATACGATGTCGTTGGCGTCTGCCGCCGTGAACCCACAACCAACGACGGCCAGCGGCGTGGACGTCATCACAAGGTTCATCAATGCGTAGCTGACCATGGCGCAGATGATCGCGACAACGATACGCGGATCACGCAGCAATTCGCGACGCGTACGGCCTGTTGGACCAGCTTGTTGCGGTGCGTTTTTCGTACCTTTAGGTAGGTCGAGCCCGAAGAACAGAACCATCCCGAAGAGGTTCAAGAAAATGATGGCGATGTATGTGCCAAGGAACGGAATGACGAACAGTTCCCCAACAAGTTTGTTCAACTGCGGCCCGAAGATCGCTGACATCAAACCACCTGCCATCACGTAAGAAATCGCTTTGGGTCGGAAGCTGTCAGAGGCGGAATCCGCTGCCGCAAACCGATAAAAACCCTGCGCAGACATGTAGATGCCGGTCAGATAGGATCCGATTAACAAGATCAGGAAGGACTGGCTATAGAGCCCATAGGCCGCAATCGCTGCCCCAGCAGCCCCACCGATTGCCCCGACCATAAATCCGAACCGACGGCCGCGCGACTGCATCAGCGGCGAAATCCACGGCGCTGTGGTCATTGATCCGAAAACGATAAATGAAATCGGTAACGTGGCCAGACACGGGTTTGTCGTGAGCATGCTGCCCGCAAGCCCCCCAACCACAAAGATCATTGGCATCTGTGCGCCCAGAATCGCCTGCGCGATCACAAGCACAGCAACGTTACGTTTGGCGCGGCTATCGGAAATATCGGTCATGTGCCAATCGGTAGACCTCGGGCTAGGGCGTGTCCATCGCGAAATCAGCCTTGGTCAATGATATGCGCAAAAGAACCAGACACACGGCCCCGAACAAGCCCCATGTCTGGAAGGTCTGCACCGGTCGCGTCTTGGGCGGTGAAAAGAGGATCGCCCTTGGCTGCGATGGTGGTCGCATAGTGGAATTCATGCGCTTTCCAACGTCCCTGAAATGGTCCTGTCTTCGATTGGATTGAACGGTAGCCGAGGTGCAGTTTTCTGGTGGCAAAAGACGTCTCTAGTGGAAGCAGTCCAGCCATGCGATGGGACGTCCCTTGGGCATCAGTTAGTGTTTCGCCAAGCGTCATGTATCCACCGCATTCACCATAAACATCAGATGTTTGCGCGGCGTTTCTCAGGCTTTGAATGAACGTCGTATTAGCTGCGATTTGACCTGCATGGAGTTCCGGATAACCACCCGGCAGATAGATCAGATCAGCTTGTGGAACTGCTTCATCCGCAAGGGGTGAGAAGGTGCTGATCGTTGCACCCGCTGCCTGCCAGTCGGCAAGCAAATGTGGGTAAGCAAAAGCAAATGCTGCATCTTGGGCGATAGCAATGGATTGGGCCGGCGGGGCGATGGCCGGACGCGTTTGGGGTGAGCCAATAGTGATCAGGTCCGGCAAGAGCTGTAAATCGAGATTGGCCCGCATTGTGTCAGCGGCGCGGGATAGGAAGGCTTCTAGATCGGGTCGTTCTTGTGCTTGTACCAGACCAAGATGTCGGGAAGGTTGTATGAGGCTTGGATCACGTGGAATGCAGCCAATAACCGGGATATTGGTCGGGGCCAATGCGTCGCAAAGCATCAGTGCATGACGGTCTGATCCAACTTTGTTCAGGATGACGCCAGCGATGTTGACGGCAGGATCGTGCGACGCGAAACCCTTTACGATCGGCGCGATGGACTGGGCCATACGCGATGCGTCTACAACCAGAACCACTGGCAATGACAACAGGCGGGCGAGGTCCGCACAAGCGCCTTTGCCATCCGGCGGCGCGCCGTCAAACAGCCCCATTGCACCTTCGACAATCAAAGGCGATCCTGCGGCGAGCGATTTGATCCGGTCTGGCGACATTGCCCATGCGTCTAGGTTTAGACAAGGTTGACCGCAGGCCGCTTCGTGAAAGCGCGGGTCGATATAGTCGGGGCCAGATTTCGCACCGCGCAACGCTACGCTGTCTTGAGCCAATGCTCGGAGTAGGCCTAAGGTGACAGTCGTCTTACCCGATCCGGATGCTGGCGCTGCTATCAGAAAACTCACGTCGCCCGCTCCGATTCTTCGCGAAAACTTGTCGTCACCTGATCATGCCGACTCGGCTGGCCGCCCGCGTCCCAAAGGGTCGAGGTTGCGTGGCGGTTCACCTGCCGCCATGCCTTGCCAATCAAGAACCTGACGCATCAGAACTGATGACCCGACGCAGATGATCGCTGGCGGTTCCATCCCAGCATCTGCGATGTCATCGACAATTGTGCCCAGCGTGGTTTCGAGCACCCGTTGTTCGTCAGTCGTTGCAGTTGTGACAACCGCGACTGGTTCGGATAATGGGCGGCCTGCTGCGATCAGTTTGCTGCTAATCTGGGCGATGTGTTTCATGCCCATATAGATGACGAGTACCTGCGATCCGTCACTGATCGCTTGCCAATTTAAGGATCCCGTCGCGTTGCCTGATTGGTCGTGGCCGGTGATAAAGGTGACGGATTGGTTCACATCGCGGTGCGTGACGGGAATGCCTGCGTAGGCCAATCCCCCGATGCCGGCTGAAATGCCGGGAATGATCCGAACGGGCACGTCATGTTGGACGAGCGTTTGCGCTTCTTCGCCGCCACGTCCGAAAACAAAGGGGTCGCCGCCTTTAAGACGCAGTACGCGTTTGCCTTCGCGCGCCAGATCGACCAAGCGCAGTGAAATATCGCGTTGCTTTGCAGATGGTTTGCCGCCGCGTTTGCCCGCGTAAATGTGTTCGGCTTGCGGAGCCCATTCAAGGATCGCTTCCTGAACCAGTGCGTCATAAATCACCACGTCCGCTTGCCGCAGTGCGTTCACGGCATGCAATGTCAACAGCCCCGGATCACCGGGACCTGCGCCACAAAGCCAGACCCAACCGGGTTCCAGTTGCGGCCATGCGTGGGCGGGAAGGGGGACGTCAGTAGTCATGCTTTGCTTATGCCGCGCTTGGCCCCCGTTGAAAAGAGTTCAAGCGACTAGTTAATACACGTTGGCGGCACGTCATTGCGACATTATAGTCTAGCCTATGACACGCAAACCCGTGGGAGAGTTGCGCCGTGGCTGGACCACAGGGGCTTGTGCCACCGCCGCCACAAAGGCTGCGTTGATTGGCCTGTGGCGTGGGCAAGTGCCTGACAGCGTTACGATTGTTTTGCCGAAAGGCGAAACGTTCGGGCCCAAGATTGCGCAATCCGAACGGGGTGACGGCTGGGTTTCGGTTGGTATCGTCAAAGATGCTGGTGACGATCCTGATGTAACGCATCAAGCGATGATCATTGCGACGGTTTCGGCGTCTGACGGTGGCGTCCAGTTTCGTGCGGGCGAAGGTGTCGGGACTGTCACAAAAGCAGGGCTACCGATTGCCGTCGGCGAACCCGCGATCAATCCGGTCCCGCGTGCGATGATGGATGATGTCGTCGCCGAAATGGCGGCTGATTGTGTCCAATCCCCTGACGTCGAGATTGAGATTTCCGTTCCGGGTGGCGCTGCCATTGCTGAAAAAACGTGGAACCCCCGGTTGGGTATCAAAGGGGGCCTGTCAATCCTTGGCACGACCGGAATTGTCCGTCCGTTTTCCTGTGCCGCTTGGATTGCGTCGATCCATCGTGGTGTCGACGTCGCCCGTGCTGATGGGCTGACGCATGTGGCGGGGTGTACGGGGGCAACCTCTGAAACTACCGTCCAACACCTGTACGACCTTCCGGATCACGCTATGTTGGATATGGGTGATTTCGCGGGGGGGATGCTAAAATATCTGGCCAAAAACCCAATTGAGCGTGTCACGATTGGAGGCGGTATTGGCAAGCTTACAAAGCTCGCGCAGGGGGCCGTTGACCTTCATTCGTCGCGATCGCAGGTGGACTTCGACGATCTAGCGCAGATGATGGATGATCCGCGGTTGGCGAGCGCTAATACTGCGTTAGAAGCCTATACAATCGCTGGGGCACCCTTTGCCAATGCGATTGCCCAGCGTGCTTTAAACCGCATCACGCAGACCTATGCGGGCATGATCTTTGATGTTGTGATGATTGATCGGGCGGGTGCAATTATCGGGCGGGCAGGCGTGTGACGTTGTTGCTGTTAGCAGGCACCGGAGAAGCGAGGGATATCGCTAAAGGCTTGGCCAAGGCGGGCGTCCATGCGGTTGCGTCTTTGGCGGGGGCGACGCGCCAGCCAAAGGCGCTGGCGATCCCGACGCGTGTAGGCGGCTTTGGCGGCGCGGGTGGGTTTCGGTCATATCTTGCAGAGTCTGGGATCACAGCGGTTCTGGATGCGACGCATCCATTTGCGCATCGGATCACGGATAGAACGGCGGCGATTTGTACGGAAATAGGACTGGACTATGCACAGTTCTTGCGGGCTCCGTGGGAGCCGCAGGACGGCGATAACTGGACCCAAATCACATCGGAGGCTGAAGCTGCGGAATTTGTAACTGAAGGCCAAACGGTCTTCCTAGGAACAGGCCGTCAGACGCTGGACCGATTTGCGAACCTACAGGGCTGTCGTGTGATTTGTCGGCAGATTGACCCGCCAACAGGACCGTTTCCTTTTGCAGGTGGCGAATTTTTGATTGGACGTCCGCCATTTCCGGTAACCGATGAAGTCGCATTGTTTGAACGGCTTGGTGTTGATTGGCTTATCGTGAAGAACGCAGGTGGGGCGCGAAGTGAGACAAAGCTGACGGCCGCACGGCAACTCGGGATTCCCGTATTAATGATAAAGCGACCGCTGATGCCAGACGGCGTAAAACTGGACAAATTGGAAGACGCGCTTGTTTGGGCCAAAGCCCATGTCTGACATCATTCGATCAGATGCTGACGTTGCGCTGGGACTAGATGCGCTTTGCAAAATCGAACCAAAGTTTGCTGCCGTTGCGCCGCGATTGTCGCCTTTGCCGCTACGGTTGCAGCCCGAAGGGTTTGGGCAGGTGATGTCGGTGATCTTGGGGCAACAGGTCAGTGTGGCTTCTGCTGAAGCGACATGGGCGCAGATGGTCGCTGCGGGCATGGATCAGGCGGATGCGGTTCTCGCCGCAACACCAGAGGATTTGCGGGCGTTGGGGTTGAGCCGCCAAAAGGCGCTTTATGCCCACGCGCTTGCGAACGCGCAGATTGACTACGACGCTTTGCGGAACTTACCGGATCAAGAGGTGATCAATACACTGACTGCCGTCAAAGGGATCGGGCTTTGGACTGCCGAAATTTACACGAAATTCTCGCTTGGGCGACCCGATGTGTTGGCTGCCGGTGATCTTGCGATTCAGATTGCAGCCCAAGACCTGTTCGATTTGCCAGAACGGCCCAAAGAAAAAGAACTACGTCAGATGGCAGTCGTATGGTCGCCTTGGCGGTCGGTTGCGGCACGGCTTTTATGGGCGTACTACGCTGAAATGAAACAAAGGGACGGTATCAGATGACACGGGCACTTACAGCAGGACGGCGTGAGCCGGTATCAGGCGAGATCAGATCTGCGGTGGTTTTCCTGCACGGTTACGGTGCCAACGGGGCAGATTTGTTGGGCTTGGCTGACCCGTTGGCTGAACACCTGCCGGACACGTTGTTTTTGTCGCCCGACGCGCCAGAGGATTGTGCCGGATCGCCGATGGGTTTCCAATGGTTTCCGATTCCGTGGATTGATGGATCTTCTGAAGAAGAATCAAAAGCAGGGTTAGAGCGCGCTGCGGATGATCTGAATGCTTTTCTGGACGGTATGATGGTTGACGAAGACCTGCTGCCGGAACAGGTCATGGTGCTTGGGTTTAGCCAAGGCACGATGATGGCGTTGCATGTGCTGCCACGGCGCGAAGATGCAGTTGCAGGTCTCACGGCGTTCTCTGGTCGATTGCTCGAACCGGAATTGCTGGCTGACGAAGTGCAATGCAAACCGCCCGTGCTGTTGATTCACGGTGATCAGGACGACGTTGTGCCACCTCAATCGCTGCCGCTTGCGGCCGAAGCATTGCAAGAAGCTGGGTGGAAAGAAGTGTATGCGCACGTGATGAAAGGGACAGGGCATGGGATCGCACCGGACGGGCTGCAAGTCGCATTGGCCTTTATGCAAGAACGTTTGGGCGTAAGTTAAAACAATCGTAAGAATTGTTCGCCATGGTTCGCGCGGTATCGGGGTGCGTCATGGAACGATTTGTAAGATTAATTGCGCCAACAAATAGGTTGGACTTTTTGTTCAAGCTAGTTCTTTTTGTCCTTCTTTCGGGGATGTTGAACCATACCCGTGCCGTGCTGTCACATGGCTGGGCGGACGCGAATACGTTCGCTTACAACTTACAGGCGGCGGCCTTTACGGCCCTGCCGATGAGCACATTGGCACTGCTGCTCATCCAGCACCTTAACGCATTGCAGGAAAAACTCTATACGCAGGCCACCACTGACCAGCTTACGCAATTGCCCAATCGCAGGTGGTTCCTCGAGCAATGCCCGCCAGTGCTGCGGCAAGGCATGATCATGGTTCTTCTGGATTTGGATCACTTTAAAGCGATCAATGATACCCATGGCCACGATACTGGTGATGCATGCCTAGTCGCGATTTCTGATCATTTTCGGGCGGTTCTGCCCGAAAACGCCCAGTGCGCGCGTCTGGGTGGCGAAGAATTTGGCCTTTTGTTTAAGCAGACATCTCTTCCGCAGGTGCAGGATTGGATTGGCAAGATTTGTCAGGGAATTGAGGTCTCGGTCGGAGCTGACGAAAAAGTTGCCGTAACGGTATCAGCCGGTATTTTGGCGGTCGATGGTGAGGTCACAATGCGCCGTGCGTTCCAGTTGGCCGACGCTGCGATGTATGATGCAAAAGCAGCGGGGCGCAGCCGGTTCGCTATGGCCCATATCAGTGACGCGAACGTATCGCGTGCGCGCCATGCGGGCGTGCGTGATGCAATCGCCTAACGAACCGTCACACCTTTGTCATGTGATGCGGTCATCTGTTCCATATGTGTGATCTCAATTGGCCGTTGCCCTTTGAAATACACAAGATATAGTTTTGTTAAGCGGCCGGAGCGGGGCTCCCGCTCTGCACCTCCGGGCGACAGAGCAGGGATGTTTTTGACCATGAACGGTGACTTTCGAACTAACTTTGTACGCGACGCGGCGGATTTGAAGCATTTTCCAGCATTGGTGCTGAATGCAGATTATCGGCCTTTGTCTTACTACCCATTATCCTTATGGCCTTGGCAGGATGCTGTGAAAGCCGCGTGGCTGGATCGCGTCGACATTATCGCTGAATATGATGAAGTCGTGCATAGCCCGTCCACAGAAATCAAAATTCCGTCGGTGGTGGTTTTGCGCGATTACGTTAAACCGCAGCGGACAGTCGCATTTACGCGGTTTAACCTTTTTCTTCGGGACGAATTTCGGTGTCAGTATTGCGGGAGCAAGGGTGATCTGACGTTCGATCACGTTGTCCCACGGGCAAGTGGCGGGATTACTTCGTGGATCAACGTCGTTGCGGCATGTAGCCCGTGCAATCTACGAAAGGGATCGAAAAGCCTGCGTCAAAGTGGTATGCACCTGCGCAAACCTCCACGCCAGCCGGATGCATCACAACTGCAAAACAACGGGCGCAAATTCCCACCGAACCATCTGCATAAAAGTTGGGTCGATTTTCTATATTGGGATGCTGAACTGGAAGCATAATGTGTCTGGCTTCAACTGTTTGCTAGACTTCACAAGATGCGCCCGCTAAACGGAACGCGTTAGCGCTAACGGAAATTGAAGAGGGCATACTATGGTCGCGCGCGTGATTCCGGTCGAGGATTTTGATCTCGTTATTTTTGGTGGCACTGGGGACCTTGCCCGCCGCAAAATTTTGCCTGGATTGTTCCGGCGTTTCTTATCTTCACAGATGCCTTCGCAATCTCGGATTATTGGGGCTGCGCGTTCCGATATCGATTCTCAGGGATTCCGGGACATGATCCGTGATGCCATCAAAGAATTCGGTGGCGAAGAGTCAAAAGATTCGAAGGGCCTAGAGGCGTTTTTGGCGCAGCTTGAATATGTGCCGATTGATGCAAAAGGCGAAGGCGGCTGGGCCGAGCTTGCTAAACTTGTTCGTAGTGACGTGGTTCAGGCGTTTTACTTTTCCGTGGCGCCGTCTTTGTTCGGTGACCTTGCCGAACGCCTGCATCGCCATGAGATTGCGAAAAGCAACAGCCGTATTGTCGTTGAAAAGCCATTTGGTCGTGATCTTGAATCCGCACGCAAACTGAATGCCGTTCTGGCGCTGCATTTTGATGAAAGCCAGATTTACCGGATCGATCACTACCTTGGTAAAGAAACGGTTCAAAACCTCATGGCTGTCCGTTTTGGTAATGTCTTGTTCGAACCGCTTTGGAACAATCACTACGTCGACCACATTCAGATCACCGTGGCTGAAACGGTCAGCGTTGGCGGGCGCGGTGCGTACTACGATAAATCTGGCGCAATGCGTGATATGGTTCAAAACCACTTGATGCAGTTGCTGTGCCTGATCGCGATGGAACCTCCTTCGCAGTTTGGTGCCGATGAAGTGCGTGACGAAAAACTGAAAGTTATCCGAGCGTTAGAACCAATTGAGCCGCATCATCTTGTCCGTGGGCAATATGATGCAAACGCTGACGGCCCAAGCTACCGTGAAGACGCGGAAAACCCGCGCAGCTTTACTGAAAGCTTCATCGCGATGAAGTGCCATATCTCGAACTGGCGGTGGTCTGGTGTGCCGTTTTATCTGCGTACAGGCAAGCGCATGAAGGCACGTGCGTCCGAAATTGCTGTGGTTTTCAAACCGCTGGGGCACTCCATCTTTGAGGGTCAGGATGAACAACAGAACATTCTGTCCATTCGGTTGCAGCCAAACGAAGGTATGGACCTGCAGGTCACGATCAAAGAACCGGGTCCGGGCGGGATGCGTCTGGTGAACGTGCCTTTGGATATGACATTTGCCGAAGCTTTGGGTGATACCGATGTTGAGGTCACAGATGCCTACGAGCGTCTGATCATGGACGTCATCCGCGGCAACCAAACATTGTTTATGCGCGGTGACGAAGTAGAGGCCGCATGGTCATGGACCGATCCCATTATAGCGGGTTGGGAAGCGCGCAACGATGTGCCAAAGACATACGACGCTGGGTCTAGCGGTCCTGATGATGCGCTGATGCTGCTCCATCGCGATGGCCGTAAATGGCGTGATATCAAAGGATAAGACGATGAAGTTCACGGAATACCCTGACGCTGAAATGATGATGATTGACCTTGCCAACGTTCTGGCGGGCGAATTGAAGAACGCGCTGCTGACACACGACCGTGCGTCATTTGCTGTACCGGGTGGTACGACGCCGGGTCCGATTTTTGACGCTCTTTGTGCCGTTGATCTTGATTGGTCGCGGGTTAGTGTCATGCTGACAGATGAACGCTGGGTGCCTGAAACGTCTGAACGGTCGAACACACGACTGCTGCGCGAACGGCTTTTGATCGAAAAGGCGGGTGAAGCGACGTATCTACCGCTCTATGCGCCTGTTGAAACGCCCGAAGAAGGTATCCCGAGTTTAACAGATGCCATCGCACCAAACCTGCCGATTTCCGTGATGTTGCTGGGCATGGGCGCGGATATGCACACCGCCAGCATTTTCCCTGGCGCGGACAAACTACAAGAAGCGTTGACCACCGACGCAACATTGGTCCCCATGCGGGCACCAGGTGCGCCGGAACCACGGGTCACTTTGTCTGCATCCGTGTTGAATGGGGCGATGAGCCGCCACATTGTCATCATCGGCGATGAAAAGCGCGCAGCCTTGGAAAAAGCGGCGACAATGTTGCCGGAGGATGCGCCTGTAGCGGCGATCTTGCAGGGCTCAACAGTTCACTGGGCAAAGGCATAAGACGATGTGGAACGCACTGAAAAAACACTACGCTGAGGTCGCAGAGCGTCGTTTCATTGATTTAGTCGACGCGGACCGTGCTGCTGATTTTAGCGCAGCCGCTGGTGATATGCGCTTTGACTATGCGAAGACGAATATCGACGCGACTGGCCGCGCATTACTGATTGATTTGCTAAACGACGCGGGTGTCGCTGCAAAGCGCGACGCGATGTTTGCAGGGACAGCGATCAACGAAACCGAGGGGCGTGCCGTTCTGCATACGGCCTTGCGGAACCTTGATGGTGGACCCGTGATGGTTGACGGGCAAGACGTTATGCCCGGCGTTCTCGGGACACTAGATGCGATGTCTGACTTCGCGACTTCTGTCCGCGACGGCACGTTCAAAGGGCAGGGTGGCCAGATCACTGATGTGGTGAATATCGGTATTGGGGGGTCCGACCTTGGTCCTGCGATGGCGGTGAAGGCCTTGGCCCCGTATCATGATGGGCCCCGCTGCCATTTTGTATCGAACGTCGATCCGGCGGATATCGCGTCTGTCTTGCGGACATGCGATCCGGCGACGACGTTGGTAATCGTTGCGTCTAAGACGTTTACGACGATCGAGACGATGACGAATGCACGCACTGCGCAGGCTTGGATGGCCGAAACGGTGTCGGACACGGGGGCGCAATTCGCAGCGCTTTCGACAGCGGAAGACAAGACAGCGGCCTTTGGCATCGCGTCTGAACGGGTCTTTGGTTTTGAAGATTGGGTCGGCGGTCGCTATTCATTGTGGGGACCGATTGGGCTGTCTCTGATGATCGCAATTGGTCCAGATGCGTTTAAAGCGTTTCTGCGTGGCGGTCAGGCGATGGATGTGCATTTCAAATCCGCCGATTGGTCAGAAAATGTACCCGCCATGCTCGCGGCTGTAGGGATTTGGCACAACCAGATTTGCGGTTACACAACGCGCGCTGTGCTGCCTTATGATAACAATCTCATGCGGTTACCAGCCTATCTTCAACAATTGGAGATGGAAAGCAATGGCAAGGGCGTCGACATGGCAGGCGCTGATTTGGATGTTCCATCCGGTCCCGTTGTCTGGGGGGAGCCCGGCACCAACGGACAGCATGCGTTCTATCAATTGATCCACCAAGGCACACGGGTTGTTCCTTGTGAATTCCTTGTTGCTGCGCGTGGTCACGAGGACGATTTGCATCATCAGCACCAGCTCTTGGTCGCCAATTGCCTTGCCCAATCCGAGGCCTTGATGAAGGGGCGTACTCTCGAAGAAGCGCGGGAAAAAGTCGCCGACAAGTTCGAAGGCGAAGAACTCGAACGACAAGCGAAACATCGTGTGTTCCCAGGCAACCGCCCGTCAGTCACGCTGGCTTATCCGCAACTGACCCCGTTTGTGTTGGGCCAGATCGTCGCGCTGTACGAACATCGGGTTTTTGTCGAAGGCGTTGTGCTTGGCATCAATTCCTACGACCAGTGGGGCGTTGAGCTTGGCAAAGAACTCGCTACGGCTTTGCAACCCGTTGTTGAAGGGTCTCAAGGCACAGACGCGAAGGACGGCTCGACAGCCGCCCTTGTTGGTTTTCTACAGACACATGGCGTCTGATTAGATTTGAAGCGCTCCGTCGCGGGCTGCGAAAGTGGCCCGCAGCGCATCTGGTAACGCACGTTTTGTGTTATCAGCATTGAGCAACACGACGACGGCATGGCCTGTTGTCGTGATCTGACCGTTCACAAGCGTTGCGTATTGCATCGTAAAGCTGGTGTTCCGCATTTCGACAGTACGCGCCAAATTGATGTAGCTATCGTCAGGTTTAACTTCAGCTTTGAAGTCTAAGCCAACTGTTTTCACAACGATTTTTGGATTGGGGCCCGCAAGGTCATAGACCCCATGGTCCTTCAGGTAATTCACGCGCAGCGTTTCATACCACCGCAAATAGACCACGTTGTTCACGTGGCCTAATGCGTCTATCTCACCAAATCGTACCCGATCCGCCATGCCATATGACCATGGCTCCGGGATCCCTAGCGTCCGAAGATCATCGGACAACAGAGGCGTCAAAAATGGCGCGGTCATTTTAGACCGCGGCCGTGACGATGATCTCAACTTTGTAGCCAGTTGTCGCCAGCTTTGCTTCGCCAGTCCAACGCGCTGGTGCATGTCCTGGGGCAACCCACGCGTCCCAAACCGCGTTCATATCGGCAAAGTCCGTCGCAATGTTGGCAACCCAAATTTGCGCGGTCAGCAACTTGGTTTTGTCTGATCCGACTTTGGCCAGCAGTGCGTCGACTTTTTCAAGCACCGCTTGGGTTTGCTCGGTTACAGTCCCGCCTTCAGCACCCACTTGGCCAGCAAGATAGGCAACGCCGCCGTGGACCACTGCTTGGCTCATACGTGGGCCGGAATCGATACGGGTGATGGTGTCGGACATAGGGTCTTCCTTTAATCAAAAATGATGCGGGAAGAGAGTGGAGCGGGTAACGAGAATCGAACTCGTAACTGAAGCTTGGGAAGCTTTCGTGATACCTTTTCACCATACCCGCGCGCTGTCGTCGGGATAGCCAAGCGTCTCAGGGCCGTCAACGCATAATCGGAGCAACACCCGCGAAATGACGCGCGACATTCCCTTCTTTTGGCCAAAATATCCCGGGGGTTTGGGGGCTGGCCCCCAAGCATCAGCGATCTCAGCCGCGTCGTCTGCGTCGACGTCCACCGCCAGTATCCGCCCCGCCTGTATTATGCGTAACGGTCGGAAGGGTGACGATTGAATTCAGGATCGGGAATGGTTCAACCGCGTTGGGAATGGCAGACGCATTCACGAAATGCTCTTGGAAACGCGGCTCAATCGCGGTTTCAATCTTATGGATATTATGAACCGTTTCTTCAATTTCGGCACGCGCGTTGCGATTAAGCAGCGCTATCCGCGCACCGGTTCCAGCGGCGTTTCCGGCTGAAGTCACTTTGTCCAAGGGTGCATCAGGGATCATCCCCAGAACCATCGCGTGTTTCGGTGAGATATGCGCCCCGAATGCCCCTGCAAGAACGACACGATCGACCTGATCGACGTCGAACTTATCCATCAACAGCCGCGCGCCCGAATATAGCGCTGCCTTCGCCATTTGGATTTCGCGGATGTCGCGGTTTGTCACCGTGATTTTCGGACCACCTGTGGCCGTGCCGTCATGCACCAGATATGACTGCGTCCGTCCGTCCTCAAAGCAATTGGGCGATCCGGTTTGTTCTGCTGATCCGATGAGGCCGGGTGCATCCACGATGCCTGCCATCCGCATTTCTGCGACCATTTCGATGATACCGGACCCGCAGATGCCTGTGACACCTGTTTGGGCAGTTTCTTCCGCGAATTTGGGGTCATCAGACCATAGATCAGATCCAATGACCTTAAAACGAGGGATTTTTGTGACGGGATCAATCTCGACCCGTTCAATGGCACCTGGTGCCGCACGTTGTCCGCTGCTGATCTGCGCCCCTTCAAAGGCGGGTCCCGTGGGGGATGAACATGCAAGCACTTTGTCTTTGTTACCCAGCAGGATTTCGGCGTTGGTGCCGACGTCGACAACAAGCACGAGATCGTCGGATTTGTCCGGTGCTTCAGACAAAGCCACAGCCGCCGCGTCAGCGCCCACGTGGCCCGCGATGCAAGGTAGGATGTAAATTCGGGCAGCGGGGTGGATGTTCAAGTTCAATTCAATCGCTCGTAGCGACAGCGATTCAGACGTTGCCAGCGCGAACGGCGCTTGTCCCAGTTCAAACGGATCAATGCCGAGGAACAAGTGGTGCATGACTGGATTACATACAAATACCGCATCCATGATCTGGTTGCGGTCGATTTCTGCTTCGGCTGCGATTTGGGTGAACAGCGCGTTCATACCTTCTTGGACGGCAGTGGTCATTTCATCCGCGCCAGAGGCGTTCATCATGGAATAACTAACGCGGCTCATTAGGTCTTCACCGAAACGAATTTGCGGATTCATGATACCCGATGACGCGACAACGTCGCCTGTATGCAAATCGCAGAGGTGAGCTGCGATTGTCGTTGATCCCAAATCGACGGCAAGCCCGTAGATCGCGCCGTCGAAATATCCGGGCCAGACCTGCATGATGCGTGGTGCGAATGTATCATCGCCCAAATGCACCGCACATGTGACTTTCCATTCGCCTTTGCGGAGCGCCGGTTGCAGAGCCTTGAGCACTGTCAAATCGGCTTCGAGCGCGGGTAGGTCCCAATCCCGACGCAAAGCTGCAATCAACCGTTCCAGATCTCCGGACGGGTCGTGCATGTCTGGCTCTGCCACTTCGATGTAGTAAAGCCGTGTGGTTGGGTTCAACGTAATGTCGCGTGCCTCTGCGCGTTTGCGCACGACTTGTTTATGGACTTGGCTGGTCTCTGGTACGTCGATGACGACATCGTTTTGCACAGTAGCTTGGCACCCAAGACGGCGACCTTTGACCAGTCCGCGAATATCGTCATAACGTTGTTCGACCGCGTTCCACTCTGACAGCGCGTTGTCGTGCACCGTCACGCCATGTTTGGAAAATTCACCATAAGACGGTGTAATCTGGCATTTCGAGCAGATTCCGCGTCCGCCACAAACGGAATCGAGATCGACGCCCAACTGGCGTGCAGCCGTTAGGATCGGGGTTCCAACTGGAAAGTTGCCGCGTTTGCCGGAAGGCGTAAAAATTACGAGGGGATCAGTCGTCATAAGTGTGGCCTGTTCGTTGTTAGCCATAGGCTATCCCGCCGCGATCATTTCTGGAATGGCCATTACCGTCATAATGATTATGCAGAACGGCATCGCGGTCGGTTTTAGCGCCCTTCAAAGACGGAAACACCGACGATCCAAACGATCAATGGGATCGGCAGCGTTGCAATCATCACGGTGATCAAAACGACCCAACCTCGAAATAGACGCGACAGACCTGCAACCATCATAATGCCGCCACCACCACCAATGGCAAACGTCCCCGGCACGTTTAGAAGCAGGCCGAGCGTTGCGTATCGATAATCAACGGTCAGCCGTGACAGCCAGCGTGGCAATAGTTTGCGTTGGGCGGCCAAACGTTCAGCAGGGTTGGAGTCTGCAATGCGATCAAGGTACGTGCAGATTTTTTGCAGCCCAAGGTCGCAGAAAATTTTACGCAGCCAAGGCAACGGAATGGTGCGCCCAATGAGGTAAGCGACCATTAGTCCGGTCACAGTCGCAATGTAGACGAATGGTGCGACCGCAGCCCCTTGAAGCAGCAGCAAAGCGATGCCGACTTCGATACCCGGCATGAAAGGGGTCGCAATCAGGATGGCGTAGATGAGCAGGCTGATGGCGATGACACCCGCCATCGTCATCGTGCCCGAAATCGAATTCATTTCGCCGATGAAATTTTGCGCCCAGCTCAGGAATGTATGCAAACCGATGACAATGCCCGTGAATATGGCAAACCAGATCAAAGCCCTGAACCACGCGGGTTTAGTCAATGAAGGTGTTTTCGGGGGTAAGTCGGACTGCATTTCGCGACGATGGGCGGGAAATGATCCCACTACAAGCGACATTGCCTGTTTTGCCCTTTTGATTGGATCACAACCATGCGATAGGGCCGTGTCAAACGATGCCACTGTCCAAGGAGATGACGATGGAGATTCGCGAGGCGCTGACCTTTGATGACGTGTTGCTTGTGCCGGGGGCATCTAGCGTGATGCCGTCAACTGCGGACACCCGCACACAGGTTACCAAATCCATTTCGATGAACATTCCGCTGTTGTCCTCTGCGATGGACACGGTGACCGAAGCCAAGATGGCGATTGCCATGGCGCAGGCCGGCGGTATGGGCGTTGTTCACAAAAATCTAACGGTTGATGAACAGGCCAAGGAAATCCGTCGTGTGAAGCGGTTTGTGTCCGGCACCGTTTATAACCCGGTGACGCTGACACCTGATCAGACGCTTGCTGATGCACGGGCATTGATGGAACGCTACCGGATCACAGGTTTCCCTGTTGTTGGCCCCGAAGGCCGTGTCGTTGGTATTGTGACCAATCGCGACATGCGCTTTGCACAAGACGAAAACACACCTGTTTCAGTCATGATGACGTCCAACGATTTGGCTGTGTTGCAAGAACCTGCCGATCTGGACGAAGCGCGGTCACTGATGCAGGCCCGCCGGATCGAAAAACTTCTGATCACGGATGGTGCTGGCAAACTGACAGGTCTGTTGACGCTGAAAGACAGCGAACAAGCTGTCTTGAACCCGATTGCCTGTAAGGACGACCTTGGCCGTTTGCGCGTTGCTGCTGCAACCGGTGTGGGTGATAGCGGGTTTGAGCGGTCGCAAGCGCTTATTGACGCGGGCGTTGATATGATTGTCGTGGATACGGCCCATGGCCATTCTGAAGGCGTTGCACAAGCGGTTGAGCGGGTTAAAGCCCTGAACAGCGGCGTGCAAATCGTCGCGGGTAACATCGCAACTGGCGAAGCGGCCAAAGCGCTCATCGGATCAGGTGCAGATGCTGTTAAGGTCGGGATTGGACCGGGGTCTATCTGTACCACACGTATGGTCGCTGGCGTCGGCGTTCCTCAGCTGACAGCGATTATGGATTGCGCGAAGGCGGCAGGCGACACGCCAGTGATTGCCGACGGCGGCATCAAGTTTTCTGGCGATTTCGCGAAGGCAATTGCGGCCGGTGCGTCCTGTGCGATGGTCGGATCAATGATCGCAGGCACGGACGAAAGCCCGGGCGAGGTTATCCTTTACCAAGGGCGTTCATTCAAATCCTATCGTGGGATGGGATCGCTTGGTGCGATGGCGCGCGGTTCAGCTGATCGGTATTTCCAGAAAGACGCGGCGAGCGACAAGCTGGTGCCGGAAGGTATCGAAGGTCAGGTTCCGTATAAGGGGTCTGCCAATGCTGTTGTTCACCAGTTGGTGGGCGGCTTGCGGGCGGCTATGGGCTACACAGGCAATGCGACCGTGGCTGAAATGCGCAAAGGCTGTAACTTTGTGAAGATCACGGGCGCGGGGCTGAAGGAAAGCCACGTGCATGACGTGCAAATCACGCGCGAAAGCCCCAACTATCGGGTAGGGTGATGATAGTAGGCATTGCGCATCTGTCCGTGCCGGGATTCGACGTTTGGTGTCTGAACGACGGCCATTATGTGTTTGGTGCGGAAGTTTTTCCATCCGTTGACGCGCAGATCAAAGATCAGCGATTGGCTGCGGCAGGACAATCGCAAATCGACACTGTTTTTCAGGCCTATTTGATCAAGCCAACTGTAGGTTGCTACATTCTGTTTGACACGGGATGCGGGCAAAATTTTGGCGCGATCGCAGGTCAATTGCCAACACGACTGGCCGCACTTGGCGTTTCGCCTGATCAGATTGAAACGCTTGTTTTCAGCCACTTGCACAGTGACCACTGTGGAGGTGCCGTGATTGATGGGACGCTTATGTTCAATTCTGCACGCGTCTATTTGCATGCGCAAGAACCCGAGGTTTGGGGCGGTGGCGATTTTACCGCGAATACGGTTCTTGAAAAATACGCAGGACGCCTCGAAACGGTTCAGGATGGGGACAACATTGCGCCGGGTATAACGGCTTGGGCGTTGCCGGGTCATACTGCGGGTCACATGGGGTTAAGGATCGGAGATATGCTTGTTCTCTGCGCTGACGTTCTGCACTCAGATGCGCTCCAATTGCCTGATCCGATGGTTTCGAGCGTCTATGACGACGACCCCGCCCAAGCTCGCGTCACGCGGCTGAAGGCGCTTGATGAAATCGCCACTCGCAATTTGGTCTTTTCGGGTTGTCATGGATCCCATATGGACAAATTTCGTCGTTTAAGACGCGCTGGCAATGGATTTGAGGCAATCAAGATATGACTCCTGCAGCACGTGTGGCCGCCGCAATCACAGTACTTGATGACATTCTTGCCGGACGTACGGCGGAAAAAGCCTTGTCTGACTGGGCAAGGGGAAGCCGTTTTGCCGGATCGAAAGACCGTGCTGCACTGCGCGATCTGGTTTTTGATGCATTACGCAAACGCGCGTCCAGCGCTGCGATTGGTGGTGCATTAACGGGCCGTGGCTTAATGATCGGGGCGCTACATCAAGATGGTGTTGATCTGGCCGCAATGTTTTCCGGCGAAGGACATGCGCCGTCTCCGCTTACCGCAGAAGAAAACGATCATTTGGACGCAGCACAGTCGATGCCAAAGCACGATGCCGTTGATCTGCCGGAATGGCTTTGGGATCAGTGTCAAACGGATCTTGGGGAAATCGCTGAAAAGACCGCATTAACCCTGAGAGAACGTGCGCCATTGTTTTTGCGCGTCAACACCCGACGTGGTTCGACAAAGGCAGCTATTCAGTCGCTGTCGGATGATGGCGTGGACGTCGTTGAACATGATACTCAAGCGGGTTGCTTGCGGGTAGTGAGTAATCCGCGTCGTGTAAAACTGTCGACGGCCTACACGACTGGATTGATCGAAATTCAAGATGCCGCATCGCAAATAGCTGTATCTGCTTTGGACATCGCGGACGGCGCGACGGTTTTGGATTATTGTGCAGGTGGCGGTGGTAAGGCGCTGGCGATTGCCGACATGTTCGACTGTGCAGTGACGGCTCACGATGTTGCCATTCAAAGAACGGTAGACATTGCGCCGCGTGCAGATCGGGCCGGCGTGCAGATAGACGTCCGAAATACCGATGAACTTGATCGCCAAGGCGGCTACGACGTGGTTGTCGCAGACGCACCCTGCAGCGGCAGCGGAACATGGCGGCGAAATCCAGAAGCGAAGTGGACTTTTTCACCAGCGAAACTGTCTGATTTCAGCGGGTTGCAGTCTGAAGTTATCTTGGCCGCGTCTCAACATGTGCGGACCAGCGGTACGCTATATTACATGACCTGTTCGGTACTCATGGAGGAAAACCAGCGCGTCGTTGACCGTTTCTTACGTGATCACGAAGGCTGGACCGCTGAACCGATTTTACAGCTTTACCCAAATGACCAATCCGACGGCTTCTATCTCTGTAAACTCACTAAATCTGGGTAGGCGCGGCTCTGATCTTGTTCTGTTAACCTTTGGTTAAGCGGATTTTAGTATCCGCAATTGGACTAGATCAGGAAGGGAAACGCGTGCGGGCTATCGCGAAACGGCCACCGGGGACGGAAGGGTTTTGGGCGCGTTCAGTGCATCCGGGCCTTTTGGCCTTGCCAATCCCACTCTTACTTGTCGCAGCAATTATTGTGACGCCGTTGACGATATCGCTCGGTCTTGTGATCTCGGCGGTAACTCTCGGGATTCTTGCTGCGATGGGGACCATGGCACGACGCCAAGTCCATGCCAAACAGCGCCTATTAAGCGAGGCTGTGCCATTGTTGGTTAGCAACGACCTGAACCCCGCATTTCTGACCGACGGGGATGGGGTGATTGCGTACGCAAATGAAGCGGCAGATGATCGGTTTGCCGAAACGACGGACAATTCGTTGGGCGCAAGACTTGCGACTGTGATCGCGAACCCGGACGCCGTGTTGTATCGGTTGCAATCGCGGGCCATCACAATGGCATCCGCGCGCGAAGATATTGTGACCCGGGCAGGGCAGTACAGACTTTCGGTGGCGCGCGTCGGGCCGATGATGTTCCTATGGCGCTTTGATGATTTGGTCGAGGCCAGCCAAAAGAACGAACGGGCGTCGGCGTCGCTGTCCTTGCCAATGATGACCGTGGGAAAAAGCGGCGCAATCTTGTTCTTAAATGATGCATTTCGGCGGTTGCTGGAACAGAGACCACGATCGATAGCAGAAGTGTTTGGACCTGAGCCGATCAAATCCGGTGACTTGCACCGCATTAAGACCGTTGATGGTACCGTGGACTGCATTGTTGCAGAAGTGTCTGGCGGGCCGGGGCGACGTGAAGTGTATGCGTTGCCGGCACCGGCAGGTGCGACGGGCACCCTTTCTGACGAAGAGACGATATCGAATTGGAGCGCGATTGAGGACTTACCCGTCCCGCTCATGAAAATTTCGGGTTCTGGCGATATTTTGGATTCAAATCGCGAAGCGCGTTTGTTGCTGGGTGTTAAATCAACGGATAATCGACGGATCACCGAAGTGCTGGATGGTTTGGGCCGTCCGGTCAGTGACTGGATCAAAGAAACCTTCGAAAAACGCGTGGGGCAAGCTTCGCAGTTTTTGGAAGGAAAGGGCGAACGTCAAGACATGGTCGTGCAGGTCACGCTGAATGTAGCAGGTGTCGGCGCAGAGGCTCATCTAATCGCCGTCATGAACGATGTCACTGAGCTAAAATCGCTGGAAGCGCAGTTTGTGCAAAGCCAAAAAATGCACGCAATCGGACAACTCGCAGGCGGTGTGGCCCACGATTTCAACAACCTTTTGACCGCAATATCAGGTCATTGCGACCTGTTGTTATTGCGACATGATCAGGGCGATCAAGATTATGGTGACTTGGTCCAGATCCATCAAAACGCCAATCGCGCGGCCAGTCTTGTTGGGCAGTTGCTCGCTTTTTCACGGAAACAGAACCTTCAGCCTGAAATAGTTGATCTACGCGATACGCTGTCGGATCTGACTCATTTGTTGAACCGCTTGGTCGGTGAAAAGGTAACGCTCACGCTGAATCACGACCCCAATTTGTCGCCAATCAAAGCGGACAAACGGCAGCTTGAACAAGTGCTCATGAATCTTGTCGTCAATGCGCGTGATGCGATGCCGGATGGGGGGACAATTCAAGTTGTGACCGAAAATCTCGTTTTGGAGAAAGAGATTGAACGCGATCGTGCGTTTGTTCCTGCTGGTGAATATGTCGTGGTAAAAGTCATTGACGAAGGGCAGGGGATTCCGCCGGAAATTATGTCCAAAATATTTGTGCCGTTTTACACGACAAAACGTCTGGGCGAAGGCACGGGACTTGGCCTTTCAACCGCCTACGGCATCGTCAAGCAAACCGGAGGCTATATTTTTGCAGACAGCGAAGTCGGGCGTGGCACGCAGTTTTCACTACTGTTCCCACATCATGATGTTCCTGTTGCAGAAGTGGTGCAGCCCGAAACTCCCGCTCCTGCGCCACTCAGCATGGCCACTGATGGCGTAATTTTGCTGGTCGAAGACGAAGCGCCTGTACGTGCATTTGCGTCGCGGGCGTTGCGACTGCGGGGGTACACGGTGCTAGAAGCCGATTGCGCCGAAGCGGCGCTGCAGTTGTTGTCGGACCCTGAACTAAACGTGGATATTTTTGTGACCGATGTCATTATGCCGGGCATGGATGGTCCGACGTGGGTGCGCGAGGCATTGTGCGATCGTCCAGACACCAAGGTCGTGTTCGTCTCTGGTTATGCCGAAGACGCATTTAGCGATGACAAATCGAAGATACCAAATTCGGTTTTCTTGCCAAAACCGTTCTCATTGAACGACTTAACAAACACCGTTCAAGGACAATTGCACTAGTTTGTTTTGACCTGCGCGAGATATGCAGCACAGCCGGTTAGGGCCGCGTAGTCATCCTTGACAACTGAAATTGGAAATTTCTTCATGAAGGGCCCAAAACGCCCTTTGTCGCAAAAGGCATCGGCAAAACCAGCTTTTTCCAGATGTGGTGCAAAAGCGCGAGATACCCCTCCAACAAGGAAAATGCCTCCAAAGGGTAACAATGTCAGCGCTAGGTTCCCGCAAACGGCCCCAAGCAGGCGGACACAAATAGCAACTGTTTCGACTGCCAATGGCGCATCATCGTCACAAGCCGCCATGATTTCATAGGCTTGCAGGCTCTCTGCGACACCGTTCTTTTGGGCAACGAAACGATAAACGTTTTCAATGCCACGACCTGACAGCACATCTTCGATGGATGGAAATCCATGCGCTTGGCTGACGAAATCCGCAAGTGCGTGATCTTCGGCGGTCAGGGTTGGCAACGTCGCATGCCCACTTTCAGACGCGGGCACGACACGGCCTCCGGGACTTTCGATAACGGGTGCAGTGTTGAAACCGGTTCCCACCCCAACTACCAGCTTCGCCGCCGATGCTTTCGCGGACGTTCCTGACAGCACGGAATCAAGATTTGCCTCAGACACGTGCCCAATCGCATACCCTTGCGCCTGCAAGTCGTTCAAAATCGCAACCGTTTCCGCTTTTGTCGCGGCGCCAAGTGACGCTTCGGTCATCGCCCAATCAAGGTTCGTCATTCGCGCCTGACCGTCTTGAACGGGGCCCGCGACTGCAACGCAGGTCGCGATCGGGTCGACCCCGCCTTCATCTTCCAGATATCGCTGGAGCACGGGTTCAAGACCGCTGTAATTCCGGTTTTCGTACCGACGGATCGTGTTTTCAAGAACCCGACTGCCATTTGCGAGAGCGACGCGCGTATTTGTGCCGCCAATATCAGCGACAAGCGCGTAAGTGTTCTTGGGATGTGTCATATCTTGTCTCAGCGGTTGCTACGCAATGCCGTAGCGAGCGCGTGGTACGATGCTTTTGGCGTCCGCACCTGTGTTTCATAATCTACATGAACAATACCAAATCGTTTGTCATAACCAAAGGCCCATTCGTAATTATCGAGCAGTGACCAGTAGAAAAATCCTTTGACGTTTGCGCCATCGGAAATTGCGTCTTTGGCTGCGAGAATATGATCGTTAACAAAGTTCTCGCGCACAGGATCAGCGACCTCGCCATCAACGACATCATCGTCCCATGCCATGCCGTTTTCGGTGACATACAGCGGCATATCCCCAACGTAGTCTTTCGATAAACGCGTCAAAAAATGTTTCAGACCATCAGGATAAATCGCCCAATCCATGCCTGTTTTTGGCAATGGGTCGTCTTCTGATTTTACCGCAGGCCAAACCGCGCTGACGTCTTCGGACATCAAGTGTCGCGTGTAATAGTTCACGCCAAGCCAATCGATGGGTTGATTGATGACGGCCATGTCATCTTCCCAGCCTTTCGGCATGTGTCCTTCGAAACCCTTAAGAACAACTTCGGGGTAGGTGCCTTTGGTAATCGCTTCGATAAACCAACGATTAAAGATTCCGTCTTGCAGATCGGCTGCGGCGAGGGCGCTGTCGCTATCATTTGCCGGTTGGGCATAGTCAAAGTTGAGAACAATGCCGCAATTTTTCTGGCCACGCGCGCGAAGGCGTTCCATGGCGACGCCATGCGCGAGATTGACGTGGTGCATGGCACGCGCGGTAGCACGGATATCGCGCTGACCAGGGGCATGATGACCGAGGTAGTGGGACAGAAATGCGACGCACCACGGTTCGTTCAGTGTCGCCACTGCTTCGACACGATCACCAATGCGGCCCATGATGACGTCAGTAAAATCACCGAACCATTTACCGACATCAGGGTTTGTCCAACCGCCAAGATCCGCAAGCGCGGATGGCATTTCCCAGTGATACAACGTCTGGAAAGGTTTTAGGCCGCGCGCCAGTATTGCGTCCACCAACCGGTCATAGAAATCCAGACCTTCTTGGTTCACTTGACCGCGGCCTTCCGGCAATACACGCGCCCAACTTGTCGAAAAGCGGTATGCGTCCATATTGGCATCTTTCAAGAGATCGAGATCGTCCTCGAACTTATGATAATGGTCGCATGCAATTGCGCCGTCCTGTGCCTTGAAAACGTTGCCTTGGGTCGCGGCGAAGGTGTCCCAATGTGTTGAACCGGCGCCGCCGAAGGAATGGCCTTCGATCTGGTAGGCGGCTGTTGCGGCACCAAAGACGAAACCATCAGGGAAGTCAGCGCGGGTGAAGTTCATAATGGTGGTCCTTGATGCTCTACGACGATTTAGATGTCAGATTCGTAATACGTAAACGATTACATAAGCCATTGCGTATGTCCTGCATAGAGAGTTTTCCAACTGAATCTCCTGACCTCTTGCCTCGGGTCCGACTGTGTGACCAGATGGCAAAATTGAATATGAGGTACCCGATGGACGTTCCAATTAATGGTCTCAAGACGGCGATGCTTTCAGGCAAGCCGCAATATGGTGTTTGGCTGAACACTGGATCGCACGTTGTGGCTGAAATGGCGGGTCACTGCGGTTTTGACTGGTGTTTGATCGACGGTGAACATGGGCCCCTGACATTGAGCGAGATGGTCCCGCAGTTGCAAGCGCTGGCCACGACCCCAACGCACGCTGTCGTGCGGATTGCAGATCCACAGGCCTGGATGATCAAGCAAGTTCTGGATATCGGTGCGCAAACGGTATTGGTGCCGATGGTCGACACTGGTGATCAGGCGGCGGAAATGGGGCGTGCGATGCTTTATCCACCGCATGGTAACCGTGGTATGGGCGCGGCGATCGCGCGGGCTTCTGCTTTTGGCAATATGACGGGATATGTGCGGGACGCCGGTGACCAAGTTTGTCTGTTTGTGCAGGCTGAAAGCGCAACCGCCCTGGAGAATATCGATGCTATTGCGGCGGCCGAAGGGGTAGATGGAGTGTTCATCGGTCCGGCTGATCTATCCGCTGACATGGGATTTCCGGGTGATCCGGATCACCCCGATGTGTTGGCCGCCATTGATCATATGATCGACCGCATTCACGCGGCTGGTAAGATTTCCGGTATTCTGACCTTTGCTCCGGAGCGCAGCAAATATTACGCTGAACGTGGTGTCGGGTTTGTTGGCATCGGCGCAGATGTTGCGATTTTCGGGCGCGCGTTAAAGGCGGTCTTGGCGGCTGTACGCTAGAATTCGAAGTCCGCGTTGAAATCCTCTGGTAGCGCATTCGGGCTGGCGCAGGCGGTGAGGCCGAGCAGGGTACAAATGATTAGTAGGCGCAACATGGGCTTTCCTTAACGCGACAAGATTAGTTCACCATCGGTGATTGAGATACTGTCGTAAAGGCCGAGATAGGTCATCCCAAGCAGAGACTGATCCATCTCGCCGCCGTTCACCGTCGCGCGCAGACGTGCGTCGGTGTATGGGCCAACGCTGACCTGATCGAGTACAACAGACGCGGTGCGGACTTCGCCGTTGGCAGTTCGTGCAATACCCAGATAGCGCAGGTCATCCGGATTAAGACCCACGTTTTGCGCATCTTGCTGTGTCAAAACGACCTGCGTCGCACCAGTGTCGACGACAAAGTCGACGGGTACACCATTGATATCCAACGTAATATAGTAATGCCCGTCCGATGCGCGCGGCAAAACGATGTCTGTCCCGCTGACCGCTTGGCGGGGTGCGATGTCGCGACTAATGTCATTCCATAGACCGATGGCAGCGATCGTGCCCACGAATATCATTCCCCAGATGGCAGCTTGCTGTGCGACCTTACCAAGGTTGTTTTTGTTAGCGAAAATATAAGACCCAGCAATGGCCGCACCAAGCAGCACAAGATAGGTCAGTTGCATCATCTGATCTGTGTTCATGCGCTTAATATAGGTGCTACGCACCAATTCCAAAGGTCTGGGAAATCCCATCAAGCACAAACTGGATTGCAAGTGCGGCCAAAAGCATGCCCAGAACCCGTGTGACAATGTTCAAACCAGTCTTGCCAAGCACGCGTTCGACAGGGTTCGAGGCGAACAAAAAGGCTAGCAGAATCAGCAATACAGCGACGACAACGCCGATGATCGCCAGTACATCTACGACGCCGTCGGATTGGCCGGCCAACAGGATCAGGGTTGTAATCGCACCGGGGCCGACGATCAGTGGCAACGCAAGTGGGAAGACAGATGGGTCTTCGGTATGTTCTTCGCCGCCTTCGGTTGCGTTGTCTTCGCGGCGCGCTTGTCGCTTTTGGAACAGCATTTCAAGGGCCGTTAGGAACAGCAAAACGCCCCCCGCGATGCGGAATGCAGGCATTGAAATGCCGATAAAGCCCAACAAAGCCTCGCCCAACAAAATGAATGCCACCATTAAACAGAAAGCGATGACAACCGACCGGATCGCGATGACGCGCCGTTGGGACGGAGTCATCCCTTGGGTCAACGCCAGGAATAACGGCGTGAGGCCCGGTGGGTCGATGATCACAAACAACGTTGTAAATGCGGCTATCAAAGCGGGTAATTCTGTCATGTCAGTGCCTTACGGATAGTGCGGGAGCCTCTGGCGGGGATATTTACGAGCCAAAAGAAATGAGGTGTTAGTGCTTATTTCTGGGCTTTCTCGAGATTTTCGAGAGCTTGCATCCACATGGTTTCAGCCCGTTCGAGCCCATTCATGACCTCCGCGTATTTCTTGTTCCATGTTTCCAACTCGCCTTTACGACCGTCTTCGTAAAGAACAGGATCGGCAAGCTTTTTCGCGAGTTTATCGCGCATGTCGTTGATTTTTTTGACACGCTCTTCTGATTTGCGGACCTCAGCTTTTAGGGCGAGCAGTTCGTCGCGGCTGATTGCCTTTGGTTTTGGCTTCGGTTTTTCCGCAACCTTGGGCTTTTCAGGGGTGATCAGCATCTTGCGGTAGGTTTCGAGGTCTTCCTCGTAAGGTTTTACATGCCCGTTTTTCACGAGCCACAGGCGATCCGCGACCATCGACAACAGGTGCATGTCGTGGCTGACGAGGATGACGGCGCCCGTATAGGCGGTCAGAGCGTCAACTAGCGCTTCACGCGATTCGATATCAAGGTGGTTTGTCGGCTCATCGAGGATGAGCAGATGCGGCGCGGGCAGGGTTGCCAGCAGCAGCGACAGACGCGCCTTTTGACCACCGGACAGGCGACCAACCTCTGTATCCGCTTGATCAGCACCCAATCCAAAGCCTGCGAGGCGTGCCCGCAATTTGGCTTGGCCTTCTTCAGCACGTTCACGCAGCAGGTGCTGCAGGGGCGTTTCATCGACGTAAAGTTCGTCAACTTGGTGCTGCGCAAAGAATCCAATCCGCAGCTTGTTTGACGTCACCATATTCCCGCGCGCCACATCAAGTCTGCCGGATAACATCTTGGAAAGTGTGGATTTACCCTCGCCGTTACGGCCGAGTAGAGCGATCCTGTCGTCTTGGTCGATGCGCAGGTTCAATTCGTGCAGAATGATTGTGTTGCCGTATCCAACCGCCGCTGATTCCGTCGCGATAATCGGTGGTGAAAGTTCTTCGGGTTTCGGGAAAGTGAACACGGTCCGCGCCACGTCTTCGGGCGCACGGATCGTTTCCATCTTCTCAAGCGCTTTCACACGGGATTGCGCCTGTTTCGCTTTGGATGCCTTCGCTTTAAACCTATCCACGAAAGCCTGCAGATGTTCGCGCTTCGCGTCCTGTTTTTTCGCCGCCGCCGTCAAAAGTGCACGCTTTTCAGCGCGTTGCTTGGCGAACATGTCGTAGGTGCCGGTGTAGTAGATCAGCCCCTTGTCTTCGAGATGCAGGATGCCGCCAACGGATCGGTTCAGCAGTTCGCGGTCGTGGGACACGATCAGAACAGTGTGGGGATATTTGACCAGATAGGCCTCAAGCCACAACGCGCCTTCAAGGTCGAGATAGTTTGTCGGCTCGTCGAGCAGCAACAAATCAGGCTCGGAAAACAGTACGGCCGCCAAAGCGACACGCATCCGCCAGCCGCCGGAAAAAGCAGAACAGGGCTGGCGTTGTTCTTCGTCGGTAAACCCAAGACCCTTGAGGATTGCAGAGGCGCGTCCTTCGGCAGACCACGCATCAATATCAGCCAGCCGTGTTTGAATGTCGGCAATGCGAGCAGGGTCAGTGGCCGTTTCAGATTCGGCCAATAACGCTTCACGTTCCACATCCGCACGCAGCACTGTGTTGATCAGTGAGACTTCGTTGCCGGGGACTTCCTGGCTCACGCCACCAATTTTCCAGCCTTTGGGAATATCAACAGATCCGGTGTCTAGCACCATTTCGCCACGGATGATCTTGAACAAGGTCGTTTTGCCAGAGCCGTTACGCCCCACCAAGCCGACCTTGTGACCAGTCGGAATCGTCACTGTTGCGTTTTCAACCAGCGTGCGGCCGGAGACTGAATAGGTGATGTCTGAAATCTTAAGCATGGGGCTGCTTTGCCTGATCACAGGGGCAGGGTCAATCGCCGCTTTTCAAGGGGTCCGGTGCATGCTACTGCCCGCCCAGAAATTCAACGCAGGGTTTGGCCCTGCCCAGACCGAAAGAGGCCCGACATGGCAATTCAACGTACATTCTCTATCATCAAGCCAGACGCGACAAAGCGCAACCTGACAGGCAAAATTGCGGCTAAATTCGAAGAAGCCGGCCTGCGCATCGTTGCATCCAAGCGTATCCAGCTGACACTGGCACAGGCACAGCAGTTCTACGGTGTGCACTCTGAGCGTCCGTTCTTCGGAGAACTGTGCGAATTCATGATCTCCGAGCCGATCGTTGTTCAGGTTCTCGAAGGTGAAGACGCAATCGCGAAAAACCGCGAAGTTATGGGCGCAACAAACCCAGCAGACGCCGCTGACGGCACAATCCGTAAAGAATTCGCACTGTCCATCGGCGAGAACTCTGTTCACGGTTCCGACGCCCCAGAAACAGCCGCAGAAGAAATCGCATTCTTCTTCTCAGGTCTTGAACTGGTTGGCTAAGTCTTTAGCGGCTTAGAATTCGAAAAGGGCGCCTGATGTGGCGCCCTTTTTTATGCCTGACGTGCGGGTAGGGATCGTGCCAGGATGTAGGCTGCGTGGATGAACCCGGGGACATAGAACAGACAAGTGAGTAGTATGTTCAGCCAGAATGCCCCACGAAAGCCAACCGTCAGAAAAACACCAAGCGGCGGGATGATGATCACGGCGAGAAGTTTCAACCAATACATTTAGGCCACCCAACTTTCTGCACCGATCCGGCCGGTATCGACCTGTCGTGCGCGGGCTGCGCGTCTATTCAGGTTCACCTCAAGCGCGCGATAATTGCGCAGGTTTGCGTTATAAAGAACGTCAAAGATGTCGCCAACGACAGGCACCGACCCGACAATCAGGTCGAGCAACGTGTTGAAAGACATGTACGCAACAGCGCCTGGTGTCGCTCCAATTTTGTGCGCGCGGTGGATCATCCAGACCGCAGGGACCACGGATGCCAAATCGCCGATGACCGGAATAAGACCAAGGATGTTATCCAGACCAATCGAAATCTTGGTGCCGGGAATGTAAAATAGAGCGTCCATGCGCATTGCTACAATACGCAAGCGACGCAGTTCTTCATCAATATCATGTTGTATGTTCATGTCGTTAACATAGCAGGTTTGATTACGTATGTGAAGGGTGTTTACATTTTTCCTTTTGCGACGGGATACGAACTACCTAAGATACCATCATGGAAGACATACAATTTACATTTCTAAAAGCGCCATTAGGGGGCACCGTTCGATACGCGTTATCAGATGGCCGCTTGACGGAACGGGACGCGGATCGCGTCGCGATTTGGGAAATTGCTTTGGCTGACGTTGAAGCAGCGACTTACAGCACAACCAACGTAGGTGGACTGCTGGCACGCACTTTAACCCTCAAGACCGACCACAAAAACGTGACGATTGGCTATTCAGACAGGAACCCGAAAGACGATGAAGCGGATGGATTCGTTGCCTTGATCCGTGCAATTGGATCGGGGTTAGAAGACGCGCAGCCTGGGTTTCGTGTGTCTTTAGGTCAAACCAAGTTCCAAAGGTTCGCACTGTTCACAGCATTCGCTTTTGCAGTTGTTGTAGCCGCGGGCATCCTGTTTGCGATGTTTCTCAGCAATATGGGGTTCGATGACGTGTTCGCAGTTGCGGCACCACTGGCAGTCTTGATCGTCTTCGGTGGCCTAGGGATGAGGATGTTTTGGCCGTGGCGTCCATTGCCGACCATCCCAGCAAAACGTCTGCTTGCGCCACCGGCTCAGCGGGATACGACGCCAATCTGATCCAGAAAAGTCTCCAGTTCGGATCGGTCCGCATCGAAACTGTCGTTTTTCAGGCTATCGAATTTCACACGCAGCGCTTTCTTTTCGTCACCCTTGCAATCGTTCCACGGTCTGCCTTGTAGGGCCATGTGTAGAACGTAATACCCAATAAAATGGGGGCGTGTCCCGTTCTCTAACAATTTTTGATAGGCGGCATGGGCGCCGAGCGCACGCAGATTTTCGGCGGTCATGATGCCAACATCGTTGAGCATCGTTTCCTTCGCCGGACCGAGATTCTTAATGGTTGAGATTGCCGCCATGGTTTCAATTTACATGGAACGGAAAAAAGGACCAGTGGGTACAGAGTAAAGAAGGGGAAAACGAACCCCGCACACCACCGGTCTTAGTCGGCATGCCAGCACTTCGAATAGGGAGGAGACGCGCTGGCGTTTCCGAAAATCTCAGATACTTGCGTAGTCGCGAAAAACAGGGGTTTGGGGCTTAGGATGACTTTGACCCTTTGGTGGGGCCGGTGTCGTATCCTTAGGTTTTGAGTTCAACATAACACATTCCTGATTAACCTTGCTGTTGCGATGTTTTGCTTAGCATCACGACGGGAAAACAAGACCGCCGTTGACGTAGAGGTAACCCGGCAACATGGCGTCGCCGGGGTGGGAATGTGGCAGAAATGTGAAATTTGCCCGTATTGGGGACAATTTGTTAATTTTTGTTAGATCGTCGTCGGATTACCGCGATTTAGGACCGCCGCGCCGTGGTGGTTGACCGCCACCTTTGCCGCCCGGGCCTTTACGACCACCCGGTTTTCCACCCGGAGGAGTGAACCGTTTCGACGTGTCACCCGCACTTGCGCGTGGTTTGGCTGGCCGTCCATCATCGGATTTCTTGAACCCGCCTGATTTACCACCCGGTTTCCCTTTGAAACCGCCTGGTTTGCCGCCGTCTGACTTGCCCTTGTAAGCAGGGCGTTCGCCATCGCGCGGTTTGTATGGTGGTTTTGGTCCACGTGCCACAACGGCATCGCCGTGATCCTTGCGCGCTGGTTTGCTAAAGTCTGTCTTCTTGTGTCGTGATTTGCGCGTCGTGTCGTCGGACCCCGGACGTGCAACAGGTGCCATATCGTCCTGGCGGGATGGTGGCGGGGCTGAACGGTCACGAGGTTTGTCGAACTTTTTGTCGCCGCGCGGACGGTCATCGCGAGACTTGTATTCGCCGCGTGGCTTGTCGTCGCGCCCTTTGTAGTCACCGCGGGGTTTGTCATCACGGTACTGTTTCTTGCTCGGACGTGCGCCGCGCTCTGAAATCTGGGGTACACCGTCAAGCTGTGTCAGCTTGGCTTGGTTTTCCAAGGTCATGTCACCGCCAACCGCCTTGAGGAAGTTCGGGACAGCTGCCGCTGAAATCTCGACATAGGTTTCTTGTGGCTGAATGCGGATCGCACCAATTTCTTTCTTGGTGATGTCGCCGGCCTTACAGATCATCGGCAGCAACCAACGCGCTTCGGCTTTGCCTTCGCGGCCCACATCAACACTGAACCATTTCGACGGACCAAATGGCGCACGTTCTTTGCGTTCACGTGGTTCGCGAGCGCCCGCAGGGGCGTTTGGATCAACGATTGTGAGTTCTTCCGGCGCTGACTGTTTGCCTTGGAAAAGGCGCAGGTAGGCAGCCGCGATTTTCTCGGGTGCATGTTGCGCCAGTAGCTTCGTGGCGAATGCGGTCTCGTCTTCGCTAAAATCGGATGACCACACGTCATCATTCAATAGACGTTCTTCGTCTTTGGCTTTCACTTCGTCAGCAGACGGCGGGGACGCCCATTCCGCTTTCAACTTGCCCCACTTCAGCAGGTTTTCCGCACGGCGACGCATCTTTGGCGTGACGATCAGTGCGGAAATACCTTTACGGCCCGCACGACCCGTCCGGCCTGAGCGGTGCAGCAGGATTTCAGCGTTTGTTGGCAGTTCAGCGTGGATCACCAATTCGAGGTTCGGCAAATCGATCCCGCGTGCAGCGACGTCTGTCGCCACGCAAACCTTTGCACGACCGTCGCGCATGGCTTGCAGCGCATGTGTTCGTTCTTGCTGTGACAACTCACCCGACAGTGCGACTGTCGCAAAACCACGGTTCGACAGGCGTGTTGTCAGGCGTGTGACCATCGCGCGCGTGTTCGCAAAGACGATTGCGTTCGGCGCGTCATAATAGCGTAGCGCGTTGATGATCGCGTTGTCTGCATCGTACTGTGTACAGGTGAGGGCGCGGTATTCGATGTCCGAATGCTGCGTTTCTTTTGTGACGGTGGAAACGCGGACAGAATCCTTCAAGTAGGATTTCGCAAGTTTCGCGATCATCGGTGGCACGGTGGCCGAGAACATCAAGGTGCGGCGGTCTTCTGGTGCTTCACCAAGGATGAATTCAAGGTCTTCGCGGAAACCAAGGTCCAGCATCTCGTCCGCTTCGTCCAAGACAATTGCACGCATGTCGGACATATCCAACGTGCCGCGCATGATGTGGTCTTTCAAACGACCCGGCGTGGACACTACGATATGCGCGCCACGGTCCAACGCACGACGTTCGTCGCGGAAATCCATGCCACCAACGGTGGACGCAATCGTGGCACCTGCTGCTGCATACAGCCACTGCAATTCGCGTTTTACCTGCAAGGCAAGTTCACGAGTTGGGGCAATACAAAGCGCTAAGGGGCGACCTGCGGGACCGAACGTGCCGTCCTCGGACAGGATAGTTGGGCCAATCGCCAAACCAAAGCCAACTGTCTTACCAGAACCGGTCTGGGCGGATACCAGCAGATCTTTGCCTTCCAACTCAGGGTTGGTGACAAACTCCTGCACAGGTGTGAGGGTGTCATAGCCTTGTTTTTCAAGGGCTGCTGCGAGGGTCGAGATCATAAGGTGCGTTCCGCTGATAGATAAGTGTTGCCGCCTATGCCTCTTGGCCCCGCGTGTCTAGTGGGAAACGGCGTGCGGGCAGCAGCTATGCGCCGATGGTCGGCAGATTAGTCGGTGTAGGCGCTTTGTGAAACAGGGATTGTCCTGTCCGGCGCGTGTAGCTGCGCAATACCCAGTAGGTGATAACGATTAAGATGGTGGGAAGAAGAAAGCTTGAGGCGTCTAAACCGGTCGAGACAAGATTTTCGGTATCCGTGGCTTCGGTTTCCGACAACGCTTGCCCGAGCATCACATAGCTGTTCCAAATCATATGCAGAAAGATTGGTGGCCAAATGCTATTGGTTTGCAGGCGAATTGCGCAGAACAACGCGCCAAGTGCGGTCGCATTGAGAACTTGAAAGGCTGTCAGCGAAACCGCTTGCCCCAGGCCGAGGTTGACGAGGTGCAGCAGGCCAAATGCAACGGACGATAAGGCCACCGCTGTGATCAACTGGTGCTTTTCACGTAGAGCACCAAAGACGATACCGCGGAACATGACTTCTTCGGACAGGCCCACAAAAAAGTTTAACACCAAAACGATTGTGATGATCGCAATTGGTCCGGCGACGTTTTCGCCTGTTATTAGCGCAATGGAAAACCCGAGCGCGCCAAGGGCCGGAAATGCGCCGACCCAAAGGAACGACCGTATGCCCGAACGATCATATGGGCCCTGAAACCCTGTGATGTCCGACCATTTCAAGCCCCAGACGATCAATACAAGAGTGATCGCCATGATAGCTTGCCATGCCACACCATTGGTCAACGCGTCAAATGTCATAACGCCAGTGCCGTCCGTTACATCCACAGCGCCCCATATCGCATAGGGAAGCGCAAGGATCAGGGTCAGCGCAAAAAGCAGTCCCGCCGCAATCGTGCGGGGGTGCTTGCGGGCAAAAAGACGGATCATTTTTGATGTCCAATGAGTGTACGCATGAGATTACGCAGCTTTGCTTTGCATCCACAACCAAGGGGTCGGGCCATCACGCCATTCCCATAGCGCAAGCAGGCGGTCAAGGTCACCGAGCCCCGCCATCCAGTCAGGCAAGTCGTCGCTGCTGAACGCGCGGCCAAGTTCCCTGATATGATGTGTTTCGGCAAATCGACCTGCGATCCGTTCTGTAAGACCAGGGATCATATTTTCGTGCACTTCGACAAGAATGTTGGCGCGTCGTAGGCCTTTGGCGCGATCTGGATCGAGAAGGGCGTCTTCGGCCCCTTCGATATCGCAGATGATCGTTGTGTCTTGGGCGCGGCAAATATCGAAATCAGCATGCGTGAGCTTTCCGCCGACTTTCACACGGTTCGATACATAGTTAGCTTTTGCCAGTTCCACAGCGAGTTCCTGAGCCGTTTCGTTTGCATCGCGGGCCCAGACAATACTATTCGGCAATCGGCGGGCGAGACCGATGGCGTAATACCCTTCCGCGCACCCCACATCGATGATGAGCGGTGGCGCGGCTTTTATAATCTCCTCGATCACTGGTCCGAGCGTTTTCTCGTAAATACCCAGAAGTCGTGGCACGCGGCCGCCTTCCGACGCAGGTACGTTGTAGATCATGTCCTTGAATGGACCTGCGGGAATGGCGGTCCCGTTTTGCCCGATCACAGTGTTTTCCAGCAATTTTGCCCGCCATTTGGCGAGATGTCGCAAAGCCGCGTCTAGCTTTTGGGGCGTCGGGTCACCGCTTAGCAGTTCAAGAACATGTTCTTGGGTATTGATGGAAAGCGGGCTTGGTGGCTTTGTCATCCGGTCCCGAACCAATCATCGAGCCGCGTGCGAAGTGCGATCCACAGTGCCGGCGCACCACGGCTGACCTTTGCGCCGACGCGGTCTTCGACCTCCACGCGGCTCACATTGTATTCTGTCCATGATTGCCCGCCGGTTTCGAGGTTCGAGATCACTGGCTGCACACGGTCTATGGATTTTGCGAAGATGGCATCGTCTGTTTCAGCGGCTTCAAATTCGTCCCAAAGTGAACGGAATTCGTCGCGTTGATCATCTGGTAGCAGGCCAAAAATACGATCCGCCGCGATTTTCTCTTCCGCGGCTTGGGCCGCGGGATCGCGGGCAGCAGCGCTATGGATCGGCGTGTCGCCCGCATCAATTTCGACAAGATCATGGATCAACATCATTTTCAAAACGCGTGTGATATCGACGGGTTTTGCTGCGTGTTCAGCCATGACTAAGGCATAAAGGGCGACATGCCACGAATGTTCACCTGTGTTTTCAAAGCGGGAACTGTCGCACAGTTTTGTGGCGCGTAATACCGATTTGAGACGGTCTGCTTCTGTGAGAAATGCGAATTGCGCGTCGATACGCGTTTGGGCCAAGTCTTGCATAAGCGGAACCTATGTGGCGTTGGCAGGCTTGTCCATGTCGGGGCGTTTGATCTGGTCGAACAAATCGCCAAATCCTTTCCATGGGTACAGGCCGTGGATGGCGTTTGTGAAGGCTTCGATGACGGCTGGATCATGCACAGGCGTGTTCGGAAAACCGGCGGTTACGGCTGCGTCATAGTCAAAGACGGATCGAAAACGCGGGATTTGATTGAAACCTGCCAGTGGCCATTGTTCGGACCGCAAACCTGCATCGTCGCAGCGTACCAATGCAATTACATCGGACAGAACCAAAGGCGCAACTGACGCCATATGATTTGTTTTTTGAAAAGAGATTCCGCAGAACGCAACGTTGTCGGAACCAGCAGATGTTTCAAACACTTGCCCGACGCCAAATGTGCCGTCGAGCAAGGGAATGCGAAAATAATCTGCTTGATCGTAGATCATGCGATCTCGGTTGGACCGTCCTGTTGCGGTTGGTCTGCTGGGGCGGCAGCCGCCGCCGTACGTCTTGCAACACTTTCCGCCAGCATTGTCCGCGCACGTTTTTCTGCGCGACGTACTCGGATCGCCGTCAGATATGCCTCTTCAAGCGATTGCGATGACGCGCCAAGGATTTCCCCGATGCGATCAACGATCTTTTCATCACCACTTGCTTCGGCTTCAGCCAAAGCTTGGTCAGCCAGTTCGTTCGCGGTGTTATCTGTATATTCTGACATAATTTACCGTGTGTTTTCGGTCAGACGTTGGCGGACGTAATCCGTCACCGTATCGATCATCGGATCCATATGCGGATCTTCAAAGAAGTGACCGGCACCTTCCATCGTGTTGTGCGTAATGGTGATACCTTTTTGCTCGTGCAGTTTGTTCACGAGGTTCACGGTATCCTGTGGCGGCGCCACGCGGTCGTTTGACCCGTTCATGATCAGACCAGAGGACGGGCAGGGCGCCAGAAAGCTAAAGTCATACATGTTCGCAGGTGGGGAAATCGAAATGAAACCAGTGATTTCAGGACGGCGCATCAGCAGTTGCATGCCGATCCATGCACCGAATGAAAAACCAGCAACCCAGCAATGCTTGGAGTTGTTGTTCATCGACTGCAGATAATCGAGTGCGGAAGCCGCGTCAGACAATTCGCCCACACCTTGGTCGTATTCACCTTGGGACCGACCTACGCCGCGGAAGTTGAACCGCAAAACAGTGAAGCCCATCTTATAGAAAGCGTAGTGCAGGTTATAAACAACGCGGTTGTTCATAGTCCCACCAAACTGTGGATGTGGATGCAGGACGATCGCAATCGGTGCATCACGGTCTTTTTGCGGGTGGTAGCGGCCTTCAAGGCGACCTTCTGGTCCGGGGAAAATAACTTCGGGCATGAGCGTCCGTTTTTTTTGTTCTCGGTGATGGCGCATTTCATCAGGTGTATTCTTGACGAAAACGCTCAGGCACCTTAGAAAGATTCTAAACTTGGGCCGATTGGTCCAATGACTGGTGATTTGACCTAATCGCGCTGCACGCAAAGGTCAATGTCATTAACCTGATGGGATTTAAGATGAAGCTAAGCACAAAGGGACGTTATGCGGTAGTCGCTTTGGCCGACTTGGCGCTGCAGCCTGACGGGGCGTTGGTCAATTTGACCGAGATTTCCAAACGGCAAGATATCTCATTGGCCTATCTCGAGCAGTTGTTTGTGAAATTGCGTCGTGCTGATCTTGTTGTGTCCGTGCGTGGACCGGGCGGCGGGTATCGTTTGGCGCAGCCCGCTTCTGAAATCCGAGTGGTTGATATTCTCAGCGCGGTTGATGAGACCGTGAGTGCCATGCACAAAGGTGCCGGTGCGTCAGGGGCCGCGTCAGGGTCGCGGGCGCAATCGTTGACAAACCGTTTGTGGGAAGGGCTCAGCGCGCACGTTTACGTCTTCTTGCATCAAGCACGTTTGTCAGATGTTGTCGGAAACGGTCTTGCGCCGTGTCCGGCTGTTCCGGCCCTGTTTGAAGTCGTGGATGAATAGGGATGGCGGATTTTACAGAGAATTCGATCGATTTTTCCAGAAAAATCGGGGTCGTCCGGCACGATACATGTGATGAAACGAAGGCGCGTGTCTGATGGCGCGTGTTTATCTGGACCATAACGCGACAGCGCCTGTGCGTGCCGAAGCGAAGGCGGCAATGATTGCGGCGATGGACGTTGTCGGTAATCCGTCGTCCGTCCATGCAGAAGGGCGTGCGGCGAAGAAGCTGCTTGAGCAATCACGCGCAGATATCTCGGACGCTTTGGGTGCCGCTGGTGCTGACATTGTATTTACGTCGGGTGCGACAGAATCTGCGGCCCTAATACTTGCAGGTCGAGATTTGCAGGGTTCCGGCTTAGAACACGCCGCCGTTGCTGCGTGGATCGATCCGGTTCTGCCAGTCGTCGATGGCGTAGTTCAGGTTGATGATCTGACACGGGCTGTGGTTCAGCTCGCGAATTCCGAGACGGGTTTGATCCAGAAAGTTGATGGCTTGGCTGTAACTGACATCACGCAAGGCTTCGGCCGTGTGCCGTTTGCTTTTGATTGGTCTGGTGTCGGGGCTGCGATCTTGTCGGCGCATAAGTTTGGTGGCCCAAAAGGTGTTGGTGCATTGATTGTACCCGCAGGCGCTGATGTAGCAGCGCAGATCAAGGGCGGTGGGCAAGAAATGGGGCGTCGATCAGGGACCGAAAACCTGATCCTGATTGCTGGTTTTGCGGCGGCTGCGAAGGCTGCACAAAAAGATTTGACCGAAGGCCGCTGGGAGCAGGTTGCGCAATTTAGAAATATTCTAGAAAAGGCCATTGAGGACGCGATCCCCGACACTATTTTTGTAGGACAGGATGGCGCGCGGTTGCCCAATACCAGTTGTTTCCTCAGCCCCGGCTGGAAAGGTGAAACGCAGGTGATGGCGATGGACCTCGCGGGATTTGCGGTTTCGGCGGGGTCAGCCTGTTCGAGCGGCAAGGTCAAGATTGGCGGCGTGCTGCCGGCGCTTGGCTATTCAGATGAATTGGCGTCGTGTGCGCTCCGGGTGTCGCTCGGGTTGGATACGACGGAAGATGATGTACTGCGCTTTGCGGATGCATGGGCGCGGAAACGAAAGAAGATCAGCGCAGCAGCCGCTGCGTAAGAGAGGAAAATGCGATGACAGCTTTGGACGAAGTTCAAGTCAAAGATGGTGTAGATCAGGAAACCGTGGATGCGGTTTCGGCGCTGTCAGGCAACTACAAATACGGCTGGGAAACAGAGATCGAGATGGAGTATGCGCCAAAGGGCGTGAACACCGATATCGTGAAGCTGATTTCCGGTAAAAACAACGAACCCGAATGGATGACCGAATGGCGTCTTGAGGCGTTTGCGCGCTGGGAGAACCTTGAAGAACCCACATGGGCGATGGTCAACTACCCTGACATCGATTTCCAAGACATCTACTACTATGCCCGCCCGAAGAGCATGGAAGAAAAACCGAAGTCTTTGGACGAAGTCGATCCTAAGCTGCTCGCGACATATGAAAAGCTTGGTATCCCGCTGAAAGAACAGATGATCCTTGCGGGCGTCGAAGGGGCCGAAGATATTCCAGCGGAAGGCCGCAAGGTCGCTGTGGATGCGGTTTTTGATTCCGTGTCCGTTGGCACGACGTTCCAGAAAGAACTGGAAAAAGCTGGCGTAATCTTCTGCTCGATCTCTGAGGCAATTGAAAAGCACCCTGAGCTGGTCAAGAAATACCTCGGTACGGTGGTTCCACCATCCGACAACTTCTACGCTACGCTGAACTCTGCCGTGTTTTCTGACGGGTCGTTTGTCTACATCCCGCCGAACACACGTTGTCCGATGGAACTGTCCACCTACTTCCGCATCAACGCGGAAAACACAGGCCAGTTTGAACGCACGCTGATCATCGCCGACAAGGGGTCTTACGTATCCTACCTTGAAGGCTGTACTGCGCCGAAACGCGACACCGCCCAGCTGCACGCAGCCGTGGTTGAGATCATCGTCGAAGAAGACGCCGAAGTGAAATATTCCACGGTTCAGAACTGGTATCCTGGTGATGAAGACGGGAAGGGCGGCATCTACAACTTCGTGACCAAACGCGCGGATTGCCGTGGCGACCGGTCCAAAGTGATGTGGACACAAGTTGAAACCGGCTCTGCCGTGACGTGGAAATACCCGTCCTGCATCCTGCGCGGTGATGACAGCCAAGGTGAATTCTATTCCATCGCCATCGCCAACAACCACCAGCAAGCGGACACAGGCACAAAGATGGTGCACTTGGGCAAGAACACTAAGTCGCGGATTGTGTCGAAAGGGATTTCCGCGGGCGTGGCCCAGAACACCTACCGTGGACTGGTATCGATGCACGCGAAAGCGAAAGAAAGCCGGAACTACACCCAGTGTGACTCGCTTCTGATCGGCGACAAGTGCGGCGCGCATACCGTTCCGTATATCGAGGTGAAGAATAATTCGTCTCGGGTTGAGCACGAAGCGACCACATCCAAAGTGGATGACGACCAGTTGTTCTACTGCCGCTCACGCGGGATGGACGAAGAAGAAGCCGTCGCTTTGGTGGTTAACGGGTTCTGTAAGGAAGTGCTTCAGGCGCTTCCGATGGAATTCGCGATGGAAGCTCAAGCGCTTGTTGCAATCAGTCTCGAAGGGTCTGTTGGCTAACAAATGACTGTCGTCTGCCCGACATATAGCCGCAACAGGGTCACCGCGCTGCCCCGTTTTCGCCCCACTTCGTCTGCTAGTCAGTCGTGGGGACGTAACGGGACAGGTGCGCATTATCATGGCGACTCAAGATCAAGCTGCTATTTTTCAGGCTCGTGTGAAGAGCATCAACAACCCGCGCAATACGTATTATCACGATCCGGAAACGGGCATGAAGGTACCAAAGCGGGTCGGTCGCGATCAGATCTTGGCCAACGGCAAAACACCGCCCGCAACGACGACCGGCATGATCATGTCGATGATTGTGGGTGCGATGTGTCTGATCGTGGCACGCTATTTCCAAATCACGTTCTTGGATATCCAACCAAGCGTACCGCACGCGCTTGCCTACGAATTGGGCATGGCAGCGGCGATGGCCTTCACGTTGGGCGGGTTCATTCGTCAGAAGACGTTCAAACACATGGTTTGTCATGTGGCGGGCGCCGCGTTCGCCGCAGTAACGATGCACAACGCCGTTTGGATCGCGCCGGATCAATTTGCGATGGTCTTTTCGCAGGGCTTCGTCAACGAAATCTTGGCTGCAACCGATCCGATGTCTCTGAACATCGCGGGCAACAGCATCACAATCTAACATCTGACGACCTACCGTCGTCCTCATCAATATACGCCGCGCAGGATACCGTCCTGACGCGGCCTTTCCACGTTTTCCAAGGAGAATACTATGCTTGAGATCAAAAACCTGCACGTCCAGCTCGAAGAAGAGGACAAGCAAATCCTCAAAGGTGTCGATCTGAAGATTGGTGCAGGCGAAGTTCACGCGATCATGGGGCCAAACGGCTCTGGCAAATCAACTTTGTCCTACGTGCTGTCCGGTAAAGACGGTTACGAAGTCACAGACGGCGAAGCCGCACTGGAAGGCGAAGACTTGCTGGATATGGAACCGGAAGACCGCGCAGCTGCTGGTCTGTTCCTCGCATTCCAATACCCAGTGGAAATTCCGGGCGTCGGTAACATGACGTTCCTGCGCACAGCTGTGAACGCACAGCGCAAAGCACGCGGTGAAGAAGAACTGTCTGCTGGTGATTTCCTCAAAGAGGTCCGCGCGAAAGCCAAAGACCTGAAAATTGATGCGGATATGTTGAAGCGTCCGGTCAACGTAGGCTTCTCTGGTGGTGAGAAAAAGCGCAACGAAATCCTGCAAATGGCGATGCTGGAACCAAAGATGTGCGTACTGGACGAAACAGATTCCGGTCTGGACGTCGATGCGATGAAACTGGTGTCCGAAGGCGTGAATGCGCTGCGGTCCGAAGGTCGGTCGTTCCTCGTGATCACGCACTACCAGCGTCTTCTGGATCACATCAAGCCGGACGTTGTGCACATCATGGCCAACGGACGGATCGTGAAAACAGGCGGTCCAGAGCTGGCTCTGGAAGTTGAAAACAACGGTTACGCTGATATTTTGGCGGAGGTGGCCTAATGGCTTTGCCGCAACTGAAAAATGACGCAACTGTCGCCCGGCTAGATGGTCTGATATTGGCGGAAGGTGCTGCCTGGGCCACGGCTGCACGCAAAGACGCGCTGTCGCGGGTGACCCAGATGGGCCTGCCGCACAAACGTGACGAATACTGGCGCTATACTGATCCGGTAAACTTTGTCACTGCGGACTTGGTTGAAGCAGCCACGTTCGATAACGACGAAGCGCCGTTGTTCGATGCGATCGACCGCGTGAAGGTCGTCTTCGTGGACGGTGTTTATGACGCTGCCGCATCGGACGACTTGTCCGCTGAAGGTATCGAGATTGAGATGCTGTCAGATGCGATGTCTACGGATATCCACTGGGCCAAAGACCTGTACGGTGCTTTGGAAACCAACGGTCAGTCACCAGTCGAACGTCCTTTGGCGGCCTTGAACACAGCGATTGCCGAAAACGGTGTTGTTATTCGTGCGACTGCCAAAGCCGCGAAACCGGTTAATCTGATTTACAAGCGTGGCGACACAACAGAGTCTGACGCCATGGTGCATCACGTCGTAAAGGTCGAAGAAGGCGCGACAGTGACGGTTCTGGAAACCGGACCAGCGGCGGCCCGTTTGTCATCCGTACTTGAAGTCGATGTGGCCGCAACCGGCGCATTCCATCATGTCCGTTCGCAAGGCCGCGACCATGAACGTCGTGCTGTAACGCATTGCTTCGCAAGGATTTCAACAGAAAGCACGTTCAAGTCCTTTACGTTGACAGTGAATGGCGCACTGACACGCAATGAATGCATCATCGAAATCAACGGTGATGACGCGATCGCACATGTCGCGGGTGCTTGCGTTGGCGATGGCAAAGACTTCCATCACGACGACACGATCTTTATTACTCACGACGCGGTAAATTGCGAAAGCCGTCAGGTCTTCAAAAAAGTACTGCGCAACGGTGCAACAGGGGTTTTCCAAGGGAAAATTCTCGTGAAAGCAGGTGCGCAGAAAACCGATGGTTATCAGATCAGCCAATCGCTTTTGTTGGACGACGACAGCCAGTTTTTGGCCAAACCTGAACTTGAAATCTACGCAGATGACGTAGCCTGTTCGCACGGGTCCACGTCTGGCGCGATTGACGAAACGGCGTTGTTCTATCTTCAATCACGCGGTGTGCCGCGTAGGCAGGCAACTGATTTGTTGACGCTTGCGTTCTTGGCAGAAGCCTTGGACGAGATTGACAACGACGATTTGGCAGATGACCTGCGGGACCGGCTGGAAAGCTGGTTGGCACGGCACGGCTGATGGCAGTCACGACCGACATTGCGCGCACATGGCGTAGTCCGCGCGTTGTGATGCGTGAACTGCTGTCGCACGGCCAACGGGAAGACAGGGCCATCGCTTATGTGATGGCCGCCTGTCTGATCTTATACGTCGCACAATGGCCGCGCTTGAAACGGGCTGAACAGTTTGAATTGTTCGGCCCCGACGGCGCGTCAGATTTCCAGATGAACGCAGGCATCGCGTTCTTTTCGATGATGATTGTATGGCCCTTGATGCTGTATATCGTGGCAGCAATCGCGCATCTGATTGCGAAGATGTTTGGCGCAATAGGCACGCATTACTCGGCGCGCCTAGCGTTGTTCTGGGCGTTTTTGGCGACAACACCCGTCGGTCTCTTGTTTGGCCTGACTATGGGGCTAATCGGGGCAGGGCCTGCAGCGAACCTCGTGGGCTTCGTCTGGGCGGCCGCCTTCGCTTGGATTTGGTCGCAGTGCATCCGTGTTGCCGAAGGGGAAACCCATGCACTTTGATGTCGCGACGCTGACTGGTCTCATCGGGCAGACATTCCGTCAGCCCGCAGTGGTTGCATCCGAAATCGTAAAACTGCGCCTTCCTCACGCGGTGGGTTGGATGGCGCTTGGCGTCGTGACCATTGCGACAGTGATCATCATCTCAATCGAACGCCTGATCCCCGGTCGCCCTGAAATGATATCGGACTTGGGCGGAAACCCGTTTTTCGATGCGCTGTTTCTCGGGGCTATGACGGTCGTTTTCATCTTCGTCCTTTATTATGCAGGCCTTGCGATGGGCGGTAAGGGGACCTTTGGCGCGACCCTCTTAATCATGACGTGGTTTCAAACCATCGTTCTTGTACTTGTGATCGTGCAAATGCTTGCCGTGCTTCTGGTCCCGAGTATCGCAACGCTGGTTAGTTTGGCTGGTTTTGGTCTGCAACTGTGGTGCTTGATGCATTTCCTGAACGTGCTGCATGACTTTAACAGCTTGGGCAAAGCGTTTGGTTTATTTGCACTTTCTATCATTGGCTTTGTTTTCGGGCTAAGCTTTATTCTTCTAATGGTCGGCGGTGCCGCCCTTGTGGGAGGTCCAGTATGACCTACGACGTAAATGCCATCCGTGCCGATTTCCCAATCCTGTCGCGGGAAGTAAACGGCAAGCCGCTGGTCTATCTTGATAATGGTGCATCCGCGCAAAAGCCGCAGGTTGTCATTGATGCAATCACCAAAGGGTATTCCGAAGAATACGCAAACGTGCACCGTGGTTTGCATTACCTCAGCAACCTTGCCACTGACAAATATGAAGGTGTCCGCGGTAAGATCGCGACGTTTCTGAATGCTGGGTCCGAGGATGAGATCATCTTCAATTCGGGCACAACCGAAGGCATCAATATGGTGGCCTATGGGTGGGCCGCGCCGCGTTTGGAAGCAGGCGATGAGATCGTCCTGTCAATTATGGAACACCACGCGAATATCGTACCGTGGCATTTCCTGCGTGAACGTCAGGGCGTTGTGATCAAATGGGTCGATGTGGACGCCAAAGGTGATCTTGATCCACAAGCGGTGATCGACGCGATCGGACCGAAGACAAAACTAGTTGCCGTCACGCATATGTCCAACGTTCTCGGGACTATGGTTGATGTCAAAGCGATTTGCGCGGGCGCAAAAGCGAAAGGCGTCCCAGTACTGATCGACGGATCGCAGGCGGCCTGCCACAGCGTGGTTGATGTGCAAGATATTGGTTGCGATTTCTATGCGATCACAGGGCACAAACTGTACGGACCATCTGGGTCCGGTGGAATCTACGTGACCAAGGAACGAATGGCTGAGATGCGTCCGTTCATGGGTGGCGGCGACATGATCAAAGACGTGCGCCGTGATGGGGTTGATTACAACGACGCACCAATGAAGTTCGAGGCAGGTACGCCGGGGATCGTCCAGACGATTGGTCTAGGTGTCGCGCTTGATTACATGATGGACGTAGGCATGGCGCAGATCGCAGCACATGAAATGGCGTTGCGGGATTACACGAACGCAAAGCTTGGCGGATTGAACTGGCTTCAGGTGCAGGGCACATCAGCGACCAAAGGGGCGATCTTTTCGTTCACGCTTGATGGGGCTGCGCATGCGCATGACATCTCGACAGTGCTTGATAAGAAAGGCGTTGCAGTACGGGCTGGTAGCCATTGTGCAATGCCATTGATGGATCACATGGGCGTGTCAGCCACATGTCGGGCGTCTATGGGCATGTACAACACCACGCAAGATGTGGATGCCTTGGTTGACGCACTGGAATTGTGCCACGATTTGTTCGCCTGATCTGTTTTTTCTTACGAAAATCTGGGGACCTGATCTTTGTTGGTTGCGAGCCGTTCGACGGACAGTTATAGCACCGCTAGACGCACCCGTAGCTCAGCTGGATAGAGCGCTGCCCTCCGAAGGCAGAGGCCAGAGGTTCGAATCCTCTCGGGTGCGCCATTCTTCTAAATGAATTACGTGTTTGGGTCTTGCGTCATATCGGCAATGCGTTTGGCAAGTGCGTCTCGGCTCAGAACCGTTATTTTGCCTTTGCTGAGCATGATGATTTCGTGGTCACGTAGGATGCCAAGTTCCTTGTTCACCGTCTGCCGCGAACAGCCAACCATTGTCGCCAGATAGCTTTGGCTTTGCCTGATTTCAGCACCTTGCGCCGATAACTGCCACAGATGACTGCAGATACGTTGTTCGACCGTGTAGTGCTGATCAATCGATTTGCCGCTGTTATCCCGTTCCAACGTATTGAACGCGAGCGTTGCAATGTTACGGATAAGGACCGGCGATTGTAGCTGCTGATAAAGCAGCGGTGTCGGGCAGAAAAGAACACAGGTATTCGGCATGGCGATACAAGTCGCCGCACAGGGCTTTGCCGCCAAGGCTTCGATCACGCCAAGAGTTGCCTGCGGGCCAGCGTGAAAAATGATCGTCTGGAAGCCTTCTTCGCTCATGTAGCTGACTTCAACCGATCCATGAGATACGATGAACATCCCGTCTGGCCGTTCACCTTGGTGCAGGATGGGGGTGCGGGACGAAAAGTTTCGCACCGCAAACTGGTTCACGAAATCGGCCTTTTGGTCGTCAGACATGTCGTTGACGATTTCACAGTCTAACAAATGCGGGAACCGAATGGTGTTTTTCATCAAATGATCCGTGTGAGGGTGTCGGGGCCGTACCTGCGCCATTGGGGACGGAATTTAAAATGTTTTCAAACTAAAAAATACAGGTGGGCACCCGACGATACTACCAATGGTATAAAGTCTTTCTCACTCACGTGCATTATCCATAGTCACCGATTCCCCTATGAACTGTCGCTTAACTGACAGTTGGTCAGTTTTGTCATGTTTTGCGTGCGTTGTCGGGTGTTTGGGCAACATTTTCCAATCTCACGGTCACAAAATGATACAGTAATTCCGCCTGTTGATCTTGCGCTTGGTGGATCAAAGCCCCATATCTAAGATGTCTCTTCGGGGACTATGGATATAAACGAGCGTGTTATTAGCTGGGCCGGACCGGGGTGCGACTCCCCGCAGCTCCACCAAAAATCCTTTCATTTGAAGGACTATGGGGCTGAATTAGGATCGACGGACTGTGAACGGGCGTGTCTTTATCTCGGTGAGTTACCACCGATATCGGTACAAACTGTACAATTGCAAATGACAATCGTGCTCCGATGGCGATGGCTGCGTAAGCAGCCCTAACTATCGAAACTTAACTCCCTAGGATTAGCGTCTTAGGGCGGGGTTCGCAGGTACCTGGCAACAGAAACCTGCACTTACACCCTACAGATTGATCAGAATGGCTGGAACGCCGACGGCGGCTTCAACGGCGAAGTATCCCCATTTCTTGGATGTTCGCCCATCGCGTAATAGCGATGTCAGGCGGCCAACTGCAGCACCTGTCCAACAGCAGCCCAGCATAAGATATGCGGCAGGACTCCCAATCAGCAGCGCACCAAGCCCCATCCCGATGAACAAACAGCCAGCACTCGCGCGGACTTCAGACATGCCCATCGTATCGGTGTGGCCGGACAGGTTCAGCACATCCATGGTGTAGCGGGGTGCAAGCCAGCCAAATGCACCGAGGCCGATGCTGGCAATGCAGAAGATAATATTAAGAATGTCCATGTGGTCTGTCCTTATTGCGTGCCACAAGACATGGCCGCGTTCAGGGCAAAGTCAACTCTGCGTCGCGGTACCAGCTTTCTGCGCATCACGTTTCGCGAACACGCTTTGCGCAAGGGTTTCCGTATATTCGGCCAGTTTACAAAGCAGTGCATCTGCGGCCGTTGCGTCGTTCGCAGCGACGGCATCTGCGATGTCGGTATGAATTTGTACAATTGTTTCGCGGTTGCGAGCCGTGAATGTGATCATGTTCATTAGCGGCTGCATGGCTTCAACGGCACCGGCCAGCTGGTACGATAGAACCGGATTACCGGCAGCATCAACCAACGCACGATGGAAGGCGACGTCAGATGCGCAGAATGCTTCATCGCTGAGACCCGGCTGGGCTTGGCGGTGTGCCTCTGCGCGCATGGTAGCCAAATGATCTGCGGTCCTGCGCTGCGCCGATAGGGGCGCACAGGCCCGTTCAAGCGCATAGCGGGCTTCGCAGGCGGTCTGAAAACTGACCGAGTTCATCGACAATAGTAGCGTCGACGTGGTCACGTGCTGTCCGTAGGCGTCTTCGAACCGCAGCCGGTTAACAAAAGCGCCACCCGTGGCGCCGCGTTGCGTTCGGATTAGGCTTTGCGCGGCCAATCGTTTTAATGCTTCACGGACCGTTGGTCGCGACACATCAAACTGATCAGCTAGTTCCGCTTCGGACGGCAGGCGTTCGTCGACAGGTAAGCTACCTGCGATAATCCCGTCGCGGATTGCTTTTGCAATCTGGGCAGAGAGATCAATTTTGCTATCTGGATCAATTTTCATTTGTCAGACAATTAAACGTCTGACATATGATTTGGCAAGTGTTTGCGTTGGGAGGCGTAAGACGTGACAACTTCACCCGTTCAATTTCCATTGCGGTCGATCCTGTGGGTGCTGTTCTTTGCGGCCATTCTAGGCGCGTGGGCATTCATGTTCATGATGGCGCGGATGTCTGGCGTGGATGTGATCGGGCGGCCTGTGGGCATGAATATGATGCCGATGACCAGCTTCGGTGCCTTGTTCCCGATGTGGGCGATCATGATGGCAGCGATGATGTTGCCTACGATGGTGCCGACATTGCGCAACTACGAAGCCTTGATGAAAAGCGCGGATGGCACACGGGCAGGGTGGATCGGTGTTCTAATCGGTTATTTCATCACTTGGGTCGGTTTTGCGGCGCTCATCAGCATCGTGCAGGTCCTTTTGATCCAGTGGAATGCCGTTGACAGCCTTGGCATTTCGACAACCGGTTGGTTCGCGGCCGGTTTGTTGATCGTTGTCGGGGCGTTCCAATTCACCCGCGCGAAAGAGATTTGCCACGGTGTGTGCCATAGCCCGATGACCTACTTCCTTGGTCATTGGAAAACCGGATTTGGTGGCGGGCTGCGGATGGGCCTTGGCTTGGGCGCGTTCTGCGTTGGCTGCTGCTGGGGCTTTATGGCGTTGGGGTTTGTGGGTGGCGTGATGAGCCTGCTTTGGATGGGGCTGGCGACGCTCTTTATGATTTTTGAAAAACTACCGCAGATCGGGCACCGGCTGACGAAACCGGCGGGTGTGGTCTTGATTGGTGCGGGTCTTCTGCTCGCGGTACTTTAGGAAAGGGACGGACATGGCGGAAAAGACGAGACTTCCAGCGGATCAGATTGCGATTTCCCAACGGATTGACCAGCGAATGCCAAATCCCGGCAGACGCAAAATGTCCCCGACGGACTGGGCAATCAAAGGCGAATTGTTCTTGAACTGCTCCTGCACGACCTTCTGTCCTTGCGTTGTGTCGCTTGGTGCGCATCCGCCGACTGAAGGGCATTGCCATGCATGGATGGCGATTGCGATTGATGAAGGGCATTTCGAGGGCGAAGATCTTGCGGGTCTGAATATTGGTCTGCTTGTTGATATTCCGGGACGCATGGCCGAAGGCGGTTGGCGCGTTGCGGCCTATGTTGACGAACGTGCAACGCAAAAGGCCTACAACGGCTTGCTCAAGATTTTCTCCGGCCAAGCTGGCGGCACGACAGGCCTGTTCACGATGTTGGTGTCTGACATCATCGGGGCCGAACGTGAAAAGGTCGAAATCGTGCGTGACGGGACCAAACGCGGCATCTACATTGGACGTAAAATCCAAGGCGAAATCGAAATGATCACCGGCAAGAACAAAGAAGAGCCGGTGATGGTCACCAATTCGAAATACTGGATGGGTTCCGAAATTATTGCTGCTCAAGGCACCAAATCGCGTGTCCGTGACTACGGTCGTGTTTGGGACTTTGGAGGAAAATCCGCTGAGATTTGTCCGATCGACTGGAAAGGTCCGCGTCCGTGATCACGCCAGAGTTCTGCCGTACAATGGCGCGCTACAACGCGTGGCAAAACGACGGATTGCGCAAGGTTGTCGCGGAGATGGACGAAGATATACTGCGACAGGATCGCGGTGCTTTCTTCGGCTCAATTTTTGGTACGTTGAACCATTTGCTCTGGGGCGACATGATCTGGATGTCTCGTTTCGATGGCGGTGAAAGTCCTGAGAACCTGATTGAAGGCAGCGAAAACCTGACGCCAACGCCAGCCGAATGGGCCACACAGCGTTTTCGCATGGACGGGCGCATTCAGTTATGGGCCGAAAGTCTGAAAAGCGTGGACCTGACTGGCGATGTGACGTGGTTTTCGGGGTCGATACATGCCGAGGTCAGCCGCCCGCGGGCGATGTGCATCACGCATTTCTTTAACCATCAAACCCACCATCGCGGTCAAATTCATGCGATGCTCACCGCTGCGGGCGCAAATCCACAGCCAACTGATCTTGTTTTCATGCCGGAGACCTGACGAAATGGCGATGATCTCTCAATCTCGGCGCCTGCGCCGCACACCTTTTAGCGATGGTGTCGAAGCGGCAGGCGTCAAAGCCTATACGATTTACAATCATATGTTGCTGCCGACGGTGTTTGAGAGTGTGGAAGATGACTACCACCATCTGAAAAACCAGGTGCAGATTTGGGATGTCTCTGTCGAACGCCAAGTTGAATTACGCGGTCCGGATGCAGCACGCTTGATGCAGATGCTGACGCCCCGTGATCTGCGGGGGATGACGGCGGGACAATGTTACTACGTGCCAATCGTTGATGAAACGGGCGGTATGTTGAACGATCCCGTGGCTTTGAAGTTATCCGAAGATCGCTGGTGGATATCGATCGCTGACAGCGATTTGCTATTCTGGGTGAAGGGGCTCGCATACGGTTACCGCTTGGACGTTCTGGTAGATGAACCGGATGTGTCGCCCTTAGCCGTTCAAGGTCCGCAAGCCGAAGATTTGATGGCGCGTGTCTTTGGCGAAGCGGTCAGGAACGTCAAATTCTTCCGTTTCGGGTGGTTCGATTTCCAAGGGCAAAGCCTTGTCGTGGCACGATCTGGTTATTCTAAACAAGGCGGTTATGAGATCTACGTCGAAGGATCAACGCTAGGGATGCCGTTGTGGAATACGCTGATGGAAGCGGGTGCCGATCTGGACGTGCGGGCAGGGTGCCCCAATCTGATCGAACGGATTGAAGGTGGTCTGTTGTCCTACGGGAACGACATGAACCGCGAAAATACACCACATGAATGCGGGCTGGGGCGGTTTTGTTCGACGCAAACAGCCATCGGGTGCGTTGGGCGTGATGCCCTGCTGCGGGTGGCGAAGGAAGGCCCGACACAGCAGCTCCGCCCGATTGAGATCGCGGGTAAAGTCCCTGCATGTGACCGCGTCTGGCCGATCTTGGCCAATGGAAAGCAGGTCGGGCGCATGACGTCTGCGGCCAACAGCCCTGATTTTGGTACTGGTGTCGGCATCGGGATGGTGAAGATGACGCATTGGGACCCTGAGACGGTGCTGCAAGTTCAGACACCGGATGGGAAGCTTGATGCAATAGTACGCGAAAATTTCTGGATTTAGCGCGTTGGGCTGTCGGGGGAGCCTCCGGCGGAGATATTTATAACCAAAAGAATGTGGGCGGTTCGCCCAGCTTGAAAGGAAGAGAAGATGTTTAACGCATTAGTAGTCGACAAAAACGATGAAGGAAAAACATCCGCTGCGGTCAAGCAGTTGGGTTTGGATGATTTGCCTGCAGGTGAAGTGACTGTCGCCGTTGAATATTCGACTGTGAATTATAAAGACGGGCTTTGCATTGGGCCGGGTGGCGGTCTTGTGCGGAACTATCCACATATTCCGGGGATCGATTTTGCAGGCACGGTCGAGGCATCCGATGATCCACGCTACAAAGCAGGCGACAAAGTTGTCCTGACCGGCTGGCGCGTGGGTGAAGCGCACTGGGGTGGCTATTCCCAAAAGGCGCGTGTGAAGGCGGACTGGTTGGTCCCGCTGCCTGCGGGATTGGACACACGTCAGGCAATGGCCGTGGGGACTGCTGGTTTCACAGCGATGTTGGCTGTCATGGCGCTTGAAGATCATGGCATCAAGGATGGACCTGTACTGGTGACCGGTGCTGCCGGTGGTGTTGGATCAGTTGCGACCGCAATTCTGGCAAAGCTCGGCCATGACGTTGCAGCAGTAACCGGGCGCCCCGAAACGGCTGATTATCTAACATCACTGGGCGCCACCCAGATTGTCCCACGTGAAGACCTGAACGAAACGACTAAACGCCCACTTGAAGCTGAAACATGGGCAGGTTGCGTCGATGCAGTTGGCGGTGAAATGCTCGCGCGTGTTCTTGGCCAAATGAAATACGGCGCGTCGGTCAGTGCTGTCGGTCTTGCGGGTGGGGCGGGTCTTCCAGCAACTGTCATTCCATTTCTGTTGCGCGGCGTAAACCTCTTGGGGATCGACAGTGTGATGCAACCCTATGACAACCGCGTACGGGCTTGGGAGCGGATCGCAAAAGACCTGCCGATGGATAAGCTAGAAGCCATGGTTCAGCCAGCCACTTTGTCTGACCTGCCCGCGTTGGGGCGCGACATTTTGAAAGGTCAGGTCAAAGGGCGTGTCGTCGTTGACGTGAACGGCTAAACGCGACCAGTCACAACTAAAAATCCGGGCTTACGCGTTTGCACGCGTGAGCCCGTTTTTATTGCGATGATTGTACCGAGTCGAAGCATTACACCTTTGATGTGAATTTCGGCTCAATTCGCAGTTGAAAGGACTTACGACGCCGTTCGGGCTAAATTTGCTTAGCAAACTGCCGTTTCGGTCTCTCATATGCGACAGAATGACGCAAATTGGGGTTATCTGGCCTGCGTTTTACCCACATACTGATCGACACAAAAGAACAGGGAACAGGGGAACTACTATGGCGCTTAAACCACCATTATCGGATCTCCCGATTAATACCGCAGACAGCGGTTTTTATCGGGGCTTTAGCGTAAACGTCACGATTATTTCGAAGATCATCATCAGCGTGCTCGTCGTTTGGGCGATCGTCTGGCCTGAATGGGCTGGCGAAGTGCTTGGGGCGTGGAACCAAGTGATCCTGCGCAATTTCGCTGCGTGGTACATTTGGACAGTGACGTTGTTTGTCGTCGTCTGTCTTGGACTTGCGCTGTGGCCGACCGCTGGCCGGCTGAATTTGGGCCAAGACGGTGAAAAACCGGAGTTCTCGAATTTCTCGTGGTTCTCGATGATGTTTGGTGCCGGTATCGGGGTGGGGATGTTGACGTGGGCGGTAGCAGAGCCTGTCGCGCATTTCCAAAACAACCCGTCTGTTATCCAAGGCGTCACAACTGCACTTGAAGCAGACAACGTGCGGACCGCATATGTTTGGTCATTCCTGCACTGGGGACTGGGCGCATGGGCGTGCTACGCAATTGCTGGTCTCGCACTTGCCTTCTTTAGCTACAGACGCGGCTTGCCGCTGACGATCCGGTCGTCATTAACACCATTGTTTGGGAAATCCTTGTCCGGAGTGTTGGGGCATATCATTGATATCGTCGCTGTTGTTGCCACCATTTTGGGCGTGGCGCAGACACTTGGGTTCGGCGTGGAGCAATTCGTGGCGGGTCTGTCGCGCATTGGAATCAGCGGACTAGCGCTAGAAGATGGTTCTGCGACATCACTGGGCATCGTCGTTGCTTTGCTGGTGATCATGGGCGCGTCGACGCTGTCTGCATTGTCTGGTGTTGGTAAAGGGATCAAATGGCTGTCGAACATCAACATGGTTTTATCGATCGTTCTGCTCGGCTTCTTCATCCTGTTTGGTGCGACGTTCTTTGGTGCGACCGCATTCTTTGTCGGAATCTTTGACTATCTCGTTGCGTTGCCATGGCTTAGCATCAATGTTTACGCATCTGACGGCGTTGAAGGATCCGAAGCATTCAAACTGGCGCAGTGGCAGGGCTGGTGGCCTGTGTTCTACTGGGCGTGGTGGATCGCTTTTGCGCCTTTCGTAGGTTTGTTCCTCGCGCGTATTTCGCGTGGCCGGACGATCCGCGAATTCGTCTTGGGCGCGATGATCGTTCCATCTTTGATGTGCTTTGTTTGGTTTGCTTGGGCCGGTGGTACTGCCATTGACCTAGAACTAAATGGCGGCGCGGATGGCGTGATCTTGGGCGCGGCGAATGGCGACAAAATCTTCGCGATGACTGCGTATATGCTTGAACCAATCAGTCAGGTTCTGTCCTGGGCCATGGCCGTTATGATTGTGGTCTTGTTGATGACATTCTTGGTGACGTCCGCTGACTCCGCAGTGTTGATCGTAAATACGATCAACGCAGCTGGTGACGAGGGTCCAAAGGCACGCCCACACATCCTGTTCTGGGGGGCAGCGCTTGCGCTTGTTGTGGGGGGCTTGCTGATCTCTGGCGGGACAGGAGCCATCCAAACAGCGATGGTGATCGGGGCCTTACCGTTCTCGATCGTGATGGTGTTGATGTGTATCGCGCTGATCAAGGCGATCTACAACGATGGCCGTCGCGAAGCTGCAGGCATTCCGACATTGTCTGACGACATTCCGGATGCGATGCCTGCTGAATAAGCAAATTCGATTGAATGAAGAGGGCCTCGGCGGTAACGTCGGGGCCCTTTTTCGTTTTGGCCCGTTGTGATGTTGGCTGATCTTGCAGAATTGGGCGAATTGCCTACGAACGGTTGTTGACGTCTATGACGTAGGGCTATGTCTGACTAAAAGAAGGACAACTGCTGTGACCGATACTTGCCCGATTATTGTTTGGTTCCGCCGCGATTTACGCCTCGGCGATCATCCCGCATTGATGGAAGCCTGCAAAGCGGGACGGCCGGTCATTCCGCTTTTCATTTACGATCAGGTGACCGAAAAACAAGGTGCGGCCCCACGCATGCGGCTTGGGCTTTCGGTCAAAGCTTTGGCTGATGACCTTGAAGGGATCGGAAGCAAATTGATCCTGCGGCGCGGGGATGCTCTGACTGTTTTGCAGAACATCATTGAAGAAACTGGCGCGAACACGATCTTTTGGTCACGTCAATATGATGTTGCAGCCAAAGCGCGCGACACGGATGTGAAAGCCGCGCTGAAAGCCGATGGACACACCGTACAAAGCTTTCCGGGGCATTTGCTGTTCGAACCATGGACCGTGGAAACCAAGACCGGCGGCTTCTACAAGGTTTTCACGCCCATGTGGAAAACCGTGCGGGGACGTGAACTTGATACTCCGTTGGCCCGACCATCGAAGCTCGCCCAGCCTGACAATTGGCCAAAGTCTGATGCGCTTGATGACTGGAACATGGGGGGCGACATGAAACGTGCATACGACGTGTTGCTTCCACATTGCACTGTTGGTGAAACAGCCGCGCGGGACCGTTTGGACACCTTTATTGCGGAGCGTGTCGAGACTTATCAAAAGAACCGCGATCTGCCCGCAGTCAAAGGAACATCAGGGCTGTCTGAAAATCTGACCTATGGCGAGATTTCCCCGCTTGTTTGCTGGCATGCAGGATGGCAGGCGCTACACGATGGTAAATCCGATGCAGAGATTTTCTTGAAAGAACTCGTCTGGCGCGAATTTGCTTACCACCTGTCCCATCACACTCCCCGTATCGAGACGGATAATTGGAAAGAGGATTGGGACGCATTCCCATGGAATACGGATGAACGGCGGGCGGAAGTGAAGGCATGGAAGCAGGGGCGCACAGGTATACCGTTTGTCGATGCGGCGATGCGGGAAATGTATGTGACCGGGACGATGCATAACCGTGGTCGCATGATCGTGGCGTCTTACCTGACGAAACATCTGATGTGTCATTGGAAAATCGGACGTGATTGGTTCGCCGATTGTTTGATTGATTGGGATCCTGCGTCAAATGCAATGGGCTGGCAGTGGTCAGCAGGCTCGGGTCCGGACGCCACTCCCTATTTCCGCGTGTTTAATCCGGTGTCCCAACTGGACAAGTTCGACAAGGATCACCGTTACCCGAACCGCTGGATTGCGGAGGGACAATCTGATCCGTCTGACACCGCTTTGTCCTACTTCGACGCGATCCCTAAGCACTGGAACATGTCCGCAGATGATCCATATCCCGACGCCATCGTTGCCCCAGATGTGGGACGCAAGCGTGCATTAGATGCCTATCAGTCGCGGGATTTTTAGGGGCCTGTAAAAAAACGTGATCGGCGTTTGGCGTGTATAATTAGGGCTCGTTCGCTTTGTTCTGCGTCTACATTGGTCCGACTTGAAACTTTCTCGCTCGGCGTGCGTGACTCTTGTTAACAAAACACTAATCTTTTCAACAGCGTCGGGGACAGCCTTGCGCATAATGACAAGAAACGGACCCTGCACGATGATCCTGACGACGACCCAAGGCCAAAAAGACTTACCGCGCTACTTTGCGTCCATCTTTGATGTGATGGGAAAAATGAAACGGGGTCGTGTGGATATTACTTTGCCTGATGGTCGGGTGTTTCGGATTGAAGGCCAAGAACCGGGGCACATTGCCGAGGTCACCATACATAATCCCGATACCTTTGCGCGGACGATCCGCGAAGGTGATATGGGATTCTGTGAAGCTTACATGGATGGGTGGTGGTCCACACCTGATCTGATGGCTTTCATGGATCTGATCCACGATGACGACGCGGAAGATATCTACGACGGTTTTCCGGGCCAATTCTTTGTGCGGGCATACGAACGCATGCGCTTCTGGATGCAGCGGAACTCAAAATCCCAGGCCCGCAAAAACATCTCCTACCATTATGATCTCGGAAACGATTTTTACGGGCTATGGTTGGACGACACCATGACTTATTCGTCAGCGAAATTTCTGACGGGTCAGGAAAGCATGGAAGCGGCGCAGACCGAAAAATACAAATCCATGGTTGACGAAATGGGTGTCCAACCTGGCGATCATGTTCTTGAAATTGGCTGCGGTTGGGGCGGTTTCGCCGAATACGCTGCCAAGGAACGCGGATTGAAGGTGACCTGCCTGACGATCAGTGAGGAACAGTTTAAGTACGCTGTGGATCGTATTGAAAAAGCAGGTCTTTCGGATTTAGTGACGTTCAAGCTGCAGGACTATCGCGATGAAAAAGGCACCTACGACGGGATTGCGAGTATCGAGATGTTCGAAGCCGTCGGTGAACAATATTGGCCCGTGTACTTTGACACTGTGCGTGAACGGTTGAAGCCTGGTAAAAACGCGACGTTGCAAATCATCACAGTCGCTGACAGGCGTTGGGAAATATATCGCAGCCGTCCAGACTTTATCCAGAAATACATCTTTCCGGGCGGCATGCTGCCAAGTCCGAAGATCTTGCGCGACGTCGCCACAAAACACGGATTAGGCGTGAAACAGTCGATTGAATTTGGTGACAGCTATTCGATCACGCTACGCCGTTGGTACGATGATTTTAACGCAAAGTGGGATCAGGTCGCTGCAATGGGCTTTGATGATCGGTTCCGGCGGATGTGGAACTTTTATCTGACCTCTTGTGCTGCGACCTTTGATAGCGGAAACTGTGACGTGACGCAGATTACCCTGACCAAGGCGGCCTAAGACCGCGACAAACATGGCAGGGTGCGCAGAGGGAGCTATGATATGCCAACCGCCGCCCGCCTAATTGCCGCCATTTGCTTTGGCGCGCTTGGACTTGCATTCGCTTACGCAGCCACTGCGTACTTCGCGGAGGCCCGACAACCCAGTTACTGGTTCCCATTGAACGGCGGCATCGGGCTGATTGTTGGCTGGGTTGTTGCGGGAACGCGCGCTGGCAATGGAACAGGGGCAGGGATCGGAAACGGCATCACGGCCGGTGTCGCATTGCTATTTTGGGTTTTCTTCTTTGTGTCATTCGCCGACATGATCCAAAAATCGATGCGCAATGCGTATGATGGGCCAGTCGAAGCGGTCGTTGGGATTTTTGAATTGATTGGGGATTATGCCGTTCAGTTCGCACAAATGGATCTTGGGGTATTGATGCTTGTTGGCTCGGTCGTCTCTGGTTTGATCGTCGAATTCGTCGCGGCGCGTTGGTCCTAACGTGAGCGTTTTTATCTACGGAACGCTGCTAGACGCTACACTGCGATGTCGTTTGCTGGGGCGCGATGTATCGGCAAAAGCGGCGACGCTGTCCGGTTACGTTTTGCGCGAGCAAAAGTCGGCGCCGCTGCCTGCGATCGTTGCTCAATCAGGCGCTATCCTTTCCGGTCTATTGTTGGACGATCTCACGGCGCCGGAAATTGCGAAACTTGACGCCTACGAATTGCCATTTGATTACAACCCCATACCGGCGACGATTAATGTAGCTGGTCTTGGCGTTGAGGCGCAGGTCTATCTTCCCGGACCGTCGGTCGATATCTCGGATCGTGAATGGTCGTTGGAACGCTGGCAGGATCAATCAGGTGCGTTAAGCCGCGAAATGGCAGTCGAGATTGGCAGCTACGATCCACCTTTGGCTGGTGATGCGTTGCGTAGGCAGTGGAACATGATCGCATTGCGGGCATCAGTACGCTTGCGGGCGCAAGATCAAGACATTCCGGCAAGGGTGAGGTCTGCGGCACAACCTTCTGATTTTGCGGCGGAACACAGCGGTCCGCTCTCTGGTGAATTCTTCCGACTGGCGCAGTTGCAAGTGACCCATCGCACATTTCAGGACGACACCGCTGGTCCATTGCCACGCGAAGTTTTCATTGGGACGGATGCTGCCCTTGTCTTGCCCTATGATCCGGTGACCGATCACGTCCTGCTGGTCGAACAAATCCGGATGGGACCGATGCTGCGCGGGTCTACAAACCCATGGGCGCTTGAACCCATCGCGGGGATGATCGACGCAGGCGAGACACCGGAAGAAGCCGCGCAACGCGAAAGCGAAGAAGAGGCGGGTCTGCAGGGCGTCGCACTGCAGAAAATGTTCTCCTATTATCCGTCGACCGGCAGCTCCACGGATTACTTTTATTGCTATCTGGGTCTGTGCGATTTGCCGGAACCCACGACCTATACCGGCGGCTTGGCAACTGAGGCTGAAGATCTGCGGTTGCATGTGATCCCATTCGACGCAGCGTTTGCGTTAATCGAAACCGGAGAGGCCGAAAACGCCGCCATTGTTTCCATGCTTTTATGGCTTGCGCAGAATCGCAGTCGATTGCGCGGCACCGCTTGAGTTTGCGCCCCGACAGGCCTACTTAGGGACAACACAAACGAAAGCTCTTTTCATGTCCACATTCGCGCCCATTAAGTCCGATCTTGCCGCTGCTGTAGGCAACACGCCACTGATCAAATTGCGCGGCGCCTCAGATGCAACTGGTTGCACAATTCTTGGCAAGGCAGAGTTCATGAACCCTGGTCAATCCGTCAAGGATCGCGCAGCTTTGTTCATCATCCAAGACGCCGTCGCAAAAGGGCTTTTAAAGCCAGGCGGGACGATTGTTGAAGGCACGGCTGGCAATACCGGAATTGGGCTGGCTTTGGTTGGTGCGTCGATGGGGTTCAAAACGGTTATCGTGATCCCGGAGACCCAATCCGAGGAAAAGAAAGACATGTTGCGGCTGGCCGGCGCGGAACTTGTTCAGGTGCCAGCAGCGCCGTACCGCAATCCGAACAATTTTGTGCGTTATTCCGAACGTCTGGCCAAAGCGTTAGAGCGGACGACGAACGAAGGCGTCATTTGGGCAAACCAATTTGATAACGTGGCCAATCGCCAAGCCCACATCGAAACCACAGGTCCCGAGATTTGGGATCAAACGGACGGCAAGGTAGATGGTTTTATCTGTGCGGTAGGTTCCGGTGGGACGCTGGCTGGTGTTGCCGCGGCATTGCAGCCAAAGGGCGTAAAGATCGGTTTGGCCGATCCTGATGGTGCATCGCTGTACAACTATTACACCAAGGGCGAATTGGTGATGTCCGAGGGATCGTCGATCAATGAAGGCATCGGTCAAATCAGGATCACCAAGAACCTTGAAGGCCTGACACCCGATTTCAAGTACAACATTCACGACGCTGAAGCACTGCCGGTTGTCTTTGACATCATGGAAAACGAAGGCCTGTGTCTCGGCGGGTCATCTGGTGTGAACGTCGCTGGCGCAATGCGCATGGCGCGGGACATGGGGCCGGGACACACGATCGTGACGATCCTGTGTGACTATGGAACGCGGTATCAATCCAAGCTCTACAACCCGGCATTTTTAAAAGAAAAAGGCCTGCCTGTACCATCTTGGCTTGAACGCGCTCCCGCAGATATCCCGTCGGTGTTTGAAGACGTATGAGCACACCACCAAAACAGTCAGACAGACGGCTGATTTGGGCAATCATTGTCTTTGTCCTTTGCGTTTGGATTGGGTCTGTTTCGTTTGGTCAAACGGTAGATGATACCGAGACACCGATCGCAGACGCCGGACACCAAGCGATTGGTGACTTATTAGGGATCGACATTGAATCTTGGTCAAAGGTCGCTACGCGTACTGAAGGTATCTTGTTGCGGAACAACACTTCTGCGTTTGGTTTGGATCGTGTCCGCACGGAACTGACCACTTGGCGCGACGTGTTCGCTGACGCCAAGGAAGAAAACGCAGCGCGTCTCGCGACCGTCGAAAGTCAGATCGCGGCATTAGGCCCGGCACCTGCCGAGGATGAAACCGAAGCACCGGCTGTGACGGCACGCCGGTCGGAGTTGATTGCTTTTCGTGATGAACTCGCAGCACCCGGATTGCTTGCCGCTGAAGCACATGCACGCGCAGACGGGATGATGAGCGAAGTCGAATCCCAACTGCGTGCACGTCAAACGGCTGCGTTGATGGTGCGCAGTGTATCACCTTTGAACCCAGTCTATTGGCCTGATGCAGCGTTGCATCTGTTTGATGGCGTCAAAGCCATCGGCAACGAAATTACTGCAGGTGTGATCAACCGCCAATGGAATAGCACGAACTTAGGGCGTTCGCTTCTGGCGTTGATTGCAATTTGCGGTTCATTTGTGCTGTTCCGTCGAACACAAAAAATCATGGATAGTCGTACGGCGTCCGCTGAGGACGGGGCGGGGCATCTGGTTTCGGATTTCTTTGGTACGGTGTTGCAGGCATTGATCCCGCTGTTTGGACTTGTTCTACTGACGTACGGGTTAACGACTTTAGATGTGTTTGGTGTGCGGGGGGAAACCGTCCTGCGTGAACTGCCGCTAACAGGTAGCACCATTATTTTGGCGTCTTGGCTGGGCAAGCAATTCTTTCCAATGGGGGACAAATACGGCCCCTTGAACCAACCAACAGAGGTTCGGATCAAGACCCGCCGCACGGCTATCATTCTGGCGTGGCTCGTTGGGCTCTGGTGGCCGTACTCTGCGTTTGTGTCATCCGGATCAGATAGCCCGGATGCGATATCGGTGCTATATTTCCCATTCATTCTGGTCGTGGCCATTGTCCTGTTCCGGTTTTCGACGTTGCTGCGCCATGCGCCTGACGAGGCTGCTGGCGAAGACATCAGCGTCGGGCGGACGCGGTCTGTTGTGGGGCGTGTGGTGCAATTGGTAGCCATCGCAGCGCCCGTTCTGGGCCTATTCGGTTACGATGCCGCAGCAAGGGCTGTGTTGTTCCCGACCTGTATTTCGTTGGGGCTTATCGGGGTGATCATTTATTTGCAGTCACTGTGCTACAGGGTCTACGACCTTTTGTACGGCATCGAGGAAGGACGCAAAAAGGCGCTTGTTCCCGTGGTTGTTGGATTTGTGCTGTTCATCGTTTCACTGCCGATCTTTGCATTGATTTGGGGTGCTGAACGGTCTGATTTGCTATCGTTCTGGTCTCGGTTCACGGCCGGTTTTTCCATCGGCGAAACCAGTATTTCCCCATCTGATTTCCTGACGTTCGTGCTGATCTTCAGCGTCGGGTACCTTTTGACGGGCTTCATCAAAACGTCATTGCGGTCATCGGTTTTGCCGCGCACGTCGCTGGATCTTGGGGCGCAAGATGCGATTGTCGCGGGTTTCGGATACGTCGGGATTTTCCTTGCTGCGGTTATCGCAATCACCAGTGCGGGGATTGATTTGTCAAACCTTGCGATTGTGGCGGGTGCTTTGTCCGTTGGTATCGGTTTTGGTTTGCAAACGATCGTGTCGAACTTTGTATCGGGGATCATCCTATTGATCGAACGTCCCGTAAGCCAAGGAGACTGGATCGAGGTCGGCGACCGCATGGGATATGTGCGTAATATTTCGGTACGATCCACCCGCATTGAGACTTTTGACCGATCCGACGTGATCGTTCCGAACGCCGACCTGATCAGCAATCAGGTTATCAATTGGACACGTGGAAACCTTGCGGGACGTCTGATCCTACCTATCGGTGTGGCCTACGGAACGGATGTTGATAAGGTCGCATCTATCTTGAAAGACATCGCCGAAGCACACCCGATGGTGATTATGACGCCGCCACCGGCTATCATGTTTGTTAACTTTGGTGCTGATGCGTTGGAGTTCGAAATCAGAGCGATTTTGCGGGACGTCAATTTCGTGGTTTCCGTACGATCCGAATTGAATTTTGAAATTTCGCGCCGTTTTGCCGCTGAAAACATCGAAATTCCGTTTGCCCAACGTGACATTTGGTTGCGCAATCCGGAAGTTTTGCGCCAAGCTGAAAGCGGGAAACAAGCCGATGACCGTAAAGATATGACCGAAACACCGAAATTCGCGCAAGAACCGCATCCAGACGTTGATATGTCTGATCCGGATGCTGGGGATATCACATGACGACAACGCCGTTGTACCTTGAAGACGCCTATCGCCGTGAAGCCGCAACGCGTGTGACCCAAATCACGGATGAAGGCGGCATTGTCCTGGATGCGTCCTTGTTTTACCCGACTTCAGGTGGCCAACCCGGAGATAGCGGTGTTGTGCGATGGGGTCTTGCCGAAGACGAAAACGCGATTGAAATTGCAACGACCGTCAAAGGGTCCGATGGTCAAATCGTACTTGTGCCAGCTGAACCGTCCGCTTTGCCGCCAGAGGGCACGTTGGTCAGACAGGAAATCGCGTGGGATCGCCGTTACAAACATATGCGGGTGCACACGGCGCTTCATCTACTGTCGGTTGTCATTCCCTTGCCCGTGACAGGCGGGTCGATTTCGCCGGACAAAGGGCGTTTGGACTTTGATATGCCAGAAGCGCCAGAAGATCGCGAAAAGATCGAAAAGACGCTCAACATGTTGATCGACTGTGATTTCGCCGTGAACGAAGAATGGATCACGGACGCCGAAATGGATGCCAACCCCGGGCTCGTGAAAACGCTCCGCGTGAAACCACCGCGCGGGACTGGACGTGTGCGGTTGGTGCGCATTGGCGTCGGTGATGATACGGCTGATCTGCAACCTTGCGGCGGCACGCATGTATCGCGGACGTCAGAAATTGGACGCGTGCGGCTTGGCAAAATCGAAAAGAAGGGCAAACAGAACCGCCGGGTTTATTTGCACCTCGACACGTGAACCGGTCAGCGATCTTTCTTGGTGCGGCCTTGTCTGCATTTGCTGGAGATCCGGCTTCAGCCCAAACATTCGAGGGCTGCACAAAGGCGGAACGTGGTATTATCATTGCAGCAATGGATCGGTCTAAACGGCTGGTCCTTACGGCAGCGACCGCGGTTGGTCCAACGCCCGTTTACATAAGGTGGTTTGGCAAGTTCAGCCCGCGCAATGGCGATTTAGTACGCCGGAACCTCAAAGCGGTCGTGTCAGCGATCCGGACCGGTCAAGTCAGTGCGACCTGTGTCAATCACGGGGTCGGCCTTTGTGATCCGGACACGTATGCCTTCGTCGATCCTGACGAACACTACGAAGTGAAGCTGTGCCCGAGGTTTTTCCAGATGCAAACGATGAAAGAACTCGACGACGAAAGCGCGGCTGCGGGGAATGGAACGCGGGCAGGGACCCTTATCCACGAAATCACGCACTTCACAGTCGTCGCCGGAACCGATGATATCTGCTATTCGCGCGAAGTCTGTACCGAAATGGCCATCGATGCCCCCCAAGATGCGTTGATCAACGCTGATAGCTATCAATATTTCGTTGAGGATGTGACGTTTTACGGGGTCGAAGGCGAATGACGTTTCAGATGGCCTGTCGGATTACGGCCTTGGTTGGCGTAATCTTGTTCCTCATTCTGGTTGCAGTGCCTGGCAGTTACACCGCAACCTATGGCGTCGCCGCTGATGTGGGTGGCAGTTTCATGGGCCGAAGGGCCAGTCCGCTGTTCTTAGGACTGGCGGTACTACTATGGGGGCTCAGCCAGAACCAAGACCGCGATGTGCAGCGCGTGGTTTGTATTTGTATGATTATAACGTTTGCGGGGGTTTCCTTGACGGGTATCTCTGCGTTCCTTGGTGGAATCGCATCGTCGGTCGTCTTATTAGCGGCGGTTGGTGAACTGTTGATTGCAGTTGCGTTTTGGTACGTCAGGCCGAGGGCCTAGCGGGCAGCCCCATGCGGCTGTCTTTGCCGGTCTGGGGTGCGGTACAACGCTGTTTCTTCCTCCGGCAATCCCTCACGTGATAGCAAGATCGCAATAGGGCGCAGAGCAGGCACATGGCTGCAGACCACTAAGAGCATCACCATGATCGGGACAGACAAGAACATCCCCGGGATACCCCAAACAGCGCCCCAGAACGCAAGTGATAAGATGATGCCAAAGGATGACAGGCGCAATGCGCGTCCCATCATCATCGGGTCAATGATATTGCCGTTGATGAACTGAATGACGCCCGCGATGCTGACAATCACAATTGTCGTCGCTGGATCATGAAACTGAACATGCGCTATGAGCGCTATGAGCGCAGTCGCAATGATCGACCCGACATTGGGCAGAAAATTCAGCATGAAAGTGATCAAACCAATCGCAACAGCCAATTCGATGTCGAAGGTCACCGCCAAGGCGTATGTCATAAGGCCTGTCAAAGCACTGACAACCGTTTTGACCCAAAGATAGTAGTTCACACGCCAAATGATCGACGAGATGATCTTACTGACACGTGCCGCTCTTTGTGGATCACCGATGAGGTTCACTAACTTGATGTCAAACCAAATCCGCTCAGCAAAAAGAAATCCGACAAACAGGATGACGAGGACGGCCGCTTGGGTCACGTCACTGGCGCGTCCGGCCAAGGTCCGTGCGTAAGTGCCGACGTCGAAGGACTGTAGGGCGCTGAGGATCGCAGCTTCGGTGCCTTCGCCCATGAAACCAAACAAAGACGCGACGGCCGTCGGTGCTTGTTCCGCAAAACTGACCGTTGTGATCAGGACGTTGTTGATCTGGGTGAGCATAAAGCCTGATGCGGCCATCAACGCGGATGCAATCAAAACAAGGGCTGCGATACTCGCGACAACGTCCGGCACGCGGAACGGCCCGAGGCGTTGACGTGCAATAAAATCGATCACGGCGCTAGTCAGGCTAAACAACACAATCGCAGTCGCCAGCGACACAAGCATAAACCGGGCCTGAACCAACAAGAACAGAACCACGGCAAAGGCGATAATGATCAACGCAGCAGATTGGACCCGTGCGAGATCGACGGTGTCTTGCTTGTGAGATTGAGGATCAAGTTTGGGCTGCATATGTCAGGCTTAGATGGTGGCGACGACATGCGCAATATAGGCACTAACCGTGTCATCCGTAAGACTTTCGAAAAAGGTGCAAAAACTTGGAACTTAGGGTATTGCAAACCGCCCCCGCTTGGCGATAAACCCCGCGCAACGGACAGGTGGCCGAGTGGTCGAAGGCGCACGCCTGGAAAGTGTGTAGGCGGGAGACCGTCTCCAGGGTTCGAATCCCTGTCTGTCCGCCATTCCCCATCAACGATAATTTCCATAGTTCGATTGTTTCTACAGTTGGACTGAACGAGCTCATTTTCGAGTCTTTAGTTCAAGGTATCGTGCACGTTTACAGAAATTACGTGACCTGTCCTCCGAAACCTGTCAGCCATTTTGTATTTAGTTTGGGGGATTAGAGATGAACGATACGATTAGAGGCAGCAACAACATGCAAGCGGACTTGATCCAGTTTGCACGGCGCCTGTTGGAAGAGCAGGGCCAGGAAGTGAGCGTTCAGTCCGACAAGCAGATTAAATCGATGTTGGATCAGATACCTCGTAATGATCAGATCAAACTGCTTGCAATGCGCTCTGCATACCGGCTTGCAGGCGGAACAATCGAAGGAACCCAAACGCTGGCGCAGCAGCAGGCAGGTGTTGATGTTGTGACCGCCGATCCTGCTGCAATGGCTCGGACAATCCGAATGATTGTCAAAAACTTTGACCATTCTACGCCAGAGGATGGCAGTGTCTTTTGGACAGGCGTGGACCGCAACAAGCTCCGGTACCTGATCTCGACGTGGAACAAACAACATCCGACGAAGATGTTTGGCCAGCTTGAAGCGACAACAGATACGCGTTTTATGGATGGCGTTTTAGGAGGCGACTGGAATACGGGGGGCGGCAAGACCTATTTTGACGCTGCGTCCGCGGCTTTGGGGCGCGGTGCGACCGGCCACGTGACCAGCGTACAAATGTACGGTTTGCAATCATCGCCCGATAAAATATTTACCAATGTCGAACTGCCAGCGCTTCTCAAGTCCATGGACGATGATCTCGCGAACAACAAACAGCCCAAAATTACGAACCTGTCCATCGTCGTCATCAATCCAATTGGATATCCCGAAACTTGCCGTACGTTCACGAACCTACAGATTTGTAGTATCAACTTGATCAAGAATATTGGGGGCAAGGCGCAGATCTATAATGCGTCTCAAGGGGCTGCCGCAGGGAAAGTTGGGCTGCATGGTCCGACACGCATTCCGGCTCGCGTGCGTCACTATTGGCTTCAAAAGTACCCGGTGCCAATCAGCGCGACCGCTCAGACGATTGCGCAAAACGTTGCATCAATCTTGTATGGGCCTGACCGGTTTGATTTTAATAAGCAGCTCTGAATAATCCGTGACCTTGTCGCGTGTCGGCTTTGTGCCAACGACACGCAATGGGTCAAGCTTGGGAGTGCGATGCGCTAGTCGCGTCGTTTGCTACCTTGGCGGGTCTGATTTGACCTGGTGAAAATTCTGCCCGCATCAAAAAAGGGGCCGGCGAAGCCGGCCCCTGATATTTTTTAGAACGGGATTTCATCGTCCAGGTCGGACCGGCTACTGCCGCCGCCACCTGAATCGCGACCGCCACCGCTTGGGCCGCTGTCATATCCGCCGCCACTACCACCGCCGTAGCCGCCGCTGTCACCACCGTAGCCGCCGCCACCGCCACCGCCTTGGTTGTCACCACGGCCGTCAAGCATCGTCAGTACGCCGCCAAAACCTTGCAGGACAACTTCTGTTGAATATTTGTCCTGACCGGACTGGTCCTGCCATTTACGTGTTTGCAAAGCGCCTTCGATGTACACTTTGGATCCCTTACGCAAGTATTGCTCCGCGATACGGACCAGTCCGTCATTGAAGATAGCGACTGAATGCCATTCAGTCTTTTCGCGGCGTTCGCCGGTGTTCTTGTCTTTCCAAGTCTCAGAGGTCGCGATGCGCAAGTTGCACACCTTTCCGCCATTCTGAAACGAACGGACTTCAGGGTCGCGGCCCAGATTCCCAATCAAGATAACTTTGTTGACCGATCCAGCCATGTCTAAACTCCCCAGCGATTCTGCATATTCGATTTCGCGCAATCTACGTTTCTCCGCTCAGAGTTAATAGTCCGTTGACACGAGAGATTGGCAATTTCTGGAAAAGTTATTAGGTTCGCGGCAAGCGACACATTGTAAGGCGCCTGTTTATGAAAAAAGTAACCGTGTTTTTGACGACCTTCGGGATGTTTGCGGGATCCGTCGTTTGGGCTGATACCGTGTCGACCCGTACTCGGTCAGGGTTGTTGCAAAGCCAGTTGTCCGTTTTGGATGGTCGCGCAACGTCACAATATTCCAGTTCGATCCGGCTTCAACCGCCACGGGCCGTTGTGCCATCGGCGCAGCCGCAGACGCCCGCATACACCGGCCGTTACAAAGGCCCGTTTCTGAATGTCGCGCGGTCTGCCGCACAGCGGCACCAAATTCCTGAAGATTTGTTCCTGCGCCTTGTTCAGCAGGAAAGCGGCTGGAATGCCAATGCGGTCTCGGTCAAAGGCGCGCTCGGCCTAGCCCAATTAATGCCAGATACGGCGCGAGGATTAGGCGTTGACCCACGTGATGCCGCGCAAAATCTTGAAGGCGGCGCACGCTACCTGAAGGCGCAATACGACAAATTTGGTGACTGGCGTCTCGCACTTGCAGCCTACAATGCTGGGCCGGGTGCCGTTGAGCGTTACAACGGCATTCCGCCGTACAATGAAACCCAGAACTATGTGCGCGTCATTTTCGGTAGCTGATTAAACAGGCCGCAACCCTTTACCAGCGCCGTTCTTACGGAAATGCGATGGTGTGTGGCCCATTTTGGCCTGGAAGCTGCGGGTAAAGTAAGCAGCGGATCGAAAACCAAGGTCTTTGGCAATGTCAGCGACAGGCGTCTCCGTTTCGCGCAGAAGCAGGCAAGCCTCATAGGTGATCCGGTCGCGCAGCAGTGCCAGTGCCGATCTGCCGCATGTTTGATTGCAGCAGCGGGTCAGGTGGGTTGGTGTTACGCCCAGTGCAGCTGCAAAATCCGCGACACCCTGTGCCGTTTTGTAATCTCGTTCGATCAGGTCCGTATAAGCCGCAACCAGTCGCGCAGCTGTGCCTTCAGTACGATCATCAACGGCCCGCACTTGGGTGAGCGCCATTTGACGTTCGAAGAAAACAGACAGCAGTCCCAAGTGGTAATGTGCGGCGCGGGAATGCGTCTGTTGCGTAGCGGTGAGTTCTTGTTCGATTGCTTCGAACATCGTTGCGGCCTGTTTTTGACCTTGAACGTCGCGGAGCCGCAGATGAACCGGTTCATCAGGCCATTCGCCCGCCATTGCGTTTGGAATGGTGAGCATGGTGCCAAAAACGGTTGGACCTGCCTCATATCCATACATCACATTTGCGGGCAGATAGATCAGGTTGTTTGGCCCATAGCCGTGCGTCATGCCGGCGACCGTGATGCGGCCCTGTCCTTTGGTGATGAACAAAAGACGGGGTGACGCGTGACTCCGCATGGCTTCGGTGCGCCAGTTGCCAGCCAATTGGTTGTACGCAATAGGCGTCATGGAAAGCGAAGTCGATTGCATCGTCTTAACCGACGGTTGTGATCTTGGCAGTGTCATTGCATGTCCCCACAGCAGCTATGTACAAGTCTGCCAAGCAAAAACCCTTAAAACAATGGGGAATTCATGTTTGAAATGTGAAATCTGTGGACAAATCTGTGGATGAAATCGGTATTGTTGCCCAATCCTTCATTCGCGCCCGGAACCACGTTCTTTGACGTTTTGCGTATCGGCGCGAGGCAATGATAGCGGCTTCACGTGCTTGGGCGAGCGACATCTTACCTTTCAGGTGCGCTATCAGCTCCGGGGCACCGATTGCTTTCGACGACAAATGATCGGGATGCCAAGTGGGTAACATCGCCTCTGCTTCGGCAAGAGCACCCGCATCCAGCATCAAATCAAAGCGCTGTTCGATCCTTGGTGTTAGCCATTCTTTCGGTGCCTCCAGAACAATGGCTGTAACGTCAACCAATGGCAGTAAAGGGGCAGGGGTATTGTCTTGCCAGTCTGCCAATGACCGTCCGGTGGTCGTCAGAACTTCCCAAGCACGCTGCACACGGACCGGGTTCTTTGTGTCGATCCGCGCTGTTGTTTCGGGGTCAAGTTGAGCCAACATGTCTCGGTAGTCTTTGGCATCTGCTTGTACGCGTACGTCGGCTGGTGTCGGCGGAATATCTGCCAGACCTTCGGTCAATGCCGTCAGGTACAGACCCGTGCCGCCCACAATGATTGGGCGTTCACCGTCTAACAGCTTGGCCACGTCACGCAGCCAATGTCCGACCGAATAGCTGCCATCGAACGGGACATGTCCATACAACGCATGTGGGGCACGCGCGAGATCCGCATCGTCTGGTCGTGCTGTCACAATGCGCCAGCCGTCAAATACCTGTAATGCATCAGCATTTACGATCACCCCGCCTTGAGTCTCGGCGATATGTAGCGCAAGGGCGGACTTACCTGACGCCGTCGGCCCTGCGATCACAACTGGCCTGTCTTTCGAAATTGTAATCATGTCAGTGGATTAGGCCTTCTGTGGCGGTTCGTCGTGTGGCGTCGTCGTATCAATCGCGATCAATAGGGATTTCCGTCACTCTGCCATTGTACCCAAGCCGTTTTTGCGACATTTTGCGCGAAGTTGGAAGACACGCATTGATTATAGGGGCACACATCATGGCGGACACCGAAAAAGCAACATACAAACGGGTGATGTTGAAGATCTCGGGCGAGGCTTTGATGGGCGACACCGCCTTTGGTCTGCATCCGCCAACAGTCCAGCGGATCGCCAAAGAAGTGAAAACTGTCCACGACATGGGCGTTGAAATTTGCATGGTGATCGGTGGCGGCAATATCTTCCGCGGACTTCAAGGGTCTGCCCAAGGGATGGAACGCACCACTGCTGACTACATGGGGATGCTCGCCACTGTGATGAACGCGCTTGCGATGCAATCCGCCTTGGAAGAACTCAACATCCACACACGCGTCATTTCGGCGATTACAATGAACGAAGTGGCGGAGCCCTACATCCGCCGCCGTGCCGTGCGCCACCTCGAAAAGAAACGTGTTTGCATCTTTGCGGCCGGGACGGGCAACCCGTACTTCACGACAGACACTGCGGCGACCCTGCGTGCCAATGAAATGAACTGCGAAGCGATCTTTAAGGGGACGAAGGTCGATGGCGTCTACGACAAAGATCCAGCCAAGCACGATGATGCAGAACGCTATGACAAAGTCAGCTATGACGAAGTCCTGCAAAAGCACCTTGGCGTGATGGACGCATCCGCAATCGCGCTTGCCCGCGACAACCACCTTCCGATTGTTGTTTTCAGCTTGGATGAACCGGGTGGCTTCCGCGGTATCCTTGCGGGAACGGGTACTTCGACGGTTGTGCACGACTAACGTGCAACTTTAGGCCAAATCTTGCGTAACTCTTATAGGGTGCCGATTGTTGCATCCTATACAGATGACGTTTTTTAACGTATAGCGACGGAAATCATGCGGGGCAGAAGCCCCAGAAGTAAGAGCAGAACACATGTCAGACGATTTTGAACTTGATACCGACGACCTTGGCCGCCGTATGGATGGTGCAATTGCAAACCTGCGCGTCGAACTTGCGTCCTTGCGGACAGGCCGCGCGTCCGGCTCTATGTTGGAACCTGTTATGGTTGACGCATACGGGTCAATGACCCCAATCAACCAAGTCGGAACAGTGAACGTGCCTGAACCACGGATGGTGACGATCAACGTTTGGGACAAAGGCCTTGTAGGCAAAGTCGAAAAAGCGATCCGCGAAAGCGGTTTGGGTATTAATCCACAGCTGAACGGCACGATCATTATGTTGCCAATTCCCGAGTTGAACGAAGAACGTCGTCGCGAGCTGGGCAAAGTTGCTGGTGGTTATGCGGAAAACGCGCGTGTTTCCGTGCGGAACCTGCGCCGTGACGGTATGGACCAGATCAAAAAAGCCAAGGCCGACGGGATGTCCGAGGACGATCAGAAGTTCTGGGAACAAGAAGTCCAAGATCTGACTGATAAATACATCAAGATCGTTGATCAAACGGTTGAAAGTAAACAAGAAGAGATCATGCAGGTTTAAGTCGACTTTAGCTGATCCGAACCGAGCATTCACTGGAAGGAGGCCACAAGATGGCCAAAGACCTGAACCCCGAACAAGCCGGCCCCGGCCACGTTGCGATCATCATGGATGGCAACGGACGTTGGGCGCAACAGCGGAATCGACCGCGTTTGTTCGGTCACCACGCTGGCGCAAAACGCGTTCGTGAAATCGTGAATGCTTGCCCAGACATCGGCGTCAAATACCTGACGATCTTTGCTTTTTCGACTGAGAACTGGAAACGGACCCAGACCGAAGTTTCGGGCCTGATGCGTTTGTTCCGTCGTTATATTGAACGCGAAGCACGTGATTTGCTGGAAGAGGGTGTGCGCGTCCGTTTCATCGGGGATCGTATGAAGTTGGATGCGAAGCTTGTGACTTTGATGGATAATCTCGAATTGCTCACGTCAAACAATGACCGCGTCCATTTGACGATTGCACTGAACTACGGTGGTCGTGATGAAGTGACGCGCGCTGCCAAGAAGATGGCCTTTGAGATCGAACAGGGCCGTTTGACACATAAAGATGTCGATGCGGAAACCCTTGCGAAATTCCTCGATACGCAGTTCCTGCCTGATCCAGATCTTGTGATCCGTACAAGCGGTGAAGCACGGATTTCGAATTTCTTGCTGTGGCAATCTGCTTACGCTGAATACGAATTTGTCGACACGCTTTGGCCGGACTTCTCCGCAGAGGAATTTGGTAAAGTTGTAGGCAATTTTGGCAGCCGTGAACGCCGTTATGGCGCGGTTTCTGCCTAAGATGTCGGAAGAAACGCCTGCCCAAGCGGCAAAATGGGATGATCTGACCGTTCGGATTACATCCGCTGTCATAATGACATTTGTCGGCGCGGTCGGCGTGATCCTCGGCGGGCATTGGTTCCAGATGATGGTCGTCTTTGTGACGGCAGTGATGGTCTGGGAACTGTGGATGATGATCCGCCCCGAATCTGCAACGTCGGGTATGTTGTTAGCTGCATTGGTTGCATCGGTGATGTCTGGGCAATTACTGGACGAAACATGGCTTGGTCTTGCATTATTTCTCGTGGTGCCAAGCGTCGGCGCATTTTATTTGCGCAAGGAAAAGGTCACGTTTTTCTTCTTCGCGCTTGGCATCCAAGTTGCAGGTTGGGGACTGGTCAGTTTTCGCAGCGATTACGGGTTCACTTGGATTTTATGGTTAATGACTGTCGTGATCGCGACGGACGTTTTTGGCTACTTCGCAGGCCGTACGCTTGGTGGACCGAAGTTTTGGCCATCAATTAGCCCCAAGAAAACATGGAGCGGGACATCCGCAGGCTGGATTGCTGCTGGTCTTGTCGGGTTCATTTTCACGCTGTTTACCAATGCGGGCTGGTCAATCGTTTGGATTTCAATGGTGCTCAGCTTTGCCAGCCAAATGGGTGATATCGCGGAAAGCGCGCTGAAGCGGCGGATGCGGGTTAAGGACAGTTCGACCCTGGTCCCCGGTCACGGTGGCCTGTTTGACCGGTTTGATGCATTGCTTGGCGCGGCGCTGTTCATGCTGCTCGTCGCTTACGTCTTCAATGTTCCCGGAGTGGCCTTTTGAAGACTGTCAGCGTTTTTGGAGCGACAGGATCAATTGGTCAAAATACGCTCGACCTGATTAAGCGTGATCCACAAGCCTATGATGTTGTTGCCTTAACCGGTGGTCGCAATGTGGCGCAACTGGCTGCAGATGCGATTGCGTTGAAGGCCGACATTGCAGTCATCGACGATCCAGATTGTTACACTGACCTGAAGAACCTTCTGTGGGGGAGCGATGTCGAAGCTGCGTCTGGCAGCGCTTCAATCGTGGAAGCGGCGACGCGGCCATGCGATTGGACAATGTCGGCGATTGTCGGTGCTGCAGGTTTGGCACCAGGTTGGGCGGCACTAGAGCAAGGTAAAACGCTGGCGCTTGCGAACAAGGAATCGCTTGTGACGGCTGGCCCCATACTCATGGATCACGCGAACCAGCACGGGGCCACGGTGCTTCCCGTCGATAGTGAACATTCTGCCGTCTTTCAGGCGTTGATCGGCGAAGACATCGCAGCAGTCGAGCGGATCATCATCACGGCGTCAGGCGGTGCGTTCCGTGATTGGCCGCTCGAGGATTTACCGAACGCGTCCTTAGCCGAAGCATCAAGCCACCCGAATTGGGACATGGGCCAGCGCATCACGATTGACAGCGCGTCGATGTTTAACAAAGCGATGGAACTGATAGAAACTAAAGAGTTTTTCGGTGTCCGTCCTGATCAGATAGAAACGATTATCCACCCCGAAAGCTTGATCCATGCACTTGTGGGTTTCAACGACGGGGCGCTGATGGCGCACGTCGGTCCGCACGATATGCGGCACGCGATTGGGTTCGCGCTGAACTGGCCGGTGCGTAAAGATTTGCCCGTCCAACGTTTGGACCTTGCCGCAATAGGATCGCTAAATTTCAAAGCGCCCGAAGATGCGCGCTATCCCGCCTTGCAAATCGCGCGTGACGTGATGGACGAAGGCGGTCTTATGGGCGCTGCGTTTACGGCCGCTAAGGAACAAGCACTTGATAGTTTCATCGCCGGCGATATCGGTTTCATGGACATGGCGCCGGTTGTGGCGAAAACTTTGGACACCATGACGTCGCGCGACGGGCTGAAAAATGTCAAAATGACATTAGATACGGTCAATGAAATAGACCAACTTGCGCGCGTGCGTGCAACCGAGATCACAAAAACGCTGAGGTAGACCTTTGGACCTGACACAAATCTTGCCTGCCCTTGGTGGCACGGCGTGGACATTGATCTTCTTTGTGATCGCCCTTTCGGTGATCGTCGCGATCCATGAATACGGTCATTACATCGTTGGTCGTTGGTCTGGAATCCACGCAGAGGTATTCAGCCTCGGGTTTGGGCCGGTTATCTTTGCGCGTACGGATAAACACGGAACCGTTTGGCAAATCGCTGCCTTACCATTCGGCGGATATGTGAAATTTCTTGGTGATGCGAATGCCGCGAGTGTCGGATCGGACGGCACAGTCTCGGAAGCTGATATGCGCCGGACAATGACCGGTGCACCCTTGTGGGCAAGGGCTGCGACGGTTGCCGCGGGTCCAATCTTTAACTTCATTCTCGCGATTGCCATCTTTGCTGGCTATTTGATGTGGCAAGGAGCGGACAAAACGCCGCTGACGTACGGGTCAGCCCCCGAATTGCCGGCGATCTACCAATCAGAGCTGCAACGCGGCGACGAGATCATCGCAATCGGTGGCATACCAATGAACGACAACGATGCCTCAACGGGCACGTTGGATGACATTCCAGTTTCGCCGACAGTTGATTACGACATCCGTCGCGATGGCGTGGACATGACTGTTCAGGGGCCGTTCCCGATTTTACCATTGGTTAGTGGCATTGCGCCACGGTCTGCCGCTGATGATGCAGGTGTGCGGATCGGCGATTTTATTCTTGCCGCAGACGGTGAACCCATCATTGCGTTCCGTGACCTAGTTGCGGCGAAGGATGCAGCAGGCGAAAAACCGCTGGAATTGACGGTCCTGCGTGGCGACGAAACGCTGACGCTGTCCATGGCTGCACGCGCGGTCGATCTGCCATTGCCCGAAGGCGGGTTCGAACAACGGTTCTTGATCGGCATCAACGGTGGCATCTTCTTCGAAGCAGAACGCGATTCTGTCGGGCTGTGGACCGCTTTGAAATCCGGAACCCAGCAGTTGTGGTGGCGGATTACAACGTCGTTGTCAGGATTATGGCATCTTATGACGGGCGCAATTTCCAGCTGTAACTTGTCGGGACCCGTAGGGATCGCGCAAACGTCCGGTTCTATGGCACAGCAAGGGGCAGGGAGCTTTGTGCTCTTTATCGGCATTCTGTCCGCCGCCGTGGGTCTTTTGAACCTGTTCCCGATTCCCGTATTGGACGGCGGGCACCTTGTTTTCCATGCCTACGAGGCCGTCACACGCCGGAAACCGTCCGAATTTGCATTGCGCGTTCTGATGTCCGGTGGGCTGGCTATCATTGCGACACTGATGATCTTTGCATTGCTGAATGATCTGATCCTTTGCCCTTGATCGGTCACAGGGCTGCCCAGATGTTGCCTTAATTCGCGGTCACAGTGTGCTCAGCAATGCACAGGAGTGACCAATGCAGACGATTGCACAAGGCTACAAAAGCGTTTCCCTTCTTGTTGAACTCAACTGGGATCGTATTTTGACGACCGCGACAGTGATTGGGTCGCTGTATGCTGGCGCCTACATTATGCTTGGCTAATTCATTCACCAAATGATGTGGACGATGATCGAACGCACCCCAACGGGTGCGTTTTGTGCTTTTGACAACCCTGTTCGGACAGGGTACGCCTTCGGGCAATAAACACAGTCAAAGCGGACGATCGAATGCACCTCAAATCGCGGTATGCCTCTGGGCGTTTTAACTCTTTTATGCGGACTGTCGCGATTGTTGGTTTAGTTGGGGCGTTCAGTGGCGTAGCTGATCCGGCTCTTGCGCAAAACTTTGCATTCAATGCTGTGACAATCAGCGGCAACCAACGAGTCGCCGACGGAACCATTCTGACTTTTGCGGGAATCGCGCGGGGCGAACAGGTGACTGCGGCGACAGTGAACGATGCCAGCCAACGTATTCGCGGATCTGGCCTGTTTTCAGAAGTGAATGTGCGCACGCAGGGCAACACACTTGTCATTGACGTCGTTGAATTCCCGACAGTCAACCGCATCAACATTGAAGGCAACAGCCAAGTCCGCGATGCGCAGCTGCTTGAGGTGGTGCGGTCCGAACCGCGTCGCGTCTACACGCCAACGCAAGCAGAAGCCGATACCGCAGCAATTACCGAAGTGTACGCAAGTCTTGGTCGGATCAATGCCGTGGTGACACCGCGCATCATTCCGCTGTCCGATAACCGCGTTGATTTGGTGTTCGAAGTTGTCGAAGCAGGCCTGACCGAAGTCGAACGCATTTCGTTCGTTGGGAACCGTACTTACTCGGAAGGCCGTTTGCGCCGTGTGCTTGAAACGAAACAGGCGGGTATCCTGCGCAGCGTTATTTCACGCGATACTTTTGCGGCTGACCGGATTGCGGTTGACCGCCGTGTCCTGACTGATTTCTACCAATCGCGCGGCTACGCAGATTTCCGCGTCCAGAATGTTGATGTGGCGCTGACACGTGAACGCGACGCATATCTTGTGACGTTTAACGTACAAGAAGGGCAGCAGTTCAAATTTGGTGACGTGTCCGTCAGTAGCGCAATCCCTGAGGCCGATGCCGCCGTCTTCCGCAATGCACTGAAAACGCGGTCTGGTGCCACTTATTCCCCAGAAATGCTCGACAGCGATATTTCGCGGTTAGAGCTTTTGGCGACGCGCATGGGTATCAACTTCTTGCAGGTCGAACCGCGTATTACCCGCGACGACCGCAATCTGCGCCTGAACGTCGAATTCGCGCTTGTGCGTGGGGAACGCATCTTTGTCGAACGCATCGACATCGAAGGGAATTCCACGACGTTGGATCGCGTGATACGCAACCAGTTCCGCGTGGTCGAAGGCGATCCATTTAACCCGCGTGAAGTCCGCGAAGCCGCAGAACGTATCCGCGCCTTGGGTTTCTTCCAGAATGCTGCCGTGAATGCGCGCGAAGGGTCGTCTGCAAGTCAGGTGATCGTAGACGTGGACGTTGAAGAAGGGCCGACAGGTTCGTTGTCCTTTGGTGCCAATTTTAACACGGACGTCGGTCTCGGGCTTTTGGCCAGCTACAAACAGCAAAACTTCCTCGGTCGCGGTCAGCGTTTGGATTTCCAAATTTCAACAGCTGAGACAAACCGTGTCTTCAACTTTGACTTCTCCGAACCAAACTTCTTGGGGCGTGATTTGCGTGCCGGGATCGGGATCGATTACCAGACGACCGACAACGAAAACGCAAACTTTGATACGGAACGGTTCACGCTAAGACCATCGTTGAACTTCCCGGTCAGCGACAATGGTCGTCTGACAACATTCTATGCGTTCAGCTACGAAGATTTGACGGACGTATCCGATACCGTCAGTCAGGTCATCCAAGAAGAGGCGGCTTCTGGCGCCATCTCCACGAATTCCTTGGGTTACACATACAGCTACGACAGCCGTCGCGGCGGGATCGATCCGCTGACAAGTTTCGTGTTCCGCTTTGGTCAGGAATTTGGGATTGGCGACGCGGATTATATCCAGACGACTGCACTGGCTGCTGTGGAGACAAAGGTTCTGAGCGAAGAACTGACACTGCGGGCCACGATCGAAGGCGGTAGCTTGGACTACGCGAACAACAACAGCCGTGTCACAGACCGTTTCTTCCTTGGTTCGCGATTGATGCGTGGTTTTGATGCCGGCGGTATCGGCCCACGTGACGCGGATACCGGTGACGCATTGGGCGGTAACAAATTCGCGGTCGCGCGTCTGGAGGCGGAATTCCCGCTTGGTTTGCCAGAAGAATACGGGATCTCAGGCGGTTTGTTCGTCGATCACGGGTCAGTCTGGGACGTTGGCAATACCTTTGACGCTGATGTTCTGTACAACGACTACACGGCGCGGACAGTTGTTGGTGCGACGATCTTCTGGACAACGCCAATCGGCCCGCTGCGCTTCAACTTTACAGAAGCACTTGATGCACAAACTGAAGACGAGACGAAATCGTTCGACGTGACTATTTCGACAAACTTCTAATGCTGCGATTTGTGCGCATCTGTTCTTTCACCATCGCGGCGTTCCTTGGTTCGCCTGCGATGGCTCAAGATCAGACGGTCGTATTGCCGTCGCCCATCATGGTCGTCGACTTTGAACGGATTTTTGTTGAAACGCTGTATGGTCAGCGCATTGCTGAGATGGTGTCTGAAGAACGGGCACGTGTACAGGCGGACAATGACCGTATCGCCGCTGAACTTTTGGCCGAAGAAACAGCGCTGACTGAAGCGCGGGCCACGATGGACCCTGCCGCATTTCGTGATGAAGCGCGGGCGTTCAACGAACGCGCACAGGCGGTCCGATTGGACCGTGAGGCTGAACAGGCCAAGTTGGTCCAATTGCGTGATACGGAACGGTCGCAATTTCTCGAACGGATTCGCCCGATCATTTTGGCGTTGATGTTGGAACGTGGGGCGGTGGTGTCTATGGATCGCCGCGCTGTCATTCAGGCGATCGGCAGCGCAAACGCGACGGAAGATGCGGTAAGCTTGATTGATACAACCCTCGGCGACGGTTCACGTGATCCAAGCGAACGACCAGCCTTGCGACCGATCGACGAAACAGACAGCCTGCCAGAGGTGGCGCCGATTATTGCTGATGACGCTCTAGAGCTGCCATTGCCGCAAGACGACTTGCCGCAATCTGAGTGACTAGGTAAACAAGTCTAAAGCAGTGGGTGGTGCAAGTCGTGCGGCCCAAAAGACCAAGAAAGAGTTCCCGATGTCCGAGACACCAACATTTGCCGATATTCACCTGATTCAGGCTATTCTACCGCACCGGTATCCGTTCTTGTTGGTTGATAAGGTGCGTGACATCGACGGGACGTCTTCTGCTGTTGGCATCAAGAACGTCACGATGAACGAGCCGCATTTTCAGGGCCATTTCCCGGGCACACCGATTATGCCTGGTGTGACGATTGTTGAGGCGATGGCGCAGACAGCCGCAGTGATGGTCGGCACGACCATGGGCCTGACCGAAGGCAATTTGCTGGTGTACTTCATGGGCATCGATGGTTGTAAGTTCCGCCGCAAAGTCATTCCCGGCGATATTCTTGAAATGAAGATCGAAACAACACGCGGCAAGGCGGGCGGGAAAGTCTGGAAATTCAAAGGCGTGGCAACTGTTGATGGTGAAATGGCAGCTGAGGCTGAATTTACCGCGATGATGGACATGCAAGGCTAATGGCCGGTATTCATCCCAGTGCTGTGATCGCCGAAGGTGCCAGCATTGGGCCTGATTGCGAGATTGGACCGTTTTGCGTTGTTGGACCCGACGTTGTGCTCGGGCGCGGTGTTACGCTGAAAAGCCATGTTGTTGTCGATGGCGATACGCATATTGGCGATGAAACAACTGTGTTTTCGTTTGCGGTACTTGGCGAGATCCCACAGGATTTGAAGTTCGACGGCGAAAAAACGAAACTGCGCATTGGGGCACGGAACCGTATTCGCGAACATGTCACCATGAATACTGGCACCACGGGTGGCGGTGGCATGACGCAAGTGGGAGATGACAACCTGTTCATGGCAGGCTGCCACGTCGCGCATGACGCGCAGATCGGAAACCGTGTCATCGTGGTGAATAACAGCGCGATTGCAGGCCACTGCGTGCTCGAAGACGATGTGATTGTCGGCGGGCTTTGCGGCGTTCACCAGTTTGTCCGGATCGGCAGAGGTGCGATTATCGGGGCTTTGTCGATGGTCACGTCTGACGTTATTCCGCATGGGCTTGTGATGGGGCAGCGCGGCGAATTGGATGGGTTGAACCTTGTTGGCCTGAAACGCAAAGGCGTGGCCCGCGGCGACATCACGGCACTCCGCGCGGCGTTCCAGATGCTCAAAGACGGCGAAGGCACGTTCCACGATCGCGCCGAAAAGCTGAAAGAGGAAAGCGACAGCGCTTTTGTGCAGGATATGGTCCGCTTTATCCTTGGCACCAGCGACCGCGGCTTTCTGACGCCGAAGTAATGATCGCGCTGATTGCAGGAACGGGTGATTTGCCGGCTGCGATTTTGCATCGTGTACAGGAACCTGTTTTGGTCTGTGCATTGGATGGATTCACCTCATCTATCGACACCGATATATCGTTTCGCATCGAACACTTAGGGAGTTTTCTTCAGGCTTTGCATGAGCGTGGCATCACAAAGATTTGCATGGCAGGCGCGATCAAAAGGCCACCTGTTGATCCGTCTGCCGTCGATGCCGCGACCATGCCATTGGTGCCACGTATTCAAGCGGCAATCGCAAAAGGCGATGACGGAGCATTGCGCGAAGTCATTGCGATCTTCGAAGAACATGGGTTCACGATTGTCGCCGCACATGACATTGCACCTGATCTGTTGCCGTCTGAAGGCGTTCCCACGCAGGTTCAGCCGTCTGACTGGCACAAAGCCGACGCAATGGTCGGTCAGGCGACTGTCGCGACCATGGGCCAAGGGGACATCGGACAAGCCTGCATCATTCGGATGGGGCAAGTCGCGGCAAAAGAAGACGCCGATGGCACAGATGCGATGCTGGCGAAATTTCATGAGGAATACCGCGACGATGATGAACCCGCTGGCCTCTTTGACGATCTCACAGATTATGTCGGGGAGGCTGTTAAGCTCATACTGGACAAGATAAAAGGCACGCCGCCCGAAGCCGTGACGGCCGACGATGGCATCCTTTTCAAAGCCCCGAAACCAGACCAAGATCGGCGTGCAGATTTGCCAGTCATTGGTTTCGAAACCGTCAAAGGTGCGGCAGAAGCAGGACTTGCAGGGATCGTGATTGAAGCGGGCGGTGTGATGGTGGTCGATTTGCCAAGTGTTGTGGAAACGCTCGATCTACATGGCATGTTTCTTTGGGTGCGTCCTAAGGGGGCGGCATGAAGGTCTTTATCATCGCGGGCGAGGTATCAGGCGATAAGTTAGGTGGCGCGTTGATGGCGGGCTTGGACAGCTTGACGGATGTCAGTTTCGACGGGGTTGGTGGTGACTTGATGCAGGCGCAGGGCTTGCAAAGCCGTTTCGGGATGGAAGAACTCAGCGTCATGGGCTTGGCCGAAATACTGCCGAAATACAAAGTTTTGAAAGCACGTGTTCATCAAATGGCACAGGCCGTGATCGACACGAAACCCGATGTTCTGATCACGATCGACAGTCCTGATTTTTGCCTGCGCGTGGCAAAGCTAGTGAAGGCCGCGACGAACATCCCAACGATCCACTACGTGGCACCGACCGTGTGGGCATGGCGGTCAGGCCGTGCGGCCAAGATGGCCCATCACATTGACCATGTTCTCGCTTTATTTCCGTTTGAACCGCCGCTGATGCAAGCCGCTGGCATGACTTGCGATTTTGTTGGGCATCCGGTTGTGGCGGAGCAAATTGCCACTGATGCCGAAGCGCGCGCATTTCGCGACAAACACGATGTCACCGGACCGTTGATCCTTGCATTGCCGGGGTCGCGGAAGGGTGAAGTGACACGCCTCGCCGAACGCTTCGGCGAAACATTGGGGCAGGTGGCGCAAGTGCATCCCGACGCGACGGTGGTGGTTCCTTGTGCGGCGCCTGTAACGACATTGGTGCGCGAACTGACGCAGAGCTGGCCAGTGACCCCGCTTTTGATCCCAGCCCAAGCGACAGCGACGAAACGCGCTGCATTCCGTGCGGCAGACGTTGCATTGGCGGCATCAGGCACCGTATCGTTAGAACTGGCGGCCAATCAGACGCCTATGGTCATCGGTTACGACATGGCGTGGTTATCGCGGATCATTATCGGGCGGATGCTGAAGGTCGACACGGTCACATTGGTCAACCTAGTGTCCGACACGCGGGTCGTACCGGAGTTTGTTGGCAAAGCCTGTCAGCCAAATCAGATGGCGGCGGCGCTTCTAAAAGTTCTTGATGATCCGTCCGCACAGCTAGATGCCATGCAGTTGACCATGGAACGGCTAGGACAAGGCGGCGAAGCTCCCGGACTACGGGCAGCCCGTTCGGTCCTTGCCGTGTTGCAATAGACGACCATCTAGAATGATCAGGCCTGCAGCCAGAATTACAAAGCCAAAATATGACCTTATCGGCAGTTCTTCACCTAGAACGATCGCTCCTAAAATGATGGCAACCGGGGCTACCAATAACGTACAAAGCATCAGGTTGCCGGCGCCGGCCATCTTCAGGACCCTGTAATACAACAGATACGCCAATGCCGTGGCGATCAACGCGTAATACCCGATTGCAGCCCAAGTGACAGGTTGCAGATCAAAGCGTATCGGCCCTTCGTAGATCAACGCAATTGGCAATATGATGACGCTCGATCCGGTTAACATGCCTGCGGCCGCTACATGGGGTGATAGCCCAACCAACCGTTTCTTGGCCCAAACACCGGCTAGGGCATAACTGATCGTGCCGCCGATAACCGCAAGCTGGCCAAGCGACCTAAGGTCAAACGACAAAAAGGCGTCGAAGCCAATCGCAGTTGCGACGCCAAAGAAGCCAACAGTCACGCCGATCCCTCGTCTGAGAGTTAGTTTTTCATCTGAAAAGAACATAGACGCCGCTAGCACTCCAAAAACGGCAGTCGCGGCATTCAGGATCGACGTCAGTCCAGTTTCGATATGCAACTGGCCCCACGCCATCAATGAAAACGGAATCACATTGTTGAACAGCCCCATAACCAGGAATGCAAACCAAACGCGTGGATCCCGAGGAACTGTAAATCCTTTGAAATAGACAACAATCCATAAGACCAGCATTGCCCAAACTGTGCGGTGCGCCACAGCAGTCAAAGGGCCTATTTCATCAAGCGCGATGCGGATGGAAAGAAATGATGCGCCCCAGATAAGCGACAGCAGACAAAGTTCAATCCAGGCACGCGCGGACATGGTTTGTTGTTTGATCATGCCAACATATGGGAAGCGTGGGTCTTTCTACGCAACCCGAAAGATGCGGAACGCCCACGAAAAAGCCCCGCCGCGTGATGCGACGGGGCCATTGTTTCTAATCGTCGGTGTTCTTAGAACTGATAGCCGACTGTCAGACCCACTGCGATTGCAGAGTTGTCAGCGAATTCAACACCGGATGCGTCCGTTGCGTCACCCAATTTGACATACTCAAGACCGCCAGTGAATTTGACGTTGTTGTACGTGTACGACCCACCGAAACCAAATGCGGTTGAACCGTCTGTTGGTGACAAACGGGAGGCTTCACCGCCGTTGCCGTCTTCGTATGTGACGCGTGCAAATACTGACAGATCATCATTGATCTTACGACCAACACCCAAACGCAGAGTTGTCACGTCGTCGTCGATACCAGTAACGCGACCGCCACCAGTCAATGCTTCGTAACCATTCGGGCGTACTTCCCAAACAGACCATTCAGCCCAACGGATCGAACCGAAGACCAATGTGTCGGCAGCAACGCCGGATTGGAAATCAAGTGTCACAGATTGCGGCATCTCGATTTCGAAATCAGATGTACCGCTGACAGTTGGCACGGCTGGAACGGATTCTGTTCCAGCGAATGTGTGCGTGTAACCTGTTTCATATGTCAGTGCGACGCGCAGTGCGATTTCTGGACGCTCATATGCAGCACCAACAATATAGCTTGTTTCACGGTTCGCATCTGTTTCAGCAGTATAACCAAGTGTTCCAGCAGGGGCCCCAGCAGCCAAAGCGCCCGCTTGCGCGTTTCCGGCAGCAGCTGCAGCGGCAAGACCACCACGGACCAATGCATCTGGAATTGCGATGTTAGCTTCGGATTCGACGCTGCGAACACCCCCGTAGACGGAGATATTTGGCGTTGCCTGATACTTCAGAACCAAGGCAACTTGGTTACTATCCCAATCAGCACCCAGACCAGTATATGCGCCAGCTGTGTAGTCTGCGTTTGCACCATATGGCTGGTTCAAGAACAGGCCCACATCGAACTGCTCATTGAGTTCATATTTCAGCGCCACACCAAGGTTGGTGTAGTCTTCAGACATGTTGTCCGTGGAACCGCCGCCCAAAGTGGCAGGGTAATCGCCAGATACGTCTGGACGTACTGATGAGAATGACAAAGCAACGTAGTTGCCTTCCTCAAACAATACTGAATAGTTGTTGCCGCCGCGCTCGATACCACCGGCAGTTGCTGCTGTGGTTGTCAGCATCAAAGCCGCTGTCAATTTAAGTGTATTCTTCATGTCTCCGTCCCTGTCATGAAAGTGTCTCCCTAAGTCAGCCTAGGGACGTAATGCCGCATGCGTCAATTAATGACGCCGCGTCAGAGATTTCCAGCCGTGAAATCGGTGCAATTAAGCACTAGCTGTCCGATTTCGGTTTTGTAGCGTGATGTTCATATAGTTCGCCCCAAAAATGATGATCGCCCCGACAAACACCCAGATGTCGATGGTTTCACGATACAGAACCATGCCCACAATCGCGATCGTGGGCAGCCGCGCGAAATCGATCGGCATAACGATGTTTGCGGGCGCGAGCGATAGGGCCGTTGTTAGGCAGAAGTGCGCCAAAAGCCCTGCGCAGCCTATCCCAACGACCCAAAAGACAGCGATTCCTTTCGGGATTGCGATGTCTCCATCGAAGCCCGCGCTGATCAGGCCAAACACCAATTGTGTGACCGTCAGGTAAAACAGAATTGTCACAATGGTTTCGGTTTGGGTCAGCTTTCGCGTGAGGATCGCCGTCAGCGCAAATGCAATCGCGCAACTTGCGGCGGCCACCAAACCTGGACTTATTTCCGTTGGGTCGGGACGGGCGACGATCAAAACGCCAAAAAAGCCTAATACCGCTGCAGCGATCCCAACGCGTGTGATTCGTTCGCCGAGAAGGAGCGGCGACAAGAGAATCACCCAGATCGGTGTGGTGAATTCAAACGCGAAGACTTGGGCCAGCGGTAGGACTGTGATGGCATAGAACCACAGGTTTTGTCCGGTAAAATGGGCGAGGTTTCGGACGCCGTGCAGCTTCCAGTGTTTAGTGGTGATGTTTGACCAAGCGCCCGTTGCCGTGATCACGACGACCATAATGCAAAGTCCGGTCAGGCTGCGGAAGAACATGATCTCAAACGTATCCAAGCTATTGCTGACTTCACGGCCAGCGACGGCCATCAAAGTGAACGACACGATGGACCCGATCATCCAAAATGCGGCGCGAAGCGTGGCTGACATGTCTGATAATCCTTCACACGACTGCGTGGACCTTTGTCCCCGAACACCGCTACGGTATCTCAAGTAAAGCAAAAGGAAACGTCAGATGTTGCGATGGTTGCTACCAATTTTGATGTTCGGAACTGCCGCATCGGCGGATGCCGTGGACGACGTGATGCAGGCTGCGGCGAATAGCTTTGACAGAATGCCGCGGCTAGAACGTGTCGCGCGGATCGAAGGCGCATGTGGCGCAGATAGTCACGTGAACCAAGACGTCGCATATTGTACGACCCGCAACGTTGTTTTGCTGAGCGAAACCGCAGCGTCGCGGCCGGAAGCACCTTATTTGGTCGCCCACGTAATAGGGCACGCGGTACAGGTTCAGCACGGGATTGCAGACATAGCGCTTCGCGAGATCAGAGCACGCCGCGCCGAAGAGCCGACCCTACGTGGGTATGTTGCCAGTCAGGTCGAATGTATCGCTGGTTTTTTGATGACGCGGGCAGGGCAACAAGGTGCCTCTTTGACCGATTGGTTTAACGCGGAACCTTTCACCGGCACCCATTGGGGGCGTGATCCGCTTCGTGTCGGGCCGCAGGTGGCGATTGGATTGGACGGTCGCAACGCGTGGTTCCTGCGGGGCCAAGCGGCCAAAACTTTGCAGGATTGTGCGGCCGGTGAATTCGGCGCAGAGCTGTTGCTCCGCGCCTATAAAGGATGAATATCAGGCCGTAAGCGCCTGATTACTCCCACTCAATCGTTCCCGGAGGTTTCGATGTGATGTCGTAAGTCACACGGTTGATGCCTTGGACTTCGTTGATGATCCGCGTCGCAGTTTCACCCAAGAATTCGTGGCTGAACGGATAGTAATCGGCTGTCATACCGTCCACCGATGTCACAGCACGAAGCGCGCAGGCGAAATCATAAGTCCGGCCATCACCCATCACACCTACGGTACGAACAGGAAGAATGGCGACAAACGCCTGCCAGATATCGTCGTACAAACCGTGTTTACGGATTTGGTCGATATAGACCGCATCGGCTTTGCGGAGGATTTCCAGCTTTTCGCGGGTAATCTCACCGGGACAGCGGATCGCAAGACCCGGTCCGGGGAACGGGTGGCGACCGATGAACGACGCAGGCAAACCAAGCTCGCGACCTAGCGCACGCACTTCGTCTTTGAACAATTCGCGCAGTGGTTCGACCAGTTTCAGACCCATCTTTTCGGGCAGGCCGCCAACGTTGTGGTGGCTTTTGATCGTCACTGACGGGCCACCAGAAAACGAAACGGATTCAATCACGTCTGGGTACAATGTACCCTGCGCGAGGAACTCTGCGCCTTCGATACCATTTGCGTACTTCTGGAATACGTCAATGAACAGCTTACCAATGATCTTGCGCTTGGTTTCGGGGTCGGATTGACCGTCAAGCTCGCCCAAGAACAATTCCTGCTCGTCGGCATGGATCAACGGCATATTGTAGTGGTCACGGAACATGGTGACGACTTCTTCAGCTTCACCTTGGCGCAGCAACCCGTGGTCAACGAACACACAGGTCAGCTGATCGCCAATCGCTTCGTGGATCAATACGGCAGCCACCGACGAATCGACGCCACCGGACAAACCACAGATTACCTGCTTGTCGCCAACCTGTTCGCGGATCGCAGCGATGGCCTGTTCGCGGTATGCGCCCATCGTCCAATCGCCCGTGAAACCTGCGATGCGGACGAAGTTTTCGTACAACTTGGCACCATTCGGCGTGTGGTGAACTTCTGGATGGAACTGGACCGCATAGAAATTGCGGGCCACATCTGCGGTCACCGCGAACGGTGCATTTGGCGACGTGCCATAAACCGCAAATCCGGGTGCAATTTCAGAGACATGATCGCCGTGGCTCATCCAAACTTGTTCTTTGTCAGCTGCAAACCAACCGTCCAACAACGATAACTTACCTTCGGGCGTCACAAAGGCGCGTCCAAACTCTGCGGTGCCGTGACCGCTTTCGACTTTGCCGCCCAATTGCGTCATCATCGTCTGCTGACCGTAGCAAATCCCAAGAACGGGCAGGCCCATACCCCAAAGGCTTTCCGGTGCGCGCGGCGATCCTTCGCGGGTCACTGAATCCGGTCCGCCGGACAAGATCACGGCCTTTGGTTCGAATGCGGCCAAAAACGCATCATCGACGTTCTGGTAAGGGTGGATTTCGCAGTAGACATTCAGCTCGCGGAGGCGGCGGGCAATCAGCTGGGTGACTTGGCTACCGAAATCAATGATCAGCAGGCGTTCATGATGCATATTTTCCATGATCGTCTCGTAAAACCACGCGGGCCTTTGCGCAAGGGGCAGTGTGGAAACCCTGACTAACGACCAAAGTATTTTCGGGTATGATTGCCCCATCGGAGGATGAACCCATGCAAGTCTTTCAACATGCTTTGGCACGCGTCGCAGTCTGGAACCTCGCGGGGTTTGGCGGGATCAAAGAACCACGAATGAAACAACAAGCCTTAGGCTTGGCGTTACTGGATGCGGAACTGGTGACATTGGTCGAGGTCAATCCGGTCAGTCATATCTACGCACTCGCCGCCGAAATCGCGCAATATGGTATCGAATACGACGTCGCGATCATCGAACAACCGGGCAATCTGCACACCGGATTTCTTTTCAAGAAAGGCGTAGACGTCAGCCATTTGCGTATGATTGACGGGTCCCAAGGGGATTACGCCCGCGGACGGCGTGCTGTTGCGATTGATGTCAAAATCGGCAAATTCGCCGCCACCCTCATCGGTGTTCACCTGAAAGCCGGACGCGACAAAGCGGATCAAAGATTGCGTGATAGTCAGTGCAAGGTCATCGGGAAGTGGATTGATGATCTGCGCGACACTCCCGGATACAAGCGCGACACCATCCTCTTGATGGGCGATTTCAACATGATTCCCGGTCAAGACGTCAGCAATTTCCATCATCTCGGTGGTGATGACGTGATGGATTTTGTTTCGTGCTGGGACCTTCAGGACCGCTTTAGTCACATTCTGGACAAAGGACGCGCGAATCTGTTGGACGGGTTCGCTGTTTCTCGGGCGTATTCCAAAGACTACGTGCGCGGTTCTTTACGCCTGTTTCCGATGCATTGGACAATGGACATGGGCCGAGAGCGGTTCAAAGATGAGGTGTCGGATCACCTGCCATTTGTCGCAAGCTTTAAAGTCTTCTGACCAAAATGTCGGTTTTGCCCTTTATAGGACGCAAAAACGTCAGGGATTGAACGGTCAGATCGGTATCACGGGGCCAACACAAAAGTCTTAAGGATGCCGTTATGTCTGACACCACAGCCCCAGCAGCCCCAACACGCCGCGCCAGAGGAGGCGGGGGTGCCGCCCGTCGCGCCGCACGGACTGCGGTGAGCGTCGAGACTGCCAAATATATTGAACGCAATGTACCCAACTACGAAGTACTGACCGAAGAAGCGCTGGATGTGATCGAAGCCAACGCTGAAACGGTACTGGCCGAAATTGGCGTGAACTTTGTCGATAACCCCGAAGCGCTTGAGCGGTGGAAATCCGTCGGGGCTACAGTTGAAGGCGAACGCGTGCGGATTCCACGTGGTCTGGCCCGTAAACTATGCGCAACAGCCCCAAGCCAATTTACGCAATGCGCTCGCAATCCTGAACGCAATGTCGAGATCGGTGGCAAGAACCTTGTTCTGGCACCTGTTTATGGACCTCCGTTTGTACGGGACGCCGAAGGCGGGCGTCGCTACGCCACTATGGATGATTTCGAAAAGTTCGTGAAGTTGGGCTACATGTCCAAATGGCTGCACCATTCCGGCGGGACGGTTTGCGAACCGACAGATGTCGCCGTGAACAAGCGCCACCTCGATATGTTGCTGGCCCATATGGTCTATAGCGATAAGCCATTTATGGGGTCCGTCACCGAACCATCGCGGGCGCAAGATTCGGTGGACATGTGTAACATTCTGTTCGGCGAAGATTTTGTTCAGAACAACACAGTGATGACGTCGCTGATTAATATCAACTCGCCCCTGACATTCGACAGCATCATGATGGGCGCGCTAGAGGTTTTTGCCAAGAACAACCAAGCCAGCATCATCAGCCCGTTCATTGTCGGCGGGGCAATGGCACCGGTTTCGATTGCTGGGACATTAACGCAAGTCTTGGCCGAGGTACTGGCCGGCGTCGCATATTCCCAAATCATACGGCCGGGCGCGCCCGTGATCATGGGGACATTTGTGACGTCTATTGATATGAACTCTGGCGCACCGACATTCGGAACACCAGAGGCGTCACATATCACATATGGGGCAGGGCAATTGGCACGGCGCTTAGGCTTACCATACCGGTCAGCGGGATCGTTCTGCGGATCGAAACTGCCGGATGCGCAGGCGGCATACGAGACTGCAAACAGCCTACAAATGGGCTTGTTGTCCGGTGTAAACTTCATGCTGCATTCTTGCGGTTGGCTTGAAGGCGGACTTGTCGCGTCATTCGAAAAATTCGTGATGGACGCGGATCAACTGGGCACATTGCATCACTTTGCGAAGGGCGTGGATATGTCAGACAACGGTCAAGCCATGGGGGCCATCGCAGAGGTTGGGCCGGGTGGTCACTACCTTGGTTGTGAACATACGCAAGCCAACTTCAAAGACGCGTTCTGGCGGTCCGATCTATTGGACTACAAACCGTTTGAGACGTGGGACGAAGAAGGCGCACGAGACACCCAAACGCTCGCAACTGCGCGTGTCAAAAAGATGCTGGATACTTACCAACAGCCGGCACTTGATCCCGAAATCGAAGCGAATTTGCGCGCCTACGTCGCGGCTAAAAAGGCGTCGATGCCAGACGCATTTTCCTGACCTGCGGCCTAGCCAAACACCAGCCGCGGCTGGCTTGTCGCACGCAACAGTTGCGATTCAGACATGATCGCGACAAGGATATCGATATGGCGAGACGGCATGTATGTGCCCGTCTTTGCCAAGCGCGTATCATTCATTTCTCGTTCCAAATCGAACAATTTCATTAATGCAACACCGGGCCCCGGTACCGGATCGATCGGCATGTATCGGGCCAGATGTGTCGGTCTATCGTATCCGGCCAGACCGTGACGCGCTGCGTGGACCAATAGTTTGGGGCGCCTTAAGTCATTGATGTAGCTATTAATGTCTTTCATTTTCTGGTCCTTACTTGATATTAATTTCAACAGGTCCAGATTGTCTTCGCATGACATCATAGGGTGTTGCGCAATCGTGGTTTTTGTAGAACGATGGTCTCAGAAAGTTTTACCTTTTCGAAACAATGGTTGTGGTGTGAACAAACTATTAACCATTGAGTAACAATACACGTTTAAGTTGTACGCTTGGGGATTCCGCCTGTTCTTTTGGCGAAGCAAGCGAAGTGTGGGAAGGGAAACGAATGCGTAACATGACGAATGTTGAATCGTGTCGCAACTTACCAAAGTGGGTGCCAACAGCCGCCCGACATTACCTAGCACATACAGAAGACGGGCTTTCCATACGCGCCCTTGCTCGGGCCACTGACTGCCATCCATCCACAATTCTGCGACAAGTCCGCCGTTTCGAAGGGCGACGGGACGACCCGTTGATCGACGCGGCGCTTAAATCGCTTGCAGAACAAACAGACGGAAAAAATGTAAAACAAGAGACCAAACAGATGAAAATGTCCGGTGGATTTGATCAAGCGCTGACGCAAGAACGTATCGACAGCGAAGCAAAACGTATCCTGCGGCGTATGTGTGAACCTCGCGCTGTTTTGGCGGTCGCTCGCGAAATGGAAACGGCCGTTGTCGCCCGCGAGAATGACGAAGGCGAAAGCTTACGCACCGCCATTGTGGACCGCGAAATTGCGCAGGCAATGGCATTGAAGGGATGGATCAATTGTCCAGATGATGGCAGCCGCATTCGACGGTACTTCATCACCAATTCCGGGCGCGCTGCATTGCGACGCCTGACGGCAGCAGACGAAAACAAAGCGCATGGGTTTGCAGAACAGCGCGGTACTTTTGATCCTGATCTGGACGGCTGGACGTTCCCGAAAGAAACCGACGGCATGCGCAGTCGGTCTCGATACTACGCGACAGAAAGTCCGCTTCTGGGACTGGCGCGACGCAAGGACCGCGATGGATCACCATTTTTGACAAACGATCTTGTGAAAGCCGGCGAACGTCTACGCGAAGACTTTGAATTGTCGCAGATTGGTGGTCCGGGTGTGCGGACCTATGATGGTTTCATGGAAACGTTTGAGGTGCCAAAAGACAGCATGATCCCGGAAGGTGCGATAAAAGCGCGTGAACGCGTACAGGCTGCCATGCAGGACTTGGGTCTGGGGCTTGGCGATGTGGTACTGCGGTGTTGCTGCCTGCTTGAAGGTCTTGAAGTGACAGAACGCAATCTCGGTTGGTCGGCACGGTCCGGCAAGATCGTTTTGCGCATCGCCTTGCAACGTCTCAAGGTGCATTACGAAACCACGCAAGGCAAGTTTGGTCCGATGATTGGCTAGCCACTATGCGTGCCGCGCAGTTCTGACATGCAACCGCATCGGACTGTTGGACATTGTCACCGCATGACACTAGGTAACATGTGACAAAAGGGGATATCCTATGGCTACGCGTGACCTCAAAATACCTGCCCAACGGCATCCGGAAAAACAGCGGCGCGCAGATGCGCCTCAGCCGAAGAAGCCGGATTGGATCAGGGTCAAGGCACCTACGTCTGAAGGCTATAAACAAACCCGCGATATCATGCGTGAAAACAAACTTGTGACAGTCTGCGAAGAAGCAGGCTGTCCCAACGTTGGCGAATGCTGGAGCCAAGGACACGCAACCATGATGATCATGGGCGAGGTTTGCACTCGGTCTTGCACATTCTGCAACATCGCAACGGGCAAACCGCCAGAGGCGCTAGATGTTTTTGAACCGGGTCGGGTCGCTGATGCCGTGAAAAAGCTAGGGTTGAACCACGTCGTCATCACATCAGTTGACCGCGACGATGTGGAAGACGGCGGCGCAGAACATTTCGCACAGACAATCCGCGCAGTGCGTCGTCAATCGCCCGGCACAACCATCGAAATCCTGACGCCCGACTTTATTCGTTGTGACGAAAGTGTCTTGAAAATCGTTGTTGATGCGAAGCCTGATGTGTTCAATCACAACCTTGAAACAGTGCCTGGCCTGTATCCAGAAGTCCGGCCCGGCGCGCGTTACTTCCATTCTTTGCGTTTGTTGCAGCGGGTCAAAGAAATTGATCCGTCAATGTTTACGAAGTCCGGCATCATGGTCGGCTTGGGCGAAGACCGCCAAGCTGTTGTGCAGGTCATGGAAGACATGCGTGCCGCTGACATCGATTTCTTGACGATTGGTCAGTATCTACAGCCTACGCCGAAACACCACGCTGTTGATCGTTTCGTAACACCAGAAGAATTCGCAGCTTACGAAAAAGCGGCCTATGGCAAAGGGTTCTTGATGGTTTCAGCGACACCTTTGACACGGTCGAGCTACCATGCCGGTGACGATTTTGCGCAATTGCGGGCTGCGCGGCTCAAGAAACTGAGCGCAAAGTAGGGTTCGATTTACTATAGTCCCGCATTTGCCGTGCGATGATCACGGCTTCTGCGGGGCGGGCATAATGGAAACCTTGGCCAAGGCGCACACCGAGCGCTTTGAGCGAAACGTGTTCAGCTTCGGTCTCGACGCCCTCCGCGACAAGAAATGCGTTCATTTCATTGGCAAAATGCACCATCGCTTTCGTTAAGGATTGTTTGACAGTACAGCCGTGAATCGCGGAAACGAGTGATCGGTCAAGCTTGATCACGTCGGGCTTAAGGCTGACGATTGTATTCAACCCAGCGTATCCCGCGCCCACGTCATCAATCGCAATACCGATCCGTTTGTCGCGCAAAACGGTCAGCGCTTGCATCAATTGCGGGGTTTCGACAATGATTTCCCGCTCGGTTAGTTCAACCAATAACCGGTCGGTCGGCACGCCTTGCATCGCATCCATGAACAGCGGGGACGCAACCGTCAGCGGTGACGCATTCACGCTCAGGTAGGCCTTCGCTGGCATTTCTTGCAGATGTGTCAGCGCCAGTTGGATCGCTTTCACCTCCAGCTCGATTTGCATATCGCTGCGTTGGGCCTGTGCGAACCACCATTCCGGCCCAAGTCCCGGATGAACAGAAAAACGGGACAAGGCCTCAGCAGCCATTGGACGACCATCGCTAAGCGACACGATGGGCTGCAGATGGATGGATAAGGAATCATCTTGGATGACGCGGGACAATTGTTTCTTGAGCGCATTAATCTCATGTTGCGCGTCAAAGTGTTGTTTTAGCGACCGCGTTGTCAGTTTGGCGAACATCGATACCGTGGCGATGTCACGTTCGCTGATGTCATCGCGGGGCGCATGTGCGTAACAACAGAACATCCCGAAATAACCGCTTCGGCTTTGTCCAATCGGAACAGCAACAAAAGACCCAACATCAGCTTCGCGGACAAAAGGGAGATCACTAATCTGTGGGATATCGGCGGTATCGTTGATGACGCAAGGCACGTCACCCACAGCGATCTTGTTGCAAAAGATATGATTTGCAGGGATTTTTCGACCGACCTGCACGTAATTGTTTGTGTCGATACCCGACACGTGCCGGAAAACGACGCTGTCGGGATAGGCCTCTGACACGTAAGCTACATCCATCCCTAGATGTAGCCGCACCGCTTCAAGCGCATCATCGATAACGTCGTCGGGCAGTTCTTGAGCAGGATCGTGAAGAAACATGTTTCACCGGCAGAACAATTACCTCAGCAGGTGTACCGGAACAGAAATTAACAACGCGTAAAATCTAAAATGTGTCTGGCGTGATTATCGCCGAAGCGGCGTTACCGTCAGCGCGTCGGGCCATCCCCAGATCGCTTCAATGGCATAAAGCACACCGCAGACGGCAATGATCCCAAATACCAACAGGACTCGCGACAAAGGCGGCGGGTTTTGCGCCCACCGCTTTGCCCGCAATAGCCACATCGGGTTCACGAAGCGTCATCCGTGAAGCGGACCTTGCCGATGTAGGGTAAGTTGCGGTTGCGTTGCGCAAAATCGATCCCGTAGCCCACGACAAATTCATCCGGAATCTCAAAGCCAATCCAATTGGGTTTGTAATCCACTTCGCGACGCGCGGGTTTGTCGAGCAAAGCGATAGATTTCAGACGGGCAGGGTGCTTGGCCTCCAAGAACTCCATCACGTGATGAAGGGTGTGACCCGTATCAATGATGTCCTCAACGACAAGTACATCGCGCCCTTCAATCCGGCCACGCAGATCTTTGAAAATACGCACCTCGCGGCTACTTTCCATCGCGTCGCCGTAAGACGATGCTTCGATGAAATCGACCTCGACTGGCAGGTCTAATTCACGCACCAGATCGGCGATGAATACAAACGATCCACGCAGCAGGCCGACAACTACCAGCTTGTCGGTGTCTTTGAAGTCGGTTTCGATTTCGGTTGATAGCTCTTCAATCCGAGCCGCGATAGATTTCGCACTGATCATCTGATCAATCACGTAAGGGCGATGTGACATGAGGTCCCCAAGTCTTGCAATTTCGGCCCAACTCTACGACATCATCAGGTGAAGTACACGACCGAAAGCCGCTAATGCCCGCTCATTCCGAAACAAAAGTTCTGCCGTACACTGCAGATCAAATGTATGACCTTGTCGCTGATGTCGCAAATTATCCTAAGTTTTTGCCTTGGACGGCCGCGGCGCGGATCAGATCGACCACCGATGAAGGGGATCATCAGGTCATGCTGGCGGACCTCGTCATTTCGTTCAAAGTGTTCCGCGAAAAGTTTGGCAGCCGCGTCACGCTATGGCCTGACCGCAAACAGATCGACACGGCTTATATTGACGGGCCCTTCAAGCATCTGGAAAGCACTTGGACTTTCAAAGACTTGGACGACGGTTGCGAAGTCGCATTTGAGGTCGATTTCGAATTCAAGAACCGGTTGTTGCAAGGTGCCGCTGGAATGTTCTTTAATGAAGCCATGAACATGGTTGTCAGATCATTTGAACGCCGCGCCGCAGAGCTTTACGGATGAGCGCGCAGGACCAACTTATCCGGCTGGCCCAAGGCTGGCTTGGCAATGGTCCGTCGCGCCTGATGTATTTGTGTCTGTATGATTGGATTGCCTGTGCCATAGCTGGCATGGATGAACCTGCCGCGAAGCTGTTGCAGCCCGAAGGCGAAGGGGCTGCGCAAGTCTTTGGACGTTTTCCGATGTCCGCCCCGAATGCCGCGTTGATTAACGGGACAATGGGACATGCGCTTGACTACGACGACACGCACTTCGACCACATTGGTCACACATCAGCTGTGATCATGCCCGCTGTCTTGGCTATGGCGCAGGATCAAATGTTGGATGGCACAAGTCGTGTGTTGGATGCAGCTTTGGTCGGGTCCGAGGCCGCAGTGCGCGTCGGAAAATGGCTGGGTCGCGATCATTACCAAATTGGGTATCACCAAACAGCGACCGCGGGTGCTTTTGGCGCGACTGTTGCGCTGTCTCGGTTGATGCAACTCAAACGCCCCCAAATCCACGATGCACTTGGATTGACGGCGACGATGGCATCCGGCCTGAAGGGGCAGTTCGGGACCATGGGTAAACCACTCAACGCAGGACTCGCAGCGCGTACCGCAATCGAAGCGGTCACATGGGCAAAGGCGGGCATGACGTCTGACCCTGAAGGGTTGGAAAGTTTTGCAGCCACACACCACGGTATGCGCGATGAAGCCGCATGGACCGACGAAGACCCATGGATGATCAGCCGGATTAGCCACAAATTCCACGCCTGCTGTCATGGTCTACATGCAGCACTAGAAGCTATAGGCGATATGCGCGTCGACGGCGATGATATCGCGGACATGACGATTACCACCCATCCACGCTGGATGAGCGTCTGCAATCAGCCGTCACCAGACACCGGGCTCGGGGTGAAGTTTTCGTATCGGCATACGGCAGCAATGGCGGTCCACGGGATTTCTACAGCAAACATTGCGAGCTACAGCGATGCGACAGCGCACGATCCACTGCTCGTCGCATTCCGCGATAAAGTGACCGTCGTAGCGGATGAAAGTCTGAGCGAAATGCAAGCACGCGTGCAAGTGACGCTGAAAGATGGCAGCGGCCTGACCGAAAGCCATGACCTCAACACGCCGATGACGCTGGAAGCCCGCGAGGTACGTCTGCGCGATAAAGCGGGGGCATTACTTGGGTCCACGAAAGCATCTGCACTGTGGGACGCGCTTGCCACGCATGACACCAACGCGATCTTTGACGTCGTTTAAAGCCAAAAACCATACCTAAAAACAGAAAAGGGCGCCCGAAGGCGCCCCAATCGTCTGACCTGTTGGGTCGATTAGCTTGTGATGTCGTAGGCACGTTCACCATGCACTGCCAGATCCAGACCACCGACTTCAGTTTCTTCGTCGACGCGCAGCGGCGTGATGGCTTTACAGATGTAGATCAGCGCAACCGTGACAACAGTCGTGAAGATGCCAACGATCGCCAAGGCACCCAATTGGGATGCCCATGATCCGATCCCGAAGACCGCGATCATGATTGTTCCGAAGATACCGCCGACACCGTGCACCGCGAAAACGTCCAGCGTATCGTCGATTTTCACCTTGTTGCGGATCAGGTTCACAGCTTCCTGACACAGGATACCAGCAACGGCACCGATGATCAGCGCTTGGATCGGGTTAATGAAACCGGATGCTGGAGTCACAGACGCGAGACCTGCGATTGTACCTGTCACGATACCAACCAATGACGCTTTGCCGAACTTGATCTTTTCCCACAGCGCCCAAGTCAGGGACGCAGCAGCAGCGGACAAATGCGTCACGGTCAGTGCCATAGCAGCACCTGCATCAGCAGCCAGTTGTGATCCGCCGTTAAAGCCGAACCAACCAACCCAAAGCATCGCAGCACCGATCATTACCATGCCCGGATTGTGGGGTGGTTTGTTGTCCACCTTACGTGCGCCAAGGAACACGGCCAAAATCAAGGCTGCGAGACCAGCTGTTTCGTGCACCACGATACCGCCTGCGAAGTCCATTACGGCTGTTTCAAAGAACATTCCGTTGGCCAGCATGCCGCCGCCCCAGACCCAGTGAACAACCGGTGCGTAGCACAAAAGCATCCACAAAGATGAGAACAGCAACACAAAGCCAAAGCCGATCCGTTCCACATAGGCACCAACGATCAGCGCAGGTGTGATGATCGCAAATGTCATCTGGAAGGCGAAGAAAAGGATCTCAGGCAACGTGCCAGAAAGGCTTTCCAGATCGACGCCATTCAAGAACATCTTGTCCAGACCGCCCCAATACCCGCTGGTTCCGCTGCCGAACGCAATTGAATAGCCAAAAGCGAACCACAGGATGCTCATCAAACAGGCGATGGCGTAGCAATGCATAAACACGCTTAGCACGTTGCGTGACCGCACAAGGCCACCATAAAATAAGGCAAGACCGGGCAAAGTCATAAACAGCACCAGTGCTGTTGCCACGATCATCCAAGCGGTATCCGCTCCGTTCATATCCATCCCTCCGGTAATGGGGTTTCCCCGTTAACGCGGGGCAGTGCTGGATTCGGAGCGCCAGGAAAAGAAGCGTCTGGGTTTTGTGCTGCGCAATTGTTGTGCAGTTGGCGGAATGATTAATAATTGGGCAATATATTGCACTGGTGATTAAACATTGATCACAAGTTGGCCATGCCGTTCAGCAGAAGTTTCAGCGCATGGTTCACCGTTTCAGCACGGACTTGATGCCGCCCGATAGCCCCAAACCGCTGGGTTTCTGACCGGACGCCATTGGCCGTCGCAATTCCGAAACACACCATACCTTCGGGCTTTGCGGCAGCCCCGCCCGGTCCCGCGACACCTGTCACAGACACGGTGATCGCTGCGTTTGACTTATCAAGCGCGCCGGCAGCCATCGCCTCTGCGACAGATCGTGAAACGGCGCCGTGTGTCTCAATCAGCGCCATATCAACGCCCAGCATTTCCGCTTTGGCTTCATTGCTATAGGTCACAAAGCCCCGATCAAAGACAGCGGAACTACCGGGAATATCCGTCAACGCGCCAGCGATCAGCCCGCCCGTACAGCTTTCAGCCGTCGCGATCATCACGCCCCGCTGCTTGGCAAGGTCCAGAACGTCCGTCGCAGAGACGGTCACACCAAGACCACATGATAAAGTGCCGCAAGGAACATCACGCCAATCGCCGCGAAAACCCCTGCTATCACGTCATCCAACATCACGCCGGTTGCATTGTCCTTGCGGTCTGCCCACCCAATTGGTCCGATCTTTGTGATGTCAAAAAGGCGAAACAAAACAAATGCCGCGATCCAACCGGGCCAAAGGTCCAATACCGCGACGCCATTGTTCGCGGCACCAAATAGAACAGGCAGAAGTGCGATCCATTGGCCGCAAACTTCATCAATGACGATCTCGGACGGGTCGTGATTTGCTTTGCCTCGCGTTTCTTCGATCGTCGCCCAAAGCCCCAAGCCGTAGGATGCAAAAACACCAGTGACGACCAACCAAGGCCCGCCAAGCGCATAAAGAACCATGGCGGCGGGCAGGGCGGCGAATGATCCCCACGTGCCGGGCGCAGGCCGTAGGTGCCCGATATAAAAGAACGTTGCGATCAAATTGGTCATTGTTTGATTAACGCGGCTGTTGCCAGGCTCGCGATCCCTTCTGAACGTCCCGTAAAGCCAAGGCGTTCGGATGTTGTGGCTTTGACGCTGATCCTTGATGGATCAAGCCCCATGATTTCCGCCATTTTGTCTTTCATTACAGATTGGTGCGGGCCGATCTTCGGGTATTCGCACACCAATGTGCAGTCGATATTGGAAATCTCAAACCCCTGCGATCGCGCAAGGGCTACGGCGTGCTCTAGGAAAATCCGGCTGTCCGCACCTTTCCATTGTGGGTCGCTGGGTGGAAAGTGCTGACCGATATCGCCTTGCCCCAACGCGCCATAGATCGCGTCGGTGACGGCATGCATGCCAACATCGGCGTCAGAATGCCCCTGTAGGCTGCGCGTGTGCGGGACTTTCACCCCGCAAAGCCACACATGATCTCCGTCACCAAAGCGGTGCACATCGTATCCGTTGCCAAGCCTGACGTCCATCTGGGTCCCCAATATGCGGGCGGCGCGGGCGTGATCGTCCGGGCCGGTGATTTTCATGTTATCCTCATCGCCGTTCACGATGGCAACGTCCAGCCCTGCAAGGCGCGCGATTGTCACGTCGTCCGTTGCTTCGGGGTGTTTGGCATAGGCGTCCAAAAGCGCATCAAGATGAAACCCTTGCGGGGTCTGCGCACGATACAGATCATCGCGCGGCACGGTCCCGGCAACTTTACCGCCATCACCACGCCAAAGCGTATCCGTAACGGCAAGGGCGGGCGCGGCCGCGGGATGCGTTTTCAGTGCTGAAAGCACATCATCAATCACACCGTGACGAATATGTGGGCGTGCGGCATCATGGATCAACACGGACTTTGTTCCGCTGGGTGCCGCATTCAGTCCATTTTGCACGGATTCGCTTCTCGTGGCCCCGCCGTGCACCACGACAAGGCCTTCAAAGTCATTCCAGTGATCACTTTCCGCGTCATCAGGATGCACAACCAGCACGACATGGGCGACATCAGGGTGATCGGCAAAGGTCGTGATCGCATGATCGGCCACACTGCGGTCGCCAAGCCTTTGCCATTGCTTAGGAATATCGCCCCCCGCACGGGTTCCGCGGCCGGCCGCTACAAGTATGGCAGTGGTGGTCATGTCGTCTCCTTTTCGCAGATCAAGGTGTACGACCTGCACGCCGAAGGCGCAATTCCAACAATTGGGCCTTACTTGCGATTAAAAATTGTGCAACCTGTGTATGGCGCACTATTTTTGGGCGCATCGCATTGTCGCCCCCGAACCGCGCGGCTAATTTTTGATCACGACTAAAACGAAGGCCACCCACACTGTGAGTAACGATTTCCTTAATATCCTGAACGGTCAGGCCGCATCAACGCCTGTCGTTCTTGCGCCGCTCGCTGGTATCACGGACCTGCCATTTCGGCAGTTAGTCGCGTCCTTTGGTGCGTCTTGGGTCGTCAGTGAAATGGTCGCGTCGCAGGAAATGGTGCAAGCCAAGCCCGGCGTGCGCGAACGGGCCGAATTGGGCTTTGATCAAGACGGCACTGCCGTTCAGCTTGCCGGGCGCGACGCACAATGGATGGCTGAGGCGGCCAAGATGGTCGCAGACAACGGTGCTGCAATCATCGATATCAACATGGGGTGCCCCGCGAAGAAAGTCACGACAGGCTATTCCGGCTCAGCCTTGCTGAAAGACCCAGATCACGCGCTAACGCTGATCGAGGCCGTCGTGAACGCAGTAGACGTGCCGGTCACGTTGAAAACGCGACTGGGATGGGATCATGACTATCTGAACGCAGCATCTGTCGCGAAACGCGCGGAAGACGCAGGGATCAAGCTAGTGACGATCCACGGTCGGACCCGCTGCCAATTCTACAAAGGGGCAGCGGATTGGGCTGCGATTAAAGACATTAAAGACGCCGTTTCGATCCCAGTTATCGCGAACGGCGATATTGTTGATGCGGAAACTGGGGCGCAGGCGATGAAGCTATCGACCGCCGACGGCATTATGATCGGACGCGGTGCACAGGGGCGTCCGTGGAAATTGGCGCAGGTTTCAGCAGAACTTGCAGGTGGAAGCGGCCCGATCGCACCGACTGGTTTCGATCTAATTGATCTCGTTGCAAAGCATTACGAGGCGATGTTGACGTTCTACGGGGCAGAGCTGGGGCGCAAAGTGTCCCGCAAGCATTTGGGTTGGTACATGGATGATGCCGCGACCCCGACGGGATTGCGCAAGGCGGTGCTGACCGAAAAAGATCCAACTGCGGTACTGCGGCTTTTGCCCGACGCGTTGGATAGAGAAGGACAGGAAGCGGCATGATTACCGACACTTCGCTTTGGGCTTCCTTGCCCGTACCGGCAATCCTGTTGGACGGTGATGACGTCATCACCGCCAGCAATGGCGCTGCTGAGACGTTTCTGAACCTATCAGCAAAAGCGCTGAATGGCGCGAATCTTTGGGACAAGGTCATGATCAATGCGCCGTTAGAGCAGGCCTTTGCCCGCGCGCGCCGCAACCGCACCTCGCTGTTTGTGAATGACGTTGATGTAGGGTCCGGAATGCGGGCACCAATGCATTGCAACGTGCAGATCGCACCGCTGCAAGGCACAGAAGACGCAATGATCATGATGATCAGTCCACGCGAAATCGCGAGCCGTCTGGTCCAGAACGAAAACTCGTCCAAGGCCGCGAAGTCAGCCATTGGCATGGCCGAAATGTTGGCCCACGAAATCAAGAACCCGCTCGCGGGTATCACGGGGGCTGCCCAGCTTTTGTCGATGGGGTTATCGTCCGAAGATCAGGAAATGACCGATTTGATCGTCGAAGAAAGCCGTCGGATCGTGAAACTGCTGGAACAAGTCGAACAGTTCGGCAACCTTCAGCCGCCAAAATTTGCATCGGTGAATATTCACGATGTGTTAGATCGGGCGCGGCAATCCGCGTCAGTTGGCGTCGCCGCGCACATGATGTTTGTCGAGGACTACGACCCTTCTTTGCCGTCAACCTATGCTGACGGTGATCAGCTGCTCCAAGTTCTCTTGAATCTGATCAAGAATGCCGCACAAGCCGGTGGTCCAGGTGGCAAGATCACTTTGCACACCTTCTATGATCCTTCGCTGCGCGTGTCGCGACTGGATGGAACATCTGCGCGGCTGCCATTGCAGATTGAGATTATTGACGACGGACCCGGCCTGCCTGCCGACATCGCAAACGACATCTTCGAACCCTTTGTATCGGGGCGTGAAAACGGAACCGGACTGGGTCTGGCGTTGGTTTCGAAGCTCGTCGGTGAACAGGGCGGCTGGATTTCAGTGGACAGCGTACCCGGACGAACCGTGTTCCGCGTGTCGCTGCCAGTATCAAAACATAACATAAACGAGAACGAGGGAGACAGCTGATGGACGGAACCGTACTTGTCGCTGATGATGACCGGACCATCCGGACAGTCCTGACCCAGGCATTGACCCGCGCGGGCTGTAAAGTGCACGCGACTTCGTCACTTGTGACGCTGATGCGCTGGGTTGAAGAAGGCAAAGGCGATCTGGTGATTTCTGATGTTGTCATGCCGGATGGAAATGGTCTGGAACAACTTCCGTTGATTGCAGCCGCACGGCCCGGATTGCCGGTCATCGTTATTTCGGCCCAGAACACGATCATGACGGCGATCCAAGCCGCCGAAGCCGAAGCCTACGATTATCTGCCGAAACCTTTCGATCTGCCGGACCTGATGAAACGGGCCGCGCGTGCGCTTGAAATCAAACGGCGTGTCCCACAACAACGCGTTGAAGCGCCCGCAGATGAAGCGTCTGATCTACCGTTGGTCGGACGGACACCCGCGATGCAGGGGCTTTACCGCCTTGTTGCTCGCGTGATGAACACGGCGATGCCCGTCTTGATCACAGGCGAGAGCGGGACAGGGAAGTCACTGATCGCGAAAGCCATCCATGATTTTTCGGATCGTCGGAATCTGCCTTTTGTCACGGTTTCAGCCGAAGACCTCGAAGGCATGGACGGACCAAGTGCTGTGCTTGCGCGCGCACGGGCAGGGTCGATCCTTTTCGATGAGGTCAGTGATCTGGACAATGTCGCACAGGCAAAGATCGTCAGAATGCTGGACAGCCTCGGCGATACCGCGCCACGGATCATGGCAACATCGCGGTCCGACCTGTCCGGTTTGATGGAAAGCGGTTCCTTCCGCGAAGATTTGTTTTACCGGTTAGGCGGTGTGACCATCGCAGTGCCACCGATGCGTGAACGTGTGGACGATATTCCACTGCTCGCCGAACATTTCTTAAACCGCGCGGAACGCGAAGGGGCACCTTTGCGCCGCCTGAGCGACGGGGCGTCGACATTGATCCGTGCCTACAGCTGGCCGGGCAACGTCCGTCAGCTCGAAAATGCCGTGAAACGTTTGGTGTTCACTGCCAGCGAAGAAGAAATTTCGCGAACCGAAGTCGAAATGGTCCTCGGGAATCAACCTGCCATGGAGCCGCACATTTCCGCAAACAACACGGACAAACTGTCCGGATCGGTAGCCAAACATCTCCGCCGCTACTTCGATTTGCACGGTGGAGAGTTGCCAGCACCCGGCCTTTACAACCGAATCTTACGCGAAGTCGAAGGTCCGTTGATTGAGATCGCGCTTGACGCCACGGCAGGAAACCAAGCGAAATGCGCAGATTTATTGGGAATTAACCGAAATACCCTGCGCAAGAAGATCACAGACCTCGATATTCGCGTGACACGCCGCCGCAAGTTGATGTAAAACCGCAACATAACCGTGGCCCCAAAAGCGCAGTGCTTTTGGAAAGGACCACATAAAAACGGCGGTAATGCGGGGGAAACCCCGTAGGAAGACAGGGCAATGCGCGTGCAGCGTACCCTTTTGGGCATTGATTTCTCGCGACTCAGTCGCTGGTCTCGTCGACGGCGGGTCCAAAACGCGTTCACGCTTGGGCTGGTTTTGCTTGGCCCGATTTTGGCTGCGTTGACGTTTTATGTGTTGGGGCCGCTAGAACAGGGCGGATCATCACCGACATTGCGCTTGGTGCTGCTTGCCGACCTTGTCTACATTCTTGTTGTCGCTGTTTTGGTGCTGCGGCGGGTAGCACAGATGATCGCGGCACGACGGGCAAAATCAGCCGGTTCGCGTCTGCATTTGCGGCTGACAGGTGTGTTTGGACTGCTTGCGCTGATCCCGACGGTTCTGGTCGCGATTTTTGCGATGCTTTCAATTAACCTTGGCCTTGAAAGCTGGTTCTCGGACCGTGTGCGAAATGTTGTCAGCACGTCGCTTTCAACTGCGCAGGCTTACGAAAATGAACACCGTAGTGAATTGACGCGTGATGGCATCGGGCTGGCACGGTACCTTAACGCTGAACGCGCAGCGACGTTCTTTATGAGCAAAGCCGAAACCATCCAAGCCTTGCGGGCCGTACAATCGCAAATCGACCGCAGTCTGACCGAGGCATTTGTGATCGACAGCGGCGGCGAAATTGTTGCCCGCGACGAAAATTCTTACGCTTTCGATTTTGAGGCTCCGGAAGCGGAACAATACCAAGAAGCCTTAGACACAGGCATTGTCATCATCGAGGACGCGGCAAACAACGAATTCCGTGCGCTGATCCCATTGGCGGCCTTTGTTGATCGGTTCCTCTACATCACCCGCGAAGTCGACGGATCGGTTCTGTCCTTGCTGGATGAAACCAAAGAAACCTATGCGCTTTACGATCAGCTAGAAAACGAACGTGGTCGGTGGCTGTTTCAATTTGGCCTCTTGTACCTTGGCTTTGCGGTCATTCTGATCCTTGCGGCCATTTGGTTGGGTCTTTGGTTTGCCGAACGTTTGTCACGTCCTGTCGGGCGGCTTGTCACGGCGTCACAACGCGTCGGCGCCGGTGATCTTGATGTGCGCGTGATCGAAGATGATGGTGACGACGAGATTGCGCAGTTGGGGCATTACTTTAACCAGATGACGACGCAGCTGAAGGGCCAGCGTGACGAATTGCTGGAAACCAATGATGCGACTGAACGGCGGCGTCGTTTGTTCGATTCCGTACTTAGTTCTGTTACATCCGGCGTTGTCGGGCTCGGTCCCGATGGTGACGTTACATTCGTGAACAAATCAGCCGAGCGTCTGCTAAATGTTGGCCCTGACCAAAGACACGGCGCGCTCGCCGTCACTGTTCCGGAATTCGATCCGCTGTTCAGTCAATTGGTGTCTGGCGAACGCGCGGTGGTGCAGGAACAAGTCAATTTGATCCGCGACGGCAAACAGGAAAGCCTGCTTGTGCGCATGGCACCGCGCCGGAATGAAGAGGGGGATCTGGAAGGCTACGTTGTGGCCTTTGACGATGTGACAGATCTCGTCAGCGCACAGCGTTTGGCGGCATGGGGCGATGTGGCGCGCCGTATTGCGCATGAAATCAAGAACCCACTGACCCCGATCCAACTGTCTGCCGAACGGATCAAACGTAAATTCCGGAATCAGGTCGGTGAAGATCAAGACAAACTCGACCAGATGACCGACGTGATTGTGCGGCAAACCAATGACTTACGGCGCATTGTTGATGAGTTTTCGAAATTCGCACGGATGCCGGAACCTGAACTGCGTGAAAACGATCTTGTATCACTGGTCCGCGATGCGGTGACCTTGCAGGAAGCAGGACAGCCCGACGTTAAGATTATCTCTGACCTACCGGACGAGATTGTAAAGGCGGACATTGATAGCACAATGATCAGCCAAGCGCTGACCAACTTAATCAAGAACGCGGGTGAAGCGATTGAAAGCGCTCAAGAAAAAGGAAACGTTACGATCCTGCATCCTGAAATCCGCGTAATGATGATGGTGGCCGAAGACATGTGCCAGATCACCATCCAAGATAACGGCATCGGGCTGCCCGAAGATCGGGCGCGGCTGTTCGAGCCATACGTGACGACACGCGACAAGGGTACGGGTCTTGGCCTGCCTATCGTGAAGAAAATTATCGAAGAACATGGCGGTACGCTCACGTTGACGGACGCCACAATATTTGACGGCCACACCCACGCGGGTGCCTGCGCCATCATCACACTGCCTGTGACACCAATTGGTGTGCGGGCCAATAAAATGACAGCATGAGGGACAAAATGGGCGATATTCTGATCACTGATGATGAACGCGATATTCGGGAACTGATCTCGGAAATCCTGATCGACGAAGGCTTTACAACGCGGCTTGCGGGCACGTCGGACGAATGCATGGCGCAGATCGAAGCGGAAACACCTGCGCTGATGATCCTCGATATCTGGCTCAAAGACAGCAACATGGACGGGATTGATATCCTCAAGACCGTCAAGCGCGACCATCCGGGCGTGCCTGTTGTGATCATCTCTGGTCACGGGAATATCGAAATTGCGGTCGCTGCGATCAAACAGGGCGCATACGATTTCATCGAGAAACCGTTCAACATCGATCAGCTGCTTGTCGTCATCCGGCGTGCAATGGAAACATCCCGGCTGCGCCGTGAAAACGTGGCGCTCAAGCGCGGCGATTCCGGTGCGACCGATATGCTGGGTGACAGTGCGGCGTTCCGGACGTTGAAAGCCAACCTGGATAAAGTCACCAAATCCAATGGCCGCGTGATGCTGACCGGTCCGGCTGGCGCAGGCAAGGAAATCGCAGCCCGCTATATCCACACAAATTCGAACCGTGCGGATGCACCGTTTGTGACTGTTAGTTCGGCCTCTGTTGAACCAGAGCGCATGGAAGAAGTGTTGTTTGGACGCGAGACGCCAACAAATGGTGTCGAAAAAGGTCTGCTTGAACAAGCCAATGGCGGCGTCATCTACTTCGACGAAATCGCCGATATGCCACTGGGGACACAATCTAAAATCCTGCGGGTCTTAGTTGATCAAACGTTCCAGCGCGTCGGTGGGACTGAAAAGATCCAGGTTGATCTGCGGGTTATTTCTAGCACGAACAAAGACCTACCGACTGAAATTGATGCGGGTGTGTTCCGTGAAGAGCTTTACCACCGTCTCAACGTCGTGCCGATTGCAGTGCCGAGCCTTGAAGAACGCCGCGAAGATATTCCGCTGCTGGCCGAATATTTCATCGACATGCTGAACAAGGCGCAGGGCCTGCCGTTGCGCGCGCTGGCCGATGACGCCCGTGCATTGCTGCAAACGATGCAATGGCCGGGCAACGTGCGTCAGTTGAAAAACGTTGTCGAACGCGTGTTGATCCTTGGCGAAGGCAGCAGCGACATTAGCGCCAAAGAACTGCCATCCGCAGAAGAAGGCCCCGTTGACGAAGGTCGGATCGTGTTGTCAGGTGGTTTGGCGACATTGCCATTGCGCGAAGCCCGCGAATTGTTTGAACGTGAATACTTACTGACCCAGATCAACCGTTTTGGCGGCAACATCAGCCGCACGGCATCGTTTGTGGGCATGGAACGCTCTGCGTTGCACCGCAAGCTGAAGTCACTCGGTGTGGCAACAACATCCAAAGCAGGCGCACGCGTCGCTTACGTGGAAGGTGAAGAAGCGTGAAGGTCATTATCTGCGGCGCGGGACAGGTCGGCTGGCAAATTGCCCGCCATTTGTCCGGGGAAAACAACGATGTAACCGTCGTTGATAATAACCCCGAACTGGTGCGCCGCGCCACAGATACGCTTGATGTGCAAGGGGTTGCGGGCTTTGCCAGTTACCCCGACGTGCTCGACCGCGCAGGCGCGCGCGATGCGGATATGATCATCGCCGCGACCTATTCGGACGAGGTGAACATGGTCACCTGTCAGGTCGCGCATTCGGTGTTTAAAGTGCAGCGTAAGATCGCGCGGCTACGGGCACAGAATTACCTCGAATCCATCTATTCCGATCTCTATCGCCGCGACCATCTGCCCATCGACGTGGTCATTTCGCCGGAAAAGGAAGTGGCAGAGGCTGCATTGCAACGGCTGGCGTCACCAGCAGCCTTCGACACGGAAAGCTTCTTGGAAGGCCGCGCTCAGCTGATCGGCATCACAATCGATGAAGACTGTCCGGTAATTAATACGCCTTTACGGCAACTTACGGACCTCTTTTCAACCTTGCGCGCCATTGTCGTTGGCATCAGACGTGACGGGGTTTTGTTCGTGCCAGCCCCCGGCGATCAAATCTTTCCAGAAGATGATTGCTACATTTTCACAGATACCAAAGACCTCACACGGACGCTCGAGATCTTCGGGAAAACACATGCCAAGCAAGAACGCATTGTCGTCGTCGGCGGCGGCAACGTTGGGCTAGGCGTCGCCAAAGTTCTGGAAGAACGGACCGAACGTGTTCGGGTCAAAGTGATCGAAAAGGATCGCAGGATTGCCGAAAACGCAGCCGATGCGCTGGATCGGACAATCGTGCTGCACGGCGACGGGCTCGATTCCAGCCTTCTGGAAGAAGCGAACATCACAAATGCTGACGCAATTCTTGCCGTCACGGATGATGATAAAACCAACCTTTTGACGTCCGTACGCGCCAAGGAAATGGGCTGCAAAATGGCGATTTGTCTGATCAATGACCCGACGCTGATTCCATTGATGGGCCCGCTAGACGTTGATGCTTACATTAACCCACGTGCGACGACCGTATCGTCAATCTTGCGCCACGTGCGTCATGGACGCGTGCGCGGCGTCTATTCGATTGGTGACGCGGAAGCCGAAGTCATCGAAGCCCAAGTGCTTAGCACGTCGTCGATCGCCGGTAAAAAGATCAAGGACGTTGCATTCCCGGAAGGTGTCTTGGTCGGCGCCGTTCTAAAGGGCGACAAGTTTGTGAAACCAACCGGTGAAACGCGCATCGAAGAAGCCGACGTGATCTCCATTTTCGCGATGTCGGCGGACGTTCCAGAGGTCGAACGCCTGCTGCAAGTGACGATCGACTTCTTCTAATGATGAAAAGCCTGTCCCGCGTTCCATTTTTCGTCATCCTGATGGGGATCGGGTCGCTGGCCATGATCGTTCCGGCGGGCTTTGGCCTGTCGTTGGGGGATTACGTCGCCATGCGGGTCTTCTTTTACGGCTTCATTCTGTTCGGCACCCTGACGCTTGTCATGGGGCTGGCAACCGCGGGCTATGAACCAAAGAACGTGGCGCGCAGCCAGCTTTTGTCGCTGCTTGCGGCATTCACGGTCCTTCCGTTTATGTTGGCTATTCCGTTCTACGAGGCTGTTGGAAACACAACGATCCTCAATGCGTGGTTCGAAATGGTGTCGAGCCTGACAACCACTGGGGCGACACTTTACGATAACGCGGGTCGACTGACGCCAGCGCTGCACCTTTGGCGGTCGTTGGTCGGCTGGCTTGGCGGGCTTCTGGTTTGGATCGCGGCGATTTCGATCTTTGCACCGATGAACCTTGGCGGTTTCGAAGTGCGTGCGACGTCGGTCGCGGGCAGGGGAACCGCTTATGGTGCCGCACAAGAAGCCCGTGCCGTTGATGCCGGCGAACGTTTGACACGCTATGCGTTGCAACTCACGCCGCTTTACGTGCTGCTAACCGTGGCACTTTGGGGCGGTCTGACGCTGCTTGGGGAATATTCCTACGTAGCCCTTTGCCATGCAATGGCGGTACTATCCACGTCAGGAATCACGCCAATTGGCGGTTTCTATTATGCCGCTTCAGGGTTCTGGGGCGAAGTGCTGGTGTTTTGTTTCTTCGTGATCGCAATTAGCCGCCTTGTCTTTAGCAAGGGACTTGCTGGTGAAAACGATGAAGGCTGGTTCCATGATCCCGAATTTCGCATCGGTATCACCCTAATTGTTCTGGCATCGGCGTTCCTGTTTCTACGCCATTTTGTTGCGGCCATCGATGAAACCACCCAGACCGAACTTGGCGATAGCTTTCAGGCGATCTGGGGCGCGTTGTTTACCGTTGCATCGTTTCTGACGACCACTGGCTTTGAATCAGCGGATTGGGTCGAAACAACCAACTGGACGGGTTTGCCTACACCGGGACTTCTGCTGGCAGGTTTGGCCCTGATCGGCGGCGGCGTGGCAACAACGGCTGGCGGCATCAAACTGCTGCGTGTGTATGCGTTGTATCGTCACAGTGGCCGCGAACTCGAACGTTTGGTCCATCCATCTTCCGTAGGCGGTGGCGGCCGCGAAGCCCGCCGTATCAGACGGAAGGGCGCATATATTTCGTGGATCTTCTTCATGCTGTTCTGCGTCAGCATCGCAGCGGTGATGGTCTTGTTGTCCTTGACCGGCGTGCAGTTCGAAACCGCTATGGTTCTTGCCGTTTCGGCGCTTTCCACGACAGGCCCCTTAGCGATTGTGGCCGCAGAGACACCAATTGCGTATTCCGGCATCCCAGACCTCGCCAAAGTCATTCTTGCCATGGCAATGGTATTGGGTCGGCTGGAAACGTTAGCGATTATTGCATTGTTTAATCCAGAAATCTGGCGGAACTAATCAAAGACGGCCCTCAATTTCGGGGGTTTAACAATTTCGTAGCGCAGGACATACTGCCATTAACGAAGATGAGGACGGCCACGCGTGGCCATAATAACAATAAAGGGTTCACCTATGGCCTCAGATAAAGCCAACCTGCAAGACGCTTTCCTGAACAACGTGCGTAAGGCGAAAGTACCTGTCACCATATTTCTGGTGAACGGGGTCAAGCTTCAGGGCGTGATTACTTGGTTCGATAGCTTCTGCGTACTTCTGCGCCGTGATGGTCAGTCACAACTGGTCTACAAAAGCGCGATCTCAACGATTATGCCAGCGCAGCCAATTTCACTTTATGAAGGCGAAGAGTAACTTTGCTTGAACACGACCGGCCCATTACGCGGGCTTGGGTGCTGCACCCAGACGTAAAGTCAAACCAGTCACGCCGATTGGCTGAACCCGCTTTGGAAGAAGCGGTGTCTTTGGCCGCAGCTTTGCCTGACCTTCAAGTGGTCGGATCAGAAGTTGTGCGCCTGCCAAAAATGCATGCGGGTATGCTGTTTGGCAAAGGCAAGATCGAAGAACTGAAGCAGCGGATCAAAGCGGCGGAAGTCGAGCTCGTTCTTGTCGATGGCCCAGTTAGCCCCGTGCAGCAACGCAACCTTGAAAAGGCGTGGGACGTAAAACTCTTGGACCGCACAGGTCTGATCCTCGAAATCTTTAGCGATCGTGCGCGCACCGCTGAAGGTGTATTGCAGGTCGAAATGGCCGCGTTGTCGTATCAACGGACACGACTTGTCCGTGCATGGACTCACCTTGAACGCCAACGTGGTGGGCTTGGGTTCGTCGGTGGTCCGGGGGAAACCCAGATCGAAGCCGACCGTCGCGCCATTGATATGCAGTTGAAGGCCTTGCGGCAAAACCTTGAAAAGGTTGTGAAAACCCGCACGTTGCACAGGGCAGGGCGCGCGAAGGTGCCATTCCCGATTGTAGCGCTTGTCGGCTACACCAACGCAGGCAAATCGACGCTGTTCAACAAACTGACCGGTGCGGAAGTCTTTGCCAAAGACATGTTGTTTGCGACGCTCGACCCCACGATGCGCAAAATTACTTTGCCGTCCGGTGACGATGTCATCATGTCGGATACCGTGGGTTTTATCAGTGACTTGCCGACCGAACTTGTCGCCGCATTCCGCGCCACCTTGGAAGAAGTGTTGGACGCCGACCTGATTGTCCACGTTCGTGATATTTCGCATGCGCAAAGCGAAGAACAATCCCACGATGTCATGCAGATTCTTGAATCACTTGGCGTCGCCGAAGGGTCACCGCTGATCGAAGTGTGGAACAAGATTGATCGCGTCGACGACGAAGCCCGCGAAGCGATGATCAAAACGGCAGACCGCACCGATGATCTCTATGCGGTGTCCGCGATTACTGGTGAAGGGATGGCGGGGCTGCTGGATGACCTTGCAAGCAAACTGAAAGACCCGCGCAGTGAAGCCGTGCTTGAACTCAGCTTTGCACAGGGACGCGAAAGGGCTTGGTTGTTCGATCAGGGGATTGTCACCGATGATATCCAGACAGACGATGGGTACAAACTGACGGTCTTCTGGACATCGCTGCAAAAAGAACGGTTTTCTCGTCTTTGATCATGATGCCTGCCGCATGGTGGACGGCACGTCTTTCCAATGCACAATACGTCCGTGACCCGCATCTTTTGCGCTATAAAGTGCCGTATCCGCACGACTAAGCAACAGATCGATGGGATGATGCGGACCCGCTTGGACCACGCCGACTGACATCGTTAACCGCACGCTGCGGCCTCCCATCGCATGCGTTTGTTGGGCCTTTTGCGATATCTCATCAGACATCGTATCGCACAGCGCCTTGACATCGGTCTTTGACTGGACTGGAATGAAAGTCGCGAACTCTGTGCCGCTCAGCCTGCTGATCACATCTTGATCTGTTGTATTCTCACGCAAGACTTCGGCGATTTGATGCAAACATCGATCACCGAATGCATGGCCATAGGCATCGTTGATACGTTTGAAATTATCCGCGTCAAACAACGCGATAGCACCTTGCGGATGTAGCAATCGCATCGTTTTGGTCCGGTTGATGAACGCAAGACGGTTTGGCAATCCAGTCAGCGGGTCGCGCAATTCCGCTCCTTCGAGGCGGCGTTGCAGATGGCTTAGATAGGTCACGACGCTCATTTGGAAGACCAGCACAGGTGCTGCTGCCAGAATGATAACCCAAAATTCAGACGCCCAGCTCAACGCGCCAACACTTGAAAACAGGTCGACACTGGACAGATAAGATACCGCAGTCACAAGTACGAAGAACAGGATCACCTTCAGCACAAGATCCCGCCAGGATTTTATCACAAAACCCGCCACGAGCCGCGGCATCAATTTGTCAAACCAAATCATCCTTTCCAGATAACTTGGCGTTCTTAACAACTTGATAAGACTACTGCCCCGTTGGTGTCAGAGACGTCACACCGACCGCCGCCGCCCGTGCAAGTGCCGGATCAAGTGACATTGGCACGTATTCACCACGCCGCCACAGTTCACCCATGTTGTCGTAATAGCGCGACAGCGGGTGCCCTGATTGTCCTGTGGCGCTGACAAAGACCGAACTATCGGGATCGGCAAAGTCATAGACACCGCGATATCCAGCCGCATGCATGTTCTGGAACGGGTTCGGCCCAGAGCCTGACGTTTTGCCCCGTTGCAGCGTGTTATCACCTCCAGAGGTGGACTGCCGGATATTCACGAACCAGCTGAGCAACGGCACATTTCCCAAAACCGGATGATCGTGTGTGGCTTGGTGGGCATCCCCCCAACGTAGCGCGGCAACCGTTGTTCCGTGGTTTTCATCAATCCAGATCAGGGCGTCATCAAGGGCTAAGCGTGAAATATCCGTACAGGTCTCAACAGGTGCAGATTGCACCACGTCACACCACACGGATGCGCCGTCGATGTCGCGGAAAACGCGTTCGATAAAGACAGGGTCTGCATGTGTGAACTCAGATGCAAGAGGCCCCAATTCATCGCGCGTGAGACGCTTGTGCAATTCCCGCAACCAAGCGGCGTAAATCAATGGTTCGGGCAGGTGTTCGTTCATTTCCCCGTTCCATGCGGCCAACAGCTCCAGCGCCTGCTGCCTACGACGTTCAGGGGTGCCATCAGGGGCTGCTTCACCTGTGAACCACAGATCAGCGCCCATTAAAGGAAGCAGTGATCGCGCGGTATAGCTGACGGTATCCAACTGCGCCTCGATGAAGCTTTCACGGGTATGCACTTCGCGCGCTTGCATCAGACGCTGCCACCGTTTGATCCGTTGTGTGTCACCCCAAACGTAGGACACATGGTTCGGAAACCGGGCATCCGAAGTTTTGTTGTTTGTATTGCCCAAAATATCGCCTGACGGATCGGTGAATTCAGGATTATCGGCATAGGGCAGTCGGCCATACCAGCGGTTTGCATCGATATAACCGAAGCTTGGCAGGCGGCCTTCGCTTTGATGGTTGGGTGTACGGGCAGGGATCGCGCCAATGGTCTTTAGCCCAATCCGTGTGCGATCTGCGACCGTTAGGTTCTGCGACGGCGCGATGTATTCTTCTGCAGCTTCAAAAGCGTCCGCTATGTTCTTAGCCTGCATCATTCTGATCGCGGCGGACATCGTGGTGTCATCGCGGGACAATGCCGTCCACGCCAATGACACAACATGCCCCGGCGGCGTGATCGTTGACAGGTCGAATTGATCAGCCGGAATAACCGGCCCGTTCTCTGTCGCCCGCAAGCGCACAGTGACAGCCGATCCTTCACGGACGTTGATGATGCTGTCGCGTGTCGTGAATGGTGCCCAGCCACCCGGCGTGCGGTATTCGCTGCGATCATCGGGGTTAACCTCTTCGATGAACAAATCCTGATCATCGAGGTAGCTGGACGTGATCCCCCAACCAATTTGATCACTCCGGCCAGTCATCACAGCAGGAACCCCCGGGATCGTGCCGCCGATCACACCGCCCGACGCGAGCTCAAGCCGCGCCAGATACCAGACAGTCGGTGCGGTTAGTCCTAGATGCGGGTCATTGGCAAGCAAAGTACCGCCCGTCGCCGATCGTGTTGGTCCGGCAGCCCAAGCGTTCGACGCCCCAGCCAATGGGGCCGGTTTGACGGGGGACAATGGATCAAACGGCGCACGCGTGTTCGCGGCATAGCGCGGGACATTTGGAACAAGGGAGGCATACTCTGGCAACATCGCAATGCCCATCCCGGGATCATCGGGCAAGATGTCGACGACCCGATCAGGCGGCAACATCAACGATGTACGGGCCCGCAAAACTTCGTTCTCAAGATGTGACGACAGCTGCAAAGCCATCAATTTGATCACCGCAATGCTGTCTGCTGGCTGCCACGGCGCAATCGCGTGGTTGAACATCCACATCTCGGGGGCACCGCGACCACGTGCGCCTTCGCTCACCTTACCTAGCCAAGCGTTCACGCCATCAGCATAGGCATCAAGCGCGACTCGGGTCTGGTCGTCCTGATCTTCAACGGAATCAATCGCAGTCCGGTAAAGATCGAGGTGACGCAGTAACTTATCAATCGGCAGCGTCCGTTCCCCGAACAATTCGGATAACCGACCCTGTGCCGTGCGGCGCAGCATCGTCATCTGCCACATACGATCTTGGGCATGGGCATAGCCGAGCGCGAAATACACATCCGCGTCGTTTTCGCCAAAGATATGCGGCACATTCGCGTTATCGCGCACGATTTCAATCGGCGCGATGATGCCGGAGACGGCTTCGTCAGCTGTGTATTCCGGCAATGACCGAGACGCGAAGTAATAGGCGAGGACAAAAACGACCACGCACAACGCAATCAGCCCAGTAATGAACCGCATCAGCCACCGAAAAACGAGCGCCATGTGTAACCCTTAACGTTATTTGCTTCGGGCCTTGTAACGCCTCGTGAAACCAAGGACCACTCCTTGGTTTCGACTACTTTTCCGGCATCAATCCACGCGGGCTAAACCGCAAGACCAACAGCATCACAACACCCATCGTTAACAGCCGCATATGCGCCCCGAATTCGGACATACGCACAGCGAACCAGTTTGTCGGATCAAGACCTGCGGTGGTAACTTCCGCAACCCAAAGCCCCAAAGGTTCAACCATGACCCAAAGCCACCAGATCAGGAAACCGCCAAGCACGGCACCAAAGTTGTTACCGGAACCACCAACGATCACCATCACCCAGATCAGGAACGTAAAACGCAGGGGTTGATATGACGTCGGCGTCAGCTGACCATCAATCGTGACCATCATCGCGCCGGCAATGCCGCAAATTGCAGACCCGAGGATGAAGATCTGCAAATGTCGCGCGGTGACGTTTTTGCCCATCGCTTCAGCTGCAGTTTCATTATCGCGGATAGCGCGCATCATGCGGCCCCACGGTGAACTCAGCGCCAATTGGGCCAACACCAACAGCACAACCAAGAACACAGTAAAGATCAGTGAATATCCTATCTTGACCCACAAGGTGGACGCTGTGACTGGATCGAGCCCCCAGCTTGCAGCGCGTTCAATAAAGGTCGGATCGCTTTGCAGATCAATTTCATACGGGACGGGACGGGGCAGGCCGGTGACGTTCTTCACGCCGCGCGACAACCAGTCTTCGTTCTTGATAACGGCAAGGATGATCTCGGCAATGCCCAAAGTCGCAATCGCCAAATAGTCTGACCGTAGCCCAAGCGCTGTTTTGCCAATGACCCAAGCGGCACCTGCGGCGAACAGACCACCAACAGGCCAAGCAACAATCGCCATCCAGCCGTAGTCTTTGTAGTTTTCACCACCAAAATTCAGACCACCGATGTTGCCTGTCGATGCAGGATTGATCGCCTCAACACCCGCAACACCGCCGTCAAACACCCAACGAAACAGGAAGAACCCGACGACGAGAATGCCAAGTGTGGTCAGTGTCCGCACGTGGCCCGGCGCCATTTTTGCGCGGGCAAGAACGGTCAGAACAATCGTCGCAGCGCCCATAAGCAGACCCAGCAACACACGCCAGCCACCTGCGGCCATCGCGCCTTCGGTTGGTGGCATCGAAATCAGAACGGCCGCCAAGCCACCCAAGGCCACAAAGCCCATAATCCCGACGTTGAACAAACCAGCAAAACCCCACTGCAGGTTGACGCCAAGCGCCATGATCGCAGCGATGAGGGCGAAGTTCAGCATCTTGAGCGCGGAGTCCGGTGATCCACTGAAAATCCAGAACTCGGTTGTGCCTTCCAGCAGGTATAGGCCCGCGACAAACAGAACGAGGAATGTGTTACGCAATGAAAGGCTCATATCGATTGCCCCTTAAACAGGCCGGTCGGTTTGAACAGCAGCACGATGATCAGGATCGCAAAGCTGACGGCAAATTTGTAGTCGGTGGACATCAGCTGGACCAGCCCATCGGGTTCCAAGTTCTCTGGCATGATGTACACGAGGATCTTTTTCCAAGCGTAAGTGATCGTCACCTCTGCAAAGGCGATTGTGAAACCACCCGCGATCGCGCCCACTGGGTTCCCGATCCCGCCGACAATCGCCGAGGCGAAGATGGGAAGAAGCAGTTGGAAATAGGTGAACGCTTTGAAAGACTTATCCAAACCGTACAACACACCCGCAGTCGTGGCCAAGGCGGCAACGATCAACCATGTGACCATTACAACCCGTTCTGGATTGATGCCGGACAGCAGCGCGAGGTCTTCGTTATCAGAAAACGCACGCATGGATTTGCCTGTACGCGTTTTGTTGAGGAAGTAGAACAACAGCGCCATGACGATGATCGCAACAACAAGCGTGATGGCTTGCGTGGACTTAATCGCCAAACCTTCACGCAGACCTGTCATCTCTTTGAAATCACGGGCGGAAATGATGAAACGTTCACCATCTGCAAATCGAATATCGCGGACGCCGATCACAAAGCGTACGATGCCGTTCATCACAAACATGACACCAAGCGACACGATCACAAGGATCACAGGCTTGGCTTTCTGAGCGCGGTAGAACTTGTAGACCACTTTGTCCGTGCCAAGCAGCAACAACGCGCAACCCGCGATCCCGAAGGGTAAAGCGAGAAGGGCGGTCGGCAGTGGCCCCAATGAGATGCCCCAAGACTGAAACAGCCATGTGAAAAGGATGGTGATCGCGGTCCCAAATGCCATCGTGTCGCCATGGGCAAAGTTCGAAAACCGCAAAATACCGTAGATCATCGTGACGCCCAAAGCGCCGATCGCAAGCTGGGCACCATAGGCAAGACCAGGTACGATCACAAAATTCGCCAATGCGACTAGCGCGTTTAAATAGTCCATTAAATCAGACCCTTCGTCGTCATTTCTCATCCTTTCGGATGGTGCATTTTCCTGTGATCCGCGTGCCCGCAAGACTGTCGTTGAAAACAGCATCGCCATTCGGTTGCATCACAAAAAGTGTGGTTGTTCCGCCCAGTCCCTCGGCCTCAAACCCGCGTGTGTCCCCGATTAGAAACGGGGTCGCTGGGAATTGCTGCGTACCATATGACACCACAGTCGCCGCACGGCGCGGTGGTTCATTAGCATCAACGGGGGCGGCAAAGTGGTTGCGATCTATGAAGAATTCCAAAGCCGCACCTTGCATATCACACAGCACAGCCTCGGCCGATACCGGACCCGCTGCCATCGCCATTGCTGATACCGCTTTCATCATCATCCGCCCAAGAAACTCGCGCGGACTTCGGGGTTGGCCAATAGTTCTTTTCCGGTGCCGGTATGAGCATTACGGCCCTGTACCAGAACATAGGCTTTATCCGCGATTTCAAGTGCTTGCCGCGCGTTCTGCTCCACCATCAGAATGGGGATACCTGTGCGGGCGACTTCGATAATCCGGTCGAACAATTCGTCCATGACGATAGGTGATACACCCGCAGTCGGCTCATCCAGCATCAAAACCTTGGGCTGGGTCATCAACGCCCGACCAACAGCAACCTGCTGACGCTGACCACCAGACAATTCGCCCGCGGCTTGATCGCGTTTATCGCGCAGGATCGGGAACAGATCATAAATCTGTTCCATCGTCGGCTTGATATCGTCCGTGCGAATGAACCCACCCATTTCAAGGTTTTCTTCGACAGTCATCGACGGGAAAATATTGCGGACCTGCGGCACAAACCCCATGCCCTTGATCACACGGTCTTGCGGGGACAGTCCGGTGATATCCTCGCCATCCAGACGCACAGATCCGGAATGCACGTTCAGCATCCCGAACACGGCCTTCATCGCCGTGGATTTACCCGCGCCATTCGGACCCACGATCACGGCAATTTCGCCCTTTTCAACGGCAATCGTGCAGCCGTGTAGAATATCGGGACCTTTGCCGTAGCCGCCGGTCATTGTATCGCCAATCAAAAACGGCTCAGACATGTCGTGCTTCCAATTTCATCTGTCCAAAACAATCCACTGCGCACCCGATCACGTTGCAGCCAACTTGTCTTTGTTCTTCAATCCAGTGCCCAAATAGGCCTCGATCACTTGTTCATTTGCTTTGATCTCTGCCAGCGTGCCTTCAGCGAGCACCTTGCCTTCGGCCATACAAATAACCGGATCGCAAAGCCGTTCGATGAAATCCATGTCGTGTTCGATGACGACGAAGGTGTAGCCGCGTTCTTTGTTCAACCGGATGATCGCGTCGCCAATGGTGTTCAGTAGGGTACGGTTCACGCCCGCCCCGACTTCGTCGAGGAATACAATTTTGGCATCGACCATCATCGTGCGGCCAAGTTCCAGCAGCTTCTTCTGACCACCGGACAAGTTGCCAGCTTTTTCATGGGTCAGGTGATCAATCGTTAGGAATTCCAGAACTTCATCGGCTTTCGCGCCTAACGCTCGTTCTTCTTCGGCGATTCCGCGGCGACCAAACCATGCGTTCCACAGCGTTTCACCTGATTGGGCACCGGGCACCATCATCAGGTTTTCGCGAACAGTCATGGATGAAAATTCATGTGCGATTTGAAAGGTCCGCAGCAACCCTTTGTGAAATAATTCATGTGGTGGCAGGCCTGTGATATCTTCACCCGCCATCGTCACACGACCCGCTGTTGGTTCATGTACGCCTGCGATCACATTGAAAAGCGTGGTTTTTCCGGCACCGTTCGGGCCGATCAATCCTGTGATTGTACCTTCGCCGATTTCCAACGACGCACCATCAACAGCGCGAAAACCACCAAAGGTTTTCACCAAATTCTCTACGACGATCATGATCCCCACCTACCCACGCAATCAGCGTGTCTTATCGTATGGGACGGCGCGGGATAAACCCGCACCGTCCCAGTGTTTCAAGTCCGATTAACGGTAACCGATGGTGGAATATTCGCCGTCAGCGAATTCGATCTCTTGGTAGTTACCAGCAGATTCACCTGGACCGATCAGTTCAACAGCGGATGCACCAACGTAGTCGATGTCTTCGCCAGCTGCGATCAGTTCAAGACCTTTGGCAAGCTCACCCGGCATGATCTCAACGCCCGGTGCGTTTGCGACGTCCATCACGTGATCTTTGAAGTCAGCAGAATCAGAAGACCCAGCCGCTTGCATCGCCAACATGATTAGCGCTGCAGCGTCGTACGATTCAGGTGCGAATGCGCCTGTGCCGTCAAAGCCAGCAGCTTCAGCCAGTTCAACGAACTTGCCTGCACCTGCGTTGTCTGTGCCAGGGTAGGCGCCGTAAGAACCGTTCAGTTCTTCACCAAAGTTTTCGTTCAGCTTTGCGCCAACCATGCCGTCTGGGAAGTAGAACGTGTCGAATGCACCAGAATCAAGCGCACCGCGCACAACGCCGGAACCGCCTTGGTCAACGTAGCCCGCAACAACCAGAACTTCGCCGCCAGCGGATGCCAATGCACCGACTTCAGCCGCGTAGTCAGCTTTGCCGTCTTCGTGTGCCGCAGAGATTGTGACTGTGCCGCCAGCTGCTTCGAACGCACCTTGGAACGCATCAGCAAGACCCTTGCCGTAGTCGTTGTTTGTGTATGTCAGCGCCACTTCGGAAATGCCGCGATCTTGCAGAATTTCTGTGATGATCACGCCCTGACGTGCGTCAGACGGGGCTGTGCGGAAGAACAGACCGTTGTCTTCTGCTGTGGAGAGGCCCGGTGATGTCGCGGATGGCGAAATCATCACTGTGCCGTTTGGCAGTGCCACGTTGGACAGGATAGCACCTGTAACACCGGAACAATCAGCGCCCATGATGGCGTTCACGCCTTCGGCTGTGATCAAACGCTCAGCAGCAGTTGTCGCAGCACCCGCATCGATGCATGTGGAATCGCCGCGTACAGATGTGACGGTTGAACCGTCTAGCAATGCGCCGGATTCGCTGACTTCAGCCATGGCGAGTTCAGCACCAGCACCCATCGCAGGTGTGATGGATTCAAGTGGACCGGTAAAACCGAGGATCACACCAATTTTTACGTCTTCAGCAAAAGCCGCACCAGCAGTCATTGCAATGGCTGTTGAAGCCATCAAAAGATTTTTCATTTTTTGTCTCCCTAGTGGATGTATTTGTCATCCTGCCAAAAAGTTTACGCAGAGCATTTCAAAAAGGGAAGGGGAGCGCGTCTGATATGCCGTAGAAAGGCAGATTGACGTTAGGTTCACCCAAGATTGCCCGATTTTCCTAAAAGCGACGCATGCTTTGGACGGAAAACACTTTAGCGCAGCAGCGGTAAAACGTGGATGGCGCGCCGTGTTGCTTGAAATGTCGCGTCGGGACGTCCGCGTCGCGGCTCTCCTGGGGCTGCATAATTCAGTTCGTCATTCATGATCCGCGCCCCATCGAAGAAGTCGATGTGATTGGTGCCGCCACTAAGTCTATGAAAGTAGATGATAGCGGGTGTGTCGCGAATACGTGCGTAAATATCGCGGCCCGACATGCTGCGGTGAATGCTATAGGCCGTGAAATTCCAAAAACCCGAGATGTAATTGAAAACGCGGCGCGCACTTGCATCATGTGCCTCCAAACCTCCGCCGCACAGCGTAGAATTAGGGGAATGAACATACAGCTCCCCGACGCGGCTTGGCGACAGGTGAAAGCCGATGTTGCACCGTGCCAATGCAATCGTCAGGCGGATGGCACATTGATGGGTGATTCCGCGTCGGCAGGGTTTGCCGCCAACTGCTGTGAAAGCGCCGTATTGCTGGCGCAGCTGCGTGCCGGTCGGCAATCTCGGTGTGCTGCGGGCCAATGTGGCTGGTGTCTCGACCGGTGGGGCTGCGGCGGCGGCGGTTGTGGGCGTTAAGGGGGCAATGTTTAATGGAACAAGCAGGCTGTCCATCAACAACAACGTTTCGCGATCCGCAATGCCTGTGCCATTGCCCGTCGCACCACCGGCTGAATTATCGTGCTGGAATCTTTTGAGTGCGCGGAATGTTTCCCCGCCAAAATCCCCGTCGAACATCCCGTTGGCCCCGATGGAACGCCGCATGGTCGCGACTTGCAGGTCGCGCAACGCCTGTTGCAGCAACCGAACTGCATCGCGATCCGGCTCACCACGCCTGATCACCGGATTATTGTTGGCGGCGGCATTCAATCTTTGATTATTGATAAACAAACGGCTTCGCAGCATTGAGCAATCCAATCTGTGGCAGTGTGTATGCCAAGATCATTCAACGCTATGGGGCACCTGTAAAGGTCAGGAAATACTGACCCGCGGACGATCAGACGGGCGATGACGCCTGCGTTCCGCGTTCGCGGTAAGGTGTCGTATTGTAATGCGACCGATAACATTTCGAGAAATGCGAAGGTGACGCGAAACCACAGGCCAAGGCCACGTTAATTACCGTCATATCGGTTTGCATCAACAGGTTACGGGCACGGCCCAATCGTAGCTCCATGTAGTACCGTTTGGGGCTGCGGGACAGATACCGACGGAACAACCGTTCAAGCTGACGCGTCGACATGCCAACTTCTTTCGCCAGCACAGCAGGGCTGATCGGTTCTTCGATATTCTTTTCCATCATCTGAATAACACGGCTTAGCTTGGGATGCCGGACACCAATACGTGTCGGAACGGATAGACGCTGGGTGTCTTGGTCAGTGCGGATGGACGAATAAATCAACTGATCGGCGACAGCGTTCGCCAAATCTTCGCCGTGGTCTTGGGCAATGATCTTGAGCATCAGGTCAATAGATGCGGTGCCACCTGCCGTGGTGATCCGGTTGCCATCAATCACGTAGACCGACTTCGTCAGTTCAATATCTTCGAATTCTTCGATAAAGCTGTCTTGGTTTTCCCAATGGATCGTCGCTTTCTTACCATCCAACAATCCGGCTTTGGCCAACGTATAACCAGCCGTACACAACCCGGCCATCGTCACACCGCGTCGCGCTTCGCGGCGCACCCAGTTCAAAACCTTTTTCGTTGTGGCCGCTTGGATGTTCACGCCACCGCAAATCATGACGATATCGTCGCGGTTCAGCTCATCCAGATCAGCATCAAGCTGAAACGAACACCCGTTGGAACACGTCGCCATGCCGCTGTCTTCACCGATAAACCGCCAGTCATAAAGCGGCTGGCCAGCTGTCCGGTTTGCGATGCGCAAACTCTCAACAGCGCTTGCAAAGCAAAGCATCGTGAATTGATCGAGCAGAACAAACACAAACCGTTTCGGTTTGCCCAAGTCATTCGTCAAAGTGGGGGTGTCAGAAACGCTCATATTTCACGCCTGTATCGTCGTTGTTCTGGCATCCTTTGCGACAAAATGCGCATCTGACAAGTCATTTCGTCATGATGATGACATTTGGCACCCTCAATTGCGGGACTTTGGCATTGGAAGCCTTGGCGTTACACAGTATAAGCAGAGACCGATCATCTTGGTCGTGTAGCAAAAACTGATAGAATTTGGAGCGAGACAATGACGACATGGCAAAAAACGGACTGGCGCAGCAAGCCCCGGATCCAAATGCCAACCTATACCGACGCGGCGGCTTTGAATGCTGTCGAAGCGCGGTTGTCGTCTTATCCACCATTGGTATTTGCGGGTGAAGCACGCCGTCTGCGCGATCATCTGGCAGCTTGCGGACGCGGCGACGCGTTTTTGCTGCAAGGTGGGGATTGCGCGGAAAGCTTTGCTGAATTCTCAGCCGACGGCATCCGCGACACCTTCAAAGTGATGCTGCAAATGGCGATGGTTCTGACCTACGGCGCAAAAGTACCTGTCGTAAAAGTGGGCCGTATGGCCGGCCAAATGGCAAAACCGCGGTCTGCTGACACAGAGACAGTCGATGGCGTGGAACTGCCTAGCTACCGTGGCGACATCATCAACGGTTTTGATTTCACAGAAGCCGCACGGGTGCCTGATCCAGAACGCATGACACAGGCCTACATGCAGGCTGCTGCAACGTTGAACCTTCTGCGCGCTTTCTCAACTGGCGGCTACGCTGACGTGCACAAAGTCCACCAATGGACATTGGGCTTCACAGACGCGGCTGGCGCTGCAAAATACCGCGATATGGCAGAGCGCATTTCAGATACGCTGGCCTTCATGGAAGCGGCTGGTATCTCAACAGAAACAAACCACGAGCTGAGCACTGTCGAATTCTACACATCCCACGAAGCCCTGCTTCTGGAATATGAAGAAGCCCTGACACGTGTTGATTCAACATCTGGCAAAATGCTGGCTGGTTCCGGCCACATGATCTGGATCGGTGACCGGACACGTCAGCCTGACGGTGCGCATGTTGAATTCTGTTCTGGCGTGCAAAACCCAATCGGTTTGAAATGCGGTCCAACCATGACAACAGGGCACCTGAAGGCACTGATGGCAAAGCTGAACCCGCACAACGAAGAAGGTCGCTTGACCCTTATCGCGCGTTTCGGTGCTGGCTCTGTTGGTGAACACCTGCCACGCTTGATCAAAGCCGTGCAGGAAGAAGGCGCGAACGTGACTTGGACGTGTGATGCGATGCACGGCAACACGATCAAATCGTCAACGGGCTACAAAACTCGTCCGTTCGATAGCGTGTTGCGTGAAGTGAAGGAATTCTTTGGCGTACATAACGCAGAAGGTACAATTCCGGGCGGTGTGCATTTCGAAATGACCGGCGCCGACGTCACAGAATGCACAGGCGGTGTCCGTGCGGTGACGGACGAAAACCTAGCCGATCGGTATCACACTGCTTGCGATCCACGTTTGAACGCGTCTCAGTCTTTGGAACTTGCGTTCCTCGTGTCTGAAGAACTGTCCAACCGTCGCACACAGCTGAAAGCAGCTGCAGCAGGCTAAGCGCGCTGCGCACACGATATAAAAGAGGGCGGATCCAAATGGGTCCGCCCTTTTTCGTTTCAGGTGTTATCGACGACCAAACGCAAAGCTGGCGTAGGTGTCGAGGTAGGCTGTAACGCAGGCGGTTCCCATATCTGCGGGGTAGGGAGCGGCGGCGTGGCGACCGGTGCGACATCCGGATACTTCAGGATTTCGTGGACCGTGCGGATGACAAGCTGCACAGGTTCGCTGCGCAACGACTGTTCGCTATCAAATTCAAACCGAAGCGGACGCCGTCCCGCACGTCCATCAATCACGATCGCACCGAAAATACGGTTCACCGCCTCACCATCGTGCTTCAAGGGCAGTAGCAACATCCGACCACGCAATGGGCTGCGGCCAAGACCACGCGGCGCGACCAATGGGATTTCGCCAATTTCCGGCCCTTCACAAACGTCGTAAATAATCGGCGCAACCATTTCACGCCCCATTGGTGTGAAGAGCGCGCTGATCGGCATGCCGCGTGGCTCGAGATTCAGTATTTGGTGAACAGCGCGACCAGCAACGCGAAAACGCGCGACGGACGGGGTGACACGTTCCAAGGTAAAACAATGCGCAAGGCTATCCGACAACGGACCGGGAGTCATATCAACTCGGTTTGGCAGGGCCGATCCTTTGCGCATATCGTGCCAATGCGCTTCGACACGCGTTAGAACGTCTTCGCCCGCCTGATCGTGAAACGGGGTGCGGTGTTGGGTTGTATACTCACGCTCATTGGGCATCTGACTGTCCTTCGTCGGCCTTCATCAATTGCGTACAAGTTAACAGAAAGTTACCACAAATCACTTAACAAAGGATTAATGGGTTAACGGACCACTGCGACGCCCCAGCGCAAAAGCAAGCGAGTCTTGTTTGCCGACTCATTGATTTCGCAGTACGAATAACTGAGCCACACAGCAAAGCGAGACCACCATGATCCAATCAATGACAGCATTTGCCAGCCGGACAGGCCACGCGGATGGGGCAACTTGGGCGTGGGAGGTGCGGAGTGTGAACGCACGCGGATTGGATCTACGGCTACGTCTGCCGGACGGCATTGATGGGCTGGAAGCCGACATTCGCGCGGCATTCACCAAGGCGATCAAGCGCGGGAATGTCAGCCTGACACTACGTCTTACAATGAATGATACAGCGCAAAACCTGTCTTTGGACGAAGCGCAATTGGACCGCGTGCTCGGCGCGCTGGACGTCATTCAGGAACGCGCATTTACGATGGGTGTGACCCTTGGCCAACCAACAACTGCGGATGTCCTGAACCAACGGGGCGTTGTGCAAAACGCGGGCAACGAAGGGCCGAGTGCTGAAATCGTGGCGGCGATCAAAGCAGATATCGGACCGCTTCTGCATGATCTGGTGAACATGCGGGAACGCGAAGGTCAAAGCCTGAACGCGATTATCGCAACACAATTGTCTGATATTGCAGGAAACATCGCCAACGCTGAAGCCGCCATCATCGAACGACGCCCTGAGGCGGAAAAAGCGCTGCGAGCGGCGATGGAACGTGTGCTCGGCAATACCGACCTCGATCCAGACAAGCTGGCACAGGAAATGGCCGCATTGGCCGTCAAAACCGATGTGACCGAGGAAATCGACCGCCTGAAGGCACATGTCACCGCCGCGTCTGAACTGCTGGAAGTGGCGCAGAAAGAATATCACCCCGTGGGCCGAAAACTGGATTTTCTGTCACAGGAATTTAACCGCGAAGCCAATACGCTATGTTCCAAAGCGCAGCACACAAAACTGACCGGGATCGGGCTTGAACTCAAAACACTTATCGATCAGATGCGCGAACAGATTCAGAATGTGGAGTAACTAATGGCGCGTCGTGGACTACTAATTATTTTGTCTTCTCCATCCGGTGCGGGCAAATCGACTTTGGCGCGCGCATTGCGGAAATGGGACGACACACTGCGGTTTTCCGTCTCGGCGACGACACGTGCTCCGCGTCAGGGTGAAGTCGACGGCCAAGATTATTTCTTCGTGACAGAAGAAGCCTTTAAGCGGCAGGTTTCAGACAAAGAAATGCTCGAACACGCCCGCGTTTTCGGCAATTACTACGGATCGCCACAAGGTCCCGTGTCAGAAGCAATCGAAGCGGGGCGTGATGTTTTGTTCGATATCGACTGGCAGGGCGCGCAGCAGATTTCCACATCTGCATTGAAAGATCACGTGCTGTCGATCTTCATCCTACCGCCGTCTATCACAGAACTGCACCGCCGCCTTGTGTCGCGCGGGCAAGACGACGATGAGACAATAGAAAAGCGGATGCAAAAAAGCTGGGACGAAATCAGTCACTGGGACGGGTATGACTATGTTCTGGTGAACGATGATCTGGCCACCACCGAAGAACGACTGAAAACGATCATCTCTGCTGAACGCCTAAGGGCCAGCCAGCAACCTGATCTGATGGATCACGTCCGCACGCTGCAAGATCAATTCGAGGAGCGCTAATGTTGTATGAAATCGATGATGTAAGACCACAAGTCGATCCAACCGCATGGATAGCACCCGGTACGCATGTCATTGGTAATACGACACTATTGGCCAATTCATCGGTCTGGTTCGGGACAACCATCCGTGGTGACAACGAACCGATTGTGGTCGGTGAAGGAAGCAACGTGCAGGAAAACTGCGTATTGCATACCGATCCGGGTTGCCCGCTGACTATCGGGACCAATTGCACCATTGGTCACAAAGCGATGCTGCACGGCTGTACCATTGGCGATAACAGCCTTGTCGGGATGGGCGCTACCATCCTGAACGGGGCTGTGATCGGTAAAAACTGCCTCATCGGGGCGGGGGCTTTGGTGACCGAAGGCAAGGTGATTCCGGATGGGTCGCTTGTCATGGGATCACCAGGCAAAATCGTGCGGGACCTTGATGCGGCTGCAATCAAAGGGCTGACGCTATCTGCAATCCACTACCAACAAAACGCAGCGCGTTTTCGGGATGGGCTGAAACCAGTCGCTGACTAATTCACAGACACCAATGTCGGTGGCATGATGACGATATCGAAATCAATTGCAGGTCCCACCGCCCTGATTTCATTACGTATCATCTGCAGATTTGGCAGCACTTGGGAAATTGCGCGGTAACGTCCCTTGTATGCGACGGACGCTAAAAACCGTGTAACCTGATACGCATCAAACCCATCGGTCACGAGCGGTGACAGGACCACATCAGGTCGGATTGTCGCGATCGTGTCTACGGATAACTGATCGAAATCGACATAGGTCAGATCCTCGACATAGGGCATTGTTCGCCCTTCAGTTGTCCATCTGACAACATCACCCACGACAAGCGTCACCGCCCGATCTTCGCCAATGACGCGATCACGTAGGTTTTCTAGGAACTTCTTCCGTGGTAGTTGCTGCGCCGACATGGAATCTAATCCGTTTCAATCCGTGGGATCACTGTAGATCGTTACATTGTTGAAACGAAACCGTGGTTAAGTTTGTTCCATTCAAGTGTGAGTTGATTCACACAATTTATGGATCGCTATAGAAAAGTGACACCAACATGTCGAACTACCCGCTACCGGTTTTGCTGAATGCGATTAAATCGCCCATCGTGATTATCGGTCCAGACCAACGGATCAGCATGCAAAATCCGGCTGCGACCGAATTGCTCAATCTGGATTTTACGGGCCGCAATTATGTGACCGCGTTGCGACAACCGGCGCTATTGGATGCAATTGATCAAGCGCGACGTGATGGCACGCAAAAGACCGCGCGATTTATCGTCCGTTCTGGCAATGCTGATCAAACGTTCGAGGCAATCGTCGTGCCTGAAACCGGTCAAACGCTCATAATTCTTGAAGATCAGTCCGCAGAACAAGACGTCAATTCAGTCCGGCGCGACTTTGTTGCGAATGTCAGTCACGAACTACGTACACCGCTAACAGCGCTTCTTGGCTTCATTGAAACCTTGCAAGGACCGGCGAAAAACGACCCCAAAGCGCAGGAACGGTTCCTTGGGATCATGGCGACTGAAGCGGACAGATTGCGCCGCTTGGTCGATGACCTTTTGTCACTGTCCCGTGTCGAAGAAACAGAGCGTAGCAGGCCCACTGATCCCGTTGATCTGACGACCATCGTGGGGCAATCCGTCGACCTACTTGACCCGCTCGCCACAACCGCGGGCACGCACCTCACGGTTGAATTGCCTGTGGACCCAGTCACTGTTCCCGGCGACGCGGCACAGCTACAGCAAGTGCTTCACAACATTATCGAAAACGCGATCAAATATGGCGCCTCGGAAAGTGGAATCACCGTGGCAATCCACCCCGAACGGTTTGAGAAATCACTACAACAGGATTGCATTCGGATATCTGTGCAGGACCATGGCATCGGCATTCCAGCACGGCATCTCTTTCGGCTAACCGAACGGTTTTACCGTGTTGACGATCACCGCGACCGCGAAATGGGCGGGACAGGACTTGGCCTTGCGATTGTGAAACATATCCTTAACCGTCATCGCGGCCGGTTGGTGTTTGAAAGCGTCGAAGGCCAAGGAACAACTGTCACGATTCTCCTTCCAGTGAACGCCAAACAGGTCGCCCAGCAAATATACGACGATTAAATCCTTGTTTGTCAATAAGTTGCGTCGCACTTCCCGACTGTCATAAAACTTTTACATTAGTGTCACAAAAGCTTTTGAAACGGGTCCTAAACGGTGCCCAAGGGTCAGGCGATACGCGCCTACCTAACAAATGACTGACTTGGAGATACAAATGTCGTCTTTGAAAATTTCTGCTTCCGTTCTGGCCATCACGGCCATTTCTGCAACTGCTGCTGTTGCACGTGACAACGTTCAGGTTGCTGGTTCTTCTACTGTTTTGCCATACGCATCCATCGTTGCTGAAGCATTCGGCGAAAACTTCGACTTCCCAACACCAGTTGTTGAATCCGGTGGATCATCTGCTGGCCTGAAGCGTTTCTGTGAAGGTGTTGGCGAAAACACCATCGACATCGCAAACTCTTCCCGCCCAATCCGCGAAAGCGACATCGCGCTTTGCACAGAAAACGGCGTGAACGACATCATCGAAGTTCGCATCGGTTATGACGGCATCGTATTTGCATCCCAAATCGACGGTCCTGCATTCACTGCATTTGAAGCATCCGACATCTTCAACGCACTTGGCGAAAAAGTCTTGGTAGACGGTGCAATCGTAGAAAACCCGCACACACAATGGGCTGACTTCAACGCTGAATTGCCAGCGGCTGACATCCTTGCGTTCATCCCGGGCACAAAGCACGGCACACGTGAAGTGTTCGAAGACAAGGTTCTGCTGCAAGGCTGTGAAGACACAGGCGCAATGGAAGCTATGATGGCTGGCGGCATGTCCGAAGACGACGCTGAAGACGCATGTATCTCCGTACGCGGCAACGGCATCACAGTCGACATCGACGGCGACTACACAGAGACACTCGCACGTGTAGATAGCAACCCGAACGGCATCGGCGTGTTTGGTCTGGCGTTCTACGAGAACAACACAGACTCACTGAAAGTGGCGACAATCGGCGGCGTTGAGCCAAAGACAGAAACCATCGCGTCCGGCGAATACCCAGTATCCCGTCCGTTGTTCTTCTTCATCAAGAAAGCCCACATCGGCGTGATCCCAGGTCTGAAAGAATTCGCTGAATTCTTCATCTCTAACGACATCGCTGGTCCATCAGGCCCATTGTCCGACTACGGTCTGGTATCCGATCCAGAACTGTCCGCGACACAGGACGCTGTAGCGAACGAAGACACACTGTAAGGTGTACATGAACTTGGCCTTGAATTAGGTCGCTGAAAAGACCGCGCCACGCTGACAAAACGACAGCGTGGCGCATCATACTTAAAAGGGACGGGGGGTCCTGATGCCTGCAACTTGGCTTTTTGGTGTGTTACTGGTGCTGGCGGTTTTCGGCTATTACGCCGCAAAATCACGCGCTATGACCTCGGGCGGCGGTGACCGTCGCAATCTTCACTCTCTTCCTAGTTATTACGGCGCGAACACGGCGCTCGCGGCTGCGGTCCCAGCCATCGCTGTCTTGATGCTCTGGTTGATTACGCAGCCCATGGCGATCAATTCGATGATCAGTGGTGATCTTGATCCCGCTGTTGCAACAGATGCGGGCGAACGGTCATTGGCCTTAGCTGATGTGCGCCGCGTCGCAGATGGTCTATCCCTCGCGGTAGAGCAGGGCGCATTAACGGCCGACCAAGCCGCATCGCTGAATGTGGAAACGGACGACATTCGAGGAACCTTGGGCAGCGTCGGCGTCGCACTCGGGTCTGATGTCGAACAAAACACGCTGGATATGGCGCAACAGTATCGCAGCCTGTCGGCCACTGGCGACACGTTACGCACCATTGTTGTCGTACTGATCGCGCTTGCCTGCGGGCTTGCCGCCTACATGATGACCAACAAAGATTTTCGGGCGCGCAACTATGTCGAACGCGCCGTGATGGTCGTGCTGATTGCAGCGGCCAGCGTCGCGGTTCTGACAACGATCGGCATTTTCCTGTCGCTGATCACCAACACCATCGACTTTCTCGGACGCTACCCGTTCTTGGACTTCTTGTTTGGCACCAAATGGGAACCGAGTTTTTCCGGTCGTGGCGGTCAATCTGATCTGGGTTTCTTGCCGCTGATCTGGGGTACGCTGTTCATTTCACTGATCGCGCTGATCGTGGCCGTGCCAATCGGGCTGTTTGCGGCGATCTATCTGTCCGAATATGCGTCAAACTCTGTACGATCTGTGGCCAAGCCAATGTTGGAACTGCTCGCAGGTATCCCGACCATCGTTTACGGTTTGTTTGCCTTGCTGACAGTCGGTCCATTGTTGCTGGATGCCTTCGGCGATGGCGGTTGGTTCGGCGTGGATTGGATGACTGGCGGGACGGCTGCCATGACGGCGGGTCTGGTCATGGGCATCATGTTGATCCCCTTTGTCAGCTCATTGTCCGACGACATCATCAACGCAGTGCCACAATCCCTGCGTGACGGGTCCTTTGGCCTTGGTGCGACCCATTCCGAAACCGTCCGCCAAGTCGTCTTGCCAGCCGCATTGCCGGGCATCGTTGGCGCGATCCTGTTGGCCGCATCACGCGCGATTGGTGAGACCATGATCGTGGTCCTTGGGGCAGGGGCTGCGGCATCGCTGTCCATGAACCCATTCGAGGCCATGACGACCGTGACCGCCAAGATCGTCGCACAGCTGACAGGTGACGGGGAATTCAACAGCCCTGAAACGCTGGTGGCCTTCGCGCTTGGGATCACTCTTTTCGTTATCACACTGGGGCTGAACGTTGTCGCCCTGATCATCGTTCGTAAATATCGGGAGCAGTACGACTAATGTCTGACGCCACTGTGACACCATCCGCCGATCCGCACAAAAAGGGCAAATCGCTTCTTGTGAAAGATGCGCGCACCAAAAAGCGGGACGCGGCCGAAAAACGGTTCAAAGCCTACGGCATCGCGGCCATCATGGTTGGGGTTTTGTTCCTCGTTGCCCTGTTATGGGCGATTATTCAGAACGGAACACCTGCCTTCACGCAAACCTACGTGACGCTCGAAGTTGAACTGCTCGAAGAACGGCTCGATCCGAACGGCAATCGCGACATTGAAGAACTGAAAAAGACGTCAACTTTTGGCTACAAACCGTTGATCGAAACGGCGCTGATCAATGCGACCAGTAATATCGAAACAGAAGTTGACGACGGCGACCTTGCTAAAATCCTGTCATCGGGTGCAGCGGCCGTTATTCGCGATCACGTCCTAGCTAACCCTGCCACGATCGGTGAAACCGTCGCGTTCCGTGTGCTGACATCATCACGGGTCGATGGCTATATGAAAGGCCGCGTGCAACGCGAAGATCTTGCGCGGGACAAAAACCTTGATGCAGCACACCTCGATCTGATCGACGTGATGGTGGAACAAGGGTCGGTCGAACGCGTGTTTAACTGGTCCTTCATCACAGGTGCCGACGCATCCGAAAGCCGACCAGAACAAGCAGGGATCGGTGTGTCGATGCTCGGATCGTTCTTTATGATGATCGTTGTGCTGGTCTTGGCATTGCCGATTGGTGTGGCCGCGTCCATCTACCTCGAAGAATTCGCCCCGCAAAACTGGTTCACAGACTTGATCGAGGTGAACATTTCAAACCTCGCCGCTGTGCCGTCTATTGTGTTTGGTATCCTTGGCTTGGCAGCGTTTATTCAAGTCGCACATCTACCGCAATCAGCCCCGCTGGTTGGTGGCCTGACCCTGACGCTGATGACTCTGCCAACCATCGTGATCTCAACACGGGCATCACTGAAATCAGTCCCACCATCCATCCGCGACGCGGCACTGGGTGTCGGGGCCAGCAAAATGCAGTCGGTGTTCCACCATGTGCTACCACTGGCCATGCCGGGTATCCTGACAGGGACAATCATCGGTCTGGCACAGGCGCTTGGTGAAACCGCACCGCTGCTGCTGATCGGTATGGTCGGCTACATCGCATCAAACTACCCCGACGGCGTGGCATCCGGTTTCTTGGACCCGAACTCTGCTATGCCCGCCCAAATCTACGAATGGGCAAAACGGGCAGACCCCGCTTATTATGAACGCGCATGGGGTGGCATCATCATCTTGCTAGTCTTCTTGATGACGATGAACCTGATCGCAATCATCCTGCGCCGCCGCTTTGAGCGCCGCTGGTAAGGGCAGGAGATAGAACAATGGAAGATATGTATCGAATGGATCGCGCTATGAGCACGCAACAGGACGTCAAAATCAGCGCCAAAGGCGTTCAGGTTCACTACGGTGACACACATGCGATCAAGGATGTAAATGTCGAGATCGGCGATAAAACCGTGACGGCCTTTATCGGGCCATCTGGCTGCGGCAAGTCTACTTTTCTGCGTTGTATCAACCGGATGAACGACACAATTGATATCTGCCGCGTTCAAGGTGACATCCTGATCGACGGTGAAGACATCTATGACAGCCGCGTTGATCCGGTCCAATTGCGGGCTAAAGTCGGCATGGTGTTTCAAAAACCGAACCCGTTCCCGAAATCGATCTACGACAACGTAGCATATGGTCCCAAAATCCACGGCCTTGCACGTAACAAGGCTGATCTGGACGACATCGTCGAAAAGGCACTGCGCCGCGGTGCGATCTGGGACGAAGTCAAAGACAGACTTCACGCACCAGGCACCGGCCTGTCAGGCGGTCAGCAGCAACGTCTGTGCATCGCACGGGCTGTAGCGACCGAACCTGAGGTTCTGCTGATGGATGAACCATGTTCGGCGCTGGACCCGATTGCTACGGCTCAGGTCGAAGAACTGATCGACGAATTGCGCCAGAACTACGCGGTGGTCATCGTCACACACTCTATGCAGCAGGCTGCACGTGTGTCGCAGAAGACGGCGTTTTTCCACCTCGGTAACTTGGTTGAATATTCCGACACCGACAAGATTTTCACGAACCCAGAAGACCCACGGACCGAGAGCTACATCTCTGGCCGGATCGGGTAAGGAGCAGGCATCATGGACAACCATATTTCATCCGCCTACGACCGCGATCTCGAAGAAATCCAAGCGCTGGTTATGCGTATGGGCGGGCTTGTCGAACAGGCCATTCTGTCAGCTGCAGAAGCCTTGGCAAACCGCGACCTTGAACTGGCCGAAAACGTGCGGGCAGGGGATAAGGTCATCGACGCCCTAGAAATCCAGATCAACGACGAAGCGGCACGCACCATTGCCTTACGTGCGCCTGTTTCCAAGGACTTACGTAGCATTCTTACAGTTCTTCGCATCGCAGCATCGCTTGAACGGATCGGCGATTACGCGAAAAACATGGCGAAACGGACCGGTACATTGGTCGATATGGCCGCGATTAACGGATCAGACAAAGCGCTCCGTCGTATGGCCCGCGAAGTCCAGCTTATGCTGAAAGATGTGCTGGATTCCTACGTGCGTCGTGATGCTGATTTGGCCGAAGAAGTGCGTCAGCGCGACCATGAAGTCGACCAGATGTACAACGCACTGTTCCGTGAATTCCTGACCTTCATGATGGAAGACCCACGCAACATCACAGCCTGTATGCACTTGCATTTCATGGCGAAAAACGTCGAACGGATGGGTGATTTGGCAACCAATATGGCCGAACAGGTGATCTATCTGGTCACCGGTGAAATGCCCGAAGAAGCACGGCCCAAGGGCGATGAAACATCCTTTGTTCGGACACCGGAGTAAATCAGATGTCGCAGATTCCGCATGTACTTGTGGTAGATGATGAAGCGTCTCAGCGTGAAATGCTGATCTACAATATCGAAGCCGAAGGCTACCGCACGACCAAAGCCAGCAATGGCGAAGACGCATTACTCAGCGTCGCAGAAGATCCGCCTGACGTAATCATTCTGGACTGGATGATGCCAAAGCTGTCCGGCATCGAAGTGTGCCGCCAACTGAAGGTACGGTCAGACACACGCACGATCCCAGTGATCATGCTGTCAGCGCGGACTGAAGAAACAGACAAAGTGCGGGGTCTGGAAACCGGCGCCGACGACTACGTCGAGAAACCGTATTCTGTGACCGAACTGATGGCACGTGTACGCGCACAGCTGCGGCGCGCGCGACCAGCGACAGTCGGACAGACGCTGACATACGACGACATCACACTGGACGCAGAAACGCACCGCGTGACACGTGGCGACGATGCGCTAAAACTTGGACCGACAGAATTCAGGTTGCTCAGCACGTTCATGGAAAAACCGGGACGCGTCTGGTCGCGCGATCAATTGCTGGACCGTGTCTGGGGGCGTGACGTCTACGTGGACACCCGGACAGTCGACGTACACGTCGGACGATTACGCAAAGCGCTGACAGTCTCTGGTGGGCAAGATCCGCTACGGACAGTACGCGGAGCAGGCTACGCGCTCGGTTAATCCAGTAATCGTATAATCAGTATTATGTAATATATTTGGGTTGGAAGGCTGGCTGATTGCGGCCTCCCAGCATGACCCGACGTCAACTAAAGCGTATGCATTACCGGGTTTTCTACCAGAGATTGATAATGACCTCTCACAGCTCAAAAATCGCATTTTCATTTTGCTAAACGCTAACAGACTGTTACTACCCATTTATGGGACACTCTTTCTTAGTACTTAACGGACCAAACTTAAATTTGCTTGGGACGCGTCAACCCGAGGTTTACGGGTCAACGACACTCGCTGATATCGAAGACACTTGCACAGCCAAAGCCACGCAAATGAACGTTGCCGTCAGCTTCCTGCAATCCAATCACGAAGGCATTCTGATCGATGCAATCCATGCGGCGCGTGGCGTTCATGACGGGATCATTCTGAACGCCGGCGCCTACACTCACACGTCGATTGCGATCATGGACGCGATTAAATCCGTTAGCCTTCCGGTGGTTGAACTTCACCTCTCAAACATCCACCAACGCGAAGAATTTCGACACCTGTCCTATATTTCAAAAGTGGCCGTCGGCCAGATTTGCGGCTTTGGCGCAGCGGGTTATCCGTTGGCCATGGACGCGCTTGCCGGATACTTAGGGACAACTGAAACATGAGCCAGACAATTGCGAAATTGTACGAGCTAACGAATGCAAAGACTGTTGAAGAACTGTGGGAAATCCACACAAAACACATGGCAGCCTATGGGTTCAAACGGCTGATATACGCGTTTACGCGTTACTATTCATCTTCCGCCAAGGTCGCGATCGGAGACCCTCAGGACTGGGTTTTGCTGACTAATTTATCCTCCAGTTACGTCGATAAGTTCGTCGAAGATGGTCACTACTTCCACGGCCCCATGATTCAATGGGCCTTGCGCAACGATGGCGCGTGTAGCTGGCGCTGGATGAAGGAAATGATCGGAACCGATCTGGAAAGCCAGAAAGAACACGAAGTCATTGAATTCAATAAATCTTATGGGATCGCAACGGGCTACACACTCAGTTTCCGGTCTGTTTCGCAGCGCAGCAAAGGTGCCATTGCGCTGATCGGTGATGAAGGCATGTCGCAAGATAAGGTTGATCAAATCTGGGCGCAACATGGCGATGAATTGATGGTGCTGAACAACGTCATGCACCTTAAAATCCTCGCCCTGCCCCATTCCGGATCTCGCAAGCTGACGACACGCCAGCGCGAGGTGTTGCAATGGGTTGGTGATGGCAAAACGACGCAAGATATTGCGATCCTTCTTGGCCTCACCGCGGCAACCGTAGAGAAACATCTGCGTCTTGCACGTGAGTCTCTTGATGTAGAGACCACAGCTCAAGCGGTACTAAAGGCCGCCTTTTACAACCAGATGTTCGTCCTCGATAATTGATTTCCAGATAAAAGCCTGACCTTGCGGGGAAATTTTTCCAATTTTCGGCAAAAAGGTCAGGTTTCCCTTACTTTCCTTACGCAAGGTTAACGTCCATTGTGAAGGAGTTCCGTGAGTGGTGGCCTAAGGCCTGGGAACTGTGGGTCATACCCCCCGTTATTTCGGGGATAGGGTGATTTACGCGTCGGTGGTTTGGGGGTTTGCCTTCGGACGCCGGCAACCCGATCTTTTGCGCAATGTCCCCGTCCCAATGGACGCGCAAGGTATCATCGGTAAACACTGCGTTCTCCCGACGCTGTGTAGTTTTGGTTTCTTAACGAGTAGAACGATGGTCGCCCCCGGGCGACCATCGGCGTTTGTTAGACCATTAAGAAGTTAAAATCGTCTATGATGTCCGTCGGTGTTTCTGCGAAGGTATCGTAGTACGTTACAACCGGTGTTTCATCGGGCGCATAATCTGTGACCTTAAACAACCAGGTTTCAGAGTCGTTCCCATCATAATCCAGACGCTGCTCTTTAGCGCCGTCGGCATAGTTAAAAACGAATTGATCGCCGGAATCGAGTTCAGTCCGCGTCTGCAGTCGTGTGCCATCGGCATCATACACAGTGGCCCGTTCCGAATAATTGTAGGCAAGACCATCCGCGGATTTGTCTTCGTCCGTCACAAACAAGACGACGCCGTCTTCTTTTGCCTGTGTCCGAACGCGTCCATCATCGTAGGTCGTTTCACGGATTTCGATTCCAGCTGCCTGATTATAGAAAACATGCATCGCTTCGTAATTGAAGGTGTCCGCCGTATCTTCGATGACTGTGTGCGCCAAACGGCCCTCGTCGTAATAACTGTTCAGCGTCCTTCCATCATCATATGAGACGTTCCGCTCAGTTAGCACGCCATCAGCGCCGTAAACGGCTGCCTTCTGGATGTAATTGTAGGCGTCTGCCTGATCCTCTGTCACCCTGGCGGTCCGCACATTATCTTCAAAGTACTCGGTATCGTAGCGTCCGTTATCGTACTGAACGTATCGATTAACCAAACCGCCATTCGCATCAAACACATCTGCCTTCAGCACAAAGTCATACGCGTCCTGTTGATCGGTCGTGACACGGCTGTCACGTGTGCCGTTGGTATAACTGTCCACGACTTCACGGCCGTCATCATAGTGCGTACGGCGTTCAGTTAACGCGCCAGTTTCGTCGAATGCATCAGCCTTTAGCGCATAGTTAGCGATGTCCGGCGCATCAACGACAATTGTATTTTGCCGTACGCCCGAACTGTAGAAGAGCTCTGTCTGTTCTTGCCCGTTGTCGAAATACGTTTCGCGGGTGCTGATAACGCCGTTTTCATCGTAGTTTGTGTGTCGCTCTGAAAACGACTCAACATCGTAGCTACTATCAAATTCCATTGTTAATGTACGGATTCCATCCTCAAAACGCTCGACCTTCCAAGTGGTACCTAACCCAGAAGCCGAAATTTCAGTAAGATTGCCGTTGTCATCATAGAAACGGCCTTCGCTGTAGATGTTTATGCCGGCGGCATTCGTGATCCATATGGCCGAAGAACCCGACACGAAATTTTCATGTTTCATGCTTCCGTCATCATAGATCGTTTTGATTGACCCAGAGTAATCCGTGGCGAAGTCCGCTGTTATCGTTTCCCAATCATGGGCATCATTTTGGTCCGTGCTGACTTGATAATAGCCATACCCTCCCAGATCATCAGACGAATATTCGACGAGAACACCGTCATCATAAAGCGTTTCGGCTTCAATCAGATGGGTGACGTCTTCTGCCAGTGGATCAGTGAGGCTCAGGTCAACAATTAGGTGGACCTCGGTTTGATAAACATAGTCTTGGCTGCCGCTAACGTCTTCCCGAGTAACAGTTTCATCACGCCACGTCGGATCGTCAAATAGTGAAGAAATCTGAGACGTCTTTTCGTATACATCTCCATCATCATAAACGATCCGTGTCGATGAAATTCGAGGGTCTTGGTCATACGTCCGGACATAGCTGTCCCATGACTTCACCTCCCCCAAATCATATTGCGCGACACCCGTGATTGCGCCGTCTTCACCATAGGTCGTGTTCTTTTCAAGTCCGGTGTCGTCGATTGTCTGTTGGAATAGACGTTGGCCAGGGTTGGTTTCTGAATAGTAGGTAAGAATGCTGTCCCAGCTATGCAGGCTCCCTGCCCCGATCGGCAGATCCGACATCAACGTCACTTGGCCAATTGTCTCGGATACGATGTTCAGCGGATCGACATAGCCATCGGGATGAAAGTCATCCTGTCGGGTCGTTCCATTATCATAAGTGGTCAATTTTGATGTCAGCAAACCACCGTCATCAAACGTGCTTTCAATTGTGGTCCAACCATAAATATCGTCCGGGTCGGTGCGGGTCTCAGTCGTTGGCATTCGTTAGTCTCCAAAAGGTTAACTCTTCCAGAGGTAGAACCGAAATGCGGTACGAATGTGGCAAACTAAACTTATGAAACACCATAAAAAACGGCGCGTATGTCAAACATACGCGCCGTTTCAAAAGCTTGGAAAATGACAGCTTAGCTGTTCATTTTTGCAACTTCAGCGGCAAAGTCTTCAGCAACAACTTCGATGCCTTCGCCTTTTTCAAGACGGACGTAACCAGTGATTTCAACACCAGCTTCTTTGGCAGCTTCTGCAACTGTGTGATCTGGATTCACAACGAACTGTTGGTTCAGCAGTGTCACTTCAGCCATGTATTTCTTCATACGGCCAACGATCATTTTTTCGATCACAGCTTCTGGCTTGCCGGACTCGCGAGCGATGTCCATCTGAACTTGCTTTTCTTTCTCAACAACAGCTGTGTCGAGGGATGCTTCGTCCAGCGCAGCAGGGTTCGTCGCAGCAATGTGCATCGCAACCTGACGACCGAATGCAGCGTTGTCGCCTTTCATAGCAACCAGAACGCCGATGTTGCCCATGTCTGTAGCAGCAGCGTTGTGGACGTAGGAAACCACGTTGTCGCCTTCCAGCGCTTCCATGCGGCGAACGCCCATGTTTTCGCCGATCACAGCAACAGCATCCGTCACAGTCTGCTCAACGGACTTGCCGTTCATGTCAGCTGCTTTCAGTTCTTCTGTTGTGTTCACGCCCAGTGCAACAGCCGCGATACCGCCAACCATTTTCTGGAAATCAGCGTTCTTACCAACGAAGTCTGTTTCAGAGTTCACTTCAACAGCAACACCTTTGTTGCCGGAAACAGCAACAGCAACGAGACCTTCAGCAGCCGTACGGCCGGATTTCTTCGCAGCTTTTGCAAGGCCTTTGGTGCGCAGCCAGTCAACAGCCGCTTCCATGTCACCGTCGTTTTCTGTCAGCGCCTTTTTGGCGTCCATCATGCCTGCGCCAGTGCTGTCGCGCAGTTCTTTTACCATTGCAGCAGTGATTGCCATCTGGTGTCTCCTAAATGGAATTTCGGGTCCGGACAGGAGATACCCCTGCCCGGTTACAATTTTGCGAAACGCAGTGCTTATTCAGCAGCAGCTTCTTCAGCAACAACTTCTTCAGCGAACTCTTCCATTGCGCCAAGATCAACGCCAGCCGCGCCCAATTGAGCGGACATACCGTCAAGTGCTGCACGTGCTGCGAGGTCTGTGTACAATGCGATTGCGCGTGCCGCGTCATCGTTGCCTGGGATCACGTAGTCAACGCCAGCTGGGGAACAGTTGGTATCAACAACAGCTACAACAGGGATGCCCAGTTTCTGTGCTTCTGCGATGGCCAGGTCTTCTTTGTTCACGTCGATGACGAACAGAAGATCAGGAACACCGCCCATTTCGCGGATGCCGCCCAAAGACGCCTGCAGTTTGCCCTGCTCACGTTCCATGCCAAGACGTTCTTTCTTGGTCAGACCAGCAAAGCCGTTCTCGGATGCTTCGTCGATGGACTTCAGACGGTTGATCGACTGGGAAACAGTCTGCCAGTTTGTCAGTGTGCCGCCCAACCAACGGTGGTTCATGTAGAACTGAGCAGACTTTTCAGCAGCATCAGCGATTGGCTTAGCAGCCTGACGCTTTGTACCAACGAAAAGAACGCGGCCGCCTTTAGCGACTGTATCACGGATCACGTTCAACGCTTGGTCAAGCATTGGAACTGTCTGTGTCAGGTCCATGATGTGAATGCCGTTACGGGAACCATAAATGTATGGGCCCATCTTTGGGTTCCAGCGCGCTGTCTGGTGGCCAAAGTGAACGCCTGCTTCGAGCAGCTGACGCATGGTGAACTCAGGAAGAGCCATGTCTTATTCCTTTTCCGGTTTCTAACCTAGGACGGGGGTATCAATGCGGGTGCATCAACCGGTGGATTGCCTGGGATTTCTCCCCATTCAACCCGCCCCGTCTGGGGATTTCGTAGCGGTCAATTAGCGGTGGTTGGTGGGTATTGCAAGCGTCGGATGCCTCCAGCGGGGATATTTAGGGCCAAAAGAAGCCCGCGTCGCGCTAGAACGTCAAAATTGTTGATAATCGACCCTGAAACCAGATCAAGGATGGGTATGCGGCGAGCCATATCCAGAAGAATCGGTTCAGCCCGAACAGGCAGGCGTTTGCGAGGTGAAAACTGGCACCAATTCCCAGTCCTATGATCAGCGCCGTACTGTCTAACAAGGTCAATGGGAACAGAACCTCGAACAACATCACCGCCCAAGACATCACGAACAGCAGCGATCTATGCTGCGCAAGACGGCGTAGTTGTTCACTGACCGGATAGGCCGAAAAAGCAAAGACATCGACCAGCGCCTGACCACGACGCCACGCCGGATTAACGATCTTGATCTGTCCGGAAATGAAGTAAGACAGAACCATCTGCACCGCGAGATAAGCCAATGCCATTTCCTGCCATAATCGCACGGGCAAAATATGTGCGGCCGTGACACACCACAGAATCAGCAGACTCATCTTATCGCTGCCGCCATTATATGGCCCGCCAAAACGTGACAAATTGCGCAGGCTGATAGCACAAAGCACCACCAGACAAAACAGCGTAGCTATACTAAAAAGCAACCCGACACAGGCGACAGCACGGCCCCCAAACCACAACCGATCACTGCGCGTACCGACGGCCAGATGTTCGGCGCACTGCTGGACGAAAGCCAATGCCATCATGATCTCAGTCAGGCGCAACGCCACATCAAACGTCATGACGCTATCTCGGAGAACAACATCATTTCGGAGAGATAAGTCACCTCCGGCGCTGCCCGACTAACAAAGACCAGCCGAAACTGGACCTGATGCGCAGGCTTCACACCCTGCCCCGCCAGATCACGTCCCAACCGGTTCCAAATCTCGTTCAGTGTCTGATCATCCGGCGCAACCGTCAGCCTCTCCGCCAAACTGACCATATAAAGCGTATCATTCCACTGCGGGTTCCAGATCAACCGTCGGGCAAACTGCCACCCCGAAACGGAAAAAGGACGCGGCCGGTATTCCCGCCACGTCCCCTTATTTATCATCCATTCCAGTCGCGGTGACGGTTCAACCGTCTTGAAGAACCGCCAAGACGGGATCAACGCGGGAAGCAGCAAGGACAATACGTGGGCCATGACATAGGCCTACACCCCACGCATTTACCAAGCCGTTAAGCGCTTAGAGGAACACCCGTTCGATGACCCAGTAGATACCGATGACCGCAATAAACACGGACGCAGGGATCGTCACGATCCGGCGATACGCATCCACATGATCACGCATGACCACTGAACCGAAGCACAGGACGAAGATCATCAGCATTGGGGCCAGGAACACATATGGCGGGTTCTCGAGCACCTCGGCCATGCCGGAAGGCGACCAGACCAACAACGCAATCGTCGCTGCAATCAGGACGGCGTAGACAGCCATACCCTGATTTGCCTCATTGGCACCACGGTCGATACGGATCGCCTGCCAAACAGCCAAGAACATCATCGCGATCACAGCCAACTGGCCGACTTCGACGCCGACGTTGAAACCAATCAATGCGGGGACAAACGTTCCATCCGGCAAACCGAATTCGGCCAGAACAGACGCAAAGCCCAGACCGTGCAGCAGACCAAATCCAAAGATTACGATTGGCCGCCATGGGCTAAGATTACGCATAAAGATGTTTTCAATCGCGACATACGCGATGGACGCTGCAATCAACGGCTCAACAATTGCGCCCGAAATCCTAACGTACCCAAGTGCCGCAGCAGCCAGTGTGATCGTGTGGGCCAATGTGAACAATGTCACCTGTGTCAGCAGTGGACGCATCCGTGTCGACAAGAAGAACAACCCGAGGACAAACAGGATGTGGTCCAAGCCCTTTGGCACAATGTGATCAAAACCAACCGGAATGTAGTTCACAAAGGTTTCCCATCCGCCGGCCTGATTGCCACCGGCCAATGCAATCGGATCCGTCAAAGCACCAGCTTCGAGGAAACCGTCATAGGGCGCATCCACGCCTTGCTGACGCAGCACAAGCGCGCCAAACTCTTTGGCCCAACCGACCTGTACAGTCTCAGGCGCAGTCCCATCCGGGAATGGCGCGATGAAAGAAACGTAAGTTTCACGGATCGTTTCAACATCGCCCGTTTCGGCGATTGTGAAACCGGACAACTCCGGCGTAACCGCTGTGCCGTCCATCAAAATCGTGACACGATCCGCCATTTCAGGCCAGAACGCTTCAAACCGTGCGCCCAATTCTTCGGCGGACAACGCCCGCAATGCGTCGTAGTCGGCGGCTTGTGGCGCATCATTTGTGTCTGCGGTTTCCGTCAGATCGATTCCGGCGATAAAGCTTTCAACGTTCAAGCGAACATTGAACTCTAGACTATCATCAACCTGCTCCATATCCGCGATGGCAGGCAGAACTTCATGCGCCCGCGCCGGTAACGCTGACGCGAGCCAGATCGCAATCATGGTTGACACGGCGGCCAGATGCCACAGGTTGTTGACCAAGTTAAAGGATTTTAAAATGCGCATCTCTGCCCTCGTTTTTGCACTGTCGTCTCTCACCGTTGCTCCAGCCGTTTCATCGGCGCATGAGCTTTGGTTAGAGCCACTTGCCTATCAGGTAGAGCGCGATGGTCAATTGCAAGCGCAGATCAAAAACGGCGAAGACTTTGCAGGGACAACCCTGCCCTATCTCGACCGCCGTTTCCGCCACTTCATCACCTTCAACGATGGCAGCGGTATCAAAGTGACAGGGCGCAATGGCGATATTCCTGCGCTGAACATGGCTGCCAGCCGCAACGGGCTTAACGTGTTGGCCTACCAGTCAACGCCAGCCACGATCACCTACGAAAGCTGGGAAAAGTTTCAGAAGTTCGTCGATCACAAAGATTTCGGCGATGTGCGGCCCGAGCATGACGCGCGCGGCCTGCCGGAATCAGATTTTACAGAAACATACGTGCGCTATTCCAAATCACTCATCGGCGTTGGCGACAGCACGGGTGCGGATCAACGGGTTGGGTTGGAAACTGAAATGGTCGCACTGACCAATCCATACACCGATGACTTGTCCGAAGGTTTCAAAGTTCAGTTGTTTTACGGCGCAGACGTCCGTGCAAATGAACAAATTGAAGTCTTTGCCAAAGCACCAGATGACACGGTGACTGTCAGCCTCGTGCGGACCGATGCAGATGGTATTGCCACCGTTCCAGTGACGTCCGGCACAGCTTACCAACTGGACGCAGTCGTTTTACGCGCTGCAACTGGTCAGGCCGAAGCCAGCGGTTCGGCTTACGAAACGTTGTGGGCAAATATGACGTTTATGGCCCCCTGATGGCGCTTGTCCTTTCGTCTGCCCTAGGTCAGAAGTCGGGACATGACACAACAAACAGATATCCTTTGTATTGGATCGGTCCTGTGGGACGTGATCGGACGCGCAGCCAGCCATATGCGGGTCGGCAGCGATGTGCCGGGGCGGATTACACGTTTACCCGGCGGTGTGGCGATGAACATCGCAATGACGTTGTCGCGGTTCGGGCTGACACCTGCCCTTCTGACCGCAATCGGTAAAGACGCCGAAGGTGACGAACTCATCGCCGAAGCCATTCGAATGGGCATGATCACCGACTATGTGTATCGGTCCGACGATTTACCAACTGACGTATATATGGCCATTGAGGGTGCGAACGGGCTGATCGCAGCAATCGCCGATGCACATTCGCTCGAAGCGGCAGGCGCGAAGATCCTGCGCGCCATGGAGGACGGCCAGCTCGGCACGCCAAATGCGCCATTCGACGGACCCGTGGCACTGGACGGCAATCTGACGGAAGAACTGCTGCAACAGATCGCGACATCCCCTCTGTTCGCGAAGGCTGATCTACGTGTGGCACCCGCATCACCGGGCAAAGCCAACCGCCTTCTTGCCCTGCTCGGTCATCCATCAGCGACGCTTTACGTGAACCTCGAAGAAGCGGGTCTTTTGTGCCAAACGACCTTTGAAAACGCAAACGACGCAGTGCACGCCTTGTGCACGCGTGGTGCACACCGTGTGCTGGTCACTGATGGCGGTAAAACTGCAGCCGAAGGCACCGCTGGCGACGTGATCGAAGCCACCCCACCCGCGGTCATGGTCACACGCGTGACCGGTGCCGGCGACACATTTATGGCGGCCCATATTGCATCCGAAGTGCAAGGCATGGACCGCACCGCAGCCCTGACGCGCGCGCTGAACGCCGCCGCGACCTACGTATCCGGAGAAACACCCCTATGATCCCTATCAGCTATAGCGCCGAAGTCGCCACAGCCCGCGAAAACGGCACACCTATCGTGGCGCTTGAAAGCACGATTATCACCCACGGCATGCCGTATCCGCAGAACGTGGAAACAGCACGGCTAGTCGAACAAGATGTGCGCGATAACAACGCAGTACCGGCCACAATTGCAGTCATGAACGGCGTTCTGCACATCGGACTGTCCGACGACGAACTGGAAGCACTTGGCAAATCCGAAAACGTCGCAAAACTATCGCGCGCGGATATCGCCGCCTGTATCGCAACAGGTGGCACAGGTGCAACAACCGTTGCCGCCACGATGATCGGCGCGGCCCAAGCGGGCATTTCGGTCTTTGCGACAGGCGGAATCGGCGGGGTCCATAAGGGGGCGGAAGAAACCTTTGATATCTCTGCCGATTTGCAGGAATTGGCGCTGACACCCGTCACTGTGGTTGCAGCAGGTGCGAAAGCGATCCTCGACTTAAACAAAACCTACGAAGTCCTTGAAACCCTTGGTGTTCCCGTGATCACGCTTGGGCAAGACATGCTGCCTGCATTCTGGTCCGCCACATCCGATTTGGCGTCACCACTGCGCATGGACAATGCAAGCGATATCGCGAAATCACACGCGATGCGCGGTGAAATGGGCCTGTCTGGAGGACAGCTTGTCTGCAACCCAATTCCCCAAGACGCCCAAATCCCAGCAGAGGTTTTGGCACCCGTCATCGCACAGGCGCTCGCCGAAGCTGACGCGCAAAACATCAACGCGAAAGCGGTCACGCCGTTCTTGTTGGGGCGCATTTTCGAACTGACAGAGGGCCGATCGCTAACTGCAAACATCGCACTGGTACGCAACAACGCGCGGGTCGCCGCAGAAATCGCGGTCGCACTCAGCAAAACCTAACCCGCCCGTCCATCACTTCGGTCTGGCCTTGTGGCTTTCACTGCAAATCCCTACATCGATGGATAAGCAACTGGACCTCTTATGAAAAACGATCAAATTCCACAAACGCCTCCGCCCCCGCGCAAGCACGGTTTTTTTGCCGGTGTACGGGGTAATTTTCTGGCCGGTTTGATCATCGTCGCCCCCATCGGGCTGACGTTCTATTTCATATGGACCATCGTTGGCTGGGTCGATGGCTGGGTCTGGCCGTTTGTGCCAACCGCCTACCACCCCGAAGCGCTGATCAACCGCTTTTTTGGCAATCCGGAAAACCCGATTAGCGTGAACGTGCGCGGGATCGGCGTTGTTATCTTCCTGCTGTTCACAATCCTTGTTGGTTGGATCGGCAAAGGGTTGATGGGGCGGTCGCTGATCCGGTTTGGCGAACGCTTTGTCGAACGGATGCCCGTCGTGCGTTCGATCTACAACGGTGTGAAACAGATCGCAGAAACCGTTTTTTCCCAACGAGATACGTCGTTTGATAAAGCCTGCCTGATCGAATACCCGCGCCGTGGCATTTGGGCGATTGCGTTCATTTCGACCAACGCGAAAGGTGAAATCCACACCAAACTATCGGATGGCGACGACATCGCGACCGTATTCTTGCCAACGACGCCGAACCCGACATCCGGCTTTTTGCTGTTCCTACCGCGCAGAGATGTCAAAGAACTCGACATGACCGTCGAAGACGCAGCGAAGCTGGTGATTTCCGCGGGTCTCGTTTATCCGAACACAACCGATCCAACAAAGCCGCCAGCACCATGATCACAGCCTCCATTACAGGGTTTGCCACAAGTTTTGCATTAATCCTCGCCATCGGCGCACAAAACGCCTTTGTCCTGCGGCAAGGATTGCTGAAAACGCATGTGTTTCCACTCGCGTTGTTTTGCGCGCTGTCCGACGCCGCGCTGATTATCGCTGGTGTCTGGGGGTTTGGGGCCATCGTAGCCCTTTGGCCAGCGCTTCCGACGATCATGGCCTACGCGGGTGCTGCGTTCTTGTTCTGTTATGGTTTGATGCGGTTTTGGGCCGCTTACATTGGTGATTATGACATGCAGCTTGCGGGTCAGTCAGGGACGTTGGCCGCGACCATCGCAACGGCGGCTGCCTTCACATGGTTGAACCCGCATGTCTACCTCGACACGCTCGGGCTTATCGGCGCGATTTCAACGCAGTTCCAAGGCACCGAAAAGCTTGGCTTCGGTATCGGTGCGGTCACATCGTCCTTCGTGTTCTTCTTCAGCCTCGCCTACGGCGCGCGCCTGCTGGCACCGCTCATGCGATCCGCGAAAGCATGGCGGGTCTTGGACGTCCTTATCGGCATCGTCATGTGGGCTTTGGCGTTCAAGCTATTGTTTAGCTGAACATTTCTTCCAGATCGACGGTGCTGCGTTTGTTCAGATCAGCCTTGTGATTTTCCAAGAAGACCGTCGCCGCCGCCTCCCCGGCTTCAAACAAGCGTGCTAGAATAACCGGAGTCGGAATCGTCTTCGTCGCCACGTTCAATTCGTTCATCAATTCATCGTCCGCGATCATGTGAACGAGCACGTTTTTCATGCTGCCTTCAGGCAGTTTGTGATCAACCAACAGTCGCTTTACAAACGCAATCGCCCGCAGTTCGCGCAACAATGACGTGTTAAAGCTGATTTCGTTGATCCGGTTATGAATGGCCTGGGAATTCATCGGCAGCTCATGACGACACAGCGGGTTGATATTGATGACCAAGACGTCGTCGGGCAAATGCGGTTCAAACAAAGGAAAAAGCGCAGGGTTTCCGGTATAACCACCGTCCCAATAGGCTTCCATTTTGCCCGTAGCGGGGTCAACAAATTCGACAGCTTGGAACAGACTTGGCAGACAAGCCGATGCCATAAGCGCCTCGGGCGACACATCTTCCCCCGTGAACACGCGGATCTTCCCTGTACGCACGTTGGTGGCGCAGATGTTGATTTCCGGCCCTTCGGGATTGCACACCTCGTCGAAATGGAAATCGCGGACGATCTTTTCCAACGGGTTCTGCAGTGCAGGCCCATACAGGTACGGAGACATCAGTTTTGTCGTCAGATCAAAGGCTTGATACGCAGGTGACATCTCCAGCACCTTGGCCATAGCCGCAGCATTCGGTGTCAATCCGCTGATCCAACCGGTCCAGCGGTCGTCCGTGACCGCACCGACCTGTTCCCAGAACCAACGAAGGTTGTCGCGGGCACCTTGGCGTCCCCCCGCGACCATACCGGCCTTAAGGGCGGCAGCATTCAACGCCCCCGCAGACGTACCAGAAATGCCTGCAATTTCGATGTCTTCGTCTTGTAGGATGACATCAAGCACACCCCACGTGAACGCCCCATGGGCCCCGCCACCTTGCAGGGCCAGATTGATTTTCTTCGGTGCCATTACAGCGCCGTCCAGCCGCCATCGACGCTAATCGTTGTGCCGGTGATCTGCGCCGCTGCATCCGAACACAAAAACGCGGCAGTGCCGCCCAGCTGTTCAGTGGTTGCAAATTCCTTGGACGGCTGACGTTCCAACAGAACCTCTTTGATGACGGTTTCGCGGTCCATGCCGTATTCCTTCATCGTCTCAGGAATTTGCGCATCCACCAGCGGCGTCAGCACGTAGCCAGGACAGATGGCATTGGCGGTAATCGGTTCCTGTGCGGTCTCAAGGGCCACCACTTTGGTCATGCCAACGATCCCGTGCTTCGCTGCGACATAAGCGGATTTATAAGGGGACGCTGTCAAACCGTGCGCGGACGCAATGTTGATCACCCGCCCCCAGCCTTTTTCGCGCATACCTGTCAGAGCAGCGGCAGTGGTATGAAACGCAGAGGACATGTTGATCGCAATGATCGCGTCCCACTTAGCTGCGGGAAATTCTTCAATCGGAGCCACGTGCTGAATACCAGCATTGTTGATCAGGATATCGCAGCCACCTGATTCGACGATCAACCTGCGGCAGTCATCGCCTTTGGACATATCGGCGGCAACGTATTTCGCCTCAACGCCAAAATTCGTGGCGATCTCGGCGGCAAGCGCATGATCTTCGTCACGGTCAGTAAATGAATTCAAAACAACATTCGCCCCCTGCTTTGCCAATTCGCGCGCGACGCCAAGGCCGATGCCTGAATTTGAACCTGTGATGACGGCTGTCTTACCTTGAAGGGACATGGGAGCTCCTGAATACGAAACAATGGGTATCTTTGGTGTTGCTTATACATGCTGCAACTGCGAAAGACACCAAACGTTCCGTACCCATCGGTCAATCAATGGGCGCATGACGGGAATGTGAAAATTCAAATACCACCCAGCCAAAAAAAACGCCCGCACAAGGCGGGCGTAAGTCATTGAGGCAGGTTTCATACAGGCAAGAAACCTATCGAGCAGTGACTTCTTTATAAGCAATGACTTGCACGAGTCCAAGCTAAAAGTTTGAAAACCCTGACAACCCTGTTTACGCTGAGGATCAACACACATTGGGACCAGGGGGATTGTCACCAAAATGATAACAGAGTTTTTCAAGCCACTTTCCAAGATCGGCGCCGCAACGGCACTGATTCTGACTGCGGGAATCGGCCATGCCGAACCGCAGCATGGCATCGCTATGTATGGTGAACCTGCACTTCCACCAGATTTCGTGTCTCTGCCCTACGCAAACCCTGACGCGCCGACTGGCGGCAAAATCGTCACGGCCAACGTCGGTAGCTTCGACAGCCTTAACCCGTACATCCTGAAAGGCTCTGTTCATTGGCAGATGCGTTACTTGATCGGTGAAAGCCTGATGGGCCGTTCTTTGGACGAACCATTCTCCCTTTACGGCGTTCTGGCCGAAACGATCGAAACCGGACCGAATCGCGAATGGGTTGAATTTGTGCTGCGTCCGGAAGCCAAATTCTCTGACGGCAGCCCCGTGACCGTCGAAGATGTGATCTGGTCTTTTGAAACTCTCGGGACCGTTGGCCACCCGCGCTATCACGGGTTCTACGGCAAGATCGACACGCTTGAACAAACGGGCGAACGGTCCGTGAAGTTCACGTTCAACACCGAAGACCGTGAATTGGCACTGCTCGCAGGCCTGCGCCCGATTCTGCAAAAAGCCCAGTGGGAAGGCGTTGATTTCGCCGAATCCGGTGTCGACATCCTGCCGATCACATCCGGTCCTTACGTGATCGACGATTTTGATGCGGGTCGTTTTATCTCGTTGAAGCGGAATCCCGATTACTGGGGCCGCGACGTCGTTCCGTTTATGAACGGTGTCCACAATATCGACGAAGTCCGTCTTGAATTCTTTGGCGATGAAACAGCCGCTTTCGAGGCCTTCAAAGTCGGCGAAGTGAACACAAACCGCGAATTCAACGTTGCGCGTTGGGATACGACATACAACTTCCCGTCCATCGAATCCGGTGACGTTGTGAAATCGGTCCTGCCACATGAACGCCCGTCAGGCATGACCGGCTTTGTGATGAACACACGCCGCGATCAGTTCAAAGACTGGCGGGTGCGTGATGCGTTGATCCATGCGTTCAACTTTGAATTCATCAATGAATCAATGACCGGCTCAGCACAGCCACGGATCACGTCCTACTGGTCCAATTCGCCACTCGCGATGGACGAAGGTCCGGCAACGGGGCGCGTCGCTGAATTCCTCGCACCATTCGCGGATGATCTGACACCTGGCACATTGGAAGGCTACACCCTGCCCGCCTCTGACGGATCCGAACGGAACCGCGCAAACATTGGTGCCGCACTCGCACAGTTCGAAGCTGCTGGCTGGACCGTGCAAGACGGTGCCTTGAAGGATGCGGACGGGAACGACTTCACGTTTGAAATCCTTTTGCAGGTGGGTGCTACTGAACCGCAAGCGATCATCGACATGTATGTCGAAGCCCTATCGCGGGTTGGTATCACGCCAACATTGGCCACGGCTGACAGTGCCCAGTTCAAAGAACGCACTGACGCCTTTGATTTCGACATGACGTACTACCGTCGCGGAGTGTCCTTGTCGCCGGGCAACGAACAGTACAGCTACTACGGAATGGATTCCGTGGACACTGTCGGTGGTCGCAACCTGATGGGAGTGAGTTCCGAAGCGGTGGATGCGATGATTGGGCGTTTGCTGACATCGGAAAGCCAAGACGACTTTGTCGCGGCTGTGAAGGCACTGGACCGCGTTCTGACCGCTGGCCGCTATGTAATCCCGATCTATCAGTGGAATATCAGCCGTATCGCTCATGCCAAAGAACTGCATTACCCTGAAAACTTGCCGATCTTCGGCGATTGGCCCGGTTGGCAGCCTGACGTTTGGTGGTATGACGAATAAACGATCAACGTTTTGATCACGATTTTAGGGCCCGGCAGCGTTTGTTGCCGGGCTTTGTTTACGAAGGATAGAACATGAAAAAGCTCGTTTTGATTGCAGTTATCGGCGCCGCACTGGCCGCCTGTACCCCAGTCCGCACCGTCGGCAACGTTGCTGTCGGCGCAGGCCAAGTCGCATTGGGCGCAGCCGACCTCGTCCTGTAAGTCCACGCCATGGCGGAACGAATTCTGCGTCCGGTGGTTACGCTTCCAAACGCAAAAGGAGTTTCCCATGCAGTGGACAACGATTGAAACCAACTGGACCGCCTATGTACCCCGCCTGCTGACGCGCTGGCCTGATCTGAACGAAAACACGCTGCTGGCCACAGACGGACGTATGCCCGAAGTGGTGAAGCACATCGGCGCGGTAGAACAGGCCGACACAGTTGTTGCGCGCGACATGCTGAAAGAATGGATGATGGGTGCTGAACCGGCAGACGCGGTCATGGACGAAACCCGTGATAACGCACGTATTCTCAGCACCAATGCCGACGTGTCTGATGGTGAAGACGTCTATTCAGACGATGCGAAATTCGGTGATGACAATGTGGCGGATACACCAATGGGCCGCAATTAAGACAGCGATGTCACCCAGAGGATGGTGGCATCCTCTACACTTACGGACACCACGTTGTGTCCCATGGCAGCGTCATAATAGGCGCTGTCACCACGTTTCATCTCTACCGGTTCGTAGAATTCGGTGTAGAGCTTGATCGCACCCGTCAGAACATACAGGAATTCTTCCCCGTCGTGACGCACCCATCCGTCAAATTCATCCATACTGCGCGCGCGGATTTGGGCGCGATACGGCAGCATTGCCTTTTGGGTTAAGGTTTCAGCCAGCAGATCATGCTCATAGGTCGTAGTGATCTGATGCGTTCCTTCGCCAGATTTGGTCAGCGCCATGCGTCCGTTCACTTGCCCCTTAGACGGCGGCGTGAACAATTGCGGCACGGAAATCTCAAGACCCACGGCCAGTTTTTTCAAAGCCTCGTAGGTCGGCGACATCTGACCGTTCTCGATCTTCGACAATGTAGATCGTGCCAATCCTGCTTGGTTCGCCGCTTGTTCCAACGTCCAGTCGCGAGCCTTGCGCAGTTCACGCACCCGCGCCCCTAGATCAAGCGGCTGCCCTTCGTCGTTCGCTCCGTTTTCACGGGCAATTTGGATAAGGCTTTTGGGATCAAGGTCAGTCATACGTCCTTGTATCCGAAACGCGCATAGGCTTGCAATGCAGCACCGCAGTGGATAGCAAATTCCTATGGATCAACACCCTTATCACGCAGCAATTGGCACCGTTCCCGATCACTTTAACATGGCAAGCTATGTTCTTGGGAAAGCGGGTGAAACGCCGACAAAGATTGCATTGAAAGTGATTGATGCGGCATCCGCTGACGCGTGGACTTTTCACGACATCGCCACGGCGGTACGCACAACGGCAACGGGGTTGGCCGCACACGGCGTGCAGACAGGTGATCATGTTTTGATGCGATTGGGCAATACGCCATATTTTCCGATTGTCTACCTCGCCACGATCTTGCTTGGTGCGGTTCCTATTCCTACTTCAACTCAGCTGACTACGCCCGAAATCACGGCCATAGCGCATGAAACCCAGCCGGTCCTTGTGGTAGCCGATGAAAGTATCAGCCGACCAGACGGCGCATGGAAAACGCTGGAACAAAGCGCGCTAGTGGGGTTTAGCAGCCTTGCGCCTGCCGATCCACACATGGGTGATCCGAACCGTCCGGCCTATATCATTTACACCTCTGGCACGTCTGGTAAACCACGCCCCGTGGTTCATGCACACCGCGCGATTTGGGCGCGGCGTATGATGTGGGACGGCTGGTATGGTTTGCGATCCGATGACGTGATGCTGCACGCAGGCGCGTTCAATTGGACCTATACACTGGGCACCGGCCTGATGGATCCATGGGCAATTGGGGCGACCGCATTGATCCCAAAGGACGGGACACCAGCGGATCAATTGCCCGCACTTTTAGCCAAGCACAATGCGACGATTTTTGCAGCTGCACCGGGGGTTTACCGCAGGCTTCTCAGGTCAGACATCCCGAAACTACCGTCCCTGCGCCACGGACTATCAGCAGGTGAAAAGTTACCCAACACCACCGCAAAGGCATGGCAGACCGCAACCGGAACACCGATTTTCGAAGCCTACGGCATGTCTGAATGTTCAACCTTCATTTCAGCCCATCCCGGTGCGCAGACAAATGCACTTGGCTGGCCGCAAAAAGGCCGATCCATCGCGTTGCTCAAAGATGGAAGGCCAGTGGCTGAAGGCCAAAACGGAACCATTGCCGTCCACAAAGACGACCCCGGCCTTATGCTGGGATATTACAACGCAAAAACTGAAACCGCCGCGCGATTTGACGGCGACTGGTTCCTGACTGGCGACATCGGCTGCAAAGGCCCTGACGGCGCGATCCACTACGCCGGACGTGACGATGACATGATGAATGCCGGTGGCTACCGTGTCAGCCCGATCGAAGTCGAAAACGCGCTGGCCACCCATCCCGATATCGAAGACATCGCGGCCTGCGAAATTCGTGTGTCAACGGACACAAGTATCATCACGGCCTTTTATGTCAGCGCAGACGTGATAGATGATGCACAACTGGCCGGTTTCGCGGCCAAACACCTCGCGCGTTACAAGGTGCCACGTCAATTCATCCGAATTGATGCTTTGCCGCTTGGGGCAAACAACAAGATACTCCGCCGCCAGCTGCGGCAAAACTGGGAGACCGCACATGGTCAAGCTTGATATCATTTCCGATCCGATCTGCCCGTGGTGCTACATCGGTAAGGCCAATCTGGACAAAGCCCTATTGGATTTCCCCGACCACCCCTTTGTGATCGAATGGCACCCGTTCCAGCTGAACCCCGACATGCCCGCAGGCGGAATGGACCGGCGTGAATATCTTGAACGCAAGTTCGGCGGCAAAGAAGGTGCCGTGCGCGCCTACGCCCCAATCGTGGAAATGTCGGAAAAGATCGGCTTGGGGATCAATTTTGAGGCGATGAAAAAGACGCCCAATACTATCGACGCACATCGTCTGATCCATTGGGCGGGCATCGAGCAACGTCAAAGCTTTGTGGTGGATCTGTTGTTCAAAGCCTACTTCATCGAAGGCCGCGACATCGGCGATCATGAAGTTCTCGCAGACATCGCGGACACCGCAGAAATGGACGCCGCACTTGTCACCAAACTGCTGAAAACAGACAACGACATCGACGATATCCGCAAACGCGATGCGCATTCACGTGAGATGGGCGTGAATTCGGTGCCTACGTTTATTGTGGCCAATCAACATGCAGTCCCCGGCGCACAGCCGCCTGAAACCTGGGTCCAAGTCATCAAAGACATTCAAAGCCAACTCGACGTGGCCGAATAGCTCACGGATCGCTGCAAAGACACGGCAAATTACATGAAGAAAGTCCGCTAAATGGTTGCTCCTAAAATTAGATTGTCGCAGCCCGAATTTATCGGGCTGATGGCAATGACCTTGGCCACGACCGCGTTTTCGATTGATGCGATGTTGCCTGCATTGCCCGAAATCGCAGAAGACCTGTCGCCCGAAAACCCCAATCAGGTACAGCTGATCATCACGAGCTTTGTTCTTGGATTAGGTCTTGGCACGTTCTTTACGGGTCCCTTGTCGGATTCAATCGGCCGCCGCAAAGTCGTCATCGGTGGCGTTTTTCTGTTCATCATTGGCACCACAATTGCGTGGCTTTCCAACACGTTAGAATTCGTTCTGTTAGGCCGTGTCATCATGGGACTTGGGGCCGCAGGTCCACGGGTCGCCGCTGTGGCAATGACCCGCGATCTATATGACGGCCGCGACATGGCACGGATCATGTCGTTCATCATGGTGGTGTTTTCGCTCGCCCCTGCATTGGCACCAACGATTGGGCATTACATCATTCTTGGTGCAGGCTGGCGCAGCATCTTTATCGCTTTCGGCATCTTTGCGGCCGTGCCAGCGCTCTGGCTCTATCTTAGACAGCCCGAGTCGCTTGATCCCAAGAACCGTCGCCCTGTCCGGTTGGAATCGATGCTTGCCGCTACAAAACAGATGTTCGCCCATCGCACCGCTCGCTTGTCCATCTTCGTACAAACGTTGACCTTCGGGATGTTGTTCACGGTCCTTTCGACCACCCAACAGGTGTTTGATGAAACCTTCGGGCAAGGCGAACATTTTCATCTGTGGTTTGCAGCGATTGCCGTGTTGGCCGCAACTGGATCACTGCTGAACGCGCGTCTAGTTGGCGCGTTAGGGATGCGTGCAATGGTCAAGGGCATGTTCATTGCACAGATCGGTTTGACCCTCGTCATGGTCGCAACGGCGACAGTTGACGCGCTATATTGGATCGCCTTCGGGACCTATCTGATCTGGGTTATCGGCAACTTTTTCCAAGTCGGCCTAACCATCGGCAATCTGAATGCCTTGGCAATGGAAGAAATGGGCCACATCGCGGGCCTTGCCGCCTCCGTTATCGCCGCGTTTTCCACCGTTGGCGCAGTCATGCTGGCCGCACCTACGGCACTGTTATACGACGGAACGCCGCTGCCGATGGGCATCGCAACGCTCGTGATGGCGAGCGCTGCACTATGGCTCACCACGCTCATCAAACGGCCCGGTGAAACCTAGGCCTTCTGTTTCTTACGTTCGTCTGCCAATTTTTGGGCCAGATCGCGTGCAATATTGAATGCGCCTTGGATCTTGTCACGGTCCTTGGTCCAATCGCGTCGCACAACGATCTTGTTGTCTTTAACCTTCGCCAGCCCCTTTTGGTCGTGGATAAAGGCAACCAGCCCCTCAGGTGATGCGAATTTATCGTTGTGGAACTGGATCGTGGCACCCTTTGGACCAGCGTCCAATTTGCCGATACCGGCTTTCTTACACATCGCCTTGATCCGCACGACCAGCATCAGCGTGTTGACCTCTTTCGGCAGTTTCCCGAACCGGTCGATCAACTCGGCGGCGAAACCTTCTAGTTCAACCTTCGTCGTCAGCTCAGACAAACGCCGATACAGCCCTAAACGAACGTCCAGATCAGGCACGTAAGCATCCGGTATCAGAACAGGCACACCAAGGTTGATCTGCGGCGACCATTCGCCGTCGTCAATGATCCCTTCAGCGGCACCGGATTTGATCGCGCTGATCTGATCCTCGAGCATCTGTTGATACAGTTCATACCCAACCTCACGCATCTGACCGGATTGTTCTTCGCCCAAAAGGTTACCCGCACCACGAATATCAAGATCTTGCGACGCAAGCGTGAACCCTGCCCCAAGGCTATCGAGCGACCCTAGCACGCGCAGACGCTTTTGCGCTGTATCGGTCAGTTTCTGGCGGGGTTTCGTCGTCAGATAGGCATAAGCGCGGGTTTTGGATCGTCCAACACGCCCGCGAATTTGGTAAAGCTGCGACAGACCAAACATATCGGCCCGCCACACGATCATCGTGTTGGCCGTTGGAATATCGAGACCGGATTCCACAATCGTCGTTGCCAACAGCACATCATATTTGCCGTCGTAAAACGCGTTCATCCGATCATCGAGCTCACCTGCCGCCATCTGTCCGGTGGCAGCGATAAAGCTGACTTCGGGCACTTCGCGTTTCAGGAAATCTTCCATCTCGGCCATGTCGCTAATGCGCGGCACAACCATGAACGACTGACCGCCACGGTAATGTTCACGTAGCAGCGCTTCGCGGATCGTGATCGTATCAAATTCGGAAACATAAGTGCGGATGGCAAGCCGGTCGATGGGCGGCGTACCAATGATCGAAAGATCGCGCACACCGGACAAAGAAAGCTGCAATGTCCGCGGGATAGGCGTCGCAGTTAATGTCAAAACGTGGACATCCGTCCGCAACTGTTTCAACCGTTCTTTGTGCTGCACACCGAACTTTTGCTCTTCATCGATCACCAACAAACCAAGGTTCTTGAACCGGATGGATTTGGCCAAAAGCGCATGTGTGCCAACGACAATATCAACAGTGCCCTTGGTAATCCCGTCACGCGTCTTCGTCGCATCGCCTGCAGATACAAATCGCGACAACGGGGCCACGTTGATCGGGAAACCACGGAACCGTTCCGCGAAGCTTTGGTAGTGCTGCCGCGCGAGCAGTGTCGTCGGTGCAATAATCGCAACTTGGACGCCGCACATCGCAGCGACAAAAGCAGCACGGATCGCGACTTCGGTTTTCCCGAAACCAACATCGCCGCAGATCAACCGATCCATCGGACGGCCAGACGCGAGGTCGTCTAAAACATCTTCAATGGCCGACAATTGATCGTCCGTTTCAGCGTAAGGAAAGCGCGCAAGGAACTGATCCCAAAGTGTTTCTGGCGGATCAAGCGATGGTGCCGTTCGCAATTCGCGTTCCGCCGCGACACGGATCAGACGTTCGGCGATCTGACGGATACGTTCCTTGAGACGCGCCTTTTTCGCCTGCCATGCACCGCCGCCAAGCTTATCAAGCAGACCTTCGTCATGCCCGTATTTCGACAGCAGTTCGATATTCTCGACAGGCAGATAAAGCTTTGAACTCTCTGCATATTCGATCAGCAGGCATTCGTGGGCGGCACCGGCCGCCGTGATGACCTCCATGCCTTTGAACCGACCAACCCCGTGGTCCACATGCACCACCAGATCGCCGATGTTTAGACTGTTGGCTTCTGAAAGGAAATTCTCGGCACGGCGTTTGCGTTTCGTCGTTCGGATCAACCGATCGCCCAGTACGTCCTGCTCGGAAATCACCGTCATTCCGGGCGCAGAAAATCCGTGATCGAGCGGCCAAACCGCCAAATGCACGCCGGACTTACCGACACGACTATGATCGCTGACGGGAATGACTTCGCCGATGCCTTCGTCTTCGATCAGCCCTGTCAGGCGTTCCCGCGCACCTTCCGAATAGCTGGCAATGACAACCGGACCATCCGCCATCTTGGCCTTAATGTGATCCGCCAGCGCACTGAAAAGGTTAATCGTTTCGCTTTGTCGTTCTGGCGCGAAATTACGACCAATACGACCGCCAGCATCAACGACACCCATACCTGTGGCTTGCGGCAATGGTGCGAACTGGACGACACGTTTGTCAGCAACGCCAGCAGACCAAGCGGCATCATCCAAATACAAAAGCGCAGGCGGTGCCGGTTTATAAACCGTGTCCACGCGGCCCTTTTGCGACAGGGCATGCATCCGTGTTTCGTATTGATCCACGATGCTGTCCCACCGCGCGATCCGCGACGGCGTCAGTTGATCATCCAATGTAATCGACGCGGACCCAGTGTAGTCAAAAATCGTCTCAAGATCGTCGTTGAAGAAGCCTAACCAATGCTCGATCCCCGCATGTTTGCGGCCCGCACTAACGGCTTCATAAAGCGGATCATCGGTCCCTGCGGCCCCAAATTCAATCCGGTAATTCTGCCGGAACCGCGTGATCGCCGCGTCATCAAGGATCACTTCGGACACTGGCGCCAGTTCGATCTCTTTCAGCTTTTCGGTGGTCCGTTGCGACGCCGGATCAAACCGCCGCGCCCCATCCAGCACGTCGCCGAACATATCCAAACGGATCGGTCCTGACTGACCTGGTGGGAAAATATCAATGATGCCGCCGCGCACTGCGTAATCGCCCGCCTCCATCACCGTGGGGGCTTGGGTAAAGCCCATGCGGACCAAAAACGCTCGCAGACCTTTTTCATCAATCCGGTCGCCGACCGTCGCCTTGAAGGCCGCCTCACGCAGCAAAGATCGTGGTGGCACTCGCTGGGCCGCCGCGTTCAAGGACGTCAACAGAACGTATTTGGCAGGCATACCGTGTGACAGTGCGGCCAGTGTGGCCATGCGTGCCGCCGAAATATCCGCATTAGGAGAAACGCGATCATACGGCAAACAGTCCCATGCCGGGAACGTAAAAACGGGCATATCGGGCGCAAAGAACCGCAGGGCCGCTTCCATCGCAGCCAACCGCTTGTCGTCGCGCGCAATATGCACAACGGGACCGTCGGACTTAGAGATTTCCTGCAAGATCAGCTGGGCGTCGAACCCTTCGGGTGCGCCAGCGATCGTGATGTGATGAGACTTTGACATGACGACTGACCTACCCCGCGTGAAGGGCTTGTCAACTGCCTACCAGAACGGAACCGTCAAGTTATGGTACATCCCGTACATCGAGGTGACAAAAATCGACACCATCCCGATGATCTGTGTCCACAGCCTGTGACGCAGCAGCATCTTATAAAGCGACTGTGCGTCTGTCGCATTGGTTTCGATGTTCTGGGCGCTCGACAGGCTGACAGCCCCCACGATGCTTAACGGGAAAACAATGAAAAGCAGCGCTTGGGCAAATTCGATCCAGTAGAAAAAAGCCAGCACAAACAAAACAGTGTTCGCAAAACTGACGAACATCAAAAGCCAAGGGCCTGAAAACCGCGCGATGCCCAATAAGCGGTTCACATTCACACGGACGATATCAATGAGGTCTTGCTCGGCCTCTCCGCCACGTTTCCGCGCACGTTGGATCAGGTCAAACGGCACGCCCAGAACCCAATGGCTCATGGATGACCAAAGCACAGCAATTCCGATCCAATACCAGAGATTGGAGAATGATCGCATATCAATGACGTCGAAAAGGGCTTCAGTCCAATTCACGGGTGGCAGCCTCGTGCGCAGGTGTTATTTTTGGCGACACTAGCGGGCGCATTCATGGATGCCCAGACTTGTGAAGGGCCGAATTTGATGTATCCAAGAACCTGTGACCAGAAAGGCCCGATCATGACACCAGTTGTACCTCCATTTCCCGCCGCACGTCTGCGCCGGATGCGCCAAACCCCTGCTTTGCGGGCCATGATGCGCGAAAATACGTTGACGGTGGATGATCTGATCTGGCCTGTGTTTGTGATGGCAGGCACGGATGATGAAACGCCTGTGGCATCCATGCCGGGTGTTGTGCGGCGGACGGTTGACCGTGTGGCGAAAGCGGCGAAAGAAGCGCAGGACCTCGGTATTCCCGCGATTTGTCTGTTCCCTTACACAGGCATGGAAAGCCGGACAGAGGATTGCGCAGAGGCATGGTCGCCCGATAACCTGACCAACCAAGCGATCCGCGCGATCAAAGACGTAGCCCCCGAGATCGCCGTGATGACTGACATCGCCCTTGATCCGTACAATATCAACGGCCACGACGGGTTTGTCGAAGACGGCGTCATCGTGAACGACCGCACGGTCGATGCCTTGGTTAAAATGGCACTGGCGCAGGCCGATGCGGGGGCTGATATCCTTGGGCCGTCAGACATGATGGACGGACGCATCGGCGCGATCCGAAAAGCACTCGAAACTGAGGGACATCAGGACGTTACAATCCTGTCTTACACCGCCAAATACGCCTCCGCTTTCTATGGCCCATTCCGCGATGCGGTGGGCGCATCCGCAGCCCTCAAAGGCGATAAGAACACTTACCAAATGAATCCGGCCAACAGCGATGAAGCGATGCGGCTTGTCCAACGCGACCTGCAAGAAGGCGCAGACATGATCATGGTCAAACCGGGCATGCCCTATCTGGACATCTGTCGTCGCGTGAAAACCGAATTTGGCGTGCCGACCTTCGCCTACCAAGTCTCTGGCGAATACGCGATGATCCAAGCGGGCGCACAAAACGGCTGGGTTGATGGCGACAAAGTCATGATGGAATCTATGATGGCGTTCAAACGCGCGGGCTGCGACGGGGTTCTCACCTACTTTGCGCCGCAAATCGCACGTCTTCTCAACGGCTAGACCGCGTCCCTGCTTCTTTTGGCTCCAAATATCCTCGCCGAAGGCTTGGGATCTACAAGATCCCAAATCCAACACGGACCAAACGCACCGATGACTGATCTTACAGGTGACAGCACAGCTATTTCCCTTTAAGATAACGCCCAAGGCCCGAGAAACGGGTCATCAAAAACAACTGAGGCGACATATGAGCACTTTTTCCAGACGGCAGTTTGGCCTCGCGGCATTGGCAGGAACAACCTTGGCGGCCTGCGGCAATGGCATTGGCACCAACGGGGCCGCAACAATTGACGCGCGCGTCGATAGCACCTTGGCCTTCATGTACGAAACTTATCCGGGCACCCGTGATCTGGCACAACGGTCAGCTGGTCAATTGATCATGCCCCTTGTGACCGAACTGGGTCTTGGTCTTGGCGGATCATTTGGGCGCGGTGCATTGCGTGTCGGCCCATCAACCGTTGACTATTATTCTTCAACGTCCGGGTCTGCGGGTCTCCAGATCGGCGCACAACAATTCAGTCATGTGTTGTTCTTCATGACGCAAGAAGCGCTTGTTGAATTCCGCCAGTCCCCGGGTTGGGCTGCCGGTGCTGATCTTGAATACGCACTGAGTTCACAGGGCGAGACCTTGCGCGCCGAAACAACCACATCGCTGTCCCCCGTGATTGCTGTTGTGTTTGGCCAAACAGGTTTGCGCATCGGTGCAACGCTTGAAGGCACCAAATACACGCGGATCATCCCGTAAGGCGCATCAATGGCGCTCCCGATCCTGATCCTTGCCGCTGGCCAGTCATCACGGATGCGCGGGACGGATAAACTATTGGAAAAGATCGACGGCGTGGCTTTACTGCGCCGTCAGATTGACGCGGGACAACAGGTGTCGCCTGACGTCTATGTCACGTTACCACATCCTGTTCATCCCCGCGCAGCGCTGTTGCCGTGCACGTCTGCACGCGCTGTCATCGTCCCTGATGCTGCGGATGGTATGGCAGTTTCATTGCGAACAGGTGTCGCCGCCCTGCCCGATTGCCCTGCTTTTATGGTGCTGCTGGCTGATCTAGCGGCACTTACGGCCGCGGACTTGGTTACGATGCTGACGACCCGCGAAGAATGCCCCGATCATCTGATTTGGCGTGGAGCGACGGACGCAGGCAAACCCGGACATCCCGTGATCTTTGACGCGAGTTTACGACCCGCATTTGGCGATCTATCCGGCGATACGGGCGGCGCGCCGATCCTCAAGGCCCATAAAGACCAGACCTGTCTGGTCCAATTGCCGGAAAAGCATGCCCTTCTTGATCTGGACACACCCGAAGACTGGGCCGCGTGGCGTCGCGCCACTGGACGCTAGTGTTTTGCCAGAATGGCTGCTTCGTGTTTCTTCAACACGCGACGCGCTGCACCAAAGCCTGCTTTTTCGGTCGCAAGATGCGCCAAGTCAGGGAACAGCTTGAAGATTTCGTTGCGCTGGGACGTGCCAACGCCCTTCAACGCATAATCACCCGGTTGGAAACTTTCGGTCCATGTGCCGTTTGACAAGATCACTTCGTGCCGTTCAAACATCAGGTGGATATAGGTCACGCCGCTGGACTGCACCTGATCAACGCCGTCAGCGGTTGTCATGTGCTTCGCAGCCGCAAAGACTTCGTTGTCTTCAAAGTGCAGTGCGGCGCGTTGCCCGCTCAACAGCAAACGGTGGTTTGGTGACAACAGCAAATCCTGCTCTGGGACGTTTGCACCCAGCGATCCGGCACGCACCAGTACGGGCTGCAAATCCGGTGATTTCACAAGTTCATCCCCAGACAAAGTCCGGCTACCCGCCCAAGTGATTTCCTGAATGCCGTTGTCGCGCGTAAACACCTTATCGCCCGGTCGCAGAGTTTCGACAGCGACTTCACCCTTTGGCGTCGCAATCTTGGTGCCCGGCGTGAAACAGATCACGACATTTTCGATTTCGGAGTACTCCACGCGCCGCGTGATATTGCCATTCGAATCAAGCAATTCGACGCGGCCCGCTTCGGGATCATTCGGATCACGGATCAGGTTGAAATCCGCGTATGCGGTGCCCAAACCGGCCGTCAGGTCCAGCACATCAACGTCAGACCCGTCCGCGTCTTCGCCGCCGACGATCACATGATTGCCAGCACCGCCGATTGTGAACAGGTCGGAATTGTCGCCACCGAACAGACGGTCGTTGTCAGGACCAGCCACAAGCACGTCTTCGCCCGCACCGCCAAACAATTGATCATCGCCCGTACCACCGTTAAGCGTATCTGCGCCCTCGCCGCCTTCCAGAACGTCTTGGCCTTGACCACCGTCCAGAACATCGTCGCCTGCGCCGCCGAAAAGTTTGTCGTCGCCGTCGTCGCCCATCAAGGTGTCATTGCCGCCCTGACCAAAGATCGTGTCTTGGCCAGACCCGCCAGAGATCACATCATTGCCCGGCTCGATCGGTGTCACGACCGCGTCATCAATCAGATCACCATTCATGGTGAAACCAGATCCAGTCGTCCGTGTCTCAAGCGTAAATTCGATAAATGTCCGGTCGCTGAATTCAGCGCTAAACCATGCGTCTTGATCGTCGGGGCTGTTCGCCTCGCCACCAGCGGCTGTTACGGACCCAGGCGCTGAACTGACCAGCAAAGACGTATCAGCCGCTGTGCCAAAGGCGCTAAAGCTATCCGCGTCCAATGTGACGCTTTCCTGATCGCCGGGGCTGTTGCGGTCCAGATCGTTGAATGTCGCCGTAGAATTCAGCGCAATTGGCTGGCCTGTCGCTGGATCAAAGAACTCCATCCGAAAACTAGCCGTTTCGCCGCCATCCGTTGGTGTCGTGCCGTTACGGGCGTTCAGTAGAATTTCGTAGCCACGTCCGCCAGACAGATCAATGTTCAGATCAGGATCAGACGTTCCAACAAGGATCAAACGTGCAGACACCTGCGTCCCATCATCCAACTGCGCAACATTCGCATAGACGGCCACATCACCTACCTGCGCGTTGTCATTGCCCGAAGACGTGTCGCTAACCAGATTGTTGATATTCAGCGATAGCGGGGTTGCATCAGAGCCGGGCGCTATCCCTTCGCCGTTATCCCCATAAAGGATATCGTCGCCGTCGCCGCCCAAAATGCTGTCGTCGCCGCCTTCACCAGAAATCGTGTCCTGACCATTAAAGCCATTGATGGTGTCATCCTCGGGTGTGCCCTGAATGACGTCTGTATTTGAAGTACCGTTGATCTCAGCCATGATAGTTCCCCATCGTGCATATCTATGTCCGCTGCAGTGCGGCGATTGGGCTCTATCTATTAAGCTCACTTAGAAAATACAGGGGGAATAAGTCCGGATGCCACTCAAAGGGCAAATTTTTGCCTTGTTTTGTGGGTTTTGGCTAATTTTGACGTTGGGTTACGAAACAATTCAGCGCATCTGAAATAATTGTTCCCCACGTACGAACGCCCGCTAGTTTTTTGTATCCAGCGGGCGTTGTTTTTGTGTTTTGCGTTTTTGCGCTTATTTGAGCAGGAGTTTTGCTTCGTGTTTTTTGAGCGCTTTGCGTGCTGACTGGTAGTTTTCGAGGCCGGTTTTTGACTGCAGTTCAGGGAAGAGATCGAAGATTTCGTTCCGCTGGCTGTTGCCGATACCTTTGAGGGAATAGTCACCTGGCTGGAAGCTTTCCGTCCATGCCCCGTTTGACAGCACCACTTCGTGCCGCTCGAACATGAAGTGCACGTAGGTCGTCTGCATCACGTTGACTGTATGGATGCCTTCCGCCCCGACCATGTGCTTGGCTGCTGCCAGCACTTCGCTTTCTTCGAAGTACAGCTGCGTTTTGTCTGACGACACAAGCACGCGGTGGTTTGGTGACACCATCATGTCACGTTCCGGCAGACCGTGGCCAAGTGCACCCGCCTTGATCAGAACAGGCTGCAGGTGCGGGTTTTGCACCAGCTGCTGGCCTGACATCGGCTTGTGGCCCATCCATGCGATTTCCTGGATGCCATTGTCGCGGGTGATGATCCGGTCGCCAACTTGCAGCTCTTCGACCAGACGCTCGCCTTTTGGTGTCGCGATCAATGTCCCCGGTGTGAAGCACGGGATGACGTTTTCGATTTCCGAGAAGGTCATCGTGGACCCGTCGAGGAACGTCACCGTGCCTGCTTCCGGGTCGCCGTCTACGTAATCGATCCGGTCGACGTTGGACCCCGTCAGGTCGAGGACATCGATGTCCTGACCATCAGCGTCTTCGCCACCCGTGACCACATCACCGCCGTTACCGCCGAAGAATGTGTCAGAGCCGGTGCCACCGGACAGATCGTCCACACCTGCGCCACCGGTGATCAGGTCTTCACCCTCACCACCGTCGATCGTGTCGTTGCCCAGACCACCTTCGAGGTCGTCGTTGCCGGCACCCCCGAAGATCGTGTCATCGCCGTCGGTTGCGTTGACGTCATCGTTGCCGTCGCCGCCTTCGATGTAGTCGGATTGTTCGCCACCAGTGATTTCATCGTCACCAGCGCCACCAAACAGACTGTCATCGCCGCCGTTGCCGACAATCTTGTCATCGCCGTCGTCGCCAGAGATCACATCGTCGCCACGGCGCCCTTCAAGGCTGTCGCTGCCGTCGCCACCAAAGATAACATCGCCGTCTTCGCCGCCTGTGACCGTATCGTCGCCTGCACCGCCAAAGATCGTGTCTTCGCCAATCCCGCCATCGATGCTGTCGTTGCCCTGACCACCGATCAGAACGTCGTCGCCATCGCCGCCAACCAGAAGGTCGTCGTCCACGCCGCCGTCCAGCACGTCGTTGCCAGCGCCACCAAACAGCGTGTCATCGTCGTCTTGGCCGAAGATCGTATCGTTGCCGTCACCGCCAAAGATCGTGTCCCCGTTGTTTTCAGGAACAAGGTCCTGGAAGCCCGCGGCGTCTGGTTCGTCATCAGGGAAGCTGACCGCATCCGCCAGTGGATCTTCGAGACCACCGTAGATGGTGTCGTCGCCCGCACCGCCTTCGATCACGTCGTTGCCTTCGCCACCTTCGATGAAGTCATCGCCTGTGCCGCCGTCAACAGTATCGTCGTCAAAGCCTGCGTTGATCGTGTCGTTGCCGGACCCACCGATGATGCTGTCGTCGTCATCACCTGTGTTGATGATGTCGTTGCCAGCCCCGCCGTCGACAAAGTCTTTGTCGTCGTTTGGATCCTCATCAGCATCATAGCCCGGGAACACAAGACCTGGGATCGTCGCAGATGGCTGCTCCGGATATCCCACGTCTGGCGCTTCATCCCCTTGGGTTGAACCCACGTTGATGATGTCGTCGCCGTCGCCTGCATCGACTGTGTCGCTGCCTTCACGGTCTTCGATCACATCGTTGCCTGCACCGCCAAAGAACGTGTCGTCGCCAAGGCCGCCGTGCAATTCATCGTCGCCAGCTTCACCGGCCACAGTGTCATTGCCAGCACCGCCGATCACGGTGTCGTCGTCCAGACCACCCCAAAGATCATCGTCACCTGTGCCACCGAACAAGGTGTCTTCGCCTTCAGAGCCTTCGATGATGTCATTGCCTGACCCACCGCGCAACTCGTCGTCGCCTGCACCGCCGTTGACGATGTCATCACCTGCACCACCCGCGATGGTGTCGTCACCATCCTGGCCGTTCAGCTGATCGTCGTCCGCACCACCGTTGATGGTGTCGTTGCCAAGACCACCGTTGATGGTGTCTTCGCCTTGACCGCCGAACAGATTGTCATCGCCTTGGTTGCCATTGATGGTGTCGTTGCCCGTGCCACCAAAGACATCATCGTCTCCAGCGCCAGCAGAAATCACGTCATCGCCGCCGAAGCCTTCGATCACGTCATTGTCTGTGCCTTCGTCGCCCGGCAAGATACCGTCGCCGGCATCAACGATGTCACCATCCGCATCCACATAAGGAATGTTCGGGTTGATCACATCGTTGCCATCGGTGCCTTGGACTGTCCCGTCGTTGATACCTGTCACTGTGAAGGTCACAGTCGCAGTATCTGTCGCACCGTTTTCATCAACGATTGTGTAGGTCACAGAGCTGTCGCGTGTCGCCCCCAGACCCAGATCGTCAAAGTCGTCGCCTGCGTCAAAGTCCACAGTCCCGTCAGCATTGATCGTGAATGTGCCGCCATTGTCGCCAGCAACCACGTTGCCCACGTTGGCCGCGTCACCGTCAACCGCCACAACCGTCAGGTCGTCGCCTTCCGGATCGCTGTCCACACCGTTACCAGTGTCACCCGTAATGACGTTTCCGTCCACATCGCCCGCAGTCTCCGTCAAGGACACCACATAGGCGTTGTCTGTCGCATCAGGGCCGTCGTTCACACCGTTCACTGTGATGGTCACAGTTTCCGTGGATGTCGCACCTGACGGGTCTGTCACGGTGTATGTGACAGTGGTCTCAGCAGTTTCACCCGGGGCAAGTGCTTCAAAGTCGCCGTTTGGATCAAAGCTGATGCTGCCATCAGGATTGATTGTAACCAAGCCACCGTTTGAGCCGTCAACAGGTGTCCCAACAAGGGTTTCATCCCCGTTCACCGCACCAACCGTCAGCGGATCACCGTCCGGATCACTGTCGTTGTCCAGCACGTTGCCCAGATCGGTCACGTCGTCCTCATTAGCGTCAAACGTATCCGCGACTGCTGTTGGGCCGTCGTTTGTACCCGTCACTGTGACAGTCACTGTTGTGCTGTCTGTCGCACCGTTTTCATCCGTGACGGTGTAGGTCACTGTGGTGTCAGCGGTTTCGCCTGCACCCAGATCATCAAAGTCACCGTTTGGATCAAAGCTGGCTGTGCCATCTGCGTTGATCGTGACCAGACCGCCGTTGTCACCTGCAACAGGTGCCCCGACAAGGGTCTCATCACCGTTGACCGCGCCAACCGTCAGGTCATCGCCTTCCGGATCGCTGTCGTTGCCCAAGACGTTGTCCAGATCGATGACAGTGTCCTGATCGGTGCTGTCTGTATCCGCCACAGCCACTGGCGCGTCATTTGTCCCCGTCACTGTGATCGTCACAGTTTCTGTGGATGTTGCACCGGATGGATCGGTCACAGTGTACGTGACCGTTGTTGTGGCCTCTTCACCCTCACCCAGATCGTCAAAGTCGCCATTTGGATCGAATGTGACCGTGCCGTCCGGATTGATTGTGACCAAGCCACCGTCAGAGCCGTCAACAGGTGTGCCAACAAGGCTCTCGTCCCCGTTCACCGCACCAACTGTGAGCGGATCACCATCCGGATCAGAGTCGTTGTCCAGCACATTGCCGATCACGCCCGCAGGATCATCCTCACCCGCTGTCAGATCGTCCGCCACAGCCACAGGACCGTCGTTCGATCCAGTCACTGTGAAGGTCACAGTCGCTGTGTCTTCCAGACCGTTCTCGTCTGCGATGGTGTAAGTGATCGTTGTGGTCGCGTCTTCGCCCGCGCCCAGATCGTCAAACTCACCGTTGGCATCAAAGTCCACAGACCCGTCTGCGTTCACAGTGAACAGACCACCATTGTCGCCAGCAACCGCGTTGCCCACGTTACCTGTCTGGTTGTCCACACGCACAACTGTCAGATCATCGCCTTCTGGATCGCTGTCAGCCCCTGCACCTGTATCGTCAGTGATCGCATTGGCATCCACATCGCCGAATGTTTCATCCTGCGAGACCACATAAGCGCTATCCACAGCATTTGGCGCATCATTCACGCCAGTCACTGTCACAGTCACCGTTGTGGTTGATGTGGCCCCTGATGGATCCGTCACGGTGTAAGTCACTGTGGTCTCGGCTGTTTCGCCTTCACCCAATGCTTCAAAGTCACCGTTTGGATCAAAGCTAGCTGTGCCGTCTGCGTTGATCGTGACCAGACCGCCGTTGTCGCCAGCCACAGGCGTACCAACAAGTGTCTCATCGCCGTTCACCGCACCAACCGTCAGGTCGTCGCCGTCAACGTCCGTGTCATTCCCCAACACATTACCAAGATCGGTCAGGTCGTCTTCGGTCGCGTTACCCGTGTCGGCCACCGCGACAGGGTCATCGTTTGTACCCGTGACAGTGATCGTCACAGTCGCCGTATCGGTCGCACCGTTCTCGTCTGTCAGTGTGTAAGTCACTGTGGTGGTGGCTGTATCGCCTTCACCCAATGCGTCAAACTCACCATTGGCATCAAAGTAGATGTTGCCGCCGTTGTTGATCGTCACAAGACCACCATTGTCGCCCGCAACAGTCACACCCTGGCCAAAGGCACCAAATGGATCTGTGATATCGGCGCTGTCTGTGCCGTTCGTCACAGACGTCACACGGATCGTGTCACCTTCAGGATCGCTGTCTTGGCCCGCACCTGTGTTGTCACCGATGACATTGCCAATCGCAGGGCCACCGTCTGCGTCTTGATCTTGCGTGTAAACATCCGCCGTCGCATCTGGCGCGTCGTTTGTACCGGTCACTGTGATCGTCACAGTCGCCGTGTCGGTGCCGCCGTTGCCGTCATCAACCGTGTACGTCACTGTTGTTGTGGCTGTTTCGCCTTCACCAAGCGCCTCAAAGTCGCCGTTTGGATCAAAGGATGCAGTCCCGTCCGGGTTGATCGTCACAAGACCGCCGTCAGACCCTTCAACAGGTGTCCCGACAAGTGTCTCGTCCCCGTTCACAGCACCCACTGTCAGCGTGTCGCCCGCATTTGCGTCCGTGTCGTTGTCCAGCACGTTGCCCAGATCGGACACACCGTCCTCGGTTGCATCAACAACATCATCCAGCGCATCAGGGTCAAAGTTCGTGACCTCATCACCCACAATCTCTTCGATTTCGGTGAAAGAGATCGTCTCGCCTGTTGGGTTGCCATCGGCGTCCACAAACACAACCTGACCGTCAAGGCCATTGCCGTTGCTATCAGGGATCGGGCTACCTGTGCCGTCCGGACCCGTCAGGATGAACGACCCCTGACCCGTCAGGTCAAGCACATCGTTATCGTCGCCGCCTGCACCGCCGTCGACCACATCACCGGCACCGCCAATGATCGTATCCGCGTCGTCGCCGCCATAGATTTCATCTGCGCCAGCACCACCCGTGATGACATCGTCACCACCTTTGCCGTAGATCACATCATCGCCGGCGTCCCCGTTCAGAACGTCGTTGCCAGCCTCGGATGTGCCCTCGGATGCCGTGGTGAAGAAGTTGATGTCAGACACGTCAACGCGCTGATCTGTCGTCTCGCCGTTGTCGTAATCAATCTCGATCCGCGCAACAGGGCCTGCGATTTCAAACAGAACCGATCCGGCCTGTGCCGCTGGTGTCACGCCATCTGTGTGCTCAACACCACCCGTCACTGTGTTGCCGTTGATGATCTGTGCGCCTGATTCAGCTGTGATCGTGACCGCAATCTCTTCGCCAGCCGCGTTATAGGCCCGCACTGTCACGATATCGATGTGGTCGTCCGCATCGGTCCCGTTATCAATGTCGTTGATCCGGAAAGACACGTCCTGCACTTCATCGCCGTACGCCGCATCATTTGATGCAAAGCTCAGTGTCGTGGTGGACGTGTTATCAACACCGCCCTCGCCGCCCAGGCCGTGCAGGTGCAGACCGGAGTTCGGATCAAACGCTTCGCCCGCTTCCACATACATCGCTGTGTTTTCAACGTCGGCTGTCGCACCTTCGTCTTCTTGCGCAAAACCGATCGTGACGTTCATGCCGTCAACAGCAACCGTCTGCGTCGCACCAAGGGCTGTGCCCGCTGGCAAAGCTTCGGTCCACTGCAGTGTCAGCTGATCAACGCGGCCCGTGGCCCCGTCTTCATCATCACCGCAGATCAGGTCATCGCCTGCGCCGCCGTTGATGGTGTCGTCGCCCGCACCGCCGTAAAGTTCGTCATTACCAGCCGCACCGGTATCGTCTTTATACAGCGCGTCGCCTTCGATCACGTCGTTGCCGGATCCGCCGTAAACTGTGTCGTCATTTGATCCGCCGGAAAGCGTGTCGTTGCCCGCGTCACCGTAAACCGTGTCCTGACCGTGGCCGCCGTAGACGCTATCGTCGCCTGTGCCGCCGTAAACAAGATCGTTATCCGCAGACGCCCACAGGTTATCATTGCCCGCATCGCCGTAGATCGTGTCGTTGCCGTAAGAGGCTTCAACCATGTCGTCGCCGTCACCGCCGTAGAACACGTCGTTGCCGCGATCAGCACCGCCCAATACGTCGTTGCCCGCGCCACCAAACTGGGTGTCGTCGCCGTCGTTGCCAAACAAGCGGTCGTCGCCATCGCCACCTTCGAGCGTGTCGTTGCCGATACCGCCGTCAAGATTGTCGTTGCCGCCATTGCCCAACAGCACATCATCACCAGCGCCGCCCATTAGGACGTCGTCGCCGTCAACACCGTCTGCAATCGCAGGGATTTCAAACGTGATGTCTGTAACTGCAACCGTGCCAGAATAATCCCGCTCCGGACCGTCATCCAGAACAATCCAAAGATGCTGGATAGGACCTGCAATGGTCACCGCAACATCCTGGCCGTTGTTATCTGCACCCGGACCCGCCGCATTCGTCTGGGACCCAATGATCATGTTGCCGTTCACTGTGTGAACGCCCGTGTCTTCGAACTGGACCTCAACAAAATTGCCCTGTGCGTCCTTCGCCATGATCGTGATCTTATCAAGCGCATCCACATCCAAAAGCGTGAAGGACACGTTCGAGACTTCGGTGTCAAAATGCATGTCCGCTGTGGTCGGTTCTGTCACGTCCCACGCTTTGAGCATGCCGTTCTCGACGAACCATTCTTTGCCGCCCGCACTTTGTGGCGTGCCCACGCTGACGTTCACAGACTGGCCATCAACCGTCAGCGTCTGGTTGCCGTCAGATCCCAGCTGATCCCAATCGATCAGGAATTCTGTTGTGCCTGCCGCGTCCGCACCATCACCAACAAGAATGTCGTTGCCGGAACCGCCCTTCAGAAGGTCATCGCCAGACCCGCCAAACAGCGTGTCCGTGCCCGCGTCACCATACAGGTCGTCGTTGCCCGCATCGCCGTAAAGCAGATCGTTGTTGTTCATCCCCTCAAGGATGTCGTCGCCATTGCCGCCAAACAACACATCGTCGCCGTCCTGACCACACAACGTATCATCACCGTCTTCGCCCATCAGCGTGTCGTGACCTGTGCCACCAAACACCAGATCATCACCGTTCCCGGCTTTGACCAGATCATCGCCAGCGCCCGCCACGATCAAATCGTCGTCGCCCACGTCGCCTGCCAAAATCGCATCGTTATTGTCCACACGGTCACCATCCGGGTCACCGTTGTAGTTCACGTCAATCACGTCGTCGCCAGCCGTGCCTTCAACCGTGCCATCCAGATCAGGACCAATGTCATCATAAACCAGGTTATCAACAGCACCCGACCCGTGCAGCTGCACGTCCATCGTATAAACGCCTTCAACATCAAACGTCGCAATGTACTGGCCATTGTCACCCGTCGTCGGGATCTGACGTGTCGCAATCAGTTGACCGTGTTCATTGTAAAAACGAACCGTCGCACCTTCTTCGTTATCAAGGAAAGTCAGAGACTTCAGATCAGCGCCATCCGCAAAACGGAACCGGAATGTCCCGCCAATCGCATCATCCGGATCGTGGCTGTCACCATCCTCCGACACAATCAAAGCATTGCCCAAGTTCGACGTCGCAAGATCGTAATCACCACCCGTCGGGTTCGACGTGTCAAAAATCATTGCCCGATTTCCAACACCACCAGCCGTCCAAGCCTGAATAGTCACACCCGCAGACTGGTATTCATTATCAACAATCGTACCACCAGATAGATCATTAAAATCAATCGTCTTCGTCATAACTTGTTCTCCTAAGACCTTGGAAAGGCCACGCAAACCAAATGGGAAGACCCACTCGTATTAGATTTCTTTTGCAATCCTGACCAACTGGCAACATCGCAGACATTTACTATTCACACCTTGCTCCGCCACGACGGACCACATGTCGGATTCCCCAAAAACCCGGACCCCACCCAGAGTCACCCTGTCGTATAACAAGCAAAGTGGCGACAAAAAGGGAAAAAATGGCGCAAAAAGACCACAAACAACCCTGACGTGATCTGCCTTTAGGGCCGCTCACCCGCGTTATGTCATTTGGACGACAAGTCATTGTTTCCAAATCTAAAACAATAATTCCAACCAAAAGTGTTAACAGATTGTTAACAATGGAATTACAGTTGATTTCTTTCAGAATGAAACCGAATTTCGTAAAGATTTTTTCAATTTCAGAACCAATCAAAGCCCATTAACCCTACGTCAATGGATTGCGGCGGAAAAATGGCCCATCACTGAAAATTGTTTCCAGCATGGCAGGCAATACCGGGGGAAAGCCTGAACTGTCATGAAATTAGAAACGGAAATAGAATCGCACGGCCCAATTCCTGCCCCATTCGGGCAAGAGTTGTTAATGCCTATGATTTCCAGAAAATTGGTACCGGTGGCCGGACTCGAACCGGCACGTTGTCACCAACGGGGGATTTTGAATCCCCTGCGTCTACCATTCCGCCACACCGGCGTACCAATGCCGCCCTCCTAAGAGGTCTGAACAGGATCGTCAATCACCCTAACGCCCTGAAATGCGATTAAAGTTGATCGACGGAAAAAGTATCGCAAATTGTCAGATCACCGCTTTCAAATCCGCGCTGGAACCATCTTTGCCGTTGCGCGCTAGTGCCATGGGTGAATGTATGTGGCCGCACAGCGCGTCCGGCATTACGTGCAAGCGTATCGTCACCAATCTGTGCCGCTGCATTCATCGCTTCAGCGATATCGCCACGCTCCAAGGTCCCGAACTTTTCCTGCACGGTCCGCGCCCAGATTCCTGAAAAACAATCGGCCTGCAGCTCAACCCGTACAGACAAGGCATTTGACGTTTCCGCATCCGACTGCGCGCGAATCCTGTTCACTTGCGGCAAAATCCCCAATTCGTTCTGAACGTGATGGGCAATTTCATGAGCCACGACATAAGCGGCAGCGAAGTCGCCCCCCGCACCTAATCGCTGTTCCATGGTGACAAAGAAGTCAGTGTCCAAAAACGCTTTTTCTTCAGGTGGGCAATAGAATGGCCCTGTCGCCGCAGACGCGCCGCCACACGCAGATTGCGTTTGCCCTTTGAACAGTACCAGCGTCGGGGCCTCGTAAGGTTCGCCAACTTGGCGCGCAAAGATATCCGTCCATACGTCTTCTGTGTCTGCCAATGTCACGGACACAAATTGTGCTACGCGTTCATCGGCAGGTGTAATTTCAACACTGCGCTCGGTTGCGATCCCGTCGGTGGCACCTCCATTCAATAACGGAGTCACATCGACACCTAGAAAATAACCGATCACAACAACCGCGATCAGGCCGATACCACTTAGCCCACCTGCCCCCGCTTTACGCCGTGACGGGCGCCTGCGCCGATCTTCGATATTGTTGCTTCCACGCCGACCTTGCCACTTCATAAGGAACCTCACCTCTTAAACCCTGCCATGTTGCGGCACTTTGCGCTGTGACACAAGCTTGACCCCGTCTCAAACCCGTGGCCTAAGCAGCGCAACAAATCGGAGACGATCAATGCTACAACGCCTTTATGCCTGGACCTTGTCGTTGGCCCAATCGCCCTACGCCTTGTGGGCGCTCGCTGTCGTGGCGTTTGTCGAATCGTCTTTCTTCCCGATCCCGCCGGATGTGATCATGATCCCAATGATCATCGCAGCACCGCGCCGTGCGTTTCTGATTGCTGGTGTGGCCACAGTTGCATCGGTTCTTGGCGGTCTATTCGGGTATTTCATCGGCTACGCGTTGTTTGAAACGATCGGCCAGCCAATCTTCGATTTCTATGGCAAAGCGGATGCGGTCGCCGAGTTCAGCGAAAAGTTCAACGCATATGGCGCATGGGCCGTGCTGATCGCAGGGGTGACGCCCTTCCCGTTCAAGGTCATCACGATCATGTCTGGTGTGACAGCACTTTCGTTGCCAGTCTTTATCATCTCGGCCATCGTCGCGCGCGCCCTGCGGTTCTTCATTGTTGCCGCATTGCTGTGGAAATTTGGTGAACCCATCCGCGACTTCATCGAAAAACGTCTGGGCCTGATGTTCATTGTTTTCTGTGTGCTGCTGCTGGGCGGCTTTGCACTGGTAGGACTACTATAATGAACCGTTTGCACGTCATAATCGCAGCAGGCGTGTCTGTCGCCCTTCTGGGCGGTGCTTATGTGTTCCAATACTTCGGCTATCCGCCGTGCACGATGTGCTACTGGCAACGCTGGCCGCATATGGCTGCGATCGCCATCGGTGTTCTCGCCCTGATCATTCCGGCACGTATTCTAGGCTATCTCGGCGCACTCGCGGCGCTGACAACGGCGGCCATCGGCGTCTTTCATTCCGGCGTTGAGCGCAAATACTGGCCCGGCCCATCATCCTGCACAGGCGGCGGGTTAGATGCGTCATCAGGCGCGGACCTCCTGTCTATTGACGGTCCAGTGCTGGTGATGTGCGATCAAGTCAGCTGGGAAATGCTGGGTCTGTCCATGGCGTCTTGGAATGCTGTCTTTTCGCTGATTGCCGTTTGGTTATGGATCGTTGCAGCCCGTCGTTAAAGTAATTTAACGACGGCTGCTTAACAACAAATTCGTCTCTGATTTCGTAATCCCGTCATTGCGGCGAATATCAGTCAACACGCGATCAAATTGTTCAAGCGTATCGGTGCCGATCTCTGCGATCAGGTCCCATATCCCGTTTGTCGAATGCACTGCCTGAACTTCGGGAATCTTGGACAACAGGCGCGACACCTTTTCCGCGCTACGCCCCGCGATCTCAAGCATCATCAACCCGCGCACCGGATGTGTCGCCGCATCGCTGCGGGTAAGCACGGTAAAGCCAATGATCTCGCCATCGGTCTGCAACCGCTCCAGCCGGTTACGGGCTGTCGTGCGCGTCACCCCAAGACTTGCAGCAAGGTCAGAAATGCCTGCACGGCCGTTTTGCCGCAAGTGCGCGATCAGGCGTCTATCCGTATCGTCCATTTCGACTGTCCATTTCGATCAATGATCGCCCAAATAGCACAAAATATGCACTTCAAAAAGCACGAAAGGCATCGGACCATGTGATCATGAAACAGAATATGACAGAACAGAACTGCATCCTCATCGGTGCGCCCGTCGATTGCGGTAAACGCCGCCAAGGGTGCCTGATGGGTCCAGATGCCTATCGCACCGCCGGAATCACCGAAGCGCTGACTGACCTTGGCCACAGTGTTGCGGATCTCGGAAACTTAACGCCTGCCGAAGTTGATGTGCCTGAGCCGAAGAACCCGCTTGTGCATGATCTGAAACGCACAGTTGGCTGGACTAAGACCCTATCAGAAGCCGCTGAAAACGCGGCACAATCGGGAATGCCGATTTTCTTAGGTGGCGATCACGCACTGGCCGCTGGCACGGTGTCCGGAATGGCCGCGCATTACGCCAAACAGGACCGCCCATTTTTCGTTCTCTGGCTCGATGCCCACACCGATTTTCACACGCCTGACACAACGGACAGCGGCAACCTGCACGGCACGCCTGTTGGCTATTTCACTGGCCGCGAAGGTTTCGATGCTTTCCCCCCTCTAAAATCCCCTGTCCCGCTTGAAAACATCTGCATGATCGGCCTGCGGTCGGTCGATCCGGCCGAACGTGCCGCGCTCGCTGGCACAGATGCCATCCTGCACGACATGCGGTCCATTGACGAACAAGGTATCAGCGCACCGTTGTCAGCCTTCCTTGACCGCGTCGCGTCCGTCAACGGCGCGCTGCATGTGTCGCTGGACGTTGATTTCCTTGACCCAAGCATAGCCCCCGGCGTCGGCACAACCGTTCCTGGCGGTGCAACCACACGCGAAGCGCACCTGATCATGGAAATGTTGTGTGACAGCGGCTTAGTCGGTTCTCTTGATCTTGTTGAGCTGAACCCATTCCTTGATGACCGCGGTATGACCGCCAACCTGATGGTTGATCTTGTCGCCAGCCTGATGGGCCGCCGCGTCTTTGATCGCCTGACACGGAGCCGGAAATGAACCAACCTTCCCACCTTGCCCTCGTCCCGTTTGTTTCAGTCGAAAACATGATGAAACTGGTCCACCATGTGGGCCTCGAGACATTCCTGAAAGAACTCGCCGCCGAAGTCGAAACCGACTTCAAACGGTGGCCGATCTTTGACAAAGCACCGCGCGTGCCGTCACATTCCGACGTTGGCGTGATCGAATTGATGCCGACATCCGACGGTGAACTCTACGGGTTCAAATACGTGAACGGCCACCCAAAGAACATGAAAGAAGGCCTGCAAACCGTCACGGGGTTTGGTCTTTTGGCCAATGTGAACACAGGCTACCCCGTTTTGTTTTCGGAAATGACCGTTCTGACCGCACTGCGTACCGCGGCGACGTCGGCAATGGCGACAAAACACCTAGCGCGGCCGAATTCCAAAACCTTGGCTATGATCGGCAACGGCGCGCAATCCGAATTCCAAACCATCGCGTTGAAGGCGGTCTGCGGCATCGACACGGTACGTCTTTACGATATCGATCCAGCAGCGACGGCAAAATGCGCGTCAAACCTTGCGGGGCGCGGGATCACGGTGATCCAATGCAAATCGCCCGAAGAAGCCATCGAAGGCGCGGACGTCATTACTACCGCGACCGCCGACAAGGAAATGCAGACCATCCTGACCGACAACATGGTCGGCAACGGCGTGCACATTAACGCCATTGGCGGCGACTGTCCGGGCAAGACCGAATTGCACAGCGATATCGTAGCCCGCGCATCTATGTTCGTCGAATATCCCGAACAAACGCGGATCGAAGGCGAATTGCAGCAAATGCCGCTGGACCACCCGTTTACAGAACTGTGGGAAGTCATCAACGGCACGGCCACCGGTCGTAAAGATGCCACTGAGATTACGCTGTTCGACGGCGTCGGTTTTGCGATCGAAGACTTTTCCGCCCTGCGTTACGTCCATGATAAAATCAAAGGGACGGAGTTCTTCAAAAACCTCGATATGATCGCCGATCCGGACGATCCACGGGACCTTTTCGGCATGGTCATGCGGGCGAAATAGGCATCAAGGCGTACGGGGCATTGCACACGCGATCTGGTATCTGTTACATTCTGATCAACAAATTATAGTAGATCCAGAATCTTAGGCGGACCACGTGAGCGATACCCCGGAAACCCCTGAAAACGCAGACGAAAATCGGCCTGAAAAGCCTGTATATGATGGCCCAGCCGTCACAATCGAACACGAGCTGAAAACCAGCTATCTCGATTATGCGATGTCGGTCATCGTCAGCCGTGCGATTCCGGACCTGCGGGACGGTCTAAAACCAGTTCACCGTCGTATTTTGTACGCGATGAACGAAACCAATAACACGCACGACAAACCGTACCGGAAATCATCGCGTCCGGTTGCCGAAACCATGGGTAAATACCACCCGCACGGTGACAGCGCGATCTATGACGCACTTGTGCGGATGGCGCAGGATTTCTCGATGTCATTGGTCCTGCTTGATGGTCAGGGCAACTTTGGTTCCATGGACGGCGACCGCGCCGCGGCCTACCGTTATACCGAAGTCCGGATGAAGAAGGTGGCGCTGGCGCTGCTTGATGACATCGACAAGGACACGGTCGATTTCCAAGACAACTACGACGGCAAGGACAAAGAACCGACCGTCCTGCCCGCAAAATACCCGAACATGCTGGTCAACGGCGCTGGCGGTATCGCCGTGGGTATGGCGACGAACATTCCGCCACATAACCTAGGCGAAGTCATCAACGCGACGCTTGCGCTCATCGACAGCCCTGATTTGTCTATCGAAGAGCTGATCGAATACGTGCCAGGCCCCGATTTCCCGACAGGCGGCGTTATGCTGGGCCGTTCTGGCGCGCGCAAAGCCTACCTTGAAGGTCGCGGGTCCGTCATCGTTCGCGCCAAAACGCACATCGAGGAAATCCGCAAAGACCGCTGGGCGATTATCATCGACGAAATCCCCTATCAGGTGAACAAGTCGAATATGATCGACAAAATCGCGGAAGTTGTACGCGATAAGCGGGTCGACGGCATTGCCCACGTCCAAGATGAAAGCGATCGCAACGGTGTACGGGTCGTTGTTGAACTAAAGCGGGACGCGACGGCAGAAGTCGTTTTGAACCAATTGTTCCGCTTCACGCCAATGCAGACCTACTTCGGTTGCAACATGCTGGCGTTGAACGGCGGCAAGCCGGAACAGCTGACGCTGCGCAGCTTCCTGACCAACTTCATCGACTTCCGCGAAGACGTTGTGGCACGCCGCACCGCCTATCTGTTGCGCAAAGCCCGCGAACGGTCGCATATCTTGTGCGGCTTGGCGGTTGCGGTCACCAACATCGACGAAATCGTCGCGACGATCCGGTCGTCCGCTGACGCTTCTGAAGCCCGCGAAAAACTGATGACACGTCGCTGGCCAGCAGAATCGATCCTAGAATATATCGCACTGATCGACGATCCTACCCACACTGCGAACGACGATGGCACCTATAACCTGTCCGAAACACAGGCCCGTGCGATCCTTGAACTCCGTCTACAACGCCTGACCCAGATCGGCGTGAAAGAAGTGACGGACGAGCTGGAAGAGCTCGCCAAGAAAATCAAAGAATATCTCGAAATTCTGGGGTCTCGCGAACGGATCATGCAAATCATCCGCGATGAGATGATCGAAATTCGTGACAACTACGCCGTGCCGCGTCGGACAGAGATCGTCGACTGGTCAGGCGACATGGAAGACGAAGATCTGATCGAAAAAGAGGACATGGTCGTGACCGTGACCTCGGGTGGTTACATCAAACGGACCGCCCTCGCCGATTTCCGCGCGCAACGGCGTGGCGGCAAAGGCCTGTCGTCGATGGCAACCAAAGAAGAAGACGTCGTCACGACGCTTTTCGTCGCCAACACCCACACGCAACTGTTGTTCTTCACAACAGACGGCATGGTCTACAAGCTCAAGACATGGCGCCTGCCGCTTGGGTCACGCACGGCAAAAGGCAAAGCTATCGTCAATATCCTGCCGATCCCGGCTGGCGTGTCGATTGCCGCCATCATGCCAGTCGATCGCCCCGAAGAAGAATGGGCCGATCTGCAGGTTGTCTTCGCGACATCCGCAGGAACTGTGCGCCGTAACGCCTTGTCAGACTTCACGAATGTGATGCGCAACGGCAAAATCGCGATGAAGTTCGAAGGCGAACACGAAAACACAACACTGATCAATGCTCGTATCGCATCCAACGATGACGACGTAATGCTGGTCACAAATTCGGGCCGCGCGATCCGCTTCCCGGCTACCGATGTGCGCGTGTTCAACTCACGTAACTCCGTCGGTGTGCGCGGCATCAAGCTGCAAGGCGACGACAAAATCGTTTCCATGTCGATCATCCGTCACTTCGACGCAGAGGCAGATGAACGTGCCGCTTACCTTAAAATGCGCCGCGCAATGGCAGGTCTGGCCGACGACGCAGAGGTCGAAGACGAGGAAGCGCCAGCTGGTGCGATCAGTCAGGAACGCTATGCAGAAATGTCCGCATCCGAAAACCTGATCCTCACGATCACATCAAAAGGGTCTGGTAAACTGTCGTCATCACACGATTATCCGGTGCGTGGCCGTGGCGGCATGGGCGTCACTGCGATGGACAAAGCAATGCGTGGCGGTGAAATCGTATCCAGCTTCCCGGTTGATACGGGCGATCAAATCATGCTCGTCACATCGGCGGGCCAATCCATCCGCGTCCCCGTCGAAGGCATTAGCTTCCGGTCACGATCTGCTGGCGGCGTAAAGGTCTTCGATACGGCCAAAGGCGAAGAAGTCGTCAGCGTGGCATGGATCGCCGAGCAAGAAGACGCCGACGATACCACCGAAGGTGATGCAGACGCGTAACAGGTTTTCCCTCGCGTGACCGGTACGATTGCCGGAGCGCGAGGGGTACCGTATCCACAACCTCAAGGAACGCATTTCGACGTTCTACCAACTTGAGGTGACAAAATGATTTACAAAGCAATTTTGGCAAGCGCGCTTGCGTTGACGGCAGGCACAGCATCCGCGCAGGGATTTACCGGCGGATATCTTGGCGCCGAAGCTCAAAGCTATGCTGAAGACGATAACAATATCTCTCCTAATTATTCTGCTGGGATTGAATACAGCTTTAATCGCAATTGGGCGATTTCCGCGAACATCGGGTCATACGATCAAGGTCTGTTAACTGGAGTCGGCGGCAACCTGACAACACACCTCATTTATCATGTGAATGAAAGCGCCTCTGTCGGCGTTTTCCGTTCTGCCGATGCATATGAAGATGATGGTATTGCTTTCGGGCAAGGCATGACCGGCCTCGAAGGCGGCTTTGAAAGCGGCAACATCGGTGGCGAAGCTTTTCTGGGCTTCTACGACAGTGAACTCGATTCAGATAACCTCGCTTCGCTTTCGGGCGCTACGTTGTTCGGCGCGGATGCCAGCTACGCTGTGACTGAGGCCATTTCAGCCAACGCATCTTTTGGTTACTTGAACAGTGATCTCGAAGACATCACGTCAATCAGCGCAGGCGCATCCTACAAATTCAATGCAGGGCCAAGCATCTATGCCGAGCTCGGCCAATTTGATGCAGGCGACAGCGACAGCACATTTATCGGTGTCGGCGCAAATGTCGCGCTTGGCGCTGGTCGCGGAACAACCTTCGACATCCGCAGTGCATTTAATTCTGTACGTTCAGGCTTCTAATCGCCCTTTGCAAACACCATGGTTCGCGCTACATCGCGGACCATGACACACACACTCAATATCATTGGCGGCGGCATGGCCGGCTCCGAAGCCGCATGGCAAGCTGCAAACGCCGGCATCAACGTGGTTATCCACGAAATGCGCCCGAAGGTTGAAACCTTTGCCCACCGCACTGGTAATCTGGGCGAAATGGTATGTTCGAATTCGTTCCGGTCAGATGATCATGAACAAAACGCTGTAGGCCTGCTGCATTGGGAAATGCGCGCCGCTGGCGGATTGATCATGGACATGGCGAACAAGCACCGTATTCCTGCGGGCGGCGCATTGGCCGTTGATCGTGATCCCTTTGCAGAAAGCGTTACAGCAGCATTAAAAGCGCATCCTAACATCTCGATTTCATACGACGAAATCACATCGCTGCCCGACGATGGGTTGTGGATCGTCGCGACCGGCCCGTTGACGTCAGGCAACCTTGCCGAAGCGATCCAGTCAGAGACCAGCGCCGAGGCGCTCGCGTTCTTCGACGCCATCGCGCCCATCATTTACCACGACTCCATCAACATGGACGTCGCATGGATGCAGTCGCGCTATGACAAAGGCGAAACGCTGGAAGAGCAAACCGCTTACCTGAACTGCCCGATGACCAAAGACCAATACGAAGGCTTCATCGACGCGCTACTGGCCGCTGAAAAGACCGAGTTCAAAGAAGGCGAAACCGCAGGATATTTCGACGGTTGTCTGCCGATCGAAGTCATGGCCGAACGTGGCCGCGAAACCCTGCGATTTGGCCCGATGAAGCCCGTTGGCCTGACCAACGCGCATGATCCCGAAAACAAACCCTACGCCGTCGTGCAACTGCGCCGTGACAACGCGCTTGGCACGCTCTATAATATCGTCGGCTTCCAGACCAAGATGAAGTACGGCGCGCAAAAGACTGTTCTGAAAATGATTCCGGGTCTGGAAGATGCAGAATTTGCACGGCTTGGCGGCATCCACCGGAACACATTTATCAATTCACCCACGCTTCTTGATCACGAAATGCGGCTTCGGTCGAAACCAAATCTCCGGTTTGCGGGTCAAATCACAGGCGTTGAAGGCTACGTCGAAAGCGCCGCGATGGGGCTGCTTGCAGGACGCATGGCGGTGGCCGAACTGACCGGACAAACTCTCGCTCCGGTACCAAACACGACGGCGATGGGCGCTCTTGTCACCCACATCACGGGCGGTGCGGAAGCGAAAACGTTCCAACCAATGAACGTCAATTTCGGCCTGTTCCCACCACTGGAAGGCATGAAATCAGGACGTCGCGGGCGCAAAGAACGCTACAAAGGCTACACAGATCGCGCGAAGATCGATTGGCAAGCATGGCTTGGCCAACAGGCTGAAACCGCTGCGTGATTACGCGCTTTGCACCATCGCCGACTGGGGCGCTGCACATCGGGCATGCCTATTCGGCGCTGTTGGCGCATGACACGGCACGGGCGCAGAACGGGACGTTCCTACTGCGCATCGAAGATTTCGATAGCACGCGCAGCCGTCCAGAACACATCGCACAGATACTAGACGATTTGGCATGGCTTGGCTGCACGTGGGACGAACCACCGCGCTTACAATCTGAACACCTGTCCGATTATGCGGATGCGATTGACGCGCTCGCGGCCAAAAACCTCGTTTTCCCGTGCGATTGTGATCGTAAACGCATTCTGAATACGGGCGCAAAACCGGGTCCAGACGGACCAATCTATCCGTACACTTGCGCCGCTCGCACGATGGCGTCGGCCGCACCAACCGACGCAATCCGGCTTAACATAAAGGCGGCCCTCAACCACCTGCCCGCCCAATTGCGTTACATGAATAACGACGACGAAGTCACTATACTTACGTCAAAAATGCCAGAAAGCATCGGCGCACCGATCCTGCGACGCAAGGACACCGGCGACCCCGCTTATCACCTAACCTGCACGCACGACGACGCCCTGCAAAACGTCACGCATGTGATCCGTGGCGAAGACGTTGCACCGCTCACGCCGATTCACGTCATCCTGCAACATCTCATGGGCTGGCCGACACCGATCTACCAGCACCACGGCCTGATCACCGATGCCACAGGCAAACGTCTCGCTAAGATCAACAAATCGAAATCCATAGCGAGCTACCGCGCCGAAGGTGCCACACCAGACGACATCCGCCGCATGGTCGGCCTACCAGCATAGCCGCACTTTAAAACTCAGGCTTCATCAGCTCGACTTCTTCGCCAGTCTCGACACCCGTGTAGAAACACGTCCGGCGCATCGTGTGGCACGCGGCCCCGATCTGGCGGACCGTCACCAACAGACAATCGCGATCACAATCAACGCGCATCGCCACCAAGGCTTGCGTATGACCGGATGTTTCACCTTTGATCCAGAACGCCTGCCGCGACCGCGACCAATAGGTCACTTTTCCGGTCTCGAGCGTCTTGGCCACCGCTTCCGCGTTCATCCACGCCATCATCAAGACTTCAAGCGTTTCAGCGTCTTGCGCGATCACGGGGATCAGGCCTGCGTCATTGTACGTCAGTGTTGTTGGATCAAATGTCATCGTCTTGGCCTTTGCAAAATCCATCCTGCGGCCTATCTATGGGGGACAACGCGAAAGGGCAAACGCCGTGACAGCCGAAAACGACATGATCAAACTCTATTCGGGCCGTATTCTGGCGCTGGCAGCCGACATGCCACGGACCACACGCCTGCAACAACCGGACGGAACCGCCAAAAAACGGTCCCCTCTGTGCGGATCAACGGTAACTGTTGATGTGACCTTGACGGACGGCAAGATCAGCGACTACGCCCAAGACGTCAAAGCCTGCGCATTAGGTCAAGCCGCAGCATCCGTGATCGGATCAGCCATCGTTGGGCTCACACCTGAACAAATCCAACATGGGCGTGATCAGCTTCTTGCGATGCTCAAGGAAAATGGGGCCGTGCCAGACCCGCCGTTCGATGGACTTGATGTTTTGGAACCTGCGAAAGACTACAAAAACCGTCATGCGTCGATCCTGCTTGCATTTGACGCGACACTTGACGCGATCCACGCGGCCAAAACCACCGCCTAAACGCCCTGTCCTATAACCTTGCCCCATAAAAAAACCGCCGCGCATCCGGGCAAGGATGGCGGCGGCAGGAAGTTGGATCGCATGTCCGGCTCTAAATCCTAAGGGAGAGGCAAATCCCCAAATCAGGACGGGACGGGCAGGTCAGCAATTGCGAGGTGGGACAGGCAAATTACGTGAACCGAACATGCGTTCCAGGCAGGTCAGACCATCGCGGGCAGCGATAGACCAACAAAAAGCATCACACACAAAGCAGCAACACCAAGCGCGTCAGAGATGATCGTATCGCTGCTGCGGATCAGTGCGGATTTGATATCTTTGGCCATGTCGGCGCTCCTTGTTGCTAGTTTGTTCTGCTGCCACTTTGTTCCCATATCGGAAACCTTCTGTAAAGAACTTTATAAGAACATTTGTGAACTTTTTAGAACAAACAGACTAACCCACTGAAATCAAACGGATCGCTTTATCCTGTTCCATTAACCAAAGTAGCACGCGCGCCGCCTTGCCCCGATCAGTTTCCAACGATGGATCATCCGTCAGCAGTTTTCTGGCGTCCGTCTGCGCCACCGCCATCAAATCAGATTGCCGTTCCAAATCCGCGATCCGGAAACGCGGCAAACCCGATTGCGCTGTCCCGATCACATCACCGGCACCGCGCATGGCCAAATCCTCTTCCGATATCCGGAACCCGTCTTCGGTTTCGCGTAGAATTTCCAGTCGCCGCCGACCTGTTTCGGACATAGGTTCTTGGAACAACAAAAGACACGTCGATGCCGCCGCCCCGCGCCCGACCCTGCCCCGTAGCTGGTGCAACTGCGCTAAACCAAAGCTTTCCGCGCGTTCGATCATCATGATCGACGCATTCGGGACGTTCACGCCGACCTCGATCACCGTTGTCGCGACCAAAACCTTCGTTTCGCCCGCCACGAACTTCGCCATCGCAGCATCTTTGTCTGCAGGCGGCATTTGACCGTGGACGAGCCCCACAACGCCTTCGCCCAACGCCGCGCGCAGCCGTTTGAACCGTTCCTCGGCGGCGGTCATATCCACGACCTCGGATTCCTCGACCAGCGGGCAAACCCAATAGGCTTGCTTTCCGTCGGCAACCGCTTTGCGCAGTTTTTCAACGACTTCGTCCATGCGTCCCGTCGAAATAAGCGCCGTTTGGACTGGCGTCCGCCCCGGCGGTTTTTCGTCCAACACCGACACATCCATGTCGCCGTATTGCGCTAGGGCGAGGCTGCGCGGGATCGGCGTCGCCGTCATGACCAACACATCAACCGCCTGCCCCTTGGCCCCTAATTCCATCCGCTGCGCCACACCAAACCGGTGTTGTTCGTCGATAATCGCAAGCCGAAGGTCATGAAAATGCACGTCTTTCTGGAACACCGCATGGGTGCCCACCAAGATCTGAATGTCACCGTCGGCCAGCGCCTGCAGTTTGTCACGACGCGCCACACCTTTGTCACGGCCAGTCAGTAATTCTAACCGGATACCCGCATCCGCTGCCAACGGCTGCAGCCCTTCCAGGTGCTGGCGCGCTAAAATCTCGGTCGGGGCCATCATCACGCCCTGCCCGCCAGCTTCGACAACGCAAAGCAACGCCATCAACGCCACAAGCGTCTTGCCCGATCCCACATCCCCTTGCAAAAGCCGGTTCATCTTCAACGGTTTCGCGATATCTGCCGCGATCTCAGCAATGGCACGGGTCTGTGCCCCCGTCGGCTGGTAAGGCAACGCATCCAACACCTTACGCTGCAAAACTCCGGTGCCTTTGGACCCGATCCCCTTGCCGCGCCGCGCCACAACGCGTGCTAAAGCCAATGTAATCTGATGCGCAAAAAGTTCGTCATACGCCAACCGCGCACGGGCCGGATGTTCAGGCGAAAGATCCTGCATGGTGGACGGCGCATGGGCCAGCGACAAAGCATCTGCCCAATCCGGCCACCCCTCACGATCCTTTAACGCAGGATCAATCCATTCAACCACGTCCGGCAATTTTTCCAACGCAGACCGCGTGGCTTTCCACATCAATTTCTGCGTAATCCCCGCATGCAGCGGATAGACTGGTTCAAACGTCGGAAATGTCGCGGCCTCGTCCGGTGTGACGACATGATCGGGATGGACCATCTGGGCGACACTATCGAAAATCTCGACCTTACCCGACACGATCCGCTTTTGCCCCGTCGGCAAAAGTCGCTGCAAATAATCGCCGCGTGCATGAAAAAACACCAGCTGGAATTCGGTCTGCTCGTCCGTCACATGAATGCGGTACGGCCTTCCCCGCGTTTTTGGCGGATAATGCGCGCCGACCGTCACCGTAACAGTCGCCACAGCAGGCGCCACAACATCACGGACAGAGCCACGCAATTGACGATCCACGCCTGACACCGGCAGGGTCATCAAAATATCGCGCGGCTTTTGAACGCCCACGTCCTGCAAGGTCACTGCTGTCTTGGGACCGATCCCATCAAGCGTTTGAAGCCCCGCAAAAAGCGGAAAAAGAACGTCCGGACGCCCGCTCATGCGTCGCCGATCAGCGCCAGCCAGCCGTCCTCGTCCAGTGTTTCCACGCCCAACGACGCGGCCTTCGTCGCTTTTGATCCCGCACCGGGCCCCGCGATTAAGATGTCGGTTTTGGCACTGACGGACCCGGATACTTTCGCCCCCAACGCCTCTGCGCGCGCCTTTGCTTCGGCCCGCGTCATTTTTTCCAGCGTCCCCGAAAACACAACCGTTTTGCCAGCCACAGGGCTGCCGGACGTGTCGCGCACAACGGCGTCCTGCACCTGCAATTGGGCGATCAAACGATCAATCGACGCGCGTTCGGCGTCATTGTGAAACGCCTCTAGGAACGATGTCGCCATCACCGCGCCGACCCCGTCGATGCCCAAAAGATCGTCCCAAGCAGATCCTTCACCGATGACCGCACGATCCACAGCCTGCGCAAGCGCATCCCAGCTACTATAATGATTGGCGAGCAACTGCGCACCAGAATCGCCGACATGCCGTATCCCTAACGAGAACAGCAATTTCGAAAGCGGGATTTCACGTTTATCATCAATGGCATCCAGCAGGTTCTTCACGCTAGTCTTACCGAACCCATCGCGGTTTTCCAGCTTTGCCAAACCCGCATCATTGCGGGCGCGAAGCGTGAAAATATCCGCAGGTTCCTTAATCGGCAAAGCATCGTCGTGATAAAACATTTCGACCTGTTTGGCACCCAGCCCGTCGATATCAAACGCACCACGACTGACGAAGTGCTTCAACTTTTCAACGGCTTGCGCAGGACAAATCAATCCACCAGTGCAGCGCCGCACTGCATCCCCCGCTTCACGCACCGCAGGCGATCCACACTCGGGACACACCTCTGGAAATACATAAGGCACCGCATCATCGGGACGTTTTGAAAGGTCCACATCCTTGATCTTTGGAATAACATCGCCCGCGCGGTAGATCTGAACCAGATCGCCGACGCGCAAATCACCCCCTTCGCGGATCGCTTCGCCATCGCCGCCCAAACCCGCGATATAATCTTCGTTGTGCAACGTCGCATTCGACACAACGACGCCGCCAACTGTCACTGGCGTCAGCCGCGCAACCGGTGACAAAGCCCCTGTGCGCCCGACCTGAATGTCGATCGCATCCAAAGTCGTCCACGCAAGTTCGGCGGGGAATTTGTGGGCAATCGCCCAACGCGGCGTCGTGGACCGAAACCCCAAACGCCGCTGCAATTCCAAATCATCCACCTTGTAGACAACCCCATCGATATCATACCCAAGGTCCGCCCGATCATGCCCGATCTGCTCATAATGCGCGATCATATCTGCCGCCGTATCGCATGTCCGCGTTAAAGGGTTCGTGCTAAATCCAAGCGCCTTGAGCCGCGCAATCGCACCGGATTGCGTGTCTGCTAACGGTTCGGACAGTTCGCCCCACGCATAAGCGAAAAATTTCAACGGACGCGCCGCGGTGATATTCGAATCCAACTGCCGTAAAGATCCGGCCGCCGCATTGCGCGGGTTCGCAAACGGCTTTTCGTCCTTTTCCACCTGTCGCGCGTTCAACGCGGCGAAATCAGCATGGCTCATGTAAACCTCGCCACGCACCTCAAGCACCGCGGGTGCACCCGAAATCCGATGCGGTACATCGGTGATCGTCAGCGCGTTCGCCAAAACGTTTTCGCCAACAGCACCATCACCCCGCGTGGCCGCTTGTTTCAACACACCGTCTTCATACCGTAACGACAACGATAGTCCGTCAATCTTGGGTTCGGCCGTAAACGCCAAGGGCGTCGTCTGGTCCAAATTCAGGAACTTGCGCACGCTCTTTTCGAAGTCGACGACATCATCAGCGTTAAACGCATTGCCCAGAGACAACATCGGAACCGCATGCGCAATCTTGCCGAACTTGTCAGCAACAGCAGCCCCAACTTGATCACTTGGACTGTTCGGCAATTTCTGGTCTGGGTAGGCCGCTTCAATCGCGGCGTTCAATCGCTTTAGCCGGTCGTAGGTCGCGTCATCAATCTCTGGTGCATCGTTCGTATGATACGCTGTATTCGCATCACCCAGAACGGCAGCCAGACGCGACAGCAACGCCGCTGCATCATCCTTACCTACACCCGCCGCGTCGATCTCAAGCAAATCGTTCAGGTCGGTTTGAGCGATGGTTGGCGCCATTGGACAGTCCCTTGCAGTTTGGTGACCCCATGGCCCCTCTGCAAAGTTTTAGGGCGACCGTTCTAGCTCGTCCAGCCAGATCGGTCGCCCTTTTGTCATTCTCTTGGTCTATCGCACCGACGGCTTATGCCCCGATGGCAAGCCGTTCTTCGTTTACACCAACTTCTGGATCACGCAGCACATAGCCGCGCCCCCAAACAGTTTCGATGTGATTTTCACCATTGGTCGCGTTGCTCAACTTTTTGCGTAACTTGCAAATGAACACGTCGATAATTTTCAGTTCCGGCTCATCCATACCGCCATAGAGATGGTTCAAGAACATCTCTTTGGTCAGCGTTGTCCCCTTACGTAACGAAAGCAATTCGAGCATCTGGTATTCTTTGCCGGTCAGATGAACTGTGTTCCCGCCAACATCCACGGTTTTCGCGTCTAGATTGACTGCAATGCGTCCGGTTTTGATGATGGACTGGGCGTGCCCTTTCGATCTGCGAATAATCGCATGGATCCGCGCGATCAGTTCTTCGCGATGGAAAGGTTTCGTTAAATAATCATCCGCGCCGAAGCCGAATCCCTTGATTTTTCCTTCGGTGCTGTCATCGCCCGTCAGGATCAGGATTGGTGTGTCAATCCGGCTCATCCTGAGTTGCCGCAGCACTTCGTGGCCGTTCATATCAGGCAAATTCAGGTCCAGAAGGATCAGGTCGTAATCGTACAGCTTGGCAAGATCGATCCCTTCTTCCCCGAGATCGGTCGCATAAACGTTTAGGTTCGCATGAGTGAGCATCAATTCGATGCTTTTTGAAGTCGTCGGGTCGTCTTCAACCAGCAGTACGCGCATCTGTTTTCTCCGCTTTTTCTTGGCACCACCAACATATTGCAAGAATAGTTAATGACACGTTACCGGTAACAAAAAAGATGCCACTTCTCCCTAGGGTTGTCTATAGCGCTGCAACGACGTCGTCTTTAATGCGGCCTCCCCGTGTTCGGCGACTGCGGTTTCCCATTCCGCAAACTCTTCATCGGACAAACTGTACATCTCCAACGCCTCAGGCCGTGTCAGCAGCCCTGCGGCTACGGCTTTAATGACGGACGCCTTGCGCGATGCCACCCAACGTCGTGTGTCGGTCGGTGGCAAATCAGCGCGGGTCATCACTGACCCATCGGGCAGCGTCACGGAACGTGGCCCATCAATCTTTCGCAAATACATCTTGCTTCCCTTTGCATTTTGCACTGGGACGCACATATGAAGAAAATCGCTTAAGTTTCGGTAAGCTTGCCGAAACGGAGTAACTTGCAATTTCAGCAAATTTGTTGGAAACGCCCTGAAAGCCCATAAAAAATTGGTGTGATATGTCTTTGGATCAACCGTTAAATTCCCTTGGTTTTGCAAAACCGCCGTCGGAAACCCGCGTCGTCGTAGCGATGTCAGGTGGTGTGGACAGCTCTGTTGTCGCGGCAAAGTTGCACGAGGAAGGCTATGACGTCGTCGGTGTAACCTTACAATTGTACGATCACGGGGCCGCTTTGGCCAAAAAAGGGGCATGTTGCGCGGGGCGTGATATTCATGATGCGCGCCGCGTCGCCGAAGAGATGGGGTTCCCCCACTACGTCCTAGACTACGAAAACACCTTCAAAGAAGCCGTGATGGACGAATTCGCCGATAGCTATCTGGCTGGTGCAACACCCGTGCCCTGCATCCGCTGCAACGAGCGTGTGAAATTCAAAGACCTGTTGGAAACCGCCCGCGACCTCGACGCGGATTGCATGGCGACCGGTCACTACATCCAGCGCATGATGGGCGGCGCGGGCGCGGAACTCCATTCGGCAGGCGACCCAACCAAAGACCAAAGCTATTTCCTGTTTTCGACCACCCGTGAACAGCTAGACTACCTGCGGTTTCCGCTTGGCCATCACACGTCCAAGGAAGAAACACGTGCGCTCGCCGCGAAATACGGACTAAGCGTTGCGGACAAACCCGACAGCCAAGACATCTGCTTTGTACCCAACGGCAACTATGCAGCCGTCATCGAAAAGCTGCGTCCCGGTGCTGCCGAACCTGGCGATATCGTGGATACGGATGGCAACGTCCTTGGCCAGCATCGCGGTGTCATCCATTACACCATCGGTCAGCGCCGCGGCCTGGGGATCGGCGGTTTGGCCGATCCGTTGTATGTCGTGCGGCTGGATGTGGACAAAAAGCACGTGATCGTCGGGCCGAAAGACCTGCTCGCAACACGCAAAGTTCCCCTGCGGGAAATCAATTGGCTGGGCGACGGCGACTTGATGGACGGCGGTGAACGCACAATCGCGGTAAAGGTTCGGTCAACCAAGCCACCCATTGATGCCGTTCTGCGGCCAATTTCGAATACCGAAGCTGAAGTCGAACTGCTCGTCGCGGAAGAAGGCGTATCACCCGGGCAGGCTTGCGTGTTTTATGACCCTGACGGAACCCGCGTTCTGGGCGGCGGCTGGATCTGGCGCGGTTATTGAGCTGCAGCCAGCATGACGCCTCTGCCAAGTAACCTTCAGGAATTGACGTCAGTACGGGCCTTGGCGGCCTTCATTGTGGTGATTTTTCATCAGTTCTTTGACGCGGCAAATCCCCCGACCATTGGAAACAACCTGATCGCCGACGGCCATTTAGGCGTTGATCTATTTTTCATGTTGAGCGGCTTTATTCTGGCGCATGTCTACCTCTCAGCGTGGCGAGAAGGCACATTTTCCTACAAACGCTTCCTTACAAACCGCTTCGCCCGTCTTTACCCCCTTCACCTGACGATGACGTTGACCTTTGTCGCGGCCTATCAGGCGCTTTCGATTATGGGCGCGGAAACGGTCGCCGAAGGGCAAAACTGGGCGCATTTGCCGTGGCACCTCGCGCTAATGCATGCGTGGGGGGTGACGGATGGGCATTCTTGGAATTTCCCGTCTTGGTCAGTCAGCGCGGAAACCTTTGCCTACCTGATGTTTCCAATCAGTCTGACAATCGCATTGATCTTTCGACCAGTTGTCACTCTTGTTCTGGCGATTTGCCTCTTCGCTGCCGCATCCCTGTTCACCTTGGCCGTCCTCGACCGTTCCATCACCAAACTGATGTTTGATTTCGGGATCATCCGCGTCATGACCGAATTCCTCATCGGCTTGGCGATATATTTGGTCATTGAGAAACGACGGCTTCCTGATGCCTGGGTCAGACCTTGCCTTTGGATCAGCTTGGCAGCAGTTGGCCTCTTGTCTGCATTCCAAGCCGATGAACGCTTAATCGTTATGGCCCTCGCCGTGTTCCTTGCGACACTGGCGCATTTGGCCACGCAAGAGCGATCCAATATCCTGCGCCATCCCGTCTTGATCTATCTGGGCGAGATTTCGTATGCGACCTACATGGTACACATCCTCATCCTATTTGCCGTCCCTGTTGTCGCTCAACGGATTGGTGGACTTAGCGAACAAACGACCGCTGTCATTTCGATCACCACGATCTACGTGGCGTCCGCGATCCTGTATCACCTTATTGAAAGGCCCGGACGGCGCTGGATCAGACGCCTGTTAGGATCACCCGCTTGACACCGGACGACCATCCACCATGGTCTACGCAAGAAATGCCGCGCGGTGCGCAAGCCACACTGAACAGGACAGGACAACCGGATGAGCCGACCGCACCCCATTTGGAGTTTCCTGCGCAATCATCTTGGCGTGTTTGCCGTCTTGATTATCGCCTGTGCCGCCGGTCTTTGGTTCGCCGCCGACATCTTCTTGGATTTCTTGTATTTCAATGATCCGCGCCATCAAGATGAAGCGCTCAAGGCATGGATGACACCGCGCTACGTTGGCATGTCCTATGATCTGCCACGGCCCGTTGTTGGCGAAATCTTTGGGCTGACCGAAGGTGGGCCGCGCGGCATGACCATGCGTACCATTGCGGCTGAACAGAACATGTCACTGGACGCGTTGACCGAAAAAGTCCGCGCTGCTGCAGAAGCTTTCCGTGCGGAGACCCAAAAATGACCGCAGCGGTGATCGGCCTTGTTCCGGAATACGGACTTTTCCTCTTGTTTGGTGTGGTATCGTTAGCGTGCCTCGCGATGCCGCTGCCGTCGTCTGTTCTTGTGCTGACGTCAGGGGCGTTTGCGGCGTCGGACGACCTGACGCTGTGGCAGGTTTTTGTCGTTGCGTTTGTAGCGTTCCTCATTGGCGACCAAATTGCATTTATGATCGCATCCCGATTTGGGCCGCGCATTCTGAATTGGATGCGGGGCAAACCGCGACTGCTACCCGTCTTGGAAAAAAGCGAAGCTATGCTGCATTCCAAGGGCCACGTTGCAGTTCTTCTCAGCCACACGGTCCTCAGCCCCACCTGCCCCTACATCAGTTATCTGTGCGGCGCGGGTGGCATGCGATGGTTGAAGTTCACGATCATGGCCGCAATCGGGGCCGCGATCTGGACAGCCGCCTATGTGTCATTGGGCTACATGTTTGCATCCCAGCTTTCGCAGGTCGCCGATATCCTCAGCAACTTCTTCGGGATCATCTTTGCAGGCTTGCTGGTGCTCTATTGCGTGATCTGGTTGCGCCGTAAATGGCGGGCACATCTGGCAGAAATCGCAGCCGAACACGGCCAATAACCCAAACCAACCTCGATTTGTCGCCCGTGCAATAGGCCGCGACGGAAACGCTGCCCTGCTGCGTTCAATGCTTAACGGTATGACCCAAAACGTAGGTTAGGTTATTTTTGCGCCCCAATTCCCCGCGACCAACAAATGCACCGACGTTAATCTTTTTGAAAAAGGAAAAGACACGTGAATCGCATTGCTGAACTTCTAGCCGAGACTTTAACGTCCGCCGAACGCGGCGTGCTCAGCAGTATTGCGCATTCAAAGCTGCAACACGACGCAAATACAATCGCAAAGCTAAAAAGCCTGCGACTGATCTGCGATGCCGACACACCCGCACTCTATACCTTGACCAGCCTTGGCGGCGAAGTCGCCTATATCGTTCGCGTCAAACTCGCAGCGTAAGACCTTAGTCTTTGCGTGTCCGGCAGTGTCACAGCACCGTAATGCGGTAGCCTGCACGCGGGAAATGCACCGCGACCTCGCCAACATCATCGCCCTTGCGATCAATGCTGACGGTTTCGGCGTCCGCATAGCGTAACGTCCCTTCCACAGGCTGTTCGCCCCCATCTACGTCGGGGTTGATCGAAATACGATCACCAACCTTCAAACCTTGCGGATCATTTAGAGCCACGCCAATCAACGACTTTGGCGCGGCATCTCGCGCCGTTTCCACCGCATTCTGCGCATCCAAGGGCGTTGGTGTCCCATGGCCCAATGCGGCAACGTCAGCTTCCCAACGGGTCAATGCGGTGAATTCGGACAACATCTCGGGGCCACCAGACCAGCGACCTTTGATAAACCAGATGATATGGTAAACCTGCGCATCAATCGCGGCTGGCGCATCGCCCAACAGGTATTTGCGCCCATCACTGAACAGGCTGTTGATCCACGACAACGGGGCACGCAATTGCGCCACGATATGCGGCAGATCAGCGTTGGCTTTCTTCAGCCCCTCTGCCCAGTCTTCCCCCAAATACAAACGCCCACGGTCTTCGGCAAAGTCAGGTGGTAGATTGTCACCCTGCGCGCCAAGAACCAGCTTCAGGGCAAGCGTGAACAACTCCCCGTCCGTCCAGCGGCTTAGACACCACATCAGCCCCGCATCAGCAGTGGGTATATAGCTCGGCTCCGGATAACGACGCTGCAATTCACGCAAGATGCACTGGCTGTCGCAATAAATATCCGCACCGATCTGCATCACAGGAGTACGCCGATACCCGCCAGTCAATGCAGTCAGCATCGGCTTTGGCAGTAGGCGGGGAATTTCAACATCGTTCCAAGCAAGCCCCTTGATCCCAAAGGCTACACGCACCTTTTCAGCCACCGGCGACTGCGGATAATTATGAAAGATAATCTCGGGCGTCGTGTCAGTCATTCGGTTACCTTTTCAAAGTACGGGTCTGGTCGTGCCGCACCGTGCAAGCGTCTTTAGGAAAAGTCCACCGGACACATACAGACACGAACAAACCGCGATGTGGTTTTTTCCCTAGCGCCCACCCCAGTCCGCGCATATTCCTGCGCATATGATTTACGAAACTGCAGCCGAATGGCGTAACGCCCCCCAGAAACGCGTCCTCATCTTTGCGATGTCGGGGCTTGGGAAAACCTATTTGTCCACCATGCTGCGCGATGGCGGCGATTGGTTTCATTACTCGATCGATTACCGGATCGGCACGCGGTACATGGGCGAAGCGATTGCGGACAACGCCAAACGCGAGGCGATGAAAGTTCCGTTCCTGCGCGACCTGCTGCGGTCCAATTCGATCTACATCGGGTCGAACATCTCGTTCGATGACCTCAAACCGATGTCGTCTTATCTTGGCAAACCGGGCAATCCGGCGCTGGGCGGGCTGGATTGGGACGAATACACCAAACGGCAGGATCAATTTCAACGCTCTGAGGTTGCAGCCCTGCACGACACCGGTCACTTTATCGACCGTGCGACCGATCTGTACCAATACCCGCATTTCATTTGCGACACAGGCGGATCAATCTGCGAATGGGTCGATACAGACGACGACAACGACCCGATCATGACGGACCTCGCATCCAAGACACTGATGGTTTGGATCGAAGGGACTGATGCGCATACGGCCGAACTGATCCGCAGGTTCGACAAAGAACCAAAACCGATGTCTTACGATCCGGTCTTTCTGTTAAACACTTGGCAAGCTTATCTGGCCGAATTTAACAAAGCGCCTGATCAGGTTGATCCGGATGACTTTATCCGCTGGGCCTTTGCAAAGGCGCTCGCCCATCGTCAGCCGCGCTACAAAGCGATGGCCGATAAATGGGGCATCACTGTCCCCCAAGACGCGGTCACACGTGTTCACGATCAGGAGGGTTTTGTTGGCATGATCGCTGACGCCCTTGAGATGCGCAGGGGTTAGCCCTATCTCTGCCATCCGACCCACGTGAGGTTACACTATGCCGATTAAACTGCCCGCCGCCCTGCCCGCTTTTGACGTTCTGACCAACGAAGGCGTCATGGTGCTTGATGAAGACCAAGCCGGTCATCAGGACATCCGCCCGTTGCGGATCGCGTTGCTGAACCTGATGCCCAAGAAAATCCAGACAGAGAACCAGTTCGCACGATTGATCGGGGCAACCCCGCTGCAGATTGAACTGACGCTGATCCGGATGTCTGAACACCAGACCAAGAATACGGCGGCGGAACATATGGCCGAATTCTACCAGCCGTTCCAAGACGTGAAGGATCAGAAATTCGATGGTCTGATCATCACAGGCGCACCAATCGAACACCTCGACTTTACCGACGTGACCTATTGGGACGAACTGCGTGAAGTCATGGACTGGACCCAAACCAACGTGCATTCCACCTTCGGGGTGTGCTGGGGCGGCATGGCGATGATCAACTACTTCCACGATGTGAAAAAGCACCTGCTGGATCACAAGGCCTTCGGGTGCTTCCGGCACCGTGTTTGCGATGCGGCGTCGCCTTACCTGCGCGGCTTCTCGGATGACTGCGTAATCCCTGTCAGTCGATGGACCGAAATGCGTCAGGACGAAATTGACGCAGCGTCGGGGCTGAAAACCCTGATCACAAGTGACGATTCTGGTCCCGCACTGGTTGAAGATCCGGCACATCGTGCTCTGTATATATTCAACCACTTTGAATACGACAGTGGGACGCTGAAACAGGAATATGATCGCGATGTTGCCGAAGGCACGCCGATCAATGTGCCTACCAACTATTATCCGGGGGATGATCCGACCCAACCACCGCTGAACAAATGGCGTTCCCACGCCCATCTGCTCTACGGGAATTGGATCAACGAGATCTACCAGACCACGCATTATGACATTGATAAAATCGGCACTTAAGGGACTTTCATACACGGGCGCGGCGCTGGGCCTTTCGGCTTTGCTAACGGGTTGCGTGTCATCGGCACGAACCCAAGCCACCGAAGAGGCGTTCCCGCCTGTCGGCCAATTCGCCGAAGTCACAGGTGGACGCGTGCATTACGTGCAAAAAGGGTCCGGTCCGCATGTGGTTCTGTTACATGGTGCGGGCGGCAACCTGCGCGATTTTACCTTTGATCTGGTAGACCGGCTGGCCGATGATTTCACCGTAACTGCCTTTGACCGTCCGGGTCTTGGATACACAGACCGCGTGCCGCAGGTCGAAACCGGACCACTTGCCACGGATGGTGACAGCCCAGCCGATCAAGCGCGGATGTTACGCGAAGCCGCAACCCAACTTGGCATCGAAAATCCAATCGTCGCGGGACATAGCTTCGGTGGCATCGTCGCCATGGCTTGGGCAGACATCGGTCTAGGTGAAGAAGCACCTGTAAACGCCTCTGGTATCGTATCTTTTGGCGGTGTTCTAATGCCATGGCCGGATGATCTTGGGGCCTACTACACCGTGAACGGCAGCCCCATTGGCGGCGCCGTCGTGATCCCGCTAATTTCGGCCTTTGCGCCGCTCAGCACCATCGAAGGCGCGGTAGAAGGCATCTTTGCACCCGACCCCGTCCCAGAAGGATATGTTGCCCACATCGGTGCGCCCTTAGCCGTGCGCCAAGAAACATTCCGCGCGAACGTCCGCCAAGTAAACACCCTGCGCCCGCATGTCGTCGAAATGACGACGCGCTATCCACAGCTAACGCTTCCCATCGAAATCCTCCACGGGACAGCGGACACAACGGTGCCTGACTTCGTTCACCCGATTGAATTTGTGAAAATCGTGGACAGCGCACGTTTGACCAGCCTACCCGGTGTCGGCCACATGCCGCACCATGCTGACCCGCAAGCCGCAGTCGACGCGATTGTACGCGCAGCAGACCGCGCCGGATTGCGTTAAGTCTCTAAAATCGCCATAACTAGCGAAATTCAGGGAGTTTTATCATGTCTAAACCGCTTGATGGTGGGATCAGCGCCTACTTCAAAAACGAAGCGCCGGACGATGTGGTTGATCTGATCAAATCCGCCAAGAAAAAGCGGATCATCAACCCCGATTACCCATACGACACGGCGTGGGATAAAGACGACTATGAGGCCGAAATCGAAGCGCTGCAAATCCAGCTCGTGCAAATGCAGGCATGGGTCAAAGAGACCGGCCAACGCGTCGCAGTCGTTTTCGAAGGCCGTGATGCGGCTGGTAAAGGCGGGACGATCAAGCGGTTCCGCGAGAATCTAAACCCGCGCGGCGCACGTGTCGTAGCACTTTCCAAGCCGACCGAAGTCGAAGCTACACAATGGTATTTCCAACGTTATATCAAACATTTACCCGCCGCAGGTGAAGTCGTTTTCTTCGACCGCAGCTGGTACAATCGCGGCGTTGTGGAACATGTGTTCGACTTCTGCACACCTGATCAGCGCCAACACTGGTTCAACCAAGTCGGCGACTTCGAAAAGATGCTCGCCGACGACGGCATCAAGCTGTTCAAAATCTGGCTCAATGTCGGGCGTGCAACGCAACTGAAACGTTTCCTCGACCGCGAAAGCGATCCGCTCAAGCAGTGGAAACTCAGCTGGATCGACGTCGCTGGCCTTGCGAAATGGGACGCCTATACCACGGCAATTGACGAAACATTGACGCGCACCCACACCGATTTCGCACCGTGGACAGTTGTGCGGTCCGACGACAAAAAACGCGCCCGTGTGAACGCCATTAAGTCCGTCTTGCAAGGTCTTGATTACCCAAACAAAGACCTGCCCAAAGTCGACGATAAAATCGCTGGTGGACCGGACCTGTGGCATGCCTAAACAAGGCTATCATCACGGCAATCTGCGCGAGGCACTCGTCAAATCCTGCCTCACGCTGATCGAAGCCAAAGGCCCGACCGGCTTTTCTCTGTCAGAGGCCGCGCGCGAAGCAGGCGTAACACCCGCTGCCGTCTACCGCCATTTTGCAGGCCGCGAAGACCTGATCGCGGAAGCCGCGCACCAAGGTTACGACATCTTCGGCGATCTGATGGAACACGCCTATGACGGCGGCAAACCATCAGCGCTGACAGCGTTCCTCAAAACGGGCCGCGCCTATCTGGCCTTCGCAAACAAATTTCCGGGCCATTACGTGGCCATGTTCGAATCCGGTATTTCGATCCAGCGAAACCCAGCGCTCAACGCCTCCGCGACCCGCGCGCTGGGCGTCTTGGAAAAAGCGGCAACAGACCTCAGCAACCACATCCCCGCAGACCGCCGCCCACCGCCACAGATGTTCTCGGCCCACATCTGGGCGCTGTCGCACGGTGTCGTTGAACTTTTCGCCCGCGGATCCCCCGGCACCAAGAGCCCCTTTCCCCCCGAAGACCTGCTCGAAACGGGTATCGGCATCTACCTGCGCGGACTTGGCCTTTTGCCGCCTGACGCCTAACCTCATTTGCACATAGGACACCACCAATGGACGGAACCCTTGCCCTTATCTGGTTGCTGACAAGCGTCGCTGACATGACGGCCAATGACTGCCCGAACGAAGGCTGCCTGATCAAAGAACCCGCGCAAGCGCGCCTGTCCTACCAATTCGCCGACGTGCAATTCAACGATGAAAGCATCGCCGAAGAATTCTACATGGGCTACGACAGCCACCGCCGCAAAGGGCCGTTCCAACCAACATACGGACTGTCCCTGACAACGGACGGTTCTGCGTGGTTTGGTGTCGGCTGGAAATGGACATCGCAAAACGTCTTTGACAGCCCGCTGTTCATTGAAACATCCATGATGCCAGGCCTTTACGCGCCACGCGAAGGCATCGACCTTGGCGGTGCCCTGCAATTCCGATCAGCTTTCGGGATCGGGTACGAATTCGACAACGGCAGCACAATCACAGTCGCCTATGACCACCGGTCCAACGCAGACACCCACGCACGTAACCCGGGGCTAGAAACACTGTCCATCCGCTACGCAGTCGAATGGGAAAACGGACCACAGATCACGTCACGGTTCTAGCAACCGTTAGCCGAATGGCACCGCCCCAAAACAGAGCGGTGCCAACGTCACTTTAGGTCAAGCGATAGCGGAGACTTGGCAACCAAGACAGGATGAACGCATCCACCGCCAGCACACAAAGCAACGCAATCCCAGCCATCGGGAACGCCATTGATACGGCCAACCCCACGAACATTGCGCCCTGCCATAACGGCAGCTCTTTCGGCATTGGCGGCGCGGAAAGCCGGCCAGCGTTCGCGGGCTTGCGTTTCCACCACAGCACGACCGAACTGACGCACAGGAACAAGACGGATAGGCAGATGATCGTGTTGGCCAGAACGCTCCACAACCCCAAAGTACCCATGTGCAGCGCGATCCCAACGGCCATGGCTTTCCCAGCGACCGAATAATCATCGAACCGCACATCAGCTAAAATCTTACCTGAATACTGATCCACATGAACAGTCCGATCGGACATCGGATCAGTGCTATCGGTATTCATGGAATCGCGGCTTAGCGTCCACACACCCGTTGCCGAACGTGGCACGTTCAACTGATAGCGGGCATCGAACCCGATTTCACGCGCATGGCGGTCCACCGTGTCGATGGTCACGGGACCCGAGTCCACACCTGCAACACCCGCGTCACTACCGGACGCCGGCAATGGTGTCTGCTCCAGCGCCCACGGGACTTCGCGGCGGTCGTGGTTCAAACTGGCATGGGTTTCGTCCGACAATGGGACTTCGTTCCATTTTTCTACAGGAAACTGGCTCCACGCCTGAACCATTTTGCCGCCCCAGATCCCGGCCCACGACAGACCTGAAATCAGGAAGAACACCAAAAACAAGGATAACCAGATGCCAACAACGCCATGCAGCGATTTCCACAACGCGCGACCGCGACCAAAAGTTGGAACAAACGCACGACGCCATCCAGCACCGCGTGGCCACCACATATAAAGCCCTGTGGCAATCAGGACCAACGCCAAGGATGCGGCCGTCTCGAGCATCCGGTCACCAGTGACACCAAGCATCAGATCACTGTGGATACCGTCGACGAAATCGTACCATCCGCTCCGACGTGGAAATGTCTCGATCACCTCTGCGGTGTATGGGTCAACGGCGACCATCGTGGCATCGCCGCCAGAATCGACGCGAAACAATGCCGCCACATCGGGTGTACGTGGGGCGACGTACTGCTTCAGCGTCCCTTCGGGTATGGCGGCCAAAGCAGCATCCGCTTGTACGGAAACCGGCTGGATAATGTCCTGTGGGATCACGGCTGTCCGTTCCCCGTCTCTCCCGTCAATCCACGCGATCCACAGCATGGTCATTCCTGTGACGGCCAATACTGTTAGGAACGGAATAACAAATAGACCAGCGTAGAAATGCCAGCGCCACGCGGCGAAATAAAGTTTGTTTACGCGGCCCTCGGGCGGCGCGGTAATGTCGGTTGCTTTCATGATTTGGCTCCATGCCTTAAGACCCGCTTGCAAGCGGGCGAAATTGAACTCTAATGGGTGAAGAGATCAGGCTTGGGGTGGTGCGCGCGTCAGCCGCGCAGGATCAAGTGGGCGCGCATTGTGCAGTTGAACGGCGACAAAGGTCTGAATGCGTGTCTGTTCAAGCAAACGCAGCGGAGTACCGTGACAATCACGCGGAATAAGCGCGCCACCCGCCAGACGGCAGGCCTCACACTTTTGACCCACAGCACCGTCCTGCCCGCCTGTATTGCCACAAATATCAGACAACAAACCACCAGCAGCGACATAGGCTGCAAGCTCTGGCGTCATTTCGGTTTGAACAGCGGGAGCATGGGCAAAGCCGGACATCACCATCGCGCAAATCAGCGCAACGGGCGTCAAAAGACTGGAAATGATCCGCAACGCTTTGAACATGCCACGCGACCTAGATCATTTCGACGTCGGACACGAGAGGCCATTTACCAAATACAGCCCCGGCAAAGCGCAAACAAAAAGGGCGCCCCAAAGGACGCCCTTTCCAAAACCATCGCTCCAAAGCTTAACGCTTGGAGAACTGGAAGCTCTTACGCGCTTTTGCTTTACCGTACTTCTTACGCTCAACAACACGGCTATCGCGTGTGAGGAAGCCAGCAGCTTTCAACGCAGGACGCAGGGCCGGATCATAAAGCTGAAGCGCTTTAGAAACACCGTGCTTCACCGCACCAGCTTGACCGGAAAGACCACCGCCTTTGACAGTTGCGACAACGTCGAACTGACCAGCAACTCCAGCAACAGAGAATGGCTGCGCCAAGATCATCTGCAGCACTGGACGTGCAAAGTAAGTGTTCATTTCTTTGCCGTTTACAGTGACCTTACCAGAACCTGGCTTGATCCATACACGGGCAACAGCGTCTTTACGCTTACCAGTGGCATATGAACGACCCAGTTCGTCACGAACTGGTTCACGGTTGATGACGACTTCAGCCACAGGTGCTTCAGCGACAACGCCTTCTGCAACCGCGCCGAGCTCTTCGAGAGAGTTGATCTGATCGGCCATTATGCAGTCCTCGTGTTCTTTTTGTTCATGGACTTAACGTCCAGAACTTCAGGCTTCTGGGCTTCCATGCCGTGCTCTGCACCAGCGAAGACGCGGATGTTTGTCATCTGCTTCTTGGACAGTGGACCACCTGGCAACATACGCTGAACAGCTTTCATCAGAACGCGCTCAGGGTGCTTGCCTTCAAGGATCTCGCCTTTGGTGCGGGATTTGATCCCACCCACGTGGCCAGTGTGCCAGTAGTATTTTTCATCACGCTTGTTACCAGTCATCTGAACTTTGTCAGCGTTGATAACGATCACGTTGTCGCCCATGTCCATGGACGGCGTGAAGGATGCTTTGTGCTTGCCGCGCAAGCGCATGGCAATGATGGACGCCAAACGACCCAGAACAACGCCTTCAGCGTCGATCAGGATCCATTTCTTGTCTACATCTGCCGGAGTCGCAGAAAAGGTTTTCATATCTCACCAAAAAGGTTTGGGGGGACCATTACAGCCCCGTCATTCGGATAACGGGCTTATAAAGGTGTGCAGGACACAAACAAGAGAAAAAGAAGCAATTAAAGCGTTGTATTTCAACAGGTTAAAAATAAGGTATCAAAATACCCCACGCAATTATCACGCTACGGACGTTTCCGCACCGAAACTCTCACCATTCCCCCTCATCCCCACCACAGCGAACGCTTCGCTTCGCATTCACGCGCATGGAATGTTCAATGGGCCAACTCGCTTATTGGTGCTTTGACATCGCTTCAATCACCGTCGCCCGATGCTGAACCGCGCCCGTTTGCAGGTATTCCATCGCTTTCAATGCCGCTTCATGCGCCTCAACAGATGATCCACCGACACAGTCGGTCACGACGCGGCAGAAATAGTCGGACTGATGCCCATCAACAAAGGTATAGTGGACGCAGACATCGGTCAGCCCGCCGCACAGCAAAAGCGTATCGACCTTAAGCCCCCGCAGCAGAATTTCCAGATCAGTTCCGAAAAACGCGGAGTAACGCCGCTTCGGAATGATGTAGTCGCCTTTGCGATATCCCATTTCCTCTTTGGCGACATCTGTACGCGGATCACCTTCCAGACAGTGAACGTCCTCGTCCCCGTCCAGTTCACGTCCGAAATCAATAAGGTCAGATCGATGGATTTCCTGAATGAAAATCACCGGCACGTCGTTCTCATGGGCGGCATCCACCAAGTCGCGCGCAGCGATCATCCGATCCTTGTAGCCCGGCATGTTATCGATGGACCGCACTTCACTATCGTCAATGAAGGTGCTTTTCTGAATGTCGATCACGATCAGTGCAGGCCGGCCTTCGATCAGATTTCTTGCTGTTTTGGTTGCTGTCGTCATTTTCGTGTCCCTTCGTATTAATGCGCATCTGATCCAATGAGAAACATCCCGATCATCAGAAATATCAGACCTGCTATTCCGGCCATGCTAAGATTTTGATTGAACGCCATCACGCCCACAATCACCGATCCGACTGAACCGATCCCCGTCCAGATTGGATAGGCAATCCCAAGCGGTAGACGTGCCATCGCGGCATAAAGAGCCACAAGGCTCGCGATCATCGCAACAAGCGTCAAAACGCCAAGCGTCCAAGAGAAACCAATCCCAAGCTTCTTGAGCCCCGCGGCCCAAGCGACTTCCAATGCACCTGCGATGAAAAGATAAAACCAAGCCATTTCGACCTCCACTATCCGCAGGTCGTCCTGACTAATGCCCTGTCATGGCCGGGTCGTCCCGGCAGGCCTATGGCAAAGGATTAAACGTGACATCAAGACTTGTCAATTTACCGGTCGACTAGGAATGGCGGCAAAAGAAACATCCCGACGTGAGTCTTCAAAATAGGCTCAATCCGCGTGCCGAACCGCCCGTAGCACCCCTAGTCAAACCGAAATAATATCCGGCGGATTATCCAGCATCTCGCGCAGCGTTTGCATCCCCGACGCAAAGTGTTCGTGGCTCACCTGCCCGTTGATCGCAATCCGCACTGCATGGTTTGATCGCCCATCGCGCAAAGCAAAATCCTCTGCCGATTTGATCAACACGCCCGCGGTTTCCGCCTGCTGCTTAAACTCGCCAGCACGCCAGCCCATCGGCAGCTCTAGCCACAAAAACGGCACCTGTTCTGACCACGTCAGCTTGTGACCGCCAAGTATATTCACCGCCGCCCGCACATCCTCGGCAATCCGGCCTTTGATCCGCTCAATAATGTCCGGCAATTCCGGCTGGGCCATAATGTATGCATACATATCCGTCACAAGCCGCGTCACACCAAACGAATGGAACGTGGACGTGCGGGCAAGGTTCGCGCCCCAATCCAAAGGCGCCACCGCAAAACCGATCCGCAAAGCGGCCGTCAGCGACTTTGACGGGGACGTCACATACCACCCCAAATCCGGTGCCAACGCGCGATAACTTGGTCCGTTATGTTCAGTCCGCATCAACCGATAACAATCGTCATCAATGATATGGATACCGTAGCGCTGGGCCAGCTTCGCAATCTGCTTACGGCGCGGCGTCGATGTTGTGCGCACAGTCGGATTGCAGACCTCGGCAGAGGTGCAAAACACCTGCACACCCTGCGTTTTGATCAAATCCTCAAGCACCGCCGGATCAGGCCCCTCGTCATCCCAAGGCACCCCCACAACTTGAGCGCGCGACATCACAGCAGCCGAGCGGAACCCACCATAGCTAAGCTCATCCACCGCAATAACAGGTGAAGGTCCATGCAGAACCGTCTGTAAAATCATGATAATTGCGCTTTGTCCGCCATGCGACGTAATCACATCGTTTTCATCAAACGGACCGACAGGCGTATCAGTCAAAGATGCCTTGAACGCGCGTCGTGCAGCGATATCTGTGACCCGGCTCGGGTAGTTCAACAGATGTTCGGGCACCATTTCCGTAGCGAGCGCTTGCAAAGCCCCCCGCATGATCGCACCCTGCCCGACCTCCGGCATTTTCGGGCTCAACAGATGAACCCGCTCCGATAACTCAGCCACGTTATCCAGCATCGCAGGTGCATCCCAAACGGATTGCGCAACAGCTTTGCGTTCCGTCACAAATGTACCGCGACCCACACCAGCGGTCAGACGCCCTTCATCTGTCAGGACCGCATAGGCCCGCGCCACGGTGCCCGGTGTGACATTGATTCGATACGCAAGATCACGCACAGGCGGCAGTTGTTCACCGGCAGACAATTGTCCCGATACAATCGCTTCGCGAATGGCCTGCGCCAACGCCTTATACTTCGCACGCCCCGCACCAGACAGACTTGGTTGCCATTTTGTATCGGATACAATCATTCTCTCGACCCACGCATGCAGTACAATGTACCAAATAGATACGAAACAACTGCAAATGTGTCAATACAATTTGAAAGGGACGCATCATGTCATCAAACGCTATCCACCCCGCCCAACTCGCTCTCCTCAACTCTCAGGCACAGCTTCCAACGCTGGCCCGTGTTGCTGTGACCGTGGCGGTGATGGCGACGAAATGGGACATGAATTGGCGAACCCGCAAGGCGCTTGGTCGTCTTGATCCATACGAATTGGACGACATCGGCCTCACGTCAGCTGAGGCCAAGCGCGAAGCGAACAAGCGCTTCTACCAACGTTAAGATCTTCCTGACTGGGCCGGATATCCTCCGGCCCCTTTTTTTAGTGCTTGGGGATCGAATACGTGAGCGACGCCCGCGCAACAGGGTCCGCCTGCCCTTCGCTGAACAGCAGAACATCCCCCACAGCCAAAACGTGCCCCAACTTAAGAACCCGCGCCTTTGCAATCAGATCAACGCCAGCGGCAGGTTTACGCATAAAATCAATGCTGCAATTGGTCGTCACCGCCAACCCGACCGGCCCGATCCGCGCCAAGATCGCAAGATACATCGCCACATCCGCGAGCGCGAACATCGACGGACCTGATACAGTCCCGCCCGGACGCAAATGCTGTTCTTGAACACGTAACCGCACCGTCAATTCCGTCTCATCCAGCGCATCGAGCCCGAACATGTCCGCGACTTGCGTGAAATCCCGTTCCAAAAACGCCTCAAGCGCCGGAATATCCATTTTCAAAATGTCAGACATGTCTTCCCTCACTCCCAATCACGGCCTAAGCTTCCGTGAAACCAACCTAAAGGCAAGCCTATGACATTGCTCTCACGCGACGTTACTGACCACATCGCACACATTGAAATGATAGCGCCCGCACGGCTGAACGCGCTGTCCGACGCGATGCTAGCAGCGCTTCACGCCGAACTCGATACAATCGCAGAAGACGATACAATCCGTGTTGTGATCCTATCCGGCAGTGGAAAAGCGTTCTGCGCAGGCCATGACCTGAAAGAAATGCAGGCCGGACGCAGCGCCGATGATGGCGGGGCCGCCTATTTCAAAGACCTATTTGGCCGTTGTGGCGCGTTGATGCAGCGCATTCAAACGCTCCCGCAACCTGTGATCGCTCAGGTCCACGGCATCGCCACAGCCGCCGGTTGCCAACTTGTCGCGACATGCGACATGGCAGTCGCGGCTGATACGACAAAATTCGGGGTCAACGGGGTTAACATCGGCTTGTTCTGCTCAACGCCCATGGTGGCATTAACGCGCAACATCCCAACGAAATCCGCTTTTGAAATGCTGACAACGGGTCGTTTCATCGACGCCACCGAAGCACAACAACTTGGCCTGATAAACCGTTCTGTTCCGGCAGAAAATCTGCAATCAGCCACCCGTGCTTTGGCCGCAAGCATTGCCGCGAAATTGCCCGCCGCCGTCCGCTACGGCAAGGCGGCATTTTACGCGCAAACCCACATGGCGACACAGGATGCTTACGCTTTCACCGCCGACGTCATGGCCGCAAACATGCAGGATCGCGACACCAACGAAGGCATCGCAGCCTTCTTGGAGAAACGCAAACCGGACTGGTCCTAACTTCTTTTGGTCAGAAATATCTTGCGGGGTCTGGGGTGCAAAACCCCAGATGGCCCCGCAGGGCCATTCTAGAGATCGTAAATATCGCCAAACTTCGCTTCGAGGTAATCCAGCAAAGGCGCCTCGCTCGGCGCCGCACCCGTCGCCCGCGTGATCAAATCTTTGGGTTCATAAAGGCCGCCAAAGCGTTGCACGTTCTCGCGCAACCATCCCGTGGCCGCCGCTGTGTCGCCATTTGCAAGATCGGCATCGACCGCAGGGACTGCCGTCCGCATCGCTGTATTCAAGCAACCCGCATAGACATTCCCAAGCGTATACGTTGGGAAATACCCAAACAAACCTTCGGACCAATGCACGTCCTGCAAAACCCCGTTCGACGGCTTGTCGACCGCATACCCAAAATCAGACAAGAACCGATCATTCCACGCGGATTCTAGATCCGCGACGGCCAAATCGCCTGACATCAGCGCCCGCTCCAGATCGAACCGCAGCAGAACGTGCAAGTTATATTGCACCTCATCGGCTTCGGTTCGGATAAACCCGTCCGCCACACGGTTCACGCAGGCATAAAACGCACGCGCATCCGCGATCCCAAAGTCCCCAAACGCATCACGCATCTGCCCATAAAGCCATCCAGTGAACGCCTCCGACCGCGCAAGCTGATTTTCGTAAATCCGGCTTTGGCTTTCATGCACACCCATCGACACGCCGCCACCAAGCGGCGTCAGCAGATGCTGCTTGTCGATCCCTTGCTCGTAACACGCATGGCCGACTTCATGGATTGTTGAATAAAAACAATTGAATGGATCACGTTCTTCAGTGCGCGTCGTGATCCGCACATCCAGACCGGACCCGCTCGAAAACGGATGAACAGCCTTATCGATCCGTCCGCTTTTCAGGTCATACCCAAACGTTTGCGCCAGCTTGGTCGACAATGCCAGCTGCGCCGCCTCGTCAAAGGAACCGGACAATGCGGCAGGCGCAGGTTTGTCCAGGATCGCAGCACGCAGCGCCACCAGACGCGGACGCAACGCGTCAAACATCGCACCCAGCTCAGCCCCCGTCGCACCCGGTTCATAGTCGTCCAGCAAGGCGTCATAGGCATCCGCATCGCCCGCAACCGCACCGGCTTCTTCCCGCCGAAGCGCCACTACCTTGTCCAACATCGGCAGGAACGCTGCGACATCTTCATTGGCCCGTGCATCCGCCCACACGCGATGCGCAAGCGACGTGGTTTTTGCCAGCTCTGCCGCTAACTTAGCCGGAACTTTTAACGTCCGCGTATACGACCGTTTGATCTGCCGCAGGTTTGCTGCTTCAACATCGCTGCCCGCTTCTGCGGTCTCAAGCCAGTCACCGATGCGCGGATCAATTCGACGCGCGTGCAGCACGTTCGCCATCGCGCCATGTTCTTCTGCACGTTGGTCAGTTGCCCCTTCCGGCATCATCGTTTCCTGATCCCAGCCCAAACGGCCAGCGACCTGCGATAACGCTTCGGTTTCGCGCTGAAACGCCATCAATTCTGTATAAGCGGACATCTACGCGGCCCCCCGCACAGATTGCGGCAACGGATAAGTCGCCAAGAACCGCGCCCGCAGGACCAAGACCCACAGCACAACCGCGCCAAACTGATGCACAATCGCGATTTGCCACGGCGCAGAATACAACACGGTCACAATACCCAGCAGCATCTGAACAACCATCATCGCAAGCACCAAGTTAAAACCGAACCGCGTTTGCGCATTGGCCGATTTGCGCGCGCGCAGCCAGACGACGATCCCGAAGACAAACAGGACATAGCCCGCCATCCTGTGCATGAACTGGACCAGCCCTGCGTCCTCAAAGAAATTCCGCCAAACAGGCTCCAATACAAACGGATCAGGCGGTAAAAACCCACCCGCCATCAGCGGCCATTGTGGGAAAGCGCGGCCCGCATCAATGCCGGCGACCAACGCGCCAAGCAATATCTGGATGAACGTCAGACCAACCAGAACCGACGCCCATTTCGCAAGCGTCGGATTCCCCAAACGACGCGCCTGCAGCAGGTCCGCTTCGCGGCGCGAAAGCCGCAGAATGTACCACGCAATAAACCCGAAAATCACAAACGCGAGGCCAAGGTGCGTGGCAAGCCGGTAAGACGCCACATCCAGCATCCCCACTTCAAGTCCACTGGACACCATCCACCAGCCAATCGCGCCTTGCAGGCCGCCCAAGGCGCCGATGAACAACAGTTTCCCCGTCCAACCCGTTGGAATATTGCGGGTAATCGCAAACCCAAGGAAACCAAGCGCCCAGACAACACCAATGAAACGGCCCAGCTGACGGTGCCCCCATTCCCACCAGTAAATGAACTGGAATTCAGTCAGGGACATGCCTTTGTTCTGTTCTTGGTACTCGTGAATTTGACGATATTTATCAAATTCAACCTGCCAATCCGCGGCATTCATCGGCGGCAACGCACCCGACACAGGGTTCCATTCTGTGATCGACAATCCGCTGTCGGTCAAACGCGTCAAACCACCAACAGCGATCATGACCGCGACAAGCGCAAACAACACGTAAAGCCAGGCGCGAATGCCCTTACGCGCGCCCTGTCCTTTCGCGTCGATCCCGCCAGTCGTGACGGCTTTCTTTTCGGTCGTATTGACCTCTTCAAAAATATTGCGGGGCTTGGTCGCCATTTACGGGATCTCCGGATGTGTCAGTGCGCGCATTGTGCACGGGTTGTGCACGCGAGTCACAGGGCAATTTGGGGCTTAATCGCGCTCTTTCCAGCGCACCATTTGTCGCATCACGCCGTGCAACATTTGCACATCCGCGCGGGTCAACGGCAGACGCGACCACAGGTTACGCAAATTGATCTTCATGCTCGGCGCTTTGTGTTCGGGATAGAAAAAACCGGCGGTTTCCATCCGGTCTTCGTAATGAGTCGCCAGCGCTTCCATTTCCGCGTGTGACGCCCATTCACCTTCCATGGAAACGATGGACGGCACAGTGTCCACGGTCGCCTGACGCCATTCATAGGCGGTCAGCAGCACACATTGCGCAAGGTTCAGCGACGCAAATTCAGGGTTCACAGGGACCGAGATAATCGCGTTCGCCTTGGCGATGTCGTCGTTTTCCATCCCTGCCCGTTCAGGTCCAAACAGGATTGCAACTTTTTCACCATTTGCAATACGTTGCGCGGCGTCCTTCATGGCGAATGCGGGCGTAAATACTGGCTTTGTCAGCTCGCGGGGACGCGCAGTCGTGGCATAGACATAGGTACAATCGGCAATTGCATCGGCAGTGCTGTCGCACATCACAGCTTCGTCCAACAGCCGCCCCGCACCGCTGGCCATCGCAACGGCCTTTTGGTTTGGCCACCCATCTCGCGGACTTGTAATCCGCATCCGGTCCAATCCGAAATTCCACATCGCACGCGCAGCCGCACCAATATTTTCACCCATCTGCGGACGGATCAGAACAAACGCGGGTTGAGGCGTATCTTGGGGCATTTCGGTTCCTTTAAAGATCGCCCGCCTGATACGTGGCACGCGCGGTTAAGACAAGCGTAACAGCTTTGCGACACTGATAGCCAAGCGGCAAAAATCCAGCTAAAGGGGGGCAACACAAGATAAAAGACGGAATTTACCCATGGCCGACTCAGACGTAGAACTGCCCCAGCTGTACCTGATCACCCCGTCAGAGGTCGAATTGATGACCTACCCGGATATTCTCGGCGCCTGTCTTGATGCCGCAGAGGTCGGATGCGTCAGATTGGCCTTGGGCACAAAAGACGAAGACGTGATCGCCCGCACGGCAGACGCCTTACGCGAAGTGACACACGCGCGCGACGTCGCATTGGTGATCGACACACATATCCAACTGGTCGAACGTCTGGGCCTTGATGGCGTGCACCTGACGGACGGCGCACGGTCTGTGAAGAAAGTCCGCAAAGAACTGGGCGATGATGCCATTGTCGGCAGCTTCTGCGGGACTTCTCGCCACGACGGTATGACAGCCGGTGAATTGGGCGTTGATTATGTGGCGTTCGGCCCCTGTGGACAGACGTCGCTGGGAGATGGATCACAAGCAGAAGTCGACCTGTTCGAATGGTGGTCCATGATGATCGAAGTGCCGGTTGTCGCGGAAGGTGCGTTGACCAAAGAATTGATCACCAAGATTTCGCCGCACACTGATTTCTTCGGTATCGGCAACGAAATATGGTCCGCAGAAGATCCAATTGCAGCCTTCGCTGACCTGCGTTCAGCGATCGTGGCTTAAGCCCGCGCGCACCGCAGTTTCAACAGCAAGGCTCAGCTCTTTGCGATTTGCGAAATCCCGGACGTTTACGGGTTCATGATACCGCACACTGACCGCGCCCTGACGGGTTGCGGCCAGTGTGGCCAGCAGATGCGGACCAAAGTCCATATCGCCCCACCAACCGTAAATACGGGGATCGCTGCTTTCGTCAGGGATGTATTTCACTGTTACCGGCTGGATACGCATAGTCTCACGCAGATCATGGTCAAAAAACGCAGCAAATAGCGTAGGCTTGAAGCCAAGCACCTGAAGCCCGTCGGTCGACGTCCCTTCAGGAAAAAACAATAGCTTATGGCCCGCTTTTAATCGTTCCTGAAAAACAGAAACCTGCGTTTTTGCACTTTTCCGATCACGCTGAATAAAGACGGTTCCGGTGGCCCGTGCGAGCCAACCGATACCGGGCCATTTGGCAACTTCTGACTTCGACACGAAGTAGATACGCTTGGTCGCGTTCAGTGCAAAAATATCCAACCAAGACACATGATTGGCGACAACAGCACCGGGTCCGCGCATCACCTTGCCCTGAACTTCGTGCCGTATACCCATGATATAAAACGCGTTCTTGCACACGAACTGCGTGATGAACGGCGTGATCGGGCGCTTGGCCTTCCAGATTGGAGCTTCGATCAATCGCACGACCAAGAGCAACATCAAGCAAACCGCGATCATCAGGATCAGTGGCACGCCCCGTCGGACAATATGAAACCAACCGATTACCCCGATTGCGGGCATTGTCGGATGGTCGACCGAATCCCATGGTTCCGACACGTTATTGGGCCCCCAGCATCGCGCGTTGGCGCGCCGACAACTGCGCGGTTTCCAATATCATGCAAACATCCGTCGTCTGAAAATCGAGGTCAACGAACGCGCCAGCCCCCACAACGCCACCCATCCGAAGATACGCTTTGATCAAAGACGGCATCGCGACCATAGCGGCCCGATGATCATCCACGTCGCCCGCAAATTCGGACGGGTCAACGGCCCCGTCACCATGCGCACAGGGACGTATATCTGCGGGTGCGAGATGCTTCGCATGCAAGTGCCGGATCGCGTTCCGGTGAACATCCAAATCGACGCCCGGAAAGGACGCAACGCCAAACAAATACGAAATATGATGACTTTCGACATAGCGGGCCAATGCCTGCCACAGGTGCATCAAAGACAATCCGCCGCGATAATCCGCCCGAATACAGGACCGGCTTAGCTCCAGCACATCGTCGCGCCCGTCGGTCAAAGGTGTCAGGTCAAATTCGCGGGCCGAGTAAAAACCGCCCGCTTCCACTGCCTGCTTGGTCCGCATAAGACGATATGTTCCAATGACTTGTGCCGCACCTTTCAACGACAAATCACGCAAAATCAGATGATCGGCGAACGTATCAAAAGGGTCACCTTCGGTTTGCGCGGCGTGGTCAGTTCCAGCGCTATCAGCTCCCATTTCCTTGCAGAAGACATCATAACGTAACCGTTGCACCGCGTGCAGGTCTTCTGGTCCTTGGGCCAACGAGACCGCAAATCGGGAAGGTGGAGAAACGATATTCATGGGACTGGCATTATGTCCTGAGATGGAAATTGATGGTTAGCGATTGTTAACACTCTATCAACTTTCTGCAGCTACACAAAACAGACATGAGTTGACAGAATTACTGCCTACGCTACCCTTGGTTGCAAGATATTTCAGAAGGTGACTATTTCAAGAATGACGTGTGCGGCATCCATAACAACCTTTCCTTCTTCGCGAAAATTGACCGTGATTTTCCCTGCAATATTCGATTGGACCTGCCCTTCGCCCCACTCTGGCTTCTCGGTGTGACGGACGATCATGCCCGGCTCAAGTATCGCGTTCATCTCAGACATCGTATTTCTTTCACGTTAGGCCCAAATCATGCGCAATGACATCGCAGCACTGGTCGGATCTCGTATATGCCACGACCTTATCAGTCCAATTGGTGCAATCGGCAATGGGGTCGAATTGATTGGATTGACTGAATCGACGTCAGGGCCCGAAATGGCGCTGATCAGTGAAAGTGTCGAGAACGCAAATGCACGGATCAGGTTTTTTCGCGTGGCCTTTGGTGCCGCCAGTGCGGATCAGATCATTGGCCGGACCGAAGTCCTTTCGATCCTGTCAGCCACCGCAAAATCAGGACGGTTTACGTATTACTGGCAGGTCGACAACGATCATGCGCGGCGCGACGTGCGCATCGCATTTCTACTGCTGCAATGCTTTGAAACCGCGTTTCCTGTCGGTGGCGACATCACCATTATTCAAGACGCCGATAAATGGACCTTAACCGCGCATGGCGACCGGATGAACTATGATGAAAGCCTGTGGGACAGCCTGACGCGACCCAGATTGGGATACGAACATTCCGCCGCCGAGGTGCAATTCGCCCTGCTTCCCATTGTGCTGCAGGAGGCGCGTCGCACCCTGAATATCGCAGTAACCGGCGACCAGATCACCGCGACATTCAAGTAAATACAATTAAGACCGGATCGTTCCATCGCCCGTGACGAGGTACTTAAAGCTCGTCAATTGAGTCGCGCCAACGGGTCCACGGGCGTGAAGCTTGCCCGTCGCGATCCCAATTTCGGCGCCCATCCCGAATTCGCCACCATCAGCAAACTGCGTTGAGGCGTTGCGCATCAGGATCGCACTGTCGAGTTGCGTGAAGAAGGTTTGCGCAACAGCGTCATCTTCGCAGATGATCGCATCTGTGTGGTTGGACCCGTGTTCCCGAATATGCGCAATCGCACCGTCGACACCGTCAACAACGCGTGCCGCGATGATCATGTCCAGAAATTCGCGGCCAAAATCATCTGGTTTCGCGGGTATCGTTCCTTCGACTTTTGCCAAGGGTCCGTCCGCGCGGACTTCGACGCCTGCCGCAATTAGATCGTTGACCAGACCAGCACCTTGCGCGTCGAAAAAGGCTTGGTCGATCAGAACCGTTTCCGCCGACCCACAGATCCCGGTCCGGCGGGTTTTTGCGTTCAACAGGACAGCGCGCGCCTTTTCCAAGTCAGCCGATCCGTCCACGTAGACGTGGCAAATCCCCTCAAGGTGCGCAAAAACAGGCACGCGGGCTTCTTTTTGCACCAACCCAACAAGGCCTTTGCCACCACGCGGCACGATCACGTCGATGTGGTCAACGGCTTGTAACATCGCGCTGACGGCTTCGCGGTCGCGTGTTGGAACCAATTGGATCGCCGCCTCCGGTAGGCCCGCGGCTCGCAGCCCTTCTTGCAGGCACGCGTTGATGGCCGTTGCTGAATGAAAACTTTCCGACCCGCCCCGTAAAATCACGGCATTACCCGACTTCAAGCAAAGCGCCCCTGCGTCCGCCGTCACATTCGGGCGGCTTTCGTAGATCACACCAATCACGCCAATCGGCGTGCGGACACGTTGAATGTGCAGCCCACTGGGTTGCGTCCATTCTTCGGTCACTTCGCCAACGGGATCGTCTTGCGCGGCCACTGCACGCAGCCCATCGACCATGCCTTTGATGCGGTCCTCGTCCAGCATGAGACGGTCCATCATCGCAGGGCTGAGGCCCTTGTTCGCGCCAAACGCCATGTCTTTGACGTTCTCGGCAATGATGTGGTCGCGCTGCGCCCAGACGGCGTCTGCAGCGGCTTCTAATGCTTTGCGCTTCGCCGGTGCCGGTGTTGCTGCAAGGATCGCGGCTGCGGCGCGTGCGTTTGCGCCAATTTCATGCATCATATCATTGATTTCAGTCATTTTTTCCTCACAGCACCATGTCATCGCGATGGATCAAGGCGGTGCGCCCTTTGTAACCCAGCACGTCTTCAATATCTTGCGTCCGGCAGCCTTTGATCTGGCGGGCCTCGGCGCTTGTGTAACGTGACAGTCCCACGCCCAGCACTTGGCCTGCTTCATTTTCTATCGCAACTGGGTCGCCACGCCCGAAGCTGCCGCTGACCGCGACAACGCCTGCCGGTAGCAGACTTTTGCCACGTCGCAGCGCGTCCAGTGCACCCGCATCAATCACCACCTGCGCATTTGGTTTCATTGTGGCAATCCACCGTTTGCGGGCGGCTTGTGGGTCGGTCTGTGCGGTGAACCACGTGCACGGTGCACCGTTTTCCAGCGTTTTCAATGGGTTTAAGGGCGACCCTAATGTGATCGCCATGGCGCAGCCTGCTTCAACGGCAACGCGTGCTGCCATGACTTTTGTCTTCATCCCGCCTTTGGACAAGCCGGAACCCGCATCGCCAGCCATCGTTTCGATCTCGGGTGTGATGGTGTCGATCACGTCCAGCCGTTTCGCCGTGGCGTCTTGTTGCGGGTTCGCTGTGTAGAAACCATCGACGTCTGATAGCAACACCAGTTGGTCGGCACCAATGGTCACGGCCACCTGTGCTGCCAGTCGGTCATTATCGCCGTAGCGAATTTCGTCCGTCGCGATCGTGTCGTTTTCGTTCACAATCGGCGTCACGCGCAGTGACAACAGCGTTTCCATTGTCGCACGCGTGTTCAGATACCGCCGCCTGTCCATCGAGTCCTCGAGCGTGACAAGGATTTGCGCCGCCGACAGCCCGTGTTTGGCCAATGCTTCTTCGTAATACCGTGCGAGCCGGATTTGCCCGACAGCTGCGGCCGCTTGAGATTGTTCTAGCGGCAATGGCCCCGCAGGTAGGTCCAAGACCCCGCGCCCTAGCGCGATCGATCCGGAAGATACCAGCACCACGTCGGTGCCGCGTGCGCGCAGAACGGCCACGTCATCCACCAACGATTGCAGCCAGTCACCGCGGAAATCGCCCGTGTCCCGATCAACCAGCAGCGCTGATCCAATTTTTACGACTAGTCGTTTTGCGTCGGTTAAGGCTGCCACGGTGCGTCCTCGTCTTCTTCCTCGGCCGCCTCCGCAATACGGTGGCGCAGCTTGTCCGCGTCAATCTGGTCACGCAACGCGCGCAACACATCGGTTACGCCTTCGGTGCTGACGCCGGACATCAGCATGACGGGAGACCCGGTCGCTGCTTCCAGCTCTTCTTTGATGAATTCACGTTCTTCATCGTCGAGCGCGTCGATTTTGTTTAGCACGGTTACGCGCGGCTTATCCGCAAGATCACCGCCGTAGGCTTCGAGTTCGCCAATGATCGTCTCGTAGTCTTTCACCGGATCGCCAGACGCGCCATCGACAAGGTGCAGCAGTACTGAACAGCGTTCAACGTGACCCAAGAACAGATCGCCAAGACCGCGCCCTTCGGATGCCCCTTCGATCAAGCCGGGAATGTCGGCAACCACAAATTCAACGTTATCAACGCCGACGACGCCCAAGTTAGGCACAAGCGTCGTAAATGGATAATCTGCAACCTTTGGCCGCGCATTGGATGTGGCAGCGAGGAACGTGGATTTGCCGGCATTTGGCATCCCCAACAGTCCAACGTCCGCGATAAGCTTCAACCGCAGCCAGATCGTGCGTTCAATGCCTTCTTGCCCTTGGTTCGCGCGGCGCGGTGCTTGGTTGGTAGAGGATTTAAAGTGCAGGTTGCCCCAGCCGCCGTTACCACCCTTGGCGATCACAAACCGCTGGCCGACCTCTGTCATGTCACACAGGATTGTTTCTTCGTCTTCGTCGATAATTTCGGTCCCGACAGGAACGCGCAGGATGATGTCGTCGCCTGTGGCCCCTGTGCGCTGTGATCCCATGCCATGCTGGCCGTTCTTCGCAAAGAAGTGCTGCTGGTAGCGGAAATCGATCAGCGTGTTCAGGCTTTCGACAGCCACTGCAATGACCGACCCGCCGTTGCCGCCGTCGCCGCCATCAGGACCACCGTATTCGATAAACTTTTCGCGGCGAAAAGACACACAGCCGCCACCACCGCTGCCCGAGCGGATATAGACTTTGGCGAGATCGAGGAACTTCATAGGATCGGGTGCTTTCTACCAGTGTTGGATGGCGCTTAATCTATTTCTTACACGCCCTCAAGGCGTGGCGGGTTTAAGACGCCAGCGGTCCGGCTTCCCAATCCTGTCGGGTCAGTTTGTTTTGGCGCACCAAGACCGGATAGCCCCGTGCGACCGACCGCATGTAGCAGGTCTGCCAATGCTTGAAGCCCAATTTCTCTAGGACGTGCTGCGAGGCCGCATTGTCGTTCCAAGTCGATCCGGTGATCACCTGATCATCTGTTGTCGCAAAGTGGTGATTGATCGCAAAGGTCGCGGCTTGAGTTGCGATACCACGTCCATGGACTGATCGCGGCAGCGTATAGCCAATGTCACCACTAGTGATACCGATACGGCCGACCCATTCAGCTCCGTGCTTGATCGTCCAAAGAAAACCGCGTCCTTCGTAAGGTTTGCAATAGAACCGCACTTGTTCGGGATCCGCAGGCCATTTCCAACGGCCAAGCTGGCGTACGACATCCCAATCAGAGGCAAGCGCCATCATCGGATCGAAATCGTCAGGCGCACAGTCGTGATACGTCAGGTCAAGCATTGTGGAGGCTTTCCCAACGGGTACGGGTCAGCACCATGCCTTGCGACTGCACGTCTGTGCATGTCGCCGCACAATGTGACGTGCTGATGTCCGTCGGCAAAAAGCCAAGCTTTCCCAGCACGTTGGCTGACCCGACATTGCCGAGGAAGTAGTTGCTGGTGATCTCAACATCGTCGGTTGTCGCGAAATGGTGCGCACAGGCCGCCATCGCGGCCTCAGTCGCATAGCCCTGCGCCCAATGGTCTTGGCCCAGCCAATACCCGTGGGCATCACCACCGCCGACGTTTCCGATCAACGTATCATCTTTGAAAATCGACCACGACGCGGCGCGACCTGCAAGGTTTTCTTCGATGAACCAGATCGCGTCCTCTTTAGTATAAGGATGCGGAACAACCGAAAGCCAACGCGTCACGTCAAGATTATTCAACTGCGGAACAATCGCATCGACATCCGACAGCGCCATCGGACGCAGTTCAAGCCGCGCCGTTTTGATCACCGGTACGGGGGTCACCCCATTTTGAGCATATACGTCCATGTTGGCACCGTAGCCTTGCGAGCGACGGAATAGGCTTCCGCATCGCCCAGATAGTCGAACCCGTTGTTTGTCAGCACACGTGCCGAGCTTGGGTTGTCTTGAAACGCTTCAGCAAAAATTTGCTTTGCGTTGTGCGGATTTGCGGCCAGCAATGTCCGGACAGCTTCGGTCGCGAGACCCGTGTTCCAGAACGCAGGCGCGATCCAATAGAAAATCTCGGATTGATCACGGTCCATCCGGTTGAGGCTGATCAGGCCCAGTGCTTCGGCATTCCCGCCATCAGTGCCGTCCAGAATCCAGATATCTTCAAGCCGGTCATCGGCGCTGGCGCGATCAATCATCGCCTCGACAGTCCCCGGAGGCAGAGGATGCGGCATGGCACGGGTACCGCGCGCAATACGTTCATCACCTGCATACATCGCGACAAGACCCACATCAGCACGCCGCAATGGGCGTAACACAAAGCGGTCCGCCGCAATTGTGATCTGGTCGTTTGTCGCCGCTTTATCCGGCGTTGCGATTGTATTGTGCATCATGGCTTTCCCTCCTCGAAAAACCGGTGCCTCCCAAACTGGGCCTCACGTCAGAACTGTCGTCTACTTTCATATCGTGTCGATAGTATGAAAAAGTAAGGGGGACCGGTGTTCACCGATCCCCCCAAATGCGTTACCTTGGAAACTTCGGTTTACTCAGCGGCCTCCGCCACTGGGAGAACTGAAATAAAGGTACGGCCCTTAAGGCCTTTGTGGAATTGTACGTTGCCTTCGATGGTTGCGAAGATCGTGTGATCTTTGCCCATGCCAACACCCATACCTGGCCACATCTTTGTGCCACGCTGACGCATGATGATGTTGCCTGGGATCACGACTTCGCCGCCGTACTTTTTCACGCCAAGACGGCGACCAGCTGAGTCGCGACCGTTACGGGATGAACCGCCTGCTTTTTTATGTGCCATTGGTGTCTCTCCTTACGCTTCTTTAGCGAATTCTGCGGCTTGTTTCAGCCACTCGTCACGCTCAATGCGGCCTTTGAATGACAATTGGTCATCCATATACGCAATTTCGTCTGCTGTCCAAGCTGCAACTTGATCGAAGTGGAAGATGCCGTTTGAATGCAGCTTCTTTTCGAGTGCTGGACCGACGCCTGAAATACGCTTCAGATCGTCAGGCTGACCGCCACGTGCTTCTTTCAGCAGGTTGGCAGGCTTTGTACCAGCGTTTGCAACTTCAGCTTCAGCCTGTGGGGCGTCTGCTTTTGCAGCTTTCTTTGGTGCAGCTTTTGCTGGTGCGCTATCGGCTTTCTTCGCCGCAGGCTTAGCAGCCTTCGGAGTAGAAGCGCGTTTTGCAGCAGCTTCGGCTTTCTTGGATGTTGGTGCGCCGTTACCTGCAGCGATTGCTTCAGATACAACTTTACCAGCACCGGATACGGCAGCTTTCACGCCGGACTTGCCAGCGCCTGCTTCAAGAATATCGCCGATGCGAACAACTGTGAGCTGCTGACGGTGACCCTTCTTACGTGCAGAAGAGTGCTTACGACGGCGCTTAACGAAGTTAATCGTCTTAGGGCCTTTGATTTGGTCAACAACTTCTGCCTGAACACCAGCGTCTTCCACAAGTGGAGCGCCAACAGTGTTACCAACCATGAGAATCTCGTTGAATTGGATCTGGTCGCCAGCGGCGGCATCCAATTTTTCGACACGCAGTACGTCGCCTGATGCAACTTTGTACTGTTTGCCACCGGTCTTAAGAACCGCAAACATAGTGTATTCCTTTGTCTTTCGCGTCTCTGAGGCCCCCGATTGAACGAGTGTTTGGTACCTGTGGACTGCGTGCCTGTAAGGGCAGTTTTTCGCTTTACCCTCACCAAGTGCCTTGATGAGATGGCGGCTTATGTGCGCAGATGTATTTTAAGTCAAGCCCAGAAAGAGGCCAAAACCATGCGCAGCACACTTATTTCACTGATATTTCTAGCCGCCTGCAGTAGCGAAGCCAATCACCTTGGCAATCCGTTGCTGTGGCCCGTCAACGCCCTGACATCCGCGACTGAGAACGCGATCTATAACGAACGGCGGGGACGCGTCGAAATCGCGGTAAAATCCACCTTTGACCAGATCATCCCCGAAATCATGGCAGGCGGCGGTCCAGCGATCAGCACCGCGATGGAAGAAGCAGGCATTCCCCTGCAGGATCGCCCTGCCCGTTTGGTCCAGTTACGCGGTGACATCGGGATTTACGACAACAACCCCGGCGCGTTAGTTACTGCGCTGATGGTTTACAGTTCTTAGTCACAGCGGGTCCATCCGCCCTTAGCGCCACGATCAAGGCACCACCCTGCTTGTGTCTTCGCATCGTACAACTGGTTGCCGAAGTCGAAGGAGACGGAGGACGGAATGCAGTCGAGCGCTGCAATCTCTTCTCCGGCTTTGCGCACAGTGATGCCGCCGTATTTCTGCGGATTGTCCTGACGTTCGGCGCCCATGACGACCACATATTCGTAGCCGCCGTTATAGAATGTAATCGTTTCCCATATGGTGTTCCCAACGCCCGGCCAAGGTTGGTAGTCGACATCTGCAGCCGGTGTGGTCAGCACGAGATCAGACATTTCGTTGAGATTGCCGTACGCATAGGTCACATCCGCGCCGTCCAACCGGACCGACACCATCTTTGAATTGTTTTCCATGGCGCAGAACATCAATTCGGTCGTGTCTGCATGGCTCATGCTTGCAGTCGCGATAACCACGCTTGCCGCCAAGGCGCTTGGGCGCATCATAGATCCTGCCCCGCCATGTATTGTGATGACGCAAGACCAAGCGCACGGCTGATCCCTTCGAACATTTCATCAAAGGCCACAAACAAAGCTGTGTTCAACGCCTGCCCGTCTTCGGTTTCGGAAAAGTCGATATAGGCCTGCAGTTCGGCGTCGCTGAGCGGTTGGTAGGCCATAAGCAGATAGGAATAGACCCATTCATAGGTATTCTTGCGGATTTCGGTTTCTTGGTTCCAGACGTCCGTCAGAATTTGTTCTTCTGTCAGATCTTGGCCAAAGGCCCCGCCATCCAACAAGCCCAGATAGAATGCGTAGTTTGCGTTCAGCGCCCCGACGACATTGGTTTCCACCAAATCATTGGTCTCGACGAATTCCTCGACCAAGGAAAACCGTGGTGTTTCATCGGCAATTGCGATGGCCGCCGCTTCTTTGCTGGCCTCTTCGATGTCTTCGTCCATCAAAGCGCGACGCGCCGCGACTTCTAAACCGACAACAGTCTGGCCAACTTCGCCTTCGAAAAATGCGATCAGACTGTCGATGTTCACATCACCCAAGGCCGCACCAAACTGCATTTCCAGCCCGTCGCGCATGGTGTCGTAGTCGTAAATCTGTGACACCGTTTCAGGCCAATCCGAAGACGTCCGATCCGGAAACAGGTCTTCAGCGATTTGTTCCCCGTATTCCAATCCTTCTTCGCGCATGATGGACACGATGGCATCAAGGTCCATGGCCGCAAACAGGTTCGCCACATCTTCTTTGGCCACATTGGCAAAGCTTATGGCAGGTGTCAGCGCGAGGGCTGCGGCGAAGGTCAGGCGGGTCAACATCAAGTAATCCTTTTAGCGATCTTTTGTTAAGATATGGCGGCCCTTGCGTTTTTCCAAGCGCAATACCCTTCAACTTGCAGCAATACGCTGACACGCCACAATGCGCTGCGGCTTTGCGTGACTTGGAATTCGCCGATAGCTTGCGTATCCTCCGGCCATGACAACAGGCATCAAGCATATCCCATGACAATCCGCCTTTTGCGCACGCTGGTGGCCGTGGCCGATACCCGCACATTTTCTGCAGCAGCCAACGAGGTTCGCGTTACACACGCAGCTGTCAGCCAACAAATGCAAACGCTTGAGGCTGACCTTGGGTTGGCCCTGTTCAATCGGGACACACGCACGCCCGAATTAACCCCAATCGGACACGACGTCGTCCGAAAGGCGCGTCAGTTGATCGCGGATTACGACAACCTTGCGCCGTCGGTACTGGGGGACGATGGATTAAGCGGCGTCGTCACCTTGGGTGCTTTACGGACTACTTTGACCGGCCTGACACCACACGCAATGGCACGGTTGAAGGACAGGTTTCCCGCGCTTGGCATCCATATTCGACCGGGTTTGACCGAAACCCTGCTCGCCGATATCTCGCGCGGGTCCGTCGATGCCGCGATTGTAACCCGTCCCCATTTGCTGCCCGCCGACATCGCTTTCAAAGACCTCGCCCGTGAACCTTTGCAACTGATTGCCCACGCCCAAGACCCGCTGGATGATCCGATCGCGTTGCTGCACAGTCGACCGTTCATTCGGTTCAACCGTCGCGCCGTGCTGGGGACGTTGATTGAAAACTGGCTGGTAGCAAACAAAGTGCGTGTGACGGAAGCCATGGAACTTGATAGCCCAGAACCGATCACAAGTATGGTGCAGGCGAACCTTGGCGTGTCAATCGTACCTGACCTGGTCGTCAAACCGCTTGAACAAGTTGCGGTAAAGCGGGTCGCATTGGGAACCGATGCGCCTACCCGATTGCTGGGACTGGCGTACCGCAAGGATCACATCAAAACCCGCTTGTTGGACGAAGTCTTTGCCGCATTGTCAGATGTGATCGCAGAAACGACCTAAATCACTTCGTCAGACCTGTCGTCGGTTTCGCCGTAGCGTTTGAGAACTGCTGGTTTTGTGCCTACGTACACATGCGCAATATTGGCGGCGATCTTTGCGTTCTCACGTTCGAACAGGCAGTCGCCGTTCATATCAGAGGCCACGATGAACGGTCCCATCCGATTGCATTTCAGGACCCACATTGCTTGCGCGATCCCAAGTTCTTCGTTCCAGTGCACAGCTTCGACGCTTTCGACGCCACGCCCCAGCAGCGCGCCTGTCCCATATCCAACCGTAGATAAATAGACCGCCCCGTTGGGGACGAAATAGTCCTTGTAGTCTTTCGACGTCATTCCGCCTTTGCCCACGATCAACTTCGCGCCGGTTTTGGCCATCCATTCAGGTAACCATTTGGCAAAGCGAAACGATGCGGTAGCGGTCACCGCGCCCATGTCAAAGCTACCGTCTGGATTGATCCGTGCTGCAGGCGAACAGTGGAAATTCGCGGCAGACTGGCTTGGCAATTCCATCGGAATGTTCGCTTTGTCTTCAAGCGCGCGCATGTAAACGCCTTCGCGGGCTGTATACATGAGGCCATCAAGATAGACGATGTCGCCAAGCCGCAGATCAGCGATGGCTTCGGGGGTTGGGGTCGTAGACAGGCGGACTTCACGAATGGTCATTCTGCGGCCTCCAGTACTGGGGTCCAATCGACGGTTTCGCGTCTTTGGTAGGGTGTAAACCAATCGGGGTCCGTCCGATGTTCTACACGCCCGTCAGGGAATATCCGCGCCACGGCCCTGCGCGATGACAGACAGAACGCATGCACCGACATCGGCATCCCACCTGTGTGGCAGTAGCCCACCTCGATATTGCAATCGATGACCATGTTCTTACCGACAAAGCCCATGGCCCCCATGCCAATGGAATTCCCAAGGTCTTTGAATTCATCTTCCATCTTTGCAATCTCGGGATCGCTATTGCGTGACCCGACAATCCGCAACGTCGATGCCCGCTTGCCAAGCGTCATGCAGGTGTCTTTTGATCCGCCAAGCCCGATACCGATGATCGCTGGCTGACAGGCCAATCCCCGTTTTCCGAAAGCCATCAGACTATCGAGGTAGAACCGTTTGATCCCCTGAATACCATCCGACGGAAACAACATCCGGTAATCGGACCCGAACAGCCCGCCTTTGTGAACCGTGATCAGATCAATCCAATCACCATCCGGTTCAAACCCGTATTCAATTTCGGGCGCACCAATGCCGACGTTGTTGTTGTGATCCGTCCGCCAAAGTGGATGGACGCGATTGGGACGCAGTGGAACCCCGTTGGTGGCGCTGGCGGTGGCACGACGCAACGCGCCTTCCAACGCAAACATGCCCCCTTCGACGGCCGCATCATTTCCCATCTTCACAAACCAACGCGGCACGCCGGTATCGCCACACATCGCGCGGCGGTCTTCCTTCGCGGCATCGTAGTTTTCGAGCATTGCTTTAAGGACGAATGACGATAGATCGCCGTCCTCGGTACGTGCGGCTTCTTGCAGACCGTCCAGATAATCCTGCGGTATTTCAATGGCCGCCTTGTCCATCAGCGTTTCGGCGGTGGATTGAATAAGCGAGATAGGAATCATCTGATATCCTTTGTTGTACGGGTCATGGCACAGCCACGAGCGTTTCGGGCGCATCATCGGGCAGGATCGTCTCGCCCGGACGCACGATTGTGAATTGAACCGGTTCGCGCGAGACATTCACCGCATCGCCAGTTTGCTGCGCCACTGTGAAATCACTGTCTTCCATCGCGCCCGGTTCGGGATGGTCTTCACGGTAATGAGCACCGCGCGAATTTTCGCGGGCCATCGCCGCTTTGGTGATCACCTCAGAAACATCGCACAGTGACCGCAGGTTCAGCCAATCGTGCCACGTCAGGTTAAACGCCAGCGTATCGCCCGCCACGCCTACGTCCATTAGCTGATCCGACACAGCTGCGATCCCTTGCAAGCCGCGTTTTAGTCCAACCGCTGTCCGCATGACACCAACGTCGTCCCACATGACGTTTTGAAGATCTTGGCGCAGGGGGTGAACTAAGGCAGGATTACGGTCCAACGGATGGGTCGCGCGTGCGATTTCTGCCGCCAGAACAGTCTCATCCGGATCGCGCAGTGACGGCATTTGCCGGATATCGCGCCCCATCACGTCACCTGCGATCCCGCCATAGACAGTTGAGTTCGCAACGCCATTGCCACCTAACCGATTGGACCCATGTGCGCCGCCTGCATCTTCGCCCGCCACATAGAGCCCTTCCATTGCCGTGCGCGTGTCGACATCGACCACAACGCCCCCCATGAAGTAATGAGCGGTTGGCACGACTTCGACCTTGCCTGCCGCCAGATCAAATCCGCTGTCTGCACAGCGCGATACCATGCCTTTGAATTTCTTACGCACATTGTCCGGGCCCAGATGCGCCATCGAAATAAAGACGCCTTCTTGTGCGGGATCATTGGTTTTGCGCATCTCCGCGTAGATACCGCGGCTGACGACATCACGTGTGGCGCGTTCGCCCTTTGCGTCGTAATCAAACATAAACCGCGCTCCGGAGTGATTGATCAACTGACCACCTGCCCCGCGCAATCCTTCTTCCAGTACCGTACCGGTCATGCGGGTATGATCGCCGGCCAGCAGGCCCGTCGGATGGAACTGCACCATTTCCATATCGCGCAGCTTGAGCCCCGCCCGCAGCGCCATCGCCAAGCCGTCCATCGTCTTGTCACCGCTCGGCGTGTGGTACTTGTACATGGACGGACCGCCACCCGTGGCCATCAGCACCGTCTTGGCCCGCACCAAGCGGAACCCGCCGGTGTGCATGTCGATGAACAAGACCCCCGCCAGCGCCGATCCATCTTTCGTGGGAATCAATCCAATCGCGCGTTGTTCTTGTAGTTTCTCGACACCGCTCGCTAGCACCTTTTCCATCAAGCGGTTGATGATTTCGATGCCCGTCAGATCACCCTTGTGGACGGTGCGATCCGCCGTTTGGCCTGCAAATGCCTTTTGATGCAAACTGCCATCGGGATTGCGGTCAAAAAAGCATCCGACCTCGTTCTCTAATTCGCGGACCCGCACAACGGCTTGTTCACACAATCGCCATGCCATGTCCTGATTGGGGAGCCATTTGCCCCCGTTGATCGTGTCCATGAAGTGCCGTTCAACTGTGTCGCCGCCGCCCATCGCGACGTTGTAGCCGCCCTGCACCATCCGTGTGCAACCACATTTCCCGATCAGCCCCTTCACAGCGATTGTGATCTTTGTCCCCTCAGGCGCTGTCTGCTGCGCGTGCAATGCCGCGAAAAGACCCGCGCCACCGCTGCCGATGATCAAGATACCCGTGTCGTGGCGATCAATATCGGTCAAACCCATTTTACAGCGCCTTCATCAAAAACAATGTTGCGACTAAAAATGACGCGGCGGCTGCCCCCGCGGCCAGTGTCTTTTGAGGCGGGCTCCACGGTAGCCATTCCAGCGCCATAAGGCGCAAGCCGCCAAACATATGTACCGCAAGCCCAAACACGAGACCAAACTCCGCGAGCTTCACGACAGTGTAGTCGGTCAAATGCAGGAACCCGTCAAACCCCGCCGGATCATTTAATGCCATCGCAAGCACCCAGAAATGCAGCGGCAAAAAGACAGCCAACGCAACACCTGAGACGCGATGCAGAATATAGGCAATCCAAAGAGGATGGGCGCGTGGCGGCATTTTCATAGCGCCCCTCCGAATGTCACAGCCCAGACCGCGCGCGCGCCTAGTGCGAACAGCCCCAGACCGGTGACCCACATGAAGGCGTCTAGCCCAATGCCCTTTAGCCCGCCCCATTCATGCGCAACGACGCGCAAACCGATTGCAGCGTGGATGCAGACGGCAACAACAAATGTGCCATAGAACATGAACCATGCAGCAGAGCCTTGGGTCCGCCCCAGAATCTCGGCCGTGCTCAGCCCGTCTTGGACGGCGATGATCATCACGGCCAAATGTCCAATAACCAACGGAGCCATCAAAAGCGCTGTGATCCGTTGCAATATGTAAAGGCGCAATGTCAGCATCAGCGCCCCCTTTTGAAAAAGGATTTAGCTGTGGCCCGCTTCAATCCGGCGATGGCCGTCATCGGATCAAGGTCGTTGGGGCAATAAGCAGTGCATGACCCCATGGAATGGCAATTGTGGCATCCGCCCTGACCGGAAACCGCATCAAGGATTGCCGCTTTGTCTCCGTCTTTGGCGTCATTCAACACCGTCCACGCCCGTTGAAGCGCTGCTGGGCCAAGGTAATCATCGTTACCCGTCACCGTGTCACAGGCCGCGTAGCAAACGGAACAGTTGATACATTCGATCCCTGCGTTTGCGACAACGCGTGCGGCAGATGTTTCATCTACTGGGGCGATGGGATCATCACGTGTCGCTGTTGGGTGGTGCACCCCTTCTGCCGCAATCCATTTGTCAAAGAAGGGATCCATGTCGACGACCAAATCTTTGATCACAGGCAAGTTCCGCAGCGGTCCAATCGATACCGTACCCCCCTGCAAAACCTTGGATATATGCGTCCGGCAGGTCCACCGCGGCACACCGTTCACCATCATCGCACAGCTTCCGCACATCCCAACGCGGCACGCGAACCGGTAGCTTAAGGTCGGATCTGCGTTTTGCTGAATCCACGACACCACATCCAGTACGGTCTGATTAGCCGTCGCAGGGACATCAAACGTGTCGTCGCCCGCCGCACCGCGCGCAATGGTCACTTTCAACGTCGATGGTGTCATGCCCTACACTTCCCAATTGGTCAGCCGCGCTGCATACTTACCAAAATAGCTGTGCTTTATAAATCCACATAACGCTTAATCAAACTGTAAGCGTTACTGACAGAAAGCCATCCGCGCATGACAACTGACCTGCACACTGCCCTTCAGTCTCGGTTTCAAGATCACAGGGACGTACCTGATCAATTACCGGGTGCTGAGGTTCTGGCAGGTATGGCGGACCGTGGATCGTGTCGTGCCTTTACAGATCAACGTGTACCAACAGAGGTGCTTGAAACGCTTTGCGCCGTTGCATTGGCATCCCCGACAAAAAGCGATCTGCAACAGCGCGATATTGTGTTGATGACATCTGCGGGGCCACGCAAGGAACTGGCAGATATGGTCACGACGCAACCATGGGTCACTGGTGCGCCAATGATCGCCGTCTTCTGTGGAAATAACCGGCGCCAACGACTGAGCCACGCGTGGCACGACATACCATTTGCGAACGATCACCTTGATGCCTTCTTCAACGCGAGTGTGGACGCAGCCATCGCGCTGGGCGCATTTGTGACGGCTGCGGAATCAATCGGGCTCGGATGCTGCCCTATCAGCGGAATCAGGGATCAGGCGGCAGCTGTGTCACGGCTTCTGAATCTTCCGCAACATGTGTTTCCAGTGGCTGGCCTGGCCGTCGGATATCCAGCAGCACCGAAGGTGATTTCAAAACGTCTGCCATTGGCTGCGACCGTCCATCGGGACACGTATCAAGAAACGGACCTTCAACAGACGGTCAATGCCTATGATACGGATCGCGCCCTGACCCAGCCTTACGCACAACAACGCTATGAAGATCGTTTCGGAACAGCAACCGCATATGGATGGTCCACGGACAAGGTTCGTCAATACAGCGCACCGGAGCGGGCCGATTTCGGGGCGTTCATTCGCGCGAAGGGATTTAATCTGGATTAGCATGATTTACCAAAGAAATAGGGCTTAGTGATTTCTCACTAAGCCCTTGAATTCTTTGGCTCCGACGGTAGGGATCGAACCTACGACCAATTGATTAACAGTCAACTGCTCTACCGCTGAGCTACGTCGGAACACTGTATGCGCGGTCTATAACGATGCGTTTTCGGCGCGTCCAGAGGGTTAAATTGCTTTTTTCACTTTTCTTGCAATTTCCCTGTCAGTCAGTCCGCGAAAAGACGGCTTCGGGATGCAGCCTTTCATCCACGGCAACTTTGTTTTGTACATACAAATCAACAAGATGGGCGAATACATTCCGCCCCGCGATCACATGAAGGCGCGGGTGCAAATCGGTATAGATTGCCGTCACAATTTGGCTGACGCTGTGCGGGCCGTCTTGCAGTGTCGCCAAAATTTGGGCGGTGCGGGATTCTCTGTGGTTGATCAGTTCGGTTAGGCGGGCATGCGGGGCACTGATCGGCGCGCCATGGCCGGAATAATGCACGCGTGCAGGGATTTCACGCAGCCGCGCACATGACGCCAGAAAGTCTGTCATATCCCCATCGGGCGGCGACACCAGCGAAGTTGACCAGCCCATCACCAGATCACCCACAAAAATCGCGTCATTCCACCCGAGTGCGATGTGATTCCCCAGATGTCCGGGGGTGTGGATCACAGACAGGTCCCATCCCTGCCCTTTGATCACATCGCCATCCTTGACCAGCTGATCGGGTGCGAAGTCGTGATCCAGCCCTTCGCCGCCACCTGCCATGCCGTCCTTTGCCAATGCCGTCATCACGGCACTGCGCCCCGCAAAGGTATCCCCGAATGCAATAACAGGCGCGCCAGTGTGATTGGATAGTGGTTTGGCGAGCGGTGAATGATCCAAATGGCTATGCGTGACGACAATATGGCTGACAGGCCGACCATCGATTGCGGTAATCAATGCTGCCAAGTGCGCGTCAGTTGCGGGACCCGGATCAATGACCGCAATGCTTTCACGGCCCAATAGATACGTATTGGTGCCAGGCCCTGTCATGGGCGACGGGTTCGGTGCCAAAACGAGACCCAAGTCTGGTTCTAACACCGTAAGTTGACCGGCTATTGCGTGAAAATCTGAATCTGGCATCGCTTGTGACTTTTTGTTTGGCGCTGGGCGGGTTAGCCTGCTGCAATGTTTCTAGGTTGGATCAAAAACGCAATGCCGCGTGGCATTTATGGCCGCGCCGCCCTGATTTTGGTGCTGCCTGTTGTGACGCTGCAGTTGCTTGTGTCGGTGGTGTTTATTCAACGCCACTTTGACGGTGTCACGGAATCAATGACCAGTGCCATGGCGATTGAGTTGCGGTTCCTGCAATCCCAAGTCAACGGCGCTGTCGATTACGAAGCGGCCCGCGTGGCGCTTGATCGTGTAACAACGGGACTAGAGCTGACAACCACCCTGCCCGCCAGCCCGATGCTGCCCGACGATGTTAAACCGTTTCAGGACCTGACAGGTCGCAAAGTGATTACCAACCTGCGTGAACAGGTCCCTGACGTTCTGCGCATTTCGCTTGCGGAACGGCGGGTTGTGACGCTTTGGCTAGAGACGAACAAAGGGCCGCTCGAGGTTTCATTCCGCCGCAACCGTGTTTCGGCGTCTAACCCCCATCAGCTCTTGGTTATTATGGTTGTGATGGGTGCAATCATGACCACCATCGCCTATTTCTTTTTGCGCAATCAGCTGCGCCCGATCAAACGCATGGCCGCGGCAGCAACAGATTACGGTAAAGGCCGTCTGACCAATTTCAATCCAACTGGTGCGCTTGAAGTCCGTGCCGCGGGCATGGCGTTTCTGGACATGCGCAACCGAATTGAACGTCAGACGCAAAGCCGGACGATGATGCTGTCAGGCGTCAGTCATGATCTTAGAACGCCTCTGACACGTATGCGGCTTGGCCTGTCGATGCTGGACAACGAAGACGTCGAACCGCTGATTAAAGACGTCGATGAAATGCAGCAGTTGCTCGACGGATTTCTTGATTTCGCACGCAGCGACGCTGCAGATGTGCTTGAACCCACGGATCCAGTTGATCTGCTTGATGCGGTAATGGAAGACGCGAAACGCAGCGGGCTTGCATTGACCTGCATTGAAACGGCTCCCGCAGGAACAAGCTTCGCGATGCGCCCCGATGCGATCCGGCGTGCGCTGGACAATCTTGTCGGTAATGCGCTGCGCTATGGCCAAACAGCGGAGATCAGCCTGTCCGTCACAGACCGTAGCGTCCGCTTCACGGTTGAGGACGATGGCCCCGGTATTCCAGCAGATCAACGTGATGAAGCAACACGTCCCTTCGTCAGATTAGATCCAGCGCGTAACCAAAACAAAGGCAGCGGCGTGGGACTGGGCCTGTCGATCGTTAGCGATATCGCGCGGACGCATGGCGGCATGCTGCGGCTGGGCGACAGCGAACGCTTGGGCGGACTAAAGGCGGATTTGGTTCTGGCTCGATAGCCAGCGTCAGAACAAACCCGATTCCCGGGCGATAAGTGCCGCGACAGTGCGGTTTGGCGCACCAATTTTGCGGTACGTGTTCTTGATGTGCAGTTTGACGGTGGGTTCCTGCACTTCCAGATCGCGGGCGATCTGTTTGTTCGTTTTACCTTCGGTCAAACCGCGCAAAACCTGCAATTCGCGCTTCGTCAGCTGATCAGCAATCGGATGCGGCGTCGCGGGTTCTTCAGCCGTCATAAATTCGACAGGCGCGTAGCGTTCGCCCATCGCCATAAACCGGACAGCGTTCACGAGCGACTTGGCAGGCAAGGATTTAGGGATGAAACCGGCTGCACCCAGCTCTAGCGCTTCTTCGGCAATTTCGCGGGTCGCTTCGCCTGAAATCAATGCAAAACGTTGATCGCTGCCAGACGCGATGGCCGTCTTAAGCCCTTCAAGACCATTCATGCCGGGCATATTGAAGTCAAGCAGCACCAAATCGAACGGGCCGTCCTGATCAAGTTTCCGCGTCGCTTCTTCGAATGTACCAGCAAGATCACTGGCGATTCCACCTTCGATGTCCAGAAACATCGCCAAGGTATCCCTGACGAGTTCATGGTCGTCTGCAATAAGAACTTTCATATCAATCCTTTAGCGACACCCGCGTCCGTGACACGAACATACATCAAATCATCAAACAACATCATGGGGAAATAAAACCGATACAACTCTAGGTAGGCATGCACGACTATTTTGTCGTTACAACCTATGTGCCAACCAAATGATTTCCCACATCTTCGTTGAGAACGATGACGAGGTAAAGTAAAAATACAATCAACTAAAACGTGATTACGCCTACAAAACCTACCCTTCTGGGTATCTCCTTATCCCAAAGTTCTTTTTACCGATTGCGGATTCGGTGCCAAAGTCGACGTACCGATAGAAGAGAGACTACCGTGCGTTTTTTATTACCCATCGCTTTTGCAGCCGTTTGCGGACCGACAATTACAACTGCAGAAGATTTCTTGGCACCGGTCGGGGATGTTATCCTCACGGTGGGTGGCGACATCGCACAGACCAACGTAGGCGAAACGCTGCAGTTCGATTACGCCATGTTGGAAGCCTTGGATGACACGCAAATAGAAACCAGCACCATTTGGACGGATGGTGTCAGTGTTTTCCAAGGTGTCTCGCTTCATTTACTAGCCGATGTTCTGGGGACAACAACTGGATCGTTGCAAGCAACTGCAATCAACGATTATTCAGTACAAATCCCAGTGACTGACGCGATCGAAGGCGGGCCAATACTGGCCTATTTGATGGACGGCGACCGCATGTCGATCCGTGATAAAGGGCCACTTTGGATCATCTACCCGTATGACAGCGCATCCGAATATCGATCCGAGGTCATATATTCCCGCAGTATCTGGCAACTCGACAGAATAGCTGTCGTCAAGTAACCCCGTAGGTACAAATATTTCTTGAACCTTTGGGGCGGTCTTGTGCCAGCAACCACTCACACACGAACCCGAACCGGTCGGACCCTTGCGGGTCTGGCCGGTTTGGCCGCCCTTATCGCGATTGGTTTGTTAGCCAACAATGTTGCGCGCGAAATGCAAAGCCTGCGATCCGCAAGATCCGATAATGCGCAATGGTCGCTAGCCCAGACCGAGGTTGAATTCCTCGATTTTGTAAACGCCGTTAATCTTTTCGAAGAACCACCGGACCGGATCAGACGACGATTTGACGTCTTTTACAGTCGCGTGAATACGATTGAAGTCGCCGAAGTTTATGAGAAACTGCGCCAATCTGATCAATTCGCAGCGCAGTTGGCCCTGACCCGCGCCTTTTTGGACGACGCAGTTGCGATCGTTGACCAATCCGACGAAGACTTCATCGCGCAACGGGATGCCCTGAAAACGCTCGCGCAGGACGCACGTACCACAGTTCGAGGATTGTCGAATGCCGGTCTGTCGATCTTCGCTGCAAATGCGGACCGACAGCGCGAAGCTGTAGCTGGGACATTGGCGCAATTGGCTGTGGCACTGGTGGTCTTTGTCGGGGCACTTGCCACATCAATTCTGTATCTCAACCGTTTGAATACGATCAATATTACCCGCGAACGCGCTCAAAAAGAAATCGCGACCCGTATGAACACAGTGATCGAGACGTCATTGGACGGGATCATCGTGAGCAGCGATTACGGCGAGATCATCGAATTTTCGCAAGCCGCAGAGAAAATTTTCGGCTACGCAGCAGCCGAAGCCATCGGTCAGGATGTCGCCCACATCATCAACCCCAAGACCGTTCAGAATGAACAACGCACCGGACTACAGCGGCTCAGTCGCGGTGGGCTTCAGCACATGATCGGTGCAGGCCGACGTCGTATGGACGCATCACGCAAAGACGGCAGCGTGTTTCCAATTGAACTGTCGATCCAAGCCGCAGAGCTTCACGACAGCAAAATCTACGTCGTTTTCGTGCGCGATGTTTCTCGTGTTGTAGCCGCCGAACAGGAACTTGTCACAGCCCGTGACGCGGCCCTTGAGGGCGAAAAGATCAAGACCGATTTTGTGGCAACGATGAGCCACGAAATCCGCACGCCATTGAACGGGTTACTGGGTAACCTGTCGCTGATGCAGGATACTGAACTGACATCTCAGCAAGATCGCTACATGCGCAATATGGAAACCTCTGGTCGATTGCTGATGAGCCATATTTCAGATGTGCTGGATATTACGCGCTATGACGCGGGCAAACTGCAGGTCACGACTGGCCCCATGAATATCAGCATTCTGGTTCAGGATATCATTGATAACCAAAGCGCAATGGCCGTGTCGTCGGATACCACGCTAAGGTGGCACTGGATCGGTGAAAGCCGCGACTGGGTGTTGTCCGATCCGGATCGGGTACAGCTAGTCTTGATCAACCTGATCAGTAACGCCGTAAAATTCACCCGCGCTGGCGAGGTTCTTGTGACAGCCGAAATCGGTGACAACAACGCGACTTCATCGGACAACATCGTATTTTGCATCCAAGATACCGGTCCCGGCATGACCGAAGATCTGGCAAATCGTATCTTTGATGACTTTGTCACTGGTAACGCGGCATTTGATCGAGAAGTCGGCGGCACCGGCTTGGGCCTGAGCATTGCGAAGCGGTTTGTCGATGCGCTTGGTGGTGTCATTTCGGTGGAAACGGAAGTTGGGAGAGGCAGTGTATTCAAGGTCGCATTGCCGATGCCAGCAGCCGAAAAGCCTGTGGATGTCTATGCCATCCCTAAAACAGCCCCACCAAGTACCATTCTTTCGATCCTGTTAGTTGATGATAACGACATTAACCGGATTCTGGCCCGTGAAATGTTGGAAAACGCCGGCCACAAAGTCGTCGAGGCACACAACGGCAAATCAGGTGTCGATGCAGCCGCCGAGACGCGTTTCGATCTGATCTTCATGGATATCAGCATGCCCGTGATGGATGGTCGCACTGCCGCACGCAAAATCCGTTCTGGCCATGGCAAGTCTGCGCAAACCCCGATTGTCGCCCTTACCGCGCACGCGCTGCCCGAAGACCAAGCTGCATTCAAAGAAGATGGGATGGTCGCAACGCTGACAAAACCGCTGTCAAAGAACAGCCTTTTGGACGTTCTTAGATCGACCGAACTGCAAAATGTGCCTGATGCCGAAACGCGGGATCAAGGCGATGTGTACCGTTCCCAAGCCTATGCCAAAATGCTCAAGCGGTTCATTTCTGAGACCGACAGTTTTGTGGAATGGTCCCAGACGTCTAGCTTGCCGTTAGACGACATCGCCGATCAAGCCCACAAAATCGCAGGCAGCGCCGCTACGTTCCAATCCAAAGCATTTGCCGAAAGCCTGTCAGATTTGTCGGTTGCAGCACGCGCAGGCGAAGTGACCCTCGTTGGCCACGCTTTGCAAGCGTTACCGACAGAATGGCAGGACACGAAACGAGGGCTCTTAAAGCGCAATTAAGCTGCGTTAAAGTTGGTCTTTCAGGACCTTCAGCACTGCATCGGATGGCACATCGCTGGTGATAAACGCATCGCCGATACCCCGCGCGAGGATGAACCGCAATTTGCCATCAAGCACCTTCTTGTCTTGTGCCATCAAATCTAAAAGCGCCTCGGCCCCCGGCAAATCGCCCGGTATGTCCGCAAGATCGGTCTTCATACCCATCGCTTTGAGATGCGCGCGCACGCGGCTTGGGTCTTCCTGACTACACAGGCCCAGACGAGATGACAGTTCAAACGCCAAAGCGCAGCCGATGGCGACACCTTCGCCATGCAGCAATCGATCCGAATATCCAGTCGCCGCTTCAAGGGCGTGACAGAACGTGTGCCCGAGGTTCAAAAGGGCACGATCCCCCTGCTCTGTCTCGTCGCGCTTGACGATATCGGCTTTCATTTCACACGACCGCGTCACTGCCTGTACTCGTGCTGCCATATCGCCGCCCGCCATGCCCGGCGCATTGCTTTCCAGCCAATCGAAAAACTGGGCGTCGCCCAGAAGGCCGTATTTGACAACTTCGCCATACCCCGCAAGGAAATCGCGTTTTTCCAGCGTTGACAAAAGATCAGTATCCGCAAGCACCAAACTTGGCTGATGAAATGCGCCGATCAGGTTCTTGCCAGCCGGAGAGTTGATACCCGTCTTGCCGCCAACCGAACTATCGACCTGCGCCAGCAGCGTCGTCGGGATTTGCACAAAGCGGACCCCGCGCCGCAAGACTGCGGCCGCGAACCCAGCCAGATCACCGATCACCCCGCCGCCAAAGGCCACGACGATATCGCCACGTTCAACCTTTTCGGACAAAAGCCATTCGACAGAACGTTCCAGCTGGGCCCAACATTTTGTCGCTTCACCCGCAGGCAAGGCAAGTGCCGCAGAGGTTAAACCAGATGCCTCAAGGTTTGCTTGCAGCGTCGCTAGGTGCAGCCCCGCCACGGTTTCATCTGTGATAATCGTGACATGCGGGCGGCGCGTCATCTCGGCGATACGCGGCCCAGCTTGCGCCAATACACCCGGCCCAATCTGGATGTCATATTCGCGGCCGGGCAAATCAACGGAAACGGTACGCGGTGTCGTCGTCATGACAATTTCTCCAGCAGGTCTGGGTATTGAGACAAGGTTTTCACAACCATATCGGTTGTTTGTTCGATGGATGCGTTGTCAGTAATTTTGATATGTATTCCGGCCTGCGCGTATACAGGCACACGGACGTCAAAAATGTCAGACAGCGTCTGGCGTGGGTTGTCGGTTCGCAAAAGCGGGCGCGTGTCCTTATTGCGGACCCGTTCCCACAGAATGTCCAAAGATGCATCCAGCCACACGGCCGCCCCTTTATCCGCAATCGCGGCACGCACTGTGTCGGTGAGGAATGCGCCACCGCCTGTAGACAAAATACACGGATCACCTGCCAGCAACCGATCAATCACTTCGGCTTCGCGTTTGCGAAAAAAGGCTTCACCGTCGCGCTCAAAAATCTCGGCGATTGAAATTGCGGCAGCTTCTTCAATGGCAGCGTCACTATCCAGAAATGCCACATCAAGCTGGGCCGCTAACGCCTTGCCAATGGCCGTTTTTCCCGATCCCATCATTCCAACCAGAACAACAGTCTTTTTCAGGCAATATGCATCTTCAGTGGCTTGAGACATGTCTGGTCCGCTGTATATTCAGGCAGGTCATCGGCTGTGACCCGCTTAATCATGATTTATATCATTCAATGGCGTGATCTTGCCGAAAAGGCCATATATAAACGCAAGCAAATGCGGGCCGATAACCGTAACATTGGGCAATTAACACAATTTCGAGGCAATCTATGTGGCGACTGATCAAAGCACTGGTATTTTTGACAGCTCTGGCTGCGATAGGCTTGATCGGCTACGCATATGTAGGTCCGATATTTTTCCCCGGTGATTTTGCCCCACCACGGGTTCAGGTCGTGGAACCTCTGACGTTGGATTTGGAGTGATATGAAACCTGTTGTTCTTACATTTGTTTTTGGCACGTTTGCCGCCACATTAGGACCTCAGGTTCACGCACAATCGGCTGAACCCTTGTCAGCCATTGATTGGCTATCCCAAAGCGTTGAACCCGCAAAGATCCCAACACGTCGCCTACCAACGGCGCCTGCAGTGCGCGATGAAGCACCTGTTGCATCCGGCGCTGGGACACCATCTGTTACGACGACCCCGCTTGACGGACCGTCACCTGATCCGATTGGCCTGTTGTCATCCGATCTAACCGGATTGCCCGCAACGCTTTGGTCTGCCAGCGAAGAAGCAACCCTAATCGCATTGCTCCAAGCCCAACAAACCGATGGCTTGCCGGCCATGCAGGATTTGCTGAAGACCTTGTTGATGGCTGAGGCTGATCCACCATTGGGCGCATCGGCAGCAGGCGGTTTGTTCCAAGCCCGTGTTGATAAGCTGCTGGATATCGGCGCGATTGAACCTGCCCAAGCCCTGCTCGAACAAGCCGGTGCCGATACCCCCGATCTTTTCCGCCGTTGGTTTGATGTGGCCCTGTTGACCGGATCAGAAGATATGGCCTGCCACACCTTGCAGGCCCGCATTGACGTGGCCCCAACCTATGCCGCCCGCATTTTCTGCCTTGCCCGTGGTGGTGACTGGAATGCGGCCGCTTTGTCTTTGAATACACATCGGGTGTTGGGCGATATTTCGGAAGATGAAGAAGCACTGCTGTCGCGCTTCCTTGATCCTGAACTTTACGAAGGTGAACCGCCACTTGGCACGCCCGAACGGATTAGCCCGCTGGTGTTTCGCCTTTATGAAGCAATTGGCGAGCGGATGACGACAAACCGTCTGCCCCGTGCCTTTGCCCATGCAGACCTGCGCAATCAGGTGGGTTGGAAAAGCCAACTGGAAGCCGCCGAACGCCTTGCCCGCCACGGCGCCATCGCAGGTAATGTGTTGTTCGCACTGTATACGTCGCGGCGGCCGTCGGCCTCTGGCGGGGTGTGGGACCGTGCGGATGCGATACAAGATTTCGACACAGCCATCCGTGAAAACGATCCAGACGCGATCGCAGCGACCTTGCCCGCTGCTTGGGACGCAATGAAATTCGTGAAGACGGAAATCGCCTTTGCACAAAACTTCGGACCCAATCTGGTCGATGTGCCCCTGGAAGGCAAAGCCGCAGAAGTAGCCGCGGCTGTCGGCCTGTTGTCGTCATCGTATGAAGCAACAGCCATTGCCCGCAGCGTCGGCGACGCGTTCCTTGTGGCACTTGCGCGCGGCGTTCCTCAGGGCGTTGAAGCAACCGACCCGCTACGCCGCGCCATTGCGGATGCATTTGGCGACGTCAGCGCCCCTGATGCGTTGAAAGACATGGTTGAAAACGGCCAATTAGGCGAAGCTATCCTGCGATCTATCGCCTTGGTTGATGTGGGCATGTCGGGCGATTACCAGACCTTGACCGAAGCGCTATCGTTTCTGCGATCCGTGGGTCTCGAAGACGTTGCACGCCGTGCAGGCCTGCAATTGTTGTTATTAGAGCGGCCAACATGACCCCCGCTGATCGCCCGATGATGCACTGGGTGCAGGCGTTTCTAGAAGCGCAGGCCGCCGAACTTGATGCCGCGACAAACACACAACTTGCCTATGCCAATGACCTCAAAGACTTTGCCGGATGGCTGACACCGCTTGGCAAACACTTTGCAACCGCCACCCAAGACGACGTCGAAGGTTATTTGATCGAATGCGACACCCAAGGGCTATCCGCATCGACACGCGCACGCCGCTTGTCCGCAATCAAGCAATTGTACCGGTTTGCCTTTGAGGAAAGCTGGCGCGCGGACAATCCCGCCATCCAGATCAAAGGTCCGGGTAAGAAGAAATCGCTGCCGAAGACGTTATCGATTGAAGAAGTTGACGCGCTGATCTCTGCCGCTGCAGCACATAAGAAAGAAGGCAAGCGCAACGCCTGCCTGATGCACCTGCTCTATGCCACAGGCATGCGGGTGACTGAACTGGTGACGTTGCCGGTGACGTCCGCGCGTGGCGATCCTGCGATGCTGTTGGTCCGCGGCAAAGGTGGCAAAGAACGTATGGTCCCCCTGTCACCCCCTGCCAAAGCTGCGATGGCAGAATGGCTGGTCGCATGGGATGAAGCCGACGACGCGGCTCGCGCGCTTGGAAAGCCGTCATCGAAATTTCTGTTCCCATCTCGGTCCAAGGCCGGCCATCTGACGCGGCATCGCTTCTTCGGCATGATCAAGGAATTTGCAGTCACAGCGGGGGTTTCGCCCGACAAAGTTACACCTCACACGCTGCGCCATGCCTTTGCCACGCATCTGTTAGCCGGTGGCGCGGATCTGCGGGCGATCCAGACGATGCTAGGCCATGCGGATGTGGCCACGACTGAAATCTACACACACGTGGTAGACGAACGGCTGACGGCGCTGGTGATGGAACACCACCCGCTGTCAAAGGCCAAAACAACGAAGGATGACGATGCGTCTTGATCGTCAGACCTGTAACCCTTACTTTCCCACCACCCTATTATTGAAAGAGAGCAATGGACCCCTCGACATTTGACGCCGCGTTTTGGATTACTGCGGCCGCTATTTTAGTTTTGCTTGCCATGTCAGGCTTTTTCTCTGGGTCCGAAACCGCTCTTACCGCCGCATCACGGGGCAAACTGCGCTCTGCTGCGGATCGTGGATCGAAGGGTGCTGAAACCGCATTGGACCTGACAGACGACAGCGAACGTTTGATCGGGTCGGTTCTGCTGGGCAACAACGTCGTGAACATTCTGGCGACATCGCTTGCAACCGCCGTACTGACCAAGGTCTTTGGCCAAAACGGCGTGGCGGCGGCAACCCTGATCATGACCTTACTGGTGCTGATCTTCGCCGAAGTGCTGCCCAAAACCTACGCGATCACGAACCCCGAATTGGTCGCATCCCGCGTGGCGCGCCCGATTGCATTTGTGGTGCTGATCTTTTCACCCATCGTTGCAATGGTGCGTGTGCTTGTCCGCGCAATCTTGCGCCTGTTCGGTGTGCAAACAGACCCTGACAGCCACATCCTTGCGGTTCGCGAAGAAATCGCAGGTGCCTTGCAACTTGGCCATTCCGAAGGCTTCGTCGAAAAAGAAGACCGCGACCGGATTTTGGGCGCGCTTGACCTGAACGAACGCGCGGTTGAAGAAATCATGCTACATCGTTCGAACATCGAAATGGTTGATGCCGCCCTTCCCGCCCAAGAAATCCTGGCGCAAATCCTACAGTCCAAAAACACGCGCCACCCGATCTACCGTGACGATCCCGAAAACATCGTTGGTGTGATCCACGCCAAAGACCTGTCGCGGGCGCTATATAATTTGCTGACCAGTGACGAGAACACGGAAAAAGCATTGCAATCCTTCGACATCATGTCGGTCGCAATGGACCCTTATTTTGTGCCTGAAACCACAACGCTCGACGATCAGATGCGCCAGTTCTTGCTGCGTAAAGCGCACTTTGCGCTCGTTGTGGACGAATACGGCGGCCTGCAGGGCTTGATTACGCTGGAAGACATCTTGGAAGAAATCGTCGGTGAGATTGCCGATGAATTCGACGAAGACGAAGACCACCAGATCGAGAAATGTGCCGACGGCACCTATTTGGTGGATGGCAGCATGACGATCCGCGACTTGAACCGCGCCCACGATTGGAACATGCCCGACGAAGAGGCCAACACAGTGGCCGGTCTGGTCATCCACGAAGCGCAGATGATCCCGATTGAAGGTCAGGTGTTCAGTTTCCACGGCTTCCGGTTTGAAGTCGTGAGCAAAGAAGAAAACCGGATCGCCGAGCTGAAGATCCGGCCACTTTAATGACTTATCCGCCGGCGGCGCCTAGATGGTGCCTCCGGCGGAAATTTTTGGCCAAAGGGACCGAAGGATCAGCGCCCTTTGAACAGGCTGCCCAAGATACCACGCACCAAACGGCGGCCAGTGGTGCCTTTCAGCTCCTTTGCAACCACGGACGCAAGCGCCCCGCCAAAACTGGTGTCTTTGCTAGACCGACGCGACGTTGACCGGCCTTTTGTGCCCGTCCCTGTATAGCGCCGTGCGGCTTTGAATTCGCGTTCTTTTTCTTCCAGACGCTCTTCTTCGGCTTCTGCCTTTTCCGCTTCGGCTGCTGCATCTGCCGCGCGTTTGGTCAGCATTTCATGCGCAGAGTTGCGGTCGATGGTTGTGTCGTACTTGCCCGCCATCGGTGACGCGTTCATCACCGCCTTGCGTTCGGTCGCGGACAGCGGCCCCAATTGCGAAGACGGCGGGCGGATCAGCGTCCGCTCCACGATCATAGGGATGCCTTTTGCATCAAGCATCGATGTGACCGCTTCGCCTGTTCCGACTTCCTGGATCGCCTCTGCGGTATCGAATGCCGGATTGTCGCGATAGGTTTGTGCGGCCAATTTCAGTTCTTTGCGATCTTTCGCTGTGAAGGCACGTAGGGCGTGCTGCACACGGTTGCCCAGCTGTGACAGTACATCGTCAGGCACGTCGGCAGGATTTTGCGTGATGAAATAGATGCCCACGCCTTTGGACCGGATCAGGCGGGCAACTTGTTCGACCTTATCAACCAGCGCTTTGGGCGCGTCGTCGAACAGCAAATGGGCTTCGTCGAAGAAAAACACGAGCTTGGGTTTATCGGGGTTGCCGACCTCTGGCATGACCTCGAACAATTCGGACAGCAGCCACAGCAGGAATGTCGCGTAAAGCCGCGGGCTGGCCATCAACTGGTCTGCCGCGAGGATGTTGATCATACCGCGCCCGTCCGTATCGGTGCGCATCAGATCGTGCAAATCAAGCGCGGGTTCGCCAAACAATGCAGACCCACCTTGGTTTTCCAACACAAGCAACTGTCGTTGGATCGCCCCGACAGATGATGTTGAAACGTTGCCGTAGCGCAATGACAGATCAGAAGCGTTTTGTCCGACCCAGACCAGCAAGGCTTGCAGGTCTTTTAGGTCGAGCAGCGGCAGACCTTCCTCATCGGCGACCCGGAAGGCGACGTTCATCACACCTTCTTGCACGTCCGTCAGTTCCATCAATCGGGACAGCAGCAGCGGCCCCATTTCGGCGACAGTCGCGCGGATTGGATGGCCTTGTTTACCGAACAGATCCCAGAAGGTGACCGGAAACTTATCGTATTGCAGATCAAGGCCGATCGTCGCGGCCCGTTTCATAAATGGATCGTGCAATTTGAAGTCAACGCTGCCCGACGCGGCAAGGCCTGACAGATCACCCTTCACGTCTGACAAAAACACCGGCACGCCATTAGCGGCAAACCCTTCCGCCAAAATCTGGAGCGTCACGGTTTTGCCGGTGCCCGTCGCGCCCGCAATCAGACCATGACGGTTTGACTTATCAAGCAACAAGGATTGCGCTTCAGCGTAGTCTTGACCACCGCCACCAATAAAAATTCTGTCAGACATCCGCTGAGTACTCCCTTTGTGCTGAGACAAAATACATTCTTAACTAGTTTGCGCTAGGTCTAATGTAGCGCGGCCATCACTCCCCCCTCCCAGATGCGCGGCGCTTGACTCCCTGTCAGACTTGCCGTGCCTTCGGGCACGGCTTTTTTCGGCTTAATCCCCCGTTTTACTCAATTTTTCGAACTATCCAGTTGACGATCTGTGCGTCATTCCGTAGCGTTCGCGTAATAAGTCGGCAAAGTCCGACAGGGAGACATAGAAGAAGGGTCCTTGCGCTGCAGGGGCCCTTTTTTCTTGACCCATGTTGGTTGCGCAGGTGGATATAAGCAGACCTTTGCCGCTTTGAGCGGTTTTGCCCCTGACACCCGTGTTTTGCCGTGCTAATCCGAGTCAACTAAAACCAATGGACTGATATTCATGTTGAAGACCGCTACACCGTTTTTGGTCGCCTTGATGTTGGCGACACCTGCATTTGCACAAGAGACTGCGACTGACGACGCCACCGAAGAAGCCGCACCAGCGGTTGAAGCTGATCCTGCTGATGGCCTATCATTGGGTACGTTGCTTGACGACGCAGCAGAACCAACTGTTGATGATCTTGCAGTTGGCCAACCTTACGTGCGTGGGGAATCTGGTGATTGGGTCTACCGTTGTCTAAAATCCGAACCCGGCAACGCCGATCCTTGCCAGCTCTATCAACTGTTGAATGACGCGTCTGGCAATTCTGTCGCTGAAATCAGCATCTTCCCGCTGGAAGGTTCCGGTCGTGCAGCAGCTGGGGCAACAATCGTGGCACCACTGGAAACGCTTCTGACACAGCAGTTGACCCTGTCAGTTGATGGCGGTGCGGCACGTCGTTACCCGTTCACATTCTGCAACACCGCAGGCTGCGTGGCTCGTGTGGGATTCACAGCAGAAGAAGTCGCACAATTCAAACGCGGCAACGCGGCGACCATCGTGATGGTCCCAGCAGCAGCACCTGACGAAGCAGTTGAACTGACCGTTTCTTTGAGCGGCTTCACGGCAGGCTACGACGGCTTGTCAGAATAAGACACGATTTATGATTGATAGATGGGCGCCCAGAGAAATCTGCGGCGCCCTTTCTTATGCGGCTTTCACAGCGATAACAGCGTTCAGGCCACCAAATGCAAAGGCATTGGACAAGGCGACATCAACTTTTGCATCTCGCGCTTCATTCGGCACGACATCCAAATCGCAGGCCGGATCGGGCGTCTCAAACCCAATCGTCGGTGCGATGACACCGTCTTTCACGGCCATGATGCAGGACAAAAGTTCAACCGCGCCCGTACCGCCGATCAGATGACCATGCATCGATTTCGTGGACGATATCATAAGGTTGTCCGCATGCGTGCCAAACACATCCCTGATCGCGGCACATTCCGTTTTGTCGTTCACGGTCGTGCCGGTCCCGTGGGCATTGATGTAGCCAACAGCATCGACATCGACCTGCGCATCCCGTACCGCACCAGCAATCGCACGGGCAGCCCCGTCCGGTGATGGCACCACGATGTCAGAGGCGTCGGAAGACATGGCGAACCCCACGACTTCACACAGGATTTCAGCACCGCGGGCCTGAGCGTGTTCCATATCTTCAAACACAAACACAGCTGCCCCTTCCCCCTGCACCATCCCGTTGCGATTGGCAGAAAACGGGCGGCAGCCGTCTTTTGACATGACCCGCAAACCTTCCCATGCTTTGATCCCGCCAAAGCACAGCATCGCCTCTGAACCGCCCGTAACCATGACTGGTGCCATCCCGGACCGGACCATGTTAAACGCCTGTCCCATAGCGTGATTGGATGACGCGCATGCGGTCGCAACGGTAAAGCTTGGACCGCGCAGATTATGGGTCATGGCCACATGGGACACAGCCGCGTTGTTCATTAGACGTGGCACGATAAACGGATGGACACGGTTTTTACCGTCCTCATAAACGGCGCGGTAGTTATCGTCTTGGGTATTCAGACCGCCGCCGGACGTGCCAAGAATAACACCTGACTTATCAGACAGTTCGCCATCAAAGTTCATGCCAGACTGCGCAATCGCTTGATCTGCGGCCAAAAGCGCAAATTGGGTAAAACGATCGTAAAGCGTCAGTTTCTGGCGATCAAAATGGTCCGCTTCGTCATAGCCACGCACCTGTGCGCCGATCAACGTCACGGATATCCAGCGGACCAATACCGCAGCGCCCTTCGCGCATTGCGTCCATTGTAGACGCCACATCATGACCCAATGGGTTAATCGTGCCAGCACCCGTGATCACCACACGGCGCATAGGCTAGGCCTGCTCTGTCACAAGACGGTCAACCGCCTTGATGATGGCCGCGACATTCGAGATGTCAAAATCGCTTTCCGATGGTTCGTTCGCGTTAAATGGAACGGAGATATCAAAGGCTTCTTCAATCCCGAAGATGGTTTCAACCAGCCCCATACTATCGATCCCAAGCAATTCCGGCGTATCAGTCAGTTTGATATCAGACGGGTCCATCAAAGCTTGTTCGGCGATAATAGCGATGACTTTGTCTTGGGTATTCACGGACCGACCTCGTTCTGACTTTGCGCTTATGTATCATCACTTGGTTTGGAAACAAGATTACGACGGGCCCCGTTTTGGGCCGCATCGCGCAGCGCCCGTTGTTCAGCGCGGAACGTCAGCATCGGCTTGGCCGGATAGCCCATCATAAAGCTGCCACGAGGTGTATTGCCCAGCACAATCGCGGCGCCACCAAGCAGGCAATCGGATCCAATAGAAATGTTATCAGCGACACCTGACTTCCCCCCTAAGATTGACCGGTCTCCGATCACAGCAGACCCTGCCACAGCCGTTTGCGCGCACAAAAGGCAATCTTCGCCGACAATGACATTATGCCCAACTTGCACAAGGTTATCGATCTTCGTGCCGCGTCCAACTTGCGTCGGACGAATGGTGCCCGCATCAATGGTCGCGTTTGCACCAACTTCGACATGATCACCCAAGACAACTGAGCCAAGTGAATGGATACGATGTTGGATGGCGTCATCTGATGCTTCAAAAGCCGTCTTGCCCAGTGTCCGTCGTCCGATTTCAGCAATAGAAGGTGTCGCGGTGACGAATGAAAACCCATCCGCACCGATCACAACATTGGGGTGCAAGATGACCCGATCCCCGATCCGCACATTTCGCCCGATCCGCACGCCCGCATGTATTTCACAGCGCGCGCCAACCATTGCACCAGCCCCGATGCTGACATGTTCGACAATCGTTGTATCAGCCCCGATGACTGCATCTGCGCCAACCACACAGAACGGTCCGATAGATACGCCTTCCGCGATAGTGGCCGATGGATCGATGATTGCAGACGGATGGATACCCTGCCCGATCAAAGGCTTGTCCATCATCTGGGTCAGGACTGACATCGCGAGACGCGGACGTGGCACAACAATCGCGGCTTTCAGATCAAGCGCTTGCCAATCGGCATCCGCCCAGACGATTGCAGCAACGGCATCACTTGCCTTCAGCGCGTCGCCATAACGCGGTGACATTGCCAGAGCCAGATCATCCGGTCCTGCTGACGCAGGTTCTGACAGGCCTTGAACAGCCACAGTCCCGTCGCCCAGAACCTGAGCACCAAGCGCCTGTGCGATCGTCGCAATCGTTTGTGTCATCTATCCCTGCCCTTTGACCCAGCTTGAAGGTCGTGCGACAGACTTAGCCCTGAACGCCGGGAACGACCACCCCTTCGCGGGTCAGTGCATTCCAGATCTTACGGTCACGTCCGTAGATGTCGCGACGGAATTCTACGTCGCCCGTGTTCGTCGTAAACGCGGTCCGGTACACCAAATGCACAGGAACAGCTTCATCCAACGTCACGCGCGATTCGTTGCCAGTCCGCAAGCGCGACTGGAACAATTCCTCGGGGTTATCAGACTGTTTCGCCAGCAACGCATAGGCGAAATCAAACGGATCGTTCAAACGAATACAGCCGTGGCTGTAGGCGCGCACTTCGCGGCCAAACAGGCTTTTGGCGGGCGTGTCATGCAAATAGATGTTGTATTGGTTCGGGAACATGAATTTCACCAAACCAAGGGCGTTCCGGTTCGACGGAGGCTGGCGCATTGAGAACGGGAAGTTACGCGCGTTGTAACGGTTGAAGTCGATATTCGCGCGGTTCACCGTCCGGCCATTGCGGTCCGTGATCAGCAAATGACCAGCAGCGCCACGGTTACGCTGCATCTGCGGCAGGTATTCTTTTGTGACGATAGAGCGTGGGACGTACCAGCTCGGGTTGATCACCATATATTCCATGATGTCGGAAAATTCTGGCGTTTCGCGGTCCGGATCGACGGCCCCGATTACGGAACGGGTCGAAAAGGTAACTTGGCCAAAATCAACGACCTTCGCTGAAAAATCAGTCAAGTTCACCCAAACATGGCGGTCGCCTTTGTCTTGGCTGAACCAACGTTCGCGTTCCATCGCGACCACAATCGACTGAAGTCGTTCGCTAATCGGGCGGTTCATTTCTGCGATTGTAGACGGACCAGCAGTGCCGTCTTCTTGCAAACCATGACTGCGCTGAAATGCACGAACAGCTTCGACGATCTGCGCATCATAGGTCGCGGTGACAGACCGCTCCAAATACCCCATCGCAACTAAACGGTTCCGCAAGGCGATGACTTCCGCGCCAGTGGCTCCTGATTCCAGCTTTTCAGCATTCACGACCGGACCCCAACCGCCTGTCGCTTGTTGGGTTTCCAAACGCAATTTTGCAGCGACCAATCGCGTGTATTCTGGTGTGCTTGGCGGCAATGACCGCAAGAAAGTCGTAGGGTTGCTGCTGCGGAATTCCGTCAGAAGATCGACACGCGGCATATAGGTTACTTCACGGACAATCATCGGATCAACCGACTTTGGACGCAACACACCGGATTGGACGTCGCGGGCGTATTGCAAGAACGTCTTGGTCAACAGCACTTCGATCTCACCCAGCTCTGCTGGTGTCCGTGCAGATTGCATTTGTGCAATTAGGGACGCGACATCATAGCGGTTCGTGGGCAGGCCGTGGTGACCTGCATTTTCAAGCGCGGACAACAACGCATTGCGGTGCCCCATCGCCGAATCGCCGCTCCAAATCCCTTCGAAATTACGAGACCGGTAAAACGCAGCCACATCATCATCACGCGCTGCAGTTTCAGCAACGGCTTGGCGAAAAGCAGTGACTTGTGCCTGAACGCTTGCAGGAATGGCAGTTCCGGCCAGTGCGACAACGCTTACAACACATCCAAAACGACGCAACCGTGCGCCAGCGAAATCGATAAACCGACCCATTATTCCCCCTAGATTACTCGTCTTTTGCCCGAAATTATTGCCGCGGGCAGCGTTATCCAACTGTGTACGCACAATATGTTGTAGGTGTCTAATCACGTTGAAATCATCTGTATGCCTGACGGCACTAGACGTGATCAAAATGACACGACCAATGTTTGATCCGTTCAATTGGCCGAAATTCGCCTATTTTGGATGAATTATGGCCATTTCGACACAAAGCACTTGGTTGACTGACAGGTTTGTGAGAAGTTGTGCGTGCATCTGGGGGAACAGTGCATCGTCGGCGAAAAGCCGACATCAGATCGAGCGACGGGACAGGCGCATAGATATGACAAATACTTCGACATCGGGCATGACCCGACGCGGCGTGCTTCGCGCGTTTGCAGCAACAGCTGTAGCAGCGGCACCAACCTATTCAAATGCAGCAGGATTCTTGCGCGGAGGCGGCGACGTACGCCGCTTGCGGATGTATTCCGGGCGCACCGGCGAACGCATGGACACGATCTACTGGATCGAAGGCCAATACGTTGGTGAAGCGCTGGCTGAAATCAACACGTTCATGCGCGACTGGCGTAACAACAAAACAATCAATATCGATATCCGCAACATCGATATCATGGCCGCGTCTTTGCGTCTTTTGGATGCAAACGAACCGTACATGTTGTTGTCCGGTTACCGGTCACCTGAAACGAACGCGATGCTGCGCAGCCGGTCTTCGGGCGTGGCACGCAATTCACTGCACATCCAAGGTCAGGCCGCTGATCTGCGCTTGGAAAGCCGCTCTACCGCGCAGATGGCGCGCGCTGCACGGTCATGTGCTGCCGGTGGTGTCGGTCGGTATTCCGGCTCTAATTTCGTGCATATGGATTGTGGTCCTGTCCGGTCTTGGGGCGGTTGATCCCGCACTAGAAACAATCCAATTAAATCGGCCTGATTATCTGGTTAACGCCATATAATCAGGCCTTTTTTCTGCCACATAGCCCTTTGTCACAACACAGAATCGTGAAACCTATGGGACACGTTAACAAGTGTGACCGGTTCCATGCCCTTTACCCACGATCCAAAGCCACAAATCCGTTTGACCGAAGCAAACTATGCTGACGGCGTCGGCGAAGTTGTCGGCGGCACCGATCCGGTCGCGATTTCGGCCAATCTGTTTGACCAAGACGGTGACACGCCGAATGCGGCGGGGCTAAGCAATATGTTTGTGGCGTGGGGTCAGTTTCTGGACCACGACATTACGCTATCGCTAGAAAGCCACGCAGAGGTTTTGACCGCTGAGGGGCTTGTCGCCCCTCTCGCGCGGTCCGTCTATGAGATCGGCGAAGATGGCGCACGCGTGCCGACCAATGCCATTTCTTGGCAGATCGACGGCAGCCAAGTCTATGGAACGACCGAAGAACGCACCGCGGATTTGCGCAGCTTCGCGGGCGGAAAACTCCGAATGTCGGACGATCCTGCATCCGATGACGGGCTCATGCCGCTGGCTGATCCTGATAGTTTCATGGCGGGTGATATCCATTCGGACGATCCGGTCTTTCTATCGGGCGACATACGCGCCAACGAAAATCCGGCACTTGCGTCGATGCACACGGTCATGGCGCGTGAACATAACTATTGGGCCGAACGGTTGGCTGAAGAACATCCCGATTGGACGGATGATCAGCTGTTTGATGCAGCACGCCAGATCGTTACTTATGAATTGCAGTCAATCACATATGAACAATGGCTGCCGCATCTGATCGGTGAAGCCGCTGGTGATTATGACGGTCATGATCCGGATGCCGTGGGTGAAATATCGGTAGAGTTTTCCACGGCTGCGTTCCGGTTTGGTCACACGATGGTGTCCAGCACCCTACCCCGCATCAACGCCGATGGCACTGATACCGAAGATGGTGACTTGGCCATTATGGACGCGTTCTTTAACGCCTATCCACTGAAAGACGGCGATCTGGATGCGATCCTGCGCGGACAGCTAACCAGCAACGCGCAAGAATTCGACACCAAAGTTGTGGATGACCTGAACTTCTTTTTGTCGTCGCCCGATGGTCTTTCAGGGTTCAGCCTTGTGGCATTGAACCTGTTGCGCGGCCAAGATCATGGCCTGCAAAGTTACGTGGACACCCGTGCGGCTTTGCTCGGTGATATTGATCCGGACACGCTCGATCCTTACGACTTTTCGATCATCACATCCGACCCAGATCAACAAGCCGCCTTGGCCGAGGTTTACGATACAGTCCATGACGTTGATCTGTGGGTTGGTGGATTGGCCGAGGATTCGATTGGCGACACGCAACTGGGGCCGACGTTTACGTTTATCGTCGCAGACCAGTTCAGCCGTATCCGCGACGCAGATCCCGAATTCGGTCAGCTTGATCCGGCGATTGGCGAAGACATCATCGCCGAGGTACAACAAAGCGGGTTGAACGATATCCTGATGCGCACAACGGGCGTTGATGCGGTGCAGGACGATCCGTTCTTGGCCGCACCCATGGATTTGGTTGATACGGCCGCACCGGACACAACGTGGTTTGACGACGATTTCGACCTTGTATCGCAACGCATTGACGGCACGGTGCAAGGCGGCGCTGGCGATGACGAAATCACGGTACGCGGCGGCACAATCGTTGACGGCAATGTGCAGCACGGCAGCGGCAACGACACCTTCACCCAGACCAGCGGCACCATCACCGGCGATGTGCGTACGGGAAGCGGAGATGATGTTCTGTATGTCGGCGGCGATGGCGAAGTCCTAGGTGACGTCTCCGGCGGCAGCGGCAACGATGAAATCACGCTTGATGACTTTGCAGATGTCGCGCGTATCCGTGCAGGGGCCGGTGACGACACCGTCAGCCTTGGTGGAAACACGTCCGCACCCGAGGTCTTTCTTGGCAGCGGCAGTGATACGATCACTGTCGAGGCAGGTGCTGATGTCGACAAAATAAGCGGTGGTTCAGGCGATGACACACTGACCATCAAAGGCAGTCGTTTCCGCGTCGATTATCAGAATGATGATCCGAATGCGGTCAACGGAACAGTGGTCTATCTGGATGCTGACGGCAGTGAAACCGGTGACAGCATTGCCTTCCAAAACATTGAAACGGTTGCCTGTTTCACGACTGGCGCACTGATCCTGACACCACGCGGCGAAATCCCGATTGAGGCGCTGCACACTGGGGATCTGGTCATCACGCGCGATCACGGCGCGCAGCCGATCCGATGGATTGGGACGACAACGGTTGCTGCTCTGGGTGATCTCGCGCCAATCCGCTTTGCTGAAAATGCGCTTGGTGCGCACGCCGCGTTTGAAGTGTCGCCGCAACACCGGATGCTCTTGTCCGGATGGCGTTGCGAACTGGCCAGCGGCACACAAGAAGCATTGGCGCCAGCCAAGCACCTGATCAACGACACCACCATCCGGCAGGTCCACCGCGACACGGTCACATACGTGCATCTCGCGTTTGACAGGCACGAAGTGATCTGTGCTGACGGCGCGTGGTCCGAAAGCTTCCATCCGGGTGCGATGGCGCTTGATGCCCTGTCTGCGGCGACGCGAGCAGAATTGTTCCGCCTCTTCCCCAAAGTCGCGATGAGCCCGATCAGCTACGGCCCCTCTGCCCGCCTTCAGATCAAACGCCACGAAGCTCGCATGATCACTGCCTAAAGCGGAAGGTTGCAAATTGCAGCAACCCCGCGCAGGCTGTCGGAATGAAAATCCTTCGTCTGATCGCTGCATGTCTTGGTTTTGCATCGCCCTGCATGGCTTGTGATACAGCACTTGTTTTGTCGATTGATGTGTCAAATTCCGTCGATGTTGCCGAATACCGTTTGCAGGTTGATGGTATGGCCGACGCTCTACTGGATCCCGAAATCGTTGATGCAATGGTCGCGGGCGACGTTGCAATCGCCGTGATGCAATGGTCAGGGGCGGAACGCCAAGAACTCAGCATCCCATGGCGTCAAATACGAACGAAATTTGATGCGGAACGCTTGTCCGCCGACGCCCGTTTGATGACCCGTGCGTTTGTGTTGTCCGACACAGCACCCGCAGAGGCGATATACTACGCCGTCGAACTGTTTCGCAGCGCCCCGGACTGTAAGCGGCAAGTCATTGATATCTCTGGCGATGGCACCCCGAATGCCGGATCGGATAGCAGCACAGCACGGCAATTTGCCCAACGTCGCGGGATTACGATCAATGGGATCGCGATTGAATCAATGGGCGTCGCCATCACAACCTTCTTTCAAAGGCATATCATCACCCGCGATGGGTTTGTGATTACCGCGCGCACACACCGTGAATACCCCGACGCCATAAGACGCAAGATCATTAGGGAACTCAGCCAAGTGCTAGGTTAATCAGCCCGTGCAGGTCTCGAGGTTTGCATCAATCGTGCCGATCAAGCGGCGATCTTCGGACAGATATGAATAGGTGTAATCAAAACCGTAATCTTCCATCAAGATTTTGATTTCTGGCGACCCACAAACAGCGCCGATCACTTTCGACTGCTGCCGTTCCATCACTTGCTCCGGTGTCAGCGCAGAGTGTGGCAACATGACGGTGTAATAATAGCGGACGTTCAACCCAACGACGGCCATGTTATTCAACACTAGGCTACCATCACCAGCAGCCCCTTTGTTTTCGTTCTGGCGTCGTGCCGTTGCACGGAACATTTCAATGACTTGTTCCTGTTCAGGCGTCAGTTTGACGACGTCGTCACCAGCTGCGGCATCTTCGTTCTGATGCGAACTGATGACCTGTTCCAAAATAGCAAAGGTGTCGAGGTTGGACGCCATACGGGAAACCTGAACGTCATCGGTCAAGGGTGCGGGCGTATCCGCCGCCACATTGCCTGACGTAGCAATCTCCGTCGGTGCTGCGTCAACAACGGGTACATTTGCACCGATTCCAGTTGTCTCTTCCGGTGCAGCATCCGTGAACAGAAATTGTGTCACACCGAATGTCGCAATCGCGCCAACGGCAACCATTCCAATGGCTTCGCCTAGTTTCATCTACTCATTCCCCCACGCGACGCGGCCCAAACTTTGAATTGTACACCGCAATATGTCGTTATTATTGTTTCGCCAACTACCACAATAAGACAGCGCAACACAATCTGCGCGCCCCATAATTTTGCCTTGACCCATGGCCCCCAGACCGCCATTCCTAGGTCATGGGGATTGCGACCGCCCCGTGAGGCTGATGCCAAAGGTTCGCATCCACTGACCATCTCAGAAAGGATGCCCTCATGGCTGACACCCAAAAACCTGGCTTCACCGAAATGTCCTGCAAGCAATTGATGCGATTGATCGGGACGCCAGATTGCCCCGTGATCATCGACGTCTGTATTCCCGAAGACGTCGCAGAAAATCCGTATCGCATCCCGACAAGCGTATCGTGCAGCCACAAAGACATCACGGCTATGATCCCTGTCCTACATGGCCAATCCGTTGTTGTTGTTTGTCAGAAAGGCAAGAAACTAAGCCACGGCACCGCCGCCGTTTTGCGCAGTCATGGCATTGCTGCCGAAGTTCTGGCCGGCGGCATTCTGGCATGGTTGGCAACGGATTACCCCAGCATTCCACTTGAGGCTCTGTCAGGCACCGACCTGTGGGTCACTCGCCACCGCCCCAAGATCGACCGCATTGCTTGCCCTTGGTTGATCCGCCGCTTCATAGCACCTGACGCCCGTGTTCTTTTTGTCCCGCCCGCCGAAGTTGTCATGGTCGCTGAAAAGTTCGACGCAATCGCGTTTGATGTGCCGGACGTCACATTCACCCACAGCGACGGGCAATGCACCTTTGACGCGATGCTGGACCACTTTGGTCTGCGCACACCGGCGCTGGACCGCCTCAGCCGCGTGATACGCGCCGCAGATACCGATGATACGTCTGTGCCAGAAGCTGCGGGATTGCTCGCGCTTTCTGTCGGTCTGTCACGCCAATACAAAGACGATCAGGCCCAGTTAGAAGCCGCTTTGCCGCTTTATGACGCGCTGTATCGCTGGGCCCGTGATGGCCAAGACGAAACACATGATTGGCCGTACCAATGACCCCGTCTTACGCTGACCTGACCCGCGTTTTTGGCCGCATCGGTTTGCTGTCGTTCGGCGGCCCCGCCGCGCAAATTGCCTTGATGCATAAATCTCTGGTCGAAGACCGCGATTGGCTGACCGAAGATCAATTCCTAAGAGCGTTATCTTTCTGCATGTTGCTGCCCGGACCCGAAGCCATGCAGCTTGCCACCTACGCAGGTTGGCGACAGCGCGGCATTCTGGGTGGTTTGATCGGCGGCGGATTGTTCGTCCTACCCGGCGCAATCGTCATCATGGCGCTCGCCCTGCTGTACGGCAGTTACGGCTCATTACCACTCGTGCAAGCGATTTTCTTGGGCGTGAAAGCGACCGTTGTCGTGATCGTCATCGAAGCATTGATCAAAGTGTCCAAACGCGCGCTCGTGTCGCGCACGGCACTTTGGCTGGCTGCATTTGCCTTTGTCGCATTATTCTTTTTCGCACTGCCCTTTCCAATTGTCATTGTTATCGCGGCCATTGTCGGGGCCATGACCGCAGCGACTGATACAGTTGCGACGCCAAGTGCAAAATTCCCGTGGGCCAAAAGTTTCGCGGTCATCGTAATCGGTTGTTTGCTTTGGGCCGCACCCTTTGCCCTGATTGGAAACGCCGATCCTATCCTTGCCGAAATTGGTGCGTTCTTTGCGTGGCTTGCCGTGGTCACCTTTGGCGGGGCCTATGCGGTGCTGGCCTATATGACCCAAGCGGTCGTTGGCGATTATGGTTGGCTGACAACGCCACAAATGATGGATGCATTGGGGCTGGCCGAAACGACGCCCGGACCGCTGATCCTTGTGACGCAATTTGTTGGCATGATCGCAGGTGCAAAGGCTGGCGGGACCGGACTAGCATTGATCGCAGGTGTCCTGACGCTGTGGGTGACGTTTGTCCCCTGCTTTATCTGGATTTTTGCAGGCGCGCCGCTGATTGACTGGCTGGAACAACAGCCGCGCCTGAAGGCGGCACTTGCTGGCATCACAGCCGCGGTTGTGGGGGTCATCGCCAACCTGTCAGTGTGGTTCGCGCTCCATGTCTTTTTCGGCACTGTCACACCCTTCACAGCAGGTCCAATCACAAGTGTTTGGCCAGACCTGATGACCGTCCAGCCATTAGCAGTCGCTTTGGCCGGACTGGCTGGTGTGCTCTTGCTGTGGCGACATATCAATCTCCTTTGGGTCCTGTTTATCTGTGCTGCAATCAGTGGAACACTCGCGATGTTCTGACACGTTTGCGCACGCCCCCTTTCATCCCTCTTCGAATCCCGTATGTTGTCGGTCAGTTAAGTGAAGTGAAGGACGTGCCGCCCGTGACCCGTACACCAGCCTCAAGCACCATTGATTATGGAAACCTGATGCACCGGGCCATGCGTGGCTTGATCCAAAAAGTTTTGTCCGACATCGCCGAAAATGGCCTACCGGGCGAACATCATTTCTTTATCACCTTTGATACAATGCACCCCGACGTCGAAATCGCTGATTGGCTTTCGGACCGGTATCCGGGCGAAATGACCGTCGTGATCCAGCATTGGTTCGACAATCTTGAAGTAACGGACGAAGGGTTTTCGATCACTCTGAACTTTGGTGAAAACCCGGAACCGCTTTATATCCCCTACGATTCGATCCAGACGTTTGTGGATCCATCCGTAGAATTCGGGCTGCGGTTTGAAACCCAAAGTGAAGACGACGACGATGATCACGACGAATCTGAAAACGTCGAAACGATCCCAGAGGCGCCCATGCAAGAAATGGTAGAGCCCGAGCCGGAAGAACAAGCGTCCGAACGCAAAGACGCTGATGTGGTCAGCCTCGATCAATTCCGCAAATAACCGAACTGAAGACTTGCCGCGGCCGAAATTGCGGCCTAATCGGTATACAACCGCATACTTTACACGATTGGAGCGTCCCATGACCGCCACCCGTACTGAATCCGACAGCTTTGGCCCACTGGAGGTCCAAGCAGACCGGTATTGGGGGGCGCAGACACAGCGTTCCATCATGAACTTTCCGATTGGTTGGGAAAAGCAGCCTGTTGCAATCGTCCGTGCACTTGGCGTGATTAAGCAAGCCTGCGCCGTGGCGAACAAAGAACGCGGCAAGCTGGATGCGAAACTGGCCGACGCGATGATCGAAGCGGCATCCGAAGTCGTGGCTGGCAAGCTCGACGATCACTTCCCGCTTGTCGTTTGGCAAACAGGGTCCGGCACACAGTCGAACATGAACGCAAACGAAGTTATTTCAAACCGCGCGATTGAAATCTTGGGCGGCGAAATCGGGTCCAAAGACCCGGTACACCCGAACGATCATTGCAACATGGGCCAGTCGTCTAACGACACATTCCCGACAGCCATGCACATCGCCGTGGCGACCACAGCGCATGACGTGTTGCTACCGGGTCTTGCTAAACTGCACGCGGCACTGGAGCAGAAACAGCAGGAATTCGACCACATCATCAAGATTGGTCGGACCCATACAATGGACGCAACACCGCTGACATTGGGCCAAGAATTCTCCGGCTACGTTCACCAGGTTGCTATGGGCATCCGCCGCATCAAAGCCGCTCTTCCCGCGATCTACGAACTTGCGCAAGGCGGCACAGCCGTCGGCACCGGCCTGAACACACCAAAAGGTTGGGGTGAAACCGTCGCTGCCGAAATGGCGGCGATTACGGGTCTGCCGTTTGTGACTGCGCCGAACAAATTCGAAGCACTTGCAGGTCACGACGCCCTTGTCGAAATGTCTGGCGCGTTGAAAACTGTCGCTGCCAGCCTTTACAAGATCGCAGCAGACATCCGTATGCTGGGTTCTGGCCCGCGCTGCGGCCTCGGCGAATTGATGTTGCCTGAAAACGAACCTGGCTCGTCCATCATGCCGGGCAAAGTGAACCCAACACAGGTCGAAGCGATCACGCAGGTCTGTGCGCACGTCATGGGTAACGATGCCGCAGTCGGTTTCGCTGGTTCACAGGGCCACTTTGAACTGAATGTCATGAAGCCAATGATGGCCTATAACGTATTGCAATCTATGCAGCTTATCGGTGACGCATCCTCTGCCTTCACTGACAACTGCGTATCTGGCATCAAAGCCAACGAAGACCGCATCGAAAAACTGATGCGTGAATCACTTATGCTTGTGACAGCACTCGCGCCGACCATCGGCTACGACAACGCGACGACTGTCGCGAAGACGGCGCACAAGAACGGCACCACACTAAAAGAAGAAGCGATCAAGCTAGGCTTTGTGGACGAAGAAACCTTTGAAAAGGTTGTGCGCCCCGAGGATATGATCGGGCCAAAGTAAGCGCCTTCCAATATAAGTTTTCAAGCGCGCGCCCTGCTATCACGGCGCGCGTTTTTCATTTATGACAGAGACACCATGACAACGCCGATTAACCTCAACAAGGTCCGTAAAGACAAAGCGCGCACCGAAAAGAAACTGCGCGCCGATGCGAATTCCGTGAAGTTCGGGCAAAGCAAAGCACAACGCCTGCTTGAGGTTACCCAATCAAAACAAGCCTCTGCGCGGTTAGATGCGCTGAAATTCGATGATGAATGACGTACTCACAGGTCGGCCCGTCAAACGGTCCCTGACATTAGCAGGTCACAGGACGAGCGTGTCACTAGAAGATATCTTTTGGAACGCATTTCGCCAGATTGCCGCGCGGCGTGGTCAGCCGATTAACGACTTGGCCCGTGAAATTGATGCACAGCGGGGCGATATCGGGCTCGCGTCAGCGATCCGTGTATTTGTCCTAAAGGACGTTCAGGACCGCGTACCAGAATAAAGACCCTTGCGGATTAGAGATGCACTGTCGTGCTCAAGGCGGGCGTTTGTACGGCGCCCATCGCGCGCCGACGCAGGAACGGTCGTTGACCGACCTTTATGGAGTGCAGCCGCCTTACGTGCGTACAGCGTATGTTCCGAAGGTGCACCAATCGCGCGTAGACGCGCCCGTAAACCAACCATTTTTCCCATTACGCTTTCTGAAGACTGTCCAAACATCATTCAATTCCTACCCATCCCAACACACACACTGTGTCGCGCTTCTGACAAAAACGCACCTTTTCGACGCATTTCACAGTCTATTATCGGGTACATTAACAAAGGGTTAATCAGCGTAAGCATTGGAAATTAAATAACAATAATGGACGATCGACACAAATATTAGACAAATTGCTCAGTTTGCGCTTTCGACACGAACGCGCGTCCAGATCGCGATTGTCACAACGTCGGCAACAATCACATTTAGCGCGGCACGAATCGCAGCCATATTCCGTCCTTCGAACGGACCGTCAAATGTGCGACGGGCACGGGAACACGTCCTTCGGCGATTTCAAACCGATACGCACGTACCAATTGCGCGAGCAACACAACGCCCTCAATCATCGCAAAACCGGCACCGGTACACACACGGGGGCCAGCTGAGAACGGCAAATAGGCCTCTCTTTGGCAGGATTTCCCGTTTTCAGTCCCCCATCGGGCCGGATCGAATGCATCCGGATTGTCCCAAAGCCGCGATTGGCGATGCAGATGCCACGGTGACACAACAACCTGCGCACCCGGTTTCACGGACCGCCCACGGAACGTTTCGGGCCTTGTTGTCTCGCGGACCATCATTGGCACCGGTGGATACAGGCGCAGCGCTTCGCGAAACACGTCCCGCGTATGTTTCAAAGTTGAAAGTTGCGAAAATTCCGATGTCATTTCAGCGGCTTCTTCCGCGATCTTATCCTGCCATTCGGGATACATCGCCAACAGATAAAGTGTCCATGCCAAGGCAGATGCGCTAGTTTCGTGTCCCGCCAGAAAGAAGATCGCGACCTGATCCACCATTTCTTCGACATCAAATTTCTCGCCCGTTTCGGGATCGGCCGTCGTCATGATTTTCGTCGCTAAATCATCAGGTACGTTGCCGCTTTGAATGTCATCCAATCGATCTTGGGTCAGTTTCGTGATCAGCTTTCGAATGGCCGTTGCGGACTCTTTCGTGTCCTTGCGGAAGAAACGCGGCATCCACGACGGCCCCGGTACAAAGGCTGCAAGGTTCAAGATTGGTTGGGTGCGCTGATACGATTTGAACTTATCGAACACCTCTGATGCGATCTCGTTTTCAATCGGGATCGAAAACAAGGTTCGAAAAATGACATCCGCGGCGGCGTGGCTTGTTTCCGGTTCAATTTCAAACGGCGTATTCGTGGCATGTGGCGCCATCCGCGCAACAGCGGCTTCCCCTGCCGCCCAGATCGCCGGAAACGTATCGCGTAGCCGCCCACCTTCAAACGCGGGATCAATGATCCGCCGCTGCCGTTTCCAAACGTCACCATTTGTCAGAAACACCGAATTACCAAGCAACGGCCGCAAGCCAGCACCAATGCGATCCGACTTCGGAAAATCATCCGGCCGTTCGTTCAGCACGCGTTTGATCAAGCTATGATCGTTGATCAGATAACTGCGAAAGAACGGCGTCTTAAACTCAGCCATCCATGCACGATAAAGCTTTGCAGGCTGCGCCGACAGAATATCGGCGCGGAACAATTTCATATACTGCCACAGCGACACACGATCAGGCCGCGATTTAGGTTTGGGTGGCAAGGTCATGATGTGCTTGTGTATTTTGACAAAGGCGTCTCAATCCGGCTCTTGGATGCCGCGCGATCTTTGTAGCGGTCAGCCAAGGTCACTGGCCCGCAAGTGATCTGGAAATAGTCGTAATCGCCCGGATTGTCGAAGGCGCAAAGATACTGGAAATGCAGCCGAAAGAACCGCCACCGTAACGCCTTCCACGTCTCAGGCTTCAGTGTTTGGGTAAAGGCTGCAGACACCACCAGCGGCCATTTCTTATCCGTCGGCGCCACACCTGACACCGCCACAGGGTCACATAGCGCAAAGGCGCAACCATCACCGGGCGCTGTCACATCGACCCACGTTAGCCGGTCTCGGGCACTAAGATAGGCCAAGTCAGCGCGCAGGCGCTTGGCCTCTGGCAAGAACGACACCATCGGGACAACTTGCCCCAGCGACAGAAACGCTAACCGAGGACCATCCAAAGGCACTCTGCCCGCGCGGATCAAATCGGCAAGGATCGAAACGCTTAGATGCGCGCCGGATGAATGGCCGACAACAAGGACTTCCTCCACGTCATCGTTAAAGGCCGCAGCGATTTGATCACCAAACGCTGCGATACGGGCTTCCAGTGGTGCCGGATTCGCACCCCGCCATTTCGCCGAATAGGAATAATCGTGCATCAGATAATATGCGAAAAATTTGCCGTCTTTCGCTTTAAACCATTTAAGCACCTTCAGCCCGATCCAAAGTCCAACCACCCAACTCGTAATGAGAAAAGAGATTGAGAACGTTGGACTCGGCGCAAATCCCAATCCTTGAAATGCCAAGACGCCCAAGATACGGCCGCAAACGAAACGCACCCAAAAGGCGATGACGACTGCCAGAAAAAGCTGCAAAATCAACATCCCAACCGGATACAGCGCCGCAATCACCGGCCCCTTACGCATCTTCATCAACCGGCCTAACGCGCCTGTTGCGATGTAGGTCCATGCGGTCCGGATGAGCTGCCAGTAGGTGGCGGGGATCGTGTTGGACATACTGTCGCGCACAATGTCGGACCAAATTAGCACATCAATGTCGGCAGACGTTTTTTGACCGTCAATCTCGGCCTCAGCGTGCCACCCGAAGGTTTTCGATTTCAGCTTTGGCGTAATGCCTATGTCATAGCCGGAAATCCGGGCTTGGGCAGCCCCTTCTTTGCGGTAAAGTTCGCGATACCTGCGCGGATGAATAGGATCATAGCCAGGAATGTAGAACACTCGTCGGCGCTGAACCTGTTGTGAACCTGTGGTACTCGTCATGTGCTGCCTGATATGCTGCTCGGCGTTTTCGACAGCATAACCGGAAACTGTGCCGATAATAAGCCTTTTAGCCGAAGTTGGCTAAGGCAGGGAAAGCTTCCAGCATCCAATAGCTCATCGCAGCGAACTGACCCGTGATCATCATCAGGCCAACCGTCCACAATAATAGGCCAGACGTCCGCTCGATCCGGCCCATATGGCGCTTCATCCAGCCCATCACGCCTTTCAGACGTGGGAAAAACGCAGCAACCAGCAGAAACGGAATACCAAGGCCAAGCGCGTAGAAAGCCAGCAGAACCGTGCCACGCGCAACATCCGCCTCAGACGCAGCGAGCCCAAGGATGGTGCCAAGGATCGGCCCCAGACAAGGTGTCCAGCCAAACGCGAAGGCAAGACCAAGAATGTAGGCGCCCATGGCGGATCCACCCTTGTCGCCAATATCCACGCGGGCCTCGCGATCAAGAAAACCAATCCGGAAGACGCCCACGAAATGCGCCCCGAAAATCATCACGACGATACCCGCGATCAACAAGAACCAATCTTGGAATTGCAGGAACGTGCGCCCGAGCGCGGAAAACGCGAACCCAAGCAGCAGAAAAACCGTCGAAAGCCCTAAAACGAAAAATGCGGCCGCTAACAGAACCCGCCGCCGCGCCGCGCGATCTTCGTCCATCTCGCCCATCGACACGCCGCCCATGTAGGCCAGATATGGCGGCACGATTGGCAAAACGCAGGGTGATAAAAACGACAACAGGCCCGCAGACATCGCAATGATAATCGCAGGCAAAAGCGTGGCGTCTAGGATCAGATCAGCTTCGAGCATTGGAATTCGGTCTCCTTACCCCTTCCCTACGCGGGGAATGCGGCGGCGTCACGACGCAGATCGTCACAAGTCTGTGGACTCTTTGAAACATCGGCCCTACCTGCCTGATATGACAACACCTGATCACACTCTTGATGCGCTCGGATTGCTGTGTCCGTTGCCGGTCCTGAAAGCCCGTAAACGCCTGTCTGGTATGGCCTCTGGCGCCGTTCTGGAAATGGTCGCGGACGACCCTGCTGCAGTGATCGATGTACCGCATTTCTGCGCTGAGGCGGGTCATACCCTGCTTGATCAAAACGATGCCGACGGCGTGCTAACGTTCATCATCCGCCGCAAGTGACGATTTCCCCTGAATAACCGAAGGCCGCAGCGCGGCTTTAAACGGATCGATTCGGGGATCAGCAGATCGCGGACGGGCCGTAGCGCTTTTTCGAGAATCGCACATTCCGTAGCCGTTCACATAGAGAAAAAGGGCCGCCGCATGATGCGACGGCCCTTTTCTATGTCTTAGCGGCCCAATGACCACCAGCCTTTACGCTTTGGTTTTTCGGGCTCATCGGCCTTGGTCTCAGCAACCGGCTCTGGCGTTGGCTCGGGTGCCGGTTCCGGTGTGGGCTCTGGCGCAGGCGCGGGTTCAGCCGCTGCTGGCTCGGCGGGGGCTTCAGCCTTTGGCGCTTCAGTCGCCGGTGCTTCTTCCGACTCAACTGGTGCCTCAGCGGCTGGCGCTTCTTCCGCAACTACTACCGCAGGCTTTTTCGCCCGAGACCGCCGCTTCGGTTTTGGCTTTTCTTCAGCGGCTGGCGCATCTTCAGTCGCTGCCACCTCTTCGGTCGCGGCCTCTTCCGCCACTGGTGCCGCCTTCTTTGCACGGCTCCGACGTTTTGGCTTTGGCTTTTCTTCCGCAACCGGCTCTTCAGCCGGTGCCGCCTCAGTCGTCGCAACCTCGGCTGGTGCGTTTTCCGCCGCAGCAGTTTCTTCTGCAACTGGTGCGTCTGCCGCAACTGGTTCTTCAACCTTCTTACGCGACCTGCGCGTGCGTGTCCGCTTCGGTTTCTCTTTTACCTCTGCGTCACCCTCAGCCACAGGCGCTTCAGCAGCATCGTCGTTGACCGTTTCAGCATCTTCTGACGGCGCATCCGCAGGTTTAGCTTCCCCGTCAGTCGTGCCTTCGGTTTGCCCTTCAGCGTTTTGCGTCTCGCCGTTCTGGCCATCCGCGTTTCCGCCGCCACCCCGACGCCGACGACGCCGACGACGTTTGCGTTTTGGTTGATCCTCAGTCGACGTTTCAGTCTCTGCCTCTGCAGTTACCTCTGTTTCGTCCTCGTCAGTCATACCGAGCAGCTCGAGATCGTCATCGTCGTCCATGATCACGGATGATCCGACAACTGGTGCGGCCGCTTCCGGCACGACACGTGTCGCTGTCTTGAACTTCTCAATCGCGAAGTCGGGCGATGTCAGTGACATATCACATTCGATCCGCACGGACATGCCGTGGCGGGCTTCGATATCGCCGATATGCTCGCGTTTGCCGTTCATGAGGAAGTTAGCAATCGCAATCGGCGCACGTACCAGAACTTCTTTCGACCGACCGCGTGTGCCTTCTTCTTCCAAGGCACGCAGGATCGACAGCGATACGTTGTCGTCAGACCGCAGCAGACCTGTCCCGTGACAATGCGAACACATCTGCGTTGTTGCTTCCAGCATACCCGGACGCAGACGCTGACGCGACATTTCCATCAGACCAAAGCCGGAAATCCGACCGACCTGAATACGGGCGCGGTCTGTTTTCAGCTTGTCCTTCATCCGCTTTTCAACGGCGATGTTGTTGCGGCGTTCGTCCATGTCGATGAAGTCGATCACGATCAGACCAGCAAGGTCACGCAGACGCAATTGACGGGCCACTTCATCGGCCGCTTCAAGGTTGGTCTTCAGCGCTGTTTGCTCGATCGAGCCTTCTTTGGTCGCACGGCCAGAGTTCACGTCGATCGCAACCAGCGCCTCAGTGATCCCGATCACGATGTAACCGCCAGATGGCAGCTGAACCGTCGGATTGAACATACCGCCGAGATAGGTTTCCACCTGATAGCGCGCGTACAGCGGCAGTTGCTCACTGTAATGCTTCACGTTCTTGGCATGGGACGGCATGATCATTTTCATGAACGTCTTGGCTGTTTTGTAGCCTTCGTCGCCCGCGACAATCACTTCGTCGATGTCTTTGTTATACAGATCACGGATCGACCGTTTGATCAGATCGCCTTCTTCGTAAATCTTCGCAGGGGCGATAGATTTCATCGTCAGTTCGCGGATCTGTTCCCACATACGCTGCAAGTATTCGTAATCGCGTTTGATCTCGGCCTTGGTCCGCTGGGACCCCGCAGTCCGGATGATCAAACCTGCCCCATCGGGCACGGTCATGGAATTCGCGATTTCTTTCAGCTTCTTACGGTCGGCAGCGTTTGTGATCTTGCGGGAAATGCCACCACCACGCGCAGTGTTTGGCATCAGAACGCAATAACGACCCGCCAGTGACAAGTAAGTCGTCAGGGCAGCGCCCTTGTTGCCGCGTTCTTCTTTCACAACTTGAATCAACAGAATTTGGCGAACTTTTACCACTTCCTGAATTTTATAGCGTTTTGGACGTGGCTTACGCACAGGACGAACTTCGTCGGTGTCGTCTTCTTCAGCGACGCTTTCGATGCTGTCGTCTTTGGACGTGGCGTCTTTGCCTTTCGGCGCGTCATCTTCATCGTCAGAGGATGCGTCATCCGCGGCCTCTTCACCGACTTCTGCCGGTGCATCTTCTGACACTACTGCTGCGTCCGCGTCACCAGTCGCTGCATCATCATCAGCAGACGGCGTTTCAACAGGCGTTTCCGCGACCAATTCCATCGGAGACGACCCTTCGTCGCCTTCCTCCAGATCAATGGTTTCCATGCCAGCGACTTCTGCGCCGGTATCGTCTGACGCAACTTCGGCCGTTGCCACTGCATCATCAGATACAGTCTCGGACGCTTTGGCACGACTACGGCGGCGACGTTTTGGTTTTGGCTTTTCTTCGTCCTGCGCTTCCGCTTCAGCCTTCAGGCTTTCGGCATAGGCTTTTTCCTCAGCGATCAACGCTTCACGGTCAGCCACAGGGATTTGGTAATAGTCAGGGTGGATTTCAGAGAACGCGAGGAAACCGTGACGGTTCCCACCGTAGTCAACAAAAGCAGCCTGCAACGATGGTTCAACCCGTGTCACTTTGGCTAAATAGATGTTCCCAGCAAGCTGACGCTTGAACTGGCTCTCGAAATCAAACTCCTCTACTTTGTTTCCGTCTACGACAACAACGCGGGTTTCTTCCGCGTGTGTTGCATCGATTAGCATTTTCTTTGGCATATTGTCCGTTCGCACACGACAAATCGCGCCGCCCCGGTGGGGCAGACGCGCCTGTGATGTGTCTGATGTTGGCGATGTGCGCGTAGGCGTCGTCGCGGCCCCTCGGGGCGCGTGCGTCGTAGCCTGTATCTGGCGCGCTTTGCATCGCGTTGGTCTCCAGCGTCGCGGTTTCGCGACACCCATTCAAGGCCTAGCGGTTGATGTGATCTCTCGCCCTAGGCGTTATATATGGCGTTTCCGCCAAATCAGCTGATCATCATTCGGGGGGCGTATTCGCCGCGCGACGCTGTCAGAGAATCTCACCGGGGTCACAACGATCCTTCTCGTGGCACTCCCGTTCCTTATACATAGGTCACTTACATGCCCGAAAACAAGTGTAGATCGACGTAGATGACCGAAATCGCATGTTAATCCGCAAGATAAGTAAGGCGGATCAGTTGTCGCGCCCCAAAACGAAGCCACCCGTTATGATTGTATTATCTTGTGATCCGGCAAACGCGGCGACCACACCACGTTGGCCTGCAACGACTTCGTTACGCGGTGATAGTGCCTGCCCATCGACTGTGATGTTCAGGTCCGAGACGACAGACGGCGCAGACAGATCACGTTGGTTCAACAAATCATAAATGCGCGACTCTTCGACGACAAAGCGTCCATCGACAGATTCACCAGTGAGGATCATGTCGTTCTGGTAAACATCAACGTCACCGGCTGTGCTAGGGTCTTCCGGATCGGAAATATCCGCCTCTTCACGGTCAAAGGTGATTGTTGCCGTCATGAAACCTGCAAATTCTTCTTCGGTCCAATTCGCGGCATTTGGCGTATCTTCGTACCCTGTGATTTTTGTGAAGGCGTAGTCACCTGTTAAGGATGCTGATCCGGACAAGATCGGTTCGCCCACATCATATCCCGGCACGATACCTGCAACGCCGAAGTTACCCGTGTCCCCCGATGAGGCTTGGTAAGAGTTTCCTACGACCGTCGCATCCAGCCCACGCGAAAAACCAAACGCCACAGCGTTGACGCCGTCGCGCACGATCTGCACATCTTCAGGTGGTACGCCGACAAAGTTGCCGTTGATGTCTACTTCCTCAATGATGCCGCCCAGATAAGCGCGACCACTGCCAGTCCCACCACAAGCTGCAAGAGCCGCCAACGCAATCAAACTCACAACTTTCCGCATCACACACCCCAAAATAAAACACCTGTCGCGGCAGAAGCTACGACAGGTGTTTACAGAGTTCAAATGTGTGCGCTTTACGCAGCCAGATAATCAGACCGTTGCAGCCCGTATTTCGCCATTTTTTCGTTCAACGTCCGGCGCGGCAGACAGAGTTCATCCATGACCGCAACGATAGAGCCTTTGTGGCGGCGCATCGTGTTGTCGATCAGCATCCGCTCGAACGCTTCGACAAACTCTTTCAGCGGCTTGCCTTCAGTCGTCATCACCGGCTTCATTTCTTCGGTGTCCGACATCAAAAGCGATGCAATTGACCCAGACCCACGGCGGTTCTGCAACACGGCCCGTTCTGCCACGTTGATCAACTGACGCACATTGCCCGGCCAAGGCGCCTGCAATAGCTGTGCGGCTTCTTGTGCTGTCACCTCTGGCGCGTCACAACCGTATTCATCAGCGAACTGTTCGCCCAGACGTGTGAACAACGTCAAAATATCTTCGCCGCGCTGGCGCAGTGGTGGGACTGTGATCCGCAGGGCAGCAAGGCGATAGAACAAATCAGGCCGCAGAACGCTTTCGCAGGTCTTGTCCTGCTCTTGCAGATTACAAATCGCGACAATGCGCGTTTCGGCAGGCGTGCCCTGCTCGTTAATGGCGGTCAGAAGACGGGCCTGCAGTTTGTCCGACAACGCTTCAACGTCTTCCAGCACCAATGTGCCACCACGGGCGGCTTCAATCGCGGGGATCGGTTCGCCTTCATCGGCAGGACCAAATAGTCGGCGGCCAAGACTGTCTTCGTCAAAGGCAGAACATGAAATCAGGCTAAACGTCTTGGACGCACGCGCACCAACAGCGTGCAGGGCATGGGCAACCAGCGTTTTGCCTGTCCCAGTCTCGCCTTCGATCAACACGTGGCCGTCGGCCTGGCCCAGATCAAGAATGTCTTCCTTCAGACGTTCCATCACAGGCGACTGACCAATCAGTTTCTTGATAATCGCGGTCCCATCAGACAATTCGCGGCGCAGCGCACGGTTGTCCAACGTCAAACGGCGTGCCGTCGTTGCCCGTTTTGCCAGTTCCGTCATCCGGTCAGGGTTGAACGGCTTTTCCAAGAAATCAAACGCACCAACGCGCATCGCCTCAACAGCCATCGGAACGTCGCCGTGGCCGGTGATCATAATCACAGGCAGGCTGCTATCGACGCCCTTCAGTTTCTTCAGAAACTGCATCCCGTCCATGCCCGGCATCTTGATGTCACTGACAACGATCCCCGGAAAATCAGGCGACAGGCCTTTCAGCGCATCTTCGGCGCTGGCGTATGTTTCGGTGTCGAATCCAGACAGCGCAAGCCACTGGGAAATCGACTGCCGCATATCTTTTTCATCATCCACAATGGCAATCTTCATAGCCTTGTTCATCGGATCATTCCTTATTCTGCCGCAGCAACGTGTTCTTTATAGATAGGGAGCTGCACCTCAAAAACAGCCCCCCCGGCCACTGCATTGCGCGCAGTCAGCCGTCCGCCTAGGTCGTTTACGATCCCGGAAGAGATCGCAAGCCCCAAGCCCACGCCGTCACCCGGCTCTTTTGTGGTGTAGAATGGTTCGAACAATTCATCCAAGTCATCAATCCCCTGCCCGTTATCACGGACCGTCAAACTAACGGTGTCACCAGCGGCAAGGATGATTTCAATCGCCGGATCATCGGACAATTTGGTGGCGTCCAGCGCATTACGCAGCAGGTTAATAATCACTTGTTCCAGACGCAGCCTGTCGCCCATGATCATCACCGGTTCAGACGGCAAAGTGCGGGTGATATCGACGTCGCGGGTTTTCAATTGCGGTTCCATCATCGCAAGCGCAGACGACACCGCGGCCCTTGTATCAACGGGTTCAAAGGCATCGGCACCTTTGCGGGCGTAAGATTTCAGCTGACGCGTGATCGCACCCATTCGGTCGATCAAATCATCGATCCGCTGGAAGGATGACAGCGCCTCATCAGGGCGTTTGCGTTGCAGCAAAAGACGGGCACCTGCGAGGTATGTCTTCATCGCGGCCAGCGGCTGGTTCAACTCGTGCGACACGGCCGCCGACATCTCGCCGAGTGCTGCCAATTTCGACGATTGCGCAAGCGTTTGTTCGGCCACTTCCAGGGTCTTTTCGACCTTTTCGCGTTCGGCAATTTCTCGCTGTAGCCTTGCGTTCAGTGCGCGCAACTCTGCCGACTCGCGTTGGAAAAAGATCAGCCGTGACGTCGTCTGGCGGTTCGACAGCCAGAACATTAGCGCCAACAGGATCGCGAATCCCATGACTTCGAGCGCCAGAACCCCGTTCACCTTTTCGCGGACCGAACTGTAAGTTGTGAAACTGACCATGCGCCAGCCTTGGAACGGCACGCGGATTTCGCGGCGCAGAACGGCCTCGCCCCCCAGATAGATATCAATCGGCGGATCAGCCCAATCTTGGGTCGCTTGCAACGCACGCTGGATCGCGGACGGGGCCGATTGACGCGCCAGTGCATCCGTTTCTTGCAAACCCCGCCAACGCGGTTCTGTCGCAAGTATAATCTCGCCCTGACTGGTGGTCACAAAAACAGCGTCAGACACCCCTGCCCAACCGCGTTCCAGCTTCGCCATGTCGACCTCAACGGTGATCACGCCCAAAACGGTACCGGCCGCTTCGACTTTGCGGGAATAGACAAAAATATAGCCGCCTTCGTCACGTTCTGTGACGGTAAAGGTGGTTGTATTGCTCCGCAGGGCATTCACAAAATACGGCTCTGTTTTGTGGATTTCTGCGATTTTGTTGCGATCCGTCGCCGCAACCGTGCGGCCATCGCGGTCCAACAGCATCAAAGACGCCGCACCGATTTCGTCAACAAACGACAACAGGCGCTGGGTGGACAAGGAATAATTGCGATCTTGCAAAGCCGTCGTCAGCTCTGGATCACGCGCCAAAAGCTGCGGCACGATGGAATTGCGCTGCAGCTCGCTCATCAGACTGGCGACGTATAGAGTCAACCGGACTTCGGCGCGCGTGTTTGTGCTCGCCGTGAAGCGTTGGGTCAACAGACTGTTCGTGACTGTAATGACCACAACCGCCAGCAAACACACGCCAACAACGGCAATGCGGAAAAACCAGCGGTCGGATCTTTTTGTCTTAGGTGCGGCAGCAGCTTGCGTCATGAACGCCAGTCTAGGCCGAGCCATACCGTCTCACAAGCAACCGTCGCTTCACGCGGCGGTCAATTGCCCAAGCAGCCCCGTGAACAACGCTTTGCCGTCCGTGCCACCGTGTGCAGCATCAACAGCACGTTCCGGGTGCGGCATCATGCCCAGCACGCGACGGTTCTCGGATAAGACGCCCGCGATGTCGGAAAGTGACCCGTTCGGGTTCTGCGCATAGGTGAACGCAATCCGGTCTTGGTCTTTCAGTGCAGCCAGCGTTTCTGGGTCCGTCGTGTAATTGCCGTCGTGATGCGCGATTGGATAATCAACGACATCGCCTGCGGCATACCCTTCGGTGAAAGCGGAATTTGCAGTCGCGACCTGAAGGCCAACAGTTTTGCACAGAAACTTCAGGCCGGCATTGCGCATCAAAGCACCCGGCAACAAACCCGTCTCTGTCAGAACCTGAAACCCGTTACAGACACCGAGGGCATACCCACCGCGTTCAACGTGTTTCACAATGGCTCGGGACACAGGGCTTTGGGCGGCAATCGCGCCACAGCGCAGGTAATCGCCAAACGAAAACCCACCCGGTACAGCAACCAGATCAACACCCTCAGGCAAGGCGGCATCTTTGTGCCACACCATGCTGACATCCGCGCCCGCCGCTTTCAAAGCGACAGCCATATCCCGATCGCAGTTCGACCCCGGAAAAACAATAACGGCAGCGCGCATCAGAGCACCTCGACGCGGTAGCTTTCGATCACAGTGTTCGCGAGCAGCTTTTCACACATCTCGCCAATTGTGGCTTCTGAAGTGCCATCCGCCAGTTCCAGCTCGATCACTTTGCCCTGACGGACATCTTCAACACCAGCAAACCCCAACGCACCAAGCGCGTGCTTCACTGCAGCCCCCTGCGGGTCCAAAACACCGTTTTTCAACATCACATGTACACGGGCTTTCATCGGCGGGTCCTTTATTTCATCTGTCTATGTCATCTCAAACGGCAGGGCCGTTTCAGTTGATGAGTGTCGGTTTTGTTGGGGCGTGGGTCACGTTGGATGGCAAAACGCCCAAACGCTTGGCAACTTCGGTGTAAGCATCAGCCAAATCGCCCAGATCCTGACGGAACACGTCCTTGTCCAGCTTCTGACCGCTTTCGATGTCCCACAGACGGCAGCTATCAGGGCTGATCTCGTCGGCGACAACCAAACGTGGGAATTCACTGTCAAATACGCGGCCGATTTCGATTTTGAAGTCGATCAGCTTGATCCCAACACCGTACATCGTGCCAGACAGGAAGTCATTGACGCGCAACGCCATGCTCACGATATCGTCCATCTCTTGCTGAGATGCCCAACCAAAGGCCGCGATGTATTCTTCAGGGACCAGCGGATCACCAAGAGAATCGTCTTTGTAGGAAAATTCGACAATCGGACGCGGCAGCGCCATGCCTTCTTGCAGACCCAGACGCTTGGCCATGGACCCTGCGGCAAAGTTGCGCACGATCACTTCCAAAGGAATGACCTCAACCTGGCGGATCAATTGTTCGCGCATATTCAGGCGTTTGATAAAATGTGTGGGGACACCGATCTGGGTCAACCCGTTCATGAAATATTCGGAAAGGCGGTTATTTAACACGCCTTTACCTTCGATCACGGCTTTCTTTTCAGCATTAAAAGCGGTGGCATCGTCCTTAAAATACTGAACATACGTGCCCGGCTCTGGGCCTTCGTACAGAATTTTTGCTTTGCCTTCGTAAACCAGTTTGCGACGTGCCATGCCGAATATCCTCAAGTCACACCCCGCAGCAGGGTGCGTCATAGCGCGCCTCATAAGCCAAGCCCCCCTTGCGAGCAAGCCTACCTGACGTCATATCATACATAACGTAATTCGAACCACTCGGAGGGACACCAATGTCCAGCATGAAAGACCGCGAAAACGCATTTGAAAACAAATTCGCACATGACGCAGAAATGCAGTTCAAAGCGGACGCACGCCGCAACAAACTTCTTGGACTTTGGGCCGCAGGTTTGCTGGGCAAAGACGGTGACGACGCGGCGGCATATGCCAGCGAAGTGGTGAAGTCGGATTTTGAAGAAGCCGGTCACGAAGACGTTTTCCGCAAAGTATCCGGCGATCTCGGCGATAAAGCCGACGAAGCGACAATTCGCGCAAAAATGGAAGAGCTGATGGCAGAAGCCAAAGCACAGCTCGTTGACGAAGTTTAAGAAAAGTCTTCTCAACTTCTGATTAAATATGATGAACAAACAATGGCGTTGCCCCGCATGGGCAGCGCCATTTTTCATGCCCCATTAACGACCCACATTTACCTCTGAACAGCGACAACAGCGGTTCGGGGCGACATATGCAAACACCATTCATTTCATCCAAGCGGGCGGCGAAAAGCGTCTTAGCGCTGGCTGTGATGGCCATATGTGGCGCGATCCTATGGCAACAGATCGCCGCTATCCCAACGGAAGACTTGCTGGCAACCTTTCATGCTATCGCTCCGTGGCAATGGGGTTTGGCATCTGTTGCGACACTGTGCAGTTTTATGGCCGTGGGCCGCTACGATGCCGTTTGGCACAAACGTTTCGGCACCGACGTTCCCGACGCCAAAGCCCGCCGCACCGGCATGGCAGCCATCGCAATCGGCCAGACAATTGGCGCTGGAACAGTAACCAGCACGTTCGTCCGCTGGCATCTATTGCCCGGGCTGGGGTTCAAGACAACAACCGCGATCACCGTGGGCGTGAGCCTGTCTTTCCTAACCTGCTGGGCTGTCTTGGGATTAGGTGCTGCAGTCTGGATCGGCATTCTTCCGTTAATGCCTGTGCTGTGGGGGATCACGATCTGCGCTGCTTTGGCCCCGTTCATTGCCACCCGTTTCACCGCAAGGATTGCGATGTATCGCAAAGACGCGGGTCGACTGTTGAAGCTGTCCGCACTAGATATGGGGTTTGCAGGCCTGGCGCTGTGGGCCCTAGTTCCAGACGCATCACTGAGCCTGCTCGCCCCCGTAGTGGCCGCCTATATTGTCGCGCTCGGCGCAGGTCTGATTTCCAATGCACCCGGCGGGCTTGGCGCTTTCGACCTCTGCTTGCTGGCGTTTATCCCAACGATCACGGAAGCAGACGCGCTGGCCGCAATCCTCGCCTTTCGCGTTGTTTACTATCTGATCCCTGCCATCGCAGCTGGCGTATACCTTGCCGTTGTGCACTGGAACCGAAGTCGCACCACCGGAACGACAGACGCACCAATTAGCGACCTCTGCCGGCAAGGGGCACAGCTGAAACAGATCGGTGCCAAAGACTGGGTCGTCCGCAAACACCTTTTGGGTACCGTTGCCATCGAACCATCAGGACGCGACGCCGACCTGACAGGTTGGCTGACCAAGCTCGGTGGCTTTCGCGCCGTCTACAAAGCAGACAGCCAGCTCGCAGCACAGGCTCGACAACGCGGTTGGGCTGTCAGGCGGATCGCCGACGACGCGGTGATCGATCCCCAAACATGGACTGCTGAAGGATCAAAAATGCGCCAGTTGCGCCGCAAAATCGCCCAAGCCACAAAGGCAGGCGTGCAGATCATCCCAAACCAAGGCCCCTTGCCTTTGCGTGATATGGCGCAGGTCGCGCAAACGTGGGCGCAGCATCATGGCGGCGAATTAGGATATTCAATGGGCCGCTACTGCCCTGACTACATTGGGCAGCAACGCGTCTATCTGATTTGGGACGGTGCAAAGCTATGCGGGTTCATAACGGTTCAAACGCGCCAGAAAACATGGTCAATCGACGTCATCCGACACTTACCAGACATGCCAAACGGCGCTATTCATGCGGCCTATGCTGCGGTCATTGATGACGCCAAGACAAGCGAGGCAAAGATGCTGTCGCTTGGCGCGGTCCCCACGGCCGATACGGTCTGCAAACATCAACTGAAATTTCGGTCCGCGAAGGCAGGTCTGGTTCAGTTCAAACAAAGCTTTGCACCCACGTGGCGTCCGTTGTATCATTCGGCACCGACACGGCTGCAATGGATGATCTCCATAGCACATGTCGTCTGGCACGTTCAGCGCCCCCTGCCACGTACATTTGGGCGTCTTTCGCGAACTGTTAAATCCCTCATAATGATCAGTGAAATTTTTCATTTGAACCAAGCCGATCCCCGTGACATCCGTCCCTGATACCGTCGTGCAGGCGCGCGACTGACCAAAAAGGCATCTCCCCATGACGAATACCGCATTTGCGACACTCTTGTCCGAACGTGACTGGCTTTTGGCCGACGGCGCAACGGGGACAAACCTGTTCAACATGGGTCTCGAAGCGGGTGACCCACCAGAATTCTGGAACGTCGATCATCCAGACCGGATCAAGGCATTGTATGAAGGGGCGGCGCATGCCGGTTCTGACATCTTCCTGACCAATACGTTCGGGGGCAACGCGTCGCGTCTGAAGCTGCACAATGCGCAAGACCGCGTGTTTGAGCTAAATAAAGTCGGTGCAGAATTGGGCCGCGACGTTGCAGATGCGATGGATCGTAAAGTGATCGTTGCGGGGTCCGTCGGTCCGACAGGCGACATCATGAAAGACATGGGCGGCACTTTGACCCACGAATTGGCGGTCGAAATGTTCCATGCACAGGCCGAAGGCCTGAAAGCGGGCGGCGCGGACGTGCTGTGGGTCGAAACAATCAGTGCGGCCGAAGAATACAAAGCGGCGTCAGAGGCATTCGCAATGGCCGATATGCCGTGGTGTGGCACGATGAGTTTTGACACCGCTGGTCGCACAATGATGGGCATCACATCTTCCGCGATGACCAAAATGGTGGGCAAGCTGGAAAACGCACCGCTGGCCTTTGGTGCAAACTGCGGCGTTGGCGCGTCCGACCTTCTGCGGACAATCCTTGGGTTGTCGATCAACGCGCCCTTCCCGCTGATTGCCAAAGGCAACGCTGGCATTCCGAAATTCCACGACGGTCATATCCATTATGACGGCACACCAGAACTGATGGCCGATTACGCGACGCTGGCGCGTGATTGTGGCGCAAAGATCATTGGTGGCTGCTGCGGGACGACGCCAGAGCACCTGCGCAGCATGCGCGAAGCACTGGAAACACGGCCAAAAGGCGAAACGCCATCACTCGAAGCGATCTCTGCCGCACTTGGCGGGTTCTCTTCCGAATCCGATGGTACAGACGGCGCAGGCCCAGTGCGCGCTGCACGTCGTGGACGGCGTCGGGCTTAATCCCCGCCGCCCACACCAAATTTACGGATTGTGGCACACAGCTTCAATGTTGTGCCCGTCCGGATCACGCACAAACGCACCATAATACGCTTCATGGTAATGCGGTCTCAGTCCGGGGGCCCCGTTATCTGATCCACCCGCTGCCAAGGCCGCCGCGTAAAACGCATCCACGCGCGCCCGATCCGAAGCACGCAGCGCGATATGCAGCATACCACTGGTCGCGTTTTCCTCCGCGATCCAGAACCATGGGGCGGTGTCGCCATATCCTGTCACCTGCACCCCATCGGTGTGTGCAGGCGGGACGGTAAACAATCGCGTCACACCCAAAGGCGCAAAAGCGCGATCATAAAAAGCCACGGACCGCGCAAAGTCGGTCACGCCAAAACTAATATGATCAATCATGCGCTGTTCCCTTGATCACTGGCCCAATGCTTCCGGAGCCTCACGAAGTGATAGCAGAAAAAACCGACGTCAGAACAAATTCATCTGATCCCCGACCTTGGGTGGCACGGCAAACAAATCGCTGCGCAGCTTTGGGAGGTCGCGATCAAGCCCCAGCTTGCGCGTGATCAATCGGAACCGTTGCTTCATCAAAGCGGCCCATTCACCCTGCCCGTTCATTCGGGTTCCAAATGCGGGATCGTAATCTTTCCCGCCATGCAGTTCACGCACGCGGGACATGATGCGATTGGCACGATCCGGGTAGGTTTCCGTCACCCAGTCGCTAAACAATCCCGCGACTTCGCGTGGCAAACGCAGGACAATCGACGACGCAGCAACCGCGCCCGCATCTGCACAGGCCGTGACGATCGCTTCCAGTTCATGATCCGTCAGCGCAGGTACAACGGGCGACACCATCGCCCGCACAGGAACCCCCGCATCCGTCAGCCGCCGGATTGTGCGCAGTCGCACTGCAGGCAACGGTACGCGCGGCTCCATTGCCCGCGATGTCGCATTATCGAGCGTTGTCACCGAAATTCCAACCCGCAACAGGCCCTTCGCTGCCATCGGTGCCAGAATATCAATGTCGCGTTCAATCAGGGTGCCCTTGGTCACAATCGCCACGGGATGATTGAATGCCGACAGCACCTTCAACACCTCGCGCATGATCTGCCGATCACGCTCTATCGGTTGATAAGGATCTGTGTTCGTACCAATCGCGATTGTATCCGGCACATAAGACGCCTTCGACAATTCGCGCGCCAAAACCTGCGGCGCATCAGGACGCGCCATAAGCTGCGTTTCAAAATCCAAACCAGCGGACATCCCAAGGTAAGCATGGCTCGGGCGGGCGAAACAATAAATGCACCCGTGTTCGCACCCACGGTACGGATTGATCGACCGATCAAATGACAGATCAGGCGACGTATTGCGGGTGATCACACGACGCGGAACCTCATCCGTGACGACAGTCCGCAGTACAGGCAATTCATCGTCACGCGCCCAGCCGTCATCGACCGCTTCATCCGTCAAACGATCAAACCGATTGTCAGGATTCGATAGCGCTGCCCTGCCAGGCGTACGGTGTTTGGGTTGAATGGGATGCTCTGCCATATCCCTCACTAGAACAAATATAGAACATGCGCAAGAAAAGGTCGGGATTGTTCATAATGATGTCGCGAAAAGTTCAATAGAAATTCACGACTTATCGCATTACTAAATGCATAGGGCAAAATGCCACACGCCACGGAGACCTTATCATGTCCGATGAAGACGATATCATCCTGTCTGAACTGAACGACGAAGACCTTGTCGCGCAGATGTTCGACGACCTTTACGACGGTATGAAAGAAGAAATCGAAGAAGGCGTAAATATCCTTCTCGAACGTGGCTGGGCGCCTTACCGCATCCTGACCGAAGCCCTTGTGGGCGGTATGACCATCGTTGGTCACGATTTCCGCGACGGTATCCTGTTTGTGCCAGAAGTTCTTCTGGCTGCGAACGCGATGAAGGGCGGGATGTTCATCCTGAAACCACTTCTGGCCGAAACAGGTGCGCCGCAAGTTGGCAAAATGGTCATCGGGACCGTCAAAGGTGACATTCACGACATCGGTAAGAACCTTGTTGGTATGATGATGGAAGGTGCTGGTTTCGAGGTCATTGATCTTGGCATCAACAACGCCGTTGAATCCTACATGGAAGCACTGGAAGCGGAATCGCCAGATATCCTCGGGATGTCCGCCCTGCTGACAACCACGATGCCTTACATGAAGGTCGTTATCGACACGCTCGTCGAAAAGGGCATCCGCGATGATTACATCGTCCTTGTTGGTGGTGCGCCGCTGAACGAAGAATTCGGCAAAGCAATCGGTGCGGACGCCTACTGTCGTGATGCGGCTGTTGCGGTTGAAACGGCAAAAACCTTCGTGGCGCGCAAACATAATCAAGGTACTGCAAGGACTTGATTGCAACCATGGCGATTCCTAGCCATAGTTGACGTGTCCTGGGGGGGACACGATATGCCAACAACTGTCTTCGCAATCATTCTGTTTACCGTGCTCGTCGCAGGTGCCATCACGGCCTTTGCGATTAGCATCGCACCATCATCTACGCTGATCCCGATCGTCCTCATCGGCGCGATCGGTTTGCGTATGATCCTACGACAGCGGGTCCCTTGATACCAAACACGTCCTCTAACAACGGTGAGCGGGTTCTTCTGCTCGCCTGTGGCGCGCTTGCCCGCGAAATTCTGGCGGTCACGGAAGCAAACGGGCTGGATCACCTTGATCTGCAATGCCTACCCGCCATCTACCACAACCACCCCGAAAAAATAGAACCCGCCGTGCGCGAAGCCGTGCGCAAATATCGGGACAGCTATACCAAAATCTTTGTGGTTTACGCGGACTGCGGGACCGGCGGCTTACTGCAAGCCACATGCGCAGAACTTGGCGTCGACATGCTCGACGGACCCCATTGCTATTCCTTCTTTGAAGGCAACGCAGCTTTTGCCGCGAAAGAGGAAATTACAGCGTTCTACCTGACCGATTTTCTGGTTCGGCAATTCGACGCTTTCGTCTGGGAACCGCTCGGCTTTGCGAAATACCCCGACCGAGCGGATACCCTGCGTGACATGTACTTCGGGCACTACACTAAACTGGTCTACCAAGCACAGATCGACGATCCGGACCTCACAGCCAAAGCAAAAGACTACGCAGCCCGTTTGGGTCTTGCCTTCGAACGTCGGTTCACGGGGTACGGTGATCTGTCAGTTGCGTTGAACGAATTAAGCTGACACTGCAACCGTTTGAATACGTTCAATCATTGCACGTACACCGTTCGATCTTTGCGCCGACAAGTGATCGTTCAAACCAAGGCGGCCAAGCTCTGCATGCGCATCGACAGCGGCGACATCCGCGACGGGTACACCGGTATAAAGCGCCTGAAGAACCGCGATCAGCCCCTTAACAATCATCGCATCACTATCGCCGTCAAAATAGAACCGACCATCTTCGATACGCGGCTGAATCCAGACCTGTGACGCGCAGCCATCGACCTTCGTTGCGGGCACTTTCAACGCATCATCCATCGCGGGCATCGCGCGGCCCATGTCGATTACATGACGATAGCGGTCTTCCCAATCGTCAAGAAAGTCGAATGTCTCTGCAATCTCTTCAAAGGCTTCGGTCGCCATGGTGTGCTCCTCTTGATAACTCTGATCTAGGGGCCGAACGGGCAAACGTCCAGCCTTGGGATCACAGCATCACAGGCACAACTTTTTGACCGTCCACTTTCAGGCCGATCTTGCCTTCACATAGCAACAACGCGTCATTCCCGAACACTTCTTTGCGCCAGCCGCGCAACGCGATCATGTCGCGCTGCCCTGCCGCCAAAGCATCAAGGTCCGATGACGTTGCAATCAGTTTGGGTGCGACACCTTCGCCTTCGGATTTCGACTTGAGCAACACGCGCAGCATATCCGCAATCGCAGGGTTCACCTGCAGCTTCGTGCGGCTAGTGTCCGCCTTCGGCAATTCATCATTCGACAGCGCAAGGCCCGCTTTTACAGCGTCCAGAATACCTTGGGCAATATCGCCCTTACGGGCATCGCGCAGCAATAGGCGGGACCGGCCAAGATCCTGTTCTGATTGCGGTTTCGTCGATGCGAGTTCAACCAATGCATCGTCTTTGTAAACACGGCTGCGCGGGATGTTGCGCTCCTGCGCATAAGCTTCACGGAACCGCGCGAGTTCGCGCACGATGCCAAGAAAGCGCCCCGAATTATTCCGCGTTTTCACACGCTTCCACGCATCATCCGGATGCGCCTCGTAGGTCGCCGGGTCCTGCAACACACCCAGCTCTTCTTGAACCCATTTCGCACGGCCTGATTTGGCCAATTGTGCGGACAGGAATTCGTAAATATCCCGCAAATGCGTCACATCAGCGACCGCGTATTTTGCCTGTGCATCCGTCAAAGGACGACGCGACCAGTCGGTGAAACGTGACGATTTATCCAGATCAGACTTGGCGATCTTACGGACAAGCGTCTCGTAACCCACTTGTTCACCGAACCCACAAACCATCGCGGCCACTTGAGTGTCAAACAACGGCTCCGGAATAACACCTTCGTCGACGTAGAAAATTTCGAGATCCTGACGCGCAGCGTGGAATACTTTCACAACGCCATGATCGCGGAACAGATCGTAAAGCGGCGCGAGCGACAGATCACCCGCCAACGGGTCAACCAAAACCGCGTCACTGCCAGCATCATCCTGATAGGCAAGCTGGACCAAACACAGTTTTGAATAATACGTGCGTTCACGCAAAAACTCAGTATCGACAGTCACATAGGCGCGTTTTGCAGCCTCTTTACAGAATGCCGCAAGATCGTCAGTCGTCGTGATTGTCTTCATGTGGGCTGTTCTCTTTTTTGTCCGTCTTTTTATGCCGCCCAAGTCTGGGTGGTTTATGATAGGCGATCACGGAAGGGTTGAAAAGGTCAAGCCTCACCAAGTTGGATTGGCGTAAGGTCACCCTGCGCAAACCGCTCCAAAACAGCAGGATAAAGCTGATGTTCCATCGGCAAAACCCGCGCCGCCAGATCGTCAGGCGTATCATTCGCTGATACGGGCACACGCGCCTGTCCAAGCACTAGGCCCCCGTCGAGTTCACCGTTCACTTCATGCACCGAACAACCATGCACCGTATCACCTGCCTCTAACGCGCGGGCATGTGTGTGCAGCCCTTTGTATTTCGGCAGGAGCGACGGATGAATGTTCAGCATCTTACCCGCCCACTGCGCCGTGAATTCAGGCGTCAGGATGCGCATAAAACCGGCAAGACAGATGATATCTGGATCAGCCGCCTCAAGCGCTATTTGCAGTTCTTTTTCAAAACCGTGCCGATCACCCTTAAAGTCGCGATGATCCACAACAGCCGTCGGAATTCCCATGTCAGCAGCCTTAGCCAGACCGCCTGCATCAGGCACATTCGACAGAACCAAACAAGGGCGCGCTGGATAGTCACCCGTCATCGCGCGGGCCAGCGACACCATGTTAGAGCCGCCCCCCGAAATCAGGATCGCGACCCGTTTTGTCACAGCAGCGATCCAGTGTAGCGCACGCCCTCGCCCGCCGTTACGGTGCCGATCTGCGATACGGTTTCACCGGCTGCGGTCAATGTGGCCATCGCAGTTTCAACCTGATCAGCTGGGCAAATCACGACCATGCCAAGACCGGAATTGAACGTCTTCAGCAACTCGGCCTCAGCCATGCCGCCCTCTGCCGCCAACCATTTGAATACAGCAGGCAGTTCCCATGCACCCAGATCAATGTCAGCGCCCAAACCTTCTGGCAGCACACGCGGTAGGTTCTCGGTCAAACCACCACCTGTGATATGGGCCAACCCGCGCACGGAGCCCTCTTTCACAGCAGCCAACGTCGATTTCACGTATAGACGTGTAGGGGCCAACAAAGCCTCGCCCAGCGTACCATCTGCCCAAGGGCAAGCATCTGACCACGCCAGCCCGCTTTTCTCAACGATACGGCGCACCAGTGAATAACCGTTGGAATGAACACCATCCGACGCGAGGCCAAGCAGTACATCACCCTCAGCCACACCGCGCGGCAGATCATGACCGCGTTCCATCGCACCGACTGCAAAGCCCGCAAGGTCAAAATCACCGTCATGGTACATCCCAGGCATTTCCGCCGTTTCACCACCGATCAGCGCACAGCCAGAGGCTTCACAACCAGCAGCAATTCCGTTGATGATCCGTGTAGCCGCATCCAGTTCCAGCTTACCCGTCGCGAAATAATCAAGGAAGAACAATGGCTCAGCGCCTTGGCAGACCAGATCGTTGACACACATGGCCACCAGATCGATCCCGATCGTGTCCACATTGCCCGTATCAATCGCGATCCGCAGTTTGGTACCAACACCGTCAGTCGCAGCGACCAAAACCGGATCAACGTAACCCGCATCCTTGAGATCGAACAAAGCACCAAAGCCGCCCAAACCCGCCATCACACCGCTACGCTTCGTGCGTTTCGCTGCAGGTTTGATGCGCTCCACCAAAGTATTGCCCGCGTCGATATCGACGCCCGCGTCCGCATAAGTCAGGCCAGTTTTGTCGGTCATATCATGTCCCCCAAGGATTTGACGCTGCGATAGCCCAACAACGCGTGCGGCGCAAATGTTTGAAAGGTTTTTTTCGCGGTTAAGGAACTATTCATCTCTTTAGGTGTTCATGCACACATGACACATCTCAAGCCCCTCGCCCGCTTCGTCTATGCATCCGCATTTTTCATCCCGTTTTTCTGGGCGGCCACGTCGCACGCGGCGCCAGGCCAAACAGAAGAACCTGTGATCGAAATCAGAACAGCAGCTGACATTGTGGCGCTCGCCGATCTCGACGGCGACCCCAACATCATCACCGATAAAGAGATGGAAATGATCGCTGTTCTTCACCAAGTTTTCGGCATCCCGCTTCAGAGTGATTTTTCGACCTTGACGCATCGGGCGAGTCTGATACCTCAAGCTGCAGGGGGCCTGTAGCTCAACTGGTTAGAGCAGAGCGCTCATAACGCTTTGGTTGCGGGTTCAAGTCCTGCCGGGCCTACCACCTTTCCCCAACTTATTGTGACGAATGTACCTGACGCGCCTTAGGCGTACAGCAATACTTCACGTCTATTAATAAACCACTTGCTTAATTAACCATACAGTTTATCAAGGTGGAATGACATCGCCTGATCAACTTGATGCGGCATTTGCCGCCCTTGCAAATCCGACCCGACGCGCAATTTTGGCGCAACTCGCTCGCGGCCCCGCGACCGTGAACACCTTAGCAGAACCCTACGACATGAGCCTGCCTGCCATTTCCAAACATATCCGTGTCCTCGAAACCGCAGGGCTGGTCACACGCGGACGCGACGCGCAATTTCGCCCCTGCACGCTGAACACCGGACCGCTTCAGGCGGTGGCGTCTTGGACAGATCAGTACCGTCCTATTTGGGAAGCACGGTTCGACGCGATGGACGACATTCTTCAATCAATAAAGGAAAACCCCGATGAGTGATCAACAAGACTGGGTGAAAATCCAACGCGAATTTGACGCACCGATTGAGACCGTTTGGCAAATGTGGACCGACCCCGCGATGTTTCAGAAATGGTACGGACCCAACGGTATGACGATTCCTGTGGCCGAAATGGACGTAGTTGTAGGCGGGACCCGCAAGATTTGCATGGAAATGCAAATGCCCGATCGCACGATGACCATGTGGTTTACGGGCGTCTATAAAGAGGTGAACAGCCCGACCCGTCTCGTCTACACAGAAAGCATGTGCGACGAGAACGGAACGATCATTCCCGCCGAAGCGATGGGCATGCCCCCCGGCCATCCTGACATCACCGAAGTGATCGTCGAACTCAGCGATGATAACGGAAAAACGACGATGACAATGGTCCACGTTGGCGTGCCAGCAGGCACTGCAGGCGAAGGTGGCTGGGTTCAGGCAATCGACAAGCTTGGCGCGATCCTGGCTCAAGCATCATGACTGCCGGATCAGAACGCCCGACGGGCTGGAAACCCATCCCGTTGGCACTGAAAATTCTTTCCGTTTTCATGGCCTTATGGGCCATTGGGTCCGTCATGAACCTGCCCAACTTGATGGCGAATGGCCTGCCTTTCTTTGGAACATTTGTCTTCGGCACAGTCGCGCTGTGTGTTGTTCTGTTTTTCGATTTCATTGGCCCCGCGATCTTCTTTTTCGCACTTTGGACGCGCAAGCACTGGGGGCCGAAATGGGCGACGTTCTATATCGGTCTATTCGTTCTGAACGGGATCTTCGCATTGGTCACGGTCAAGGCAGAGCTCGGCCTCGCGCAGATACTTATCCCGAACGTGATCAGCCTGATTTTCCTCTCGGTGATCTACTGGAAACTGGACTATTTCAAAGCCGTGAACTGACCAACCTACCCCACAAGCAAAATCATAGCCGCAACACTGTGTCGCGGCTTTGGTTTTCTGGCCTTCAATAGCTGCCCAATTATCGCCACAAAACACGTGATTTCAGTGCGTTATCAGACCCAAATTCCATCGTTAAGCCACAGTTAACTGTTCTAACACGACGCATAAGGTGACCTGAAAGGTCTGTGACGTGAGTGAACGAGCAACGGTTTTGCGTCTGGTGAACGCGCTGTTGGCCATAACGGCCAGCCTGTTGCTGTGCGCGCTTCCCACATCTCGCGCTATTGCCGGACCCATCGAACTTGCTGATATCTTGGAAATCGACGCCCTAGGATATCGCTGCATTCCATCAGTGTATTTCGAAGATGACGAAAATGGCGGCGCCGCGATTGCGTTCTCGCTTTCAGGCAAGACCCGCCTGCCCCGTACTTGTCTGCCCGATCCATGCGCACGCGCACTGACCAAGCGGGAATTATCGAACATCACCGGGACAGAGCCGATTCTGGCCAGCTTTCACGATGAATGGGACGACTATTATTCACGCTACGCTGACCACTGCCGCCGCGAAGTTGTGGTGTCGCGCCCACGAACAGCAGACGGGTTCTGGAAACCGATCATCGACCGCGCCCGCATTATCCAATACACTGGAACGCCAACATCGTCACGTTTGCGCCCGTTTATCCCGGGCGGACTTGGTGAGCCGACCAGCGCCAGCTTAGCGCCGCAAACAGTAGCGTACCTGATTCCACCCGCAGCAGGACAATCCGTGCCAAACGCGGACCGACCGATCCCCAGCCCCGTACCGGTGCCCGCATCAGGCGCGCTTCTCGGGCTTGCGCTTGCGGCAAGCGCATACCTTCAGCGACGGCGTCGCCAAGGTCTTAAAAAATCAGCAGAAATATAAACGGTCCATTCAGCATACCACGGTATACACTCTTTCCCTCGCGTTCCAATTGCGCTAAGGCATGATCAAACACATCACCTTACCGGAGAGACCTATGTCCAAGATCAAGGTAGAAAACCCCGTTGTTGAACTCGACGGCGATGAGATGACTCGCATCATGTGGGACTTTATCAAGCAGAAGTTGATTTTGCCCTACCTCGATATTGATCTGAAATATTACGATCTGGGCATGGAAGTCCGGGACGAAACGAACGATCAGATCACTATCGACGCGGCTGAAGCGATCAAGAAATATGGCGTTGGCGTGAAATGTGCGACCATTACGCCAGACGAACAGCGGGTCGAAGAATTTGGCCTGAAGCAAATGTGGCGCAGCCCGAACGGCACGATCCGCAACATCCTTGGCGGCGTTGTCTTCCGTGCGCCTATCATCTGTAAAAACGTGCCGCGCCTTGTCCCCGGTTGGACTGACCCGATCGTCATTGGTCGCCACGCTTTTGGTGACCAGTACAAGGCTACGGACTTCCTGATGCCCGGCCCTGGCAAACTGACGATGAAATTCGTGGGCGAAGATGGCACCGTCATCGAAAAAGAAGTCTTCGACGCCCCTTCCGCGGGTGTTGCGATGGGCATGTATAACCTCGACGATTCGATCCGCGATTTTGCCCGTGCGTCCTTCAACTATGGTCTGAACGTTGGCTGGCCGGTTTACCTGTCCACAAAGAATACGATCCTGAAAGCATATGATGGTCGCTTTAAGGACTTGTTCCAAGAAATCTACGACGCCGAATTCGCCCAGAAATTCGAAGACGCAGGCCTGTATTACCAGCACCGGCTGATCGACGACATGGTGGCATCCGCTATGAAATGGTCCGGTAAATTCGTCTGGGCCTGTAAAAACTACGACGGCGACGTGCAGTCCGATACCGTGGCCCAAGGCTTCGGGTCACTTGGCCTGATGACATCCGCGCTGCTGACACCCGATGGCAAGATCATGGAAGCCGAAGCAGCCCACGGCACAGTCACACGCCACTACCGCCAGCACCAAGAAGGCAAAGCGACGTCCACCAACTCTATCGCGTCGATCTTTGCATGGACTGGTGGCCTGAAACACCGCGCCAAGCTGGATGAAAACACGCAGCTGATGAATTTCGCAGAGACGCTAGAGAAAGTCATCGTCGATACGGTCGAATCCGGTCACATGACCAAAGATCTCGCTTTGCTGGTCGGACCTGATCAGTCGTGGCTGACAACCGAAGGGTTCCTCGAGAAGATCGATCAGAACCTGAACGCTGCGATGTAAGCGTTCGAAAAATTGTCGCAAAAAGGGCCACGATACGGAATGTATCGTGGCCCTTTTTGTGCGCCCTACCGTGCGGTGCGTACATAATCTAGAAACCTTCGTAAATTTTTCACACCAGATGGAACAAATCCAGTCTCAGTTTCGTTGGGGTGTGACGCGATAGATCAAACAAGGGTCACACGCACCAATTTTGAAGCAGCTAGCCAAATTATGACATTCACTTTAGACATTCGGCCCTCAGAGACCCTGATCGGGAAACGCATCCTGATTATTGAAGATGAGATTTTCGTGGCGCTTGATCTTAAGATGGAACTTGAAGCGGCTGGTGCCACGTTACTTGGCCCTGCCGCGTCTCTGAGTGCTGCCCTTGACGCGGCAGACGATCCTTCGCTTGACGCGGCGATCGTGGATGTGGACCTCAAAGGTAAGCACAGCTATGCAGTCGCCGACATTCTGAAAAAACACAACACGCCGTTCATTTGGCATACGGGTGTGATTGATCGCGACATATTCGGGTCAACTTTTCCCGACGTTCCCGTCATCGAAAAACCGACCCGTGAAGGCGCAATTATCGAAGCCTTAACGCAGCTTCTGGCACCATCGGAAAAATCGAATCTGGACCGATTGTAACTCCGCGAAACTGTCGCTAGCGTTCTGGCTATGCCAAACCATTACATCATCCTTTTCTTTGCTGTTGCCGCTGAAACAATCGGCACAACAGCGCTGCAATCCAGCCAACAGTTCACACGGCTTCTGCCATCCGTGATCTGTGTGATCAGCTATGCGGCTGCGTTCTACTTGTTGTCACTTGCGCTAAAGGTGATGCCAGTCGGCATTCTCTACGCGGTTTGGTCCGGCCTTGGAATCGTGTTGATTGCGGCCATTGGATATGCGGTTTTTGGCCAAAAACTGGATCTACCAGCCGTTCTTGGCATCGTCATGATCCTGTCCGGCATTCTGGTCATTCACCTGTTCTCGAACAGCAGCACGCACTAAATAACGTAGCGGACCCGTGGGCGCATAACACGCCTGCATTTTAAAGGGGTTCCCTTTAGACGCGATGCCCTGTATCCGCGCGTCAAATCCGTGCTGTTTGGCACTGAACTCCCGATGAAAGACCATGATATGGATATCCGCAATATCGCGATTATCGCGCACGTTGACCACGGCAAGACGACACTTGTTGACGAACTTCTGAAACAATCCGGTGTTTACCGCGACAACGAAGCCACCGTTGAACGGGCGATGGACAGCAATGACATCGAACGCGAACGCGGGATCACGATTCTTGCGAAATGTACGTCCGTTGAATGGAAAGGCACACGGATCAACATCGTTGATACACCGGGCCACGCTGACTTCGGCGGCGAAGTAGAACGCATCCTGTCTATGGTTGACGGCGTTGTCCTGCTGGTTGATGCGGCTGAAGGCCCAATGCCACAGACGAAATTCGTAACCGCGAAAGCACTGGCCCTTGGCCTGCGCCCAATCGTTGTTGTGAACAAAGTCGACAAAGCAGACGGCGACCCAGACAATGCAGTCGATCTTTGCTTCGACCTGTTCGCCAACCTTGACGCAGACGACGACCAGCTCGACTTCCCAACGATGTTCGCATCTGGCCGTGCTGGCTGGTGTGACCAAGAACTCGACGGACCACGCGAAAACCTTGACGCGCTGTTCGACCAGATCGTTGAACACGTCCCGATGCCAAAGCAAATCACACGCAAAGACGAGCCATTCCAAATGCTCGCCACAACTCTGTCCGCTGACCCATTCATCGGTCGTATTCTGACAGGTCGCGTCGAAGCAGGTACATTGAAAGCAGGCGACACGGTTAAAGCGCTGTCCCGTGACGGCACAAAAATCGAACAATTCCGCGCGTCTAAGATCCTCGCGTTCCGTGGCCTGATGCAGCAGCCTATTGACGTGGCCGAAGCGGGCGACATCGTCACAGTGGCTGGCATGACCAAAGCGACGGTTGCCGACACCCTGTGTGATCCGGAAATCAACGAAGCGATCCCTGCCCAGCCGATCGATCCGCCAACCATCACAGTGACCTTCGGGATCAACGACAGCCCACTGGCTGGTCGTGACGGCAAGCACGTGCAATCCCGCGTCATCCGCAACCGTCTTGAGAAAGAATGCGAAGTAAACGTTGCGATTAAAATCGCTGACACCGAAAAAGGCGACGCTTTCGAAGTCTCCGGTCGTGGCGAATTGCAAATGGGCGTGTTGATCGAAAACATGCGCCGCGAAGGGTTCGAGCTGTCCATCTCGCGTCCACAGGTGATTTTCAAAGACATCGACGGCGTGCGCAACGAGCCTATCGAAGAAGCAACAATCGACGTTGATGACGAATACACTGGCGTTGTCGTCGAAAAACTGACTGGCCCGCGCAAAGGCGAATTGGTCGAGATGAAACCAGCCGGCGTTGGCAAAACGCGTATCGTGGCCCACGTGCCATCGCGCGGCCTGATCGGCTACCACGGCGAATTCCTGACAGACACACGCGGCTCGGGCATCCTGAACCGCCTGTTCCACGGCTGGGCACCTTACAAAGGCAAAATCCAGGGTCGTCGTCAGGGTGTTCTGATCTCAATGGAGAACGGTACATCCGTGGCCTTCGCACTGTGGAAACTCGAAGATCGTGGCAAATTCTTCATCGGCGCACAAGAAGCGGTTTACCAAGGCATGATCATTGGCGAACACAGCCGTGAAAACGACCTGGAAGTGAACCCGCTCAAAGGCAAACAGCTGACCAACGTGCGGGCCTCCGGTACAGATGAAGCGGTGCGTTTGACAACACCAGTGACCATGACGCTGGAACAAGCGATTGCGTACATCGACGACGACGAATTGGTCGAAGTCACACCAAACGCGATCCGGTTGCGCAAACGGTACCTCGATCCACACGAACGCAAACGCCAGTCGCGTTCAGCAGAATAAAACAAAAAAGCCGCGCTCACTGCGCGGCTTTTTCTTTGGCGGTCCCGATTTTTTTCGAGACGTTTTAGTCTACCCAATCTCTTCAACGATACTCAACTCACGCTGGCTTGCCCCCTTGGCGAAGCTCAACGCGTGTTGGTAGGCCTCTGAATAGTAGCAATCATGCGCCGCCTGCAGGCTTGGGAAACGCGCGACCACGTTGCGGGACCGTTCTGGGCCTTCCAACTGTTCGAACTTCCCGCCACGGGCCAGAAATTCGCCCTTAAAGTCGTCAATCGCCACGGTCGCCCGTTTTGCATATTCGGCATAGGACGCTTCGTCCGTTACGGTCACATGCGCAATCCAAAGTGCAGTCGGCATCACAGGCCCTCCAAGTAAATTTTCGCGGCAGCAATTGCATCATCTGCGTTCTCCGCAGATGCACCGCCACCCTGCGCCATATCAGGACGACCACCGCCGCCTTTACCGCCCAACAGCGGCACGGCCGCGCGCAGCACGTCTACCGCCGATACCTTGTCGGTCAGGTCTTTGGTCACACCAGCCGCGACGGCCGCTTTGCCGCCCGTGTCGGCGATCAACAGCACAACGCCGCTTCCAATGCGATCTTTCATTTGATCAACCAGCCCCGGCAGGTCTTTACCCGTGATGCCCTGCATCACCTGACCGATAAAGCCCATGCCGTTCACCTGCGCATCAGAAGGTGCAGCATCACCGCCACCGCCCATTGCCACATCGCGACGCAACTGCGCCACTTCGTTGGCCAGCGCTTTGCGTTCATCCATCAACGCCTTCACGCGATCCGCGACATCGGCCGCAGGTGCTTTCAGCACATTCGCCACAGCCGCAAGCCGCTGGTCCTGCGCGCGCAGATAATCCAACGCCGCCTGCCCCGTCAGCGCTTCGATCCGGCGCACACCCGCACTCGACGCGCTATCGCCCAACGTCACAAACGCGCCGATTTCACCAAGCCGGTCCACATGCGTACCACCACACAGCTCAAGACTGTAAGTCGCACCATCGGTGCCCTTACCAGACCCATCTTGCTGCCCCATGGACACAACACGCACTTCATCACCGTATTTTTCGCCAAACAGCGCCTGCGCCCCAAGACCGCGTGCATCGTCAGGCGTCATGATCCGCGTCTCAACAACGCCGTTCTGACGGATGATCGCGTTCACTTCGCGTTCGACTTTATCGAGGTCTTCAAGACTGACCGCATTGTTGTGGCTGAAATCAAACCGCAGACGATCCGGCGCATTCAACGATCCCTTCTGCGCGATGTGATCGCCTAGAACGTTGCGCAAAGCTTCGTTCAGTAGATGCGTCGCAGAGTGGTTCGCTTGGATCGCGGCACGGCGATCTGCATCCACGGCCAAAACAGCGGCCTGTCCAGATTTGACTTCGCCCTCTGTCACGGTGCCGATGTGAATAAACACGCCCGCCACCTTTTTAGTGTCCGTGATTGTCGCCACGCCGGTTTCCGTTTTGATGATGCCCGCATCACCGACCTGACCGCCGGATTCCGCGTAGAATGGCGATTGGTTCAACGCGATTTGCACGTCGCCTGACGCTGCATCAGCTGATGCGCCATCCACGATCAGTGCTACGATCTGACCTTCTGCAGACAGGTTTTCGTAGCCCAAGAAATCAGTCGTGCCGTGGCTGTCCGCCACATCAAACCATACGCTTGCATCAGCTTGCGCACCCGTGCCGGACCACGCCGCACGCGCCTTGGCCTTCTGTTCAGCCATCGCCGCATCAAAGCCATCGGTATCCACACCCAGACCCTTTTCGCGCAACGCGTCTTGAGTCAGATCGAGCGGGAAGCCGTAGGTGTCATACAGTTTGAACGCCGCCGCACCGGGCAAATCGGCGCCTTCGGACAGGCTGGACACTTCATCGTCGAGCAGTTTCAGACCACGATCCAACGTCGTCTTGAACCGGATTTCTTCATTCAACAATGTTTCTTCGATCAACCGCTGACCTTGGCCCAATTCAGGGTATGCAGCGCCCATCTGTTTGACCAGCTCAGGCACCAGTTTGTGCATGACAGGATCTTTCGCACCCAACAGATGCGCATGACGCATCGCACGGCGCATGATCCGGCGCAGCACGTAACCACGGCCTTCGTTTGACGGTAGAACACCCTCGGCAATCAGGAACGACGTGGACCGCAAATGGTCCGCAATCACGCGGTGGTGCGTGTTGCCATCACCATCCGGATCAACGGACGTGGCCTGCGCGGACGCCTCGATCAGCGCACGCATCAAATCGGTGTCGTAGTTGTCATGCTTGCCTTGCAGCAACGCGCCGATCCGTTCCAGGCCCATGCCCGTATCAATCGACTGCATGTCCAGCGGAGTCATTGTGCCATCAGCATGCTGTTCGTTCTGCATGAACACGACGTTCCAAATCTCGATGAACCGGTCGCCGTCTTCTTCCGCTGATCCCGGAGGACCACCCCAGATGTGATCGCCGTGATCATAGAAAATCTCGGTACACGGGCCACAAGGACCAGTCGGGCCCATCCGCCAAAAGTTATCATCGGTCGGAATGCGGATAATCCGGTCATCGGACAGACCGCCGACCTTTTTCCAGATGTCCGCTGCTTCGTCATCCGTGTGGTAAACAGTGACGAGCAGTTTGTCCTTGTTGATCCCGAAATCTTTGGTCAACAATTCCCAAGCATATGGAATCGCTTCGTTTTTAAAATAATCTCCAAAGCTGAAGTTGCCCAGCATTTCAAAAAACGTATGGTGCCGCGCCGTGTAACCCACGTTATCCAGATCGTTGTGTTTCCCGCCTGCGCGCACACATTTCTGGCTGGTCGTCGCACGCTGATACGGACCCTGTTCAACACCGGTAAACCGGTTCTTGAACTGAACCATGCCAGAGTTGGTGAACATCAAAGTCGGATCATTGCGCGGAACAAGCGGGCTAGAGGCCACAACTTCATGCCCATTACGCGCATAAAAATCCAAGAAGGTAGAGCGGATATCGGACAGGCTGGTCATGGGCGTCTTTCGCAGGAAAATAAGGTTATCTCGTGAAATACCCGCAGGCCTGCAAACTGTCCACAGCCAACGCAAAAGGGCGCCCCATCTGGGACGCCCTTTGCTAAGTTTTCGGAAGATTTACATCTCGACGAGGTCGTCATCACCCGATGGCATGTCATCTCCGTCAAAATCCAAACCATGTGCGGCGCGAATCTTGTCTTCGATCTCAATCGCGATGTGGCTGTTTTCGCGCAGGAAGGTTTTTGAATTCTCACGCCCCTGCCCGATCCGTTCGTCCCCATAAGAGAACCACGCACCAGATTTTTCAACAACACCAGCTTTCACGCCCAAATCAAGCAATTCGCCCATCTTGGAAATGCCTTCACCGTACATGATATCAAACTCGACCTGTTTGAATGGCGGGGCGACCTTGTTCTTCACAACCTTCACGCGGGTTGCGTTACCCACGACTTCGTCACGGTCTTTGATCGCACCAATGCGGCGGATATCCAGACGGACAGACGCGTAAAATTTCAACGCGTTACCACCGGTTGTCGTCTCAGGTGAACCAAACATAACGCCGATTTTCATCCGGATCTGGTTGATGAAAATCACCATACAGCCAGAACGGTTGATCGACCCTGTGAGCTTCCGCATCGCTTGCGACATCAAACGTGCATGCACACCCACAGAACTGTCACCCATGTCGCCTTCAAGTTCGGATTTCGGCGTCAATGCCGCCACCGAATCGACAACCACAAGGCTGACCGCACCGGACCGCACCAGCGTATCCACAATCTCTAGCGCCTGCTCACCTGTGTCAGGTTGCGAAATTAGCAGCTCATCCAGGTTCACGCCAAGCTTTTTCGCGTAACCTGGGTCAAGCGCATGTTCCGCGTCAACAAAGGCACAAACGCCGCCCTTTTTCTGCTCTTCCGCAAGGGTGTGCAGCGTCAGGGTCGTCTTACCCGATGATTCCGGACCATAAATCTCAACAATCCGGCCTTTCGGCAGACCGCCAATGCCAAGCGCGATATCCAGACCCAACGATCCCGTGGACGTCGCTTCAATATCCGGCATCTGGTTGCCGCCACCAAGGGTCATGATTGACCCTTTACCAAACTGACGTTCGATCTGCGCCAAAGCGCTATCCAACGCCTTTTGTTTGTCCGCTGTTTTCTTATCAGTCATTTTCAGAAGTTCTGCCGTTGCCATGTCAATTACGCCCTTATTCCATAGGCCCTGTCGGGCTACAATCGCTGCTTTGTTCTTTTTATGTTCTCTTTACCATATGAGACCAAAACCAGAACATTTCAACTAAAATCTTTGAACACTATGAAATGCTATTGGTGGTTAATTAAGTATTTATGCCTTACGATAAACGGCATCGAACATCACAAACGGACCCCAAATGCTTGTTTTCTGGGCTGAAAAACTTGTCTTCCTTGCCGTACCCAAAACCGGCACCACAGCGATCGAAGGGGCATTGGCCCCGCGCGCGTCCATGGTCCTGCGTGATCCGCCGCAGCTGAAACACTCGCCAGTTTACCGCTACAAACGATTCCTTCAGCCGCTTTTTGCCCAAGGCGGCGGCCAAGATGACATGGAAACCTTCGCCATGGTCCGCAATCCGATTGACTGGCTTGGCAGTTGGTATCGCTACCGCGCGCGCGACGAAATCATCGGAACAGAAAATTCGACCCGCGACATTAGCTTCGACGATTTCGTGGTGGAATACTGCAAAGGACAGCCCGCATCCTTCGCGAACGTCGGATCACAGGCCAAGTTCCTGACGTTAGGCGATAAATCCGTCGGCGTGAACCACCTCTACAAATACGAAGCGATGCCCAGAGCCATCGATTTCCTGAAACAACGGCTCAAAAAAGACGAGATAAAACTCAACCGCAAGAACGTCTCACCACCAATGGCGCTGACAATTTCACAGGATGTCGAGGCGCGACTGCGTGACCGCCGCGCCTTTGAATTTTCTGTTTGGGATCAGGGACAGTCCTGATTAACGCGACAACGTCCGTTCAATCGCGTCCTGCCAGCCGGCATAGCGACGGCTGCGGCTGTCTTCGTCCATTTGCGGATCGAACCGCTGGTCCAACGCCCAATTTGCAGCAAAACCTGCCTGATCAGGGTAGACCCCTGCTCGCATCCCCGCCAGCCAAGCCACGCCAAGCGCGGTTGTTTCCAAAACCTTTGGCCGATCCACGGGCGCACCGATGATGTCGGACAGGAACTGCATCGACCAGTCAGACGCGCTCATCCCGCCATCAACGCGCAACACACCCGCATCTGCGGCATCCGGCCAATCGCTTTTCATCGCATCCAGCAGATCGCGGGTCTGATAGCCAACACTTTCCAAAGCCGCTTTCGCGAATTCCGCAGGACCTGACCCACGCGTCAGACCGTAAATCGCCCCGCGCGCATCAGCGTCCCAATGCGGCGCACCAAGACCGGTAAAGGCAGGAACAAGATACAGTTCCTGCGTTTCATCCGCATCTTCGGCCAGCCTTTGAGTCTCGCTTGCATGTTCAATGATGCCCAACCCATCGCGCAGCCATTGCACAACAGCGCCTGCGATAAAGATCGACCCTTCCAGCGCGTAGGTCGTTTTGCCGTCCAACTGATAGGCAATTGTACCGAGCATCCGCTTCTGACTGCGGACCAACGTGTCGCCGGTGTTCAGCAACGCAAAACAACCCGTGCCGTATGTCGATTTCAACATCCCCGGTTCAAAACAGGCCTGCCCGATGGTCGCGGCCTGCTGATCACCCGCGACACCCAAAATCGGCACCTCAGCACCCAAGATAGACGCATCCGTCACACCAAAATCAGCAGCGCAATCAAGCACTTCTGGCAGCATCTGCATCGGAACGCCAAGCCGCGCACAAATGCTTTCGTCCCATGCGCCATCACGGATGTTATACAGCATCGTACGGGCCGCATTGGTCGCATCGGTCACATGCCGCGCGCCTTTGGTGAACATCCAGATCAAGTAACTATCGACGGTCCCGAACAGCAGTTCGCCCGCCTCGGCACGCGCACGCGCACCATCAACATTGTCGAGAATCCATTTCAGCTTCGTGCTCGAAAAATAAGGGTCGAGCAGCAGACCGGTCTTTTCGGTCACTTCATCCTCGAATCCGTCCGCTTTCAATTCACGGCAAAGCTCTGCCGTACGGCGATCCTGCCAAACGATGGCGTTATGAATAGCCTCGCCTGTTGCTTTGTCCCAAACAACAACGGTTTCGCGCTGGTTCGTGATGCCAATCGCAGCCACATCAGCAGCAGCTATGCCAGCCTTTGATATTGCACCTTTGGCGGTGGACACAGTCGTCGCCCACAGATCCGCGACCTCATGTTCAACCCAGCCCGATTGCGGAAAATGCTGCGTGAATTCAAGCTGATCAGAGGCCACAACCCCCATGTTTTTATCAAAAACAATGCCACGGCTCGATGTCGTGCCCTGATCAATGGCCAGAATATAGGTCATGTTGTCCCCCCGAATTTCTTGTGATCTTAACGGCTTGGCAGCAATGCTCAAGCAGTGCCGACAGCCCTTTGGATATAGGTGTCGATGGCTGCAATCTGATCTGACGTCAAACGCAGACCCAATTTGCTGCGCCGCCATACGATATCTTCGGCGGACCGCGCGTACTCGTAACGCATCAGGTAATTCACCTCACGCGCCGTCAGCGTCGCACCAAAATCTTCGCCAAGATCAGCCTGTGTTGTAGCATCGCCCAGCATGTCCGCCGCATCGGTGCCATACGCACGGATCAACCGCAGCGCCCAGAAGTCTGACAAGAAAGGATAATCAGCCTTCAGGGTCGCAACCAAGGCATCGCGATCAGCGACCTTAAAGTCACCACCAGGCAACGCAACACCAGCCGTCCAGTCGTCCGATCCGCCGACAAATGGGATCATCTTGGCCATGACCTGTTCGGCCAGCTTACGGTAAGTTGTGATCTTACCGCCAAAGATATTCAACAATGGGGCTCCGTCGTCGTTCACCGTCAGAACGTAGTCGCGGGTCGCAGCCGTCGCAGACTTCGCCCCGTCGTCGTACAATGGACGCACGCCTGAATAGGTCCAGACCACATCGTCGCGCGAAATGTCCTGTTTGAAGTACTGGTTTGCGAAAGCGACAAGGTAGTCTTGTTCTTCATCCGTCGCGACAGGTTTCGCGCTGACGTCCGTATGTTCGGCGTCTGTTGTGCCGATCAAGGTAAAGTCGGTCTCGTACGGGATCGCAAAGATAATCCGCCCGTCTTCGCCTTGGAAGAAATATGATTTGTCGTGATCGAACAAACGCTTGGTCACGATATGTGATCCACGGACCAGCCGCACACCTTCGGTCGCATTCAACCGCACGACACCTTTGATGACGTCCTCGACCCATGGGCCACCCGCGTTGACCAATGACCTTGCCGTCACCTGATGAACAGCGCCATCATGGTCCAGATCAATCACCCAGTGATCATCCTGCCGCTGCGCAGAAACCACCTTTGTGCGGGTCATAATCTTCGCGCCGCGTTCTTCGGCGTCGCGTGCGTTCAACACAACCAACCGCGAATCTTCGATCCAGCAATCGGAATACTCATAGGCGCGTTCGAACTTTTCTTTTAGCGGCGCACCCTCAGGCCCGGTCGTCAGATCAAGCGTTTCTGTTCCCGGTAAAATCTCGCGTCCACCAAGGTTGTCATACATGAACAAACCCAAACGGATCAGCCACGCAGGTCTGCGCCCCTTCATCCACGGCATGAACAACGTCAGCAGCTTGGACGTCGGCGTGTCGCCTTCGAACCGCATATCTTTGTGGTACGGCAGCACAAACCGCATCGGCCATGAAATATGCGGCATTGCTTTCAGCAAAACCTCGCGTTCGATCAACGCTTTCTTGACCAATCCGAATTCGAAAAATTCCAGATAGCGCAGACCGCCATGAAACAGCTTCGTCGATGCAGACGACGTGGCCCCACCAAGATCGTTCATCTCGGCCAGTCCAACCTGCAATCCACGGCCCTGCGCGTCACGGGCAACGCCCACACCGTTGATGCCGCCACCGATGATGAAAATATCGAAATCTGTGTTCATGTGCTTCGTCCAAATCTGTTTGCGGATCGATAACAACCCACCTGCCAGACGCAACGACTGACGCGATAGAATGTTCCATCATTGCAAAGCGAACTGCGCCTCAGTGGATATATCTGGTCAATCATGTTCGTTTTGACTAAAAACCGAACACATGGATACCGAAACCCGCCACACCGCCATCCTGACCCGCGCCCGCGACAAAGGCAAAGTCAGCGCCACCCAGCTCGCCGCCCACTTCGACGTCGCAGTGCAAACAATCCGACGCGATCTGCGTGAACTCGCGCAAGCGGGCCTGCTGGAACGGGTGCACGGCGGCGCGGTTCTACCGTCCGGCACGCGCAACATCGGGTACGACGACCGTCGTGCGCTGAACCGAGACGCCAAGGCACGGATCGCTGCGAAAGCCGCGCGTCTGATACCGGACAACGCGTCGCTGTTCCTCAACATCGGGACAACAACCGAAGCCCTTGCCCGCGCCTTACACCATCACCGCAATCTGAAAGTCGTGACCAATAATCTCAACGTCGCTAATATCTTGGCCCACACCCGCGATTGCGAAGTCGTCGTGGCAGGCGGTGTTCTACGCCCGTCCGATGGCGGTCTTGTTGGTGACCTCGCAGCACTCGCTATCGCACGGTTCAAAGTGGACATCGCAGTGATTGGCGCATCAGCCATTGATCTGGACGGCGACCTGCTGGACTTCGACCCTGAAGAAGTGCGCGTATCTCAGGCCATCATCGGGGCCGCGCGTAAAACCATGGTCCTATCCGACAAAGCCAAATTCACACGCAAAGCGCCCGTCAAAATTGGATCACTGCAGGACGTTGATGATTTCGTGACCGATGGCATCCCGTCCGAACGGCTCGCAAACGCACTATCGGACTGGGGCACCAAGGTGCATCTGGCCTAGCCTTTGAAACCAGTCGCGACGACGAACTTTTCCGAACTGTCTTGGCGGGATGATGGCGGTTTCACGTTTGCAACTTTGGTGAAGCGGTTCTTCAACAACTTCTGCAGATCGCCTTCCGCACCACCAGCCAAAGTCTTGGCAATAAAGGTACCGCCTTCCACCAGAACATCGAAAGAGAAATAAGCAGCCGCTTCGCACAACGCGATGATCCGCAAATGGTCGGTCTGCTTGTGGCCCGATGACGACGCGGCCATATCCGACATCACAACATCCGCCTGTCCACCAAGCCATTCCATGACCTTCTTGTCCGCATCATCCTCAAGAAAATCGAGCTGATGGATTTCTGCACCCGGAATGGGTTCGACTTCCTGCAAATCAATGCCCAACACTGTGCCAACCGCTTTGGATTTCCGATCGCCCAAGGCGTTGATCCGTGGCACAGCGACCTGAATCCAACCACCAGGCGCACAGCCTAAATCAACAATCCGCGCACCCGGCACTAAGAACTGGAACTTCTCGTTCAATTCCAAAATCTTATAGGCCGCCCGCCCGCGATAACCGTCTTTCTTGGCCCGCACGACGTAAGGATCGTTCAACTGACGCTGCAACCACCGCGTTGAACTTTGCGACCGACCACGGGCTGATTTGACCTTTACGGTCAGATCACGCTGGCCACGGCCGCTAGAGTTCTTTGTTGGTGTCTTCGCCATCTCATCTGTCCTAAACAATTCGCCGCCGACAGGCCGCAATTTTTCTAGAAAAATTGCCCTACCCTAAAACGGCGCGTCTTCCAACACACCATCTGCGGACATTTGCTGGTATAACAACCCTTCACGCAATCCGCGATCCGCCACCGATAACCGATCCGTCGGCCACAACCGCATCAAGGCCTGCAAAATCGCAGAGCCTGACATAATCAGCGCCTGCCGGTCCTTACCAATCCGCGGATCACTGCGCCGTCCGTTTGGACCAAGGCTCAGGTAATTGCGGATCACTTTGTCAATCTGATCCGATGTCATGCGCAACCCGTCGACCTTCGTGCGGTCGTAGCGTTTCAATCCCAAATGACTGGCGGCCACGGTCGTTACGGTCCCGCTGGTGCCAACAATCTGGAACCCTTCGCGTGCTTGCGCGGCGGAATAAGGCGAAAAATCTTCAAGGTTTTCCTCAAAGAACCACGACATTAACGCAAAACGCGCCGCATCATCTTCCACATCGGCAAATTGATCGCGCAGCGTCGCCACGCCCAAAGGCACAGAAATCCAATCGACAACTTTCGCGGCCGCAAACGGACCGGGATCCGATTTAAACCCCGCGTGCAGCCGCATAATCGCATGCGGGCGTTCGCGTTTCGGCACATTGGTCAGGTCAATCCAAACGAGTTCAGTCGACCCGCCGCCGATATCAACGACCAACAGTTGCTCTGTTTTAGTGCTGACCAAGGGCGCGCAAGAAATCACCGCAAGACGCGCTTCTTCCTCAGGCTTGATGATCTCAAGCTTCAGACCCGTCTCACGACTGACTTGGGCCACAAAACTATGCCCGTTCTTGGCACGCCTACAGGCTTCGGTTGCGACAAGTCGCATCCGTTTCACACCATGGCGATCCAGCTTTTGCTTGCACACACGCATCGCGGAAATCGTCCTGTTCATGGACGTCCGCGACAGTTTCCCCGTGCTTTCAAGCCCTTGGCCCAATTGCACAGACTTCGTAAAGCTATCGACTACATGAAACTGACTGCCCTTCGGTTGGGCAATCAACATGCGACAGCTATTTGTGCCCAAATCCAAGGCAGCATAAAGCTGCGCCGGATCAGGCGATATTGGCGCGGGGGTATCGACCGCTTTGGGAAACGCGCCCGCACCGTTGGGACGCTTGGGCGCCATCTGACACGCCCTCCATTTCTAAGTTACCCCCAAGCTATGTCTGGACGGCGCGCCGCGCAAGCCTTGCATGCGATACAGTCACGCTTTCATGAACGCGACACATGAACATAGTGAAGAATACGGGCGCGCGGGCCTGTGGTGTTTGCCAACAAGCATCGGCATAAAAATGAAGTCGCCATTGTTACAATCATGTCGATATCAGGCGATGGACGGACAAAAGTGCTGTTACAGATAGCAAAAAGGGAGGCCGTGATGGCAGATGTGATCATCGTTTATTGGCGCGACATGCCAGCTCAGGTTCTAGTGGGCCGTGGGCGTCGGGGTGTGAAGTTGCCTTTGCCAGAACGCTTTGAACAAGCAATTGATCGGGCCGCGATGAAATCGGGTGCCGCAGAATCTGATGCCTACCTTGAAGGGTTCCGCAAAGCCGCCCCCATTCCGGTGGACGGCAGTGACGAAGAAGCGGCAGCAGCAACTGTCGCAAAAATCGAAGCTGAATACGACCAAGAGCGGATCAAAACCCTGATTGCAAACGATGGCTGGGCGTAGGGCCCTGTCTTTTTCTGTAAAGGAGGCTGTGATGGCCCTGCTGAACTTCCGCAAGAAATCCGAAGACCCTGCCCCAGTGTCTGACAACGTCACAGCCTTTCTCAAGGATTACTCGATAGAGGTCATGCCGCGCACGGCAGAGAAAATCGTCGATTTCCAAAGCCTCCTGCCGACTGAAACCCGCGTCTACATCGCCCATATCGAAGGGACACCGATTGAAGACATGGTCGCGACGGCCAAACGCCTGTCTGCGGACGGCTATAACGTCATGCCGCATTTTCCGGCGCGGATCATCAAGGACCAAGCAACGCTCGGCGATTGGATCGCACGCTACCAAGGCGAAGCAGGCGTCGACCAAGCCCTATTGCTCGCTGGCGGTGTCGCAACCCCGCACGGGGATTTTGATTCGTCGATGCAATTGCTGGAAACGGGTCTCTTCGACAAAGCTGGCTTCAAACGGCTGCACGTCGCTGGCCACCCCGAAGGTAACAAAGACATCGATCCGGACGGATCAGACGCAAACGTCATGGACGCCTTGCGCTGGAAACAGAAATTCAACGACACAACAGATGCCGATATGGCGCTGGCCACGCAATTCGCGTTCGAGGCGGACCCGATCATTGCTTGGGCCGATGCGCTCAAGGACGCGGGCATCACAATCCCGATCCACATCGGCATCGCGGGCCCTGCCAAACTGCAAACGCTGATCAAATTCGCGATTGCCTGTGGCGTCGGCCCGTCCCTGAAGGTGCTGCAAAAACGCGCAATGGACGTGACAAAACTGCTGTTGCCCTACGAACCAAACGACGTGGTCGCGCAACTGGCCGACTACAAAGCAACGAATCCCGACTTTAACATCGAAGCCGTCCACTTCTTCCCGCTGGGTGGCATCAAAACCAATGCAAAATGGGCGATGGCCCACGGCGGGGACAATGCGATCCCTGCCAACCCTGACAAAACTCCTGAGTGAAAGACCGAAATATGACCCGCACGATTGTTGAAAGTAAGACCAAGACGGCCGTCATCGGCTTCGACGAACCATTCTGCGTGATCGGGGAACGGATCAACCCAACGGGTCGCAAAATCCTCGCGGCAGAACTGGAAATGGACGACTTTTCCCGTGTGGAAGCGGACGCAATCGCGCAGGTCATGGCGGGCGCAAACATCCTCGACGTGAACTCTGGCGCTGTATTTTCGAACAAAATGGCCGAAGATCCACGCTACGCGGACAACAACTTTGTCGAACCGATGCTGATGAAACAGCTGATCGAAAAGGTGCAAGCCGTCACAGACATTCCGCTGTGCATCGACAGCTCTGTGCCGGGTGCGTTGGAAAACGGTCTGGCAGCAGCCGAAGGGCGCCCGCTGCTGAACTCAGTCACCGGCGAAGAAGAACGTCTGGAATTGGTGCTGCCTCTCGTAAAGAAATACAACGTGCCGGTTGTGGCCATTTCCAACGATGACACAGGCATTTCCGAAGACCCTGATGTCCGCTTTGCGGTTGCGAAGAAGATCGTAGAACGCGCCGCCGACTTCGGCATTCCAGCCCATGACATCGTGGTCGACCCGCTGGTGATGCCAATCGGCGCGATGTCGACTGCGGGCCTACAGGTCTTCACGCTTGTGCGCCGTTTGCGCGACGAACTGGGCGTCAACACGACCTGCGGCGCGTCGAACATTTCTTTCGGCCTGCCGAACCGGCACGGTATCAACAACGCATTCCTGCCGATGGCGATGGCCGCTGGCATGACATCCGCGATCATGAACCCAGTAGCGCTGCCAATCGGGCCAAAGAAAATCGCCGAGAAAAAAGCCGAAGTTCTGGCATCCGGCATCATCCTGCCAGACGGCATGGACGACGAAACGTTCGTGCAAATGTTCGGGCTCGGGTCTACCAAAGCGCGCGCCGGTTCCGAAATGGAAGCGATCCGCGCGGCGAACTTCCTGACCGATAATGACCCAAGCGGTTCGGAATGGATCAAGGCCAACCGCGTCGCACCGAAAGAAGGCGAAGGACGCGCACGGACGGGCCGCCGCCGTCGGGGATAAACCCACCCTTCGGAACGCTTGCGTCTCTCTAATTCAAGAAAAGCCCGAGGCGAAAACCTCGGGCTTTTCGACTCTGCGCTGTCTCAGCTCGTAGGACAGACTCCACGCATGCTTAGGCAACCACAACATGTCCTGACCCCGCAATATCCAGCGGCACGGACGACGGTCAAAACAACGCGACACCATAGGTTCAACCGCTAGGACTTCGGCGGAAGTTTGCGCACCACCCTTCCCGACCACATTAAAACACACCCTTAATTCATTGTTTAAATTGAATTAAAAACACCCTCTCGTGGCCACGCGCCAAGTTGACTTTAAGTCAGGAAATCCCGACTTGAGATGTGCACCACCCGTGCCACGATATACCCACTCACAAATTTCTATTTTAACGCGATCCATTTTTAGGAGAAGTCCAATGGCTAAGATGCCACACGGGATGTCCCGTCTCGATCTGTTTCTGAAAGAATGCCTAGATAAACACAGCCTCAACGACGACCGCCCCTTGCCCCAAACATTCGGCTATCTGACGCATGCCAATCCTGTCACAGGCAACCTGTCAAAAGCCACAATAGTTGCCGCTTTTGATGCATTGGTGGAAACCATGCGCACAACCGTCGTGAAGGATGGACCTGCTGATGCGGGCATGACGTTCTTCGGGCAATTCATCGACCACGACATTACGCTCGATGCGACCTCGGCCATCGGAACAAAGATCGACCCACGATCAATCCGCAATATCCGCACGCCGGAGCTTGATCTCGATTGCGTCTATGGCGATGGCCCTGAAGCGTCACCATACCTTTATGGCGGCGGAAATCTTCACGAATTCCTTTTGTTCGGACGCGAAGATAACCCCTACGATCTCGCTCGCAATTGCACAGGCCGCGCGTTAATCGGCGACTTCCGCAACGATGAAAACATCATCGTCAGTCAGGTGCAGGGTGCCTTCATTTGCCTCCATAACATTCTGATGACGCAGGCGGAAAAGAACGGCGCTGTGAAGCGTGACATCGCGCATTGTTCATCAATGGGCGTGCGGACCGAAGTTTGGCACGACGTGCTGAACCCCGGTCTTCAGACATTCGAGGAAGTCCGCCGCTTTATCCGGTTGCATTACCAATGGTTGGTTCTGCATGAATTCTTGCCCAGCTTTGTTGATCAGGCCGATATCGACCACGCCCTATCGCACGACATCTTCCCAGATGCGCCGATGATGCCTGCCGAATTCTCTGTCGCGGCTTACCGTTTTGGACATGCCACTGTGCAGCCTGAATATGCGCTGCGCAAAGGTGAGGCACCTGTCGGTTTGTTTGCATTGGATGGCGGCTTCAAGCCGCGCGATCCGGGTGCGACTATCGACTTGGAAATGTTCTTTGGTCCAGGCGCGCAAAAAGCGCTTCCCGTTGGGACCGACATGGCAGAAACGCTATTTGAACTGCCCGACTTTATCGTTGGCAGCGGTCTGCAATGGGGCGATCACAAGATCCCAGTCGAACAAGCCAAAAAGCTAAGCTTGCGGAACATCCTGCGGGATCGCACCGCGATGCTGCTGCCATCCGGTCAGCAAATGGCCCGCCACCTCGGTATTCCCGAATGCCCAACACCACAGGTTTTGAAGGATCATCACGTCGATAAAACGCCGCTGTGGTTCTATTGCCTGCAAGAGGCGCAAGCCTCCGGTAAAGGTAAGCTCACGGGTGTTGGCGGTAAGATCGTCGCCTCTGTCATCGTGCGCCTTTTGCGCGAAGACCGCGAAAGCGTGCTGCATGTGCCAGACTTCGCACCATGGAGCGGCTTTGGCGAAACCTGCACAATGGGCAACTTGATGAAGTTCGTCGAAAAGCACCGCGACGACGTCGCACACCGCGAAGACCTGTATTGCGGGTAACCTTCAGTATCGACGAGGGCCGTTTTGCGCGGCCCTCGCCTCACAATCCAACCAAGACCGTTAGCTTTCCGCCTTTTTCGTCCAGCGCCCGTCCTCTTGCGCCCAATACTGCGCCTGACACCCCTCGGCTGTCAGTGTTTTCCACTGACCGCGCGCGTGGTTCAACGCACCCTCGTCAAAGCCGTCAAACAAGATGCAAACGCGGTCTGACAGCCCGACCTCAGCCGACGTCACCTCTGCGCCGCCAACAGACATCACGCACTGAAATCCCTCCGCAGGAATGTCTGTGCCTAACAGAACCGGTTGATCAGCGTCATGCGCACCACCCGCCATGCCATGCGGCAAAAACCCGTCATTCCAAAGCGTTGCGTCAAGCCGTTGAAGTAATCCCTGATCGCGACCACGCACCGCCACCCGCCATCCCGCCGCACGGCATTTGCCAAGCAACATCGGCAATGTCCGCTCCAAAGGCGTGTCAGTCAGGTGGTAGAAATACGCAGCGCCCACAATGTTACCCTTCGTATTTATAAGCAATCAGACGGTTCAGCGCCATCACGCCCCAACCCGTCGCACCCGCAGGTGCCAATGCTGTCTCTGATTTCACCGACGCGGTGCCCGCAATATCCAAATGGCACCACGGCACGTCGTCCTTCACAAACCGTTTCAGGAATTGCGCCGCTGTGATCGACCCTGCCATGCGGCCGCCAACGTTCTTCATATCCGCAATCCGCGACTTGATCAGCGCGTCATAGGCAGGCGACATCGGCATCCGCCATGCGCCTTCGCCCTCTTCACCGGCAGCCTTGATAAACGCACCGGACAAATCATCAGAATTCGAAAATACACCCGCGTTTTCATGGCCCAACGCAACCAGCATCGCACCGGTCAATGTCGCAAGGTTGATCATCCCCACAGGCGCAAACCGTTCCTGCGTGTACCAAAGCACATCCGCCAGCACGAGCCGCCCTTCGGCGTCCGTATTAATCACTTCAATCGTATCGCCCTTCATGGACGTCACAACATCGCCCGGACGCACAGCATTGCCCGACGGCATGTTTTCAACGATCCCGACAAGGCCCACAACATTGGCCTTCGCCTTGCGCAGCGCCAGCGTTTTCATCACGCCCGACACAACACCCGCGCCGCCCATGTCCATGGTCATATCTTCCATGCCAGCGCCGGGTTTCAGGCTGATCCCGCCCGTGTCGAACACAACGCCCTTACCCACAAGCGCAAACGGGGCTTCGTCGCCGCCGCCACTCCATTGCATCACAACAACTTTGGACGGGCTGTCAGAGCCTTGCCCGACACACAAAAGCGACCCCATCCCGAGCTTTTCAAGATCAGCTTCTTCCAGCACTTCAACCTGCAACCCAATGTCAGCCATCGCGGCCAGTTGATCGGCAAAAGACGTCGTCGTCAGATCATTGGCTGGGGCATTGGTGAGATCACGAGTGAAAAACACACCTTCGACAATCGCGGCAATCGGGGCGTAGGCCGCTGCAGCAGCGTCCGGATCATTCACCATGAAGGACACATCGCCGGTCTCTTTTGGCTCGGCGGTCTTGTGCGCATCGTAGCTGTAGTTGCGCATCGCGATGCCTTGGGCGATTTCTTCAACGCGGTACGTAGATCCGGCGATCACCAGCATGCCGTCCTTACCCAACAATTTCGCCAAATTGGCACCTGCTTTACGGGCCTCGGTTGATGTTGGACGTCGCGGCAGTTTCACAACCAGTAACGCTTCAGCCGCCAACCCGACAGGCATTGCAATGCTTGTCACATCACCAGACTTCGCCTTTTCGAACGCAGCACTCTCTGCGACCCGCGCAACGGTTTTACGGGTCAGGCTGTTCACCTTCCGGCAACCTTGATCCATCTTGCCATCTTCCGTCACAAAAACGACGACTTTTCTGGATGTTACTGGTAGATCTTCATGTGCATAGGCGAGGAAAGAAATAGGCGTTGGCGTTGTCATGATGACCTCTAATCAAACTGAGTTGCGATATAGGTAGTCCGCCCTCCGCCGATTGGCCAGATATCAGTTCAAACTCCTTTAGAATTGCGGTAAACAACGGCCAACATACAAGATGATGCGGTAAGAGGTGACACACGTGGCAAGGTTTGACAGATATATGCTGTCCCAGCTTGTCGTGATGTTTGGCTTTTTTAGTCTCGTTTTGGTGCTGGTCTATTGGATCAATCGGGCTGTCGTTCTGTTCGACACCTTGATCGCAGACGGTCAATCAGCATCGGTTTTCTTAGAATTCACAGCGCTTTCCCTGCCCGGCGTCATCCGCCTCGCGCTGCCGCTTTCTGCTTTTGCTGCAGCCGTTTACGTGACCAACCGCATGTCCACGGAATCGGAACTGGTCGTCGTTCAGGCCACCGGATTTTCGCCTTACCGCATGGCGCGGCCAGTGGCGTATTTTGGCGTCTTGGTTTTTGCGCTGATGACCCTGCTGATGCATCTACTGGTGCCACTCGCATCATCGCGGCTCGACGTGCGCCAAGCAGAGATTGCCCAGAACATCACATCACGCCTGCTCACACCCGGCGCATTTTTGGAACCGATCGACGGCGTGACGTTCTACATTGGTGACGTGACGCCCTCAGGCGAACTGCAAAACGTCTTTCTGACCGATCTGCGGAATACGAACCGCCAGATCACCTATACCGCCGCATCCGCCTATCTGGTGCGCAATGACGCCGGCACGCAGTTGGTGATGGTAGACGGGATGGCTCAAATCCTAGAGGCCGACACACAGCGCCTTGCCACCACGTCGTTCAAAGATTTTGCTTATGACATCGGCAGCTTCATCACCGTGACCACGCGCGACGGACGGCGCGACACACAAGTGCCGACGCTCGAACTGCTTCAGGCCAGCCCCGCATTGATTGCCGAAACAGGCAAAACACGGGCAGAACTGATCGCCCGCGCCCATGACCGCTTTAGCCAATCCATCCTTGGATCGGTCGCTGCATTGTTGGGCTTTGCGGCCTTGATCGTTGGCGGATTCAGCCGCTTCGGTGTCTGGCGTCAGATCGTTGTCGCGATTTTCTTGATCATCGTCATCAAGGGTGTTGAAACAGCGGGCCTGAACGCCGCGCGTGATGATCCCAACCTGTGGTTTGCGGCCTACGCAGCGTCAGCCGTTGGTCTGTTGTTTGTAGCAGTTCTTCTTTACATGTCCGCGCACCCCGCACTTTTCAAACGCCGGATAACCGCATGATCCTTCACCGTTATTTTGCATATCGGTTCTTGAAAACCTTCGGCGGAGTCCTTGGCATATTTGTGCTGATCCTCGTATTTCTTGACCTCGTCGAACAATTGCGTCGCTTCGGAAACACGCCCGCGACCTTTGCCGATATTGTCGGATTAACCCTGTTGAACGTGCCGCAAGGCATCTACGCGATCCTGCCGCTGATCATGATCATCGCCACAATTGCGCTGTTCCTTGGACTGGCGCGGTCTTCTGAAATGGTCGTGACACGGGCCGCTGGCAGGTCTGCTGTGCGCGCATTGATGTCCCCCGTTTTGATGGCCTTCCTGATCGGCGTTCTGGGCGTGGCCGTGATCAACCCGATTGTCGCGTCCACATCCCGCGAATTCGAAGAACGCAGCAATAGCTTCAAAGGCCAAGATCGCGTTTTGACACTTGGCTCAACGGGGCTCTGGTTGCGCCAAGGCGATGACGAAAGCCAGACCGTGATCCGCGCTGAGACGGCAAATCTGGACGGGACACGGCTGCAAAACGTAACTTTCCTGCGGTTCACCGACGACGGTCTGCCGGTCGAACGGATTGCGGCGAAAACAGCTGTGCTGACCAACGGCGCGTGGTCTTTGGCCGACGTCAAGATATGGCCGCTTGCCACGTCGCTGACACCGGAATCCAACGCCATCACGCAAGACAGCTACGACATCAGTTCGACCCTAACCGCAGACCAAATCCGCGACAGTTTCGGAACCCCGTCCTCAATCCCGATCTGGGACCTTCCGGCATTCATTGAACGTCTGAAGACAGCGGGCTTTTCTGCACAACGCCATCAAGTCTGGCTGCAAATGGAATTGGCCATGCCCATATTCCTCGTCGCGATGGTTATGATCGGTGCCAGCTTTACCGTCCGCCATCAGCGCGGCGGGCGCACTGGTATGATGGTCCTTTTCGCAATCATGCTGTCGTTTGGAACCTACTTCCTGCGTAACTTCGCCCAAATTCTCGGGGAAAACGGGCAATTGCCAGCTGCTTTGGCCGCGTGGGCCCCGCCGCTTGCCGCCATCGGGCTTGCGCTTAGCTTCTTATTACATCGGGAAGACGGATAATGCGCGCCCTTCTCACCTGCCTTTTGCTGCTGCTACCAGTGACCGCGACCGCCCAAGGGGTCGCGACACTTGTGGCTGATAACGTTTCTGTCGAAGGCAACAGTCGCCTAATCGCACAGGGCAATATCGAAGTCTTCTATGACGACACCCGCTTGTCCGCCCGTCGGATCGTCTATGATCAATCTGGCGACCAACTCACCATCGACGGGCCTATTTTTATCCAAACTGCAGGCGGTGAAATCCTGACAGCCGACCGCGCCACGCTCGATCCGCAACTTGAAAACGGCATGCTGCGCGGCGCGCGCTTGGTTTTGGATCAGCAGTTGCAGCTAGCGGCCAACCAGATCGACCGCGTCGACGGTCGCTATTCGCAGCTGACGCGCGTCGTGGCGAGCTCCTGCGCCGTTTGCAACGGACGTCCTGCGCTGTGGGACATCAGGGCCGAACGGGTTGTCCATGACCAAAATGCCCAACAACTTTACTTCGACAATGCGACCTTCCGCATCCGTGGCGTGCCTGTCTTTTGGCTGCCTTATGCGCGTCTGCCCGATCCAACGCTCGAACGTGCGACGGGTCTTCTAATACCTGACTTTCGGAATTCGGATTTACTGGGTCTAGGGATCAAGCTGCCCTATTTCATCACCCTCGGCGACCATCGCGACCTGACTTTAACGCCATATTTGTCGTCCGAAACCACAACGCTTGAGGCCAGCTATCGTCAGGCGTTTCTCTCCGGTGATCTGAATATTGATGCGGCCTACAGCCGCGATACGCTAAATACTGACCGTCGGACGTATCTATTTGCAGACGGCGAATTCAAACTCAGCGCCAACACGGTATTATCGTTCGATATCAAAACCGTCAGCGACAAAGCGTACCTTACGGAATACGGTTATGCGGACCTTGATCGGCTGGAAAGCAGTGTGACACTGGAAACGATCACAGACGATAGCCTGTTCCGTGCACGTTTTAGCTTTTTCGAAACCCTGCGCGACGACGAAGTCAACGCAACCTTGCCGCCCATTGTTGCAGACCTGCGCTACGAAAAGCGAGATACCTTTGCCGGTGGCCGACTGACATACGGTCTGTCTGGGGATGCGGTTTTCCGGACGGGCGACGGCACTGGCGACGATGGCCGCGATGTCGCACGTGCGGGCGCATTCGGGTCGTGGACACGCGATTTGGACTTACCTGCTGGTGTCATTGGCGACATCACCGCAGCCATTCGCGCAGACCAGTACTTTGTCCGCGATGATCCAGCCTATGAAACGTCCTTCAACCGGATTGTCCCCACAATTGGGGCTTCCTTCAGCTGGCCCGTTATCACAGGGAATACGGACGCGGCTATTCATACAGTGACACCAAAACTTGCAGTCGCGTGGTCAGATGTTCTAGGCACCACGCCCCCGAACGAAGACAGCACACGCGCCGAATTGGACCAAGCCAATCTGTTCGACTTGTCGCGGTTCCCCGGTGATGATCGCGTTGAAACCGGTCCACGGGCGGCACTTGGTGCCACCTACGCGCGGCAAGGCACAACCGGCAGCTTCACATCGCTAACCTTCGGGCGGGTAATTCGCGCGGAAGCAGACGATGCGTTCTCTCCCTCATCGGGCCTTGATGGCACATCATCAGATTGGTTGATCGCGGGACAAATCACGTCTCCGCAAGGCGTCCACTTCGACGGACGAGTCCTTTTGAACGACGATCTTGAAACGACACGCGGCGCTGGACGCGTTGGATGGCGGACCGACGACGTCACATTGAATGCAGCCTACATTTGGCAAGAAGCAGATTTGACCGAAAGCAGACCCGACACGGTGTCCGAATGGACGCTTGATACAGCTGTGCAATTGAACGATGCGTTCAAAATTAGCGCCGACGCCCGCTACGATATCGCCAACGACAGCCCCGCCACCGCCGGATTGGGCGTAGAATGGCGCAACGAATGCGTGACTGTTGATCTTTCGGTCTCGCGCCGCTTTACGTCTTCAGATACGATTGAACCGTCCACGGACTACGGCTTGTCCATATCGCTCAACGGCTTTTCTGCCGGACGCAGTGTTGCAGGCCCTAGTGCAGGATGCCAGAATTAATGACCATTCGGACAAACCGGATGCACCGAGCCCCATGAGGACCCCGATGCGCGCACTCAACATTCTTTGCGGCCTGATTGCCCTGACAGTTGGTTTCACCCCCCTTGCCACAACCGCGCAAGGTCAGTTTGGACCTTCCGTGACCGTCAACAATAGCGCCATCACGGGCTATGAAATTGACCAGCGGGCGAAACTGCTGGAACTGTTCCGCACACCCGGCGCAGGTCGGGCTTTAGCCCGCGAACAGCTGATCGATGATCGGTTGAAGCAAGCCGAAATGGACAGCGTCGGTTTGCGCATCGCCGAAGGTGGACTGCAAACCGCACTGGAAGAATTCGCAGGCCGCGCAAACCTGACGCTTGATCAGTTCGAAGTGATCCTTGCCCAAAACGGCGTCGCCCCCGAAACACTGCGCGACTTTGTCGAAATCGGCGTGACTTGGCGGGACTACGTGCGGTCGCGGTTCGGATCACAGGCGCAAATCTCGGAAGCTGAAATCGACCGTGCGCTCAGCGCATCTGGCGGTACGGCAGACGGGATCGAGGTGCTCCTGTCCGAAATCATCATTCCGGCACCACCCCCACGCGCGGCATCAGCGCTCGCAACCGCCGAACGGATCGCACAAACGCGGTCCACGGACGTGTTTTCAAGCGAAGCCCGCCGCGTGTCCGCATTGCCGTCCAAAACCAACGGCGGACGTCTGGGCTGGTTGCCAATTTCAAACTATCCACCTGCGCTGCAAGGATTGATCCTTGGTCTCGGCACGGGTGAAGTCACAGCCCCGATCCAAATTCCAAACGGTGTCGCATTGTTCCAAATGCGCGGTGTGCGTGAAGTACCGACAGCGCGTCCGGCTCCGGCTGAGATCGAATATGCGGCGTACTACATGGCCGGTGGTCGTGACGCCGCACGCGCGTTACAGGACCGCGTTGATACCTGCGACGACCTTTACGGCGTGGCGCAAGGCCAACCTGCAGAAGTACTGGAACGCGACAGCCTCGCACCATCACAAATCCCGCAGGATGTGGCCCTTGAACTGGCGCGCCTTGATCCGGGCGAAGTGTCTTACAACCTGACCCGCGCTAACGGCCAAACAACCGTTTTCTTGATGCTGTGCAACCGCGTGACAGCAGGCCGTGAAGATGCAGATCGTGAAGCGGTCAGCAACCAATTGCGCAGTGCCCGCTTGGCTGGATTTGCAGATGCGCTTTTGGCAGATCGCCGCGCCTCTGCGGTCATCGTAGATCAGTGACACAGGCGAAACCAATCGTCATCAGCTGCGGCGAACCAGCTGGTATCGGACCTGAAATCGCGGTTGCAGCCTTTGATGTGCTGTGCCGCGATATTCCACTCGCGTGGCTTGGAGACCCAAGGCACCTTCCGGCAGGGACAGATTACGTCTGTATCGACAAGGCCAGTGACGCAACGGACCTGTGTCAGCAAGGCAAACTGCCCGTTCTTACCGTCGCGATGGATGGCACCGCGATCCCCGGCACGGCGGACCCAGCCAATGCGCAAGGGGTAATCGACGCCATCGCCATCGGGGTCGATCTTGTCACAACAGGCCAAGCCCGCGCGATCTGCACCGCACCTATTCACAAGGCCGCACTGATCGATGGGGCGCATTTCGCTTATCCAGGTCATACTGAATACCTTGCAGCACTCGCTAAAACAGACCGTGTCGTGATGATGCTGGCGTGTGACGACCTGCGTGTTGTGCCGGTCACGATCCACATCCCGCTGGCGGATGTGTCGTCTAACCTGACGGCCAGCCTCCTGACTGATACGCTACTGATCACCCATGCTGCATTGCGTCGTGATTTCGGGATCAAAGCGCCGCGCATCGCGGTGGCAGGCCTAAACCCCCATGCGGGCGAAGACGGCAAAATGGGGCACGAAGAGATCGAAATGATCACCCCAGTGCTGGACGCATTGCGGCAAGAAGGCATAGATTTGATCGGGCCGATGTCTGCGGACACGATGTTCCATGCGGCCGCCCGCCAAAACTATGATGTCGCAGTCTGCATGTATCATGACCAAGCGCTGATACCCGTCAAAACGCTCGGCTTTGATACAGGCGTGAACGTGACGCTAGGCCTGCCGTTAATCCGCACATCGCCAGATCACGGGACAGCCTTTGACATCGCGGGCAAAGGTCTTGCCAATCCGTCGTCGATGATTGAAGCGATCAAAATGGCGGCTGTGATGGCTGACGCAAGAGACGCAGACGCGGCGCGTGGCTGATCTTGCGGGAGCCTCCGGCGGGGATATAGAAGAACCCAAAGAAGCACGGACGGAGTGCCAACATGAGCACCATTGATAATCTGCCCCCTCTGCGGGAGGTGATCGACACCCACGGGATTGCCGCGAAAAAATCGCTTGGGCAGAATTTCTTGTTGGACCTGAACTTGACTGCGAAAATCGCGCGGATGGCGGGTGATCTGTCGGGCGCAGATGTACTTGAAGTCGGCCCCGGTCCGGGTGGCCTGACACGCGGCTTGCTGGCCGAAGGCGCGCGGCGTGTACTGGCGATTGAAAAAGATGAACGCTGTATGTCAGCGCTGACCGAAATTTCGGCCGCCTATCCGGGACAGCTGGAAGTCATCAACGGCGACGCGCTCGAGGTGAACCCACTAACCCATCTGACGCCGCCAATCAAAGTGGCCGCCAACCTGCCCTACAACGTCGGCACTGAACTGCTCGTCCGCTGGCTAACGCCACCCGAATGGCCGCCTTTCTGGGAAAGCTTGACGTTGATGTTCCAACGCGAGGTCGCCCAGCGGATCGTAGCCCAGCCAGGCACAAAGGCCTACGGTCGCTTGGCGCTGTTGGCGCAGTGGCGGGCTGAGCCACGGATCGTATTGGACTTACCGCCAGAAGCGTTTTCGCCGCCCCCAAAAGTCAGTTCCGCCGTCGTCCACCTGACAGCCCTGCCCGCACCGCGTTTTGAGGCTGATCCGGCTGTGCTGAACCGCGTCGTTGCTGCGGGTTTCAACCAGCGACGCAAAATGCTGCGGTCTGCGTTGAAAGTGCTTGGGCCAGATATCGAAGACCACCTCGTCGCCGCGGGAATCAAACCCACAGAACGCGCCGAACAAGTATCACTGGAAGAATTCTGCGCATTGGCGCGCAGCGTTGCGTCTGCGTCCTAGAACAGGTCTCGCGCTGCCTTTGCGGTCCTAAGGCGGATCGTTGGGGTTGGCGTTTCCGCTAGTGCAGCACCGATTTCCGCGCGGATTTTCGCATCAAGCCGCCATGCTTTACGCACAAAACGGAATTGCCGCCGACCAGGCCAATCTGCATTGCCTTCAGGATGTTCCGGTCGGTTGCGCCCCATGAACCGGATACTGCGCCAAATAATCCGGCCAATACGAACTGATTTGGGCGGATCGAGCCAGACGACGACATCTGCACGCCTTAGCCCGCCCGTTTGAAGCAGCGATGGACCGCCTTCGAGGATCCAACGTGGCTGGGCAAAAAGATCGTTTTGGACACGTCGTATGTCTGAACGGTCGCGATATGCCCAACCCGTTTTCAACACGAACGCATCGTTGTGGAAAATGGGAAGCCCCGTGCGGTCCGACAGCCTATTGGCAAACCAAGTCTTGCCCGCCCCGTTCGCGCCGATGATCAGGACACGTTGGCAAGAAAAAAGCCCCCCGAAATCGGAGGGCTTTGCAATCATTCAGCAGCTTCCGGCGCTGCACCGCTATCAGGTGCGGGCGCATCAGGTTTCGCCTCTTCTTTGGGCTGGTCCGCATCCGCCTTCGGCGCACGTGGCTTGCGCGGTTGACGCGGGCGGCGTGGCTTTTTCTCGGGCTGCTTTTCAGGCTGTGGCTGATCGTCCGATTTCGCCTCTGGCGTATCAACGATATCCGACGACGTATCAGGCTGATCCATATTGGCCGGATCATTCGACGCCGCTTCTTGCGCCTTCAGACGTTCCGCGCGTTCGCGATCCCGTTCAGCTTGGCGTTCGCGGTTCGCTTGTTCCTGCTCTTCGCGCTTGGCGTCAACTTCTTTCTGCGCCTCGGCCAGCATCCGCAGGTAATGTTCTGCGTGCTGCGCAAAGTTTTCCGCATTCACACGGTCGCCAGACAATTGGGCGTCGCGGTGAAGCTGGTTGTATTTCTCGATAATCTGCTGCGGCGTACCGCGCACCTTTCCGTCAGGTCCGTTACTGTCGAACACACGGTTAATCAGGCTGCCACCTGAGGGGCGGTTGTTGCGGTTCTTATTGCCCCGCGAACGCGACTTCGATGATCTCATGGAATGCTTTCCGTCAAGCCTTCGGGCTTTGTTGCGCTTTATTTTCCCGTACCGCAGCAGCGCGGCATTTTGGGATTAAGCGTGTTTGGCGATGGCCAACGAGAGCATAACGGCTCTGCTGTTGGTAGCGAAGAAAAAGCACGGGTCGTCGTTTTGTGCAACCCCTAAGTGCCATTTGACACCTTGAAAGACCGTTAACCCCCGGATTTTTGCCCGAAAACCACACGATCACGGCCATCAAGGTCTTGCGTGACCTGAATCTTGGCGAATCCATTTGCGGCAAACATCTCCGCGACGGCAGCACCTTGGGTTGGTCCAATCTCGACCATCAGGTGACCGTCTGTGTTCAGCGCCGCGTGCGCACCATTCGCGATGATGCGGTAACAGGTCAGCCCATCCGCCTCGTCGGTCAAAGCCATGCGTGGTTCATGATCACGCACATCCGCCTGCAGGCCCGCCATTTCATCCGCCGCGATATAAGGCGGGTTCGACACGATCAGATCAAACGCCCCTGCGACATCGGCAAACCAATCGGACCGCAAAAACGTAGCCCGCGACTGCAGGCCCAACGCCGCAGCGTTCCTCCCAGCCACCGTAAGCGCCGCGTCAGATAGATCGGTGCCCACGCCTGTTGTATCGGGACGGTCCCCGAGCAACGACAGCAGGATACAGCCAGACCCTGTCCCAAGATCCAAAACATGGCGGAACGGCACGGCCAAAGCGGCCTCAATCAAAGTTTCAGTATCAGGCCGCGGATCAAGCACATCCGACGTCACAATGAACCGATGTTTGTAAAAATCGCGGTAACCCAACAGGTGCGACAGCGGAACATGGTCCGCACGTTGCGCCACCAATGCGTCAAATGTCGTCAGATTGCCCGCAGCCACAGCCCACAGACGTTGTACCTCGCCCAAGGCCCCGTCAAAGCCAAGCTGCTTGGCCGCATCCCGTATCGCCGCGTCCTGCGTGCCGTTTACGTCCCAGAACGTGCCTTCGGCAAAAAATCCGCTCACGCGCCCATCTCAGCCAAAAGCGCGGCCTGAGCATCAGCAGACAGCGCTTCGATCACTTCATCCAGATCACCTTGCATGATTTGGTTCAACGAATAGAGCGTCAGATTGATACGGTGATCCGTCATCCGGCCCTGTGGGAAGTTATAGGTGCGGATACGTTCCGACCGATCCCCCGACCCCACTTGCGCCTTACGGTCCGCAGAGCGTTCGCCGTCCACACGTTGGCGTTCGAGATCAAACAACCGCGTCTTCAGTACTTGCATCGCAATCTCGCGGTTCCGGTGCTGGGATTTCTCTGCTGACACGACGATAATACCAGTGGGGATATGCGTAATCCGGACGGCAGAATCGGTCGTGTTCACGTGCTGACCACCCGCGCCCGACGCTCGCATCGTATCAATGCGAATGTCAGTACTGGCAATCTGGATATCCACGTCTTCTGCTTCCGGCAGCACCGCGACAGTCGCGGCAGAGGTATGGATACGCCCGCCGCTTTCCGTTTCCGGCACACGTTGCACACGGTGCACGCCAGATTCGTATTTCATCTTCGCGAAAACACCTTCACCGGCGATCCGCACAGTGGCTTCCTTCACGCCGCCCAACTCGGACTGAGAATGTTCGAGAATTTCAAACGTCCACCCCTGACCTTCGGCATAACGCTGATACATCCGCAGCAAGTCCGCAGCAAAAAGGCCAGCTTCGTCGCCACCTGTTCCGGGACGGATTTCCAACAACGCAGGACGGCCATCGGCTGCATCCTTTGGCAGCAACGCCAGCTGCACATCATGTTCCGATCCTTCGAGCTGCGCTTTCAACTCTGGCAATTCCATCTCGGCCAGTTCACGCATCTCGGGATCTTTCAGCATCGCTTCGGCTTCTGCGATCTGAGTGACGAGGTCCTTGTATGCCGAAACGGTCTCAACAACGGGCTTTAACTCGCTGTATTCTTTCGCCAATGCAGCGATATCAGCGCCAGCAACATCGCCCGACATCTTGGCTTCAAGAAACTGGAACCGATCGATCAGTTGAATGATTTTGTCTTCTGCAATCATGTGCTTGGCGTGTCCTGATCAAGTGCGACCGTCAAAGGACCAAGTGCCGAAAGCCACCCTTGCACACGACGCTTATTCACGCCCATATCGCTTTGTCCGTAGCGCAATCGCGCGTTAATCATCAACAATGGCCCTTCATTATCCAGCCCATCTGCCCCTGCGGGAATAATTGAAACGGTGGTATAGTCGGGAAAACCCACGACCTTTGAACGGGTCACGAAGGTGATCATGCCGTCCTCTACCGTCCCGTCCAATACGGTGGTCCTGTCGGTGTCCATGGCGGCTTGGGTGATCACCGTCAGGACGTCGGCAGGTGCCGCCGTGATCTGACGCACGGCAGTGAAGCCACCTGCCGACGGATAGTTACCCGGCCCCCTGACTTGTGCCTGAACATGGACGCTGTCCGCGTCATTCGGTGCAAGCCGTACATAAACGATGAGAGCGACGAAAATGCCAATCGCCAGCAGAAAAATGGTGCGCATGTCGTGTTCTCACTTTGGGAATCCAGTGCACGCGTTGTGTACGGGTTGTGCACGGGTTGTGCCAGCCTATCTGTACGGCACTCCGGGCAAAATCGACAGCATCTCGAACATCAGATTTGCGCCTGTCAGCGCCGTATTGCCCGAGGTGTCATAGGGCGGCGATACCTCAACCAAATCGCACCCAACGATGTTTAGTCCACGCAACCCACGGATCAATTCCATCGCTTGCGGCGTCGTCAACCCGCCGATCTCAGGGGTACCTGTTCCCGGTGCATATGCAGGATCAAGACTATCGATATCGTAGGTGATGTAGGTCTTCTGATTGCCAATCTTTGCTTTTATTTCAGTGGCCAAGGGCGCAAGGCTCTTGTGCCAAAGATCAGGCGCGAGGTACTGATTGAAGCCCCAGCCTGCAGCTTCAGTGAAGTCATCCGCCGTATAACCCGTGCCGCGCAAACCGATCTGGAACACCTTGTCAGCGGTGATCAACCCTTCCTCATACGCACGCCTGAAAACGGTGCCATGGGTTTCCCGTTCTCCGAACATTTCGTCATTCACATCGGCATGCGCGTCGACATGCACCAGCGCGACCGGACCATGCTTTTTCGCAATCGACCGCAAAATCGGCAACGTCAAAGTATGATCCCCACCAAGCCCCATCGGGATCACATCATGCGTGAGGTTTTTATCGTAAGTCTCTGTGATTAAACGAATAGATTCTTGCAGGTTAAACGTATTAATCGGCACATCGCCAAGGTCGGCACACTGCAACGCATCAAACGGCGCAGCCCCCGTTTGGATGTTATAAGGCCGGATCATCGCCGATTGTTCACGCAATTGCTTTGGCCCCATACGGGTACCGGACCGCCAAGACGTGCCAATGTCCATCGGTATCCCGATAAAACCCACGTCGATCCCCTCAGCCGACGCAACTTCGGGCAACCGCATGAAACTTTGTGGCCCCGCGAAACGGGCCAGATCGTTTCCGGAAATTGGCATATTCAGCATCAGACTTTCCTTTTATTCCATAGGGCTAGACAGCAAAGCTCCATCGCGACATGGGCACCTGCAATCGCGGTCGCACCGGTCGTATCATATGCAGGCGATACTTCGACAACATCGCCGCCCACAACGTTGACACCAGCCAAATCCCGCAGGATCGCCGCCGCCTGCCAAGACGCAAGACCACCCCAAACCGGCGTCCCAGTTCCGGGGGCAAACGCAGGGTCCAAAGCGTCGATATCAAACGTCACATAAGTCGGATGATCACCCAAGATTTTCTTCACACTATCAACGACATACGCAGCACCCTTCTCGTGAACAGTGCGGGCGTCAATGTATGGCATCCCAAGATAATCTTCGCATTCGGTCCGGATACCGATCTGAACAGACCGCGTCACATCAACCAGCCCTGCTTTCACCGCCTTATACATAAACGTACCGTGGTCGATCCGGTCCATATCGTCATCTGCCCACAGATCAGAATGGGCATCAAATTGGATCACGGACATCGGTCCGAATTTCTCAGCATAAGCACGCAGAATCGGAAGCGTCATAAAATGATCGCCGCCCAGCGAAACCGTGCCCGGCCCCTGCGCCAGAATCCCAGCGATATGCGCCTGCAAAAGGCCTGGGAAACTCGGCGTATGTGCGTAGTCAAACGCCAGATCACCGTAATCCACGATCGAAAATTCTGACAATGGATCAAACCCGTCCCAGCCATATGGGGGATCATAGGGCTGCAACGTTGATGCTTCACGGATCGCGCGCGGCCCCATGCGGCAACCGGTGCGGTGCGTCACAGCCTGATCAAACGGTACACCCGTGATCGCCAGATCTACCCCCGTCAAATCCTTGGTGTATTTGCGACGCAAAAAAGACGTGGCGCCTGCAAAGGCATTTTCAAACGCTAAGCCGCGCGGATCATCGGTCGTGAATGCGCGGTCAATCTGGCGTTTGGCATCTTCAAGGCTCATGGATTTGGATCTCCTGTTTTTCAAATCACCTGACACTGGCAACGCTGCGCGGTCAAGACATGCGCCGCGCGCGACTGCGGACAGCCCATGCAGAGACATGAGCAACCGAAACATGTCGTGCGCGGCACGCGCACATCCGGATCAAACCACCGGCTGTGCGGTTTCCACAAGACGCGCAAAGAACGATGCCCCATGCGCCGCACCCTCGTCAGTGAAATCATAGGCTGGATGATGCAACCCTGCCGTACCGCCGTTCCCCACAAACAAATAGGCACCGGGGCGTTTTTCGAGGAAGTAGGCAAAATCTTCGGCGCCCATTTCGGGGCTCGCCGCGCCATTGACGGCGGCGTCCCCCGCAATCTCGCGCGCCACGTCGCAGGCAAACGCGGTCTTTTCTGCATCATTCACCGTCGCCGGATACCCGATTTCATAATCGAGCGTTGCCTCCACCCCAAAACTCGCCGCTTGGCCCGCGCAAATCTCTTCCAGCCGCCGGATCACCATCGCCTGCACGTCTTTGTCGTAACTGCGCACCGTCGCTTGAATCCATGCCGTATCAGGGATCACGTTATCGGCGGACCCTGTGTGAATTTGCGTCACCGAAATCACCAATTGATCAAAGGCATAATGGTTCCGGCTCAGGATCGTCTGGATCGCCTGCACAATCGACACAGCGGCGACGACCGGATCGGCCGTGTCATGTGGCATCGCCCCATGCCCCCCGCGCCCCTGAACCGTGATCGTCGCCGTATCAACAGCCGCCATGATCGGTCCAGCGACCGTTTGGAAATGCCCGACAGGCAAACCTGGCAAGTTATGAAGCGCGTAAATCTCATCGATGGCAAAGCGGTCCAAAATACCTTCCTCTACCATCACCTGCGCGCCACCGATGCTTTCCTCGGCGGGCTGAAACACAAGCGCGACACGGCCCCGAAAATTGCTTGTCTCAGCCAGATACTTTGCAGCACCCAACAGCATTGTCGTGTGGCCGTCATGGCCGCAAGCATGCATCGCACCGTCCACTTTGGATGCGTAATCGAGCCCTGTGACCTCATCCATCGGCAGCGCATCCATGTCCGCGCGCAGACCAATCGTCGGGCCGTCGCCCTGCCCTTCGATGATCGCCACAACACCCGATGTTGCGATACCTTCGTGGATGTCTGTGATCCCAAATGACCGAAGCTTTTCAACAACAAACGCCGCCGTTTGATGGCAGTCGAACACAAGTTCGGGATGCTGGTGCAAATGTTGCCGCCACGCAGTCATGTCAGGCGTAAAGTCGGCGATCCGGTTGATAACAGGCATAGGTGGTACTCGGTCGTTAGGGGCAATATGGTCGTAGTTGATCCTAACCGAGAGGCACTGGCAATGGACGATACCCTTATTCATGATCCAAATGGCGGGATGCCACGGCTGCTGGAAATCATGCGCCGCCTGCGGAACCCAGACACAGGCTGTCCATGGGACATCGAACAGGATTTCAACACCATAGCGCCCTACACAATTGAAGAAGCCTATGAAGTCGCGGACGCGATCGCCCGCAGCGATTGGGCAGATCTCGAAGGCGAACTGGGCGATCTGTTGCTTCAGACGGTTTACCACACACAAATGGGGTCCGAGGCAGGACATTTCGACTTTGATAGCGTCGTGAAGGCGATTTCAGACAAGATGGTTGCCCGCCATCCCCATGTCTTTGGCGACGAATCGCGGGACAAATCGGCGGCACAACAAACCGCCGATTGGGAAAAGATCAAAGCGGCGGAACGCGGTGCCAAGGCGCAAACACGCACGTTGGACGGCGTGGCCGTGGGCCTGCCTGCCCTGACACGGGCTGTGAAACTGCAAAACCGTGCTGCGCGCGTGGGTTTCGATTGGCCGGATACGTCACATGTCATCGACAAGATCAAAGAAGAATCGGCTGAACTGGTTGAAGCCCGCGATACATTGACCGACGCAGAGGTCGCAGAAGAATTCGGTGACCTGATGTTTGTCGTCGCCAACCTCGCACGGCACCTCAAACTTGATCCCGAAGAAACGTTGCGATCCGCAAACGCCAAATTTCAAAGGCGTTTTGAGGCCGTTGAGGACGCACTGGAAGCACGTGGCAAAACACCAAAGGACAGCGATTTGGCTGAAATGGATGCGCTTTGGGACGCTGCGAAACTGGCGGAAAAACGCGCAAAAAATGTATCCGACTAAATAATTCAGGTATTGACCCGACTAAAATAGTCGGCTTTATGGGCGACATCAAATAACGGAGCTTTCCAATGTCACTGCGTACCTGCCTTCTGGCAACATCTACCCTCGCAATCGCGGCACCCGCCCTTGCAGACGTCAACATCTACACCACCCGCCAACCAGAGCTGATCCAGCCTGTTATGGACGTCTTCACCGCCGAAACCGGCATTGCTGTGAACCTCGCCTTTGTTGATGACGGTCTGGTTGAGCGCCTGAAAGCCGAAGGCACACGGTCCCCAGCTGATCTGGTGATGACTGTCGACATCGCGAACCTGAAACAAATCGTTGATGCTGACGTTGTTCAACCTGTTGAAAGCGACGTGCTGAACACTGCCATTCCAGCGGCCCTGCGCGACACAGATAACCAGTGGTTTGGCCTGACAACACGGGCCCGCGTTGTTTATGCGTCCCGTGACCGCGTCGCAGACGGCGAACTGACAACATACGAAGATCTGGCCGACGACAAATGGGAAGGCCGCATCTGCACACGTTCCGGTCTGCATAACTACAACCTCGCACTTGTGTCCGCGATGATCGCACACCTTGGCGAAGACGGCGCAAAAGACTGGGCCGCTGGCGTGAAAGACAACCTTGCACGCAAACCAGAAGGCAACGACCGCGCACAAGTCAAAGCAATCTGGGCTGGCGAATGCGACATTTCTTTGGGCAACACCTACTACATGGGTAAAATGCTGGGTAACGAAGAGCAGACCGAATGGGCCAACGCTGTCCGTCTGGTGTTCCCAGAGTTCGAAGATGGCGGGTCACACGTGAACGTATCCGGTATCGCGCTGACGCAAGCCGCACCAAACAAAGAAGAAGCGCTGCAACTGATGGAATTTCTCGTGTCGCCAGCGGCACAGTCGATCTACGCAGAGCTGAACTTTGAATACCCTGTTCTGGACGGCGCACCATTGTCCGAGCTGGTCGAAAGCTGGGGTCCTGTGACTGCAGACACGACTGATCTGACGGAAATTGCAGGCCACCGCGCCGCCGCATTGCGGATCATGGAAGAAGTTGATTTCGACGGCTAACGCCGCCGATCAGGCGGGGGGCTAGCCCCCCGCACCCCCCAGGATATTGGGGGCCAAAAGAATCAAGACGCTTTTTCCTCGAGCGTCAGCCATTCTTCTTCAGCATCTTCTAAGGCGGCCTGACGTGCGACAAGCGCGTCGGTCGCTTTTTGGAATTTCACAGGGTTGTCTGTGAAAAGCGCAGGATCGGCGAGCAATTCTGTCAGCTTGTCAATTTCCGCTGTAATCCGTTCGATCACACTTGGCAGTTCTTCCAGCCGATGTTTTTCGGTGAACGAAAGCGTGGTTTTGCGCGCAACCGCTTGGCCTTGTTTACCTTTGCTGGACAGCTGCTTGCCCACAGATTTCGGCGCGTCAGGCGTGTCCGCTCCGCGCTGTTCGCGGTAATCCGTCCAACCGCCCGCATAGACGACAGCCTGTCCGTTGCCTTCCATTGCGATGGTCGTGGTCGCCGTCCGGTCAAGGAAATCACGGTCGTGGCTGACGAGCAGAACGGTGCCCGGATAGTCGCCAAGGATGTCTTGCAAGAGGTCCAGCGTTTCGATGTCCAGATCGTTTGTCGGTTCGTCAAGCACGAGGAAATTGCTTTCCCGCGCCATCAATTTCGCCAGTAGAAGCCGCGCTTTTTCGCCACCGGACAAAGACCGGACGGGCGCGCGTGCCTGCGCATCGTCAAACAGGAACTCCTTCAGGTAGCCCACCACGTGTTTCGGCGCGCCGCGCACCATGATCTGGTCGGACTTACCGCTCGCCCCGAGCACAGGGTCGCTGGCCAGATTGTCCCACAATGTCATGTCCGGATCGAGCGCCGTACGCGTCTGGTCAAACACCGCGATATCAAGGTTCGTGCCAAGCTTGACCAACCCTTCATCCGGTTGAACTTGCCCCAGCAACATCTTGATAAGTGTAGTTTTTCCGACGCCATTAGGCCCCACAAAAGCGATCCGATCTCCGCGTTGTACGGTCAGGTCGAAATCTTTTACGATCTGCTTGCCGTCGAATGACTTAGTGAGACCGAAAGCTTCGACAACCTTTTTACCGGACGTGCTGCCGCCTTCGAACGCCATCGCGGCCGTGCCTTGCCGTTTGATCTGCGCCGATTTTTCGGCCCGCAGATCCTGCAACGCCCGCACGCGCCCTTGGTTCCGTTTCCGACGCGCAGAGATACCTTCAACCGCCCAACGCGCTTCCGCTTTAATCTTGCGGTTCAGCTTGTGGCGTTGTTGGTCTTCTTCTTCCCAGATTTTGTCGCGCCATTCTTCAAAGCCGTCAAAACCCTGCTCGGCCCTGCGCACCATTCCCCTGTCAATCCAAAGGGTTGCACGGGTGAGTTCGCGCAAGAATGCACGGTCGTGTGAGATCAGAACGAAACCAGCGCGGGTCGTTTTCAGTTCGGTTTCGAGCCACGCAATCGCTTCGATATCAAGGTGGTTGGTCGGCTCATCCAGCAACATCAGCTCGGGCGCTTCGGCCATCAATTTGGCCAAGGCCGCCCGCCGTCTTTCACCGCCGGACGCCGTATTCACGTCACCCGCAGGATCAAATTTCAGCCCTTCCGCCACCATGTCCACGCGGTAGGCTTCATCAATATCCAAGCCGCTCGCAGCGTAATCGCCAAGCGTCGCAAACCCTTCCATCGTCGGGTCTTGTTCCATGTAGCCCACTGACACGCCGGGTGCTGCGACCCGTGTGCCGCTGTCGGCCTCCACAAGGCCTGCCATGACTTTCATCAAGGTAGATTTCCCAGACCCGTTGCGCCCCACAAGCGCCACGCGGTCGCCGGGTTGCACCACAAGCGACAGGTCTTCGAATACAGGATCGCCGCCGAAGGTCAGCGCGATATCGGACATTTGGAGTAAAGGTGTACGTGCCATGCCCACCAGCTATTGCTGCAAACGACAACGTGCAAGCCCCTGTTTTATCCGTCGGGGAACAACCGGACCCAGCGGGTCGCTCGCATCTAAACCAGTGCGCGCAATGCGCGGGCGCGTGCGGGTGGGATTTTTGCGATTTCCACAACCGTCAGCACGTGAAGCGTATCCATCGTCCGGTCCACAACCGCATGGTCGCTGACCCATCCGCCCATCGCCAAATAGGTCCGCAACAAAGGCGGCATGGGGCGTTGATCTACGTCGCCAATCTGTTCACCAAAACGAATGACCTCGGGCGCGATTGCGCCGGGCATCAATGCGTGTGGTCCTTGATAACGATCCTGCAACGCCCGTATGACACGGGCATATGGAGCCGGATCCGTACCGGTCAGGCTTGTGCAGCCGAACAGGATCGTGGCTTCGCAGGCGTCCACGTATTGCGTCAGCGCACCCCACGCGACGCGTAGGATATGAGGGTCAGGCGTCGCTGGATCCGTACAAAAGCGACCAATTTCGATATGCGGGCCAGCCGTTTGCGCCAGTCCGGCCAGATCATAGAATTGCCCCGCGTACCCGTCTTGCACCGCAGTAGCTGGTGACTGCCGCATCCGAAACGTGCAAACCAGTGGGCCATCTGTGCCGTCTTCAATCATCAGATGCGACCAACTGGCATCAAATTGATCCAGATCGACGCCCGATACTCCGAAAAAGCAGCGGTGCCGCAGCCTTTGACAGGCCAAAACGTCTGCGGCAGATGCAGCAAACCGCGCGACGTAACGCCCTTTTGGAAAGCCCACAGTCATGTGATGCCCCCCAAAGACAGCAAACCCTTGGAACAATTGGAACTAAGCCCTACATCTTGTGTCAGCACCAAAGAGGACATCGTGAACCCATGGATAAAATCGTCAAAACAGACGCCGAATGGCGTGCGCAACTTTCTGACCTTGCTTACAAGGTCACACGTAAACATGGCACGGAACGCGCAGGGACGCACGAAGATTTCCCAAAAGATGCAGGGACCTACATGTGTGTCTGCTGCGGCGCACCTTTGTTCGAACAGGATACGAAGTTCGAAAGCGGTACGGGCTGGCCGTCATTCTATGCGCCAATCGATGCCCAACAGGTCGGCGAAAGCGAAGATCGCAAGTTTTTCATGAAACGCACAGAGGTGCATTGCAACCGCTGCGAAGCGCATCTGGGGCACGTTTTCCCAGACGGTCCAGCCCCGACAGGCCTGCGGTACTGCATCAATGGCGTGGCTTTGACGTTCGAACCTGAAAACGATTAAGTAGTCGGCCCTACAAAAGGCATCTAGGCTTAAGCTTAGGCCTAGATGTCGTCGTCGCCCAACGGCCCACCCAAGAACTGGCCTGCATCAATCTGGCCAATAGACCCCAACAGCTGTGAAATCGCTGTCAGATCGGTGATCCCATCGTCTGTTACACGCCGTGATAACGCAACAACGCGACCGTCTTGTAACGTAAACCGTTCGATGTTGGACAACGTCCCTGCCCCAGTGAAGCTGATCGCCACAACTTGGCGGTCGACTTCGGTCGGTTCAAAAGGTCCGTAGTGTTCGAATTTGCTGGCCACGTAATACATCGTGTTCTCGCCAATGACACCGCCAGCGGTCGCAGGCCCCACCAAAGCCATGACAGATTCGCGCGTATCAACGCCAACCGTCAACTGCGCCAGATCTTCAGACAAAGGCACAAAACCATGATTGCGGGTGATCGGCGTACAGGCCACCGCCAGCCCCAAACCTGTCATCATGACCACGCGGCGCATCAAGGCACCCGATGTGCTGTCGTTCCTGCTCATGACTGACCTCTTGCTTTGGGTGCTCTTGGCTTTTATTCCACCTACAACATGCACCCCTCCTTGTTCAAGAATGGATACGCCCGTGACCAATAAAGCGCCGACACAGTTTCGTATGGCTGATTTGGCTACCCGCAAAGCGACGACATTCAGCATTGTGCCGGATGGGCCAGCCCGCGCGGCGCTGGCGGATGAATTGCAGATCATCGAAATCCGCAAACTTCGGCTTGATGGGGAAATCGCACCGCAAGGCGGACGCGACTGGCATTTGTCGGGCACGCTGGGGGCGACGGTTGTGCAAGAATGCGGTGTGACGCTTGAACCTGTGGTCACGCGGATCGACGAACCTGTGACCCGTACCTATGTCGGCGATTACGAAGAAATCGAAGCATCCGAGGCCGAAATGCCCGAAGATGACACGGTTGAACCGATCCCAGCGGTGCTCGATCTCGAAGTGCTCTTGGCAGAGGTCCTATCACTCGCCCTACCACCCTTCCCACGTGCCGAAGGCGCAGAACTGGGCGAAGCGGTCTATGCACAGGATGGCGCGACACCGATGACAGACGATGACGCAAAGCCGTTTGCAGGTCTCGGAGCGTTGAAAGCAGCGTTAGAGGCGAAGGGCGACGAGTAATGTGAACTGGCAGCGGATAACCATCCGAACAAGGGTGAATCGCCGCGGCACAACTACCCTCAGCTGCTCACATTATTGTCATATGCTTCGCGTGAGGCGTCGATTGTCGCCAGGTTCTGCAAAGCCCATTCACCCAAGACGGTGACAGGTTCACGGAAAGATTCGCCCATTTCTGTCAGATTGTATTCCACCTTCGGCGGGATCGTCGGGTGATAGGTCCGGTTCACAAGACCGTCCCTTTCCAGCTGTTTTAACGTCAGGCTCAACATACGCTGGGAAATCCCGAGGTTCCGTTTCAGTTCGTTAAACCGCAACGTTCCATATTGCGCGAGTGAAATAACAACCAGCACGCTCCACCGATCACCGACACGCGACAACACTTCATTGATACGTTGGCATTCGGGACATTGCGCTTCGTCGGGCATAGCGGTTCCCTTTGTGTAACCGAGGTTAAAGAATGTGCCTTCTTGCACCAACACCCAGTACTTATTAGGTCGCCGGTTACAAATGTATACCGCCCATTTCGGGCGCAAGCAACGGGAAGACCGACATGACGACCAAGACGTTGAACGAGCATCTAAACTGGCGCTACGCCACCAAGAAAATGGATGCCACCAAATCAGTACCGCAAGAAAAGGTTGACGCGATCGTTGAGGCGATCCGCATGACGCCAACATCCAGCGGCACGCAACCGTTCGAGCTGCTTGTCGTGACCAACCCCGACCTGCGCGCGCAAATTGCCAAAGCATCTGGCGATCAAGCACAAATCACTGATGGATCACACCTTTTGGTGTTCGCGGCGTGGGACAATTACACCGCTGACCGCATCGACGCCGTCGTCGATCTGAACGTAGACGTGCGCGGCGATCTGCCAATGTTGCGGGCATATTATGACAATCTGAAAGCCAACTACCTGCCGCGCGACGCAGACGTGAACTATGAACACGCAGCGCGCCAAGCCTATATCGCGCTTGGCGTCGCGCTGGTCGCTGCCGCCGAACAAGAAGTTGATAGCACACCAATGGAAGGTTTTTCGCCCGAAGCTGTCGATGAAATCCTTGGGCTCAAAGAACGCGGTCTGCGCTCTGTCGTTCTGATGCCGCTGGGCTATCGCGACCAAGACGGTGACTGGCTGCTGCCGATGGGCAAAGTCCGCAAATCGCGCGACACGATGGTCAGCGTCATCGACTAAAAGAACAGTTCGCTATGGCAGGTTGATCAAACGGCCTGCGATCCGGATTAAAAACCCAGCAAGGCGCGTCGCACAGGTAGACGCGCCTTGTGAAGACAGACGATTCTAGCGCAGTGTCGCACCGCTTTGCGGGCCTTTGAAAACAGCGCAAAACACCGTCTGGAAATATCCAAACAAACCCCTTGCACCATAAAAGAATCGCAGTATGTTCCGCGGCTCTTGAACATTGCGTCTCGACAGGGCTGCCGGAATGGCGTAGTTGCCCCGAAAGACAGATACATCCGGGCATTGAGCCCCATAAACTAAGGGCCGAGACAATGGCTGTACAGCAGAATAAAGTTTCCAAATCCCGCCGGAACAACCGTCGTTCCCACGACTCACTCTCCGCTGCGAACCCAAACGAATGTGACAACTGTGGTGAGCTGAAGCGCCCACACCACGTTTGCCCGTCCTGCGGTCACTACGCACAGCGCGAAGTTGTGGCGCAAGCCAACGAAATCGATCTGGACGACGACGCCGCATAATTACCCAAGACAGGGGCCGCTCAGTCATGATGAACGCCGTAACGGACACCGATCCGACCAAGGCTACTGCGACTGAAACCGTGCTTTCTGTTGATGCGATGGGTGGCGATTCCGGGCCTGCAACTGTTGTTGCGGGCCTTTCGTTGTTTCTAAAGAAGCAACCTGACGCCAAGATCATCCTGCATGGTCCAGAAGACGAACTCAGCGCCCTGCTGGCAGCAAAAGGCCTGACCGACAACGTCACGGTACATAACGCGACTGACGTCGTGAAAATGACCGACAAGCCGAGCAAGGTGCTGCGTAGCGGTAAAAACACATCCATGTGGTCCGCCATCGAAGCGGTCCGTGCGGGCCAAGCGCAAGTGTGTGTCAGCTGTGGCAACACTGGTGGCCTAATGGCGATGTCTATGTTGCGGCTGCGCAAGGCCGAGGGCGTGAACCGCCCCGCCATCGCCTGTTTATGGCCATCCCACAATCCGTCAGGTTTCAACGTTTTGCTGGACGCCGGTGCCGATATCCGCGCTGACCAAGACGATCTGTTGGCCTACGCGCTAATGGGCGCGTCTTATGCGCGTAACGGTATGGACATCCCGCGCCCCCGCGTTGGCCTACTGAACGTTGGTGTTGAAGAACACAAAGGGCGTGCCGAACTGAAAGTCGCGCACGAACTAATCGCAAGTGCGGCAGATGCCGGCGACTTTGAATACGTAGGTTTCGTCGAAGGTGGCGATATTCCGTCAGACCGCATCGACGTGATCGTCACAGACGGGTTCACCGGCAACGTCGCGCTGAAGACAGGCGAAGGCACAGCCAAACTGATTTCAGGCCTGCTGCGCACGAACCTCAAAGCGAATCCAATGGCGATGCTGGGCGCGCTGCTTGCGCGCGGCGCATTGAAAGCATTGCGAAAAAAAGTCGATCCAAGCGGCGTGAACGGCGGCGTTTTTCTGGGGCTCAACCATACGGTGATTAAGAGCCACGGTTCAGCGGATGCGGCCGGCGTTTCTGCGGCAATTTCGTTGGCATATCGCCTCGCCCGCTCAGGTTTTTCAGACAAACTCGCGGCGCGGGTTGCCTCTGCTGTCAGCCTAGCCCAAGATGTCCGGGATGAAACCGACGTAACGTCATAAGACGTGTCGGACTTAACGGGCAACAGGCAATACAATGACACGACGTGCAGTGGTTCGGGGGGTTGGTCACTACCTGCCCGAACGGATCGTACCAAATTCTGAATTTGAAAAGACACTCGAAACAACAAGCGAGTGGATCAAATCCCGGTCCGGGATTGAACGTCGGCACTTTGCCCTCCCAGAGCAAGGCACATCCGATCTTGCCACTGAGGCCGCGAACAACGCGTTGAAAATGGCGGGCTTTGAACCAAACGACATCGACGCAATTATTGTCGCGACGTCGACGGCAGATCAGACGTTCCCGTCAGCGGCTACAATGGTCCAGCATAAGATCGGCAACACAAAGGGATTCGCCTTTGACATTCAGGCGGTCTGCGCGGGCTTCATTTATGCACTGACAAATGCAAATGCGTTGATCTTATCGGGCCAAGCAGATCGGGTGCTGGTCATCGGCGCTGAAACTTTCAGCCGCATTATGGATTGGACAGACAGGTCCACCTGCGTGTTGTTCGGCGATGGTGCGGGTGCATTGGTTCTTGAGGCCCAAGAAGGCGACGGAACCACCGCTGATCGGGGTATCCTTGCCACCGACCTGAATTCCGACGGAAGCTACCGCGACCTGTTGTATGTCGATGGTGGTGTGTCCACCCAGAACACTGGCGTGCTCAAGATGCAGGGCAAAGAAGTATTCCGCCATGCCGTTGAAAAGCTTGCGAAAACTGCGGATACAGCGCTTGAAAAAGTAGGTCTAGGCGCAGACGATGTGGATTGGGTTGTCCCACACCAAGCCAACATTCGGATCATCCAATCCACGGCTAAAAAGTTGGGCGTTGGCATGGACCGTGTCATCGTAACCGTCCAAGATCACGGCAATACATCCGCTGCATCCATCCCGTTGGCGCTATCAGTTGGCGTCGAAAATGGTCAAATCAAACAAGGTGATATGATCGTGTCCGAGGCAATTGGTGGCGGTCTGGCATGGGGCGCGGTTGTTCTACGCTGGTAGAAAAATCCCGCGCAATCAGCGACCTAGGCGTCGTGGTTATTGACTTTGAAAACGGAACCCGCCTATCGTCCTCGAAATAACAGGGGGATACGATGGCTGATAAGACATTAACGCGCATGGACCTTGCTGAGGCCGTGCACAGTGAAGTGGGTTTGTCCCGTAACGATAGTGCGGATTTGGTTGAAAGCGTTTTGTCACATGTCTCCGATGCCTTGGTGTCCGGTAAGTCAGTCAAAATCTCGTCTTTCGGTACATTTTCGATCCGCGACAAGGCGGCCCGCGTCGGTCGTAATCCAAAAACCGGCGAAGAAGTCCCGATCCACCCACGCCGCGTTCTGACATTCCGTCCATCACATCTGATGAAAGATCGCGTCGCGTCCGGCAACAAACGCTAAACGCGACCACGACACCTTAACAAGAGGCTACTGCCATGGCCAAATCACGCGATGCCTTCCGGACCATTTCGGAAGTTTCAGACGTGCTTGAAACCCCTGCCCACGTGCTGCGGTTTTGGGAAAGCAAATTCAGCCAAATCAAGCCCGTCAAGCGGGCTGGTGGTCGGCGGTATTACCGTCCCGACGACGTATCCTTGCTCGCGGGGATCAAGCATTTGCTGCACGATCAGGGCATGACCATCAAAGGCGCACAAAAACTGCTGCGCGAAAAGGGCGTGAAACACGTCGTGGGTATCGGCCAAGGCCTCGATGGCCCATTAGAAACCATGCCACAGTCTCACGTCGAAGTACCTCCAGAGGCTGCTGCAAAAGCGGTCTCCGAGATACTCAAAGCCGAAGATGAATCGCAAACTGAAATGTTTACGGCACCGGTCGCCGCGGCGACGCCTGAAGAGCAATCCAAACCCAAGTTGCAGATCATCAGTGCAAAGCGGGCACCGGATACACCAGCCGAACCTGTCGCATCAAACGAACAACCGGCTGATGACTTCGAAGAGCTTGAAATTCCATCCGCATCCCCTGCCCCTAATCCATCAGCGAATACCGATACGCAGACAGCAGACCCTATCACCGCTTTGTCGTCCTTAGCCAAACCCAAGGTAGATCTGCCAGCAAATCCAATGCCACGGTCCGACCTGCCAGCGCGGTGTTTGGCGTCTGTAGTCCATGCCAAACCACAGCGGGTGGTGGCGAATGCGGCGAAGATTGCACCTTTGCTAGATCAGCTGACCAAACTGCGCGACGAGATGCGCCATCCTTGGTAAGCAACCGATGCAGCAGCCCGATTTCGCGCTTGCCCCGCGTGGGAATTGCGGTAAATACACACGCAGTCGGGCTATAGCGCAGCCTGGTAGCGCGTCCGTCTGGGGGACGGAAGGTCGCAGGTTCGAGTCCTGCTAGCCCGACCAATCATAACCGCCCGTCCCGCTTTTTGCGTGGCGGGCGTTTTGATATAATACGCCGCTTGGGAGGCACGATATGACACAGACACCACAGCCGGGCGTTCTAGCCGATCACCAAATCCGCGCGATGCTGGATGCGGGACAAATCGCGGCCTCTGCGGAAGTGGCTGATGGCCAAATCCAGCCAGCGTCGCTTGATCTGCGTCTTGGCAATATGGCTTACCGTGTCCGCGCGTCGTTTCTTGCAGGCCACGACCATACGGTTGCGGATCGCCTGAACCTGTTCCAGATGCATGAAATCGACCTGACAGGCGGTGCTGTACTGGAAAAAGGCTGCGTCTACGTCGTCCCGCTGATCGAATCCCTCGCCCTGCCGGCTGGTATGACCGCCGCCGCATCGGCCAAATCTTCCATCGGACGTTTAGACCTGTTGACCCGGGTGATCACCGACCACGGGATCGAATTTGACCGTGTGCCCGAAGGCTACGTTGGCCCGCTTTACGTTGAAATCTGCCCGCGTTCATTTTCTGTCGTCGCCCAAACGGGCCAGATGTTGAACCAGATCATTTTTCGCAACGGCAAAACGATCATGGACGACGACGCGCTGCGGGCGCTGCATGCCAAAACCCCGATTGTCGATGGTGACGCGGTCATCTCGGACGGGCTCGGGTTCTCGGTCGATCTGCGCCCCGACGGCACCGATCTGGTCGGCTACCGCGCCAAACCGCACACAGGCGTCATCGATCTGGGCAAACTGGCGCACTACGACCCTGCCGAGTATTGGGAGGAAGTGCGCACCGACAAAGGCTGGATCATCCTTGATCCGGGCGCATTCTACATTCTGGTCAGTAACGAGGCCATCGTGATCCCGCCCATGGCCGCCGCCGAAATGGCGCCCTATATCGCGATGGTGGGCGAATTTCGGGTCCACTACGCAGGCTTCTTCGATCCGGGGTTCGGGTACGCAGAGGCAGGCGGATCAGGGTCGCGCGGCGTGCTAGAGGTACGCTGCCACGAGGCCCCGTTCGTGCTGGAACACGGCCAGATCGTAGGGCGGTTGGTATACGAGCACATGGCAGCAATGCCCGACGCGTTGTACGGGCGCGAGATCAAGTCGAACTATCAGGGGCAAGGGCTGAAGCTGTCGAAGCATTTTGGGTCAGGTCGACAGGTTACTGCACAGTCAGTGTAAACGTCTGAATATTGCCGCAGTTTCTTAAGTCAGAAATAACAAATGACTTGTCCGCGAGTTGTAAATCGTAAAGTCGGCGATAAGTCCCTTCATTAAATGCAAGTACATCTGCCAGTGTTTCCCCTGAGACCTGATTGCTTACACTATCGACAAGTTGAAGAATATTATCTTCCGTTCCGAAGATCGCAACATCAAAGGTAGCGGATCGCAAAATTTGAAAGAATGACCTGCGGTTCCTTTCGACGACTAGGACCGGCGAATACCATACCCAGAAATTCGGCCAATTCATATCGGACGTGACCGTGTTGTTTCGGGCATTTCTACGTGCCTCTGCCGCATGACGAGCTCCAACAAGCCAGTCATCATAGCCGCCAAGCTCGACCTCATCACAAGTAAGGCCTTGACCACCAGGGAGGAATTTTTCGCTCAGCCTTACAGCGCGCTGAGCACTTCTTTCCGCAGGCGGTTCGTTTCCGTAGTCAAAATCCCAACGCCTACTAAGAACCTCTTCTCCATCCAATTGCAGACGAAAAATATCACTTATGAAAAGTTTAAATCTTGGCAAAGGGTCGTCTAGCGCAACGCAGCCAGACAACATGAGCAGCGGTACAAAAATGTATAAGAATGAATAAAAACGAATCCGCGACGGAAATCTCATGCAAGCATTCCTAATAAATTACTGGTCGCGTTTGACAGCATTAGCAGCATAGAAACCTAAACGTCAGAACCATATCGCTGCCTCTACGCAGGAATTTGGAAACCCTTCAAAGGAAAGCGACTGAGTGAAGAGCTACTGGGTTCCGTTGGCTGCACCAAGTACGGAATTCCCGCCCCGAGTATCTTTATCTGTCTTCACTCCTCAAACAGCTCTTCCTGCCCGTCATCTTCGTCATCACCGTCAACATCCCCCGTCCCCGGTGGTGGTCGGTTCTCCAGCAACCCAGCGGACCGCAGCTCTTTCAGCCCCGGCAGGTCACGCGCGTTTTTTAGCCCGAAGTGGTCGAGGAAACCTGCCGTCACCACAAACGTCACCGGTCTGCCCGGTGTCATCCGGCGGCGGCCAAGCCGCACCCATTCCAGTTCAATCAACTGGTCAATCGTCCCACGTGAAACGCTAACCCCCCGAATTTCTTCGATCTCCGCCCGTGTCGCGGGTTGGTGGTAGGCGATGATCGCGAGGGTCTCGATCGCAGCGCGACTTAGCTTGCGCACCTCGACCGTTTCTTTCTGCATCAGATAGCCAAGGTCAGGTGCCGTCCGGAACGCATAGGCGTCTTCGATCTTGACCAGATGCACGCCCCGCCCTTCGTACCGTTTGCCCACATGCACCAGCGCCTCTGCCGGATTGCAACCGTGCGGCATCCGCCCCGTCAGTTCCTTGATCGACACGGGGTCGGCGGTCGCAAACAGGATCGCTTCGACCATGCGGGTCTGTTCGGCCATGGGGGGCGCCTCGAACAGGCTTTCGTTCATTGTGTCGTCAGTCACGGGGTAGCCTTTTTCGGATTTGGATCGGCGCGAAAATCTCGCCCTGCCGGATTTCAATTTTGCCCTCTTTGGCCAGTTCCAGCGATGCCGCAAAGGTCGCCGCAGTGGATGATCGCGTGCGCACCGCGTCCGCGTCCCAGCCGTCGGGAAAATAGCTTTGCAAATCAGTCCAGTCGCCCGCAAAGCCGATCATACCGCGCATCCGTTCCAGCGCCTGTTCCATCGTCATCACATGGGCGCGGTCCAGCACAAAGGGCCGGAAATCGTCCTTCGTTCTGATCCGTGCGTAGCCTTGCATCAGATCAAGCAGCGTTGCGGTATAGGTGACTTTGCGCACGCGCTGCACATCTTCGGTAATGCCACGCGCAAAGAAGTCACGGCCCAATTGGTCGCGGCCCATCAGCTTTGCGGCAACTTCACGCATGGCAGCCAACCGTTCCAACTGGAACGCCAGATGCGCGGCAAGCTCTTCGCCCGATGGTCCGTCTTCGGTTGGATCAGGGGGGAGCAACAACCGCGATTTCAGAAACGCGAGCCACGCCGCCATCACCAGATAATCAGCAGCCAATTCCAGCCGCAGTTCTTTGGCTTTCTCGACAAACGCCAGATATTGTTCGGCCAAAGCAAGGATTGAGATTTGGCGCAGATCTACCTTCTGCGTCCGCGACAGCGTCAACAGCAGGTCCAGCGGCCCTTCATACGCACCCACATCCACGATCAGCGCTTCAGCGGCCACACGTTCGCTGACGCTCATCAGGTCGGGTTCAGAGGTATCTGTATCGCTCATCTGTGCCTTCAGCCAAGTTGGGCTGCAAGGTCCGCTTTGAGCGCTGAAATGTCAATGTGATCAGGGTCTTTTCGCCATGTCAGCGCGCGATCTGCGCGGGTTTGCGCGGCATCGGTCATTTTGCCTGCGGCCGCTGCGACAGCGATCATTTCGTTCTCGTCGCCGTTGCAGTGCAAAGCCACGTCACAGCCCGCTACAATCGACACTTCGGCCCGTTCAGCGATGCTGCCCGACAAAGCCTCCATCGAGATATCGTCAGTCATCAAAAGCCCGTCAAACCCGATATCCACACGGATCATTTCGATCAATGCTGGGTTCTGGGTGGCAGGCAGTTCACCAGCTTCGGGAAACACCATATGCGCGGACATGCCCATCGGCAGATCGTTCAACGCGCGGAACGGTGCGAAATCCCATGCGCTGGCTTCCAGCAGTTCCGCGTTGGCGGTCGGCAGGTTCAGGTGGCTGTCCACCGTCGTGCGCCCATGCCCCGGCATGTGTTTGATAATCGGCAGGACACCACCGGCAAGATACCCATCCGCCACCGCACGCGCGTTTTCCGTTACCGTCTCTGGGTTGCGGCCCATGCAGCGGTTTTGCAGAAACGGATGCGTTTCGTCTGATGCAATGTCGCAGGTCGGCCCGCAGTTTGTATCAATACCCACGTCACGCAATTCAGCGGCAATCAAGCGGGCCCGCATGTAAAAGCTTTTGGCAGGGTCCTGCGCCCGATCCGCTTGGTCTAACGGCGGCCAGTATTCGGCCCAATGGGGTTCGCGCAAACGCTGCACACGACCGCCTTCTTGGTCGATCATAATCGAAGCGTCGCGGCCCACGCTGTCGCGCAATTCGGCTGTCAGTGACCGCAGTTGATCCGGCGTATCCACATTGCGGGCGAACAGGATAAATCCCCAAGGGTCCGCATCGCGAAAGAACGTCTTTTCCCACGCCGACAGGCGCAGCCCCGCGGGCGCGAGGATCGTGGCACCGTTGCGCATCAGCGTACGACGACCGGAATACAATCCGTGTTTGCAGCCTGCAGCGTGGCACAGAAACGGCGGGCATCCGCAGCCTCAGTAAAGCCACTGGCGCGCAGACGGTAGAACGTGCTGCCGCCACTTGATGCCTCTTGGATCACGCGGGTTTTGTCGCCCATGTAGTCAGAAAAAAGCGACGACATACGTGTCCATTCCGCGGCGGCTGTATCGGCGGACGGGAACGCGCCAAGCTGCACGAGGTTCGTGCCAACAGGCAATGCGCCATCAGTTGCAATAGCGGCCTCGGCCAGTGCGGCAGCAACAGCTGTGCTGGTATCTGCAACCTGTGGTGCAGCAGCGGCTGGCGCTGTTGTCGTCACCGCAGCAGGTGTGGCACGGCGCGGTCGTACAGTTGGGCGCAAGGATGTCGAAACACCCGGCACAGATGGATCAACGGCAGGTGCGGACGCAACCTCGGTACCATCAACCGTGACGGTTGGTGCCACGTCTTCGCCGTCAGCTAAAGCGGTCAGCGGCGCGGCGGTGCCTGCGATCTGATCGGCCAGCGCAAGAATGCCTTCGGTCGTCAGCGGCTCTTCCGTGTCAGTTGTCACGGCGGTTTCAAGCGCTGTCGGAATTTGTGTCTCGGATGGGGCCTCGTCCGCTGCGGGCAGAACTTCGCCCGCTTCGGCCAACGGCTCAACCCGTAAATCTTCTTCGGCCAGTCCCGGTGTGGCAGGTGCCAGCAGCAGGCTATCGGACGGCCCTGCGGCCTCGCCTATTCCTGCTACGTCATTCACGGACAAACCAGCGTGAGATGCGATCTCGCCGCCCGGTGCTTGCGGGGCGACACGCATCGCCCCTTCCATCGCGCGGACGACGGGGATGCCGGACACGTCGCGCATGATCAATTGGTAGCCCCAAACGCTCACGCCTACGACCAAGGCCAGCGATACCGCCGCACCTGCGTAGTTCACCAGTGAACCGGATTGCACAAAAGACTGGGACTGATCCCGCTCGTCGTAAATCGCCATACCTGCCTCGCGCCAGCTTACCGCCAAGCCAAGTCAGGCGGGGACTGATCATCTAGAGTTTGCTCGCCCCCGCGACGGTGCAGTTGATCTACATCTCTTCCGCAGGAGTAACCCCAAGAATACCCAACCCAGCCACGATCACAACAGAAACGGCGCTGATCAGCGCAATTTTCGCCTGTGTTGTCGAAACGTCACCCTCTTGGACAAAGCGCAACGACACATCGTCGTTGCCTTTGTTGTAGAGCGCATGGAAGTCTGACGCGAGCTCATAGAGGTAGAACGCAATCTTATGCGGCTCGTGTCCCTTGGCGGCAATTTCCACCAAACGCGGCCATTCGGCCAGTTTCTTCGCAACAGTCAGTTCGGCCTCATTCGTGAGACCGGACAGGTCGGTATCCGCCAAAGTGGCGTCTGACACGTCCGCAAACGCAGTTGCCTTCGCCTTGGCTGAATTAACCCGTGCATAGGCGTAGTTCACGTAGAACACAGGGTTGTCTTTGGACTGCTCCAGCACTTTCGCGAAATCGAAGTCCAGCGGCGCGTCGTTTTTACGGGTCAGCATGTGGAACCGTGTGACGCTTGCGCCCACCTGATCCACAACATCGCGCAAGGTCACAAACGTCCCTGCCCGTTTCGACATTTTGAACGGCTCACCGTTTTTGTAGAGCTTCACAAGCTGCGTCAGCTTGATATCCAACGGCACCTTGTTATCGGACAGCGCAGACACAGCCGCTTTCATCCGCTTCACATAGCCGCCGTGATCCGCCCCGAAAACGTTGATCAGCGCGTCATAGCCGCGCTTCACCTTGTCATAGTGGTACGCAATATCAGGCGCGAAATAGGTCCACGCCCCGTCAGATTTCTGAACAGCCCGGTCTTGGTCATCGCCAAAGTCGGTGGATTTGAACAAGGTCTGCTCACGTGCTTCCCAGTCATCAGGCATTTTGCCCTTTGGTGGTTCAAGCGTGCCTTGGTAGATCAGGCCCTTGTCCTTGAGCTCCGCAATCGCGGATTCAATCAGGCCCGTGCCGTAAAGCGATTTTTCGGAAAAGAAGTTGTCCATCTCGACGTTTAAAGACGCCAGATCGTCACGGATCAGGTCCATCATTTTCTCGGTGGAGAATTCGCGAACGTCTTGCAGCCAAATATCCTCTGACTTCCCGAGGTACGCGTCGCCAACTTTTTCTTTCAACGCCTCACCCACCGGGATCAGATAATCACCCGGATAAGTGCCGTCCTCGAACGCAACCTCTTGGCCGTGCGCCTCTTGATACCGCAGGAACACAGACCGCGCGAGCACGTCGACCTGACCGCCGCCATCGTTGATGTAGTATTCTTTGGTGACGTCGTAGCCCGCGTAGGACAAGAGCGTCGCCAGCGCATCGCCAAACACAGCGCCCCGCGTATGACCAACGTGCAAAGGCCCTGTCGGATTGGCGGACACATATTCCACCATCATCTTTTTGCCCTGACCCAGATCGGACTTGCCGTAGGACGGATCAGTCAACGCGGCCTTCACCACGCCCTGCCACACATCCGCGTTCAACCGCATGTTCAAGAAACCGGGACCTGCAACCTCTGCCGACGCAATCCGCGCATCAGCCGTCAGTTTGCCAGCCAGTGCTTCGGCAATCGCCCGCGGGTTCATCTTGGCAGGTTTCGCCAGAACCATCGCGGCGTTCGTCGCCATATCACCATGTGCTGCGTCTCGTGGCGGTTCCACAGACACATTGGTCGAGGACAAACCGTCCGGCAAAGTGCCGTCAGCAACAAGCGCGTCAAGACTGTCCATCACAACAGTCCGGATATCAGCAAAAAGGTTCATAGCGTTTTCACATCTCTCAAAGGTAAGTCGTCCGTCTAACACTCTTGGCGTCTAGGTCAATTGCTGGGACGGTGCTTCTGGTGCGAAGCGACCGCAACAGCCTAATTCCCGCCAACAAACTGGCCTGTTGCGATATAAAACGGGTCGATGCCAAAGATCGCGGACCGTTTGGCGTTGTGGGTCATCTTTAACGTCCATGCCCAATAGGTCGGATCGGCGTTAGTATTCACCCTGTAAATCCACCTATGATGCGCGTTCGCCGCCAATTGAACGCCACCATCAGGCCACGCATTATCTGGCTGGTTGATGTAGGTTCCATTGATATTGAGCTCGAACCCCGAAAGGAATTCAGGCGTCAAATGGACCGGCGCATCCGTCTGGTTTGTGATCGTCAACACGCCAACCTCCAAGACGTCCATGACCGGATCAGTATCGCTGAAACCCGCGGGCACAAGACGTGACGAAAAACCAATACGCAGGCCATCATAGTCGATTATGTCGGGGCGACGCTGCGTATCACAGGCGTCGATGATCACCCGATCTTCAGCGAGCGGATCAATAACGTCAGTGACATACTGCCCGTAGTCAAAACACGCCGTACCAATCAGCACAATATTTTCATCGACCACCCGCACAGGCAAATCACCCGGACGCGCTAGAATGTTTTCAACGTCAAACAGCGTATCGCCAACCTGCGCGTAATTACCAAGTCGGGTCGCCTGCCCTTGGTCCATCACGTGCCGATCGGTCACAGCATCAACGGGCACAACTGTGAAATACGATTCACCCATCCAGAAAGCACGGCTGAAACGCACGTCATCTTCGGTCGGCAAAGCATCGAATACGCCAAGATTTTGAACCACCGGCGACCCGTTCAGCCGCGCGGCATAGACCTGCCCCGATGCACCTTGCGCCAGAAAGGTGTTATCCCTGCCAAAACTAGACCCGACAAAGGCTGCTTGGGTGATCGGTTCAGGTAGCGTGACCATCGGCACTATTTCACCCAACAGCGTGAGCCGCTTGATAGCAGCTCCATCCCTGATCAGTAACCCGTCGTTTGCGGAAAGGTCTTCAGTCCCGAAACCATCGTTGTAACGCGTCCGAACACTCGCGTCACAGTCAAGCACCTCAATCGGATCAGCAGCGCTGAATTCATATAGCCGCGTCGCCCCATTCCAAATCGCGTCGTTCATCTCGAACCAACTGCGACAATGGTGGCGCGGCTCTGTTACAGGCCGTTCGGGCAATTCAAACGCAGGATCGCTAACATACCACGTCGCATCGCCAACCGACAGAATATAGTCTGAATGGACGTCAATTGCGGGGGCCGTGCCCGCTGAAAGCGCCATGATTGGGGTTTCGCCTTGCCACACTTGAAAGGCATCATAGGCATAGCCGCGCTTTAAAACAGCAAAGGTCGCTGGATCGGCTCCCACCAACTGACGCCCCTCGCGCCACACGCGGGTGCGATCCGCCCCATAGCGCCCCGCGATCACGCGAAAACTATCGATATCAGCATCGGACAATGTCCGCCCGTTCACCATTTCCGAATTCGCCGCTTGCCCGAATGACATAATATTTACGAACAATTTGTCGGCCCCCGTCATGGGACGCCACGCCATCTGCCCGTCTTCGATCACATAACCCGTCTTTGATCTGTCAAATTGCGATGCGATTGTTTCATCGTTAAAGACAGGCATCCAGAATAAAAAATATGCGACCAGTCCGACTTTGACGGCCTGCGCGATAAGATAACAGCCACCAATAATCAGCGCCGCGATGATCGCAATACGCATAAGGCGGCGTCTTTTTATTAGCTGGTTGTCACTCATCCGTAATCACCCACGAACGCCCCCTGAACTATTTCGCCTCCGACGGCGGTTGCGTCCCTGCCCTGTCTTCGGCAGGCCGCAACGCGATCAAGCGCACGTTGGCCCCACTTTTGATTTCAGTGTCGTACCGCACCAGCTTGATCGCACCGCCATCAGGCCACCAGCCCAACAAAATACTGTCTGCATGTTCGGCGCGCCAAGCGTCAAAATCGAACTCTTCCGTCAGACGTGTCACGCGGAACGTCCAACCATCTTCCACCATCGCTTCAAGATCGTGATACGACTGATCGGGGCCAAATCGTTGCCCACCCAACGTGCGGGGCAATTGATGCCGCGCACTGTCGGATTTTTCGCGCATGATCTGGAAGACATTGTCACGACCATATTCAGGGGACAAATCTGTTGCGACCAAGGTGTTGTAGGCATCGTTATCAGTCGCGGCGACCAAGGTTGCGTAGTTGATAAACTCAAGCCGGTTCTCTGCAGCTTCCGAAAGGATATCACCAGAGAACGTCGCGATCCCGGCACTCCGCGCACGGCGCAAATGGCCAAAGTTGGGATCTGTCATCAGCACCGGAATCTCCGCTTTCTGCAACGCTTCGGCCAAGCCAGTCGTAAAGCGCGATCCACCGATCAAGATAACCCCCGGCGTGCTTGCACCTGTCAGGCCCAAGAGCCGTGCAAACGGGGCCAAGGTGAAGCCGTGGATCACAACGGTCACGGCCACCAGAACAAATGCCAATGGCCCGATCAGGTCTGCGTCGGGAATACCCAGTTCCTGCAAGCGTTCCCCGAACAACCCTGCAACGGCGATCAACACGACACCGCGCGGGCCGGTAAAGGCCACCAAAACCTGTTCCTTGAATGGCAGCTTTGACCCGATCAACGACACAAATACAGTCACGGGACGCGCCACAAATACGACGGCCAGCACAAAGATCACCGCACGCATGTCCAACTTGGCCAACGCTGCAAAATCAAGGTTGGCTGCCAGCAAAATGAAAACACCCGATACCAACAGAACGGTCGCGTGTTCTTTGAAGCGCAGCAATTCGGTATAGCTGGGCAGGTTCGCGTTCGCGATCACGACGCCCATAACGGTCACGGCCAATAGACCGCTTTCATGCAGCACCGTGTCCGATACGGCGAAGGTCGCCAACAGCAGCGTGAACAGCACAGGGACCTTCATATACTCCGGCACAAGCGCTTGCTTGAATGCACGTGACAAACCGTAGCCCGCGAGCCACCCTAGAACCGACGCGACAACAATGCCCAAGAGCAGCTCGATTGCGGCGTCCATGGGGGTCGCGCCTTCGGTGTTCAAAACCAAAACGACAGAGAACGCGAATACAGCCGCCAACGCCCCGATGGGATCGTTTACGATGGCTTCCCACTGCAGCAATGCAGCTGGCCTGCGCGACAAACGCGCTGTGCGCAAAAGCGGCGCGATCACCGTGGGGCCCGTCACGATCATGATCCCGCCAAAGACAGCCGCACTTTCCCAGCCGATCCCTGCGCCATAATGCAGCGCCAGCACCGACGTTAGCCACCCCAACGGCGCACCAATAAAGACAAGCCTACGCACACCAACAGCCGCATCCCGCAGGTGGTGGAAATTCAGGGTCATCCCGCCTTCAAACAGGATTATCGCCACGGCAATCGAAATCATTGGCGCCGTCAACGGGCCGATGTCACGGATCGGATCAAATATCCCCAAGACAGGCCCAACGATGATGCCAGCCACCAACATCAAGACAATCGCAGGCATCCTTAAACGCCACGCAAGCCACTGTGATCCAACACCTAAAGCGCCAACAAGGGCGATTGCTTCAACGGGGCTAAGGCCCGTCGTGGTTTCAGTGGCCATGGGTATTCTCCTGTCGCAGGCGTATTGCCTATCATGCAAAACCTAGATCACAAGGGGAGAGAAACCAGTTAAGCCGCAGCTTTGCGTCCTATCCAGCGCTGCCAGCCCACAAAAGCCAGCAATCCCGTCAGCAAAAGCGGCAATCCTGCCGGCACCGGAACTGGCGCCACAGGCTGCGCCAATCCGAAAGAAAAGTTGTCGAAATTATGGGTTTCAGCACGACCCGAGCCGGATCCAGCCTGAACAGTGACGGACGTAAAGGACAAATCCGAAACGAACCCCCAAAACCCGTCATATGGCGCACCGATTTCTTCCGAGACGATCTCGCCGTTGCTCAAAACGAACCGCAGCCCGTTTCCATTTCCGCCCGGTGACAGGTCAAAATCACCGCCAAACGCAGTAGTCGGCGAATTGAATGTGTAAGTTGTCGTGTCCCTCGACTGAAAGAAACTCCCCGGCGTCGGCCTATCGCGGAAAAAGCCACTGGTGACAAAACCGGCATCCGAATTGATCGAAACGTTCTCAAAAGTCGTATCACTGAAGTCTTCGAAATTGAGACTACCACCCGTCGCAATGTCAAAAGCAGCGCGATCCGTATAAATCGTGGTGGCCGCAATTGTGGCGCTTGCATCAATGCACAGCGCACACAAAACGCCGCATAAGATATGCGTTGGCTTCACAGAACTACCCTTCTCATCTCAATCGCGTGGCGCCTGCGCATGAAAGCGCGGAACCCTTTGTTGAGCGCAAAAGACTAGCCGCGCACGTCTTTTGGGTGACGAGAATATGTCAAATCTGCGGAAATTAACCTTTTGTTAACCATTTGATAAATGACCAAACGTCACGTTCCCTTGAGACCGGATACCCCACCCAAAAGACGCCCGTGTTCTTGGATCGCAAACCGGTCTGTCATGCCCGCAATGTAATCCGCCACGATGCGCGCCAGCGTGATCTGATCAGGGGCCGCATCCACGTCCTTGCGCCATTGCTTGGGCAATTCTTGCGGGTTTTCCATGAAAAACGGGAACAGCGAGTCGACCATGGCCGTGACCTCTACCCGCATTTCGACGACCGCAGGGGCGCGGTACATCCGTTCGAACAGGAACTGGCGAATAACCTTCAGGTCATTCCAAATCTCGGGCGTAAACTGGATCACCATACGCCCCGCATGACGGACATCATGCACAGAATGCGGATCAAGCTCCGCCAGATTACGGCGGGCCAGAACAATCACATCTTCCACAAGAATACCAAAGAAGCGTCGCAAGGCCTCATGCCGGCGGCGGTAGTAATTCAACCCCGGATATTTGTGATCCACGCGCTTAAAGCAATCGTGCAAGATCGGCAGCTCCGCAAGGTCATCCGTGCTGAACAATTCCGCACGAAGACCGTCGTGTAAGTCATGGTTATTATACGCAATATCGTCCGCCAAAGCGGCAACCTGCGCTTCGGCGCTGGCATGCGTGTGCAGTTCCAGATCATGACGGTCGTTGTACGCAGACAGCGCATAAGGAACGTCACCCGTCACAGGCCCGTTGTGCTTTGCGATACCTTCCAGCGTTTCCCACGTCAGGTTCAGCCCGTCCCATTCGGCGTAATGCCGTTCCAGATCAGTCACGATCCGCAGCGCCTGCGCGTTATGATCAAAACCACCATACGGGGCCATCAATGCATCCAACGCCTCTTCGCCAGTATGACCAAAAGGCGTGTGCCCAAGATCATGGGCCAACGCGACGGCCTCGGTCAGTTCGACGTTCAAATCCAGCGCCGCGGCCACTGTCCGCGCTACCTGTGCGACCTCAATCGAATGGGTCAGGCGTGTGCGGAAATAATCGCCCTCATGTTCCACGAACACTTGGGTCTTATGTTTTAGTCGCCGAAAGGCGCTCGCGTGGATAATCCGGTCGCGGTCGCGCTGAAACGGAGACCGAAAGGTGCTTTCCACCTCAGGATAAAGCCGCCCGCGCGGATTTGCGGGGTCGGTTGCATAGGGGGCTGCCATTGGTGTCCCTGCCCTTTTATCTTCACAAGTCATCGCATTGCCCTGCGACGGTCTTGTTGTGTTTGCCTGCCGTCTCTATATTGCAAACGTAACCAGATCGTAAGGTGCCAAGATGCTAACCCTGCCCCCAAAAGTCACAGAACGCGCGTTTGAACGTCTCGCTGAAATTGGTGCAGCGGCGCAAGGCAAAGCATTGCGCGTCGCCGTTGAAGGCGGCGGCTGTTCCGGCTTCCAATACGAGATTGATCTGGACGAACCCAAAGAAGACGATCTGATCCTCGAAGGCCAAGGCGAAAAGGTCCTGATCGACAGCGTCTCACTGCCGTTTTTGACAGACGCCGTGATCACGTTCTCCGAGGAACTGATCGGCGCACGGTTCGTCATCGAAAACCCCAACGCGACATCATCCTGCGGCTGCGGCACATCCTTTTCGATGTAGCCTTTCCGGCTGATCTGCCCCACAAATAGGGTTAGATTGGCTAAAGGACACTGCGCAAATGACTGACGACACTGACAAGACGCTTGAACTGGGCCAACAACGCGGATCGCATGGCCGTCAGCAGGACGAAGGTGTGCTTGTCATTCGCACCATCGCGATGCCTGCGGACACGAACCCGTCCGGCGATATCTTTGGCGGCTGGCTGATGTCCCAGATGGACCTCGCAGCGGGCAATATGGCAGGCCGTGTATCACAAGGACGCTGTGCCACGGTATCGGTCGAGGCGCTGCAATTCCTGCGGCCCGTCAAAGTCGGGGATGAAGTCACCCTCTACGCCACCCTGCGCAAAGTCGGCCGCACATCCATGCGCATCCACGTCGACGCATGGGGCCGCCCGCGCTATTCCGACAAAGCCGCGAAAGTGACTGATGCAGACTTTGTTTTCGTCGCACTCGACGATGATGGAAAAGCGCGGCCCGTGTTTGATACGTAAACGAACTATTCGCCCTTTCGCTCTGTTGTCGACCTATCCGCACCGTGTCTATTAACAGTGCAAGCCCACGCGTGAAGTGAATGCAACATGTTTGAAACCGACCACAACTTACAAACGACGCTGCAAAGTTTGAGCTCCGCCCTCACAGCAAAGCGACGGATGGCGTGGATAGCAGCAAGTTTCGTTGTGATCGCCACAATTGTGGTTACATTCATCAGCTTCACGCAATTTGATCAAGCGAACCCGAGAATAAAGATACTGCCTCCTCTCTTCGGGGCAATTGGTTTGATCGGCGTGAACCAGCGCTTGATCCGCACACAGCAACGCATGGTCATACCGCATTTGGCCAAGACCGTTGATTTGAGTTACCAACAGGAATCCAGTAGCTTTGTGGACAACCTTCCTGCACGACTTTTGCCAAGGTCTGACCGCAAGTTTGCGAAAGACCGTTTAAGTGGCATGTTTGGTGGTCGTCACATCCAAATGGCGGAGGTAACAGCGCAAAATTACGGTCGAACTACACGAACTTTGTTTCAGGGGATCGTTCTAAGCATGCCAAATGCAACGCCGATGCCTGCATTTTACCTGGCGCTAAGACAAACCAAAGCGGGACGTCTCTGCGAGGTTAACCACAAAGGATTAACTGAAATTCGCACCATGAAGGCTAAGAGTGGCGCCATTTTCGGCCTCTGGCTTTCTAAAAGAGGTCTGGCGCTCCAAGATCCGTCACTTAAAGCAGTCGTCGATAGACTGATTGATATAGACGCTCAGATTGGCCAGGATGTGCAGTTATTTTCAATAACCAGTAATGGCGAAGAAATGCACATAGCCTTAAGTAGCAAGCGTGATTTGTATCGGATTGGAGGCTTGATTGCCGGCAAGCAACGCACGGAAAAAAGCATAGGCGCAGCCTTATCGAATTTGCATGTTCCGCTTAGTATCATGTCCACCCTGCTCGAAGCCGAGCAGCTAGTTGATGCAAATAAGCAAACATCAATCTAACTCCATTATGCAGCCCACCAGTGGCCAATCCATTTCATTGTGATAGATCACTCCCCAAGCAATCGGGGGCCAATCCATGAAAATCGCGACTTTCAACATCAACGGTGTCAAAGCCCGGATCAATGCGTTGACCGATTGGCTTAAGGAAAGCGCGCCTGACGTGGCCCTTCTGCAAGAAATCAAATCCGTCGATGAAGGTTTCCCCCGCGAAGTGATCGAAGACCTCGGCTACACAGTCGAGACCCACGGCCAAAAGGGCTTCAACGGCGTCGCCATCCTGTCGAAACTTCCGCTAGAGGATGTCACACGGGGCCTACCCGGTGACGACGAAGACGAACAGGCCCGCTGGATCGAGGCTACTGTGATTGGCGAAACCGACGCCGTGCGCGTCTGCGGTCTATACCTGCCCAACGGCAACCCTGCCCCCGGCCCGAAATACGATTACAAACTAGCGTGGATGGAACGACTATACGCCCGCGGCCAACAGTTGCTTGCGGATGAAATGCCCGCGCTGATGGCGGGCGATTACAACATCATCCCGCAACCCGAGGACGCCAAACGCCCCGAAGTCTGGACCGACGACGCGCTTTTCCGCCCCGAAAGCCGCGCGGCCTTCCGCAAAATCCTGAACCTCGGCTTTACCGAAGCGTTCAGGTCCCGCACCTTCGGTCCCGGCCACTACAGCTTCTGGGATTACCAAGCAGGCGCGTGGAACAAAGACGATGGCATCCGTATCGATCACTTCCTGCTGACACCACAATGCGCGGACATGCTGCAAGACTGCTGGATCGAAAAAGAGGTCCGTGGCCGTGAAAAACCATCCGACCACGTGCCGGTCTGGGTAGACCTCAAAGCCTAAGACGCACTAGTCTGGATCAGCGACCCACGCGCGGGCCCTGACGTCCCAACGGTAGCCCAACGCAACTTTCAGATCGTAGATTCCGCCGCCGAACCCAAAGAACGCGGTCTCAGGGTCGCAGGTCAGACGCGCGATCTCTGCACCGTCATAGCCGATGGAAATCCAGCCGTATCCGGTATTCTCGGGCTGCGGATCACCATTTTCATCCAGCGCTTCAGCCACGCCCTGCGAATAGCCAATCACCACTTCATAGTGATACCGTCCATTATAAAACGTAACGCTTTCAGCAACATCACGGCCAACACCAGACCACGGCTCATAAACCAGCGCATCAATCGTCTCGGTCAGCGCCAATTCGTCAGGGCCGTTCACGGGACCGTAGCGATAGGTCGCAAAATCATCATTAAAGCACACCGAAACATTGCGATCGCGGTCTTGGATATGACAGGAACTATAGGGATCTTGGTCAATTGCACAGTCCGCAGCCATGGCGGTCGTGGCTGAAAAGCAAAGCAGGGAAAGTGCTGTCTTGAACATGAAATGACCTTTCTAAAATAGGGTCATGATACAGTTTGCATCGGTCCTGCATAGCTTAGACCCCGCCAATTAAATCAGCTTGGTGAATCCATGGACCACAGGCGCATCATGATCATAAAGCCACGCCAAACGACTAAGAAACGCATTAGGCGCAATGGCCCCCAACACGCCTAGACCCGCATGCGCAATCCTGCGCTGCACACCATCCAAATGATAATTGCGCGCGTTCGCATTAGCCGCCTTGATGGCCTTAGAGACACGCGGGCGGCGGAGCGCTTGGTAATTCTCCAATGCCCGCTCCAACGACGCATCATGCTGGCAACAGGCGGCCAGCGCTAACCCGTCTTCAATCGCGAGGTTCGCGCCTTGTGCCAGAAATGGCAGCGTAGGATGTGCGGCATCCCCGACCAAGGCCAAGATACCGTCCTGCTGCCAGTGGTCAGCAACTGGATGGCGGAACAAGCCCCATAACCGCAGGTCCGTCACATCTGCCAGAATATCCCGCAGGTCATCGCCCATATCCGCAAACACGGCTTGCATGTTCGCAGGGTTATCTTCGTGGTGCCAGCCTTCCGCGGCCCAATCGCAACGCTCTTGCACAGCAACAACATTCAGCATCCCGTCGCGGAGCGGATAAGTCACGACATGTCGCCCCGGTGCCATCCAGATTTGCGCACACGGCGCGGCATCTTCGCGACGGACCAATGCACGCCACGCAACTTGTCCGGTAAAGAATGGCTTTTCTGGCCCATTCAGCAATGGTCGCGTACTGGAATGCAGACCATCCGCGCCAATCGTCAAAAGCGGCTCAATCGTCTCGCCATCCGCGACGAACCGGCCATCCGATGACACGGTATCAATCCGGCACCCCAGCTTTATCGTAACACCCGCTTTGCGACACCCGTCCACCAAGACGGCCAGCAAATCTGCGCGGTGATAAAAGCGGTAGACCGGATCTTGCGTGGTCAGATCAAACCGCGCGATCTGGCGGCCCGTCATCGCATCCATTGGACACACGGCCTGTGCAGCAATGCCGACAGCAGTCAATGCATCTTCAAGACCAAGCGCGTCCAAAACCCGCGCACCATTTGAGGTAATTTGCAGACCTGCACCGACTTCGGTCAGTGCGTCTGCCTGTTCGTAAACCGTGACCTCTGCACCTGTCAGGGCAAACGCCAATGCGGTGGTCAGGCCGCCGATCCCTGCCCCGATAACGGCAACACGGCGACCCTTGTTTGCTTGCACCAATCTGACCTTAGTCGTCGCGGTGAACTTTTTCACGACGCTCGTGACGCTCTTGCGCCTCAAGGCTCATCGTGGCGATTGGACGTGCGTCCAGACGTTTCAGACTGATCGGTTCGCCTGTGATAGAACAGTACCCGTATTCGTCTTCTTCAATCCGGCGCAGCGCTGCATCAATTTTGGACACCAATTTGCGTTCGCGATCCCGTGTACGCAATTCCAGCGCACGGTCAGTTTCTTCGGACGCACGATCGGCAACATCAGGGATGTTGCGTGTCTGGTCTTTCATACTTGCCACTGTATCAGAGCTGTTTTCAACGATGTCAGACTTCCAAGCCAGCAATTTGCGGCGGAAGTATTCTGTCTGACGGTCGTTCATGAACGGCTCGTCTTCAGCTGGGCTATAATCCTCTGGCAAGAAAACTTCGGCTTTCATGTCAATTTCCCTCACTTGGTCCAAGGACGCATCAGCTAAATTATCAGACATGTCCGGACCCCCACTGAACTGTGGGTCGTTTACGCCCTAACCTTTGAATTGTCACCCCCTTTTCCTGTTTATCGCGAGGTGTTGAAGCCAGGCGCATTGCTGATAATGTATCCAGCGAAACCAAGGACATGACTTATGCAATTTACCGGCACCGACGACTACATCGCGACTGACGACCTTAAGATGGCGGTAAATGCGGCCGTCACGCTGGAACGCCCCCTGCTCGTTAAAGGCGAGCCGGGCACAGGCAAAACAGAACTAGCACGTCAGGTCAGCGCGGCGTTAGACATGCCCATGATTGAATGGCACGTCAAATCTACGACGAAAGCACAACAAGGTCTGTACGAATATGATGCCGTCAGCCGCCTGCGGGACAGTCAACTTGGGGATGAAAAGGTCAACGACGTGTCGAATTACATCCGGCGCGGTAAACTGTGGCAGGCTTTCACGGCTGAACGCCGGTCCGTTTTGCTGATTGATGAGATCGACAAGGCCGATATCGAGTTCCCGAACGATCTGCTGCAAGAACTCGATAAGATGGAGTTTCACGTTTACGAGACCGGAGAAACTGTCAAAGCGGTTAACAGGCCTGTCGTTATTATCACGTCAAATAACGAGAAAGAATTGCCAGACGCGTTTCTACGCCGCTGCTTCTTTCACTACATCCGGTTCCCGGACATGGAGACGCTGCGCAAAATCGTCGAAGTCCACCATCCGGGGATCAAAGACGCCCTGCTGACGGCAGCGCTGACGCAATTCTACGAAATCCGCGAAACGCAGGGTTTGAAGAAGAAGCCGTCGACATCGGAGGTCATCGATTGGCTGAAACTGCTGCTGGCCGAAGATCTCACGCCCGAAGACCTGAAACGCGACGGTGCAAATGCATTGCCCAAACTGCACGGCGCGCTGCTGAAAAACGAACAAGACGTTCACCTATTCGAACGGCTGGCATTCATGGCGCGTGGTGGGCGGTAATCGATCCTCAGCCTTGGCGCTCTCGTGCCATCTACCGCCCAGCTTAGGATTTCGCTTCGCGGCCAAGTTCATCAGCAAGGAACCTCACGAACAGTAGTGTCAGATTTTCCCGCCGTGACGAATCCGGCCACACAGCGTGCAGATCAATGTCGGGCGGCCGCCACTTGGGCAACAAGCGAACAAGTGCGCCAGACGCGACCCCTTGCGCCGCCAGATTTTCCGTCAGCACTGTTGTGCCCACATTTTGCTGGGCGAAATGATAGAGCGCGTTGACGCTATCAACCTCAATCTGCGATTGCCCACCGACCTTTTCCATTTTGCCCTTTTCGGACAACAGGTCGACCGTGTCTGAACGCTGCTGGTACTGGATCCAGTCCCAATTTTCGAGGTCGCGAGGCCGCTGGGGGACCGGACGGGCGGCTGCGTATTCGACACCGGCGACCAACGCGCGCGGGATGGCGCCTAGCTTGCGGGACATCATCGCGCTGTCCGCAAGCGAACCCGCTTTGATAGCAAGATCAAACCCGTTTTCGATGATCTCGACCTTGCGATCATTATAGTACAGTGAAAGCGCCACGTTCGGATACCGTTTGATAAAATTGGCCATGGCGGTTGAAAGATCGGACATAGCCAGAAACGCCGGAACAGACACGCGCAGCGCGCCGACTGGATCATTCGTATTGGCGTTAATTTCATTGAACCCGGCTTCGGCACTGCGCAACATTTCCGTGACGCGTCGATAAAGCGTTCTGCCCTCACCCGTCAGCGCAAGCTTGCGTGTCGTGCGATAAAGCAGGGTCGTGCCGAGATAACTTTCAAGATCAGTAATCGTCTGACTGACGCGCGACGGGGCCACGCCAAGATCCTGTGCGGCGGCGCGAAAGGACCCCTTATCAACGACGCGGGCAAAAACGGCCATGTGTTTCAGGTGGTTAATCATTGATCTCTTTTTCGGAACTATGAAGTCAATATTCATACCGTATTCGAAACAGATCAACGGGGCTAGATGTGTTTTCAACACTGAAGGAACACCCCGATGAACGCAGAAACAACATTCAAAACAGAACAGGCGCAACGCTACCTCGGCACGCTGTGCAAGCACTTCGGCCATAAGGTTCCGGTAGAACTGGACGGAAATACTGGACGGATCGACCTCCCGTTTGGACAGTGCGAATTGGCCGCGAACGACGGCGCGCTCGACATGAAAGTGTCCGCGAAAAACAAGGCCGATCTCGACAAGACAGCACAGGTCATTGCCAGTCACCTCGAACGTTTCGCCTTCCGCGAGAACCCGCAAATCGAATGGCAATAAGCCACGCGTTCCACCCATCAACCTGAATAAATCACCCCTGAAACCTGGAGATAAACATGACTATGAAAACACTTATGGCCACCGCCGCTATCGCGGTTGCATTACCAATCACCGCGATTGCTGACAGCGCAGAAAACAAGGCATTTGTTCTTGAGGCGCTGGAAAACACGCTCTTGGCAGGCGATGTCGACGCTGTTGATCAATATTTCGCGACCGACATTATCCAGCATAACGACATGTTCGCAAACGGCATCGAAGCCCAAAAAGGCGTTGTCGGCTTTCTATCCGGCAATGGTGACTTTAGCGCTGAATATGTCCGTGTGATCGCCGATGATGATATCGTCGCCGTCCATGCCCGTTACGAAGGCTTCGGTCCCGATCCTGTCATTGGTTTCGACGTCTTCCGTGTCGAGGACGGCAAGATCGCTGAACACTGGGACAACCTGATCAGCGAACAGCCCCTGAACCCGTCAGGCCGCAGCCAGATCGATGGCGCGACCGAGATCACCGATCTTGATCAAACCGAAGCGAACAAGGCGCTGGTTGAAGATTTTCTGACCAAATCATTGATCGAACATGCTGAGGTCAACATCACCGATTACATCAGCCCCGTCACATACATCCAGCACAACCCGATGGTTGCAGATGGATTGGAAGGCTTCGGTGCATTCATGGCTGAGATGGCCCAGCAAGGCGTCAGCATGGACTACACCGAGGTCCATAAGGTCATCGGCGAAGGCAACTTCGTACTGACAATGTCCGAAGGCACGCTCGGTGAAGACCCCACCGCATTTTACGACCTGTTCCGCGTCGAAGACGGGCTGATCGTCGAACATTGGGATGTCATCGCGCCGATGCCAGCCGCAGACGCGGCACACAACGAAGCCGGCAAATTCTAATCCACCGTAGCGCCGCGGCTCGCCCGCGGCGCACCAAATAGGAGCATAAAATGAACCGTAGAACATTACTCACAACGTCGCTCGGCGCATCGCTGGCGATCATCCTTGGAACACAAGCAGGAGCACAAGAAATGGACGAAGAAACACAAGCATCATTCGACACAGTCATGGCCTTTATGGGCGCGATGGGATCGGGTGACATGGAAAAAATGAACAGCCTGATGGCCGATGACATGGTTTGGCACAATGAAGGCGACGAAAGCCTGCCGTGGATCGGCGAGACCCGTGGCAAGGAAAACATCTTTACCTTCCTCGGCGTTTTTTCCGAAAACTTGCAAACGACCAAATGGGAAAACACCGACGCCTTCGCATCGGGCGATACCGTGGCCGTTTTCGGTGTGATGAACGGCATCACAACGCATTCAGGCAAAGAAACGGGTGAATTCACATTCGCCCTGCGCGCCAAGGTCCGTGATGGACAGGTCGTTCTTTGGCACTGGTTCGAAGACAGCTTCGCAATTAGCCAAGCGTATCACGGCTGATACGAGACAAAACAGAATGGCCTGATCTTCGGGCCATTCCCCCCGCCCGTAGGAGAAACTTATGATTTACGCCGTCACCGCCGTTTCCGGACAATTGGGCCGCGAAATCGCGCTCAAACTCATCGACAGATTTGGTACAGACAACGTCATAGGTCTGGCCCGCACTCCCGCCCGCGTGGAAGGTCTAGGTATCGACGTTCGCCCCGGCGATTATGATAAACAAAACGATCTGCGCGCATCCCTCAAAGGCATCGACGCCCTAATCCTCGTCTCCGGCATAGCCCCGCCGGAAGATCGCATTCAGCAGCATCGCAATATAATCGATGCCGCAAAATCCGCAGGGGTGCGCAAAATCGTCTACACCAGCATTCAAGGCCCCATTGAAGGCACCGCCTTTTCCCCTGTTGTCCAAAGCAATCGCCAGACCGAGGCGGACATCCGCGCCAGTGGCCTAGACTGGGCAATCGGGCGCAACGGGATCTATATCGAACCGGATGTTGAATATATCGACAGCTACCGTACCCAAGGCGAGATCGCCAACAGCGCGGGCGACGGCAAATGCGGTTACACCACGCGGTCGGAATTAGCCCATGCCTACACAGCTTTGCTGACACGGGATGACCTGAACGGTGAGACCTTCAACCTGAACGGCACGCCCATCACGCAAAACCAACTGGCCGAACACCTGAACGCTGCTTTCGACACCGAACTGACCTATCGCGCAATGTCATCGGCAGACTTTGTCGCGGATCGCTCGGCAGAATTGGGCGATTTTTTCGGCCCGATCATCGGCGGCATCTACGAAGGCATCAGCAAAGGCAGCTATGACCGTATGGGCAGTTTCGAGACCGTGACTGGCCGCCCCCATCAAAGCTGGGACGATTATTTTTCGTCTCTTGCAGAATAACCGCGACGGAACTGCAGCCGCGCATCGTACAACTCTCGATCTTTCGGAGAAACCCCATGTCCACACTCAAATCCATTTGGGACCATCCCTACACCTTCTGGGCGCTGCTCAGCCTGCCCGCAATTCCCATGATCCTCGGGCTGACCTCTGGCGATCCCGATGCGGTGAAGAACGTCCTTCACCCATCCGGCGAATTCGCCGCGCGGTTTATGATTATCACGATGATGATTACGCCGCTGATGATGTTGTTTCGCAATTCAAGCTGGCCACGCTGGATGATGAAGCGCCGCCGTCACCTTGGCGTCGCTGCGTTCTTTTACGCACTGGCACATACGGTGCTTTACCTCATTGACGAAGGGGCCGTGGCCTTCACCGGTGGCGAAATCTCCAAACTCTATATCTGGACGGGCTGGCTGGCGTTTCTGATCTTCGTGCCACTGGCCATCACATCAACAGACGGTTGGGTCCGCAAATTGGGCCGCAATTGGAAAACGCTTCAGCAGTTCGTATACGGCGCTGCTGTGCTGACGCTTGTCCACTGGGCAGCGTTGCATGATTGGGGCGGGATAGGACCGGCCTTGGTGCACTTCATGCCACTCGTCCTTTTGGAAATCTACCGCGTGTCGTCGATAAGGGCGCGCCGCCGCCAGCGTGTTACGGCGTAGGGTGTTCATCGAATGCGACCGTGGTATCAAAGCCTGATGGATAAAGGCACAAGATGACCCGCAAAACCCACCCTTATTCGCTGGGCCGGACACTCCTGGTCGGTCTGGCGACAGCGGTCGCATTCGCGCTGCTCTCGCTGTTTTTCCTCTACATGCAGGCGCAAGAGACTCAACACCGTCTTGCGGGTGAGGTCGTCAGCGTCACCACAGACAGCGCGCGCATTCAGGACGCACACGGCGAGATCACCGTCCTTGTCGTATCCGCTGACGCGGAGCTGCGCGATATCGCGTCGTTCTGGGAAATGGAAATTGGACAGCATGTCATGATGCGCGGCAGCTTTGTGGACGATGGGACCTTCGCGGTCGACCGCATGCGGCCCCTAACCGATGGGCCAGCAGAGTGACCGCCGCCGAAATCAATCCGCCCCCTAGACGCGGCAAGAACGTCGCCAAAGTGGTTATGGTGGTCGGTGCGTACCTGGCGATCTCGATCGCTGTGGCAAGCTTTCCGGCAGACGACCTGATTGACGCGGTCGGTGCCACCAATGCCTATGTGGTAATGTTCGCCCTCGGCATGATCGGCGGCTTCACGACCTTCACCGGCATTCCTTATCATCTGGTCTTGATGAGTCTGGCAGCCGGCGGGTTGAATCCTGTTGTGCTTGGGATCAGCACTGCCATGGGCGTCATGCTCGGCGACAGCACGATGTATCTGGTCGGCCGCACGGTCAAATCCAGTCTGCCGCCAAGAGTCGAGGCAACGATGGAGCACTTGTCCGAACGCCTCGCGCGTCACCCAAGATTAGTGACACCTGCGCTTTTCGTTTACGGAACCGTGTCACCGTTCTCCAACGATTTCGTCGTCGGCTCGCTCAGCATTATCGGCTACAACTACTGGCGGATCATCGTGCCGTTGGCCATTGGGAATACGTTCTACAATATCGCTCTGGCTTACCTTGGATTGTATGCCTACGACGCGATCATCGGTTGGTTCTAAATCCAACTTCGAGATTACGGGCAGACGTTACGCGCTAAGCGTACAGTCACAACTTTGAACGCGAAGTGATCATTGATCCATTCGCGCTCGTTGCCAAAAACCGCCTAAGCGCCTTCAATCGCTGTGATCATGTCGACCCGCGTGCCGTGGCGGCCGCCTTCAAAGGCTGCTCCAAGAAACGCATCGACGATGTCCAGCGCAAGGCCTTCGCCGATCACCCGCGCGCCCATCGACAACATATTCGCGTCGTTGTGTTCACGGATCATCCTAGCCGAAAACGTGTCAGAGCAGACGCCGCAGCGGATACCCTTCACTTTGTTGGCTGCCATCATGATCCCCTGCCCTGTGCCGCACAGCAAAATGCCAAGCGCACAATCACCTGACGCGACCATCCGCGCGGCCGCTTCGCCGTGCTTGGGGTAATGGGTGCTTTCCGAAGTGGTCGGGCCGATATCAACCGCCTCATAGCCCAATTCAGCCACGCGCGCCGCAATGGCTTGGCGCATCGCGATATCGGCATGGTCGCTTGAAATAACGATACGTGTCTTGTCAGTCATGGTCGTGGCCTCCCGCCGCCCAGTCTATCGGGTCATGTTGCGCGGGCCTGATACGCGGATGCGGGACGGTGGTCTAGGACCAACCCGTCGCCTGTTAGCGTTAAAACTGATCGAGCGTCTCTTGAACCGCCTGAAAAAACGCACCGACATGCGCGCCATCGACCAACGCGTGATGGACTTCGAGCGTCATGGCCATTTTCCATTCGTGCGATTCAGACACATACTTACCCCAAGTGACCCGCGGAATGCTGTCATCTTTATGGGGCATCGCGTTGTTGATCGACGTATAATCCAGCCACGGCATACAGGACAGGAAGGCCACATCGTCGGTCCCCGCCCCCACAGCATTCAATTCGTCAGCGGCGGCGGCCTCGTGCAAAATTGCTTTAGTCTGGGGATCAAACTCCGCGAAGTCTGAGATAAACGGAACATAGGCGTAGTTAAAACTCCCCTGCGGAGTCGGCACTGGCATCGACAAATGCGTCGTCGCGTGGCGCACAACCGTGTCACTTCGAAACCGCATCAGCAGCTCGGGCACCGCATGCAGGCCACAGCCAATCGCAAACAGGCTCGCGCGGTACACAGAAAAGTCCGACGCGCCACGCCGCGCGATTAAGCGCGAGACATCCAAACGAGACGTGGTTGCATAATGCGGGCGATCATAGGTGCGAAACCAGCGAAACTGGGCAGCACGGGGCCATGTCTCTAAATCTACAATTGTCTCGGTCATAACGTGCCTTTTAGCCCAGAATGCAGGCCGTATTGTCATGGACCCGACAGGCCTGAAAATCTACGGGGAAAAAGTCGCATCCAATCGCATCAGCCTGACGTGCCGACGGATTCAGGTCCGCTAATATGATGCTTGAGACGCCGTACCGCGAGGTTGATTTCGAATATGATCCGGCATCGCTGCTTGTCCTTGATTAGGAACGAACTTTGCCATCTTAACGCCTTAGAAGTGTATTCAATGTGTGAGATATTGAAAACTACGCTCAACTTGCGGTTACAGATTGACTTTCAGCCAACCGCCGCTTTTACAACATATGAGTGGTCAAAAAAGGAATGTACAAATGAATAAGTTGTTTGGATTAGCCGTCGCTGCAGCAACCTTGTCTGCCTGCGGCAACAGCTCAGGCAACGAAGTCATTACAACGCCGGACATTCCTGTCGTGGAGCCGGAAACCCCGGAAACGCCGACCGAAGTCGTTGACACACCAACAGACGGCACAGTCGTGCCACCATCGCCAGGCGAAGCGGCCGATCCCAAAAACCTGCCGCGTGCGCAGCCACCAGTTGTTGCGGCCCCCACCGACCCTTCCGCTGAATTAGTGACAACAAGGGCAGTCACATCAGGTGATGTTGGCACCGCCTCGTTCGATCCAGAAGCTGGCACCTTGACCGTACAAATTGCATTGGACGGCAATGACATTCTGCAAGAATACATCGCAGCAGGAACAGTGGATGGCTATGCGCGATTTGTGAAGCAAGATGACCCACTTGATCGCGCATTCACAGGTTTTGCTGCCGAATCTGATGACGCTGGTCTCAATGCTGTTCTTGTGATGGATGGCGGACAATTCAACCGTTACTTCGGCGGTGGGGTCGTTCAGCAGGTCGCGTACACAGCGGCGCCAGCGGGACTCGCAAGCTTTGCAGGTGATTATGTTGGCCTGTCCAACATCGGGTCACTTCTGACGACCGGCAACGGCGCGGATCCATCACTTGTACCAGAAGCTGCTACGATGATTACTGGCGATGTCTTCGTCAATGTCGATTTTGGCGACCGTCAGGTAAACGGGTCTATCTACGATCGCGTATATGATCCCGACGGGCTAGCCATCGACCTGCAGACCATTATCCTGACGGCAACTGAATTCGATCTTGACGGCCAATTCGCTGGTACTGTCGAATTTCAGGACCTCGAAACCGTCGGCACTTACGAAGGAGCATTAGGTGGCGATGAAGCATCAGCCATCGCAGGTGCGATCACTCTTGGCGACGGCTTCCTTGAAGACGCAACTGTTGGTGGCGTTGCAACAACGCTTTTCGACGATGTAGAGGGCGAAGCCGAGTTCGGACTTTTCCTCAATGAGCGGTGTCAGGCTGGTAACGCCGGTTGCTTTGACGCGAACTAATTATCGGTGCTCACATCGACGGGCCCCGCGATTGCTAGGCTTGGATGCACCAACACCTGATTGAAACGGTCCGTCACCAATGTGGCGGGCCTTTTGCTTTCCCATGAACGCCGCACCCAAAAACGCCACCTTTAACAAAGTTGCGAAAAATCGCCTTCTGACGACATTTTCTCCAACTCAGGCGTTGACCCCCCTTTTTCATCTGCATAGTGTGTCCCCACACGAAGGAGCCTGAGATGAACATCGTCATTCTAGTGGTGAATATAACGCGCATGGGCCGGTAACGGTAAAGCCATAACAGCTTCCCATGCGCCCTCGATAACATCGGGGGCTTTTTTGTGAGAACACGACCGGTAACCCACGTTGCCAATCGACTTGAAAACTGACGCGAAGGACGCGAGTGATATGACAAAAGCCATGACCGGCGCAAAAATGGTAGTACAGGCTCTGATAGATCAGGGCGTGGAAGTCGTCTTTGGATATCCCGGTGGTGCCGTCCTTCCGATCTACGACGAGATTTTCCAGCAAAACCACATTAAACACGTTCTGGTCCGCCACGAACAAGGTGCGGTTCACGCAGCCGAAGGGTATGCGCGATCCACTGGTAAGGTTGGCGTGGCCTTGGTCACATCCGGCCCGGGAGCGACAAACGCCGTCACGGGCCTGACGGATGCGTTGATGGACAGCATCCCATTGCTGGTTCTGACCGGTCAGGTGCCGACATTCATGATCGGGTCCGACGCGTTCCAAGAAGCCGACACCGTTGGCATCACGCGGCCATGTACGAAACATAACTGGCTGGTCAAGGAAACGGATCAACTGGCGCAAACACTGCACGAAGCATTCCATGTCGCAACATCGGGCCGTCCGGGTCCGGTGCTGATCGACATTCCGAAAGACGTGCAATTTGCAACGGGGGCCTATTCCCAGAAAAAGCAGATGGAAACGCACTACCAGCCGCAGGTCAAGGGCGATCTGGAAATGATCACCGAACTCGCCAAAGCGATGGAAACAGCAAAACGCCCGATCTTCTATACAGGCGGCGGCGTCATCAACTCTGGCACAGCAGCGTCCCAGCTGCTGCGCGAATTGGTTGCGGCCACAGGTTTCCCAATCACATCCACGCTGATGGGTCTGGGCGCCTACCCCGCGTCTGGCGACAACTGGCTGGGCATGTTGGGTATGCACGGGCTGTACGAAGCCAACATGGCGATGCACGACTGCGATCTCATGATCAACATCGGGGCGCGTTTCGACGACCGGATCACAGGACGTCTTGATGCGTTCTCACCGGGATCGAAGAAAGCACACATCGACATCGACGCATCATCCATCAACAAGGTGATCCACGTTGATATGCCAATCTTGGGCGACGTGGCCCATGTTCTTGAGGACCTGCTGAAAGTTTGGAAGGCCAACGGACGCAAGACCAACAAAGAAGGTCTGGCAAAATGGTGGGACCAGATCAACGAATGGAAAAAAGTCGATTGTTTGAGCTTCAAACAAGAAGGCAAGATCATCAAGCCGCAGTACGCGTTGCAGCGCCTTGAGGAACTGACCAAGAAACACGACCGCTACATCACAACCGAAGTGGGCCAGCACCAGATGTGGGCCGCGCAATACCTTGGCTTTGAAGACCCGAACCGCTGGATGACCTCCGGTGGTCTTGGCACGATGGGCTATGGCTTCCCTGCGTCGATTGGCACGCAAATGGCGCATCCTGACGCGCTGGTCATCAACGTGGCAGGCGAAGCGTCATGGCTAATGAACATGCAGGAACTGGGCACCGCGATGCAATACCGCCTGCCCGTCAAACAGTTTATCTTGAACAACGAACGTCTGGGCATGGTGCGTCAGTGGCAGGAATTGCTGCACGGAGAACGCTATTCATCCAGCTGGTCTGAATCCCTGCCCGATTTCGTGAAACTGGCCGAAGCGTTTGGTGCAAAAGGCATCCAGTGCCACGACCCCGACACGCTGGACGATGCGATCATGGAAATGATCACGCACGACGGTCCGGTCCTGTTCGATTGTCTGGTCGAAAAGCACGAAAACTGCTTCCCGATGATCCCGTCAGGCAAGCCGCACAATGAAATGCTGCTGGGCGACGCGGACACGCAAGGGGCAATCAAGGCGGGCGGCGCAGTCCTCGTTTAATGACACACCAGTGCACGGGTTGTGCACGCATTGTGCACGTCAGTCACAATGCAAAAAATGCGAAAAAGGGACATCACCATGTCACCACTCAAACTCAAAAAAGGCGCCTCCAGCCACTCTGCCTATGACCTGAAAACGCCGTTTGGCGATACGGTCGAACAGCACACTTTGGCGGTCATCGTCGAAAACGAGCCGGGTGTTCTGGCCCGTGTCATCGGCCTTTTCTCAGGACGCGGCTACAACATCGAAAGCCTGACAGTGGCTGAAATTGACCACACAGGTCATCAGTCACGGATCACGATTGTGACGTCTGGGACGCCGCAAGTGATCCAGCAAATCAAGTCGCAGCTGGGCCGGATTGTCACCGTGCACACAGTCAACGATCTGACCGTCGAAGGCCCATCTGTGGAACGTGAATTGGCGCTGCTGAAAGTCGCTGGCAAAGGCGATCACCGCATTGAAGCAATCCGCTTGGCCGATATTTTCCGCGCCAATGTGGTCGATAGCACGTTGGAATCATTTGTGTTTGAAATCACAGGCACGCCTGAAAAGATTGACGCCTTTGCGGACCTGATGCGCCCGCTGGGCCTTCAGGAAGTCGCACGCACGGGCGTTGCCGCCTTGTCGCGCGGACCAGACGCACACGTCTAAAATCATGCGCACGGCAGGCGTCCCCGCCGTGCGCATCTATCTGTTATTCTTCCGGATTGACGATCAGACCCGCTTCGATTGCGGCCGTAATTTCGTCAGCTTCCAGTAAGCCATCCCCGTTCACATCCAGTACGACATAAGCGTCTTCGGTGATCTCAGGCATTGCGGCCTGCAGTTCCGGAAAACTATACATTCCATCCCCATTCACATCGATACTTGCGGCCTGTGCGGACGCAGCCCCGGCTGTCATAATCAATGCGATTGCAGGCGTTGTGAGCTTCATTTGCGTTGTCATGGTCATGTCTCCATTTTTCGGATCTTGAGAAGCTGATGCTTCCCGAAACCCTTTTGACCACAACGCCTTAGACCCACCATGGGGTTGTGCGTTGATGTCCAATTTCGGCCATGAGTTGCTGAAATCATCCTTGCGATACAGCGTAAAAAGGATCGCCTAAAAATCAGCCCAAATTCGGCGGACGGCGCGCCAAAACCAACCCTATCATCGGCGCAAATCAGCCTTAGCGCGCCACGTTATCGCGCCGCCAGCCCTTGCCCCTTTTGCCCCAAACCGACACAGTGACGCGGAATCAAAAGGACGTTTCATGCCCCGCAAAATCATCATCGACACGGACCCCGGCCAAGACGACGCGGTCGCCATTTTGTTGGCGCTCGCGTCACCCGAAGACCTTGATGTCTTGGGCGTCGTGGCCGTCGCCGGTAACGTGCCACTGCCCCTGACCGAAAAGAATGCACGCATCGTTTGTGAATTGGCCGGGTTCCCCGAAACCAAGGTCTTCGCGGGCTGCGATGCCCCCATAAATCGCAAACTGATCACAGCCGAACATGTTCACGGGTCCACCGGTCTGGACGGGCCGCAAATGGATGATCCGACCATGCCGCTTCAGGACCAGCACGGCGTCGATTTCATCATCGAAACGCTGCGCCGCGAAGACGCAGGCACCGTCACGCTGTGCCCGCTTGGCCCTTTGACGAATATTGCCACGGCCTTTAATCGCGCACCGGATGTCGTTGAAAAGGTGCAAGAAATTGTATTGATGGGCGGTGGCTATTTTGAAGGAGGCAACATCACACCAAGCGCTGAATTCAACATTTACGTCGATCCAGAAGCCGCTGATATCGTAATGAAATCTGGCGTGAAGATCACGATGATGCCACTTGACGTAACCCACAAGGCGCTGACCACCAAAGCCCGCGTCGACAAGTTCCGCGCCATGGGGACCAAGATCGGCGACATGGTCGCCGCATGGACCGATTTTTTCGAAAGGTTCGACATGGAAAAATACGGATCAGAGGGCGCGCCGCTGCATGACCCCACCGTGATCGCCTATCTCATCCAACCTGACCTGTTCGCAGGCCGCCACATCAACGTCGAGATCGAAACGACGTCGGAATTGACGCTTGGGGCCACTGTCGCGGATTGGTGGCGCGTGTCGGATCGACCGGCTAACGCGACCTTCATGAAAGATATCGACGCCGACGGTTTCTTTGATTTGCTTGCCACACGGCTGGCCAGACTATGAGCGCCGCGGTGAACCTTGCGACGCCGGATAGCGCCGATCTGTGCCTCGCGTTGATGGAAAAACATCATACCGAACAAGGGCTTCCATACGACGATGCGCACCGTGCCGCCGTTGCTGCACCTTTGCTTGAAGGAAACCCGCTGGGTGCGATCTGGTTGATCGGCCCTGCCCGCGCCCCGTTGGGTTACGTGCTAGTCACCTTCGCATGGAGCGTTGAGGCTGGCGGTATGGTCGGCTGGATTTCAGAAATCTACATGCGCCCGTCCGTCCGTAAACGCGGCATCGGCACCGAAACCTTGCACGCAGTTGCGGTGGCCTTGCGAGCGGGCGGTGTGAAAGCTTTGCATGCGGAACTGGGCGCTGCGGACAATCCGTTGTTACATTTTTGGAAACGCGTTGGTTTTCGGACAGATAACACGCGGTCAGTGGTGACTGATATTCTGTCATGAAGGCGCATTTCGATAATTCTTACAGTCGCTTACCGGCCAATATGTTCGCCGAGGTTACACCGACACCCGTCGGGAACCCGCATTTGATTATCCGCAACGATGCACTGGCCAAAGACCTCGGGATCACGTTTGAAGATGACGACACGGCCGTGTTTGCGGGCAATACCATTCCAGACGGTGCCGCCCCCCTTGCGCAGCTTTACGCGGGTCATCAATTCGGGAACTGGAACCCGCAACTGGGCGACGGACGCGCGGTGTTGTTGGGTGAAGTTGTTCAGAACAATCAACGCTTCGACATCCAGCTGAAAGGGTCTGGTCGTACGCCGTTTTCACGTGGTGGCGACGGTCGTGCGTGGCTTGGTCCTGTGTTGCGTGAATATCTCGTGTCCGAAGCCATGCACGCGCTTGGCGTCCCCACAACGCGCGCCTTAGCCGCTGTATCGACGGGTGAACCTGTGGTGCGTGAAACCGTCCTGCCCGGTGCTGTGCTGACCCGCGTTGCCAGCAGCCACATCCGCGTCGGCACCTTCCAGATTTACGCAGCACGCGGCGATATGGATGCGTCGAAGGCCCTGACCGACTACACAATTGCGCGGCATTATCCTGATGCCACAGGTCCAAGCGACCTTTTGAATGCCGTGATTGCGCGGCAGGCCAGACTGATCGCGGAGTGGATGGGGCTTGGGTTTATCCACGGCGTGATGAACACCGATAACGCATCAATTGCAGGCGAAACGATTGACTACGGGCCCTGCGCCTTCATGGACAGCTATCACCCCGAACGCGTGTTCAGCGCGATTGATCAATTTGGTCGCTACGCCTATCAAAACCAGCCACAAATCGCGACGTGGAATATGGCCCAATTTGCCACGTCCCTTATTCCGCTGATGGATGATCGGGACGCTGCGATTGAAGAATTTACGATTGCAGTCAACAGCTTCAACGATATCTTTCAAGTAGAGCGTCGCCGTGTGTTTGGGCGAAAGTTGGGCCTGACGGTGATGACAGAGGCCGATGATGCCCTTGCCAGCGATCTACTGGACCTGATGGCGGCAGACGGTGCCGATTTCACGAACGTTTTTGCCAATCTTGACGATGCGCGGGATCAATTTTTGGACCGCGCTGCATTTGACGCATGGCATGACCGCTGGACCAAACGTCGTGATGCTGAACCGGTGAACCCTTTGATCATTCCCCGCAACCATAATGTCGAAGCGATGATTACAGCTGCTGTAGCTGGGGACTTCGCACCGTTTCACGCGTTTTTGGCAGCTGTCACGGATCCTTTTGCCCCGCTCACAGACGCGACCAAGGGATTTGCCAAGGCTCCGACCGAGGAAGAACAGGTCACCCGCACATTTTGCGGGACCTAACGGTCTGCATTACCAAAAAAGAAGACTTCTGGGGTGCTCAGGTCAAAGGACGGATCGCTAATATCGCCCCCGACCCCAAACGCCTGATCCCCGTCGAACAAGACGGCCATTGCGCCTGTTACATCTACCGTTTGCGTGGTCCCACCACCGGTATCAGCGCTAAGCGTCCCCGCGATTTCAAATCCGGCGGCTGCGACACCGGACGTATTGGCCAATTCGCCGTTTGTGAAAGTGATCGACCCTTCGGCATCGAAGGTCGGCGTATCGCTCGCGATCGCCGCAAAAGAATCCGTTTCCACGACAGCCGCTAATTCCGGCCCATCCACATAGATGAAACCGTCCGCACCGCCAGCAACGCTTGGGTTCGAAGGATCATCAAAGCCGATTTCAATAACGCTGTTGCCGACAAATCCATCGACGCGCGACGCGTTGCCATAGACGTAGAAGACGCCGTCATAGGTCGCACCGCCCCGTGCCTGCAGATCTGCAACGGAATCCAGTGGGGCAAGTTCGCTCAGGTCTTCGCGTGCCCCGATATCCGTCAACAAAGCCGCGAACCCAGCAGCGTTCGCGTTCACCTGTGAAAGCGTAATTGAGGTGTCGGATACAGCCGGCGGCGTCACGGCGGGCGTTTGCGTATCTGGTGTCGGGGTTGCGGGTTGGTTTGGCGTGGGAACAGATGCCATGACCTCGGCCGTATTCGACGCGCCGCCGCCGCAGCCAGCCAGTAGCACTGCTATCAAACCGTAAGATAGAAAAACTGGTCGCATATCTTTATCACCACTGAACTCGACAAGTCGCGACACTAACAGCCTTGCGACCTGACACAACCATCGGTCGTAGCGTCACAGCAGTGTTTCCCAAAAGGAAACGCAGTTGCCCAATAAAAAAGGCGGGCCCTATTGGACCCGCCTTTTGCACATCAAGTGCGATGCGTTATTCCGTCACGCGTACGGCGCTCATGACGTCTGGCGTGCCCGCAACAGATCCGCTTTGGCCTTGGCCCCGCTTGATCGCGTCAACGACATCCATGCCTTCGGTAACTTCACCAACGACTGTGTATTGACCATTCAGGAAGTGTCCCGGTGCAAACATGATGAAGAACTGCGAATTCGCAGAGTTCGGGTTTTGCGACCGCGCCATGCCGACGACGCCACGATCAAACGGAAGATCAGAGAATTCCGCGTTGATGTTGCCGAGGTCAGACCCACCTGTACCCGCACGGGACAGGTTGCCACCCGCGACGCCATTTTTGACATCGCCAGTTTGCGCCATGAAGCCCTCAATCACGCGGTGGAATACGACATTGTTGTAGTCACCCGCTTCTGCAATCGCAGTGATCTGGGCCACGTGGTTTGGTGCGACATCTTCGAAAAGGTCGATCCTGATGGTGCCATTGGCCTCACCTGTCACGTCGATTTCAAGACCTGTCGCCACCGCTGGACCAGCGACAAGTGCAAGAACGGCAGCAAGCTTAAGCATCAGCAGCCACCACAACTTTCACCATACGATCAGGGTTCGCAGGTGGTTCGCCTTTTACGATTGCGTCAACGTGCTCCATGCCTTCGATGACCTGACCGTAAACAGTGTACTGACCGTTCAGGAAGTCATTGTCTTTGAAGTTAATAAAGAACTGGGAGTTCGCAGAGTTCGGGTTCGCAGACCGCGCCGCACCGATAGACCCGCGTGCGTGTGGGATCTTGGAGAATTCTGCTGGCAGGTCGGGCATGTTCGACCCACCTGTGCCTGCGCGGCCCGGGTTGTAGTCTTTTTCCATGTTCGCGTTTGCCACGTCGCCTGTCTGCGCCATGAAGCCGTCGATCACGCGGTGAAACGCCACGTTGTCGTAGTCGCCATTGCGCACGAGTGTCTTCATCCGCTCGCAGTGTTGTGGTGCCACATCAGGCAAAAGCTGGATCACAACGTCACCGTTTTTCAGTGTCATGATGATCGTGTTTTCTGGATCTTTAATATCGGCCATTGGGCGCTCCCGTGTTTTTAGGTTGGCCTAGACATATGGCCCAAAGCGGCAATTGCCAAGGGACGGCTAGTTGACGTTTTCGGGTCCTTCCCTCAGGTAAGACACAACCCAGACTTAGGAGACGGCAAATGGCGTGGAAAACCCTTGATGATATGGACTTTGCGGGCAAGCGCGCATTGGTCCGCGTAGACATAAACGTGCCGATGGAAGACGGGCGCGTAACGGATACAACTCGCATTGAGCGGATTGCCGCGACTGTTGACGATATTCAGGCCGCAGGCGGTAAAGTCATCCTAATGGCTCACTTTGGTCGTCCGAAGGGTCAGGTCGTCCCTGAAATGTCGCTAGAACACATCGCAAGTGCTGTGTCCGACACGCTTGGCCTGCCTGTAACCTTTGTGGATGGTGACTACGCGGATGCCATCGCTGAAATGGAAGACGGCGAGGTACTGCTGCTGGAAAACTTGCGGTTTAATCCTGGCGAAGAAAAGAACGACGAAGGCTTTGCAAAGCGTTTGGCGTCACTCGGCGATATCTACGTGAACGACGCCTTTTCTGCAGCTCACCGCGCGCATGCGTCGACCGAAGCCATTGCGAAATTGTTGCCCGCCTGTGCAGGTCGTCTGATGGCGGCAGAGCTTGGTGCGCTGGAAGCGGCCCTTGGCACGCCAAAACGTCCGGTTGTGGCCGTGGTTGGCGGCGCGAAAGTGTCCACGAAGCTAGATCTATTGGGCAATCTTGTTGGCAAAGTTGATCATCTGGTGATCGGTGGTGGCATGGCGAATACGTTCCTTGCAGCCCAAGGCATCGATGTCGGCAAATCGCTGTGCGAGCACGATCTGGCAGATACAGCCCGCGAAATCTTGGGCAAAGCCGAAAAAGCAGGCTGCGAAATCATTCTACCGCGCGATATTGTCGTCGCCCGCGAATTCAAAGCGGGCGCTGCGAACGAAGTAGTCGCGCCTGACTCCTGCCCCGCGGATGCGATGATCTTGGACGCAGGTCCTGACACGGTGACATACATTAGCGAAGTTCTGGCGGGTGCCAAAACTTTGGTCTGGAACGGCCCGTTGGGTGCGTTTGAAATCGAACCGTTTGATCGGGCCACAAATGCGGCTGCGGGCGTGGCTGGTGCATTGACCGACTCGGGTAACCTGACGTCTGTCGCGGGGGGCGGTGATACGGTTGCGGCGCTGAATCAGGCGGGCGTGGCAGATAATTTCACCTATATTTCGACTGCTGGCGGGGCCTTTTTGGAGTGGATGGAAGGCAAGGAATTGCCGGGCGTCGCCGCTTTATCCAATTAAACCGAATGTTTAGCGCTAACTGTTAGCGTAACCATAATTGCAAGGCTCTCCCCCCGCACCTTATGACAACGGGTAACGGGGGGTGACCCAGTCATTTGCAAGGAAATTGGTGATGCTAGACATGTCTAATCAAGCGCAGTGGGAACAGGTTCGGGCCGGCAAAGGCTTTATCGCAGCTTTGGATCAAAGTGGCGGTTCAACCCCAAAGGCACTCAAATTGTACGGTGTCACAGAAGACGCCTACCAAACCGAAGACGAGATGTTTTCATTGATCCACGGGATGCGGTCCCGGATCGTGAACGCGCCCGCCTTTACGGGCGACAAGGTCGTCGGTGCGATCCTTTTTGAAATGACGATGGACCGCCAGATCGACGGCAAGCCTGCGGCAACGGCACTGTGGGAAGATCACCACGTTGTCCCATTCCTGAAAGTCGACAAAGGCCTGTGCGATGCAGAGGGTGGCGTTCAGTTGATGAAACCGATCGACGGTCTGGACGCACTTTTGAAAAAGGCGGCTGACGCCGGTATTTTCGGAACCAAGATGCGTTCTGTTATTTCAGCGGCCAATGCTGACGGCATCGATGCGATCGTCGCCCAGCAGTTCGAAGTGGGCAAACAAATCTTGGCGCACGGCTTGATGCCAATCCTGGAGCCTGAGGTCACAATTTCTATCGCTGACAAAGCAGAAGCCGAAGACCTGCTGCTGGCCGCGATCACAAAGCAATTGGACGCCCTGCCCGACGATCAGCAAGTCATGCTGAAACTGACGCTGCCGGAAGTCGCAAACCAATATCAATCATTGGTCGACCATCCGAAGGTGCTGCGCATTGTGGCACTGTCCGGTGGCTATAACCGCGAAGAAGCCAATACGCGTCTGGCCCAGAACAAGGGTATCATCGCGAGCTTTTCTCGGGCGTTGACCGAAGGCCTATCTGCCCAGCAGGACGACGCCGATTTTAACAGCGAATTGTCCAAAACAATCGATGCGATCTACGCGGCCTCTGTGGCTGGCTAAATGCTAGACCACGCCCGCTTGCACGGCTAAGTTGTGCCGAAGCAAGGGGGCGTGGTGATGCTACGATATAGTTTTGTTCTTTTCGGACTGGTGGCCTGCACACCTGTTGAACAGCCAGTGCTCGACGGCATCCCGCCCGCATGGACGCAAGTCGCAGCGGATGGCAGCTCAAATTGGCAGCGAAGCGATGATCCCCTGCGGGATATTCCAAAGCTTGGTACAATTCACCTGTCCATCGCAGGTGATCTCTACGATTGGGAAACGGTTGATTTTTCGACCGACGTCATCGACCTGAGCGCCGAGTTTCTCGTCGAAGGCGGTCCGATGCCCAATACGCTGTATCTTGTCGGCTATGACAGCGGCGACCGCCTGCTTGAAGGCGCAGGCCTGATCAATATCACCGCCACATTCGCGCAAGCCGCCCCCAGCGCAAGCACAAGCGCCACGCTGTTCACTGCAGGACAATTCGCGGAAGACGTCGTCGCACGCACGCAAAGCGATCTGCGCGTGACCCTGACAGAGTTGACACCGTATCCGGTCGACGACATCGGATATGTCGCGGGAACCATCGCAGGCCACCTGTGTGGCGAACCGCCAAGCGCCCCCGAATGCCACTATATCACCGGCAGTTTTGCGACGCAGGCTTGGATGCCGGATTAATCCGACATTAATTGTCTCGCGGTGCATTTTTAGGATTCACAAAGTGATTCGGATGTGCGATTCTAGCGATAGATCGTCCAAAGAAGACGGCATTTTGAGGCACCGATGCGAAAACGTAGCCGCCCAGCGATGGGCACACTCCTTTCTTTCCTGGGTCTATTGGCCATGGGTCTGTATTTCACCTTTGCCGCCGTGCAGGGTGATTACGGGGTGTTCAAACGTGCGGAAGTCACAGCAGAGGGTCGCGCGCTATCCCAAGAGCTCGCGACCCTACACGCCGAAGTGGCGCGCATGGAAAACCTGACACGACGGTTGTCGGATAACTACCTTGACCTGGACCTGCTGGACGAACAAGCGCGCGACGTGCTGGGCATGATCCGCGCGGATGAGATTGTTATTCAGTAGATCTGGCTGGTCGTGAGGTAGCTGTGCGGCCTCTTCTGACATTCGCGCATCTGCACCGATGGCAGGTTTGACGCTCTGCGACAAATCTAAAAAGATACATTCAGACCACCAACCGCTCGTGCTTTGTCGCACCATTGTCGTGGACAGCAAACGTGATTACGCCATATGATCCTCACATTTGTTGAACGCATCAAAAACAGACCTTTCGCACCACATCCGTTCAACATCTGTCTGTGCTTTGATCCATGAGAGACAAACCAACGATGATGAAATGGATGACGACGACCGTCACGTCCTTTGTTGTTGCGGGCGGCGCCCTCTGGCTAAATATGCAAGAGGTACATAGCGACGATCCGTTTGAAAACGCGTTTACTGTTGTTACCGCAAAGAATTTCGCACGCAGTGCCGTGCCAGGGCACGTCGTTGAATATACGGCGCCAGCTGTATTCGACATTATGACCAACGTCGATTGGGGCAAAGAATCTGTAAATTTGGAAACAAATCTACCAATAGAATCTGGAATCTATGGTGGTTTCGACGACAATTTGACCGTGCGCTGTGCACAGGTCGCATTTGCGGAGGCTGACGAACACGGCTCGCTGCCCGGTCGGGTTGGCTGGCCTCCAGACCGCCTCGTCGACCTTGCCAGACAAGACAAAGTTGGCGAAACATATATGCGGAGATGTGAGATCCAAATAGGACCGATTAACGGGCAGGATAGTAGTTTCTCAACGCTTGTTCAGCGATGCCAAGACGCCATCCAAACCAAATTGCCCGGTCCGATCGAAACCAAAAGTTGGAATGAAGGTGCTTTCGAAGTAAAATCGGCCCAACCTGTTGAAACTTCACATGGCACACTCATTGAAGCTACGTGTTGGCATAACAGCGTCAGGCCGCATCTGCATTTTGAAACGTGGTTTCTCATTGACTTTGGGCGCAAGTAGTCCCCGCAAAATTCAACCAAGTTGTTCAGATGTGTGGAAGCAAAAAATCTGATGGTCGCCTCGAACCCAAACAACAGATTTGACCAAGCCGCCATTCATTCGGTTTGCAGCATTGATCGGCCCGCGCTCTAAAGAGACATACGCTTTCCTAACAGTTGATCTTTCCTAGCGGTTGATCTGCAAAATCTAAAAGAGCGAGCTCTTAACATGTTCCCCTGAGCAATCTGCATCAACATCTAGCCTACAGCACCTCCGCCACCACAAACGTCTGAGTCTTCTGTGCAACGCAGTACCGAGAAAGCGGGTACTATCCCGAATATCAGGTGCGTGCCTCCCTCTGTTCACCTTTAATCAACCTGCCCCCACCATGATGGCCGCGCATTTGCCGTAGCCACACACACGAGGGGACGCAGTCTTGTGGCAGGCAAGATTGACGCACTTGAGGAGAGCAGACGTGACCAAGGCAAAAATGCCGGTCATCATTCGCCCACTTCACGCAGCTGATCAGGCGGCGTGGGCAGGGCTGTGGACCGCCTATCTGGAATTCTACGGCACCGCTTTGCCGTCTGACATCTTTGCGTCCACCTTTGACCGCCTCTTGGGCGACGATCCGCAGGACTTTTCCGCTCTTGTTGCTGAAGTGGACGGCGAACTGATTGGCCTCGCCCATTACCTTTTCCACCGTCACGGCTGGAAAATCGAAAACGTCTGTTATCTGCAAGATCTCTTCGTCAGTCCCGTCGCGCGTGGCACTGGCTGCGGTCGGAAATTGATCGAAGCGGTTTATGCCGCTGCCGACACCCATGGTGCGCCGAACGTGTACTGGCTGACCCAAGACGACAACACCGCTGGTCGCCAGCTGTACGACCGCGTAGGTCATCTGACCAATTTCATCAAATACCAACGGCCCGCCGCATGAGCCGCCTCGCAGCCCTCAGTCTCGCCGTCCTCACGGCCTGCGCGCCTGTCCCGCAAGACGTCGCCGCAACCCGCGCGGCCCCGATTGCATCCGTGCTGCCACCGGTCAAGACCTTTGCGGCCGTGCCCGTCCGCACCCCATCGCGATCAAACACTGAGATTTCGCAGGACTTTCTCGACCTGTCGTTCCGCATGGAAAGCGGCAAACAAATCCCGTTCATGACCCGCTTCGAAGGACCAATTAATGTCCGTGTGCAGGGCGAAATCTCTGACACATTGCTGAATGACCTTGATCAATTGCTTAGCCGCCTGCGGCGCGAAGCGAACATCAACATCGACATGTCAGAAGCCGCGCAGCCGCAGATCATCGTGCAGGCCATTCCTCGTCGCGTGCTGAACGACGCGGTGCCGCGAGCGGCCTGTTTTGTTGTGCCGCGCGTGTCCAGCTGGGATGAATTCCTGCGCGTCCGCCGGACCGACACGGTCGACTGGACCACGCTGACACGCCGCGACCGCGCGATCATGTTCGTGCCGTCCGATGTGGCCCCGCAGGAAATCCGCGACTGTCTGCATGAAGAACTGGCGCAGGCGCTTGGACCGCTCAACGATCTGTACCGCTTGCCGGATTCGGTGTTCAACGACGACAATATCCACAACGTGCTGACCAGCTTTGATATGCTGGTTTTGAAAGCCTATTACGCCCCTGAATTGGCAAACGGCATGACACGCGGTCAAGTGGCTGAAAAGCTCCCCGCCCTTCTTGCCCGACTGAACCCTGCTGGAAATCGCGGGTCACGGTTCCCAGAAGATGACACCAATCGCGACTGGATTGACGCCGTCCAAACGGCGCTGTCGGGTGCAGCAACGCCATCGCGCCGCCGCGCAGCTGCCCAAAACGCAATCCAAATCGGCAACGCCTTTGGCTGGGGCGGCACACGCGAAGCATTTGCACATTACGCCCATGGACGTTTGCAAGTCGGGAACAATTCCGAACTTGCGCTGGCCTCCTTCAACGCTGCCGACCGCATCTACCGGTCCAATCCCGCAACACAAATTCACGCAGCACACATTGCCGTACAACGTGCGGCATTTGCGCTCACTGCGGGGGATGCGGAAGCCGTTATCACACTGACAAACGGTGCAATTCCCCTTGCCCGTGACCACCAAAACGCCGCCCTGCTTGCTACGTTGATGATGTTCAAGGCCGAAGCACTCATGCTGCAAGGCAACACCACAGAGGCCGAAGCGGTGCGTCTGGACAGTCTGGGTTGGGCGCGATACGGCTTTGGTCAGGATGTATTTGTGCAGGCCCGTCTGAACGAGATCAGGGCGCTGCGCCCGCTCTAAAGGACGATTTGCGCAATGATTTACCCCCTTTCCGGCCTTCTGATTGGTGCCATTCTTGGGGCGCTCAGCGCCAAACGGCGCGGCGGCAAGATGCTTGATCTTTTGCAATGGGGCGGCGTACTGGCAATCATGGGCGGCATCATCGGCATGTTCGCACTTGTGCTGATCGAACGCGCCAGCATCTAAACGATGTTCCTGCCCTTCTTCGAAAACCTCCGCGCGGCAAAGGTCCCCGTGACCCTGCGCGAATTTCTGGCCTTTCTCGAAGGGATGCAGGCGGGACTGGCGACCTATGATGTGGACGCGTTCTACTTTCTGGCGCGCACTGTGATGGTCAAAGACGAACGGCACCTCGATCGGTTTGACCGTGCATTCGGGGCAACCTTCGCAGGGTTGGAAAACATCACCACAGATCAGGTTCTGAACGCAGTCGACCTGCCCGCAGATTGGCTGGAAAAGCTCGCTGAAAAGCACCTGAGTGCGGAAGAAAAAGCTGAGATCGAAGCACTAGGCGGCTTTGATAAACTGATGGAAACGCTGAAGAAACGGCTCGAAGAACAAAAGGGTCGCCACCAAGGCGGATCTAAATGGGTTGGCACGGCAGGCACGTCCCCGTTCGGCGCCTACGGCTACAATCCCGAAGGCATCCGCATCGGCCAAGACAAGTCGCGCCATCAACGCGCCGTCAAAGTCTGGGACAAGCGCGAATTCCGCAATCTCGACGACACGGTTGAACTGCAAACCCGCAATATCAAGGTCGCCCTGAAACGCCTCCGGTCTTGGGCGCGTGACGGGGCTGCTGAAGAACTCGACCTGAACGGCACCATCCGCGCGACTGCCGAGAACGGCTATATCGACGTGAAAACCCGGCCCGAACGGCGCAATGCGGTCAAGGTCTTGTTGTTTCTTGATATCGGGGGATCAATGGATCCGCATATCAAAATGGTCGAAGAACTGTTTTCGGCGGCCAAATCCGAATTCAAAACACTGCAACATTTCTATTTCCACAATTGCATATACGAAGGCGTTTGGCGCGATAATGCCCGCCGCTGGAACGACCAGACTGATACGCATGAAATTCTGCGCACTTACGGGTCCGACTACAAATGCATCATCGTGGGCGACGCATCCATGTCCCCCTATGAAATCGCCTATCCGGGCGGCGCAAATGAACATTACAACCCCGAATCCGGCGAGCTCTGGCTGACCCGCGTCCGCGATCAATGGCCCAACCACATCTGGATCAATCCCCTCAACGAAGCCTACTGGCGCCACACACAGTCCACTCAGATGATCCAACAGATTTTCGGAGCCGATCGCATGGTGCCAATGACCATCGCAGGGCTGACAAAAGGTATGAAGTCGCTAGGCTGACAATCACCACGCCGACCATCTGCCAAAACAACGCATCCAGCGCTTGCCCCGCACGCTCCTGCGCCCCATATCTAGGGCATGTTGCGCCTTGCCCCCATTCTGCTCGCCGTTCTGTACGGCCTCGCCATGTACCGTTTTTCCGTTTGGCGGACGCAGCGCGAGCTTGATCAGAAATCAACGCCGCTAACTGACCCAATGCTGCGTCAGCTCTGTGATCAGATGGCCGGTGCCTTGGATTTGAAGCAGATCAAGGTCAACATCTACGAAATTGAACCTGTGAACGGCCTCGCGTCCCCTGACGGTCGCATCTTCATCACGCGTGGTTTCTTTAACAAGTACCGCGCAGGCAAGGTGTCTGCTGATGAAATGGCCAGCGTGATTGCCCATGAACTGGGGCACGTAGCACTGGGCCATGCTCGCCGTCGTATGATCGACTTTTCCGGCCAGAACGCTGCGCGCACCGCGATTGCGATGGTACTAGGCCGGTTTCTGCCTTTTGGTATTGGCAACTGGATCGCAAGGCATGCAATGCGGCTTTTGGCGGCAGGTTTGTCCCGTAAGGACGAATTCGAAGCTGATGCTTACGCCTCTGCCCTGCTCGTGAAATCCGGCATCGGCACCGCGCCGCAGATTTCGCTATTCCATAAACTCGAAACGCTGACAGGCGCACGTGGCGCAAAAATTCCCGCGTGGATCATGAGCCACCCAAAGACCGACCAACGGATCGCGGCGATTGAAGCAAACGCTGCGAAATGGCAGGCTTAAGCCGTTAGGGCTTTACCCAAACGCGGCAGGCGTGCCTTTTTCATCAATGGCCGCATCTGCCAATCGTCGCCTGACAACCGTCGCGCCTCAGCCAGCACCGCGTCGCCGACACCGCGCACCACATCCGGGTTTTGATGGAACATCTCGACGAGATAAACGTCAGGGCTGAGCCGATCCAGATCGTTTTCGGCCAACACATCCTTCGGAAAATCCTTGACGTTCACCGTCATAATCGCGTCGCAAGACCCAACTACGGCGGCCGTCAGCACGTGGATGTCGTCCTTGTCGGGCAACCAGAATTGACGCAGCTTGTCTTCGGGATAAGCCACCACAGCGTTCGGAAAACGGGCAGAAACGCCTGCGATTTCGCCACGCGCTAAGGTTTCCCCTTCCGGTCCGATCTTGCGTGCCGCCCGCGCCCATTCTTCCAAAATACGCGCAGACCAGCGAACTTCGAATAGGCCCGCCTGCGCACAGCCAAGCACGACTTCGCGCATGACTGTTGGGTAAAGAACGCAGGTGTCGACCAATATCCTCACAGGCGGAAGAACACCGACTTCAGATAACCTGTTTCCGCCAGATGCGGCATCAACGGGTGATCAGGACCGGCAAAGCCTGTGTAAATGATTTGACCGCGACGCCCTGCACGGCCAATCCCGCGTGCCGATGCATTACGGAATTTAGTCAGGTCCGCCGCGTGTGAACACGAACACAGCCCCAAATAGCCACCTTCAGCAACCAAAGGTGCCGCAAGGCGCGCGACACGTTCATAGGCGCGCAGGCCTGCTTCCATCGCTTTTTTCGACGGCGCAAACGCGGGTGGATCACAAATCACCACGTCGAACGTCTCGCCCTCTTCCGCCAATTTCGTCAGTACGTCAAAGGCATCGCCCTTACGCGTTGTAAACTTATCAGACACGCCCATTGCCTCTGCACCTTGTGCAGCGAGATCCAATGCTGGTTGCGATCCGTCAACGGCCAATGCAGACGTCGCACCACCAGCCAAAGCTGCCAGACCAAACCCGCCAACGTGTGAAAACACATCCAAGACCCGCGCGCCTTTGGACAGCGACGCCGCAAAGGCATGGTTCGGACGCTGGTCAAAGAACAAACCTGTTTTCTGGCCACCAATGACATCCGCCATATAGGTCGCGCCGTTCATCTGTACCGGAATTGCCGCTGTGGGCGTCGCGCCCACCATCACATCGGTGCGTTCGTCCAGACCTTCCAAGGTCCGCGCACGCCCCGTTCCGTTCATCACCACGGTCGTAACACCCGTCACATCGACCAGTGCCGCAACAAGCGCCTCAATATTTGCATCCGCATAGGCGGCGTTGGGCTGCACAACAGCCGTATCGCCAAAGCGGTCAATTACAACCCCCGGCAGCCCGTCGGCCTCGGCATGTACTAGGCGATAAAACGGCTCCGCAAACATCCGTTCGCGGTGCGTCAACGCACGCTGTAGTTTCGCCGCAAACCACGCCTGATCAATCACCGCATTTTCATCGCGGTCCAACATCCGGCAGATGATTTTCGACTGCGGGTTCACCGCAACCATCCCCAACGGACGGCGTTCTGCATCTTCCAGCCGCGCGATTGTGCCCGCCTTTATGCCTTTGGTGCGGCGGTCCATGACCACCTCGTTTGCGTAAACCCATGGAAAACCATGCCGAATTGCGCGGGCATCACCCTTTGGGTTCAGGCGCACTGTGGGGGAAGCTGTATCTGTCATACCTGCCTCCTACAGCGAAACACCGTCCCTTGGAAAGAGCCCAGCCAGACTGCGACAAAGAACACTGTTGTTAGCGCTAACAAACCCTGCTACGAGAGCACCAAATCAAACGTAGAGGTGCGTCATGACATTGAACCCCCAAATCGCCGCAGTCACAGACCGTATTCGCAAACGGAGCGAAGCCACACGCGGGGCCTATCTGGATTTGATGGCAAAGGCCGCCTCTGACGGACCGCGTCGCGGGCATATTTCGTGTAGCGGTCAAGCCCACGCGTTTGCGGCAATGGGCGAACAAAAGGGTGATCTGGCGGCAGGCAAAGCGCCCAACATCGGGATCATCACCGCATATAACGACATGCTGTCCGCGCACCAACCGTTTGAAACATATCCGAACCTGATCAAATCAGCCGCGCGCGCGGTTGGGGCCACGGCCCAAGTTGCAGGTGGCGTGCCTGCGATGTGTGACGGCGTGACCCAAGGCGAAACAGGCATGGAATTGTCCCTGTTTTCGCGTGACGTGATCGCATTGGCGGCGGGCGTCGGCCTGTCTCACAACGTCTTTGACGCGGCAGTTTACCTTGGCGTCTGCGACAAGATCATTCCGGGTCTGGTGATTGCAGCTGCAACGTTTGGCTACATCCCGTCCGTGTTCTTGCCCGCAGGTCCAATGGTCAGCGGCCTGCCCAACGATGAAAAGGCCAAAGTGCGTCAGAAATTCGCCATCGGCGAAGCGACACGTGAAGAACTGATGGCCGCCGAAATGGCCGCTTACCATGGTCCGGGCACTTGTACCTTCTACGGCACGGCCAACACCAACCAAATGCTGATGGAATTCATGGGGCTGCACCTACCGGGCGCGTCTTTCGTGAACCCGAATACACCGCTGCGCGACGCGTTGACCGTCGCAGGCACTGAACGGGCGGCGGCAATCACAAGCCTAGGCAACGAATTCCGGCCGGTCTGCGATATTCTCGACGAGAAAACATTTGTGAACGGGCTTGTGGGCCTGATGGCAACGGGCGGGTCTACCAACCTCGTGCTGCATCTGCCAGCCATGGCGCGCGCCGCTGGCGTGATCCTCGACCTCGAAGATTTCGATGACATCTCCAAAGCTGTGCCATTGATGGCGAAAGTCTATCCAAACGGTCTGGCCGACGTAAACCATTTCCACGCAGCGGGCGGGCTTCAGTACCTGATCAACGACCTGCTCGATGCAGGTCTGCTGCACGACGACGTGAAGACCGTCGCGGGCGACGGGCTGTCGCATTACCGCAATGAGGCCGAACTGAAAGACGGGCGCGTCAGCTACCGCGCAGGCGCGAAAAAGAGCTTGAACGAAAAAATCGTGCGCCCTGTGTCCGATCCGTTTGCGACCACCGGCGGGCTTGTGCAACTGGCAGGCAACCTCGGGCGCGGCGTGATGAAAGCATCCGCCGTGGCACCGGAACGGCACATCGTCGAAGCACCGGCAAAGGTCTTCCATACCCAAGACGCTGTTAAAGCAGCGTTTAAGGCGGGCGAATTGGCCCAAGACACAATCATCGTTGTGCGTTTCCAAGGACCGCGATCCAACGGCATGCCAGAACTGCACGGCCTGACGCCGACCCTATCGATCATGCAGGATCGGGGCCTCAAGGTCGCACTCGTCACGGACGGCCGCATGTCCGGCGCATCCGGTAAAGTCCCATCCGCAATCCACGTCAGCCCAGAGGCTGCAGATGGCGGGCCGCTTGCGAAAATCCAAGACGGAGACATCATCCGCCTTGACGCCACGTCCGGGACCATTGATGTAGTCGGCGTCGATCTGGACACACGCGACCTTGCGGTTGCGGACCTGACTGGCAATGGAAACGGGGTTGGCCGCGAATTGTTCGAGGTCTTCCGCCAGAACGTCGGACGTGCCTCTGAAGGCGCAGGCGTTGTGGTTTAACTTTTATGCCTCCGGCGGGGATATTTGGCGCCAAAAGAAACGGGAACAAAAATTTCCGCGACATCAGCGCCTGATACTGCCGCCGCATAATACGTAACGCAGACGAAAGAGATACCAATGACACCGCAAGACGCCTCTCAAGCCGCCGCCGACATTTGCGCCCTCGCCCCTGTTGTGCCTGTGCTGGTTGTGGAAAAAGCCGACACTGCCGAAGAACTCGCAAAAGCACTTGTTGCTGGCGGTTTGCCTGCGTTGGAAGTCACATTGCGCACGCCAGCAGCGTTGGACGTGATCCGCGAGATGGCAAAAGTTGAGGGCGGCGTTGTCGGTGCAGGCACATTGTTGACGCCGAAAGACGTAGAAAACGCGAAGGCCGCGGGTGCCACATTTGGCGTATCTCCGGGTGCAACTGACAAACTGCTCGACGCATGTGAAGCCAACGACCTGCCATTGCTGCCGGGTATCGCGACGTCCTCCGAGGCGATGCGCCTGCTGGAACGCGGCTATTGGGTTCAGAAGTTTTTCCCGGCCGAAGCAAATGGCGGTGCCGCAGCCCTGAAAGGTATCGGCGGCCCGATCCCACAGGTGAAGTTCTGCCCAACAGGCGGTGTTTCATTGAAGAACGCACCGGATTACCTGAGCCTGTCGAACACGCTTTGTGTCGGCGGTAGCTGGGTTGCCCCAAAGAACTTGATTGATGCGGGCGACTGGGCTGGCATCACCGCTATCGCAGCCGAGGCCGCAAAACTAACGCGCTAATCTCGCAGCTCGCCCGCCCCGTCGTTTGGCGGGGCTGGCATCGGCCAATGCGGCCGTCAGCGTTTGTGTCATCGGATGATCCAACCGCCCCGGCCCGTAAGCGGTCAGCAGCTTTTCAATGGCAGGCGTGTGGTCGTCGCTATTGTGGCTCAACGCCCAATCCAGAAAAATTGACCGGCATTCATAGGACGAAATACCGTCAATATTATAGGCTTCGCGGATCAGACCTTTGGGGTCGAGCGGATCTCTTTCAGCCATTTAAGTCTCTCCTGCCAATAGCGCCGTTATCGCCGCATCCGCTTGTGTCGCGGCATCATCCATCTGGGTCAAGAGAGATTGCATGTCCTCTGCCCCCGTTTCACGTAGCACCACAGCGCACCCGCCCACACCGATCTGTTCAGGGTCCAGTACTCCGCCTGTCAACAAACGCGCAGCGCCCTGCACCGCTGAGAATAGACGATACGCCCGCAGGATCGCATCGGCCTGCGCGGCATCGAGCCACCCGTCCGCGACACCCGCCGCAATCTGGTCTTCCGTTGCGATAACAGCCTGACCTGCACGCAAAGCAGCCGCTTGCGCCAACAGTTCGCAATCCTGCAGACGTCCCGCACCGTTCTTGGCATCCCACGCGGCCCCGTCCCCACGTGCATCCGCGATCCGGCGCCGCATATCCCGCAGGTCTGTCATGATCCCCGCTTTGTCGCGGTGCTTGGCCACGACGACGCCCAGAAATTCGGTGATTTCAGCACGTAGCCCTGCGTCACCAACAATCGGTTGCGCCCGCGTAAGCGCAAGATGTTCCCAAGTCCAAGCTTCGTTCAATTGGTAGCTCTTGAAAGCAGGCAGCGATGTCGCCACTGGCCCTTGCCGTCCCGATGGACGTAACCGCATGTCCACTTCATACAACCGACCTTCGGACATTGGCGCAGAAAGTGCGGTCACCAAGGCCTGCGTCAAACGCGCAAAATACGGTCGCACGGCCAGCGGGCGCGGCCCGTCGGACATTTCGGCCTCGCCTGCATCGTAAATCACGATCAGGTCCAAATCCGACATCGCCGTCAGACGATGCGCACCCAGCGACCCCATCCCCACAACGGCAGCCCCACGTCCAGGGGCGGCCCCGTGTTTCCGAGCAAATTCAACTTCGACCACAGGCATCACAGCCGCAATCGAGGCCGCAGCAAGGTCTGCATATTGCTGCCCCGCTGTGGGCGTATCGGTCAAACCGCGCAACAAATGCACGCCAATTCGGAAATGCCATTCCTTTGCCCAACGCCGCAACGCGATCAGTTGCGCCTCGTAATCGGGTGCGGCCTTCAGGACCTTGCCCGCCTCAACAGTCAACTCATCCGCACCGGGCCAATCACCAAAGAACGATCCCCCGAGCACGGCGTCAAACACACCTGAATTGCGCGAGAGGTACTGCGCCAAGGCAGGTGCTGTCGCTGCAATATCCACGATCAATTGGGTCAATTGCGGGTTCGCTTCAAACAACGAAAACAGCTGCACGCCTGCTGGCAGTCCCGCCAGAAAACCGTCAAACTGCACCAGCGCCTCGTCCGGTTTTGCAGACGCCGCCAAACGGCGCATAATATCAGGCCGTAACCGATCAAAAATCGCCTGCCCGCGGTCCGATCGTAACGCAGGGTACGTGGGCCAACGGTCTGTAGTGTCTTTGCCCCAATCGCTATCGTCTTCCGCTGCGACTTCATCCGGCGCAAAGAAGCTTTCCGTCAGTTCATGCACTACATCCAACCGCGTCTGAATGTCCGCCCGCAGCCCTGCCACATCGCGCCCCATCAACGCTGCCAAGCGGGCAAACCCGTCATCGGTCGTCGGCAATGTATGGGTCTGCGCGTCATTGATCATCTGCAACCGATGCTCGACTTCGCGATGGAATTCATAATGGTCGGTCAGCTCTGCCGCATTATCCTCGCTGATCCAGCCCGCGGCCGCCAAACGCTGCAACCCTTCCACCGTTTCGCGGGTCCGCAATGACGGATCACGCCCGCCCGAAATCAACTGTCGGGTCTGCGTGAAAAATTCGATCTCGCGAATACCACCCTGCCCCAGCTTCATGTTGTGGCCTTCAAGCGATTGCGTACCGCCCAGCCCCTTATAATCCTTGATCAGCAAACGCATATCATGGGCGTCTTGGATCGCGGCAAAGTCCAAGTGTTTACGCCAGACAAACGGGCGCAACGTATCCAAAAACCGCAGGCCCGCCGCGAGATCACCGCCGCAGGGGTTTGCCTTGATGTAGGCCGCGCGTTCCCACGTGCGGCCAAGGCTTTCGTAATACCGTTCGGCCGTTTCCATCGAGATGCAAACAGGCGTGGACGACGCATCGGGGCGCAGCCGTAGATCGGTTCGAAACACATAGCCGCCTTTTGTCACATCCTGCATGATCGCGGTCATCTTGCGGGTCACGCGGATAAATGCGGCACGGGCGTCGTGGTAGTCATCAGGGTCAAACCGCGTTTCATCAAACAGACAAATCAGGTCGATATCGGATGAATAGTTCAGCTCCCCCGCGCCCATCTTGCCCATCGCAAGCGCCACCATCCCTGCCCCGGTCGCGGCATCCGCATCAACCATCCCCGGCAACTTGCCGCGTTTGATTTCTGCGGCAACCAATTGTGTGATGCACTGATGAACCGCGGCATAGGAAAAATCGGTGATGGTCCCCGTGACGGTCGCCAAAGGCCACACGCCCGACAGGTCCGCCAGTGCCGTGATCAACGCAATCCGGCGTTTGGCTTGGCGCAAGTGATCTGCCAGATCAGCGGCCTGACAACCGCGCACACCTGCCAGAATATCCGCGACCGCCGTCTCCGGATCATCCATTGCTGCGATAACCCAATCCGCTTCGCTTTTCAGCAATCCTGCCAGGTACGGACTAGACCCCGCGGTGCCCCTGATCAGATCCGCCAAACCATCCGGCAACGCGTCAAACGCAGCCAAAGCATCCGCGCCCCGTTCGGCATTAAACGGATGCGGGCAACGGGTCATCCGGTCGGCAATACTCATGGGGAAGCTCTTGTCTTTAGGGAAACGCGATGATGTGTTGGACGTCCACGCTAGGCAAGGACGGTCCCATGAGCAAGAGCTTGAAACGAGTGAAAGCAGCCCTCGAGGCCGCAGGCATCACAGCAGACGTGATGGAAATGGGAGAACTGACCAAAACCGCGCAACAAGCGGCAGACGCGGCTGGGTGTCATTTGGACCAGATCGCGAAATCTGTGATCTTCCAACGCTTGGACAGCGGTGACGCGGTCCTGTTCCTGACAGCGGGCGGCAATACGGTCAACGCAAAAAAAGCCAGCCACGTCGCAGGCGAACCGCTCGGCAAAGCGGACGCGGCGCTGATCCGTAAGCAAACCGGCTTTGCCATTGGTGGCGTGTCCCCTGTCGGGCACCTGAACCCGATACGGGCGTTCGCGGACCCCAGATTGGCGGAATTCGACGTTATTTATGCGGCAGCGGGCACGCCAAGACACATTTTTCCAATCAATCCGGACGAACTGCTACGAATTTCAAACGCGCAAACAGCTGATTTTACGAGCTAATCTCGATTAATGTAAAGAACATTTACATTACCCCTTGCAAGGATGCGCCACACCTCCCATCTTGAGTAATGTAAAGGGCATAAACATAAGACCCTCTACCTTACACACAAAGGATTTTGAGATGAACACCGCAACCCTGAACTCCACGTCTTCCATGGGCACACAGGCCCCTGGCTTTTTTGCCCGGACCGAAGCGTGGTTGGACGCACGCGGTCGGGCTGCATGGATCACGGCGATGGTCGGCAGCTATATTGTTTTCTGGCCGATTGGTCTGGCGATGACGGCTTATATGGTCATCAATAACAAATTTTCGGGCACGCACAGCCGGAAACGCTGTCACCGTGGGTCACATTCTGTTCACATGAACCGTTCCACCGGCAACGCAGCCTTTGACACGTACAAAGACGAAACGCTGCGCCGCCTGGAAGAAGAACAGACGAACTTTGAGGAATTCCTCGAACGTCTGCGCGAAGCGAAAGACAAAGCAGAATTCGACCAATTTATGGACGAACGTGGTCATCAGAACAAATCTGACGACTCTGCTGATACCTCTCACTAATGGTTCAACGGGTCCCTTCGGGGGCCCCATTTGATTTAGGATTTTTTCGATGACCCACACACCGCCCCCCGCACAACAGATGCCGGTCGCTGTCCAAATTGTTTCAACCGTGTTGTTTGCAGGGTTTGCTATTCCGGTCACCATTGTCGCGCTGAATGTCTTTTGGCCGGCAGGTATCGCAATCGCAGCCATCCTTGCATGGCGCGGTGGATTTGCACCGGGAATGGGGAACAGCATTGACATGGCAGCCCTTGGTGAAGCCGTAAAAACCGTTTCCCCCGAAGCCGCGCAACGGCGCAGCGGCAACGCCAGCTTTGACCGGTACCGCGACGAAATGCTGGAACGGCTCGAGCATGAGCAAGAAAACTTTGAAGATTTCTTGGACCGCCTCCGCGCTGCGAAAGACTCGACTGAGTTTGATCAGTTTATGGATGACCGTGCAGGCAGATTGTCTGCATCGTCCTAAGACGGGTGTCCCCCCATCCCCGTCGCGCCTTGCCTGTGTCCCCGGGCAAGGCGCCCCTTTTTTGAGCGGTTGCACGAAAGAACGGCATAAGATTGCTTTGTAAGAACCTCGCTATTTTCGGGGGGCTTGGTTTGTGCAATATTGCTTGCTAACGTCACCCTAGTTCATTTCGCCAGAGTACCATGCGCCACACGCTTCCCATCGCGCCGCAGTTTTATGTCACGGCCCCGCAACCCTGCCCTTACCTTGAGGGCCGGATGGAACGGAAGTTGTTCACTGCTTTGCAAGGTGACACCGCAACCCGTCTGAATGATAGCCTGTCCAAACAGGGATTTCGGCGGTCGCAGAACGTGCTTTACCGCCCGTCATGTTCGGAATGTTCGGCCTGTATGTCTGCGCGCATCCGTGTGGCGGATTTTGTACCAACAAAATCCCAAAAACGCGTTAGGAACCGCAATACGAACCTGTCACGCCGCGCGACGTCGCCTTGGGCGACTGAAGCGCAATACGACCTGTTCCGGCGTTATCTGGATAGCCGTCATGCGTCCGGTGGCATGGCCGACATGGACATGTTCGAATTCGCAGCCATGGTCGAAGAAACCCCGATCCGGTCCCGATTGATCGAATATACCGACAAGGAAACAGAAGATTTGCGGGCCGTATGCCTGACAGATATTCTCGATGACGGGTTGAGCCTTGTGTATTCGTTCTTCGATCCGGATTTCGACCGATCGTCGCTGGGTACGTTTGTCATACTCGACCACATCGCCATCGCGATCGACCTTGGCCTGCCCTATGTCTATTTAGGCTACTGGGTGCCAGGATCGCCGAAGATGGATTATAAGTCCAAGTTCAGCGGGTTAGAGGTTTATCACAACCGTGAATGGGCCCCAATTCGCGAACCATCGGACTACGATAGCGCACTACATCCCCTCAGCACCGATCCCATCGCTGAACAAGTGGCACGGATCAGCCTGCCAGACAGCCGCCCAACGGGTTAAGCGATCTTCGGTCCGCGGGCCTGTTTCATCGTGACATTGCGAACATCGCCGACTGGCATTGGTTTGCCAAAGAAATACCCTTGCACCGCGTCACAACTTTCTCCGGCTAGAAATGCGATTTCTTCTGCAACCTCTGCCCCTTCCGCAAGAACCGGCACATCCAACGCCCCACCCAACAAAAGTGTGGCGCGCACAATTGCAGCGTTTTGTCGACTTTGATGGACGTTGTGTACAAAGCTGCGGTCAATTTTGATTTTATCAAACGGAAAGGCCTGCAGGGTCGACAACGACGAATATCCGGTGCCAAAATCGTCCATCGCAATGCGTATCCCCATCGATTTCAGTTTATGCATCACGGCAAGCGCGTTGTCTTGATCCTGAATGATCGTGGCTTCGGTGATTTCGACCTCTAGGCGTTCAGGCGCGAGCTGGCAGTCGTCCAAAATCGCAAGAACCTGCGTCACAAAATCCGGCTCTATCAATTGCTGCGGTGATACGTTGACGGCAATCGGATAAGGTTGATTCCATGTCGCAGCTTCCTGACATGCCGTCCGCATCACCCACATTCCGATATCCTTTATCAAGCCGGTTTCTTCGGCCAGTGGAATAAAGACATTCGGGCCGATCAGCCCTCTTTCAGGATGCCGCCAGCGCAACAGCACCTCAAAGCCAATGATGGCGTGACTGACGATGCTGTTTTGAAATTGGTAGTGTAAAAATAACTCTTCACGGTCAATCGCCTTGCTAAGATCACCCATTAAGGCCTGTTTTTCACGCCTGCGTTGCTCGATTTCATTGTCATAAAACTCGATCTTGCTGCGCGACTGGCCCTTAGCCTGATACATTGCCAGATCCGAATATTGTTGCAGCGTTTCCAGTTGATCCCCATCGTCCGGGTACGTCGCGATCCCGATGCTGACCCCAAGTTTCAGATCAGACATACCTAAATATAGCGGTTCGCCAATAGCGGTTTGCAGGCGCATGGCAAATTCGCGCGCGTCATCTCGGTCGGTCAAATCCGACTTCAACGCCGCGAATTCATCACCCCCAATACGTGCAATGAATTCATGATCTTGCAGCACGGCATTCATTTGATCGGCGACATGTCGCAGCACGATGTCACCCGTCGCATGCCCCATCGTGTCATTGATCTGTTTAAATAGATCCAAATCAATCGTCAGAACTGCAATCCGGATTTGGTACCCCCGATCAACCCGTTTTTGCAGACGCGCGGCACGTTCTGCAAAGCCCAATCGATTTGGCAACGTCGTCAGCAAATCGCGGCGCACCGCATCGCTTAACTTGCGTTGCGTATCCGCGCTCATTTCAGTTTCAATGACAAATGTGGTGAAGCCGATCAACAGGATCAGGCTCACCACCGTCAAAACGATAAACCCCAATACGAAGTTTGAAATCAGGCGCGCCGGCACAATATAGCTGGGGTCAGGGACAAATGTCGCTGCAGCCATCCCTGTGAAATGCATGGTGCAAACCGACAAAACCATCGCGACCGTGGCACCCGCCCAGCAAAACCGTGTCACAGGATGCATCACGCGGTGCACCATGATCATGCCAAATACGCTGCCGAAAATGATAGACAGAATGACGAGGTCTGCATCCCATTCAAACCGCCCCGGGACTTGTAGTGCTGCCATCCCAATGTAATGCATTGCGGTCACGGTCAGGCCGAACAACGTGCCGCCCACAACGCTTCGCCATCGCATCTGCGGCATTCCGGCAAGTGCGACAGCCGCAGTACAGCCGCCGATAGCAATGAGCAGTGATAGCCCCGTGAGAACGGGTTCATAGGCGGTCGTTTCCGCAGGGCTATACCCCAGCATCCCGATAAAATGGGTCGCCCAAACAGTGGTCCCTGCAATCATTGCGGCAAGACCCAGATGCAGTTGACGTCGCCTTCTACGCAACGCCTTGGACCGCATCAGAAGCACGACCGTCAAAGCCGCACCAATCGTACATACGAACGCCGCCACGATGACAAAGCCACCGTGGTGGGCGTGGACAAGATCGGACATCGCGTGGTTCATAAAGAAAGCCCCGGTTCTGCGCTCTGCATAACCGGGGCTTCCTAAGGTTTCGTTGACGCGGACCTAAACCGCATCCGTTAGTTCAGCAAATTTGGAACAATTGTCACCACCGCCGGGAAGGCCGCAAGCAACGCGAGACCCGCAACTTGGATTCCGATGAATGGCATCACACCGCGATAGATTTGACCCGTCGTGATTTCCTTTGGGGCAACACCCCGCAAGTAGAACAAGGCAAAACCGAACGGTGGCGTCAGGAACGATGTCTGCAGGTTCACCGCAATCATGATCGTGACCCACTTCGGATCGAATGTACCGCCGTAAATAACAGGACCAACAATCGGGATCACGATGTAGATGATTTCAAGGAAATCAAGCACGAAGCCCAGCACAAACAGCACCAGCATCACGATGATGAAGACCTGCCATTCACTGTCGAATGACCGCAGGAACTGCTGAATGTAGTGCTCACCACCAAACGAAATCAGCACAAGGTTCAACAACTGCGACCCGATCAGAATGGTAAAGACCATCGACGTGACCTTCGCTGTTTCGCGGACCACTGGGGACAGAACCCCGCCCGTGAACAACACGCCACATGACCAGATCAGACCGAACATCGAGAACAGGAAGGCTGCGAAAGCAACCAAGTAGGCCACGTAGTTTTCGAACAACACGACTTCTTGGCCGAGGCGCATATCAAAGTTCGTGCCGACCAGCAGCATGATCATGATTGCAGCAGTGGTATAAAGCACCATGTTGCCGGACTTGCCCTGCTCTTGCAGCTTGCGGAAGGTGGCCAACAGAATGGCCCCGCCTGCCCCAAGTGCCGCCGCCGGTGTCGGGTTTGTAATCCCGCCAAGGATTGACCCAAGCACGGCGATGATCAGCACCAACGGTGGGAAGACCACTTTGACGATCTCATTGGCAAACAAACGTGCAGATGCATGTTTCATGCCGTAGAACACCGCGATCATTGGCAATGCGATCAGGACAACGGTCGTTCCCGGTGTCGTCAATGGCCCGATCAACAGGATATCGACCAACAACAAGGCCAGCACGCCAGCCGCACCCGCGATCAGCGGTGCCGCGTTTGCAGACGGTGCAACACCGCGTGCCAGTACCAGCGTCAGACCTGCCAGCAATGCGATCAGACCGATACCGGTACCGATCGGTGCCGCTGCCGCTACTTTCGCGTCCACAGCTGCCGCACGTTCTTCTGGCGACAATTCACGTGCTTCGGCAACGCCGCCCGCATCATCAATCGCGGCTTGTTCGGCCAGGGCCGCAGCCCAAGCTTCCGCACCGTGCAATTCCTGCATAGAGGCTGCGCATTCTTCACCAACATTGGTCCGCAAGGACGCCGTTTGGCCCGCATCTGTGTAGCTATCGACGATAACTGTCTGGGACCCGCGGATGTCGAATGCACCGAAGGCGATGAACACCGCGATCAATGCGATAGGTGCACCAAGGAACCACAACAGCGCTTCGTTACGTGTGATGACTTCACCGCTAGACGCTTCGCCCATTTCCACGGGTGGGGCCTTCGATGGGTTCAGCAATGCGAAACCAAATGCATATGCGGCGTAAAGGAATGCCAACAAGATACCCGGCAACAAAGCGGCCTGGAACAACGTCCCCACAGACACAACCGCGGGCTCACCAAGAAACGTCAGCGCGTCTGAACAGCCAGCCAATTGGGCGCGGTCTTCTTGTGCAGCGGAATACAGGTCGCCCGCGAGCGTCCCGAGAAGAACGATCACGATGGATGGCGGAATAATCTGACCCAGCGTACCGGATGCGGCAATCACACCAGTAGACAGTTCCGGCGAATAGCCGTTCTTCAACATTGTCGGCAGCGCCAGCAGACCCATGGTCACAACAGTCGCACCAACGATCCCTGTGGACGCCGCAAGGAACGCCCCCACGATCACAATGGACACAGCCAAACCACCCGGCAGCGGGCCAAAGACCTTCGCCATTGTTGTCAGCAATTCATCCGCAATACGGGACCGTTCCAAAACGATGCCCATCATGACGAACATTAGCACAGCCAACAGCGTCTCGATCGACTGACCTGCCAGAACACGTTCGTTCATCCGGTTCACCAAGAAGCCAACGTTCCGATCCAACGCCATTTCCCAGCCTTGCGGGAACAACGCCGTTTCATAAATCGGCAAATCGGGGTTTCGGAACACCGATATGGCGTCAGGTCTGACCCCTTCTGCGATCAAGGCCGCATAGGCGTCCGATCCAGTGTCGATGGCCTCATGGATCAAAAGACCCGAGCTATCGAGTGCTGCAATCACAGCGAATGAAATGACCGCAGAGCCACCAATCGCAAAGGCCACGGGAAACCCTGACAGGATGCCCGCAAAGAGCGTCAGGAAAACAATGATAATACCGACTTCTACGCCGTCTAATCCAAAAAGCATGGTCTTTGGTCCTTAATGAATTTCAGCGACGAGTTCAGCTTGCGCGTCACCCAGCTTGTCTTTGTCGAGGTATTTGCCTTCGCTATCCTCGCCTTCTTTGCGCTCAAGGTATGAACGGTAGAAGAACGCGATGGCTTGCAAGATCACCATCAAGGTGAAGACCACGAGCAGAATTTTGAACAGGAAGTAGGCGTTGAACCCGTTTGGTGAAAACCCGATGGTCTCAATATTCCAGCGTAGTGCACGGGATTTACCCAGCAAACGTTCAAGACTATCAGACGCGGATGGGTTCGGCACCACAAGGTGACGCCACAGGAAGAACCAGCCGTAAAGCCATGTCAGCAATGCGGCAGGCACCATGAACAGCATGGCCCCGATCATATCGATCGTGCGCTTGGCACGGTACGAAATCGCGGAATATACAAGGTCAACACGCACGTGGCCGCCTTGGACGAATGTGTATGTGGCGCACAAACAAACGATCATAGCGTTGTAAAGCTTCAGTTCTTCTGACCACCAGCTGACGTCTTTGGTAAAGGCTGACCCGAACCCGAGCGATATTTCGGACACCGCAAAAATACGCTGCATAAAAATGATCATGATCTGCTGGAGAACCATCAACAGGCCCGCCCACGCAAAGAACCGACCCACGCCGTTGGCAAAACCTTCCAACACGCGCACGCAAGCCCACATGAACTGATTGCGGAAGAAACCGACGATTGTGATCGCCAAGAAGATGGCGAACAACACAAAGAACAGCTCAGCCGAGGCACCGTAGTAAATGAACCGCATCACGGATTCTTTGTTCGACCAATCCAGCCACTGACCCGGATGGGCAAAGGCGTAGACCAAGTTGAACGGTGCTTCGAGAAGGTTGCCGAAGAAGTATTGGATGGGGCCGCCCATCTCAAACTTATCAAGACAACTGATCGTGTCTTCTGCAGATGCACGGAAAAATCCCGTGCAGGCGATATCGTCTTCCATGATGTCCCCCAAAATGCGTGGGGTCCCTCCCCGGGCCCGCACCACGCTAAATTTTCAATGGTGGCCCGACGCCAATATGACGTCGGGCCGAACCTTATTGGCTAAAATTCCCTGGGGAATTACCCCATTACACGGTCACGCTGGGCGCGGTACGCACCTTCGGACTTCTGGATCCAACCAGAAGACGCAGCCATGGATGCGTTGTAAGACGCGCGCAGGCGGTCATACAGGTCATCACCAGCGTACTGGTCAAGCGTTTCGCGTGCTGCGTCGCCCATTGCATCCCAAACAGAGTCAGGGAATTCCAGAACTTTTACGCCGCCAGCTTGCAGGCGCTGCAGTGCTGCACCGTTGTTGTCCATGAACTGGGCAAGGTTCCACTGGTGTGCTTCGCCAGATGCGATCTCGATGACCTTCTGGTGTGCAGGTGAAAGGCTCTCAAACACGTCGAGGTTTGTCGCGAGTGACAGGGCAGCGCCCGGCTCGTGCATACCAGCTGTGTAGTAGAACTTTGTGATCTCTTGGAAACCAGCTTTTTCATCTGCCCATGGGCCGATCCACTCTGTGCCGTCGATGGCGCCAGATGCGAGAGCTTGGTAAACTTCAGCACCTGGAAGGTTCTGAACGGATGCGCCCATTTTACCCAGCGCTTGACCACCAAGACCCGGCATACGGAACTTGAGACCTTGGAAATCTTCTGGACCGTTGATCTCTTTCGAGAACCAGCCACCAGCCTGTGGACCAGTGTTACCTGCGAGGAAGGATTTCAGACCAAAGATGGAACCCAGCTCGTCGTGGAATGCGCGGCCTTCACCTTGGTAATACCAGTTAGAGATTTCCTGTGGCGTCATGCCGAAAGGCACGGATGTGAAATACGCGTAACCAGGGTGCTGGTTGACGAAGTAGTAGTCAGCACCGTGGTACATGTCAGCCTGACCAGATGTCACAGCGTCAAACACTTCGAACGCACCGACGAGTTCGCCAGCCGCTTTCAGGTCGATGGTCAGGTCACCATCTGTCATTGCAGTGATTGTGTCAGCGGCACGCTGAGCTGCGTCATGCACACCAGCAAGGCCACGGCCCCATGTTGTGACAAGCGTCAGTGTACGCTTGCCCTGCGCGTAAGCAGGTGCTGCCAGCGTAGTTGCTGCTGCAGCTGTCCCGCCAAGCGCGGAATTTTTAAGAAAAGAACGACGATCCATTTGGTTTCCTCCCATTGGTATTCCTCACAGAACGCGCACCTCCCAGTGGCGCACTGCGGATCATTTCGTAGGCAAAAGCTAGCCTAGTCGTCCGGAAGGTAAAATACGTAGTTCTGCGTAGTTTGCGGTCGAATTTGCAGAAATTGCGATTTTTCTGAACAAAGTTTGGGCGCTAACAGCCAATGGTCCAGCAAAACGCCCTGCGATTCGGATTTGATTCGTCGGGGATTCGGGACTATCCCCGCCCCCCATGAAAGACATCTTTCACCGCCTGCGCGGCGCACTCAGTTTCAGTTACGGGCAAAAGCTTTTTTTGCTGGCAACGGTCCCGTTGATCCTTGCGGTGTCCGTGATTTCGATTGTCGTGACCAACCAATCGCGCGATTTGGCCGAACGCGAAATTGCGGCGCTTGAGGCGCAGCTGATCGCCACCAAACGCGAAGAACTGAAGAACTATCTCTCCATCGCACGCACCGCGTTTGTGAATACATACGGACGGGCAGCCCCAGATGACGAAGCGGCAAAACTTGAGGTTTCTCAATTACTTTCAGCCATTCTTTATGGTCAAGACGGCTACTTCTTCGTGTTCGATTACGACGGTAATAATCTCGTCGCCCCGCGTCAGACCTATCTGATCAACCGCAACTGGACCGGCCTTGAAGACGCCAGCGGCATTCCGATTACAGACGAATTGATCCGGATTGCGCGAACTGGCGGGGGCTATCACAGCTTCGATTGGCCAAAGCCGTCGACGGGCGAAACAGGTCGGATGATCGTCTATGTGAACGGCTTGCAAGACTGGCGATGGGTCGTTGGTACCGGCATCTTTATCGATGACGTGCAACAGACGGTTGCATCCGCACGCGCCGAAGTTGAATCGCGAATCGCGCAGACTTCCGTTTACATCGTGGCGATTGTCATTGTGGCCCTGCTTGGCGTGTTTCTGAGCGGATTGGTGATCAATATCCGTGAGCGGCGTTTGGCCGACGTGAAACTCAAGGCGCTGACCCAACGGATCATCGACACCCAAGAAGAAGAACGCGGACGCGTGGCGCGTGAACTCCATGACGGGATCAGTCAGATGCTCGTTGGGGTCCGATATGCGCTAGAGTTGACCAAGCGACGTTTCCAGATCAACGATGATCGTGTGGGTGACAGTCTTGATAAAGGCATCGACGGGTTGGGTGGTGCGATCCAAGAAGTCCGCCGCATTAGTCGCGACCTGCGCCCCGGTGTCTTGGATGATCTCGGTCTCGGCCCTGCCCTGCAATCGCTGGCGGATGATTTTGCCCAACGGACCGACGTGACCTGTAGCGTGGAAACTGTGGTCTTCCGCAACCGGCTCGATCAAGAAGCCCGCATCGCGCTGTACCGGATCGCCCAAGAGGCGCTGACCAACATCGAACGCCACGCCGCCGCGCAAAACGTGACGATATCGCTCAAGGGGAAACGCAGCGGTGCCCACCTAATCATCACCGACGACGGAAAAGGCATGCCAGCCCAGAAATCCCAAGCCCGCACCAGCGGTGGTCTTGGCCTGCGCAACATGCAAGAACGTCTAGAACAGATCGGAGGGACATTGCGCATCCGCTCTTCGACACAGGGCACAATGATTGAAGCCCAAGTCCCTCTGACACATATGCTCCGCCCAGAGGCAGGCAGCAATGACGACGACAACCAAAGGAAATCCGCATGAACGTCCGTGTTCTGATTGTAGACGATCACCCCATGGTCACCGAAGGCATCCAAGCGATCCTTGAAAGCTATGACGACATCACGGTCGTCGGTGCACTGAACAACGGGCGCGAGGCGGTTGAACAGGTCGGTGATCTTGCGCCTGACGTGATCTTGATGGACCTCAACATGCCGGACGTCAGCGGGCTGAACGCCACCGAAATGATCCTAGAGAAATGCCCAGACACGCGCATCTTGATCCTGTCGATGCACAACAGCCCCGAATACATCAACACTGCCCTTTCACACGGCGCCAAAGGGTATGTCCTGAAAGACGTGCCGACCGACGAGATCAAGACGGCAATTGAAACTGTGATGGCGGGGCAGCAATACCTGTGTACGGGGGCGAAAACATCGCTATCGCCGCGTATCGCAGACGGGCGCGAACCACTGACAGGGCGCGAACAAACGATCCTGCTGGAACTGGCGCAAGGCAAGTCCAACAAAGACGTGGCCGCGACGCTGAATATCTCTGTGCGCACGGTCGAAACACACCGCAACAACATCAAACGCAAACTCGGGATTTCCAGTACAGCTGGGCTGACCCGCTACGCAATGGAACACGGCGTACTCCAAGGCACAGGACGTTAAGTGTGGACGACCCTGTCTTCTTTACATCCAAGAACGACTTTGCGGCTTGGTTCGCAGAAAATCCCGCAGCAACAGAACTTTCCGTTGGTTACTACCGCAAAAGAACTAATCGGCCCAGCATCACATGGTCTGAATCCGTAGACGTCGCACTATGCTACGGCTGGATCGACGGGGTGCGCAAATCCATCGACGATCAAAGCTACAAAATTCGATTTACGCCTCGCAAAATCAATAGCGTATGGAGTGCCGTGAACGTCAAAAAGGTGCAGGAATTCATCCCGCTTGGGCTGATGAAACCAGCGGGGCTGCACGTCTACAACAACCGTAGAGACACCAAAGGCTACACATCTGCGGACCGTAACGTCCCGCTATCGCCGGATTTTGAGGCACAAATCAAAGCCAACCAGGCAGCATGGGATTTCCTCAATGCGCTCGCACCATCCTACCGACGGGATTCCATCTGGTGGGTCATGAGCGCCAAACGCGAAGATACACGACTAAGACGGCTCGGTATTCTGATTAAATCTTGCCAGGCGGGGAAGAAAATCCCGAGCATGCGCAAGACATAAACACCCGCCACGAGATCGCTAAACTGTGATGTGCCCCTGCTATTTTTAAGGTGGTGGTTTTACATCCGCTCGGCCACCCCTATGTCACTGAACACAACTTGAACAACGCGCTCAAAGGACACAACATGATATATACGCCCCCCAAAGTCTGGACATGGGACGCCGAGAGCGGCGGCAAGTTCGCCAATATCAACCGCCCCATCGCAGGTGCGACCCACGACAAAGACCGCCAAATCGGCAAACACCCGCATCAGCTTTATTCGCTAGCAACGCCCAACGGCGTCAAAGTCACGATCATGTTCGAAGAACTGCTGGCGGCAGGTCACACAGACGCCGAATACGATGCGTGGTTGATCAACATCCAAGAAGGCGACCAATTCTCGTCCGGCTTTGTTGAGGTGAACCCGAACTCCAAGATCCCTGCCCTGTTCGATGAAACCAACGGCGTGCGTATCTTCGAATCCGGCGCGATCCTGCTGTATCTGGCGGAAAAATTCGGGGCGTTCCTGCCGGCCGATCCAAAGGCACGGGTTGAGACCCTGAACTGGCTGTTCTGGCTACAAGGTTCCGCGCCCTATCTCGGCGGCGGCTTTGGCCATTTCTATGCCTATGCGCCCGAAAAGTTCGAATACCCAATCAACCGCTTTGCAATGGAAACCAAGCGCCAGCTAGACGTCTTGGACCGGCGTTTGGCCGAGGCCAAATATCTGGGCGGAAACGACTATTCCATCGCCGATATGGCAACCTTCCCATGGTACGGCGCGCTTGTGCAAAATCTGGTCTACGAAGCCGCCGAATTCCTCGACGTTGCATCCTACAAAAACGTAAACCGCTGGGTGGACGACATCGCAGCACGTCCGGCGGTGGTACGCGGGAAGATGGTGAACAAAGCATGGGGCGACGAAGACCAACAACTGCGTGAACGCCATGACGCCAGCGATTTCGACACCCAAACATGGGATAAAATCAAACCAGTAGACGCTGAGTAAAAGAATCGGTGCCAAGCACTTACGGGTTCTTGGCACGTTCCGCGCGGATGAAATCGTTATTCAGTAGTTTTAGGAGCTGGCCCTACGGTGGTCTGATCTGGATTGAACCATCCATCCACCACGGAGTCGGTTGTGTCTTCAAGCCCCTGATATTGCTCGAAGACCGATTTGGGTTTCGATAGGAAAACGCCCTTCACGAAGGTCGCCGTCATGTTGGCTTCCTTTGGGAAGGCGACAATAAATCCCGCCACGCCTACGAAAACAACGCCTAAAAAAACAAGTGCCGCGATGAAGTCGCGCTTTAAGCTAGGACGCACGGGCACTTGCGGGTCGGTAAGCTGCTGCTTTTTGGTCTCATATTCCCATTCGCTGATCTGGAGCAGGCGTCGCTGCTCGGCCAATTGCGCGAGGATATCAGCCTGAGTGGCTGTCTGCTTGGGTTGCATGATCAGTCGCCTTTCCCAAGCATCGCCGTAAAGATGGTCAAAGCCGCACGGATGTTCACAAACACCCACTGGTAGCCTCGAAGGATCCAGTAGCGTTCAACAACATCGGAGCGATGGAAGTGCCGGAGTTCACTTTCCACCGCACGATCTACGAACTTCCGGTTTGAGCCGCAAATGTCATTACCTAACAATTGCCCCGTTGCGGTGATCACGAAGGCAGTAAAGATGACTGCGACGATTTCGAACCAGTAACCCTGGTACATTTCGGGCAGGTCACGCTCAAACAGGAGCATGAAGACAAATGCTGCGACACCTCCCGCCATCAGGGTCGAACCTACGAGAAAGAAAAGACGGGCGATGTATATCATTGGGTAAGCCTTCAACTAAATATCGGCCAACAAATATGCAGCGACTTGGGCCGGAGTATGGCTAGAACAATACCTAATTGTGAGGCTAACCTGCACGTACAGGTCTTTTCATCAGTGCGCGTCAGCACTGCCCCCACCCCGATAAGGTACCATTGACCAGCGACGCAGTACCCATCTCACCTATTCCAAAACTTGAACACACGTATTCCCCCACCGAATACCTCATATGTCGTTTGCATCTCGTAACGTCATGTGTTTTGCTTTAGGGGATAGTTTAACACTAAACTAATTTACGAATTGGATGGAGGACCGCCCATGCCGCCAAAGAAGGCCGCCGCGAAGTCGAACGTCTCAGCTGAAGAATTGCTGGGACATTACCGGGAAATGCTGCTGATCCGGCGGTTTGAGGAAAAGGCGGGCCAGCTTTATGGCATGGGTCTGATTGGTGGCTTTTGTCACCTTTATATCGGTCAGGAAGCCGTTGTTGTGGGCCTAGAGGCCGCAGCGAAAGAAGGCGACAAGCGCATCACATCTTACCGTGACCATGGCCACATGCTGGCCTGCGGCATGGACCCCAAAGGCATCATGGCCGAATTGACGGGCCGCGAAGGTGGTTTTTCAAAGGGTAAAGGCGGGTCGATGCACATGTTCTCGAAAGAGAAGCATTTCTACGGCGGCCACGGGATTGTTGCAGCACAGGTGCCGCTCGGTGCCGGCCTAGCGTTCTCTGACAAATACAAAGGCAATGACAATGTGACCTTTACCTACTTCGGTGATGGTGCTGCGAACCAAGGTCAGGTTTATGAGACCTACAACATGGCTGAACTGTGGGAACTTCCCGTCGTGTTCGTCATTGAAAACAACCAATATGCGATGGGTACATCTGTTCAACGCTCGACTAAATCCCCGTCCTTGTGGGAACGCGGTGCGGCTTACGGCATCGAAGGCGAAGAAGTTGACGGCATGGACGTCATCAAGGTCAAAGAAGCTGGCGAACGCGCTGTCGCCCACTGCCGCGCTGGAAAAGGTCCGTACATCCTAGAGGTCAAGACATACCGCTACCGCGGCCATTCCATGTCCGACCCTGCGAAATACCGTACCCGCGAAGAAGTCCAAAAAATGCGGGACGAACGTGACCCGATCGAACAGGTCCGTGACGCGCTGCTGAAAGGCAAACACGCCTCCGAGGATGACTTGAAGGCCATCGACAAAGAAATCAAAGCTGTCGTGAACGAAGCTGCTGAATTCTCTAAAGAAAGCCCGGAGCCCGCGCTCGAAGAGCTTTGGACAGATATCTACAACGAGGAGACAGCATAATGGCTATCGAAATTCTCATGCCCGCCCTGTCTCCGACGATGGAAGAAGGTACATTGGCCAAGTGGCTGGTGAAAGAAGGCGACACCGTATCAAGCGGTGACATTATGGCCGAAATCGAAACCGATAAGGCGACGATGGAATTCGAAGCTGTTGACGAAGGTATCGTTGGCAAGATCGTTGTGGCCGAAGGCACCGAAGCTGTGAAGGTGAACGACGTCATCGCAATCCTCGTGGAAGAAGGCGAAGACGTACCAGAAGCTGGTGCAGCACCCGCAGCGCCGCAAGCAGCCGCCGCACCCGCAACGGAAGAGACCGCCAAAGCCCCAGCCGAGGCGGCAGCACCTGCCGCCCCTGCCCCCGACCAGTCGCCTGATTGGCCCGAAGGCACCGAAATGAAGAAGACCACCGTCCGCGAAGCCTTGCGCGATGCGATGGCCGAAGAAATGCGGAACGACGAAGACGTGTTCCTGATGGGTGAAGAAGTTGCCGAATACCAAGGCGCTTATAAAATCTCCCAAGGCCTGTTGGACGAATTCGGCGCGAAACGCGTGATTGATACACCGATCACCGAGCATGGTTTTGCCGGTATCGCCACGGGTGCATCCTTCGGTGGTTTGCGCCCGATTGTGGAATTCATGACATTTAACTTCGCTATGCAAGCGATTGACCACTTGATCAACTCTGCGGCCAAGACATTGTATATGTCAGGCGGTCAGATGGGCGCACCGATGGTGTTCCGTGGGGCCAATGGTGCAGCGGCGCGTGTGGGTGCCCAGCATTCCCAGTGTTACGCTGCGTGGTATATGCAGGTGCCAGGTCTCAAAGTGGCGATGCCTTACTCCGCGGCTGATGCCAAGGGTCTGCTGAAAACAGCGATCCGCGACAACAACCCAGTGATCTTCCTCGAGAACGAAATCATGTACGGCAAGTCGTTTGACGTGCCTGTCATGGATGACTTCACTATCCCGTTCGGCAAAGCGAAAATTGAGCGCGCTGGCGACGACGTCACAATCGTATCCTTCGGGATTGGCATGACCTACGCGCTTGAGGCGGCTGAGAAATTGGCGGCCGAAGGCATCAATGCAGAGGTGATCAACCTGCGGACATTGCGTCCAATGGATACCGAAACGATCCTCGCGTCTGTGCGCAAGACAAACCGTTGTGTGACTGTTGAAGAAGGCTGGCCGCAAGGCAGCGTCGGCGGCTACATTTCTGGTGTGATCATGCAAGAAGCGTTTGATTACCTCGATGCGCCAGTGATCACATGCACAGGTAAAGACGTGCCGATGCCATATGCGGCGAACCTTGAAAAGCATGCGCTTTTGACCACAGACGAAGTGGTGGATGCGTGCAAAAAGGTAACGTACCGGTGATGCGTTTGGCGGGCATGATCGCGGGCTTGGGACTGGTGGCATCGGCTGCCAGCGCCCAGATGCCCGCAGATTGCCCGCCCAACGGTCTACTGATTGAACGCGGTGATCATTCCCACACGGTTGAGATCATCATTGGCTGCCTTTCCGATCCCGAAGATCTTGGGATCGCGATGGCACTGATGACCCGCGAAGTCGCCTACCTGCATATCGAACAAAACCTAAGACAATCCTACGTCGCAGTCGAAGAGGTGTTGGTTGAATCCTACGTCTCTGAAATTCTTGAACCCAGCGTTCCTGCGCCCGGTCAATAACGGAGCCATTCCATGCCTATTGAAATCCTGATGCCCGCCCTGTCGCCTACGATGGAAGAAGGGACGCTTGCCAAATGGCTCGTCAAAGAAGGTGACACTGTGTCGTCTGGCGACGTGATGGCCGAAATTGAAACAGACAAAGCCACGATGGAATTCGAAGCCGTCGACGAAGGTGTGATCGGTAAGATCGTGATCGCTGAAGGGTCCGAAGGCGTGAAGGTCAACGAAGTGATCGCCGTTCTGCTCGAAGATGGCGAAAGCGCGGATGACATTGGGTCAGCACCTGCGGCCAAAGCGGAACCGGCAGCGCCAACTGCTGCCGCGGCTGCAGAGGCGGCCCCCGCAGGGGGCTCCGATAATGCCGCCACGCCTGCGCCAGCCGCACCTGTGAAAGATGGGGAACGTGTTTTTGCGACGCCGCTTGCCCGCCGCATCGCCGCTGACAAAGGTCTGGATCTGGCCGACATCGCAGGTTCCGGCCCGCGTGGCCGTATTGTGAAGGCAGACGTGGAAAACGCGCAACCGGGTACCAAACCTGCTGCAGCTGCGGCAAGCGCGCCAGCGAAAGCGGCCCCTGCTGCTGCTTCCGTTGCCACAGGTCCAAGCACCGATGCCGTTCTCAAGACCTATGCAGATCGCCCTTACGAGGAAATTTCGCTCGACGGGATGCGCAAAACGATTGCTGCCCGCCTGACAGAGGCAAAGCAATCCGTGCCGCACTTCTACCTGCGTCGCGATATCAACTTGGACGCCTTGCTCAAGTTCCGCAGCCAGTTGAACAAACAGCTAGAACCACGCGGCGTGAAGCTGTCCGTGAACGATTTCATCATCAAGGCCTGTGCTTTGGCGTTGCAGCAAGTTCCTGAAGCCAACGCCGTTTGGGCTGGTGATCGCACACTGCAGTTCGAAAAATCTGACGTTGCGGTTGCTGTCGCGATTGAAGGCGGGCTGTTCACACCGGTCCTGAAGGACGCCGAAATGAAGTCCCTGTCGGCTTTGTCCGCTGAAATGAAGGACTTCGCCACCCGTGCGCGCGACCGCAAGCTGGCCCCGCACGAATATAGCGGTGGATCATTCGCGATTTCCAACCTCGGCATGTTCGGCATCGACAACTTTGATGCAATCATCAACCCGCCGCACGCAGCCATTCTGGCCGTCGGTGCAGGCACGAAGAAGCCAATTGTCGGCGCTGACGGTGAACTGACTGTGGGCACCGTGATGTCCACAACGCTGAGCGTGGATCACCGTGTGATTGATGGCGCGTTGGGTGCAAACCTGCTGAATGCCATCAAGGACAATCTTGAGAACCCGATGACAATGCTCGCCTAAAGCGACGTCATTCCGATACAGAAAACGTCGGGCCATTTGGTCCGGCGTTTTGCGTTTTGACTAGCTTGAGCGCGCGTGGAAAGGACGGGAGCCTCCGGCGGGGATTTAGACGACGTCAAAGAAGCTATTAATGCGTACCATCGTTGCCGTGCGATCTAGCTGATCGCGTCGAACAGGTGGTCCATTGTCAGCGACGGTTGTGAACAGCCGCTTTCGCCCACGATCCGTGCGGGCACACCCGCCACGGTTTTCATCGGCGGCACAGGTTCCAGCACGACAGAGCCTGCCGCAATCCGGCTGCAATGGCCAACGGTAATGTTTCCCAGCACCTTGGCCCCTGCCCCGATCAGCACACCGTCCGCGATTTTCGGATGACGATCGTCGTCTTCTTTTCCGGTCCCGCCAAGTGTCACCGAATGCAGCATCGACACGTTATCGCCAACAACGGCTGTTTCACCAACGACAATCGAATGCGCGTGGTCGATCATGATACCTTTACCGATCCGCGCTGCCGGGTGGATGTCCACCCCGAACAATTCGGACACACGCATCTGCACGTAATATGACAGGTCTTTACGGCCGGTGTTCCACAGCCAATGCCCAAGACGGTAAGCCTGCACCGCTTGGAAACCTTTGAAGAACAACAAGGGTTGCATCAAACGGTGGCACGCCGGATCACGATCAAAGATCGCCACGAGGTCAGCCCGCGCAGATGCCGTCAGATTGGTGTCCGCCGCATATGCTTCGTCCAAGATTTCCCGCAGGATTTGTTCTGACATTTCGCGCGATGCGAGCTTCATGGAAATCCGGTAGGCCAGTGCTTGTTCGAAGCTGCCGTGGTGCAGGATGCCAGCATGCACCAAGCCACCCATCAAGGGTTCGGACATAATCGCGGCTTCAGCTTCTTCGCGGATGCGATGCCACACGGGGTCAACCGTACTCAGGGCTGCGTTATTTTGGGCCATGGTATCGCATCCTTGCGCTGTGTCATGTCGTTCTAATCTAGTTAGGTTCGGCGCGACAAGAAAAAACCCCGTGATCGGAATTTACGCTGTTTTCGGATGGTTTTGACGTTTGGCGAGCAGTGCGGCCACCACCACCTGTAGTGCTTCCAAATAAGCCGTCTCGCAGGGGGCCTGTGCCCTGTCCACCTGAAATCCCCTGATTGCGCTCGACAGCGTGCCGGTCCCAAAGTCAGGATGTCCCCGCCGCAGTTTTTTTCGGTAGCGGTCCGCTGTATCTGCTGCCTGTAGCGCTTGAATCATCAGCGCGACACGTTGATCCGGCGGATGATCCCGCAGGATCAATGCCGCCGTGTGCAGATCTGACAAATGGACAGGACGCATCTAGCTTGCGACCGTGATCGTCTGCGCTGGCCCCGGACCGTAGCGATCCGAAATCTGCGCGACAGCTACTTTGGTGCCAGCGGCCAATGTGCCCGACCATGTGGAGGAATTCACAATTGTGGTCCCAGCCAAACCGCCGCCTTCATAGAATTGCAAAAGGTAGCTTTCCCGATCTTCGCCCAACGGCACATCCACGCCAGACCAATCATCCCCGTCAATGCGTGTCTGTCTGATCCAGTTGAGGACCCAGTTCTCGCCCAGCGCCGTCGCCCTAAGATGCGCTACGGGGTAAGGCCGCAACCCGTTGCCCGCAAAGCTTTGCGTGGTGTAGCGGTAGGTTTCATCCCCCAAGGGTTCCGATGCAGGACCAAACCGGAAATGGCGATCTGTACCGCGCGTTGTGGCCGCCAGATTGGGTTGTGTCACGGCCTGGTTCAGCACCACGACCTTTGATCCGACCGGCCAGATGTCAGGCATAAGCCCGCTGGACCCCGCCTGCCCCCGCAGAAATCCTGACAGCGCGTATTCCTGCCCACCAATTGGGTCGGCCTTGGTGAACTGGAGGATTTCCCAATTGTCTGCCGTGCCATCGCCTACTGCGATAGCGCCCGCGCCGGACAGCACCGCCCCCACTTCAGCGCCGCTGAGCGTCCCGTGCATCAGCTTCACATTTACACCGCTTTGACGATCCCATGTTCCGACAGGCCCCCGCAACAGTGGCGTCGTCAGTTGTCCGATACTGCCTTCGCGCCGGATAATGCTGTCGAGCGTATAGTCACTGTCAATGCCAGACCGGTAGACGGCGACTTGCCCCGGCCAAGGTCGCCCTGTTGCCACCATGTGCGGCGCATGGGGGATTTCGTCGCCTGTAATCAGCGGAATATCCAAAAATTGCAGCTGGACCGGCACCGGGCCTGCGTAGGGTTTCAGTTTCGGAGAAATTTCGGGGATGTTTTGCGGCAGGTAGACTTCGGGATCGACGCGCGTCGCTTCGACCAATCGCAAACCTGCTTCTTCGACGCGGTCGATACGGAACGTCCCCGCGTCCCCGTCGACGCGTAGATCAACCACATCGCCTGCGCCCAGCGCCTGCTGCGATGGTGGCAATGCAAAGCTAACCCCGTCTTGCCCGACACGGGTCTCCGCCAGCCAGCGCCCGACGGTGCCTTGCGCTTCTGCCTGTGTCAGGGCCAACGGCACGGACGTGCGCGACAATCCCAATGTCTTCTGCTCTGGGTCAGAGGTTTCGGTTACTGTGCCTTCGTAGTCGGCTTCGGAATCGAGGTATTCAAATTGCACACGCGCTGCGATTTCGGACAGTGGTCCCCGGACTTGGCTGATCGCGGTTGGCCTGTCTGGATCGAAGGCCAATGTGTCTTGCGCCATCTCCTGTGTCGGCTGCCCCGTGCGATTGGTGAACACAAGCATGCCATCCCGCTCTGCGGCTTCAAACCCGTAGGTGGTCATTAACGGTTGCAAGGCTGCGCGCGCTGATCCCGCATCCGCGATGTGATAGCCCCGTACGAGACCGTAAAGCTTCGAGACGTCATAGGCCGTGACCCCTGACCTTTCACATATGTCTGCGACGACCGACGCCAATGTCCGGCTCGAACTCCGCCCGTTGAGCCAATGGCCCCGTGTGTAGTTATCACCATCCGACCAAAGGTCCTGATTGCCGGGAAAGTACGGGTAAGGCCGCGCGTCCCATGCCCAGACGTGCGCACGGTACATGTCCACCATCGGGCCACCATAAAGTGTGGACGTCGGGTTGTTCGCAGGGTTTGCGTAATGCCCGTAGATCGCCCGCAGATATTGCATCTGCATAAAGTCATCGCGCCTGCCGTTTGAATAATGCGGCATGAAGGATTCAGACGACTTGGGGTCGAGGAACTTGTTGGGTTGGTTCGTCCCCTTATCAATTGCAGCACACCCCAGTTCGGTGAACCAGATTGGCTTGCTTGCAGGCTCCCACGCTGTTGGCATCGCAGACCGGACCCCGTCTATCCGGTCATGGTGGGCGTTCCCCCACCAATTCGGCAGATCCTTATAGCGATACACCCATGGCTCATCCGCAAGCCCGTCCGTAATCGGCGTGCGCCGTTGCGCGTCGCGAGCCGTTTCGCTCTTGTAATACCAATCGTAGCCTTCACCCGCCGTCAAATTCGTAGACAGGTAATCAAGGTTATAGATTGATCCCGCATCCGCATCGACGTGGTCTACTCCATCCCGCCAATCAGACAGTGGCATGTAGTTATCAATTCCGATGAAATCGATGTTCGGATCTGCCCAGAGCGGATCAAGGTGGAATATTTTATCCCCCGTCCCCGTAGGCTGATACCCGTGGTATTCGGACCAATCTGACGCATAGCTGATCTTCGTCTCTGCCCCTAGGATTGCACGGACCTCTGCCGCCAATTGGATCAGCGCATTTACGGCAGGGAATGATCCACCTGCCCCTCGTATTTGCGTAAGCCCCCGCATTTCGGACCCAATACAAAAGGCGGACACCCCACCCGCCGCTTTACACAGATACGCGTAATGCAGAATGAAACGGCGATAGCGCCATTCATTAGGGCCTGTGTAGACGACGGTCTCTCCATCCAAGCTGAAATCGCTCGGCTGTGCTGTCCCCAAAAATGCCGCAACTTCGGCCTCTGCTGCCACGGTCTGGTCAGGTGTCCCATCCACAGTCGGCGCAAGAGACGTCGTAATCCGTCCCCGCCACGGCAAAGGCGGTTGCCCGGCGCGCCCGGTCCACGGATTGGACAGCATATTGCCGTCTTGTTGTTCCATCAGGATGAACGGATAGAAGACAGGTGCCTGCAAACGCGCCTTTAGCCCCTTGATCGCCTCAACCACAGACGCATCACATGGCGTGCCTCCATACACGGGCCTATCCCCATTCTGCGGAACCACCCCTGCTGTGGCACGTGGTTGCCCGCAGACAAACCACGGCATTTCATCCCCGTCGACCTCGATCTGTTCGACCTTAGGGGCAACGTCGCACTCCCCACAGCGCAAGTCATTGCCAAACCACGACACGACCAACAGCGCAGAATGGCAATTCGGAAGTTCTTCGCGCAGCGCCTCTGACGCCACATAAAAATCTGTGCCCCCTAGTGGAGAGTTCACATTGATCGCGATCTGGTCACTGAAATCCGGTGAGAGGCGCACAGGCTGCGTCGCTAGCGCATATTCCCCAGTTCCCGGTATCAAAGCGACACCGCGCACTTGGCGGGCGATATCGGCTGTAGCGGCAGGTTCTGTGATCTCGGATGGGCGCATGACCTCGAAGGTGAACTGCGGGACGCGGTTGCCAAATTGGGCAAGCGGCAGGTCTTCGAACACCACATAGGCAACACCGCGATAAGCTGGCGCGTTGTCCGCACCCTCAACAGCGACAATCTTCGGATCAGGTGATTGAAACGCGGACCCGTCGTAAACGGTCATATTCAGCTTGGCATGGCTCATGACCACCCCGTCCGCCCACACACGGCCAACACGGGTGATCGTGCCTTCACACAGGGCAACGGCAAGACTGACCGTATAGCTGTATTCGGTCACCTTGGGCTGGGTCCCTGCGCCTTTGCCACCTGTCGTCTCAGTAGTTTCTTGAAATTGCGTGGCCCAGATCACCTGCCCCGGTACACGCATACGGCCATATACTTGGCCTACAGTGTTCCCCTCACCAGCCCCCGTAATCCGGAACCGATCGACGCGGCCTGTTTCAACCGCCGCACTGCCAGCCCCAAGAACACGTTGGTCGATCATCCGGCCAAGTGTTGCCCCTGCAGCCTGACCAATGGCCGCGGCAGACACACCTAGCACGGCCCCGCCCACACCTGCCCCAAGAGACATACCAACAGCAGATAAAACAAGCGTGGCCATAGTGGCTATCCTTCCATGAAAGCAAAACGGGCAACGATCCGACGTTGCCACGGGGCGGACAGCGGGCTTTCAGTCACCCCGTGTCCGGCGTAGGCGTGGATAAAGGTTGGATTTGCGCCCACCTCTGCCACCACACCCAAATGTTTCGCAACCCAACCGTCACGCATCCGGAACAGGATCACCTGCCCCGCTTGCATCGGCTGGTCGCTGACGTCGTCGAAATGATCAATCGCGGATTGCCACAGGCGTTCATCGCGTTGCGGTTCTCCCCAATCGGCGGAATAGGCAGGCACGCCTTGCGGGTCTTCGCCATACCGCGTGCGCCACAAGCCTCGGATCATCCCAAGACAATCGGTTGCGATCCCTTTTACAGCCGCTTGATGCACATAGGGCGTGCCGATCCAAGATCGCGCCTCTGCAACGATATCGTTCACTGCAGGCTCCCACCGTCATTCGCGTCACCCGAGCGCGGGACAGCCATCAGCCAGTCATCCCCCGGAATATGCGGAAAACCTTGGAAATTGGCGAGGTTCGCGAATTTCTCGCGACAGGTCTTGGCGTGCTTGTCGCAGCCCGCAACGAGCCGCAGCTCATCCCCGACGGCAATCGGCAACCCGAGCGGCTGCCACAACAATATCTCGCGCCGCGTCCCGTATAATTGATCGGCCTTGATCGTGGCAGACAGCCCCTTAGCCGCACCCGTCAGCACCTCAAGAAACCCGTCCTTGAACCACTCCGCGTTAAACGGCACCAGCGTGGCCAGATCAAAGTTCTGGCCATCGGTGGCGCGGTTCACGGTCACCTCTGCCACATAGGCGGCATCGGTCTTGTTAGTAATCCCACAAGACCGATCCCCAAGCACCGCTGAACAGGTTTTCAGATAGGACCGTCCCTGCGGTTGGTTCAGCGCCTCTGCCAAGCCGCGTAGATCCACCTGAAACTGGCCACCGTTGCGGGTAATTTCACCCATTGTGCCGCGAAACTTCACCTTACGGGCAATGACATCATCCCAACAGACAAGCCACACTGTGACTTCTGCCTGATCATAGCGCCCAGCGGCGATATCAGTTTCGGTCACCGCGTCAGCGGTCAGCACACCCACTGCTTCGGTATTATCAACGGACAGCCCTGTCGTATTGCTGAGCGCACGCGCCGTCATCCCGCTTTCCGCGACAAAGGTGATCCCGTCAAAGGCCAAGACACGGTCATGATCGGTAAAACCCAGCACCACACCGTCGCGCCGCTTGATAGCCCAGCACTGGCAAACGTGGGTCAGACCCGTCGCCAGATGATCGTGAAGCGCCTGAACAGTCATACCCGCACCTCGACCACAGGCACATTCGGCACATCGCCGGCACGGAAGCTGGCAACAGACGTCTGGATGCGATCCGTGTCGAACCGCGCTGGTACGTCGAATTCAAAGCCCGCCTGTATCGAAGCGCCCATCGGCGGCGCTTCAGCGAAATGGATCAGACCCGTTGTGCTATCCACAGTGAAATCAATCGTGTCCTGCAACGCATCCCCGCCCACAGCCACACGCACCGACCCGACAACAGGTTTCGTCACTGGCCGTTGATAACAGGCGTCACCGGACGGATAATCCTTCACCAATTGCCAAGCGGTTGTGGCCTCGTCGCCCTCACCAATGCGCTGATCAAACGGGGTAGGATCGGTATTTGCAGAACAGGACTTATAGTCAGCCCAGTCTTTCCAGCGAAACCCGTATAGCTGGCCCTGTCGCGCCTCAAAGAACGCAACCAACAAGGCCACATCATCCAATGACCGCAGGCCTAGCCCCGCGTCATAGCGCCTACGCGAATGGGCCCACGGGGTGTTACGTTCTTCAAAGCCATTGGCGAGCGTGACAATCTCTGTGCGCCGCTCTGGCCCACCAATCGCGCCAAACGACAGCGACGCAGGAAAACGGGTTTCGTGAAATGACATGGTGGCTGCTCCTATCGGTTTCGGTTGCCTTGCCCGATCGCACGGGCAACGCGGGCGGCGATCTGACCTTGCGAGCGTGCAAAACCCGCCACATCAGGGGTCGAGATATTCATGTTGATGTTCACACCCCCGCCCCCCTGAGTACGCACACCAAGGCGGCCATCGGCACCGCGCGCCAAGGGCATAATCGCCTCTGGCCCCGCTTCGCCCATCAGGCCCGTACCACCGCGCATCGGGAACGTGGTCGCGCCACTGACGACACCACCCAAGGCAAAGGGCATCACGCGGCCTTGCGAAAACGGTGCGCCATCCTTGAAGGGCATCACATTTGCGACTATCCCGCTGATCCCGTCGGCAATCGCGCTGCCAAAACCATTGGCGACAGGTTTGATCGCAGCCGCATAGGCCGTATCAATCATATTGCGGGCAACCATGTTCAGCGCATCGCTGAGTTTCAGCCCGTCAAAGGCCAACCCGTCGAACGCTTTGCGCAACCCATTCGATAGGCCGCTATCAAGGTTCGTTGCTTCCTTGAACGTCTCGGCAAAGGCGACACGCATTTCACGGATTTCAGCCGTCAGACGGGCGGCATCTTCTGCAGCACCACCAAACGTATCGTCATCAAAATCATCCATCCTCAGATGTCCTTTTTGTATCCGGATAAGCTTGGGACAATGCATCAAGTGCTGCCCGTCCCATCGGCCCCGATCCTGCATCAATCCCCAGCATCAGGCGAAATTCGGCAGGGGTGAGCCGCCAGAACTGATCAGGCCGCAACCCAAGACCGCGCACCCCCGCACGCAACAGCGCTGGCCAATCAAACTTCATGATCCACCGCCAAAAGCGCGGGCCAGCAATTGGGCAGCCACCTTCGCCGCCCCCACAGGTCCATCGCCAATCTCGGTTGTCAGCAAATCCGCGCGGGAGCCTGTCCACCCGCCTCCGCGCAGACCAGCCACAATCAACGCCATCACATCACGGCTGGCAAAAGCGCCGTTTTCAAACCGCTGGACCAAAGCCACCAAAGTGTCCTCGCCCAGCGTGTCCTCAAGTTCCGCCAAAGCCCCAAGGGTCAGCTTGCAGATATGCGGAATACCATCCACCGTGATCGTGACCTCGCCAGCCCAAGGGTTCGCCATCAGGTCAACGCCGTGAAGGTGATCGCGCCAGCGGACGCCATTGCCAGTTCATATGTCGCCTCGCCATTGTAAGCACCGGAATATTCCACGGACGTGATCTGGAACGGTCCTTCGACAGTGCCGAAATCCGGAATGATCACCTGAAAATCCGGCGTTTCACCGTCAAAGAAAATCTGGCGCGCGCGTTCGTCGCTATCGGCGTCCTTGAAAACGCCAGAGCCAGAGATCGCGCAGGTCTTCACGCCTGCCCCCGCGAGCAATTCACGCCAGCCACCGGTGCTTTCCAGCGATGTCACATCCACGCTTTCGGCGTTAAAGCTGATACGGGTCGCCCGCAGCCCTGCCACCGTCTGAAACGATCCGTCACCGGTCATGTCGATTTTGACCAATAGGTCTTTACCATTTTGGGCCACCATAGGGTGTCCTCCTATATTTATCAGGGAGTTACGGGTGCGCCGTCACAAACACGAGCGCGGAACGTCAGATCAATTTGGCGGGCATCACCCGTGCGAGCACGAGTTGCGCGGGCTTTCGCGAATTGCAGATAGACCAATGCGCCGCGGGTCAGCGTCAAATCGGCATTGTGCAATGCGTCACACACGGCAGCCGCCACCTGTTTGGCACGGGCAAAGCCGGACTTTTCAGACACAACGCGGATCACAAATTCATGCAAAGCGCCTGCGCCGGTCATATCGGACTGATCGCGAACCTGCTCTGGTCCCAATGCCAAATACAGCTCTGGCCGCGCCCCTGCAGGCACCGTGTCGTAAACCGCGTCGCCCACAAGCGCTGTCACTGCAGGGTCCGTGGCCAAGGTCTCGAATATCGCGGTCTGCAAGGCCGCGCTGACAGCATAGGTCATACGACGGCCTCCTCGACGGCAAAGCACGTCAGATAATGGGCACCACGATCAAACGGCGCGACCGCATCAATGCGAAAGGTCGATTGGCCTTCGCGGAACCGCTGGCCCGCTTTAGGACGCGACGGTGCGCCGACCACAGCGGCGCGCACAATCACACGCACCGTGTTCTTCGACAGCGTCGCCACCAAATCACCGCTTTGACGCCCGGTGCCGGATTTGACGTCCGCAAACAGCATACCCAGTGGCTGCCATGTCGTCACATAACCACCCGCGCCATCATCCGTGCGGACGGGGTCTTCGAGGATCATCTGGAGCGTCAAACGTGGTAAGCTCATGACCGACCTCCCATAAACAAGCGAACATTGCGGTGCGGGGCAATCAAGGCAGCAACGCCAAGGGGGATATCACCCCCCTGTCCCGCATGCCGGAATTCGTAGAAATGGGCCGCCAACAGAAATGTGGCCTGTGCCAGATCTTCAGGCAGGTCTGACCATTCCGCGCCAAAGCCAGCCAGCATCCCGATACGGACAGACCCGTCTTGCGGCACAACGGCCAAAGGACCATCAACACCGATCAAACGCGGACGATGGGTGTCCGGTGCAAGCGACCAACCCGATGCAGGGGCCGTCGTTTCGACACCGTAACGATCAATCAGGACAAATTCTGTAATGGCAGCAACTGGCGCAATCGGCAGCGGTTCGCGGTACACATCGCGCCATTGCGAAATGGTCCATGCAAATTCACGCGATATCAGGATTTTCCCGGTGCGCGCTTCAATCGCAGCAATGGCGGCCCTTAGATGGGTTTCCAATAATCCGTCCTGTAAATCATCATCGGCAAAACCGGACCCCAGCCGCATGTGGTCTTTGAATTGGGCGACCGGAAGGGCCTCGGCGGGCACAGTGGTCTGTTCGACTAACATCATGGGAAACTCCGACTAATCCTGCGGTTTCGGCTTTGGTTGACCGGATGCACACCCACAACGCCGCTCGGACGGAAGGGAGCAGCTAGACGACGCTGCATAGATCGGACGTGCATCCGGGGTGGGACGGGCCGTGACAGACCGCCCCGTTTCACGACATCAGCCTTAGCTGGTCGCGAACTTCAGCAGCTTGATCGCGGCAAAGTCCGACACGGAACCGCCGACGCGCTTCGTGGCGTAGAACAGCACGTGTGGCTTGGCAGAGAACGGATCACGCAGCACACGCAGATCAGGGCGTTCCGCGACAGTGTAACCTGTCGCGAAGTCACCAAACGCGATGGCAAATGCATCACCGGAAATGTCCGGCATGTCTTCGGCGATCAGGACTGGATACCCCATCAAACGCGCAGGTTCGCCCGCAGCCAGACCATCTGACCACAAGAATCGGCCATCATTGTCTTTCAGCTTGCGGATCGTGCCAGCTGTTTTTGAGTTCATCACGAAGGTGCCGTTCGCACGGTACTGGGCGCCGACGGCATAGACGAGATCCACAATCGGATCAGCGTTATCAATCCCACCAACGGAACCAGTCGGCACATAGCCAAGGTTGCCCCAAGCCCAAACATCATTGTCGACGGTTGGATAGGTCAGCAGACCCTTCGGCTTATCGACGCCATCGCCAGCAATAAACGCGTTGGCCTCAGACCGGGCAAACTTGTCCGCGATACGGCCAGCAAGCCAACCTTCGATGTCGAACGCTGTATCGTCCAGCAGACGTTGTGACGCTTTGGGCAGCGCTGACAGTTCGTGCAGCGGGATCGTGATCCGGTCGATTTGCGGACTATCTGTTTCTGTCAGCCCGCCCGTCTCGGTGGCCCAACCAGCACCCATATCTGTATGGTCGACCAAGACGTCAAACGATGTCGCATCCACCGTCACCACCTGTGCAATCGCACGGATGGACGCCGTCGCACTTAACGTGCCTTTGATCGTGTCAGACGTCTGCGGATCCACCAGATATCCGCCGTCAGCAGCAACAGCCGTGTTCAGCGACTTGCCTTCGACGTCGAGGCCACGCAACCCGTCATCATCGCCAGATCGCAAATAGGCAGCGAATGCCTTTTGATGCGGTGCATCCATTTCAGCGGATACGGCCAACGACGGGCGTGCAGCCATCAAGGTCTTTCGATCAAGCTTGTTCATGCGGTCTTCCTGTTTTTGAAGTTTGGCGCTGACGCCGTTGGAGAAATCTTTGAATTCAGCCACGAAGCCGCCCAAGGCAGCCCGCAACTCTTGGGCCGGAGACATGTCATCAGACATGCCTTTCCCGGCCCGGGACGCGTTCCCGGTTGTGGTCATCTTCCACTCCTTACGTGTTGATCAGTTGCAGCTTGCGCTAACGGCCCTAGACACGGGCGATAGTCAGGCGGGCATCGGTTAGGACAGCCGCCAGTTCGCGCAGGTCCGGCGCATCGGGATCATCCCCTTTTGCGCCCACCCGGGCATCGGGAAGCATGGGAAACGTCACAAGCGACACTTCCCACAGTTCAAGTTGGGACAGATGACGTTTGCCTGTGTCATCCTTGGTTGATTTCACTGTGCGGTATCCAATTGACAGACCGTCAATCGCACCAGCTCCAAGCAATGCTGCAGCTTCGCGGGCCTTGGCGACATCCGGCAATAATCGGCCTTTGACCCACAGGCCCTTTGCATCCTCTCGCACTTCATCCCACACACCAATCGGCTGGGTCGGATCATGCTGCCAAAGCATCTTGATGGTGCGGCCTTTGGATTTCGAAAACCCCAGCGATTGCTGATAGGCACCGCAATCGACGACATCGCCTCCCTGATCCGTCAAACCAAACAGCGACGCGTATCCAGAAATTTCGGTGCCATCTTTGACCTTCACTTCAGGCCCAAGCTGACAGTATTTGTGTTCTAAATGCATGTTTCGTCCTTTTCAGAAGCCACGAATGGCTTGAACAATTTCAAGAACCAGCAGCCCAAAGGCACCGCAAGCAATCAGCAGAATTTGCCACTCTAATCTGGCAACCATGAACTCGATCCGACCAAGGCGGACGTCCAACTGAGCAAACCAGAAATCAGAAACAGGTGGCGGGTGCGGTGCTTTCTTGGACCGCCCGTCGAGATCAACTATCTTACCCGTCATCGCTGACCTCCAGCGCTGGAAGACCAAGCAAACTGCGCTTCTCAGAAGAACTTAGGAAGGATGCATCAGCAACACGGCGCCATTGCGCATCACGTTCGGCAGACAAGGCGGGTATTTGATCAAGATCGGGCCGCACATCAATCCGTTCGCCTGTGAAGTCCGACAACCAATCGGCAATCGCACTAGTAACACGAGTGGCCAACGGCAGCACCGTCAGGCGGTAAAATGCACGGTTCGCTTCCTGATAATTGGCATAGGTGGCATCGCCAGGAATACCCAGCAACATCGGCGGCACACCATATGCAATTGATATCTCGCGGGCGGCGGCCTCTTTCGTCTTTTGGAATTCCATATCGGACGGAGAAAACCCCATGGGTTTCCAATCAAGCCCCCCTTCCAGCAACATCGGTCGACCGGCATTGCGAGCACCTTGATGCTGACTTTCCATCTCATCAACCAAACGGGTGTATTGATCATTGGTCAGCTGCGCCTGCCCTTCGGCACCCTTGTAGATGATCGCTCCTGAAGGACGGGCGGCGTTATCAAGCAATGCCTTCGACCACCGCGACGCGGCATTATGCACATCCACAGCATTGGCCGCGGCCTGCATGGCGGAAAACCCGTAATGGTCGTCTTGCGGATGGAAGCTTTTGATATGACAAACCGTGGACAAACCTTCGGTCACCGGAAAACGAACCTTCCGACCGCCAAGGTTATACTCATACGCGACAGGCCAGCCGTTCTTTCCAGGGATCAGGCTCATCCGGTCGGAACGCAGCACATGCATCTCGGCAGGCAGCCCTTCATCCGCGACGGCCTCAAGATACCCGTTGCCCGTCAGCAAAATCTGGGCAAACAATGCTTCAAACAATTCGGCGCGGCCTTGCGACATATTCGGACGGCCCAGCAATTCCTGCACCGGATGCACATCATAACGACGCAGGCGGTCTTGGACGACCAATGGCAATGCAGCCGCAGCTTCCGAAATAATCTTAACCGCCCGAAACCCGATCGGGTTTGCGTTAAACCCATTGCGCGTCAGCGATACCGTATCACGCGGAGACCAAGCCACACGGCCCGATGATTGCATCGCAACGACAGGTCCGGTAGCTGACGCCTTCGCGGCTGGGGCCGCTTGCGCTGCAGCCTCTTTGCTGCCCGATGCCCGGTTGAGAAGTTCAAACATTCGCGTCTCCTTGAAGTGTGCGTCGGACTGAACCGTCGTTCGCTGCTATGAAAACAATATGCGGTACAGTTCTTGAGAAGGATCAAACGGCCCGTTCGCTGGGCTGCGCAACACCCTAACCCAACGTACGGACACGCGGGGCGCGCCAGCCATATGCAGGATCAATCACCAGATCACGCAAAGCCCAGACAAGCGCATCTACACGGTCGGGCGATCCGGATCCGACAAAGCCCTGATGAGTCATCAAACACATCTGGTCCTCTAACGCGCCGAGCCCCCGCACATGCGACACACGTCCCTGTTCGTACAAAGCGGCGACGGGCTCAGCGCGGGCAGCTTTGCCTTTATGCGCCCTGACCGCGTGATACGGCACCAACGGGTCAATGCCCTGAATGATCGTCTTGACCATGTCCCCGCCTTGATTGACCTCGGCCACCAACCGTTGGGCGTCGAAACGATCCACAGCGGCAATTGCCATCTTGGCCCATTCGGTTGGGGATTCAGTATGCACCGTCAGATCAGCCAGCACGTAGGCCTTCCATGTATGCACCGGCCCCTGCGTCACAGCACCGGCCACAATGATCCCGCAGGCGTCCGAATTCCCCTTGTGCGTGACAGGCGGGTCAACCGCGACGACAATCCGGTCCATCTCAGGCAAATCATCCGCCACCGCGTCGGCCATCATCGCAGTCGTCCACATCGCGCCCTCAGCATCGGCCAGCAGCACGCCCTCCAGCTCTTGGCGACCCAAACGCGTGCCTGCATAGCGGGACTGGACCTCTTCCAGAAATCCTTCAGCCAAGTTCGCGGCATTCGCTTCGGTAGGGGCATGTGTGACCACCGTACTGGGGCGTTCCAATATCCCCTTCAACACAGGCACATTGCGGGGGGTCGTCGTGACACAGGCCTGCGGGCAATGCCCTAACCGTAAAGAAAACTGAAGCATGTCCCACGCGTCTTCGCCGTTCTTCCACTTCGCAACCTCATCCGCCCACAGCGCATCAAACTGCGGACCGCGCAAAGCATCAGGGTCATGGGCGGAAAACACATGCGCGGTGGCACCATTGGGCCATTCCAGCATCTTGCGACCGGCAATCCACTTCGGCCTGCGATCTGGCGGAGATACAGCGAGGATACCACTCTCACCAAAGATCATAACCTCACGGGTCTGATCCACGGTCTCGCCAACAATGGCAATGCGTCGGGCGCGGCCAGTGGCCGTAGGTGTCGGACCTTCGGCAATACCGCGGACCCATTCAGCACCGGCACGGGTCTTTCCCGCACCGCGACCGCCCATAATCACCCACGTCCGCCAATCACCAGCCGGTGGGCGCTGATGTGGCATGGCCCAGAAATCAAACAGATAGGGAAGCGCTTCAATCTGATCCGGCGTCAGGCTTTCCAGAAACGTCCTTTGGACCAATTGAGGCCCGCAAGCGATCCAGTTCGCGCCCGATGGTATCCCTTGCGTCGTCGTAATCGATGCCGGTGTCGGCGTCTGGTGATCCGTACTTTTCATGGAATACCTCTTCTGCGCGCAGCACCATCAGATGCGTCGATTGGAGTTCGTTGATTTTGGTCATCATTTGCTTGGTCGACGCGTCCGCTGCCGGACCGGCTTCGTCTAACCACCTCGCCAACAAAATGCGCATTTCCGAAAATAGATCAGCGATCTGAGAAATGCGTAGTCGCGCTGCCTCTTCCCTATCGGGGTCTGGGTTGTCTTGTTTTTTCATGCTGCTAATGCCTGTCGGAGACTTCCGTACAGTCGAGAAACCACCCCACACACAACGTCCAAACTGTGAGAGAAAACTCTGGGGATGGTCTACTAGCCTGCATCCAAAGTAGCGAAATCGGACACGTCAGGTCAATGTTGCGGCCATGGGCAGCGAGCGGGCAAATTAACAAATCCTTTCGCCCATGCAAAAGGGCCAAACGCCTTTAAACGTTTGGCCCTCGTGACAAGAAATCAAATTTCAACCTAGGGTTGTTGCGTCAGTTCGCTGCTCGCTCAGCCTCGATTTCACGCCACCGCGCAACGTTACTATTGTGGTCATCCAAATTGGTCGCAAAAGCGTGGCCACCGGTGCCGTCAGCAACAAAAAAGATGAACTCGGTTGTGTCAGGATTCAGCGCCGCTTCGATGCTGGCACGGCCCGGATTGGCAATTGGCGTGGGTGGCAAAGCAGGGATCACGTAGGTGTTCCATGGCGTTTCACGACGCAATTCGCTTTGGCGCAAACCACGGCCCAATACGCCCTGCCCTTCGGTAATCCCGTAGATCACGGTCGGGTCAGTTTGCAGGCGCATGCCGCGGTTCAGGCGGTTGGTAAAGACGCTGGCAACCTGACGGCGTTCTTCCGCGACACCCGTTTCTTTTTCCACGATACTGGCCAAGATCAGCGCCTCTTCGGGGCTGTTCAGCGGCAAGTCGTCAGCACGGTTGGCCCACGCTTCCGCAAGAATACGGGTCTGGCTTTCGGTCATGCGGTCGATGATGGACGCGACCGGATCACCAGGGCTGAATTCATAGCTGTCAGGTGCCAGTGACCCTTCAGTAGGCAAATCAGCGTAATCTTCGCCGAGCAAATCAAGACCGTTCAGCGCATCAACAACCTGCCAGCTTGTCACACCTTCCGCGATCAAGGCACGATAGCGTGTATCGGCCTCTTCTTTCACTTCGGTATAAGCCACAGGCGTTTCGTCTTCCGCTGGATTGAAACGGACAATTTCAGCGTAGCGGTTCGTTGACGGATCAAGCTCGCGGACCTGAATGGTCGTGCGGGTCACACCAACACGGTACACAACTTCTGTACCGCAGGTGCTTTGACCGCCACGGGTGATCTGATCAATGATCTGCTCCATCGACGCACCCGCTTCGACCAAGAACGATCCTGCCTTCAACTGGCTCGCCTTCTCGGAATAATCCGCACCGATGCGGAAGATGGTCGGAGACGAAACAGCGCCCTGTTCGTCCAGCGTATTGCTGACGATACGCATATTGGACCCGCTTTCAACGCGCAGGCAGATCGCTTGGCTCAGCGGACCGGGGGCAGAATACTGCCCCGATCCCCAAACAATCGCACCACCAATAAGAAACAACAGAACAATGAACAAAGTCAGTGCGTTAGACGCAATGTGTCGCCACATTTAGGAAACCTTCCCAAAGATCACGCTGGCGTTTGTGCCACCGAAACCAAAACTGTTGGACAGAGCGATATCGATCTTGCGCTCGCGTTTTGCGTTTGGTGCCAAATCAACAGGAGTTTCAACGGCTGGGTTATCCAAATTGATCGTCGGCGGCGCGACCTGATCACGGATCGCAAGGATCGAGAAAATCGCTTCAATTGCGCCAGCAGCCCCCAACAGGTGACCTGTCGCTGACTTTGTCGACGACATGGTCACTTTGGATGCGTGATCTTCCAACAGCCGCTCAACAGCGCCCAACTCAATGGTATCGGCCATTGTCGACGTGCCATGCGCGTTGATGTAATCCAGATCAACTGGCGTCAGGCCAGCATCTTCCAGCGCCATACGCATGGACCGTTCACCGCCTTCTCCGCTCTCGGATGGGGCCGTGATGTGGTACGCGTCACCAGATAGACCATACCCCAGCACTTCGGCATAGATCGTGGCACCACGTGCAACAGCATGCTCGTATTCTTCCAGAACAACAGCACCAGCGCCTTCGCCCATCACAAATCCATCACGATCAGCATCGTAAGGACGGGACGCGGCTTTCGGGTCATCAGCGCGTTTTGTGGATAACGCCTTACACGCGTTGAAGCCAGCAATACCAACTTCGCAAATGGCAGCTTCAGCACCACCCGCAACCATCACGTCAGCATTGCCGTATTTGATCAAACGGGCCGCATCGCCAATCGCGTGGGCACCAGTTGAACAGGCCGTCACAACCGAATGGTTCGGGCCTTTAAAGCCATACTTGATAGAAACTTGGCCAGAAATCAGGTTGATCAGCGCACCGGGAATAAAGAAAGGTGACACGCGACGCGGTCCCTTTTCCTTGATCATCACAGCGGTATCAGAAATGGATTTCAACCCACCGATGCCGGACCCGATCAGCACACCTGTGCGGTTGCGATCTTGATCGTCAGCAGGCACCCATCCTGAATCCTCGACAGCTTGTTGAGCTGCTGCAATCCCGAACAGGATGAATTCATCAACCTTACGGGCATCCTTCGGCGCCATATAGGTATCAGCATTGAATGTGCCATCTGACCCATCGCCCAACGGCACTTCACATGCATAGGTCGTGGCCAATGCACTCGCATCAAAACCAGTAATCGGACCAGCGCCCGATTGACCATCCAATAGCCGAGACCAAGTAGCTTCAACGCCATCGGCCAACGGGGTGACGAGCCCCAATCCAGTCACAACAACACGACGCATGAACTGCCCTCACCTCTTCGCGTGGTTTTTCAAGCCTCTCTTACCCCACAGCCGCCCAAAGGAGCAAGGGGAGCAGGCAATTTCACGGGGCGTTAACCGATCTATGCCAATGAAGGTCCTGAAAAGCGTATAGGTAGAAAACGTGCGTCACTTGTTAGCACTCATACTGATCATGTCGGTAGCACCATGCGTGTTACACGCGGCGGTCGATTGCAGTGCTGTAAATCGCATCGCACGGATCAAAACCACCATTGGGCACCTTCGCACGGATCCGGTTAGTGAAAGCGCGCCATACAATCAAATCATTCTGATTAATGACCTTGCGGCGCTCAGCACTCGTGTCGCAACGCTTGCGCTCGCGGATCACACCGACCGGACTGACACAAATCGCCTAATTGCACTGGTCAGCATGGCGCAAAGATCTGTCGAAGGCATCTCAGAAAAATCAATCGGCCAGTTTGCCCTGTCATTCCGGACAGACCGGTGGTCGGCTGTGCTCAGGGAAGCGACCATCGCGCTTAGTCACATGCCTTGTGGCCTGATCAACGGACAATTGCCCGGTGATGCGGAAGGCCGCGAAATCGACGGGAAAACAGTCGACCGCAAAGAAATCACCGTCAAAGAACCTCTTGTCGAAAAACCCGTACAAACTGCCTTTCTGTCGATCCTGATGATTGTGGGTATCGTCTTTGCCGGCAGACAAGTCATTGCATGGATGCGCATGCGCGCGCGTCTAAAAAAACGCCGATCAAAACGGTTCGCCACGCAGATCGACAGTCATCTGGTCATAGATAAAAACGTCTACGAAGCCGAAGTGCTTGATCTTAACTGCCATGGTGCAAAAGTCCGGTATTGGCACACGTCCACCGTCGCGATTGATCAAGACGCAGGCATTTTCCTTGCAGGCGCTTGGCGGATGGGGGCGATCGCTTGGTCAAACAAACTATATTGCGGCGTTCGTTTCGACGCGCCCTTGCCGATCCCGTTGGTGCGCGACCTTGCCGACGTCAGCGAAACTGACGGCCTCGGGCGCATCATCCTTAAAAAAGAAAAAGCGGCCTCTGCGTGAAGCAGGGCCGCTCTTTACGTCACTTAAGACGAATTACTGTGCTGCAGAGATAAACTTAACAGCGTCGCCGAATGACTGGATAGTCTCGGCAGCATCGTCAGGAATTTCGATGCCGAATTCTTCTTCAAAAGCCATAACCAGCTCAACAGTGTCGAGGCTGTCTGCGCCCAGATCGTCGATGAAGGATGCACCTTCAACTACTTTGTCTTCTTCTACACCAAGATGCTCTACAACAATCTTGCGTACGCGGTCTGCGACGTCGCTCATGGACTAATCCTCACGTTCTGTTGGGTCTGTGACCCGGTTTTGGACGTTAGTTACCCAACGTCCTTTCTTGATCTGCGTGGCCTATAACAGAGAATTTCTGCGAGGCAAACATTTTCAACACCCCACCGGACGATGGGGCGTGGATCACAACATGGCCATGCCACCGTTCACATGCAAGGTCGTGCCCGTCATATAACCGGCCTCATTACTGGCCAAATACAGCACAGCTGCGCCGATTTCCGCCGGATCGCCCATGCGACCCGCTGGTACATTGTTCAAAATACCTGATTTTTGGTCGTCAGTCAGCTTTTCAGTCATCGGCGTGGTGATGAATCCTGGCGCGATACAATTGACGGTGATGCCACGGCTGGCGACTTCGTAAGCGATGGATTTGGACATGCCAACCATGCCGGCCTTGGACGCGGCGTAGTTCGCCTGCCCCGGATTTCCGGTCGCGCCAACGACGCTAGAGATGTTGATGATTCTACCCCAGCGGGATTTCATCATGCCGCGGATCGCGCCTTTACACAGACGCATCGTGGAAGTCAGGTTGACCTCTAGGACAGATGACCATTCTTCTTCGGACATCCGCATAAAGATGTTGTCGCGTGTGATGCCAGCGTTATTCACCAGAATATCGACAGACCCCATCGCCTCAACTGCTTGTTTCGGCAGTGCATTTACCGCGTCCGCATCGCTCAGGTTACATGGCAGCACATGCGCGCGTTCCAGCTCAGCAGCCAAGGCTTCAAGCGGCTCAACCCGTGTGCCTGACAACGCCACGGTCGCCCCAGCATCGTGCAGCGCGTGGGCAATCGCCCCGCCAATGCCGCCAGACGCGCCTGTCAAAAGTACATTTTTCCCAGTCAGATCAAACATCTTCGATCCCTTCTTAATCTATTTTATGAAAGTGAGGCAGCAGCGGCTGCGACGTCTTCTGGCGTGCCGACATTGCGCGACGCGATCTCTTTGTTGATGCGGCGGATCATACCGGACAGGGCCTTGCCCGACCCGATTTCCCAAGCCTGATCAACACCTTGATCGCCCATCCACAACACGCTTTCGCGCCAGCGCACGGATCCTGTGACCTGATCCACAAGCAATTTGCGGATTTGATCAGGGTCAGTCACCGCTTCTGCAACGACGTTCGCCACGACCGGCACCGCTGGTGCGTTGATCGTTGTGTCTGCCAAAGCTGCGGCCATTTTATCGGCGGCTGGCCCCATCAATGCGCAGTGGAATGGCGCGGAAACTGGCAAGAGCATTGCGCGTTTTGCGCCCTTCTCTTTTGCGATTTCAACGGCGCGTTCGACGGCAGCTTTATGTCCAGAAACAACGACTTGGCTCGGATCATTGTCATTTGCGGCCTGACAGACTTCGCCCTGTGCCGCTTCTTCCGCCACGGCCTGTGCCGTCGCGAAATCCAAACCCAGCAAAGCGGCCATCGCGCCAACACCCACAGGCACGGCTTCTTGCATCGCGGCACCGCGCAGGCGCAACAGTTTCGCAGTGTCGGAAATCGATAGCGCACCGGCTGCGGCCAAAGCAGAATATTCGCCCAGCGAATGACCTGCCACGAAATCTGCCGCAGAGATCGTAACCCCTTCTGTTTCCAGCGCTTTCATCGCTGCAAGCGACGTCGCCATCAATGCAGGTTGTGCATTCTTGGTCAGGGTCAAATCCGCAATATCGCCGGTCCAGATCAGGTCTGACAGCTTTTCACCCAAGGCGTCATCCACCTCGGCGAAAACCTGTGCCGCCGCTGGATAAGCATCGGCCAAAGCCTTACCCATCCCAATGGCTTGCGCCCCTTGTCCCGGAAATACAAATGCCCGCATCTTGCGCGTCCCCACTTTGTTAAACTCTTTCCCTTGCAATAGCCTGACGACGCCCTGCACACAAGGAAAGCCGCCCTGTGATACGCGTGCACAACCCGTGCACAAGGCGTGCACAGGCGTTGTGCGATTATCGGCCTGCCGCAGACACCCTGTTCGTCGTAAATTGGGCGCGTATCGACCAAGGATTTAACCATGTCACATCCCACCACCTACCATACCGTCACGAAGTCTTTTCACTGGCTAACCGCACTTTTGATCCTTGCGATCATCCCGCTTGGCGTCATTGCAAACGGCTTGCCTTTTGAAACGAGCGATCAATTGGCCACCAAGGCATTTGTGTTTTCACTTCACAAGACGCTCGGGGTCGCGGTCTTTTTCGTCGCCCTACTCCGCATTTTATGGGCCGTCACCCAAGACAAGCCCGGACCGCTTCATCCGGAACGCAAAGCCGAAACGCTTCTGGCCGAAGTCATCCATTGGGTGCTCTACATTTCTCTTGTTGCTGTTCCGCTGACCGGTTGGATCGAACATGCCGCGACAACAGGTTTTGCCCCGATCTGGTGGCCATTCGGTCAATCGCTGTTCTTCGTCCCAAAGTCCGAAGCACTGTCCCACACCTTTGCGGGCCTGCACTGGATGTTTGGTAAATTGATGGTGGCATCCATCTTGCTGCACATTGCGGGCGCTTTGAAACATCAGGTTGTCGATAAAGACGCCACGCTACGTCGGATGTGGTTTGGTAAAGGCGATGCACCCACAGTCGCGCCACATGTAACCAAAGCGGCACCGCCGTTGATCGCGGTGATTGCGTTTGTCGCTGCAGGATTTGCCGCATACGGGCTGGGCTTTCTTGAAAAGCACGACGGACCAGCGGTTGAATCTGCCGCGCTGGAAGCGGTCGCATCCGAATGGGCTGTGCAAGAAGGCGAGATCGCCATCACAATATCGCAGTTTGGCAGCGCCGTGACTGGCAATTTCGCTGACTGGACGTCTGATATTAGCTTTGACCCTGCGCCCGCGGACGTCATGGGCAATGTCACGACGGTGATCTCAATTGGGTCTTTGACGCTTGGCTCTGTCACGGCGGATGCGATGAAACCAGATTACTTCGACGTTGAGGCGCATCCCACTGCGACCTTCACTGCTGATATCAAACCTAACGGCGACAGCTATATCGCAGACGGTAGCGTCACGATCAAAGGCACGACAGTTCCTGTGCAAATGCCGTTTGATCTGGTGATTGACGTTGAGACAGCTACGATGACAGGCGGGCTGACGTTAGACCGGCAGGTCTTCAACGTGGGCGAAAGCCAATCGGATGCCGCGTCTTTGGGATTTGATGTTGATGTCGCCATCGCACTGACAGCCACGCGCAACTAACGCGCCATCCCTCAGACACACAAAAGGGCCGCGCATCACTGCGCGGCCCTTTCTATTTTTAACCAAGTGGCAGATTACTGTGCAGCAACCGCTTCGATAGAAATTGCCAGCGGGATTTCGTTCGGAATGAATGGTGCAAACATGCCCAAGTTATAATCCGAGCGGTTCAGCGTCACTGTCGCGTCCAGACCAATGGCCTTGCTGCCTTGGTACGGTGGGAATGGATATTCTTCCGTCTGCGCATTCAGAACAGTTTCAAGAACGACAGATTGTGTCACGCCGTTCAGCGTCAGATCGCCTGTGATGTTCGCTGTCGCGTCGCCTGTCACTTCGATGGATGTGGATTCGAATGTCACGTCAGGGAATTCGCCAAGCTTGAAGAAGTCACCGGACTGCAGGAAGTGACCTGACCGCGCGTCCCAGCCTGTGATCATGGATTCGGCAGGGAATGTGACGGAAACGGTAGATGCGGCTGGGTCTTCAGCGTCAAACATGATCTCGCCGCCGAAACCGGAGAACATGCCGTAAGTTGTCGAGAAACCAGCGTGGTTATAAGAGAAAACGATCTGGCTGTGGCTTTCGTTCAAAGCGTAAGCTTCTGGGGCAGCAGCAGCAGCAGTTGCGAATGGGGCGGCCAATACGGCGGCGAGTACAATATTTTTCATCGGGTAGCTCCTAGGTGTGGTCAATGCCGGTCGTGGTGCATTTGATGACCTGTAAATTGCAAAGCTTCCCTGCCCACTCAATTCTGCATTTTTGAACATGACGTGTGGATAAAAGAAAAAACGCGACCCTTCCGTTGGAAGAATCGCGCCTGAATGTCAGTTATTTGAGCGACTTAGGGGGAATTAAGCGGCATCTTTGAAAGCGTCGATGTCGGCTTTGCGTTTTGCGATCGCGTTGGCACCTACGATCACGTCTCGGCTGATGCGGTCATGAAGGGTCGACAACGCCCCTTCGCGGCCAGTCGCGACTTCAACACTTTCGGATGAATTGCGATAGAGCAGCACAAGGCTGGCTGGGCCGTTCTTGGCGCTTGGTTCCAGCACAACTTTGCCAATGGAATCGAAGCTGTAGCAAGCCAGCAAGGACATACGGCCCGTGTGATTACGGATGACTTCGCGGATTTCACCGCGTGCGTTGTCGATTTGAATTTCAGAGATTGTACCACGGCTTGCGTACCACAGCAGCAGTGCGGATGCGGCTACAAACACAATCGTTGCGAACAGGCGCATCATCAATGCGTCCACGCTGAACAACATGCCCGGAATGATCCACATACCAAGGGCCGCAGCCAAAAGGGCAGCACCAGCAATCAAGCTAAGCGACTGGGTGAAGATCATGCTGTGGCCCGTGTCGTTCGTCGAACGAACGATGTAACCCCAATGGGTTTCTTCTGTGCAAAATCCGTCGCGTGGCAAATCACACGGCGTTGGTGCGTGCATCTTGGATGTGCTTATTGTTGCATCTGACATTGTTGCGTTCTCCCCTAGCTTGCCGGTCCAAGTGACGATCAGATCAGGGCAAGATCAGGGCAACACCGAGGCAAAACACGAAAAAGGGTAAAAAAATCGTTAACGCGTCCAAATCCCGTGGTTTTTATCGCTGAAATGGGTCTCATCGTTACTTGCAATGCGATACGTCGGCTGTATAAGGCACCGTCCGCTGCAACGTATATGAACTGCGCAGTCTCTCGTGATTGGGGTGCGGTGGACCTGAGATGCCCCTCTCTATGAAATGCGCTGAACATGAATGGAGATCGCATGCCGCTATATGAGCATGTTATGATTGCGCGTCAGGATTTGTCCGCCACGCAAGCAGAAAGCCTGATTGAACACTTCGGTACTGTTCTGTCCGATAACGGTGGTAAACTGTTGGAGAACGAATACTGGGGCGTCAAAACAATGGCGTACAAAATCAACAAGAACCGTAAAGGCCACTACGCCTTCTTGCGCACAGATGCACCTGCACCTGCTGTACAAGAAATGGAGCGTCTGATGCGCCTGCACGAAGACGTGATGCGCGTTTTGACCATCAAGGTCGATCAGCACGCTGAAGGTCCTTCAGTTCAAATGCAAAAACGTGACGAGCGGGACCGCGGTCCACGTGAACGTCGCTAATCGGATCAGGAAAGGACATTAATCATGGCTACTAAACCATTTTTCCGTCGTCGTAAGTCTGATCCGTTTGAGGGCGAAAACGCGCCTAAGATCGACTATAAAGACACTCGCCTTTTGCAGCGCTACATCTCTGAGCGCGGTAAAATTGTTCCAGCCCGTATCACAGCTGTTGGTGCCAAGAACCAGCGTGCGCTCGCTCGTGCGATCAAACGCGCGCGTTTCCTTGCCCTGCTGCCATACGCTGTAAAGTAAGGAGACTACACAATGGATGTTATCCTACTTGAGCGCGTCGCAAAGCTTGGCCAAATGGGCGAAGTTGTGTCTGTGAAGCAAGGTTACGCACGTAACTACCTGCTGCCACAAGGCAAAGCACTGCGCGTGAATGCTGCCAACATGGCACGTTTCGAAGCTGAAAAAGCACAACTCGAAGCACGCAACTTGGAAACCAAAAAAGAAGCAGAATCATTGGCTGAAAAGCTTGATGGTCAGTCCTTCATCATCATCCGGTCTGCGTCTGACGCAGGGTCGCTTTACGGTTCTGTTACACCACGTGACATTTCCGAAGCTGCGGATGCTGAAGGTTTCACTATCGACAAGCGTCAGGTTGTTCTGGCCGCTGGCATCAAGGATCTTGGTCTGCACACTGCAACCGTGAACCTGCACCCAGAAGTTGCTGCTGAAGTCACGCTGAACGTTGCACGTTCCGCTGAAGAAGCAGAACTGCAAGCGGCTGGTAAGTCGATCCAAGAACTGGCAGCTGAAGAAGAAGCAGCAGCTGAGTTCGAGATCAACGAACTGTTCGACGATATCGGTGGCGCGCAAATGGACGACGACGGCGACGAGGCACCTGCCCCGCGTTCCGACGAAGACTAAGTCGCACTGCGATGAATTTGAAAAGGCCGTAGCGCAAGCTGCGGCCTTTTTTGTTGCGGTGTGATTGTGACCGAAACCGGCACTGCACCTCTTAAAAACAAGGCATTTCCTGAACCTACCGTCACGTCATCAGATTTGGGTGCAGATTTTTCACCCTGTCGTGGAATTTCTGTTACGTTCATCCTCTTTAGTGGGAAAAAAAGGGGAAACCATGACACTTACAATGAATCGTCGCGGCTTTTTGGCTGGGACTGCTGGTCTTATCGCCATGCATCCATTCTCTGCCAGTGCAGCTAGCAATCAGGCCCATTTGCGCTTGATGGAAACCACAGATTTGCACGTCCACGTCTTTCCGTATGACTATTATGCAGACAAGCCGGTCGATACGGTTGGTCTTGCGCGCACCGCATCCATCATCGGTGAAGTCCGGGCCGAATCTACGAATTCACTGCTGATCGACAACGGTGATTTCCTGCAGGGTAACCCGATGGGCGACTACATCGCCTATGAACGCGGCATGAAAGACGGCGACATGCATCCCGTCATCACTGCGATGAACACGCTGGGCTTTGATGCGTCCACGTTGGGCAACCACGAATTCAACTATGGCATCAGCTTTTTGATGAAAGCGCTCGCCGGTGCCGACTTCCCCGTCGTCAGCGCGAACGTCGTCAAAGAAATGGGCGCGACCCCACGCGAAGATACCACGTTGATCAAGCCATACGTGATCATGGACAAGATGATCACCGACGGGAACGGCGAAAGCCACCCGATCAAGATCGGCATGATCGGCTTTGTTCCACCACAGATCATGAACTGGGACCGCAAGCATCTTGAAGGCAACGTGCAGACCCGCGACATCGTGGCGACAGCCAAAGCCTATGTGCCGCAAATGCGCGAAGAAGGTTGCGATATCATCGTGGCGCTTTGCCATTCAGGTATCGGGTCTGCGAACGCAGAAGACGGCATGGAAAACGCAGCGATTCCTTTGGCCGCTGTTGATGGCATCGACGCAATTCTGACCGGTCACAGCCACCTCGTCTTCCCATCATCCAAATACGCAGATCTTGATGGTCTCGACGTTGAAAAAGGCACGATTTCAGGCAAACCCGGCGTTATGGGTGGGTTCTGGGGCAGCCACATGGGTCTGGTTGATCTGCTGCTGGAACGCGACGGCAACGGCTGGCGTATTCTGTCGCACACATCCGAGGCCCGTCCGATTTCACAACGCAACGAAGATCGCAGCGTGACAGCCTTGGTTGAAAGCGACGAAACTGTGCTGGCTTCCGTGCAGCAGGACCACGACGACACGCTCGCCTATGTGCGACGCGCCGTTGGTAAAACTGACGCGGCATTGCACAGCTACTTTGCCTTGGTGGCAGATGATCCGTCCGTGCAAATCGTGTCCAACGCACAGCTTTGGTACATCAAAGACCAGATGGTCGGCACCGATTACGAAGGCCTGCCTATCCTATCTGCGGCAGCACCATTCAAAGCCGGTGGCCGTGGCGGTCCAGAATACTACACCGACGTGCCGGTGGGCGACGTCGCGATCAAGAACGTGGCCGATCTGTACCTCTATCCGAACACCGTACGCGCGGTGAAGGTGACGGGCGCGCAGGTTAAAGATTGGCTGGAACGCTCTGCGGGTATGTTCAATCAGGTTGAAGCTGGCGCATCCGATGCGACGTTGCTGAACCCGGACTTCCCGAGTTACAACTTTGATGTGATGGACGGCGTCGAATACCAAATCGACCTGTCCCAACCATCTAAGTTTGACCGTGACGGGGCTGTTGTGAACGCAGATGCGAACCGCATCGTGAACCTGACGTTTGAAGGCCAACCTGTTGATCCGGCACAGGAGTTCATCATCGCGACAAACAACTACCGCGCTTCTGGTGGCGGCAGCTTCCCTGGTGCCGATGGCAGCACGGTGATCTTTGAAGGTCCAGACACCAACCGCGACGTCATCGTGCGTTACATCGTGGACAAAGGCACGGTCAGCCCTGCCGCCGACGCAAACTGGTCGTTTGCAAGCATGGACGACACGACGGTTCTGTTTGAAACGGGCCCTGCGGGTGCGGCTTATGCGGCCGACGTTCCGGGTGTGTCGATTGAAGAAGCTGGCACAAGCGACACAGGATTCGCGCTGTTCCGCATCACGCTTTGACCTAGAAACGACGAAGGGCCGCAGGGAATCTGCGGCCCTTCTTAAGATTCCCTAGCTTTGCTTAGCGCGCGAAAGTTTCCAGACGCAGGTTGGCATTGCAATACTCGCCGTCGTAGGTGCCCATCCAAATGTCGATGCGACCATCAACGGGACGCGTGAGGACGATCTTCGGGTCAAGATTGCCGTTGTCGTCGTCGTCATAGTACCAGTTGGCGGATGACGTGTTGATCAGCAGAGCAGAATCGCATTCGCTGACGGCGCTGACCACCAAACGCAGACCGGACATACCAGACAGGGTGAACGAAAAATCTGGCTGGGATGTGAAGTACCCTGCCCCTTGATCCGTCCCCGGACGCACGTTCGAACAATTCCAAACGTAGTTTTCGCCACCAGCCACAACGCTGAATGTCTTCGGCGACCGCAACTGCGCGCCAGAGGCGGAATAAGCCTCTGCGGCCTGTATGTTGAAGTTGGGGCACGCGACCGCGCTTGAACCAAAACCAAGGGCAGCAACCGCCGCCAGAATAACTGTCTTCATAAATTCGTCTCCTCGAAAGCAATGATCAAACGATAGACGACAAAAGTGAAGCTGAGAACCACCTACGTTTCGGAAAACAGTCATGGTTTCCATACCTTACGGGCCTGAAACGAAAAAAGGCGCCCCGACTGGGACGCCTTTTCCAATTGATTTCAAGCTGGGATTTACTCTTCTTCGAGCTTCTCAACCGCAGCCTGCAAATCGTCTTTGCTGACTTCTTTTTCAGTGACTGTCGCTGCTTCAAAGATGTGATCAACAACTTTGTCTTCAAACATTGGTGCCTGAAGCTGCTGACGGAACTGTGCGTTCTGCTGAACGAATTCGAAGAACTGCTTTTCCTGACCCGGGTACTGACGCGCCTGGTTCATGATCGCTTGTGTCATTTCAGAATCAGATACCTGAACCTGTGCTTTTTGACCGATTTCAGCTAACAGCAGACCCAGCTTCACGCGACGACCTGCAAGCGCTTTGTGCTCGTCAGTTGCTTCGATTTCAGGGTGATCGTGGCCCTGAACGTCTGGGTTTTCTTCGTGCCACAGCTGGTGCGCGATTTGGTTCGCTTCAGCCGTTACAAGTGATTCTGGCAGTTCAAAGTCAACAACGCCGTCCAACTGGTCGAGCAATGCACGCTTTGTAACCGCGCGGGATGCACCAGCGTATTCAGCTTCAAGACGCTCTGTGATCTGCGCTTTCAGACCATCAAGGTCTTCTGCGCCGAACTGCTTTGCCATCTCGTCGTTGATCTCAGCAGCTTTTGGTTCTTTGACTGCTTTGATTTTGCATTCGAACACAGCAGCTTTACCAGCAAGGTGTGCGGCTTGGTAATCTTCAGGGAAAGACACTTCGACGTCTTTCTCTTCGCCAGCTTTCACGCCAACCAGACCTTCTTCGAAGCCCGGGATGAAAGAGTTGGACCCAAGAACCAGTGGGTAATCTTCAGCAGCGCCACCTTCAAAGGCTTCGCCGTCTACTTTACCCAAGAAGTCGAATACAACTTGGTCGCCGTCTTTGGCTTTAGAGCCTTTTTTGCGATCTTCGAAGTTTTGCGCGTTGGACGCGAGGTTATCCAATGCTTCTTTCACAGATTCGTCGTCGGCTTTCACAACCATACGCTCGAGTTTGATCTTGGAGAAATCAGTCTCAGGCACGTCCGGCAGTTTTTCGTAGGAAACGTTGACGTTGACGTCGTCGCCTTCTTTCCAGTCTTTGTCGGCCATAACCATTTCTGGCTGTGCAGCAGGACGGTCACCGGATTTTTCCATGTGCTCGTTCATTGCGCCGTCGATGGCTTCTTGCATCGCTTCGCCCATAACGCGCTGACCAAACTGCTTGCGCAGCATCGGCATAGGGACTTTCCCTTTACGGAAACCCTTCATTTCAACTTCAGGCTGGGCTTCTTTCAGCTTTTCTTCGACTTTAGCGTCAAGTTCAGCGGCAGTGACCGTGATCGCGTAACCGCGCTTCAGTCCTTCGTTCAGGGTCTCTGTGACCTGCATGGAATGTCCTTCATCTTCAAAACTTTGGTGCGGGTGAAGGGACTCGAACCCCCACGCCTCGCGGCGCCAGAACCTAAATCTGGTGCGTCTACCAATTCCGCCACACCCGCAATGATCAAACGGGGCAGGTTTTCGGGCCTGCCCCGCTAGGTTGGGCGCTGTCTAGCAAAGGTCGCAGGGGGATGCGAGCAGAAAAATCATCTAAAAATGAACCCTGACTTAACGCAATGTCGCCACATTTGGCCAACAAACCTGATTTCAACAAAGCGAACGAACTCGGGGACACGATAATGCATACTGAAATGACAGTTGAGACAGAACGCCAAGACGCAAAAACAGCCGTTCACACCGGTATTTGCGCAGGCACTTCTATCATGACTTTGGACGGCGAAATGCCGGTTGAGCATCTTTCAGTCGGCGATCGTGTCATCACCCGTGACAGCGGCATGAGCGTTGTGAAGAACATCACAATGAAGAAAGCCCAAATGCAGCCGATCCGCATCAAAGCAGGGTCTTTGGGCCATACGCGACCTGACCGCGACATGATGGTAACGGCCGGTGCCAAGCTTCATATCCGCGACTGGCGTGCAGAAGCCCTGTTCGGGACGTCATCTGCAAGCGTCGCCGCCGAGCGTCTGGTTGACGGTGAATTTCTGGCCGCAGCCGGTGCACGCGAAATGACCGTGTACCACATCGAATTCGACCGCGAACACATCATCTACGCTGACGGCGTTGAGATGATCGCGGGCGCATAACCCCACGACCACAAGACATCGAACAGGTTACTCGAGAGAAAGGCGCGTCCCCCAACGCGTCTTTTTTCGTGTCTAAACGCCCAATTCGCGGAAAACTTTCGGCAATTCTTCGGGTAAATCCTCGGCAATCAACCCCGGTCCGAACGACAGTGCACATTCTACATGCAACCAAGCACCTGATTCTGCCGCCTGCATTGGATCAAGCCCGCGGGCAAGTAATCCCGTGATAAACCCTGCGAGCACATCGCCAGCTCCCGCTGTTGCCAACCACGGAGCGTTCCGATCATAAAGCGCCGCATTGATGCTGCAGCGTCCATCAGGATGCGCAATTACCGTGTCCGGCCCTTTGAACAGAACGACACAGCCTGCGCGCTTTGCCGCCTCTCGTGTCGCGTCCACCTTTGAATATACTGGCCCCGTCGTCACCGGAGCGGCGAGCCGTTCTGCGATATCAGGAAACAGCCGCGCAAATTCACCGGCATGCGGCGTGATCACACAGTTTTCGGTCAAAGCAGCCATGAGATCGGGATCACGACTTATCAATGTCAGTGCGTCCGCATCCAAGACCGCCTTACGCGCGGTCCGCGTTCCAGACAGTATCGCCGCAACCAAATCTGCCTCACGCGGGCCAAGACCTAAGCCCGGGCCCACACAGATCGCGTTCAAACGATCATCGGTCAAAATGTCCGTCAACGCAGCGACGTCAGGCACCTTTCGGACCATCACAGCGGTCAATTGTGTGGCATGTTCAAGCAATGCAGACGGTGGACAGCCAACCGTGACCACACCCGCACCAATCCGTATCGCACCGCGTGCAGCAAGACGGGCAGCACCGCCCCTGCCCATCGACCCTGAGAGGACCAGGGCGTGACCGTGTAAGAATTTGTGACCAATGTATTTCCCCACAGACCACGTACGATTATCGGTGCTTACGATATCATCTAATGACAGGGACGTTCGATCATCGAGGCCAAGATCAACAACACTTATTTTCCTGCTATGCTGTGCACAATATTCTAGAAAATGCCCCACCTTCGGCTTGTGAAAAGTAACCGTAAGATCAGCTGCAACGCAGCAAGCTCGCGCGCCACCACAAAGATCGAAATCCGCAGCAACAATGCTTCGCCCGCTATCTGCACAAAACCCTGACGGGACATCAACCGCGACGACAGGCGGATAAAACGGACGCCGTTCGTCCAGAGAAAGAGCAGCGCCAGCATCGGAACAATCGCACAGATGACGCAATATTTTGCCCAAGCCAGCAATGGGCCTTGAGAGCCCGGTCCCAAACAAAGCATCGATATAAATGTCAGGCTCACCTTCCCGAAAACCCGTGAATTGATCATCCAGCGGCAAGACCTCCCCCAGAACACACCACAGCTCATAATTCACCCGCGCATCCGGTGATAAATTTCCGGCATCGCCATACAAAAATACCTGCACTTCCCAGCCAAGCCCATGCAATAACCGAGCCACAACAAACCCATCGCCGCCGTTATTCCCTGGGCCACATAGCACTACGGCACGTCGCTTTACCTCTTCTTTTGGTCCTAAATATCTCGGGGGTCGCCTTTGTTGCGCCATTGGTCCGAGTGACAATGGCGACGGGGCTGGCCCCCACGCTGTGCCCGCCGCAGGCGCAAGCTGTGGCCATTCAGCAAAAACCGCATCGACAACACCCTGCCCGGCCCGTTCCATCAGCTCCAGCCCTGTGACCTCACCACTGTCGATCGCAGCTTGTTCAATGGCGCGCATTTGGGCTGCAGTTAAGAGTTCGGTCATTTATCTGGCACCTTATGTTTACAAACCGCACATTATGGCGTCTATGTGATTAAAAATTAGGCACACCTAGTTTTTTGGAGGGTGGATATGACGCAAACTTGGCGCGTCAATTGTTCCTCCGCAACAGAAATGATCTGAGCATCACTGAATATATCAAGGGGAGTCGCGGGCCTATGAAAAAGATCGAAGCCATTATTAAGCCATTCAAACTCGACGAAGTGAAAGAAGCTTTGCAAGACGTAGGCGTCCAAGGTCTCAGCGTCGTCGAAGTCAAAGGTTTCGGCCGTCAGAAAGGCCACACCGAATTGTACCGTGGCGCGGAATACGTTGTTGATTTCCTCCCGAAAGTGAAAATCGAGATCGTTTTGGCTGATGATCAAGTCGATGCGGCTGTTGAGGCTATCATCGGTGCTGCGAAAACAGACAAAATCGGCGACGGTAAGATCTTTGTCTCCCCTGTTGAGCAAGCGATCCGTATCCGTACTGGCGAATCCGGCGACGACGCACTCTAAGGCGCGGCACACTGAGCCGCCCTACCGACCAACACACACCTAACACACGACACGAAACAAAAGGACATATCGATGGACAACAAAGCTGTTCTCAAAATGATCAAGGACGAAGGCGTTGAATACGTCGACGTGCGCTTCACAGACCCGCGCGGCAAACTGCAGCACGTGACTGTGGTCTCTGATCTGGTTGACGAAGACTTCCTCGAAGAAGGCTTCATGTTTGACGGGTCTTCCATCGCGGGTTGGAAATCCATCGATCAGTCCGACATGAAACTGATGCCACAAGCTGAAAGCGTCTACCTTGACCCTTTCTACGCTGAGAAAACACTTTGCATTCACTGTAACGTTGTTGAGCCGGACACTGGCGAAAGCTACACACGTGACCCACGCGGCACCGCTGCAAAAGCAGAAGCTTACCTGATCTCTTCCGGTATCGGTGACCAAGCATTCTTCGGCCCAGAAGCAGAATTCTTCGTCTTCGACGACGTGCGCTTCCAAGTGTCCATGAACAAAGTGTCCTACCAAGTTGATGCGCTTGACGGTGCATGGAACACAGACACAGAATACGAAATGGGCAACACTGGCCACCGTCCGGGCGTTAAGGGTGGTTACTTCCCTGTGAACCCAATCGACGACGCACAAGACATGCGCGGCGAGATGCTTTCTACAATGAAGCGCATGGGCATGAAGGTCGACAAGCACCACCACGAAGTGGCGTCTTGCCAGCACGAACTGGGCCTGATCTTTGGTACGCTGACGCACCAAGCTGACGAGATCCAGAAGTACAAATACGTTGTGCACAACGTAGCCCAAGCCTACGGCAAATCCGCGACATTCATGCCAAAGCCAATCGCTGGCGATAACGGCACAGGTATGCACGTGAACATGTCCATCTGGAAAGATGGCAAGCCATTGTTCGCAGGCGACAAATACGCTGATCTGTCACAGGAAGCCCTGTACTTCATCGGTGGTATCCTGAAGCACGCGAAATCTCTGAACGCGATCACAAACCCGTCCACAAACTCTTACAAGCGTTTGATCCCGGGCTTTGAGGCACCAGTTCTGCGCGCCTACTCTGCGTCTAACCGGTCCGGTTGTGTCCGTATTCCTTGGGCCGAATCCCCCAAGGCAAAACGCGTCGAAGCACGTTTCCCTGATCCAGCAGCCAACCCATACCTGTGCTTCGCAGCACTGATGATGGCTGGCCTTGACGGCATCAAAAACAAAATCGACCCGGGTGCAGCATCTGACAAAGATCTTTACGATCTGCCACCAGAAGAGCTGGCTGAAATCCCAACTGTTTGTGGGTCCCTGCGCGAAGCGCTGGAAGCTCTCGAAGCAGACCATGATTACCTGATCGCTGGTGACGTATTCACCAAAGACCAGCTGCAGGGCTACATGGACCTGAAATGGGAAGAAGTGTACGCCTACGAGCACACACCACACCCAATGGAATACAAGCTGTACTACTCCTGCTAATTTGGCAGAGGCTTGAAATTAAGAAGGGCGTCCCAAGCGGGGCGCCCTTTTTTAGTGACTTTGTTGCATTCACTTTCTTTTCGCCTAACGGCTCAAAAGGCCAATCGTAATAAGTCCCCGTCAGGTCCATGCATTAATGGTGCTGCGTCACACAGTCTTCGAAAAATTTGGAGCCGAGAACTGTTTCCACGCTCAAATTTGGAATGTCTGCATCAATGAAACAATCTAACGCAGCCACATTTTCAAATCCTGAGTTCTCGAAGCTTGATTTCAAGGCAAATGCCAAAGCGTTGACGTGATTACTTAGTGTCGTCGCCTCATCGGGGGAAAGGCGAGCATACTCTCGTAGGATCGCAAACTTATAGGCAGCTGACCTTACCGTATCATTTTCCGGCAAGACCGCGAGCGCGCTCATCAGTATCACGCCTTTGCCCATGACGGAAGGCTCAGAGAGGACACTTGATTTGAACAAGACATAGTAGATGTAATCGGCTTGTGCCAACGTCCCGATCGAAAACCTAGCCCGGGATGATATCTCATTGTAGCGCAAAAAGATCGTGCTAAGTCGGTCGCAAGGCTCTACCCCATTGAGTGCGGACTTTGGGAAGTCCAGCATTTCTTCAGCCGTCTTACAATCAGCAAGCGCGATCGTTGGAGCGAACAATACTGTTGCAAGTGCAAAAGCAATTCTTCTAAAAATCATAGAAAATCTTTCTCGTTACTGTACTAAAAAATCTCTAGTCTTGCTAGAATGGTACTCGAGAGTTCGAGCACACCGCCACCGCTCAAACCACCCGCACCCTTAACCCGGCCCCCTCCAGCACCCCCAATATCTCGTCCACATGGAACTGGTCCCGCGCTTCGATCACCACTTCCAGCTCCGCTTGTTTCAGCGATACCGATTGCATCATGCGTTGGTGGATCACTTCGATCACGTTGGCCCCTGCGTCCCCGATGATCTGTGAAATCTTGGACAGTTGCCCCGGCGTGTCTGCGATTTCGAACACCAGTCGTGTGATCCGACCGTCCCGCATCAGCCCCCGCACGATCAGCGTGGACAGCACACGGCTGTCGATGTTGCCCCCACAGATCAGCAGGCCGACCTTCTTGCCCGCGAATTTGTCGAGGTTGTTTTTAATCACCGCAAGGCCCGCGCCCGCCGCCCCTTCGGCCACGAGTTTTTCCACCGACAGCAGGTCAAACACGGCCTGTTCGATCTCGACCTCGGTTGCCGCATCCACGCGGTCCACCAGATCGCGGATCACGGCGAGGTTTGCCTCCGCAGGTGCTTTCACTGCGATCCCTTCGGCCAAAGTCGCACCACCGAAATGTGTGCTGGATTGATCAAAGTTTGCCTTAGCCGCGTCAAACAAATGCGCCTGTGCCCCAATCACTTCGATCTGTGGCTTTAATCCCTTCGCCGCCGTGGCCATCCCCGCAATTAGCCCACCGCCGCCGATAGGCACCACAATCGCATCCAGATCAGGTTCCTGCGCCAACATTTCGAGCGCTACGGTGCCCTGCCCCGACACGACCTCTGGATCATCAAATGGATGCACAAAGGTCATCCCTTTTTCCTCTGCCATATCCAGCGTGAACTGCACGGAATCGTCAAAACCTACGCCGTGGATCACGACCTCGGCTCCCATGTCTTTGGTTCGCTTCACTTTGTTAAACGGCGTCCCTTCGGGCATCACGATCACCGCAGGAATGCCCAGACGATTGGCGTGATAGGCCAGTCCTTGCGCGTGGTTCCCAGCCGAACAGGCAATCACACCCGCCTTTTTCGCAGCGTCCGACAGCGTCAGCAATTTCGCCAATGCCCCCCGCGCCTTGAACGCGTTCGTGTGCTGGAGGTTTTCAAGCTTGAGGTACAGATCAACGCCCAGATGCTGCGATAGCCGCGTGGCCTTGACCATAGGCGTTTCAATCGTCGAGGGTTTGATCGCCGCATGAACGGCTTGGATGTGGGAAAGCGTGACGACCATTTCGGGCTCCTTCAACTGTTGGTCCAGAGGTAGAACAGCCGCCGCGCCCCGTCCATCACGTTTCACGCAAGGGCGACGACCGTGTGGATCGCAAAGACCACGGCGCGGGTCTGCGGGAGCCGGAACAACGTCTGACGTTCGCTGCGTTCATAAAGGCTTTGCGCTGTGCCGACGGGGCGTGGGTTGCCTTCCGTCCGTGGTTGATACAACGCCGGATCGTCGTACCGTAGCAGGTTGGCACGCCAGAGCGGTCGCCCGACCTGGATCCCGTCAAACAACCGCTGCACACGTTTCGCAAGGTTAGCGTCGTATTCCGGTACCGGATTATGGATCGCGGTCAGCGGTTTGCCGATCTTCTGCGCCAGCGTCCAAGACGCCGGAAAACAGAGCAATGCGGCGGTCATTCCGTGCACGTCACCCATGGGCTGATGGATCACCAAATCCTCTTGCAGGAGCTGCGACAGCACTTGCAAGGGCGCGCCGGACGTGTCGACATACCGCCCGTCCGGACAGATGACTTTTGTCGCCAAGACATCAAAACCGGCGCGGTGTTTCAGCAGCTTCAAAACCTCGACCAGTAGTTCAGCCGCCGCGTCGTCTGCTTCCGGCAATTGGCGCAGGACGTCCGTGGGCCGTTCCGCGCGTAACGTCTGTTTCAATGCGATCTGATCCGCATAGGAACCGTCTGTTGTAATCCAATCCATCCCCGCAACGGGCTGTATCCCAGGCAGGCGCGCAGCCGCCGCTTGGCGTTGGTTTTCAGGGATTTGGCCAAGGATCATCGTCATGGAAACTATCTACCCAAGACAGACACAAACGTCACCATTGCGTGACAAGCCCACGCAAAGATTGCACCGCCCGCGTCCAAACGCCACCTATGACCCAACGCAGAACGATGACCCGGCAACGGGCCCCAAGGAACGGGAAAGACACATATGACATCCGAAAAATTCACTTTCGCCGGCCACGCAGGCCATATGCTTGCCGCGCGGCTTGATATGCCAAATGGAACGCCACGGGCTGTGGCGCTTTTCGCGCATTGCTTTACCTGCTCCAAGGAAATCGTAGCCGCGCGTCGTTTGGCGAGCGGGCTTGCGGATAACGGCATCGCTGTGCTGCGGTTTGATTTCACAGGGCTCGGCCATTCCGAAGGCGCGTTCGAGACTACGACGTTCAGCTCTAACGTCGCGGACCTGCATGCAGCCGCGGCCGAACTGGATCGCCGCGGCCTGACGCCGACGCTGTTGATCGGGCATTCACTGGGCGGTGCGGCTGTCCTGCGTGCAGCGCCTGACATGCCGTCGATCAAAGGCGTTGTGACCATCGGTGCCCCAGCCGATCCGGGTCATGTCACCCACAACTTCGGGGCAGCACTGGCAAGCATCGCAGAACACGGTGTCGCCGAAGTGCAGCTTGGCGGGCGTCCGCTGAATATCGGACAGGGTTTTGTCGATGATGTGGCTGCCGCAAACCTGCAGCCTGCCTTGGCCAAACTGAACGCCGCCCTGCTGGTGCTTCATGCCCCGCGCGACCACGTCGTAGGTATTGAAAATGCCGGCGAGATTTTCCTTGGCGCTAAACACCCTAAAAGCTTCGTGACACTCGACGATGCCGATCACCTGCTCAGCAAACCCGCAGACGCGGCCTACGCGGTTGATGTCATCACGACGTGGTCACGCCGCTACCTGCCCGCTCCGGTCGGAACACAGGCCGCCAAAGCGCCAGAGGGCACCTTACGCGTCACAGAAACCAGCCCCGATAGTTTCGCCCAGACCATCCAAGTCGGCGATCACACGATGGTCGCGGACGAACCGGTCAAAGTCGGCGGCACGAACACTGGACCGACGCCCTACGGTCTGGTCTCTGCGGGGCTAGGTGCGTGCACATCGATGACGATCCGGATGTATGCGCGACGCAAAGGCTGGCCAGTGGATGGTATCTCAGTCGATGTCGACCACGGCAAATGCCACGCAAGCGACAGCAAAGCGGGCAACAAGATCGACTGCTTCACACGAACGATCCACCTCACCGGTGATCTGGACGAAGAACAAAAGGCCCGCCTGTTGGAAATCGCAGATAAATGTCCGGTCCACAAAACCTTGGAACGCACCAATGAAGTGGTCACAAAACTGGGTTAATCCACTTCTTTTGGCTTCCAATATCCCCGCCGGAGGCATGCAGAACTCGAAAACGCCCACTGGCCCACGTTATTCCCGTGTCCAGTCGCAACAGGTACCAGAATAAAATAAGGCGCAGCCAACGGCTGCGCCTTTCAATTGTTTCAAACCAAGGTTTGCTTATGTGCGTGCGTTGCCGATCAGCTTCCACAGCGCTGGTACGATCAATGCCGCCAGTGCCAGTTTCAGCGCGTCACCGATCAGGAATGGTGTGATACCCCATGCCAGCGTCTGCTCCCAACCGGATGCGAACTGGTGCAGCCACAGCAGGCCGGGGATGTAAATCAGCGCAGAGCCCACGAGCATCGCCAGACCCATGGTCACAACGTTACGGTCCCAGCCTTTGCGCGCCGCAACACCCAGGGCCAGTGCCGCCAGCATGTACCCAACAAGGTAACCGCCAGTGCCGCCCATCATGTAAACAAGGCCAGCTTTTTCAGCGGAAGACCCAGCAAATACGTCAAAACCCATCGCGCCGATTGCGAGGTAGCCCGCGATGGTCAGCGCGCCCAAACGTGCGCCATAGCCTGCGCCGATTGTCAGCACTGCGAATGTTGTCAGTGTCACAGGCACAGGATTGCCTGGGATGAAGAACTGCATCTTTGCGGTCAGGGCCAGCACAGCCACACCAAGGATCACCATGATCGCTTGTTTGGCGCGGCGCATTGCGCCTTCGTTATTGGCAAATGTGTCGATGAGAACTTTGTCGTTGAGTGCGAATGCCATCAGGCTTTCCCCCGCTTTGTTATACGTTGCGGAACTTATTGCCCGAGCGATGCTGCACTTGCAAGATGTTTGCGTCGAAACCTATCGGCTGTAATGCGACACAGATGTGTAATCCTTACGCGGTCCGCGCACCGACCACGTCGCTGTCCAGGCGGGCCAAGCGCGGAAATCATAGGTCACGTCATACAAATCTTCACCGCACAGATGCGTCGTCCCCGGCACCTTTCCTTCCGGAATGAAGCTGTGAAAATCAGCGCCATCCGCAAATCGCACGACCACGCGTGCCTCTTCAAACGTCCAAAGGTAAGCCCGCGTCGCTTGCATCACCGGTCCGCTTTGCAGTTTCAGCCGCCCCGTTTCTTCGTAGCGCAGTGCATCACCCTGCCCTGACAGTGTCACTAGCCCCTGCAAAGTGCCATCCATTCCGCCGTGCCGATCCGTGATCGTGCGGTCTAACTGCCAATCGCCCGCGAAATCAGCCGCTTTTAACATCTTCGTCCCTGCCCTTGTTCTTCTGACCTAACGGCACTTGAGCCTTAGGTCGCGGCCCTTTATGACGCGCGGATACGCTGTTGCCCATTCACAAAAGGCCATGATCCCATGATCCCACGTTACTCTCGCCCCGAAATGACTGCCATTTGGGAGCCAGCCACCAAGTTCCGCATCTGGTACGAGATCGAGGCCCACGCTTGTGACGCCCAAGCTGCCATTGGTGTGATCCCGCAGGAAAACGCGGACGCGGTCTGGAAAGCCAAGGATGTTGAGTTCGACGTGGCCGCGATTGACGCGATTGAAGCGGTGACAAAGCACGACGTCATCGCGTTCTTGACGCACCTTGCGGATATCGTCGGCAATGACGAAGCCCGTTTTGTACACCAAGGCATGACATCGTCCGACGTTCTGGACACCACATTCAACGTCCAGCTGGTGCGCGCATCCGACATTCTGATCAAGGACATGGAACGTGTTCTTGCAGCTCTGAAGGACCGTGCGATCGAGCATAAAGAAACCGTTCGCATCGGTCGGTCCCACGGTATCCACGCGGAACCAACCACAATGGGTCTGACATTCGCGCGCTTCTACGCCGAAATGGATCGCGGCCTTGCCCGTCTGAAACTGGCCCGCGAAGAAATCGCGACTGGTGCTGTGTCTGGTGCGGTTGGTACGTTTGCAAACATTGATCCAAGCGTCGAAGAGCACGTTTGCGAAAAGATGGGCCTGAAACCTGAGCCGATTTCCACACAGGTGATCCCACGCGACCGTCACGCGATGTTCTTTGCCACGTTGGGTGTGATTGCGTCTTCCATGGAAAACATCGCGACCGAAGTCCGCCACATGCAGCGTACTGAAGTGCTTGAAGCTGAAGAGTTCTTCTCGAAGGGCCAAAAAGGTTCTTCTGCGATGCCGCACAAGCGTAACCCTGTGCTGACTGAAAACCTGACGGGTCTTGCGCGTTTGGTGCGTATGTCCGTCACCCCTGCCCTTGAAAACGTCACGCTGTGGCACGAACGCGATATTTCGCATTCCTCTGTGGAACGCGCGATTGGTCCGGACACAACGATTACGCTGAACTTTGCGCTGAACCGTCTGGCAGGCATGATCGAAAAGCTGGTGATCTACCCGGACAACATGCTGGCCAACATGAACAAATTCCGCGGCCTCGTGATGTCCCAGCGGGTTCTACTGGCTCTGACACAGGCTGGTGTCAGCCGTGAAGACAGCTACAAACTGGTGCAGCGCAATGCGATGAAAGTTTGGGAAGAAGGCAAAGATTTCCAAACAGAATTGCTTGGTGATGCCGACGTTCTTGCGGCCTTGTCTGAAGACGAGATCAAAGAGAAATTCGACCTTGGCTACCATACTAAACACGTCGACACGATCTTCAAACGGGTCTTCGGCTAAGCGGTCGGCGAAACGTCAACGTGACTTTTATGGATTTGCTGCTAAGATTCCCCTACGGAAACAAATAGGAGTGAACGATGAAGATCAAATTGACTATCGCCGCCCTTTTCATTGCCATCTCGCCTGTGGCGGCCTTCGCCCAAGGGTGCCATGGCTCCCATGCGATAGATCAGCAAGCGGCAATATCATGCGCTGAAGGTATGGTTTTTGACGCGGACGCAAACACCTGCGTCGCTGAAACAACAAGTTAAACAGATAAACGGGGGGCAGCAGATTGCCTCCCGTTTCTTTTGTTATACCGCGCACATGACCGAAAACTCGTTAAACCTCGCACCGTTACACCTTTGACGGCGCGTGTAGTGGCTGTGGCTGCGGGCGGTGCGTAGCTTTCGGCACAAAGGCGGTCTGACGCGCGGCTGACATGCCCAGAACGGCGTAACGGCGGCCATCGCCATCATTGAGATACGTGTCACCCATACGTTCCGCATCATAGCCAAGCTGACGCAGTGCGCGCATCATCGCCAAGGTGGACAGACACATCAGTTTGGTCGCGCCTTTTTCGTTGGCCAGATCAATCAGCCCATCCACGATCATGCGCAAACATGTGCTGCGTTCGGCATGTGTCCGGACGCTGTCGCACATCACAAGACGGGTACATTCCCACATGTCCGCGTCGACAATATCGCGCCCCATGATGTTGGCTGGAATATCGATCAATTTCCCCTGGACTGCGTCACGCAGCATATATGTATGCGTGCCCCATTGTGATGTTGTAGGCATCACCCGCGCCCCACCAATCACCATTCCATCTTTCAAAACAAGCGAATAACTCGCCTGTGGGTTGTCATATTGATCCATCTCATGTGATTCGTCATGGGGGATATCCCACCCAAGATTATCGACGAAGAACTTCTTTCGCAGGGCAAGAAATTCAAAAAAAGCAGCACCATGTTGGTGCATGTCCGCAAGTTTAAACGTAATATTTTCCATGGTTCCCTCTCCACTTTAGAGAGTCAACGCATAGCATTTTAGGAAAGTTTATAAATAATTTTATAGTTAATAGGTCTTAACAGCCATTACTATTAACCAGTTAGAAACATTCCCAGTTTTCAAAAATCAACTAAATTTGGAACTAAATTAGTCCAAACTGACTGGCCAAAGCTGCGGCCTGAGGCCCCGTTTTGGCATCCAGTTTCAGCTTCGCGTTCTTCAACCTCTGCTTGATGGCACCTTCGCTGACGCCTAATTCATGTGCGATCTGCTTAATCCGTTCGCCGTTTTTAATCATTTGAAGCACTTCAAGTTCGGCGCGGGTCAGGTTTGACGGAGGTGCTGTTTCCTCATGACGTCGTTGGATAAATGCGTTCAGAAGCCGGATCTCGAGGTCTGTAAATTCGCGATCATTTCGTGCAAACGACCCGAAGGATCGTAAACCTTTTTGAACCTTATCCGTGACCGATACAGTGGCCCCATATCGCAGCCCAAATGTCTGTGCTTGGGCGAGCACCTTACGCGGGTCTTCTAGTTCAATTTCGCTCCAGCGAATCGCGGCTGCTGAACTGCTGTAGACCCATCTAATAACCGGATCGAACAGCATAAACCGCTGCATTGTGTAGTGTTCGACCCATGGTGGCGGGAAAGCATTTTGTTCTTCGAGCGGAAAAGCAAAACCGATACGCAACGCAATATGGAACCCTGCGGGCGCAAGCTGGTTGAGGTCATCAGAACTAAGGAGCCGTTCCATCAATTATCCTATTGAGCCGAACCCTCAAAAAGCACTAACACAAACACGACATCTCGGGTAACATGCGCCACACAGGTAGGTTTGGGCCTGTATATACTGAAACGTCATACAGGCAACTATAAAGCGAGTGCGATATTATGGCTGGACAGGCTGAAATAAAAGCGAAATTAGCAGAGCTGAAGGTCTTGTCGCCTTCTGGCTACGCTTTGGCCTTGCACATCCGCTATACGACCCCGACTTTCTTGTTCCAGACATACGAAAAGAAGTGGTTGGACCACTATTCCCAGAACGGTTACGTCATGACGGATCCGGCTGTGCATTGGGGGTTTGAAAACCGTGGATCCCGCACTTGGGCCGAATTGGCTGACTTGGATGTTGCTGGCGTCTTCAAAGCGGCTGCAGAGCACGGCCTGAAATACGGGATCGCATGCGCCGTTGGCGAAGACGCAAGCCCAAGCATCTGCGCGTTTGCCCGTCCTGACCGTGACTTTACGCAGGCCGAGACTGATGAAATCATGGGCCATCTGCACGAAATGCATGCGCTGACAGACAATCTACAGGCGCTTTCGCCTGAAACAGCGGCTGCGCTGAAAGAGATGTCGATTCTTTATACACACCCTGCAAATGACTGATTGTCTTTACACTTTGTTTAGGACGAAGTGAGACAACAAGGCCATGCAACAGCTTGGCCAATTATCCTCCGCATCCCCCACCCCGCCCGCTGGCCTTACGCGTCGGCGCAAGGCTGCATTGATCGTTCAAATGCTTTTCCGCGATGGGAACGGGATTCCCCTGACCCGTATGCCGGAAAAGCTGCAAGCGGCGTTGGCGCACGAACTTGGCGCTATTCGGCTTGTCGACAAATCAACGGTCGAACAGGTCGCGGCAGAGTTTCTGGAAGAACTGGATTCAATCGGTCTTGTCGCACCCGGCAGCACGCTGCAAGCGCTTGATGCGCTTGGTGACCAGATCAGCCCTGATCTGGCCGAACGGCTGCGCGCAGAAATCATTGCTGCCCAAAATGGTGATCCATGGCCAATGGTGACGGCCCTGTCAGAAGACGATCTTGTTACGCTGATGGAAGCCGAAAGCACGCATATCGGCGCAATTGTTCTATCTAAACTGCCGGTCGCAAAGGCCGCTGAAGTTTTGGGAAAACTGCCTGGTGAACGCGCGCGGCGGATCAGTTTTGGTATGTCTCAAACATCGTCCGTTTCTCCCGATGCAGTCCTGAAGATTGGCAAGGCGTTGATGCGCGATCATTGTGAGAAATCGACGATTGCGTTCAATCGTGGGCCGGATGCACGCCTTGGCGCGATCTTGAACACCAGCCCTGCCGCCACCCGCGAAGACGTGCTGACGTCGTTGAATGGCGATGACCCCAAATTTGCAGATGATGTCCGCAAGAACATTTTCACATTCGCGGACATCGCGACACGGATCAAAGGAACCGATGTCCCTGTCTGTATTCGCGCCGTTGATGCGGACGAACTGAACGTCGCCATATCAGCAGCACTTGCCGGATCCGACGACGAAGCCGCGGGGGCCGAATACATTCTCGCGAATATGTCGCAACGAATGGCCGGATCAATTCGCGAAGCGGTTGACGAAATGGGCCCCGTAAAACGTAAAACTGGCGAAGCGGCGATGAATGTCGTCACGACCGCGATCCGTACCTTGGCCGAAGACGGCGGGATCACCTATCAATCCACGGACGATGAAGACGACGAATAGACCCTGACGCGGGATCGGTGATGGACAGTCTGCGCTATCCTCAGGTATCGTTGCCAAATGACAGATAAGACACCACAAATCGGCAGACGTTGGCACGACATGGGCGGCGACGCCGCTGGTCCCGTTCCGGATGCGTCGCATGACTTCGCAATCTGGGAAAAGCGCGTTGATGCGTTGATGGTCTTGTGTTCGACCAAGGGGCATTTCACGGTGGACGGCCTGCGCCGTGTCCTTGAAGACATGCCCGTCGAAAGCTTTGATCAGATGACGTATTATGAGCGTTGGATCATGTCGATCAATCAGAACTTGATCGAAGGCGGTATTTATACGACAGCAGAACTTGCGCAAAAGATGACCGAAGTTGCATCGCGTGGCGCTACCTACGGGGACGCAGCAAGTGAATAGTTTCAGCCCCCACGAACACGTGCGGGTGAAGACAGATATCCCACCTGGTCACGTTCGCACACCCTATTATCTGCGCGGCAAAAGTGGTGTCGTTGAACGCACACTCGGGCCATTTGCAAACCCCGAAGACCTTGCCTACGGGATCGCGGCGCAACCGGGCCAATTGTTGCGCGTGCGTTTTGACATGGCCGAGGTTTGGGGCGACGCCGCCGAAAACCCGACAGACATTCTTGAAGCAGAAATCTACGCACATTGGCTCGAAAGGATCACTGACGATGCCACATGATCATCACGACCATGACCACCTATCGCCTTCAGGTCATCCCTATCGTCCAGATCAGGACACGACGCTCACCTACTGGCAACAGATGGAAATCGCGATCCGTGAGATCTTGATCGACAAGGGTGTGACAACACCCGCAGAGATCGCCACACAAATCGAAGCAATGGATGCGCGTAGTCCGGCAGACGGCGCGGCCGTTGTTGCCCGCGCTTGGGTCGATCCCGCCTTTCGTGAAAGGCTGCTTGCGGATGGATCGAAAGCCGCGAGCGAGATGGGCTTCGATATCGGGCCGATGAAATTGATCGCGGTGGAGAACACTGCTGACGTCCACAATATCGTCGTTTGCACGCTGTGTTCTTGTTACCCACGCAATCTGCTGGGCCTTCCTCCGGATTGGTATAAATCGCGGGCATACCGGTCCCGCACCGTCCGCGAACCGCGTTCTGTTTTGGCTGAATTTGGCGTGACCTTGCCGGATGACGTGACAGTTCGGGTCCACGATAGCACCGCTGATATGCGCTACGTCGTGATCCCTGCCCGCCCCGCTGGCACAGAAGACATGTCTGAGGCGGCGCTTGCTGCACTAGTCACCCGTGACAGCATGATCGGTACAGGTATCGCGCGGAGCCCGCGTTAATCCCGATGGCAGACCGCGCCCCTTCCCATGCAGATTGGCTGACAGATCGCGTGTTGCGCGGCCTGTTGGGCACGGTCATGCAATTGCCGTATGAAAAGCGCGTTCGTGCGATGGGCCGGATCATGGCGAACGGGATTGGCCCGCTCACCAGCTACCGCACTCGCGCTGAAACGAACCTTGCGAAAATTTATCCAGATCAGTCACCTGCAGAGCGTCGGGTGATGGCCACCGCCGTTTGCGACAACTTTGGCCGCACGTTGATTGAAAACTATTCTTGGCGGGAATTCGGGCAACGGCTGTCGGATACGGTTCCGGTCGGCGAAGGTCTCGATGCGCTGGCACGGGCCCGCGAATCCAAAACACCTGTCATCTTTGTCACGGGCCATATCGGCAATCACGAAGCGCCGCGTCATGTGCTGACACAAACTGGCCTGACCATTGGCGGGCTTTATCGTCCGATGGCGAACCCCTACTTCAACGCCCACTATGCCAAAACCATGTCGTCATGGGGGGGACCTGTCTTTGCGCAGGGTCGCCAAGGCACGATTGGCTTTGCCAAACATCTGAAATCAGGTGGTATGGCGACGCTATTGTTCGACGTGGCCAACAGCGGCGGCATCAACCTGCCGTTTCTGGGGCATCCTGCGCGTACTGCGACCTCTGCCGCTGACCTCGCCTTGCGGCTGGGGGCAATCGTGATTCCCTATTTCGGTATTCGCAAAGACGACGGCCTGAGCTTTGACGTTCATGTCGAAGCGCCTATCGCGCCGGACACGCCAGAAGTCATGATGACGGAAATGACCAAACGACTGGAAGCACGGGTTACTGCGACCCCCGCGCAATGGTTCTGGGTTCACCGACGTTGGAAGCAGCCTAAGGGTAAGCCTGCGACTAGTTGATCAGTTTGGCCGCACCTGCGACCGGACCGTTTGTGCCACGTTGCACGATAACTGCGACTTGATCAGCGTCGGTCACATCGGCTTCGAAACTGATCGGTTCCACGCCGTCCCACTGTCCAAGAACAGTGATCGACTGCACGACGTTGGAATACTGGATTGTTTTTCCAGCGTTTTCACCACGTTGAATGTCGATAGATTGGACCGGCAAAATCTGCGCCAGTTGCACAACATAGCCATCTGGAGCCGGCGCATCGTCCATCTGGGCTGTAATGCTCAGCGTGTCTTCGGTCCACGTCAGATCCACATCAACAGGCTGGTCTTCGATTCGGCGTGCGGCGATTAGATCAGCCACATCCATGCCACGTGCGCCGATAACGATGTCCTGCCCTGCTATCACGAACTGCGGCGTATAGATCGTCGTTTCACCTGCCGCGCGGGCATAATCTTGTTGGCGTTGGGTGTATGCAGGATCCGCGAATTCATCGACCCAACCAATGTAATCCCAGTAATCAACATGTAACGCCAATGCGATAACGTCGTCACGTGCGGCCAATTCGGTCAGCATCTCATCTGCCGGCGGACAAGAGGAGCAGCCTTGCGACGTATAAAGTTCAACCACAACAGGCGACATATCGGCCAAAGCCGGTGCTGCAAAGCAGGTCGTCATCAAGGCGGCAGTCCGCAAAAGGTGGCGCATAGGGATTCTCTTCTTTTGGCTATGGACACACATCTAAGGATTAACTGGCACACAGGCCAATCAACCAATCGCGAGCAACATGTCATACTTGCCAGTGGCGACCCGAATGCCACGGTTTTTACAACCGTCACGCGTCATTGTGTGCAACGGTATACAAATTAACCCTTGATCCTCCGCACCCCTTGGTGCAAAAGCCAATCAAGCCAAATCTTCCTCATTTGAAAGGGACAGCCATGACTGTAACCGTTGGCACAGATACAGCCAAAACCCGTAAAACCCTGACCGTTGGTGGCAAGTCCATCGACTATTATTCTATCGAAGCTGCAGAAGCCGCAGGCCTTGGCGATTTTTCCAAGCTGCCAGCCGCGTTGAAAGTGGTCCTTGAAAACCTGCTGCGTTTCGAAGACGGCGGTTTTTCCGTTTCAACAGACGATATCAAGGCGTTTTCTGATTGGGCTGTCAAAGGCGGCAAGAACCCGATTGAAATCGCGTACCGCCCTGCCCGCGTACTGATGCAGGATTTCACCGGCGTTCCAGCTGTTGTTGACCTTGCAGCGATGCGCGACGGTATTGTGGCGCTTGGCGGTGACGCCCAGCAGATCAACCCGCTGAACCCTGTTGATCTGGTCATCGACCACTCTGTGATGATCGACGAATTCGGCAACCCACGTGCGTTCCAGATGAACGTGGACCGTGAATACGAACGGAACCTCGAACGCTACACATTCCTGAAATGGGGTCAGAAAGCCTTTAACAACTTCCGCGTTGTTCCTCCGGGCACAGGTATTTGTCACCAGGTAAACCTTGAATATCTCGCGCAGACTGTTTGGACAGACACTGACCAAAACGGCGTTGAAGTGGCTTACCCTGACACGCTCGTCGGGACTGATTCCCACACAACCATGGTCAACGGTTTGGCCGTTCTTGGTTGGGGCGTTGGCGGTATCGAAGCTGAAGCCGCGATGCTTGGTCAGCCCGTGTCCATGCTGATCCCAGAAGTTGTTGGCTTTGAGCTGACAGGCGAAATGGTCGAAGGCACAACAGGCACCGACCTTGTGCTGAAAGTCGTCGAAATGCTCCGCGAAATGGGCGTTGTCGGCAAATTCGTTGAATTCTACGGCGAAGGTTTGGACCGTCTGCCACTGGCAGACCGTGCAACAATCGCAAACATGGCACCAGAATACGGTGCGACGTGTGGCTTCTTCCCAATTGATGGCGAAACACTGCGTTACTTGCGCAATACTGGCCGTGACGAAGACCGGATCGCTTTGGTCGAAGCATACGCAAAAGCCAACGGTTTCTGGCGCGATGCGGACTACGCACCCGTCTACACAGCAACATTGTCGCTTGATATGGGCACAATCGTTCCTGCGATTTCAGGTCCAAAGCGTCCGCAAGATTACGTGGCACTGACTGGCGCGAAATCTGCATTCGCCAAAGAAATGGAAGAGACCTTCAAACGTCCAATGGGCAAAGAAGTGGCTGTTGCTGGCGAAGACTACACAATGGAATCAGGCAAAGTTGTCATCGCTTCCATCACGTCCTGCACCAACACATCCAACCCATACGTCATGATCGGCGCGGGCCTTGTCGCACGTAAAGCGGCGGCTTTGGGCATGGATCGCAAACCTTGGGTCAAAACGTCTTTGGCACCCGGTTCACAGGTTGTGTCCGAATATCTTGAGGCCGCTGGCCTGCAAGAAGATCTCGACAAAATCGGGTTCAACTTGGTTGGCTACGGTTGCACCACGTGTATCGGTAACTCTGGCCCGATCCAGAAAGAACTGTCCGACGCAATTGCCGAAGGCGATCTGGTCGCGACATCTGTTCTGTCCGGTAACCGGAACTTCGAAGGCCGGATTTCACCAGACGTACGCGCGAACTATCTCGCGTCCCCGCCTCTGGTCGTCGCATACGCCTTGGCTGGCACCATGGACATCAACCTGTCCACTGATGCCATCGGTCAGGATAAAGACGGCAACGACGTTTTCCTGAAAGACATCTGGCCAACCAACCAAGAGATCAACGATCTGGTTGAACAGACAGTGACCCGCGAAGCGTTTATCAAGAAATACGCGGACGTCTTCAAAGGCGACGAAAAATGGCAGGCCGTTCAGACACCGGATTCTGAAACATACGACTGGCCAGCTGCGTCAACCTACATCCAAAACCCGCCCTATTTCCAAGGTATGTCCAAGGATCCAGGCAAAATCAGCAACCTGTCCGGCGCGAAAGTCATGGCGATCTTGGGTGACATGGTCACAACCGACCACATCTCTCCTGCTGGGTCTTTCAAGGACACAACACCTGCGGGGCAGTACCTGATCGAACGTCAGGTGCCTGTGCGTGAATTCAACTCCTACGGCTCACGTCGCGGGAACCACGAGGTCATGATGCGGGGCACCTTCGCCAACATCCGCATCAAGAACGAAATGCTCGATGGTGTTGAAGGCGGCTACACAAAAGGTCCAGATGGCAACCAAGCAGCGATCTTTGACGCGGCAATGGCGCATCAAGAAGCAGGCACGCCGCTGGTCGTCTTCGCAGGCGAACAATACGGTGCAGGCTCTTCACGTGACTGGGCGGCTAAAGGCACAGCCCTGCTGGGCGTAAAAGCGGTGATCGCTGAAAACTTTGAACGTATCCACCGGTCCAACCTCGTTGGCATGGGTGTCATCCCGTTCGAATTCACTGGCGGCGATACACGTAAATCGCTGGGCCTGACAGGTGACGAAACAGTTGCGATCTCTGGCCTCGACACAATCGAGCCTTTGCAAAACGTACCGGCGACCATCACGATGGGCGACGGCACCGTGAAAGAGATCACAGTCAATTGCCGCATCGATACAGCGGTCGAGATTGAGTACATCGAAAACGGCGGTGTGCTGCACTACGTGCTGCGTAACCTCGCCAAAGCGGCCTAAAACCCGCTCTCTGGAAAAACGAAAAGGCCCGCGTCTGACGCGGGCCTTTTGCATTTCTTTTGGTCCTAAATATCCCCGCCGGAGGCATGAAACGCTGCGGCAAACGACGCAATCTACTGCAGACCGCACCACTGCGACCCGCGCGTCATAATCATGAAATCCTCAGCCCTGCTGAGGTCATTCAGGTCAAACCTATTCGGCCAGCGCGGCCTCTAGCGCTGGCAAGAACTGCTGTTCAACAACCGACCCTACCAGTGGCCCAACGTGCCGATGCAGGACCGTTCCATCGCCACCGATGATGAATGTCTCGGGCGGTGCTGTGACGCCCCAATCAATCGCGGACCGACCACGCGGATCAAAGCCCGTGGCAAAGAACGGATTACCATCGTCTTCCAAATATTCGGTCGCTTGATCCTGCAAATCCCGGAAATTTATGCCGGCGACGCGGTAGCCTGCGGCATCGAGTTCCAGCAAATACGGGTGTTCAGCACGGCAAGGCGGGCACCAACTGGCCCAGAAATTCACGATTGTGACCTCGCCCGATTGCAGGTCGTCTACCGTCAACAATGGCTCGCCGTTGATCGCCTCTGCCGGTAATGCGGGCGCCGTTTGCCCGACAAATTGCGACGGCAATTGACCTGGATTTTCGCGGAACATCCCGCTAAGAAACAACCCTGCCAGCCCTGCAAAAATCACAGGCGGTAAAACGAGCATAGGTGACACTTTAGCCATTCTTTTCAATCCGTTCCAACGCCGCCTTCACGCGGCGGCCTTGCCATATAGATAGGCCGATCAGCCCCCCTAACAAGCCCAGCGAAATCCCGTAGGACGCCAAAATCTCGAACGCATAGGCACCTAAATCCGGCATCATGCTCTCCTTGCCCGCGCTTCTAGCGCTTTGATCCGGCGCAACCGCACCTCCATGCGTGTCCGCAGCAATACTAAGGCCACAAACAGCAGCCCGAAGCCGATCATCGTGATCACCAGCGGTTGCCAGAACACGTCCGACACGTTCTCTTCTTTATCCAACGACAGTGACGCGCCTTGGTGCAGGCCTTGGCTCCAGAATTGCGCGGCGTAGCGTGACAGGATCGCAAAAATTGAACCCACAAGGCACAGGATCGATGTCAGATCTGCCGCCGTGTCCGAATCCTCGATCGCGGACCACAGTGCCATGTAGCCGAGGTAGAACAGAAACAGGATCAGGAATGACGTCAGTCGCGGATCCCATTCCCAATATGTTCCCCAAATCGGCGATCCCCACAGTGCACCCGTAACCAAGGCGATCAGCGTCATCGTGATCCCGACAGGTGCCGCTGCCTTGGCTGCCAGTGCCGACACGTGATGCCGCCGCACGATCCAGATCAGTGACGCCACCAGCATCATCAACCACGCGTTAATCGCCATTAGCGCTGCGGGGACATGCAAATAGATGATCTTGACCGTCGATCCCTGACGGAAATCATCAGGCGTGAAAAAGAACCCCCAGATCAATCCAACCGCCAGACAGAGCGCTGCCGCCCCTGCCACCCACGGCAGCACAGGTCGTGTCCAATCCATGAACTTCTTTGGATTTGCGTATTCCCACAATGACATCAGTACCATCAACTCCCTAGGCCATGGGCCTGTCTAACGCAGATTAACCCGCAATGCAGCAGCCGTGGCGAAGGGTAGCACTGCAATTGACCCTAATGTGATTACGCCGAGCAACATCAGCGGCGTTGTCGCCGCCATCCCGTCCGCCCCGCGTCTGACCGCATCCGCTCCCATGATCAGTGTCGGGACATAAAGTGGCAAAACCAGCAATGATAGCAACAGGCCACCGCGTCGCAGTCCCACGGTCAGCGCCGCCCCAAAGGTGCCGATCATCGACAGACCGGGGGTGCCGATCAGCAGCGAAATCACGAGGAACCAATAGGCATCTGTCGGCAGGTGCAACAGAAACCCCAACACGGGTGCAGCAAAGCAGAGTGGCAGTCCCGTGGTGATCCAATGCGCCAGCGCCTTGATCAAGCTCACACCTTCCAATGGCAGCGGTGATGTCGCCAGCAGCGCCAGTGAACCGTCTTCGAAATCGAGCGCGAAAATCCGGTCGAGCGACAAAAGTGCCGCGAGCAATGCCGCGACCCATAGAATGCCCGGTGCGATCTTGCTCAGCAGCCCCGACTCTGGTCCAACCCCAAATGGCACGAGCACCACCACGATCAGAAAAAACGCGAGCCCAAGACCAAAGCCACCGCCTGCTCGAATGGCCAGTCGCAGGTCTCGCATCAGAAGCGCGATCACAAGCCCGACCTCATAAAAACGCCTCGTCCGACGCCCCGTCGTTGTCGGTCTCAACGGCTTTAAACGGTGTCAGGTCCAGTTCCGGCAGGTCCAGCCCGAGGTCGATGTGGGTGGCGATCACGGCCGCACCGCCTTGTGCCAAATGCTGCTCCGCCAAGAATTTCGCGAACATCTTGACGGAAAACCCGTCCAGCGACACCGTTGGTTCGTCGAGCAACAAAACGGGTCGCCCGACCACGGCCAAACGCGACAGGCCCAACCGGCGCTTTTGCCCCGCCGATAATGTCCCCGCGATCCGGTCTTTCAGGTCTGCGATTTCAAAGTGGTCGAAGGCTGCGTCGTCCAACTTTCCGCCGTGGACTTCTGCCCAGAACGCGAGGTTTTCGCGGACAGTCAGCGCATCTTTCACGCCGTCGGCGTGGCTTGCGTAGGCCGTTGTTTCGGGGTCAGCGATTACGTCGCCTTTTAGCGCGGGTTGCAGTCCCGCGATCGTCCGCAGTAACGTCGTCTTTCCAATACCGTTGGGTCCGCGCAGCACCAGTGCCTCGCCCGCCTTCACCGCAAATCCCACGTTTGCAAGCACAGCGACACCGCCGCGCGTACAAGTCAGTTCACGGACCTCCAGCATTATACCGGAATAAGGGCCACCGCGATACGGCGCCCTTCGGACAACAAGACGTTATAGGTCCGGCAGGCTGCAGGTGATGCCATCGCTTCGACACCCAATCCAGCCACTTCCAATGCGTCGCGGAAATCTGCGGGCAGATGCGCAATTTCCGCCCCTGTCCCGACGAACACCACATCGATGTCGTCCTTACGGGTCAGGATCGTTTCAACGTCGTCGTATCCGCCCCACGGGGCCACGCCACCAGAGAACGCACAGATTGCTCCTTCGAACATCTGTCCGCCGATCCGAAAGAAACCCGGTCCGTAGCTATCGACCGGTTTGCTATCATCGTACTGGATTTCGTTCAGGCGCATCAGTGATCCCCCTTAAGCGTCGATGTTGGCGTATTGATTGCCGACGGTTGGCGCCTTCTTGGACCAGTCCCGCTTAACGCCAAGCATCAACAGGGCTGCGGTCGCCACGAACACGGATGAATATGTCCCGATAAACACGCCCCACATCATCGCAAAGACAAAGCCACGGATTACGTCACCGCCAAGGATGAACAACGCAAGAAGCGCCAGCATCGTGGTGACAGAGGTCATCAAGGTCCGGCTCAGCGTTTCGTTGATCGAGATGTTCAGCACCTCTTTCAGCGGCTTTTGTTTGTACTTGCGCAGGTTTTCACGCACGCGGTCAAACACAATCACCGTATCGTTGATCGAATAGCCGACAATGGTCAAAAGCGCCGCGATAATGGCCAGATCGAACTTGATCTGCAGTTCCGAGAAAATCCCAATAGTCAGCACCACATCGTGGACAAGTGCCAGAACGGCACCCACCGCGAACTGCCATTCGAACCGCAGCCAAATGTAGAGCAGGATCGCGCCTACAGCCATCGCCACGGCGATGAACGCGGTCTTGATCAATTCGCCAGACACCTTTGGACCAACGGATTCGACTGACGGGAATGTCACAGAGCTATCAATCGCCAGCAACGCTCCTTTGACCGCATCAATGGTTTCGACCGCGACACTTTCCTGACCGTCTTGGGCTTGGATGCGGATCATTGCGACGTTCTGGTCATCGGCAAAGTTCGGATCGAAGACTTCGGTAATCGACACATCGCCAAGGTCCAGCGGCGCAATCGCTGCACGGTATTCACCGACGTCGATTGTTTGCTCTGATTGAGTCCGGATGGATGTCCCGCCTTGGAAATCAATGCCGTAGTTCAGGCCCTGATACATGAAGGACCCAAAGGCCACGACAACCAGAACCGCCGACATTCCCAGCCACAATTTAGCACGGCTAAAGAAGTCGAAGGCAGTGTTGTCTTTGACCAACTTCAAGAAGCCCTTGATCGGCAGAACCTTCGGTTTCTTGCGGCCATACCAGATCACGATGATCGCACGGGTCACAAAGATTGCGGTGAAGACGGATGTGATGATCCCCAGCCCCAAGGTGATCGCAAAGCCCCGGACAGGGCCGGACCCTGCAAGGAAAAGGATCAACGCCGTGATGAAGGTCGTGACGTTCGCATCCAGAATGGAAGACAGCGCCTTTTCATAGCCCAGCTCAATCGCGCGGGCCGATCCTTTGGCGGTTTTCATTTCTTCTTTGATCCGCTCAAAGATGATGACGTTCGCATCCACCGCCATACCGATAGTCAACACGATCCCCGCGATACCTGGCAAGGTCAGCGTGGCACCAATCATCGACAACAGGCCAAAGATCAGGCCGACGTTGATGATCAAGGCGACGTTCGCAAAGATGCCGAACAACCCGTAGGACAGCGCCATGTAGATCAGAATGCCCAAGCCCGCGATGATACAGGCGATTTTACCTGCATCGATGCTGTCTTGGCCCAGCTCTGGCCCGATCGTCCGTTCTTCGAGGAACGTCAGTTCCGCAGGCAATGCCCCTGCCCGCAAAAGAACGGCAAGGTTTGTGGATTCGGCGACGCTGAAGTCGCCTGTGATGATGCCGGACCCGCCTGGAATGTGGCTTTGGATCGTTGGGGCGCTGATCACTTCGTTATCCAGAACAATCGCAAAAGGCGCGCCAATGTTTTCTAGCGTATAGTCACCGAATTTACGGGCACCCGTCGGGTTGAACCGGAAATTCACGGCAGGACGGCTGTTTTGGTCGAACGCAGGCTGCGCGTCGGTGAGTTCCTCACCGGTCACCACAGGTGTCCGTTCGAGGATGTAATACACACCCGGTTCATCCAAAGACGGCACGATTTCGTTGCCTGAACCCGGCGCTTCGCCGGGATCGCTGACACGGCCTACGACAGGCTGGAATGTCAGTTGCGCCGTTGTGCCGATCAGTTCTTTGACTTCTTCGGCGGACCCGATGCCCGGGACTTGGATCAGAATACGCGATGTACCCTGACGCTGAATTGTCGGTTCGCGTGTGCCCACTTCGTCAATCCGGCGGCGAATAATCTCAAGCGATTGCAGGATCGTGCGTTCGTCTACCGCCTGCTTTTCGGCCTCGGACAGGGTTACGGTGAAGATATTACCGTTGGCTGTCACTTCGATGTTGCTTGCACCCGCACCTGTCAGGCTGACAATTGGCTGGGCCAAACCGCGGACCAGTTCCAAAGCACGGGCAACGCCCGTTTCTTCGGAGATCGAGAACCGCAGCACATCTTCGGGTGCATCCAGATCACGTTGGACAAACCCAATCGCGTCACGTTCAGCAACCAACGTATCGCGGACTTCTGGCCACATGCCGTCCATCACGGACGCATAAACCTGTTCCACCTGCACTTCGGCAAGCAGATGCGCACCGCCGCGCAGATCAAGACCAAGATTGACCAGACCAGACGGCAAGAAATCAGGCCAAAGGCCGTAGTCAGCCTCTAGCGCTTCGTTTGTTTGACCACCATCGATCAAGACCGCCGCATCATTGTGCTTTTCCACGTTCGTGTAGAAGCCGTTGGGCAAAGCCAGCAAAAGGCCAACCGCGCAGGTCAGCCAGATCATGGTTTGCTTGAATGCAGAAATCTGGAGCATGTCAGGTGGCCTCCCCGGCCAAACGTATCGTCGTCGGTCGTATAGTCAGGCTTATTTAGCTGGTTCGGTCTTGTTCACAACAGTCGCGATTGTGGACCGTACAACGCGCACGTTCACGCCTTGTGCGATTTCAACTTCAACTTCGTTGCTGTCGTCTTTGACCTTTGTCACTTTGCCCATCACGCCACCTTGGGTGATCACCTGATCGCCACGACGCAATGCAGAAACCATTGCCTGATGTTCCTTCAGCTTCTTTTGCTGAGGCCGGATCAAAAGGAAGTACATGATCCCGAAAATGAGAAGCAATGGAACGAGTGATTCAATACCCTGCATGGAGGTCCCCAGTCTGTTGAGCCGCCGCAGCGGTCGTCTGTTTATCTGTTGTCCGGACACACATTGCCCGAAGTCGCGGCACATTAGGTTGGGGGGCTAGGAATGGCAACGCGGATCGCTTGGTTTTCTTAACGCTTTTCACGGTTCACAGCCCCCTTTGTTTGAGGCATATGGGGGCACGATTTCAAATCTTCCAGACAAGGACAGAACAAATGCATGATATCCGCATGATCCGTGACAATCCCGCCGCTTTCGATGCGGCCCTGTCTCGCCGTGGAGATGCGCCTTTGTCGTCCGAGATTCTGGCGATTGATACAGCGCGTCGCGAGAAAATTCAGGCCGCTGAAACGGCGCAAGCTGACGCGAACAAAGCTGCCAAAGAAGTCGGTGCCGCCAAGGGCCGTGGCGACGAGGATGAATTCCAGCGCCTGCGTGCGCTTGTGTCTGAAAAGAAGGCACAGATCGCCACGCTGAACGACGAAGCCAAAGCCGAAGACCAGCGTTTGACTGACCTTTTGGCGACGATCCCGAACCTGCCGTATGACGACGTGCCTGAAGGCGCAGACGAAGATGACAACGTCGAAGTCAAGAAATGGGGCGAACCGCGCGAGATGAGCTTTGCGAAGGAACACTTTGAAATTCCAGCAGCAATTCCGGGTCTTGATTTCGCGACGGCTGGCAAATTGTCCGGTTCCCGCTTCGTGAACATGAAAGGCGCTGTCGCCCGCGTTCACCGCGCCTTGGGTCAATTCATGATCGATGTGCATGTCGAAGAAAACGGCTTGGAAGAAATTTCTACGCCGGTTCTGGTCCGTGACGAAGCCATGTATGGCACCGACAAACTGCCGAAATTTGGTGACGACAGCTACCAGACGACCAATGGCTGGTGGTTGATCCCGACGTCCGAAGTGACCCTAACATATTCCGTCGCTGGTGACGTGCTGGAAGCTGACGACCTGCCCCGCCGCATGACCGCCCACACGTTGTGCTTCCGGTCTGAAGCTGGTTCAGCGGGCCGTGATACGTCTGGCATGTTGCGTCAGCACCAGTTCGAAAAAGTCGAGATGGTGACAGTTTGTCACCCCGACACATCCGACGACGAACAAAAACGGATGCTGCGCTGCGCCGAGGATATTCTTGAACGCCTCGAAGTTCCTTACCGTACCGTTCTGCTATGCACCGGCGACATGGGCTTTGGCGCGCGTCGTACTTACGATATTGAAGCATGGTTGCCCGGTCAGAACACCTACCGCGAAATATCAAGTGTCTCGACCACGGGTGATTTCCAGGCACGGCGCATGAATGCACGGTTCAAGCCCGAAGGTGGCGGCAAGCCGGAATTCGTCCATACACTAAACGGCTCTGGCCTTGCAGTTGGGCGTGCGTTGATTGCGGTGCTCGAAAACGGACAGCAGGAAGACGGTTCAATCAATCTGCCTACGGCCCTGCACCCGTACCTGCGTGGCAAAACGGCAATCACAGCCGACGGCACGCTCGTTTAATCAGGTGGTAGCAGCGGGTCCTTTCCAAGGGTTCGCTGCACCGCATCCATGACCTTCGCCAACGTACTGGGCCGATAATTGGCGTCACAGGCAATCCGCGCCTTCGTCACCTCAGCCACTGTAATCGGGTCTGACGGTCCTGCCCTGTCTTGGGACAAGAATCCTAACATACCGCTGAGCATGCCTGCTTTCTTACTCATCACGGATTCACGCACGTTATAGCCTGCGGCGATTTTTTCGATGACCTCGGTCCGCATATCCAATCCGGCCGTCCGTGCACCTTCCGCGATCCAACCAAAACTGGCCGCTGCCAAACCACCCTTTGCGACGCCGCCGCCAATCGTTCCGTGATCGCCCGGAAACCACTCCTGACGATACGGCCAATCGCTGACGGTTGCGGGATCCAGCGTCACGTCATCCTCGCCAGCCAACGCAAGTTTGTTCAGGCGGTCCAGATTATCCCACAGCGATGGCGGGAACGTCCGGCGGCGTTCATCAATGGCAACCGCGTGACGGGCAGACGCGACGCTGCGCGACAGATCGGTATCGTGGAACTGGTATTTCTTGTTGAACAGCTTTGCCGCCGCTAAAAATCCGGGGACTCCCAAGGCGCCCACAGTGTCCCACACGCCGAGGTAAGCAAGGTTCAGCTTCACACAAAGTCCCGCTTTGGTCTGAACACGCCAGTTGAATTCTGCATCACTGGTGGCGGTGAAGGGTGAAAAATCACGGCGGAAGAGAAAGCTTTCGGGATCGTCCGGCTTGGTTTCAGGATCGCGGGATCGGTATCGCGCCAACGCTTCTGGTATCCGCCCGACCGCATCGCGCGGCGGAATGCCACAAGACCGGATCATCCCCGCCAGCGACCGCGCCGTATATGCGCCCCGTGAAAAGCCGAAGATGTAAACTTCGTCCCCCGGTTCATAGCAGAAGACCAAGGCGCGATAGACCTCTTCGATATTCTCGGTCAGCCCCCAACCCAGCGCCCCGCCACCGAATTTATCCAGCGTTTTTGCGATCTTATTGCCGCCACGCCCCGACCCCACACCGATCTGATAGATCACATGCTGGGTCATTCCGTCTTCGGCCGTGAGCCGCACCGCCTGCGCCATACGCACCACGTTCGTGGGATGTGGCGCATCATGCGTATTCCACGTGCCGTCACAAAAAATCGCAATCCGTTTCATGATACGCTCCCTCTGGTTGCGTCAACGATCTGCGATTACCTTTAAGTCAACAAGTCCGAATTTCCTGACTTTAAGTGAACCAAACAGCGGGCGGAGAGTATCTAGGGTATGATATATGCAATCCTCACAGTTCTTTTCACCGCGAGTTTCGTGATCTCGCCTGCTTTCACAACCTTCACAGGGTTTGAATCCAACCAACTGCCGATCCCGCAGATCAACCCACCGATCCAGCCTGCCGGTTATGCGTTCAGCATCTGGGGCCTGATTTACGCGTGGTTGATTGTGTCGGCCGTTTTTGGCGTCTGGAAACGCAGCGATGATCCCGCGTGGGACAAGGCACGCCCCTATCTGATCGCGTCGCTCGTTATCGGGACGCCGTGGTTATTTGTGGCGACGCAAAGCGCGATTTTGGCGACGCTGATGATTATCGCGATGGCGGTCACAGCGATCATGGCCTTGCTGCGTGCGCCCGCGTTTGATCAGTGGTGGTTCCGCGTGCCTGTAGGCATCTATGCAGGCTGGCTGACAGCAGCGAGTTTTGTGTCCATCGGCAGCACCATGGCCGGTAATGGTGTTGTGTTCGGCAGCCTTGGCTGGGCGTACATCGGGATTATCGGTGCGTTGGTCGTGGGGCTGACTGTTTACAGTCAACGCCCCGCGCTAGAATACTTGCTGACCATCGTTTGGGCGCTGGTCGGGATCATCGTTGCCAACCAAGGTGGTGAACAAACTGTGCTGTGGTTGGCCCAAGGCGGGATCGCCGCCTTGGTGATCGTTATGATTTGGAGCGGCCTTTCCGCTCGGTCGTCCCGGGCGTCGCCATATGCTTAGACAGGCGTGACGGCTGGTAGGACTTCTTGTCCTTATACGGGTTCTTGTCGCCCTGATCACGCAGGTACAGCCGGATCGGCGTACCGGGCATGTCGAAATCATTCCGCAGCCCGTTGACCAGATACCGACGATAGCTTTCGGGCACGAGGTCGGGGAACGACGACATGACCACAAATGCAGGCGGACGTGTCTTCACCTGTGTCGCATAGCGCATCTTGATACGACGACCACCCGGTGCGGGCGGCGGGTGCTGTTCGAGCATACCCGTCAGCCAGCGGTTCAACTGCGCGGTGGTCGCGCGGCGGTTCCACACTTCATGAGCACGCATGATCGCCTGCTGGAGACGATCCAGCCCTTTGCCCGTCTTCGCAGAGACCGTCACCAAAGGCGCGCCCTTGAGCTGCGGCAGCAGGCGTGCAAATTCTTCTTTCAGCTCTTTCAGCTTTTCTTGCTTGTTCGCCTCGATGTCCCACTTGTTGACAGCGATCACGACGGCGCGGCCTTCGCGTTCCGCCAAATCGGCGATCCGCAAATCCTGTTGTTCAAACGGGATGTCGGCGTCGAGCAGAACCACAACGACTTCGGCAAATTTTACGGCGCGCAGCCCGTCGGAGACAGACAGCTTTTCGATCTTCTCTTGGACTTTCGCCTTTTTGCGCATCCCAGCGGTGTCAAAAATCCGCATCGGCACGCCGTCCCAATCCTGCTGGACGGAAATCGCGTCGCGCGTGATACCTGCTTCGGGACCAGTCAAAAGACGTTCTTCACCGATGATCTGGTTGATCAGCGTGGACTTGCCGGCGTTGGGACGACCGACAACGGCAATCTGCAATGGTTTTTCGCGGGTTGGGATGCGGACTTCGTCATCGTCGTCATCAGACACATCCACATCAACATCCGGCGCATCAGCAGCGGCCCGTTCGGCGTTCGCATCATGGATCGGACGCAACACGTCCATCAGTTCGCCCATGCCTTCACCGTGTTCGGCAGACATCCGGATCGGTTCGCCAAGACCGAGCGAATAGGCCTCGAGGATCGTCGCGTCAGCGGCTTTGCCTTCGCCCTTGTTCGCGGCCAGAATAACGTTGGCGTTTTTCTTGCGCAGGATTTCGGCGAAAACCATATCGGCAGGCAAAACCCCTGCCCGTGCGTCGATCATGAAAAGACACACATCGGCCATTTCAACAGCGCGTTCTGTCAGGCGACGCATACGTCCCTGAAGGCTGTCATCGGTCGCATCTTCCAATCCGGCAGAATCAATCACGGTGAATTTGAGGTCGGCAATCCGCCCCGCCCCTTCACGCAAATCACGCGTTACCCCGGGTTGGTCATCGACCAAAGCCAGTTTTTTCCCAACCAAGCGGTTGAAAAGAGTGGATTTCCCAACATTGGGACGGCCCACGATCGCGAGGGTAAAGCTCATTTCATTTCTCCTAGCCGGAGCGGCAACAGATGTCGCTTACCGGAAAGCGTGCAATTGCCCTGTTTTCGAGACGACGTAAAGGGTCTGTCCTGCAACAACCGGGTTTGACGCAGCACCACCTTCAAGCGGGATGGCCCCGACGAGCGCGCCAGACACCGGATCAAACTGCCGAATCACCCCGTCAGACGACGCGACGATCAGACGACCGCCCGCCAGAACGGGGCCGTAATGCGCCACAACTTCGTTGGAACTGCCGAAAGTGCCAGCCTCTAGCAATCCGGGCAGTTGGACTTTCCAGACAGGTGTCCCGTCGCTGTCGTTCAAACGGACAAGTTCGTTCAGGTCGTTGACCGCAAAGACCGCATTGCCAACAGGCCAGACAGGGCTGACCGCCCCTTCTTGCGCCGTCCAGATCCGGTCGCCGTTGGACACGTCCAGTTTCACGATCTGACCCGCAAAGTTGCCGACGTAAACGTCATTGCCTTTGATCACGGGATCACCCGCAATATCGCTGATCGTCGCCGCAGCACTGCCCGTCCGCGCACCGCTGACAACAGTTGACCACCGACGCAAACCGCCTTCGGGGAATGTCGCGACGACTTCGCCAGACGGGAACGGGAACACGGCAATGCCGCTATCAACTGCAACGCCTGCACCGCCACCAAACACGCCAAGCGCCGGTGTCGCCGAAAGCTGCCAACGGATGCGGCCGCTGTCCACTTCCAACGCCCAGCCAGTCCCGTCGCGTCCTACGATATAGGCCAGATCACCAAAGACGGTCGGTGCAGATACGCCGGGTGCGTCAAGGTCTTGCGTCCAAACTTCGCCACCAGTGGCAGCATCCAGCATCACAACTTCGCCAAAGCCCGTGGTCACGAACACACGGCCTGCCGCAATCGCCACACCACCGCCAGACGCATCACGCGCCCCGTCGCTGCCCGGTGTCAGGTTCACTGACCAAAGCCGCGTCCCGCTGGTCGCGGTCGCTGTCACATTTGCACGCGCATCAAGCGTGTAGATCACACCGTTAGAGACAACAGGGTCCGCTGTAATGCGGGCCCGCCGGCTGTCGCCTTCGCCGATGGAGGTCGCGAAGACTTGACGCGGCGTGCCTGACAAAGCGGGATGGGTGAGCTGATGCGAAGCGTTACCGTTGCGATGTGTCCATGACGCATTCGCGACTTGGCCCGGCAGCGAAATCGGCAAGGCCTGATTGACGATGTTCTGCTGCGGGCGAATGTCGAAACGTTCCCCCGGAAGGATCACGTCTGTTTCACCACAGCCAAGCAGAACTGCAAAGGCGCACACCGCGCTAAATCGGAAATACCCTGTCACGACGATTGCCCCTTCGCGATCTTATTCTTAGTCACCCGCAGCTTATTCAGCGGCGGCTGGTTCTACTTCTTCGCCAAGCGCCACCATCAAGGTTTGCGCACGATCACGCAAGCCCCGAGACACTGCCGCGTCTTCCAAAATCGCACGCAATCCGTTGGCCGCAGCGTCGGTGTCGCCTGCCGCGACATCCATCATCGCGATTTGCTCCAGCGCGAGCAAACGATATGGCATACCGGGTGTTGCGAGGGATTGCAGCATTTGGCGACGCGCTGCTGAATCTTCGCCTTCGATCGCAATCGTGGCGGATTTAAACGTTGCTACATCGCGGTAAGCCTGCGGGATCACGTCGCTTGCCGCCAACGCATCAAGCGTGGCCTTGGCCGCAACCAGATCACCGGAACTTTGCTGCGCCGCAGCCGTTAGCAATCCTGTGACTGCTTCTGCTGGTCCATCTGTCGTGACCGCAGCCAGTGCTGTTGCCCGTTCAGCGACATCGTCATTTGCAAGTGCTGCGATCAGCGCATCACCTGCCGCTTGTGCAGCCGCACGATCCTGCGCTTTTGTCCATTCAGAATAAGCGGCCCCGCCAACCAAAACGAGGATCAGCGCAATCGCGATCCACCCGTATTTTTTGACGTATCCAAACAACTGGTCGTTACGGACTTCTTCCGAAACTTCGTTGATAAAACTATCGGTATCGCTCACGGTATCCCCCTCAGTGCGCCGCATCTTTGCGCGGGCGCAAACTGCCTTGTGCGGGGTACATATCGCGAAGGCTGGCGGATTGCCAAGGCCCCACAGACCCATCGGCGAATTTGTGACGACACAAAGGGTTGCGGCGGCGCAGAAAACAACCTTGCGGCAACCTGCCAAACACCCTAAAACTGAACTAATTAGTTTAGTGCTCTTTTATGAAACCAAAACGCCCCTACTTACGTAGAGTTAATTAGATCCGGCAATACACACAGTTGCGTCCAAAATTACGAAAGCCCGACTATGAAGATCATTCCATTCATCACCGCAATTCTGGTGGCGGGCATCCTTGGATTGCTCATCCTTGAACGGGACCGTGTCATCGCATTTGCCCAAGGGCCAGCAACTGAAACACCTCAGGTCGTGGAGACCGCGCAGGAAGCGACTGAGGAAGAACCGGTCGCAGATGCGCCCCGCGATCAAATTGTCCGTGTTGTGGCCTTAGCGTCTGAAGCCCAAAACATCGACAGCGCCGTGATTTTGCGTGGCCGGACCGAAGCCGCACGGCAGGTCAACGTGGCTGCCGAAACATCCGGTCTTGTGGTATCCGAACCCCTAAATAAGGGCGGCTATGTCAACATGGGCGACGTTTTGTGCGAACTTGATCCGGGCACACGCAGCGCCAGTCTTGCCGAAGCAGAAGCCCGCCTCGCAGAGGCACGTGGTCGTGTTCCCGAAGCACAAGCATCAATCGCCGAAGCAGAGGCGCGCGTGCGCGAGGCCAACCTGAACGTCGAAAACGCACGCCGTTTGAATGAACGCGGTGTCAGTTCCGAAACCCAATTGATCAGCGCCGAAGCCGCAGCAGAAGCCGCGACCGCAGGCCTGCAACGCGCCCAATCCGGTATCGCATCTGCACAAGCAGGTATCGAAGCCGCCCAAGCGAGTGTCGCGTCCGCAGAGGCCGAAATTGATCGCTTGACGATTGTGGCCCCGTTCAGCGGGTTGTTGGAAACCGATACCGCAGAGCTTGGCACATTGATGCAGCCCGGTGCTGCCTGCGCGACTATCGTGCAACTTGATCCGATCAAACTGGTCGGTTTTGTCCCCGAAATTGATGTGACCAAAGTCACCGTTGGTGCGCGAGCCGGTGCAAAGATCGCGACGGGCGCTGATGTCGCGGGTGAGGTGACGTTCCTGTCCCGCTCTGCCGATGAAACGACCCGCACGTTCCGCGTAGAGGTTGAAGTGCCCAATACAGACAATGCCATCAGTGCAGGCCAAACCGTCGAAATCGTCGTGGCCTCGGACGGGCGTCAGGCCCATCTTGTGCCGCAGTCGTCCTTAACTTTGAACGATGACGGTGCCCTTGGTGTGAGAACCATCGCCGAAGACAACAAGGCGCTGTTTATGCCCGTGACCTTGCTGCGCGATACGGCCGAAGGCGTCTGGGTCACCGACCTGCCTGACACTGTGAATATCATCACCGTCGGTCAAGAATTTGTCATCGACGGCGTGACCGTCGACCCCACTTTTGCGGAGGTTGAAGGATGAACGGATTAGTCGATTGGGCTGCATCCCGCGCCCGCATGGTTCTTGCCTTCATTGCCCTCTCGCTTTTGGCGGGGGGTTTTGCATATGTGGGTCTACCCAAAGAAGGTGAACCCGACATTGAGATCCCCGCGATCTTTGTCTCCGTCCCCTTCCCCGGCATTTCGGCTGCAGATTCGGAAACGCTGCTGGTCAAACCGATGGAAACCGAACTGTCCGATCTGGACGGATTGAAATCCATGTCCGGCACCGCCTCTGAAGGCTACGCGGGTGTCGCACTTGAATTTGAATTCGGCTGGGACAAGACTAAGGTTTTGGCGGACATCCGCGACGCGATGAACAAAGCCGAAAGCGCTTTTCCGACTGGTGCTGACAACTATTCAATCAACGAAATCAACTTCTCTGAATTCCCCATTGTCATCGTGAACCTGACGGGCGACGTCCCCGAACGGACGCTGCTGAGGGTCGCCAAAGACCTTCAAGACCGTCTTGAAAGCATGGACGGCGTGTTAGAAGCCGGGCTTGCTGGCCAGCGCGACGAAATGCTGGAAGTCGTGATCGATCCGCTGCGTCTAGAAGCCTACAACGTCACCGCGGGCGAACTGATCAACGTGGTGTCCAACAACAACCTGCTGATCGCCGCGGGTGAAGTTGAAACGGCCCAAGGCACGTTTGCGGTCAAAATCCCATCGTCGTTTGATGACCCGCAGGATGTCTATAACCTGCCCGTCAAGACGAATGGCGACCGCGTCATCACGCTTGGTGATCTGGCGCTGATCCGCCTGACCTTTGAAGACCGCGCAGGCACCGCCCGCTTTAACGGCGTGAACACAGTTGCGTTGCAGGTTGTGAAACGCAAAGGGTTCAACCTGATCGACACGGCAGCAGAAGTCGCCGTGGTTGTTGAAGAAGAACGCGCAAGCTGGACCCCTGAGCTGCAAGCGGCCATCGACGTCGGCACATCCAACGATCAGTCCCGCGCTGTTGCGTCCATGGTCAGCCAGCTCGAAGGGTCGGTTCTGACCGCCATCGCGCTGGTGATGATCGTGGTTCTGGCGGCTTTGGGTACCCGCCCTGCCATGCTCGTTGGCTTTGCGATCCCGACCTCTTTCCTATTGTGTTTCGCCCTATTGGCCGTGATGGGGATCACCATTTCCAACATCGTGATGTTCGGTCTGATCTTGGCCGTCGGGATGCTTGTCGATGGGGCGATCGTTGTTGTGGAATACGCAGACAAACGGATGCGTGACGGTGCAGGCCCGATGGACGCCTACACAGAGGCCGCAAAGCGGATGTTCTGGCCCATCGTTTCATCCACTGCGACGACGCTTTGTGCGTTCCTGCCGATGTTGTTCTGGCCGGGTGTTCCGGGGCAGTTCATGGGCATGTTGCCCGTCACACTGATCTTCGTTCTCTGCGCGTCCCTTGTCGTGGCGCTGATCTACTTGCCTGTCATGGGCGGGGTCACAGGCCGGATGAGCCGCATGTTCGGCTGGGCATCTGACTGGATGCGGGCGCATCTGTGGTGGGTCGTGCGTGCAGCCCTTGTGCCTGTCGCAATGATGGTCACTTTTACCGGCGCAATGCTAACACTGAACCCCGCGTATTTGTCTGGCGAATCTGTGCAAACCTCAGGCTTTTTCGCGTCCTTACCCGGCATGTTACTGTTCATCCTTGGTGCAATCCTAACATCCATCACGCTCGGTTCTGCCACGATCACCCGCAAACAGCGGATGATTAAAGCTGGCTATCGCCGGTCGCTGTTCGGGCGTTTCATCCATTTCATCGCGGGCAATCCGATCATGCCGATTGTGGCTGTCGGGGCTGTTGGTTTCTTTGTGATGTCGACCTTCACGTACTTTGGGGCCAACAATAATGGCGTTGAATTCTTTGTTGAATCCGAACCGGAACAGGCCATCGTCTACGTCCGCGCACGGGGTAACCTGTCGCTGGAAGAAAAAGATCACCTTGTCCAACAAGCGGAAGCCGTTGTTCTGGGCCACCCCGGTGTGCTGAACGCGTTTTCATTTGCGGGCGAAGGCGGGCTGAATTCGAATACGGGTGGTGCTGAAGGCCCGCGTGACACGATTGGCCAGATCCAGCTGGAAACGATCCCGTGGGAAGACCGCGCTGACCGTCCTGATCTGGACGGCGACATCGTGCTGGCGGAACTGCAAGAAGAACTGGACCTGATCCCGGGCATCCAAACCGAAATTCTGGCCCAAGCCCGTGGCCCTGCCGCTGGCAAGCCAGTGCACCTGCGGATCAAAGGCGAAAATCTTGATGACCTAAAAACCGCCACGGCCCTTGCCCGTGCGCAGTTTGAAGGGACACCGGGTCTGACCCAGATCGAAGACACACTGCCCCTGCCCGGCATCGACTGGCAGATCGACGTGGATGTCGAAAAAGCAGGCCGTTACGGGGCTGATGTGGCGTCGGTTGGTGCGATGGTGCAGATGGTCACGCGGGGTATCCTGCTTGATACGATGCGCGTGGATAGCTCGGATGAGGAAATCGAAATCCGCGTCCGTCTGCCGGAAAACGACCGCGTCTTGTCCACGCTTGATAGCTTGCGCGTGCGCACCAATGCAGGACTTGTTCCGCTGTCAAACTTCATCACACGGACGCCCGTCGCGAAGCTGGCGCAAATCGACCGTGTGGATCAGAAACGGTATTTTGACCTGAAAGCAGGCGTTGAGTCTGGCTTGACACAAGTTACTGATACGACTTCAGGCGATCCGATTGCGGTTCTTCAAAAAGTTGAAACGAGCACTAATACAACGGTCTTAGTTGATGATGAACATTATGAGATCATATCGCTTTCTCCAGGCGTTTCGCAAAATCTTAGCGATCTAGTGATGATAACAGTAGTCAATGGCGAAGAACGCGAAAACATGTTGGCCTACGACGGCGCGATTAAAGCAACACCAATCACCGCGAACGAACGGATCGCGGGGCTAACCGAATGGCTGGACACCAATCCCCTGCCCGCGGGCGTCGATTGGGAATGGACCGGCGACCAAGAAGACCAAGCCGAATCCGGTGCATTCCTTATGAACGCTTTCATGGGTGCGCTGGGTCTGATGTTCATCATTCTGCTCGCGCAGTTCAATTCGATCTATAACTCGATCCTCGTGCTATTGGCCGTAGTCATGTCCACTGCTGGCACGTTGATCGGGATGTTGGTCATGGATCAGGCGTTTTCGATCATCATGACTGGTACGGGGATCGTCGCCTTGGCGGGGATCGTGGTGAATAACAACATCATTTTGATCGATACCTATCAAGAATACAGCCAATACATGCCGCGTTCTGAGGCGATCACACGCACCGCCGAAGATCGTATTCGTCCGGTTCTGCTGACCACCATCACGACGATGGCGGGTCTGGCACCGATGATGTTCGGGCTCAGCCTCGACTTCATGAACGGCGGCTATTCGGTCGATAGTCCGACGGCGTTGTGGTGGAAACAGCTGGCAACGGCCGTGGTCTTTGGCCTTGGAATTGCAACCATCCTGACGCTGGTCTTCACGCCGTCCATGTTGGCCTTGCGAGTTTGGGCCACGACCTACGCGCTGTGGTTCGCACGCCTATTGGCCCGTCTGTCGATGGGCCGTGGCAGCAGCTACGCACGTGACTGGGCGCTGCGCCGCGAGGCAAAGCGCATCAAAGCGCCAGAGGTTATCTGGACCGAAGATGAAGACGTCGTTGCGCCGGAACAAGAACCTGAAATGCCGGACGAAAAGCCGAACGTTGTGTTGGCGCCGGTTCAAGCCGCTGAATGAATAAATCAAATGGGCCGCATCACGCGGCCCTTTTGCTATCCAAAGATGCTGGAATAGACGAAGAACGGCATCGACAGAGCCCCGCCAACCAAGGGCAATCCGAACAGCACAAACAGCCCATCGCGGCCGATAACGCCCAGCATTGTCAGGGCGATCCCCGCACCTGCGATGCTTGACGAAAACGGTACGAATTCGAGCACGGGCAGAAAGACGCCCGCGACAGCACAGATCCCGAACAAGACGTGCTGCCCCGCCCTGCCCACAACACCGCGCAGACGAGCCCGACGGAATTTGTCAAAGAAAGTACCAAATCGGTGCAACGTCGATTGCAGCTTTGCGACGCGATCTGCGGTCACAGTTTTCCGCATTAGAAAATCTGGCAACCAAACAGTCTGGGTCCCAATGGCGGCCTGTCCGGCGATCACGAAAATCAGCATACCAAACACAGTCGATGCAAAAGGCACTCCGCTGAGCGGTGACGCAAGCACAAGCGCCGACATCAGCAGCACGGTCGAAAACGCGGTGCGCCCGAACTTTGATATGACGTCCCCGAAGGTCGCGTCACCGTTCTGCGTCACTTCGTCAAGTTGGGACGCGATGTCGTCGATTGGATGTGCGGCGGCGTCATTTGCCATGGAATGCCTCTAATGAAGTCTGCTTTATGCAGGAACTTCTTCATCGGCCTGTCGGTTCCAAAGATGTGCATAACGGCCATCGGTCGCCAGCAATGCATCATGTGTGCCCCGTTCAACAATCACGCCGTTTTCCAGCACGACAATCTGATCCGCATCCGCAATTGTCGAAAGGCGGTGGGCAATCGTCACAACAGTGCGCCCGTGCGACATGGCCTTCAGTTCAGCCTGAATTTCCATTTCGGTTTCCGTATCAAGCGCGGACGTGGCTTCATCCAACAAAAGGATCGGCGGGTTCTTGAGCAACGTTCGCGCAATTCCGACACGTTGCTTTTCACCGCCCGACAGCTTCAGCCCCCGTTCGCCGACCGTCGTCTCGTAGCCGTCTGGCAACGACATGATGAAATCGTGAATCTTCGCCGCCTTCGCAGCCGCAATGATGTCGTCCTCGGATGCGTCTGGCCGCCCGTACGCGATGTTGTAATGCACTGTGTCGTTGAACAGGACGGTATCTTGCGGGACCACGCCAATCTGTGCGTGCAGACTGGTCTGCGTCACATCGCGCACGTCTTGCCCGTCGATTTTGAACGCGCCTGCGTTAACGTCGTAAAACCGGAACAACAAACGGCCAATGGTGGATTTTCCGGATCCGGACGACCCGACAATCGCAATCGTCTGGCCCGGTTCAACGTCAAGGCTGACGCCTTTCAAGATCGGTCGTTCAGCGTCGTATCCGAATTCAACCGCATCAAGACTGATCGCCCCACCTGTCACGACCAGTGGTTTGGCATCGGGTTTGTCATTCACTTCGGCTGGCTGTTCAAGAAGGTCAAACATGTCGCCCATGTCGATCAAGGCTTGGCGGATCTCGCGATACACAGTGCCGAGGAAGTTCAGCGGCATCGTAATCTGGATCATGTAGGCGTTCACCAGCACAAAATCACCGACCGTCAGCGTCCCGTTTTCGACCCCGATCGCCGCCATCACCATCACGCCGACAAGGCCACCCGTGATGATCAACGATTGGCCAAAGTTCAAAAACGCGAGTGTGTAGTTTGTTTTCACTGCCGCTTCGGCGTATTTGCGCATCGCGCTGTCGTAACGCGCCGCTTCCCACTGCTCCGCGCCAAAATATTTGACGGTTTCAAAGTTCAACAGGCTGTCGATGGCTTTTTGGTTCGCGTCCGTGTCTTGGTCATTCATCACCTTGCGGATTTTGACGCGCCATTCAGTGACGGCGAAAGTGAACCAGACGTACAGGCCAATTGTGACGACTACGACCACCAAATACCACACATCGAATGTCACAAACAAAACGCCCGCAATCATCAGCAATTGCAACACCAACGGCCCGACAGAGAACAGCAGGAACCGCAGCAGGAATTCGACGCCCTTCACACCGCGTTCGATAATCCGGCTCAACCCGCCGGTTTTGCGGGTGATGTGATACCGCATGGAGAGACGGTGGATATGTGTAAATGTTTCCAGCGCCAATTGACGCAACGCCCGTTGACCGACACGTGTGAAAATCACGTCGCGCAACTGCTGAAAACCAACGCTCAAGAGCCGCGACAGACCGTACGCCAGTGTCAGCCCGACTGCGCCTAATCCCAAATAGGTGGCGACACCGGGGTCTTCAGGGGCCATGACATCCACGGCTTGGCTGAAAAACTGCGGGGTGAGAACGGCAATGATCTGGGAGGCGAACAATGCCACCATCGCGGCCACAACGCGGACCTTCACTTCGGTGTTTCCAGCTGGCCAAAGATACGGGACAACCCGTTTGATCACGTTCCAACCTTGAATCTTGGCGTTATTCAAGTTGGCGTCTGTCTTCGTCAATTGGCGCATAAGCTGGTCTCCGAATAGCTACCAAGACTTAACAGGCAGGGCGGGAATGACCAGTGCTTACTCGGCGCTTTCGGGAATGCGGAACACTTGTCCGGGATAAATAAGATCAGGATCGCGGATCAGGTCGCGGTTGGCTTCAAACACCGACACATAAAGGATCCCGTCGCCCCATTGTTCTTCGGCAATCGCCCACAGCGTGGCACCCGGCTGCACCGTTTTGACCGCAATATCAAAACCGTCAGCTGATGTTTCCTCGGCCAAGATGGCTGCGACGGCTGCCGGTTCTTCTTTCTTGAACGGCGTTTCAATCCGAGACTGCACAACGCCGTCAGCATCCACTTCGTCCACCCGCAATGTGTAGATGCCTGTGTCGACTTCGGGCAAATCCGTCCGCCAATCACCTTCAACCGAAATGCGCGACACCGTGACGGGCTGGTTATCCAGATAGATGCGGACAAAACCACCAGCAGAAGCACCGCGCCCTGCCAGCAGTACCTCGCCTTCGGGGTCATAAGTGATTGTGTCGAGGGCGATGTTTTCCGTCAGGTTTGGTTGGGCTGGCGACGCTCCGACATCGGATGGCAGAACCCGAACACCTTCGGCGTCGGCGATCAGTGTTGGCGGTGCTATGATCGCACCTCGCGGTTCCTCTGCCACCGCCGAAATCGCAGGGGCCACCCCAGCGTCAGGCGTCACACCTGCAACAACCGCAGACCCAATCGCGATCTGATCGTTTGTCGAGGACGCAATTTCAGGGGCCGTGTCAGAGGTATCATTTTGATCCAACGTGGCGACTTGATCCGCAGCAACAACCGTATTCTCTTCGGACACGCCGGCTGCAACCGCGATTTCGGCGGGCGGCACGATGATGCTTTCCGCCGACGGCGTCGCGGCACCTTCTGGATCAGCGACAAGCCGTAATCTGCGGGGTTGATCAGATGCGGCGATCAGCAGCACCGCACCAAATGCCCCGTCAGCGCCTGCTGTCACTGTCTCAACCACGTCGTTGCCAAGCATGATCGCGACAACTTGGTTCGGCTCCGCCTGCCCCGCCACGACGGCGGTATCGTCAGGACTGCGGAAGAACGTGTCGATCGTCGGGGCCATCACGATAGCGGGGTCCAATGCGGCAGCCGTTTCCGGCGCGGCGTCAGTCGGCGCGGTCGCGTCCGGTTCGGCGACAATAGCTGCAGCCTGAGGTTCATTTCCGGATGGCCGCACGGGTGGCGCAAACCAAACGGCAGCGGCCCCGATAGCACCTGCGGCAACGACGCCGCCTGCGATTGCAAATGCGTTTGATGATCCAGCAGCCAAGTCTTTGTTCCTTTTCACCCCAAACGCCCCCCATGACGTCTGATTGGTTGAGAGAGCCTAGCAACAGAGTTATGACCGGTCAAAGGCCCTGACATGACGAAAGCTTGAATTATGACATCGAACTCACATTCCGTTTGCGTTTACTGCGGCTCTCGCGACGGCGCCGACACCGCGTATGCAACTGCGGCGGAAGACACGGGCGCAATGCTCGCCGCAAACGATTGGCGGCTGGTTTACGGTGCGGGTGACGTCGGGCTGATGGGGCGCGTGGCCAATGCAACGCAGGCGTCCGGTGGACGGACGTTCGGGGTGATCCCGACGCATCTGCTGGACTGGGAAGTCGGCAAACGCGATCTGGACACGTTCATCATTACTGAGACGATGCACGAACGCAAAAAGGTGATGTTCATGAACTGCGACGCGGTAGTTGTCTTGCCAGGTGGTGCCGGATCGCTGGACGAATTCTTTGAAGCGCTGACTTGGCGGCAGCTCGGGCTGCACGAAAAACCGATCTACCTGTTGAATATCAACGGGTTCTGGAACCCGCTCAGGGCGTTGTTGGACAATGTCGTGGGTCAGGGGTTTGCGGAAAGCAGTATTCTCGACTTCGTGTCCATCGTTGATGATGTGCCAAGCTTGGAAAACCAACTAAAGACCGCGTTCCTCGGCTAACAGAAAAGGCTGGCGCGCAACGGTGCGGCCAGCCTTTTGATCTTATTTGTCTTTATCGACATCTTCGCTTGGATTGATCCGTTCCGGACCACGGCGCGTCGCAGAGGCGCCTGTCGCACCCGTGTGATCATTGTCGGCGTTGCCATGGGCACCCGCGACATTGCCTTTTTCATCGGCATCGACATCGGCACGTGTGATTGGCGATTTCTGTGTATCGGACATATCAGGCTCCTTTATTCATTAGCGTTGCATGAACAACGGCTTTGCCCGCATTCCGTTCCACAAAAAAACCCGCCGCATTGCTGCGACGGGTTCCGATTGTCACTGTGGATCAGATCACATGCGGGATGCGACGTTTTCCCAGTTCACGAGGTTATCGAGGAAGTTTGTCAGGTACTTCGGACGCGCGTTGCGGAAGTCGATGTAGTAGGAATGTTCCCACACATCACAGCCCAAAAGCGCTGTCTGGTTGAAGCAAAGCGGGTTCACACCGTTTTCTGTCTTCGTGATTTTCAGGCCGCCGTCGGCGTCCTTGACCAACCACGCCCAACCGGACCCGAATTGACCAGCGCCAGCTGCAGAGAACTGGGATTTAAATTCATCAACGGACCCGAAGCTGTCTTTCAACGCGGCTTCCAGTTCGGATGGCATCGCGGATTTACCCGGCCCCATCATTTCCCAGAACTGGTTGTGGTTCCAAAGCTGGGAGATGTTGTTGAAGATGCCGTTTTGGGCAACTGCGTTCGCGTCGTATGTGCCTTTGATGATCTCTTCGAGAGATTTGTCAGCCCATTCTGTGCCTTCAATCGCCTTGTTACCGTTGGTGACATAAGCGTTGTGGTGCAGGTCGTGGTGATACTCGAGCGTCTCTTTGGACATGCCAAGGTCAGCCAAAGCGTCGTGTGCGTAAGGAAGATCAGGAAGTTCGAAAGCCATATTGGAGCCTCATTAAGCTAGATTTTCGTTACCCCGTAACAAAGCGCAAAACGGCGCGGCGTCAACCCGTCGCACCGTAATCAGCCAAACTTAGCGTAGATAACCGACAGGGCCTGCCGCTGCGGATGCCGCGAGCAGGTCAAACGCGTAATCGGCGACTGACCTGAAACAGATGACGTGGATCGTGGTATCGTCTGCCTTCCAAAAAGCCGCGGCCACCTGCCCCAGTCGCGAACGACGGAAATCACCAACCGCGAAAGTGTCGGGATGCATGTCCACCGGCGCGAGCTTCGCAATCACCTCGTCGGCGTAAGTCCCTGACACCACGATCCGCGCGCGTGCGTCGGATACGTTTGAGGCCAGAAAATGCTTTCCTGCCATGGCCTTGTTCAGCGTTTCCAGCCCTTCTTCCACATGCAAATACGGCACCAACAACAACGCCTCATCCGGTGACATCCAGCCGAAACCATTGGCCCCTTTGACGGCCATCTGACCTTTCACAGGTGCGTCTGATCCGGTCAACGATTTGCAGGCCTTGATTAATGCCTTGTCCGCAAGATCACCACGGACGGAGATCATCCCCTGCAGGCCCGCATCCTTGACCGTCACGGCCCCATCGGCCCTGCGGCCATTCAAAGCGCTGATTGCATTAGACATCCTGCTTTTCCCCCGCTTTGTCATAGAAGACCTGATCGACGATTTTCGCAGCGATCGGTTCGCCGCCGATGTTGGTAAACTTGATGGTCTCACCCATCCGGTCCGGCCCCTTGTGCACCAAGCCCATCGCGATACCGCGTTTCAGCGTCGGCGAATAATAGGTCGATGTGACACGCCCTTCGGTGTTTTGCTGGCCGTTTTCATTCGTACCATCCGCAATCGCGTAGGCCCCATCAGGCAGCACAGACCCGTCGAGCGTTTCCAATCCAACCAATTTCCACCGGTTCGGATCAGCCATGTGCGACCGCTGCTGCGCGCGCTTGCCAAGGTAGTCGGTTTTCTTTTTCGACAACGCCCATTGCAGGTTCAGATCCTGCGGGATCACCGTCCCGTCGGTTTCATCCCCGATCATGATAAAGCCTTTTTCGGCCCGCATGATGTGCAACGCCTCTGTCCCGTAAGGCATGACGTTGAATTCAGCACCGGCATCTAACAGCGCATCCCAGAACGCGCGACCCTGCCCTGCATCGACCGCGATCTCGTAGGACAATTCTCCTGAGAAACTAATGCGATAGATGCGAACCTTAAAGTCACCCAGCGTGCCGTCTTTCCATTGCATAAATGGCAGCGCGTCTTTGGACACGTCCATGCCGCCGAACTTTTCGAGAACCTTCCGCGCGTTTGGACCTACAACAGCGACTTGCGCCAATTGCTCGGTCACGTTGGACACATAGACCTGCCAGTCCCACCATTCGCACTGCAGCCAGTCTTCCATCCACGCGTGAATGCGTTCGGCCCCGCCCGTCGTAGTGTGGCACAGCCATGTCTGTTCATCGATCCGCGCGACCACGCCGTCGTCGGATAGGAACCCGTTTTCCGTACACATCAGGCCATAGCGACATTTGCCCAGGGGCAGAGACGACATCAGGTTTGTGTACATCATATCAAGGAATTTTCCGGCATCTGGACCACTGACAACCAGCTTTCCGAGCGTGGATGCGTCCAACAGGCCAAGGCTTTCGCGTGTTTGCGTGACCTCGCGGTTCACCGCGTCATGCACAGTTTCGCCGTCCCGCACATAGGCGTAAGGACGCTGCCATTGGCCGACCGGCTCAAAATCCGCGCCATTTTCGGCGTGCCAATCATACATCGGTGTTTTACGGATCGGCTGGAACAGCTCGTCCCTTGCGACACCAGCAATAGATCCCATCGAAATCGGTGTATACGGCGGGCGGAATGTGGTCGTGCCGACATCGGGGATGTCGCTATTCAGCGCTTTAGAAAGCACGGCGAGACCGTTGATATTGCTCAATTTACCTTGATCCGTCGCCATACCCAGCGTCGTGTAACGCTTTGCATGTTCGACGCTTTCGAACCCTTCTTGTGCCGCCAATTGCACGTCTGAGACCTTCACATCGTTCTGGAAATCCAACCACGCTTTTGACCGCAACGCGTGGCTGGCCCCTTGCGGCATCAACCAAACAGGCAAGATCGGCTCCTGCGCTTCGTCGTAGCCTTCAGGTGCTTGGCCTGCGCGCCCCTCAGCGCCCGCCGCCAACGCAGCGGCACGTCCTGCGGCAAAACCATCGGCCAGCACCTCTGCCGTGAACAAATGCCCGTTCGCCACACCTGCTGGCGTCACAAAACCTGAACCATTTCCGTCGGTTGGCGGACGATCTGCATCCGGACGGAACATCGCGTTATCCGCGTCCCATGTCAGTTTGCCACCGCAATGCGACCACAGATGCACAACTGGCGACCAGCCGCCCGACATCGCCACGCAATCGCAGTCGATCTCTTCCAGAACAGCGCCTTCGCCCGCTTGACCGCAGATCGCAACGCCGGTGACGCGCTTGCCGCCTTTAACCTTTGCGATGCCCTTGCCCGTCTCGACGCGGATGCCTGCGTCGCGTGCCGCACGGGCCAATGGGCCATCGGCGTCGGGTCGCGCGTCGATGATCGCGGGCACGTCCAGACCTGCGTCTTTCAACACGAGCGCTGTCCGGTACGCGTCATCGTTGTTCGTCACGATGATCGTGCGATCCCCGATGGAGACGCCAAAGTTCACGACGTAATCGCGCACGGCCCCTGCAAGAAGAACGCCCGGTAAGTCATTACCTGCAAACGACAAAGGCCGCTCAATCGCACCAGTTGCCGTGACAACCTGCTTGGCCCGTACCCGCCACAACCGATGCCGCGGCGCATCGGTCCCACCTTCGTTCAGGTGTTCGTATCCCAGAATATAGCCGTGATCGTAGACCCCTGCGCCCATACAATTCAGGCGCATTGTGACGTTTGGCATCGCGGACAATTCAGCCACGATCTGGTCAATCCAAGCCGTTGCAGCCATGCCTTCGATCTGCGGTTCGTCCACTGCAGCGCGTCCGCCCCAAGCGGCGGTTTGTTCCATCACCAGCACCCGCGCACCTTTGCGCGCGGCAGCTAAAGCACTGGAAAGACCCGCGATTCCGCCACCGATGACCATGACATCCGCATGGGCGTGGAAGTGTTCGTAGGTGTCACCATCTTTGCCGATGGGCGCTTTGCCCAGACCCGCTGATTTGCGGATGATCGGTTCATAAACGTGCTTCCAGAATGGACGCGGATAGATGAACATTTTGTAGTAGAAACCAGCTGGCAAGAAGCGCGACAGCTTGGTGTTGATCGCGCCCACGTCAAATTCCAGAGACGGCCAATGGTTCTGCGATTGTGCTTTCAGGCCTTCAAACAACAGCGTCGTTGTGGCGCGTTGGTTGGGTTCAAAATGCGCTCCGTCGCCCATATTCATCAACGCGTTCGGTTCTTCAGCGCCCGCTGCGACGATGCCGCGTGGACGGTGATATTTGAACGACCGACCGACCAGCATTTGGTCGTTGGCGAGCAAGGCAGAGGCGAGCGTGTCGCCCTCGAAACCCTTTAAGTGCTTGCCGTTAAACGTAAAAGACAGCGCCTTGGATGTATCAACAAGGCGGCCAGCAGTTGCCAGACGTGTGCTCATGATAAGTCTCCCCATGACCAACCGGGTCGTTTGGCTGTGATCGCGGCGCGGATATCAGCGGGTGGTTCTGTGGTTTGGGCGGAATAGGTCCCGAACACTTCAAGCGTTGCTGTGCAGCGTGCGGCCAAAAACCATTTGCCGCAGCCGTAGACATGCCGCCAGCGTTCAAAATGCACGCCTTTGGGGTTCTGGCGCACGAACAGGTAGCCTTCGAAATCCTCGTCGGACGATTCTGGTCCGTAGCGCTTCAAATGCGCTTCGCCGCCGCCGTGCAGATCTGTTTCATCGGCATCAACGCCGCAATATGGGCAATGCAGAGTCAGCATGGCGAGACCTCAAGATGTGGGGTGTGATTTGCGTGCACAATACGTGCACAAGGCGTGCACCGCGTGGTCGCGCGAAAAAGAGCGGATGCGTAATTGCATCCGCCCTTCAGAGGTAAGGTGACGTGAGTGGTCGTAGGGCGAACCCTAGTCTGGGGCTTGTGCGATCTGCGATTGGGGCGCGGAGGCACGGTCACCATGGGGTGGTCGGATCGTGTTTTCGACAAACGCGTAGCCAACCAATCCAACGATAGACAGAGCGATGATGAAAAGGCTGTTGGTACGGCCTTTGCTAGGTCGATTCTTGGGTGTGCTAAAATCAACCATGACGTGCGCTCCTCTACCTGAGTAACACCTTGCGCTGTATTCACTGTCGTAATCAACTGCGTATTCGCAAAACGCGTATTGCGGCACCTTTCAGCCGATCGATTATAAAAACGTGCGCGGCGCGCTGCCGAGATAGCGACATTTCGGTTGGATTGAATGCGCATCAGTGAGCCACCCCTGCTGCGACAGATTCATCAATGAATTTGCCCTCGCGGAAACGGTACATGGAAAATTCGTCGGTCAGCGGCGATGCGCCCTTTGCCATCAATTCTGCCATGGCCCAGCCGGACCCCGGAATCGCCTTGAATCCACCAGTCCCCCAGCCGCAGTTCACAAAGATACCCTCAACGGGCGTTGCGGACAGGATCGGCGACCGATCCCCTGTCACGTCTACGATTCCGCCCCATTGTCGGAGCATCTTGAGCCTTGAGATCATCGGGAAGGTTTCGACAAGCGCCCGCACCGTTTCTTCGATGTGGTGGAATGATCCGCGTTGGGTGTAGTTGTTGTAGCCGTCGGTGCCGCCGCCAATGACCATTTCGCCTTTGTCGGATTGCGACAGGTAGCCGTGCACAGTGTTGGCCATGATCACGACGTCCATGCAGGGTTTGATCGGCTCGGATACCAACGCCTGCAGCGCCACCGATTCGATGGGCAGACGGAACCCTGCCTTTTCAGCCAGCACCGATGCGTGGCCAGCCACCACCATGCCAAGTTTGTTGCAGCCAATGTCGCCTTGCGTCGTTTCGACGCCGGTGACTTTGCCGTTTTCGCGTTTGACGCCTGTGACTTCGCATTGCTGGATGATGTCCATGCCCATGTCGGAACAGGCCCGTGCGTAGCCCCATGCGACCGCGTCGTGCCGCGCTGTGCCGCCGCGTGCCTGCCATAGCCCGCCCAGAACCGGATAACGTGGACCGCCGATATTGATGATCGGGCAAAGTTCCTTGACGCGGTCCGGCCCGATCCATTCGGTTGTGACCCCTTGCAGCGAATTGGCGTGTGCCGTGCGCTGGTAGCCCCTAATTTCGTGCTGGGTTTGCGCCAGCATGATCACGCCGCGTGGGCTGAACATGATGTTGTAGTTCAGGTCCTGAGACAGCCCTTCATAAAGGCTGCGCGCCTTTTCGTAGATCGCAGCTGATGGGTCTTGCAGGTAATTGGACCGGATGATGGTTGTGTTTCGTCCGGTGTTGCCGCCGCCAAGCCACCCTTTTTCAATGATCGCCACATTGGTGATGCCAAAGTTCTTGCCAAGGTAGTAGGCCGTCGCCAGACCATGCCCGCCAGCGCCCACGATGATCACATCGTAATGCTTTTTCGGCGGACGTTTTGCCCACGCCCGATCCCAGCCAGTGTGTTGGCGCATCGCTTCGCGCGCGATAGCAAAAGCAGAATAGCGTTTCATCGGTGCAGCCTCATCCTGAATAGCGGTCTTAAAAGTGTTAGTGGGACTTTGGCCGAAACAAAAGGATACTCCACGCGGCAATTCGACGTCATTTTACGACATCGCTTTTGTTACTGCTTGCATGCTGTTGGAACCGTGATGTCGCAGCCCCTTTTCGTGCCGCCTTTAGGGCGTTAGGTAGGGTGAAATTGAAGGGCCTCATATCATGCTGTTTTGGATCATCTGCTTTGTGCTGACATGTGTGGTTGGTGTGATTGTCATCACGCCGCTGGTCCGCCCCCCCAAAGAGACCGTGGAAGACCCGCAGGTCGCGTTGTACAAGGCGCAACTGGAAGAAGTTGACCGCGACGTCGCCCGCGAAGTGATCGCACCTGAAGACGCAGAACGGGCCAAAACCGAAATTGCGCGGCGATTGATTGCGGCGTCAGGCGAGGATCATACGACAACGATAAGCCGGTTTGGCAAGCCGGCCGCTATCGGAACAGGAATTGTTCTGCTGGCGCTATCCGGTGGCATTTATACGCAGTTAGGCGCGCCGGGATATCCTGATCTGCCGTTGAAGACCCGCATTGCCAATGGCGATGAATTCCGCGCGAACCGACCAAGTCAGGCCGAGGCAGAGGCGAATGCCCCTGCCCTGGAGACCCCTGATTTTCCTGCTGAATACGTCGAATCAATTGATAAGTTGCGCGAACTCGTGCCGCTGCGCCCTGATGAAGTTCAGGGCTGGGAATTGCTTGCCTATCACGAAAGCCAAATGCGGAATTATCCAGCGGCTGCGACAGCGCAAGGTCAGGTGATCGCGCTGAAGGGTGATGATGCCACCGTTGATGAGCTGACCGTATTGGCCGATTTGCTGGCGGCTGCCGCGGATGGATATGTTTCGCCACAGACAGAAACGATTGCGCGGCGCATCTTGCAGCTTGATCCGAACAATATCGCGGGCCGCTATTATCTTGGTGCGATGTACGACCAAACGGACCGCCCGGATCGCGCGCTGCAGCTGTGGCGTAGCATTCTGGATCGTGGTGCAGCCGAGACCTTCCACCTTGCGCTTGCGCGTCGCTTTGTGGGCGATGCGGCGGCGCGGGCCGGTACGGACTACACCCCGCCGCCCGCGACCGAAGTCGCCCTCGAAGACGTCATTGGTAACGAAGACCTGTCCGAAGACGACCAATCCGAGATGATCGCTGGCATGGTCAGCCGCCTTGCGGACCGATTGGCGACACAGGGCGGCCCTGTCGACCAATGGGCCCGCCTGATCGTGGCTTACGGTGTGTTGGGGCAAATGGACGATGCGCGCGACATTCTCGCGGAGGCCCGCGATGTATTCGGGGCATCCGATGAAGCGATGGGGCTGTTGGATCAAGCCGCGACGCGCGCAGGAGTTGCCGAATGATTTGTGAAACATCTGAGGATTTTCTGGCCGCTTTGCCCGATTTCGGCGCGGTTGCAGGGCTGGACCTTGGGACCGTCACGATCGGTGTCGCGGTGTCGGATGGCATGCGTCAGGTCGGCACCCCGCTTGAAACGATCCGGCGGAAGAAATTCGGGCTCGACGCTGCGAAATTGCTCGAGATTTGCGCCAAGCGGGACATCAAAGGTCTCGTTCTTGGCCTGCCGATGAACATGGACGGATCGGAAGGTCCGCGCTGTCAGGCGACCCGCGCGTTCGCTCGCAATCTTGAAAAATTGACCGACCTCCCTATCGCCTACTGGGATGAACGCCTATCGACCGTTGAAGCCGAACGCGTGTTGATCGCCGCAGATACATCACGCAAACGCCGCGCGGACGTCATTGATCACGTGGCCGCCGGATTCATCCTGCAGGGGTTGTTGGACCGCCTGTCCTACATGAAGAGATCAACATGAGCGACGAGATCTGGAAACGCGCCGAAATTGACAGCCCTTGCGTGAAGGTCTGTGTGATTCATCCCGAGACGCGGCTGTGCACGGGATGTTTGCGGTCGATTGACGAGATTGGCGCATGGTCCGGCATGACACCTGAGGCCCGTAAACTTGTGATGGATGCCCTGCCTGATCGGGCTGGTCTGATCACGAAACGGCGTGGCGGACGTGCAGCAAGGCTTGCGCGCGATTAAGCGTGCGGGAAGACAAAGCAGCGGTCGCGGCGGATCATGATCCACAACGGCGTGCCTGCTTTTGGTAGAAACACGGATGGCACGCGCGCCTTGAGCACCGACCCGTCGTAGTCCATCACGAACTCGACCAGACTGTCCGCCCCCATGAAACGCGCACGGCGGACGATGCCGCGTGCTGGTGTGCCTTCGGATGGCGTGGGGTTGGGCCCGCGTCCGCCGCGATCAAAGTCGATTTTCAGGTGTTGCGGGCGAATGACGATGTCCACTTTGGTGCCGTCAACAAAGCCCGGCGCCAAGAATTGGCCGAACGGTGTATCTGTTAGCGCCCCTTGAACTTTGCTGGGGATCACGTTGATATCGCTGAAGAAAGCCGCAGCTTCGCGATCTGCGGGCGCGTTGTAGATGTTGTAAGGTGCGCCGCGCTGCACGACAACGCCGCCCCGCATCAGCGCAATTTCATCGGCCATGCGCATCGCTTCACCCGGTTCGTGCGTGACAAGCAGAACGGCGGTCCCTTCTTCTTTCAGAACCTCAAGCGTTTCGTCGCGAATGTCATCGCGCAGGCGGTCGTCAAGGCCGGAAAACGGTTCGTCCATCAACATCACACGCGGGCTTGGTGCGAGCGCACGCGCGAGCGCGATACGTTGTTGTTCGCCGCCCGACAGTTCGTGGGGATAGGCATCGGCGTGGCGCGACATCCCAACTTTGGCGAGCAATTTGGTCACGCGATCAGCCACTTCTGCCTTGGGCGCGCGCAAACCAAAAGCGACGTTTTGCGTCACGCTAAGGTGTGGGAAAAGCGCGAAGTCTTGGAACATCAGCCCGATTGACCGCCCTTCTGGCGGGATCGACATGGTGCCATCGCAGACCAGTTGACCATCGACGTAGATGCTGCCGCTATCTTGGGTTTCGACGCCCGCGATCATCCGCAACGTCGTCGATTTACCGCAGCCGGACGGCCCCAGCAAACAGGTGACCTGCCCCGGCATCACGCTGAGCGACACATCGTTCACGACCTCACGGCCTGCAAACGCCTTGCGCAGGTTCCGGATTTCAAGACGCGGGGTGGTCATGTGGGGCTAATCCCTAGTGAAACGATTGGTCTTTGCGTCCCTAACAATAGGCGTTCGCGGGGGCAAGTCAGGTGAGTGCGAAAGGTAGGCTGGCGCGAATGCGACCGTTCACCTGTAAATGGATACGATGCGCACCGGGATACAGGGTGAATGTCGTCGCGTTATCCTTAAATGTGTGCTTCTTCTTGAGCGTCGCGGACACATTTTCTTTGAGGTCTAACACCTTGAACTTGGATACTTTTGGTGCCGTCGTCCCGTTTGATTTTACGAAATCTATCACGTAGTCGACGATAATTGGCGCGTCTGTTTTGCTCGACAGTGTTGTTGTAATGTCCAATCCATCACCACGTGCCACGGTGTCAGACGAAATCGCGAAATCGACCACGTCAATCGGTGCATCGGGTGCGTAACCCAGATGCGCCATTGCCCCGGGATGACCCGCCTTGATCAGGCCACGCAGGGCATGTTTGGCCATCCAGTTCAGTTCTGCCGTGGTTTGTGCGCCGGTATCGCGCCAGTCAGACAATTGATTCAGAACGACATCCGGTTCCTTTTTCGTGATATCATTCAGATGGTTAGCGACCGATCTTGTCACATAACGTGTGGGATCGTTGTGCAGCCTATCAAGCAGCGGCAACGTCTGGCTGTGCGTCAACCCAACGCTTTGGCCCCACGGCAGTTTTGGCCGCGTGCCTTCGCTGACAAGCCTGCGCACGTGGTAATTCGGATCAACGGCCCAATCCTGCATGCGCTCTAACACCGCAGCTTCGTGTGTGTTGAGAAAGGCGCGGATCGAAAATTCCATCGAGAAGCGTTTTGTGATGTCTTCCAGAAGATCCAAAGAGGTCGAAAGGTGACCATCAAGACCATGATTTTCAACATAAACACCCAAGGGCGCGTAGATGAAATGGCCGAAGTCATCGTCGGTTTTGTCTGTGCTTAATGGCGGTGGCATTCCGGCTTGGATCGCGTCAGCCGCCGCCTGAAAATCTTTGGGAAGATGATCGGCGAGCACCTCTGCGATCCATGCGATCCGCGCTTTTAACTCCAACGGCGCGAGGCCAGCCATGACCTGATCGACAAACGGCTGCGCTTTGAACACGCCCGCGTCGGCAAAACCGTTCGCCAGTCGCGTGACCGTGTCCGTGTTGAACAGGTCGTCCTTTAGGCTGTACCCCGCTGCCATTTTACAGCGTCGCGTTCACGGCGCCGCCATCCAGCAGGATGTTCTGGCCGACCATAAAGCCCGCATGCTGCGAACACATGAACGCGCAGGTCGCGCCGAATTCGGCGGATGTGCCGTAACGACGGACCGGAATTGTTGCTTCGCGTTGCGCTTGTGCCGTGGCGAGGTCGATGCCTTGCGCTTTCATTACGCCTTCATCAAGGCTGGCCGCGCGGTCTGTCGCGTGGATACCCGGCAGCAGGTTGTTGATCGTGACACCGTGTTCGGCGACCTGCCGTGATGTGCCAGCAACAAAGCCGGTCAGTCCTGCGCGGGCTGTGTTGGATAAACCAAGCTGCGGAATCGGCGATTTGACGGAAACCGAGGTGATGTTGACGATCCGTCCCCATCCCTTTGCGATCATGCCGGGCAAGGCCGCCTGCATCAGCGCAATCGGCGTCAGCATGTTCGCGTCCGCAGCTGCGATGAAGTCGTCGCGGTTCCAGTCGGACCACAGGCCCGGCGGTGGGCCACCTGCGTTCGTGACCAGAATGTCGATGTCGCCTGCAGCTTCCAGAACGGCGGCGCGGCCTTCTTCGGTTGTGACGTCAGCAGCAACTGTTACGACGTCAACACCATGTTCCGACCGGATCGCGTCAGCCGTTGCTTCCAGCACCTCAGCCCCACGTGCGTTCATCACAAGGTTCACCCCTGCGGCGGCGAGCGCTTCCGCGCAACCACGCCCCAAGCCCTTTGACGATGCGCATACCAATGCACGTTTCCCAGAAATTCCTAGTTCCATGTGAAGTCTCCCAATCTGCTTGATGAATGGCTAACACCGTCGCACCCGTCCAGCAATGCCGCGAATGTGTTACGGTCGCGTTGACCTTATCCTGCCGCGCACGTAACCTATCGATTAAAGTTTGAGTAACCCATCTTCCCGAGCATTCTGAATGTCCCAATCGACTAACCCACTGACAAAACAAACAATTATCGTTTATCGGGCGGCTGATCTGTTGGTGACAGAGGGCGTTGCCGAAGGCGACACGCTTTCGTTTGCAGATGAATTGGTCATGGACGACACCTATCAGCTGCACAGGTCAGCGCGGCGCGGTCGGTTGACGATGGCCGTCAACGAAGATGGCCCCGGTTTTTTGCTTATGGAAGACAGCCAATTCGGGACCTCGGGCAACCAAGTCATTCTGGATTCCTGCATCACCGTCATGGCCCCCGACGGCACAACCTTTGAAGGGTTGATCTTCGTTGAAATCGAAGCGGATGGCGTCGAAGATATCTACTTCTTGCCGCTTGCTAATATTCAGACCGATACGGATTACCGTTTGGTCGGCATTGACCGCCAATCCGCCGTGACCCGATTTGCCGAAGTCGCTTGTGTGTCCTTCACACGGGGCACGCATATTACGATGGCGTCCGGCAGACAGACTCCGATCGAAGACCTGAAGGCCGGCGACAAGGTTCTAACTCGTGACGATGGCCCGCAAGAAATTCAGTGGATCAGCCAGACCACATTGCGTGCCATTGGCCGCTACGCCCCTGTCGTGATCAAGAAGGGCGTTTTGCACAACGAAAACGATCTGATTGTCAGCCCTGACCATCGGCTGTTTGTGTATCAACGTCAGGATCGTCTGGGCGCTGGTCGGTCAGAGGTGCTGGTGAAGGTCCGTCATTTAATCAACGGCGAGACCGTATATCAAAAAGACGATGGTTTTGTGGACTATTTCCAGCTGTTGTTCGAAAATCACCAGATCATTTATGCCGAAGGGATTGCTGCGGAATCCCTGTTGATTGATCCCAGAACACGGGCTGCTTTACCGGAAGGTGTGAACCCGTCTGGTGCTGGTCACGCGCATCGCCCGCATCTGGATTACGAAGTGCAGGAAGGCTTGCTATCGCAACCGGATGCCGTCGAATTATTGCGCAAGGCGTCCTCGGACTAGCGTTCAGGGCACCCGCCCCGCTTGAAAACTGCCCGACAATGGCGCGTTGCGACCAAGTTGCTGTGCAATGCCGGTAATGCGTCCTGCGATAGCGCTTTGGTTGTCTTCTAAAACTTCACCGGTCATCTGGCCCGAAATAAGATAGCTATCGGTTCCGGACCGAAGTGATCCTGACAACTGGCTGGACATCAAAAGGGCCGTATCGGTGTCGTTTAGGCTGCCCCCGCTCAGAAAAAGTTGCCCTGTGACCGCCGCCCCCGATGCCGTTTCAAAACCTGATGCGAAACCCGTGACCGGCTCTGCCCCCCCATCGAAGTCGACGTCGAGCGACATGGTGCCAGTTAAATTTACGGCAGTCGATAATACGGGCACAAAGGCCAGCGTGGTGGGGCCCCGATAAGAGGCGGTCCCAGTGGGTGTCGGATCAGGTTCGGGTTCAATGACCTTCGGCAGTTCGTCGATCGGATCAACGACCGAATTGCCACCGCCGCCGCTGCAGGCTGTTAAGAGAAGGATGAGAGGAAGTGTCAGATACCGCATACCTCTTGGTCGGGTATTTTGGTTAACAAATCCTTACGTTGTGACGACGCCCCATCAATCCGTCACCGTCGCATGTTCCAAGAATGCTTGCATTGTTCCCAGTTGACGGAAGTGAAGCCGTGTTGCTTCGGCCTCTTGTGCGTCAGAGATACCGATGTGGCCACTTTCGGTGCGTTCCTCGATTGGCCACCCAAGCACGCGGTGCATATCCAGCGCGATATAAGTCATGTCGCCATAGGGCCGTTTGGGATCAACGGTTGGCCCTGCGATGTCCCCCGCTTCAAACGCGCTATACATATCGTCTTCGTCCGGCCATTCCCATTGGGCGGCTTTCGCAAGCGCGATGTCAGCGTCCGTGACGGTCATCGTCATGTCAGGCGCAATCGCAAAAAGCGTGTCGGCATCATCCAGTCCGCGTTGGGTGCTTGCAAGCCCATCTGCATCCATATTGGACAATGGATATGTCCCCGGTTTCAGCTCTGCCTTGTCCATGAAGATCGACAAAGCCGGTCGCAAAGCCACCATAAAGTGCGCGATCGCGATGTCGTCTGCGTCACCGATCAAGGTCCGGATCAGGTCAGGCGCTTTGCCCCCCGTAAAGCTTTGCGATGGCACGCATTGCGGCGCACCGGATTCCGTGCCGTTCCAATCCAGTCGCATCCGGCGGATCATTGCGATGTGGTCGTCCGTCAATTGAGGTGCGACCGGGTACAAAAGGTCTGAGGACGGCGAAAACAGCGTGTCTTGTGCAGCCTCGCTTAGCGACGATTTTGGACCTGCCATGGCTGCACGGGTGACGGCGTCGATTTGGTTGGGATCGCCGCTACGGACAGCTTTGAACGCCTGCAAAAAGAGACGGAGTTTTGTGAACATCTGATACCTCGTTAGATTACTGCCAATCAGCATTTCGGAATCGTACGCCTGTGGCAAGCGCCATCGCAACGCCACGCGTCGTTTCCACGCCTGTCGGGGCTGAAAATGCGATGGAAGGAATGCGACACATTAGGGCGCGCTAAATACTGGCGCGAAAGCAAGTGGATGTGGATTTTTTTGTTGGAGATGTCAGCTTCGCGGACAAAGCGGTCTTTTGCTGCGGCCACACCAATGACCGGTTTCGGTCGTTCAACTACAGATACTTTTCAACGAAGACTTGAGGTGTGGCACACCTATATGGGCCACACCCCAATTCTCAAACTTGGCGTATCAAACCAAATTCCGCTCAATCAAACTTTGCGCAGTCGCGACGTAGCTGTCCGCAATAGGGATTGGCGTGCGGCCCAATAGCGCGCGGCCGGGTGCTTCGTCCAAAGTTGGGTTATAGCCCAGCTCTTTAAGGCCTGCGCGCATGTCTGCATCAAACAAAGCGACAAGCCGGATGAACCAATCGGGTGCCTGAAACTTTGGCATCTTTTTGCTGTAGGCAGGGAACGGCTCTTTCAGGCAGTTCGCCATCTGCAGTATCGAATACGAGTCAAAGCTGGCAATCGTGCGCGCGCCGGCGGCCGCAGGGTCAGTAAGTGCTGCGACATGCATATCCGCCAAATCACGCACATCAACGGAGTGCAAATATAGATGCGGCGCGACTGGCGCTTTGCCGCGCAAAAAACGCTGAAACAACGCACCCGACGTTCCCGGATCAGAATCCAGCAATGGCCCGACGATAAAGGCCGGATTGATCACGGCCAACTCTGTCTTACCCGCGCCTGGTTTAAGGATCTCCCATGCCTTTTGTTCAGCGCGAATTTTGCTTTCCACATATGCATTCACGTCCCCGTCCGGATCAGCCCAGTCAGAGGCATCCAAATGGCTTGGCCCTGATTTACCCCGCCCCGGCACAATCGCCGCAATCGATGACGTCAATACGATCCGTGCAACACCCGCATCACGGGCTGCGGATAGCGCGCGCTTCGTACCCTCAACCGCTGGGGTGATCAGCTCGGCCTTGTCCTTGGGCATGGACGTCACGAATGGCGATGCCGCGTGAACCAGATAATCCACGCCATTGCAGGCCTCGGCCCAGCCTGCATCTTTAGTCAGGTCAAGCTCGACAAACTCAAGATGACTGACATCGACGCCTGCAGCTTTGATGGCTTCTTTTGTCTCACCGCTGCGCGAGGGCGTCCGCAAGCTGCCGCGAACCTTATAGCCAGCGCGCAGTAAGGCCACCGCGATATGACCGCCCAGAAATCCTGTGACGCCCGTAAGAAGTACTGTTTTCATTGCTCTCTCCAAACTTACGATTTGAACAGTATTCGTTCATATCGTAAATTCAACCCGTTGCAGTCTATTTTCTGCAATTGACGCCAGCCCAAGAGAAACCGATGTTGCCCCTATGAAAGATGAACGACAAAACCAGATACTTAACGCCGCGAGGGCCCTGTTCTTTGAACGGGGGCTGCGTGCGACGACGATGGCTGCCATTTCGGATGCCGCCGGTATCGCCAAGCCGACCCTGTACAGCCGTTACAAGGATAAGAACGCGGTTTTTCAGGCAGTTGTTGCATCCATCTTGGATGAATTACGCGCCCTGATGGATGAGGAGTTTTCGAAATCAGGGAGCGTTGAGGGCCGCCTCACTGCCGCTTTGGTGGCCAAATACTGTGTCGTTTTCGATATGCTTCAATCGCCTCACGTCGCCCAAATGATGGAAGACAAGGTGCTTTACGCAGGCGAAGCGTTTGAAAAGCTGAACACCGACGTCGCCAGACAGATCGAGGGCATGATGGCCGAAGCAGGATACACAAACCCCAGCGATCTCACGCACCTCATCCTGTCTTGCGCGTTCGGCATTCACAGAAACGCCCGCACCCGAGAAGACGTCGCGCGCGATATCACAGCCGTGGTTCATGCCCTTTTGGCCGTTTCGAAATAGTATTTTTGTTTCAACTTAGCGCGACACTTATGTCGCTTGTTCCTGATCGATCACATGCGAAAGCGGCCATTCATTGATGGTGCAGTATAAGTCAATATGGCTCAAACCCGTCATCCGCGCCCCCTTTCCATGTACTACCGCATGCTAACTGACCACTCAGTCTGAAGGTCCCCCGTCAAGCGCCCCAATGCACCGCCGCTTTGCCAATTGCCCTTTCCGCGCCTGCCGCGTAAACGCTTCCCATGACAAATCGCCCGACCTTACCGCCTGAAATTGCCCGCCGCCGGACCTTTGCGATTATCTCGCATCCGGATGCTGGTAAAACGACGCTGACTGAGAAATTCCTGCTGTATGGTGGCGCGATCCAGATGGCGGGTCAGGTGCGTGCGAAAGGCGAGGCACGCCGGACGCGGTCCGACTTTATGCAGATGGAAAAGGACCGCGGGATTTCCGTGTCCGCATCTGCGATGTCGTTTGATTTTGAAAAATACCGCTTCAATCTGGTGGACACGCCCGGTCACTCTGATTTCTCGGAAGATACGTACCGGACGTTGACCGCCGTTGATGCCGCCGTGATGGTGATTGATGGTGCGAAGGGTGTGGAAAGTCAGACCCAGAAGCTGTTCGAAGTTTGCCGTCTGCGCGATCTGCCGATCCTGACCTTCTGTAACAAGATGGACCGCGAAAGCCGAGATACGTTTGAGATCATTGACGAAATTCAAGAGAACCTCGCCATCGACGTGACCCCTGCGTCATGGCCGATTGGTGTGGGTCGTGAATTTATCGGGTGTTACGACATCCTGCGCGACAAGCTAGAATTGATGGACCGTGCTGACCGGAACAAGGTTGCCGAAAGCGTGCAAGTGAACGGGTTGGATGACCCGAAGCTGGCCGAACTTGTCCCTGCTGATCTGCTCGAGAAATTCCTCGAAGAGATCGAAATGGCGAAGGAATTACTGCCGCCGCTTGATCCGCAGGCCTTGCTTGACGGGACGATGACGCCGATCTGGTTCGGCTCTGCGATGAATTCCTTTGGTGTAAAAGAACTCATGGACGGGATCGCGAACTACGGTCCCGAACCGCAAGTGCAGACCGCGACCCCGCGCAACGTGTCGCCCGAGGAAAAGAAGGTCACTGGCTTTGTTTTCAAGGTACAGGCGAACATGGATCCGAAACACCGCGACCGTGTGGCCTTTGTCCGGCTCGCGTCCGGTCACTTTAACCGTGGGATGAAGCTGACGCATGTGCGGTCCAAGAAACAGATGGCTGTGACGAACCCTGTGATGTTCCTCGCGGCAGATCGTGAACTTGCCGAAGAGGCTTATGCGGGCGATATCCTTGGTATTCCGAACCACGGCCAATTGCGCATCGGTGATACGCTGACCGAAGGCGAAGCGATCCGTGTGTCGAACATCCCGTCGTTTGCGCCAGAATTGCTGCAGACCTGCCGTGCGGGTGATCCGATGAAGGCGAAACACCTTGAAAAAGCCCTAATGCAGTTTGCTGAAGAAGGGGCCGCGAAGGTCTTTAAACCAACGTTTGGATCCGGCTTCATCGTTGGCGTTGTAGGGGCGTTGCAGTTCGAAGTGCTCGCCAGCCGCATTGAGATGGAATACGGCCTGCCCGTGCGGTTCGAAGGATCGCAGTTCACATCAGCCCGTTGGGTATTGGGTGACAAGGATGCCGTTGAGAAGTTCGCGGATGCCAACAAGCAGCATATTGCGACGGATAACGACGGTGACACCGTGTTCCTGACGCGCCTGCAATGGGACATTGACCGCGTAGCGCGGGACTATCCGGATGTGGAACTGTCGGCGACGAAAGAAATGATGGTTTAGTATCCCCTGTATCGTATTGGTCAAAATTCACTTTTAAGTTGACAGGCACCGCCGAAATTCCGACGCTGGCGTGCTGCTAAGTTAATTATGATTTTGTAAGATACAGGGATACCATGAAGACTTTAAAAACGGCTGCTATTTTAACGTCCATTTTCGCGCTCACTGGTTGTGTGGGCAGCGCCATAGAAGAAGCCATCCAAACCGAAGCTGAAGATACCGCACGCGACAGCCTTGACGGCGTCGGGTCCGGCTTGCTTGTCAGCGAAAACGAAAAATCTGAGGCAGATTCATCCGATGACGTTGTCGTAGAACTGCCCGATTTCGAAGAATTCTATGAAGAAGACTATGACGATCTCGGCGAAGAATTCACAGCCCGCGCCGAAGACTTGTACGGCGGAATCGCAGAACTGTTCACGACACCTTACACGGACCCAACTACCCTTCCGACAAGCGGCAGCGCTTCCTACGATGGCCTGCTCAGCCTCGGTCCGGCAATTGGTGAAATGGAATTGATCGCGAACTTTAGCGATGGATCGATTGGCGGCACTGTGGGCAACGTTGTCTTGGGTGATGACACGGTCGCGACAGGATCGCTGGCGATTACATCCGCGTCCGGCGCGATTGATAGATCAACTGATACAAGCGTTGATTTCACTTTTTCGGCGGGGCTTGACGGAACGTTGTCTGACGATACTGGCAGCTACGATGTTGAAGCAACGATGCTGGGCGACTTTACCGACACCGATTACGGATATGTAGAAGGTTTCGTAGAGGGCACCGTGACCGAAAGTGGGTCATCGGATTCTGAATTCCTTTATGGGGAATTCCTTGGCGAACGCTAAACACGCGTTTTGGCTGGCGGCGGATTTCCTGCCGCCAGCATATTGAAGTGTGATCAATGCCCCTTCAAAACCGCGTCCTTCCCACTGGCGACATTGCAGCCATCTCCGCCCGTGGCACGCTGACCGGTAATCGTGGGATCATTCACCGTGATGACAAGACTCTGGGCACCTCGCGGTGGTCGCATCACGCTTGGATTTGTTGCACGCTGGATTGGCAGGGTCGCCGCCGTCCGGTCATGACAGGACGCAATTGGACCGAGTTGTTTTTCCTCGACGAAGCGGTGGCCTTTGCCGCCGGGCACCGCCCTTGCGGGTATTGTCGGCGGGCGGCTTATCAAGATTATGTCGCAGCATGGACGACGGCAACGGGGCATCGGCCAAGCGCCAAAGCGATGGACAAGGTGCTGCATCCTGCGCGTGTCCGGCGGGATCGCAGCCAAGTTCGCTATGACGCCATACTTTCCGCGCTGCCGGACGGTGTAATGATCTGGCACGACGCGGGCCCTGCGTTGGTCTGGGAACGGGGTCTGCACCCCTATTCACCCGACGGATACCGCCCAGCCATTGATACTGATTCTGAAACAACTGTTTCCGTTTTGACACCAAAACCCACCGTCACTGTGCTGCAAGCGGGTTATATCCCACAAATCCACCCCTCAATCCTAACAAATCACTGATTTCCTTGACCTAGACAGAGGTTGCGCATAGGAAACGCGTGTCCAACGCACTGACAATCCGGTCAGGCGGGCCGCGCTATCTTGCGGTCACTACAGCCGCAACATTTCGAAAGGCGCCTATGACAAAATTCTCTGACCTGAACCTGAGCGATAAGGTTCTCAAAGCCGTTGCAGAGACGGGCTATGATACCCCTACCCCTATTCAAGCAGGCGCGATTGTGCCCGCGTTGGAAGGCCGCGACGTTTTGGGCATCGCCCAGACAGGGACAGGCAAAACTGCCGCATTTACACTGCCAATGATCACCCTTTTGGGCCGTGGTCGGGCACGGGCGCGGATGCCGCGTTCGCTTGTTCTTGCCCCGACACGGGAATTGGCCGCACAGGTCGCGGAAAACTTTGACGCATATGCAAAGTACACCAAACTGTCCAAAGCCCTGCTGATCGGTGGGACATCCTTTAAGGACCAAGACAAGCTGATCGACAAAGGCGTCGACGTGCTGATCGCAACACCTGGTCGTTTGCTTGACCATTTAGAGCGCGGCAAACTGATTCTGACCGACGTAAAGGTCATGGTAATTGATGAAGCTGACCGGATGCTCGACATGGGCTTCATTCCGGACATCGAAGAAATCTTCAAGCGGACGCCGTTTACCCGCCAGACGCTGTTCTTCTCGGCCACGATGGCGCCTGAAATCGAACGGATCACCAACACGTTCCTGTCGAACCCCGCCAAAGTCGAAGTCGCCCGTGCGGCCACCACAAACACCAACATCAAGCAAGGTGTTGTGATGTTCAAAGGGTCCGATAAGCGCAAGGAACCTTCTGAGAAGCGCGCTTTGCTGCGCAAGTTGATTGATCTGGAAGGTGACGCCTGCACTAACGCGATCATCTTCTGTAACCGCAAGTCTGACGTCGATATTGTTTCTAAGTCCCTGAATAAATACGGCTATAACGCCGCCCCTATTCACGGCGATCTGGACCAAAGCCACCGGACACGGACGCTGGAACAGTTTCGTGACAATGAACTGAAAATCCTTGTGGCATCCGACGTGGCTGCCCGTGGTCTCGACATCCCAGCTGTGACGCATGTGTTTAACTTTGATGTGCCGTCACACGCCGAAGACTACGTACACCGGATCGGCCGGACGGGTCGTGCAGGCCGTAAAGGCACCGCGATCATGATCTGCGTGGGGCGTGACGACAAAAACTTTGCCGACGTCGAAGCCTTGGTCAAAGAAGAAATCCCGCGCATTGAAAACCCGATGGCAAAAGCCGCCGCCGACGCCCCGTCCGAGGATGCGCCGAAAGCTGAAAAGCCAAAACGGTCGCGGTCACGTGGTCGTAAATCGGACGACAAACCTGTGGCTACGGATGCTGCTGCTGAAACGCCGGACCAAAAACCGCAAGCAGCCAAAGACGAAAAGCCGCGCGAGGCAAAACCACGTCAAGACAAGCAACGTGATGAAAAGCCGCGTCACGACGACAAACCACGCGACACGAACAATCGCGGACGTGGTGGTCGGGGTGGCCAGAACAACCGTCACAACGACAACAAAGTTGTGGGGCTTGGCGATGACACCCCAGCATTCATCGCCCTTAGCTTTGCGGATCGCGCAAAGGCCTAACATCATCAGGCGGGCACTGCGCCCGCCTTTTTTGTTTCCATAGAGCAGCATTATGTTTCCAACCCGCGCCACACCGATTTTGTTTGGTCTGATCCTGAGCGGCATGATGACATTCTTCGTCACATTGATCGCGACGTGGCGGGCGATTGGAGTGGCCGAAGGATTTGTGGCGCTCTGGATGGGATCATGGATCGCCAGCTGGATTGTCGCGTTCCCGCTGGTTCTGGTGCTTGGCCCCGTCACACGCAAAATCGTGGCAAAGCTGGTCCGCCCTTCATAAGAAAAGGCGCCCCGGCCATGTGACACGGAACGCCTATTTCTTTTGCCTCAAAATATATCCCCGCCGGAGGCATCCGCACTTTCAGCGCAGCGCCGTCTTCAGCTCAGGCGCGACACGATCACCATCACCTCTGGCTTTTTGCCGATCTCGCCTTGCGCAGTGCGACGCGCGATAGATTTCAGCTCTTTCTCAAGCTTCACATCATCACGCAATGTTTTGGGGTTCGCGCGGTTGATGAACTGTGACAGGTCTTGTTCTATCACATCGACCAAAGCCGCACCTGACCCACCAACTTCTGACAGACCGTTCAATTCGACCCAAGGATCGCCGAGCGGTTCGTCGTTTTCGTCAATGATCAGCGTGATAACTACGTGGCCATTCAACGCCATCCGGATCCGGTCACGTACAATTCCGTCGAACTGGCCGATTTTGGCCGTCCCATCAAGATAAGTCCGCCCCGTTTCGATGTATTCAGCCACCGTCGGCGCATTGCCGGACAGGTCTAGCATCATGCCATTCACAGCGACAATGCCCGTGCGGCCATGTTTGTTCGCCAGTTTGACGTGTTCGCGCAGGTGACGGTGTTCGCCGTGCATCGGGATCACCATCTGCGGCTTCACGATGTCATGTAGCGCCAAGATGTCGGGCTTATTCGCGTGACCGGAGACGTGGTATTTGCCGCCTGCGTCGTCGATCACGTCGACTCCCAGTTCGGACAATTGGTTCATGATGCGGATCACGCCGCGTTCATTGCCGGGGATCGTTTTGGACGAGAACAGGAATGTGTCCCCTTCTTTCAGCTTGATCCCCATGTAGTTGCCGTTCGCCAATTGCGCAGAAGCCGCGCGGCGTTCGCCCTGAGATCCTGTCACCAGCAACATGACGTTTTCACGCGGCATTTGCAGTGCATCTTCGGGGCTGACCACGGGTGGGAAACCGGTCAGGATGCCCACTTCGGTCGCGGCTTCGACCATGCGGCGCATCGCGCGGCCCAGTAGAACGACCGATCTGTCGGCTTCGACCGCAGCCAGAGCGAGCGTCTTCAGACGTGCAATGTTGGACGCGAATGTCGTCGCTACAACCATGCCGGATGCTTCTTTCATCATCTCGGCAATCGCTGGCCCGATAGTCATTTCAGACCGGCCCGGTGCGTCAGAAAAGACGTTCGTGGAATCGCAAACCAGCGCTTTGACGCCGTCTTTGGACACTTCAGCCCAGAGGTCTGGATCAAACGGATCACCAACACCCGGTGTCAGGTCGATTTTGAAATCGCCCGAATGCAGAATGCGCCCGTCAGGACTGTCGATCAGCAGGCCTGCGCTTTCGGGGATCGAGTGCGAAATCGGCAGGTAGGACACCGATAGCGGGCCACACTGTATGACTTCAGGGTAGACACCAACGACGTTCACAGCGCCCTCGGGCTGGCCGTTTTCGACCATTTTGCGTTTCGCGATATTGGCCGTGAAAGGCCGCGCGTAGACTGGTGCACCTAACTGGTCCCAATAGTGCCCGATCGCGCCCACGTGGTCTTCGTGTGCGTGCGTGATGAAGATGCCATCGATCTGCGCGCGGCGTTCTTTGAGCCACGCGATATCGGGCAGGATCAGATCCACACCTGGTGTGCCGTCCATGTCGGGGAACGTGACCCCCAGATCAACAACGATTAGCCGTTCTTTGCCTGGTTTGCCGTAGCCGTAGACATATGCGTTCATGCCGATCTCACCGGCCCCACCGAGGGGCAGATAGATCAAGCGGTCAGAGCCTTTGCTCATGTTATTTCCTTATTAAAGCGATGAATCACGATTAGTCCGTGCATCGTCAAATCTTCTTCGAAGGCGTCGAATAGCGCCTCTGCTTGCTGGAACAACGGGGCCAGACCGCCGGTCGCAATGACCCGCATCGGCACGCCGCGTTCGGCCTTGATCCGTGCGCATATCTCACGCACCAGACCGATGTAACCCCAAAAGACGCCGGACTGCATACAGGCCACCGTGTTGGTGCCCACAACAGATTGCGGCTTGGATATATCGACATGAGGTAGGGCTGCGGCCGCGTTGTGCAATGCCTCGAGCGACAGGTTCACACCCGGCGCGATCACCCCGCCCACATATGCACCATCTGACGCCACAACGTCGAAAGTTGTGGCGGTTCCGAAATCGACCACGATCAGGTCGCCACCGAATTTATCGAACGCCCCCGCGGTGTTGACCAAACGGTCCGGACCGACGGTTGTGCCTTCATCGACACGCGCCTCTTGCGGCAATGCACAATCGGATTTGCCCACCACCATGGGGCGGCAATTGAAATAGCGATCCGACAGAACACGCAGGTTAAACACGACGCGTGGCACTGTTGAACTGACGATGACTTCGTCGATTTCAACGTCGATCTTTTGAAAGTTCATCAACGTAGACAGCCAGACGTAATACTGATCCGCGGTCCGCTGCCATTCGGTCGATGTCCGCCACGTCGCGATAAAGCTGTCCCCGTCCCAGATCGAGAAAACCGTATTCGTGTTACCGCAGTCGATGGCCAAAAGCATGGGTCGTCTCCCTAGAAAAAGATATCTGCCGCCGCGATTTTGCGCCGTTCTTTTGATGTCTTCAGGATGAGGTAGCCGTTTTCGTCCAAGGTCTCAAACGTGCCGGTGATTTCTTCGTTGGGCAGTCGTGCTGTGATGACTTCGCCCAGTTTTGTTGCCCGCGCGAGCCATGCTTCGCGGATCGGCCCAAACCCCAATTGGATCAGTTGGGTTTCATAGCGAGCATAGATCGGTGCGAGAATATCAAGAAAGTCCTCTGCCCCGACCGCGATCCCGAATTCGCCAGCAACGCTGACGGGCCGCAGCGCGCGTTCTTCAACCTTCGAGACATGCGGTGCGCCTGCCAAATTCACGCCAATGCCCACCGCGATGCCAACAATGGCGTTCTTTTGGCTGATGCTTTCGAGCAAGATACCAGCGACTTTGCCACCGTTCAGTAGTACGTCGTTCGGCCATTTCAGCGCAAAACTATCGGGACGACCTGTCACGACGACAAGCGCGTCATAGAGCGCCAATGCCGCCACAAACGACCGTAGTGCTGACAAAGTTGAAGGTGTGGGATCTTGAACTGCAAGCGTTCCGGCAAAGTTACCAGAGGGCATATCCCATGCCCGACCCCGCCTGCCCCGCGCACCTGTTTGGTGATGCGCAAGGAACCATGTTTTTTGGGTCAGCGCTGGAAATTGCCTTTGGGCTTCATCCAACGTGCTATCGACTTCGTTTAAGACGATCCGGCCGTAGGTTTGCGGCCAATCTGGTGTTGTCGTGACCTTAGTTGACAAGCGTTGCTGCCGCAGCCGCTGCGGATGGTTCAATCCCGAACAGGTTGAACACACCAAAGATCATCGCAGCAGCAGACGCCATCAAGAACGTCCACAGGACCGGAGACATTTTGCTGTCGAGCGCGGTTTCATTCTCTTCGCCGAAGTACATAAAGTACACGATGCGGATGTAGTAGAACGCACCAATCACGGACGCCACCACACCAGCCACGGCCAACCAGCCGAGACCCGCGTCATAAGCGGCGCGCAGCACGTAGAACTTGCCGAAGAAGCCAACCATTGGTGGCACACCCGCGAGCGAGAACATGAGGATCAGCATCGCCAAGGCGCGCAAAGGCTGGCCCTTGGAATACATTTTCAAGCTGTTGATGTCGGTCACAACTTGGCCGTCACGTTCCATCGACAGGATGAACGCGAATGTACCGATGTTCATGGTGACATAGATCGCCATGTAGATCAGCATCGCTTGCACGCCGAACGCCGTACCAGCCGCCAAGCCCATCAGCGCAAAGCCCATGTGCGCGATGGATGAATAGGCCATCAGGCGTTTGATGTTGGTTTGGCCGATGGCCGCGATTGCGCCAAGGAACATGGACACAACGGACAAGAACGCCACGATCTGCTGCCAATCACCGACGATACCGCCGAATGCGTCATGCACAACACGTGCGAACAATGCCATCGCGGCGACCTTTGGGGCCGTTGCGAAGAATGCGGTCACAGGTGTTGGTGAGCCTTCGTAGACGTCTGGCGTCCACATGTGGAACGGTGCTGCGGATACTTTGAACGCGAAACCCGCGATCAGGAACACGATGCCAAACAGCAGGCCCAAAGATGGATCGTCTGCGGTGGCCTCAATAATGCCGGAGAACAATGTCGTACCAGCGTAGCCGTATGTCAGGGATGCACCGTAGAGCAGCAAACCGGACGACAGCGCTCCGAGGACGAAGTACTTCAAACCAGCTTCGGTGGATTTCACGCTATCGCGGCGCAAGGATGCGACCACGTAAAGCGCCAGAGATTGCAATTCGAGGCCCATGTAAAGCGCCATCAGATCGCCTGCGGACACCATGACCATCATCCCAACCACTGCCAAAGCGACCAGAAGCGGGTATTCGAATTTCAGCAGGTCACGCTGCTGCATGTAGCCTTCGGACATCAGCAGGATGGCCGCAGCGGACAGCAGGATCACAACCTTGGAGAACCGCGCGAAGCCGTCGTCGATGAACATGCCACCAAACGCTTCTTGGGTCCCTGCCCCGTTGATCATCAACCAAACGGCCAGCAGCACGAAAACGCCCGACGTGGTCCACGTTAACAAAGAGGCCATGCCGTCTTTGCTGGTGTAGACCGCGATCAAAAGGGCCGCCATCGCGTAAAGCGACAACAGAACTTCGGGGAGGACAATGGAAAGGTCAGCGGAAATCATAATGTCTGTCCTTAATGTGCCGCAGCAGCGGTTTGGTCAGCAGCGCCGAACGCCGCCGTTGCAGTGTCGTATTGATCAACAAGTGCCGCAACACTTGGACCGATGATGTCGAGAACCAGCGCCGGATAGACACCCAAAAGAAGGGTCATCACGATCAGCGGTGCCATGATCCACTTTTCACGGGCGGTCATGTCGGTGATTGTCTTCAAGCTTTCCTTGATGAGGTCGCCCATAACAACGCGGCGGTACAGCCACAGCGCATAGGCCGCAGACAAGATTACACCGGTTGTCGCGAACACGGCGATCCATGTGTTCACTTGGAAGATGCCCATCAGAACAAGGAATTCACCGATGAAGCCAGATGTGCCCGGCAGGCCAACGTTCGCCATTGTGAAGAACATGAAGATCAGCGCGTAGGCCGGCATCCGGTTAACCAGACCGCCGTAAGCGTCGATTTCGCGAGTATGCATCCGGTCGTAAATCACTCCAACCGCGAGGAAGAGCGCGCCAGAGATGAAGCCGTGGCTAATCATCTGGAAAATCGCGCCGTCGATACCCTGCTGGTTCACCGCAAAGATACCCATTGTCACGTAACCCATGTGGGCGACTGATGAATAGGCGATCAGTTTCTTCATGTCTTCTTGGACCAAGGCCACAAGCGACGTGTAGATAATCGCGATTGCTGACAGCCACAGAACCAGTGGGCCCATGACTTCGGACCCGATTGGGAACATTGGCAGGGAGAAGCGCAAGAAACCGTAGCCGCCCATTTTCAACAGGATCGCTGCAAGAACGACGGAACCGGCTGTTGGGGCCTGCACGTGTGCGTCTGGCAACCAAGTGTGGACCGGCCACATTGGCATTTTCACCGCGAACGATGCGAAGAACGCGAGCCACATCAGGGTTTGCATCCCACCGACAACGTGGATGCCGAGGACAGAGAACCCTTCGGACCCGAATGTGTGTGTCATCAGTGTCGGGATGTCTGTTGTGCCTGCGTCAGTGAACATTGCCACCATCGCAACCAGCATCAGAACAGAGCCGAGGAAGGTGTAGAGGAAGAACTTAAAGGATGCGTAGATCCGGTTCGCCCCGCCCCAGATACCGATGATCAGGAACATCGGGATTAGGCCTGCTTCGAAGAAGAGGTAGAACAATACGAGGTCCAGCGCCATGAACACGCCAAGCATCAGTGTTTCAAGGAACAGGAATGCGATCATGTATTCTTTGATGCGGTGTTCGACGTTCCAGCAGGACGCGATCACCAGTGGCATCAGGAATGTTGTGAGCATGACGAACAGAACCGAAATCCCGTCGACGCCCATTTTGTATTGCAGACCAAGCAGCCAGTCACGTTCTTCCACCATCTGGAAGTCTGTGTTGGATGGATCGAACTGACCGATGATGAACAAGGATACGATGAAGGTTGCGATGGTCGTCGCCAAAGCCACCCATTTTGCGTTCTTTTGCGCAGCCGCGTCGTTGCCGCGCAGGAAAAGCGCAAGGATCGCCGCCCCGACAAGCGGGATGAATGTTGTGAGTGAAAGAAGGTTGCCCATTAGCCAGCCCCCCCAAACAAAGTCACATATGTGAGAAGCACAGTAATCCCCAGAACCATCGCGAATGCGTAAGTGAACATGTAGCCGGACTGCGCTTTATTCACGAGCCGTGTGAAGAACGGGACGATACCCATGGCCAAGCCGTTGATCCCGCCGTCGATTGTGTTGGTATCACCCTGTTTCCACAGGAAGCGGCCAATGGCGGTTGCCGGACGCACAAACACCACATCGTAGAGTTCGTCGAAGTACCATTTGTTCAGCAGGAAGTTATACAGCGGCGCCTGTTGCTCTGCCAGTTTGGCAGGCAGGTCCGGACGACGGATGTACATTTGGAACGCCAGCGCGAAACCGGCAAGCATTGCAAAGAACGGTGACAGCTTTACCCAAACCGGAACGCTGTGCGCTTCGTGTAGGACGTGGTTGTCAGGGTGCTTAAAGATCGCGCCCTGCCCCGGTGTTGCTGGCCATGCCGTTTCGTGATCGTCACCATGGGCATCGTGTGCACCAGCCGCATCTTCACCGTGCTCTGCAGCTGCAGTGCCGTCGGCCATGTGCTCTGCATGGGTCTCATCAGTGTGATCAGCATGATCGTCGGTTTCTTCGCCAGCTGCATAAGCAGGTGCAACAAGGGTGAAACCAAGGGCTGCGTGATCTTCTTCGTACTTCGTTTCAAGCACGCCAAAGAACTGGCCTACGTATTTGTCAGACTTGAAAAAGTCCTTGTAGAAATACATGCCCGAGAAGATTGCGCCGATGGCCAAGACTGCCAATGGGATCAACATCACGTTCGGGCTTTCGTGCGCATGTTCGTGCGTATGCTTGTCACCGCGCGGTGTGCCGTAGAACGTCAGGAACATCAGGCGCCAGCTGTAGAAGCTGGTCATCAACGCAGCCACAACCAACATCCAGAACGCGTAGCCGTTACCGGCTGCATAAGCGGATTCGATGATCGCATCTTTGGATACAAAGCCCGCAAAGCCGACAGGAAAACCAATGTAAAGCAATGGGATACCGACACCGGTGATCGCCAATGTGCCGATCATCATCGCCCAGAACGTTTTAGGCAGCTTGTGTCGCAGACCGCCATAGTTCCGCATGTCTTGTTCGTGGTGCATCCCGTGGATCACGGAACCCGCGCCCAAGAACAACATCGCTTTAAAGAACGCGTGTGTCAGCAGGTGGAACATCGCAACGGAATAGACGCCAACGCCGGCCGCGACGAACATGTAGCCCAGCTGGGAACATGTAGAATAAGCAATGACGCGCTTGATGTCGTTCTGGACCAGACCAACAGTGGCCGCGAAGAATGCAGTCGACGCACCAAGGAAGACGATGAAGTTCTTCGCTTCTGGCGCAAATTCGTACAGTGGTGACATCCGGCAAACGAGGAAGACACCAGCCGTTACCATTGTCGCGGCGTGGATCAATGCGGACACAGGCGTAGGGCCTTCCATCGCGTCTGGCAACCATGTGTGCAGGAACAACTGTGCCGATTTACCCATCGCACCGATGAACAAAAGGATCGCCAGCAGGTTCGCTGCGTTCCACTCCAACCCGATGAAACCAAGTGTAGTTTCAGCCAGTTGCGGTGTTTGGGCGAAGATGTCGTCGAACTTGATGCTGTCGGTCATCATGTAAAGACCGAAAATACCAAGCGCGAAACCGAAGTCACCGACGCGGTTGACGACAAAGGCCTTCATCGCGGCGATGTTTGCGGATGGTTTTTTGTAGTAGAAACCGATCAACAGGTAAGACGCGACGCCCACCCCTTCCCAGCCAAAGAACATTTGGACAAGGTTGTCAGAGGTCACGAGCATCAACATAGCGAAAGTAAAGAACGACAGGTACGCGAAGAAACGCGCCTTGTAGTTTTCGCCTTCACCGAAGTTTTCGTCGTGGGCCATGTAGCCGAAGGAATACAGGTGCACCAAGGCGGATACTGTGTTGATCACGATCAACATGATCGCAGTCAGACGGTCCATGCGGATCGCCCAGTCTGTGCTGAGCGTGCCGGATTCGATCCAACGCAGGATCTGGATATGCTCTGTTACGCCATCGAATGTGAAGAAAACGATCCAAGACAGGAACGCGGCCAACATCAACAGACCTGTCGTCAGGTATTGCGCGGCCTTTTCGCCGATGATCTTCCAGCCGAAGCCCGCAATCAAGGCGCCCACAAGCGGGGCGAAGAGGATGATGGTTTCCATATTATTAACCCTTCATCACGTTGACGTCTTCGACGTCGATAGTGCCGCGGTTGCGGAAGAAACAGACAAGAATGGCGAGACCAATCGCAGCTTCGGCAGCGGCGACCGTCAAAACGAACAGGGTGAAGACCTGACCGGTGAGATCACCAAGGTAGCTGGAAAAGGCGACAAGATTGATGTTCACCGCGAGCAGCATCAATTCGATGCTCATCAACAAAATGATGACGTTCTTACGGTTCAGGAAAAGTCCGAAAATCCCGATCACAAACAGGGCCGCAGCCACCGCGAGATAATGTTCAAGTCCGATCATGCTTTGCATCCCCTTCGGGGTGGCGATCCCCGGTTCGGCACCCGTGCGCGGGCGCGGTATTTTCCAAGACGTCATAGTCAGTTTGGGGGGGTAGGTTCAAGCCCTAGGACCGCGCAAACTGCCATTCAAGGGCCTCTATCGCGGCATTAATTCTCGATGGCGTCAAAAAAAGGGAATATCGCGCCGTAAGTTACTGAAAGGTTTATTTCTGAACCGCGTCGGAATGGACAGGTATCGCTGCAAAACAGCAGCTTTTGTGGGGATTTTCTATCAGGCTTTGCCAAAGGAACCGTCGAACCTATTTGACCGGTCGAACAGACGTAGAAAACAAAAAAGGGGCCCGAGGACCCCTTTTCTTAACCTTCAAGACCGACGTTTTGACAAACCCACATTGGGGCGCGGCACGACGTCTATCGACGCCATCGCGGTCAGACGTTGGTCGCAGCGCTTAGTTTGCGCAGGCGTATGCAGCGATTTTATCTTCAGCGGAACCGCGGATGATTTCGACCATTTCGGGATCTGCAACAGGGTTTTCATTCAACGAATCAAGTGTCGGACCTGATGCAACAAGACCGATCCGGTACGGTTCACAGCTGACGTGATGCTGTGTGTATGTGTTCGCGCCATCAGCATTGCGACGCGTCACCGCATCTTTTTTCACGCCGGATGCGTTGGACACTTCCAGCACAGTGTATGTCACACCTGTTTCGCCTTCGACTGCCAGGTCTTGCGCGCCTGCAGCCGTCGCACAGACTGCAATTGTGGCAGCAATAAGTACATTTTTCATCGTTATCGTCCTTGTTCAGGTTCTAGGTCTTACATTTCTTGTCGGCTTGGGAACGTCGACACAAACCCACACCATTCTACTTTACCGTTTAGTATCAACCGTATAGCGCAAACTACGCTTATGATTTAACCAAGCCAGTTGCGCAGAATAGACCCGAAATAATTGTCATAATTAAGGAAAAGCGGGCTTTGACGAAAAATCTGGCCCCAAAACGCAAACAGGGCAGCCGAAGCTGCCCCGTCGTATAGTCGAAAGTGTAGTGGCCGAAGACCAGAGGGCGATTAAAGCCCCTGCCCCGGTTTCACATCTTTCAGTTCCATCGCTTTTGCAGGATCGCGGTACATCTGTTCCAAAACATTCTGGCGCTTGATGTCCACACGGTGGCGCAGTGTCAGAACAATCGCCCCGATCATCGCAACCAGCAGGATCAAACCAGCCAGTTGGAACAGCATGAAGTATTTGTCGTAGATCAGCAGACCAAGGGCTGCGGTGTTTTCAACGTCGGAGACTGGTGCGGCTGCACGAAGTTCCGCCCCGTCAGAGAAGCCCCAAACGCCAAGTGCGATCATCAGCTGCATGACCAAGACCAAACCGATCAGCAACGCGAGCGGCATGTATTTGGTCATTTCCGCCTTCAGTTCGGCGAAATCAACGTCGAGCATCATCACGACGAACAAGAACAACACCGCGACCGCGCCGACGTAGACGATGATCAGCAGCATCGCCACAAATTCGGCGCCCAGCATGACGAAAAGACCCGCCGATGACAGGAACGCGAGGATCAACCACAAGACCGAATGAACCGGATTGCGGCTGACCACGGTCAACAGCCCACCGACAAGCGCGGAGATGGCAAAGAGATAGAAAGTAAACGCGAAAACTGTCATGCGTCCTGATCCTTGTCTAAAACGTCAGTGGCCAATTCCATGGCCTTTGTCATTGCAGGCACACCACCGAACATAGCGGCTGTGGCAATCGTTTCTGCGATTTCCTGCTTTGTGGCCCCTGCTTCGACAGCGTGGCGCACGGTCAATTTGATCTGCGGTTCTGCGGTTGCCCCAGCGATGGTCAGCCCATGCAAGGTCAGCAGCAGTTTCGTTTTTGCATCCAGCCCGTCAGGCGAGATACCTTTCCCCATGAATGCTTCCATCATGTCTTTTGGCATGGTCGGAAACATATCCTCGAAACCCTTTGGGATAAAGGATTCAAGATCAGGGTTCATGGATTTGGCCATTTCCTGGCCCATCTTCATCATGGCCTCGAACGGGTTATCGGTCATGCCGCATCCTCCGTCTCAAAGACTTCGATGGCCGCGTTCATCGCGTTGATCATCGCCGGAAAGCCGCCGTAAAGCGTCATCTGGTAGATGATTTCGCAGACTTCTTCGCGGGTGGCCCCGACAGCGCGGGCGCTGCGGATGTTGACCTGCAATTGCGGTTTTGTCTGGCCGCCAAGCGCGGTCAACGCTGCAATGGTGGCCAGCAAACGTGTCTTTTCGTCAACGCCGTCACGTGCGTAGAACGTGCCATAAGCCACATTCACAACCATCTTGGACAGACCAGGCACAAGCGCATCATAACGCGCCGCAAGTGCGTCTTCCATGCCGGGGTTTACGGCCTCAGAAAGGGCTTTGCCTGCTGCATAGGTGTCTGTTTGGGTCATACGATATCCCCCAAACGCGTCAGCAAATCGGCTGTGTTGCTTTGGAAGGATTCGGCATCTTCAGGAGATGCGTCTTCCCACAGTTCGGCGAGTTCGGATGTTTCCGACGCCAGTACCTTTGGGATCGCAGCCGCAGCATAATCAATCAGGTCGAGGTTTTCGGCAACATCTGCACGATGGACCAGAAGTTCGGATACCACATCTTCGTCCACCTTCGTCGATGGATTGTCGTGGCATGCTGCGACGACTTCGCCAGCGACGATAGCCGCCTGCCCTGCGTCGATTTCGATGTATGTGCCATCCGCAAGATTTGCGATGTCGCGCAGAACAGTTTCCACAACAGCAGCGGTCCCTTCGCGGTAATCCGCGAGGAAGTCCAACGCCCCATCGTTGTCAAAGCTACCTGTGCCCCAAGCGCCCATCTTATGAAACCGGCCCAAGGATCATCGGTAAGGTGCATCCATTTCGAGGTTACGTGCGATTTCGGCTTCCCAACGGTCGCCGTTCGCCAGCAGTTTGTCTTTATCGTAGTACAATTCTTCGCGTGTCTCTGTTGAGAATTCGAAGTTTGGACCTTCGACGATGGCATCCACTGGGCAGGCTTCTTGACAGAAGCCGCAGTAGATGCATTTCGTCATATCGATGTCGTAGCGTGTGGTCCGGCGGGATCCGTCATCGCGCGGTTCCGCGTCGATGGTGATCGCCTGCGCAGGACAAACCGCTTCGCACAGTTTACATGCGATGCAACGTTCTTCGCCGTTTGGATAGCGGCGCAACGCGTGTTCACCGCGGAAACGCGGGGACAAAGGCCCCTTTTCGTGCGGGTAGTTCAACGTCGCTTTTGGCGAGAAGAAGTATTTGAACCCAAGCTTGAAGCCTTGGAAGAAATCCTGAAGCAAAAAGTACTTCGCGGCGCGGGTATAATCGATTTGGGTCATGGGCGGGTCTCCGAACCAGTCACGTCTAGTTTGCCGATTGCTTCATCAATTTGCACAAGAAACGCAGCTTTTTCGGCCCGCTGCGTTTTTTGGTCGCCGAATTGGGCGATATATTCACCGACGGTCATTTTTCCGTCTTCAGCCGTTTGACCAGCCAGAATGTCGCTGCGCATCTGACGCAAGTCTTCGAGCGACATTTTGTTGAGCTGGTTTGCCATATCAGCCGCCTACTGCCCAGCGTGCCCAGAAGCCGCCAAAGACTTCGAACTTTGCCATGAAGGCGATGAACACGACCCATACGAGGGACATTGGCAGGAAGACTTTCCAGCCGATGCGCATCAGTTGGTCGTAGCGGTAGCGCGGTGTGATCGCCTTCACCATGGAGAAGAAGAAGAACACGGTCGCCATTTTCAGGATCATCCAGAACACGCCATCCGGCAGGAACGGCAGTGGGGACAACCAGCCACCGAAGAACAGCAGCGAGATCAGCGCGCACATCAGCACGACGGCCATCAGTTCGCCGATCATGAACAGCAGGAATGGGGTGGATGAATATTCAACTTGGTAGCCCGCAACCAATTCTGATTCCGCTTCTGGCAGATCGAACGGTGGGCGGTTCGTTTCAGCCAAGGCGCTGATAAAGAACAGGAATACCATCGGGAAGTGCGGCAACCAGTACCAGCCGAGGATACCGTAATCAGTGTCTTGCGCTGCAACGATTGACCCGAAGTTCATAGAACCGGTTGAGATAATCACACCGATGATGATCAGGCCCAATGACACTTCGTAAGAAATCATCTGCGCGGCAGACCGCAGCGAGCCGAGGAATGGATATTTTGAGTTCGACGCCCAACCGCCCATGATCACGCCGTAAACTTCCAGCGATGACACAGCGAAGACGAACAGGATCGCGACGTTGATGTTGGACACGACCCAACCGTCATTGAATGGGATCACCGACCAAGCGACAACCGCCAGAACGAAGGAAATCATCGGGGCAAGGAAGAAGACACCTTTGTCAGCGCCCGCAGGCACGACGATTTCTTTGACGATGTATTTCAAGAAATCCGCGAAGGATTGCAGCAAACCGTAGGCACCAACCATGTTCGGCCCTTTGCGCATCTGGACAGCCGCCCAGATTTTGCGGTCCGCATACATCAAGAAGGCCAAGGCGACCAACAGCGGGATCAAAACCAGTAGACACTGGCCCAACATCACAAGGACCATGCCTAGGTTTGTATTGGTGAAAAACTCAATCATTGTCGTCCCCTACACCGTTGGAATTCCGGACTGACCGCAATCCGCGACAGTCACTTCGGCGTCAATTGTTCGGCTACCCGCAGGCAGCGCTGGCGAAATCACAAAGACCGCATCGCCGGTCCATGTTGCGCCCTCTTGGGCGGCAGTCGTGCGCACGTGGCGCGTAAATCCATAGCCCCGGATCAGGGTATATTGGGCGGCAGCACAGCGGGCGTATTGATCTACGTCCGCTTGGGTCCGCGCACCGGTCATGCTGACCCGAAAGTTCACCAGATCACCGTCCAGCAAACGCGTTTCGATCCCGTTATAGACAGGCGCAAAGGTATCGCGGGACACGTCGGCCCCGCTTCCTGTGCAACCCGCAAGGGCCAACGCGCTTATGACGGCGACAGCTTTCACTTACTCGGCGGCCATCGGTGCGTTTGCGCGGGCTTTGGCGTTGGCGGACAGTTCCGCCATCAGCTGGGATGCCCGTGCGATTGGATTAGTCAGGTAGAAATCAGTCACAGCGTTCACGAAGTCCGCTTTGCCCGGCTTCTTGACCGAGATTGGATGCCAGTCGTTTTCTGCAACAACGTCGATGTCACCCAGATGCGGATGCGCCGCCACGATAGCAGAGCGCAATTGCGCCATGGAATCGTATGGCAATGTCGCCTCGAGTTCCGCAGACAAAGCCCGCAGGATCGCCCAGTTTTCTTTGGCTTCACCCGGTGCATGGGATGCACGCATCGCAAGCTGCGGACGGCCTTCTGTGTTCACGAACAGACCGTTTTCTTCGGTGTAAGCTGCACCCGGCAGGATCACGTCAGCGCGGTGTGCGCCACGGTCGCCGTGCGACCCTTGATAGATCACGAAGGCACCCGGTTTGATTTCAACTTCGTCCGCGCCAAGGTTGTAAACAACCTCTGCCCCGTCCAATGCCGCTTCAAGACCGCCCTCAGTCACAGCGCCCACGTCCATCGCACCGACGCGGCTGGCCGCTGTGTGCAGAACAAGGAATTTGGATTGTGCAGCGTCCGCCGCTTTCATCGCTTGGCTTAGCACCGCTTCGCCGTCAGCTTCTGTCAAAGCGCCTTGACCGACGATCATGACACCTTTGGTGCCGTGTTTGTCGGAATGGTCCATGCCAGCAAGATCAACCAGATCATCACGACCAGAACCGATTTGCTTGATGTCGAAAGTCAGATCATCATTTGTGCCGATGCGGGCAACGTTCGCGCCGCGTGACCAAGCCTGACGCAGACGTGCGTTCAAAACAGGGGCTTCCAGACGCGGGTTGGTCCCGATCAGGACCATCATTTCCGCATCATCGATGTCTTCGATCGCAGCAGTCCCCACGTAAGCGGACCGGTTGCCGATTGGCAGCTTCGCCCCGTCGACGCGACATTCGACGTTACCGCCCTGCCCTTCGATGAGTTGTTTCAGCGCAAATGCAGCCTCAACAGGTGCCAGATCGCCAACGAGACCTGCAACCTTCTTGCCTTTCATCGCGGATGCGACGGCGGCAAGCGCTTCGGGCCAGCTGGCTTTGCGCAGCTTACCGTTTTCGCGGATGTAAGGTGTGTCGAGACGCTGCCTGCGCAAACCGTCCCAAACGAAACGTGTTTTATCGGAAATCCATTCTTCGTTCACGCCGTCATGGTTACGCGGCAGGAACCGCATCACTTCGCGACCCTTGGTATCCACGCGGATGTTTGACCCAAGCGCGTCCATCACGTCGATAGATTCGGTTTTGGTCAATTCCCAAGGGCGGGCGGTGAAAGCGTATGGTTTGGACACAAGCGCGCCAACTGGACACAGGTCAATGATGTTGCCCTGCATGTTCGAATCGAGCGTTTCGCCCAAGTACGATGTAATCTCTGCATCTTCACCACGGCCCGTCTGGCCCATCTGGTGGATACCTGCGACCTCAGTCGTGAAGCGCACACAACGGGTGCAGGAAATGCAGCGTGTCATGTGGGTTTCGACCAATGGACCAAGATCCAGATCTTCTGTCGCACGCTTTGGCTCGCGGAAGCGGGAAAAATCGACGCCGTAGGCCATCGCCTGATCCTGCAGATCGCATTCGCCGCCTTGGTCACAGATCGGGCAATCCAGCGGGTGGTTGATCAGGAGGAACTCCATCACGCCTTCGCGGGCCTTTTTTACCATAGGGCTGTTAGTTTTCACAACAGGCGGCTGGCCTTCCGGACCGGGGCGCAGATCGCGGACCTGCATCGCGCAGGATGCGGCAGGCTTTGGCGGCCCGCCGACAACTTCAACCAGACACATGCGGCAGTTGCCCGCGATGGTCAGACGTTCGTGGTAACAAAACCGCGGGATTTCCACGCCTGCTTCTTCGCAGGCCTGGATCAGGGTCATTGCCCCATCCACCTCAACTTCGGTTCCATCAATGACGACTTTTTTCAGATCAGACATATCGCGCCTTTTCGTTCCGCATGCAGCACCACACATGAAAATGCGTGACGGCTTTGGAAGGCGTTCTAGCGGATGGTCGCACCCGATACCAGACGCTAGGCCATCTTTTTGAAGCTGAAATGTGAGGTTGTTAACCCTTACCCGCGCAACAGGTAACCAATCGTGGATTCTTTTGCGATTTCAGCACGTCCAACGGTGCAATGTGACGCGGCATTTCCGGGTGTGGCCCCCATCGCGGCAAGGCGCTGGCGCGCGATTGCTTCAAGACGGTCCTGTTCGCCTTTGTCTTTGCGGAACGCGTCAATCTGCGCGGACGTAAATCCAAGGCCCTTGGCGTGGTTTTGAAGCTGGTTCAGATAACCCAGACCGCGCAGGGTCCGCGCCGAAATACCGTCGCAGACTTCGGAAATCTCGTAAGCGATTCCAACTGCGATCAAACCTTCGGTGACATAGCCGACATCACGGAGCGACTGCTGTGCCGTGGCTGCGTTGGTCATCAGTCCAAGGGACAGAACCCCAGCGGTGGCGATTTTTGAAAGCGTCATTGTTCGTTATTCCTTTGTGCGAGGCACATATACTGCGTTGGTGAAGACATTGGGTGACGCGCCTTGATATTCAATATCAAGAGCCGTTTGCTGGCAATCTTCGGCCCAAATTCATGACCTGCGTTTGCGGTCGCGCGTCGGACTGATTCCGCCTTTTGCCTTGCGTAGAAACGCAATTGTCAGGATCAATCCCATACCGCCCAACACGAATACGAAGCCAAGCGCCCATTTGGGTGCAATGCCCGCTTCTGTTGCTTGATAGGTGTACCAGCTTGGCCCGCCCGTAATGATCGCTGTTGCGATTGCCGCCAAAAAGCTGAGCAATCCGTCCCACATCGTCTTCATAAAGTGTCGTCCTGTTTTGTCATATGGGACCAGCCGAATGCATGATCGGAATCGCCATGCTGTTTCAGGTGGTCCAACCGTGCCAATGCTTCGTCGATTTTCGGGGTATGGCCCGCAGGAATCCACCACATCACGAAATGCTTGTCGGCCAAGGCTTCAAACCATTCGGCTTTGCGGTCCATGAATTTCTTATGGAGCGTCTGGTACACGAAAGTCTTCAGGCTGTCGTAGTCTTCCCAAACGGTCAGATTGGCCACAAACAACGGATCACCATCCAGCTTCACATCCGTGTTCCCCGTCCCCGGTTCGCCCGCCCCTTCCATCATCCACACAAACCCCGGCATTCGTTTGCCAAGCCCGTTGATCCGGTCGAGATTGTTCATGAAATCAGCGACACGCGGATCATCTGTCGGGGCGACAAGGCGTCCAACATTGAGTTCGGCGAGGTGCATTGTTTGGGTCATGGGGCTGTTATTAGTTGATATCCTTGAACAAGCAATAAGATGAAAAAGCAGCAACAGAGAATTGCAACAAAACGCTCAATCCCGAGAGTGAGTTCGAGCAGCAAACCAATGCAGGCCTGCGCAATCGCGTAGACACCGATCAGCATGACGAACCCGCCAACAAATGACAGCCATGGCGCCGTTTCAAATACATAAATCTGCAAACACATCAGGATGCCGCCAGTCGCAAACATGCCAAATGCAATCGCCAGCTCAACCATTGCTTCGGAAATACCTTCGCGTTTTTGGTCCTTGTTCCGCGTGGGCAGTAATTTCACAGTGAAATCCCTACCCTACACGCTTTAGAAATGAGCCAACCAATGTGCCGTTGTCCATTTCACGCGCGCCGTCGCTGCAGCTGTCGGATGATGGCGATACTGCGAGCCGCAAAAGAACGCTTCCGCCAAAGTCAGCAAGCATGCCGGAGTTCAGGCCAGTCATCGCTAAAGCCGTCGGGTTGCGTGTTCCGGTTCGGTTCGCGATCCGCGAGTTCACTTCCACTGGAATTCCCATCCGGTCTGCAAAATCAAGTAGCACCTGCGGATCGTCCTGCTCGAGACGCGCCATTTCACTGGTCAGGATATCATTGCGCCGCGCGATGGCCGCCCGATCAAGTTGAAGAGGCAAGCACGCTTGAACGATATCACGCGCGTGTTTGCTGGCGACACTTTGATCCAGCATGAAATCATACATCTGCTGGGCCGACGTGAACCGGATTTCGCTGGCGTCAGTTATCGGAGTATTTGCTGAACACGCCGACAAGAGCCAAACCAGACTTAGCCCACAGACATGCGCCCTAGAACGCTTCGAAAACAAAGAAACCATCCACATCCACTTTGCCGTTGGGACCGTCGTTATAGCCGTAAATCTGGGTTTCGCCCGCGCCTTGAATGCGACCGACAACGATGGCGGCGTAGTTGAAACCGCCTTGGTCGAAGAATTGGTGATGCGTGATTGTGCGGACCCTTTGCCCGTTATCAAGCGTGCAGACCAGTTGCGAATTGAAGATGTTGCCGACGACTTTGAAATAGTCCCCGTTCAGGACCACGGATTTGTCGACTGCGATGCCTTCGCCGACTACGTCACATTGGCCACGATTGAATGCTGTCATGTCCATCACAAGGCCAAGCTGGCCATCGGGGATTTGGGGCCGTGCCGGTGCGCAGGCTGTCGTTGCGATCAAGGCAGTTGCGGTGATGGCTTTTCTGAATGACATGGCGGTCCCTTTCGGCGTTTTGCTTAGCCTAGCAAGGACGTGTCGGATGTCCATGCACCTATGAGGCGATCAAAACCGCGCTCAGCGCAGATTTCCGCGCGATTTCACCCGTTCCGACGACACAAAGGTTTGTGTCGGTCAGGGGCGTTTCGTAACGCGCTTGCAAAGAACGGGTTGCGACGTCTTCTTCAAGATCAATGGCGCGGGTGTTGGCCGCCGCAGCAAGCCCGCGTCGTCCACCGCCAAAACGGTGGGCAATCAGGGCTTGGTTAAAGCGATCATTGAAGGAAATACTTGGGCAGGCATTGGCGACCTTTTGGGCCAATGCCGTTTGCGCAAAGAACTGCGCGTCCGTTGTCGCCAGAAGTGCGGCGACGGCCGTCGGGTCCCCTTGGATCATAGGGGCAGGACGCGGGGCACAGCCCGCGACCATCACTACCAAAAGTACCGCCAGTTTCTGCATTATTCAGCCGCGATCACGCCGCGCTTGGACTTAATGCGGTCTTCGATTTCGGGACGGAAGTTCTTGATCAAACCCTGGATCGGCCACGCAGCCGCGTCACCCAGCGCACAGATTGTGTGACCTTCGACCTGCTTGGTCACGTCCCAAAGCATGTCGATTTCTTCCGGGTCGGCCTCGCCTTTGACCAGACGTTCCATCACGCGCATCATCCAGCCGGTACCTTCACGGCACGGCGTACATTGGCCGCAGCTTTCGTGCTTGTAGAACTTGGCAAGACGCCAGATCGCTTTGATCATGTCGACGGAGTTATCCATGACGATCACAGCAGCAGTCCCGAGGCCGGAGCCAAGTTCACCGCGCAGGTAATCGAAGTCCATGATCGCGTCTTTCATGTGCTCGCCGCGCACACATGGTACGGACGACCCACCCGGGATCACAGCCTGCAGGTTATCCCAACCGCCGCGAATACCGCCGCAGTGCTTTTCGATCAGTTCTTCGAACGTGATCGACATTTCTTCTTCAACCACACATGGGTTGTTCACGTGGCCGGAAATCGCGAACAGTTTCGTGCCTGCGTTGTTCGGACGGCCCATGCCCGCGAACCAGCTGCCACCGCGACGCAGGATGGTCGGCACCACAGCAATTGATTCGACGTTGTTCACAGTTGTCGGGCAACCATAAAGGCCCGCGCCCGCAGGAAATGGCGGTTTCATCCGCGGCATACCCTTTTTCCCTTCGAGGGATTCGAGAAGCGCTGTTTCTTCACCACAGATGTATGCCCCTGCCCCGTGTGACAGGAAAATGTCGAAGTCCCAGCCAGAACCGCAAGCATTCTTACCAACGAGACCCGCGTCATATGCTTCGTCGATCGCCGCCTGCAGCGCTTCTTTTTCGCGGATGTATTCGCCGCGAATGTAGATGTGGCAGGTGTTTGCGTTCATCGCGAAGGATGCGATCAGGCACCCTTCGATCAATGTGTGCGGATCATGGCGCATGATCTCGCGGTCTTTACATGTGCCCGGCTCGGATTCATCCGCGTTCACAACAAGGTATGCCGGACGACCATCCGATTCTTTCGGCATGAACGACCATTTCAGGCCAGTTGGGAAGCCCGCACCACCGCGTCCACGCAGACCGGATGCTTTCATTTCGTCAACGATCCAATCGCGGCCCTTTTTAATGATGGCGGCAGTGCCATCCCAATGTCCACGCGCCTGCGCACCTTTCAAAGTGCGGTCATGCATACCGTAGATGTTGGTAAAAATGCGGTCCTGATCTTTGAGCATCGTTTCTCAGCCTTTGTCGGTCTGGCGGGCCCGCCAGAGTTGATAGGTGTTCCATAGCGCAAACCCGAAACCGGCGAGCGCTGCAAGGTCAAAAAGTGCGATAACCCGATTGGGCCACCCGTATTCTTTGCCCAATGCGGTGAACAACACCCACAAAACACCAGTCGCAGCCATAATCAACGCGACGCGTTGTCCTGCTTTTGCTTCTGTTGTCTTACCTGTGGGTGTCATTCTTACACGGCGTTAGTAAACGCCGCCTTTCTCTACTTTCTTGGAAAATTCGGTATCGCCACCAGCGGCCAGAATTTTCGCTTGATCGACCCAGCCATCACGGCTGACCCTGCCTTTGAAGCCTTTAAGGTTCGCATCGACCCAAGCCACTTCTTGTGCGGACCAACCAGCGACCTGATCAAAGTGGTATACGCCCATTTCATTGAGCATGTTTTCCATCTTTGGACCGACGCCTTTGATTTCCTTGAGGTTATCAGCGCCACCGTCACGGGCGGCTGTCAGCATCTCTGGCTTCGCGCCTTCGTTTTCGCCTTCGATCACGCCGTCGCCGTCGTAATCTTTGTCACCCGAACCACTGGTCATTTCCGCAGATGCTTCAGCAACCTTTGCAGGTGTGTCCAGCTTTTCGTCGACAACAGGCGCTTTTTCAGCAGCAGCACCGCCGCCTTCGTATTTCCATTCGCCTTTGCGTGCGGCCAGGTCGTCCTGCCCAGGCAACGCCGCGGATGAAGTCACTTTGGCCGCTGCCGCAGCCGAGGCACCATCGGATTTGACCTGCGGATCGGTCATTTCGACCGCTTTTGCCTCTTCATCTTTCATCGCAGCATCAGTCGTGATCTGCGGATCAATAGCAACGGCTGTCGTTTCATCAGCCACATCGCTTTTCGCGGCAGCAGACGCGGCGGTGCTGGCAGTTGGCGCAGTCCCTGCCCCGACACCAGCCGTGCCAGCCTCTACCGGACCGGACGCAGGTTCACGCCAGCCCAACATCAAGACGATGGCGACGATAATCGCGATTACAATTGCAAGGAAAAGGGCGCCCAGAAAACTCCAGTCGAACACCACAAAGGATAGCGCACCGCCGATAAAGCCGAACAGGCCGGCGACGACGAGGATACCCATACTTATTGGCGCAGTATTATTCATAGCAGTCTAATCTCCATACAAGCGGCGTGTGTTACCACCATCTTAACAGCTAGGGATCGGGCGCAAACTGCACCTTTCATCCCCCCACGGGGCATAGATAGCCCATTTGTGCGGAATCTGATAAGAAAATGTGAATTCATACAGGCCGCCGCCTGTTGCGATTACTCCTCTGCGAAGGCTTTGGCCTGAGAAACCCAGTCATCCCGAATGATCCGGCCTTTGAATTTCAGGCGATTATCGACCCACTGAATTTCGTCGGACGTCCATTTGGCAATTTGATCAAAGTGATAGAAACCAAGGTCGTTCAACACGCCTTCCAGTTTCGGGCCAACACCGCTGATCCGTTTCAGATCATCTGCCCCGCCTGCACGTGCAGCGGTCAGAACCTCTGGTTGCTTTTCAGGACCGTCTGCCGCAGCGACAGGCGCTGGTGCGGCTTTGGCCTTAGCGGCTGCATCGGTCTTACCCTTTGTCGCAGCAGGCTTTGCGGCCGGTTTTGTTTTTGGTTTCGCCTTTGACACGGGTGTATTTTCCGCATCGGCGATTTCTTCTTTGCGGCGTTCTTCGACAGCGCGCGCTGCTGGCGTTTTCTTCGCATCAGCCGCATTTTCAGCAGCTGTTTTCTTTGGCGCAGCCTTCTTTTTCGCGGCAGGTTTGGTTTTCACTTCACCATCCAACCAAGGCGTCAAAATCGGCACTTCGGTTCCGTCGATCCGTTTGACCGTATCGCCGATGTCTGTCGCCAATTGCACAGATGCGTTGTATTTGGTTTTGCCGCTATCGTATTCGGTCAACGATGTCAGACCCTTAAGCGGTTCAGCCGCGTAACGACCGTTCTGCGGACCCGGTGTCGGAACCTTGCCAGCAGCCAGTTCGTCGATGATTTCGGACAGACGTTCAGCGGTCAGGTCTTCGTAGTAATCTTTGCCGATCTGAGCCATGGGCGCGTTTGCGCAAGAGCCCAAGCATTCGACTTCTTCCCACGAAAACTTACCGTCGGCCGACAGCGCATGCGCTTTGTCCGCGATCTTGTCTTTACACACACCGATCAAATCTTCCGCGCCACAGATCATGCATGACAGCGTGCCGCAGACCTGAATATGCGCCACAGTACCAACAGGTTGCAGCTGGAACATGAAGTAGAACGACGCCACTTCGAGCGCACGGATGTAGGCAAGTCCCAGCATTTCCGCGACATATTCAATCGCCGGACGGGTCAACCAACCTTCCTGTTCCTGCGCACGCCACAGGATAGGAATAATCGCAGATGCCTGCCGCCCTTCTGGGTATTTCGTCGTCTGAGCTTCGGCCCATTTCTGGTTCTCAGGCGTGAAGGCGAAGCTTTCGGGCTGATCAGGGTGTAGTCTACGCAGCATCTTAGGTCTTCCGGTTCAGATCGGGGCAGCAGCCGTTAGCCGGCCGCAGGCCGTTAAATACAGTTGTTTGACGACAGACGGACAGTGTCCGTGCCATCCGGCGCAAGTACGCCGTCAGTTTCAAGTGCGACGGTCAGTGTCGCAAGCTGGTCTTGATTGATCGAAGCTTGGGACATGATCGGACCAATTGTTGCGATGTTGATCACGCAGCCGTTGGCTTCGATCGCAGCGACAAAGCGTTCTTTGTCCGACAGTTGACGTGTCGGTGCTGACGCTTCTTGCGTGCCGGAACACGCCACCAATGACAGGGCGGCAATAATAGCAAATCCGGATTTCATCATGATCTTCATCCCCTACTCTTTATAAAAATCAGCGGTCAATTTCACCGAACACGACGTCCATCGTCCCGATAATCGCAGCAACATCAGCCAGCTGGTGGCCCGTTGCGACGTGATCCATCGCCTGCAGGTGCAGGAAGCCCGGCGCACGCAATTTCGCGCGGTATGGTTTGTTGGACCCGTCCGCCACGAGGAACACGCCGAATTCGCCTTTCGGGGCTTCGACAGCCGCGTAGGTTTCGCCCGCAGGAACGTGGAAACCTTCGGTGTACAGCTTGAAGTGGTGGATCAACGCCTCCATCGACGTTTTCATTTCGCCGCGCGTCGGCGGTGTCATTTTACCGCGTGCCATCACGTCACCCTTTTCATGGCGCAGCTTTTCGCAGGCCTGACGGATGATGTGGGTCGACTGGCGCATTTCTTCCATGCGGCACAGATACCGGTCATAGCAGTCGCCGTTTTTGCCCACAGGCACTTGGAATTCGAATTCGTCATAGCATTCGTATGGCTGCGCACGGCGCAAATCCCATGCGAGGCCAGACCCGCGGACCATGACGCCCGAGAAACCCCAGTCTTGGATTTCTTCTTCGGTCACAACGCCGATATCGCAGTTCCGCTGTTTGAAAATCCGGTTTTCGGTCAGCAGGCCGTCGATGTCGTCGATGACTTTTGGAAATTCCACTGCCCACTGGTCGATGTCTTCGATCAGCTGATCCGGGAGATCCTGGTGCACCCCACCCGGACGGAAATACGCGGCGTGCAAACGCGCACCACAGGCCCGTTCGTAGAACACCATCAGCTTTTCGCGCTCTTCAAAGCCCCAAAGCGGCGGCGTCAGCGCACCCACGTCCATCGCCTGCGTGGTGACGTTCAGCAGGTGGTTCAGCACGCGGCCGATTTCGGAATAAAGCACGCGGATCAGCGACGCACGACGCGGCACTTCGGTGCCTGTCAGCTTTTCAATCGCAAGACACCAAGCGTGTTCTTGGTTCATCGGTGCCACGTAGTCCAGACGGTCGAAGTACGGCAGGTTTTGCAGGTACGTCCGGCTCTCCATCAGCTTTTCTGTGCCACGGTGCAGCAGGCCGATGTGCGGATCGCAGCGTTCGACGATTTCGCCGTCGAGTTCAAGCACGAGACGCAAAACGCCGTGTGCCGCAGGGTGTTGCGGGCCAAAGTTGATGTTGAAGTTACGGATCTTCTGTTCGCCCGTCACCGCATCGGTTGAGCCGTCATCGTAGGTGTTTACCCGGATATCGCCGTCCATCATGTCAGGACCTCTCTGTTTTGGTGCCAGCGGTCGGGCAGTTCGCCCATCAGCCGTTCAACATAATCATAATGTGGGATCAGCATCTCGCGCACGAGCCGCGCACGGGATCGATCAAGTTCAGCGGGTTTTGACGCGTGGATCACACGATCAAAGTCCCCAACGCGTGGGGCCAGCCCCAGAAACGCGCAAATTTTGTCAACGGACGCCTGCGTGAACAGGCCTTCGTAGAATGCAACATGCAGACGATCGCGCGGGATCACGTTCAGAATACGAGTCAGCATCCCTGTGTAATCGGACCGTTTCGCGACGCCGTTTTCATCGCCCTTCAGCAGGCGATCAAACAGGTGGTTCGCCTTGTCGGACAGAGCTTCCCCGTCTTTCACGCGCCAGCCTGCCATCATACGCAGATTAGACCACAAACGGTCCAGCGGGTCACGCAACAGCATCACAAAGCGCGTATCCGGCGCCATGTCGCGCATGCGGACAAGTGTTGGTTCATTCATCAAACCGTAGGCCGGTGTGATGTCCCCAACAAGTTTCACATCACTGCCAGCGTCGCGTGTCAGAAAATCTGTGTAGCCGGTATGATCCGCCCCACCCGTCTTCATCACTTTGATCCACGCTTCGACTTCATCAATGCGGCGATCAAGACGCGCCGCCTTGGCTTTGTCAGCCAACAACGTTTTCGCAAGCAGATCAGCGCGAACTGTTTCCAGCCGGATAATTTCCTTTTCGCGATGCTTGGGCACGGCGCGGTCAAAGTAGTGCAGTTCTTTGATATTCGGCAAAGCGCATTGCGGATGGTCGCACAGGTAACGGTGAAGCCAGGATGTCCCTGCCTTCGTCGCACCTAGACCAAACATCAACGTTTTGTCGTCCATCAAGGATTAACCTTTTGCCTCAGCGTCTGCTTTGTCATCCCCCGGAAGGATGTACTCGGCCCCTTCCCACGGTGACATAAAGTCGAACTGACGGTATTCCTGCACCAGTGACACCGGTTCATAAACAACGCGCTTTTGCACTTCGTCATAGCGGACTTCGGTGTAGCCCGTTGTCGGGAAATCCTTGCGCAGCGGATAGCCACGGAAACCGTAGTCGGTCAGGATACGACGCAGATCAGGGTGGCCTGAGAACAGGATGCCGTACATGTCGAAGATTTCGCGCTCAAACCAGTTCGAAGACGGATGCACAGAAATGATCGACGGCACCATGTCTTGTTCGCGCACCTGTGTTTTCAGGCGAATGCGGTGGTTCTGGTACATCGACAGGAAGTGGTAGATGACGTCGAACCGCTTTGCACGGCTTGGGTAATCAACAGCCGTGATATCCACGAGGGACGAAAACTGGCAAGAACCGTCCGTTTTCAAGAATTCCACGAAGGACACGAGGTTGGACGCGGATACGTTCAACGTCAGTTCATCATTCGTGACGTCCCACGACAAAACGCAATCAGGGCGTTTCAGTTCGATGTGTTGGCCAAGTTGTTGGAGTGCTTCGGTCATCACCTTACCTCACGATTGTGCCGGTGCGGCGGATTTTGCGTTGCAACTGAAGGATACCGTAAAGCAGCGCCTCGGCTGTTGGTGGGCACCCCGGAACATAGACGTCCACGGGCACGATCCGGTCGCAGCCGCGCACAACGGAATAGCTGTAGTGGTAGTAGCCGCCGCCATTCGCGCATGACCCCATAGAGATCACATAGCGTGGCTCTGGCATCTGGTCGTAAACTTTACGCAGTGCGGGCGCCATTTTGTTGGTCAATGTGCCGGCCACGATCATCAAGTCAGATTGACGCGGGGAGGCCCGCGGCGCTGTCCCGAACCGTTCAAGGTCATAGCGTGGCATCGATGTGTGCATCATTTCGACCGCGCAGCAGGCCAACCCGAAGGTCATCCAGTGCAAAGAGCCGGTCCGCGCCCAGTTGATCATGTCCGCCGTGGATGTGACCAAAAAGCCCTTATCCTGCAATTCTTGGTTCAAAACCTGAGTCGCGTGCTCTTTGTCGGCGCCAGCGTCATTCAATCCCGTAGCGATACCCATAACGATGCCTCTTCTTTGATCGATCATGTGCCACCTGCAGATGCGGCACAGCTTCGCGATTGGGAGTATGCGGCACGCCCGGAAAGGTCAAGCCGACAGTGGCCCGTCGCAGGGGGTGAATTTAACATTATCGAGGCAAATAAAGTATGAATGTCAGGCGGTTATACCCAAGTGAAATGCTCAGGTATAACCGCCCAGCGTCGTCAAGTCGCAGGCACAACCGTCATTATGCGCTGCGCTTTTTCTGGAGGGCATCGACCGCCTCTTCCGCGAAATCCGTCCGAAGCTGGTATTGGCCAGACGCTACGATAAAATCTGGAGCATCAAAGTTAATGATCGAAAAGGTTTGACGCAGATGGGTGCCTGATATCGGGATATAATCGGGGTCTTCGCCCGTCATTTTGTTGTATAGACGGCCACCGAACCAACGGCTTCTTCGCTTTGCCGCGATCGCGACCTGTTTACGATAATGCAGTATTTGAAGCAGGCCGTCGTCGTCGTGCGCAATGACATCCGCCGCTTTGCTTGCTGCGGACATGACTGACCCAAGTCCCGCAGTTGCGGCGTCAGATATGCCTGATTGCGTTGGCGAAGGCCCCGCGACTATTTTCATGATTGGTTTATTCATCAGGCGACATTAGCCGAACGAATACACACGCTCAACGGGTGTCTTTCCCCTTCGCCTTCCCACGAAAAAAGCCGCCCAAAATCTTGAGCGGCTTTCAATTTCACTGGGGTGTCGCGAATGGGGTTATTCCCACTCAAGCGCGCCCTTTTTCCATTCGTAGGCAAAGCCCGCTGTCAGTACGCCCAAGAACACCATCATGGACCAGAAACCCACCATGCTGACGTCTTTAAACGCCACCGCCCATGGGAACAGGAACGCGACTTCGAGATCGAAGATGATGAACAGGATCGACACGAGGTAGAACCGCACGTCGAATTTCATCCGCGCGTCGTCAAAGGCGTTAAACCCACATTCGTATGCGGACACTTTTTCCGGATCAGGATTGCGGACCGCAACAACGGCCGCTGCAAGGATCAAGATCACGCCCAGCGCAATCGCGAGGCCCAAAAAGATCATAATCGGCAAATATTCAGTCAGCATCTCTTGCACGGGTGGTCCTTTCCCTAACAGGCAGGGGGTGACCCCGCCTCTCTTGGCTGGCTGACACTTACCCTTGGCGTCCGGAAGGGTCAACGGGTCGGACGCCCGGATGCGTTCAAAATTTTCTGCGACTCTTGTCCGCTTGTTCATCGGATCGAAAGCAATGATGACAATCGCAGCCACGCAAGGCAGAGTTTTGTCATGGATGACTTATTACGCCATTTTGCCGTCTCGTTGCCCTCCCATGTGGCCGACACCCCGATTGCGACCATTTGGAAAGTCACACAAGCGGATGGCACGGCGGCGGCGCTCAAGGTCTATAAGGATGGATCAGCCGGAGAAGAGGCACCGGGATTCGCGCTGCTGCGTGCTTGGGAAGGGCGTGGGGCCGCAAGACTGCTGGGGCGCATGAGAGGCGCTGCCTTATTGGAATGGCTCGACGGTCCGACATTAGGCGACATGGTGAGGGACGGATCGGAGGAAATAGCGACGATCGAGCTGGGACAAACGGCCCGTCGCCTGCATGCACAAATTCCGGTCCTGACCACACCCCTGCCATCGCTGACGGACCGGTTCAACGCGCTGATGACCGCCCGTTATGCAACCACATGCTCGCAAGCGACTAACGTCACGATTGATGCCGCACGCGGCCTCGCGGCCAATCTGCTGTCCAATCAAAAGGACGTCCGCCCGCTGCACGGCGATCTCCATCACGATAACATCAAAGGCAGCGCGCGCGGGTTTCTTGCGTTTGACGCGAAGGGCGTATTGGGGGATCGGACCTATGATCTGGCGAACGCGCTGCGCAATCCTGTTGGCGCAGAAGACCACTACCGTCAGCCTGCCGTTATTCAGCATCGCGTGAAGATATGGGCCGCAGCATTCGACGTATCAGAGATTCGATTGCTGCAATGGGCCGCGGCGCATGCGGCCCTGTCCTTAGCATGGACGAACAACGGGCTGTTCGATCAAGAAGAACCGTCCGAGATCGCCCTTATCGATCAGTTCCTGACCTTTGCGCACCAAGCAACGCAGGCCTAAGCCCAGCGCGGTTTACGCTTTTCAAAGAACGCAGCGATTCCTTCTTGCGCTTCATCGCTGGCCCATTGCGCCAACAAGGCCGCGATACTGCGTTCCATTGTGGCTGCATCAATCTTGGGGCCGTAACTGCGGGCGTAAGCCTTGGCAGCAGCCACCGCACCCGGGGCGCACGCCAAATATGGATCCACTTCGCGTGCGATAGCTGTAACCAGATCGGCATCCGCCACAACGCGGCTGACGATCCCGAGATCCTTCGCCTCGTGCGCACCAAAACGACGGGACGACATGAAGACTTGGCGCGCGCGACCTTCGCCCATGCGGGCCATCACGTAAGGCCCGATAGTAGCGGGAATAAGCCCGAGCTTTGTCTCGGTCAGACCAAACATCGCACCCTCGCTGGCCACGACCACGTCGCATACGCAGCACATACCCACACCGCCGCCGAACGCGTCGGCGTGCACACGACCGATCAAGGGCTTCGTCATGCTGTTCAGGGCCTGCAACATGCCTGCGATCCGGCGCGCTTCAACCGTTCGTGCTGCATCGTCCGCTTCCATTTGGGCCCGCATCCAACCCAAATCGCCACCAGCGCAGAACACCCCGCCTTCTGCCGCCAGCACCACAACGCGCACGGCGTCATCCGCGTCAAGCTGGGCTGCCATTTGCGTCAATTCGTCCATCATCTGCGCGGATAGGGCGTTGCGCTTTTCAGATCGCGCCAACGACACCGTCGCCACACCGCGCGCATCAACTGCTAGTTTCACGTGATCCATCTTTTATCCTTTCATGCTGCGGGCCAATGCCGCAGCCTGCGCAATAACGTCTCCGTCGACGCCTGTTGTGTATCCAAGCGCTGTGACATGGGCCAATACCGCTTCTGTGGCGACATTGCCGGGCGCACCGGGTGCGTAAGGACAACCGCCCAAACCGCCGACTGCGCTATCGAAATGACGCAACCCCTTGCCCAGCGCGACGCTCACGTTTTCCAACGCCTGCCCGCCCGTATCGTGGAAATGCCCTGCCAATTGATCTGCAGGCGCGATATCCAGAACTGCATCCAGCATCGTCGCAACACGCGCAGGTTCGCCACGACCCAGCGTATCACCAAGCGACACCTGCATCGAAGCAACGGAACGCAAATCGGCGACGGCCTTGGCGACAGCTTCGGGCTGAGTGGGCCCATCAAACGGGCAATCGGTGATACAGGACACATAACCGCGGACCGGAACACCTGCCGCCTCTGCCGCGCGCACAACGGGTGTCAGGCGTACAATCAATTCAGCCACAGAACAATTCAGGTTGGACTGGCTGAACCCTTCAGAGGCAGAGATAAACACAGCCACCTCAAACGGCCCGTCCGAGAAGGGGGCGAAACTTTCCCAGCCGCGCATGTTGGGGACCAAAACGCCGTAGGTACATCCGGCCACGCGCGTCATCTTCGTCAAAACGTCAGGCGTGTTGGCCATCTGCGGAACCCATTTGGGGCTGACGAAGGACCCGACTTCGATATCGGTCAAGCCAGAGGTCCCCAGCAGATCAATCAAAGCGACCTTATCCGCAACCGAAATCACGCCCGGTTCATTCTGCAAGCCGTCACGCGGGCCAACCTCGTGGATCGTCACATGTTCAGCCATCGTGCAGCCCCATTTCTTTTGGTCTTAAATATCTCGGGGGTATGGGGGCTGGCCCCCATGTCTTCCCTAGCAACACCCGCAGCATCATTTTTCAACCGGCCACGGTGGGTAGAAATCTTTGGCATAAAGCCCAGGCTCATTTTGCGGCGGTAGCGCCTTTTGAAAAGCATCCCGCGTGGTCAATCGATCGTACCAAGCTGTCACCTTTGGAAAGGCGTCCAATGACACAAAATGGGTCGCCATATAGACGGCCTGCCCCACACCGATGTCCGCCGCAGAAAACCCGCTGTCCAACAGGTATCCCGATTTCGTAAGCCCCGTTTCGACCGTACCAATCGTCTTGGCCAAACGGCGGGCTTCGAGGTTCATCACAATCGGGCTGCGCATGTGGTCTTCGAAGAGCGCCACGTGTTGTTGGGTCAATGCCGCGCAATGCTGGCTGATCGTTTCGGCAAAATGGATCCAGTTAAGCCATGCGTATCTTTCCGGATCACCGGCTAGCCGCCCTAGGCCTGCGTCTGGCGCATATTCGCAAAGCGCTTCAGCAATTGCGCCGCTTTCAAACAGCACCTGCCCGTCGATTTCGAGCGACGGGACGCGCCCCGCGGGGTTCAGCGCCAGATATGCCTCTGATTTGATCGATGCGTCGAAGGGATAGACCTGCAATTCGAACGGCACACCCAATTCATGCAACAGCCAAAGGCTCCGCATCGACCGTGTTTGGTGGCAATGATGCAGTCGGATCATGATGCCTCCTCACCTGCCACTTCCAATGTGACCAATTCGGCCCCTGCCACGACTTGGTCGCCCAGCGCCGCGCCGAGTTTTGCGACCACGCCGTCGCGCGGTGCGCGCAGCACGTGTTCCATCTTCATCGCTTCAAGCACCACAAGCCGATCGCCTTCGGACACCGCTTGCCCGACGGTGACGGCAACGTCTTGGATCAGGCCCGGCATCGGGGCCATGACCGCATCACCGCTGCCCGCAGAGCCTTCACGCGCGAGCGGATCAACGATATCGAAACAAGTAGCCGTCCCCCCAAAGACAGTCACCTGTCCGACATGACAGACAGCTTTAGGAAGCGCCTTCGCCGCACTGCGCCAACCGCCCGTCCCGCGTGTCACGCGGACCGTCCCGAATGGTGTTGTTACGTCACAGGTCTTGCCATCAACAAAGGCCACCACAGCATCGCAATCATCGTCGCCCAATCGCAAGTGGACGGTTTGCGGGAGCGGCTGCCACAGTGCAAAGCCTGTCATTGGCCCATCCGCATCGGTAAGTCCTGCGGCACAAAACGCAGCGGCCGCCACATCAAGTGCTGTCGGATCGTCCTGCGCTGTCAGGGCGTCGATGTCCCGCGCGATCAGGCCTGTATCCACATCGCCCGCCGCGAAGCCTGCGTGTCGTGACAACGCGCCAAGGAAACCGACATTGGTTGTCGTGCCCGCCACGTGGGTCGCGGCCAATGCATCACTCAACTTGCGCAAAGCCGTCGTCCGGTCCGGCCCGTAGGTCGTGACCTTGGCAATCATCGGATCATACCACGGTGAAATCGTATCGCCTTGGGTGACGCCGCTATCGATGCGGGCAGTGTCAGGGAAAGACAGATGCGACAGCGTCCCGATTGCGGGCAAAAAGCCTGCGGGGACATCTTCGGCGTAAAGACGCGCCTCGAACGCGTGGCCCGTGATCGACAGATCGTCCTGTTGCATCGGAAGCCCCTGACCCGATGCGACCAGCAGTTGCCACGCGACCAGATCAACGCCGGTGATCGCCTCGGTCACGGGGTGCTCAACCTGCAGACGTGTGTTCATTTCCATGAACCAGAACCCGTCCGGATGCAGACCGTTTGACCCATCCACGATGAATTCAATCGTGCCCGCGCCTGCGTAACCAATTGCCTTTGCGGCTGTGACGGCCGCATCGCCCATGGCACTGCGCATCGCATCGGTCATGCCGGGCGCTGGGGCTTCTTCGATGACCTTCTGGTGGCGGCGTTGCAGCGAACAGTCCCGTTCGAATAGATGGACTGCATCTGTGCCGTCGCCAAAGACCTGCACTTCGATGTGACGCGGGCTTTGGATGTATTTTTCGATCAAAACGTCAGGATTGCCAAAAGCGGTTTTTCCTTCGGCCTGCGCGGAGTTCAGATTTTCTAGAAAATCTGATGCTTTCTCAACCAAACGCATGCCTTTGCCGCCGCCACCGGCCACGGCTTTGATCAGCACAGGATAGCCGATTTTGTCGGCCTCTGCCGCGAGCAGGTCTGGGTCCTGATCTGCCCCGTGATAGCCCGGTACAACGGGCACGCCCGCCTTGATCATTAAAGCCTTGGCCGCGTCTTTCAGCCCCATGGCGCGGATCGCGTCGGCGCTTGGCCCAATGAATGTCAGGCCTGTCTTGGTCACTGCATCCACGAAATCAGGGTTTTCGGACAAAAAGCCATACCCCGGATGGATCGCTTCCGCGCCGGTATCCAACGCTGCCTGAATGATCAGGTCACTGCGCAGGTAGCTGTCAGCGACAGGGGCCGGTCCAAGCCGTACTGCTTCATCCGCGTTCCTGACATGCAGCGCATCCGCGTCCGCATCTGAATAAACAGCCACCGTTTTCACACCCATATCGCGGGCCGTTCGGATAATGCGGCAGGCAATTTCGCCACGATTGGCTATGAGGATTTTGTTAAACATCACGCGCACCATCCTTGCCTAAGGCCACCGTCATAAAGGCGGGCATGGCCCGCTGAAATCATACGAGACGCGATTGTCTCGCCATCCACAAAACCACGCATCAACACGCGGTCGTAACGATCACGTCCTTCGCGTACGAAACGCAATTGATCCGCTTGAAATAGCATCAAGCGCAACGCCCATTTCGCCTTGATGGCGGCTGCAGCTTCGGTCGCGCATTGCGGCGAAAACAGTTCCGGAGCATCAAAGCCTGTGAGCCGCACCCGTTCGGGTCCATCACTGCAGGTCAGTGTGACCGTGTCCCCATCGACGACCTGCATGACCCGGCACGCCGCGTCGGATGACGCCGTTGATTTTGAAAGCCCCATGACCGCGTCAAAAAGGCTAGGCAAAAAGAACAGCCCCGCAGTGCCAAGCACCACAACCGCCTTAAGATAGCGCACTGGACTTGCACCGCGACGCGCAGCCCGATTGGGCCGCCTCGGCGGCAGCCCCATATCTAATTTCGGCGCACGACGGTAATCGCGACTGAATGGAACCACTTTGTGATGATCCTTTCGTTCCATCACATCCGAAACACGCCGAACCGCGTGTCCTCTATTTCTTTGTTCATTGCGGCGGCGAGCGACAGCGCCAGCACGTCTCGTGATTTGCGCGGGTCGATGATCCCGTCGTCCCAGAGCCGCGCGGATGCGTAGAGCGGGTGCGATTGTTCGGCGAACATATCGATGGTGGGTTGCTTGAAGGCTGCTTCTTCCTCCGCTGACCATTCCTGCCCAGCGCGGTCCATCGCATCGCGCTTGACGGTCGCCAGCACCCCCGCCGCCTGTTCACCACCCATCACGGATATCCGCGATGTGGGCCATGTCCACATAAAGTCCGGCGAATAGGCGCGTCCGGCCATGCCGTAGTTGCCCGCCCCGAACGATCCGCCGATGACCATGGTGATCTTGGGGACATTAGTCGTCGCCACAGCCGTCACCATCTTGGCCCCGTGCCGCGCGATGCCTTCGTTTTCGTATTTCTGGCCGACCATAAAGCCGGTGATGTTCTGCAGAAAGATCAAAGGGATTTTGCGTTGCGAACACAGTTCAACAAAATGCGCGCCCTTTTGCGCGGCTTCCGAGAACAGCACACCGTTGTTCGCGATAATCCCGCAGGGCCAGCCGTCGATGTGGGCAAAGCCTGTGATCAACGTCTCGCCAAACCGCGCCTTGAATTCGTCGAACCGTGACCCGTCGACGATCCGTTTGATGACCTCGCGGCTGTCGTAGGGCGTGCGTAGATCAGCGGGCACCACGTCGAACAGCGTTTCTGGGTCCAGCGCAGGCAATTCCGGCACCTGCCGCGTCGCAGCGTTCACGGGGGGCAACGCGCAAGACGCCACCGCTTGCCGGACCAAAGCCAGCGCGTGCGTGTCATCTTCGGCCAAATAGTCCGCCACGCCCGATAGGCGCGTGTGCACGTCCCCGCCGCCAAGGTCTTCAGCAGATACCACCTCACCCGTTGCGGCTTTCACCAAAGGTGGACCCGCGAGGAAGATCGTCCCCTGTTCTTTCACGATGATTGACACATCGGCCATCGCAGGCACGTATGCCCCGCCTGCCGTACAAGATCCCATCACGGCTGCGATCTGCGGGATGCCTTTCGCGGACATCTGAGCTTGATTGTAGAAGATGCGGCCAAAGTGGTCGCGGTCGGGAAACACTTCGTCTTGGTTCGGCAGGTTCGCGCCGCCGCTGTCGACCAGATAAACGCAAGGTAGATGGCAGCTTTCTGCGATCTCTTGGGCGCGCAGGTGTTTCTTGACGGTCATCGGGTAGTAGGTCCCGCCCTTCACCGTCGCGTCATTGCATACGATCATCACCTGACGGCCTGACACCGTGCCGACGCCTGCGATCACGCCTGCGCAGGGCGCCGCCCCGTCGTACATGCCATGCGCTGCTGTCGCCCCGATTTCAAGAAACGCCGATCCAGGATCAAGCAGGTTGGCAACACGATCACGAGGTAGCATTTTGCCGCGCGACACATGCCTTGCGCGGGATTTTTCACCGCCACCCGCAGCCGCTGTTTGAGCTGCGGTCGCAACCTCGGCCAATGCCGTTTCGTGTATTGTTCTACTCATGGCGTATTCCTTGCTAAGTCGCGCAACGCGAGCGCACGGCTGGCGGTCATCGTCAGTTGGCAGCTAGCGGATACAACGGACCGGATCGTCCCGCCGATCCAGCGTTGGTATCGCATGGCGCAATCCGCATCGCGAAAGGCAATCCACGCGCGTTGGGCGTCGCGTAGGCTGATCGTCAAATCGTCGCCACCCACGTCGTCAAACAGAGAGCGGGCCTTGGCGTATTCTTCGTTTAATATCGCGTCCCACACGGCGGTTTCCGCAGACAGGCAATCGACGATCCCGATGGTTGTGCTACCACTCGGCAGGGTCTGACAGTCATTTGCGGCATCCGTCACGCATTGCGGCAGCCCTTCCCAAGCAGGCGCGCTATCGGCGCAGGCGCGAATTTGAACTTCGGAGACTGTTAGGGTCTGGCCGGAGACAGGCAGTGGCGCCAATCCCACTGCGATAATGATCCCAAGACGCCGCATCATAGGCCCAAAGCCGTGCTTTGCAGCCGGAACGTCTGCTCTGCCGTCAATTGCGCAAGGCAATCGATGTGAACCAACTGCCCCAAGGTGCCACCATCAAACTGGCGCTGTTCATAGGCGCAAGTGGCGTCGCGGTAGGCGATCCACGCCCGTTGCATTTGCACCAAGCGGTCCGCCATCGACACGTCGTCAAAGCTGGTGCCGTTGTCTTGCTTATCCAAGTCCTGTGCGAGGTCATGCACGATGCCGTATTCTGCGTTCAGCATGTCATCGAACAGGTCATATTCGAACTGCAGACAGGCTGTCATGCTGCGTGTGTTGAAGCCACCTACTGACGCATCAGCGCAGGCGTCGGCCGAAAGACCGATACATGCGCGCCTTTCCACAATTGTGCCCGCATCAGCGAGGCAGGACGTTGTAGCGTTCTGGTCATAGGCTGCGTCTTGCGCTGTAGCCGTGACGGGGAATGCGACGAGCGCCGCAGCGCAAATCAAGTGGCGTATCATGCTTTTGGATCCTGTGACGTTTCAGACCCGCGCAATTGCCCGCGTTGGCCCGCAAAATATGAATAAATAATCCCGCTCGGATGCGTGCATCGCACGACCAACCGAACATCGGTTCGCAAATCCGGCACGGCAAGGCAGTCGGATACATCTGCTCCGTCCCCGTGATCATCGACGTAAGCCTGCGCAAACTGCGTGATAATCTGCGTTTCGGTCACCGGCTGGCCCAGTTGCAGCCCCAGATAACCGGCCACAATGGCCAGTGCTGCGATAGGTGCGATGATCCAGCGGCGCGTCATTCCTATTGGCCCCGTGTGTTCAGGAACAGCATTTGCTGCGCGGTAACTTCCAGCATGCATTGTGCGGCCGCAGGTCCGGCACCAGTGCCGCCGCTCCATTGCAGGCGTTCCCAGTCGCACGCCAGATCGCGATACTTGATCCAGGCCCGCTGCATATCGCGCATGACTTCGTCGGGGTTCGGAAACGCAGGGTTAACATCTTGCAAATGGACGCCAAATTCGCGCTGTTGCTGGAGTACGATCGCGTAAACTTCGTTCAGCCGGTCATCCCAGTCTTGCCATTCCGCCGACATGCACATGCTATAGCCAACATTCGAGCTGCCAGCGTCACCAGCCACACAGGCTGTTGCCCCCTGACCGATGCAATCAGACTGCAATCCTGACGCTTCGGTCTGCATGAGGCAGGTTTCAAGGATTGTCGGATCATAACCTTCAAAGACGCCCTGCCCGAAAGCTGGCCCCGCCATCACTGCTATGATGCAGGCGAGGCGTTTCATCCCATCGTCCCCATCAATTCGCGACCCACCAACATGCGACGGATTTCGGAAGTGCCTGCGCCGATTTCCATCAGCTTTGCGTCGCGGAACAGCCGCGCGACAGGCGCGTCATTCAAGAACCCTGCCCCGCCCAGCGCCTGTACGGCTTGGTGGGCTTGTTTCATCGCCTCTTCGGATGCGTAAAGACAGCAGGCTGCTGCGTCTTGGCGGGTGACGGTGCCGCGATCGCAGGCTTTGGCGACTTCGTAGACGTATGCACGCGCTGAATTCATCGCCGTATACATGTCCGCGATCTTACCCTGCATCAGTTGGAAATTGCCGATGGGCTGGCCAAATTGTTTGCGGGTGGACAGATACGGCATCACTTCGTCCAGACAAGCCGCCATGATGCCAAGGCCGATGCCCGCCAGCACCACACGTTCGTAATCAAGTCCGGACATCAGGACGCGGACGCCTTTGCCTTCTTCGCCAAGCACGTTGTCGAAAGGAACTTGCACATCGTCGAAGATCAGCTCTGCAGTGTTCGACCCGCGCATCCCCAGCTTATCGAAATGAGGGGATGTGCTGAAACCGGTCATTTCCTTTTCGATCAGAAAGGCAGTGATTCCTTTCGATCCAGCGTCTTTGTCGGTTTTGGCATACACCACCAGCGTGTCCGCATCCGGCCCGTTGGTGATCCAGTATTTGTTGCCGTTCAAACGGTAGTGATCGTTCCGCTTTTCGGCATTCAGCGTCATGGACACAACGTCTGACCCAGCGCCTGCTTCGGACATTGCCAATGCGCCGACATGTTCGCCCGAGATCAAACGCGGCAGGTATTTGGCCTTTTGTTCTTCGGTACCGTTCAGCTTGATCTGGTTCACGCACAGGTTCGAATGGGCACCATAAGACAACGACACTGACGCGCTGGCCCGTGCGATTTCTTCAATGGCGACGGTATGCGCAAGATAGGACATGCCCGCCCCACCGTAGGCTTCATCCACCGTGACGCCTAGCAGGCCAAGTTCACCCATTTCCGTCCACAACGCTGGCGGGAACAGGTTATCCGCATCGATCTGCGCCGCCATCGGTTTGACGCGCTCTTGCGCCCAGCCATGCACCATATCGCGCAGTGCATTGGTATCTTCGCCCAAATCAAATGTCATTGATCCATGGAACATCGCGCGACTCCCCCCAGAAATTTATTGAACGCTTGTTCAATTGTATGCAGAGCCTGCTTGCCGCGTCAACAAACATTCGTCTTGCAGGTGGGAACCAAGTGCGAACTGACCAGTTGAACCTGCATGAAAAAGCTTATGATCGCCGCCCTCACCCTGTTTCCATTCACTGCATCTGCGGATGAAGTGGGCCGTGTCGGCGTTGATTGGGTGGGCAACGACATTATTATCGAGGCCATTCAAGACCCCGATGTTACCGGGGTGACCTGCCACATTGCCTATTTCGAACGCTCGTTCTTTGACCGGATTTCCAACGGCAACTGGTTCGAAGATCCGTCAAACGCCAGCATCGACTGCCGCCAGACCGGCCCTATTGTGCTCGGGGACATCGACCGCAGTGACGACGGCGAAAACGTGTTTCGCGAACGCCAGTCGATTGTTCTTAAATCGCTGCGGGTCAAACGCATTTTTGATCAGGAAAACAACACGCTGATTTATCTGGCGCATGCGTCCGAGCTGAGCCAAGGGTCAGCCAAGATGTCGATCTCAACGATCCCGTTGTATCAGGCCGATTGATAGACCGCTGACACCTCTGACCGGATGATCCGCGCGATGAGGGCGCAATCGTCCGTGGTAAAGGTAAGCGGCAAACGCATATCAATGATCCCTTTCAGGATACGATCGCTTTGCGGCATGGGATCGGATGGCGCGTATTTCCACGAATCGTAGCGCGACGTGAACCCCGTGGGCTCTGCCCCACCGAACCATTTTAGCGCGACACCGCGAGCTTCACAGCGTGCGATGACGTCGGCGATGGCGGCATCGCTCCAGTCCAACAACAAAAACTGATGGGATGACGCGACAAAGCTCTCTTTTGGCGGACGTGGCACCAGTGTCAGCCCCGGCGTATCGGCGAGGCCTTCGTCGACAACCGCATAAAGCGCATTCCAGCGGTCACATTGCGTCTGCAAGTCGCGCAGTTGCGGACGCAAAATTGCTGCCCGCAGATTGTCCATCCGGCCAGAGATATTTGGCGTTTCATATTTGATCTGCGCGAAGACCTCGGGCGGCGGCGCTGCGCGGTGCTTTTCGAACAGCATGTAACTGCCCGACAGCATGATCGCCCGCGCCATACCTTCTCCATCGTCAGAGATCAGCAAACCGCCTTCGCCGGAATTCACGTGTTTATAGGTCTGGGTGGAATAACAGCCAAATTTGCCCCAACGCCCAGATGGCACGCCGTTCCACGCGGCCCCCATCGTATGTGCGCAATCTTCGATCACGACGACGCCCGCCGCATCGCACATCGCCATAAGCGCATCCATGTCGCAGATATGGCCGCGCATGTGTGAGAGTAAAAGCACCTTGGCTTGATCCAGTTTGGCCGCCAGATCGTCCAGATCAATCACGAGGCTTTCGGTCACGCCGACAAAGACAGGCACGGCGCCCACAGCCGCAATCGCACCTGGGACAGGTGCCAACGTGAAAGCGTTGGTCAAAACGCGGTCACCGTGTTTCACACCGCAGGCCCGCAGCGCAGTCGTCATCGCATAGCCGCCAGAGGCCACAGCAAGGCAATATTTGGACCCGACTTGTGCGGCAAATTCTTCTTCCAGCAACGCAGCTTCGGCGATTTCATCGCCATGCGTATTGTAGCGGTGCAGACGCCCGCTTTGCATCACAGCCATAGCGGCCTTGATCCCCGCGTCAGGGATCGGTTCTTGCTGGGTGAAACTACCGTTGAATCGCTCTGTCATGCCCGATTTGTGCAGAGCCTTTGGAACAGGGTCAATCGAAAGTGCGGCGGTGAAGGACCGGTTTGCATAAGCTGAGCCGATGTTTCAGGGAAACTGATTGCGGGTCGGCAGGTGGAAAGCAGCTTTGCAAAGAAACGCCAAAACGGAAGCGCCCGCAACGGACAGCGGAAATAATCCCATCGCAACGCATGCTGAATCATGCACCAAAAGCGGTCATCTTCAGTTCATGAAGTCCAGTGTGCCAGGGACAGGCCAGTGAGATGTTCGATTTGACGGCGTTCGCTTTGGTATCTGCTTGCAAGAGCATGCGCTGTGTCCGCGCATAGCACGGGAACCGGACGCGGAGGTCCTTCGAGGAATTGGCGAAGCTTTGCCCTAAGACGCGGGGGCATCAATCGCTTGAGCAGCGCTTGAGCCGCTCCTGGGTGTTTCAATCGACGTACCAACCCGGGGCGGCCAGGCACTTCGGCTAAATCTTGGGTCGAGTTGACCCGTTCGTTTCGAACCAAGCTTTTCGGTTCAATGCGCAGATGTTCACAGATCTGATGCCAACAGTGTTCTGGGGTGGATTGTAAATCTTGATATTCCAGAACAAGTATCTGTTCTTTGGGGAATACGGCAAAGTATTTTTCGATCTGTGACAAATAGTGACCATAGGTCGCGTAGCCATGGCCCGGGCTCCATCCGTCACGCAGACGCTGCTCTTCTTGCGCGAGCGCCTCTTCGAAAGTTTCACAGGGTTCAAGACTATCGCGCACATGGTGCATGAACTGAGAGAACGCCCGTTCAACCGGATCCCGCAGAAGAATGATAATTCGTGCATCCGGGCACGCCGCTACGATCCGCTCTGCTGCATAGTCATCCAACAGGTAAACCGGCGAGATGTCCCCTGTTAGCCTTGTGCCTGCTGCCTCGTATAACTCGGCATAGCTTTCAAGTTCTACGGTGATTTGCCTGACGTAATCCGGATCATAGGGACCGTTCGTCGGAATTGCAGAATTGCCAGCATAGGCGAAGTAGCTCGGTTCTTTAACAGTAGGTAAGAACACGGCTGGATGCGACCGTAACCAATGATAGGCCGCCGTAGTTCCAGCTTTCGGTGCTCCAACCACGAAGAAATTTGGGGAAAATTGTGCGTCAGATTTTAACATATTTCAGACATCGCACATTGGCCCAACTTTTCAGTTATCGAATAGCATAGGTCAGTCGATCTTATGGGGTAAGCCACTATACTTTCGAATAGCTAATTCTTTAATTTATGGCTGCCGTATGACTACATCCCATTCTCAGCAGTCATTTGTAGGGCCAAATCCGACGGAAGCTTTGTTTCCAGAGCAGACTTTAGCGCGCGCCGCGCCACTTCGACATTGTCCTTGCCGCTACCCGATCAAGCGGCGCACTTCAGCGTGCAGCTCGTCGAAGTGCCCGATAAGCCCTTCGGGGTTGAGGTCTCGCACGTCGTCATCCCCCGGCCCAAAAGTCACGAGGATCGACGGCCGGCCTGCGTTGGCAGATGTTTTGCGGTCTGTAAGCGTATCCCCCACCAGCAGGGATTTGTCGATATGACCACCTGCGCGGCGGACCGTTTCGAACAGGTGTTCCGGATCGGGTTTGCGGACGGGCAATGTGTCCGCCCCCAAAAGGGCCGCGAATTCATCACGCACACCGAGGCTGTTCATCAGTGTCTCGGCCAATCCTTCGGGTTTGTTCGTGCAGATCGCCACGACATAGCCGTCGTCCTTTAATGCGCGCACCGCGTCCATCGCGCCGGGGTACAGCACGGTGTGGCTGTCGATGTCCTGCGCGTAAGCGTCGAGCAGTGGTTGATACTGGCGGTCGACTTCGTCTTCGCCGTAGCCATCAACCCGCGAAAACCCAAGGCGTAGCATTGCACGTCCACCTTTGAGCGCGGTCCCACTGTCCGCAGGTGTCAGCAGATCACCCAACCCCAGGTCGCGAAAACAGGTATTAGCCGCAGCAAGCAGATCGCCGCTGGTATCCGCAAGCGTCCCATCAAGATCGAAAATCACCGTGCGCATGTCCGTCTCCATCACCGTTTACCCTTCTGTAACGATGTGTAAGGCGAAGTGAAGCCCCCACCCTTGCGGTAGCCCCCCGCTCAGGTAGAAGGGCGCAAAAGGGTTTGGGGCGGTATTATGAGCACAGCATTGATCATTCTTGGCGCGGGCATGGGAACGCGGATGAATTCCGACCTGCCCAAAGTGCTGCACAAAATTGCGGGTGCGCCGATGTTGGTGCACGCGATGAAAGCAGGTGCATCACTCGAGCCTGAGAAGACAGTGATCGTTGCGGGCCACGGCGCGGAAAAAGTGACAGCCGCCGCAGTCGCGTGGGACCCGGACGTTGCGACGGTTATGCAGACCGAACAATTGGGCACCGCTCATGCGGTCGCTCAGGCCAAAGATGCGCTTGATGGTTTCGATGGTGACGCGCTTGTGTTGTACGGTGACACACCGTTTATCCAACCCGAAACGCTAGAGGCGATGGCTGCAGCGCGTAGCAGTCATGACGTAGTTGTTCTTGGCTTTGAAGCCGCTGATCCGGGGCGTTACGGTCGTCTGGTCACTAACGGTGACACGCTGGAACGGATCGTTGAATTCAAAGACGCGACAGATGAGGAACGCGCGATAACGCTTTGTAATAGCGGTGTGATCATGGCAAAATCTGACGTCTTGTTTGATCTGATTTCAAAGGTCGGCAATGATAACGCATCCGAAGAATATTACCTGACTGACATCATCGGCATTGCACGTGATCAGGGCCTGTCCGCCACGGTCGTCAGCTGCGACGAGGCGGAAACGCTCGGCGTGAATTCACGCGCAGAACTGGCTGGCGCAGAGGCACAATTCCAGAGCCGCGCCCGTGCTTCGGCACTTGCCGACGGGATCACCCTGTCCGATCCGGACACAGTCTACTTCGCCCACGACACCGTCATTGGCCGTGACACAATTATTGAGCCAAACGTCGTGTTTGGCCCTGCTGTGACCATTGAATCCGACACGACAATCCGCGCGTTCAGCCACCTTGAAGGATGTCATGTATCGCGCGGGTCGATCATCGGCCCCTACGCCCGCTTGCGCCCTGGCGCAGAGCTGGCCGAGAACACCAAGGTTGGCAATTTCGTCGAGATCAAGAACGCGCAAATCGCGGCGGGCGCGAAGGTGAATCACCTGTCCTACATCGGCGATGCGACCATCGGCGAAAAAGCAAACATCGGCGCGGGCACGATTACCTGCAATTACGATGGCTTTTTCAAACATCAGACGACCATCGGGCGCGAGGCGTTTATTGGATCGAATACGATGCTCGTGGCACCTGTCACTGTCGGCAATGGCGCGATGACGGGCAGCGGGTCTGTGATTTCAGACGATGTGCCGGATGGCGCACTTGGTCTTGGCCGTGCGCGTCAGGTGACCAAAGCAGGTTTTGCGACAAAATTATTTGATATGCTGCGGGCACGTAAGGCCAAGCAGTCGAAAGGACATTAAGACATGTGCGGAATTGTTGGCGTACTAAGCAACCACCAAGCGGCCCCTTTGCTGGTCGACAGCCTGAAACGGCTCGAATATCGCGGCTACGACAGCGCGGGTATTGCGACCATCAACGACAATAAGCTGGAGCGCCGTCGTGCGCTTGGCAAACTGGTGAACCTGTCCGACTTGCTGGTGCATGAACCGCTGGCTGGTAAATCCGGCATCGGCCACACGCGTTGGGCAACCCACGGTGTGCCAAGCGTCGGCAACGCCCACCCCCACCGCGCGGGCGGTGTGGCTGTTGTTCATAACGGCATCATCGAGAATTTCCGTGAATTACGCGAGTTCCTTGCAGAAAAGAACATCGCGTATTCGACCGACACGGATACCGAAACCGTAGCGCTGCTGGCCCAATACCACCTCGATGCGGGCCTTGCCCCGCGCGAAGCCGCAGAGAAGACCATCGCGATGTTGGAAGGGGCTTATGCGCTGTGCTTCCTGTTTGACGGTGAAGACGATCTGCTTGTCGCGGCCCGTAAAGGGTCCCCGCTTGCGATCGGGCACGGTGACGGCGAAAATTTTGTTGGCTCTGACGCAATTGCGCTGGCCCCGATGACGAACCAGATCACATACCTTGAAGAAGGTGACTGGGCGATCATCACGCGCAATTCTGTCGAAATCCGCGATGAGGCGGGTCAGCAGACAAGCCGCGAGATGAAGATCATCGAAGTCAGCGCCACCAACGTCGACAAAGGTGGCTACAAACACTTCATGGCCAAAGAAATCGCTGAACAACCGACTGTGTTGCAAGGCGCTTTGTCCCATTACATCAACGCAGATGCCAATGCGATCACCCTGCCCGACAGCGGTATCGATTTTACCAAGATTGAACGCATGACGCTGGTGGCCTGTGGTACGGCCTATTATGCCTGCATGGTCGCGAAATACTGGTTTGAACAGGTCGCCCGTATGCCGGTTGAAATCGACGTCGCATCCGAATTCCGCTATCGCGAACCGCCTGTCACCAAAGGCACCGCTGCGTTGTTCGTGTCCCAGTCCGGCGAAACCGCCGACACCTTGGCCGCGCTGCGTTACATGAAGGGTAAGGCGGACAAGATCATCTCCGTCGTGAACGTCGAGACCAGCTCCATTGCGCGCGAAAGCGATCTGGCGCTGCCGATTTTGGCTGGCGCAGAGATTGGCGTGGCATCAACCAAAGCATTTACCTGTCAGCTTACGACGCTTGCCATCTTGGTCATTGAAGCGGCACGCGCACGTGGCCATTTGACCGACGCGAAAGTTGGGAAAATGCTCGCCGATCTGCGCGGCATTCCGGGTGTGATCAACGCAGCACTTGGCATCGAAGGCAAATGCCAGACCGTGGCACGCCAGCTGGCCGATGCCCGCGACATTCTGTTCTTGGGACGCGGCGCGATGTATCCGCTTGCACACGAAGGCGCGTTAAAACTGAAAGAAATCAGCTACATCCATGCCGAAGCTTACGCGTCAGGCGAACTGAAGCACGGCCCAATCGCGCTTGTTGACGAAAACGTGCCGATCATCGTCATGGCCCCCCGCGACAGCCTGTTCGACAAGACTGTGTCCAACATGCAAGAGGTTATGGCCCGTGGCGGCAAGGTCTTGTTGATCACCGACAAGCAAGGTGAAAAAGAAGCTGGTGAGGGTGTCTGGGACACGATCATCATGCCGGAAATCGACGCTTTCCTTGCGCCGATCCTTTATGCCGTCCCTGCCCAACTGCTGGCCTACCATACGGCCATTGCCAAAGGCACAGACGTTGACCAGCCGCGCAACCTTGCTAAGTCTGTGACCGTCGAATGAACGTTAATGACGCCATCGCCGCTTTGGGCCGCGACGACATCAAAGCCATCGGCATGGCGGCCTACCATAAGGTCGACCGCCCCTACCTTGGTGTGCCAAACCCAGACATCGACGTGCATGTGAAAGCATGGCGCGCCGAGTTGAGCTTTGAAGACCGTCTGCAATTGGCCCGCGATCTATGGGCTACGAATATCCACGAAGGCATGGTCGCGGGGGCAAAACTGCTGTCCCAAGCGCGGATCAAGCCGGACGATTCAGACGTCTGGACCATCATCACATCGTGGGTGCCGACTTTTGATGCATGGGCCGTGGCTGATCACGCCTGTATCGCAGGTCAAAAGCGGTTGGTCGCGGATCCATCGCGGCTTGATGAAGTCGAGGCTTGGACAACTTCGGACGACAAATGGACGAAACGCGCCGCGCTGGTGATGACCTTGCCTTGGGCGAAGCAGAACCATCCAAAACCGGATGAGGAAGCCGCGCGCGTTCGTGTTCTGGGCTGGGCTGCGACCTATGTCGATGACCACGACTGGTTTATTCAGAAATCCGTAGCGTGGTGGTTACGCGATCTGTCGAAACACGATGAACCCCGCACACGCGCGTTTCTGGAAGACTTCGGCGACCGAATGAAACCCTTCGCACGCAAAGAGGCGGCCAGCAAACTGCCAGCCGCCCCTGCGTAACCTAAGAAATTCAATTAGTTGCGGTAAACCTGCACGTCGATCAACCCTGTCAGCGGGACGTCAAGCAGACGCATCGCAGCAAGGCTCATCTGGCTGCCTGCTGTCGCAGGGCCGCCAGACGGACGCAGTTCAAGGTTCACGGATTTGCCAGATGCCGGGTTTTCGACCCGCCCTGGTACCAATTCGCTGACAAGACCGGTTTCCATCCAAATTCCCGGCTGCGCGGGTGGTCCAAGCGAAATGTTGGTGATCCCAAGCGACTGTTCGCCTGCGGGTTCAGCAACCACTGCGACGGCAGCAGCGCGATCTTCGGCAGATGTGGTGTCAAATTCTTCGACCGTGCGCGCCGCAGGTGGTGGCGGTGGTGGTGGGGTCGGGTCAAGTGTCTCAACCGGTTCAGCCGGCACAACAGCAGCCGCATCGACCACAGGGGCGGCATTGGGTGGGGTTAACTGCCACGCAGGGTCGGTACAGGCGGCAAGGCACAAAACGGGTAAGGTATAGATCACTTTCATGTGGGTGAGGTTAATCCGGCGAAAATGGTATCGCAAGGACCAAAGGCCACCTTGCGCAGGCCTTTGCCGCCCCCTACGGTCACACCATGACACAGCCATTAATCGATCCATTCGCCCGCGCCATTTCTTACCTCCGTGTCTCTGTGACCGACCGGTGTGATTTTCGCTGCGTGTATTGCATGTCCGAGAACATGACATTCCTGCCGAAAAAGGATTTGTTGTCGCTCGAAGAGCTTGATCGGTTGTGTTCATCGTTCGTCCGGTTGGGCGTGAAAAAGCTACGTATTACTGGGGGCGAACCGCTGGTGCGCCGCGATATCATGACCTTCTTCCGGTCGATGACACGGCATCTGGATAGCGGTGCATTGGAAGAGCTGACCGTGACGACCAATGGCAGTCAGCTGGAAAAATACGCAGCCGATCTGGCGGCGGCTGGTGTGAAACGGATCAACGTTTCGCTGGATACGCTGGACGAGCAGAAATTCGCGGACATCACTCGCTGGGGCCGCCTGCCCCAAGTCATTCGCGGCATTGATGCGGCCCAAAAGGCTGGGCTGCGGGTTAAGATCAACACCGTGGCGCTTGCAGGCTTTAACGAGGATGAGTTGTTCACCCTCACCGATTGGTGCGCGAGCCGCGACATGGACATCACATTTATCGAGGTTATGCCAATGGGTGACATTGGTAACGAAGACCGGATTACACAATATTGGTCGCTGAAAGACTTGCGTGCGCGGCTTGCAGAACGGACCACGCTGACGGATCTGCCGGAAAGCACCGGTGGCCCAGCCCGTTATGTGCGGCTTGACGATACGCAACAAAAAATCGGCTTTATCACGCCGCTTTCCCACAATTTCTGCGAAAGCTGCAACCGTGTGCGGGTGACATGCACGGGCGAAATCTACACATGTCTGGGGCAAGAAGGCCATTCTGACCTACGGGCACCATTGCGGTCGAGCGAATCCGATGCGCACCTCGAAGACGCAATCCGGCACGCAATTTCGCTAAAACCCAAAGGGCATGATTTTGACTATTCGCGTCAAAAGGCAGACGGTCAGGTCAGCCGCCATATGTCACACACTGGCGGCTAACGAACAAAAGCGGCGTCCGCTCCATTTCTTTTGGCTCTTAAATATCCCCGCCGGAGGCATCCCGCACTCTCGTCAAACGCGCCGCCGGCGTGGGATCACGCCGCTGGCATCCGCTGTTCCACGATCTCTGCCCACCATGAACAGCCCGCGGGGATGGCTTCGTCGCTGAAGTTGTAGGCCGCATTATGCACCGCGGCCGTGTCACCGTTACCGACCAGAATATACGCTCCGGGTCGTTCTTCGAGCATGTAAGCGAAATCTTCGCCGCCCATGATCAACGGGGCCTCATCACAGGCACCGGCCACATCGGTGGCAACTTTGGCCGCAAATTCAGTCTGGGCCGCGTGGTTTACCATCGGCGGGTAGCCTTTGTAGTAGGTGATGTTGGCGGTTGCCCCGTAGGCCTCGCAGGTTGCGTTTACGATCCTATGCAGACGGTCTTCCGCCAAGGCCCGCACTTCAGGCGTCAACGTGCGGATTGTGCCTTTTAGTTGTACGGACTGGGCGATGACGTTGAACGCCTTTGAACTGCTTTCTACTGACGTAACCGACACTACCGCCTGTTCGACAGGATCAGCATTGCGGCTGACGATGGTTTGCAGGGCCATCACAACTTGGGCGGAAACGACAACGGGATCGATCGTTTCCTGCGGTTTCGCGGCGTGACCGCCCTGCCCTTCAATCGTGATGTCGAATTGATCGGTCGCTGCAAAAAACGGCCCCGGACGGATCGCAAAAGACCCAAGCGGACGGCCCGGCCAGTTGTGCATGCCGTAAACCTCTTGGATGCCGAAGCGGTCCATCATGCCGTCTTCACACATCTCGCGACCGCCACCGCCGCCTTCTTCTGCGGGTTGGAAAATCACAACAACAGTGCCGTCGAAATTGCGGGTCTCGGCCAGATATTGCGCCGCACCCAATAGCATCGAGGTGTGGCCATCGTGACCGCAGGCATGCATCGCACCATCGGTTTTGGAGGCATAAGGCAGACCCGTTTCTTCGTGGATCGGCAGCGCATCCATATCGGCACGCAGGCCAATGACCTTGCCCGTCGTATCGGTTTTGCCTTTGATCACACCGACAACGCCAGTGCGGCCAATACCTGTGACCACTTCCTCGCACCCAAAAGCCGCGAGCTTTTCGGCGACGATGCCAGCCGTCCGGTGCGTCTCAAACAGGATTTCCGGATTTTCGTGCAGGTCACGCCGCCATGCGGTGATATCTGGCAGAAGTTCAGCAAAACGGTTCTTGATTGGCATATCGGGTCCACCTCTTGGTTAGCTGCACTCTGCCCAAAGCCTGCGTTGAGGACAAGCGGTCAAACGGCTGTAGTCAGCCCCGATTTTTGCGGAAATTCGGGGTCACTCCATGTGTTTACGGATGCGCTGCACCATCAACCAGACGGCAAGCAGAACCAATGGTGTCGCGATGGCCGCCATCACCGCCTTTGGCACGTCATGTGTCTTTTCCAGCGGCCCCAGCACATAAAGCACCAAGTTCACCGCGTAGTAACTGATCGCGACGACAGACAGTCCTTCGACCGTCTTTTGCAGCCGTAATTGCAGATCAGCACGCTTGTCCATCGACGTGAGCAATTCTTGGTTCTGGGCAGAGCGTTCCACATCGACCCGCGTCCGCAGCAAATCGCTTGCGCGTTGCGCCCTGTTGGACATGGCCTGCAATCGGCCCTGCGTTGAATTCACGGTCCGCATTGCAGGATCAAATCGGCGCATCATGAATTCACCGAAGGTTTGCCGCCCCATAAACCTGTCTTCGCGCAGCACATCGATGCGTTGGTTCACGATCGTCTCGTAGGCGCCTGTTGCGCCAAACCGGAAAGACGTCTGAGCCACGATATTTTCCAGCTCTGCAGAGACCGTCAGCAGGTCCTGTAAGACCTTTTCCGGCTTAGCCTCCGCCCCGCTCATGTCTGCCAAAAGGGCTGTGAGACGCTGATCGATGCCGCCCATCTTGGGACCCATTTCGCGGGTGAGCGCGAGACCAAGCATTGCCATCGCTTTGTACGTTTCGATCTCGCAGAGGCGTTGCACCACTCGCCCTGTCCGGCGGCGGCCGGTTTCTGGGCGCGCGAACACCGCGAACCGCATGTGTCCGCCCACATCAATGCGGAAATCGCCTGCAACGATCAGCCCATCATCCAACACGCGACTAATCGCTAGGCTTTCTGGAACGAACCAATCCCCCACTTTGTCGAGGATACCATCGTCGCCAACTGCCGTTTCGACCCGAATAAGCGCAGACGTGATCCGCACACCCGGTGCCGTATCGAGCCAATCTTGTGGAAAAACAGCGAAGGTTTCAGCGTCAAACGGGCGTTGGGCGTTGCCGTCACCAAAGATCGTGTAGGTCACGAATTCTGTATGGCTTTCCCATTTCAGCATGTGCTTGCCGATTTGACCGGAATAATGGGTCGCATCCGGCTGCGGATGCTGCGCGCCGAACCGATCCAGCAGTGCGATCAGATGCGCCCTGTCCGCTTCGCGGTCCCGCCCCGCTGCATTTGCCGCAGGTTTCAGCGCGAGATACGCAGCACGGCTTGGCGATGCCACCGACGGAAATGGCCGCGCGTGCAGTTCGTTTGCCATTGTGTAGCGCAGCGGGTGATCTTCGAAAGTCGCCATTGGGTAAACCTATCCTTGATCCACGCAATTTAACGCGAATTGACGATAGGTAAAGAAAAAATCGTTCAAAAATAATATGTTAGCTGCGTACAATTGTATACTGCACGCAGCTTGCGCATATTTGGCTTAGATCACAACGACATCCAGCGGCGGAAACCCGTTGAAGCAGACGCTTGAATAGGTCGACGTATAGGCGCCCGTGTTGCGGATCAGGACGCGGTCGCCCGACTTCAACGTCAGCGGCATCGGCATTGGCCGCTTTTCATACAGCACATCAGCACTGTCGCAGCTTGGCCCTGCAAGGATACACGGGCCCATCGGATCCGCGTCGCGTGCGGTTTCGAACTGGTAGCGGATTGCTTCGCCTTCGGTTTCGGCAAGGCCCGAGAACCGACCGATATCGAGGTACACCCAAAGGTGCATGTCGCGTTCGGATTTGCGGGACACAAGCATTACTTCAGCGACGATCACGCCTGCCTCTGCGACCATACCACGGCCCGGTTCGGCCATTATGGTTTGCACATCGCCGAAGCGCGCTGTGACCTGTTCCATTACGCGCGCGGCGTAGGATGTCGGCGCTTCGATCGCTTCGCCATAAAAGGCCGGAAAACCGCCACCGATGTTGAGCAATGTCAGCGCATGACCCGCATCAACAGCCGCGTGCCAGATTGCGGACATCGCATCCAACGACGGTGCCCACATCTCTGCTTTGCGTGTTTGTGATCCGACGTGGAAGGAAAAACCAACTGGGTTCAAGCCAAGGGTTTTAGCCATGTCCAGCAAGCGCAACGCAGTGTCACGGTCGCAACCGAATTTGCGCGACAGCGGCCAGTCCGCTTCCGAGGTTTCGACAATCAAGCGGATGTAGACAGACGCACCGGGCGCATGTTCGGCAATCTTTTCCAGTTCTTCGTCGGCGTCGGCAGCAAATAGGCGGATACCTTCGCTATGCGCCCACGCGATGTCGGACGCGCGTTTGATGGTGTTCCCGAAAGAGATTTCAGACGGTGCCGCCCCTTCTTCCAGACACAGTTTGATTTCAGCTTTGGATGCCGCATCGAAGTGCGATCCAAGATCGACCAAACGCGCGATGACTTCGCGGGCGGGGTTGGCTTTGACAGCATAGTGAATGTCGGCGCGGCCCAAACCCGCTTTCAACGCGCGGTATTGCCCTGCGACGCGGTCCAGATCGACCACCAATGTCGGACGATCAAACGTCCGGCGGGCGACAAATGCATCCAGTTTTGAAAGGGAATCGACAGCAGAAGACGCCACAGCGGGCGCAAAGTGATAAGTCATGGGTCATCTCCAGTAGACCCGGCCATAACGGATTTATCCGCCGAAGACCGCTCAGTTCCAAGGGAGACGTTACCGTCGCTACGTAAACACGAGTGCGTTGACTATCACCGGCCAGAGGCGCGTGCGTTGGCGTCTATGGGCGTGCATTTGCGACCAAAAGAGATTCGACGCAAGAGGGAAAATGCAGGTGGCTGCAAAATTTTTGCGAGAGCCATAGGGATGGAAACAGGCGGCCCATATCGGGCCACCTGCTGGTCTTGATTGATCTATGCGGCTGGGCCATCCAGCATCCGCAGTCGCGACATGAATTCACCCCGATCCACGTAGCAGCCGTGCAGATGACGGAACCCAGTTGATGGATCAAACGCGTCGCGCCCGTGCAGGACGCGCCGATTATCGAACACCACCATCTCGCCGCCTTGCAGCTTCAATGTCAGGCGATATTTGGGGTCGCGGGTCTTGGCCATGTAGGCCCGATACGCGCGGTAGTAGGCCGGCATTTGATCCGCTGGCATGTCGAAAATGCCAGCAAGATGTGCGTTGTAGCGGATTTCGATTACGTTGCCGCGGGCACCGAGCGTGATGACCGGACGATGAACGCGGATGTCTGCGTCGCCATCGTGAAAGCGGAACGGAATTGCGACGTTGCACAACAAATCGAATGCCTCTGGGTCTTCATCGCGCAGGTCTTCGGCCATCATAAAGCCGTCTGCGAAGATCGACCCGCCGCCCGTTGCTTCATTCGCGAGACAATGCAGGAATTGATAACCCGGTGGCACCTCTTGGTTCGGCAAATCCGTATGCAGCGGCAATGCGACGGACGTATAGGCAAGGTTGTTTGGATCGGGTTTATTGTTGACCTCGAACGTGGTGCCAAAGTTGGTTTTACGTAGAAAACCAACCCGTTCGGCGACCGACACGCCCGCATCTGTGCTATCGGCCAATTGATCCACGATCGTCAGACCAAAGCTTGCCAGATCAGACATCCAAGCCTGAAGGGCCGTATCATCTGCCAAGATTGGCGCAGTTGCATGGCGCGGAATATTGTTCGCGCCATGATCGGCACGCCAATGTGTCGCCGCAATATCTGCAGCATCATGCGCACGGGTTCCGGGCCGGTGTTGGTCCAACAGTGTCGCTGGCATCTGGCTGATGTGGCCGTCTGCGTAGGTCAGGACCGCCGTGTCATCTGTCAGGTCAGCTGCTGTCAGGACTGGGGATTCTTCGATTTCCAGCAGATCGAGCAGACGTTCGTGTGTTTCCGGGTGCAATCCGGACGGGCAATTGTCGCGCAGCCAAGGTGTCGGGAACGTCATGGTCGTGTCGTCCAGCCATGTCACGACAAGCGCGTCAGGACGGACCGCAAGGGTTTTGAGGTTCATTTTCATACCATTCATGTGATTTTATTGGGATTTAATCGTCAAAATCACAGGCTGGGTGGTGGCCACCATTCTTGGGTCTTGCCGTAGGGCGATCCCGCAGCGCGGGCGCCAAGCAAGGCGTATGGTGTGGCGTTTCTCATGCCGCAGTCATAGGGACGCTGGCCTGTTTCGACAAGCGATCATCACTCGATCGCCGCCCGCTTGAACAAAAGCGGAAGCCCCCCTAAGAACGTGGCATGGCCCGTACCATTCTGCTGAACAAACCCTTCGATGTCCTGTCGCAATTCACCGATGCAAAGTCCCCGACAAAGCGGCGGACGCTGTCGGATTTTGTCGATGTGCCAAAGGTTTATCCTGCAGGACGGCTTGATCGCGATAGCGAAGGTCTGTTGGTCCTGACGGATGACGGCAAACTGCAAGCGCAGATCGCCAATCCGAAACACAAATTGCCCAAGACGTATTACGTACAGGTCGAAGGGGCCCCGACGGACGCCGATCTACAGGCGTTAAGGGATGGTGTAACGCTGAAGGACGGCCTGACGCGTCCCGCAAAGGTTTCGTTGATGGAACCACCTGTATTGTGGGACCGCGACCCGCCCGTCCGTTTTCGTAAATCGGTGCCGGATACGTGGGTCAAGATCAGCATCACCGAAGGCCGCAACCGTCAGGTTCGCCGTATGACCGCACACATCGGTTTCCCGACACTGCGATTGGTGCGCTGGTCTGTCGGGATCTGGAGCCTTGATGGCATCGCTCCCGGCACATGGCAGGACGCGGCCGACGTCCCGACCACGCCGCCACTAAGACGCGGTCGTTAGCTCTAGTTTTCTGCAATAAGGTTCAGGCGACCAACAAGCCGCTCTCCACCGCTTTCCACATTGCCGTTGATATCGACTGCGGACAGTGCCCGAATGGTGCTTTGCCCCGCTTCAGGTTCGGGGCGTGTGCCCAGAAAGCGGCCCAACATGTCGCCGGACATCGCATACGTCTTGCCGTCCACAGTGACATCACCGGAATAATCAACGGCAAACTGGTTCGGGGCAAGATTGCCAACGACACCGTTTTCCAGCTGCAACTCGCCAGACACATCAAGAATGCCTTCACCGATCTTACTCGATTGGAACTGATCCATCGTGCCGGTGATATTGTCTTCACCCGGACCAAAATCGACGGTGACGTCGGACCGCCCGACAAGGGCGAAACCTGCGTCAGGGTTGTCAGCGGATACCGCAGCCACAACCGCAGTTCCTAAAAACGTCGCACTGCCGCTGGTTGGGACATCATCCCAGACAGTGCCTCTTAGACCCTCTCGACCAAGTACCGGATCACCAAGAACGCGGGTTCTGATCCGATTGGCATCGATTGCCAAATCCGCAAATTGACGTGCGTCTTCGAGTTCTTCCAGCTTACCACAATTCGCGGTTAACATCACAAGGCCAATCAGGCTGGCGGATACATATTTTGAAGTCATCGGCGGGGGAGCCTCCGGTTGGTTTGTTAGGTTACATCGCCGGATAGGACCCTGTACGACTGGGTACCTCTTCACATGAGGGCGGCCTAAAAAACAACTGGAGGTATCTTATGACCCTCCCCGCTAACCTTTAGCATAGCGGGAAGGTTCGAATGGTTAACGGGACCTTATGGGGTCACGAAATCGTTGTCTGCTGCAACAGTGATGTCCGCCGTCAGACCGGACACGCTACCCGCGACGCTGGCATCTGTCGCCGACAGATCGACCGCGCGTACAACGGACCGTGCGCCTTCGTTTGTGCGTGTGCCCCGCAGCGTGCCCTGCAATTCACCTGCAAGGCCATACGTTTCGCCAAATGCAGACAAGCTACCGGCATAATCGGCAAACACGCTATTCGCACGAGACGTGTTTGTTTCGCCTTCAACGTTTGCGCGTTTCCCGATTTCGCCGCCGCTGAGCAGCAATTCTCCGTCGACAAAAGTCGCGTTACCATCGGCGTCCATTGCGCGCATGTTGCGCAGGTTACCGGTCACTACGTCCGCGTCTTCTGCAGCGCCGAAATCAACGTTCACATTTGCGATGCCGACGGCGTCCAGAACCATGTTGTCGCCGTCGCTGATCATGACAGTGCTGACGCCGCGATAAACTGCCGTGCCTTCGGTTGGAATACGTTCAAAGGCTGTACCAGAAATACCGGGATTATCCGCCGTGCCGTCGCCGATGACTTTCAAAATTTGAGCGTCTGCGGCAGACATCCGCGTGCTCACCTCATTTGAAGACAAAACACCGCCACCTGAAGACGAACCGCCGGAACTACACGCGGATAAAAACAGAGCGGCGGCAGACACGCTCATGGCGACTTTTGAAAATTTGATGACAGACACAGAACAAACCCTTCCTCGGGATAACATTGTTTCCAAAACGCGCACAGAAACGCGGTTAAGTAGCTATAATTACAGCATAAATTTGAGGTATTTTCCGGTTTCAGTCAAGTTTTTACTTAATGGTAGGTTAACGTGTGACAGAAGAGTTGCACCCCGCCATTTCCGGCGAGGTGCATATTTCCATGTTCTAAATCAGGCTCAGGGCGTACTAACGCCGTTTGGCGATCTGCCCCAGCCGCGCACCATAGTCCCGCGCCGAGAGCAGATCTCCCGCGCTTGGGCCTTGCTCTGGGCTGGCATCCGCTGGTGAGACGGCAATGGCGCCGCCGCTCCCTCCCGCCCAGTTGCGATCATCGCGTGTTGAGGCCATCAAATTGGCAGGCGGCTGCCCTAGTGGCACCCAAAGCATCCCGTGTTGCCCCGCAAACGTGCGAAAGTAGTTGATCGTTTCGCCCTTGTCCCCAACCGGACTTGCCGAGTTGGTGAAACCACCTGCGTATTTGTCCAGCCATGCGCCTGTCATCCACCGCTTGGAGCTTTCGTCTGCAAAACGCTTAAACTGCCATGCTGGTGCCCCCATGTACGTCGGAGACCCGAAGACGAGAACGTCCGCAGCGTCTGCAGCTTCCCAGAATGGGTCTGACATCACGCCGTCGTCCGGAATAGACCAAAGACGGGCATCGCCTTCGGTGGCTGCGCCCTGTTGAACGGATTCTGCTTGCTTAAGTGTGTGGCCGTAGCCTGAAAAACTAATGATCTCGATCCGTGCCATGCTGGGCTCCTTGATTGCTATTGCATCAAACAACTGGCAGCATTACTTACGTTTTGTAAGTCGTTACCTTTTAGTTACCAGTTACCAAAAGGAAAGTAATATGATCGCGCCAAATGCTTGCCCAATGGATCCGTTGCTTCAGCGGATTACCGGGCGCTGGACCACCTATATCCTTTGGCTTCTAGCCAATGAGGGACCGCTTCGTTTCGGAGCACTTATGGCCCTGATGCCCAAAATTTCTGCAAAGGTCCTGACAGACAGACTTCGGACGCTTGAGATGAACGGCATCGTCTTGCGCACACAAAAGCCGACGATCCCACCGGAAGTCAGCTACGAGTTGACACAGCATGGTCATGATCTTGAAGCAGCATTGAAATCTATCCATGCCGTCGCCCTAAAGTGGCAAGACATTGGATGGGAAGCAGATAAAGGGTTCCCCGATATGGGCGTCGCCCCCAAAGGAAAAAGCCCCACCGATTGACCGGCAGGGCTTTATAAATCTGTATCCAACTGAGGATCAGTCGATCTTTGGAAGCAACAGATCTAGCGATGCTTTTGCATCTCCGTAGAACATGCGTGTGTTCTCTTTGAAGAACAGTGGATTTTCGATACCGGAGTACCCTGTCCCCTGCCCGCGCTTGGATACAAACACCTGTTTCGCTTTCCAGCATTCCAGAACCGGCATACCCGCGATTGGGCTGTTCGGGTCGTCTTGGGCTGCTGGGTTCACGATGTCATTGGACCCGATCACGATGGCGACGTCCGTATCCGGGAAGTCGTCGTTGATTTCGTCCATTTCCATGACGATGTCATATGGCACTTTGGCTTCCGCCAGCAGTACGTTCATGTGACCTGGCAAACGACCCGCAACTGGGTGGATCGCGAAACGCACGTTTTTGCCTTTCGCACGCAGTTTTCGCACCAGTTCAGCAACGCCTGTTTGCGCTTGTGCTACCGCCATGCCGTAGCCCGGAATGATCACAACGCTGTCCGCTTCGTTCAATGCTGTGGCAACGCCGTCTGCATCAATCGCAACCTGTTCGCCTTCAACGGCCATCTGTTCGCCAGCTGGACCACCGAAGCCACCCAAGATCACGGACACAAAGCTGCGGTTCATCGCCTTACACATGATGTAAGACAGGATTGCACCGGAAGACCCCACAAGTGCGCCGACAACGATCAATAGGTCGTTCCCGAGAGAGAAACCAATCGCCGCAGCCGCCCAACCTGAGTAGCTGTTCAGCATCGACACAACGACAGGCATATCCGCGCCACCGATACCCATGATCAGGTGGTAGCCGATAAACAAGGCTGCCAGCGTCATTAGGAACAGTGGGAAGAACCCGCCGGTGTTGAAATACCAGATCAAGGTGATGACTGACAAAGCAGCAGCACCGATGTTCAGCATGTGACCACCCGGCAGCTTTGTCGCCGCTGAGTCCACTTTGCCCGCCAGTTTGCCGTAAGCAATGACAGACCCTGTGAAGGTCACAGCACCGATGAAGATGCCCAAGAACAGTTCAACCCGCAGGATGTTGATCTCGACCGGTGTTTTCTTAGCCAAGAGCGCCGCGAATGTGCCAAGGTCTTTGGCTTCATCGCCGGACATGCCCATCACGCGGTTCAGTTCAAAGTGCGCGATAAAGCCCACAAACACGGCCGCGAGACCGACAAGGCTGTGCATCGCAGCAACAAGTTCGGGCATCTGCGTCATCTGCACCTTGGTCGCCAGTTGGTAGCCAATTGCACCACCCCCCGCGATCAAGATCAGGGACAACAGCCAGAAACCGGAACCCGGCCCAACAAGCGTGGCGAAGACCGCCAATGCCATACCAGCAATCCCGTACCACACGGCACGTTTTGCGCTTTCCTGCCCAGACAGACCGCCAAGGGAGAGAATGAAAAGAACGGCTGCGACCACGTAAGCCGCTGTAGTAAATCCGAAATCCATAATTCTAACCCCTTAAGACTTTTGGAACATGGCGAGCATACGCCGTGTCACAAGGAAGCCGCCGAAAATGTTGATGCCGGTCATGAACACGGCCAAGGCGGCCAAGATAACGACCAATGCAGACCCCGATCCGATCTGGGTCAACGCCCCCAGAATGATGATGGACGAGATCGCGTTCGTGACAGCCATCAGTGGTGTGTGCAGCGAATGTGCGACGCCCCAGATGACTTGGAAGCCGATGAACACGGACAGAACAAACACGATGAAGTGCTGCATGAAGCTGGCCGGTGCCACCAGACCAATTGCCAAGAGCAACGCGGCGCCAACGGCGATCAGCGTGACTTGGTTCTTGGTTTGCGCCTTAAACGCGGCGACTTCTTCGGCGCGTTTTTCCTCAGGCGTCAGTTCCTTTGGCGCTTCCTTCTTTGGTTGGGCCGCAATGGCCGCAACTTTCGGAGGCGGTGGCGGGAACGTAATCTCGCCTTGGTGCGTCGCAGTTGCCCCACGGATCACGTCGTCTTCCATGTTGTGATTTGGCACACCGTCTTTTTCGGGTGTCAGATCGGTCATCATGTGACGGATGTTTGTGGCGTAAAGCGTGGACGATTGCGCCGCCATCCGTGACGGGAAGTCGGTGTAGCCGATGATGGTCACGCCATTGTCTGTGACGATCTTCTTGTCCATCACAGTCAGTTTGCAGTTCCCACCGCGTTCCGCAGCAAGGTCAACAATCACAGACCCCGGCTTCATGCTGTCGACCATGTCTTTGGTCCACAGTTCCGGCGCGTCACGGCCAGGAATCAACGCCGTGGTGATGACGATGTCGATGTCCGGTGCGATTTCGCGGAATTTGGCAAGCTGTGCTGCCGCAAATTCAGGGGACGACACAGCGGCGTAACCACCTGTTGCAGCACCGTCTGTCTGTTCTTCTTCGAAATCAAGGAAGACGAATTCAGCGCCCATGGATTCAACTTGTTCGGCCACTTCTGGCCGCACATCGAATGCATATGTGATCGCGCCAAGCGATGTCGCTGTTCCGATGGCCGCAAGACCCGCAACACCAGCACCAACAACCAGAACCTTCGCAGGTGGCACCTTACCAGCGGCAGTGACCTGACCCGTAAAGAAGCGGCCAAAGTTGTTACCCGCTTCGATCACTGCGCGGTAGCCCGCGATATTCGCCATGGACGACAGGGCATCCATTTTCTGAGCACGCGAAATACGTGGGACCATGTCCATCGCGATGACGGTTGATCCCTTCTTGTTCGCGGCTTCCATCAGCTCTGCGTTTTGCGCAGGGTAGAAGAAAGAGATCAGCGTCTGGTCTTTGCGCATCCGCTTGGTTTCGTCTTTCGACGGCGGGCGGACCTTTGCGACGATGTCGGCGGCTTTCCACAAAGCAGCAGGCGTTTTCATGATCGTGACGCCAGCTTCTTCATAAGCAGCATCCGAGAAACCAGCAGAATGGCCAGCCCCGGTTTCGATCAAACATTCATATCCAAGTTTCTGCAAATCCTTGGCCGAGGCCGGCGTCATTGCGACCCGATCTTCACCCGGAAAGACTTCGTTTGGCGCACCGATTTTCACAGGCGTTCCCCCCACTTCTGGTTATTGCTGCAACTGCAGTATCGAACGAAATAAAATTGCGCAAGGACAGGCACAAACATTTGAATTGTATGTTAGCGCTCACAGCCAACGACGTGTTGATCGACAATAGGTTGCGAATTCTTCACCAAACGCCTCATTTAGACGGCTTTCTTCGTCCATTATGAAGCGTGTTGTGATCAAAAACATGAAGGCCGGGACCAGCAGTATAAATAAAATACTAGTATCCCAGATCAGCACAAATCCCGCAAGAACAAGCGCATCGCCCAGATAAATCGGGTTGCGACTGACCCCGAATATACCCGTTTTGACCAAGGCTGACGGCTGCAGGTGCGGGATCACTGTTGTACGGTGGCGCGCCATTTGCATCACCGCCAAAATCATCAAGCACAGGCCGAGGGCGACCAATGCCCAGCCGACAAAACCGCGCCACGGAACGTTGCGTTCTGCTGCAAATCCGAACTGCGGTGCCCACCAAACAAGCACCAGAAAAAGGCCCAGCCAGACCGGAGGCAAATCAATCCATTTCATCGTCTTAGCCTGATCCAAATATACGGCCTTGTCACCCCCGCGGTCCGCAGTAAGGTCGCCGCATGGAACATACTGGAAAACACGCACTTGTGACCGGCGGCGGGACTGGCATTGGCCACGACATTGCCGTCGCCTTGGCAAACGCAGGGGCCGAGGTAACGATTACTGGACGGCGCTTGGATGTATTGAACGACGTTGCTGCGACGCATGACCGCCTGCACGCGTTGCAGATGGATGTCACTGACGAAGCATCTGTGCGCGACGGGATCGCCTCTATTAGCGCCCTGCGCGGACCGATCCAGATTTGCGTCGCGAATGCGGGCATCGCGGAAGGCAAGGCCTTTACCAAGACGACCCTCGCCGACTGGCGCAAGACAATGACCACAAACCTCGACGGGGTATTCCTGACGTTGCAGGCGGCGCTAGCCACGCTGCCCGCCGATACCCCTGCCCGCATGATCGCCGTCAGCTCAATCGCGGGTGTGCGGGGCTTGAAAGGCGCGATCCCCTACACAGCCACCAAACATGGCGTGATCGGGTTGATACGTGGGCTTAGCGAAGAATATATGAAAACACCCGTCACCTTTAACGCACTCTGCCCCGGATATGTGGAAACCGACATCGTGCGCAGCCAACTGCCCGGCCTGATGCGGCGTTTCAATGTCGATGAAGACGGGGCGCGGGCGCTGATCGCCAAATCGAACCGGCATGGCAAACTGCTGAATGTCGATGAGATCACCGCGGCCGCAATGTGGTTGTGTTCTGACGGCGCACGCAGTGTAAATGGCCAAACAATAGAGATCGCAGGCGGTCAGGTCTGAAGCCCCAAACCAGAGCAAACACATGAACATCTTTGAAAAATACCTGTCCGTCTGGATCGCATTAGCGATGGGGGCTGGCATTTTGCTGGGCAATTTGGCCCCTGCCCTGATCAACGCCATCGCAGCAGCAGAGGTCGCAAGCGTGAACCTTGTGGTAGCCGTCCTGATCTGGGCCATGGTTTACCCGATGATGGTGGGCGTCGATCCACGGTCACTAAAGGACGTGGCAAAGCAACCGCGCGGATTGCTGATCACGTTGGTGGTCAATTGGCTGATCAAGCCGTTCACGATGGCTGCTTTGGCGGTACTGTTCTTCGAAGTGGTGTTTGCCCCATGGATCGCCCCCGAGGACGCATCGCAATATATCGCGGGCCTGATCCTGCTGGGGGCCGCACCCTGTACGGCGATGGTTTTCGTGTGGTCGCAACTGACGCGTGGCGATGAAACCTACACGCTGCTGCAAGTGTCAGTGAACGATCTGATCATGGTCATCGCCTTCGCGCCTATCGTGGCGTTCTTGCTGGGTGTGACGGATATCACGGTGCCGTGGTCCACGCTGGTGTTGTCCGTGATCCTGTTCATTGCCTTGCCGTTGGTGGCGGGCCTGATCACACGCGCAAAGCTCGGGTCTGAGGCCGCAATCGACGCGTTCCAAGCGGGGGTGAAGCCCTATTCCGTTGTGGGCCTAATCGTAACAGTGATGATCCTGTTCGGTTTGCAAGGCCAGACCATCGTCGCCAAGCCATTCGTGATCGTATTAATCGCGGCGCCGATCATCCTGCAAAGCTATGGCATCTTCGCGATTGCCTATGCGACGGCATTTGCGATGAAAGTCCCACACCGGATCGCGGCACCTTGCGCATTGATCGGAACGTCAAACTTTTTCGAACTGGCAGTGGCCGTGGCGATCAGTCTGTTCGGGCTCAATTCAGGGGCGGCACTGGCAACGGTTGTAGGTGTACTGGTCGAAGTCCCCGTGATGCTAACGCTCGTGGCGTTCGCAAACCGGACAAGAGCGCGGTTTCCTGACAGCTAACCGCTGTTTTGGACACGGTTTGATCCAGCGCAAAGCACGATCTGCGCGTTCGACTACCCTTTTAGCAAAAGGGGGACCAAGCCATGGCCGCAACGACTAAAGCTGAACTGTTGGACATTACACAGAAAGAGTTTCGCAAGCTCGGCAAGATCATCGGCAGCGTTGATCCTGCGGCGGCAACCCGAAAAGATGAGGATGATACGTCAATCAAAGACGTCATTGCCCACCGTGCCCATTGGATTGATCTTTTTGTCGGTTGGCATGCGGATGGTCAGGCCGGCAAAAAAGTCCATTTTCCCGCGAAGGGGTATAAGTGGAATGACCTGAAACGATACAACGCGGATTTGCGGGCCGCGCAGGCCGATTTGGATTGGGACGATGCGGTGATGTTCTTACAAGCCCGCTACGAAAAACTGATAGATTTCATTGAAACGCATTCTGACGAACAGCTTTATGCAGAACCGATGAAAGGCGCCAATAACGCATGGCCAACAGGACGTTGGGCCGAAGCGGCCGGCCCAAGTCATTTCAGGTCAGCCGCGAAATACCTAAGGGCGCGGCTGAAGGCGTTGGCTTAAAAAGTCCTACGGCTCGTGAAGCGCTTCACGTGACCGGTACAGCGGTTTGGTCAGGTACTGCAGCACCGACTTTTCGCCTGTGTGCAGTTCCACCGCAGCCTGCAAACCAGGACGCATCGCGATCTGGCTTTGACGTTGGTCAAGGTTGTCGCGGTCCACGCGCAGTGTCACCTTGTAGTGGGGGTCTGCGTCTGGCTGGCGGTCGTCCTTGAACGTGTCGGCGCTGACAAATTGTACCTCGCCCGACATGGAACCGTAGATCGTGTAGTCATAGGCCGAGAATTTGATCGTGGCGCGCTGCCCCGCCACGACATTGGCCACGTCTTGCGGTTTTACGCGGGCTTCGACAAACAGCTCATCACCCAGCGGCGTGATCTGCGCAATTTCCTCGCCCGGACGGACGACGCCGCCGATTGTTGTGATCGACAGATTGTTCACGACGCCGCGCATTGGGGATGTGATCACAGTTCGGGACAATTGGTCGTTGGCTTGGCGCAGGCTTTGGCCCAGTTGCGCAAGTTCTTGCAATGTCTCGGAATAACCCGCTGCGCGTTCCAATTCGGCACCTGTGACGATTTCGTTGAACTTGATTTCAGCGTCGGCATGGGCTTTGCGCGCCTTGGTTGCTTCGATCAACGCTACGATTTCACGGGCCAGCATATCTTCCATAAGGTCAAGTTCACGCTTGGTTTCCAGCATCACACGACGTGCGCCTTCGACCTTGGATGCGTAATCTGTCTGGCGGGCAGCCAAAAGGGCACGTTCGGATGCCACGATTTCAGGGCTGCGTTCTGCGATCTCGGTCGGGACCGTAAATTCATAAGCACCTGCAATTTCAGCTTCGAGCCGCAAACGCCGCACTTCCAAGGCCAAAATCTGGTCTTCCAGATCAGCAACCGACGTCAGAAAGTTTGTGCCGCGCAGTTTCGCGATAACATCACCTTGTTCGACAATCTGACCTTCACCGACCAGCAGTTCTGCCAGAATACCACCTTCAAGGTTTTGGATAATCTGGGGACGAGACGCTGATACGACTTCGCCTTCGGCCCTTACGATTTCATCAAGAAAGGCGAATTTCGCCCATGCGAGGAAAACAAGAACCGTTGCACCAACCAACCAAATGGTCATGCTGGAACCTTGCATCTTACCCGAAAATTCTGCGTCGACTGTGGCCATGGTTTACCCTGCCTTCTTTTCTTTTTGGAGATGCGCGAGCACCTCATCACGTGGCCCATCGACCATCAAACGTCCGTTTTGTAGGATCATTGTGCGGTCTGTCAGCGCGAGGATCGGCACACGGTGTGTCGCGATAATCGCTGTGCGACCGTCAAGCCATGCGTGCAGGCGGTCCACCAAAGTGGCTTCAAGCGTCTGATCAAGCGCCGCAGTTGGTTCGTCCAGCAGGCAAACCTTTGGATCTTGCAGCCACAGACGTGCCCAACCGATAGACTGACGCTGACCGATAGACAGGCCTTCACCACCATCACGTATTTCCAGATCGAGCCCTTTGGGGTGGTTGCGCACAAAAGGGCCGAGACCAGCAAAATCAAGCGATGCCAGCAGGCGTTCGTCGTCGCGTTCCAACAAGGTCAGATTCAGGTTTTCGCGCAATGTGCCTGCGAACAGACGCACCTCCTGCGACAGGTAGCCAACACTGCGACGCAGATCACGCGCCATGACTTGCCCCATGTCCACGCCGTCGATCAGAACACGGCCTTTGGAAGGGCGGTGCAGACCAGACAGAACTTTCAGCAACGTTGATTTACCAGACCCGTTCGCCCCAAGGATCGCAACGTGCTGCCCCGGTTTGATGGAAAGTGCTGGGATATCAATCGTGTTAGCCGCGTCTTCGTCATAGGTGTAGGACATTTCGCGCAGCTCGTAGCCGCCTTTCAATGTTTCCTTACGCAGGTATGTGCGGCCTTCTTCGACGTCTTGCGGGGCTTCCGCGATCCCGTCCAACGCCTCGAGTGCGGCTTTGACGTTAGACCAGCGTGCCAAGGTTGCCGCCAACTGCGTCAATGGCCCCAATGTCCGTGATGTCAGAATACCCACTGCGATAATTGTCCCGACAGTGAACTGGCCTTGGAACACCATAAACGTACCGACAACAACGGCGGACACATAGGTCGCCTGCTGTACGCCTTGGCTCCAGAATGTCAGGGTGCTGGATAGTTTGCGCTGCTCGGATGTTGCCAATGATGACAGGGCAGAAAATTCACCCCAAAGGCGACGGAAACGTTCTTCGCCCCGTTGGGCTTTGATCGTGTCGGCGTCGTAGATTGCTTCGTGCAACAGACGCGATGCCTTAGTCGACGCACCCTGTGTGGCCATCGTCAGCTTCATCATTTTCTTTTGCATAAAGAACGACGGCAGCACCATCAGGATGCCACCCGCGAACAGAACCCACACAACGTTGCCGCCGATGGACGCCACAAGTGCCAAGAACAGCACGATGAATGGAAGATCAGTCAGTGTGCCAATAGTGGACGCCGTAAAGAATTCACGGATCGACGAAAATTCACGGACGGCCGCGAAGGTGCCAGATGGTGTCTGGCCTTTCAGGCCGGCCTGCATGCCGAGCAATTTGTCCATCAACAGCGTCTGAATGCGCAGTTCAACCTTGCGCCCTGCCCCGTCCATGAGACGGGCACGCGCGATCCGCAGGAACGCTTCGAGCAGCATCGCGAAGCCAGCACCAATTGCCAGCACCCATAGGGTTGCGGTGGATTGGTGCGGGATCACGCGGTCATAGACCTGCAGGGAGAACAGTGCGACTGCGACGGCCAACAGGTTCGCGACAAACGATCCCAAAGCCACTTCAAACATGATGCGGCGCAGTTTTTTGACTTCGCCCCAGAACCAATGTTCTTTCAGGCCTTCATTGGCGTGGCGGCGGTTCAATTCGGTCACGGCGACATCTGCGCGGATCACGTTGCCTGTAAAGACAGGCGTGAAATCCAAAACGTCGACTTCGGTCCGGTTATCCGCGGATGCCGCGTCGTAAACAATAATCGTATCAGCGACTTGTTCCAGAACCAGAACCAGTTCGCCGTTGGTCATTTCGGCCAGTGCAGGCCAAGAAACACGATCCACTTGCGCAGGTTTGACCATTGCAACAAGACCCGCGCCTTCGAGCGCTTTGGCGATTTCGGCGCCGGTCAGATCACCACCGCCTGCGGCTGTGATCCGTTCCAGCATATCTGTCTTTGGCAGATCAACACCCAGCACAGCTGCATAAGCGGACGCAAGATTTGCCCGTTCCGCTGCTGCATCTGTGTACAACGCCGCAGGTGCCGCCAGTTCCTTGGCGGATTCAACGACGTCCGGCTGTGGCACATCCACCTTTTCCGGCGCTCCATGTTCGGCCTTGTCCGGATGTGGTGCCGCAACTTTCGGCGTGACCGGTTGGCCGCCATCAATCGCTTCGTCCGCAGGAACCTGCTTTGGTTTGATCCTTGTCAGCTTGGCCCCACGGGATGCGTTCATGTCGAATGCAAGAATAGGACCGCTCATATTTGTTCTCCGTTCACCAAGGATCCCATCAGGGCTGCGATTTCCAGCTCTGTGCGGGCGATGTCATATTTCAGGGCCACCGCTTCGCGTTCTGTGCGGACCTTGGTTTCAAAAATACCGACAACTTCGGGGACTGACCGATGACCGGACCGCTGTTGTTCGGAAAAGAGTGTGAAGTTGCTGGCCGCTTGGGCGGCAAGCGACTGGGCTTGGGCTTCTTGACGGCGCAAGGATGCAAGTTCGGTTTGCAGTGACTGCAAAGACCGGTTCGCGTTTTCACGCACCTGACCAACACGGGCCGCAGCAGCAGCTTGCGACGCTTCCAAGGCTTCCAATGACGCGCCCGTGCCGAAGCCAAATCCGTTGTCGGATCCCAAATTCAGGCCGCCATCACTGCCGCCTGAACCAATTCCAGCGGACGCCGTGAGGGACGGGAGGAATCCCGCACGGGCCGCTGTGGCCTCAGCAACAGCGCGTTGCGCTTCTGCTTGAGCCTTCATGACAGTTAAAGGTTCAGCGCCGGGACCGGGCTGACCAATGCTGGAAATGCCAGACACACCGTCCAATGGTGCCGCTGACATTGCATTCAATTCCGCAAACGCAGATGCCGCCGCTTCGTGGTCGGACGCCATATCGGCCTGCATCTGGTTCAATTTCTGTTGGACGATCTGGTGATCAACGCGGGAGGACACCCCACCGCGGACCCGTTCAGACATCACATATTCGTAGCGTTCCATCTGCTGCATGGCTGCGGCGTTCACGCCTGCCTTGGCCTTAGCTGCTTCCGCATTCAGGTACAAACCAAGTGCGGTCATGACACGGTCGTTCGTGTCTTGGGCCAGTGCCACGGCTGCAACTTCGACGTCGGCTTGGGCGTATTCGCGTTCAGCGCGTTTCTTGCCGTTATCAAACAACACCTGCTCGACTACCAATTGGGTCACAACAGTGCCGAGCGATGTCAGCGATACGTTTGGACCGAGGGTCGGCAACCAGTTTGATGCACGCGCCTCAGAGCGCAAAGTCGCCGCGCGCAGATCAGCCTCAGCCGCACGCGAATTAGCCGCCAAAACAGCATCAGCCACTTGATCATAGGACCCATTGCCTAAGACCGAGCGGCGATTCAGAAGACCTTCGATGATCGGGGATTGTGTCCCGTCTTGCAGGTTCGCATCAAGTGCTGCCTGCGGTGCGGCTTGAACGGCGCCATCGCCATCTGCCGCAAATGTGTTGGACGCCCTTGTGACACCTGCACTGCCATCCATACACGCGGATAGACTTGCGACGCATGTCAGCATCAAAACACTTTTTAGATTACACCAGCCATACACGTGCCTGCCTCACTACCTGCCAAAACTTGCCCTAAACCCTCGACCAACTTTGCGTGGTCTTTGAGGGGGTATCCCGGGGCGATCTTTTGTCGCCGCCCTCGGGATTAATCTTGTCGTTGTCGGCTTAGACGACTGGGTTCAAGTTAATCTCTTGGTCGATGATCAAGCTTGTATCGTCGCCCAGGTCATAGACGTCGTATGTCTGACCGTCGATCTGCTGTGTGCCAGAAGCAGCAACTGAGAGATCCGCCATAACAACCGTGTCGTTGTCATCGCCGTGGATGACCAATGAGTCGCTATCCGCAGACAAGGCCCGCAGTTGATCAGCTGTAATCTCGAGGTTCACACCGTTTGTTGTCTCAAGGTTGATTTCAGCGACATTGAAGTCACCCAAAGCACCGGAAGACAGGTCAAGCGATGCCGTATCCTGCAGAACAACCAATGTGGAGGTAGAGTTACCAGCCGCATCGCTGTTCGTGACCAACAGGTGAGACCCATCAGGAACCGTATCGCCAGCATCAAAGCTGAAGTACTGTGGGCCTGTAGCCGTCAAGTTGATTGCCTGAGCGTCATCAGCACCATTCACAAACTGATCGAAGCTTGTGCTTGCGTCGCCTTCAGTCAGGATTGATGCAATCACACCGGCTTCGGAAGTTGTTACTGCGACAACGTCCGCTGCATCAGGTGCAACCAGATCGACTGTCACTGTTTCAGTGATAGAGTCGACGTTACCCGCCGCGTCTGTCGCTGTGACAACGATGTTTGCTTCAAAGTCATCAGCTTGGCCTGCAGCGATTGTCGCCATTTGTGCGGCTGTAAACTCAACCGTCCAAGCGCCTGCGCTGTTCACTGTCGCTGCCTGAGATACGCTACCGAAGGCAACCATCACAGTTGAACCAGCTTCAACCACACCGTTCAGCGTCACGCCGTCAGCTGCTTCGGCATTGTTGATGACGTTGTCACCTTCAATCGCGCCGTCTGCAAATTCAAGTTTGTTCACCCATGTGTCGTAGGCCACAGTCGTGGTCGCAGAGTCAGAGTTACCAGCCGCATCTGTTGCAGTCACAGTGACTTGCGCAGTGCCTTCTGAATCGTCTGGCAGGTTCACACCTGTGTAGCTTGCAGTCCAAGACCCGTCAGCGCCGGCTGTCACGATCTGTGTTTGACCTTCGAAGACAACGGAAACCTGTGCGCCTGCATCTGTTTGACCAGAGAAGGAGAAGCTATCGCTACGCTCATCTCCATTTACAATGCTATCCGCGCCGCCTGCGTTTTCAGTCACAGTCACGTCGATTTCAGTGTCGATTGTCACTGTACCAGTAGCTGTAGCTGTGTTGCCTGCAAGGTCAGTCGAAACCGCAGTCACGTTCAGGGAAAGTTCACCAGTTGGCACTTCACTGCTTGTGAAGACAGACGTCCAAGTACCGGATGAGGTTGCAGTTACAGTGTGGGATACTGCGCCCAACGTGACCACAACGGATGCGCCCGCTTCGGCCAGACCAGTCAGTTCAACACCACTTGGGTGCTCAGCTGCGTTCACAGTGTTATCCGCACCACCAACCGCTGTCGTATCAACAGTCACGTCTGTTACTGTATCAATCGCAACAGTACCGGACGTAGATGCTGTGTTGCCGTAAGCGTCTGTCGCGTTGACGGAAACGTTCAGGTCATATTCGCCCTGCGCGATCACACCAGCATCAACTGCCAAGGACCAAGAGGACCCGGATACAACTGCGTCATATGTGTTGCCACCGAAGGACACAGTCACGGTTGAGTTTTCTTCAACAGTCCCTGTAAGCGTAAAGCCGTCGGATTCTTCGACGAAGTTGATCTCGCCGTTGCCTTCAACAGTGCTCGTTTCAATCGTGACGCTTGCGATTGTGTCGACAACCAGAACATCCGTGGATGTTGTTGAGCCACCTTCGTTGGTCAACGTCACAGTCACGTCTTCTTGGTATTCGCCGCCAGCAACTTCGTCCTGCGTGAATTCCGCAGTCCAGTCGCCATTCTCATCAGTTGTGATGTCTTGTGTCACATCGCCGACTGTGATTGTGCCGGATGTGTTTGGCGTACCAGTACCACCGATTGTCACGCCATCTGCGTAATCTTCGGCGTTTACTGTGTGACCAACGCTTTCCGTACCGTCGGAGATTGTTACGACTGGTGGATCGATAACCGGATCGACCGGATCAACAGGGTCGGTTGGATCAGTAGGATCGGTTGGATCAGTAGGATCGGTTGGGTCCGTCGGATCAGTTGGGTCGGTAGGATCTGTTGGATCTGGATCACCGCCCGTATCGCCGTCACCAGCAACATCACCGTCACCGCCATCGTCGCCGCCACCGGCACCCGCCAGCAAAAGCGAACCACCAAGTGCTGCCGCACCAGCGCCAAGCGCTGGGATGCCTGCGATACCACCAAGCAACGCGCCGCCAAGCTGGCTTGCCGCTGCTTCATCCGCAGGCACGACACCCGCAAGCTGCACGTCTGAGCCGCGCACAAAGTAAAGATCGTCGTCAGGGCTCCACTTACCGAAGCTGTCGGCGTCAACGTATTGCGCGAACAACAAATTGCCCTCGCCCGCGACCAATTCAGCCTGCGCCAATGTACCGTTCGCTGAGATGAACAGGTCCGCAATGGCTTCGCCTTCTGGCGTAAAAAAGCCTTCAACCGTCAATACAGTACCATCCACAAGCGTAACCTGCAGCGCCTGACCTTGACGTACGTATGAAAGGATATCCCCACGGCTGAGGTTTAACGAGACGTCTTGGCCCGCACCCGCAACAATGGATGTGCCGTCAGCCCCACCAAGGGACCCACGTTGTGTAACGCCCGCGTCACCGCGGACAACGAAATCAATCGCTGACATAATAACTCTACTCCGCCTCGTGCATGGCCATCTAACGGGACACGCTTATTTTGATTACGGAGACGTTAGCGGGTGAGATTCACCAAATCTAGGGGGAAAATGACATACTTTTGCCCGATTCGGAAAACGTGCGGCATGATTACCACTATTGCGAGAAATTGCTAAAGCAACTGCTCTGGCGGCCCATCGCCTTCGTTTGTTGGCGTTTCTATGTAATATAGTTTCGCATTGATGATTGCGCCCCATAAAATCAAGTAGGCACTGATATAGAGCCAAAGCAACATACCGATGACAGCGCCGATTGATCCGTAGACCTCATTGTAGCTCGCGAAGTTGGTTAAGTAGTACGACAACCCTGCCGACGCGCCGATCCATACCACAACAACAATCGCCGCCCCCAAGGTGATCCACGGCCTGCGATGCGGCTTCATATTGGGTCCGTACCTGTACAAAATGCTTAGTCCCGAAAACAGAACGGCCAAAGCGATCAGCCAACGCACCCCTTCCAGCAACATGGTCGTCGAAACGGGCAGCGGAATAAAGGCCAGGATCACCGGCAGCACAACGACAGACATCAATGCAACGGTCGCCAGCAAAACAAGAGATGCGGTCAATAGTAATGCGACCAACATTTGCCGCACCCCGCCCCGCTGTGGCGCTGCCTCAATCGCGTTGATCCCGCTCATCAAAGCACCAACAGCGGCGCGTGAAGACCAAAGCGCTAGCATGATAGAGACAAGCGTCGTCCACCCCAACGTTTCAGATCGGGCGCTCAGAAGACTTTTGATCTGCGCCTCGAAAATTCCGTATGCTTCTTGCGGGATGACGTCGCGCATCAATTCCAACTGGTCAGACACGACCACGGGATCAGCAACCAAACCAAAGACCGCAATAACAGCCGCGATCCCCGGAAACACACCAAACATTCCGAAAAACGCCACACCAGCTGCAATCAATCCGATATGACGCGTCCCCGCTTCGGTCCAGACATCATAGGCGGTGCGCCAGATTTTGAGCAGGTTTTGCAAAGCGTTCTCCGGTTTATCACCCTATACCTAGGGCAATGTTCGGCGCTTTTCCACTTGAAGATGACCATCCAGCTCAACTCCACAAAAACAGTGACTTACGGACCAAAGCTCAATCATCCGCCGATACCCTGATCCGTTTTTCCGCACAATCACGAAAGTAAAGGTTTGCCCGAGAAAAGAGTGGCCTTACACTCGGAGAAAACAGGCGAGTCCATTGAAGAATATATCCCAGCAGGTCAGCATCTTAGCAGACAAAATTCACCAATTGCGCGCAACGCGTGACCGCGTTCTCGTGGCCATGGCAGGCGCACCCGGCAGCGGTAAATCCACGCTCGCGGAAGAGGTCGCACGTGTTCTAAACGCCCAGAAGTGCCGCAGTTTGGTCGTGCCGATGGACGGCTTTCATCTAGATAACGCCATCCTCGAAGACCGTGGGCTTCTGCCCAAAAAAGGCGCACCTGAGACTTTCGATGGCGAAGGTTTTCTGATTATGATCAAAAGACTGCATGCCAAAATGGATGTAATCGCCCCCACCTTTGACCGCAATCGTGATCTGTCCATCGCAGGCGCCGTTCACATCCCAAGCGACGTGCCGGTTATCATCGCTGAAGGCAATTACCTGATGTTTGATGAAGACCCGTGGAACGATATCACCTCACTTTGGGATTTAACGGTCAGGTTAGACGTTCCGATGGACGAATTGCGAGGCCGATTGATCCAGCGGTGGCTGAACCAGAACTTGTCCCGTGCCGCAGCAACAAGACGGGCAGAAAGCAATGATATTCCAAACGCAAAACGGATCATCGAAAAAGCGCTTACCTGTGAGATAACGCTGTGAATTGCCATAGTAACCGGCTGTCAGGCACCATATACTAGGTGAAACCGCTGCCAAAGGACTGCCATCCGTGCCGCCGCTCGAAGATCTGATCGCCTGCCCTCATTGCGATACGCTCCATACCAATGCCGCACTGGCTGAAGGTGCGCAGGCGCATTGCGTGCGCTGTGGTGTCGTGCTGAAAACCGAACGCGCGACTGCGATTGTGAGCGTTTTGGCCTTGTCGATCACGTCGTTCCTGCTGATGGTTGCGGCGATCAGCTTTCCGTTCCTGAATTTGTCGGCCGCAGGTCAGACCAACAGCACATCTGTACTGGGCGCTGTGATGGCATTTTCTGATACATTCACCCTGCCCTTAGCGGCGGCTGTGGCGGCGTTCATCATCTTTCTACCCCTGATCCGGCTGGGCGCAATCATTATGGCGGTCACGCCTCTTGTTGCGGGAACAACGCCTACTTTACTGGCCCGACGTTCCTTTGGCCTGTCCGAGACATTGCGCCCTTGGTCGATGGCGGAAATCTTTATTGTCGGGGTCGCGGTTGCACTGGTGAAGGTGGCAGGTCTGGCTACAATCGCATTTGGGCCTGCTTTCTGGGCATTCACTGTTTTGGTTGTCCTGACATTTTTTCAAGACACGTTGATTTGTAGGTATTCTATATGGCGGGCGCTGGACACATCGAAGGCTTGATCACCGCCCGTGAGGCTGGTCTGGTCGCCTGTCGCCGTTGCGGTCAGGTGCAGGATATACATGCGTCCGAATGCCCGCGCTGCCACGCGACGTTACACAGCAGGTCGCCGGACAGCCTGCAAAAAGTGTGGGCCTGGATGGTGGCAGGGATCATCTTGTTCATTCCCGCCAATATTTACCCGATGTTGATCACGCGCCAGTTGGGCGACGAAACCAGCAGTACGATTTTGGGCGGTGTCATTGATCTGATGCATTACGGATCATACGGGATTGCCGCGATTGTGTTTGTCGCGTCCATCGTCATCCCGTTGGGCAAATTCTTTGCGATTGGATACCTCGCCATCAGTGTGCAGAAGAAATCCAACTTGAATATGCACCAACGGCACAAACTGTTTGATGCGGTCGAATTCATTGGCCGTTGGTCCATGATCGACGTCTTTGTGGTCGCAATTCTATCGGCCCTCGTGCAGCTTGATACTTTGGCTTCAATTAATCCGGGCATTGCCGCTATTAGCTTTGCTTTGTCTGTTGTATTTACCATGCTTTCCGCTCAAAGCTTTGACCCACGTCTCATTTGGGACGCAGATAGGGCTGCCGCCACATGACCACGACACCGTCTCCCGCGCCGCTTGATGTGCGCGAACCAGAGCCACGTAAAACATGGCGCATCAGTTGGATTTGGCTTGTGCCTTTGGTGGCGCTCGCAGTGATCCTAAGCGTGGCGTGGTCCACCTACCAAGATCGGGGTATCCTGATCGAGATTGCGTTTGAAAATGGATCAGGCATCAGCAAAGAAACTTACCTAAAGTATCGCGATATTGACGTGGGCCTTGTTGAAAAGGTCACTTTTTCTGATGATCTAGAGGTCGTGTTGGTTGACGTGCGTGTGGACAAGGAAATCGCGCCTTATCTTGATGACGACGCAATCTTTTGGGTTGTCCGGCCCGATGTGACACTGCGCGGTGTGTCCGGGCTCGATACTGTTCTGTCTGGCGCGTATATCGCTGGCAAATGGGACACTGAAGCAGACGTTGCGCAGTCCGAATTCATTGGTCTTGAAAACCCGCCACTGTTGGCCACGAACGATGCTGGGTCAGAAATTATCTTGCGGGCCCCGAATGGTGCGTCCTTGGCCCAAGGCGCGCCGATCCTGCACAAAGGATTGCAGGTTGGTTTTCTTGATGAACCCGTACTGGATCCGACGGGCAATGGCGTGATCGTGTCGGCCTTTATCGAAGAAGAATTCGCGCGGCTTGTTACAACCAACACACGGTTCTGGGACACCTCCGGTTTCTCGGTGTCTGTAGGTGCATCCGGTCTGAACCTTGATGTCGATAGCATCGCGTCGCTGATCGAAGGCGGTATCGCATTCGATACGGTTGTGTCTGGCGGACGCCCGTTGGGTGAATCCCGTGGTCCCGACATCTTTGATGTGTTTGACGATGAACAGGCCGCCCGCGAAAGCCTGTTTGAGCGTCCTGACCGTAACACATTGACCGTCGGTATCCTGTTTGACGAAACGGTCAACGGTCTGCGTCAGGGCTCTGCCGTAAAATACCAAGGTGTTAACGTCGGCGAAGTGGCCGCGATCAACGCCATTGTTGTCGAAGAGAATGGCAATAAACGGGTCCGCCTGCGGACCACGCTCGATTTGTCCCCGTCCCGGCTTGGGATTTCAGACGACACATCTGACGAAGACGCGATGGTCATCCTTGCCAGCTTCGTGGCTCAAGGGATGCGGGCGCGTCTTGTGACAGGAAACATTCTGACGGGCGCATTGGATATCGAACTGGTCGACGTTGAAAATGCCGATCTGTTTTTCCTTGATCCGGACCGCGAACCGTTCCCGATCATCCCGACAACAGCGTCTGAGGTTTCAGACGTTGCCGCTACCGCCGAAGGTGTGATGGAACGCATCAACGAATTGCCCATCGAAGAGTTGATGCAAGGCGCGGTCGATCTGATGGCCAGCATCGAAGCGCTTGCCACCGACGGCGATCTGAAAGCAGCCCCTGCGGAACTGCGCACGATCTTGGCTGACATCAGCACGGTCATCGCATCAGACGGCATTCAAGGCGCACCAGATACGTTGCAAACGTCACTTGATGGCATCCAAGACGTGGTCGCCGAAATTTCATCGATCGTCGCAAGCGCGACAGAGGCGAACCTTGTTGGTTCGTTGTCCGAAACGTTGACGACTGCCAATGACACGGTGGCCACCATCGGCACCGCGTCCGAGGCTCTACCGTCGATCATTGCCGAAATCGAAGCACTGGCAACCAAAGCAAACGCGCTGGAAGTCGAAGCATTGCTGGCCCAAGCCAATCAGACGTTGGCCAACATCGACGCAATTCTTGTGGACGAAGCGACCACCGAAATTCCAGCCACAGTTACCGCCGCAATTGATGAAATTCGTGGCTTGGTCACGGATGTGCGCGATGGCGGTGCCGTTGATAACCTGACCACCGCACTGGCAGACACAAGCAACGCAGCCCGCGCCATTTCTACCAGCGTGGAAAGCCTGCCGGAATTGGCCGAACGGGCGACCAACCTGATTACACAGCTCGAAACCGCGACAGCGAACTTGCCCGCCATTACCGAACAGATCGAACAGCTGACGGTCAAAGCGAATAGTGTTGAAATCAACGCACTTGTGACCCAAGCGACCCAGACCTTGAACGCCATTGATACGATCCTGCTGAGCGATGGCGCAAACGAATTACCGGCTGCGTTGACAGGTGCTTTGGACGAAATGAACGTCTTCCTCGCGACCGTCCGCGAAGGTGGGGCGCTTGAAAACGTGAACGCCGCCCTTGCGGCTGCCGCGGACGCCGCGAATTCCATCGATACGGCGGCACGCGGTCTGCCTGCGCTGTCTTCCGAAACGGCGCGTTTGGTCAATACGATCAGCGCAGTGGCAAACGCCTATGGGGAACAATCACGGTTCTCGAGCGACACAGCGGCTACCTTGCGCGATATTCAGGCGGCCGCCGATGCGGTCACGTCCCTCGCACGGGCCATTCAACGCAACCCATCATCACTTCTGACAGGGCGATAACATGTTTAAACCACTTCTTTTGACCGTTGCCCTTACCGCGCTGGCCGCCTGTTCCGGCCCGACCAATCGGGTTGAAATGACACCGTTGAATTCTACGCTGGATCTGCGGGCCAATGTCAGTTCCGCCATTGTGCGGACCGTTTCCCTGCCAAGCTATGCGGCAGCCGAAGAAATCTCGATCGAAAGCCCTGAGGGTTTGATCACCACCGATGGCGCATTTCTTTGGGCGGATGAGCCTGAACGCGCCGCTACGCTAACGATCACGCGTCACCTGAACGATATCCTGACGGCAACAATCGGCCCCGATCCATGGCCGTTCGCTGGCATCCCTGATGTGGCCATTGAAGTCCGCGTCGAAGAAATGCTGGCGGGCAATGACGGGGTTTTCACCCTGCGCGGGCAGTACTTTATCGGGGGTGACGGGATCGATTACCCGAACCGTGCGCGCAGCTTTGCCTATACAACACCGCTTGTGGGTGAAGGGCTAAACGGCGTCGCACAGGCGCAGTCCCAAGTGATATTGGAACTGGCCGAAGATATCGCCCGCGCTTTGTCACGCTAGATCAGCGATCCAGTTTCACCCACGCGCTGTCGCGCTTTGACGATCGGACACAGGCATCGATGAACTGCATGCCTGCGATCCCTTCGCGGATACCCGGATAGGTCACCGCTGGATCAAGCGGGGTACCGTCGCGCTGTGCCTCAATCGCGTCCGCGGCTTCGCTGTAGATATTGGCAAACCCTTCCAGATACCCTTCGGGATGCCCTGCGGGGATACGCGACATGCGGATGTTTGCATCCAACGCGCCTGCCCCGTTGGTGGTCAGCAGTTGCTTGGGTTCGCCGTGACGTGTGAACCATAATTGGTTCGGGTTCATCTGGCCCCATTCCAACCCGCCTTTGTCGCCATAAATGCGCAAAGTCAGCCCGTTTTCGTTCCCCGGTGCGACCTGGGAACACCACAGCATCCCTTTTGCCCCGCCACCAAAACGCATCATGACATGGGCGTTGTCGTCTAATTCTCGGCCCGGCACAAAGGATGACAGATCAGCGGCAAGGCTTTCGACAGACAGGCCCGTCACGAATTCGGTCAGGTTAAACGCGTGTGTCCCGATGTCGCCAGTGGACCCACCTGCCCCTGACCGCGCCGGATCAACGCGCCATTCGGCCTGTTTGAATTCTTCTTTGTTCGTCAGCCAGCTTTGCGCATATTCGGCCTGCACGACCCGCAATTCGCCTAGATCACCATTTTCGATCATGGCCTTTGCCTGACGCATCAGCGGGTAGCCCGTATAATTATGGGTCAGCACAAACAAGGCATCGCTGTCTTCGACGACTTTCGCCATCTTCTTGGCGTCTGCCATCGTCGATGTCAGCGGCTTGTCGCAGATCACGTGGATACCGCGTTTCAGGAATTCACGCGTCGGTGCGAAATGCATGTGGTTCGGCGTGACGATTGCGACCGCTTCGATCCCGTCTTTCAAACGGGCCTCGCGGATCGCCATGGACTTGAAATCATCATACACACGGTCAGGTGCTAGCCCCAAAGCCGCGCCAGAGGCCTGTGACTTTTCGGGCGTTGAAGAAAGCGCGCCCGCGACGAGTTGAAAACGTCCGTCGATGCGCGACGCGATACGGTGGACCCCACCAATAAACGCGTCATTGCCGCCACCGACCATACCTAAACGAATGGGTCTCATGATCATGTCTCCTTACAGGCCAAGCATCTTGCGGTTGGTCGCTTCATCGACAGCGCCGCCTGCGAAATCGTCAAAAGCATGTTCGGTCACGCGAATAATGTGATCTTTGACAAATTGCGCACCTTCCCGCGCCCCATCTTCAGGGTGTTTCAACGCACATTCCCATTCGACAACCGCCCAGCCTGCGAAATCATTCGCGGCCATTTTGGCGAAGATCGCCCCGAAATCGACCTGACCGTCGCCCAGACTACGGAACCGACCTGCCCGATCAACCCACGATTGGTAGCCACCATAGACACCTTGACGGCCCGTTGGGTTGAATTCCGCGTCTTTGACGTGGAACATCTTGATCCGGTCTTTGTAGATGTCGATGTTATCGATGTAATCAAGGCACTGCAGAACGTAGTGCGACGGGTCGTACAGCATGTTGCAGCGGGCATGACCGCCAAGCCGTTCGAGGAACATCTCAAACGTCACGCCGTCGTGCAGGTCTTCACCTGGGTGGATTTCATAGCAAACATCAACGCCGCATTCTTCCGCGAGGTCCAGAATTGGACGCCAGCGGTTTGCCAATTCATCAAAGGCCGTCTCGACCAAACCCGCCGGACGTTGTGGCCACGGGTACACGTAGGGCCACGCCAGCGCGCCTGAAAATGTCGCCATTTCCGTCAACCCAAGATTCTTGGACGCCTTCAGCCCCATTTTGACTTGATCGACAGCCCAGGCTTGGCGTGCAGCGGGATTGCCCTGCACCTCTGGCGCTGCAAAAGCGTCAAATGCGGTGTCATATGCAGGGTTCACGGCGACCAACTGGCCCTGCAAATGGGTCGATAGTTCGGTGACAGTGACGCCATTCGCTGCCGCCTCGCCCGCCCATTCGTCACAATAGGTCTTTGATTCGGATGCCTGTTTCAGGTCAAAGAACCGCCCGTCCCAACTGGGAACCTGCACGCCTTTGTAACCGCAATCCGCCGCCCATTTTGTAATGCCACCCCACGTATTAAATGGCGCCGCATCGCCTGCGAATTGAGCCAAAAACAGCCCCGGTCCCTTAATCGTTTTCATGATGCCTCCCGCATGAATCACTGATGGCGCACCAGCGCCCATCTTTGGCGACAGCAAAAACTATAACGATTTAGAAAGCAAGCCGAGACATAAAAAAAGCCGCGCACCCAGCGGTACGCGGCCTTCAAACTGCATCCAAAGACTAGCTGCGAATGCGTTGTTCCGTCTTCGCATCGAACAGATACAAGCGGGATGGATCGACTGTGATCCCGACAGTTTCGCCGGATGAAACACGTTCGTCACCACGTTGTTCAATAACGATTTTCTCGCCTGTGCTACCCTCAAGGTATGCGAATGAAACACCACCAAGGCTTTCGACCATATCAACGTTCAACGCGTTGCCTGCGGTGTCCACTTCAAGGTGCTCAGGACGCAAACCAACGGTCACGTCGTGGCCTTTGTAAGCGGTAGAAAGATCAGCCGGAATCGTCATGCCCAATGCGGGGACTTCGACGCCGCCGTCGACGACTTTACCGTTCAAGAAGTTCATCGCTGGTGATCCGATAAAGCCCGCTACAAATTTGTTGTCGGGATCACGGTACAGATCCATCGGTGCGCCGACCTGTTCGATCACGCCTTTGCGCAGCACAACGATCTTGTCGGCAAGCGTCATCGCTTCGACCTGATCGTGCGTCACGTAAATCATCGTCGCGCCGATTTCTTTGTGCAGACGTGCGATTTCGACGCGCATCTCAACACGCAATTCGGCGTCGAGGTTGGACAGTGGTTCGTCGAATAGGAAGACTTCTGGGCCCCGAACAATCGCACGGCCAATAGATACCCGCTGACGCTGACCACCTGACAAGGCAGCAGGTTTGCGGTCCAGATAGTCTTCGAGCTTTAGAATTCGTGTTGCTTCTGCGACTTTTGCTTCGATTTCGGCTTTGGGATGGCCGTTCATCTTCAGGCCAAAGCCCATGTTATCTTTGACCGTCATGTGCGGATACAGCGCGTAGGTTTGGAAAACCATCGCCACCCCACGCTGGGACGGGTCCATACGGGTTACATCGCGATCGCCGATGTGCATTTGACCTTCGGTTGTTTCTTCAAGCCCTGCGACCATCCGCAACAATGTCGACTTACCGCAGCCGGAGGGGCCAACAAAAACGCAGAACTCACCATCTTTGATTTCTAGATCAATGCCGTGAATGACCTGAACGTCGCCATACCGCTTGATGACCTTGTCTAGTGTAACGCCTGCCATGACTGTCTCGCCTCCCGAATGTGCCGGCCCAAAGCCCGCTAATTTCATGATCTGCTAGCCATGAATGCGCATCCTGTTTGATGTGCAATTCGATCACGTCTAGCCTCGACCTGTTGACAACACTACGCGAGTCGCGTTTTAGTTTCAATATTCAAAACCTAGTTCCAAATATTGAAACCACCGCAAGGCAGGCCGATATCGGAACTTCGGTGGGGAATGGAAGACGGAAGCACCTAGGGAGGACACTATGCGTTCCATCATGAAAACATCCTTTGCAGCACTCGCAGCTGCTAGCATCGCAGCAACTGCTGCTATGGCAGACGGTCATGCACTGTCTGGCGATCTGAAAATCACATCAGACATGTCCAACCCAGCGCCACGCGCTGTGATGGAAGGTATGGTCGCTGATTTTGGCGCCCTGCACCCTGACCTGAACATCGAGCTGACGATCGTTGACCGTGAAGCTTGGAAAACACAAATCCGTAACGCGCTAACAGCCAACTCACCTGACGTTGTGAACTGGTACGCGGCTAACCGTATGAAGCCATACGTCGACGCAGGCCTGTTCGCAGACATCTCTGACCTTTGGGCAGAGCCAGAGTTCGCAGCACTTGCATCCACAAAAGGTGCGATGACGCTGGACGACAAACAGTGGGGCGTGCCGTACACGTACTACCAGTGGGGCGTTTACTACCGCAAAGACATCTTCGCAGATTTGGGTCTTGAAGAGCCAACAACTTGGGAAGAAGAAAAAGCGAACTGTCAGGCAATCCTCGACAGTGGCGTAAAGTGCTACACAATCGGGTCCAAGTTCCTGTGGACTGCTGGCGGTTGGTTCGACTACATCAACTCCCGCACAAACGGCTATGACTTCCATATCGCACTGGCATCCGGTGAAATCGAATGGACAGACGACCGCGTACGTCAAACATTCGCAAACTGGCGCGAACTGATCGACATGGGCGCGTTCATCGACGACCACCAGAACTACAGCTGGCAAGAAGCCATGCCGTTCATGGTCAACGGTGAAGCAGCATCTTACCTGATGGGTAACTTCTCTGTCGCAGCATTCCGCGAAGGTGGCCTGACAGACGATCAACTGGACTTCTACCAGTTCCCAGTGATCAACCCAGACGTTGACTACGCAGAAGACGCGCCAACAGATACATTCCACATCCCAGCTGGTGCTGAGAACATGGAAGCGGCGAAAGAATTCTTGCGCTTTGTGACATCTGCGGAAAACCAGACCAAGATCAACTCTGGTGACGCGCTGGGTCAGCTGCCAGTGAACGCAAACTCTTCCATCGACGCGGACAAGTTCCTCGAAGAAGGTTTCGAGATGCTTTCAAACAACGCTGGTGGCGGCATCATGCAGTTCTTCGACCGTGACTTTGATGCGGAAATGGCATCTGTCGGCATGGAAGGCCTGCAAGAGTTCATGGTGTTCCCAGACAACCTGGATGACATCCTGGCACGCCTGGAAGACACACGTCAGCGTATCTACCAGTAACGCCTAAGACTTCGCGCCCTCCTCAGATTTGAGGGGGGCGCACTTTTCAAACCCATCCGCAAACCTGACAGCATTTCAGGTTTTCGCATGCGTTGACCCCTTAAAATCAGGGTGCGGGAGGACACGACCCCATGGCATTTACAACAGTTGAACCTTCAACGGCCGAACGCGGCTGGTACAAGCGCAACGAGATCGCGATCACACCGTGGTTGTTCTTGTTTCCAGCCGTCTTGTTCTTTGTGGTCTACGTGATCATTCCGATCGGCCAATCGTTCTGGATTTCGTTTCACGAATGGGACGGTCTGGGCGAAAAAACCTATGTTGGCTTGGCCAACTACGAACGGCTTTTGACCGACGACCGCAAATTCAACATTTCGTTCGTAAACAACATCAAATGGCTGCTCCTGTACCTGCTGGCGATCCCGCTGGGATTGATGATTTCATTGTTTTTGAACCAGACAGTCACGGGTATTCGGCTTTATAAGTCTTTGTTCTTCTTCCCGTTTGTGATCAGCCAAGTGGTTGTGGGCCTCGTGTTCTCATGGTTCTACCTGCCGAACTTTGGCCTGTTCAGCGTGATCCTCGATATCTTCGGACTTGAAGTCAAAGGCGGCGTTCTGGGCAACCCGAACACAGCCACCTACGGCATTATCGCGGCAGGCCTTTGGCCACAGACGGCATACTGCATGATCTTGTATCTCACAGGTCTGAACGCGGTTGACCCCGAACAGGTCGAAGCGGCACGTCTGGACGGCGCTAAGGGGCACAAGATGCTCTGGTATGTGATCCTACCGCAGCTGAAGCCCGCGACCTTTATCGCTTTTGTTGTGACCATCATTGGCGCGCTGCGGTCTTTCGATTTGATTTCCGTGATGACGAACGGTGGTCCGTTCGGCTCTACACGGGTTCTGTCGTTCTACATGTTCGAGGAATCACTGTCCGAATTTGGCTTCCGCATGGGATACGGGGCGGCCATCGCCGTGGTCCTGTTCTTCATCATGCTAGGATTTATCGTCTACTTCCTGTGGTCGATGTACCAAGACGAAAAAGGGGCGCACTAAGATGTTTCCAACACCCATCGAAAAGTCATCCCGCACGTGGCAGATCAGCTATCAGATCATCCTGCCGATCGTTTTGGTCATCTGGCTGTTGCCACTGATCGCTGTTGCCATGTTCTCGATCAAGCCTGACGCGGATTTCGTAAACGGGAACTTCTGGGGGCTGCCATCCAGCTTCGAGATGTTCAACAACTACGGCAAGGTGTTCTTTGAATCCAACATGCCGAAATACCTGCTGAACTCTGTGTTTATCACGATCCCAACGGTGATCGGTGCGGTGGCGTTGTCGGCAATGGCGGGTTTCGCGCTTGGCATTTACAAGTTCAAAGGCAACCTGCTGATCTTCTTCATGTTCATCGCCGGCAACTTCGTGCCTTTCCAAATCCTGATGGTGCCCGTGCGTGACCTGACGATCAGCCTTGGCATGTACGACACAGTGCAAGGTCTGGTCCTGTTCCACATCGCGTTCCAGACTGGGTTCTGCACGCTGTTTATGCGGAACTTCATCAAAGCCCTGCCTTTCCCGCTGATCGAAGCCGCGCGCGTCGAAGGCATCGCGGAATGGCGCATCTTCCTTTACGTCGTGCTGCCACTGATGAAACCGGCGCTCGCAGCGCTTGCCGTGTTGATCTTTACCTTCATCTGGAACGACTACTTCTGGGCGGTTGTGCTGACACAAGGTCCAAACGCGCAGCCAGTGACGGCAGGCATCACAGAATTCAACTCGCAGTTCCGCGCGGCGTACCATCTGATGTCCGCTGGTTCGATCGTGGCGGCTTTGCCACCGGTCGCGATGTTCTTCTTGATGCAAAAGCACTTCATCGCAGGTCTGACACTCGGCGCTGTGAAGTAACCGAACCAAACCGACAACAAAGGGCGCCCCGGTCTCCGGCGGCGCCTTTTTTATGCATGGAACCCTGTTGCCAGAGGGGCAATGCACTGCAGTTGACTTAAAATCATGCTGATTTGCGCGAAATTGTGACACATTGCCGTGCTACCGAAGAGTGGGGAAATTCGCACTCAAGGTGCCTGAGAAAGGTTGTCTTAATGAAGTTCTTAAATGGTATTTTCAAAACACTCGCAATCAGCACACCGTTGTTCATGGCTCTCCCAAACATCGGATCAGCGCAAAGCGCATCATCACAGCGATCGATCACACCGTCAGACTGGTCTCGCTACGTAAATGTGGATGAACTTAGCGCCTTGATGGAACAGGTGCCGGACATCCAAATCATCGATATCCGTGCCGAAAAATACATGCCTAAGGGATCAATTCCCGGTGCCATTTGGATGTCCTTCCCAAATTGGCAGGGGCCTGCGGACCGTGCGGGACGTATGCTGACCGAGGCAGAACTTGAAACGATGATCGGCAGCATTGGGGTCGACCCTGACCTGCCAGTTGTTATTCACAATCAATCTGGCCACATCGTGCAAACTGGGCGTGCCGCAATTGTTTATTGGGTTCTAAAATCCGCTGGGTTCCAGAATATTGCCATCTTGGAAGACGGTTTCAAAGCGTGGCAAGCCGCTGATTTACCAACAGTTGATGAGCCGACGGTTTTGCCTGCAACTCTTGTTGATTTGGAAATCCAGACTGATTGGTGGGCCGATCCAATGGATATTTTTGCCGTCGCGAGCGGTCAAATAGACGGGGCAATTCTTGATGCGCGACTGGACGGACAGGTTCGGAAGTCCATGGAAACGGGCGAACCCTTGGTCAGCATGCCAATGGCGCAATACGTGCCGTCAAGCTGGTTCACCAACGATCTGGATGCCGACAATCTATCGGCAGAGGCCGTACAGGAATTTCGCGAAAGGCTTGAAGGCCGCGGGCTGCATCTTGACGACGAAATGCTGATCAGCATTTGTCAGACAGGTGAGCTTAGCGCTGTGTCTTGGTTCTATGCCTCTGAAATCGTGGGTATCGAAAACGTCCGCTACTATCCTGACGCGCTCAAAGGGTGGTCACGTGACGGTGGCATTATGTTTGGCATGGATATGTCTGCAGGCCGTTAGTCGCACAAAACGCCGCGCAGATGCTGCGCGACATATCTGTTTACGACGATCTATAATGATGCGTCGATCCGCAAGCTGTGGAGGGTTTTCAATGCGTAAACCCAGCGTACGCCTTCCCCGCGGGGAAGGTTTCAGTCACAGATCAAGCATCACAGCCTGACCGGTACGGGCGGATTCCTGCGCCGCGAGACCAATTGCAACGGCTTTCATGCCGTCATCTGCCGTGACTTCCACAACGCCTTCGCCGCGCACAACAGCGTTGAACCGCTGGTGTTGGTAAAAGGTCGACCCGTTGTGATCGCCTGCTTCCAGCAACGTTGGATCAACCGGAATTTCAGACGTGAACGGCCCCTTGGGTGCGCGTGGCGAAATGATCAGCTGTGGCACTGGTGGTTCGCCCAGCGCCTTTGGCCAGAACCGACCCGGTCCGGGCACCAATGCTTCGATTTTCGCTTTGGGGCCTACAGCGCTAATTTCTTCTTGGTAGCGTGATCCTTCGGCGAACATGCACAATTCCAGCATCGCCCGCGCCCCGCCTTTGAAATCAATGATCACATAGCCATGGTCCCAGATGTCCGGTGTTTCGTCGTTGTAGCGTTCTTCAAGGTGGTTAAACCCCTGCCCTGCAGACGCCATGACGCGGATTGGTTCGTCCTTGAGGATCAACCGCATCAGGTCGAAGAAATGGCAGCATTTTTCGACCAATGTTCCGCCTGTTTTTGCGTTGAACCGGTTCCAGTCTCCAATCTTGGGCAAGAACGGAAAGCGGTGTTCGCGCACGGTCAGCATCTTGATACCGCCCGTGGCTTGCTCTGCTTGCTCGATCAGGGCCGCAACTGGCGGCATATAGCGGTATTCCATCGCGACCCAAAACGGTGCCGGATAGTCCGCCGCAAGATCCGCAATCACGCCGGCTTGCGCGGGGTCGGTGTACAACGGCTTTTCGCAAAGAACTGGCAAGGGCCGTGTCTGTGCGATGATCTTCATCTGATCCACATGTAGATAGTTCGGGCTGACGATCACCAGCGCGTCGATTTTCTCGAACGCCAGCAAATCTTCCAAGCTGTCTGCCACGTATGCGTCGCCAGCCAATGTCGCGGCGCTTTCCGCCAGATCACGCACCGGATCAAAAACCGCAGTGACCGTCCCATGGGGAAGAAGCCCGATATTTTGGATATGCTCGCGGGCCATCATGCCGCATCCAATTATCCCGTAGTTGACCATTTCCAACGTCGTTACCCTTTTCCGATGCGCGATATGTAGCGCGCCTTGTTATAATCGAACCAAGTCCGGGAAAATTCCGCAGGCGTACCTGCTGCGTCGGAACTGACCCGTTCAATGTATCCAGCCATATCGCCGGTCTGCAGACCAAAGCTGTCATGGCACCAAGCGGGCACAGGTGCCACGCCAATGTCATCAACCGCAGAGCCGATCATCAGCCCCAGATCATGACGGTAAAAATGATAGAGCGACTCGCTCAGGTCCTCGGCGGTCACCGTGTCGCGATACGACCCGTCCAGCCAGATTTCCTCAAGCGCGATCACTTCCTTATCCAAGGACCGCAGCCGTCTGATCCGGTGCCCTTCGGCGGATGGACCAAAATCGGGCATGCCCGTTTCTTTTGGCAAGCGCGTCACATCCAATACCCGCGCCGTTGGCAAACCGCCCCCGCCTGCGCGTTCCAAACGGAAGAACGCATAGACCGACGCCACATCGGTTTGATGACGCACGTAGTTGCCAGACCCTTGGACCCGTTCCAGCATTCCCTTGTCCGCCAAATCGCCCAGCGCCTTGCGGAGCGTACCCACGGAAATACCAAGCTCTACCGCCATATCTCGTTCGGGCGGCAAACGCGCCCCGTCGGCCAAATGCCCCGCTGCTATTTCACGGATCAGCATTTCGCTGACTTGGATATACTTTGGTAACGATGAGGCGTCCGCCATCTCGGTCCCTCCCCGGTCCGATTTGATAATTGATCCACCATTGATGCACACAATCTGCCGTGCTAGGCAAGAGGCAACAACACCCAAGGGGAAGTGGAATCAATGACTGTCGTACCAATTACCAGCCCTGATCTTGATGCAGCAGAGGTTTCGTGGTTCTCCGCTTTGTGTTCGGACGATTACCAGTTCCTTGGGGTGCCTGACCCTGATCTGAAATCGTCATGGGAACATTGCCGCGACATCGCTTTGACCGCTGAAAAGCAGGGCTTTCGCAACATTCTTGCCCCATCGTCTTATCAGGTCGGTCAAGACACTATGTCATTCGTGTCAGGCATGGCCCCGCTGACTGAAAAGATTAACTTTCTGGCCGCGATCCGTTGTGGTGAAATGCAACCGATCATGTTGGCACGGACCATTGCGACCCTCGACCACATGCTGAAAGGGCGTTTGACGCTCAACGTGATCTCATCCGATTTCCCCGGTGAAGTGGCCCCGAGCCCGTACCGCTACAAACGCTCTCATGAAGTCGTGCAAATCCTGCGTCAGGCGTGGACGCAAGACGAGATTACGCACGACGGCGAAGTCTACCAGTTCGACAAAGTCCCAACCGGCCCGGCCAAGCCGTATCAGCAAAACGGCGGCCCGCTGCTGTATTTCGGTGGGTATTCCCCAGATGCGCTGGAACTGTGTGGCGCGCAATGTGACGTTTATTTGATGTGGCCTGAAACGCAGGACATGTTGGAACAGCGGATGAAGGACGTGCACGCCCGTGCTGCGGCCCATAACCGGACGCTTGATTACGGCCTGCGTGTCCACATGATCGTCCGCGACACCGAAGCCGAGGCGAAAGAATACGCCGACTACATCGCGTCTAAACTTGACGATGAATACGGCAAACTGATCCGCGACCGTGCGCACGATTCAATTTCCTTAGGCGTGGCGCATCAGGCGAAAGCCCGTGAATTGGCCGATAAATATGGCTACACTGAACCGGGTCTATGGACTGGCGTTGGCCGTGCGCGGTCTGGCTGTGGTGCGGCCCTTGTCGGGTCCACAGATCAGGTTATGTCCAAGATTGAAAATTACCAAAAGATGGGCATCCGGTCCTTCATCTTCTCCGGCTATCCGCATATCGCAGAGGCCGAACATTTCGGCAGCCGCGTGATGCCACACTTGAAAACCTGTTCTTTGCCGCATGCCTACGGGCGTGTTCCAGCAGAAACACCAGCAACGCCACTTGGCACAGGACCCCGTACATGAACCGCGTCGACATTACCAAAGACCTTTCCTTTTCCCGCATCGTTTACGGCATGTGGCGGCTGGCAGAGGCGGATGACACATCCCCCGCGCACGTCCAAGAAAAGATCGAATCCTGTCTGGCCCAAGGCATCACCACGATGGACCAAGCCGACATTTACGGCGGCTATGAAGCCGAAGAAGTGTTGGGTGCAGCCCTGAAAGCCGCCCCCGCCCTGAAAGACAAAATCGAGATTGTGACTAAGTGCGATATCGTAGCACCTGCCGGCCGCTATGCGGATGCATCTTGCAAATTCTACGACACCTCCGCAGCGCACGTGACAGCCTCGGTTGATCATTCCTTGCGCCTGATGGACGTGGACAAGATCGACACGCTGCTGATCCACCGCCCTGATCCGTTCATGGACCACCATGAAACAGGTGCAGCGCTTGATGCGCTTGTGGCATCCGGCAAAGTCCGGTCTGTTGGCGTGTCCAACTTCAAACTGCACGACTGGACGCTGCTGCAATCTGCAATGAAAACGCAGCTTGTGACGAACCAGATCGAACTTTCCCTGACTGCAAACGAAGGCTTCACCAACGGCGATGTCGCCTACCTGCAAGAACGCGGTGTGCCGATTATGGCATGGTCCCCACTGGGTGGCGGCGCTTTGCTGACCTCGAATTCTGCGACCCGCGATCTGATGACCGAAATCGGTTCTTCTTTTGGTGTTGATGCAAGCGCAGTTGCAGTGGCGTGGCTTTTGGCGCACCCTGCAAATATCATGCCGGTGATGGGCACCAATAACCTGAACCGGATCAAAGCGTTGTCTGATGCCCTTAAGGTCGAAATGACCCGCGAGCTTTGGTTCCAGCTTTACACCGCAGCCCTTGGCAATGAGGTTCCATAATGGACGCAGGCACAATCGCAACTTTCGACCCCAGCTCTGACCCCGACAGCTTTCGCGGCGCGTTGGGCACCTTTGTGACTGGCGTCACCGTGGTCACAACCGACAGTCCGGAAGGACCAGTGGCAATTGTTGCCAATAGTTTTGCCAGCGTGTCACTTGATCCACCTTTGGTCCTGTGGTCACCGGCGAAATCGTCCAAGCGGTTCGAACATTTCGCAGGGTCGCGTCGGTTTGCAGTGCATATTTTGGCGGCTGACCAGCGCGATATCTGCGCGGCCATCATCAAATCGAAAACAGCAATCGCTGATATTCCGATGCATCTGTCGCATTGTGGCATGCCAATCATCGAAGGGGCGCTAGCGACCTTTGAATGTAACTTGGAGGCCACGCATGACGCGGGCGATCATGTGATTGTCGTGGGCCATGTCACAAAGGCGCACCACCAAGGCGGCGACCCGCTGGTGTTCCACGGTGGCAAATACGGTCAGTTCACGCAGATGGACTAAATTGAACGGGCCAGTCGCATCACAGCGCTGGCCCCTTTCTTTTGGCCTTAATTATCCCGGGGGAGCCGCAGGCGGGGGCAGCGCCCCTAACCCCGTCTGATCAACACACCCAAATCCGCGACATTCGTCCCCGTAGCCTCTGTGATCAACAAATCCCCCGCCAAAGCGAGCGCCGCATAGCTGTCGTTGTTTGCCAACAACGCGTCCAGATCACCACCAGCCGCCGCGATCCTGTCCAGTGTTCCGTGATCCACCAAACCGCCCGCCGCATCTGTCGGCCCGTCACGCCCGTCTGATCCGCCTTGCAGGCAGCACCAATCCGTCCAACCCCGCGCCTTTGCTTCAAGGGCGATCCGTAGCGCCAGTTCTTGATTACGCCCGCCGCGCCCTGTGCCCTTTAGCTGTACGGTCGTCTCTCCGCCCCAAATCGTGACACCTGGTCCAGCCGCGTCACAAATCTCACGCGCCGCATCCGCAACATCGCCCTCGACCGGATCAAGCACATGTGCGTCAGGCCGTTTGGCCGCCATAGCATCAACGCTCAGCGCATTCGATCCGACCAACACGTTGCGATGTTTCGGCAAAACCGCCGCCGCGACGTCTTTCTCAAGATGCGCCCTGATCGACTGTGGTACATCGTCCCAAATGCCTGCTTTCTCCAAGATCGCCACGGCTTGGCGCGCTGTGCCCAAAGGGGCAGCGGTCGGGCCACTGGCAATGGTCGATAGATCATCGCCAACAACATCCGACAGGATCAGGGCCGTCACCGATTGCGGGGCAGCCGCTGCCAAAAGCCCGCCACCTTTGATCTTGGACACCTGCTGGCGGACAAGGTTCATTTGCGTGATATCAAGGCCTGCCCCAAGCAGCAGCGCATTCAGCGCCGCCTTATCCGCAAGACTGACCCCATCCACGGGTGCGGGCAGCAAGGCCGACCCACCGCCGGAAATCAAAGCCAGTACGGGACCTTCGGCGGCGGCAAGATCAGCCAATACGGCATCAGCGGCTGCAGCGCCGTTCGCATCTGGCACGGGATGACCTGCTGCCATGACAACAGCACCTGTCAGATCGACTGCATTTTCATAATTTGTGACGACACGCGTTGGAACATTCGGGAAAACGTCCAATGCAGCGCGGGCCATTTGCACTGCGGCCTTGCCCACAGCAATGATCAACGCGGGCGGTGCTACATCAGATATATGTTTTGAAACAGCGGCATATGGGTCAGCAGCCGCTACACCTGCGGTAAAAACAGCCATTAATTCGTCACGTACATGCGTCATCTTGATCCCCTTTTGCGCAGCTTACGTCAGGATAGATCGGACACAAGTCATCAGATCTTCATGGCACAAACATTTGACGCAAAAGACGACTCGCCATATAAGAACAAAATGTGAACATTAACCATTGGAGCCTTCGTGCAGTGCCCACCCCACCCATCACCGTCATCCACCCAAATGCAAAACCGGCATACACAAAAGGATGCGGGCAAACAGGCGACGCTTGGGGAAATCTTTGCCACAGCAGTCGTGGACGGGGCACCAACGGGATTTGCACTGGCGCAAATGCATGGCACCGACAAACCACTGCTATGGGTGCAGGACCGGTTGTCACGACGCGAAGCGGGACGTCCTTATCTGGCGGGGCTCTATCCGGTGCGGGACATCATCCACGTGGACGTCAGTCGGGCGATCGACGTGCTATGGGCGATGGAAGAAGGCCTGCGTTGCCGCGATCTATGTGGTGTGATCGGGGAAGTCTGGGGGGATCCGCAAGCGCTCGATTTCACGGCGACCAAACGGCTCGCACTCAGGGCGGAAGCCAACACAGTGCCCGCATGGCTGATCCGCAGGGCAGCCCATCCCAATCTCAGTGCCGCGCGCGAACGTTGGACAGTCAGCAGCCTGCCCAGCATGGCACTGCCCTACGACAATCGGGCACCGGGGCAACCGCTGTGGCAAGCGGACCTGTTTCGGGCACGCTGGCGCACACCGGGACAATGGGTGGCGCATTATGATGACAGCACAGGATTGGTACTGCAGCACGGTACCGCAGAAGACCAAGCACAAGCGTCCGCAATGCAGGCGTAACCGCCGCTTCTTTTGGCCCCAAATATCTTCGCCGAAGGCATCAAACCTGCAGACCACACGGAAAGATCAAAGATGAAAACCAAGGACAAGCTGCCTGTCCTGCCCTTTTCGCCGCCCAGAGCCAAAAACGCCGCCGCAGAAAGCACGACAGGGCACACTCCCTCCCGGACGAATCCGGATATGCTCGCACATGCCATAGAGGCGCTGCGGGCCGCGATGGCCGTTGACCACCACACAAAAGCTGACCCCGCAAAGCAGGACAGTACGGACACCACATGGGGCAGTGATCCCGACAACTTCACCCCTATCGGTGCGCCAAAATCACCGCCGCCCCAGCGTCTTGCGCAAAAGGTTGGGCGGGTGGGTGTCGCCGCAGGCGCAGTCACACAGCCCAACACCAGCATAGCCAAACCAACACTGACACGCAGGATCACCACGATCCACCTGCCCCGCTTTGCCATGGAACGCTGGGCGCGTTGGGCCGCCACTCAAAACGAAGCGCCCCCTGAAGACATCCCCGCAGCCCTCGCCACCGAAGGGCATCACGGACCAATCATCCACGCCACCAATAGGGCTGCCGAAACCGAAGGTGTGCACATCGGGGCCCGCGTCGTCGATATGCGCGCGCTATGCCCCGACCTGAAGGTGACTTTTGCAGACATCGGCGGCGACCAAAAGGCGTTGGAAAAACTAATGCTCTGGGCACGGCGCTGGTGTCCGTGGACGGCCATCGACGGCCCCGCAGGACTGGTTCTGGACACTACAGGGGCCGACCACCTTTGGGGCGGTGAGGCCGCAATGCTGCGCGATATGGAAGAACGGTTTGCGCGACTTGGCCTGTCCGCCAATCTCGCGGTGAGCCCCACCCATGGGGCGTCTTGGGCGCTCAGCCGGTTTGGCGGGGTGCGTGAAGTCTGTACAGCAGACGGGCTGGCCACACGCATGTCCAACATGCCCGTGCGCGCCCTGCGGTTGACGGGGGACACCGTGCAATTGCTCAACCGGTTGGGGCTCAAATCGGTGGGCGACCTGATGGCTGTCCCACGCGTGTCACTGGCACGACGGTTTAGTCGGGCCGATCTGATCGCCAACCCGCTCTTGCGGCTTGATCAGATGATGGGTGCCCTTGCCGAACCGGTCAGCGCGCAGGAAGATCCACCACGCTTTGTGGTGCAGGCTAATCTGGCAGAGCCTGTGCAAGACCCAACGCCGCACTTGCCCGCGCTGTGCAAAGATCTTTGCGCCCAGCTTACCCAAGCAGGATTTGGGGCGCGGCGCATCCAAGTGCGGATATTCCGCACGGATGGCGAAGTCAGCCACATCGACGTGGCCACAGCCCAAGCCAACCGTGACCCTGATCACCTGCTGCGACTGTTTGATGATCAATTGGAACGGATCAATCCGGGGTTTGGTTTCGATCTGATCACACTCGGGGCTACGATGGTCGAAGCCATGCAGCAACGCCAACCGGGGCTTAGTCAAAAGGGCCAAGATGGGGCGGACCTCCCGCAACTTCTGGACCGGCTGACAGCGCGGCTTGGGGCACATGCGGTCACACGCCCAACCCACCACGCCAGCCACCTGCCTGAACGGGCGGAAGTCTGGCAACCCGCACTGCAAAACGCCCAGACGACAAGCACCATGCGGACCAAACGGCCCGCACGGCTGCTTGATCCCCCCGAAGAAGTCCGCGTGCTCTACGCAGTCCCCGAAGGGCCCCCGGCCCAATTCGTCTGGCGGCGGGTCACGCGACGTGTCGTCCGATTTTCAGGCCCCGAAAGGATCGCGCCGGAATGGTGGCAGGATATGCCAGGGACACGGCTGCGCGATTACTACAATGTGGAAGACCAGCTTATGCACAGGCTCTGGCTCTATCGGCACGGGGTACTGGGGGATTATCGAGGTACAACACCACGTTGGTTTGTACATGGAGTCTTTGCGTGATGACGTACCCCGCGATGGGGGGCCAGCCCCCCATACCCCCCGGGATATTTATCGCCAAAAGAAAGGATAGGTTAACCTTAACCGGTTACTCTAACCGCACGGTACAGGCGGGGACGCCGATGACCGTGCCAGAAGAAGGTGTTTCGTCTACTATATTGCGGGCGAAACACTTCCTTTCTTTTGGCGATAAATATCCCGGGGGAGCCGAAGGCGGGGGCAGCGCCCCCTCCCCGCTCGCCGCAGGCGCAAGCCCAGACATAGACGATGCCTGAAAACGACCATGCCATTCCGCGCCGTACCGTTCCTTTGGATGGTATTTACAGGCCCAATCCCCGCTGCCCCTTTGTTGAATTTGCCCTGACCACCTGCTTTTCATTTCTGCGTGGCGCCTCGGATGCCGTGGATCTGGCCACCACGGCGTGGGAGTTAGGCTATGATGCCTTGGGCTGCGCGGATTGGAACAGTTTTGCAGGTGCCGTGCGCATCTTTTCTGAAGCCACAAGCTGTCAGTTACGTCCGTTCATTGGCACAAGGATCGTGCTGCAAACCGGCGAAGCCTTCCTCGTCTACCCCAAGACCCGCACAGCTTACGGTCAGCTGTGTCGCTTGATTTCCAAGGGCCGGATGCATGATGCCGACGGGCAGTGGCAGGCCAAGGGGCTGTGCGATCTCACGCTGGCCGATCTGGCCGCCCACACTGACGGGTCTATCGTCATTGCCGTTCCCCCCAAGACCCTGTCCCGCTTTGCCCGCAGCCTGCCCAAGTTGAAACGCGCCCTGCCCGCACTTACGCATATTGCCGCCAGTTATCATTATCGCGGCGATGATCGTGCGCGGATTAACCGTCTTGATGCGCTGGCGGATCAGCACAAACTGACCCTTCTGGCCACAAATGACGTCCTGTATCACGCCCCTGAGCGTCGCCCATTGCAAGACGTGATGACCTGTATTCGCGAGAAGACCACCATCGCCAAAGCCGGTTACAAACTGCTGCCCAACGCCGAACGCCACCTCAAATCGCCCGACGAGATGATCCGCCTGTTCACCGAATGGCCCCACGCGATCCGCGCCACCCGCGATCTGGCCGATCAGATCAGCTTCAGCCTCGATGAGCTGCGTTATGAATATCCGTCCGAGGTGATCCCTACGGATATGACCCCGCAGGCCTATCTCGAACAGCTGACGTGGGACGGTGCGCAGGGCCGGTATCCTGATGGGATACCTGACGAAACGCGCGCGACGATTGATAAAGAACTAGCGATGATCCAGCAAAAGGAACTTGCCCAGTATTTTCTGACCATCCACGACATTGTCCGCTATGCCCGCGAAGAGGCCAGTCCGCCGATCCTGTGTCAGGGGCGCGGATCAGCCGCGAATTCTGCTGTGTGTTATGTTTTGGGCATCACGGCTGTTGATCCGGCCCAGCATCAGCTTTTGTTTGAGAGGTTCATTTCAGAGGACCGCGACGAGCCGCCCGATATTGACGTCGATTTCGAACACGAGCGACGCGAAGAAGTCATCCAGCATATCTACGCCAAATATGGACGTCACCGCGCAGGGCTTTGCGCCACTGTGATCCATTACCGCCCTCGTTCTGCCATTCGCGAGGTGGGCAAGGTTATGGGCCTGTCAGAGGATGTCACCGGCGCCTTGTCAAAAACTATTTGGGGGTCGTGGGGCAAAGATGTCGATGGCAGTCATGTCTCAGAGGCCGGTCTTGATCTGTCTGATCCGATTTTGCGCCGCACCATTATCGTGGCCCAGCAATTGATCGGGATGCCGCGTCATTTGGGCCAGCATGTGGGCGGCTTCATCCTGACCGAAAAGGCGCTGACAGAGACGGTGCCTATCGGTAATGGCGCGATGCCGGACCGATCATTTATCGAATGGGATAAGGACGATATCGACCGGCTCGGGATACTCAAGGTCGATATTCTGGCGCTTGGGATGCTGACCTGTATTCGCAAAGCATTCGACATGATCGAAGCCCACTACGATCAAAAATGGACCCTTGCCACCGTCCCCCAGGAAGACCCGCGCGTCTATCATATGCTGTGCAAAGGCGACAGTATCGGGGTGTTTCAGGTGGAAAGCCGCGCGCAGATCAACATGCTGCCGCGCCTGCGCCCCCGCACCTTCTATGATCTGGTGATCGAGGTCGCGATTGTCCGCCCCGGTCCTATTCAGGGCGATATGGTGCATCCGTATTTGCGACGTCGGAATGGGGAAGAGGTGATTTCATATCCTGCCCCCGCCGCCCCGCACGATCCGCAGGAATTGAAAAAGATTTTGGGCCGGACCCTCGGCGTTCCCATTTTCCAAGAACAGGCGATGAAGATCGCAATTGATGCTGCGAAATTCTCGTCCAAAGAAGCTAATGAATTGCGCAAGGCGATGGCGACCTTCCGGTCCAAAGGCACGATTGGGTTGCTCGAGGATAAGATGGTCGGGCGGATGGTCGAACGTGGCTATGATCCGGAATTTGCCGCCAATTGTTTTAACCAGATCAAAGGGTTTGGCGAATACGGTTTCCCTGAATCCCATGCCGCCAGCTTTGCCCAGTTGGTTTACGTTTCGTCGTGGCTGAAATGTCATTTTCCGGATGTGTTTTGTGCCGCCCTGCTCAATTCCCAGCCGATGGGTTTTTATGCTCCTGCACAGCTTGTGCGCGACGCCCAAGACCATGGCGTCGAGGTGCGACCTGCGGATGTGAATTTCTCGGATTTCGACACCACGTTGGAACCCAAATCCACGGGTGGTTGGGCTGTGCGTCTCGGGTTACGCCAGATTGGCGGTCTGCGTGCGGATGCCGCCGCAAAGATCATGCACGCCCGTGATCGGCCGTTTGAAGACATTCCCGACCTGCAAAAACGTAGCAAGATCACGGCCCCGATTGTCCGCCGCTTGGCCGAGGCGGACGCGATGCGATCCATGTTCATCGACCGCAGGCAGGCACTGTGGGAAGCCAAAGCGCTGCGCGATGCCCCTGATCTGCCGTTGTTCCAAGATACACGCGATGAGGGCGCAGAGGTCACAGTGCCCTTGCCCATGATGCCTGTGTGCGAACAGGTCGTCGCCGATTACCAGACCATGCGCCTGTCTTTAAAGGCGCACCCGATGGCCTTCCTGCGTAAATCCATGCGTAAACAAGGGCTTATGGATACAGAACAGCTGAAAAATGCCCGTCCGTGGCAGAAGGTCAAGATGGCTGGCCTCGTGTTGATCCGCCAGAAACCGGGCACTGCGAAGGGCGTATGTTTCATCACGATTGAGGATGAAGTCGGTGTGGCGAACCTTGTCGTTTGGCCCAAGATGATGGAGGCCTACCGCAAAACCGTCATGCAATCGCGGCTTTTGATGATCGAAGGTTACGTGCAGCGCGACGTCGATGTGATCCATGTGGTGGCCCAACATCTGGTGGACCGAACCGATGCGCTGATGCGGCTGGCCCCTGAAGGGCGCGACGCGGATGGCGACCAAAAGCAACCTGCACCAGAACCGCGCACCCATCCGCGCAATGTTCGTATCATCCCGAAAAGCCGTGACTTTCATTAGCGGTTTCGCTTGCCACTGCGGTGCAATTTCTGTCTTCTGCTGCCAACAACAAGGCAGGCTCATGAAGATTTTCTCTGACAAGTCACGCGCCCCGCATCTGGGCGTTTATCCATCCGAACGGCTCGCCCGTGTCGACGCAATGCCGCCGCTGGATATCGCCCCGCTGGCCCCGCTTGATTTTCATCGGCCGGATGATCCCGAAAGCATCGTGAATGCGATGGGTGAATTTCAGGCGATGATGGATGCCATTCGTGGCGGGATCGTGAATAGCACTGTCGCGGATATTCCCGCAGACCTGATGGAACGCGCGAACCATCTGAAATCATTCGGGTATTTCTCGGACGCGAGCATGGTGGGAATTGGCCCGCTGACCGATGCCTGCCGTCTCGCCACGCCGACGCGCAATCCCGACATTGCCCGATTGGCCGAGGCGTTGAAGACCCGTCAGACCAAGACATTGGCCGCTGGTATCGACATGATTATGGCTGATCTGAAGGAATCGATGCAGGCAGCCCCTGTCCCGATCACGGATCATACCACGACCCTCGTTTTCTTGCAGGAATACCATCGCGATCCCGATCCCTACGAGCCGGGCAGCGATTGGATCAAGGATGCGCAGGCCCATCGTGCCTGTCTGCGCGCGACCGAAACCGCGACGGTTCTCGCAAACTATATTCGACTGCTCGGCTGGGATGCCCGCGCACATACCGCCACGACATCGGACGTGGATTTGCAGCGCTGCGCGGTTGCGGCGGGGCTTGCCACGATCGAGGATGGCACGTTGGTCGCCCCGTGGGTCGGCACCCGTTTCGGGCTGGCCGCGATCACGACGACCATGCCTTTGGCCCACGACAAACCGCTTGACGCAATGGCGGAACAACCCTGGTTCAAAACCCAAGGCCCCGCATGGTGGACCGGTTACGGCACGCAGAAATCGGCGTTCAATCGCGACCCATACGCCAACCGTCGGTACGCGGAAGGCGCGCATCCGTTCGAGAAGCTCAAACGCGTGGCCGACCCGACTACCTATATTGACGAACCCAATGTCACCCGCGTCCCGAAACGTGGTGATCTGTTTGCGCGGGCGCAATTTGGCGACATGGGCAAGAAAACGCAGGACGCGATGAAGGGCGGGATGCATGTGCGCAAAGCCGCCCCTGCCGCCGCACAACGGCGTGCTTTGGGCGCGTTCACATTGCTGCAAGACGGGGACTCGCGCGCTGTGCATCGCCCGACAGACGCGCAACGCAATGCTGCGAATATCAAAGCGGCGTCGTACTTTCTGGGTGCGGATGCGGTCGGTCTATCGCGCTGCCCCGAATGGGCGTGGTATAGCCATGACGCGATTGGTACGCCAATTAATCCCCCGCATGATCAAGCGATTAGCATGATTATTGATCAGGGGTTCGAGACGATGGATGGGTCATCCGGCGATGACTGGATCGCTGTGGCGCAGTCGATGCGGGCCTATCTGCGGTTCTCGCTCATTGGGGGCGTGATCGGGCAGCATATCCGCAACCTCGGGTACAAGGCCAAGGCGCACACGGTGATTGACGGCGAAGTGCTACAACCGCCGCTGCTGTTACTTGCTGGTTTGGGAGAGGTGTCGCGGATTGGCGAAGTTATCCTGAACCCATACCTTGGGCCGCGTCTGAAATCGGGTGCAGTCACCACCGACATGCCAATGGATCATGACCTGCCCATTGATTTTGGCCTGCAATCATTCTGCGAAAGCTGCAACAAATGCGCCCGCGAATGTCCGTCGGGCGCGATTACGGCCGGGCCGAAACGGATGTTCAACGGGTATGAGATTTGGAAATCGGACAGCCAGAAATGCGCGACCTACCGGATCACAACCGACGGCGGTGCGATGTGCGGGCGGTGCATGAAAACCTGTCCATGGAACCTTGAAGGATTGTTCGCAGAGGCGCCGTTCCGTTGGGCCGCGAGCAACATTCCGGCGGCGGCACCTGTGTTGGCGAAGCTCGATGATATGGTCGGCAATGGCGGTCTGAACCCCGTGAAGAAATGGTGGTGGGATATTTCGCTGCGCGAAGACGGCGGGTACAAACCAACGTCTGATCCCGTGAATACCCGCGATTTGCAGGTCGATCTCGATTTGAAATTCGAAGACCAGACGCTGGCGGTGTACCCTGCCCCGTTGGCCCCACATCCGTGGCCTTATCCTGATCCCATGAACCGCGAAAAAGGGATTGAGGCCTATCACGCGATGATTAGCGCCGACGCGTACAAGCTGAAGTCGGCAAAGGGCGAGACCGACCATATCCATCGCTATGTCGTGCCAACCGATGCGCCGGTGATTGCGGTGCGCGTAAGCCGCGTCGAGGTCATGACCGACAGCGTCACGATGTATGAATTCCAGTCGCTCGATGGCAGTGACTTACCGGAATGGCAGGCGGGTGCGCATCTGGATATCGTTGTGGCACCTGAACTGCTGCGGCAATATTCCATGTCAGGAGATCCAAAAGACCGCGGCAAATATCAAATTGGCGTCCTACGTGAGGATCAAGGGCGCGGCGGGTCCGCGCTACTGCACAGGATTTTCAGCGAAGGACGGCGGGTTTTCATTTCCAAACCGATCAACCATTTCCCGCTGCATGAAGACGCGCCGAAAAGCTACCTGATGGGTGGCGGCATTGGTGTGACGCCAATGATCGCTTTTGCGCACAGGCTGCATGATCTGGGGCGCGATTTTGCGCTGCATTATTCCTGCTCTGCGCGCGAAAATGCCGGGTATCTTAGTGAACTTGCTGCGATGCCTTGGGCCGATAAGGTTCATCTACACTTCAGCGCGGATGACACGCGTGCCGATCTTGATGTTATCCTAGGGAATGCACCGACAGGCGCACATGTCTATACCTGCGGTCCCGAACGTTACATGACTGCGGTCATGGATGCTGCGATCAAATCGGGATTCCCCGAAGAACACAGGCATCTCGAATATTTCAATTTGCCAGATGTGCCCGACTACGAAAACCATCCCTTTGTCATTCAATTGAAAGACGGCCGTCAATTGAACGTGCCAGCGGATAAATCCGGCACCGATATTTTGCAGAACGCGGGCGTGCCAATTGATGTGAAATGCAGCGATGGATTGTGTGGTGTTTGCCAGTGCGGCTTAATTGCAGGGGACGTCGAACACCGCGACTTTGTACTCTCTGCGAAACAACGCGAGACACGGGTTATTTTGTGCCAAAGCCGTGCAGCAAACGAAAACGGCGTGATCGAAATCGACCTTTAAAGGCCAGTAAGGTCGCGTCATCAATCCGGGTGATCGCGCCTAAACGCCAGCAAAATCAAGCCAATGACGAGAAGCCAAAACGCTGCGGTTAGGAAATACACACTGATTAGAGTGCGGGTGCCATTTATCCCCAAAAGAGAGAAACTAATCGTAACTAAAAAGGCAAAGACACCCGCTTGCAGAATATGCATACTCGATAACTTTCAACACTACGCAGAAAAATTGCGCAATTTACGGATATGGTAGTTTAGGATTTTCCGAAATCCCTTTTAGAAAAATACCCAGACACACACGCCTGAATTGTACAAAAATGTCACAGCGATACGTCGCCGCAACTTTTTTCTAATTAATTCAAAAATTGGGAACCTTTTCAAATTCAATTCAAGTGTCGTCTCGCACTTTTGAAATTTCGGCTTTCAAATCCTTTTCCCAAATAGACATGTTTTCCCGGACCAGAGTCGCATAGGCCCCATCTGGATTAGTCGGTTCGTCGATGTCGTATTTGTCGGCCAGCTCCAGCATCATGGTCCGGTCAAAGTCTTGAAAGGCATCCACCAACTGCGTGGCTTTCGCACGTTCATACCCGAGTGCTTCGAAAACAGATCGCGTTGCACGCACCGAACTGTCGTAGGTCTCGCGAATGATATCGCGGCATCCTACGGCCCAAAGATCGTACACATGCCACCTGTCATAGGCACGGGCGACGATGTGAACATGCGGGTGGTGTTCACGTACGTGGCGGACCAATTCTGTGACCTGTTCCTTTCCATCGATGGCGACCACAAGAACCTTTGCATCATCGATCCCAGCGGCGTGCAGCAAATCGGGCCGTGTCGCGTCGCCGTAGTAGACGCTCAGCCCGAAACCACGGAGCATTTCAAGCTGTTCATGGCTGTAGTCCACAACCGTGGTGTCATAATCCGCAGCCTGTAATGCCCGATTGACGATGCCGCCAAAACGCCCATGACCGGCAATAATGATCTTAGCATCCGACGTGATGTCATCAGCAGGTCGTTCTTGTTGGCGGGAATAGCGCGGCGCAATAACCCGATCGTAAATGATGAACAATGCAGGTGTCAGCAGCATCGACAGCGCAACAATCAGCAACAGCAGATCAGCAACGTCCGAAGGTACGACGCCATTTGCGACCGTGAACGACACAAGTACAAAACCGAATTCACCAGCCTGCGCCAAACCCAGCGCGAATAGCCATTTGTCACCGCTTTCGATCTTAAACACGCGCGCCACACCAAGGATGACGCCGCATTTGAGCCCGATCAGCCCGATGGTCAGCCCAACAATCAATGGCAAGTTTGCGGACAGCAGACCAAAGTCGATGCTTGCGCCGACGGTAATGAAGAACACGCCAAGGAAGATACCTTTGAACGGTGCGATATCGCTTTCCAATTCATGCCGGTATTCGCTGTTCGCCATCACAACACCGGCAAGGAATGTTCCTAACGCAGGTGACAGCCCGACCATGGTCATCAGCAGCGCAATGCCCACGACAAGCATCAGGGCGGTGCTGACAAACAATTCGCGCAGCCGCGCTTTGGCCACGTAGCGAAAGATCGGCCCCGTCAGGTAACGCCCCGCCATGATGACAGCAGCAATCGCCACAAGCGTCACAAGCGCAGTCATCCAACCCGACAGGCCTTCAACCATATTCAGGTTCAACGCCGCCTCTGCGTGATCATCGCCGTGTCCTGCGCCATGATCATCGCCGTGGTTCGCGGCACCAAGCAGTTCCGGCAGGGCAAGCAGCGGGATCAAGGCCAGCATCGGGATCACTGCGATGTCTTGGAACAACAGAACCGAAAAACTGGCCTGCCCCCCATCGCTCCGCATTAGTCCTTTTTCGTTGAGCGTCTGGGTCACTATGGCCGTGGATGACAGGGCAAAAATCAGACCAATCGCCAGCGCGATGCTCCACGCCAATCCAAAAATCATCGCCACCGCCATCACAGCAGCCGTCGTCAGCCCAACCTGCAGTCCCCCCATCACAAAGATGCGCGCACGCATGGCCCACAAAACCTGTGGCTGCATTTCCAGACCGATCAGGAACAACATCATCACAACACCAAATTCGGTGAAGTGCTGAAGCGCTACGATATCAACGCCAAAACCTTGCAAAATCGGGCCAATGACGATTCCTGCGATCAAATACCCAAGAACGGACCCAAGTCCGAACTTCGATGCCAAAGGAACAGCAATCATTCCCGCCAAAAACAAGGTGAAAGTGATCAGCATAAATTCTGCGGTCATTTTTGCGGCCCCCCAATGCCTGCGGTGGGCATAATGTTCCTGCGGAGCCGCAATCACATGTGCCAAGGGTCAGCATGGGCCAGCGGGACGCCCAGCGCAATTCAACTTGCGTCGAAACTTGCACACAAAACGGCCACCCGACAAAGCGGATGGCCGTTTTAGATGAATTCCGTGCTGAACGGGGTTTCTAGTAGGCCCCGCGCCCCGATAAAACAGCGCGGACCGTCAGACCCATCAAGAGCAAATCAAACATGATCGATTTTGATCTGAGGTAAGTCACGTCCATCGCTACCATGCGTGAAAACCCGATGTCCGCACGACCCGACACCTGCCAAATGCCCGTAATCCCCGGTATTGCATTCAATCGGCGCATCGCGGCCGCAGGATACATCGCGACTTCGCTTGGCAATGCAGGTCGCGGGCCAACAAGCGACATTTCCCCACGCAGGACGTTCAAAATCTGTGGCAATTCATCGATGGAATAGCGACGGATGAAGCGGCCAACGCGTGTGATCCGCGGGTCAGCCCGCATTTTGAAACAGACACCTTCGCGTTCGCTGTTTTCGACCAATGCTTCACGCCGCGTCTCAGCATCTTGATACATCGACCGGAATTTGATCATGGAAAACGATGTGCCCCGGTGACCAACACGGTCTTGTTTGAAAAAGACCGGACCGCGGCTGGTCATTTTCACGGCCACTGCGGTCGTAACAAACACAGGCGAAAGCGCTACAAGTGCGACAGAGGCCACGGAAATATCCAGCGCGCGCTTTGAAACAGTCATGGCTGGGGCGGTGATCCGGCGGTTGCGACCAGCCTGAACCATGGCGCGTGCAACAAACGCAGGGTTGCCCAAGACATACCGTTTGAACATGCGGCGTGGTTCGAGGGCCAGACGCCAAGCCCATTCCAGTTTTGCTTTGCGCACGACGGCTGGTGCACGGCTGACACGGCCTGCCTTGAAGTCGAACAATGCGCCGACACCCATAACCAATTTTGCGTTGATGGATTTACGGTGCTGGTACAACCAGACGTCCTGCAAAGGCACGCCCATTGCGACCATCACAATGTCCGCACCACTGGCGTTGATCTTATCGATCATGGCATTTGAATAAGCCCTGTCAAAAAAACCGTCCTGCGTACCAGCAATTTGTAGACCCGGAATTTTCAGGCACAGGTTATCGGCGGCTTCTTGGGCCACACCGGGGGCAGCACCAAGAAGATAGACCGACATGCCACGCGCAGCGGCGCCTCTGCACAGCGGTTCGCACAAATCAGTGCCGTTCAGGTTTTCGCGCAAACGACGACCAATCAGCTTTGCGGCAAGGCTGATCCCTGCCCCGTCCGGTAGGATAACGTCTGCGGCACGCAGGGCACGTTTATAAAGTTTATCTTTAGCGGCCGTATTCACACAGTGCGCATTCAAGAAGGCGGCGGTCGTATGGCCGGGGCGCTCCAAGAGATGCTGAACGGCTGTAGCGCGGTCCGCATTGAGGAGCGACAAACCGAAAAGGGATATAGTCTGTAACATAAAAGTCGTCCTTAAGATTTCGTTAAGAACAATTTGTCTGAAAACAGGTGCTTTAAGCGACGTCGCGAAGGGACATCTGCAGGTCCCGAATGCAGCATCGAACATGCAATCGAGAGGCACGCGCACCACAAGTATCGGCGGCACTATCCGATCGCGTAGTCAAATTGTGCGAATACGCTTTTGCCTTCACCTTACGCCATCAATTACGCGCACGAGGCAGCGCAATGGACCGATTCTCGAGCGCATTGGCGCATCTGATTCTCAATCCCGCGCCCGAAACGATACACATGCATAGCCACACATCTATTCTGAGGGGCTAGCCGCAGTAATCGTTAATGCGCCTGCCCAAGAACCACACTTGTGTGACTCAAATTTGAAAACAGTTTTATACAAAAGGATAGCAAGGTAGCCCGCTGCACAGTCCAACTGACCGTCCGCGATAGCGCACTTTATGATCTCTCCCGCTAAAAGTGTGGCAGGAGTATTTGCCCATGTCCCGTTCTACACGTTTCCGTCCCCTGCGCATTGTTGCGCGCCACCGTCCATCTAGCGCCCGCGTTCTGCGCGGCGGCCGCACCACAGACTTAGGGCGATTGCCCCGCTACGTGATGCTGTTTGGTTTGGCTGCTGCCACGATCTGGACACCGATCTCGGCCTATGTCCGTTTGACGCCATCCAGTTACACATCAGATGTGTCATTGATCCTGCCCGGATCAGGTGCTCAGTCTTCGGTCAATCTTGCTGAGTTGGGTCAGGCGTCTTCATCTGCCGCCTCTGCATTTTCATCTTCGCGCGTCAGTCCAACAGAGACGTACAAGCGTCTGCTCGCCGCTAACCGCACGTTGGAAAGAGCCGCGGCCGATCTAGACACGCCAATGCAATATTTTGGCGAACCACGCATCCAGTTGGTCGACGAGACATCATTGATCCACTTCTCGATGGTCGGAGCCTCACCCGAAGAAGCACAGCTCCGCGCGAAAACGCTGCTAGACGTCTTCATGGACGAAATCGAAATTCTTCGTTTGGATGAGCTGCACAGCCGCGAGGAATCCGCCCAGAACGCACTTTCAGGATACGAGGCTGCGGTAGATGATCTGCGTAATCAGATCGCCAAGCTACAAACCGAAAGTGGATTGGTGTCATTTGCACACTACGAAGATCTTGTAAAAGAACGCGACACGCTGGCTTTGAAGGTGGATGACACCATTGCACGGCGTCGCGGGATTGACGCGCAGATGATATCGCTCTCTCAGAAACTTGGGGTTTCGCCGCAAATGGCAGCGACGAACCTGCGGCTGCATGCTGATCCAGAATTCCAGGAACTGGCGCGAACACTATCGGAAAACCGCGCGACGCTCGCTTTGGCCCGTGGCCGGTTTGGCCCACGTCACCCACAAGTCACTAACGCAGTCCAGAAATTATCTGGTGCAGAAGCGCAAATGCGGTCACGTGGCGCGATTTTGTTGGGTAACGACGCAATGACAGCAAGCAGCGCGTTGGACGTGTCACCTGATCCCGCACGCGGCGCTTTGCTTGCCGAACTTGTTGAACTGGCGGGCCTCTGTGAAAGTCTTGCGACCACCGAAGCGACATTGATCGCACAACGCGACGCAGCCGACCTGCGTATGAAAACCATGGCGCCGCTTGCGTCGCGCCTTGATGATTTGTCGCGCGATTATCAAGTTGCGGAAACGGTGTTTAGTTCTGCCTTGGCCCGCGTGGACACAACAAAGTCGGACGTTTACGCGTCTTACCCGTTGGTCCAGGTCTTGGCCGATGCATCTTTGCCGATCAACCCGACATCCCCGCAGCCGATGATCGCGATTGCCGCAGGCATCACGGCGACGTTGATGATCCTTATGGGTCTGACACTGGCTTGGCTGCGTCGCCCAATGATCGACAAACTTTTGGCACGGCCAGCGGTGTAAACCAATGACCCTACCCGAACGTATCGCGTCCAAGACGCTTGTGTGGACTTGGGGGTTCTACGCATTTGGTAGTCTCTATGTCGTGGGTCCAGTGCTTGCTTGGATCTTGGGGGCACTTGCCGTCCTTGGCCTGTATCTGGGCCCCGCCATGCGCGAAGACCTACGCCCGACCGGTCCCATCCCCGCGATGATCTGGCTTTGGATCGCAGGGATGAGCGTGATGCTTGTCGCGCTTTGGGTCGGTCACCTTGACTGGAACTTAGGTTTGAAAGGGACAATCAAATCCAGCATCGGCTGGGCGAAAGGCTGGGCCTTGCTGGCGCTGTTCCCATTGGCAGGTGCCATTCTTCAAATCAATCGTGACGCGTTGATCCGTGCCCATTGCCGATTGGCATTGATCACGTTGATCATCACGCCAGTCCTATTTTTGGCACCAATGATCGGCCTGCCCGAACGTATCTTCACGTCCCCGCTCAAAGCCGTCGGCGGCCCAGGGCCAGAATATTTCACTGTCTATTTCTACACGTTGGACCCATCCACTTGGACGCCACGTTGGCAGTTCTACGCGCCTTGGTCGCCCTTTGCCGGTCTGCTCGGTGTAATCATGGTCCTGTTCGCCCTAGAGGAAAAACATCGCGGCTGGTTGATTGCCGGATGTCTGGCTGGCGTCGCGATGATACTGCTGTCCAAATCGCGGATGAGTCTTGTTGCCTTGGTCGTGGCCAGCGTCGCCCCCCGCATGATGCCATTGCTATTGCGGACTTGGGCGTGGATGATCGGTGCTGCAATCGTAGGATCAATGGCCGTTTTCTGGACACCGTTGAACAACGCGATCACCCGCTTCTGGTCCGCATTCAAATCATCACGTGCCGACAGCACGCGCGTGCGCGAAACCTTACAAAGGATCGCACACGAACGGTGGGAAGCAGAAGCATTCTGGTTCGGCCACGGCAAAGTCGCCTCCGGCACACATATCGTTGAATACATGCCAATCGGGTCGCATCACACGTGGTGGGGCCTGCTCTTTGTGAAGGGGTTGGTCGGCTTTCTGGCGATGGCCGTGCCGTTCGCAATTCACCTATGTATCACACTGAAGGACGCCACAGTTCATCCGCAGGGGCGTCTGCCGCTTGGGATAATGATCGTGTTTCTGATCTTGTCGATGGGTGAGAATATCGAAATCGAAGCCTATCTGATGTGGCCTGCGCTGATGTTGCTTGGCATCCACCTGCGCGAGATGGCGGAGCGCGCCCCACGGATTAGCCCGTCTGCACCTGCCCCCGAATTCCAGCCTGCCTAAATCCTAACAGGCTGGGGCGTGACCTGAATCGGTCAGCAATGCGCCCCACCCTTCGGCAAAACGCATCTCGGCTTGCGCCACACGGTCTCTTGCTGCCTGCGCACGCGCGTGACCCGGCGTATCGCAGAGCTTACGCAGCGCGTCGGCCCAAGCCGCGACCGAAAACGTGTTCACCGCAACAGCACCAGACGCCGCATGATCGCGTAGACCGTCTGCAGTTGATACCAATAACGGGCGTCCGGCGGCCATCGTTTCCAAGGCCACCAAACCGTAAGGTTCACGCCGCGACGGCATCGCCACCGCATCGACGATGCTTAGCGCCGCAACAGGGTCCGCGACATGGCCATGAAACACGATGTTCGGGTCGCCGTCAGCCAACTGATGCAGCTGTTCCCGATCAGGGCCATCGCCAAAGACATCCAGCTGGACACCCTGCAAAGCCGCTGTCTTGAAAGCAGGGATCAACAGATCAAACCCCTTTTGCCCATGCAACCGACCGATAGCGCCGATCCGTGTGATCGGGCCAGCTGTCGGTGTGATGGCCAGAAAGTCGTCCAGCGCGACACAGGACGGGATCAGGGTTAGCGCCTTGGGCGCGATGCCAATGCCGCGAATGAGCCAATCCTGTTGTGCCTCACTGATCGTAATGACGCGATCAAACACAGCCATGGAAAGGCGTAACATCGCACTGAACCGTTTTGGATGGTTCACCTCGGCGTGCGCGAAGGCGGCACTGTAGTGGTGTTCAACGTGAACGAGCGTGGCCTTGGGATTGCGGGCGCGCAGCGCTACGAAAAACGGCAGATTCCTCCACGACAAAACGATATGCGACACAATTACGTCCGCATCCGTTTTGGGTGGTACGGTCGGTCCGGCGGGCGTTGTCAGAATGTCGTGCGTTCCAAGGGCGGTCATCTGCGCGGACCCTTTGATAAAGTCCAGCATGCGCATGACGCCGCCCGGGCTGGTGTCGTCGATCAGATGGCAGAACCGGATCATGATGCAGCCTTGCGCAATGCCCGATCAATCAGCCGCTTGCCACCCAGCACCATGACAACGCTTGCCGCCAAAGTGCTGATGGTTTTGCGTGGTTCAAAGAATAACGGATGCAATGATTTCGCATATCCCTGCATTTGCAGGCGCAAGGCGGCTTTTCCGTCGCCAAGGCTGACCGCGCGGCGGGCCAGATACCGGCGCTGATAAGCCTCTGCTGCTGGCAACCATTTTTGGGCAAATTCGGGCGCGATCATGCGTACTTTATCAGCCATCTTGGTCCACGTCGCAAATTGCTTGTCCAGATTGGCGGACAACCCGCCCGACACAATGCGGTATCGTGTCAGCGGTTCCGACAGTCCGCCAAATCCCCAAGCGGTGGTCAACGCGATACGTATCCAACATTCGATGTCTTCAGACTGGCGCAGGTTCTCGTCGAAGTACCACATGCGCGCGTCGCCCTTGGGCTGGTATCCGATGTCGTGCAATGTCGCGGCGCGAATGACCGGTGCGGACCCGTTTCCGACCGGATTGCGCAGCAGGATATGATGTGCGGCGACGTCAGCTGTGCGCGGCGCTTGGATGATCCCAAGGCTGCGGTTTGCTTCATCAACGAGCAAAGACGCTGAATAGCTAACACCCATTTCGGGATGATCCGCCAAATAGGCCACGTGCTTTGCAAGCTTTTCAGGTTCCCACAGGTCGTCACCATCGCAAAAGCCGATCAATTCACCTTCTGCCGCAATGATACCGCCGTTGCGCGCACCAGCGAGACCGCGATTGACTTGGCGAAACAGACGGACCCGCGGATCAGGCTGGGCTTCGACCCACGCGGCAGTGCCATCCGTGGACCCATCATCAACAACGATGATTTCGAAATCTGTGTAGGTCTGCGCTAGCAGCGAAGAGACTGTTTCAGGAAGTGTTTTTAGCGTGTTGAACGCGGGTACAACGATACTGACATGGGGCATAACAAAACAACCTTTTACGCAAAGAATGAACGACGCAGCGGCGCCGGAATAAGTGGGGCAAACAGACAAGACACAAACGTCGCGGGACCACGATGACCGTCACCCAGAAATGCGCGTGGAGACAGTTTGAAACCAGCAAAAGCCAACTGAAACGCCGACTTGGGCGGGATGTTCAGACGCAATGCGCGACGCGCCAAGTAACGCAGGTGCAGGGCTTCGGCGCGATCACGTTGTGCATCGGCAATCTCATGCCCCGCGCTCGCAACTGCCTCGCGCCAACCTTCGTGCATCTGCATCAGATTGGCCGACAGGCCATTATTGCTGGCACGGTACCGCACCAAAACGGAAGGCGTCGCAACCAGCGTTTTGCCTGACGCCACGAACCGCACCAAGAATTCAAGATCCTCGCTGTAGCGCATGTCTTCACGAAACCCGTTCAGTTCAAGAAATGCCGCACGGCGCACACACAAGTTCGACAATGTGCACACCGGATTTTCACCCAAAAGGTCTTCAAGGGATGTCTGGCCCGCTTTAACCGTTGATGTAGTCGTATCCGCAGCGCTGCTGTCTTCAAAAAATGCGATGCGCCCGTAAATGCCGTCCGCCTCAGGTGAAGTCGCTGCAACCTGCGCAATGTGTGACAGTTTTTGCGGCACCCAAATATCGTCTGAATCAAGAAACGCGATCCAGTCCGCCTTTGCAGACGCTGCGCCCACGTTGCGTGCAATGCTTGGGCCTTCGTTTGGCTTGCTGATCACGTGAATACGTGGATCAGACGTAGCAGCGGCGTGCAACATGTCGAGGGTTGCGTCGGTCGATCCGTCATCAACGCAGATCGCTTCCCAATCCTGTTCGTCTTGGCTTTGCAAAGACGCAAGCGTTTCCGTTAGCGTTTCGGTCGCATTGTAACAGGCGATAACAACAGAGAAACGCGGCATAATTAGGCCTCCATTCGACGAATTGATAGAAACAATGGAACGCTTGCGACGAGCTGAACCAGACAAGAAATGGCAAGATACCCCCAGGCAATAGCTTCAAGGCCCAGTGGAGAGAGGAAATATGTCGCGGTCAAAAGCGAAACCGTCAGGCCGGTTGTGACGGCCAGTTCGGTCAGCGCCCGATCTTCGGCCCGCAGCCATTGCGCGGTCCCGGACCAAACCATCGTCGGGATCGCAGCCAGACAAAGGATCGATACGATTGGTGAAATGTAGGCCCAGTCTTCCCCCAGCAAGAACGGCACATAATAGGGTGTCGCCAAGGCTTGCAGGATGACAATTGGGGTTGTGAACAAAAGTCCCAGCCAAACCGCTTCGCCTGTCGCGCGAGCGCGGTTTGTAGCGGCGGCGATTGTGGGAAACACCACGCGCGAAAAGGCTTTCGAGATTGACGTCGCAAGGCCTAGACCTGCGTTGAACGCGAAAAAGTAGATACCAAGGGCTTCGGCCCCCAGCGTTGCGCCGATCACCAGTTTGTCCCCCTGCAAACGCAGGGTTTTGATCACTTCGCTCCCTAAAAGGCAGGCGCCAAATCCGACGAAGTGACTGACGGGTGCCGCGTCCGTTACCGGTGCTGGCACGTCAGGGTGCAGACGGCGCATCCCGATCAGCCAGACCGGCGCCGTCAGAACACGCGGTAAAATCAATGCAAGCGGGGAAGGAAACACCATTGCAAGTCCGGCAGTCAGGATGTTCGCTAAGACAACCTGCCCCCCCGCGACACCCGCAGTGCCTGTCAGTTTCCCCGCTCGCATGGCCAGCGCGCAATGTACAATTCCGGCTGGCATCACGAGGTATTCCAATGCCAAAAGAGCGATCATAAGTGGGATCAGGGTTCCGCCTGACCACATCCAAATCCCAGCTGCAAACAGGCATTGGACAGCAAACAGCCCAATGCACCATAAACGAAACAAGCGACGTGCTGTGGTTACAACCGCGGGCAGCGCTTTGTCAGGTGCGGCGATGATCCGCTGCACAACCCCGGTTTCCGTGAGTGATTTCAGGATGTCGCCTGCGGCAATCGCAGCTGCGGCAAGGCCGATGGCCTCTGCCTCCATGACACGCGCCACGACAATCACAACCGCGATGCGCGAAATCTTTTGGATGATCTCGGATGCACCATTGGTCAGGAGCGACGTCAAAAAGTGGCGATTGTCTGGCATAATATCCTCGTGGTTAATACAGCCAGATTTATCATAAGCATTCGATTCAATCGCATGTCTGTAAGGTTGGTCTTGTGGCGATTCCGCACCGTTTCCTATACAAAAGGATAGTTCAGACCCAAGTATGCTGAGTTCCCTCGCAGTTTTGATGTCCCTACGTTAGGGTAAGAAAAAAGCGTGCGAGCGGAATACATGCAGACGACCAGATTGATTATGATTGTCGCGATGTCGTGCCTATTGGCGGCCTGTGCATCGCACACGGTTCCAGGCAACCGCGAAGACGTTGACGCTGGCCAAGCCTATCAAGCCCGCTATCGCGGCCCCGACACAGGTGGTGCCGAGGTCACAAGGTCGTCGTATCTCGATATGCTTAAATGTACGGACGGCGCGGTGGTTTCCGATAACGACAGTTATGATGGAAAAGGAACGGCAGGCATCGGGTCCATAACAGGTGGCAGTCCTGAGGTGCTTTCTGTTGGCGATCTCTTGCAGGTTTTCATTGAAGAAGACGAAACGCTTTCGGACACATATGTGATCAATGAAGATGGGAATGTGCGTATCCCCTTCTTGCGCTCTGTTCCTGCAGCCGGGCGCAGTCCGCGTTCCGTTGAAACAGCCATTGCCAACGCATTGATCGCTGACGAACTTTACACCATCGAACCACGTGTTTCGGTGATCCTAAAGGATTATGCTGCAGCCACTGTTTTTGTGGCTGGTGCCGTTTTTGAACCACGTCAGGTGATTGTCGGCGGGGCTAATGCCCAAACGCGCGACGTTGAACGCCAGCAGGCGCTGGGTGCCGCTACCGCGTCACGTCGCCTGTCGACGGCGCTTCGCAACGCGGGTGGTATCCGTCCGGATGCCGACCTTTCCAAAGTTGTTGTCATTCGCGGCGGGGATCGCACCGTCTACGATATCCGAGAAGCCCCGCGCGGCGGCGCCTTTCCAGATCCAATTCTGATTGCCGGTGACCGCGTCGAAGTGCCGTCTCGTCAGTGTTTCCAAGATGAACTGGTCGTTCCAAGTTCTGTCACCCCACCCGGCGTCAAAGTCTTTTTGTCGAACCTTGCCGAAACAGCGCTTGCCAATAACCCCGCAGCGGTCCCAGATGCGCGGGATATGCGGTACGGGACGCGGTTCTTGCAGGCCGTCTTTGGCCTGAACTGCGTTGGTGGATCCAAACTGACCAATGCCAACCGGCGCGCTGTTCTGTTTTCCCGCAATCCGATCACCGGCGAATCTGTAGTCATCGATCGGTCCATCGAGGACCTGCTGCGCGATGCGGAACGAGACGAATTCAATCCCTACATCATGCCGGAAGATTCGATTTCCTGCTACGACAGCGCGACCGTCAGCTTCCGCAACCTTGCGGCCGCATTCGGCGTCGTTTCAGCGGCTGTTTACGTCATCAACTAAAAGCGGCGGATCGGGAACTGGCGATCCGTTTCCCGGATTTCAGGCATCGGTATAATGGACTTTGCAGGGCTCAGCTCGACGCATCATCGACAAACGCGGTTACGGTAAAGGCCTTGCGCAATGCCCCCGTCACTCATGACAAAACGAAAAAAGCCGCTCAGTGCGGCTCTGTCCATTCACATCAAAAGTGATTGTGGCGGAGGCTCAGTCCGCCTCACAATCTATATAAACTACTGCTTTAGTTTAATATAAACTGGGGAATCAAAAAAGATACCACAAAAAATACCCCATCAATTTTTGTGCGCCATTACTGAGGAAAGAATGAATCGGACCTGTCGCGCTTTAGTGCCGCCCCAAGTGCTCGTTTAACCACTTTCCGTTCGAATGCGACGGGGCCTTTCCAGCCCAGCGCTGAGTGGCGGCGACGCGGATTGTAGAAGTCGTTGACGTATTAGAAGATCGCCATCTCAGCCTTCCGCCGTGTTGCCCAAGAATGCTGCCAGATCAATCCGGCCTTTATGGTTTTGAAGAACGTTTCGACGGCAGCATTGTCGTAACAATTGCCCTTGCCGCTCATGGACACCTTGAAGCGATGCTGGCGCAGGATCTTCTGATAATCATGAGAACAATATTGGCTGCCGCGATCCGTATGGTGGATGCAGTCTTTCGGCGGTGAGCGGAATGCGATTGCCATCTTCAACGCCCTAATTGCCAGATCGCGCTTCATGAGGTTACTGACGGCCTAACCAATAACGCGTCTTGAATGCAGGTCGAGGATAACAGCCAGATACAGCCATCCCTCACGCGTCCAGATGTAACTGGTGTCACCAGCCCACTTTTGGTTTGGGGCATCAGCGTTGAAGTCGCGATCCAACAGGTTTGGCGCGATATTGAACTAGCGGTCACTGTCTATCGTGAGCTTGTGTTAGCGTGTTCTAGCAACAGATATGCCGTTCTGGCGCATCAACCTACCAACACGACGGTGGCCCAGGTTCAAACCGATCTCCTTCAATTCTTCGGTCATGCTTGGACGGCCATAGCTTCCTAAACTAAGCTGCAATTGTTCTTTGATATGCGCCAGGGTGACTAGGTCCAGATCGCTGTCTGCGACTGGCTGGCCGGCTGCGGGATGCGCGTAGCCCGCGTGTGCTGACACCAACAACATCACGCAGCCGATTGGCGGAGAAGCTGCCCCTGTGTTCGTCAACAAACCTAAATCTCATTGCTTTAGACCCGCAAAGAACTGGGTGGCCTTTTTTACGATCTCCATCTCCTCCTTGAGAAGCCGGTTCTCGCGTCGAAGCCGGTCATTCTCTTGAGCCAGGCTCAAATCCTCTTTGGAAACAACGCCTGTGTCTCGGTGCGCGGTAATCCATTTGTTCAACGTCGACATGCCCACGCCAAGATCAGCAGCCACCTGCTTACGCGTTAGCCCACTGGTCAATGCAATCCGCACCGCATCTTGGAGAAATTCGTCCGTACGTTTTAGTCCCATAATTAGTCTCCTTTGGGGCAATAAATGCTAGCAAAGGAGCAGCATCAAACCGTGACAGGTCCATTTCCTTCAATCTTTGAGCTCGAACGCGATTGTGGGGGGATAAAATGCAAAAACCCGCAAGGGCCTTATGGCTGTCGCGGGCATCTAAGAAATTGGAAGACTTAAAACTGCTCTCAACTACGTACCGGCCAAGGTACGATGGATCAGTTGCCAACATGTCTGCTCAGCCAGTTTCTGTATTCTAAGCATTGGTTGCCAATATTGTCTGACGACGGGCACTAAGCTGATGTGTAGATCGCACGAGCTTACACGATAATTACACACGAGCTACATACACATTCAAAATTGCGCAAATAGAAAACCCTCATCGATTGAACGACTATGATGTGGACCTATTATGGAAATCAATAAGCTTGACCGTACCATACGCCTAATACAGCCCCCGCAGGACCGTTTAGGGACCCCGCAAACTTCAGAATTTTATGGTCTAAAGGTAATGAACGTTATGTGTGTCGCATGCGACAAAGCATCGTTTAACACCGTCCTAGCGAACCTAGTGCGTCTACGTTTTGAGGTTGCCTATACATCCAGCTTAGGGAGCGCGTTTCAGGACATTTCAACTGACCCTAGCGACTTTGGACTGGTTGTCATTCGTATGGACTGTACAATGACAGATCAACGTCTTGAAAGTTATGTCCGTCTCCTGCGTATGCTGGATATTCGTATTCCTATCTTGATGATAGGCGACACCGCGCGGTCAGAGAATACTTGGAAACATCCGACGATTTATGCCGACTGCGTTACCTCAGAACCCCAAACGATTCAGGCGCTCATTGCGGCCGTCCAACTTGCTGTCGAAGCCGACGCAAAATGGGGTAGCAGATTTGAAAGTCTTCGAATGAAAGCACAAAATCGGATATCGCGACCATTTGAGGCATAATTTTATACGAAACTACGCATTCCAAAACTGACCTTGCAGACAAATCCTAACTACTCATCATGAACCAATGCCAAGACTACTCCGACTGGGGCGTTCATTGATCATCTTTTGCTCAATGAACGCCCTATTTTTTCTCTTAAATCTCGTAAGGTAAGAGGTTTATTCAGTAATGTCAGATTTTCGCAGTCTTTCAGTTCTTTACCTTCGAATTCAGCCAGGCCTGTTATGATGAACAGTTCGGGTGTGTTTTCGATATATTTGACTGCAAGCTCTAGGAAATCGATCCCGTTCATCTTCGGCATCGCCAGATCCGCAATGACTGCGTCAAAAAATGGCCGTTGTTTGCACAGGTAAGTCAGACATCGACATGGGCATGAAAAGTAAGTGGTATGTCCGCCCATCAGCTCAACCGCTTCGACAAGCTCTGCGCCAAAATCTTCTTCGTCATCAACGATCAGCGCTGAGAAAGATTTACCCGCAAGATACCCTGTCATGGTATAGAACCAAGCGACCTGGTCACTGGAAACCGAATTTCTATGCAGGTTCCAACGTCACAATCAAGCGCACGAATTTCTCCATCCATGGCCTCAACAACAGTGCGACTAAGATACAACCCGATGCCAGTGCCGTTTTCATGCACTTTTGTGGAGAAAAATGCGTCGAACACACGATCTTTGAGGTGGGTTGGAATGCCAGGCCCAGTGTCATCTACAGTAATGATCAATAAATCTGCCTCGACAACGAAACGAATACACAACAAACGATCAAGATTGCTTTGGTTACGCATAGCCTGCCGGGAATTCGTAATCAAGTTCAGCATGGTTTGTTCAAACAGAATTGGGCGGCCAGAAAGCCTCAGATCATCATGGTCGTAGTCAAGAACGATTGAAATGCTATCCAGCCTTAACTGCTCTTGGAGCAGATCTATTGCAGATCGCGTGCGGGCAATAGGATCAAATTGGGTTTCGCCTTGGTCGCCGATTTCGAGAACAAACTTACGAATTCCTTGGATAACCTTCCCAGCTCGCAAAGCCTGTTTTTCGACGCGTTGCATTTTTTGGATCGCGTACTCTAAAGGCAGGTCGGCTGTTCCTGCTCGTTCTAGAAAATTCCCCGCTGACATAGAAATAATATTGAGCGGCTGATTCAATTCATGGGCAAAGGAACTCGCCATTTCTCCCAAAGCGGCAAGACGGGACGCTTGAATGAGTTTCGCTTGCGAATCTCGAAGCTCGCTCACGTTGCGGGCAATATAATATTTTTTGTTCTGCTGCACATTTTCTACTTCATCACTCTGCCCTTCTGAAACGATTGGTAACTGACTGGCAACTAGATGCATGAGCTTCCCATTCTTTGCTCGGATATCTAAAACTAGATCGGCTGGATCGCCGCCAAAACTCTGCGCGAACTTACTAGACTGGCTCTCAACCATATCCGACAGCGACTTTCCCAACGTTTCTTGGCGACTATAGCCAGTTAAAGCGCACAGAGCAGGGTTCCACTCTATAACTTGGTCGTAATCGTTGATGGCGAGGATCGGCGAAGACGCCTTTGTAATCAGTGCTTCGAAATTGTATTGCGCGCGGGTCGCGCCACGTTCTGCATTTTGAACGGCTTGGCCAAAGCGCCCTAACCAAATCGAAATCTGTCTATCTTCGTAGAAATTTTCATTTAGCACTGTGTTACTTGATGTACCTTCGCGCAGTGAGTTTTCTGCAATCAACGCAAACCTTTCGATCCACCTCCGAAAAAGGAAGTAAATAAGCTGACCGCCTACAACGATCACCATCATAAGATAAAAAACCAGCGCAAGGAAACGCAGCCAATTATGGAGCAGTCGTGTAACTTTTTCGTGTTGCGAGATCACCATATCGCGCTGAATTAAAGTCGAACCATCGGCCCAAGTACTTTCGCTCAGCACTGCCTTGTACCAAAGTAGCATATCCAAGAAAGACACGTGTGATCCCTTGCTCCCCGCGAAGATGTCCAAGCCTCCATGGCAAAAGCAATTGATACAAACACAATCATCTTCTGCCCCCTGCCCAATCAGAGAAAATTCTTGCCTGAAAACAAGAAAACCCACCGTCATTATGGGAACCAAAATGAGTAGGCCAATGCCCGCCTGAAGGATATTGGTGTAGGAGTTATTCCTTTTTGAGTGTTCGGCAACCGGGAAATTTGGGCGCACTATGATGAGTGTGTTAACTAACAACGCGGCGATCATTGCGTTCAAAACACCATTGAGAGCGAAGTATAGCGACACTGATATCGCGAATATCCATTCCCCATCACCCCAGATGGTCGTCACTAGGAATGACGCAGGGATGCCGAAAACAATCCAGTAGATTAAGACACACGCAGTTATGCGACTGGCCAGTATTCTTACTCTGCTTGTCAGTACCACGACAAAAAGTAACTCAAGGAAGAATAGCAGTGCCACCGGCCAGGAACCTAGACTTGTTGCTGCGGGTGCGGCACCGATCAAGGCGGTTAACAATCCCCATCTTGGCCCTAAAGTTGCCAACGCCGCCCAAACCCCAATGGATCCGAAAAAGTGGTACGTGCCCGCGACAACACCGAAATTTTGGTAGTTACCCCAAAATGCAAAGGCGCAAAATACCAATCCAAGCACAGCGCGTGTAGCCAATTCGTGGGTCTTCATCAACTTATGCAAATTTATCTTGAGCCAGAGGTTTATCAGGTCTTCAGTCCTTATGCCAAGGGGCGTGGACCGGTCTAACGCGCTTACGAAATAAAGATAAATAGCCAAGCCGCAGAATGTGTAGATTCTGTGTAAAAAGCTGAAATCCGCCGCCTTTATATGAAGGTTATGTGAAGATATTGCCGATGAACGATCATCGACTGGACTATCACTATGCTATCCCCTCACAACATCTCATACGTCATTCACGTCTGAGACGCAGCTGGGGGCTCAATGAAAAATAGAGTTGATATCTTACTTGTTGAAGATGATATCGAGCTTTCTGAGGAGGTCACTGAAATGCTTGTCGCGCAGGGTTACAGTGTCGAATGCGCACGCACGCGGTATCAGTATGATCGCAACGCCAAATCTCGGAGTTTCAGCCTCTATATCGTCGATCTCTTGCTGCCTGACGGGCATGGGCATGACATCATCCGAAAAATACGAGAGCGCGGCAGAGCCGGCGTTGTTGTTTTGTCAGGTAAAGTCGAAGAACTGGATAAGGTTGTCGCGTTAGAACTTGGCGCTGACGATTACGTCGAAAAGCCAATCGCACGCACAGAATTTTTAGCGCGCATCAAAAGCCTGATCCGGCGGTTGGCCTGTCCCGAACCGACAAATGCTGGCCCGATGTCAGATGGATCACGCACACTTTTTGGTGGATGGCTGACAGACTTTGCCACCCGGAAACTGTACGCCCCATGCAAAGCTGAAGTTCAGTTAACGAAACTAGAGTTCGAACTTTGGGTAGCCTTGCTAAGCGCCAAGGATCGCGTGCTGACGCGTGATAATTTGATACATGCGATCCGGGGTGGCGATTGGGCTGGGAATGATCGCTCTATCGATGGGTTGGTCAGCCGACTTCGGCGTAAAATGGGCGCATACCATGATGTCGACCAGTTGTTCGAAACCAGTCGAGGCGTAGGTTACATGCTCCGCAGCCCGCCTTCCGGGCCTGCGCATCAATCTTAAACATGACACCTGTCTTGTCTCACCACGCAAAAAGACAGTCGAGACATCGACTGATGAACCTCACCTAACATCTACCTGTCTCAGAATGGTTCCCTGGTTCAAAACAATCTCATCCTCCGCAAAGAGAGACATAGCAATGCAATCGCGTTTGTTTGATCTGTTAGAGAACATTGCGGCCTATGGGCCAATAACGCTTGATGCATTGACCGAACGTAGTGGTTTTAGCCGCTCTGCCACCTTTCGGGGCCTCAAGACGTTGCAAAACGGCGGGTGGGTCCGGCTACGCCTGAACGGTCGGGAGTACGTTTTGACGTCCAAGGTCGAAGCAAAATTATGCGCCAAAGTCGAACCAAAACCGGAAATTGAAAAGCTGACTCAATTTCTCAAGACATGCATAGATTTCCGGACTTTTCAGACCCATATTTTTCAGCAGAGAACGACGTCAAAAGCCGAACTCGTTGATGACAGTGTCTATGGCACGGGGGATCAAACACTGGTCTCAGATTGTTGCGACTTCTTATTGCGGGTGATGCAATATGCGCGTGTTTCTGTCGGGACCGATCGTTTTGACGACGCTCAACGTACAAAAGCCGACGCACTTTTAAACAAGCTCAAGCGGTGCAGCTTTGTGCGGTTGTCAGAACATCGCTTTTTGTGGGTTCCGATTTTTTCCAAATCAGCAGACGTTTTCTTCATTTGTTTGTCCAGCCGGGACTGTCGTCAAGTTGAAGGCGCAATTGGCAGCAAGCTATTGAAGCAAATCAACCTAAGCGAGCATCTTGGGGATTTGAGAACATTCCAAGACATTCAGGTTCGAACCCCCAAAGACTGAGCTGGTTTTCGCCTTTGTCGTACTGCTATTCCGCTTAGCGAAATAGCGTACTTTGATGAACTCTTGCTCCATATTAACAAGGTGTTGGGCCATGGTGAAGGGTTAAACCGAAAGCCATGATGGGTCCAAAAACCACTCAGGGAACACACCATGTCACTAGCTAATGTATACGAGCTGCAAATGCTCAAACTGATCAACGCAGAACGCGCGGCCGTTGGGATAGATCCACTCGCCATCAACTCAGAGCTGAATGCATCAAGCGAAAATCATAGCGCTTGGATGCTCGAAAACGACGTCTTTAGCCATGGCGGCGCAGGTGGGTCTACCTCGCGCGAACGTATCGAAGATGCGGGTTACGAATTGGAAGGCAGATGGCTGACAGGCGAAAATATCGCATGGGTCAGTGAAGCTGGCGACGACGGCTTCTCGGATGAAGTTGTGCGTCTTCATAATAACCTGATGAACAGTCCAGAACACCGCGCGAATCTTTTGAACCCAGAGTTCAAAGAGATCGGTATTGGTATCGAATCCGGTGAATTCGTAGATGACGGCCAACTCTTGGACACTGTTTTTGTCACACAAAACTTTGGCACGACAGCTGCGAATGACGTCGTCATCCCAGAACCTGAGACTGTCGCGCCTGCACCGTCTGATGAACCTGCGCTTACAGTTGTAGACGCGCCGGCTGCGGTTGTCGATGAACCTACGCCTAGCACCGATACGGCTGCGCAAAACAGGCTCACGCTTGAAGATTTCCTATCTGCACGCGGCTTTATGAACCCAAGTTCTCTTGCGGCGAATGACACTGACGACACGACAAGCGATTTCAACCTGACCAATGCGTCATCCACAAGCCGTGTTGAGGTTGATGCCGTCGCAAGCGAAGAAGACGGTGTGTCCGTTGACGTCGAAGGTGAAGGCAATTTCTCTGGCGGAGGATCAGCGGCGGTCGACGACATGGCCATCGAAAACGCAGTATCTGGGGGAACCGTAGTTACACCAACCCCGGTCGAAGAAACACCAGTTTTCGAAACAGCTATGATGTCGGAACCGGAAACGTCTCCCACATCGCCGTTCGATATCGCGCAAATTATGGCATCGCTCGAATTTGGGTTCGACAGCCTTTCTGTCACAAACAATAAAACTGGCGGAACAATGTCAGCACCTGCATCCGGCAACATCGGTCAAGACGATTTCGATGATACTGGATTCGGCGCGTCAGATAGCTTTGTGTTCAATTTTGGTTCGAACCCCAGCGTTCAGACAGGATCAACAATGAGCCGCGCCGTTCTTTCAGCGACGGCGAGCATGGAAGACGGTCCAGATGTCCAAGTTTTGGAAATGACAGGCGTTGTCAGCCTCGCCGGCACCGCAAGTGTTTCTGGCGAAATGGAAACTATTACGTCTGGCGATATGGCGATGAGCCTCGAAGAGCTCGCAAGCTGTACGACTGCTGCATGTATCGAAGATTTTCTATTTTGAAGATCATATCGAGGGGCCTAGTGGCCCCTCGAACCTCTCACTCATCACAAAAGCTATCTGTCTATCCACCGCTTGGACATTGTAGTTATTCTCGGCCAGAAAAATGGGAAGACAAAACCAATTGCATCAGCGCGACCGATCCAGCCTTGCTCCACCATTATGGGTTCAAGAATTTGGCCAGAGCTTTTGCCTTCGATGTCCATCAATGACCAGTGCGGGCCGAAGTTTCCAGGCATACAGGCCGGCCAATTCGATAGTATGTCTCCCGGTCTCGGCACCTGCGTAAAACCCTTTTTCTATCGCTGCGCTAAATGAACTATGATCCAGGTGAACAAGGATTGTAGTAAGAGCGAACATGGTGAGTTTTGCGATAGTAGTCGCGCCATTCATCTATAACCACTTGGCGCTTTGTCCCTTTCGCCGTCGACCCGCAGAAGTAAACTTTTTAGAAACCCGCCATTGGGGTAGTCGTAGCGTAATGAGAATTCATTCGCAGAGCAGACCTCTAGCCTGTTCTGCGACGCATTGCCGTGTTTGCAACTGCAGTTCAGGTACGGAAAAAGTCCAAACCTATATATCAGTCACGGCGCAAGAACAGGTTCCCGCGTTGAGACAATTCCGTTTTCCAGCGGAAAGGATGTTCCGATACAACCATCTCGAAGTCTTCAATGTTGGAGACTTCGTCTGCGATCAAAAGGCATCCTTGCTTGCTTACGTGGTCAAGCATCGTCTTGAGCGTCGAGCGGCGTGCTTGCCGAGACAGCATGTGCAATGTCCGATCAATCAAAACGATGTCGAATGATCCATTCGGCTCTGTCCGTCGTCAGAGTTTTTGGAACCAATGGCGGCCTAATCTAAGAGAGAGTTTGGCTCATCTGGTTTGTTTGATTATGCGGCACGCTGGCGGTGATGCAAGCGCCGCGTTTCGAGCGTCTTTCGTTTGATCCTTTCCCTTTGTTTTAGAATGGCTTTGTCGCGGCCAAAGTAGACATCGGCGGGTGTGACGTTGTTGATGCTCTCGTGGTAACGCTGGTGATTGTAGTGTTCGACGAAGGCTTCGATTTGGCGTTCGAGATCGCCGGGCAAGAAGTAGTTTTCCAGCAAGATGCGGTTCTTGAGGGTTTGGTGCCGGCGTTCGATTTTGCCTTCGGTTTGCGGATGATACGGCGCACCGCGCGAGTGCTTCATGCCCTTGTCCTGCAGCCATTCAGCCAGATCACCTGAGACATAACTTGAGCCATTGTCACTCAGTAGCCGTGGCTTGTGAACGACGTGAACCTGATCGCAGCCGGATGCCTGCAATGCGAGGTCCAGTGTATCCGTCACGTCTTCAGCCCGCATGTTCGTGCAAAGCTTCCATCGCTCTCGGGACATTGCTGCGCAATACCCTGCCGGGCAGTGGAGACGATGTAGCGGCTGTAATCGTCGAGGACCGTGCTGAGGTAGAACCAGCCCCAGCCCAATACCTTGATGTAGGTGAAGTCTGTTTGCCAAAGCTGGTTGATCGCAGTTGTTTTGTCTTTGAACTCGCTGGCTGCCTTGATGACGATGAAGGCAGGGCTGGTGATCAGATCATGGGCCTTCAGCACCCGGTACACTGTGGATTCTGAGACAAAATAGTGTCCCTGATCCGTGAACGTCACTGCCAGCTCGCGCGGTGACAGCTCCGTTTCCTGCAAGGCGAAGTCGACAACCTTGCGCTTCACCTCGTCAGGCACGCGGTTCCAAACGTGCTTGGGCTTGGGGGACTGATCCTGCAATCCGGCCTCACCGCGCTGCAGGTACCGACCGTACCAACGGTAGAACGTCGTGCGTGGGATACCCAGCTTGGCCAGCGTCACACGTGCCGACAGATGGCTTTCCTCGACCAGCCGGATGATCTCTAACTTCTCAGATGCTGCATACCTCATTCGCGGTCGTCCCCATCCCCGAACATGCTTTTTTTGAGCAAGCGGAGTTCGAGCGTTTGCTCCGCAACCACCTCTTTGAGGTCCTTTGCCTCGCGACGCAGTTCCTTCACCTCGTCAGTATTTGCCGCACGCGCCGTGTCCCCAGCCAGCCGCTTCTTACCGGCCTCCATGAAGTCCTTCGACCACTTGTAGTAGATGCCCTGCGATATCCCTTCGCGACGGCACAGCTCAGCAATGCTGTCCTCGCCGCGCAGGCCATCCAGCACGATCCTGATCTTCTCTTCGGATGAATAATGCTTGCGCGTGGCGCGTTTGATGTCTTTGACGATCTTCTCGCCGAGTGTCTTCGTTGTCTTTCTCATCGTCCACTCCTCAGTAGTTACGATGAGCAACAAACCCTCTCTTAGCAAACCACCCTATTTGGCCCCATAAGAGCTGGCGTCAGACAATCTTTGCCAATATCGACACCAATCGACATGAGCTCGTCAAATTCAGTCTTCGCCATGCTACTTCCCCTATATGCAGGTGAAACTAGGCTCAGCCTAACCTGCTGGGTGAAGCAGCGGGTACATCCCATTAGCGGACTCCCAGCACTCGATCGCGATGCTGCGATTGCAGCCCGCTTTGCCGACATTCGCTGCGTTCGCAAAATCAGGTGATGGGCGGATTCACACAATGCGGACAAAGCGCTCTTTCGCTGCATTTGTTCCAATGGCCGCTTTCGTGTTCTCCGCCAAACTTTGAAAAAGGTCGTTTATTTTTCGGTTGACCCGGTTAAGGGATCAGCACAACAGCCACAGGGACGCTATGCTACTGTTCATTTTCTTGGGATTTATTACTGGCTTCACCCTCTCCCTACGCTTTGTTGGCAAGCCACGAAGAGCTCTGATCTGGGGGATGGTGCTGGGTGGCGTGCCTCTAGCGCTGCTGCTTGGGCCGGGTAACACGCCCATACAGGGCATCGGCTCAGCTCTGAACTTTGCTTTCTTTGCACTGGGGCCAGTCATGCTGGTTCCGTTTTTGGCCACCAGTGCCGCTCTCGGCGTAGCTGGAGCTTCGGCTGTGCTACTGATCGGGAAGGGGCGCGCGGCCTGGGTCAGTTGGGCTGTGGGCACCGCACTCGTCGGGATAGTTGCGACGTTGACGCTATTGCCAGTTTCGCAGCGTGAGATAGCCAAGCGCCAACTCGCGGAAGACCGCGATGCCCGTGCCGAGGCGATCATACGTGCAGATTTCAAAGGTACATTGGCCGGACATCAAGTAGCATTTCCTGCCAGCCCGCGCCTGCATGTATTCCATAACTGCCGCCCTGGATACCTTGGGTGCTCCACCAACCTGACCAATCCCGGAAGCATTTTGACCAAACCTGATGAGGCGCTGCTTAATGAACGCCATGATCCGATCAGCTTTCGGATTATTAGTGTTTCATCAGTGGACATAGAGTGCCGCCTCGGCGACTACTGTCTAACACAAGAGAAAATCGATCATTGGTGCGCTGAAATCCGTCTCGATCAAGCAAGTGGCATCTGGTGTCGCGACCTGCCAGCGATGAAGTTCTCATTGCGGACAGATGCAACGCCCGGTCCGTCTGATCGCGACGAGCCTGAACTGGCCGCACGCTATGCTGCAACAACACTTGGGTCTGGGCGGGTCACGTGCTTCTATAGTCCCGACAAAACCGAAACCCACAGGCAAGGCGCAAGCTGCATGCTCTCTTTCGATGTGGCGGACGGGGTAAAGGCGATTCTCGGTGTAAGTCGCGAGCAAATCAGATCAGAGGAACCATCGTTGGCTGCAACCATAGCAATCATCCCCGAGTATTGGACAGCGTTGACGGTCGGGCATTAGCAGACATTAGTATTTCAGCAGCATCCGTTCTTATGGGCTCATACCTGCCGTTAGCCACATCGCAGCTATCCAGCCAACCGTACTTGACCCGACCAACATTGACGGCCCTAAGCTGCCGTTCGGTCATAGAATGGCATCCTGCTGTGCGCTCCTCCGAACCGGACATTGACGGCAGCTAAAAAGTCTTGTCCTGATTGAGATCTCATGAAGCCCACGTCAGCGTTTGTTTCGCCTGGCCCTCTCCTTGGCATTCTTGAGCTTTGCTTGGACCAGTTGGGATTGTGCTGGGTCCTGGTAGGGGAATAGGAGGTCAAGATGGTAGGGCAAAGCAGATTTAGGCATCATTCTGTATTGTCCGTTTCGGCCAATCAGAGCGTTTGGAACTGGCGCTCGCTGCACTGAGGCCCATCGAAACGGGTCAGTTCTGCGGCGCAATGCGTCGCGTCGGTGAAAGTGAGCAGAAAGCTGCTAGAGCAATTTACTGCTCACCAGAGCACTCAATTGCTCGAACGCCATACCTTAGACCGAAGGAACTTTCTCCAGCACAATTTCGGGCAGGACGAGTTCCCATCGATCTTGCTGCAGTTTTGCACGATGCTCTTCACCGCTTTCATGGGCATACCGCACGACGATCGCCCCTATCACCGCCGAAACAAGGCGTTGCCCATCCGGTATCCTCCATCCGCCTTTCATGCCGATCAGCCTCCTTCCCTGCTGATCGTTCACCCACCAGCGACCATTCTGCTGGCTCATGGTGATAGGGTCACCCGTCCGCGCCTGTGTAATGGCCTCGATACAGGCATCTCCTTTGCGCAAGCGACCGGCCCAATCGATGAAGACCTGGCCCATATCAGGCATAAGATACGTTCGATCCGGCGGCAATTGCTCCACGTCGGGTAAGGCGGCGTGCCTGCGTAGGATGCTGGCCCCTTCAGCGGGCAAAAAGGCGTGTGCACCCTGGGTCATGACTGCAAGACTGCGGCGTGCGCGCGTCATCGCGACGTAAAACAAGCGGCGCGGCGCGTCGAGATCCTCATTCCGTGAGGGCCTGTCCCAGCCACCGTTCAGGATCACAACGTCGTCGAACTCCAAGCCCTTGGCGCGGTGAGCCGTCATGAGCATCAGCCCATGTTGCTCGCCCCGTGCATCCCGCGCCCACTCGCCGAACCACTCGACGAGATCGGGGACTGAGGCCGACCCTGTGCCGATTTCCTGCACAAGAGCAGCGACGCCCTCAGCAATCAGGTCTGCCCAGCGGTTGCGCGGCAAGGCATTCACGACGCCGAGCAAATCCGTCACATCCAAAAGCCGGGTCCGGTCTCGGCTGATGCTTTCAATGAATTGCCGCATTTCGCGCAGGCGCCACAGGCTGGGCAGGCTTTCGTTGGCCATTTCAACCGGGATGCCCTGCGCCTCGGCATAAGCGCGTATCGGGGCGAGCTGCTGCCAATTGCGCGCAATGATCGCTGTGCGCGACCAGTTCCAACCGGGTTCCAAAGCCGCCAGCCGCTGCAACTCTGTCACGGCGGCAACCGCCTGTGCGCGCTCACCTGGCAGGCATTGCAGCAATTGAACCCGTCCTTGCCCGACGGGATCACGCTCAGCCATAAAACCGCCTGAGGGTTCCTTGCGCCGCATTCGGTCGATGGTGATATCGTGGCCTCGCTTCATGCGATCGGAAGCGCCCGCGATCACCATGTTCGATGCTGTGATGATGTGGTCGGATGAGCGGTAGTTCTCGACGAGAAATTCCGGCCGCGCGCGGTAATCCTGTTCGAATTGGCGAATGTAGCGGATCGACGCGCCTGCAAAAGCATAGATGTTTTGGTCGTCATCACCCACGGCGAAGAGACTGAGTTTCATGTCCTCATCTTCAATCGTACGCCCTGCGACGGCTGCGATCAGGGCGTACTCCTCCGACCCTATGTCCTGATACTCATCAACAAGGATCCAGCGATATCCTTGGATCAGTGTCTCACGTTGCGCCTCTGCCTCAGCCTTGCTCAGACCATCGCCATTCAACTGCCGGACCGCTTCCATGACGATGCCGTCGAAATCACGGCTCTCGGCATGTGATCCGGCGAAGCTGGCTCCGACCAATCGCATGGCCATCGCGTGGCAGGTCGACACCGTCACGCCGAAAGCCTCATCGCCAATCAGGTGCCGCAGCCGCGCCCTAATTTCGACCGCAGCATGGCGGTTATAGCTGAGCACAAGGATACTGCGCGGATCTTCGCGGCGCACTCGGATCAGGTAGGCAATGCGGTGCACCAAGACCCGGGTCTTGCCGGATCCCGGCCCAGCTAGGACAAGAACGTTTGTCGCGTCCCTGTCGTCGGCAACGATCTTCTGCTGCACGGGATTCCCGAGTGAATCGACCACAGAGGCCCATGACTTGGACGTTGTCTGGCGCTTTACCTCGGTGGTTTGCCCCTTCATCCAGCGCCCCATGAAGCCTTCATGATCGAGTTCAAAGTAGTCGTCGGAGAGGCGCATGGCATCGGGCATGGAGGACAACCCGGTTTCTGCGTAAGCCGCCATCACATGGGTCTGGATCGTCTGCTCATCGTAGTGTTCTTGCAGCGGCGTAAAATCTTTGACCAAGAACTGCGTCTTGCCCGGTGCAAGTTGCACCGTCATCGCGGGCCGAAATACGGTCAGGCCCTTGCCAAGCGTCACCACGTCTTGCTCATGCAGCCACAAAAGTGCCCGGTCCATCAGCCGAGTCATTTCTTTGACTTGCCCCAGCAGAAAAGCATCGCCCGTAAGGCTTGCCAGCATGTCACCCAGTGTGGTTTCGACCTGCTGATCCTTGCCGCGCTGGCCCTTTTCGAGCCGTCCTAGCAAATGCGCGACCAGCGCCTCACCGGCCTGCCTGCGTAGCGCGGCGGATCCTTCGAGGACGGACCACGCGCGCTGCAAGGCCACAAAGAGCGTATCACGCGACGCCTTGCGCAGGCGTATGTTGCCCTTGCCACCGTCGAGGTCGCGTCCATCGCGGGCCATTCCCCGCAACAACTTCTCAACCACGTCTGGTCGCACTTGGCTATGACCCGCGTCGCGTAGCTTTTGGCTGGCCAGCTGCAAGTTAAAGGGGGTGCTACCTTGATCCTCGGCGTCTGGCGCGTCCTCTCGCATCGCGGCAATGAGATCGGTTTCCAACCTTGTTGCCTGTGTCAAACGCTTGCGCGTGTCATCGGCCACGCCCGAATGCACGAACACTGTGACGGCCGTATCGTTCCGCGCGATACCGAGGGTTTCGAGATCGGCGAGCGCCTTAGTCAGTTGCCCCCCTGTCAAGCCGCTCACGCCGGTCAACTCGTCCGTGGAAATTCCCTCGTCCGGCGGAGCACTCATCAGGTGGCGCACGAGGTCAATCAATTGTGTTCGGCGCACGCCGGTGATCTCTGCCTTGTCGATCCTTGCACCGGCTTCGTCAAGACTGCGCACGCGAAGCGAGGACGGGAAGACTTGAACTCGATTTTCCTCGCGCGATAGCAATTTGGCTTCTTCCAGCCAGGACAGCGCCGTTTTGACCCGAGTGTCATCGGTCGCACTCTCACGCTGGAATTCGCGGTCATGTTCCTGCCGCACGATCTCGCCTGAGGTGGCTACGATCGTGCCTGTGCTCCGCATGCGCTGATCCATGCGGCGCACAGCTTTCAGGATCGCGCTTATTTCCTTTCTGTCGAGCCGGGATCGCGCAGAAAGCTGAAATTGCCGCTCCACATCATCGGGTGCATACAACAATACGCAATTCGCATGATCGCGATCGCGCCCTGCGCGGCCAGCCTCTTGCAAATAATTTTCGAGCGACCCCGGAATGTCGCCATGCACGACCAACCTGATATCAGGTTTATCGATGCCCATGCCAAACGCATTTGTGGCCGCGATGACCCGCAGCTCACCAACGCGGAATTTTTCCTGAATTGTTTTCTTCTCATCCGGAGTCAGGCCCGCGTGATACCTTTCAGCTGACAGGCCCTGCTGTTGCAGAAATTGCGCGATGTCTTCTGTTGACTTGCGGGTGGCACAATAGACGACTGCACCGGACGCGCCCTCAGGTGGCAATCGCTGCTCGATGACCTCCAGAATGTCGGCAAGCTTCGTCCTCTTACCGGTCGATTGCACTTCGAAGCTGAGGTTGGTCCGCGATGCACCGCCATCGAGCAACAGGAGATCCGTTCCAAGCCGTTTTTGAAAGTGGTCGCGGATATCGCGGACCACTTCGGGTTTAGCTGTCGCGGTCAAGCAGATGATTGGCACCGAGTCATCGTCACCCGCCGTTTCCCGGATAAACCGTGAGATGTAACGATAATCAGGTCGAAAATCGTGACCCCATTTCGAGACACAATGCGCCTCGTCGAGCACCCAAAGCCCGATCTCGCGCTGTTTCAAGACCGAGCGGACCGATACACTCCGAAGCTGCTCGGGAGAGATCAGCAGCATAGCCGCGTCACCCATGCGGACCTTTTCCAGCGCGTCCTGACGCTCCGGCAGCGAAAGCATCCCGTTCACCGTGACCGCAGACGAGATGCCTGTGCGTTCCATGCCCGCCACTTGATCGGCCATCAGTGCAACCAGTGGCGAGATCACGACTGTTAGCGCGCCAGTCCGTTCAAACCTTGCCAATGCAGGGATCTGATAGCAAACGGATTTGCCAGTACCGGTCGGCAAAATACCCAGCACACTTTTCCCGCGCATACCTTCATCGACGATGCGCTCCTGCAGGGGGCGACCGTCTGTGTCGGTGGGTGTCGGACGGAAGCCGTCGAAACCAAACCAACGTGATAGGGCTCTTACCGGATCGCTTTTCTCGCGGCACCAGGCACAGTCCGGTGCGTCGCAAGTCGTGTCGCGTAGTCCTTTGATCATGCGCGCGGCATCAGGGAACTGCATCCGCACCCAAGGTGGCATGACGGACTCGCCGCCTGCAACCGAGATCCACGCCAACGCGTAGGCCAGCGGCCATCCCGTTTTTGGCGAGCCGACCTGCTCTAGTATGCGTCCCAGCGCCGCGGCGCAGGCTTCGCCGTCGAGCAACCGCCAAAGCTTCTGCCGCGCTTGTTCGGCGGAGGGGACGTCCGTGCCCCGCACATGCGTGAACAAGGCGTCGAAGCCAAGATCCTGCTCACTGCGTGTGGTCAGATAATGGTAGGCGGCTATCGCTTCCGGCGATTTCGCGTTTAACGCGCGAAATGCGTCCAATTGGTTACCCAGCACTTCAAAAACCAGCCGCGCATCGGCCTCTGGATCGTTCACGTGTCCCGATAGCAAACGCCCATCGTGGTAGTGTTTGACCAAGTGATGATAGGGATTGCGTGGGAAGGCCAGCGGATTGAGCCAAAGTGTGTCAACTGGCGCCTGCGCGAGGCTCGCTAGACGGGGCCGCATGGCCATCAAATGCGGCAGATCGTGGCGCAGAATGTTGTGTCCGATCAGATGCCTTGTTTTGCCAAGGGTCGACTCCAGGCGGTCCAGCGCCGCATTCATATCTTTTTGGCATCTGATAACAGGTGTATTATCACTCCACACCGCAGCAAAATCGAAGACGCGTGCCGTTTTGGGATCGATTTCGAGATCGACGGACAGGCATTGCGCCAGAAACGGATCAGGCTTTTGCAAGGTGTTCAATAGGGCGCGCCGGCAAATTATTTTTGAATCAATAACATACCTGACCTGCATCGTCCCTTGCGGTCAAGCTAGACACTCCATCTCGTATGCAATGGCGAAAGAACTGTGCTCCTAGTACCCATGAGTACCGGAACAAATCGACGCAATCGTAGTATTAGTACCGTTTCTGACTAAGCCAGACGGCCCAGAGCCGACCTTGGTCTACCGGTCAAGTTGCTGCGGTGTAGCCCGTTATTGCAGTCATTCGCTGCGATTGCAAAATCCAGAGACGATCGAACTCGCACATCGCGGGGCTTTGCAGTCATTCCTCCTAGCCGTCCCAAACACTTACTTCGGACACAAGCTGATCGCTTCCAAAAAATAATGTAAGCCGTCCCGTATTAATCGCTCTCCGAGAATAATCCAAATAGTACGAAAATTCGGTAGCAGAGATGCTGTCAGGCGGACCTAATAGATCAAGAATCTGGCTCTTGGACATCCCACGTAAATTATGGTTCCGTTGTAGGTCACCTAATCATGTCCCAACGGAGGGTCCAGGAAAGTTCCGATTCTTCCCAAGACTTCCATTTCTCGGGTTCAAACTTTTCTCCATGTTGCAAAAAAAACTACCCACACAGAAACCGCAACCATAGCTCCGGCAATCAGTAAGATCATCAGACGTCTGTAATCCCGAATCGACAAGGACGTGTTTCCTGAATTTATGGATGCCGGTGTGTCGGCATCATCAACTACATCGCCCAAGGCTTCTACTCGAAGAGCGACGCCGTGAAAATGTCATGGATTCCAATTCCTTCGGAATATTGCAGAAAGGGCTCCTTCCGGCCCTAACCAGCCGTTCACATGGCGGCGCGCTGCTGCAGTGCAACTTCCAGAAAGCCGACATCCAAAAATATGTCCATATAAGCTTGGTAGGGCCTCCTTTTGGAGGCCACGCTTTGCTCGGACGCGTTATACATGATGACAAGGCGCACGCTTGAATTAACATCGAGCAACGGTCCCCAACCAATCCAGAAAAACACCCAACCGGCGCAGGCCCGAGACGCGGGTGAGGTAGAGCGCTGAAATATTCAGTGGGTCCGCTGAAAGCTGTCCGGGGAACAGCTCAACCAAGCGCCCTGCGCGTATATCGTCTGCGATCATAAAATCGGAGAAGCGGGCGATGCCTAAACCGCCTAATACCAACTGGCGGACGGCCTCTCCGTTGCTCGCAGTCAGGGCGGAGGGCACCGTAACCGGCTCGGCCAGACCTGCGAAACGCAATGTGTTGATATGATCGGGTGCTGCGAAGCGCACTTGTTCCAGCCGTGCGAGGTCAGCGGGTGTTTCGGGCCAGCCTTTGCGATCGAGATACTCCGGCGCAGCCACCAATTTCCAAGCGGCGCGCCCCAAAGGCCGGTGCAACATGTCGCTGTCCGGCAGCTGACCCAGTCTGATGGCAACATCTGCGTGGCTTCCGATCAGATCCACCAGCGTATCCGTCATATCGATCGACAGCTGAATGTCCGGGTATTTTGCGTGGAACTCGGCCAGTCGCGGGGCAAGAACATGCAGGACATAAGGAACCGGCGCATTTACACGCAGAGGGCCGGCGGGAGCCTGCCCGCTGGTCGCGATTTCTTGCAGGGCTTCGCTGCGGTCCAAAATCTCGCGCGCCTGGGCCAGAACGGCTGCCCCTTCGGGGGTGATCTCGATAGACCGCGTCGTGCGCCTTAGCAACGTAACCTTCAATTGCTCTTCCAGTCGCGTGATTGATCGGCTGAGGGTCGAGGCAGACACGCCCCTGCGCCGCGCGGATTCAGCAAAGCCGCCGTCATCCACGATCCCGACAAAGGCAGCCAAATCCCCCATGCGCAGCAATTCATGCAGTTTCTGCAATGATCCATTCCAAACTTGTCTGTTCTCGCAACAGATAGCGACAGGCATATGTGGCGTCGACATCAAATTTATTGGAGATAACCGATGCCCCTTGCCCTTTGGGCGCTGACCATCAGCGCTTTCGCCGTCGGAACGACAGAGTTCGTTATCGTCGGCCTGCTTCCCACCATCGCCGCCGATCTTGGCGTTTCTATTCCTTCTGCCGGTCTGCTGGTCAGCCTCTATGCCCTTGGCGTGACCATCGGCGCGCCCGTGCTAACCGCCATGGCCGACCGTGTGCCGCGCAAGACACTGTTACTGCTCCTGTTGGCGCTGTTCATCCTCGGCAATGGCTATGCCGCCTTCGCACCGGATTACGGCAGCCTTGTCGCGGCTCGCTTTATCACTGGTCTGGCGCACGGCGTATTCTTTGCCATTGCCTCGACCATCGCCACGGATCTTGTGGAACCTGAAAAGGAAAGCTCGGCCATTGCGCTGGTGTTCCTTGGTTTGACTGTTGCGTTGGTAACGGGGGTGCCATTGGGGACGTTCATCGGCCAAAACTTTGGCTGGCAGTCAACTTTCCTTGGCGTTGTAGCACTTGGTCTGATCGGTTTTGTCGCGTCTGCCATTCTGGTGCCCGCCAATCTGACCAAAGCCGCATCAACGGGGATAAAAGCTCAACTACAGGTGCTGACGTCGCCGCGCCTTCTTTTGGTCTACCTGATCACGGCCGTCGGTTATGGCGGTAACTTCATCGCCTTTACCTTCCTTGCGCCGATGCTGAACGAAGTCACAGGCCTGTCCGCAGGCGCGGTTAGTCTGGTGTTGCTGCTTTACGGTGCATCTGTTGCTGTAGGGAATATCGCGGGTGGCAAACTGGCCGACCGTATCGGGGCAGTGGCGTCCCTGACGGTGATCTTTGCGGGCCTTGCGATATCACTGGTCGCACTCGGCGTGTTCCTTACCAACCCGATTGCAGCCATCGCGGTTGCGGCTTTCTGGGGCGGTTTTGCCTTCGCTAACGTACCGCCATTGCAATCCTATGTCGTGCAGATTGCGCGCGAGGTTTCGCCTGGTGCAGTCGATGTAGCGTCTGGCCTGAACATCGGCGCGTTCAATCTTGGTATCGCCGGGGGTGCATGGGCCGGTGGGCTGGTCGTCGAAGAGATCGGCCTAGCCGCAGCACCCTACATCGCCGCCGGAGTGGTGGTGGTTGGGATCGTTTTGGTGCGCCTTTCTGGCCGCCTGAACGGGGCAGCACCCCAAGCGGTCGCAGCCGAATAACCATCGACTGCCCCGCCGTGTCTTCGATGCGGCGGGGCAGGAAGTGAAAGCGGAAACACTCGCATTGGAGTGGATTAATTCATACTATCGGCCACTGCGCTTTGTTTTCGGGACCACCCTGCCATGGCATCTTTCGCTTAAAGGGCTGCGCATGGTTTCACATGTAAAGAGTTGCCGCTGACCGCGCGAATTATTAGAGCCTTGCGAACAGCCCTCATCAGACATTGCCCCAAGGATCCCTATTCTGTGGTGCGATCCTTGGAACGAGCAACTCGCGGTAACAAGAGGGTGGCGCATTCACAGTTCGCGGTCAAAGTCGCGTCAGATCAAATATCTGAGATGATTAGATCTCGAATTTTTACCGCTTTTTCAAAGTGGTCCAGTTCGTGCGTTTTGATCCACCATTCGGCGGCTTCCATTAGTAAGGCCGGGTCATCATTCTTGTTGGCAAAAAACGCATAGAAGGAGAGACCTACCGCCTCTCCCTTTTTGGCGATCTTTTCATTGCAGACTGCAACGGCCTTGTTTCTTAAGCTTGCTCTCATGCTGTTTTCAACCTCTCCGGCGACGGGCACTCGCATAGAACATAAGACGAACACCCTTGGACTGCAACTTGGGGTATTTGTGTGGTTTGCGCCTACTCTTGCCGCCCACCATGGTGCTAAAATGCTTCGGTTGCCCCCGCATTGTCGACGTTGCCATCAAACGCCAACCTAGGGGCTGATCGGACACATTTTGCCAAGCCTCATAGTTAATAGAAGCGGAGTGGCCGCCACTTGTTTGCTTTGCCGACTTACATGAACTCTATATTCAGCAATGATGACCACTTCAGAACGCATATGGTGAAGAACCGTGAGGACGGGATCGCAACACAACCGTTATTCCATGTCTTCGTTTGAAGTTATTCTCGAGATCGAACCGACGTCTTCCAGCGATCTATGTATGTCGAAAACTTCTCTCCAACGTTAGAAATTCCCGCATCGACAGGCATCGGCCATGATTTATCCTGATGGAAGAGCAAGGCCGCGCCGATACTTGTGCCCGTTGCAGTTTCGCTTGTGACGACGGGCCTGCCTGTGATGCGTTCCAGCATCGCTACAAATTCTGCATTGCGTGCGAAGGGTCCTTCGACGACCGTCGGGCCCGCCCCATTGATCAAGTCCAGACAAGTCCCTGCCATCAGGGCGAGGTAAAACGACACGGCAACGGCGCGTTCTCCCGATCCAGAGGCGGGTTCCTGACCTTGCCACTGCATTGCAATGCCTTGGAACGGACCTGTACCGGATTCGATTGATGGCAAAAGCATCAAGGATCGGTCGAGAACATTTGCGACGTCTTGCTCAGTTACCGCGTATGCGTGACCATTCTGAATGATCTCATATTCGCGTCCCCCCATGAACCGCGCACTCGGAACGGCTTGCCCGCGTGCGTTGACGTTAACCAGAGTGTCGCGGGCCGGATCAAGTGGCGGAATTGCCGACCCAGCGTCGCCTGTCAACGACATCGCGATCACCCACGTCCCCGTCGAAATAACTGACGCTGGTTCGTCGCGCGAAATGATATGAGGGTATAGAGATGCGTTGGAATCGTGGATGCCGACGCAAACGGGTGTGTTTGGATTAAGCCCCGTGGCCTTTGCAATGTGCGGCAGTATTGGCCCGAGTATATCGCTAGGATAACGTACCGGCGCGATCTTATCGCGGATTCCAAGGGTTGCGGGGAGGTCGGAAAATGTGGCCGTATGGGGATTCCACAGGTCCGTATGACAGCCTAGAGAGGTGACATCTGTCGCGCCAACACCAGTCAGGCGGTGACCCCAAAATTGCGGATAGGTGACGATCTGCTCCGTCCGATTCTTGAGGGTCGGATCGGTTGTGAACTGATAGTGCAACTGCGCACCGATGTTCAGGCCACCGATCATGTCTGGCGATCCGGTCTCTGCAAAATCGGGTTTAATGATCTTATAGGCTGCGACTACTTCCGCAGGGTATTCATGTTCATAGTCAAGGATCGGAGCAGCGAGCGTTCCGTCAGCCGATAGCAATGCAGCACAGGCACCGTGGGTGGTGATGGAAATTGCGTCCACGCGGTGATCGTGATGGAACGTCGCCAGAGCGTCCAGCAAGAATGCCCAATGTCCATCGACATCGTAATGGGGCCAAGGCGGACCTGCCAGCACGACATTGGGACGCGTAACCACAGCAATCTCGGTCAATGAACCCAGATCGACCAAGGCGAGCTTTGCGTTTGTTTTGCCGATATCAATGACGGCGATGTGTTGCGGTCTTTTCATGGCATATGAAACAGCGGTGTAAGCGCTACGGCAACTGGCGAGCGATCCGCGTTCGTTTCCATGATGTCCCCCATATAGGCCCACCATTTTTGCATCAGGGGGTGATTTGGCAAATCGTCCATGCCGTGATCGGCGGTGCGGGTGAGAACTCCGATCAGATGGTTGGTGCTCTCGTCCAGATGGATCGAATAATCGCTGACACCAGCACCGTGCAGCAGATCGACAAGCTCGGGCCAGATCGCATCATGGCGACGTTTGTATTCATCGGCCATGCCATCGTTCAGACGCATGCGAAAAACGTAACGCGCGGTCATGATTTGCGCCGTGCGGCAGCCATCGCCCAGAGACGCGGCAAGGCAATGACCCCGATCAACAACAGACCGATGAAGATCGACATCACGATGCCGGGCACGTTCAATAGACCCAACCCGAAGGTGACCAGACCCATCACGAAGGCTGCGATGACCACGCCCGGGATCGTGCCGGACCCACCAAGAATATTGACGCCGCCGAGGACAACCATTGTCACGACTTCAAGCTCCATTCCCGTTGCAATGCTGGGCCGCGTCGATCCAAGACGGGACGTCAAACAGACCGCCGCGATACCCGACATAAGGCCCGTCAGCAGGAACAGGATAAATTTGACCCGTTGCACACGGATGCCGCTGAATAATGCTCCGGTCGGGTTGTTGCCAATTGCATAGACAGCGCGGCCAAAATTCGTCTTATGCAGCAGCACGGCATAGATCGCGGCGATGATGACGAAAAGCAACATTTCCACCGTGAAGACCCAGTAGATATACCCCTGCCCGAACCACGAAAAGCTGGACGGATAGCCACTGAATGACCCGTCCCCGAGGATGATAAAACTGATGCCCCGAAACAGGCTCATCGTGCCGATAGTCACAACGATGGACGGCAAGCCGAGTATGGTCACGAAAAATCCGTTGAATGCGCCGCACAGCAGCCCGACCGCCAGACCGATTGCAACCAGTTCGGGTGTTCCTGCGCCATATTGCATCGCCAATCCCATGGCGGTACTTGCCAGCGCAATAATCGACGCGACCGACAGGTCGATCTCACCAGAGATAATCAGCAACGCCATTGCGAAGGCGATCATCGCCTTTTCGGTGAAGTTAAAGGTTGCGTCGCTGAGGTTCCAAGCGCTGAGAAAATACGGCGACGCAAAGCTGTTCACCACAAAGATCGCGATAGCAACGGCGAGCAAAAGCGCTTCCCAGCTTTTGAAAACACGCACGGCACGGCTGTTTAGCCGATCCGGGATATGGCGGGTGATAGTTGTGTCCGTCATTGGGTGACCTCTGCGGATTTAAGGATAATGCGGCCTTTGGTGCGGCCAGACCGTGCATTGAATGCGACTGCAATCAGGATTGCCGAGCCGGATATGGCAAGCTGCCAGAACGGCGAAATGTTGACGACAGGCAAGGCATTCTTGACCAACCCAAGGAAGATCGCGCCCAGCACGGCCCCGCCGACGGACCCGATGCCACCGGCGATGGAGATCCCGCCAATCACGCAAGCAGCCACGACTTCGAGCTCGAAACCGCCAGCGATATCCACATAGGCCACCGCATATCTCGCAACCCACAAATACCCAGTCAAACCAGCCAACGCGCCTGATACGACGAAGGCCCAAAACTGCGTCTTGCCGACATCGATCCCTGTGTAGACAGCTGCGTGGGGGTTGCCGCCCACAGCGAAGATGGACCGCCCGAATTGGGTGCGCGACATCATTATGCCAAACACAATGACGGTCATAATTGCGATCCATGACAAAACCGGCAAGCCCAACAGAATAGCGCGCGGGAAGCCTGTAAAAGCGGGGCTCATTTCATGGGAATTGACCCACTTGCCGTCGGAAATCAAAAAGATAATCCCACGGAATATCGTCATGGTGCCAAGCGTCACAACGATTGGCGGGATCGACAGTTTCCATACAAGCACACCGTTCACCGCCCCCATGACCGCACCCATAAGAACCGCGATTGCAATGATAACGGGGATCGGAAGGCCGGGCATAACGACGTTAATCATCGCGACGGCCATGCCCGTCAGGGCGAGGTTCGCGGCCACTGACAGATCAATACAGCGGGTCAGGATCACCACCATTTGTCCTAGTGCTAGGATGATTAACGGTGCGGTATCGTTGAAGACATTTGCCAGATTGGCCGGCGCGACGAAGCCCGCGAAACGGGATGCCACGAGGACAATCAAGATCAGGATCGCGCTGCCAAGGATGGCTTCGCGCACAGGAATGAAACGCATCATGGTGCAACGCTTTCTGTTTGTGTTGTAATGCCCGCCGCGTGGCGCACCAATGTTTCAGGTGTCACCTCGTCACCGGTCAATTCCGACGCGATCAACCCGTCACGCATGACAATGACCCGGTCGGACATGCCGATCACCTCAGGGATTTCGGAACTGACCATGATGACGGACAGGCCTTGGGCGGCCAGCTCGGCCATAAATTCATGCACCGCAGCCTTTGATCCGATGTCGATGCCTTTGGTGGGCTCATCCAGAATAATGACCTGCGGTTGCGTCGCCAGCCATTTGGCGATCACGACCTTCTGCTGGTTACCGCCCGAAAGGTTACCAATGTCTTGGTCTAATGACGCTGCCCGCAGGTCTAGCCGCTCGGCGTATTCACGGGCCAGTTTGAATTCTTCGGCAAGTTGCAGAAAACCATTCCGAGACGTACGCCCAAGAGACGGGAGTGTTATATTCTGGAAAATAGGCAACCCGATCACCGCGCCCTGTTTGCCGCGATCTTCGGGCACATAGACGATCCCATTTTCAACGGCCTCCGCGGGAGAGCGGATCACATTGATATCGCCATTGACGCGGCACGCACCTTTGGACGGTTTTGTGATCCCGAACAGTGCTTGCATAAATTCGGACCTGCCCGCGCCAACTAAGCCGTAAAACCCGAGGATTTCCCCGCGTTTCAGGTCGAAATTGATATCGGCAAATTCAGTCGGGTGGGAATATCCAACGACCTTGAGGACTTCGTCGCCCACATCGTGGTCGCGGTCCGGAAAAATCTGATCCACAGACCGTCCGACCATCATGGTCACAAGATCACCCTCAGTGATGTCGGCAATTAATCCGTCACCTACGAATCCTCCATCGCGAAACACGGTATATCGGTCGGCGATGCGAAAAATTTCGTCAAACTTGTGGCTGATGAACAAGATCGCTTTACCCTGCGCCTTGAGGGTTTCGACCAGTTCGTAAAGTTCTTCGATCTCTTTGTGGGATAGCGCTGCTGTTGGTTCGTCCATGATCACGACACGGGCATCTACTGAAAGTGCGCGGGCAATTGCCACCAAGTGTTTGTTGGCAATTCCAAGGTCGCGAAGTTGGGTGTGACTGCTGAACGGCGCACCGATTTCAGCCAATAGGTCAGCCGCATTGCGATGCATCTGCGCCGTGTCGATTAACCCGAAGCGGTTGCGCGGGGCGTGGCCGATGTAGATATTTTCGGCCACGGACAATTCATCGAATAGTACCGTTTCTTGGTGGATCGCGGTGATCCCTGCCTTGGCCGCGTCATTGGGCGAAGCGAAGGTAACGGGGTCGCCATCAATGCGGATCGTACCACCGTCAGTGCGATAAATGCCCGTCAGAATCTTGACGGTCGTCGATTTGCCGGCACCGTTTTCCCCAACCAACGCAGTCACTTGTCCAGGATAAAGATCCAGCTTGACCTGATCGAGTGCCTTCACGCCAGGAAAAGTCTTTGTGATCATGTCCATCGAAACAACAGCGGACGAGTTGGCGGGCGCGGTCTGCGTCGTCATTGGGTGGCCTCGTTTTGTCGGGGGGATAGGTGTCTGTTCCGGCGCAAATCCTGCGCCGGAACAGTATGGGTGTTTAGAAGATCGACTTGAAATCGTCGATGTTGCTGGCGTCGTAAACAAACGGATCAGCCATCGCGCCTTCGTTGTTTTCGTCCAGCGTCAACGACCCCATGCGACCCATCGGGATTTCCGCACCGGGGGCAGCTTCAGCACCGTTCTGGCTCAGTTCATAAGCGAGCATCGTTGCGGAGTAGCCCAAATCGATCGGGTTCCAGATTGCAAATGATTGGGATGCACCGGATTCAATCGCACCTGCCATCTCGGATGGTAGTCCGAGGCCCGTTACGTTGACTTCTCCGACTTTACCCGCGTCCACAACCGCCTGTGCCGCGGCCACGATACCTACGGATGTCGGCGCAATGATCGCATCCAGATCCGGATAGGACTGCATCAGGCCTGTAGCCTCGCGGTAGGATTTATCAGCGAGATCGTCGCCGTAAACGGTGGCAACAACTTCGATGCCCGGATAGTCGCCCATCACCTTGTTCATCTCTTCCATCCAGATGTTCTGGTTGGTGGAGGTCGTTGTGGCAGACAGCAGAGCGACCTCGCCGCCATCAGGAAGGTGATCCGCGGCCAGTTTGATGATCATGTTCCCGATCAGCGGGTTAGACGACGGGTTCAGGTGCAGTTGGCGACCCTCTGGTGCTACACCGGAATCCCAGCTGATCACGGTGATGCCGCGCTGCATGGCGCGTTTCAGGGCGGGTACCAATGCGTCTGTATCGTTCGAAGAGATCGCAATTGCGTCAACATTTTGCGCAATCAGTGCGTTGATAACTTCGATCTGGCCTTCAGCGGTCGTGTCTGTCGGACCTGTGTAGATGATCTCGACGTTGCCCAGTTCTTCAGCAGCTTCTTGTGCACCCTCATTGGCGGCTTCAAAGAACCCAATGCCGAGCGCTTTGACGACCAATGCAATGCGCACATCATCCTGTGCCAATGCAGGTGAGCCGAACATCGCTCCGGCCAATGCAACAGATGTTGCTAATTTCTTGAGTACACTCATGGTTTCCTCCCTGGAGTGGTTGTGATTGAGCTGGCTAGGATGCCATCCCGTCTTTCTGCGCGGCACCTATGGGCACCACGATCAGCGTTACATCAGCCGACTCAAGCATGGCCGCGGTGCGGTCATCGATGCCTTCGTCGGTGATGATTGTGTCGATACGTTCAAGCGGGCAAAGCACGAGGCTTGAGCGGTTTTCAAATTTGGAGCTGTCCACTAGAACGATCAGTTCTTCGGCTTGGCCGATCAGCTTGTGTTCCGCCTGAATAAGGAGCGGATCTTGTTCCATCAGTCCCAGTGGGCCGATGCCCTGCGCGCCCATGAACATGCGTTTCGCATAAAAATTACGGGTCACGTCGTTATCGAAAGGCGACAGAATGATGTTTTGTTCGCGGTAAATGATTCCGCCAGACAGCATCACCGTATTTGTCGTGTTCTTAAGCAAATGTTCGGCGATGGGAAAAGAGTTGGTAAAGACCTGCATGCGACGCGACGCCAGTGGATGCACCATTTGAAAGGTCGTTGTCCCACCGTTGATGATAATGGGTTCACCGTCATCGCACAGTTCGACAGCCGCGGCTGCAATTGCCTGTTTTTCGGCGATGTTCAGCGTTTCGTTTACCGAAAAAGGACGCCCGGCCAATCCGACAAATGGTTTTGATGTTAAGGCCTCGGCCCCACCCCGCACACGACGCAGACGCTTTTGTTCGTCCAGCGTATTGATATCGCGGCGTATCGTTGCCTCGGATGCGCCGGTGAGCGAACACAGGTCGATCACTGTCACAAGTGAGCGGTCTTGAACGGCGGAGAGGATAACGCGGTGGCGGTCGTTCTCGTGCATTGGGTGGTCCTTTCGTTGGGCCAAACTGGATTACATTGCGGCGTTATGTCAATCATTTATTTTCAACTTCAATCATTCTGCACCGCAGCATGATTGATTCTGACTGAAAATGATTGACTTTATATTTGCCGCCCGTCAGCTTGCTGCTAACAAATTGACCTTAACCTGCCCTCCACGGAGAGACACATGACCGCTTCGAAACCGAATCAACGCCTTGAAAACAAATGGGATGCGGCCACAGCCGATAGCATGAGCGAACCAGAGAAGCTCCTTTATCGTTCAAACTTATTGGGGTCAGACAAACGAATCACCAATTATGGTGGTGGCAATACATCTGCAAAGGTCATGCAAAAGGATCCGCTGTCCGGCGATATGGTAGAGGTCTTGTGGGTCAAAGGGTCCGGTGGCGATGTCGGATCGATCAAGATGGACGGGTTTTCGACCCTGTACATGGACAAACTGAACGCACTGCGCGGCATTTATCGTGGCGTCGAATTCGAAGACGAGATGGTTGGCTACCTTCCCCATTGCACCTTCAACTTGAACCCGCGCGCCGCATCTATTGATACGCCGCTGCACGCTTATGTTCCAAATAAACACGTTGACCACATGCACCCTGACGCAATCATTGCGATTGCGGCAGCCAAAGACAGCAAGGCCCTAACGCAACAGATTTTTGGCGACACCATCGGGTGGTTGCCGTGGAAAAAGCCGGGGTATGAATTGGGTCTTTGGCTTTCGGATTTCTGCGAAAAGAACCCCGATGCCAAAGGTGTTGTACTGGAAAGCCACGGCCTGTTCACATGGGCAGATGACGCGAAAGACTGCTACGAGCTGACGCTTGAGATCATTCAGAAAGCGATGGATTGGTTCGCTACCGAAACCGCAGGCAAGGACGCTTTTGGCGGTGCTGTGCATAAAAGCCTGTCCGCAGACGAACGCCGAACTGCAGCCGCACGGCTGATGCCTGCCATTCGCGGGTACGTGTCCGGTCAACAGCATATGGTCGGGCATTTCACTGACAGCGATGCGGTGCTTGAGTTCGTCAATGCCAAGGATATGGAACGTTTGGCCGCCTTAGGCACGTCCTGCCCCGACCATTTCCTGCGCACAAAAATCTGCCCGCTCGTTGTGGATTTCGACCCCGCCAAGCCGGATGTTGACGCGACGATTGCCGGACTTGAGGCCGCAATCGCTGAATACCGCGTTGGCTATCAGGCCTATTATGACCGCTGCAAAAGGGACGACAGCCCTGCAATCCGCGACCCTAACGCGGTGGTCTATCTGATCCCCGGCGTCGGCATGATCACATTCGCCAAGGATAAGGCGACAGCGCGGATCTCTGGCGAATTCTACGTTAACGCAATCAACGTGATGCGCGGTGCGGATGCTGTTTCCGAATACCAGGGGCTGCCTGAACAAGAGGCATTTGATATCGAATACTGGCTTCTGGAAGAGGCTAAGTTGCAGCGCATGCCAGCGCCGAAATCAATGGCTGGCCGTGTGGCACTGGTCACTGGTGGTGCAGGCGGCATTGGAGCTGCGACCGCCGAACGGTATCTACGCGAGGGCGCTTGCGTGATGCTGGCGGACATCGACGACGCAGCCTTGACTGAAACCTTTGTTGGGCTGAGTGGGAAATACTCAGCGGACGTGGTGCGTACCGTGAACATGAACGTGACCGACGAAGCAGCAGTTGCCAACGCCTACAACGCCATCGCCGCTGAATTTGGTGGCGTTGATATCCTCGTGTCAAACGCCGGCATCGCGAGCTCTGCCCCGATCGAAGACACCTCTCTTGACCTGTGGAACAAGAACATGGCGATTCTGTCGACCGGTTATTTCCTTGTCAGCCGTGAAGCGTTCAAACTGTTCAAAGTGCAGGACATGGGCGGGTCGGTCGTCTTTGTGGCATCTAAGAACGGCCTCGCCGCATCGCCAAACGCTTCTGCCTATTGCACCGCCAAGGCGAGCGAAATTCACCTCGCCCGTTGTCTCGCGCTCGAAGGCGCACCTCTGGGTGTACGCGTCAATGTCGTGAACCCTGATGCCGTGCTGAAAGGCTCCAAAATCTGGCAAGGCGAATGGCTGGACCAACGTGCGGGCACCTACGGTACCGACAAAGACGGACTTGAGGAAATGTACCGCGAGCGGTCCATGCTGAAACGGTCTGTGCTGCCCGAAGACATTGCAGAGGCCGCTTATTTCCTTGCCTCTGATTTATCGGCAAAATCCACAGGCAACATCATCAACGTTGATGCCGGCAACAAAGAGGCTTTCACGCGCTAAGCGTGAACGGGTCAGGGAGGATCATCATGAGCTATGAAAGCGCGAAAGCCGCCTTTGCCGATTGGGGCGTCGATACAGAAGCAGCCCTTGCAAAACTGGCAGGGATTCCGATTTCGATGCATTGCTGGCAAGGCGATGATGTCGTTGGCTTTGAAAAGAAGACCGGCAGTTCGGGAGGCGGCATTCAGGCAACGGGCAACCACCCCGGACGCGCCCGCACCCCAGACGAACTGCGGGCCGATCTGGAATTTTCATACAGCATGATACCCGGCAACCACCGGCTGAATTTGCACGCATGCTATCTGGACACAGACCAGAACCCTGATCGCGACGAGATTGAATTCAGTCACTTTGCGCCATGGGTAGACTGGGCTAAAGATCAGGGCCTCGGCCTTGACTTCAACCCGACATTCTTTGGCCATGCCAAGGCTGATGATAATTTAACACTCAGCCATCCGGATCAAGGAATCCGCGATTTCTGGATCGAACATGGCAAACGGTCCCGCGATATCGCGGCGCAGATGGGCGCGGCGCTTGGGTCGCCTGTCGTCAATAACGTTTGGGTTCCGGATGGATATAAAGACACGCCCGTAGATCGCTACGCCCCGCGCAAACGGTTGGAGCAATCGCTGAATGCAATGATGGCCACGCCGCACGACAAGGCGCAGATGCTGGATGCGGTGGAAAGCAAGCTATTCGGCATCGGCGTTGAGGCCTGCACAGTCGGTAGCCATGAATTTTACATGGGTTACGCGATCCGTAACGAAACCCTGTTGTGCCTCGACATGGGGCATTTCCACCCGACTGAAAACGTTGCTGACAAGCTCAGCTCTGTTGCCCTGTCGGTGGATGAAATCCTACTGCACGTCAGCCGCCCGATGCGCTGGGACAGTGATCATGTGATCCTGCTGGACGACTCGATCATACAAATGACGCAGGAGCTGGTGAGTGCCGATCTTTTGGATCGCACACACATCGGTCTCGATTTCTTTGACGCGACCATTAGCCGGACGGCAGCTTGGGTGATTGGCACACGCAACATGCAAAAGGCATTGCTGCGCGCGCTATTAGCACCGTGGGAGCAGTTGAAAACAGCCGAGAACGCCCTGGATTATACTTCTCGTCTCGTGGTGACTGAAGAAGTCAAAGACCTGCCATTCGGCGCGGTTTGGGCGGAGTTCTGTGATCGGATGGGCGTCGCAGAGGGCAAAACGCTCATCTCGGCCCTCGCTCAGTATCAATCGAGCGTAGAAAGTCGCGGTTAACAAATCGCGCCGCAACCGCGAAAATAGGTGGTATTCAAACCTATCTTGTGCGGACAAAACCAAGTGTGGTTGTGCCCTTATTCAGGCACAACCTGCTTTTAATCTAGAAACTCCACACCAGTCCTAAGCCCACACCCAATGCGGATGATTTACTGGTTAACGGGCTATCGATATTCTCGCCGATGTCTTCATAACCGATTTGGGCGACCGCTGTGATAGCGTCTGTTACAGCGTAGCCGATTGTAATGTCGGCGAAAGCAGTGGTGGTATCGTTAGCCGTATATGCGCGCCGGTTTGTGGTCGCTTCTACGTCACTTACACCGTAAAGAAATTGGTTCAGTTTGGCGGTTCGGTATCTCGCTCCAACAGACGCATCAAATTGCACATCTCCAACCAACGTTGTGTAACCAATGGTCACGTCGGCCTCAGTCCCGCCATGGGCGTCAGTGATATCTGTCAATGTGCTCAGACCGATATAGGCGTTTCCAAACGCGAGCTGCGTGCTGATCCCGGCCTCGACCGCATCATCACGCTTGAGCCCTGCGAACCGTGGGTTTTTATCGGGAAAGACGGGCGCGCTGCGGTTTCCCAAAACAACATCCAATTGTCCAAGACCATAGTCGTAGACTTGGTAGGACAACCCGTCGACGCCAATATGCAGCCTGTCAGTATCGTAGCTAATGATCGGGGCAAAGCCGACTTCCTGATCATCACCTAGATAAACATCTGTCGCACCCGTAGCGAAAACGCCGATTGTCCACGGCCCGTCCGCCGATGCGCTTGTGCCCGCACACATGAATGCCAACGCGAGAAGTCTTTTACACATGAAGTTTTCCTTGATTGAAATGTGATGTCTTTCAATCGGCAAAACCGTGTTCCACGTCGTCCATATCAACAGGGACGGACAGTTTGGCAGGGATTTTGAGCCTGAGCAGTCTGGCATCTGAGCATTGTTTGGGACAGGTTGCGGAATGAACCAAATTCTTGTCGAACTGATTAGTACCGCTACGATTGCGATTGCCCTTTTTGGTGTCGCATTTAGCTTGATGCAAACGCACTACCGTCATGTGAACCGTAGTTTTGCAGCTTTCCTGGCTTGTGTGGCCTGCAACAACTTACCAGACGCCCTATCGCGGATGTTGGACATGATGCAGGGCAGTTTTGTGCAATCCGTTAGCCTGGCACTTTGGCTATGTAGCGCATTGTGCTTGGCACCTACGCTGTGGATTTATGTCTATACCCTGACGTCCAATGCGCAAAGGTGGCCTAAATCACTCGGACGCCACTTAATCCTTCCGGTGCTCGGCGCTGTAGTAGGTGCCGCGCTAATAATCAGTCCTGACGAGACACGCGCATCTTTCTTCTCTGAGACTAGTCTACCGACCGAAGGATGGGCATTGGCAGTCCTCGCATCGATTGCTGTCCTTCAAGTCGCGCTTTATCCGCAGTTGGCGTTCTATCTCTATCTGATAGTGCGGCGCCTTGTGCAGTACAAACGCAAGCTGCGGGATGTCTATGCGAGTACTGAACAACATGAACTACGTTGGATTTATGTGATTGGTGGACTCGGGGGCTTGTACTGGGTCGCGCAATCGCTGATTTTGGCTGCTGCCTTAAACCCCAATTGGGCGTTTGTCCCAATGGCGATGCTCAGTTTATTTGGGTTAGCATTGTTTGCAGCGACAACGCTATGGGGGCTACGGCAACGCCCGCCCTTGGTGCCGGACGTTGGTGAAGACGCTGTCGGCCCGGCATCCACCAGTTCACCCAAATACGAAAATTCAGCTCTGAGTACGGAAGCTTCAGCCCGTATCGCGCGCAAATTGCGCGCCGCAATGGAAGTCGAGCATCTGCACCGCGATCCCAACCTGTCGCTCTGGGCATTGGCCCGTCATACCGGTGGCTCACCCAATTACATCTCCCAAACCTTGAATGAAATCATCGGTGAAAGCTTCTTTGATTTCGTCAACGGCTACCGCGTTGCTGAGGCGATGAAGTTACTCGCGACAACGGATCAAACCGTGTTGTCCATCACCTACGACGTTGGCTTTAATGCCCGGTCGTCATTTTACAACGCCTTCAAACGCGTGACTGGGCAAACACCGTCACAATATCGAAAAACAATGTCCGTCCGTGAGGGGATGGACGACGCAGACAGTGTGGTGCGTCACACCTGATCTCATTAAGATGATCAGGAGAACACAGATGAACGCCCGCCGATCCTTCACAATATTCTGGCACAGGCTAACTGCGCTGCCGCCCCAAAATTCTGCGCCCCGTCTGCGGACGAGCAAATTGACCCTCGGGTTCGCCTTGGTACTGTCGGCCTGTACGGGGCTTGCCGGCTTATCCAAGCGGCCACAAGATCCGGATGACAGGCGCTATAAAATCGAAACTGTACAATTTGCAGGCGGGTCTGGTGCGACCTTGGCGGGCGAGCTGACAATGCCGCACGTTGGTGGACCGTTTAAGGCCGTTGTGTTGATATCGGGTTCCGGACCGCAAGATCGCAACGAAGCATTGGCGGGACACAAGCCGTTTTTGGTGTTGTCCGATCATCTGACGAGGGCAGGTTTTGCGGTGTTACGTTATGACGACCGCGGATTTGGGGAAAGCACGGGTGATTACGACACCGCCGACCTGAATGATTTCGCCGATGACGCAGCAAGTGCGTTCCGCTACTTAGCTGCGCGCGCTGAGATCGACACCAATGCTATTGGCTATATCGGCAGTTCTGAAGGCGGCTATATCGCGCCTGTTGCTGCTCAGCAGACCGATCCAGCATTCATGGTATTTTTGGCCGGTGCTGCGCGGCCTCTATTGCCCGACGTCTTGGTCACACAAACAACTGACCTGTTACGCGCAGAGGGCGCGGACCCGGATCTGATCGCGCTTGCCGCACAGCAATACAGAGAAGGCTCCGCCATCTTGGCGCAAGACGCACCGTTGGCAAAAATACGCGGCGATCTCGATGATTATCTGAAAGGCCAAGGTCTGCGGCGTGCAGCCCGCAACGATTTTCTGGACCAATTCGCAACACGGTGGGGCGTCAGCTATGCGCGGCATGACCCTGTGGCGGCGCTCCGCGCATTGACCAATCCGGTGCTGGCATTGTTCGGCGAAAACGATCTGCAAGTTTCTGCCGAAACAGAAGCCCCCGTGATGCGCGCGGCCTTACGCCACCCGCGCTCGGAAGTGCATGTGGTCCCAGGGGCGAACCATCTGTTTCAACCCTCCGCAACGGGATTGCCGTCGGAGTACGCGAAAATCAACACAACCATATCAGTCAGCGTCATGGCCAAAATCAGCACATGGATCGCGGCAAACTAGCGTCCCTCACATCTACGACACACACCAATCCCTTCGGCTATGCGCCACAGACCCTAAACATGGAAACCTTATGAAACTTTTCGTCCTCACCGCCACAGCCATTTTGCTTACAGCCTGTGCATCAGAAACAGTACCTGTGGCCAAAATGAGTTGCACAGAATTGGCCCGCAACATCGGTAAAGCTACTCAAATCAGGGACACCGCCACGGTTGATAGTATTGCAGGTACAGTTGACATGTTGGCAGCCGAATCCACCGCAGATGAGATTGCAGGCGGTCTTGAATCGCTTGCAGGTGATTTGACACATGTCGCGGCCACGCAAGAGCTTGACGCGCTCAATCGCGCCTTTCGCCAAAATGGATGCAGCTGAAACTAACGTCTACCACTCACGCAAGCACGTGACTGGTCACCACTTGGCCTGTCGCACCCCTAAACCCCATTGGATGCCATAAATGCCAAACTATATCATGCGCCTCACCTTTTTGATCGGGATGACGCTCCTGACAGCATGTGAAAGGCCGCACGGCCCGATAACAGACCCGCATCCTCCGATAGAGGAGCGCATCACATTCGGTCTAGCCGGATTGGCGCTGGGAACCATTTTTCTCAGTGTGCTGCTTATCGATGGATTTTCGGATGGCGTCGAAGGAATCTTCTCTGGGGAACCGTAACCGCAACAATCTTTGCGCATGGGCATCTGCGGCCTTATGAGGAATCAAATCATTCGAATGGGATCGATATCGGTCCTTTTCGCCGTATTGGGTCATATGACGTTTCGACGAAGGAAATGCACCTCAGACGCTCAGTGAATGGGTAGCAATTTTAATCAATCACTCAGGGGTCCGTCTTGACACACATACACTGTCTTGCAGTTAACTTCGGATGGCTAATCTTGGCAATCGAGGCAAAAGTTCTGCGAGAACAAGATGCTCCGGCTGTTATGACGAATGTCTTTTTAAGAGCCATAATGGGTCAGCTGAATACTGGCTACAGCAATGTCCGCTTACCCTCGCTTTCATTGCACCGCATGCGGATGCAGCAAACGTCCGCTTCCCGCCCACCACTTCAAGTTTAAGGCAGTTTCTCCAGCACTTTAACCAAACCTTAACCACAACCAGCAACAGTTTTCCGGTCACTAAGGAGTAGTCACTTGATCGTTTTATATGCTGGGTTCACCGCACTTGTAGCCACACTATTTGCCGCCTCGTTCTGGGGTATCACGTTTGCCCACGCCTTGCTGCTGTACTACGTGGTTGGCGGGGGTGTCCTAGTGATGCATGTTATTCGGAGGCTGTGCGACCCACGTGATACCACCTGCAGCCAGGGACTTGACCGACTGACCAGCCACCAAGCCCCTGACTCTGAACTCAATAGCCGAACAGCTGAACAGCTGCACCTCGTCCGAAACCACGAAAGGATCTAGGCGGCCCAATTGATCCTGGTCGACATAGCGATCGGCAGCCAGCATCGAGTGTGGGCTGACGGCTACGGTTATCTACCATCACGTCAAAGTCCAACCTACAACGAGACTTCATCCATCTTTGACAATGAAACGACCTCGAAATTCACCACGTTCGGCGCCTGTATCGGCCAAACCTACGGCACTTCCTCCTAGGAATGTTGCATCTTCGTCATAGAAATCGCCTTCAAGCCGAATGCTGACATTGAGATCTTCAAGGTCTGAGACGTCCAGTTGTCCCTCAAGAATGCCTGAAAAGCTGTAATCTAGATAAGGATTTGCGGCAGCGTCGAAATTTGTCTGTTCAAGTGTCAGCACCCCCGCGATGAGCGAAGTATCACTAGTTACGAAGTCAGTTGCTTCGCCATCAAATTGCAAAGAGCCGGTTGAAAGGTCGGTTCTGATGGCAAGCACACCGGCCAAATCTATTGGTGCACCCTCACTCAGTTTGAGCGAGCCAGACAGAACTCCCTCATAGGCTGCAGATCCAAGGCTGGTTATCGAACTGGGGTTTGTAAAAGTAAGTTGAGAAACTTCGGAAACAAGCAATGTTTCTATCGCGAGGAGGCCTAAGTTTGGTGCCTGAACCATCGGATCTTCAAGAGCGACAGTGCTTCCGCCACACCCACTCAGTAAAGCTGGTGAAGTGAACAAAAGTAAATTTAGGTATCTGGCTGTCATCAGAGTAAAACCTCAAAATGCGTTCGTTCAGTTCTATATCGGGAATGTCTAAATTTCGGCTAAATGCGCTGAAAAAATAGCCAAAATTGCCGTGAAATCCGTGGCGCAAACTTTCGTAGAATTGGTCAGAAGCCCCAAGTTTCTGCCCTATTTGCGGCACAACGCTGCCTTGCCATTGAAGCACTTCCTCCAATGTAACACGGAGTAGATTGATGCTTAATTCGCGGCTGGAGATTTCAGTATCACACCAAACTGAGAAATCAGGGATAATCACCGATAAGCACTTCGGCAGCGTAATGGTTAACAAGTACGGTGCTGGGCTGCACGTCGAACAGGTAGATGAGCATGGGCTAGATTTTTTCCGGTTCCCTGGGGGCACAATTGCGGAACACTCCAAGGTCATCAACGGCACCTTGGTCCTCAACAGTCAACGCGTTACCCATGAAGCGTTGAGCGGAGATCGGTCAAATGTAGGCTTCGATCTTACCCATCCTGAATTGATCAGTCCCCTTGCATTGTTTGAGGAGGGAAATCCGGATGAACGTACTGGTGTTGTTACGTTTAGCGAGGCACTCGCAGTTAGCGTTGAACGCGGCACCGAGTTTAACTTAATTATCCCAGTTCAGCGCTATTTTTTGGACCGAGACCTGACTGATCCGGCAATTCTTGATCTTGCCATTGCGACTGCTCGTTCTGATATCGAAACCTTCACAGCCCGGTTGAAAGCTGGCTATTTCAACGATGGGATTTTACCAAAGACGTTGCTCTTCGATATTGGAAATGAGCCTTATTCTGACCCGTTCGGTTACGCGATCATTGCTAAAGAGATGATCGACACAATTGAGACTGAACTCACTGGAGCTGGGATCAATTATGAAATTGGCATTCAGATGGGCAACGGGTCGAATACTCACCGGAAATTGCTTGAAGATGGATACTTTGACGCTTTGCTAGATGAAGGTGAACCGGCACTGGAGAGCATGGCAGGTTTTGAAGCATCTGATCAACATCATGCCGAGTTGGATGAGAGAGTGTTGCTGGTCGACCAAGCGATGGCCCATATTCTGGACGACACGCTCTCAAGCATAGACTACGTAAGGCACCATCACCTCGCAGTTGATATCGAGATGCTCGACGATGAAGAAGCTATCTTCCATCAAAGGGAAGAGATAGCCAAATTCTGGCAAGATACCGTCGCTGCCTCAACCGCTGACCATGAAAGACCGGAATATTACGTCTCCGCTTGGACAACTGACGCAAGTAATTCGGATAACGTTGCCTACACCCTAGCTGGAGCAACGAACGTGTTGGGGATGTTTAAGAACTTTGCTGAAACCGGTGTAGATCGAGCCGCTCTGTGGGGCCTTGTTGCATCCTATAATTACGCACCACAAGACATGTTGCCGACGGTAGTGTCTGACTTCCGCTCTGACATAGTATCTCCATCGCTAAATTTACTTACCATGCTTGCTGAAAACATAACTGAAAGCGAGTACTTGGACGTCGAGAGCTCGTTTACTACGGATTTGCTGACGGATCAGCACTTTTTTGCATTTGAAGGTGAAGATCAATTTACGTTCTACGCGTCCGCCGGTGAACTCAACAACGACAAGCTGAACTTGGATCTAAGACTAGCCGGGGTGTCATTGGATATTGATCTCGACGTCCAACACTTGAAGATACTCGACGCGTCAAGCACAGGTCACTCCGAGATCGTGGATGAAACCTATACGATCCAAGATGGAGAATTGTCGGTCAGATTTGATCAGGACTATGAGATCGTTCAAATTGTGGCACAAAAAAATGTGACACTGTCGACATACGAACAAAACCTGATGAACAAGGTCGAAACCTCCATCCACGGACTGACGAGCCCCAATGAAATTCGTGGAAACGACAGGGGCAATAGTATTCTGGGGACTGAATTCTCAGATGTGATTTTCGGCAGAGCTGGTGATGACACCTTAAGTGGCGGAGGTGGCCGGACCAACTATTTTAGCGATGGACTAGAACTCGACAGCACCGATAGTTCCGATTTCCTATTCGGGGGCGCAGGTGATGACGTGTTACATGGATATGATGGCAGTGACGTCCTGCATGGAGGTGGTGGTGATGATTACCTCGTTGGAGGGGGCGGAGCCGATACGTTCATCTTTACGAAGGGTGATGACACCATTGAAGACTTTGACTATCGCCTCGACCAGCTAAAGCTTTCGGCAAGATATTTCGATGGAAATACGAATGATCTTGATCGCCTAATTTCGCATGAAGGTGAGGACCTAGTCTTTAACTTCGAGGGCGACCATTCCTTAACATTGCTAGGTGCAGGGCAACTAACTTCAGTTGACCTCAATCTTACCACAGATGCGGATCTGGTTTTCTGACAGAGTAAAGTAAGGTAGCCTCACCTTTGGGCATTAGTTCCTAAAATATCAACAATGTTAGGCGGTTAGTTAAATCTTTTGTTAACCCTAGCCTGTAAGGTTGATGCCCGAGCAGTCACTAAACTTATCAACTCAAAAAACATAAAATACTGTGTTCCCTGTAGCAGGGTCACCACGACGAAAAAGAGAAAAAGGGCGCCTCCCCGTATTCGGGGGGCGCTCCCTTTTAGAGGGTTCGAAATTAGTTTACAAAATTGGAACGACAGTAGTTGGCGTCGCCACAATCATCTTCCTGACGTGTTAGAGCGACCGTTGCGAGCACTGCTCGGATTGTCAGCCACTGGTCAATTAGTGCTTCCAGCTCTTCCTTTGATCCGATCACCATACCGGACTTAATCCTTCGTTCATAATCTGAATACATCTGAACAATTCCTTAAGATCTGAGCGCCTCTTAAGCTGGAATGGTAAATTTTGAGTTAATAGCGATCCGTTCCTTAGTACTTCGAGAGACATTCAGGTGAGCTAATCGAGACAGTCCATAGGTCAATATTTGCGAAGTGCCTTCACAAAGTGATCTGGTAACACTTTTGGTTCGACAGGACCTAGGCTGATTCCAAGCGGCGCTTGATAGTCATTTTTTCACACGGTCAGTCGTTAAACGCTGGAGGTAGGGTCAAAGGCGAGATCGTCTGTTCACGGGCGAAACGCTGAACCCTCGCCCCGCCATCTTCGAAAGCACGAAGCGCTAACCTTAAAAATGCTTCTGACGTCGCTGGGAAACCATTCTTGTTTGCTTCGATAGCTTCGTGAAAAGCCCGGAGTGCTTCTATTTGTTCATCAGACTTCATTATTTCACCACCATGTTTTCCGAAGACAGCTTTAACTTTTGCTTAATTGATTAAGAATTGATTAACGACAGAGGCCTTCCAAACATCGATGACATCTCGTCAGTCTTTGATTTTAGGGTTGGGGACGGTGATTGCTGCGAGCGTCCAGCACACTTTGGTTAACAATTCGTTAGGCCACCGTTGCGGTTGATTTGGACATTGTTAACCATATTCGCGCCATGGTTTTAGCTCCAAGCAACAAAGGATTTAGACCATTGAACCAAGAAGTTGAAAGAAGACTCCATATCGTTAGAGGTACGGATTTATGGTTAACACCAAAGCTGTCGGAGGGAATGTTTGAAGATAGAAGGGTACAATTCCGCGAACGATTAGGGTGGCCGGTTGATGTCGATTCATTTGGTTATGAACGGGACGCTTATGAGCAAGAAAACCCTCTCTATGTGATTGTGGCTGATGATAACGATTCACATTTAGGGTCGTTGAGGTTACTTCCGACCACCGGACGAACGATGATTCTTGATCATTTCCCTGAAGCAACCAACGGGAAAGCGATCAGATCTCCAGAAATCTGGGAATGTACGCGGTTTTGCTTGTCACCTGATAAGAGCGTAAAAGCCGGACTTGCCTTATTGACGGTCACTGCAAGGTTAATGCAAGAGGCCGGCCTCCGTCATCTCGTAGCGGTTTTTGATGAAAAAATGTCCCGTTTGTACCGAAAGCTCGGCGTGTCTCCTGAAGTCATTGGATCATTCGAATATGAGTCAGGAACAGTCACTGCTGGGCTATGGTCTTTCGATTCCGAGAGATTTGAAGCACTCAAGAAAGCGTCTGAAGTGGACACTCTTGAACTCGAGCTCGTGATCGCAAATACCGAAGTTCCGTGGAAAGTTAAGGCTTTCGAGAACTCATAAATAGATTACTGGCTTGGGAGTAGGATGCTTAATTTTCTAGCATCCTACCCTCAAAGCAAAAACCAGTTATAACACGTGATATTCTAGACGCTGACGCCTCCGTACGAAGCAAGTCCGACATGTCTTGTTAGTATCGGTTTTGGAGCGTCATAAAAAACTCACTCGCACCAGAACTCAGGTCCATCAGGCCAGTACCTCGCAAGGCCTTCTGCCACTAAGGTATCTGCAACGTCGACCCCAGCCACTCGAATTATCGCTAGTGTTCGACCATAGCGATCTGAGCCATGCCGCTCGATCGTTGCGTTTCCTTGGTTGAGCAATTGAACAAGCCGATCCGATGCACGACGTGCCAATTGCACCTCGACCGCACCGCCACAGATATTCGTAGTTGGTTCAGGAGTATCGTAACCCATAAGCCGGATTTTCTCTCCATCCTGCCAAATCGTGTCACCATCAACAACGCAAGTGTAGCGCGGGCCCGGACCACACTTTTCAATCGCGAAGGCAGGGAGGGCAATGCTGGAAAACAATGCTACGAAGCTCCCGCCTATTAGCCAATTTCGGCGAAACGGTGATGAGGAAATAGGTGACATCTTGGTTCGTCCTTTCACTTTCAACACAATGACTGGCAACAGGGAGAAGTAGGCCTTCATGCGATCGGCAAGCCAAAGTGCTCCATGCACAACTTAACTAAGGTTTTGCGGCCTGATGTAGCTCGGAATGGAACGCCATAGGCGGCGGATCCAAAGGTCCTTCTATTGTCTGAACGCAAGGCCAACCGAGAAATAGTCGGTACCAGCGGTGGCTTGAATGCTAAGATTTTCGGAGGAACGGTAGCCGATTAAGCCGTAACCACCCTCTTGCTCCTCATCATAACGATAGCCCGCTCCAAACTCGAAGGAGTCTGCAAGAAAGCTAATTTCTAACTTGCCATAGAAATCGGTCTCAGTAGCATCACAGTTCTCTGAATCGGCAAATTGACCATTGCTGGTATTCCGGCAGATGCTTGAACTCTCACGCCTAAATCCTTCAAGCTCTCCCGCGTAAATAAACCCGCCGATGATTGGCGAGATCCGTAGCGGCCCGTCGGAAAAGTGAGCGCCGATCCCAACTTCAGCACCGCTAACATCAGCGATTTCAGCATAGTTTATCTCCCCTGCAAAGCCGACTTCCTGAGCATGTAGGGAAGTCGATGAGAGAATGGAGATTGAAAATATAGTTGCAAAAAACTTAGTAGACACTTCTAGGAACCCCATGGTTTAATTTAGTAATTTCTCCTTCTTCGTGTAAATCGTTCATCTCGGCCAAGCACAACCTAAAATTTAAGATGGGTAGACGGAAACACGTTATTGCATATCCTCAGACGTTTTATTAGAGACACCAGTGCCTGTTTAGGCAGACGGTTCGACAAACGGGCATTTTTAATGTGTCAATCATGTGAGATCGGGCTGGATGGCCCCCACACCGACGGCCCAGACCTGCCGTTGGACAGATGTCCAAGCGCTGCGTTGCAACTTCTTCAAAGCAGACCTACAGCGAAACAATCCCAGGTGGTGCGAATCGCAATTGCCAAAGGCGCTCAAAGCAATTGTAATCGGCAGTAAGGATTGAGCTCTGATGCTCTGAAGGAGTGATGAAAAATGGTAGCTGAGCTTGAGAGCGCACTGTCGAAGTCGACGGGAAAGCACAGAGTTGCTTTGGACTGGTTCAATGAGCACAAGGGAGAGACCATTACGTGGAGCGATATCCAGGAGTTCTCCGCAGACCACAGCAGGTTGGTTAATCAAGCGAAAGGCATCTACAAACCCAAGTACTCCGATTATTCCTTGAGCCTTCGCACTATCCAGAACGGGCCCTATCCGGACAAAGATGTCGAGTACCGCTCAGATGGCAGCTGGGCCCTGCACTACTTCCAGGAAAACCAGAACCCCGATCAACGTGACCGCGAGGCCACCAACCGTGGTCTGATGAAGTGCATGGAGGACAAGATCCCGGTTGGAACCCTTGTGAAACGCAAACCTAAGCCGGGCGTCGCCTACCAGGTCCTTGGTCTCGGGCTAGTGACCAAATGGGAGGATGGGTTCTTCACAATCGAGGGGTTTTCCGACACCGGCGAAGTACATGATGCCGAACAACCTGATGCTACCCGGTTACGTGCGACCAATGGTACAAACACCGAGACATTCGACGCTAGGAATGATCAGGATTTGCGAGAGAAGGCCTTGGCACAGGTTGCCAGACGGAGAGGCCAAGCGGCCTTCAGGGCGGCACTGCTAGAAGCCTATGGCGGCAAGTGCTGTATAACAGGTTGCGCTCTCAAGGGCACGCTGGAGGCCGCTCATATCGCACCCTACCTCGGTGAACACTCACAACATGTTCAGAATGGGCTGCTCTTGCGAGCCGACATCCACACGCTCTTCGATTTAGGCTTGTTGGTTATCACAGATGGCTATCGCGTAAAGCTTTCGCCCATAGCCCTGGAAGACGATAGCTACGTCAACCTTGAAAGCAAACAGCTCGAACTGCCCTATGATCAGACACACTATCCAAGCCTGGATGCGCTCGGGCGTCACCGAAAATGGGCTGGAGCTTAACTACCGGCCCAAAGGGGCCGTTAGCGAGTTGGCATAACGCTGCGCTGCAGCTTCGCCAAAGCGGACATTGATCGTTAGCGCAGCATTTTGGGGCCTGAGGTCGGCTGTCTTCGAATTTGCAGGCGGCACTGATGCTTTCATCAAGCCACAAGGCCGTTCTCAACGAACGCCAACACCTCGCGCTTCAAATTCGTTTTCAGCAAAGGTCCAAGACTGATCAAAGCCGCCTGCAAGTCTAGCATCTTGCCTAGCACGGCGTCGCGTTCTCCGCTCTGGTTCGTTCCAAAAGGCTTCAAGCTGACGCGTTAGAATTTGTTCTTCTGCCTTCTCACGTTCGGTTAGAATTGCGAGATAACCTGAGTGCACAGCGATTTCATCGTAAGGTGTTTCTTCAAAGTAATCGACGGCGAGCCGCAAAGCTGTTGTCGCAGTTTTGTTTGATCGGGACACGATATATTGTAACCAACGCGTTTCTTCTCGTGACATCCAAGCCGCATGATCAACTTGGATACGGCTTTCAAAGACCATGCCACGTAAAATATGAGACAGCCCTTCTGTAGTGAAATTTCGCGTATGAAACGTCTCAAGCATCCAAGCATAAAACCTGTCCAGCTTGGTGTCCAGGAATTGATAGTCAGGTTCTTGCTCGGTGCCGATTAGCCTGCCTTCCTTTCCAAGTCGCTTTTCAATCGGTGTCCCCGCATAAGGGAGCATCCGGCAGAAGCCAGCGACTGACCAACCGTCACCGACAAAAGCATCCAAGAAATCGATGTTGTTTCTAACTTGGACGAAATCAGACCACGGATCCAAAAGCATGAACCCAAAATCGAAACTCAGTCCCGCGTCACGCAGCATGTTGCCGGCGGCAATGTGTTTTTCAGGCTTTAAGAGCTTGTTCATGTTCTTTAGTCCGGTCTCGTCCCCGGACTCTACACCCATGTAAACATGCGTGAGACCACCACGTTTCATCTGAGCAATGATATCAGGCCGTAGCTCATCAGAACGACAGGACATTTTCCAGGCTACATGTCCGCCTATATCGCTCTCAGCAATGCGGTCTGCAATTTCACCGGCCCATTGCCGCGCCCTTGAACCGGTTGCTAGAAAGTCATCGTCTTGAAAGAGGAACAGTGCAACCCCACGATCATGAAACAGGTGACGCATTTCTTCGACGACGTCTTTCGGAGATCGTAGGCGCCGAAGGGACCCTTCTTGAGCCTCATAAAAGGGTCGGATGGAGCAGAAGTCACAATTCCAAGGACAGCCGCGAGACCCCAACATCGCAGCTGTGGGTTGATCCGCACGCTCATAAGCAATGTCAGCGCGTTCAGGCCATGGCAACGTGTCGAGTTCCATGATTTGACCGCGCAGTGGATTTGAACGGACGTCGCCTGAAAGCAGTCTTGCCGCAAGCCCCGGTATTTTTGACCAATCCTGGTCTGTTGCCAACGCAGCTAAAAGGTCTGTCATGGTTGCTTCACCTTCGAAACGGATGACGCTGTCGATTCCGGGCGCGGCGTCCATAACGCTTTGATGATTGAAGGACGGAAAATGGCCACCGACTGAAATATGTGCTGTCACACCAGCTTCGCGTAATGCTTCAATGACGTCTGCAAACTGGCGAGTCATGAATTGAAAGATGAGTGAAAAGCCTATGAAATCCGGCTTCTTTTGACGAACAGCTTCTAGGATTGGCCTTGGATCTGCTTCGAATGTTTGAATTTCTGTATCGTGGCCAGCGGACTGAGCTGAGGACATTAGGTAACGCAAACCAAGGTTGTCTTGATCTTGGAAGCCAATGAAGAGGCATCTCAAATGGCGGGAAACGGAACTGTCTAGCATTGGATTTCTCCTGAACCGGTGAGATCGTGGCACGATCCCACCGTGTGTAAAGTAGGTTACCGTGCACGATCGAGCGCCTCTTTGAGAATGCCCTCCATACTGTCAAGTTTTTTGCGGGCAAACGCGACATCAGCAATCCGGCTTTCAAGCTGAACCTTAGAAAGGCGATCAAGCTCGAATGGGGCTGGGTCTGCAATCGGACCAATGCCACCAATGAAACCGCCAATGCCTCCGCCGGAAAATCCACCGCCGTCTGGCGCCGGATCGGCAACGGTTCCAATATCGATACCGCCACGAGCGAAAAGCCCTTCGAGTGCGTTTAGTCGCGCGACGATAAGAGTATTTTGGGCCACGAGTGACCTGACAAATTTGTCCATATCTGGCTTCCATTTTTTTGATTGAATTACAGCCCAGCGGTCATTATGTGACGTGAGGGCAGCGCAACTCTAGCGCGAAAAGAGTGTTCGCCCTATTGTGGTTTTCCGGACTTGACAAGTTGATTGAAGACTAATCCGTAGGCATTGTAGTCGGAAATGGTTTCTACGGCCCAAACCGGCCATGGAAGAACCAGCCAAAATGCTGCGGCGCATCTCTCCAGAGCAGACATTCGCTGCAAATGCCAATTCAGATGATTTACCTGAAAACCTATAAGCTATCCCTGAACAAACCAAAAGTTGGGCGGAACAGGCACGCGGTAATGTCTACACGCAGTTAACAGCATAGGCGACAACCCAAACTTGACAGCGCTCATTTCACCGACTGCTGGACATGCTTTGATGGCTTGATAGAGTGTTTCAGCCAATGCATCGTGGCCCTTTTGAGGGGAGAGATCAGTGACACAAATCCCATGATCAGTGTTTCCGGTCCAGATATGATCGTCCGTGTTTTCATCAGGGAACCATGCTTGGTGAGTACAATTGGGGATCTTATTTTGGAGGCGTTCAGTAAATTCTGTTACATTGTCGAGGTCAGTGGCGTGATGTATCCATAGATAGAGGAACGGATACAGAATGCTCCCGACACATGCCTCATCACGGTAGGATTGATCAGAACTGGCTGGGTGAGACAGCAAATCACTGTAGTCATGGCGACAGGTTGGGTACTGAGAATTTGTTATCAAAGCAAATGTCGTTTTACCGGAAATTCCTTCCAACCAAGGTAAGAAGCGAGTTACCGTACCGGTCTCTTGCGCAAGGTACATGACCAATGCGATCTCAATCATATGATCGTCTTTAATCGGCGCGTTGAGTGTCGGATTTGCGTTAATTACTGAGACAATCGTATCCAACGTTCGGGCCGTCGTCTCAGCAAATGATTGCGCAAACTCAGGATCTGCCTTCGATAGGATCTTTGAAAAATGATCTGTCCAAATTCCGCGTACCGCTAGCCTACCCAATAGCTCAAACATGGCTAGGTTGACGTCCACTGACTCGCGAGACCGTACCGCAACGGAAAGAGCGTGCAGCTTGTTACCGTGAGCATAAGCGGTCTTGGAAAAATACATTTCAGAAGTCGTCAAGTACAACTTAAGAAACTGATCCAAGATCAACGTCAGTGTCTTTTCGTATTTTGTGGGTTTTTCCTTCGGTTCATTGACCCTAACCGCATTCCAGCAAAACAGTAACCCGAGCTCTGAAACCCGATAGGTACTCTCCAAGTTGTCGGCTTCTACTGCCCATGCTGTGACCGCGTGCAAACAGATGTACGCTTGGCGGAGCCTTAGCAGTTGAGCTTTCTGCTCTGCTTGCCCTTCCAACAACAAGTCACTTAAAAACGCACGTGTGTAATCGTAGCAAGCAGCAGGTTCGTTCACCATTGCGATGGCTTTTTGAAAATTGCGCCGAGGTTCTTCTTCCAACAATTCCCGCGCCAATAAACTACGCATCATAAGTTCTGCTAGACGATCTCCATCCCACAACTTGTATGCGATGTCGTCGGTGGTATTCGTCTCAGTGAACCCAGCCCAGTTCATCAAGACTGTTTCCTCAAGTTCCCCACCACAACATAGGCAGATCTTCACGGGGAGTTCAGCATGCTCTTTGGAAACGTTACTCCGCAAATAAACTTCACGAGCTTCGTTTAATTCCGCACGAACGGCCTGAGCTCCTCCGTCCCAATCATTTCGCCTTACGTTCCCGGCCTTGATCACAAAAAGATAGAGATAGCTTTGTTTATCCTCACCTTTGATTTTTCCAACCGCAGCAATATCGACGCCATTTTGCCTTGTTCCGATCATCGGCGTGTTGAGTACGCGGAGCCCAATTTCTGAAAGCAAGTTTGGCAAAACGGCTTTATCAAGGTCGCCTCGCTCCTTTAGGGATGCAAGATACTCTTTCAAAATTATTTTCATCGCATGATCCGTTTCTCTAGACGGAACGTGGTCAAAGTTTCGTGGAAGCCTACCGGATCGACAACGGAAAGCCTTGGCAACTCAGTACTATAAGAAAATTCAGCAAGAGGCGTGATACTTGGCTTTTTCTTGTCACCCCCGCCATATATCATTGTGAAGCTTTTTTTCCCATAGAGTAGCGTGGAGTGACTGACTAAGTCGGCAAATATGGACCGTTTGTGGGCCTGTTTTTGGATATCCCGGTTGCGTTCATGATCCTTAGCTGCCGCTGCACGCCGCTGCGCGTTCGTTGGGAGAAGCTCAACAAGGCCGTTTGTTTGCTCAAGGCCCTTGATGTACGTGTCGTGCTTAGCTAGCAGCCTTTGAGCGCATTGAGCGATCCGCTTCGAAGAACTGCTGCGCTGAGTAACCAGAAAATCTCGCAGTTCACCTCCGTAGCTCAGCAAGAGTGGATCAAACAGAAGTTCCTCGACCTCCTTTCTTGCGGCTTCCTTTCCGCTCTTTACAACTCCCAACAATATCGACGCGGCCGTCACTTCATGAAGCCATAGATGGCCGATGCACTTCCTTGCCATAAAAACTTGGTCAATTGCATTGCTCGGTAGATCAACCTTCGAAAGTTCAACAAGTTTGCCTTTCCTCCCACCTGCTCCAACCATGTCGGCAATGAACGAACATAGCGCGAATTGGCCGTCAGTTAACCAGCTAGAAAACAGTTTTGAAGCATTACTTTGATCCTCCCAAATCCAGCGGCAAAAATGGTAATACTCACTTGCTTCAGTTGGTTTCGGTAGTCTTGGGATTTGCTTTGCAAAGACATCGACAACTTTCTCCAATGGCCACCTTTCGTCCTTTGTATGCAAGGCGTGGTCCAAATGGTTAAGGATCGCCGCCGCAGGAGCAGCTTCCGACTTTGCAGCTTCCAAGATCTGAGCGATGCTGTTCGAGATTAAGCCTCTCGGGTGGTAAAAGAGCATTGCCGCGAGTAGCGCAAGTTCGGTGTCCTTTTTGGCGTTGACTACGCCCGATATGATATCCGCCTGAAGGTAGGGCTCAGATTGGCCCAATTTTTCCCAAGTCTTGAAGGCGGTTTCAATGGCTGATGATCTCACATCCTGATCTGCCTCTTCGCTCAACTTTTTGAAACACTGATCTATGAGTTGCTTCTTGTTTTCTTTATCTTTCAAATCGAGTCTCCCGAGTGAACGCAACCCGACTGCGACCACTGCTTTGTCTGAATGATCCAATAGTTCATATGCGATTTGTGGGTCCCCAAGGCCTTGGATCGCAAACGCGCAATGTGCCAAACATAGCTGATCCAGAGACATGGCTCCCGAGACAATCCGTTTGGCTTCCTCGGGGTTTGCACTGGACCACTTTACCAAAGATAGGTTCGGCCTGCCTGCCACTCCATCTGCGCCAGCTTTCTTCACCAGCGTGTCGACAAATTTCAGTATTTCTCGGTAGGAGCATTTCAACCCAGGAATTGACTGATCCAAGGGATGAAAGACCATCCAAAAGTTATTGTGCTCAAGCTGCACAATTGCCGTCAAATTGCCATCGGCGACTAACGAGATTTGCCCCAAGTTGTGCATCTCACACAAAATTGGCCCGCATTCGATGCGCCTTACACGACTTTCCAAAGAAAGGATGCAGTCAATCAGTTTGCCGCTTTGATCAGCGCCGGCGAGTGCTTTCTTTATGGGGGTTAGGTCATTCACCGACAAAACTCTCACTAGTTAAAAATCTCTGGAAGCTACCGTATAGGGTGTACTCGTGGGGTTGAATTTGCAATCCCAATCAATGACCGCTTTTGGCGTTTCAATTTTTCAGTGAGCGACCGCAGCGGACTTCTGCTTTCCGCCCGATGTGTCAAACGGGCATGTCTGCTTTGGCGCTGGGAGCGGTCATTAGAAGCGTTTCGCACGAGCGACTACAATGGGCCTTTCGCGCCTGCGAGTGATCGTCGATAAGCGATCACCTCATTAAAGCGGGACACAGCCTTCCAAATCATATCGCATTTCGCGCCCGCCATTATAGCCGTTGTTTGCGACGTCCGATGTGTTCCATCACCTCATCAACGAGCGCGATTTTAGCTTCATCAGTCATCTGAGGAACATCCGATGCGCGGTCGGTTCCTATATTTTCCAAGACGTCAAACCGCTGATCTTCGGGCATCGTCCCGTAATGGCGTTCCGTGATCTGTTCAGTTTCATGACCCATGTTCAATGACCAAGCCTTCCGTTCTTGATGGGTCAGTGGACGCGCGTCGCGCTCCGCTCCGATCGTGTGCTTGGCGGCATGCGGCGTATAGGGAACTGTTAGGCCACGGCTGGCCACTTTGAACGCATCCGTCACGGCATATGTCGTCGACATTATCGGGATCTGTTTCGCCAACTCCACTTTGTGCTTCAACCACTTGGCATCTGGGAACAGCGCATCGTTGTCTTGGAAGCCCAACATCCGAAGGCGCTCAATCCATTCCACAACGATCTCCTCAAAGGTTTTGGCTATCGGGAACCAGAATATGGTGATGCTTTTGCCAGCTTTGGTCCGAGATACCGCTCCGTCCTGTATGATCAGTCGTTGCTCGATCTGAATGTGGCGCAGCCGAAGTGACGCGATCGTGTCAGCCCGTAATGCCCCGAGAAACGCCACGGCAAAAATTGCACGCGACCGCATCTCCGTGAGTGAAGCAGATGGCATGTCCAGCAGCAGCTGTTCGGCGTCGCCAATGCTCGGAAAGTCTTTCTGTTTCGTCTGCGCCGACTTCGCGAGGATCGCCTTAGGCACAACCAAGTAACCCCGAAAGTCACGGGGCAAGCGTCTGTACCCTTCCTGGCCAATCAACCAATCAAAAAACGAGCCGAGGTATGAGATCGTGTGTTTGATCGATGAGGCCGATATCTTGTCATCAGCAGTGACATCGGCGCGCCGTTTGAGATCATCACGTACCGCTGCAAAGTCGTCGATACGTAACTTACCGAACGACTTCCCCGACAGACATTGTTCAAAATACCGGATCGCAGCGAGATGCTTTACGATGGTTTTTTCATCATAGCGTCCGGCATAGCTCTGCCATTTGTGAATGATGCGATCGTTCTCCGAGGAGTAGATCGCGCTTTGATTACCGACGTTAATCCAAATACCCCCACGCAAGTCCGTCTTTTCTTCGCGACAGCAGTCCGTGGGGATATTGGGATTGCGACAATCTTGAACGCTGTCGCAATCAGTCTCATGCGTTATCTTTTGGACCTTGGATGAACATGACGGACAGGCCGCCTGCAGCATGGGACGCCCATTCGCTGCACGGATTTTAGCCACGGCCTCCGGACCAGGCTCGACCGATGTTTGGCACGTCCGGCACCAAAACTCGGCAGGCAAAAGTTTGCGGCCTTTCAACGACCGTTGATGCTTGTGGAACGCGACAACAACAGCCCCACGGAACACATATGGCTTCTGCGCATCAGAGGGCAGTAACCCTTCCCTCACCCAGTTAGAGACCGTATTGGCGGTAACGCCGTACGCGATCATCAGCTGCTCGACCGAGTAGACGCGGTTCTTCTTGAGGAACACACTTTTGTAGGACTTTGCCATTAGCCCGCACCCAACTTCGTTGCTGCGCGCTTTTTGCGTTCGGCTTTACGTGCCTTCGCTTCAAACTGAACGAGGTCGCTGAGCTTCCAGCGCGATGTGCCCGCGCTCAGCTTGACGGGTGTCGGAAACGTTGGCTCATTGGCCAACCAACGCCAAACCGATGCGCGCGAGACGTCGTAGCGTTTTGCCACTTCGCGATCCGAAAGAAAGCACTCAGCGCAGGTCTCGCAGCGAGGTGTTTTCTTCTGACGAGGCACACGAGCCGATTTTGCCGGGTTCGGCTCTGATGAGAACAGGTTCAACTGACTATGAGATGAAGTTACGGGCACCACTACACCCCCAAAACTTGCAGGCTGCCGAACGCAAATTCACTGCGTGTGGAAACCGTCAGGGTGCACAGACCCCATGATTGGCTCAAAAGAAGTGATGAAGGGACCATTATTTGCCCCCCACATTCGGGTCGACGCGGTGCGCTTCAACCCATTGATTGAGATCACACCCACGGTAAACGATCTTACGACCCAGACGGTAATAGGCAGGGCCCATCCCTTTGTGGCGCCATTGCGCAAGCTTGTCACGGTCACCAAGCAGCTCAAGCTCAGGGTCACCCAAGACATAGCTACGTTTGTTTTCAAATATGTTCGTCACTGCCAACATCCATTCGGTTGCTTTGGTTTGCAACGAATGGATGCCCATTAATCTACATCAAACGTCAGTCCCCGATTTCCAAATCGGGGACCCCAAAGCTTTGATATATATAGAAAAGAAATTTGCTCTTCTGGGTCGACGTAGGGCACTTTGGTGCCCCTCGGGCAATTCTCACTCAAGCAGCGCCGGAACTCCTCAGCCAAATGCAGGACATTCAAACCTTGCTCCGGATTGCCTTCGCAATACTCCAGCGCCATGCCCAAATGCACTACGCCACGGTAAGTGTTCCAAACTTTCCGAATGACATCCTTGTCGCGCGCACCGCTAATCTTTTCGACCTTCGCGACATCCCGGACCTGCTCGAGAATTCCGCCACGCGACTGAACGCCTTCAAACTTTTCGTCTTTGATCGAGAGATAAATCACGCGACCTATATGCTCAGCGATGTTGAGCTTGCGCTCATTTTTAGCCTCGTATCGTTTACCGGTCTCTGAGAACTCAAAAGCTGCTTCCGTTCTTTGCGCCGCCGTCAGCGCGACCCATTGTAGAAACTCTGAATTCGCTGGGTCAGATCGCCACTTTGGGCCCAGCTTCCGCATCAACTTATCGATCCTATCAGCCACGACATCATGCTTTACATTCTTGATGGCCCTTTCGCGCAGATCCATCGTCTCTTCGCTCAAGCCGACCCTGACAAGCTCGATAAACATGAGGTCAAGCTCGTTCAATGTGACCTCAAGCATCTTGAGCCTCCGCAGACCGCCCCGATGCAACAAATTCTGACCACCGGTCCATCAGGGCTCTTCGCTTCTCCAGCAGGTCGGAGCGAGCGTACGCACGCTCGACATCTGACCCCACGCGATGTGACAGGCTCATCTCGGCAACCTCACGCGGCGCACTCGCCACTTCTGACGCCCAGTCCCGGAAGGTGGATCGGAAACCGTGAACGGTAACGCCCTCAACATTCATCCGCCGCAACAACATCAGCATCGACATGTTCGACATCGGCTTATGGCGCTTTTGCCCCTCAAAAACAAAATCCGACTTTAACTCACGTAGCGGCTCAATGATTGCCAACATCTCGTCGGTCAGCGGCACGCGGTGCACCTCACCGGTTTTCATCCGCTCTTCAGGGCAGGTCCACAGCCGTTCGTCAAAGTCGATTTCCGGCCAGCGCATGCCCAGAACCTCATTGGTGCGCGACCCGGTCAGGCAGGTAAAGCGCAGCGCGCTTGCTGACATCGCATTGCGGGATGTCAGATCGGCGTAGAACGCAGGCACATCCTGCCACCGCATTGCCATGTGATGTTTCGGCTTTGCTTTCACCTTGGGAAGAACCTGCGCATCTTTGATCGCCGTCACAGGGTTCTCGCCAGATCGCAATCCTTTGGATTTTGCGACGTCGAGCACAATCTTGATACGCTGAGACAAGCGTCGTGCGGTTTCGTGCTTTTCGGTCCAGATCGGGGACAGGCACATCAGCACCTCGGGCTGGTCAATGCTATCGATCGGCATGCGGCCTATCTTCGGAAAGGCATAATCACGCAATGTGTTGATCCATTGCTGTCCATGTTTCTGGTTTTTCCAAGTAGGCATGCGGTCAATGTGAACCTGTTGGGCGACTTCCTCGAAGGTCGGCACCTCTTTGTGCGCATTGAAACGTGGGTTGAGGCCCTGCTTTGCCATCCGACGATACTCAAGCGCGCGCTCTCTCGCTTGGTTCAGCGTGACGATGTCAGCACCACCCAAACCAAAGTCTGTCCGCAGGGGACCACCTTTTTTATTCCTCTGGCCTTTGACGACAACGCGCACAATCCAGCGCCGCGCACCGCTTGGGTCGACCACAAGGTACAACCCATTGCCGTCGCCGTGCCGCCCAGCGCTTAGATTCTCAACGAGCTTCTTCGTCAGCTTACCAGATAGAGCCACAATATATACCACATTCCATACCACTCAAGGAACGAATATAGACGCAATTGAACGAAACTCAAGAAAATCGAAGAAAGAGAACAAACCCATAAAAACAAAAGAAAAAAGCCGCTCAAAGCGGCTCTATCAAATCGTACAAATATGCAAAATGGCGGAGGCTCAGGGATTCGAACCCTGGGAGGACTTTCACCCTCGTCGGTTTTCAAGACCGGTGCATTCGACCACTCTGCCAAGCCTCCGCTGGGGGGCTTCTTAGGGCCATTGATTTGGAAGGTAAAGACCCATGTTGATGAAAAATGATCGCGTGGAAATCCGCCCATGATTTTGTCTCAAGACTTCCCAAATGTGCCCTCCCCCGCTAATGTGCGCATTATATAGGGTTCAGCGTCGCATTTCATCGCTGGCCGAACAACAATGATGGGTGTCGGGTCAACCGAAACCACCGGGCAAATTTGGGGCGATTAGCAATGGCAAATGCATTGATTTCAACACCTTGGCTAAAAGGCGGCCTTGTGGCGTCGCTCATGTTAACGGTAGCAGCGTGTGAGCAGCTGGAAAACATCAGCGCCGGAGCAGAAGCAACACCAGACGCCGAAGCCGCCGCATTGCCCCTTCTTGGCGGCGCAACGGAAGAACGCGACGTCGAAGCGCCTGAAATTTTCCAGAAGACGGAAACCGGACTTTGGGACGGCCGTCCGTCACTTGGCGGTGTTTGGGTGGCGCATCCGGATGTGACGGACCCTGAACGTGTGATCATTCGTAATGAGACCAACGGGAAATTCGTGATCGGCGCCTTGTTCCGTCGTGAACGCGATAACCCTGGTCCGGCACTGCAAGTATCATCCGATGCTGCCGAGGAACTTGGTATGCTCGCCGGATCGCCCGCGACATTGAATGTTGTCGCACTGCGTCGTGAAGCTGCGCCAGTTGCACCGCCAGCCACCACCGATTTTGACGCACCCATTGAAATTGCAGCGACACCGCTGGAATCAGACCCAATCGCCGGTGCCGCCGCCGCTATTGCCGCAGCAGAAGCCGTGACACCTGCCCCCGTGGCCACGCCCGCACCTGCCCCAGTGCCGACACCCGCTGCGGCGCCTGCATCATCACTGGCGAAACCGTTTATCCAAATCGGTATTTTCAGTGTCGAAGAAAACGCGAACAACACCGCGACGTCGTTGCGCCAAGATGGCATGTCTGCCACCGTGCTAGCCCAAAACAGCCAAGGCAAACCGTTCTGGCGTGTGATCGTGGGCCCTGCCCCGACTGCTGCGGATCGGGCTGCGATCTTGGATAAGGTCAAGGCGCTCGGCTTTGCTGACGCCTACTTCGTAAGCAACTAAACCCACTTCAATCGGAGCTGTCACCGATGCCTATTCCTTTTGTCCGTACTGGCCTTGCCCTGATCGTCAGCATGGTCTGGAGCGTCGCGGCGCTTGCTCAAACCTTTGACACACGCGCTACGGCTGCCTATGTGATCGACCAAACAACAGGCACTGTTCTGTTGGACAAGAATGCAGACGAACCATTGCCGCCCGCGTCCATGTCCAAACTGATGACGATCTACATGGCGTTTGAGGCCGTGGCCGACGGCATCTTGCGCATTGATGAACGGTTGCCCGTGTCTACACATGCCGCATCCTATGGCGGGTCATCCATGTTTTTGGACACCACCGACCGTGTAACTGTCGAAGACCTGTTGCGCGGCGTGATCGTTTTGTCCGGTAATGACGCAAGCGCTGTGTTGGCCGAGGCACTGTCGCTTGACGGGACAGAAGCAGGATTCGCCCGTCAGATGACCGAACGCGGGCGTCGCATGGGCATGACGAATTCGTCCTTTGCCAATTCAAACGGCTGGCCTGCTGCCGGTCATCGCATGTCGATGCGTGATTTGGGCATTCTCGCGAACCGTCTGATCACCGACTACCCCACCTATTATCCGCTGTTTTCCGAACGCGAATTTGCCTTCGACAACCGCGTCCCGTCCAACACCCGCAACCGCAACCCGATCCTGAGCCTTGGGATCGGCGCGGATGGTCTAAAAACAGGTCACACGCAGGAAGCCGGTTACGGGCTGGTTGGGTCTGCAAAACAAGGTGATCGCCGGATTATTTTTGTGATTACAGGTCTCGACAGTTCGCAGGCCCGCGCAGAAGAAGCCGAGAAAATCGTGAATTGGGCTTTCCGCCAGTTTGCCCAAAAGGAAGTAGCCCAAGGTGGCACGCGGATCGCCGAAGCAGAAGTCTGGATGGGCGAGCAGCCTTCCGTTGGTTTGACCGTTGCAGATGACGTTTCACTGTTGGTGCCCGTGGTAAACCAAGACGGTCTGGACGCCGAAGTCATCTACACAGGCCCGTTCGAGGCCCCGATCACAGCCGGTCAGGAACTGGGCGAATTGGTAATCTCACTAGATGGTCTCCCCGAACACCGTGTCCCATTGGTCGCAGAACATGACGTGCCGCAGGGTGGTTTCAACACGCGGCTGCGCGTGGCAGGCGAAGTGCTTTGGGGTAAGTTCGGCCCAACGGCAGAAGCCCCCGAAGCCGCGACAGAGGCTGAGTCCTAATTGATGACCAAGGGCCGTTTCATTACGTTCGAGGGCATCGACGGCTCTGGTAAATCCACCCAATCGCGGACGTTGAAAGCGTCACTTGAAGCGGCGGGACAAGACGTGATCCTCACGCGCGAACCGGGCGGATCACCCGGTGCCGAGGAAATCCGCAACCTTGTCCTGACGGGCGAACCGGACCGTTGGTCTGCGGAAACCGAAATCCTGCTGTTTACCGCATCCCGCCGCGACCATCTGGAAAAGACAATCGCACCTGCGTTGGCCACTGGCCAAACCGTTATTTCGGATCGTTTCGCAGACAGCACCCGCGTCTATCAAGGTGCCACCCGTGGTGATCTGCGCGGCATGGTGGATCAATTGCACAGCCTGATGATTGGCCGGGAACCGGACCTTACCTTTATTATCGACATGGAGCCTGAGGTCGCGCTGACCCGTGGTCTTGCGCGCAATTCCGGCGAGGACAGGTTCGAAGATTTCGGCCTGCCGTTCCAAGAAACCTTGCGCCACGGCTTCTTGTCGCTCGCCAAGTCTTTCCCAGAGCGTTGCATTCTGATCGACGGCAATCGCAAACCAGACGCGATCGCAGCCGATATCGCCACCCAATATGCCGCCCGCACATGAGCGACGATATCCCCGAACCCGACCGGATCGAAGGCGCACCGCATCCACGCGAAACACCCGTCCTATTTGGACAATCGGCGGCAGAGGCGTCGTTTCTAGAGGCCTTCAATGCCGGCCGCCTGCATTCCGGTTGGTTGATCACTGGTCCGCGCGGCGTGGGAAAAGCGACGCTGGCATGGAAGATCGCCACATTTTTGTTGTCACAAGAACCAGATCAGGGTGACGGTTTGTTTGGCGCGCCGCCCCCGCCGGAAACCTTGCATGTTGACGAAGACCATCCCGATGCGCGGCTTGTTCAATCGGGCGCGCATCCGCGTTTGTTTATCGTCCGTCGTCCCTATGACGAGAAAACAAAGAAGCTAAAAGCAGACATTACTGTCGATGCCGTGCGCGGTGTGAAGGGCTTCTTTCACATGTCCGCCACTGACGGCGGGCGGCGCGTTGTCATTGTCGATGCAGCGGACGAATTGAACCGCAACGCGGCCAACGCCATCCTCAAGGAACTCGAAGAACCACCCGCTGACACAACGATCCTGCTGATCGCGCACCAACCGTCACGCCTTTTACCGACGATCCGGTCCCGCTGCCGCGAATTGCGCTGTGGGCCGTTGGGCGCAGACGACCTAAGCCAAGCGCTGACCCAAGCGGGCCATACCGCAGATGCCACCGAAGCACTGACCGTTTTGGCGGGCGGGTCGGCAGGCGATGCCATCGCGATGCTGAACCACGACGGATTACCGCGTTATGCCGAAATCATCAAAGTGATGGACAACTTGCCCAATGCAGACCGCCCCGCCGCGCTTTCGCTCGCGAACTCCTGCGCAGGTGTTGCGAACGTGGTCCGCTACGGCCTGACGCTTGATCTGATCGACCATTTTCTCGCACGGTGCGCACGTGCCGGACTGCTTGGCCCACCCGCCACACAAGGCGCACCCGGCGAGGCCCGATTGCTGGCACGTCTGTCGCCTGATGATCGGGCTGCCCGCGCTTGGGCGCAGTTACAGCAAGACCTGACTGCAAGGATCAGACACGGGCGGGCAGTGAACCTTGACCCTGCTGCTTTGGTCCTAGATATCGTATTTAAGATCGAAGAAACCGCACGGGCCGTTGCTGCCCGCTAAAGGCAGATTATGACCCTTCCTATTCTTGTCGACAGCCACTGCCACCTTGATTTTCCGGACTTTGATGCCGAACGCCCTGACGTGATTCAGCGGGCGTTGGACGCGGGCGTGACTCGCATGGTGACGATCTGCACACGCCTGCGCAATGAACCAAGCGTGCGGGCGATCGCGGAAGCGCATGATCCCGTGTTTTACGCCTGCGGCACCCATCCGATGTCAGCGGCAGAGGAACCATTGGCCAGCGTCGATGAACTGATCAAGATTGCACAGCACCCGAAAATGGTCGGGATCGGTGAGACGGGCCTAGATTACCATTACACATCCGAAAGCGCTGATATCCAAAAAGAAAGCCTGCGTATTCACATCACAGCAGCGCGTGAAACGGGCCTGCCACTGATCATTCATGCACGCGGCGCCGATGATGACATGGCCCGCATTCTGGCGGAAGAACACGCAAACGGGGCGTATTCCTGCGTGATGCATTGCTTCTCAAGCTCGCCTGAATTGGGTCGTGCGGCACTCGATCTGGGTTTTTATCTGTCGATGTCCGGCATCGCGACATTCCCGAAAAGCCAAGAGGTGCGCGACATCTTTGCGGCGGCCCCGTTGGACCGCATTCTTGTGGAAACCGACAGTCCATACCTTGCTCCGCCGCCGAATCGCGGCAAACGTAATGAACCAGCGTACACCGCACATACGGCGGCCAAAGGGGCCGAGGTTTTTGGCATCTCGCTCGACGATTTCGCGAAAGCCACAACCGCCAATTTTGACCGCTTGTTCACGAAAGCCGCAGGATGAGCGACACGATCACCTTTCGTATTCTCGGCTGCGGGTCATCCGGTGGCGTGCCGCGCCTGTCGGATACGCCCGGCGGCAACTGGGGCGCCTGTGATCCAACGAATCCCAAGAACCGGCGCAGCCGCTGCGCCCTGCTTGTGACATGCAAAGGGCCAAACGGCATCACGCGCGTGCTTGTCGACACCACGCCAGACATGCGGCAGCAATTGCTGGACGCCGGCATCGGATCGCTGGACGCCGTGGTCTATACACATGCGCACGCCGACCATTTGCACGGGATCGACGACCTACGGATGGTTGTCTTCAACATGCGCCAACGCCTACAGGTCTATGCGGATCAAGATACAACAGATGCGCTGATGGATCGTTTCGGCTATGCGTTCGTCCAGCCCAAAGGGTCATCTTACCCACCGATCTGTGAATGGAACCTCATCGACCAGCCCTTTGAAATTACAGGGGATGGCGGCCCCATTTCGTTCACTCCGATCCCTGTCGAACACGGCGCGATGGTCACCTATGGCTTCCGGATCAATGACTGTGCCTATGTGCCTGACGTGGCTGACTTCCCGGACACAAGCTGGCCGCTCTTGGAGAACCTCGATCTATGGATCATCGACGCTTTACGCCGCGATCCGCACCCGACCCATGCCCACTTGGAAAAGACGCTTGGCTGGATTGACCAGATCAAACCCAAGCAAGCTGTGTTGACCAATATGCACAACGATCTCGACTACGCGACGCTCGCAGCAGAAACCGCAGACCATATTCAACCCGCCTATGACGGGCTGACCCTGACGCTACCAATCACATAACCGGATCGCCCCCGACTTCTTTTGGTCGTAAATACCTCCGCCGGAGGCGCCAACATATCGAAAGTCCCTGCCATGGGCGTTCTATTAAATGTCATCCTTCCCGTCTTCCTCGTGATCGGCTTTGGCTATGTCGCGGTTTGGCGCAAGTATTTCAGCGACGAAGGCGTCGATGGATTGATGAAGTTTACCCAGAACTTTGCGATCCCGTGCCTGCTATACCGTGCGATTTCGACTCTGGACCTAAGCCAGAACTTCGACTTTGCGCTCTTGGGTAGCTTCTATACAGGCGCCATTGCAGGGTTCGCGATTGGCATGATCGGGGCGAAAGTCATCTTCAAACGGGATTGGGAAGATGCGGTTGCCATTGGTTTTGTGGGCCTGTTTTCCAATTCCTTGCTGCTTGGCTTGCCGATCACTGAACGGGCCTACGGCGCAGGTGCGCTGGAAGCCAACTACACGATCATCGCGGTCCATTCGCCAATTTGCTATTTCGTCGGCATCACAGCGATGGAGATCGCCCGCAATCGCGGTGGATCGTTTACGTCCCTGCCAGGCAAAGTGCTTAAGGCGATGTTCCGCAACGCACTGATCTTGGGGATCAGCCTCGGGTTCATCGTGAATCTTGGCGGCATTCCTGTGCCCGGTGTCATCACCGACGCGATTGATTTGATGGTCCGCGCAGCCCTGCCAGCAGCGCTCTTTGGTTTGGGCGGCGTGTTGTATCGTTACAGACCCGAAGGCGACATCAAAACGATCCTGTTTATCGTCTGCGTGTCGCTTGTCGTGCACCCGACAACAGTCTGGCTCTTGGGGAAATGGAACGGGCTGAGCACGGACGCGTTCCGTTCGGCGATTCTGACCTCTGCGATGGCACCGGGGATCAACACCTACGTCTTTGCCAACATGTACGGCAAAGCCAAACGCGTTGCGGCATCCGCAGTACTGTTCGGCACAGCGTTGTCTATCCTGTCGGTTTGGCTGTGGCTCGCTATCTTGCCCTAGAACCTTTTCTTTTGGTCCTAAATATCTCGGGGCTGGCCCCCCAGTGTCGCGACGCCAAAGGCGACGCAATACCTGCAAGAGAACGACCTAGCTCGGTGACATGCCCCGCAACCGCTCTGACCGACGGCGCAGCAACTCAACCACGAACAACAGAACAATCGAAATCGCGATCAGGATCGTCGCGACCGCCAAAATCGTCGGGCTGATCTGTTCGCGCAGGCCTGTAAACATCTGCCAAGGCAGCGTTTTCTGACCGGCAGAGCCAACGAATAGCACCACGACAACTTCATCGAACGATGTGATGAACGCGAACAACCCGCCTGACACAACGCCCGGCAAGATCAGCGGCATCTGCACGCGAAAGAAAGTCGTCACCGGCCCTGCCCCCATGTTCGCCGCCGCACGCGTCAGGGATTTATCAAACCCCACCAGCGTCGCAGTTACAGTGATAATCACAAACGGAATACCTAAAGCTGCGTGTGCCAGCACAACACCAATATAAGTGCCGGTCAGTGTGAAAGGCAGTTCGAGCTTGCCGTAGAACGGGATCGGGATGTACGGGTTGGAATAGAAGAAATACATGCCCGTCGCTGAAATGATCAGCGGCACAATCATCGGCGAAATCAGGATCGCCATGATGGCGCGCCGGAACGGCACGTGGCTTTGCGACAGACCAATCGCGGCCAACGTCCCCAAGGACACCGACAAGATCGTCGCAACAGGTGCGATCCTGAGTGAGTTCTTCAACGCCAACTGCCAATCGGAACTGGTGAAGAAGTCTTCATAGTGTTTCGTCGAATAGCCTTCCGGATCGAAAGCCAGCATTTCCGGCGTGAACGTAAAGAAATCCTGCGCGTTAAACGACAGCGGAATGATCACGACAATCGGCGCGATCAGGAAGAAAAAGATCAACCCGCAGATAATCCGGAAACTGTAATACCACACCGTTTGGCCGGGGGTCGCATATGTTGGCAAACCTGACATGTTTTCTTACCCTAGCTTTACGTTGTCGATGCCGACGATCCGGTCGTAGGCCCAGTAGAAGATCAGCACGATGGCCAGCAAAATCGCACCCAATGCGGCCGCCAAGCCCCAGTTAAGGGAGCTGGAAATGTGATACGCGATCCGGTTCGAGATAAAGACACCCTTGGTCCCACCCACGATTTCAGGCGTGATGTAGTAGCCAATCGACAGGATGAACACGAGGATCGACCCCGCCCCGATGCCCGGAATGGACTGCGGGAAATAGACGCGCCAGAAGGCGGTCCAGTTCGTTGCCCCCAGCGATTTCGCCGCACGCAAATAGCTCGGCGGGATTGTTTGCATGACCGAATAAAGCGGCAGGATCATAAACGGCAGCAGGATATGCGTCATCGCAATGATCGTACCCGTTTGGTTATTGATCAATTGCAAGCGGCTGTCGTCGGCCACAAAGCCGATCCAGACCAAAACATCGTTGATCACCCCCTGCTGTTGCAGCAGCACTTTCCACGCCGATGTCCGCACCAGCAACGATGTCCAGAACGGCAGTAGCACGAGGATCATCAGAAGGTTCGCCTTGCGTGCAGGCAGGTTCGCAAGCAGCCAAGCGATTGGATAGCCCAACAGGATACAGCTGACCGTGATCGTAAAGGACATGATCATCGTGCGAATAAACAGCGTGATGTAGATCCGTTCGTTCTCTGGGCGCAATTCTGCCCCTTCGGCCCCCTTCAGGCGGTCGACAGAGTTCAGGAAATACCCGTCCGTGTAAGCAGGACTGTAAGTCTGAATGGTACGCCAAACATCGGTGCTGCCCCAGTCTTCGTCTATATCGACGAACAGCGCTTTAGGATCATCCAACGTCAAACCCGCTACGGTGGTTTGCACATCGGCAAACAAAGCTGCCTGTGCGTCTGACAATCCGTCAGTCGGGGCAGTCGTCACTTCTTGCGCAAGAACGTGAAAGAAGATCGGTAATTGCTTTTCTGTCAACGGGTTATCGCCCGCATCCATCGCGATTTCGCTGAAGGACCGGTACAGGCTGGTGGTATCCGGCAATGCAGCCTGCATTTCCGGACGTGCCTCGAATGCTGGTCCTGCGCCTGTCTCGTCCCACGCATCCACTGCGTTGGTCCAATCATCGGTGCCCAGCAATCCGCCAAACACAGACCGTTCTTTCCAAATCGGTGCGGCGTCTTCCAGTGCGTCTTGTACGGTTTCGCCAATTTCATCAACACTGCGGCCGGTTTTGCGGAACAGCGATGACACACCGGTCAATTCATAGTTCAGGCGGCTGCCTAGTCGCGTGTGGCTTTTCTCTTCGACAGCAATCGCCAGATCGCGGGCCAAAGCCTCGAACACTGCAGCGTCCGGTTCAGCTTCACCTGCGGCATCCCAATCAGCCAGCTCAACCACAGTCCGTGGGAGCGTTTCGCCAACGATTTGGTTCTCGACCGACCGAAACAGCATATCCGCAATCGGCATCACAAAGGACACGAGGATGAACAGCAAAAGCGGCGCGATCAGCATCAAGGCCCGCATCTTTTGGCGGCGCAAAGCGCGGTTCAGCGATGCTTTCAGCGGGCGACCGTCTGCTGCGAGAACTTGTTCAGCCATGTTATTCGGCCCCTTCGACGAGTACGATCATGCTGTCCGCGTTTGCTGTGCGTATCTTCATGATCTCTTGGTATTCTTCGGAATAATATGCAGCTTTCGCTGTCTCATAATCGGGGTATTCAAAGCACACGTGACGTGTGAACGCGGGGCCTTCTGGGGTCTCGGACTGACCACCGCGTACAAGTGGTTTGCCACCAAACGACGCAAGAACCGGCGAATTGCGTGTTACGTATTCTTTATACGCTTCCGCATCCTTCACGGTCACATGACCAATAATGTAGCCTTTTGGCATATCGTCCCCACACCCGATTTAGAAAGGGGGTGCGACCAGCAGGCCGCACCCCCAAAGGTCACTTACTGTGACAACCACGCCTGGAATTTCGCATCCAGATCGTCACGGTAGTCAGCCCACCATTCGTAGTTGTACAGGAACGTGTTTGTCGCGTTCGCAGGATCGGTTGGCATGTGTGGCGCCATGTCGATACCCAAAGTCGCGTGCTGACCTACGAGAGGCGCGGAAGATGCACGTGCTGGACCGTAAGAGATGTACTTTGCTTGGTCGGCCAGACGCTGTGTGTCTGTCGCGAACTTCACGTAGTCCAATGCGCGTGCTTCACGCTCTGGTGTCAGGCCCGTTGGGATGATCCAACCGTCAAGGTCGAACACCTGCGCGTCCCAAAGCATCGCAACCGGCTGGTCCTGCTCTTCGATCAGGCTGAACAGACGACCGTTGTATGTGGAACCCATGATGACTTCGCCGTCAGCCAAAAGCTGTGGAGTGTCAGCACCAGCGGACCACCAAACAACGCTGTCCTTGATGGTGTCGAGCTTGGCAAACGCCTGCGCCTGACCTTCTTCTGTTTCCAGAACGTCATACACGTCTTCGTTTGCAACTCCGTCACAGATCAAAGCCCATTCGAGGTTGTTGATCGGACGCTTTTCGAGCGAACGCATACCTGGGTATGTGTCTGTGTCGAACAATGCGCAGATTTCTGTTGGCGCAGTGTCACCAACAAGGTCTGTGCGGTAGCCAACAGTTGTCGAATAAACGATCTGTGGGATGAAGCAGTCGGATACCAGCAGATCGCCGAAATCGTCAGATGCTTTGGACCCGTCGTCGCCATCAGCAAGCTGTGTGTCCGCGTCGATTTCAAGTGCAAGACCTTCGTCGCACAGGCGGATCGCGTCGGATGCCACAACGTCAACGACGTCCCATGTCACGTTGCCCGCTTCGTTCATCGCACGCAGTTTCGCAACCGCTTCGGCAGATGATTCATCGTTGATGATCGTCACGCCTGTGTTCTCAGCATATGGGTCGTGATACGCTGCCTGTTGTGACGCAGAGTACGCGCCGCCCCAGCTAACGATTGTCATTTCATCGGCCATGTGACCGTCAGCGCCAGCTGCCAATGGTGCAATCACCAGCGCAGATGAGGCCATAAGTTTGGTAGTCAGTTTCATTGTATTCTCCCGTTAGAAGTGCCCGGATTGGTATTGAAGATCAGCAGTCCAGGCCGCCACTGATCCTTGTCTTTATGCGTCCAGCGCGCGACAATCTTCGGCCATCCAGCCGATTTCGATTGTCTCACCCGGCTTCAAGCGTACCTGATCAGGCGCGTTGCGGGTTTTCACCACAAATTCGTCGCTTCCAGCAACACGCAGACGCGTGCGGAAAATGTCGCCCATATAAATGAATTCGAGCACTTCGGCCTTCAACGTGTGTGCATCGTCGTGCAGACGTTCGCGGTTGAATTCGACCCGTTCTGGACGGATTGAAACCTTCGTGCGGTCGCCCACGTTGCTGACGTTCACGGGCACTGCATCGATGATGTCGCCGCTATCAAGCTGCACAATGCATGTGTTGCCTTTGATTTCCTTCACCACACCTTCAAGCGTGTTATTTTCACCAATGAACTGCGCGACAAAGCTGTTCTCGGGCTTTTCATACAGCTCATCCGGCGGGGCCAACTGTTGAATACGTCCATCATCAAACACGGCAACACGGTCTGACATGGTCAGCGCCTCTGTCTGGTCGTGGGTCACGTAAACGGTTGTAATACCAAGCGAATGGGCAAGGTTAGTGATCTCGAACTGCAACGTTTCGCGCAGTTGTTTATCAAGCGCCCCAAGCGGTTCATCCATCAACACGAGTTCCGGTTCAAACACCAGCGCCCGTGCCAGCGCGATCCGTTGCTGTTGACCACCCGACAATTGCGCCGGACGCCGTCCTGCGAAATCGCCCATCTGAACCATATCCAACGCACGTTTCACTTTTGCTTCGCGATCTGACCTGCCCATTTTGCGGACTTCCAGCGGGAAGGACAGGTTTTCGGCAACCGTCATGTGCGGGAACAGCGCGTAGTTTTGGAACACCATCCCGATGCCACGCTTGTGTGGCGGGATATTATTGATCGACACGCCATCCAGCAAAATATCGCCGTGGGTGGCTGTTTCAAACCCTGCTAACATCATGAGGCAAGTCGTTTTGCCGGACCCTGACGGCCCAAGCATCGTCAAAAACTCGCCCTTGGGCATTGAAAGATTCAGATCTTTTACAACAAGGTTTTCCCCGTCGTAGCTTTTCTGGACCCGCTCAAAAGCGACAAACGCGCCATCACCAGTCGTAGCAGTCAAAAGTCTCTCCCCAGAGTGTGGCGGAATCTTTGTCCGTCCGGGGATCACCTTAGATCAGTACTAGTATTCTGCAACCTTTGATCTGAACAACGAACGCGTAAAGACGAAACGATCATGAACTGACTGATTTTACGGCATTCTACAGCGTTGTTGCAGCATCTGCAGTCTAAACGACTTTTGCTACATCCTGACCATCTGCGCTTCGTGCTTGCGTAAACACCGTCTGGCGGTTTGTCCGTACTGCGATAAATCGGCCCGCAGTTCGGGGAAAATGTCGAATAGTTCCGCCCGCGCGGCATCATCAACGGACGCGACACCTTCTTCACCGGGATGGAAGCTTTCGGTGGCAGCGCCATTCGCGTAGACCACTTCATGCGTGTCGAACAACATATGGATATAGGTCACGACCCCGCCTTCCTGACGAGTGACATCATGGCCATCGACCAAATGTTTGGCGGCCAAGAGAACCTCGGATTCCCCGAACAAAAGCTCTGCGCGGTAGCCCGTGAACAACATCCTGTGCTGTGGCGACACCAAAAGCGGCTGTTCAAGCCCAGTCACGACGCCAGGCCGGATCAGGATCGGGGCCAGTTTGCCTTGGGCACGCACCGCACGCTGTCCGATCCAGCGGATCGGCTGCAAACCGTGGTCGCGAGTCATGACGCGATCCCCGACCTGTAGCGTTTCGATCGGACGTTCCCCATGCGGAGTCGCAATCATCGCGCCGGGTGTAAAACAAGGAATACCAGCGGCATGCAGCTGCGCGTTTGTCGACATTTGTGCAGGCGTCACGCCCTGCAGAACAACTGTTTCGCCTTCCGGGAACGTGAGCTTCGCGTTCCCTGCCCCATCGTCAGACACCGACACATCGCCGACCCGAATTGGGCTGCCATCCGGATTTTGCAGCCCGCTGACGTCAAACTGGTCGTTGTAGAACCCGTTGCCATCTGTGTCCGACACGTCAAAGTCAGTGACAACGTCGTCGTTCCCGCCCTGTTCAAACCGCAGGGTGTCTTCGCCAGTGCCCGTCGTGATCGTATCGTTGCCCGTGCCGCTATCGAACCAATCGTTACCGTCACCGCCAAACAACGTGTCATTGCCCGACCCACCGTCGACGAAGTCGTCTCCTGCGCCCCCATAGACTACGTCATGGCCGAGCCCCCCCAAAACGCTGTCGTCCCCGTCGCCGCCGAAAAGAATGTCGTCGCCGTTATTACCGTCAATCGAATCCGCGCCAGTGCCACCATATAGTGCGTCATCGCCATAACCGCCGAAGATATCATCATTACCGGCGCCCGACGTCACCGTAATATTGCTAACCATATCTGACGCATCGATGGTGTCGTTCCCACCGCTGGTCTCGATTTCCTCGATCCCATCGATAATACCGGAGCTACCGCCAGCGTTCTGGGTGTACGCCGCCTGTTGCGTGTCCATGTCGTAGCTAATGCTGACGTCGCTATCGCTAAAAAAGCTTATCGTGTCTTGGCCAGTGCCGCCAAAAACAGTGTCGTTCCCCGCCACGTCAAGCAGTTCGAAAGTGTCGTCTCCGTCTTGACCATATAGCGTGTCGTCGCCGTCTTCGCCCCGTACCTGATCATTTCCAGCACCCGCATAGATCAGGTCGTCGCCAAGCCCCCCCGACAAAAAATCATCGCCATCTTTTCCGTGAAGCGTGTCGTTCCCGCTTTCCCCATAAACAACGTCGTCGCCATTGCCTGCGTAAACAGTGTCGTGACCGTCACCAGCGGCCACCCCGTTTCCACTAGCTTCAGAGGTGTGGATCTGGTCGTCGCCGGCGCCGCCATAAAGAATATCGCTGGTTAGATCGTCACCGCCGTACAGGGTGTCATTTCCGTCACCGCCATAAAGTGTGTCACGATCATCGCCAGCCGCCAGCGTGTCATTTCCGGCGCCACCATAAAGCGTATCGCTACCTGCGTCGGTCCAGATTTGATCGTTGCCTGCTTCGCCCGAAATCGTGTCAGATCCGGTCGTGCCGGACACCGTATCGTTGCCGCTTGTTCCGTACACCGTTGCCATAACCGAACCCACCGTACATTCCAAAGTTGGGATCGGTATAGGATTAGGCTGACTAACAGGATGTGAAGAATTCAGACCTGATTAACAAAGGTTTTCATAAACTGAACACTTCTTTTCTGTAAAATTTTCAATCATTTAATCTAATTGATCTGTCATGGTGTTAGCTGGACGCCACGCGTTTTGCGACAGCCACGCTCTGACGCAAAATGTCTATCACTCCCGCCACATCAGTCCGCGTCGCATCGGCCTTATCTCGTAAGTTTTGTGCGATTACCCCGACGCCTCGCAAACCCAATGTCGCAGCAGCCCCTTTTAACGCGTGAAGCTCTGCATCGAGGTTACGCAGTGTCGGCCCGCCCTGCTGGCCACCCGCATTTTGCAACAGCGCCCGTCCGTCGTCTGTCAATTGCTCAAGCAATTGCACATACAAGTATTCCCCCAATTCGGCCAAGACAGACAGCAATTGGTCCAAGTCGATAAGATCCAGATCATCATCAGGAAATTTGGTCACGATTTTCACTACCTGAACGCGACGTGTCATTATGCCGACAAAGCTGACAAAGACTTGTCGACATCAACTTGATAAATCTGCCGGGTTTCATCAATTCCGGCCGAAAATGCGTCCACGCATGCAGGGTCAAAGTGTTTTCCGGATTGGTTGATGATTTCCACACAGGCCTTTTCAAACGGCCAAGCGGGTTTATACGTCCGTTCTGAGCAGAGTGCATCAAATACATCAGCAACCGCAGTAATCCGACCGGACAACGGGATTGCATCGCCTGCCAGGCCTGCACCGTAGCCCGTCCCGTCCCATTTCTCGTGATGATACAGCGCGATTTCATGCGCCATCCGGATCAATTCACTTTCCCCACCCTGAAGGATTTCGGACCCGATTGACGTATGCGTTTCGATCACTTGACGTTCTTCACAGGTCAACGCACCCGGCTTGTTCAGAACAGCATCACTGATACCGATCTTGCCAGTGTCGTGAAGTGGTGTCGCAAGATACAAAGTGCAGCAGTATTGTTTGCTGAGGCCCATATGCTTGGCAATGACCTTTGCCACTGACGCGACACGCGACACATGTTCACCTGTCGACCCATCGCGCGTTTCAATCGCGCGCGACAGTCGCCAGATCAATTCTTCTTCACGTTCTACAAGTTTTTTCGTGGCTTTTTGAACTTCGAAATCAAGGTGCATTGCACGATCCAACAAGGCCAATTGCGCCTCGCGCAAAGACAACAAATTGCGAACCCGAACGCGCAATTCTTCTGGATCAAATGGCTTGTTCAGGAAATCCGTGGCCCCAGACCGTACCGCCGACAACCGCAATTCGCGATCGCCATCCGCCGTCAGCATGATAATCGGGACAAATTGATAGTCGGGCATCGCGCGCAGTGCTTTCACACACGCGATCCCGTTCATTTCGCCCATCCGGTAATCGACCAAAACGAGATCAAAAATCATCTGCGCACAACGTTCAAGCGCGACCTCTGGATTCGTGAAGCATTCGACATCGTGCGCGGCCATACGCGACAACACGGCGCGAATAACGTTCAGACAGATGCTTTCGTCATCAATGATACAAATACGCATGACACACCTCAAAATACGCAAAACGGAATCAGTTTGCCCGACCCCGGCACGTTCTAAATCGGTTCGCTTCGATCACTAAGCCCCTTAAAAATTTCCATTTTATGAAAATAGGCATTGTTCAGGGCACTTTGAGCGATAGATCGCCACCTCGGACAGACCATTTGTCTCGCCCCAACAGTTCGGTGCTAGTGTAGTGAAAACTTCGCCCTACCAAGGAATTCCCGCGTGACCGCAGTTAACCGTTTGCTTGTTCTTCTATGTGTCATACTGTTTCCGATTTCTGCGATGGCGCAAAATCGAAATGCCGTTGCAGCAGATTTTCAGGCTTGGTTGGGGGCAACCGTTTGGCCCAAAGCCCAGCGTGCCGGCGTCAGTCGGTCAACCTTTGAAACAGCGCTTTCCGGCGTTACACCCAAATGGGGCCTGCCCGATTTGGTCATTCCGGGCGAACGTGCCGACACCACACAACGGCAGGCCGAATTCCGTCCGCCTGCGGGTTATTTTGCGGCTGGCAGCCTGAACACGAATGCCAATACAGGCCGCCAGTTGATGCAACGCCACGCGCAAACGCTTGCACGGATCGAACGCCAAACAGGCGTTCCCGCGCAGATTATCGTCGCGATTTGGGGCCGCGAAAGCAGCTTTGGTAACGCGCGCATTCCGCATAATGCTTTTCAAATTCTCAGCACAAAGGGGTTTCTCAGCACGCGGGCGTCTTACTTTACTGACGAACTGATCGCCGCGCTGCAAATGGTCGAACGCGGCTATGCCAGCCCCGCAGCCATGAAAAGCAGTTGGGCAGGCGCACTTGGACAGCCGCAGTTCATGCCGACAAATTACCTCAAATACGCAGCGGACGGGAACGGCGACGGGCGTGCCGACATATGGGGGTCCGCCGACGATACGCTCGCCTCCATCGGCGCCTACTTACGCGATCATGGATGGACGGCAGGCCGCGACTGGGGATTCGAGGTGAACGTCCCAAATACCGTCTCTTGCGCGATGGAAGGGCCACATCAGGCACGCCGCATTTCCGAATGGGCAGCAATGGGCATCACGCGCGCGAACGGTCGCCCCTTTCCGACTGCCGAGGCACGCGAAAACGGTTTTCTGCTGATGCCAGCGGGTCGGTACGGCCCCGCCTTTGTCGTCACATCAAATTTCACGGTGCTGAAGGCGTATAATGAAAGCGACGTCTACGCGCTGTTTGTCGGACACGTGGGTGATCGGATGCGTTACGGTGTCGGCGATTTCCGCGGCGGTTGGAGCGCACTGGATAGCTTTGCACGATCAGATGTCCGCGCGATGCAGCAAAAACTGGAAGCCCAAGGATACGACGTCGGCGGCGCAGACGGCCTGATCGGCAACAAAACACGCGGCGCAATCGGCGCATGGCAAACACGCAATGACATGGCAGCGACCTGCTACCCAAATCGCGCAATGCTGACGGCGATTGCCCAGCAATAATCTATGTTCAGTTGTTCGGGGATATGGTGCGGTCGGAGGGACTCGAACCCTCACTCCTGTTACAGAACAGCGACCTCAACGCTGCGCGTCTACCAATTCCGCCACGACCGCAAATCATGTCAGGTAGTGGCGCGGATATAGACGAGGGTTTGCGCGATGCCAAGAGGCAAAACGCGACTAAATTTCACGTGTTCTCGTCTGCACCACATATACCCCCAAACCGCCGCCAATAAGCAATGCCATCACGATAAATCCTAACGTCGCATTTTCGCCAAACAAAGCTAAATTCATCCGTCGTCCTGGCAGGAAAGTGAACAATCCAGCGACGCCCATGGCCCAGAAATAAAGGGTTTTCATACCGGCCTGATGGGCATCAATTTTTCCTGAACGGATAGCAGACACCGCCTGCCATAGGCCGAACAGCGTCAAAAAGGATAACGCGTGGATTGGACCAAATGGACCAATCACGGGCGATTCCGAGATCCAGAAAGATGTCACCGCAGTCGATGCCATCGCGCAAACCCACAGATAACCAAGGTACCGGTGCCATATGTCGCGCGATTTACGCAGCAAGACGATAGGCCCCAGACAAACAGCGGTCACTGCGCAAACAACATGCAGCTGTATCGCGATGGTTGCGGAAAGAAGAGGATCGATAGACATAAGGTGACCTTACCAATGCGGAATGCGGACAAGACGGACTTGCGTCACGCAAGCCTGTAGGTGCATTGTCGCACGAGGGTGAAGCCACCCAAGACCGGATACGCAAATGGAAGCGATGGATCGTGGATCGCCAGCTATTCTCATCCGCGCTACGTGAAGTGCGGGCTGATCTTTCGAAACGAAACACTGTGATCTCGCTATTGGGTGTTGGGATCGTGCTTGGGCTATCCGGCCCGTTTGAAACCATCGCTTTGATGAAACTCGTGCCCCGCCTGCTCTATTGGATTGTTGTTGCGTCAACGACTTTTGCGTTGGGCAGTTTGATCTCGGCAGTTTGTGCGCGCGTGTTTGCCAGGAAACCGTTTTGGCTTCGTATGATATGCAGCGCCCTGCTCATCGGGACCTGCGTGACCGCGTTCTTAACTGCCCTGAACGTGCTCATTTTCAACGTCAATTCCGCTGACGTCACTGACGTGATGCCCCAATGGGGCCTGATCGTTCTGATTTCGGCTGTTGTAGATATCGGCGTGAATTTAGCGGCGCCCAAATCGCCAGACCCGTTGCCGCCCATTCTTGACCGCATTTCTTTGGCAAAACGTGGCGATCTGATCGCATTGAGCGCGGAAGATCACTATGTAAAAGTCACAACAGTCAACGGGACGGACATGATCCTCATGCGCCTATCAGATGCAATCAAAGAGGTCGGTAGCACCGCAGGTCTGCAAATTCACCGATCACATTGGGTCGCACTGAACCAAATCCAAAACGCCACCCGCGCCAGCGATCGGGGGACTGTGACATTGTCGAACGACGAAACCCGCCCGATTAGCCGAAGCTACATCGCTGTCGCCAAGACTGCAGGGTTGTTTCCCAAAGGACGCGCAGATGGTTGAATGGATCACGTCAAAGGGCCTGACCCCCTACCCTGACGCCTTGCGGATCATGGAAGATCGCGCGAACGCGATTGCTGCGGGGGAAGCGAATGAAGCGATCTGGCTGGTCGAACATCCCCCACTATACACCGCAGGCACATCGGCCAAATCTGCCGACCTGATTGATCCTGACCGCTTTCCTGTATTCGAGGCGCGACGGGGTGGCGAATACACCTATCACGGCCCCGGCCAACGGGTCGCCTATGTCATGCTCGACGTCGGCAAACGTGGCCATGACGTGCGCCGTTTCGTGAAGCAGCTTGAAGGTTGGGTGATCGCCGCGCTGAAAGAATTCAACGTCGAAGGCGAAATCCGTGACGGTCGCGTTGGCGTTTGGGTGCCTCGTCCTGATAAGCCGCTGATGCCGGATGGTTCAGTGGCAGAAGACAAAATCGCAGCGCTCGGGATTAGATTGCGCAAGTGGGTCAGTTTTCACGGGTTATCGATCAACGTCGAACCTGATCTGGACCATTTCGGCGGCATCGTCCCGTGCGGCATTTCGGACCACGGGGTTACGTCGTTAGTCGATCTAGGGCTGCCTGTGACGATGGATGACGTGGACGTGGCACTGCGCAAGACCTTTGACGAGGCCTTTGCGTCATAAGATTTCTCTGGTCTCATGGGGGCCTTGGACATCTGAGACACGATCATCATCACTTCAGTACCTGTGACCGATAAACCGCCAAGCGGATTGCGATTGGTTGCTCATGGTCCAACAGAACCGCAATTGAGAAACGCAAAAGGCCCCACCAAACTGGCGGGGCCTTTTCTATTTCTCATCAGCGGCGTTTAGTGTGCGTGCTGCTTGTCCCAGTCAGACTGCTTTGGCAGCTGCTCGAATGTGTGCTCTGGTGGAGGGCACGGCAGTGTCCATTCCAGTGTATCTGCATATTCGTTCCATGGGTTGTTCTCGGTCACGCGGCGACCAGCGAACAATGTGTAGAACAACACGCCGATGAAGAATACGAAGGATGCGAAGGACAGGAATGCGCCCCAGCTGGATACGTAGTTCCACAGTGCGAAGGCATCTGGGTAGTCGATGTAGCGACGTGGCATCCCGTTACGACCCAAGAAGTGCTGTGGGAAGAACGTGATGTTGGCACCGATAAACATCATCCAGAAGTGCAGCTTACCAGCCCATTCAGGATACATGCGGCCCGACATTTTTGGCAGGTAGAAATAGATACCCGCAAAGATCGAGAACACAGCACCCAGCGACATCACGTAGTGGAAGTGCGCCACAACGTAGTATGTGTCGTGGTATGCGCGGTCTACACCAGCCTGTGACAACACGATGCCAGTCACACCACCAACAGTGAACAGGAACAAGAAGCCCAGCGCCCACAGCATCGGTGTTTTGAACTCAACCGAGCCGCCCCACATTGTTGCGATCCATGAGAAGATTTTCACCCCTGTCGGAACCGCGATGACCATGGTGGCCAACATGAAGTAAGACTGCTGTGTCAGCGACATGCCGACTGTGTACATGTGGTGCGCCCACACAACAAAGCCCAGCGCGCCAATTGCGACCATCGCATAAACCATCGGCAGGTAACCGAAGATTGGCTTCTTAGAGAACGTCGCGATCACGTGTGACACGATGCCGAAGCCTGGAACGATGATGATGTACACTTCTGGGTGTCCGAAGAACCACAGGATGTGCTGATACAAGATCGGGTCGCCGCCGCCTTCAGGTTGGAAGAAGGTTGTGTCGAAGTTCCGGTCTGTCAGTAGCATTGTGATCGCGCCAGCCAGTACTGGAAGTGCGAGAAGGATCAACCATGCTGTGACGAAGATGGACCAAGCAAACAACGGCACTTTGTGCAGCGTCATGCCTGGTGCCCGCATGTTCAGGAAAGTTGTGATCATGTTGATCGCGCCCAAGATCGAAGATGCACCGGACAGGTGAACACCAAAGATCGCGAGATCCATCGACATGCCAGCCTCGGATGTGGACAGCGGCGGGTACAGAACCCAGCCAACGCCGGACCCAAGTTGACCGTTACCACCTGGTGCCAAAAGCGACGCCACACCAAGGGACGCGCCAGCAACAAACATCCAGAAAGACAGGTTGTTCATCCGTGGGAACGCCATATCCGGCGCACCGATCTGGAGCGGCATGAAGTAGTTACCAAAGCCACCAAACAGGGCTGGAATAACCACGAAGAACATCATCAAAACACCATGGTAGGTGATCATCACGTTCCAAAGGTGGCCGTTTGGCGTACAAGTCGCCGCAGAATCTGCAATGAAACGCGCCCCTTCGAGGCACATATATTGCACGCCCGGGTTCATGAGCTCGAGGCGCATGTAAACGGTGAAGGCAACGGACACAAAGCCCAAAGCACCTGCAACAAACAGGTACAAGATACCGATATCTTTATGGTTTGTAGACATGAACCACCGGGTAAAGAAACTCCGGTTGTCTTCGTGTTCATGGCCGTGGATGGCGGCGTCTGCCATGTGGCTCTCCTCGATTTTCTATCACTGACCGATCCCGCGAGTCGCACCACGGGCCCGGATTTGAGGTTGTTCTAGAGTGTTGAGCGTTAAGGGGCAATAAAGGAAGCCCCCAAAAGACTGGGATAAATTGGCGCAGGTGCCCAGCCCAAATCGCGGGTGTGACTTGCGTGCACAACGCGTGCACAACCCGTGCACCGCGATTTCAAATTGGGTTTGCAGCCAGAACATGCCAATTTGCTGGCAACACTGTTCCCTTTCGAGTCTCCGGAGACCTATTTTATGTCGATCAATACCCCAGTTTCCGAAGCGATTAACGCCTATCTTGCCCGAAAAGCCCCCGGTTTTGCGCTGTTGCTGGACGCACCATGGGGCGCTGGTAAAACCCATTTCATCAAGTCCGTGACCAAGTGCGACACGAACGACAAGATTCACTACGTCACACTGAATGGTGTCGATACCCCTACCGCATTTCGTCGTGCGTTGTTGGCGTCGATGCCGGAAGCGTCATTGGCCAGTGCGGCAGGCGCTTTTGGAAAAGCTGTTTCAGGCCTTGCGGGCGTTGGTGATCTGGGCGGCTTTGCCCAAAACGCCATCGAGGACCGCGCGATTGCTAATCTACCCGATGCAATCATTTTCGACGACTTAGAGCGGTGCACGATGGAAGTGCCTGTACTGCTGGGGCTGCTGAACGGGTTCGTCGAACATCAGGATAAGAATGTCATCCTGATCGCCAACACCGATGAATACGCACACAAAGATGTTTTTTTGTCTCGACAGGAAAAGGTCGTCGGGCGGACTGTGCGGTTAAAGCCTGAGGCGGGTGCGGTTCTTGGCCTCTTTATAGCCTCCCTGCTCGACGGGGCTGGCAAAGACTGGATGAAGAGCAATTCGAGCCTGGTGTTGCTCGTATTTAAAAACTCGAAATCAGATAATCTTCGCATATTGCGGCAGGTCGTGCATGACTGTGCGACAGTACTGGATCAGATCGACGAGGATCTGAGGGGCGCCAAAATTGCAGTGGAACGATTTGTGATGACCTACTTGGCCTTGGCGATTGCCTTGGTCGAATATGAGATTTCAGCGGAGGATGTAAGGAAAAGGAGTAAAACACGTCTTTTTTGGCAATCAAAAGATGAAGCGCCTTCTCGATTGAAGCAGTTGGACGAGAAACATTCTCATGTTGAGATTTATGCTGGCAACTCCTCAAATATTTTGCCGGTCCGATTAGGGGAAATGCTACTCCTAAATGGCTACGCAACCACAGAAGAACTCAATAATCAACTTCGACGGACAGGCCAGTTCAAGGACGAGGATGACAATCCACTTTGGCAACGTGCTGTGCATTGGCGCGATTGTGGACATCAGGAATTAACGGACCTTATTCAAGACATGAGTGTTTATCTTCTGGAGACGGAAGCGGTGGTTCCGGCCCATTATTTGCACATCGCTGATAATTTCTTACAACTTTCGAACGCAGGCGCGACCGAAATTACGGCCGATACGGCGCTGGAAACGATTACAGGCCGGATTTCGGAAATAGCGGACGCCGGCGGGTTTGAACCACCTAAGAGCAGCAAAGACTACGGATGGTCAAATGAAAGAGGTTTTAGCTACGGCGGATACGGCACGACGGTTATCTCCGAGGGCTTTGCGAATTTGATTGATGCAATGAAGGCAGTGCAAGATCGTGCTTTCGAGGCCAGCTTGCCTGAACATGCCGCGCTTTTGCAAAAGGTATTCATAGAGAACCATGAGATATTTCGGCTACATTTTGACTACATTAGTCCGGGTGAAAATTTTTTCGACACCGCAATCCTACATTTAATTGACGCCGACGCGTTCGCCGAAAAGCTATTTGGGTTGATCTGTGATGGGAAACACAAGGCCTTGGGTGAGACGGTTGAAGCTCTGATCAAGCGCCATGGCCAAAATACGGATTGGCCCGAGGAATTGCAGTGGGTTGCGAGCGTCAAAGAAAAACTGCTCGCACTTGCCGAGGCGGAAGACGGGGTGGCTGTCGCCTTGGTCGGGCATTTTATCGCCCGTTATTGGAAATTTCCAAATGTCCCAGACGCGACGACTTAGACCGCCGTTGCCACGAACAACCCTACGCTTGTCAGAACCCCAAGGATCGGCACGATCATGGGCACCACGAAGGCATCCTCCCCCGCCTGCCCCCGCCATTTGAGCGCGATGAGTGCGAGGTTGACGCAGACAAAGACGCCCAAGACGATCTGTGATGTCCATGCTGCGAGTTCGTCGATCGGTAGAAACAGGCTTAGCCCCAGAATGATCAGCGTCACGCAGGCCGTTGCGATGCCGGGGGTTTGGGTCCGTCGCGAGACTTGTTTGAACACGGCAGGCAAGCGTCCCCGATCCGCCATCCCGTAGAGCACCCGCGAAGACATGATCATCTGGATCAGAACACCGTTCATGGTCGCCACAACAGCAACGGCTGCGAAGGAAGCTTTCACAACGTCAGGTCCACCCGCAAATACGAGCGATAATGGCGCCTCCGCCCCCGCGAGACTGTCGATGGGCACCGCCATCAGAACCGCGATGCATGTCGCGACGTATAGGATCGTCGCAATCACAAGCGTGATGACGATGGCGAGCGGCATGTTGCGGCGCGGGTTTTCGACCTCTTCTGCGACGTTGACCATGTCCTCAAATCCGATGAACGCAAAAAACGCGAGCAGCGATGCCGCAATGATTCCGGCCCAATGATCCCCTTGCAATGGCGGGATCAAAGCATCGACAGTGACACCGCCCTGATCCGCGACGGCTAAGCCCCACAAGATGACGAAGAGCAAACCGAGGATTTCAATGACCGTGACGATGGCCGCCGCCGTCACGGATTCCGAGATCCCCCACCATGCCAACAGCCCCATCGCGATCACGATGCCGATTGTTGTGGGAAACGCTGCTGTTCCGGTCAGTGCGCCCAAATAGCCAGCCGCTCCCACCGCGATTGCGGACGCGGATACCATGCCGGACAATGCCACGAAGAGGCCCACAATCATTGCAAAGCGCGGCGTGCCGAAGCCTGCTTCGACATAAGCCGCCTCGCCTGCGCTGACAGGATAGCGGGTTGTGAGTTCCGCGTAGGAAAATGCCGTAAAGCCGACCACAAATGCGGCTAGTAGGAAGGCCACCCAAGCGTAGGCCCCCGCATCCGCGACGGTGGCCCCGATTAAGACGTAGATGCCCGCCCCGACGGTCACGCCAAGACCATAGAGCGTCAGAAGCGGCAATGTGATTGCGCGGCGCAGTATTGGGGGATTGGTGGCGTCAGATGTCATCGCAGGTTTTCCAGTATGTTCTAACTCTACATACCTTATGGCTGCGCCCAGACTTTGCGCCACATCAAAGTGGCGCAAAGTTTTCGTTTCAATCGTGTCTGCCGGTCTGGCCTTTAGTCGACTTTGACCACGACCTTGCCAAAGCTTTTGCCCAGTAGCACGTCGTTCAATGCCTCTGGCGCGTTTTCGAGCCCGTCGACGACTTGTTCTTTGTACTGCACTTTCCCTTGGTTCAGCCATTCGGTCATGTCGCGGCGGAAATCATTGTAGGTGCTCATCGGGAAGCTGTCGAAAATGATGAACCCTTCGACTTTGACCTTCATGCGCAGGATCGTCCCAAGGATGACAGGCCCCATGTCAGGCCCTTCTGGCAAGGACGGCAGGTTGTACCATGATACCGCGCCGCACACCGGCATCCGCGCAAACGGGTTCAGCAGTGGTAGCACGCCATACAACACTTTGCCGCCGACGTTTTCAAAATAGACGTCGATGCCGTCTGGGCAGGCCGCTTTCAGCTGTTCGGCGAAATCGTCCGCTTTGTGGTCGATACAGGCGTCGAAACCCAGATTATCAACCACATGCGCACATTTTTCGGCACCACCAGCGACGCCGACAACACGGCACCCTTTGATCTTGGCGATTTGCCCCACGGTCGCCCCAACTGGACCGGAGGCTGCGGCCACCACAACCGTTTCACCCGGTTTTGGATCACCGATCAGCAGCAGGCCCGCGTAGGCCGTGTAGCCCGGCATCCCGAGAATACCCAAGGCCCAAGACGGGTTTGCGGGGTCTTTCCCAAGATTGATAACCTGTTCGCCATTTGAAATCGCGTAGTCCTGCCAGCCTGAACCCGCGAGCACCAGATCACCCGCTGCGAAGCCATCAAGATTGGACGTGATGACTTCGGCGACGACCTGCGCGGTCATCACGCCGCCAATCGCCACAGGTTCGGCGTAGGATTTCGCATCATTCATCCGCCCGCGCATATAAGGATCGAGCGACAAGTATTTGGTGCGCAACAACATTTCGCCCGCCACGGGCGTTGGAATGTCCGATGTTTCAAGCCGCAACGTATCCTGATCCGGTAGTCCCTGCGGACGTTTTGCCAGAACGATGCGACGGTTTTCAGTAGATGATTGTGCCATACTATATCCCCAAGTTTGCGTGCTAATCGATGTAGTTCCACAGAATTTCGGCAATGAACAGACATACGCAGCGGCCACCTGATCACATGCGTGGTTATGCGCCTTGACGGCCCAATGACGCGGCGGTTTCGATCCATTTGGTCGCAGTGGCGGTGTCTGCTTTGCTTGCCCCTGAGAAGTGGGTGACTTTCATCGGTTTGATACCGACAAAATGGAAGATTTGCGATTTGATCTGACGGATGAGCGCGTTGCGATAAAGCAGCCAAAAGAAAAAGCCAGGCGTGTCCGACGTCATTATTGTCCGTCCCGTGCGCCCGCCCAGCATCGGTGCCGGCAACCCTGATTTGGCACGGTTGCGCGGATCAAAGGCCCAACCGGGTAGGAATGCGCGATCAAAGAGGCCTTTCAGCTTTGCAGGTAGCCCGCCCCACCACATCGGGGTCACCAGAACAATGTGTTCGGCCCAAGTGACGTCTTCTTGAAACGTCTTCAACACGGGTTCGAGCGGTTTGATCTGAACATACCCCGCACCGCCAAAGTCTGCGTCAAATTCCATGTCATGCAAATGCGTCGTTCGTACATCGTGCCCTTCGGCCATGGCGGCTGCGGAGTACGCTTCCGCCAAGGCTTTGCTCAACGACGTGTCGGCGGGGTGGCCATTTAAAATCAAAATGCGTTTGGTGGTCATCGTCAGTTCCTTTAAATAATTGACCGCGGTCATATTTACATAATTGACCACGGTCAATTAATATTTTTGACCATAGTCAAAATTCCTGCGATAACGCGTTATGACCAAGCCCCCCCAAAAACGAACCCAGCAGACACGTGGCAAATTGATTGACGCGGCACAGGCAATTATTGCGACGAAGGGCTACGCGGCGATGCGTGTCGAAGACGTTGTTCAGGCGGCTGGCGTTGCAAAGGGGACGTTCTTTGCGCATTTCCGCGACAAGGACGCTTTGATGGATCTGATCATCGGACAGGAAATCAATCGACTTCTTGACGCGCTATCGGAAAACGCAGTCCCGCAGTCGGTTCCCGAGTTGGTGAATGACCTGCTGCCATTGATGCGTTACATGACGGTTGAACGGTATGTCTTCGACGTCATTCTGCGTCATTCCGGTGCAGCCGCAAAAGAGGAAATCGGTCATATCGCCCTGACATTCGAACGTCAGATCAGGGTCTTGGATCAATGGCTGGGCTCTGGCCATTACCGCAACGATGTCCCACCTGTTTTGCTGGCGGAAGGTTTGCAGGCGTTCATGGTGCAAACAATGGCTTTGTATTTCTGCGCGGTCAACAATGTGGACCCGATGCCAGACCGGTTGCGCGCGTATCTGGACGCTTGGCTGATGCCGACACGTCAATAATTGCACCCCATGTGTAAACTGCGGCAACCCGTCGGTTTGACGCTTGCCGCGAACAAGCTAATTTCGCGCTATGCCCTACGAATGGACCCCGCCCCCACCGCAGACAAAATCGGACTGGAGCCTGTCGCTTTGGCCGTATAGGTCGCTGCTGCGTCGTGACTTTGTGATTTTTGTTGGTGCGACGATGGCCATGTTGGCCTTGCCGTTGCTGGCTGTGCTCGGGTCGCCCGTTCTATGGGGATTGCTGCCGTTTTTTGCCATCGCCCTGTGGGGCATCTGGTTTGCGCTGAACGTCAGCTACAAGCGCGGCGAAGTTGTTGAAGAACTGAGCGTCACGGGCGAAACCGCCCGCCTGATGCGCCAGAACCCCGATAGAACCCAGCAAACGTGGGAAGCGAACCGGTATTGGGTCAGCGTTCACCTGCATCCAAAAGGCGGACCTGTGCCGAATTATATCACCTTGCGCGGTGGCCCGCGCGAGGTGGAAATTGGCAGTTTTCTGGACGCAGGCGAACGGCTTGCGCTTTATGATGATCTGAAGCGAGCGTTGAAAGCTGGCGCTTAGCCCATCCGTTCAGACGCGAAAGACCCCGGTGACGCAGGGAACACGACCGTTTTGTTCCCATTAAGGAAGACGCGGCGATGGATGTGGGCGTGGATCGCGCGTGCGAGCACTTGGCTTTCGACGTCGCGCCCCAGAGACACGTAGTCGTTTGGAGATTGCGCGTGCGTCACCCGCACGATGTCCTGTTCGATGATTGGACCTTCATCCAGATCAGCAGTCACGTAATGCGACGTTGCACCGATTAGTTTCACACCGCGTTGAAACGCCTGTTTGTAAGGGTTAGCGCCCTTAAAGCTTGGCAGGAACGAGTGGTGGATGTTGATGATCTTACCAGACATCTTCTGGCACATCTGATCAGACAGAATCTGCATGTAGCGCGCCAGAACGATCAAATCGGCGCCTGCGTCTTCGACCACAGACATGATCTTGGCCTCGGCTTCGGGTTTGTTTTCTTTGGTCACTTTGATGCAGTGGAACGGAATGTCGTTGTTCACGACAACCTTTTGATAATCCATGTGATTTGAGATCACGGCCACGATATCAATCGGCAAGGCCCCAATGCGCCAGCGATAAAGCAGATCGTTCAGGCAATGCCCGAAGCGGGACACCATGATCACGACTTTCATCTTTTCGGATTCGTCGTGAAATTCGTAGTTCATGCCAAAGGGGGCCGCTGTATCGGCAAATCCTTTGGTCATTTCTGCCAGTTCAACCCCATCGCCTGTCTCGAAGCTGATGCGCATAAAGAAGTTGCCAGTCTCTTGGTCGTCAAACTGAGAGCTGTCCGTGATGTTGCAGCCCTGATCGGCCAGATAATTGGCGATGGCGGCCACGATGCCACGGGTCGATTGGCAAGTCACGGTAAGGGCGTAGTTACTCATGGGAGGGTTCCTGTCAGAGAGATGTCCGCTTGATCCCAAGCGGTGGTGCTGTCGATTTGTGCGAAAGCGTTCCCGTCCCGTCAATATCGTGGGCGCTACGCTATTGGCGTTTTGCGACAGCTGCGGGCGGTGTTTTGGCGAATTGGTTTCCGATCATGCGCAAAGCGTTGCGATACGGGATGTTGTGGCTGATCGCGGCACGGCTGATTTAGCCAGTGAAGTGAATGTCAGACGCCGCTACCTGACTGATCAATCCACCCGTATTCACAGCACGATACAATGATCGTGGCGGGCGTGCGGCATCGTCGACGCGGCGTTCCACCCAGTCGCGTTGTTCCATTGATTTGAGCGATTGCGACAAGGCCCTGTCGGTTATCGTGTGCAGATTACGTTTGATGTCGTTGAAGTGACGCGGCCTGTGCAATGACGTCAGCACAGGCAATGTCCACGATTTACGCAACAAGGCCTGATCTTCGGCAGCGGACAGGTTTTGGATTTTATGCGCAAGGGCAGCCGCAGATATGCCCCGCTGTGTCAGCCGGAATTCAGGCCTGAGCGGATGACCATAGCCGGGATTGCGTTCCAGCAAGCCGATTTCGATCAGGTGATCCATACTTTGCGCGAATGCAGTCCGGCTCGCCCCAGTTGCCGCCAAAAGCGGCGCCTGCCGCCCCGCAATGCCCGCATGCAGGTTCGACAAGATCGGGACAGCCCAGGCCCGCGAAGTCATGTTGACAAAATGCTTTATGTCCATAAAGTATAGTTAGTATACTTTAATGATAAAGGAAAGACGATGTCGCTTATTTCATTGGACGAAACCATCACGATTTCATTTTCGGTTTCTGATCGGCACGCAACTGCCCAGTGGTTTTCGGACATGTTGGGGTTTGAAACGCTTTACCACGCGGACGAAGCAGGCTGGTCAGAATTGCAAACCAACACGGCAGGTGTGACGATCGGGATTGGCGAACATACTAAGCCCGCCCCCGGCAATTGCGTTCCGGTTTTCGGGATCGCGGATCTGGACGCCGCACGGCAGAAACTAGAGCAGGCGCAGGTGAAGTTTGACGGAGAGACAGATGTCGTCGAAGGTATGGTTAAAACGGCCACGTTTTATGATCCAGACGGCAACGCGATGATGCTCGCCCAAGATTTGACGGGTGGATAACCGCCAAATGGCGTGATCCCCCAAAAGGCAAAATGCCCAGCGGATCAAGTGATCGCTGAGCATTCAGTCTGATTATGTCGTGGCAGTGTTAGCCAAGCCGGTCTTTGACCAATGGCCCTACTTTGCCGAAATCCATCCGACCGGTGTATTTGCCTTTGAGGATGCCCATGACCTTGCCCATGTCGCGAATGCTTTCCGCGCCCACTTCGGCGATGGCGGCGTCCACGGCTGCCGCAGATTCGTCTTCGGTCAGCTGTTTGGGAAGGAAATCTTCGATAACCTTGATTTCCGAAAGCTCTTTTTCAGCCAATTCAAGCCGCCCGCCTTCTTCGTAGGCACGTGCGCTTTCGTGGCGTTGTTTGACCATGCGGCCCAGAATCGAAAGCACTTCGGTGTCCCCACACCCCTTTGCTTCTTCTTCGGTCCCGCGCAATGCAATGTCTCGGTCTTTGATGGCAGCGTTGATCAAACGCAATGTGGACAGACGCTCTGCGTCTTTGGCCTTCATCGCTTCTTTCAAGGCCGCCCCGACCTTTGTTCGCATGTCCATGATAACTCCCGTTCATGTCCCAACTGACAAGCGCGCAGGTTACGCTTTATTCACCATCAAGACAAGCGCCGTGCCGCGACGTGATCCCCTTGTTTGCAAGGCGCAGTTCTGGTCTTGACCCCATGGGCGTCAGACCGTAGGACCAGCACAATTTGCCGCCAATCAGGGGTGCTGCCCCCCGAAAAAGGATCTGATCATGTCCGACCACCTTACGCAAAAGCCAACAGCCTGCCTCGCCCTTGCCGATGGGACATTGTTTTACGGCCACGGATTTGGGGCAACTGGCCAAACCACCGCAGAGCTTTGCTTTAACACCGCGATGACCGGCTATCAGGAAATTATGACCGACCCGTCCTATGCGGGCCAAGTCGTGACATTCACCTTCCCTCACATCGGCAACACGGGCGTGACACCCGAAGATGACGAAACAGCCGATCCTGTCGCAGCAGGCATGATCGTGAAGTGGGACCCGACGGATGCGTCCAACTGGCGGTCAACCGAAGAACTGACCACATGGCTGGAACGCCGTGGTCGAATTGGCATGGGCGGTGTTGATACCCGCCGCCTGACCCGCGCGATCCGCCAGCAAGGTGCGCCGCATGTTGCATTGGCGCATGATCCTGATGGCAACTTTGATATCGAAGCGCTTGTTGCCGCGGCCCGTGGTTTTTCCGGTCTCGAAGGTCTTGATCTGGCCAAAGACGTGACCTGTGCGCAATCGTACCACTGGAATGAAATGCGGTGGGCGTGGCCTGAGGGCTATACGCAACAGAAGGACGCCAAGCATAAGGTCGTCGCGATTGATTTCGGCGCGAAACGCAACATTCTGCGGTGCCTTGCATCTGCGGGTTGCGATGTGACTGTATTGCCTGCCTCCGCGACCGCCGAGGACGTTTTGGCGTTGAACCCTGATGGCGTGTTCCTATCCAACGGTCCAGGCGATCCTGCGGCGACCGGATCATATGCTGTGCCAATGATCCAAGGCGTGTTGGAAAAAGACCTGCCTGTGTTCGGGATTTGCTTGGGTCACCAGATGCTGGCGCTGGCGTTGGGTGCGAAAACGATCAAAATGAACCACGGTCACCACGGTGCGAACCATCCGGTTAAAGACAATGAAACCGGCAAGGTCGAAATCACGTCCATGAACCACGGGTTTGCGGTTGATGCGCAAAGCCTGCCGGAAAGTGTTTCTGAAACGCATGTGTCGCTGTTCGATGGATCCAACTGTGGTCTGCGCGTGAAGGATAAGCCTGTGTTTTCCGTGCAGTACCACCCAGAAGCCAGCCCCGGCCCGCAAGACAGCTATTATCTGTTCGAACGGTTTGCGGCGGCGATGGATGACCGCGCAACAGCTTAAAAATTCTCTAACGCCCGGTTAACCTTAACCGGGCGTTAATCGTTCAGACGCTATGCTTCTGTCACCTAGACAGAGGCACAGATGTTCACCCAGCAGGCGCAATTTGACGATGGATCGCATGTCGGCTTGCACGACGCGACGGCCCTGACGATCGCGCAGTCCCAAGCCGTTCTGTACCGCTGTGCCATTATCAACCCGTGTGATCGCCCCGCTGATCCGGCCTTGGTCGATATCTGGGGCGCGCATCGCTGTTTACGCGACCATATCCTGCCGTGGCGACGCATCGGTGGCGCGGTTGTTATCCTGACCCATAAACCCGAGATTTTCCAGCAACAGGCCCTCGCTCTGACCCTGCGCTACGGCCCTGTTCGCATGGCGATTACAACGGAACAGCATTTGTTTCGCGCCATCAGCGAAAGCCATGTCGCAGCCCTGACCGAACGCGCCGAAAATCGTGTGCCTGATGCGATAAGTAGCCGGACGTGGAATGCGCGTTTGATGTTGGTCATGTCCATTCTGGTGGTGCTTGGCACGCTGGTTTTGTTTGCGATGTCGCCTTTGACCGGATTTGTGGTGCTCAGTTTCTGGGCGGTGATCACGCTGGCCACGAACACGGTATTAAAGGCGGCGGCCGCCATTGTCGGCGTGTTCAGCCGCCCGACCGACGCCGATCATCTGCCGCTTGCTGCGGAAAACCTGCCGGTCTTCACCATCCTGATCCCGCTTTATAAAGAAAAGGAAATTGCGGCCCACCTGTTGGAGCGGGTCAAGTTGATCGATTATCCTCGCGACCGATTGGATGTTTGTTTGGTGATGGAGGCGGACGACGCCACGACCCGGGCGTCGCTGGGATTGACGAACTTGCCGTCATGGATCCGGCCTATCGCCGTGCCAAAAGGGACGTTGAAAACCAAGCCACGGGCGTTGAATTACGCGCTTGATTTCGCGCGCGGGACCTTGGTTGGCGTATACGATGCCGAAGATGCCCCTGCCCCTGATCAGTTGCGCAAAGTGGCGCGGCATTTCGCGAACCGAGGAGAGAAAGTCGCGTGTTTGCAGGGGGTTCTGGATTATTACAATGCGCCAGCCAATTGGTTAACGCGCTGCTTTACGCTTGAATATGCGGGCTGGTTTCGGGTGGTTTTACCGGGATTGGAACGCTTGGGACTTGTTGTTCCATTGGGCGGTACGACCCTGTTTTTCAGGCGACACGTGCTGGAAAAACTGGGCGCGTGGGACGCGCATAACGTGACTGAGGACGCTGATTTGGGCGTCCGTTTGGCGCGACGGGGATACCGCACCGAATTGATCGCAACGACCACGCAAGAAGAAGCCAATGGCCGCTTCTGGCCGTGGGTGAAGCAACGTTCGCGGTGGTTGAAGGGCTATGCGATCACCTACGGCGTCCATATGCGCGATCCGGCGAAATTATACCGAGATTTGGGCGCGCGCCGGTTTTGGGGTTTTCAGATTTTGTTCGCGGGAACGCTTTCGCAATTCGTGCTCGCGCCTGTGCTGTGGTCGTTCTGGGTGATGCCGTTCGGGTTCAATCATCCGATGGGGCATTACCTGCAGGGGTGGGTTTTGATCAGCGTTGTCGCCATGTTCGTCTTTTCAGAACTGACCAATATGTTCGTGCTGGCCCTTGGGGTCACGAAGGCCGAAAAGATGTGGTTGATCAAATGGATACCGACGATGCATTTCTATTTCCCGATGGCGGCACTTGCGGCCTACAAAGGCTTCTACGAACTGACGTTCAAACCGTTCTATTGGGATAAGACCACGCACGGTGTGCTGTTGCCCAACAAAGGTGCGGGAAAGGCTACTGGGTCGCCTGCGCGTCAAGCTTCAGACGGGTGATGTAGGCCTTTGAGATATGGTCGCGCAGGGCCGCGTCTGCTGCGTCACCATCGCCATTTTCGATCGCCGTGACGATGGCGTTGTGTTCGGCCAGCGTATCTTCGGGCCGTCCTTCGACGGCGATGGATGTCGTGGCCAGAAGCGCCATGGAGCGGTGGACCAGATCAAGCTGCTGCACCAGAAAGCGGTTGTGCGATGCGAGGTGAATTTGCTTGTGAAACCGGCGGTTCGCGCGGCTGAGCGCATCGGGATCATTCAGGAACGCCTGATCATCGGACAACATGCCACGCAGCACGCCGACCTCTTCCGGGGTCGCGTGACGGGCCGCGAGCCGTGCGGCCAATCCTTCGAGTTCGCCGCGCACCACGTAAAGTTCTGCCATCTGCGTATGATCCAAAGACGCAACCATCAAGGACCGCCCGTCGCGGGTTAACAGACCTTGGGTTTCGAGCCGCTGTAACGCTTCGCGAATGGGCGTGCGCGACACACCAAACCGTTCGGCCAGTTCGCTTTCCACCAAACGGTCGCCGGGCACGTAGGAATGGCTATCAATCGCCTCTAGGATCAGCGCATAGGCGTCCTTTTGTCCGGCTTTCGTGTCGTACATCGCGAGGCTTTCCTTTTGTTGTTCAAGACCCTAGCGGCGATTACCCTTTAGCGCAACGTGCCCAAAACCACGCAATTTCCGGCCCTGCGGCCATATGGGCCTTTGCCCGCACGCGCGCACCGCCTATGTCTAGGGTATGAAACGGATAACATCAGATATTGTCATCTCGGGTGGCGGCGTCGCAGGGTTGACCGCCGCTGCGGCCTTTGGTGCGGCTGGGTTTAGCGTCGTGATCGTTGATCCGGCGTTACCAGTCACAAATGCTGCGTTTGAAGGCGCTGATTTGCGCACCACGGCCTTCTTGCAGCCCGCCCAATCCTTTTTGGACGACATCGGATTGTGGGGGCGTTTGGCCGAATACGCGACGCCGTTGCAAGTCATGCGGATCGCGGATGTCAGTGGTGAGGGCAGCGGCGCACGCGTAACCGCGGATTTTGACGCTGCCGACATTTCGGACAAGCCGTTCGGGTGGAACCTGCCCAATTGGTTGCTGCGCCGCGAAATGCTGGCGCGGTTGACAGAGCTGCCGAATGTCGAATTCCACGCGGGCACCGGATTTGTATCACTTTTGCCCCGCGAAACGGAAGCTTTGGTGATGCTGACGGGCGGGTTGCAGGTCCGCGCGAAACTGGTGATTGGCGCGGATGGCCGTCATTCAGCGGTGCGTGAAGCGGCGGATATCGACGTCAAAACCCATCGCTACGGGCAAAAAGCGATCAGTTTTGCCGTGAGCCATCCGTCACCGCACGACAACGTATCGACAGAAATCCACCGCTCTGGCGGCCCGTTCACGTTCGTTCCCCTGCCCGATCACGAAGGAGTGCCCTGTTCGGCTGTCGTTTGGATGGAAAAAGGTGCGGAAGTGAACCGCTTGATGGCGTTGACCGACGAAGAATTTGAATCAGAGGCATTGACCCGATCCGCCGCCCTTTACGGATCGCTGACCTTGGCGACGCGCCGCATGGTCTGGCCCATCATTTCACAGGTCGCGAGCGCATTATCCGCGCCACGCACAGCGCTGGTCGCTGAGGCCGCGCATGTGGTTCCCCCGATTGGGGCGCAGGGATTGAACATGTCGCTGAACGACATCGCGACCCTATTGGACTTGGCGCGCGAACATGACTTGGGAAGTCGCAAGATGCTCGATGCTTATCAAAAGGCGCGGCACGGCGATATCAAGCTGCGGGTTAACGGGATTGATGCGCTGAACCGTGCGTCGATGTCGAATGCGCCATTCTTGCAGGACCTGCGGGTCGCGGGGATCAAAGCGTTGCATGACGCCGCGCCTGTGCGGCGCGGCCTTATGAAGCTTGGGCTTGGTGCTAGCTAGTTCCGCGCGTTAAAGCACGGTGTCCAGAACCGGCGTGAGACGTGCCATTGTGGCGTCCACATCGTAAAGTTTGTCGAGACCAAACAGGCCCAGACGGAAAGTCCGGAAATCGTCAGGTTCGTCGCATTGCAACGGTACGCCTGCCGCGATTTGCATGCCTTCCGCGCCGAATTTCGACCCGTTCTGGATCGCCGGATCGTCCGTGTAGCTGACCACGACACCCGGTGCGCCGAACCCGTCGGCCGCAACTGATTTGATCCCCTTGCCAGCAAGATAGGCCCGCACGGCATCGCCCAGCGCCCATTGCGCGGTTTTCAATTTGTCGAAGCCGTAGTCGCGGGTTTCAATCATCGTGTCGCGGAATGCACGCAGCCCGTCGGTCGGCATGGTGGCGTGGTACGCGTGACCGCCGTTTTCGTAGGCCTGCATGATGCTGTGCCATTTCTTGAGGTCAGCGGCGAAGGAATTGGATGTTGTGTCGGCCATGCGGGCTACGGCGCGATCGGACATCATTACGAGACCAGCACAAGGCGTGGCGGACCAGCCTTTTTGTGGTGCAGAGATCAGCACGTCAACGCCTGTTGCTTTCATATCGACCCACGCGCAGCCTGACGCGATGCAGTCCAGCACCATCAATGCGCCCACTTCATGCGCGGCGGCGGCCATGGCCGTGATGTAGTCGTCCGGCAGGATGATCCCCGCAGAGGTTTCGACATGCGGCGCGAAGACCACGTCTGGTTTGGCGTCGCGAATGGCTGCTGTGACGTCTTCGATGGGCACAGGTGCAAACGGTGCGCGCGTGTCGTTGCCGTTTTGGCGGGCCTTTAGGACGGTTGTTTTGGCCGTGAAGTCGCCTGCGTCGAAAATCTGGGTCCAGCGGTAGGAAAACCAGCCGTTGCGCACGATAAAGGCGTGGGCATTTGCGCCGAATTGGCGGGCCACTGCTTCCATCCCGAAGGTGCCGCCGCCGGGGACAATCGCCACGGCATCTGCGTTATAGACGTCTTTCAACATGCCAGAGATGTCGGTCATCACGCCTTGGAATGCTTTGGACATGGAATTGAGCGACCGGTCGGTGAAGACGACGGAGAACTCCATCAAGCCGTTCGGGTCAACTTGGGATGTGAATGTATCGGTCATGATGGTCCTCGTGCGTTAAGTTGCATCTGAGGTAAGCGGCGATGGGGGGAAAAGCAAAGTCAGAAATGTCGGTTTTCGCGCTGATCAGCCTGCGCAGTCCCTGCAAAGTTTCCGATCCACGTCACAATGGTCCCGCAAGGCGTTCTTCGCTGAGCAGTACATTCGCTTCGACGTCCCCCACCCCCGGCATGGTCATGATACGCCGCCGCAGCACCCGTTCGAAATCCGCCAGATCACGGGCCACCACCCTTAGGCGGTAATCATAAAGGCCCAGCACGTGTTCCACGCTTTGCACTTCGGCAATGGCGGAGACGGCGCGTTCGAAATCTTCAAGACTGACGCGGCCTTTGGTGGCGAGTTTGACCCCCAGAAATACGGTGACCCCGAAGCCCAATTTTTCTGCGTCCAGCCGCAAACGACGCCCTCCAATGACGCCGGCGTCTTGTAGGCGTTTGATCCTGCGCCATGTCGCTGGTTGCGACAGGCCCAGCTTTTCGCCCAGACGCCCTGTTGGTTGGGTCGCGTCTTTTTGCATCAGGCGTAGCAGGGCGCGGTCTGTGTCATCTAGGATCATAGCGGCAACGCCTCTTCGCGTTTGACGTTGGCGACTGTCATCAGTGCTTCGATGTCGGCGATGTGGGGTAACGTCAGGACCTGATCACGGTAGATCCTTTGGTAATCCGGCAAATCGCGGGCGATCAGTAACAGACGCACGTCGACGCGCCCCAGGAACGTCTGGATTTCCAGCACTTCGGGGACCAAACGGGCGGCGGCCATGAAGTCGTCAAAGGCGCGAGAAACAGTTTTATCCAAGGTAATCCGCAGCGCCACGTGCACGGTGTAACCCAAGGCCGTCCAGTCGATCACGACCTCTTGGCCCCGAATGATCCCGTCTTCGTGCAATTTATCCAGCCGCCGCGTCACACGGGCGGGCGTCATGCGGACAAGGTCTGCCAGTTCCGGCACCGTGAGGGCAGGATTGGCTTGGTATTGGCGCAGGATCGCGCGGCTTTCGTCATCAAGCATAAAAATCACACAAATTGCATGAATGACGCATAACAACTTTCATTTCATTGCAACAGATCAAAAATCAAACCTCACAATCCACGCAAACGCCCGTTATACGTCAGCTCAGATACAAACATGGAGTGCTTGATATGCGCGTTTATTACGATCGCGATTGCGATGTGAACCTGATCAAAGACAAAAAAGTAGCCATCCTTGGTTACGGCTCACAAGGCCACGCCCACGCGTTGAACCTGCGCGATTCCGGTGCGAAAAACCTTGTTGTTGCTCTGCGTGAAGGGTCCCCTTCCCAAGCCAAAGCTGAAGGCGAAGGCCTGAAAGTTATGGGCATCGCGGAAGCCGCTGCTTGGTGTGATGTGATCATGTTCACAATGCCCGATGAGCTTCAGGCAGAAACATACAAGAAATACGTCCACGACAACATCAAGCCAGGTGCAGCAATTGCATTCGCACACGGCCTGAACGTGCACTTCGGCTTGATCGAGCCAAAAGAAGGCGTTGACGTGATCATGATGGCGCCAAAAGGCCCAGGTCACACAGTACGCGGCGAATACACAAAAGGCGGCGGCGTGCCTTGCCTGATCGCGATCGACACAGACGCGTCCGGCAAAGCCCAAGAAATCGGCCTGTCCTACTGTTCCGCAATCGGCGGTGGTCGCTCCGGCATCATCGAGACAAACTTCCGTCAGGAATGCGAAACTGACCTGTTTGGTGAGCAAGCTGTTCTGTGTGGCGGTATCGTTGAACTGATCCGCATGGGTTTCGAGACACTGGTCGAAGCTGGCTACGAGCCTGAAATGGCTTACTTCGAGTGTCTGCACGAAACAAAGCTGATCGTGGACCTGATCTATGAAGGCGGCATCGCGAACATGGATTATTCTATCTCCAACACAGCTGAGTACGGTCAGTATGTGACTGGCCCGCGCATCCTGCCATACGACGCAACGAAGAAAGCCATGAAAGAAGCGCTTGCTGACATTCAGTCTGGTAAATTCGTGCGTGACTTCATGCTGGAAAACGCTGTTGGTCAGCCAACAATCAAAGCATCCCGTCGTGCAAACGACGAGCACCAGATCGAACAGGTTGGTTCCAAACTGCGCGCTATGATGCCTTGGATTTCTGCTGGCAAAATGGTCGACAAAGCGAAAAACTAAGTTCTGCTAGAATTGAAGAAAGGGCCGTTCCTTTGGAGCGGCCCTTTTTTGTTGCGGTTGTTCTATCGGCCGCTAGGACACCACCGCGTCGAGTTTTGCCGCACAGATGAAATCGTTCTCGGACAACCGCCCCAGTTCGTGCGACGTGTAGGTGACCTGACAATATCCCCAGCCGAAGGATATGTCGGCGTGATGGCCTTCTTTATCGCTGACGTAGGCGGCCAGATTGGCGGTGTAGGTTGCCTTGGCGAACCCTTTGAATGTGAACCGACGCGACAGGCTCTGGCCAGCCAAGTCGATTTTCCATGCCGGATCGAGTTGCGATTTGAATTGCGTGATCTCTGCTTCGGTCAACACCGGCACCCAACCGTCGCATGCCGCACAGGTCTTTTGTTGCAGATCATCCATCGCCTTTTACCTCGTAAGTTGGCGCGAAAAGGCCCAGTGATTTTGCGTCGTGGATATCGCGGACAAGATCGCGCTTTCCCGCTTCAATCAGTTGATCGACACTATCGAGCACGAAATAGATCGGTTGATTGATGTCGATACGGTAAGGCGTTCGCAGGATTTCAAGGACGTCAAAGTCTTTGCGCACAACACTTTGTTCTTCGACCGAATGACGCAGTTCACCCGGTGATGACGCCAGACCGGAGCCAAGCGCCTTGACCGTGTCGCCTTCGCGGATGAGCCCAAATTCGATTGTGAACCAATACAGCCTGATCAGCCATGCGTAGTCTGATTTGTCACACGCCAACCCTGTTTCCCCTATCTTTTGCGAGAAATCTGCGAGCCGTTTGTCGACGAGCAACGGCATATGGCCGTAAATTTCGTGGAAGATGTCAGGTTCTTCGATGTAATCGAAATCTTCCCTGCTTCGGATGAAAGACGCTGCCGGAAAGGTTCTATTCGCCAGCATCTGGAAAAACCGCGAAAACCCGATGAGGGCGGGAACCGGTTCAACGGACCATCCCGTCATGCCCATCAGTTTTTCAGAGATTTCAACGCATTGCGGCACACGGTCAATTGGGAGCTGAAGCGCTGCCTGACCATCAAGGAACGGTTTTGCCGCATAGTTTTCAATATTGGGCTGCTGCTGCGCCACCAGATCGCGCCAAACCGCATCTTCGTCGGGCGTGTAATGGATAAGACCTGCGTCGTCAGGGTGCTTGGCGATGTATTTGGTATCTTTGGGCATTGAGCTCCTCCTGAGGTCAATGATTGTCCATTATCGGCGATATTTCCTGCCTCTTCGCTCGCATAATTGCCAATTTTGGGTAATATATTTCTGAAAAAGCCGATTCTGAGGGTATTTTATGCTGGATAAATTTGAGAAACTGATCCTGAAATTCCTGCAAGTGGATGGCCGTGCCAGCACACAGGAATTATCGGACGCGGTCGGCCTGTCAGCGTCCCCCTGCTGGCGCCGCGTCAAACGATTGGAAGAAGACGGCTACATCAAACGCTACGCCGCCATTCTGGACAGCAAAAAGCTGGGCCTCAGCGCGTTTGGATATGTGCAGATTTCGTTAGTGGATCACACCGAAGGGTCGATCAAACTGTTTAACGATTTCATCCGAACCAACGAACAGGTGCTCGAATGCGCGTCGATTACAGGTGATTTCGACTTTCTTTTGAAAGTGGTCGCCGCTGATCCGGAAGCCTTGGAGGAATTCATCATGAAACACATCCTAAGGCTTGGCGTTGTGCGCACAACGACGACCAATTTTGTTCTACGTCAAATCAAAACATCCGGCGCTTTGCCGATTGACTGACAGCTTGCGCCGGATCAACCAGCGTTGGCGCAGATACGTTTAGAGGCTTTTGAGATACTCGATCTCTTTCTTCTCGTCGCTGGCGGTCCAGCCTTCGTCCATGCATTTGATCAGCAAGGTAATGAAGGATTTATCGGCGCTCGCCAGCGCCTTCATTGTCGCCGCATGTTTCGTCCGCATGAGTTTGGAATAGATCACAGCCACATCATCCGCGTCGGAATTATGGTGCTTGTCCAGCCATTCAAAGATTTTCTTCAAACGGCGCGGGTTGTTCCCCATTTTGGTCAAATAGGTCGCAAGGCCCTTTTCATCCATGCTGGCCGTCATACGGAAGGAACCCCAGCGGAACCGGTTCACAACGAATTCAGCGTCTTGGTTCATGTAGATATCGAAACCATGCGAAATTAGGCCCGGTGTGAACCCGACTTTGACGCTGGAAAATCCGATATTGTAGTCCAGCCAAGACACCGGATCGAAGGTGAATGCGTTGTTCGTGCGGTCCAGCCCCGGTGGCCAATAGCGGCACGGCGACCCGAAACTGTTCACTTCCATGTTCTTGATCGCATCCTCGCCAAGCGCCAATGCCACGGCGGTCAGCGCGTTGGACGTGATCAAGTTACCTTGGGAATGGCAGAAGATTTTCAGCTTGCTGCGTTCCTGCACCGACATTTCAGCGACGTAGCGATAAAGCGATGCGGTCGCTTTGTTGCTGGCCACAAGGCTTTCCATAAAGTCGATTTTAGTCAGTCCTGACTTTAGCTGTGTGGCCGCTGCGTAGGCTACATCAAACGCCGCGCTCCACGCGCTGAAACTACCCGCCTGCGCGCCAACAAGAACGCCTTTGTCCATCAGACATTGGCCAAGGTCGGACCAGAAACCGTCCTTCTTGTTATACACCCCGATGACCGGACAGCCCTGCAACAACGACAGCGCCAGCGCGCTATCCATATGGTTTTCCCCTGAGTTCGCCATACCGTTGACGAAGACGACTTCGCGGCGATGATCGAACCATGCCATCCCAGAAGCCTCTTCGTTCACATAGCAATTAATTTCGCCATCTTCGGTCGGCTTAATGTTCTTTTTCATAGAGCTCAGGGCCATTTGGGTACTTTCAATTACTGATACTGGCGGCACGTTGGCAATTTTACGCGCATGAAACAACCTTCGATTTAGTTCCACACGAACTTCTTCGCGCGCTGGATTTGCCACTGGTCAAGTTGGGCCTGTTATGAAATCAAACGGCGATCCCATCAAAGGCACCCATTGTGACCACCCAACCGACCCCCGCCAATTGGTTTTCCGTCGCCGCCCTTGGCTTGATCTGGGGGGGTACGTTTATGGTCGTGGCCATCGCGCTGGAAGGCTACGGGCCGTTGACGGTTGCGGCGGCGCGGACGACACTTGGGTCGCTGGCATTGATCGGAATCATGGGGGTCATGCGCAGCCCGCTGCCGCAGTTTTCGGGCCAGCTGATCAAATATTTGCTCGTTATTGGTGTGATGAACACCGCCCTGCCCTTTGCGATGCTCAGTTGGGGACAGCAGTACGTCCCATCTGCGTTTGCGGGTATTTCGATGACGGCGATCCCGCTTTTTGTCCTGCCGTTGGCGCATCTGTTTTCCGATGAAGTCATGACCCGACGCAACGCCGCAGGCGTGACGCTTGGGTTCATTGGTGCAGTCGTTTTGATCGGGCCGTCTGTTTTGCGGATTGGTACGGGCTGGGAACCATTGGGCCAGTTGGCCTGCGTGGCCGCCGCCCTGTCTTATGCGATTTCAAGCGTGATGACGCGGCGCTGCCCTCCGATTGATTCAATCACAATGGCAACCATTCTGATGATCATTGGGGCCGTGACACTAATCCCCGCGATGTTGATCGTCGAAGGCGTACCGCAGATCGCCGATACGCGCAGTACGCTTGCGATTATTTTTCTTGGGTTCGTCCCAACCGCGCTCGCGGCATTGCTGCGCGTCTTTACAATCCGCACCGCCGGCGCCGTTTTCATGACACTTGTGAACTACCAAGTCCCCGTCTGGTCGATGGTTTTTGGTGCCGTCATCCTAGGTGAGACGCTGCCACTGCGCTTTTTCGCGGCCCTTGCGTTGATCCTGACAGGGCTTGCCATCAGCCAATACGCCAGCCTCAAGCGGCTTTGGCGCTAATTCTTTTGGCTTCAAATATCTCGGGGGTATGGGGGCTGGCCCCCAAGCTGTACGCGATTTAGGACGCCGCCGCTTCGACCTCTGCCACGATCCCGTCGACAACTTCGGTCAATAGATCAGGGTCTTCGCATTCTGCCATGACCCGCACCAAAGGTTCCGTGCCGGATTTGCGGATTAGCAATCGCCCTTTGCCCACCAATCTGGTTTCCGCGTCCGCGATTGCGCCTGTCACGTTAGCCGCTTCGAGCGGGTTTTGCCCTGCCGCGTAGCGCACGTTTTTCAGCAATTGCGGCACAGTTTCAAAGGTTTCGGTCAGTTCGCTGGCCTTTTTGCCGCTGTCGATCATCGCGGCTAGGAACTGGATACCAGCCAGTAAGCCATCGCCCGTGGTCGCGTAATCTGTCATCACAATGTGACCGGATTGTTCGCCGCCAAGGTTAAACCCCTTTTCGCGCATCGCTTCGACCACGTAGCGGTCGCCAACAGCAGTCCGTTCCAGATGCAGACCCTTGCCCGTCAGATACCGTTCGAGGCCAAGGTTGGACATCACGGTCGCGACAAGCGTATCGCCTTGCAAACGCCCCTCCGCGGCCCAGCGCGACGCCATCAGCGCCATTAACTGATCGCCATCTGCGACCTTGCCGGTTTCGTCCAAGATCATCACGCGATCCGCGTCACCATCGAGACAAATCCCCACATCCGCGCCGTGCGACACGATGGTTTCCGCCGCTAACGTCGGGTGCGTTGATCCGCAGCCGTCGTTGATGTTGTATCCGTTCGGGCTGACGCCCACTGGGATCACAGTTGCCCCCATTTCCCACAGAACTTCGGGTGCCACGCGGTGTGCTGCGCCATTTGCGCAGTCGATCACGACTTTTAGACCATCAAGCCGCATGCCGGATGGGAACGTGCTTTTGACACGCTCCGCATAGCGGAACCGCCCGTCGTCGATCCGTTTGGCCCGCCCGATGTTCACCGCTTGCGCCGGTTCAATGTCGCTCGCGATGAGCCGTTCAATTTCGGTTTGCGCTTCGTCGGACAGCTTGAACCCGTCCGGTCCAAAGAATTTGATGCCGTTGTCGTGGTGCGGGTTGTGGCTGGCAGAAATCATAATGCCAACGTCGGCGCGCATGGATGTGGTCAGCATGCCGACTGCAGGCGTTGGCACCGGGCCCAGCAAAAGCACGTTCATACCGGTTGACGTCAGACCCGCCGTCAGCGCGTTTTCGAACATATACCCGGACAGGCGCGTGTCTTTACCGATCACAACACGGTGGCCGTTTGATCCATCATTCCGGAAATAGCGTCCTGCCGCTGCCCCGATTTTCAACGCCATTTCCGCCGTCATCGGGTGAATGTTTGCCGTTCCACGAACGCCGTCAGTTCCGAAAAGTTTCTCAGCCATAATCACTTGCCCCACTTAATGCCATTTGCAGGTTCAGCGCCTGCTTTGTTTCTTTGACGTCATGGACCCTTAAAATCTGCACACCCTGTGCTGATCCATGCAGTGCCAACGCAATCGACCCACCGAGCCGCTGCATCGCGTCACTTTCGCCGGAAACCTCACCAATCAACCGTTTCCGCGACGCACCTAACAGTATCGGCAAACCAAGGTCGTGGTAAATGGCAAGATCCCGCAACAAGCTCAAGTTATGTTGCAAAGTCTTACCGAAACCAATGCCAGGATCGGTAATTATATTCGCACGGCGAATGCCCGCCGCTTCGGCCACGGCGATCCGATCTGCGAGATGGTCGAAGACGTCGAAAGTGACCGCATCGTAATCAGGATTGTCCTGCATGTCTTCGGGCAGGCCTTGCGAATGCATCAGGCAGATTGGACAGTCTGCCGCTGCCGCCACCCCTGCCATGTCAGGGTCAAAACGCATCGCGGAGACATCGTTGATGATGTTTGCGCCTGCTTCGAGTGCGGCTTGCGCCACTGCCGCTTTGCGCGTGTCGATGGAAATTGGCGTGGTGATCCCTGCCTCACGCATTGCACGGATGACGGGCGCGGTTCGGTTGATTTCGTCTTGGATCGAAACCTCTGCGGCCCCCGGTCGCGTGCTTTCGCCGCCAATGTCGAGGATATCGGCATCCTGCGCCATGACCTTCGCGCGTGCGACTGCGGCCTCCACGCTTGCGAGTGTTCCACCGTCCGAAAAGCTATCAGGCGTCACGTTCAAGATGCCCATGATACGCGGCACATCTAACGTCAGGCCACAGATCGCAGGACGATGTGTGCTGATCCGCGTCTGCGCGTCGGGTGTGAGATCATCGATCATGACCTCTTCACCCACGCCGCCACGGTCCCGCAGGATCGCTGTTTCGGTAAAGACCCAAGCGCTGCCGCCCAAACGCCGCGCGTCGTCGTAGGCTGTCAGTTGCGGGACTGGCTGGATGTATTGTGTCAAAGTGAAGTCTCGATCGTTAGGCTGCGCACGGGCACCGTCGCATCCGGTGCGGTGTCGCCGATAACAACCAGTTCTGCCGCGTCGATTTCAGTGGCGAACCAACTGACAAGCGCCAGAGCATCCCGCGCGGATGCCGATGGACCGTCCACTGCGTCGAGAACGATTTTTGACGGTGCCCAGATGCAGATTTGGCCGTTCTTCATCGCCCAATCGAGTTCTGTCCGTGTTTCGACAACCTTGCAACGGTGATCTTTGGCCGCCAAGGTCCACGCGTTTTGCTCAATGGCAAGCAGATCAATCCGACGCTGTGTCATGGCGTGATCAGTTGTTGGGACAGGTAATGCACCCGCCCCCACGCAAAGGATAAGCGGGGCATCTTGGCCGGCAAAGTGATCAATCCAGCCTTTCAGGTTTCCTGACCCGATGGCTTCATTTGACAGGTACACGACGCAGGGGTGCGGCGCTTCTTGGTGGACTTGCGCGTCAGGTGTCGCGCCATCGCGCGCGCGGACGATTTCGACACCGAGCGAAAACGGACCACGATCCAGTTTTTCGATCCGCACGAAAACGCGTTCAGCTTGGGGTTCCAGCAGGATACGTTCGGCCACACGGGCTGCCAATGTTTCCAGCAGATTGATCCGTTCGGCCTGCAGTTCGACACCGATGGCTTCGGTAACGCGGTCATAAGATAGAATGCGGTCCACATCGTCGTCGATTGGGCCAGTCAGCGGCAGGACTTCAACAACGACGTTAAAGCGGACGCGCTGTAGCGTGCCGCGTTCCAATTGGAACGCCCCGATTTCCACCTCAACCGTGTAGTCCCGCAATGAAATACGGTCATAGGGCACATCGGCACTGGCCGCGGCCCGTTCTGATGGATGCGCGAACGCAAGATGGATGTCGTTGGTCATAGGCGTGCCTTTCCGCGCGTGTTGCTTGGCGGAATACGCGCAGATTGCCGCCCTCGCAAGGTTGTCAAAGGCGACAGTCTGGTCAGGCGTTGCGACGTTTAGTTCGACGCTGTGCGTGTTGGCTGACGATAGAACAGGTGAACGCCGTATTTCGCCGTGCGCGGGAAGACGCGCGCCCAAGACGGGTTCACGGCTGTCGTGTGATAATGCGTGGCACCATCGGTCAGGTTCCGGTCTGCCCCGTCAATCAAAAGACGGGCAACTTTACCAACACGACGCCAAGCGGCAGGTTCAGAGATCACCTCTGGCCGTCCGTCACATGTGTAAGTGAATTGGCAGGCGTATTTACGGCCCGTGCCCTGATTGATCACGCCGCACAGTGAATTTGGATAGGCGTTGCTGTCGACGCGGTTCATGATGACCTCTGCCACCGCGAAAAGCCCTTTGGCCGTTTCGCCGCGGGCTTCGAAATACAAAGCCTCGGACAGGCATTGCCACTGTGGGCCACCGGTCGCTGTTGGCAGGCTGGCGAGATACGCATTGTTGTAATCAACGGATTGCGGCGCGGTTGGGATATTCCGTTCGGATGCTGGCGGCAGCGTGGTCAAAGCGGTCAATCGCGCATCAGGGATCACAGCCAAAGCCTGACGTTCCTGCCCCAGAAGTGCGCTTAAGCGGCTGGCCAATACATCTTGTGCCGATGCAGCCCCGCCCGTGAATACCGCACATGCCAAGCCCAATGCTGGCGCGATGCGTCCAAAACCCAATTTCATCGCGACCCCATCGCGTTGCACGTGGTCAAGCCCCACGCAAGCGCTGCCCCTCTAAGGGATCGGGTTCGATGAGTTTACCCCTGCGGTCCGAAGCGGAAATTCGACTGTTGCATGTTTCCACATAGGCAACAATTAAATGGCAGATCATGCGGTTACAGCATGCAATGCATCTAAATCTACGAATTCAACTTATCGCTGAGCGTCAGCTGCGCGGCGGAAAGTCGCGCAACTGGGACGCGGAATGGCGAACAGGATACATAGTCAAAACCCTGCTTTCGGCAGAAATCAATCGCGGCACGTGTTCCACCATGTTCGCCGCACAACGACAGGGTGATATTGCCACGCCCCTTGCGGCCGCGTTCTGCGCCAATGGAAAGCAGTTCGCCAACACCGTCGATGTCCAGACTGTGGAACGGATCTTCTTCGTAGACGCCCTGCTGCACATAGGCGGACATAAACCGACCCGCGTCATCACGGGACAGACCGTACGTCATCTGTGTCAGGTCGTTGGTGCCGAATGACAGGAATTCAGCGTGCTGCGCGATATCTTCTGCCCGCAACGCCGCACGTGGTGTTTCGACCATCACGCCAAGTTTGTAAGCGAAATCGTTTTGACGATTGGTCCGCACAGAGGCCGCAACTGCGTCGATCCGTGATTTGACCAGTTCGACTTCGCGCATGGCGCTGACCACGGGGATCATGATTTCGGGCGCGACCCCTGCCCCGTTTTCATTCGCGTCGACTGTTGCTTCAAAAATAGCACGCGCCTGCATTTCGTAGATTTCGGGGATCGCGATCCCAAGACGGACGCCGCGCATCCCGAGCATCGGGTTATATTCAGCCAAGGCCGCGACGCGTTCTGTCACTTTCGCAAGCGGAAGCGCCAGTTGTTCGGATAAATCGCGCAAACCCGCTTTGTCGGACGGTAGGAATTCATGCAATGGCGGATCAAACAACCGGATACACACGGGCAAGCCCGCCATGATTTCGAACAACGCCGCAAAATCAGCGCGTTGCATGGGCATTAAGCGGTCAAGTACAGCCCGACGATCATCCGCATTATCCGCAAAGATCATCTCGCGCATCACGCCCAAACGGTCCCCGGAAAAGAACATGTGTTCGGTCCGGCATAGTCCGATGCCTTCGGCCGCGAAATTGCGCGCTGTCTGCGCATCGTCAGGCGTATCGGCGTTTGCACGCACACCGATGTCACGTACGTCGTCGGCCCATTGCAGTAGTGTTTGAAACGCATCGTCTAGCGCGGCTTCGACCATGGCTGGCGCACCTGCCAGAACATCACCTGTCGTGCCATCGACCGTTACGATGTCACCTTCGCCAAATTTGCGGCCATCCGGCGCGATAATCTGCGCACGTTTCCGATCAATCGTCAGTGCGGATGCGCCCACAACACATGGCAGCCCCAAGCCGCGTCCGATCACGGCCGCATGGCTGGTGATCCCGCCGCGCATTGTCAGGACGGCGTGTGCCGCATGCATCCCGCGAATATCTTCTGGTGTGGTTTCGCGGCGTACCAAGATACAGGCTTCACCGCGGGCCGCACTGGCCTGCGCATCGTTCGACGTAAAGACGATCCGGCCAGTCGCCGCACCCGGGCTGGCCGCGATCCCTTTGACGATGAAATCACGCGCTGCACTGGGGTCGACCTGCCGATGCAGCAATTCTGACAACGCGGCCGGTTGGATACGCATAACCGCTTCTTCGCGCGGGATGATTTTGTCGGTCGCCAGTGCGACAGCGATCCGCACTGCTGCCTGAGACGCTCGCGCAACCCGCACGGCATCCAGAATCCATAAGGTGCCAGATTCAATCGTAAATTCGACGATCATTTCTTCGCGGAGCTTACGGCGGCAGACATCACCAATGGCGATCAGTTCCGCAAATACGCTAGGTGCGCGGTCTTCCAATGACGGGCCGCGATCATCGCGGGTCAGGTAGATCGCGTTATCTGCTTCGATCAATGCCTGACGCCGTTGGCTCTGCGCAACGTAGCGGCCGGTCACTTGTGGCAAACCGGTGCTGCTGTTGACGTATTGGATCAGGCCCGCCCCACATTCGCCTTCACCCAGTCCCATCGCCATTGCCTGAACAACAAGACCAAGCCCTGCATCAATCGGCGCTCCTTTGGCTTCACGCAGCAAACGGGCCGATGTGCCATCCCAAGCGCGCGCCATGGACCGCAATGCGTCACCGAGTTGAACAGCCGGATCGTCCGGGAAAGTTTCGTCGGTTTCGTATTCATAAGCTTCAACGGCACGTTTCAACGCCTCAGCATCTGTGCAATCCGGATATTCAAACGCCTCTGGATCAAGACGGTGAACGTGTACCGCATAGGACTGAACAAACCGTAAAAAGATGCGCGTTGCCGCAGCTTCACCAATGGTTTCGCAAAGGCGAGCGTGCTGTGCGGCATTCATACCGATGTTCAGAATCGCACCCGGCCCGCCCCAATCGGGGTCTTGGCTGGATGGACGGATCGACAACAACGGCGCGTCGCCAAAAGGGGCAAGGATGCTGGCCATATCCGGCATGTGCCCCTTCGCGATTTGTTTCACCGCATCGAAGCTGAGCGCAATCGTCTTGGGCACAGGCATATCGAGCCGCACAAGACGTTGCAGGCATTTCGCCCGCCCGCCATGCACGTCAGCGGCCATCGCCGCCGTCGGCGTGATAAGCGTGATGGACTGGAAACGTGACACTTGCTGCACTGCGGCGATCCTTATGTTCAACCGCAGCATAAGACCCTGAACGCTTGTGCGTAAAGGTTTGTTCCCAGAAACGTAGCGTTTAACCCTCGATAAGGGTCAGATCGGCCACGCTAAGACAGATCGTTCTGATCCGGCTGAGCAGGTTCAGACGGTTGCGGCGGACGATGGTTGCATCCGCGTTTACCTGAACATCCGTAAAGAATGCGTCAATCGGGCCGCGCAATTCTGCCATGGCAGTCATCGCGGTGCTGAAGTCTTCGGCCTGCATCGCGGGTGCGATTTTGGCGTCAGCAGCGTCGAGTGCGGCAAACAACGCCTTTTCGCTATCGTGTTCAGCGTACTTTAGGTCCGCCCCGTAAGAGTATTCGACACCGTCTTTTTCTTCGGCCTGGGTCAGGATGTTGTTCGCGCGTTTGAAGCCTTGGATCAGGTTTTCACCGTCGTCGGTTTTCAGCGTTTCAGCAAGCGCCTGCGCTCGTTTTACCAACAGCGTCAGATCGTCATTGCCCGGCATCGCGATGCAGGCGTCGATGATGTCATGACGGATGCCTTGGTCCTTGAGGAAGACCTTGAGACGGTCGTGGAAGAACGAAAGAAGGTTCACGCTTGTGTCTGGCACCCGCTTTGACACGCCGTCAATCCACGATCCTTCGCTAAAGTCGGGCTTGACCTCTGCGTCGTCGAAACGCTTCTGGACAGTCAGGAATGCTGACTTGAAGATACCATGCTCCGCGATTTCCCGCAGCGTTTCTTCCATCGTGTGCAAATCAGGTTCACTGACGTCGCTATTCACAGACCGGATTTCATGTCGCAAGAATTCAGCGTCAAACGCCTTATCCAAAGACATCCGCACATTGTTGGTGAGGATCAACCGAATGACGCCTAAAGCAGAGCGCCGGAGCGCAAATGGATCTTTTGATCCTGTGGGCTTTTCGTCGATCGCCCAGAAACCAGTGAGTGTGTCGAGCTTGTCGGCCAGAGCAACGGCCACGGAAACAGGCGCTGTCGGCACGTCGTCGGACGGGCCGAGCGGCGAGTAATGTTCTTGTGCAGCCGCGGCCACAGCGTCAGATGCACCGGCTGATTTTGCGTAATAACGCCCCATAAGTCCTTGAAGTTCAGGGAATTCATAGATCATTTCCGACCGCAGATCAGCCTTGGCGATACGCGCAGCCTCTGCTGCTTCATCCGCGTCCGCGCCGACAACAGGCGCAATTTCACGCGCCAGTGCCACGATCCGCTCGACACGATCAAACTGCGATCCCAGTTTGTTGTGGAACGTCACGGCTTTCAGGCCTTCGGTCCATTCCGCCATGCCCGCTTTGGCCACGCGCAAATCGTTTTCCCAGAAAAATTTTGCGTCAGAAAGCCTTGCAAACAATACCTTTTGGTTGCCTGCGAGAATGGTCGCGCCATCATCTTTGGTTTCGATATTCGCGACCGTGACAAAGCGTTCGATGCGGTTCGTTTTCCGGTTCCGGACCGAGAAAAACTTCTGGTGGTCCTTCATCGAGGTTTGCAGCACCTCTGGCGGCATTTCGAGGAAGTCGTCAGCGATGGTGCCCATCAACGTGACAGGCCATTCGACGAGGTTCGCAACCTCTGCCAGCAGACCGCGATCTTCGACGATCTCGAGGCCCTGTGCGAAGGCTTGGTTTGTGGCGTCGTGCCAGATCAATTCGGCCCGTTCTTCTGCGCGCAGAACAACCTTCGCGCGCTTGAGCTTTGCCTCGTAATCCTCGAAAGATACGACAGAAAACGCGTCTGGCGCCATAAAGCGATGTCCGCGTGTTTGATTGCCCGCTTTGATGCCGTCGATGTCCAGCGGTACGATTTCGGCCCCTGCTTCATCGCTGAGGATACAGATGATGGAATGCAATGGGCGGACCCATTTCAACGCACCTTCACCCCAGCGCATTGATTTCGGCCACGGGAAATTCCGGATCGTTTTTTCCAGCACTTCGGCGATGATATCCGCAGCCATCCGGCCCGGTTTTTCAACAACCGCAAAGTAAACTTGGCCTTTTTTGACGTCGCGGATTTCAAGCTGATCTTTGGTTAATCCGGTGGACCGCAAGAAGCCTTCCAACGCTTTGTCAGGCGCCGTTGTTGCAGGGCCTTTGCGTTCTTCGCGGACCGCTTTGCTTTCCGATGTCAGCCCTTCCAAGGACAGCGCCAAACGGCGTGGCGTTGCGAACGCAGCCGCACCCGCATAGGTCAAACCAGCCTCGACAAGACCGTCAGTGACCAGTTTTTGCAGGTCTTTCGCGGCATTGGCCTGCATACGCGCAGGGATTTCTTCGGAGAAGAGTTCAATCAGAAGATCGGCCATTATTGCAGTCTTTCCGGTGCTGGTGGGCAATGTTCGGGTGCGCGGTTGCCATCGAAGACAACTTCGCCACATTCGTTAATTTGGTGCCACGCGAATGCGCGACCGTCAGGATAAACTGCGATCACGCGGTCGATCCCGTATTGGATGTTTTCGATGCCCATGAACGCCACGGCAACGCCAGACGACAGGTCGTCGCCTAGTTCACCTGCTTGGAAGCAGTCGAACCAGCCCGGCGCGTTCAGCGGTTCTGCCGCGTCATAGATTTCGTACGTCTCGGTCAGGAACCCGAAGCTGAGCGAAGTATCAAAGCACGCGCGGAACCGCAGTGGGCTGCTGTCGCTATCAATTGCGTTGAAGTTTTCGAACAAAATCGGTTCCGGCTCGCCCGTGAACAACGAAGTCATTTGCACATCTTCAACTTGAAGCGTGACTTCTTCGTAGTAGGCGTAAACCTGAAGATAGTAGAGCGCGATGCCCGCAGCGATAGCTGACATGATGATCCCTCCTATAACGAGACGGGCAATATTCATGCCGCGTGACCGGCGGCAGCGGTGAGTACAAACGCATCCGCGCATGATTTCGTCAGCGCACGCACCCGTCCGATATAGGCTTGGCGTTCCGTGACAGAAATTACCCCACGCGCGTCGAGCAGGTTGAACACATGGCTGGCCTTGATCGCTTGGTCATAAGCCGGATGCGCCATGATGATGCGTTTGCCGGTTTTCGGGTCAACGTGTTCCTCGGCCAAAATGCGGGCACATTCGGCTTCCGCGTCTTTGAAATGCTGCAATAGCGTGTCGGTGTCGGCCACGTCAAAGTTCCAGCGCGCGTATTCTTCTTCGGTCTGTTTGAACACGTCGCCGTAGGTCAGCGCGATTGGTGCGTCTGGGTCGTTGTACGGCATGTCCATCACGTGATCGACGTCGAGGATATACATCGCGAGCCGTTCCAGCCCGTAGGTCAATTCGCCGGACACGGGTTTACAGTCGTAACCTGCAACCTGTTGGAAATACGTGAATTGGGACACTTCCATGCCGTCGCACCAAACTTCCCAGCCAAGGCCCCACGCGCCCAATGTCGGGCTTTCCCAATCGTCTTCGACGAAGCGGATGTCGTGCATGTCAGCGTCGATGCCGATCGCTTTCAAAGACCCAAGGTAGAGGTCCTGAAGATCAGGTGGGCTTGGTTTGATCAGAACTTGGTACTGATAGTAATGCTGCAGGCGATTCGGGTTTTCGCCGTAACGCCCGTCTGTTGGCCGCCGCGACGGCTGCACATAGGCCGCAGCCCACGGTTTTGACCCGAGCGAGCGCAATGTCGTGGCAGGGTGGAATGTGCCTGCGCCAACTTCCATGTCGTATGGTTGCATCATGGCACAGCCTTTGGTCGCCCAGTATGACTGGAGACGCAGGATGATTTCTTGGAAACTACGTGGTTTGTCGGCCATTTCGCCCTCTTTTCGGTTTGGACGTTCAATAGGCTGCACGGCGGACAGGGTCAATTAGCAGCTATGGGGTATTTCCCCAGAAGAAACTCGCTTATGAGGTCTAGAATCTTGCTGCACCTGTCTGGTTCTCTGCTAAGTTCCGCGTCGCATTAAGGTTAACGTAAGTTTTTGAAGTCTATGGATCACACATGATCAGAGTTTTTCTCGCAGTAATCGCATTCGCTTTCACGCCAATCGGCGCGGCCGCACAACAAAGCCCGGTTTGGGTGCAGGTTGAGGCACAGCCGACCCTGACCGGCGCGCAGAATCGCGCCCGTGCTTTTGACGCACGGCTCGACAACGTGGCGGGCTACTACATCGGATCAGGCTGGTACGGCATCGTCTTGGGCCCATACACACGCGCAGACGCAGACGTGTTGTTGGCCAATCTACGGCGCAGCGGGCAAATCCCGAGCGATAGCTTTATTGCGGATGGTCGCAATTTTCGTCAACAGTTCTGGCCAGTTGGCGTGGGTGCACCCACGACGGCACAGCCTTTGCCGACGACAGAGCCGTCGCTGGAGGAATTGGCGCGCGCGATTGCGAACACACCTGATTTGCCGCCTGAAGCTGAAGACCTGGTGGTCGTGCCAGTGATTGCCCCAGATGAAACGCCTAACGAAGCCCGTGCGTCTGAAGCCGCGTTGAGCCGCGCCGCGAAAGAGCAGTTGCAAACGGCTTTGAAATGGGCCGGCTTTTACGATGCTGCGATTGATGGTGCTTTTGGGCGCGGAACACGGCGGTCGATGGGCGAATGGCAGGTTGCCAATAACTACGAACCGACCGGCATTTTGACGACAAAACAGCGCGCCGAGTTGATTGGCGCATACAATGCCATTCTGGATGGCATGGACCTGCAGTTGATCCGTGATGACGCCACGGGCATTGAAATGGTGATTCCGACTGGCGTTGTGGCCTTCGACAAATATGAGCCACCCTTTGCGCAGTTCGAACCAAAAGGCGATCTGGCCGCACGCGTATTGTTGATTTCGCAGGAAGGCGATCAGGATCGCTTGTTCGGCCTTTATGAAATCCTGCAGACATTGGCGATTGTCCCGACAGAAGGCCCCCGCCGCCGCCGTGACCAATCGTTTGAAATCGAAGGCATTGGCGAAGGCATTCATTCCTACACCACAGCCACATTGCGTAACGGTCAGATCAAAGGCTTTTCATTGATTTGGCCGACTGGTGACGAAGCACGCCGCGTTCGGGTTTTGGATGCGATGAAGGCGAGTTTTGCGACGGTTGACGGTGTCCTTGATCCCGCAATTGCAGCCCCAGACGACAGCCAAGCGATTGATCTTGTGTCCGGTTTGGCCGTGCGCAAACCAAAACTGTCGCGGTCGGGTTTCTTCGTAGATGGTCAAGGTGACGTTCTAACAACGGCGGAAGCGGTTGGCGAATGCAGCCGTATCACAATCGACGAAGTCCATGACGCACAGGTCGTTCACACGGACGAGTTATTGGGTTTGGCCGTGATCCGGCCCAACACACCGTTGGCCCCCGCAGACGTGGCGCAGTTCCAAACCGGTGTACCGCGTTTGCAGTCCGAAATTGCGGTCGCGGGCTATCCATACGGCGGAGTATTGACCACGCCGTCGCTGACGTTTGGCCGACTGGCTGATATTCGCGGTCTGAACGGCGAAGACGAATTGAAGCGTTTGTCATTGACGGCCCAGCCCGGTGATGCGGGCGGGCCTGTGTTCGACAATGGTGGTGCGGTTTTGGGTATGTTGTTGCCTCGCGCCAGCCGGAACGGGCAGCAATTGCCGCCCGAAGTCAGTTTTTCAGTCGACGCGACACGCATCGTGGCGTCGCTGTTGCTGGCTGATGTACGGCTTGAGACAACGGACACTGTCGCCTTCCTGCCGCCAGAAGCGTTGAACCAGAAGGCCGTTGATGTGACCGTTCTGGTTTCTTGCTGGTAGGTTAGATCGCGATTTTCGCGTTCACATAGATCAGTGTTGGGCCTTGGGTTTCCAAGGCCTTTCGCACAGCTTCTTGCAGTTCGTCCAAAGACTCTGGCGCAGCTGACGCGGCCCCGAACGCTTCTGCGAATTTCACAAAATCAGGGTTCTGCTGGATCACTGCGTTTGGTGCGATTTGGGCGGCCACCATCGAATCTTCGATTTCGCCCAGCTTTCCATTGTCCCAAAGAACGATGGGCAGGTTGAGCTGTAATTCCACCGCAACCATCAGTTCTTGCAGGGTATATTGGAAGCCATAGTCACCCGCGATGGCGACTGTGGGTTGTCCTTTGCGCGCAATCGCCCCGCCGATCCCCGCAGGTAGTGCGTAGCCGAGCGTGCCAAAACCGGTGGGGTGGTGCCATAGGTTCGGCGCGGACATCGGCCAGATTTCCAACGCGGCATAGGCAAATTGGGTCATGTCAGAGTAAACGACGGTGTCCGCAGGCAGGGCCGCGCGCAACGCATCGGCGACGGGCAGAATACCGGGCCGTTCGCTGTTCACCTCTGCGCGCCACTTTTGACGTTGCTCCGCGACGGCGATTTCAGTCCATTCTGTCTGTCCGGACCAATCGCCGCGCATGCGCCAAAGTTCTTTTGCTATTTGCCCCGCATCCGCATGAATCCGCGCAGTTGCCGGTCGGTCGTTCAATTCATCAGCGTCAATGTCGATGCGAATAAATGTGCCAGATTGCCCGAGATCGTCGCGCCACAGGTCAGTTTCGGACAGTTCCGTCCCGACTGCGATCACGACATCCGCGCTTGCGATCACATCCGCAGACCCAGGCCGCGCAAGGCTGCTACCGAAGTGCAGACCGCCCTCGGCGAACATGCCCATTGCAGCGTAGGTCACAAAACTGGCCGCCCCTGCAGAAGTTACCACGTCGCGCCAAACGTCGGCACCATCGCGCGCCCCGCCGCCGAAAATGAACAGCGGGCGTTTAGCCGTCGCAATTGCATCGAACACGATTTTTGTCACGTCGTCAGGGATATAGCCTGCGGTGACTTGCGTCGTTGGCACGGGTGCTGCAGGTGCCAATGCCTCAAGCACTTCGATCGGTACTTGGATATGTTTCGGGCGTTTGCGGCCTGTCGCGAATTCGGTCAACGCGCGGTCGATCAGCTGGTAAGCGGAATCTGCGTCCATCGCGGTCAGCGACCAGTCACATACGGTGCCCGCCGCGATTTCCTGATCCTTCATTTCGTGCAACCGTCCGCGCCCCATGCCGAGGTCAGCGCGATTAAGGCAGCTAGAGATCACCAACATCGGCACTGAATCCGAATAGGCCTGCCCCATCGGCGTCATGATATTGCAGAGCCCCGGCCCCGTGATCACGTAGGCGACCCCCGGTTTTCCGGTCGCACGTGCGTAGCCGTCTGCCATAAAACCCGCACCCTGTTCATGACGGGCCAGCACGTGTGTCAGCCCCGCTTCTTCGATACCACGGTACATTTCTTGGTTATGCACGCCGGGAATCCCAAAAATAACCTCGACGCCGCGTGATTTCAGCATGTGCGAGATTTGCGCACCGAGCGGGCGTTGGGTCATGTTAAGATCTCCAGAACTTGGGGGTAAGGATGGCCAGAACCACCATGATTTCGAGGCGGCCAACGAACATCGCGATGGCCAAAATCCACTTAGCCGCGTCGTTGATACCTGCGTAATTGCCTGCCGGTCCGATTTCTGTCCCCAGCCCCGGTCCAATGTTGGCCACAGCCGCAGCCGCGCCGGAAACAGAGGTGATAAAATCCAGCCCCGTCATGCCCAAAAGGACGGCGATGAAGCCAAGCAACAGCAAGAACGCCACGAAAAACGCCATGACGGAGTTGAGGACGTCCTCTGACACGGTTTTGCCGTCATAACGGGGTGTGAAGACGCCGTGGGGCGAGTGGATTTGCCGGATTTGGCTTTTGATCGAGGCGAAAAGCAGTTGGTAGCGGAAGACTTTGACGGAACATGATGTTGATCCCGCACAGCCCCCGACAAGCCCGATAAAAAAGAACATCACGACGGGGAATGTGCCCCATGTCATATAGTCGGCGCTAGCGTATCCTGTGCCCGAAATGATGGATGTCACGTTAAAGAGCGCCTCGCGAAACGCGAGTTCCGATAGGACGCCTTGCCGCCCCCAGACCCATGATGTGATCAGGAGCACGCAGATCGTGATAACGCCAAGAAAGCCGCGGATTTGGGGGTCGGACCACAATGGTTTTGCCGACCCAGCCATCAGTTGCACAAAGCGGACGAAGGGCACCGCTGCGAGCAACATAAAAACAATCGCGATGTAATGGGTCGACGCGCCGAACCGCGAGAAGGATGCGTCGGTATTGGCCATGCCGCCAGTCGAAACCGTCGTCATCGCATGCACGACACTGTCAAAACGTCCCATGCCGGAAGCGGCATAAGCGAAGGCACAAGCAATCGTCAGGCCAATGTAGATTGTCGAGATGGAGCTCGCGATTTCCCCCGCCCGTGGCAGGATTTTTCCCATGGTATCAAAGCCTTCGGACCGGAAGATTTGCATACCACCAACCCGCAGTTCGGGCAGAAACACCATCGCCACAACAATAATTCCGACGCCGCCAAGCCATTGCAGGATGCCGCGCCAAAGCTGCAATCCGCGCGGCAACCCGTCGAGGCCGGTAAACACCGTCGCACCAGTTGTCGTCAGGCCAGACATTGCTTCGAAAAATGCGTCGGTGAAATTCGCCTCTGTCGCGCCCAGTACAAATGGAATTGCGCCGAAAATAGGCAGCGTAATCCAGACGAGTGACGTCAATAGGAAGGTCTGGCGCAGGGACAACCGTGCTGCCGTCCCGTTCGAACATGCCATTGATGTTAAAACACCCGCAAGGATGGTCACAATAGCGGCCTCGAAGAACACGGGCCATTCGCCGTTTTGATCCACGATATCAATGGCCAAAGGCCCGAGCATGGTCACGCCAAGCGAAGCCACGAGCAGGCCAATAACATATCCAACTGGGCGTAAGTCGATCATCCTGCAGGGTTGGCCTGCGGGGGGTATAGTGTCAAGAGACTGCGGCGTGAGAACGGCCACTGCCGTGGCCATTCGTTCACAGGTTCGGCGGGGCTATTTTAGCCGACGTGGAACAACGTCGCGAACATTTTGGGGTCGATGCTATCCGCCGCGAAGGTTTCGCCTTCCGTCAATACCGACACCGCATCATGGCTGTGCAGGCTTTCCTGATGGCTTGCCACGACGCGGAAATCGCCAATACGCGGGTCTTTCAGCAGTTGTTCACAGAAAAGCCGCGCCGCATCTTCAACGAAGATCGGGTTCGCTGCGTTCAGTTCTGCAAAGGCCTGTTCGTCTTCGCGTTTGACCATCACTTGCGTTTCCGTAGGTACAGCTGCGCGGGCCATGTCGATCAGGTCTTCGAACCAAAGGATGCTTTGCCCTTCTTCCAGCTTCACTGAAATCCGCGCGACGGACCGCTGCGAATGCGGTGTCGCCAATTGCCCGCGGAATTGGCGGGCATGTTCGGAAAGTTCAAGTGAACATGGGCAGGTAGACGAATAGACATAGTCGAAATGTACGATTTTGCGCCGTACGCCGTCTTGTTCCACAAGTTCCAACGCGATGTCGTAGTACTGGTACCCAGACAGACCGGACCGCAGGCTTTCAACTTTCATCGGGAAAGACAGCCGCATTTGAATGCGTGCATCAAAACTTTCAAGATCGGTCTTATAGGCATCCAGCGCCCGTTCGATCACGTCGAAGCTAAAGGTTTCTTCAGCGTGTTTGTAAAACGTCCGCATGATGCGGGACATGTTGATACCCTTCTTTTCGGCATCAAGCGACACTGTGCCCGTCACAGATGTTTCCAGCGTCAGATCGCCATTGTCACGGGTGCGGAACCGGATCGGGAGGCGAAAATTGGAAATGCCGACGTGTTGGATTTGCTGTTTCGTGCCACGGATCAGCGACGACGGGCCGTTTTGCAGGTCAGGCATGCTCGCCTTGTAGGCATCATCGACTTCAAACGCGTCGGGGTAAGCGCGCGCTAGGGCGGGATAGTTTGAGACTTCCTGACCCGGGATCAGGCGTGACACCAGCGGGTCCAACGTTGCGACTTCTTCTGCTGTGACGTCTCCTGCCCAGCGCCGTAGCAACGCCAATGCGGCCTCGGCTTCTTCGCGCGATGGTTCACGGTCTAGGTCTGGCGAATGAATATTCATGGCAAGGTCTCCCTGCTGGCTGCCCGCACCATCCATATGGGGCGATTGTGACAGCTTTCCACTGATACCATCTAAAATACGCGTGATAGCGTCGTTTGGATCAGACATGAGGGTATTCTTTCGCGTGTTTAGGTCTGGATAGCATAGCTATGTCTGACCTGAACGCGACTGTCTTTTTCGACAGGTTTTAACCGGAACACGCCGCATTGGCGCGTTCCGGATTGTTCGGCGTCGACTTAGGCGATGGTATCAAGTGCCGATTGTAGATCAGCGAGAAGATCGCCTGCATCTTCAAGCCCGCAGGAAATCCGCACGATGCCATCGCTGATCCCCAGCTCAGCACGATGTTCGGGTTTCAGCCGCTGGTGCGTCGTGGTCGCCGGATGGGTGACGATCGATTTACTATCGGCAAAGTTGTTGGAGATGGTGAAAATCTCGAGAGCGTTAAGGAATTTGAACGCCTCTTCTTTTCCGCCTTTGACCTCAATCGCCAAAACCGTCCCACCGCGTTTGCATTGCCGTTTTGCCAGCGCATATTGCGGATGCGATGGATGCCCTGGATACACCACCTTGTTTAGCTTGGGGTGATCGGCAAGACCGTTGGCCAACACTTCTGCTGTATCGCATTGGGCATCGATCCGCAGGTCCATCGTGTCCAATGACTTCAGCATGACCCACGCGTTAAACGGCGACATCGCCCCGCCTGTGTGTTTCAGGTAGGCCTCTACCGGGCCACGCACGATGTCACGTTTGCCAAGGATGATCCCGCCCAGACAACGCCCCTGCCCGTCCACGTGTTTCGTGGTGGAATAAACGACAAGGTCAGCACCAGCTTCGATGGCATAGGAATAGGTTGGCGTCGCAAAGACGTTATCGACCACAACCATCGCACCAACTGCATGCGCCATGTCAGCGACCGCTTTCAGGTCGATGACCTCAAGCACAGGGTTGGACACGCTTTCGAGGAAAACCATGCGCGTGTCGGGGCGAATGGCCGCTTTCCACGCGTCCAGATCGCGCCCGTCGACCAGCGTGATTTCGACGCCGAAGCGCGCAAGGATGTCTTCGAGGATATACAAACAGGACCCGAACAAAGCCCGCGACGACACGATGTGATCGCCCGCTTTGACCAAAGACATCAGTGCGCCATTGACTGCCGCCATGCCTGACGCGCAGGCAAAACCGGCTTCTGCGCCTTCAAGGGCGGCCATCCGGTCTTCGAACATCGCCAAGGTCGGGTTGCCGTAGCGGGCGTAGATAAATTCGTCGCCTTCGATCTGGATGAAGCGCTGTTCGGCGTCTTCTGCCGTGTCGTAGACAAAGCCTTGGGTCAGAAAAATTGCTTCCGACACTTCGCCGTATTGGCTGCGCCGCGTACCGGCATGGACAGCCTGCGTGCGACGGGACCAGTTTGATGAGTTGGACATCTATTCGTTCTTTCGGTTCAGGGGGCGCTTTTCAAAGCAAAACCCCGACACCGGGCAAGGCATCGGGGCGTAAATACCCGCAGCCTTTTTAGCGAATTATTTAACGTGGCCCGCAATCCGGTCACAAATCACCACGCCTGTTCGGATAGTCAGCAGGACGCGAGACGTCAACAGGCGTTCACCGTGGTGCGTTCACAATCACGTAAAAAGGGCCGCCAGTTGGCAGCCCTTCTATGTCTTTATTTGGGATCAATTAATCCGCTGCGAAGATAATCGCGAATGCGTCGCTTTCCGCGAAATCTTCGAGTTCTTCGATGTCGTCTTCTGTCAGGTCATCAATATCGGTTGTCGATGTGATTGGCAGCCCAACCCCCACGCCAACGACGCCTTCAGTCGTGAAGCTGCCGAAGACGAGCCCTTGATAGCGCCCGTTACCCGCGCCGCTGCCGCTCAGGGTGCCGTCGATGCTGGCTGCCATGAAAGCATCCCCTTCGAAGTCTTCAGTCACTTCACCTTCGGAAAGCGTGATTGTCCCCGTTTTGCTGTTCCCGTTCGAATCGACAAAGTCACCGAAGCTACCGGTCAGAGTGCCTTCGTCACCTGAAAATGATGTTTGCAGAGCGACGCTGCCGGCCAATGTTGGGGTCGGCAGGTCACTGATGTCGTCAACCTCGTCAATATTGAGCGTACCGATTTCGGAATACACAATTGCGTCACCTTCATAGCTGGCGCCACCGGCGGCAGACAGCGTTGAAAACTGCGCATATTCGACAGAATCATTCAAACCCGCCGTCAGAACCGGATTGGTTTCGAAATCGTTCAACACGTCATCGAAAGTTGAGCCTCCGCCAGCGCTGCCTCCGCCACTGCTGCCGCCGCATGCAGCCAGAGCAAGAATGGAAGTTGAAATAAAAAATGTCCGTATCATAGGTAACTCACTATTTGTTGGTTTCAATTGTTCTCGAAGGTGCCAAAAGTTAACGAAACCGTCCACCCTCAACTTAAGATTTTAGACGGCGTATCCATGTTCGCCTGCAAACCTGTCCAACGCGTTGCGTCTTGTTCGGAATTGCGTAGGCTGCGCGAACGCCAACAGGAGAAACGCATGACCGCCCCCATTGATCTATATTTCTGGCCGACACCAAATGGTTGGAAGGTTTCCATTGCTCTTGAAGAGATGAAGCTGGCCTATAATACCCACCTGATCAACATCGGCGCTGGCGATCAGTTTAAACCTGAATTTCTTGCAATCGCCCCCAACAACCGAATGCCAGCAATCGTTGATCCTGACGGCCCCGACGGCGCGCCTATCAGTATCTTTGAAAGTGGCGCGATCTTGCAGTATCTCGCCCGCAAAACAGGGTCATTTTACGGTGAGACCGAACGTGACCGGATCGCCGTGGATCAATGGTTGATGTGGCAAATGGGCGGGTTGGGACCGATGGCGGGTCAAGCGCATCATTTCCTGAAATACGCGCCTGTCATGGATCCACCGCAGGACCTGCCATATGCAAAGGACCGCTATCGCAATGAAACTGGCCGTCTTTATGGTGTGATGGATCGGCAGTTGGCTAAGTCCGAATACCTTGCGGGTGATTTCTATTCCATTGCAGATATGTCGGCTTGGGGCTGGGCATCGCTTTGGGAAGGGCAACAGCAAACGCTTGACGACAAGCCAAATCTTAAGCGCTGGTTGGATACGGTTGGTGCCCGCGAAGGTGTCGTCGCAGGTCGAGCATTGGCAGCAGATTTGCGCAAGGAGCCGAAAAAGGATTCTGGCACGCAAAATGCGCTTTTTGGCAAACGCGATTAACGCTGGTTTAAGTGAATGCGCCTAAAACTGTCGACAGACGACAAAGAGGCCATTCATGCAATATCCAAACCGACCCTATCGCTACCAGACACACATTCCGGTTCATGTGATCCGCCCCGGCGGGCCGCAAGTTGCTTATATCGTTGATATTAACGAAGCTGGCGCATGTGTTGCGGGTTTAACCGGTGTCGCTGTTGGTGAAGCCGTTGTTTTGCGGGGCAGCGACGATGCCAATGTCGCCACGGTGCGTTGGGCTGCAAACAACCGTGCAGGCGTTGCCTTTGATCGGCCTATTCCACCTAAATACCTGAATATGATGCGGTATCGCGACCCGACTATGTTGGCGGCTGCCACAACTGACAGCCATCCTAACTAATCAGGATTTCGCGTCCGGATCGATCAAGAAACGCTGGAGACCGATGATTTGGAGCCACAGGAAAACGAATAGGACAGCGGGGAATGCAAAGGTTTCGAGCTTAACCCACAGTTCAGTCGTTTGTGTCCGCCAGATCAGTTCGTTCGCGATTGCCAATGCGATGAACATCACGGTGATCCGTTTTGTCAGGATCATCCAGCCTTCTTCTTTCATGGGCAGAAAATCTCCCATGACCCATTCAAGATAGCTTCGCCCGCGCAACAGGCCGATGCCGAGAATGGCGGCAAAACACCCGTAAACGATAGAGGTTTTCATTTTGAAAAACCGTTCATCGTTGAAATAGGCGGTCAGCCCGCCAAAGAAGATCACCATGAATGCGGTAAACAATTGCATCCGGCTGAGCGATTTTGTCAGCGCCCAAAGCAGCCCCATCGCGATCAACAGAACAGGCACGAAAATCAACGTCGCGACAATAAAGCCGGAATAATCGGTGCCCGCGATTGTGAAGGTATCGTCCTTGATCCGCAGATAAATCAGGAAAAAGACAAGCGTCGGCCCCAGTTCGAGGACTTGCTTCAGGATCGGGTTGATTGGTTTGGTTTCCATAAGTGGGTTTTAGCGCAAGCATCGTGCGACGCCAGCCCGAAAACGCACATGTTACCCGCCAAGTTCAACGATCACAGCACCCAAACCGATCAGGCACATCAAAAACAGTCGGCGTGGCCCCACCTTTTCGCCCAAGATGAACCAGCCGATGAGGGCTGCAAAAACTGTAGACGTTTCGCGCAGGACAGCCGCCTCACCAACTTTATCGAGACGTGTTGCAAGCATGACGCCGCCAAAACTCAGCCAGGCAATCACCGCACCGATCAGACCGCGCTGCAGCAGTGGCCCAAGGTCAGGCTGCTGCGACATCCGGCGGTAGCGCCACACGGCGATAAGCGGCATGTCGAACGCAGTTACGAAAAAGAACCACGCCAAAAAGGTAAAAGGATCAGGGGTTTGGCGAATGCCATAGGCGTCATATGTGGTATAGACTGCCACAAGGATACCCCCTGCGATTGCCCATCCCAGACCGACCTTCAAGGTGTGCGGGTCGAGCGTTTCTTCCGACAGATTTCTGAGCGCCAGCAGTAGAATACCGCCGGACAAACAAGCGACGCCAAGCCACTGCACAGTCGAAAAATGTTCGTTAAAGAACAATGTCGCCGCAATCACGGTGACCAATGGTCCGGTGCCCCGTACGACCGGATAGACCACCGTATAGGCTGCCCGTTCATAGGCCAGCGCCATCGTCACTTTATAGGCAAAATGAACGATGATGACGCCCACCAACAGGATGGCAGTGGTCTGATTGGGCCACGGCACCAGAAACAATGCGATAGGCGCTGATAAGACTGCCAGCCAAAAATCAACCGCGCCGCGCGTCAGCCAAGGATCATGCCGCCCCTTTTGCAACGCCCCAAAAACGGCATGCGCGAGCGCGGAAAACAATGCGAGGAACGTCGCAAGCCGCGCACCTTCGGGTGTGCCGGCGATAGAAACAAGCCATTCGCTCATGTTATGCTGCTACCGCGTTCATTTTGATCAAGACGATAATCCGTCGCAAATCAGTGGCACGGTGTAGTCTTCGGCTTCGAAAATGATCGTTGTGTCCGGTCGTGTGGTGAAAACAGCCCGCATTCCGTCACCTTCGCGATAGATCGCCCAACATTTTGGTTCCGGATCGCCATCATAACGGAAGCAGATGTCGCCCTTGCTTTCGTACCAGACCCCGCGCGTGCATGTGCCATCCCCCGGCGACCAGAGCACCCGACGGTCATCAAGGTATTGTTCCACACCAAAACCCGGATTGCCTTCGGTGCCGAAACTCACGATCCGGCCCGTGACATGGGCATCAAATTCTGCGGCTGTCATTGGGCTTTCAGCGATTAAGGGGGTCGCCAGAGTGGCAAACAAAAAAGCGATAGATCGCATAGTCACTGTCCGATGATGCGTTTCGTTATGTCTATCACGGGGTCGGCGTATCTTTCCAGTGCTGTACGCGGGGATCCATCACCTGACGCCAAAATGGCGGGAACAGCGCCAGTACGGCCATCACGGGCAACGATCTAGGCAGAATTGGGCCATCCGCAGTCATCGCCAGCATGGGATAGGGCCGATAGGGATGCGCGTGATGGTCCGCATAGCGCGGCGCGTACTGCATCATCCCTGACGAAAACCAATGTGGCGCATTCCAACTGTGCCGATCCCCAATCGGTTCCAGCCGACCCGCGCTGTCGCGGTGCCGCAGCAAACCGTAATGCTGGACGTAATCGCACAGTAACAATTGTTGTTGTGCGAACACCGTTAACCCCACGTACCAGACAAGCCCTGTGATGCCACCGACCGCATATGCCCCCACCAAAAATATAAGCCCCCCAAGGGTATAGCTTACAAACGGCGTTTCGATGAAATGCCTTTGGACACGCTTCAGCCTGCGCGCCTCGGCCATATAGCCCGCAGTGATTGCGCCAGTGTAGGCACGACCCAAATACCGATAGTAGCCTTCCCCTAGATGCGATGTACTGGGGTCATCCCGTGTCCCGACATATTGGTGGTGGATCAAGAGATGTGCGGAAACGTGATGCCCGTAGAGCAGCGATATGTAGGTCCACACCCCAAGCCTGAACAGGTGTTGTTCGCGTCGATGGATCAGTTCATGCGCATTGGCATTGCTGACCTGACCAAAGAAAATGCCGCTAGCGACAAACAGGCAGAATTTGTCGATAGTCGTCAGCAAATCCCCAGCAAGCGCCCAGACGACAAGCGGCACGAGCCCTAGGTGGATAACGGCAAGGTAGGCCGACAACCGGTCTGCTGTCTGATTTTCATCCTCGGGCAATGGTGCTGCCACCCGCCCGACAAGATGATCCAGTCCCGCCACCATCAAGGTCAAAGACAGCACCGCCATGACCGGCCAAGGGCCAGCAAACACCGCCGAGATGGCGATCAAGAACGCGGGAACGCATGTCGTCAGTACAAAAAAGGCCATGCGGACGTTCAAAACACAAAGGTCCTAAATCTGGGTGAACGCACCGCCCCGCCGCACTCTATCCGAACATTTTTCCACGCATCGGCACCAAACACTGCGCCTTAGGCGATTTACATGTCGTTTTCGCGTAGCGACGCCCGCCGCGGACCAGCTATGCATGATCAACACTTGCAAGGGGACGGACCATGGCGCTGGACGACAAAAAGGGCGTTTGGAAATCAGGCAAAGGCAAAGGGCGGCACACGCCCAAAGGCCGGCAGCTCGAAGATAAAGCGTGGGAAGAGGTTCGCGCATTGCTCGGTGATCGTCCGCGTCGATCCGATTTGTTGATTGAATTTTTACACTTGATCCAAGATGCCTACCGGTGCCTTTCGGCTGCGCACCTGCGCGCATTGGCTGAAGAACTGCGGATGTCGCAGGCGGAAGTTTACGAAGTTGCAACTTTCTATGCTCATTTCGATGTCGTGAAGGAAGGCGAAGCCGTCCCCCCCGCACTGACGATCCGCGTCTGCGATTCCTTGTCTTGTGAACTGGCCGGTGCCGCTGCTTTGCAGAAAGCGCTTGAAGATGGTTTGGACGCAAATGACGTCCGCGTTCTGCGCGCGCCCTGCATGGGACGTTGCGACACCGCGCCTGTGCTTGAAATTGGTCATAATCACATCGACCATGCGACTTTGGAAAAGGTCGAAGCCGCGATCACAAATGACGATACGCACGCGCATATTCCGGATTATGAAACCTACGCGTCATACGCTGCATCAGGCGGTTACGCTGAACTGAAGAAGCTGCGCGACGCCGGTAATTGGGAAGTCGTCCAAGATCAGATCCTTGAAAGCGGTCTGCGCGGGCTTGGCGGCGCAGGCTTTCCGTCAGGTAAAAAATGGGGCTTTGTGCGTGCGAATGAAGACACCCGCTACCTTGCCGTGAATGGCGACGAAGGCGAGCCGGGCACGTTCAAAGATCGCTACTACCTTGAGCGCACCCCGCATCTTTTCCTTGAAGGTATGTTGATTGCTGCTTGGGCGGTCGAGGCGGAAACCTGCTTTATCTACATGCGCGACGAATATCCGGCTGTGCTGGAAATCCTGCGCCGCGAGATCAAAGCGTTGGAAGATGCTGGCGTTGTCGCAAAAGGCTACATTGATCTGCGTCGCGGTGCCGGTGCATACATCTGCGGCGAAGAATCCGCGATGATTGAAAGTATCGAAGGCAAACGCGGTATTCCGCGCCATCGCCCACCTTTCGTGGCACAGGTCGGTATCTTCAATAAACCGACGTTGGTTCATAACGTCGAAACCCTGCTTTGGGTCGCGCGAGTAGTCCGTGAGGGGCCGGAATGTCTGAACGCGACAGAATTGAACGGACGGAAAGGGTTGCGGTCCTATTCCGTTTCGGGTCGCGTGAAAAATCCAGGCGTGCATGTGTTGCCCGCAGGATCGACAATCACCGACATTATCGCGGCGGCAGGTGGCATGATGGACGGTCATACCTTCAAAGCCTATCAGCCGGGCGGCCCGTCTTCCGGCCTGTTGCCTGCATCCATGCATGACGTGCCGTTGGATTTCGACACGCTGCAACCTCATGGCACCTTCATCGGGTCAGCCGCGGTAGTTGTTTTGTCGGACAAGGACAAAGCGCGCGATGCGGCGCTGAACATGTTGCGGTTCTTTGAAGACGAAAGCTGTGGCCAATGCACGCCGTGCCGCGTCGGTTGTGAAAAGGCCGTAAAGCTGATGCAGGCGGACACGTGGGATCAGCCATTGCTGGACGATCTGTGTACCGCGATGACGGACGCAAGTATTTGTGGCCTCGGTCAAGCCGCGCCAAATCCGATCAAAATGGTGATGAAACACTTCCCAGACGAGGTGTAAGCGCAGCTTCGCACGGATACGGAAATCGCCCTGCCCCTTTCCCTTCGGGCATGGGCGTATTAGGTGAGGAACATCAACGTTTCCAAAGGCTGTCGCATGGCGTTCTTCAAAAAGCTCAAAGACCGGATGTTCAAGTCATCCGCAAAGATTGACCAAGGTCTGGATGCCATTGTCAGTGATGGTGGCGAAGAAGAAGTAGTCACACCCGAAGATTTAGTACAGGCGACAGTTGAAACGCCAGAACCTACGGTCGAAGCAGTTGTAAAGCCTGAGCCTGAGCCTGAGCCTGAGCCTGAGCCTGAGCCTGAGCCTGAGCCTGAGCCTGAGCCTGAGCCTGAGCCTGAGCCTGAGCCTGAGCCTGAGCCTGAGCCTGAGCCTGAGCCTGAGCCTGAGCCTGAGCCTGAGCCTGAGCCTGAGCCTGAGCCTGAGAGCATCACGCCTTCTCCGGCTCCACAAGCCCCTGCGCCATCAATTACACTGTCGACGGAAATCTCGCCGGTAGCACCCTTGCTGGAAGAAACTGTCGCGGATGTCCCTGAAAAGAAATCCGGCCTTTGGGGGCGGCTTTTTGGTGGGGCTGAAAAGAAAACCGTTGTCCGGCGCACGCTCGACGATGACATGCTCGAACAGCTCGAGGAACTGCTGATCAGTGCGGACATGGGGGTTGATACGGCCCTGCGAGTAACCGCAAATATGGCCGAAGGGCGGATCGGTAAGAAGCTTTCCGTCGATGAAATCAAGGCGCTTATGGCGTCGGAAGTCAGCCGGATCATGGAACCTGTCGCCCGCCCGATGCCGCTTTACACCCACAAACCACAGGTGGTTCTGGTCGTTGGCGTGAACGGGTCAGGCAAGACGACGACAATCGGCAAACTGGCCAGCCAATTCAAGGCAGCGGGCAAATCGGTGGTGATCGCAGCGGGCGACACGTTCCGTGCGGCCGCAGTCGAACAATTGCAGGTCTGGGGCGACCGCGCGGGCGTACCTGTGCTGACTGCACCTGAAGGATCCGATCCGGCAAGCCTCGCGTTTGATGCAATGACAAAGGCGGAAGCCGATGGCGCTGACCTGCTGATGATCGACACGGCAGGACGTCTGCAAAACCGCAGCGACCTGATGGAAGAACTGTCAAAAATCGTCCGCGTCATTCGCAAAAAAGACCCCGATGCGCCGCACAACACGCTGCTCGTCCTTGATGCGACGACAGGTCAGAACGCTGTCCAACAGGTCAAGGTTTTCCAAGACCTCGCCGATGTGTCCGGACTTGTCATGACGAAACTCGACGGGACAGCCAAAGGCGGTGTTCTAGTCGCACTTGCCGACCAATTTGGTCTGCCAATTCATGCCATCGGCGTTGGAGAACAGATCGACGATCTGGCCCCATTCGACCCTGACGACTTTGCAAATGCGCTAGTCGGGATCGAAACCGCTTAACTTCTTTTGGTCTTAAATATCTCGGGGGGCCGCAGGCGGGGGCAGCGCCCCCTCACCCGCTGGCCGCAGGCGCAAAGTAATCCGTTCCGCGCAGATAACCAGCAGCCTGTGCGGCAGCGGCCCAATCTTGTTCGAACATTGTTTCACCCACGAGAACCCAGCGGTCCGCAGGGTGGCCTGCAGACACGGCAATCGCTTTCATCCGGTCACGCATCGCAGACCACGTCAGATGCGGCGCAGGTGCGTCATCGACGCGGTCCAAACCGTCAATCTGTGTCACATCGATACCTTTGTGCGCTAAGGCAACACGCGTCGTATGTTCGAGCAACGCCAGCTTTTGCGTCACCGCGTCGGGGACAATTGCCCGCGCGGTCGGCTTTCCCAAACCATTGCTCGAAAACAGAAATCCGACCAGATCGTGCCCTGTGCTGGCGCGGATGCCTGCGTAGGTTTTATAGGGCAAGCCCAGCTCTTTCGCACGTTTTACGCGCAGACGTACCACTTCAATCGGGAGTGTCGGCAAAAGCTGCCGCCGTGCCTTGCCCCACGCGTGTTTGCGCCACGTAAAACCGGTTTCCATCGATGGTCCGTTGTTATGCCCCAGACCCGCGATCATGCGTAATCTTGCAGCCGTGCGACGTAGCGGGCCATTGTGTCGACTTCGAGGTTAATCGCATCGCCCAATGCCACGTCGCCCCATGTCGTCGCGACCTTTGTGTGCGGAATGAAATTGACGCCGAACACCGCCCCGTCGACTTCGTTCACAGTCAAAGACGCGCCATTCAGTGTGACCGAACCTTTTGGCGCAATGAACCGCGCGAGGTCTTCAGGTGCGCGGAACTGGACCCGTGTGCTGTCGCCTTCGTCATGCATTGCGACAACTTCGGCCACGCCATCCACGTGCCCCGACACAATATGTCCGCCCAGTTCGTCCCCGACCTTTAACGCCCGTTCCAGATTCAGGCGATGCCCTTTGGACCATGTTTTGCGGCCGATATTCGTGGCGGCCACGCTTTCGGCTGAAATTTCGACGTCGAACCAGTTTTGCGGATCGCGGCCCAGCGCGATGACTGTCAGGCATACCCCGTCGCAGGCAATCGACGCACCGATGTCGATCCCGTCGATATCGTAAGCGGTGCCAATCCGCGCCCGCAGGTCGCCGCGTTGTTCAACCTCTAAGACCTGACCAATATCCGTGATGATGCCAGTAAACATGGGGCGTCCTTCTTTTTACGTGTTATACGAGAGTTAGCGCCACACAGGCCGACAAACAAGCGCAAGCCGCATTGACAGTGCCGCCATATTTTCGCCAGACAGATGCTGGATACGTAAACGTAACCATTTTTAGTTAGCATGTTTCCCGTGACCGACCCTACAAACCGCCATTTCCTGTTCTTACAAGGACCGCACGGCCCCTTCTTTCATCGGTTGGGAGTGATGCTGCGCGCCGCTGGCTGTGATGTGTCGCGTGTTGGGTTTAATGCAGGTGACCGTGCCTTTTGGTTCGGCAAACCAGGCTATATTCCATTTCGTGGAAAGCCCGAGGATTGGGACCAAACGCTAACGGGTATTCTGCAGGATCGGCAGATCACGGATATCGTTTTATACGGGGATACACGCCCTATTCACGCGCAAGCGGTGGCGCTTGCGCGGTCCAAGAATATCACCGTCCACGTCTTTGAAGAAGGCTACATGCGCCCGTATTGGGTGACCTACGAACGTGGTGGCACAAATGGTCATTCGCGTCTGATGGATATGGACGTACCGGATATGCAAAAGGCGCTTGCGCGGTCCGATCTTGAAGTCCCGACACCGCCTGCCCATTGGGGCGACATGCGTCAGCATGTTTTCTACGGTGCGCTGTACCATTGGTTTGTGATGTTCCGGAACGGAGAATACCGCAATTTTGCTCGCCACCGCGAATTGCCCGTCGCGATGGAGGCATATCTTTACACTAAGCGCCTGTTGCTGATGCCGATTATTGCACTGGATCGTCGGATCGCATCAGCGCGGATCAGGCATGGCGGCTTTCCTTACCACCTTGTTTTAATGCAGCTGGAACATGACGCCAGTTTTCAAAAACATTCCCCGTTCAATCGCATGGGTGAGTTTATTGATGTCGTTATGGATGGTTTTGCGACAGGTGCGCCGCGTCATCATCACCTTGTGTTCAAAGCACACCCTTTGGAAAACGATCGTTCGCCGGTGCGTAAACTGATCCGTCAGGCCGCCAAGAAACATGGTGTCCAAGATCGTGTGCATTACGTGCGCGGCGGAAAACTCGCACGCCTTTTGGATCAAGCCCGCACTGCTGTTACCGTGAATTCGACGGCGGGCCAGCAGGTTCTTTGGCGCGGGATCCCGTTAAAAGTATTCGGGCAGGCCGTTTATTCGAAGCCGCAGTTTGTGTCTGAACAACCCCTTTCGGAATTCTTCGCGAGCCCTAGCCGCCCCGATAGCAAAGCCTACAAAGACTATCGTCGTTACCTTTTGGAAACGTCCCAAATACCGGGCGGTTTTTATTCTGCACGCGGGCGTCGCCAATTGATGCGGCAAGTGGTCGATATGATGCTGGCAGCCGAAGACCCCTATGACGCGCTGAAAGCTGGCAAAAACCCACCCCGCCAGCCCTTGCGGATCGTCAACTAAGCCCCACAAGACCTTGTGGTCGAAAGGTCCGTCGCGGCTGAAAAGCCACAGTTTTGCCATACAACATGGACCTTTTCGGACCTGTATCTGGTTTTCGAAGCTGCTTTCGCCTAGCCTGACAGCAATTACAAAGGCCTGCCGCCAAAAGGTGGGCCACGAGGCAGAATAATAATAGGTCGAGGAGACCAAGCAGTGAAAACCCTGACATTGCGCCTTGCGAAGGGCGTTGCCATCGTCGTGACTCTTGGCTTTGTGGCGTCTTGTGGCCTGCCAAGCTCTGGTCCAAACAAAGCTGAAATCTTTTCCGGCTCCGTTCTTGAACAAGGCGACGCCTTTATCTTGACCGTTGATGACCGTGTGAATGCGATTGCATCCGTGACCCCTGCCCTTGGGTTTGCCGCAAGTTTCCGCAACGCGTCGACCCTTGGGTCCGATACAATCAGCCCCGGTGATGTCCTTGGTTTGACGATCTGGGAAAACGTTGATGACGGTTTGCTGGTACCAACCGGTCAAAACGCGACAGTGCTTGAAGAAGTCCAAGTCGATGGTTCAGGCTTTATTTTCGTCCCATATGCAGGCCGCATTCGCGCAGCTGGCAACACACCAGAAGCGGTGCGCCGGATTATCAGCGAAAAACTGTCTGACCAAACACCGGACCCACAAGTTCAGGTGCGTCGCCTCGCAGGTGATGGCGCGACCGTTGCGATTGCCGGGTCCGTAAACGCGCAAGGCGTCTATTCAATTGAACGTCCAACCCGCACATTGGCTGCTATGTTGGCGTCAGCGGGCGGTGTCAGCATCCGTCCTGAGATTGCACAGGTGACTGTTGTGCGCGGCAGCCATTCCGGTTCGATCTGGTTCGAAGATCTGTACGATCACCCTGGTCACGACATTGCGTTGCGGTCCGGTGACCGGATTTATGTTGAAGAAGACAGCCGTACATTCACCGCGCTGGGTGCCACAGGTACGCAGACCGAAGTGCAGTTCGAATCCCAAGCGATTTCCGCGATTGAAGCGATTGCCCAAGTCGGCGGCCTGTCTACGACGCTTGCTGATCCAACCGGTGTGTTTATTTTCCGTAACGAACCACAGGAAATCGCCAACCAGTTGACCGGCCGCAACGACCTGATCGGCACACAACGCGTCGTCTATGTCCTTGATTTGACACAGCCAAACGGCGTGTTCATGGCCCGTGACTTTGCGATCCGCGACGAAGACACCGTCTACGTTACAGAAGCGCCGTTCAGCCAGTTTAACAAAACGATTGCGGCACTGACTGGTTCACTTTCAGCGGTCACTGCGCTCGATTCTGCCAGCACCACGCTGACCGGCAACTAAACATGACGTCCAATGCTGGACATGCCGCCGCAGAGGACACCCCTTTGCGGCGGCTTTACGTTTATAACGGCGGGTTTTTAACGCAAAAGCGCATCCGGCGGATCATGACGCTGTCCGGCTATGACATCACCTTGGGCAAACCAAACGATGGCGATCTGGTAGGCGTTTGGGGCAATAGCCCGACGTCCCGTCGCGGTGAAACAGTCGCGGCTTGGACTGATGCCCAGATGGTGCGTGTCGAAGATGCGTTCTTGCGGTCAGTGCGCACGGGTCGCGACGGCGACGATCCCATCGGGTTGCATATTGATACAAACGGCGTTCACTTTGATCCGGCCACCAAGTCCGATCTTGAACTGCTGCTCGCGGAACACCCGCTTGATGATACTGCTCTGCTCAACCGTGCCAAATCTGCGATTGAGCGTCTGCAAAAACTGCATCTTTCGAAGTACAATGCATTCGATCCGGCCACCCCTGCCCCGGATGCGGGATATGTCGTGGTTATCGACCAGACGAAGGGCGACGCGTCGGTCAAAGCGAGCAACGCCGATCTGAATACCTTCCGCGAGATGTTGTACTACGCGCAAGAAGAACATCCCAAAGCCCGTATCATCATCAAAACCCATCCGGAAACAGCAGCAGGCCACCGTGAAGGGTATTTCAAAGACACCGACTGTACGGACCGGATCGCGTTGGACGACACGCCAATGTCGCCCTACGCGTTGTTTGAAGGCGCGATCGCCGTTTATACAGTATCGTCCCAGATGGGTTTCGAAGCCATTCTGATGGGCCACAAACCCGTTGTGTTTGGCCAGCCATTTTACATGGGTTGGGGGTTGACCGACGACCGGCAGCCGCTGGATCGCCGGCAACGATCGCTGACCAAGGCGCAGCTTTTCGCGGCGGCCATGATCCTATATCCCAAATGGTACGATCCGTTCCGTGACCGGCTTTGCACGCTTGAAAATGCGATTGATACATTAGAGGCGAAAGCCCGCGCTTGGCGTGAAGACCACGCTGGGTGGGTGGCGGCAGGGATGCGGATGTGGAAGCGTAAGCCCCTACAGGCAGTGTTCGGACACGTGAAGCCAGTGGTGTTCACAGAGGGGCAAGATGCTGTTTCGAAAGCAGAAACTGACAGTAAACGCTGCATGTCGTGGGCCAGTAAGGTGTCAGAAGATATGGGCGACGTCGTGCGTGTCGAAGATGGTTTTTTGCGGTCGCGCGGGTTGGGCGCTGATCTGATCGCGCCGCTGTCGTTAGTTTGCGACGATTTGGGCATCTATTACGATCCGACGCGCGAAAGCCGTCTGGAACGCATCATTAACACGCAGATTGCTTTGTCCGATGCGGAACGGGATCGTGCGGTTCGGCTGATCAAATCGCTCAACTTTGCTGCGCTTTCGAAATACAATACGGGCACGATGGCGTTGCCCACCGGCCTGCCAGCTGGCCGTCGCATTCTGGTGCCCGGACAGGTCGAAGACGACGCGTCGATCAAATTGGGCGCCGGAAACATCAAGACGAACCGCGATCTGCTAATTGCGGCGCGCAACGCGAACCCAGCGGCTGTTATTCTGTACAAACCGCATCCGGATGTAGAGGCGGGTCTACGCACCGGTTCCATTCATGATGCGGGCGACTATGCCGACGCGATCTTGACGGACACGAACCCAATTGCCGCTTTGTCGATGGTCGATGACGTTTGGACAATGACAAGCCTGCTTGGGTTCGAAGCACTGCTGCGATCAAAGAATGTCATTTGTACGGGCATGCCATTTTACGCCGGCTGGGGCCTGACCGCTGATCGCGGCGTCCCTTGCCCGCGGCGGACGGCCTGCCCCGATCTAACGGCGTTGGTCCATGCCGTCCTGATCAATTACCCCCGCTACTTCGATCCCGTAACCGGGGGGGCATGTCCGGTCGAAGTTGTCGTCGAACGTCTGGCCAACAACGACATTCCACCACCGTCGCGTTGGAACAGAACCATCGCAAAGCTACAGGGGGCGGTCGCAAGTTATGCCTACCTTTGGCGTTAGCTTCGGTTCCAAGATGACAACACGTCATCACCGATGCGCCGCGTTTCGATCAAAGAAAACTGAGACGCATCAATAAGGTGCGAGACATCCATGGGCGCGACCGCCGGAGTGCCATCGCCACCGATGACCTTGCCGGCCTGAAATACTTCAAGGCGATCCACTAAATCCGTGCGCAACAAAGAAGCCGCCAGTCCACCGCCGCCTTCACAAAACACGCGGGTGATGCCACGGGCCGACAGTGCTTTCATCGCGTCGTTCAGGTCGAGCCTATCGTTGTGGAGCCCACAAGGCAGGCTTTCCGCCCCCATCGTCGTAAAATCCGTCGGATCGACCGGACCGTGACACAAAATGACTGGACTGGTTTCCGTGTCTTGGAACAGGCGTGACTCTAATGGGAAATTCAGGTCAGATGAAACGATCACACGCGCCGGTTGGCGACGCGACCCCATGCCCCGAACGGTTAACTGCGGATCATCAGACCGCATTGTTCCAGCACCGACCATGACAGCATCGTGGCGCGCGCGCATGCCATGAACCGTAGTCCGTGCAGCGGGGCCCGTGATCCACTGGCTTTCGCCGGTTCGGGTAGCGATCCGTCCGTCCAACGTGACCGCAAGTTTCAAGGTTAAGAATGGGCGTTGCTTCAAAACACGTTGAAAAAAGCCTTGATGGTCGCGATCTGCCTCGGACTTTAGGATGCCGGTTTCGATTTGAATTCCTGCGGCTTTGAGCATTGCAATGCCGCGTCCGCTGACGCGCGGGTCAGGGTCTCCGGTCGCGATAACGACTTTAGCCACCTTGGCGTCAATCAATGCGTCGGCACATGGCGGCGTTTTGCCGTGGTGCGCGCAAGGTTCCAACGTGACATAGACGACCGCACCCTTGGCCGCGTTACCGGCTTCGGCTAAGGCCGCAACTTCAGCATGTGGGCGCCCGCCGACCATTGTCCGGCCCCTGCCGACGATGCGACCGTCACGTACAATGACGCAGCCAACTGCAGGATTAGGCCAAACCTGACCTTGGCCACGCCGCCCCAATTGAAGGGCGAGCGACATATATCTTTCGTCGACTTTAGAGTAGGTCACGTGTCGGGCAGGTTATCGGGCCGCAGTTCGCTCACAAACTTGTCGAAATCGTCCGCAGCCTGGAAATTCTTATAAACACTCGCAAAACGCACGTAAGCGACGGTATCAATACGCGCAAGACTTTCCATGACGATTTCACCAATGGTCGTTGATGGAATATCAGTTTCACCCATGCTTTCCAATCGACGCACTATACCGCTTATCATTTGGTCCATACGTTCCGGTTCAACAGGGCGTTTTTGAAGCGAAATGCGGATCGAGCGTTCGAGCTTATCACGGTCAAAGTCTTCCCGACGTCCGTTGGACTTAATCACCACAAGATCGCGCAATTGCACACGTTCATACGTCGTAAAGCGCCCGCCGCAAGCAGGGCAAAAACGGCGACGGCGAATTGCAACATGGTCTTCGGCCGGACGTGAATCCTTCACCTGGGTATCGACGTTTCCGCAAAATGGACACCGCATCTTGATCCTCGTTCTCTGCACATCGTGAGTGTATCGCCCACTTATCCACAGGTACTATAGGTCACCCGCTAAACTTTGGGTAGTCTCCTTTTTCAAACGCTTCATGTTGATCTAAATGGGCTTCACGATGGCGGGCCTTCCTGGTTGTTAGCAGCGATCTTTCATCAGAATAACACTTGAACTTGTAAACAAGCGAAGATTTCTACGGGACCTAGCAACGACAATTCGATCGGGCCCGAGCAACCTACCAACGCTAAAAAAACATGACTTCAGATGGCGATTTACGATGCGACGTGATTTCTTCAGTTACGGTTTCAGCCTCACTTTGGATGAGCCTCACGTCGACCTTACCGATAGTGGGTAGCATTGTGATCCGCCGCGCAAGGGTTCCGCCAACATCTTCAAACTCTAGTGGGATACCCTCATTTCCCAAATACTCGCGGGCAAACGCAATATTGCGCGCGCCGACATCGCCTAATGCGGCATTCATCTTGCCGCCTCCGTATAAGCGAGCCTTCATTGATTCTTTACTCGCTCCAGCTTTCAATAGTTCGTTCACCAACAACTCCATCAAAAACGCACCATACTTTACGTTACTTGCGGAATCGCCGTTTCCCCCGGGCAAAAGGAAATGGTTCATGCCACCAATTTCAGCCTTAACGTCATAAATACAGGCCGCGATACAGGACCCCAAAACGGTAGTCAGTTGATCTTCAGCCAAAGATGAAACCGAGTATTCGCCTTGAACGACACTTTTGATACTCATACTGTCTCCAATCCAGAAACTCCCCACTAAGACGCAAAATTAGATGAAGCTATTTTCAACCTTCAGCAAGGCGCTTCGCCAACCATCTTTGCCAAGCTATTCCAGCACTTTTTTCACAATCTCGAATAGTCGCCGCCAAAGTTGGTTTGATAAACTTCCGCAACCAAACATCCCTTAGATTTCCCGATGGATAACCGACTTATCTTTCAGGTAAAAACCATTGAAATAACATACGCGACTTCGGAATCTGAATGAGGCCCAAGACATTACGCGCTTAAATTCAAAGCCGCCCAACAACTTGCTCGATACATGCCTTGAGTTGCTGGGTAGTAAATGGCTTTTTTATCATGTTATTCATACCCAACGCTTTCCCTTTTGCGACTATCTCCGCAGTCGGCTTTCCGGTGATAAGGATAAAGCCTACGCCCTTTGTGAGACGGTTAGAACGTAGCTTCGCTAACAGTTCCAGTCCATCCATGACAGGCATATTCATATCGGACAGAACTAAGTGCACCGGCTGCTTTCCGATCCGCTCAAGAGCCGATTGACCGTTGTTCTCGGTCGTATTGTTCCATATCTTCATCTCCTCTAGGGATTGCACGATCAAGCCTCGACTAGTTGGCATATCATCAACAACCATAACTTTTAATGCATCGCGTAGCGACATTTCGGACCCCTTCAAAGATTGCCTTTTGTTTTTTCAAACGCTGTTATGCCAATTTTTTTAAAATGTTTCTCCGCAACACCGGATAGTCGTTCTGCCTGCCCAAGAAATAGCACGCCGCCATCTTTGATCCTGCAATGGAACTGCTTCCAAAGCAGGTCTTGTGTCGCACGGTCAAAGTAAATCACGACATTACGGCAGAATATGAAATCAAATCCCCCGACTTCTGCTCCGATGTTCATCAGATTAATATTGCGAAAACTAACCCGGCTCCTCAATTTGGGCTTAACCTCAAATTCGCCCAAGCGCAGTCGGCTTTGACAAAAGAGCTCGCCTATTCTTGATCCGTCCAAATTTAGAGTTTCCTCTTTCAAATATTGACCTGACTTTGCCTTACGGAGCATAGATTCGTCGACATCGGAAGCAAGTATGTCGAAATCCACATGGGGAAAAACTGAACATAGTTTATCCAAGACAAGTGCGATCGAGTACGCTTCCTGCCCCGAGGAGCAACCTGCGGACCAGATCCTAAAGTGCGTTTTTTCCGCAGTTAGCTCGCACTTCCGAGCTATGATCTTACGCAACAACTCAAAGTGGTGGCCTTCGCGAAAGAACGAAGTGACGTTTGTCGTGAGCAACGAAATAAAGTGCTTTTCTTCACAACCACCCACTTCGAGGGATCTAAAATATGCTTCGAAGTCCGTCTCACCGACCAACCGCATACGCCTAGCTATTCGAGAATATAACAATTCGGTTTTGGCTTCACTTATGGTCAAGCCGATTTCATTCTTTGCGAAACCTGATACCTTTTCGAAATCTGATTGGCTGAATTCTATATCGTTGGAAACTGTAACAGATCTATCAGATCGCATTTTCAAGAACTTCTTGGTGTGCGAGGAGAACGTCAATATCCACAATGCGCGTCATGTCATCTCCATTTGTAATAACGCCCCGTACCAAGTGGTTAATCGTCCCAGAGTTCATCTTTGGAGCTTCTTTAATGTCCTCATTCGTTACTGTCAGAATCTCCGAAACCGCATCGACAAGAAAACCCACCATCTTCGTTTCAAAGCTGGTAATTATTATTACATTTCTCTTCGTAGGTGATATAGGATCGAAACCCAACTTAATAGCGAGATCCAAAATTGGAATTACGGCCCCTCTTAAGTTAACAACCCCCAAAACATAGTTCGGAGAGTGCGGTAACATCGTGATCGGCTCCCACCTTCTAATTTCTCTTATTCTGTCAATTTCAATGCAGAAGCTTTGTTTTCCAACAATAAGTGAAATGAATTCTAAAGAGAAACGTTCCATTGCGTTCACCTGCCCGTCAAGCATGCGTCACCTCCATCATACCCACCGCTTCTTGGCCTTTGAAATCTACACCTTTACTAGGAACAGAATCAGCAATTCCATCGGGGTCTATGATCAAAGCGATCTTCCCGTCTCCCAAAATGGTGGCTGCCGATATCCCAGGAATCTTCCCGTAGCTACCCTGCAAGCTCTTGATAACAACCTGCCGCTGATCTGAGATTGAATCGACAACAAATGCGCACTGAGATAATTTTTCGGTTCTTACCAGCAGTAATACTTTGTTTGCTAGCGGTTGAGCACGCTCTAGCTGACCAAGCGCAATCGCCACGTCAACGATCGGGACATATTCGCCCCGAACACGGAGTATAGGATTGCCGTCACCGATTTGGAAGATCTCTGACGCTTTCGGTTGAATCGTTTCAATTATACTTGAAACCGGAACAACCATAGTTTGCTGGCCGACGTCCACAACCATGCCGTCCATAACAGCCAACGTCAGTGGAAGATTAATCGAGAAAGTCGAGCCATTGCCTGGAACACTAGAAATCCCAATTCGACCGCCTAATGCGGAGATGGCAGTCTTGACGACATCCATCCCGACGCCCCGCCCCGACAGGTTTGTCACCTCTTTCGCAGTGGAAAAACCCGGTGCAAACAACAGTTGGTCAATCTCACCATCGGTGAGTTCAGCTTCCTTATTCACAATACCTTTTTCAACCGCAATGTTTTTGATTCTTTCGCGATCAAGACCTGCACCGTCATCTGTGATTTCGATAAGGACGCTGCCGGACCGATGTTGCGCGGACAGCGTGACGGTTCCTGAAGTGGGCTTACCGGCGGCTAACCTACGTTCTTCATCCTCGATACCGTGATCAATTGCATTTCGGATCATATGGGTTAGTGGATCACTCAACCGTTCTACCAGCGTCTTATCTACTTCAGTTGCCTCGCCTTGCGTAACCAATTGCACTTTCTTGCCAGTCGACGAAGTCACCTCTCTGACAATACGTGCCATGCGTTGGAAAAGCGGCTTAACGGGCTGGGCGCGAATTGCCATAACACCTTCCTGAATTTCGCGTGCCAAATGCTTGTAATCTTCAAGATCCACTTGAATATCATCCGACTTTCCAAGGCCGGCGTCTTGAATTCGCTGCGCGATAACCGATTGATTGATGATGAGTTCACCAACGGAATTTATGAGGCGATCAACCCGTTCCAGGTCAACGCGCAATGTTGCCTTTGCTTCGCGATTGTTGCTCGCAGGTGCGCTTTTAGCTATTGCAATCTGTTCATGTGAGTTCCCTGTACCTACATCATTCTTATGGTCTTCCTCTACAATTCTGGAGGGAGATATCACAATTGGCTCAGCAGCACTTTCGACCGGCGTTTGATCCGGTGCACTGAGCCGACGCGCAATCGTAATTTCACAAAGGTCATCGACGAAGCTGAAAACTGCGGCAATTACGTCTTCTTTTTCTTCAGTTTTGAGGCTCAGTCGCCATTTGAGATAGCTCGATTCCCAATCACCTTCTTCCAGATCATCCGGCACATTGGACGCGTCAGCAACTAGACTAAGGTCCCCAAGCCCCTTCAGCGCACTGAATAGGTGCTGAGGTTCATTACCGACTTCATAGAAATTTCTGGTAGGCGCGAATTCGATATCGAAACCATCCGTTCGCTCTCCATCAATCTCCGCAGGTCCTGGGATATCAAGGACCATGGGCTCAAACGTGAACTCTTCTTCAGGTTCGTCTTCTTCAATCAAGAATTCGTTCAATGCCGTTGTCGCAGCGTCAACAGCGGCCTGATTGATCTCTGTCTCCATTCTGGCCGCGTCGATCAGCTCGATCAGGACATCGCCGGATCGCAGTAGAACGTCAGTCAGCTGTTCATTGATTGTTAAGGTCCCGGATCGAACCGCGTCGAGAACCGTTTCGAATTTATGCGCAAACCCAACGAGGTCCTCTAATCCGAATGCCCCGCCTGACCCCTTGATAGAATGAACCGCACGGAACACAGCATTTACGGTTTCGTTGTCACCCGTACCATCTGCAATGTCGTTTAAGCCATCCGTTAATGCGTCGGATAGATCCTCGCATTCTTGAAAGAATATGTCACGAATACTGTTGCCGCTCATGTCATGCTCCCGTGACACGTTTCAGGGCGGAAATAAGAGACACATCGTCAAATGGTTTTACAATCCAACCCGTCGCGCCTGAATTGCGGGCACGTGACTTGAGGTCATCACCGCTTTCCGTCGTTAGAACGAGAATGGGTACACGGTTATTTACATCACCTTTTCGAATTGAGGAAATGACGCCGAAACCGTCCATGTTTGGCATATTGATATCTGTAATGACAACGTCGGCATTTACATCTTGAAAAGCCTTCACACCGTCCACGCCATCATCTGCAGTCGTCACATCAAACCCGGCACCGACAAGTGTCTCTGTCAGCAAATGTCGAATTGTACGGGAGTCATCGATGGCCAGTACCTTAATTGTCATGAGAAATCCCTTCCATATTGACCATTTGAGTAAGGCCCAGGTTTTCCATCGTGGTCACAAAGGGATCCGATGGGGATGCAATTTCGAAATCGTGGCCGTCATGCGACCAAGTTTTGGCAGCCATCACAAATAGTTGCGCTGCGATTGTGTCCATCTTGGTTACGGCTGATCCATCAAAGGTAACGGAATTCCCTCTATTTGCCTTGAGGGCATCAAAAATGGGACCACAGGCCGCGGCGCGCATGTCGGCAGGGAGAACAAGGAGATCATAGAGAGTCGGCATTCAGGCTTCATTCCCATCACTTCGTTGAATCAAGTGGCATAAACCACGGTCAAACGGATAGCAGTGAGAGACCTAACAAACGGTGAAGCATCGCAAGATAATTGCGGTTTAAGAATGCAGAGCCTAATTAAAATCGTCGGACTAAAGCGTTCAAAAACGTGCAGCGCCGAAGTTTAACGCGAAAGATGCGCGACGACCGTCCTTTGATGCGCACGGTCGCGATGTTCGAAAAGGTAAATACCTTGCCACATTCCCAAGCGCATTTTGCCGTTTGTGACAGGAATTGATAATTAGGTCGGCAGCATCGCTGCTTTGATATGCGCTGGCATATCGTCCGGCCCCTCGTAGGTGTGGGTCAGGTAGGACATCGACGGATCGGTCGTTGGTGGCACCAAGCGCGAAAAGAAGTTCTGCAAATCCAATTGTACTTCTGGATCCGCATTCTCCTGTATCAGCAGGCTGGCAGATGTATGTTGGACCATCAACGTGAGCAGGCCTGTGCCGCTAATCCATCGTGCGACGTCATCTGTAAATTCATACAAACCAGGGCCACGTGTAGTGATTGTGAAGTCGGTCTGCAAAGCACCCTCACGTCAATCGAATAGACGGTCGCCTTGTTCGTCAATAACCTGTTTGGACTTCGCTTGCGATGCCGCGACAGCCGCTTCGAAGCCTTCTAACGTATCAGCGCGGATCAATTGGTGTGACTTCAGTTCGCCATCCACGTCTTTCTCAATACGTGCGGCGATGCGGTATCGTTTTCCGTCTTTCATCGGTTCCGCAAAAATACGGAAACCGTTGTATTCTTCGGCGACGGGCCCTTTCGGAGCACCGCCACCAAATAGCTTTGAAAACAAAGACATCTTATTGATCCAAGAAGGACCGCAGTTTGCGCGACCGGCTTGGGTGCTTCAGCTTGCGCAGTGCTTTCGCTTCGATCTGGCGAATACGTTCGCGTGTCACGCTGAACTGTTGACCGACCTCTTCGAGGGTGTGGTCTGTGTTCATCCCGATGCCGAAACGCATCCGCAGAACGCGTTCTTCACGCGGCGTAAGCGACGCCAGCACACGTGTTGTTGTCTCTTTGAGGTTCTCTTGAATCGCAGAGTCCAACGGCAAAATCGCGTTTTTGTCTTCGATGAAATCGCCAAGCTGTGAATCTTCTTCGTCGCCGATTGGCGTTTCCAGAGAGATAGGTTCTTTTGCGATCTTCATAACCTTGCGGACTTTTTCCAAAGGCATCTGCAGCTTTTCTGCCAATTCCTCTGGTGTCGGTTCGCGACCAATTTCGTGCAACATCTGGCGGCCGGTCCGGACCAGTTTGTTGATCGTTTCGATCATGTGAACCGGAATACGGATTGTACGGGCCTGATCCGCGATAGACCGCGTAATGGCCTGACGGATCCACCATGTGGCATAGGTCGAGAATTTATAACCGCGGCGGTATTCAAACTTATCAACCGCCTTCATCAGGCCAATGTTACCTTCCTGAATAAGATCAAGGAATTGCAGGCCACGGTTCGTGTACTTTTTCGCAATCGAAATCACGAGACGCAGGTTCGCTTCGACCATTTCTTTTTTGGCCTGACGCGCTTCTTTTTCGCCCTTTTGAACCTGCTGCACGATGCGGCGGAATTCAGTGATGTCGACACCAACATATTGGCCGACTTGAGCCATATCGCCACGCAGACCTTCGATTTTGTCAGTCGAGCGTTCGATCAGCATCTGCCAACCGCGACCAGCCTTCTGACCCATTTCTTCGAGCCAGTTCGGGTCAAGTTCACGACCACGATACGCGTCAACGAATTCACGACGGTTGATACGCGCTTGGTCAGCGAGTTTAACCATAGAGCTGTCGATTTGCATGATACGGCGGTTGATGCCGTACAACTGGTCAATCAGGGCTTCGATCCGGTTGTTGTGCAGGTGAAGCGAATTCACCATTTCAACGATCTCAGAACGAAGTGCCTGATATTTATCTTCTTCTTTCGCAGAGAACGATGAATCTTCGTTCAATGTCGCAGACATCCGCGCGTCTTGCATGTCAGACAACATTGCGAAGTCACGAGCGATGATTTCAAGCGTTTCGAGCACACGTGGCTTTAGCGCAGCTTCCATCGCGGCCAATGACATGTTGGCCTGATCTTCTTCATCGTCGTCGTCTTCTTTGGCGATCGGGTTACCATCAGCGTCCAGCTCTTGCGCTTTTTCGCCTTCAGCCGGTTTGGCCGCAGTGTCTGTGCCCGGCGTCACAACCGCAACGTCGTCGTCGCCATCTTCGCCCATCGTGTTACCGAAGGTCGTTTCAAGGTCGATCACATCGCGCAACAGGATGTCTTCGCTCAGCAATTCGTCGCGCCAGATCGTGATCGCTTGGAATGTCAGTGGGCTTTCGCACAGCCCGAGGATCATCGTATTGCGGCCCGCTTCAATGCGTTTCGCAATCGCGATTTCGCCTTCACGTGACAGCAGTTCTACGCTGCCCATCTCGCGCAGGTACATCCGAACGGGATCGTCCGTGCGGTCCAGTTTTTCGGCTTCAGCCCCACCAAGCACCAGTTCGCGTGCGCCAGCAACGGTGGCGACTTCGCGTGATCCCTGATCGGTTTCTTCGCTTTCTTCTTCTTCGGTAACCTGAATGCCCATCTCAGACAGCATCGACATCACGTCTTCGATCTGGTCCGAAGACACCTGATCCGGCGGCAGCACCGCGTTCAGTTGGTCGTATGTGATGTAGCCACGTTCACGGGCGTCCGCGATCATCTTTTTGACCGCGGCTTGGCTCATATCTAAAGAGCCATCATCCTGGTCGCGATCTTTGCGGTCGTCGTTATCCTTAGCGGCCATGGGCGGCTCCTTCAGAGTCGTGTCGCGGGCAGGTCAGCCCGAAAAGTGATTCGCATGATTCGGTTAAAATCGAATCAACGAGGAATTTGGGTGATTCGCAACCACATCGGGCGCGATTTATTATCGTTGTTGCGCTGAATTCAGTGCGAGATCAGGATCGCGTCCCTTTTCCAGGGCGCGCATTTTCCATGTTTTCCAACAATTTATCGAAAGCGCTGCGTTCGTCTTTGTTCAGCATTGATCCGTTTTCTACTTTCACAAAGTCCGCTGTGTCGTCGGTGTCGGGGCGTACGGAGGTGTCGATCGACTTTGCGGCCTGCGACAGCCGCCATGTCAGGCCTTCATCCACTTGGCCCTGCATTTCTTCCATACCGTCACGCAATTCGCGGTCATGGCCCCGTTTCGCGGCCAATTTCCCGAGTTCTTCACCCAAACACATCGCAGCAATTTCAACTTCACCCGCGCGGCGGACCGCTGGGCTGATCTTCACGTGGGTCTGGGAAAATAGCTTTTCAAGTGGCCCTGCCCCAACTTCTTGAAAGATTGCTTCTTTGATATCCTCGGCCTCTGCATGCCGCAGAATGACGTCGCGCAGCATCGCGTGATCAGGGTCCGCGCAATCCATGCGTTCGATCTGGTCTTCGAACGTAATAATCACAGATGGCGTCGCAATCAGCGTCGCCAAAATCACCGCTTCGCGCAGGTGTTCGGTGCGCGCGGCCCCTGCCCCAAGCGCCGAAGATTTGTTCGACGCAACGGGGCTCATCTGGTTCTGCCAAGGCACACCCTTGGTGAACGCCTGCCGCTTGCCCGGCACATATTGCGCCTTTTTCGGTTTGAACAACGCCCAGCGCAGTTCTTTGATCGCTTCCCCATAGTGGGACCGGATGGACGGGTCCTGAATCAGCTTAATCTTTTCGCGCAGCGCCTTATCGAGCCCTGCTTTGCGTTCCGGACTGTCGAAAACCTTGCCTTCTGTTTCGCGCCGCCACAGCAATTGCACCATCGGGATCGCCTGATCCAACAGGGCCTGCATCGCGCTGGCCCCTTTCTGTTTAATCAGATCGTCGGGGTCCATGCCTTCGGGCATCAAGGCAAAGCGCAGCGACTGCCCCGCTTCCAGCAAAGGCAGTGCAATATCAATCACGCGCATCGCGGCCCGCAGACCCGCCGTGTCGCCGTCCAAAGCGATGATGGGTTCCGGTGCCATGCGCCACATGAGGCGCAGTTGGTCTTCTGTAATGGCGGTGCCAAGTGGGGCGACGCAAGACGGGAACCCCGCCTCTGACAATGCAATCACATCCATGTAGCCTTCAGCCACAATCAGCGGATTGCCTTTGCCAGCCGCTTCACGCGCGGGACCGTGATTGAACAGTGACCGCCCCTTATCGAACAGAGGCGTTTCAGGAGAATTATAGTATTTGGCCGGATGGTTCGGATCCATTGCCCGCCCACCGAAACCAATGGCGCGCCCGCGTGCGTCGCGAATAGGGAACATGATCCGGTTGCGGAACCGGTCATAAGGCGACCCGCCCCGATCACTTTCAGCCGCAAGACCCGCTGACATGACCAATTCCAACGGGACATATTTTCCCGTCAGGTGCCCCATCACACCGCCGCGTTCCGGCGCGAAACCAATTTCCCATCGCGCCTGCGCATCAACAGACAGCCCGCGCCGTTCGAGGTATTCGCGCGCCGCAGCGGCCGCGGCGGTCTTCAGCTGGAGTTTGTGCCACTGCACGGCCTGCTCCATCACATCGACCAACTGTGTTCGCTTGTCGGCCTTTTCTTGGGCGCGTGGATCGCGTGCGGGCATTGTCATGCCAGCTTCGCCTGCCAGAATTTGAACAGCCTCCATGAACGACACGTTTTCTGTTTCACGGACAAACGAAATCGCATCACCTTTGGCGTGGCACCCGAAGCAATAATAAAACCCTTTGCGATCATCGACATGGAAGCTCGCTGATTTTTCCTGATGGAACGGACACGGGGCCCAAAAGTCACCTTTACCTTGGTTCGACTTACGGCTGTCCCACATGACTTTACGCCCGACTACGTCACTAATGGACAGTCTGGTACGTAATTCGTCGATGAATCCGGGGGGTAAGCTCATATCCTTTTTATCACCAAATCCCTCGGAAGAGTCGAGGACAAGCGTATCAATTTTATCGTAAATGATTCTCTAACGAGTTAGCTGCAAGGAGCCGACGCATTGCGCGTTTATGGACAATCAAACCTATCTTAAAAAACCGTTTCCAAAACTGTAACCAATCGAAAATTTGCCCCAAATGATCCGTGAAAAAACTTCGCGGTGCCGTAGACGTGCATCCCCCTTATTTACAGGCCATTGGATAAATTCACACAAATCGTGACACGGTTTCGCCACATTTCAGGTCCGTTCGCCACATTTCAGCCAAAGATGCTGGCCTAAAACATCATCCATATTGCTGTCGCACAGGCAAAAGGCGTGGGGACCGATCGTTTTGTGCAGCTTAACCAGGGAATACGTTCATGCGCCAACTACCCAACTGCGATGACCGCAGAAAGCTTGCCGCCAGAAGGCAAGATATCATCCGGAACTTTATATACCGTGAGGACGGCTCTTTAGTCGTATTCGCATTGTTCCTCATTCCAATGATGCTGATCTTGGGCGGTATGGCCGTCGACTTCATGCGTTACGAAGGTAAACGTGCTGTCATCCAAGACACTGCCGACCGCGCTGCTCTGCTCGCGGCAAACTTAGAGTTCACGAACGTGGGCGAAGGTGCTGCAGTTGTCGAAGACTACTTCGCCAAAGCTGGTCTCGACGAGTACTTGGACGGCCCTGCCATCGTCACCGAGAGCATTAACAACCGGACGGTAGAAGTGAACGTGGCCCAGCCAATGAACACATTCTTCCTGAACATGGTTGGTATTGATCAGATTGACGCATCCGCGCACTCTGTCGCCACCCAAGGTGTTGGTAATGTCGAAATCTCCCTGGTGCTCGATATCTCTGGCTCAATGCGTAATGCGACGAAAGACGCAGACGGTAACGCTACCGGCTTGACCAAGATGGAAGCGATGAAAGCTGCCGCAACAACGTTCGTAAACACTGCCCTTCAGGACAGTAACCAGGACCGCGTTTCGCTGTCGCTTGTGCCTTACTCTGAGCATGTGAATATCGGACGGACATTGTTCGACCGCCTGAACACAGACCAGAAGCATAACTTCTCGCATTGTATCGACTTTGACGATGCTGACTTCGGAGTGTCCGGGATCGATGCCGGCCGTACCTACAGCCAAGGTCAGCACATTGATCACTGGTCAACAGGCAGCACGATGCATAGCCCGAACTGCCCTAGCGAATCCTACGAGCAGGTGACTGCTGTTTCTCAGGATCGTGCGGCATTGGTTGCGCAGATCGCTCAGTTCCAACCAACCACTCAGACGTCGATCTTCCTCGGCATGAAGTGGGGCCTGGCACTGCTTGATCCGTCAACAAAAGCGCTGGTATCACCTGATGTTGACGGTGCTTTCGCTGGTCGCCCGGTGGCCTTTACGACGGATACCGAAACCAACGACACACGTAAGGTTCTTGTGATCATGACTGATGGTCAGAACACTGAATCCACACGGGTCAAACCAGAAATGTACACTGAACCAAGCCATTTTGCGCATTGGGGTCAGCGTCCGGTTCGCAACTGGAGAGACAACAACCTCTTCACAAGCAAACACAGCTGGTCCGAGTACACAGAGCAGCATTACACGAACTCTGAAGGCAACGCGCTTTTGGCAGCTTCTTGTGACGCAGCCCGTGAAGCCAACGTGCAAGTCTTTGCGATCGCTTTTGAAGCAGGCAGCAACGGCGAACAGGTTATGGCCAACTGTGCGACTACTGTGAACCACTACTTCAACACCAACGGTGATGACCTGAACGCTGTGTTCCGTGCCATTGCCGAACAGGTAACAGACCTGAGGTTGACACAATGATGACCACTCTTCAGAAAATGGCGCCTCTTTCCAAACTGGCGAGCGCCGCCAAATCCTTCTGCCGCAAAGAAGACGGTACCAGCACGATCGAATTTATGATGGTCCTGCCTGCTGCTATGTTCTTCTTCGCTGCAACATACGAAAGCGGAACAATCGGTCTGCGTAACGTGATGCTTGAACGTGCGGTCGACGTGACCGTTCGCCAAGTTCGGATCGGTGCGGTTGAGAACCCGACCCACAGTCAGCTCAAAGAGATGATCTGTGAATCGGCTGCAATCATCCCGGACTGCCTGAACAGCGTAAAGCTGGAGATGGAACGCAAAGACCCGCGCAACTGGACAGACATGAACACAGACCGTGATTGTGTGGACCGTGCAGCAACCGGCGAACCAGTGATCAACTGGACCACTGGCGGGAACAACGACCTGATGGTTCTGCGTGCCTGTGCGATCTTTGATCCGATGCTACCGACCAGTGCTGTTGGGGCCGCAGCCCAAGACGCAGGTGGCGTTTATGCCCTTGTTGCAACCTCATCCTTTGTTGTGGAGCCATACCAATGATACATATGCCTCGTATCCGCGCCGCAGTCGCCGGGTTCCGCAAAAGCGAGAACGGATCTGCCTCAATCGAACTTCTGTTCATGGTACCGCTGCTGTCTTTGATCACCTTCTCGATGGTGACCTACTTTGCAGCGTTCCGCGCACAGACCCACGCCACACGTGCAGCGACCGTTATGACCGACATGGTCAGCCGTGAAGTTGCCGCTGTGACACCTGAGTACATCGCAGGTGTTGAGGGTCTGATGAAGACGCTGGTGCACACAGACGACACCCCAGAGTTCCGTCTGACAGCCTTCACATACGATGAAGAAGACGAAACCTACATGGTGGCTTGGTCGAAAGATTCAGGCATGTACGGCGAGATGGACCATGCGGCCATCAACGAAGTGTCGCACCGTTTGCCAACACTGAAAGACGGCCAGCGTGCGCTTTTGGTAGAGACAAGCGTAGAATACACACCAATGCTGGACATCGGTTTGGGAACACGGACGTTTGAAAACTTCAACGTCGCTGCCCCACGCTTTGTGCCACAGCTGTGCTACATGGAAAGCGCAAGCGCTGATACGACCACAGCGCAGTGCTAAAGAGAATGCGTGGTGCTGATTATTCAGCACCACGTGCGGCGATCCGCAATGCAATCTGTTCGGCCATGAATTTGGATTGACCAGCTGACACGGCACCGCCCACACCAACATAGCGCCCAAAGCGCCACCACAACCCCGGGGCCCAGCCACGGGGTTGTTTTGTTTTAAGCTTCAGCGTGAAACCGTTTGATGGCTTAAATGCAAACGCACCGCGATCAACGTTGATGATGTCGTCCAGCTTCGCGATGAGCGTCCCATCGCTGCTGGTCAATGCATCGGCCGACATGAAGATCTCTGCCCGCGTGGACCTACGCAATGCTTCCGCCAAGACCAGCGATCCGATGCCCAGCGCCAGCACGATGATCAGCAATGGCAATGCGGGCGGATCACCCAGTGCCACGTAGATCAGCAACATTCCCAAAACGTAGATCACGCCACACGCCATGATCCGCCGCCCAGCTGATGCGCCAACGACCGCCAAAATACCGTCTTCGTCCGGTTGAAACATGAAGAGCCCCCTCTTTGTTTGAAGGCCCCTTACCTGCTCTGTGCTGCTTGCGAAAGGGATTACCGGTTCGGAACGACCTCGTATCCCGGTTCCTCGGGTTCATCATCGATCAATTCGTCAGGAAATCCGGGTGCTGTGATATCAAGTCCAGTGATGTCTTCGAGCCTGCGGATAATGTCGTCAGATTGCGCCCGTTCGCCATATTTTGCGATGCCATCTTCAAAGATCGACACCATGAGCGGGCTGATTTCAAGCGGCACGTTGTGACGTTCTGCGATGGTCTGAAACAGACCGATATCCTTCTTAACCAAGTCCATTGTAAAATTTACATCGCGGCAGCCGTTCAAGATCAACTGACTTTCTGTTTCGTGGACAAAAGACGTGCCAGAGCTGATTTTCATCGCCTCATATGTTGTTGCCAAATCTAAACCTGCCGCTTTCATCGTGACCATCGCTTCGCAGACGGTGAGCAAATTCGCGGTCGCGAGATAATTCGTCATGACCTTGAGCGTGCTTGCCGTGCCAATCTCGCCAGTGTGCAAGACGCGGCGCCCCAAGACCGTCAGAATCGGCAAGACCCGTTCGAACGTCGCCCTGTCACAGCCCGCGAAAATGCTGATGTTCCCCGTGTCGGCGCGGTGGCACCCTCCCGAGACAGGACATTCCACTGCCATGCCACCTTTTGCGATCACGGCCTTCGCAAGCCGCGCGACTTCTACCGCGTCGGTCGTGGACATTTCCATCCAAATTTTTCCTTCACGCACCTCGGGCAGCATTTCGGACACGACGGCGTCGCAGGCGGCAGGCGATGGAAGGCACGTCACAACGACGTCGCAATCGCGCATTAGTTGCGCGGCACTTTCGCCTGCTTTCGCACCTTTTTCGACAAAGCTAGCGACGAAATCCGCATTCAGATCATAGACGTGTAAGTCCTTACCGTTGCGCAACAAACTTCCGGCCAACTTGCCGCCAACGTTCCCCAAACCAATAAATCCGACCTGCATGATATTCCCCCTGAAGTTTCCCATACGCTGTGGCGAAACGCCTGCCCCGTCTAGTCCAATTCCGACACATGCTGTGCGCTGCTGCACAGTAGTGATTATTGTTGGGCAGCCCTGCGCGCCCTATCTTTGCGTCAAAGGAGATACACCATGTCCATTCGACCAACGTTAGAGACACGCGCCGCCGTTCCCACGCTGGAAGGCGCAGGCGTCAAGTTGCATCGCGCATTCGGATTTCATGATCCGTCCGAGCTGGATCCGTTCCTGCTATTTGATGATTTCCGAGGCGACACGCCGTCGGATTTTGAGAAAGGTTTCCCATGGCATCCGCATCGTGGGATCGAAACGATCACATATATTCTAGACGGCACCGTGACCCATTCAGACAGTCTTGGTAATTCCGGTGATTTGAATGCTGGCGACGTACAATGGATGACCGCAGGGTCCGGCATTTTGCACCAAGAAATGCCGACTGGGAATGCCAAGGGCCAGATGCACGGGTTCCAGCTTTGGGCGAATTTGCCCGGATCGATGAAGATGACCGCGCCGCGCTATCAGGATGTCACGGCAAACGATATTCCAACCGTTGTTGATGACGACGGCACGTCTGTGCGGATCATCGTTGGCGACTTTTGGGGCAAGAAGGGCCCCGTTGACGGGATTGCCGCAGACCCGCAGTATCTTGATATTTCGGTGCCTGCGGGTGTGCGAAAGACGTTTAAAGTTGATACGTACCGTCGCGCGTTTGCTTATGTTTTTGCAGGTGCGGGACGTTTTAGCGACGCGTCAGCCCCGTCCGGTGTTCTGCTGGAAAAAGAGGTCATGGGCGAGGAATACAACATCCGCGATCTGTCCGGAAACCGTACTCTGATCCGCTTCGGCACAGGTGATGAAGTGACCGTTCAAGCGGGCGAAGAAGGTATTCGGTTCCTGCTGATCTCAGGTGCCCCCATCGAAGAACCCGTCGCGTGGCACGGTCCGATCGTGATGAACACCAAGGATGAAATTCGGCAAGCTATGCGGGATTTGAACAACGGGACATTCATCAAACCGGCACATTAACCAAGCCGTGCAGGTCGCCGTATCGGCGGCCTGCGTTTCCATCAGTACGGATTCATCTGTTTGCGGACACCGCGCGCAGGACCAGATCGCAGAACGCTTCTTCCAGCTCTGCCTGTGACAACCGCCCGTCAGCACGGTACCAATTTGTCATACCTGTCAGCTGGGCAATGACAGACAAAACGGCGATCTTGCGGTCTACGAAGGAAAATGACCCGTCCGCCTCACCAGCGATCAAAATATCTTCCAGCGCTTTTTCGTAATTGTTCCGCAGGTCCTGAATTGCCGCGAAGTTTTCCTCGGACAGATTCCGCAGTTCCATATAGGACACAAAGACTTCGTCACGCCGTGGCAGGTGAAAGCGGATGTGGAAACGTGTGAAGGCTTCAAGCTGTTCGACAGGTGTGCCTTCAATCGGCGTTTCGGCGTAAGCGGCCAGCAGATTTTCCATATGATGGCGCATCAGATCGAACAAAAGCGTCTGTTTATCAGGAGTATAGTTGTATAAAGCGCCAACCTGAACGCCGACATCTTCTGCAATTTTGCGCATTGAAACAGCGGCACATCCATACCGTGCGATCAACCGCAAAGCGGATTCCCGAACCTTGGGTCCGGTGGTTTCGGAATGAGAGCCTTGTTTACGTGCCATACGCTACTGTAAATGAACGCTTGTTCATATGGGAACCCCCAAATGGCATTCCTTTGCCGACCTGCCTTGCACCTGTTGCGCCCGCATGGGTAAATGCGCGCAAACCACAGGACGTGTTAATGCCGCTTCGCCAATTCATTATGCTAACTGCGTTTGCAGGGTTGGCGCATTGCGGGACAATCCCCGATGTTGGCGGCACATCTGCGGACGCTGCGCGGGCCGCGGATTTTCCCGAATTGGTAGCCATTGATTCTTTGATTGAACGATCTGAGACAATCGCGCCGCAAATCACGCCAGCCTCTATCGCGACAACTAACGACAGAATCGCTCAATTGCGTAACCGTGCCGGTGCCCTGCGTCGCCCAGTCGTTGATCAAGCAACACGTGCCCGCATGCGTGCGGCAATTGCACGAGCCGCGTTGCGGTGACCGCCCAGATTGGGTAACAGGCCCTAGATTTTCACGAAAACGACGGATGCCCCCATGACACAGCCCCTTCGCCTTGGAATTGCCGGTCTTGGTACGGTCGGTGTGGGCGTCGTCCGCATCGTTCAAAAACACGCAGAATTGCTTGAGGCACGTTGCGGGCGCAAGATCGTCATCAGCGCCGTATCGGCCCGTTCCCGCAGCAAAAACCGCGACGTCGATTTGTCCGACTACGCATGGGAAGACGATCCAGTTAAACTGGCCGCCCGTGATGACGTGGATGTCTACATCGAATTGATGGGCGGGTCCGAAGGCCCTGCAAAGGCATCGACTGAAGCAGGCATCGCCGCTGGCAAAGACATCGTGACGGCTAACAAAGCGCTGCTTGCGATCCACGGTCAGGCGCTCGCCGAAGCCGCCGAAGCCAAAGATCAGGTGATCCGGTTTGAAGCTGCGGTCGCTGGCGGTATTCCAGTCGTCAAATCCCTGACCGAAGGGTTGGCTGGCAACGAAATCAACCGGATCATGGGCGTCATGAACGGTAGCTGTAACTATATCCTGACACGGATGGAGGACGCGGGCCTGTCTTACGAGGCCGTCTTCGATGAGGCGAACCAACTTGGATACCTCGAAGCTGATCCTGAACTGGACGTGGGCGGGATCGACGCGGGCCATAAGCTGGCGCTGTTGGCGTCGATTGCATACGGCACAAAGGTGAACTTTGCAGGCGTTGATCTTGAAGGTATCGGGTCAGTCACTATCGAAGACATCCATCAAGCTGCTGATATGGGTTACAAAATCAAGCTTTTGGGCGTGGCGCAAATGACAGGCCGCGGGCTGGAACAGCGCATGTCACCTTGCCTCGTGCCCGACACATCGCCGCTTGGTCAGCTGCAAGGCGGGACCAACATGGTTGTGCTCGAAGGCGATAGCGTCGGCCAAATTGTGCTGCGCGGCGCTGGTGCAGGCGAAGGTCCAACAGCAAGCGCCGTGATGGGCGACGTCATGGATATCGCACGTGGTTTGCGCATTTCAACATTCGGGCAACCGGCCATCGGTCTGCGCGAAGCCCGCTCTGCCCATTCCGCAATTCCTGCGCCGTACTACCTGCGGATGCAGTTGCTGGACAAACCGGGTGCGCTTGGAAAAGTCGCTAAGCTGTTGGGCGAGGCTGGCATTTCCATCGACCGGATGCGCCAATATGGCCACGATGATACAGCGGCCCCCGTCCTGATCGTGACACATAAAACGACACGGACCGCGCTGAACGAAGCGCTTGAAGCGTTCGAATCCACCGACGTCGTCAGCGGTACACCTGTTGCTATTCGGATCGAAGCAGTCTGATCCATACCCCTTGCCGGGTTAAGTTTTTCGTTGAATGTTAGCGTTCACAGCGTTGTCTTGCGCTGTGTCTTCACGCTAGGTCGGGACTGAATTCTCCCGAAGGACTGCCAGATGCCTGATCAAACTGACTTTAACGACCGTTCCCTTTCGCTTGGCCTTGCTCGCGTTTCTGAGGCCGCAGCCATCGCTTGCACCCCGTTGATCGGGCGTGGCGATGAAAAAGCAGCGGACCAAGCTGCCGTAGACGCGATGCGGACCCAGTTAAACAAATTGGATATCTCTGGTGTCGTTGTGATCGGCGAAGGTGAACGCGACGAAGCGCCGATGTTGTTCATTGGTGAAGAAGTCGGCACCGGCAAAGGCCCCGGCGTTGATATCGCGCTCGACCCGCTGGAAGGCACAACGCTGACTGCCAAGGACATGCCAAACGCGCTGGCCGTGATTGCGATGGGCCCGCGCGGGTCGATGCTGCACGCACCTGACGTTTACATGGACAAACTGGCGATTGGGCCGGGCTACCGCGATGGCGTTGTGACGCTAGACATGTCGCCTGCGGAACGTGTGTCCGCATTGGCTGCTGCAAAAGGCTGTTCCACGAATGACATCACAGTCTGTGTCTTGGAACGCCCCCGGCATGAGCAGATCATCGAAGAAATTCGCGGCACAGGTGCTGCAATCCGCTTGATCACCGACGGCGACGTCGCTGGTGTAATGCATTGCGCAGAAGCCGCAAAGACGGGCATCGACATGTACATGGGATCTGGTGGTGCGCCCGAAGGTGTGCTGGCCGCCGCTGCGCTGAAATGTATGGGTGGACAGATCTATGGCCGCCTGACGTTCCGCAATGACGACGAACGCGGCCGTGCGGCAAAGGCTGGTATCACGAACCTTGACCGCGTTTACACGCGTGATGACATGGTGACCCAAGACGTGATTTTTGCTGCAACCGGTGTGACAGATGGCAACCTTGTTCCGGGAATTAAGCGGGAAGTCGGTTTTGTCACAGCCGAAACGATCCTGATGCGGTCAAAAACTGGTTCAGTGCGGCGCATGCAGTATCGTAATCCTATCGCTTGATAAGAACGACGCGCTGCTAGCGATACGCGTTGTTTTGATGAAATGAAGATAAGGGGCGTGGCCAAGGCTGCGCCCTATCTGTATTGTGCCGTCTTATGAATACACCACAAGATAAAGCGTTTTTGGGCGTTGATTCTTCGGTCACGGGACGCCGTTGGATCGGCCCGGGATTGGTCGAAGATCGCGCGTCAGAGGCGATGGCACAATCCACTGGGCTGCCTGCCCCATTGTGCCGCACCTTGGTGCGCCGCGGCTTGGCCCCTGAGGAGGCTGAGACGTTCTTGGCGCCGACCTTGCGCGACTTACTGCCGGACCCTCGATCCTTGAAGGATATGGAAACTGCAGCGGCCCGTTTCCTTGCTGCCCTGAACAAACGGGAACGGATTGCCGTTTTTGCCGACTATGATGTGGATGGCGGCACTTCTGCGGCTTTACTGTTGTCTTGGCTGCGTGACATGGGGCATCGCGCCACACTTTACGTGCCGGACCGCATTGATGAAGGGTACGGACCGAATGACGAAGCTATGGCTGCACTGGCTGCTGATCACGATCTGATCGTTTGCGTGGATTGCGGCACCCTATCCCACGGGCCAATTGCGGCTGCGGTTGGGGCCGATGTTGTCGTGTTGGACCACCACTTGGGCGGTGAAACTTTGCCCGATGCCTTGGCTGTCGTGAACCCGAACCGGCAAGATGAAACCGGTGATCTGGCTCATTTATGTGCCGCCGCCGTTGTTTTCTTGATGCTTGTCGAAGTGAACCGTCAGATGAAGGTCGCCGGTCAAAAAGGCCCAGATCTGATGGCTTTGCTTGATCTCGTGGCACTCGCGACTGTGGCGGATGTCGCGCCGTTGGTCGGTGTGAACCGTGCGCTGGTGCGCCAAGGCTTGACCGTGATGGCGCGCCGCCAACGGATTGGCCTGACGGCCCTTGCCGATGTTGCGGGCATGGATCAGGCCCCGACTTCGTATCATCTTGGGTTCTTGCTGGGGCCGCGCGTGAATGCGGGGGGGCGTATTGGTAAAGCGGATTTGGGTGCGCGTCTATTGGCGACCGATAACCCGCAAGAAGCCAGCGACATGGCCGCTCGTCTGGATGAACTGAACACGGAACGTCGTGAGGTGGAAACGCAGGTCCGTGATTTGGCGATGGTACAAGCCGAAGATCGCGGCTTTGACGCGCCTTTGGTTTGGGCTGCGGGCGAAGGATGGCATCCGGGTGTCGTGGGCATCGTAGCATCGCGTCTGAAAGAAGCGACCAACCGCCCCGCGATTGTTATTGGCCTTGATGGCGATGAAGGCAAAGGATCAGGGCGGTCCGTGTCCGGCATCGACCTTGGCGCGGTGATCCAACGGGTCGCGGCGGAAGGATTATTGATCAAGGGCGGCGGTCACAAAATGGCGGCAGGCCTGACCGTTGCGCGTGACAAGCTTGATTCGGCGATGGCGCGGATTTCAGAACTGCTGGCCAAACAAGGCGCAGGCGACATCGGCCCTGCCGATCTGCGTCTGGACGGCATATTGATGCCCGGTGCCGCGACTGTTGAGCTGATCGAACAAATCGAAAAAGCGGGTCCCTTTGGTGCGGGCGCCCCTGCCCCACGTTTTGGCTTTCCGGACTGCCAAATTCTGTTTGCAAAACAAGTCGGTGCAAATCACCTCAAGGTCACGTTCGGCGATGGTCTGGGTGCGCGGATCGACGCAATTAGCTTTGGCGCGATGGACGGACCGATGGGTCCAATGCTGATGAAGCACAACGGCGCACGGTTTCATTTAGCCGGACGTTTGGAAGTGAATACGTGGCAAGGCCGCCGGTCGCCGCAGCTACGTTTGGAAGATGCGGCCCCTGCTTAGAAAAGTGCGAAAAGTCCGAAAAAGGGACTTGCTCTTGGAGTTGCCATTTACTAGAAGCCGCGTACCAAGCGTGGTCCCTTCGTCTATCGGTTAGGACGCCAGGTTTTCAACCTGGAAAGAGGGGTTCGATTCCCCTAGGGACTGCCATTGGTACAACATTTGCGGTTATGCCCATAATCGCAGACCAAGCGCGGTCCCTTCGTCTATCGGTTAGGACGCCAGGTTTTCAACCTGGAAAGAGGGGTTCGATTCCCCTAGGGACTGCCATTGGATCTGAACACCCACCAAAATTAAGCAGTTACATGCCACGGTTGGCATCGCTTGGATTGACGTGTTTTCTGAATGGTCGTTGAAGTGACGGTCGTCCTTCGCACTGCGATGGGCCACCCACTTGCACAAAATGTAGGCGTTAAGTCAATTTACGCCTAATTTATAGACTTTTCCGATTGGTCACTCGTGCATTCACGTGATGTTCTCTGGGCCTCATTCCACATTTACGGAACGGTCACTCTGTCACACCACACGGGGAATCTTTCATGTTTTACAAATCAATCTCGGCAGTTGTCGCGATGACGTTGGCGTCTTCGGCTTGGGCCGAGACAGACCTGCCCTTCGCGCTAGACTGGAAATTCGAAGGGCCATCAGCGCCTTATTTTCATGCACTCGATGCAGGCTATTTCGCAGCCGCCGATCTGAACGTCACGATTAGCGAAGGATCTGGTTCGCTAGATGCCATTCCCAAGGTCGCAACAGGCGCCTTCCCTGTTGGATTCGCCGATATCAATTCCCTGATGCGCTTTCTCGACCAAAACCCGGGCGCGCCCGTCACTGCCGTGATGATGGTTTACGACAAGCCGCCGTTCGCCGTAGTAGGCCGCCAGTCGTTGGGCGTCGAAGCCCCAGCGGATTTGGAGGGCAAGGTATTGGGCGCACCGCCACCTGATGGCGCTTGGGCGCAATTCCCGATTTTTGCAGCGGAGACAGGCATCGACGCAGATGCGATTACAGTCGAACCCGTTGGCTTCCCGACGCGCGAACCGATGCTGGCTGAAGGTAATGTCGCCGCCATCACTGGCTTTTCGTTCTCGTCTACTTTGAACCTGAAACGTTTGGGCGTGCCTGATGACGATATCTCGGTTTTGTTGATGGCTGACTACGGCGTCGATTTGTACGGCAACGCGATCATCGTGAACACGGATTTTGCAGCCGCGAACCCTGAAATCATCACTGGCTTTTTGTCCGCTGTCGGCATGGGCTGGAAAGACGCGATTGCGACGCCTGACGCCGCAATTGCAGCGCTGATGGAACGTAATCCGGCTGCGGATGCTGCACTGGAAACAGAGCGTCTGCAAATGGCGATTGATGCCAACGTCCTGACGGATTTCGTAGCTGAAAACGGCATGGGCACGATTGACGCGGACCGTATGGCCAGCGCGATTGAACAGACGAAGTCTGTGTACGAGTTCACGACTGAACCTGATGCGGCGCTTTACTTCGATGGAAGCTATTTGCCGACAGATGGCAGCTTGATGCTGAAATAAGGAATTGGGCCGTCGCGACTGTCGGCGGCCCATCTACCAAAGGCTGTTACAATCGAAAACCTTATCGAAATCAAAGGCGTAACCCACGCATACGCCACGGACAGCGGCCCTCTTCCCGTGCTAAACGGTTTAGATGTCGCTGTCCCGACGGGCACTTTTGCCGCTGTTGTCGGCCCATCTGGTTGTGGCAAATCTACGCTGACCCGATTGGTTGCAGGGCTGTTGAAGCCTGACGAAGGCGAAGTGTGGCTGCACGGCGAACGCGTCAAAGGCCCGCGCAATACCGTTGGCATGGCGTTTCAAAATCCAGTGCTGCTGGAATGGCGGACGATCCTTGATAACATCATTCTGCCGCTTGAAATCGTCGCCCCCCGCATGTCCCGTAAAGACCGCGTCGCGCGCGCGATGGACCTGCTCGATATGGTTGGACTGACGGGATTTGGCGACAAACGTCCGTCTGAATTATCCGGCGGGATGCGCCAACGTGCGTCGCTGTGTCGATCCATCGTACACAAGCCGGATGTGCTGATTATGGACGAACCATTCGGGGCGCTGGACGCGTTTACCCGCGAAGATCTGTGGCAAACAATGCGTGATCTGCGCCGCGCTGAGCCGTTTACGGCCGTTCTGATTACCCATGATCTGCGTGAAAGCGTCTACCTAGGCGATCAGGTCATCGTTCTATCGGGTCGCCCCGCGAAAACCCAGTTTGTGATGGACATCGACCTGCCCGAAGATCGCGGACTCGATATGCTGTACACACCAAAGGTCGCGGACATGCTGCATGTGCTGCGCGATCAAATCAAAATCGCGCAAGGCCGCGACGCAGAGGTGCATTGATGCTGCGTAAGATTGCCGTTCCAGTCCTGGCCGTGTTGGTTTTCCTCGGACTTTGGGAAGCCTTGGTTTGGGTCAATGACTGGCCGAACTACAAAATGGCGTCTCCGTCCGATTTGCCGCCAGCATTCTGGAAATACAAAGAGCTATTCTTCACGATGGGCTGGCAAACGCTTTGGCGGACGGTCGCGGGGCTGTTGCTGGCGGTCATTTTCGGCACGGCCCTAGGCATGATCATTGGCTTTTCGAAGATCGCGCGCGATGCGCTGTACCCGCTTTTGGTCGGCTTCAACGCAATCCCGAAAGCCACATTGGTGCCCGTGATTTCCTTGATTTTCATCGGACAGCACGATTTCAATACGGTGCTGATGGCCTTCATGATTTCGTTCTTCCCGATCGCGGTGTCTGTGGGGATCGGCCTATCGACGCTTGAACCGGAATACCGCGATATTTTGCGTGCCCTCGGTGCGTCCCGCTTCACGATCTTCCAGAAGATCGCATTGCCCAAAACGCTGCCTGAATTCTTTGGTGCGCTGAAAGTCTCGGCTACATTGGCCTTTATCGGCACTAATCTGGTCGAAATAGTCAGCCCGCATGGCAAAGGTTTGGGCGCTTTGTTCAAGTCCGGCGAAACCAACGGCGACTACCCCTTGATGTTTGCGGTTCTGATCGCTTTGGCCTTTCTCGGGATCGTTTTGTACTATGCCGTCATCGTCCTTGAACGTTATTTTGCAGGCTGGGCAGAACGGGAGGCGAGCTGATCAAATTCGCCTCTACATCGCGAACATCTGCCCCTGAATTTGGGGGATTCTGATATGGCTAACCGCTTGCCCTTGATGGTTTTTACCGACCTGGACGGGACGTTGATTGATCACGACACATATGCCTGGACGCCAGCGCAACCTGCCTTGTCAGTCCTTGCAAACATCGGCGCAGCGGTCATTTTAGCCAGCAGCAAAACAGCTGCCGAGGTTAGCGTGCTCCGCACTGATCTTGGGTTAGATCAATGGCCCGCGATTGTCGAAAACGGCGCGGGACTGCTGCCCGCCGAGGCGACCGAGGTCGGCAAAACCGGGACTTACCCCCAGCTGAGGAGCGCGATTGACGACGTCCCCGCAGAGTTGCGCGCGCAGTTTGTTGGTTTTGGCGATATGTCCGCAATACAGGTTTCAGACATCACAGGTCTGCCGGATGACGACGCAAAACTGGCGCAGCAGCGGGCGTTTTCTGAACCGGGCCAATGGCGTGGCAACGACGCGCAGAAGACCCGTTTCATTGACCATCTGAAAGACCACGGGATCATTGCCCAACAAGGCGGTCGTTTCTTGACCCTGTCTTTTGGTGGCAACAAAGCCATTAAGATGCGCGACATCATGCAAACATACGCGCCCCAACACACCATCGCGTTGGGTGATGCCCCGAATGACGTACAAATGCTGACGACCGCAGACTACGGTGTCGTGGTCGCAAACCCGCACCGTGCGCCACTGCCCGCCTTGGCGGGGGAGACCGAAGGCCGGATCATACGAACAAGCGCTGCGGGGCCCATCGGCTGGAACGCGGCCATTATTGAATTGCTCGACCGACTAAAACTGTAAAAGGACCATCCATCATGGCTGACTTTCATCAAAACGGAAACATCACGACGCTACACAACCTGCGCACACGATCGACCGACGAGATGGAGCACGAACTGGATGTCTTTTCGCAGACCCGTAAGATTTCGCTGATCCTGCCGTGCCTGTATTCGGAACTTGAACGTGAAGCGATGCCGAACATTCTGTCCGAGCTGTCACAAGTCAAATACCTGCATCGGATCATCGTCGGTCTGGACGCGGCGGACGAAGCGCAATTCCGTCACGCCAAGTCGTTCTTTGAGGGCCTAAACCAAGATCACATCGTCATTTGGAACGACAGCCCACGGATGTTGGCGCTTGGTGCGCGACTGGAGGCGATGGGTCTTGCTCCGTCCGAGAAAGGTAAGGGCAAAAACGTTTGGGCCAGTTTGGGTTATCTGCTGGGCTGTGCCGATAGCGACGTCATGGCGATCCATGATTGCGATATTCTGACCTACGAAAAAGATATGCTCGCCCGCTTGGTTTACCCGGTCGTGAACCCGAACTTCCCGTATCAGGTCGCCAAAGGATATTACCCCCGTATCGGTGGCGATCAGCTAAACGGACGTGTGACGCGCCTGCTGGTTAGCCCGTTGTTGATCGCGCTGAAGCGGGTCATTGGGGACCGCGATTACATCGATTACCTGCGCAGTTTCCGGTACCCATTGTCCGGCGAATTTGCGATGCGGACCTCGATTTTGCCTGACCTGCGTATCCCGTCTGACTGGGGCCTCGAGATTGGGGTTCTGTCAGAGGCATGGCGTAACCTTGCGCCAAAAGCGGTGTGTCAGGTCGAAATCTCGGATGCTTATGATCATAAACATCAAGAGCTTAGCATTGATGAAGCCAGCGCCGGTCTGAACCGGATGTCCACGGACATTTGCAAAGCTGTCTTTCGCAAGCTCGCCGCTGATGGTACTGTGTTTACCGCCAATGTGTTCCGGACGCTGAAAGCGACCTATTATCGCTGCGCGCTTGATTTGCTGGAATCTTATTACAACGATGCCAAGATGAACGGGCTGTCGATTGATCGCCATGCGGAAGAAAGATCAATCGAATTGTTTGCTGAAAACATTATGCGCGCAGGGCACGTCTTCTTGGAAAACCCGCACGAGACACCATTTATCCCGACATGGAACCGGGTTCACGCGGCCGATCCGTTGTTCTTGGCAGACATGAACGCCGCAGCACTTGCGGATGTTGCAGAGTTTCAGTGACTTAACCGCGGTTGCTGATCCAACGACATTGGTAGGGGGCAAGCGTCAGGCCCCCTGCATCCATGTCGACCGGATCGCCGCTAAGCAGATCTATCCAAGGCTCATCGTCGATCAGGTTCATGGACATATGATCCACGCGCACGGTTTCAGCGCTGACGTTATGGAGTGCAAAAATGGATTGGTGCCGGTCCAAACTTTGCCGCCAAACCCCGAACACGCGGTTATCCAGCGGCATCGTGAATTGCGTCGCATTTGGATGAAATGCCGGTTGCGCGGCCCTGATCCGTAAGCGTTCGGTCAATGCGCCTAAAACACGCGCCTGCGGCGTTTCAGGATCATCTAACAGGTCATTTAATGTCGGATAATCCCACCGATGGCGGTTGATCGCACGGTTCATGCCGCGCCTTTCCACCTGTGCGTGATCGTTTGGTGTCGCAAGCATTGAATGGATATAGAATGCAGGGATCCCTTCAAGTGACATGACGATGGTCTGCGAACAGACATACCGGTCGAAGTGATGATCGTCTTGCCCCGTGAAGGTTTGCGACGTGGCATCGTAGAACGTCGTGTTGATTTCGTAGGGCGCCTGCCCCCCGTCAGGCAGGGCACGCATCGACACAAGACCGCCAATGTCTTTGATTGTGTCGATCATTTTGGCCTGCTCGACAGCGGGCAAAATACCCTCTACGGGGCGCATGCCGATGCCGTCGTGGCTGGCCGTAAAATTGAGATAGGCGCAGCCAAATTGCGCAGGCGGCATCCCGCTTTGCCAGCGACGCAAATAATGCGCAGACCCCGACATCATCGCATGCAGGATCAATGGCGGCAGGGGAAAGTTGTAGATCGCGTGGGCTTCGTTCCGGTTGCCGAAATAGCTTAGGTTTTCGGCTTTTGGGACGTTGGTTTCCGTCAGCAATATGATTGTTTCAGCAGCAAAATCGCATAACACCCGCATCAATTGCACAATAGCGTGGGTTTGCGGCAGGTGGATGGATGGCGTCCCGATTTCTTTCCAAAGAAAGGCAACCGCATCGAGCCGCACAATGCGCACCCCGTTATCCACATGCAGGCGAATGATGCGCAGGAATTCCAGCAGCACCTCTGGATTGCGAAAGTCGAGGTCGATCTGATCATGGCTGAACGTGCACCAGACGTGGCGCGGACCGTTCGCGGTTTCGACCTTTTGCAAAAGCGGCGTGGTCCGCGGACGCACGACTTCGTTCAAATCATCGTCTGGCGAGGCTTCAAAAAAGAACTGATCGTAGGGTTCTTGTCCTTGCAAGTAACTGTTGAACCACGTGCCTTGGCTAGAAACATGGTTCAGCACCAGATCCGACATCAGATGAAAGTCGTCCCCGATCCGGTTGATATCGGCCCAGTCACCGAGCTGCGTATCAACGGACCGGAAGTCGGATACCGCAAAACCATCATCAGACGTGTAGGGAAAAAACGGTAGGATATGGACACCGTTCACCGCGCCTTTCAGACGACGCAGCAAGAAATCATGAAGCAAATCCAGCGGCTTGTGTGCCCCGTCCAGTATTGAATTCCCGTAGGTAATCAACACCGCATCATGTTCGGTCCACAGATCATTGCTCGGCGTTCGGCCATGTTTGCGTGGTTTGGTCCCATCTGGCCAAAAAGCGTCTACGATTTGACTAAGAAGGATATCCGCGTCGATGTCCGGATAGACCTGCGCGATAAGTGGCAATAATTGCGTGCGAAGCGTCTTTTTCTTTGAAGTGTCCATAGGGTCAGAAAAACAGAGTTATCGCTAAGATCAAGCCGTTGCACGCAGTCGGCGGATATTCAGGTCAGGTTCGACATGCAAGCATCGCACTCGCTTCGCATTTCTTCGAAAACGCCTACTTATTGGGCAATAAGAATTCTGTGGGCCTCTGCATCAGACAACCCATGGGGCAATTTTTTCGTTTGACCCGCCTGTCCCGTGCATTTACGCAAACCGTACCAGGGGCGCCGAAAGGCTGAGACGTACCCTTTGAACCTGAACCAGATAATGCTGGCGGAGGGAGGTAGTGCGTTCCGGGCTTTGCGCGAGCGTCGTCTCTTTTTTCCGCTGAAAAAGGAGACATCATGGCCCCGCAACACCTTTTGGCAACGCTTCGTGAACAGAACCCGTTGGTGCAATGCATCACGAACTACGTCGCGATGAACGTGGCCGCGAACGTTGTTCTCGCGGCCGGTGCTTCGCCCGCAATGGTTCATGCATCTGAAGAAATTGCAGAATTCACCCCGATTTGTGGCGCGCTGACGATCAATATCGGCACGTTGTCCGCCCCATGGGCCGCGAGCATGTTGGCAGCCGCAAACGCGGCGAATGACAAAAACATCCCGTGGGTGTTGGACCCTGTTGCACATTTCATATCGACTTATCGCAAGGGCGTCGCTCAGGATTTATTGGCGTTGCGTCCCACGATCCTACGCGGCAATGCGTCCGAGATTTTAGCGATGGCAGGTGCGGCGGGTGCCGGTAAAGGTGCCGATAGCGGCGACAGCGTGGATGCTGCAGAAGATGCTGCACGCGCAATCGCCAAGGCACACGGCAGTGTGATTGCGGTCACCGGACCGGTCGATTTTGTGACAGATGGAACCCAATCAGCAAAGGTCACTGGCGGGTCTGACATCATGCCGATGGTAACCGCGTTGGGGTGCGCGCAAACAGCGTTGATGGGCGCCTATGCCGCCACTGGCCCCGCTTTTGACGCTGCCCTTGCGACGCTGGCGCACTACAAAGTCGCAGGAACAATGGCCGCGCAGCAGGCAAAGGGCCCCGGCAGTTTTCAGATGCATTTCCTTGATGCGCTAAGCGCCGTGCAGCCGGACGATCTGCCCAACGTGATCCAGTCATGACCCGCCTGCGCCAACAATTGCGACTGTATCTGGTGACAGACACAGCACTGTGCCGCGGTCATGGGCTGGTCGAAACAGTCCAAGAGGCGGTCGCGGGCGGCGTCACAATGGTGCAACTGCGTGCCAAGGACGCCAGCACCCGCGAACGGGTCGACATGGCCCGCGCGATCAAGGCCGCACTTGTCGGCACCGGTGTTCCGGTCATCGTCAATGATGATCTGGACGCCGCGATCAAGGCCGATGCTTGCGGTGCGCATATCGGTCAAAGTGATCTGGCTCCGGCAGACGCACGCGGGATATTGGGCCCCGACAAAATCTTGGGATTGTCATGCGAAACAGCTGCAACTGTCCAAGCAGCCGACCCTGATATCGTAGATTACCTTGGGATCGGGCCGGTATTCGGCACGGCAACAAAGCAAGATCACGAGGCGCCGATCGGTTTTGCTGGTTTGGCAGAATTGGCCGCTTTGACGTCGCTGCCGACCGTCGCGATCGGGGGCCTGAAAGCCAAGCATCAAGCGGACGTATTGGCATCCGGCGTTGATGGCCTCGCTGTCGTGTCCGCCATTTGCGGGCAAGTCGACCCGAAGTCAGCCGCCGAGTTATTCTTTCAGGAGCCCGTCCAATGATCCCGAACGTTCTAAGCATTGCGGGGTCTGACCCGTCTGGCGGCGCGGGCATTCAAGCCGATCTGAAAGCCATATCCGCCAATGGCGCATTTGCGATGGCGGCGATCACCGCGCTCACCGCGCAAAACACGCAGGGCGTTAGCGGTGTTCATTTGGTGCCGCCAGCGTTCGTGCGCGACCAGATCAACGCAGTTTTTGATGATATCCGTGTCGATGCCGTAAAGGTCGGGATGATCGCAAATGCCGATATTGCACAAGCGGTTGCCGATACACTGGCTGACCGCGACGCCCCTATCATCCTTGATCCGGTTATGATCGCAAAAGGCGGCGCGTCCCTTTTGGACCCCGATGCGATTGCCGTGGTGCGCGATGCGCTGTTGCCCATCGCAAACATACTAACCCCAAACCTGCCGGAAGCAGCCCAACTGTTGGACATGCCGGTAGCGCAAGCACGTGATGAGATGGCAGATCAGGGTCGCATGCTTTGTGCGCTTGGAGCAGACGCGGTGTTGATGAAAGGCGGACATCTGCCGGATGCCGATAGTCCTGATTGTCTGGTCACCGCGAACAACATCACTTGGTTCGAGGGCGCGCGCACCGCTACCCGCAATACACATGGGACCGGATGCACCCTGTCATCAGCGCTGGCTGCACAACTGGCCAAGACCGGCGACGTTCGTGCCGCTGTTGCCGCAGCCAAATCTTATGTGTCCCACGCAATCGCCCTCGCCGATCAGCTTTCCGTTGGATCAGGGCACGGGCCAACCCACCATTTCGCAGAACTGTATCGCGCATCAAAGGAACCGCTTTCATGAAAACCACATTGCTGGCCTCGGCCTTTTCCGTGTTTGCAGCGCCACTTTGGGCGCAAGATCAAATGACGCTTTTACTGGATTGGTTCGTTAATCCCGACCACGGGCCAGTCATCATCGCGCAAGAGAAGGGCTATTTCGCAGACGTTGATCTCGACGTTGACGTGATCGCCCCTGCGGACCCTTCGGACCCGCCCAAAATGGTCGCAGCGGGGCGCGCTGATTTGGCGATTTCCTATCAACCCCAACTACATCTTCAAATCCACGAAGGCCTGCCTTTGCAACGGGTCGGCACATTGATCGCGACGCCGCTGAACTGCTTGTTAACCCGCGCTGATGGCCCCATCGCGTCTCCCGCCGACCTGAAGGGCCGTAAAGTCGGGTTTTCAGTGGGCGGCGTTGAGGAAGCCGTTTTGGGGCACGTGTTGAACACGCACGGGCTGACGTTGGATGATGTTGAATTGATCAACGTAAATTGGTCGTTGTCGCCTTCGTTGATGTCCGGTCAGGTCGACGCCGTTATCGGTGCATTCCGAAATTTCGAACTGAACCAAATGGATATCGCAGGCGTGCCGGGGCATTGTTTCTACGTCGAGGAAGAAGGGCTGCCAGCCTACGATGAACTGATCTACGTCGCCAATTCCGAAACCATGGACACCGATATGATCATGCGTTTTCTCGCGGCGACGGAAAAGGCAACACAGTACATCGTCAATCACCCAGAAGAGGCGTGGCAGATTTTTGCAAACACAGCGCCAGAACTGCAGGATGAGCTTAACGCACGTGCGTGGGTAGACACCCTGCCCCGATTTGCATTGCGCCCGACGGCGATGGATGCAGGCCGTTATGAAACGTTCGAAGCGTTTTTACACGACGCGGGCCTGATACCAGAGGTCCATCCCGTATCGAAAATCGCCATTGATGTGACGTCGCAATGAACGATCAGTCTTACGGTCAAACCTTCGCGCAATGGCGCGCCGGTTGCCCCACTGCATGGCAGGCCTACACCCACCATGCCTTCGTTGAAGGACTTAGTGATGGAACTTTGCCGCGTGCGGCCTTCATCCATTACCTCATCCAGGACTATGTTTTCTTGGTCCATTTCGCGCGGGCGTGGTCCTTGGCGGTGGTGAAAGCTGAAACGCTTACGGAAATGAAGACATGCGCCACAACCGTCGATGCATTGGTCAATCACGAGATGGCCCTGCACGTCGCAACATGTGCTGCCGAAGGCATCGACGAGCAAACCTTGTTCACCGCAACCGAAGAATTCGAAAACCTCGCTTACACGCGGTACGTCATGGACGCTGGGCTGCAGGGTGATTTTCTCGACTTGATGGCAGCACTCGCGCCTTGTTGCTTTGGCTATGGCGAAATCGGGTTACGATTGGAAACGTCAGCGGCCAAAGACACGCCCTACCGCGACTGGATCACGACCTATGCGGACAATGATTACCAGACCGTGATGTCCGACGTCGGGCGCATGATCGACCAAGCTGTTGTGCGTAGGTTGGGGGATCGGCCGTTTACTGCCGCGCGTTGGCCACACCTTCAAGACCGGTTCACAACGGCCACGCGACTAGAAGCCGCTTTTTGGGACATGGGGCTAAAAGGCGCGTGATGGCAGCCCCTGCCATTCACGTCACTGGCCAGTACGACATCGCTGGCCAACGCATTTTTGGCCCCATTGATCTGACGCTGCACGCGGGACAATGGACCTGTCTTTTGGGGCAATCCGGAGTGGGTAAATCCACGTTGCTGAGGCTGATTGCAGGGCTGGATTGCGTTGGTGCATTTTCCGGGACCATCACGACCACTGACGGCGCAACACATGACGGTCGGATCAGCCTGATGGCGCAATCGGATCTGTTACTACCTTGGCTCAGCGTCTTGGAAAATATAGTCATCGGCAACCGCCTACGCGGCACTGAGCCGGATTTCGCACGCGCCGAAGAACTTATCGCCAAAGTCGGGCTAACGGCATATCGCAACGAAAAACCCGCCGCATTATCAGGTGGAATGCGCCAACGCGCGGCATTGGCACGCACCTTGATGGAAGATCGGCCCGTTGCGCTTCTGGACGAACCGTTTTCAGCACTAGATGCAGGCACGCGTGCTGACATGCAGGATCTGGCAGCTGACGTTTTAAAAGGAAAAACAGTGTTGTTGGTGACGCACGATCCCGCCGAGGCCGTGCGGTTGGGACATCAGATTATCGTTCTGACACCTGAGGCGGCAATTCAATGGCAACCACCCACAACAGAACCGATCCGCGACCAATACGCTGCGGAAACAACGGCGTGCCAAGCAGCGCTTCTTGATCACCTGAGGCGCGGCAAATGATCAAATTAGCGTATATTATGACCCCTGTTCTGTTCGGAATGTCCCTTTGGCAAGGCGTAGTTTGGCTAACCGACGTTCCCCAGTTCATTCTTCCATCGCCATGGCGCGTCGCGCAAACAGCATGGGAATATCGCGGTTTGATCCTGGAAAATGCCTTGGTCACTGGGACCGAAGTTGTCTTGGGACTTGTCCTTGGCACAATCCTTGGCGCATTCACTGCGATTCTATTAGCGAGTTTTCAAAGGCTTCACCGTTTGGTCATGCCATTGCTTATCCTTACGCAAGCGATCCCGGTTTTCGCACTCGCCCCGATCCTGACGCTCTGGCTGGGATACGGGATCGCATCGAAGGTTATGATGGCGCTGCTGATCATTTTCTTTCCTGTCACCAGCGCATTTTTTGACGGCTTAAGTCGCATCCCAAGCGGCTTTGCAGATTTGGCGCAGACAATGGGCGGGACGAAATGGCAGATCATGCGGCACATCAGAATACCGCATGCAATCCCTTCTCTGGGAACTGGACTGAAACTTGCGGCCGTTTATTCTCCCATCGGCGCCGTAATCGGGGAATGGGTCGGCGCATCGCAGGGGCTCGGGTACCTGATGCTGCTGGCGAATGGGCGAGCGAAGACCGATTTAATGTTCGCGAGCTTGCTGTGTCTTTGCCTCTTGGCGACACTCCTCTATTCTGCGGTTTCACTTGTATCGGATGGATTAAGCCGTGACGAACGCTGAAATCTCGGTAGTGCTTCAACGGAGATAATCGACGGATCCATATATGTAGTCCGTCGTATTCGCAGCGGCAGCATCAGAGCTGACGCTCCGATTATGCCTTCACGAGTCAAATTTCCTAACGTACTGTCGCCAACCACGATCTCGAACGAGCGATCTATCTTTGAGGGTTTGCCAAGTCGATTTTTTGCGTCAGTCGACATCCACATACATCTCGCTGGCCGTTAGTCGCGCCGCTTGTTTTACCTATTATTTATTCGTGAGATTTTTGGATTAATCGTCGAGAGATGCGGGTGGCTTCTTATTGGATTTGGCAGTGACTTACTCTCCCACGCCTTAAGACGCAGTACTATCCGCCGACCGACAGGCGTTTGCTTGCCAAACGCCGTAAGGGGGCGCAGCGGCACTTAACTGCCGAGTTCGGGATGTGATCGGGTGTTTTGTCCCTTTCAAAAAACCACTGTGTTTTTTGAAGGCGTAGGAAGGTTACTTTGCTTGCAAAGTGACAGCTACTCAGACGTTATGACCACTGTCGTGTTTTCGAGTTTGATTGTTGGATTGGTATTTTTATCGTTGAGAGATACTTTTTTGACGTTGCTCATTAGATTTGGCAGTGACTTACTCTCCCACGCCTTAAGACGCAGTACCATCAGCGCAGCGGCACTTAACTGCCGAGTTCGGGATGGGATCGGGTGTTTTGCTCGCGCTATGACCACCAAATCAAATGAACAACGTCAGAGAGTTCCAAGTCGCGTACGACTGCATGGTTGTGTGTGTATGTATCATGATTTTAATTCAGTAAAGTCAGACTATTACTGGATCAAATCAAGCCTATCGGACCATTAGTACCAGTCAACTGAACGCATTGCTGCGCTTACATCTCTGGCCTATCGACGAGGTGGTCTACCTCGGTCCTCAGGGATACCTTGTTTTGAGGGGGGCTTCCCGCTTAGATGCCTTCAGCGGTTATCCTGTCCGATCATAGCTACCCTGCACTGCCGTTGGCACGACAACAGGTCCACCAGTGGATCGTTCACCCCGGTCCTCTCGTACTAGGGGCAACTCCTCTCAAGTATCCTACACCCACGGAAGATAGGGACCGAACTGTCTCACGACGTTCTAAACCCAGCTCACGTACCTCTTTAAACGGCGAACAGCCGTACCCTTGGGACCTGCTCCAGCCCCAGGATGAGATGAGCCGACATCGAGGTGCCAAACGGTGCCGTCGATATGGACTCTTGGGCACCATCAGCCTGTTATCCCCAGCGTACCTTTTATCCGTTGAGCGATGGCCCTTCCACTCGGGACCACCGGATCACTATGGCCGTCTTTCGACTCTGCTCGACTTGTCAGTCTCGCAGTCAGGCTGGCTTCTGCCATTGCACTCAACGAGCGATTTCCGACCGCTCTGAGCCAACCTTCGCGCGCCTCCGTTACAATTTGGGAGGCGACCGCCCCAGTCAAACTACCCACCACGCAGGGTCCCGGATCCGGATAACGGACCGCGGTTAGACATCAAACAGAATAAGGGTGGTATCTCAAGGGAGGCTCCACCGAGACTAGCGTCCCGGTTTCAAAGCCTACCACCTATCCTGCACATACTGTGTCTGATGCCAATGCGAAGCTATAGTAAAGGTGCATGGGGTCTTTCCGTCTAACCGCGGGGAGCCTGCATCTTGACAGGCAATTCAATTTCGCTGAGTCCACATTTGAGACAGCGGGGAAGTCGTTACGCCATTCGTGCAGGTCGGAACTTACCCGACAAGGAATTTCGCTACCTTAGGACCGTTATAGTTACGGCCGCCGTTTACCTGGGCTTCAATTCGGAGCTTGCACTCCTCCTTTTAACCTTCAGGCACCGGGCAGGCGTCAGACCCTATACGTCGTCTTGCGACTTCGCAGAGCCCTGTGTTTTTAGTAAACAGTCGCCACCCCCTGGTTTGTGCCCCCGGCAAAAACTTGCGTTCTCACCGGGCCTCCTTCTCGCGAACTTACGGAGGTATTTTGCCGAGTTCCTTAAATGTGGTTCTCTCAAGCGCCTTGGTATTCTCTACCAGTCCACC